>NC_014643.1 GCF_000164695.2 Rothia dentocariosa ATCC 17931
CATATACCTTGCCAATTTCGTCTAAAGTCTTCGGCTGCCCGTCGGTCATGCCGAATCGCATAGCAACCACGCCCGCTTCACGTTCGGAGAGCGTATCGAGCACCGAGTGCAGCTGCTCTTGGAGAAGAGTGAATGACACCGCGTCAGCCGGAACGACAGCCTCCGAATCCTCAATCAGGTCGCCGAACTCGGAATCGCCGTCCTCACCCAGCGGCGTGTGCAGAGAAATAGGTTCGCGCCCGTACTTCTGCACCTCAATAACCTTTTCGGGAGCCATGTCCAGCTCTTTACCGAGCTCTTCGGGGGTGGGTTCACGCCCCAAATCCTGAAGCATCTGACGCTGCACACGGGCGAGCTTATTAATGACCTCAACCATGTGCACAGGAATACGAATAGTACGCGCCTGGTCCGCCATTGCACGGGTAATCGCCTGACGAATCCACCAGGTGGCGTAGGTGGAGAATTTAAAGCCCTTCGAGTAGTCGAATTTCTCGACCGCGCGAATCAGACCAAGATTACCTTCCTGAATAAGGTCAAGGAATAGCATTCCGCGGCCCGTATAGCGTTTAGCGAGTGAGACCACGAGGCGCAGGTTCGCCTCCAACAGGTGGTTCTTCGCACGCTTACCGTCATGGATCACCCAGCGCAGTTCCTTCTTGAGCTTCGGATCCATATCGGGGTTGTCGGCAAGCTTGTGCTCCGCATACAGACCAGCTTCAATGCGCATCGCAAGATCGACTTCCTGCTGCGCGTTCAGGAGCGAGACTTTACCGATCTGCTTCAGGTAGTCTTTCACAGGGTCAGCTGTTGCTCCGGGGGTAACGACGCGTTGAGCAGGCGCATCGTCATCATCGCTGGCGGTCAGCACGAAGCCAGAGCCTTTAGCTGCCACTTCTTCGGCAGCTTTCTTCTCTTCCTTTTTGGCAACGGCTTCTTCATCTTCGTCAGCGTCTTCGTGCTCTTCGCCGTCAACGTTCTCGGGATCTAGCTCGTCGTCAAGGTCAAGATCAAACTCGTCCTCGTCGGTCTTCTTCTTACGTCCACCGGTTTTACGTTTAGTGGTTGTTTTACGCGCGCGCTTAGGCTTCTCTTCAGGCACGGCCTCGGCAGTGGTTTCGACCGAGTCCTCTGCATCAGATTTTGCGTCTTCTTGAGTTTTGGCTGCTGCGCGTTTCTTAGCAGGCGTTTTTTTTGCAGGTTTGGATGTGGCTGCAGTTTTTTTAGTGCGGGTTGTCTTTTTGGGGGTTTCGGCTACAGTCTCTTCAGAGGTTTCACCGGTCGCGGTCTTCTTGCTGGTTGCAGGTGCCACAAGAACCCTTTCTAACTCGTGTTGGGGTGCTTTGTCTGCAAAACACCTAAGACCCTGTCAAGTCTTGCTCCTCACATTACTGGTGAAAGCAGGGTTAGCGGAATAAATATAACCGCTAAATACTGGGGATTATTCCCTGCGTTTTCACCTCATGAAGGCGCGCGCAAAAGCACAGACTTTACGGGGTCATCATCAAGTATGGCAGAATCTTATTTTCTTTCAAATAAGGCTCGCCTAGACAACCCTGTTTTATTCCCTGCAAACACAACGTTCGCTACCCTGCCTTGGGCTCAATCGTCTCTACCTTGGCGGCGGTTGCCTCGTGAGGCAATAGAGTACTGAAGTAAAGGTCGCCACGCCAACACCGCACGGGATCCGTAATCCAGAGCGGAAATACAGATTCTGATAGGGCCTGAAAAAGAGGCATATCTTCATCACAGTGAAGCCTAGCGATATCGGCGAGAATACCTGCATAGGTGTTTCCTCCACGTAGCCAATTTATCCAGGCTTGAAGAAGCCTCAGTCGACCATACTGTTCACCCGATTGAACCGCATGCACCAACAGATTACAGAGAACTTCGAGAGCGTTAAGACGGCTCCAGGCCGGTTTATAGTCCTTTGTTAGACCGCTTAGAAATTCCACCATCCGGTCTATCTTCGTTATGTGTTCTTCCGGTCTGGTCTCAGACGAGTCGCATGTGTCGTCTAAAATCTGCTGTTGAAGTATACGATGCGTACGCCGTATCCAGTCGTGCCAGCTCACGCGACCGTGCCCGATACCTCCGATACGGGGGCTTTCGCCCCGAAAAGTTTGATAAAAGGTCTCCGGCAGCGTCGTGCGCCGACGAGTTGTTGGTTTGCCGTAGCATAGAGGTTCCACCGGTTCGTATGATCCTTCACCGCATGCGGCATGCATACAGTCATATCCGTCTAGTACCCCCAGTGCTTCCGGCAGGTCTTTAGCCGCTTGGTACAGTATAAATTCTGGGGTTGCCTGGGTATTCATGCTGCACAGCAGATAGCCGGCTATTTCGGGCGATATCAGCGAACGTAAACGATCCCCAAAACTTATGGCGTTATCGTGCTCTTCGGCGTTTTCAGGAGGATAGGTACGCATTACCCAGCGTACAGCCTCAAGGGCGCTTTCCCAGTAGCAGAGTTCAATACTTTTCTGACGGTAGTAACCAGGATGTTCTAAAACAGTATGCCGACCCGTAGCTTGGTTAAGTTCTTCTTCAAAGGTATGCATCCACAACAGACTTGCTTGTTCCCATTCTGTCACCTCATTCGTGGAGGCACTGGTTGCAGTATCCCAGAGGCATTGCGTATATGCAGACAGGGGTTCTGCGGATACTCGGCGTCCCTCATACACCCGATCGAGATAGTACGAGCTATGCATAATGTCTTCGATAGGGCCGCGGTAAGTGAGCGCAAGCTGGTTTCGATCAAGTGACCATCGCGATACGGACCCGCAGTACAGCACATCGTAAAGATCAAGATGAACATTGTTGCAAGCTGCGTAGAATGTGGGCAGCCACTGGTTGAATGAGATTCCGGCGCGATTATCGATATACAAATCCGTATTGTGTAAGACAGTGCGTGTAGCAGGTGAAAGTTGCCGCTCTCGAGTTGCCGCATTGCCGCTAAAGATCAAAGCAAAGACCCCAGTAATGGGCTCGAACCCGTCAACGGTGGCGGGTACCAGATTCGCTAACTTATCAAAATATTGTTCTAGATCTTGTTGCTCATCAGGAAGATTAACGCGTATACACGGCCCTACGGCATGCTTCGTCACGCTTAAAAGCACCAGCGATTCTTGCGGCCAGTATCCAAACTGATGCAGCACGAGAGCTATCAAGTCTTCTTCGGTATGTAAGCTATAGGTTGTCGTTAGGTTACTCGTTGTTGTCATATCTTTACTATGGCAAGATTGCTCACCTTAAAAGTTCGCAGACCAACTAACCTGTGGATAACCCAGGTGCATTCGCTTCGTTAGGACACATATTTCGCTTCTGTGGATAAGAATTAGTTGTTTTCTATCCAAATATTACGATCCATACTCACACGAACAGCACAAGGCATATGTGGCCCCTAAAAATGTAGGGATGCACCCACCATAGCTTGAATTTTCTATGTTGCGTGCGCCCCTGAGTTAAACCATGGGATCTTTTGAGCCTTACTTATTCTTCATGCTCCTCAAGGAATCGCTCAAACATGGCACCGATTTCATCACGTCCAGGAATCTTATGGGCGTCGCGCTGCGAGAGTGGAATAGCGACGTTTGAGGTACGGAAGTTTTCATCGTAATTCGCTTCCATCGTCGAAATCATACGCCCAATCTCTGGGTTCTCCTTGACCTGCTCATTAATTTGCCCATGAACAGCCCGCGCAGCCTCCCTAAGCTCATCACTCGGAAAAGCCAATCGAGTTGCCATACTCACATGTTCAAGCGCGGTCAGCGTTCCCTGCGGTAAATCAGCATCAGAAACATACTGGGGAATATTAATGCCGAATCCTACGGTGTCGAAGCCATTCTCGGTGAAAAGAACCTCTAAAAGATTCGTCATATTAGCATGCAAATCAGCCTTAGGACGCCATGGCGAAATCCCTTCAATGAGGTCTTTCCGAGAGCCATGCGCCGTCACAGGCATAGGACGTGTATGCGGTACAGGCATTGGAAACGCCGACACCAGCACCACAAGTGAAGGGTCCAGCGTCCGCACAATAGACAACAACGCCTGCTGAAAACGCTGCCATTGATAATCAGGTTCTGAACCGGTCAAAAGCAAGAAAGGCTTATCAAGGGTATCTTCGACCGCATAAAGCTTCAGAGCAGGCATAATTGGCTGCTCAAAATGGTCTTTATTGAAGAAAATATGCGGTCTGCGGCTACGGTAATCATGAAGCTGATCCGTATCAAACTCCACAACCTCAATATTCTTAAGTTCCTTGAGAAGAAAATGCCCCAGCTGCCCCGCTGTGGATCCTGCATCCTGTGGGCTTGAGAGAGCAATAACCAGAGTGAGATTTTTCAACCGTGCATCATGAAGAATTTTATTATTCGCCAAATATAAATCTTCAGGGTTTAACATCTTCACTCCTTTCCCTCGCCGGGTTTAGTCTCTGAACTTTTTATTTTAATGTATGTGCCTAACCGCAACAGTACTATTTCCTAGTCTCTCGCGCGAGGCGAACACTCGTAAAAGCGTTAGAAGGGTCTTTTCACCGTACCTGTTCGTCAAGATTTCCGATACCCGCAGTGTACAGTAGAAACACATTACCCAATATCAATATTCCAACCCATTCGCGGAGGAACTATGTCGACAGCACTTTCTCTTCACACCAACGACCTGCAATCGCTGAATGCTGAGGTACTTGTTCTCGGCGTCTTTTCGGGAGAAGACGGACCTTACCTAGCCTCAAATTCACTTCCTGATGACTCGGCGCAGAGCATCAATAAACTTCTGGAGTCTCTAGGTGCCACAGGTGCTCTCGACCAAATACTTCGCCTCCCCGGCGTAGAAGGGGCATCGTCCGACATCATCGCTCTCATCGGTTTAGGCTCAGACACCACAATTGACCAGGAGCGCCTAAATGCCCTTCGCTTCGCTGCTGGCTCGGCAACCCGTCAGCTTTTAGGAACTGCACATATCGCGCTCGACTTCGGTATTACCTCACGCGACGAAATTGAAGCTGTAGCTCACGGTGCCGTTCTCGGATCATTCTCCGAAGAAGGAGTACGCAGCAAAACTGCAGATTCCGTTCGAGACGAAGCGGAGTCCATCACCATTGTGGCAAAAGCCGATGCCAGCGAAGCCGAGCCCGCCCTCGTTCGCGCCGTCATCCTGGGCGAGGCTACCAAAGATGCGCGCCGCCTCGTCAATATGCCCCCTTCACACCTGTACCCGGAATCTTTTGCAAATCTCGCCGCAGAGCTTGTCAAAGATTATTCAGATGTCAGCATTGAAGTCTACCCCTATGACCGTTTACTCAAGGAAGGTTTTGGAGGCATCGCAGGAGTCGGTCAAGGCTCCCCGCGAAAGCCCGCACTCGCCGTTGTTAAGTACACCCCCGAGACCCCTTCTGCACATGTGGCTCTCGTTGGCAAAGGGATTACTTTTGATACCGGTGGAAACTCCCTAAAACCTGCGGCATCTATGATGACGATGAAATGCGACATGGCAGGTGCAGCATCGGTTCTGCACGCAGTTCTTGCGGCGTCCGAGCTGGAAATTCCGGTTGAGGTCACCGGCTACCTTTGCCTTGCCGAGAATATGCCCGGTGGCGCCTCCCTGCGCCCCGAAGACATCATCACTATTCGTGACGGCCGCACGGTTGAAGTTCTCAATACCGATGCCGAAGGTCGCCTGGTCATGGCGGATGGTATTGCTCTTGCCTCCGAATCGAACCCCACCGTCATCCTTGATATTGCGACGCTCACGGGCGCAGCCATGGCAGCACTGGGACTGCGTACAGCTGCGCTTATGGGCGATGAAGATATCCGTGATCGAGTACAGCAGGCGGGGGCAAAATCTGGTGAGGCCTACTGGCAAATCCCGCTTGAGTCCTACTTGCGTGCCTCTATGAATTCCCCGGTTGCTGATATTAAAAATATGGGTTCGCGCTACGGATCCATGATGATCGCAGGGCTCTTCCTACAAGAATTTGTGGGTGAAGGCATTCCCTGGGCTCATCTCGATATTGCTGGTCCTGCCTTTAACGAAGAAGGTGCCTACGGGTTCACCCCTAAGGAAGGTACCGGTTTTGGCACCGCGACCCTGGTGAACTTCATCGAATCGTACGCACAGTAGAGGAAACATCCGCCTTATATCGGGGTCCCTAGACTGACGGTCTCAGGGCCCCGATACTGCTCTTCTTCTACGTGCAAAATCTCACATCATAAATTCCAGGATGGTTACGCTCTTCAAAAAATTTGCACAGTTTGTGCGATTATTGCCCCAAATTAGCGTCAGGTGAACTTAAAGGGTCTAAAACAGGGGTATTGTTGTAGTGAGTGTTTTTCTGCTCTCTCATAGATGCGCGCCCTCACGCAAACCGGAAGGTGCGGGTCTGCTGTTTGACAGAAAAGCAATATAGATAAAGAACGCATTGCACCGGGGTTACAGCCCCACAATCTATGCAAGGGAGCAACATCGTGGCTCAAGAATTCGACATCCTTATCCTTGGCGGCGGTTCCGCTGGTTACTCTGCCGCTCTGCGTGCACGCCAGCTGGGTTTTACCGTTGGTCTCGTTGAAAAGGAAAAAGTAGGCGGCACCTGCCTGCACACCGGTTGTATTCCGACGAAGGCATACCTACACGCCGCAGAATTGGCGGAGGACGCTCGTGAAGCCTCTAAGGTAGGCGTAAACGCCACCCTAGAGTCCATCGAAATGGGTAAGGTACGCGATTACAAAGATGGTATTGTCGCGGGTAAATTCAAGGGTCTCTCCGGTCTTTTGAAGATGAAGGGCGTAGAGGTTATCGCTGGTGAAGGCAAGCTGACCGCTCAAGATACCGTGACCGTCAACGGTACGGATTACAAGGGCAAGAATATTATTCTTGCTTCCGGCTCTATTTCTAAGACTTTTGGCCTGCCTATTGAAGGTCGAGTTCTGACCTCCACCGAGGCTCTTGAAATGGACTACCTGCCGAAGAGCGCTATCGTTCTCGGTGGCGGCGTGATTGGCTGTGAGTTTGCCTCCATGTGGAAAGCTATGGGCGTAGACGTCACTATTATCGAGGGTTTGCCCAACCTCGTTCCGAACGAAGATCCCGCCATCATCAAGGTTCTTGAGCGTGCCTTCAAGAAGCGCGGCATCAAGTTCAATACTGGTACTTTCTTTGAGAAGGTTGAGCAGGACGCTAACGGTGCAAAGGTAACCCTGGCAGACGGTAAGGTATTTGAGGCCGACATCGTGCTCGTTGCTGTTGGCCGTGGCCCCAACACTGCAAATATGGGTTACGAAGAGCAAGGCATCCCCATGGATCGTGGCTTCGTGCTTGCTAACGAGCGCCTGCACACCGGTGTTGGAAATATCTATGCTGTGGGTGACATTGTTCCTGGCGTTCAGCTTGCACACCGTGGTTACCAACAGGGCATCTTTGTTGCCGAAGAAATTGCTGGTTTGAACCCCACCGTTGTTCCCGATGTTAATATTCCGAAGGTGACTTTCTGCGATCCTGAGATTGCTTCCGTGGGTTACTCCGAGCCGAAAGCGAAGGAGAAATTCGGTGAGGACAATGTTGAAGTTGCCGAATACAACCTAGCTGGTAATGGCAAGTCCTCAATTTTGGGCGCTTCCGGCATCGTCAAGGTCGTGCGTGAAAAGGACGGTCCGATCGTAGGCGTTCATGCTATCGGTAAGCGTATGGGCGAGCAGATTGGCGAAGCTCAGATGTGGGTTGATTGGGAAGCATTCCCCGAGGATGTTGCTAAGTTTATCCACGCTCATCCGACTCAAAATGAGTCTCTGGGTGAGGCTGCCATGGCTCTGAACGGTACCCCGCTACACGGCTAATTATCGCCTTATCAAATTATGGGTATGTCACAATAGACTGAGATGCCCTATCACCAGGGCAGAGAGCTACCCCGTGTTTTGTTATCACACGAAAATTATGCGCGGGGTGGTCTTGCCCAGTAAAAGTTTTTCTAGTTCAAGCATTCACAAGGAGAATGGGAAGAGATATGTCCCACACCGTAGAATTGCCCGCATTGGGCGAATCCGTGACCGAAGGCACCGTGACCCGCTGGCTTGTAGCTGTCGGTGACACTGTTGCTGTGGACGATCCTATTGTCGAGGTTTCCACCGATAAGGTCGACACCGAGATCCCCTCGCCCGTAGCAGGCGTTGTTGAGCAGATCTTGGTGGAAGAAGACGAAGATGTTGAGGTTGGCGCTGCTCTCGTTGTCATTGGCGATGGTTCCAGTGCTCCCACAGCTGCACCTGCCGCGCCCGCTGCCGAGGCTCCTGCAGCATCCGCCCCTGCCGCTCCTGAGGCACCCGCAGCTGCTGCTGCGTCCGCTGCTGGCTCTGTATCCGGTCAGGAAGTAACTCTTCCCGCATTGGGCGAGTCTGTCACAGAGGGTACCGTGACCCGCTGGCTGAAGGAAGTTGGTGAGCAGGTCGAGGTAGACGAACCTCTCGTAGAGGTTTCTACCGATAAGGTCGATACCGAGATTCCTTCGCCCGTAGCAGGTACCCTGCTCGAAATTCGCATTCCGGAAGACGAGGAAGCAGAGGTCGGCCAGGTTCTCGCCATCATTGGTGATTCTTCCGCCGCAGCTGCTCCTGCTGCACCGGCCGCCCCCGCGCCTGCTGCGGCAGCACCGGCGCCTGCAACTCCCGCTGCGCCTGCAGCTCCTGCTTCTGCGCCCGACACCCCTGCTACCCCGGCGGCTCCCGCCGCCGATGGCGAAGCATACGTAACCCCGCTGGTTCGTAAGCTCGCCAAAGACAATGGTATTGACCTGTCCACTGTGAAGGGCACCGGCGTAGGCGGTCGTATCCGCAAGCAGGATGTTCAGGCAGCTATTGCCGCTAAGGGCTCGACCGCTCCTGCTGCAGCACCCGCCGCGTCAGCAGCTCCCGCCGCAGACGGTGCTCCCAAGGCAGCACATACCTTCGAAGTTTCGCCCAAGCGTGGTACCGTCGAAAAGACCGCACGCATTCGCCAGGTTATTGCAAAACGTATGCGCGAGTCCCTCGATATTTCCACTCAGCTGACTCAGGTTACCGAAGTGGATATGACCCGTGTAGCACAGCTGCGTGCCAAGGCTAAGGACGGCTTCCTCGCTCGTGAGGGCGCAAAGCTGACCTTCCTGCCTTTCTTCGCACAGGCTGTTACCGAGGCTCTGCAGCAGCACCCCGCACTGAACGCTTCCATGACCGAGGATCTGAAGCAGATTACCTACCCCGATTCCGAGAACGTCGCGATCGCTGTAGATACCCCCAAGGGTCTGCTTGTTCCCGTTATCAAGAACGCATCGGATCTCGGCATCGCTGGCTTGGCTAAGGCAATTGGTGACTTGGGTGGACGTGCCCGCACCGGCGATATCGCTCCCGAAGAGCTGACCGGCTCTACCTTTACCATCACCAATATCGGTTCCTTCGGGGCTCTGTTTGATACCCCGATTATCAACCAGCCGAACGTGGCGATCTTGGGTACCGGCTCCATCGTGAAGCGCCCCATGGTGGTTAAGGACGTTGATGGCAACGATTCAATTGCGATTCGCTCCATGTGCTACCTCTCCCTCACCTACGATCACCGCGTGGTCGATGGTGCGGATGCAGGTCGCTTCCTGTACACCCTCAAGACTCGCCTGGAAGAGGCAAACTTTGAGGCTGAGCTCGGTCTCTAAAGGGGTCCTGGCATGATGTAGCATCGTGTTTCAAGGGGTGTGTTGGCGTATAAGCCAACGCACCCCTTTTTTATTTTTTATTCTTCGTCGTTATGCCGAGTTTATTAAAGTAGACATTATAGTGACAGAGTGTCAGAATATTAGCTATGTTTCTTCTCAACAACATTCTTGTGTTTTTGCACATCATAGGTGCCGCGATTATTATTGGGCTCTGGATTGCTCATTTTCGCACACCTAAAGTTCTGCCCGGGCAGTTTCACGCATCGCTTCTGATGCTCATAACGGGCCTACTCCTGGTAGGAATTGCTGAGGTTACCGGCAGTCCTAACCACATTAAGATTGCGGTCAAAATTCTTATTGCATTGGGCATCTCTATTGCCGCATTCATCGGTCAACGCAAGTACAAGGCGGGAGAACCAATTTCAACAGGCTTAGCGCATGCAGTGGGCGGTCTTGCCGTCATTAATGTTGCCGTTGCCACCATCTGGCACTAAACAGCTCTTCACTTCGGCACAATACTCTTGCCCATGTTCCCGGTAGTTTTTATAGACCTACCGGGGATATGTTTTTAAGAGCTGCACGCTTGAACTCGCAGCTGCCTCATCTATATGCAGCTCTCCCCTGGTGGTTATTTTTATTCACGGCTCACGGACAACCGTAGGCTGCGCATCGGGCTCGTTGGGTGTTTCATCCGTGACTGGCGTTGCCGTGACAATACGCCATACCCCCTCGTCGCGATGCAGCTCAAAGATAACTGTCTGCACCGGCACGCCGTCCACAAGGTGAACACCGGATTCTTTCTGCTCCGCATCCGTTGGGGTGTATCCGGGCGACTCTACTTCTGCGGTTATTCCTAAAGAGTCAGAGTCTCTATGCAGAATACGGGTCAATGAGCGCAGTTTCAGCGTCGCCGCCCCCTGGGAGCTCAACGACTGATTGCGCTCCTCTATAACCTGAGCGAGAATAGCCTGCTCATCCTGCGGAGTACTCACAACGGCAGGCTGAGTAGCGTGAGACTCATGATGATGCATAGCTTCCGGAACCCAGGTCGCCCCGACTATTGCTCCAGCTCCTAAGATTATGAGACTCCCAACCCCCAGAATCACGAGTTTGCGGGTCGTAAAATTACGAGCCTTTGAACGCCCACGGCTATGCCCAACTTTGAAAGTACTCTTCCCTATAAGTTTCTGAGCGTTCTGATGTCTAACCTTGGGCAGGGTCTTAGTGCTTTTAACGGTATTCGGTTCTCGCAAAGCAACAGGGAGTTTAGACCGTACTGACTCAGGCGCGCTGGTATAAGCGTTGAGAGGCTGCGTCTGGAATGCGCTGAATGCGTCAAGAACCTCCTGTACAGTGGCCTTAGGATCATCAAGCAGACGCTCAAGCTCGGTTCCCAATGTCTGCGGTACATCGGCAAGGAGCGGCAGCGGGATGCGTTGATGAGTTTGCCGAGGCGACTCTCCGGTGAGCGCATACCACAGAAGAGCCACAAAATCATGAACTCCGACATGTTCATGTTCATCCGGCTGGTGTTTACTCGCTTTGATAGAACTGGGCAGGCAAAGAAACTCGGGGAGTCCAGCAATGGTTATCATCACGTACTGAGGCTCTAGATGCTCAGGATAGATATGCGCCGCGTGTAAGCTTTTGAAGCCCCATCCTATATGGTGTGCTAGGGTCGCAACCTCGGCGAGCGGTAAGGATCCGCGTGCATGCACAAGGGATTCGAGTGATCCTGCCTCAACCGGTTCGTACCAATAATAAGTTCCTGTCTCTGTGCCAGACAACTGCCTTTCGTCTCGCGTTACGGCTAGTACAGTGGCGACACCGGGTAAAGGTGGTAAACCGCAAAGTGTTTTGATCTGGTGCGACGGTATTTGCTGAGAATCATGACTTATCGCAAGGGTGTAAAGCCCCGGGGCTAATTGTTTGGGAAGTATACGATTCTTAACCGATGAATCTCTATTTGTATGTATCTTAACTGTCCAAATACTCAGGTTTGGTTCTTCGTGAAGATTTTCAAGGTATGTGATGCTATCGGTGTTCATACTCTAGATGTACCGGATTTTGGAAAAGCACCGTGAAAGTTATCCACAGGGACAAGGTTTTTAGCGATTTTCATGCTGTATAACGCGTTTCTGCTCGCCTTCTGCCTTGTTTATGACGTCATAATCTGTCACACAAAGTACGAGTTGTTTTCCTAGAGCGATGCTGCGGCCCAGAGCACGTGTAATCAGGAAGCCCTAATTTTTATCGTGGTCGTTCCGGTACTAAGGTAGAAGCTATGTCCGTAATACTTGAACGTGTGGGGTTTGCCCCTGACTATGTGAATTATGTTGAGAGCCTTGATATGCAATCTCGCCTTCATGCAGAGGTAGCGGCACGCGCTCGGCAAAACACTATTCTTCTGCTCGAACATGAGCCCGTGATTACGGCTGGCAAGCGCACTGAAGATCATGAGTACCCCACAGACCGTTCAACTCCAGTCGTGAAAATTGACCGCGGCGGAAAACTCACGTGGCATGGTCCCGGACAGCTGACCGGGTATCCCATTCTGAAACTTCCTGAGCCTCTTGATGTAGTAGCGTATGTACGCATCCTAGAGGAGATTATTATGAATGTACTCGCTCACTTTGGCATCAAAGGCGAACGCGTGGAAGGGCGTAGCGGCGTATGGATTCTGGGCGATGGCATCACACCGGATAAGAAAATCGCCGCCATTGGGATTCGCGTTTCAAAGCAAACCACAATGCACGGGTTCGCCATTAACTGCTGCAATGAGACCGCACCGTTCATGCAGTTCATTCCCTGCGGTATTACGGATGCTGGCGTCACAACAATCTCAGAGCAGCTCGGTCGTACAGTAACCCCGGCAGATATTCTAGAGACCCTTGAGCGTGAGCTTATTAAGTATCAGGATCGTTTGGCAATGCCTTTTGAGCCCCTTGTTCCGCAGGAGCACAAGGTGGCACACGAGACGGCTGCGTAGCCACAAGGTTCACGTATTTCCCCTTGTCAGTACTGCTTATCGATATTCGGCGAGTAATCCGAATAGAAATTTGTGTGCGTAAACAAGACTTAAAGACATACAAACCATAATCCACGCCACAGTGTTTTTCGCCTGCACGATGCAGGCGTAAAATAGGTTTCAGCCCGTTTTAAACCGAGGGCGCATCCAGTTAGAAGGAGCAACACACATGAGCATTAAGCCTGAAGGCCGCAAGCTGCTGCGCGTCGAGGCTCGCAATGCTGAGGTTCCCATCGAGAAGAAGCCTCACTGGATTAAGACCAAAGCCGTTGTGGGGCCTGAATATAACGAAATGAAGGAATTGGCCCGCGGTCAGGGGCTTCATACAGTGTGTGAGGAAGCTGGCTGTCCCAATATCTATGAGTGTTGGGAAGACCGCGAGGCAACCTACCTTATTGGCGGTTCTGAATGCACTCGCCGTTGCGATTTCTGCAATATTGCCACTGGTAAACCCGCTGCAGTTGATTACGCTGAGCCCTTCAAAGTCGCTAAAAACGTTAAGGTTATGGGTCTGCGTTATGCCACGGTGACCGGTGTGGCAC
This sequence comes from Rothia dentocariosa ATCC 17931, assembly GCF_000164695.2. Taxonomy (NCBI): domain Bacteria; kingdom Bacillati; phylum Actinomycetota; class Actinomycetes; order Micrococcales; family Micrococcaceae; genus Rothia; species Rothia dentocariosa. The sequence goes on from NC_014643.1 coordinate 13,241, forward strand.
GTGACGATCTTGAAGACGGCGGTGCCTGGCTCTACGCAGAGACTACACGCCAGATTCACAAGATGTGCCCCAATACCGGTGTTGAGATGCTGATCCCTGATTTCAAGGGTAAGCCAGAGCATGTGCAGAAAGTCATTGATGCACGTCCAGAGGTTTTTGCCCACAACCTAGAGACCGTACCGCGCATCTTTAAGCAGATCCGCCCGGCATTCCGTTATGAGCGCTCACTCGATGTGATTACCCAGGGTAAAGAGGCCGGCATGGTCACGAAGTCCAACCTGATTCTGGGTATGGGTGAAACTAACGATGAGATTTACGAGGCACTCTGCGATCTGTACGACGCCGGATGCGATATTATCACCCTGACTCAGTATCTGCGCCCCGGTCCCCTTTTCCATCCCATTGAGCGTTGGGTGAAGCCCGCCGAATTCCTGGAGTTCTCAGCTATGGCAGAATCCATCGGTTTTGCTGGCGTTATGGCTGGTCCGATGGTTCGGTCCTCATATCGTGCCGGTCGTCTGTGGGCACGCGCGATGAAGAAGAACGGCTATGAGATTCCAGAAAACCTTGCGCATATCGAAGATGGCGGTGCGGCTTTGCAAGAGGCTTCTTCCCTAGTCGCAGCGGGTTTCTAGAATAGTAGAATAGTTCAGTCCGCAGAGACATAGATTTAGAAAGTTCCCCGGTTCATCCTCTCCTGAAGGTTACGAATCGGGGAACTTTGTTTACCCCAACGAGGGCCAAACTTTAGACACATTTGCAGGGTTTGGCTGTTAGGTGAGTTTTTCCTTGAGGAGAATGCACGGGCATCCAGGTCAAGAACAATCTAAGATAGAATAAATACTGCAGTCTTATACTGCATTTTCCTACCCGTTGTCCAGAGGAAGCACCGTGGCAGAAAAACGCGAAGAGAAGAAAAAGCAGAAGAAAGATAAGTCTCCGGGTACGTTTGCCCAGATGAAGCAGGTCTACCAGATGACCAAAAAATCTGACCCGAATATCGGGTGGATTCTGCTTCTTGCAGTGGTCGTTACCCTACTTGTTTTCGTCCTGATCGGCGCGTTACTCAACAACATCATCACTTTTATTATTCTTGGTCTTGCGGTTGGCGTTCTTGCCGCCATGATTATTCTGGGTCGTCGCGCACAAAAAGCAGCGTTCACACAGATCGAAGGACAACCCGGGCGTGCGGGTGCCGCTATGAACTCTGTGCGCCGCGGCTGGATTGTGGAAGAGCAGCCTGTAGCTGCGAACCGCAATCAGGATCTTGTCTTTCGGGGTCTCGGTAGGCCGGGAATTGTGCTGGTAACCGAGGGACCTTCATCGCGTGTGCAGAACCTTGTGAAAAATGAGAAGAAACATCTTAACCGCGTAGTTCCTGGCGTTCCCGTACACGTGATTGAGACCGGTCACGACGAGAATCAGGTTGAGTTAAAAGATGTCGTCAAGACTATGAACAAGCTGCCTAAAGCCCTGACTCAGCAAGAAGTTCAGGGAGTTTCTAATCGTCTTAGTACCCTCAACCATGTGCGTAACCCCATGAACAGCATTCCAAAGGGTATAGATCCGAACCGTGTGCGCCCCGATCGTCGCGCAATGCGTGGGCGTTAGAAACGGTACATCCTATGGCTGAGCCCCGACCTCATGGTAAGGTCGGGGCTCAGCTTGTCTGTCTAATACCCGGAAAATAATATAAGCTCTCCGGCAATACAGTTCGCATCTAGCGGATGCGCACAAGTATAGTTCCTGCCGCGCGATCGTGAAGACCGCGTGAATTCGCGTCCAAAATTACGGTGGGCAGCACCAGCATGGTCAGCACAGCTCGGATAAGGGCTCGCTTCCAACCAGCAGGCCTGCCATCTAGAGTTTGCACTTGGACTCCAACCAGAAAATGCCCCAGAGTGTGCCCCATAAATCCTACGAGTACGATCAGGTACAGCAGAAAAATTCCTAGTGTCATTAGACCATGTATTTGTACGTTTTGGCCTCCGACTAGCAGAAACGCAAGACCCAAGCATAGATACCAATCTATGATGAAACCTAGGAGGCGACGCATCGGACGGGCTATAGCGCCAGGTCCTGTCTCTGGTCGCCCCATGATCTCTCCGGGGTATTTTTGGTCGCTGGGCGCGCCGTTGAGCCACGACCCAAGATCGTCACGTTCAATCATGGTTTCTATTATCCTGTATCTCTTTCCTCAACGTACGCCACCCTACCACATCGGCAACTTTGTAACACTACCGAAACATAATAGACACGACAGAGCAAAAAATACCCCCTATGCTAGATAGTGGTGCACAACTCATAAACTGGGCGCCACACCAGACACCAAGGACAAAACACCACGAGGAGCAGTCCGTATGTTTACCAGTCCCCAAGAAGTTCTCGATTTTATTAAGAGCGACGAAATTGTCTTCGTCGACATTCGATTCACCGATATGCCTGGGGTGCAGCAGCACTTCAACCTTCCGGCGAAGGCGATCGACGAGGATTTCTTCGTCAACGGTCAGCTTTTTGATGGCTCGTCTATTCGTGGTTTCCAGGGCATTGCCGAGTCTGATATGCAGCTTATTCCTGATGTTAAGTCGGCGTATGTTGATCCTTTCCGTCTTGAAAAAACCCTTGTTATTATCTGCTCTATCGTGAATCCCCGCACCGGTGAGCCTTACCATCGTGACCCTCGCGGTGTAGCCGAACGCGCTGAAGCATACTTGCAGTCCACAGGTGTTGCCGATACCGCGTTCTTTGCTTCTGAAGCCGAGTTCTTCGTCTTTGAGGATGTCCGTTACCAGGTAGAGCCCAATTCCGTGTTCTATAAAATCGATTCCGATGAAGCATATTGGAACACCGGCCGCAAGGAAGAAGGCGGCAATCTTGGTAATAAGACCCCTATCAAGGGCGGTTATTTCCCGGTCTCCCCTGTCGATAAGCAAGCCGATCTGCGTGATGCTATGTGCGTAGCGATGGATCAGGTTGGGCTCGAAGTTGAGCGCAGCCATCACGAAGTTGGGTCTCCCGGACAGGCAGAGATCAACTACAAGTTCTCAACCCTCACCAATGCCGCCGACGACCTGCTGAAGTTTAAGTACGTTATCAAGAACACCGCCGATGAGTGGGGCAAGTCAGTGACTTTCATGCCGAAACCTGTCTTCGGCGATAACGGTTCGGGTATGCACTGCCACCAGTCACTGTGGTTAGGCGGCGACCCACTCTTTTATGATGAGCGCGGATACGCAAACCTCTCCGATATCGCTCGCTGGTACATCGGCGGTCTGATTGAGCATTCCTCCGCTGTGTTGGCGTTTACCAACCCGACCGTTAACTCTTACAAGCGCCTTGTGCCTGGCTACGAGGCCCCCGTGAATATGGTGTACTCGCAGGGTAACCGCTCTGCCGGTATTCGTATCCCGATTACTGGCGCCAACCCGAAAGCTAAGCGCCTGGAGTTCCGTGCCCCTGACCCTTCATGTAACCCCTATTTCGCGTTCTCGGCTCAGCTTATGGCCGGTTTGGATGGTATTCGCAACCGTATTGAGCCACCAGCACCGATCGACAAGGACCTATACGAGCTGCCCGCCGAAGAGGCCAAGGATATCAAGAAGGCCCCCGCTAACCTTGAGGAAGCGCTGGCCGCGCTTGAGGCAGACCACGACTTCCTACTCGAAGGCGGCGTATTCACCGAGGATCTGATTCATGCGTGGATTGACTACAAGCGCACGAACGAGCTTGAACCGCTCTCGCTGATTCCTCACCCACTGGAATACCAGCTGTACTACGGTGTCTAACCGTTATTTATAGAGGTTAGAATGCTCCGTGTCCTCAATATATGAGGGCATGGAGCATTCTAGTTAATATCGGCGTTATAGGAATAGTTCTGTACCTTTGACTCTGAAAATAAAAGGGCAAAAATTTATCCCTTTTACTGACATAGCCGATTCTAATTTTCAATATAGTTGTATATCAGAACTCACGATGATAATTCCTAAGGATTCTAAGACTCCGACCTCTGACAAGCATATTTATTAGCTTTATAATAATTTTGAGATAGTCTTATAGTTTTTTTATCCACCTTTGCTTCATCATAGATTATGCTCATGGCGAGCATACACATACTAACCTTTCCAGAATTTGTATATTCCGGTTGTGCTTTCATATTGACAATACACTGCGGCATTGCCTAGCATAGTAGCCTTCCTTAACTAGTAAACACTGAGAAGATAGACCTATTCGCAAGTTTCCCCACTCAGAAAGAACAGCTCCACAAGGTACTTGATTCCCTCAGTGGCCATAATGTGGAATACTTACAAAATTTGGAATTAAGGCTTAACCTTCACGTATGATGAAGCCGCAAGTAAGTTCTTAGGGGATTACTGCCTCCACGTTCTAAAGGAGTTTGACGTGTCGCATGTACTATCACGGCGTACTGTATGTCTATCAGCTGGTCTTACAGCAGTTGCAACTTTCGTAGGTTGCGCTTCCAGCTCGCTGTCGTCCGATGAAGCACTATATAAGAATGACCAGCTATTACCCTCTGCACCAGGCGAGCCCTATACAGGTTCCGATGAACAGCCTATTCGCACACAAGAGCGTATGTTTATGGCGATGATGGATGCTGACGCCGAATCTCTCCGTTCCACTCTCACTGAGGATGCTACACTCACCCACATCACAGGCCAAATCCAGACTCGCGATGAGTGGGTACAGTCGGTTGCCGATAAAACTATGTCCTACAGCAATATTGAGGTAGTATCTGCTCACGTGGAACGAAGTGACAATGGCGCTCAGCTCGTAGCACGTACGCGCACGACCGCAAATATTAATGGGAGCAATGGAACCTGGAATCTCCAGCTTGTATCGCAGATACACCCCGATGGTGCGCACTTTACGAAGACTGTCGCTTCCCTATGGTCTTAAAGCTTGACCGAACTATCCTAAAGATGCCCTTATGTAAGGAGGGCATCTTCTGTTTTAAGATCTCAAACAGGATGTTTACCTGCCGGGCTCGAATTTTATAAAACAAGATAAGCTAGAGTGAGCTTACAGCGTTATAGACGTTTCTAAAATGGTAATTTACTATTCTTTCCACGGAACAGCTGTATATTCTGTGTTCTCATAGTGCCTAAGGAAATATTTCCATGAATATCCTTATCGGTCTTATACCCGCGCTATTCTGGGGCATTCTGCCTCTGTGCGTATCTAAAATCGGTGGTAAACCGACTCAGCAAATTATGGGTACCACGATGGGCGTGCTCCTCATGGGTATTGCCACTTCCCTGCTTTTCTTCCCGATTCGCCTTGACGCTTGGGCATTTTTTCTGTGCTTCCTCTCAGGAGCAAGCTGGGCGTTTGGTCAGATGAACCAGTACCGTGCTTTTACCCAAATCGGTGTTTCTCAAACCATGCCTTTATCGACTGGCATGCAGCTGGTAGGTACTTCGCTGATGGGCGTGGTGGCGTTCGGCGACTGGGGTACCGTTCAAGCTAAAGTAATTGGGGCCGTAGCTCTGGCTCTCATTATCATCGGTATTTGGATGACCACGAAGCAAGAGAATCCTGACCCACAGTCTGGCGGGAATATGCGGACCGGTATTATCACACTCTTATTTTCTACCATCGGATATGTTGGATATTCATTCTTTCCCAACTATGTGAGTGTAGACGGGTGGTATAAATTCCTGCCCCAATCAGTGGGTATGGTGGTAGCAGCTATCACGATGTCTATGCTGACCCGTGACGGTACCCGCCCTTGGGATAAGAAGTCTTTACAGAACATTATCTGTGGCGTGATTTTCTCGGGTGCTGCGTTAGCCTACCTAGTGTCTATTGAGCCGCATCGCAACGGTGTTGCCAGCGGGTTTACACTCTCACAGATGAACGTTATTATCTCCACTCTGGGCAGTATCTTGCTACTGGGCGAGAAGAAAACGAGGCTGGAGTTGCTGTATGTGTTAGGAGGACTCGCCCTCGTAGTTATTGGCGGCGTTCTTATTGGTACGCTTTAGCTGTACACGCCGCACATTCTTACCGTATATTCTTTAGATTTCGTGTGATTCGCACACATCACGTTAGAATAATGAGAACTGTCTTTTCACCGATATGACCAACGCAGGAGAGCCCGTGTCCAAATTCATCGCCAAGCATTTTGACGAGCTGACCGCTCACGAGTTGCAGCAGATTCATATTATTCGTTCTCTGGTGTTCACAGTGGGTCAGCAATCAACTGATCAGGAGCCTGATGACGCTGATTTCGAATGCATCCATATGGTGAATGAGGACGATTCGGGAAAAGTGCTCGCGTATCTGCGTCTATTCGATCTTGAGAAGGTTCAGGATGCACGCCACCGCTACATTCCGGGCGCGTGGACATTCGGCCGTGTGGCAGTTCACCCAGATGCACGTGGTACCGGCCTGGGACGTAAGCTTTTACACGCAGCCTTGGAATGGATCCGGAATAACACGGACGCAAAAGAAATCGTGATCGCCGCTCAAGCATATCTGAAAGATACCTACTACAGTCCTGAGGGGTTTGTTGAGCGCGGTGAGCACTACATGGAGTCTGGAATCGAGCATGTCGAAATGGTACTCGATTTGCAGCGCTAATCCGGCGATTGAGCACTAGCGCATCCACGGATGATGCGGGACGGGCAAGTTTTAGGAAACTACAGTGCCGGATATGTGCCTCTAGTAGTGTAGGTTTTTACGCATTATATGCCCGCCCGCTCTCAACAGACCGTTCGTCAGACAAGCAGGATTCATGACTTCCTCTCCCGGTTTTACGGCCAAACTATTTGATGAGCTCACACTGCATGAACTTCAGCAGATTCATATAACACGCACCCTGGTTTTTGCTGCGGGGCAGAAGATTACTGAGCCCGAGGCTGATGAAACCGATTTTGAATGCGTCCATTTCTTTTCCGCTGATGATTCTGGTCGTGTACTCGCGTATCTGCGCATGTTTGATCTGGAACATGTCAATGACGGTAATCACCGCACCATCGCAGATGCATGGACGCTGGGTCGTGTTGCGGTACGTCAAGAAGTACGCAGAAATGGGCTAGGACGTAAACTTTTACACGCGGCCATTGACTGGATTCGCACGAACACATCTGCACGGCAGATTGTGATTAGCGCGCAAGCATATTTAAGAGATACCTACTATGGGGCGGCCGGTTTTGTGGCTCGCGGTGAACCCTATCAGGAAGCTGGAATCAAGCACATTGAAATGGTACTCGATCTCTAGCATGGGCATATTTTATATACAAACACGGCATTTGGAATATGCGGCGTAGAATGATGGTGTAGTCAAATATACGCGATGGAAGGTAAAACGATGGCATATCAGCCGACTCAGCTCAATGGAGAAACCGTATTCCGCAACGAGGTCTTCCAGACAGGTCTTATGTCGCAGCTACTCGACGGCGTGTACGATGGCGAAATGACAATTGGTGAACTGTTGAGCCACGGTAACTTTGGGGTAGGAACTTTTAACGGCCTTGATGGGGAGATGGTGGTGCTCGACGGCGATTGTTACCAGGTGCGCCATGACGGCTCGGTTTCTATCCCCCAGCTTACTGATCGAACCCCATATGCAGTGGTCACAAACTTCGTACCCATGATCCGTCGTGAGCTTCCGCAAAACATGCTGCGCACCTCCACCTCACAGGTTCTCGATAATTTTACGGTGTCGAAGAACTACATGTACGCTATCAAGATTTATGGCGAGTTTGAGTGGGTTCGTACTCGTACCGTGGTCAAGCAGGAAAAGCCCTACCCGAAGATGGTAGACGCAACCGAGAATGAGGATATCGTTCAGTTCGATAATCTGACGGGAACGATTGTGGGTTTCCGTACCCCAATCTATGAGCAGGGCATTTCCGTTCCGGGGTGCCACGCCCACTTTATTGACGATGACCGTACTCATGGCGGACACGTGGTCGACTTCAAACTAAAGTCAGCAAACGTAGAAATCTGCCCCGGCACCGGTTTACAGCTGCATCTGCCACTGACCCCCGAGTTCTCTTCCGCCAACCTCTCCCCCGAAGATTTGGCAGATCAGATCTCAAAGGCGGAAAAACACTAAACCTACCTACGGCGAGGGCGAGCCTCCGAATACTTTTCTTGCGAGTATGCGAAGGCTTTTGCCTGTTTCACAGCAGCAACAACAGGGCAACATGCACCGTTCACAGCGTACCGCTGAGGGACGCTAAGCTGTGCATCATGCTCACCACAGACATTAAAAAGTGCCTTTATCTGAATAAAGGCACTTTTTAATGTCTGTGGTGAAACGGAATAATAAGAGAATCAGGCGCTCCTAAGCCTCCGGCACAAATTCACCGTGTCCGAGGTCGCGCAGGGCGGTACGCACTGCCTCCGCGTCAGCATCCAGTTCCTCGGCAGTCACGTTAGCGAGCGCATTCGCCGGGTCATATTCCGCCATACTATCCGCTGGGAACAGATGAATATGCGTGTGTGGCACATCGAACCCGGCAATCATAAGCGCTACCCGGTCTTTATCGAAAGCTCGATCTAGAGCGCCGGAAATCTTATGCGCTACTGCGAAAAGATGTGCTGCAAGCTCCACCGGCAGCTCGGGCCAACGGTCAATTTCTTCATGCGGGACCACAAGCAGATGCCCGTGCGATGCTGGCTGAATATCCATAAACGCTACGCATTTCTCATCTTTCCAGACAAAACGGCCCGGAATCTCGCCGTCAATAATCTTGGTAAAAATACTGCTCACTCTATCCTCCAAAATCTAGAACTTGACCGTGTCACCGGGGTTTAGATGCGAATATTCGGTACCGTACTTGTTGCTAAAGGTAGTAATCAAACCCTCGATAATTCCCGTACCATTCTCATTAATCATGCCATTGTGAATGGGGTACGCATGCTGTGCTCCCACCGCGATCACAAAATCGATAACTTCTTGAACTTTGCTCCAGGGCGCGTGCACCGGCACCAACACATGAGGAGCTTTCACACCATGTGGCACCACGAGGGAATCACCGGGGTGGTACACAACACCGTTAATGAGGTATCCAATATTGGCGATCGTAGGGATCAAAGGGTGAATCAGCGCGTGCTGACCGCCAAAGGTCTGTACATCAAAACCGGGCACCGAAAATTCGCTATCTGCCGATACAACAGTGACGTGGGCGTTTGGTGCAGTATCAAGAATTTTCTCTGCGACAGCTTGCGGCGCCCAAATACGCAACTGTTGCTTTTCGGCGATCAAAGGCAGCACACGATCGGCATCAAAATGATCGGGGTGCTCGTGTGTGATCAAGAGGTAGTCCGCGCCATCAAGCAGCTGAGCATGTTCGCCCTCAGGCGCGAAATTTCCGGGGTCAAACACTAGTACATGACCGTCGTGCTCTATCCGCACACTTGAATGGGTATATTTTGTCAGTTCCATGGTTCCAGTCTACTCGCCAGATTCGAGCCTGCTCTAGTGCTGTACCATAGCTAACTACAGGGTAATCTAGAATTTTCACCACGTGAGAGAATTAATAACTCGCACTTGATATGCAAAATTTTAGTGTAGAGTCATTAGAAAAGGCTCACAAACCCGCATACTACTTGGGTGTGCCCCACCCGGAAGGTTATGTTTTGGATACTCATATTCCCGTCCGCAAGATCGTGAAACAGGCAGAGGCGCGCAACACCAAGCAGCGCCGCATTATCAAGGCCACGATGGCCGAACTGGGCGATTTTATTTCGGCGCAGGATTTGCACCTCACCCTAGCTAACCGTAAAGAGCAGGTGTCTTTGGCGACAACCTACCGTGTGCTCCAGTCTCTCGCTAATTCGGGAGAACTGGATGTCGTGAAGGGTGTCGAAGGCGAGTCGCTTTACCGTCATTGTCAGGGCGATACACACCATCATCATCTTCTGTGCCGCCGTTGCGGTAAGGCCGTGGAGCTTGAGGCACCCGCTATTGAGGATTGGGCCCTTGATATGGGGAAAAAATACGGGTTCTCGGAATTGGAGCATGTAGTTGAAGTTACCGGCTACTGCCCTGAATGCACTCTGGAACTCCGCGATGAAGAAAATCGGTTGACGGGGCGCCAGTAAATAAGACCTGAATCTTGGTTCATCCCGCAGAGTATGCGCTACTCTTAAAGTCTGTTGCCCACAACTCTTGAACTCTTGGTTGAGTTGTGGGCAACAGACTTTAAGATTCTCTAGAAAGAGCCGCTACTAGACGCTCGCAGGGTGATGATGTGCATCCCCTTGTGTCTGACGGGCGATGCGACCTGATGCGCTGTGCCGCCTCCTAATTCCGCCAATAATGCGACAGATAAGATAAATTACGAAGGATACACTGGTGACATAAGGACTGATCGGTAACGAACCAGCAAGCGCAAGCAAAATACCGCCCACAATAGCCAGTTCCGCAAAAATCACCGAGAGAATAAGCGCTTTAAGCGGGGATGCAGTCACCTGAAGTGCCGCGGCAGACGGAGTAATCAAGAGGGCCAGCACCAGCAGGGAGCCAACGACCTGAACCGAAAGCGCTACAGCGATACCCAGAACCACCATAAAGACCAGAGATAGGGTACGCATAGGAACGCCCTTTGCCTGGGCCACTTCGGGATCGAGTGAAGCGAAGCTCAGTGGCCGCCAGACCAGAGTCAGGATTGCGATAATTACGATGGCTCCAGCGATCATGGCGTTCAGCTGATCGCCGTCAACCGAAACAATCTGACCGGTTAAAAGCGAGAATTTATTGGCGCTCCTGCCCTGATAGAGCGAGAGAAAGAGAATGCCTAAGCCCAGACCAAAGGGCATGAGGGCACCAATGACCGAGTTTGATTCGCTTTTCTTCACGCCCATCATGCCGATCAGCAAGGCGGAGATAATGGACCCAATCATTGACCCGGTAATGACATCGTACCCCAGCAGAAGTGCCAGCGCGGCACCCGCAAACGACATTTCAGATACACCGTGAACGGCGAAGGCATGATCGCGCATCATAACAAACATGCCGACGAAACCACCGATAATACCGAGGACTGCACCCGCAAGAATAGAGTTCTGCAACAGCTGAACTAGTTCGCTGTATCGGTCGAAAACGAAAATCCGCGAGAGTAAATCGTTCTGTTGCTGGCTTGCCGCAAGCACCGGAGAGATTACTGTGGAAAGAATCATTGGGGTGTTCCTCCGCCCTTGTGCTCGGCGTGATATTTCGTAGTATTAGAAGAATCTTCTAAGGCACCCGCCGCGCTCGCGGTTTTGACCGGTTTGCCCGAGGATGCATCATGATCCGTCTCGACTGCAATTTCTCGAAGGTCCTGATGCGCACCATGAAGGTTCTGCTCCCCACCTACCACATGGCAATGGTCGCTGGCATGGGTCTCCCCTACCACAACGTAGCGCCCGTTGGATTTCAGCACGTTGATGGGGGTTCCATAAAGATCGCTCAGGGTTTCGCTGTTCATGACCTCGGGTACAGTTCCTACGGTAAATCGCCCGTTGGCGAGATATAAGACGCGATCAACATGCTCAATGATGGGGTTAATCTCGTGAGTTACGAAGATAACAGAGCCACCCTGATCGCGGTTAAACCGATGAATCAGATCAGCAACCGCGTATTGATGGTTCAGGTCGAGAGAGAGAAGAGCTTCATCAGCAAGCAGCATTTGGGGGTTATTCGCGAGAGCTTGGGCTATGCGCAGTCGCTGCTGTTCGCCCCCTGAAAGCAGACCAACCGGGACATTGGCGTATTCTAAAGCGCCGACGGCCTCTAAGAGTTCATTGACTTTTGCACGATACTTTCTGCCGCCCAACCGGATTCCCCAGCGGTGCCCGTCGATGCCCAAGCCAACGAGGTCGCGGGCACGCATCGGGGTTGATGGGTCGATTGCTTTTTGCTGGGGAATGTAGCCTACGCCGGGGTTTCCGGCGCGGGCCGGCTTGCCCAGAACAGAGATTGTGCCGGTGTTCATCGCGGTGAGTCCGAGGGCTACTTTGAGGAATGTAGATTTTCCGGAACCGTTCGGCCCAAGGACCGCGAAATATTCTCCTTGAGCAATGGACAGGTTGAGGTCATTCCAAAGGGTACGGGTTCCAAAAGCGAGGTTACCCCCGCGTATTTCTATCGCGGGGGTGCCTGATGGTGTCGTATTTTTCACTTAGGAAAGTGCCTTTTCGAGATTTGAAACGTTAGTCTTCATCCACGATAGGTAATCGGTGTTCTCGGGGAGAGTTTCGGTAAAGGAAACGTGGGCAACCCCCGCGTCTTTAGCCGTTTGAAGCACTTCCTTGGTCTGTGAGGTTTCGGTTTGCTCATTGTATGCCACCAGGGAGACCTGCTTCTCAGTCACCAAATCTTGGGTTTCCTTAAGCACGAGTGCCGGAACGTCTTTCTCAGCTTCGATTGATTCCGCGAATTCTTCAGGGGTTGCATTCTCGGCTCCCGTGGAGGCGATCAGGTAATCGGGCACGGGCTCAGTCGAAATATATTTCTTGCCTTTGCCGTCAATCTTCTTCGCTGAGGAGTCCAGAGTATCAAGTTCTGTGCCGAGTTTCTTAGCATTTTCGCGGTAAGAGTCTGCATGTGCGGAATCCAGCTGTGCCAAGTCTTCTGCTACTTCGGTGGCAACTTTCTTCATGGTGTCGAAGTCGTACCAGAGGTGTTCGTTAAACTCGTGGGCGTGTTTATGTTCTTCACCGTCTTCATGGTCATGATGACCGTCCTTGTGGTCTTCGGCGAGATGATCATATTCACTGTCAGTTAGTTTCCCGCTCAGCTTGACGGCGTTGACAACCTTCTGTGAGCTATTGTCTTTGCCTGCCATATCTTCAAGGAACTGGTCGTAGCCGCCTCCATTGACGACAACAAGACCTGCGTCCTTCGTTTTAACACGGTCTGCTGCGGTTGCTTCATAGGAGTGAGGGTCAGTGCTAGTTGACGCAATAATAGGGGTAACGTCTACGTTGTCCCCTCCCACCTGCTTGACAATATCGGCATAAACATCAGTGGTTGCAACAACTTTTACTTTCCCGCCGTCGTTGCCTGATGACCCGTTGGAACCCGAGTTAGCGGTTGAGCAGCCACTCACCATGAGAGATACTCCAGCCAATACCGTTATGGTGCTCATGAGTTTTTTCATGTTATTTCTTCTTTCGACTGCGGCGCGAATATTTTCCGAGCGAGTTTTACCAGGCTACGCAAGGTGAAAACGATTTTCAATTACGACGCGCCGGGTTTGCTGATGCATTACCACTAAATCACGCCATATAACGTATAAACAACTCTTTATTGTTCATCTTGGCTTATCCCTTCAGAGTGCGATGTGCTGGCTTTACGCCGCTTCGAGTCCTGTGTCGTATCACGAATTTCGCCCACAAGTTCTTCGATCACATCTTCCATAAAGACCACACCTAATAATGTGCCCGAAGTGTCTACGACCTGCGCCAGATGAGAGCGATTCTGCTGCATGGTGGCGAGCGCATCGTCAATTTCGGTCGTCGGTGTTAGAACGGTCAAAGACCGCAGCTTGTACCAGGGAAAGGGCTGGTCTGTGCGTTCAGGGGCTACGTCTAGGGCATCCTTGAGGTGCAGGTACCCCATATAGATTCCGGCTTCATCGTGGACGGGAAAACGAGAATATCCGGTGCGTGCTACGGCGTGTTCTACCTCTGCCGGAGTACATCCGAAGGGCAGTGTATGCACGTTGTCCCGACTTACCATAATCTCAGAAACATGCTTCCCGCTAAATTCGAGAGCGCCGCCGATAACGCCGGCATCGTCCTCGACGGTGCCTTCTGCCGTGGATTGGGCAACGATAGACTGTAGCTCGCCTAGTGTAAAGGTAGAGGCGACCTCGTCTTTAATATCCACCCGCATCCAGCGTAAAAGCATGTTTGACATACCGTTGAGAAACGCCACGATGGGAGCAAAAACATGCGAAACCCGTACCAACGTAGGAACAATCCACAGGGCAATACCGCGCGCTGCCAGAGTAACCGCAGCATTTTTCGGCACCATTTCACCAAAAATAACGTGCAGATACGTCACCACGATAAGGGTAACGACGAAGGCAAGAATATCGACCGTGGCGTGCGGAAGACCAAGTAACTCTAAAGGTGTCCCCAGCAGATGGTGCAGAGCAGGTTCGGAAACGTTCAGAATCAGCAGAGAACAAATCGTAATACCCAACTGGCAGGTAGCCAACATCAGAGAAACGCGTTCCAGTGCGTAGAGCACCACTTTTGCGCGTTTATTTCCCCCATCCGCCAGGGGCTCTATTTGGGCTCGGCGGGTAGACATGATGGCAAATTCACCTGCGACAAAAAATGCATTGCCGATAAGCAAAATAACGAGGAGTGCTATAGCTATCCAGTCATTCATGAGCGCACCCGCCGATTCTGCAAAACCGCTGGCTGCGATACGAGTCCTTTCCCGATGCTGTCGGGAATAAAGCGGATGCGGTCTACCCGGCGCCCCTCAACATGGTCTACACGCAGAATACCGCCAGAGATCGGTACCTGGTCACCCTGTTCAGGTATGCGCCCCAGCTGCTCCATCATAAAACCGCCCACGGTTTCGTAAGAAGGATGCTCGGCGATGACACCGGGAATAAATTCGTTAACCTCATTCGGGCGACGCAAGCCTGAGAACACCCAGTCGCCGTTACCAAAACGTAGAGGCCGTTCCGTTCGCCCTTGATCGTGCTCATCGGATACCTCACCCACAATTTCTTCAACAAGGTCTTCAAGAGTCACAATTCCCGATGTTCCGCCGTATTCGTCGAGAACGACGGCAAGTTGTAATGCTCCTTCACGCAGCTGAGTAAGAAGCGCATCCACGTGCAGCGTTTCAGGAACCTGCAGCACATCATCAGCCAATGCACCGGCTTCCAGGGTTTCACGCACATCGGTTGGAACCCCGACAGCTTTCTTCACATGGATAACACCCACAATATTGTCATGATCTCCACGATATAGAGGAAAACGCGAATGCCCGGTCGCACGGGCCTGCTCTATAACCTCTGTTACGGGCGCCGTATCTTCGAGCATCGTAACCCGCCCTCGCGGAGTCATCACCTCGGAAGCGGTAAGTTCAGCAAAACTGAGCGTGCGATCCACAAATCGAGCCGTATCCGAATCCAAGGTTCCCTGCTCCGCAGAGCGACGCACCATTGCCGAAAGCTCTTCGGGACTGCGGGCAGCAGAAAGTTCCTCCTGAGCCTCCATACCGAAGAGACGAAGAATCCTATTGGCAGACCCGTTCATCACGACGACCACAGGTTTCATGATGCGCGTAAATATAAGCTGCGCAGGCGCGACTTGCCGCGCCACCCGGTAGGGTTCAGCGATCGCAAGGCCTTTAGGCACCAGTTCACCGAGGAGCATTGATAACAGGGTGGCAATTCCCATAGCAAGCACAAGGGTCAGGGTTGAAGTTACAGCCCTAGGAAGACCCCACGAAGAGATAAATCCAGCGGTTAACGCATTAATGGAAGCGTCGAGTGTGTACCCCGTGAGCAGAGTCGTGATCGTAATGCCAATTTGGCAACTTGAAAGCTGTGTTGAGAGAGTACGTAAGCATTGAAGAACGGCGTTAGCGCGAGTATCACCTTTTTCTCGTTCTTGATACACGGTCGCGGTCTCAAGCGCCACAAGTGAGAATTCGACAGCTACGAAGAAACCGGTTCCTAGAATGAGTGCGATGCCGAGAGCAAGAAGTATAAAGTTCATGCGTTCACCGCGCACCCAACGTCATCAGGACGACGAGCGTCATAAAAGTGTAATATTCGACAGTCTGTATTGGGGTAACTGAAGGGGTCATCCATAGCCCATATTCTAGCGAATGTTTAAGGCAATTTTGCAGTGGTCGCTACGCTTTCCTTTAGATATCAATGTAAAACAGAGATGCATAAGCTCCCATGAGCACAATATCTCGCAGAACTTACCCACCCTCAAGGCATGTTTTGCCTTCCTACAAGCGTGTTCCCGTGAAGAACAACTCACCGTATCCGCCGGGTTCAGCTGGAAAGTTCGGGTGAGTTCTCACTAAACTAGGTTATAGAGTATTTGGTGCGCTGCAGCTCTTGCAGTCCGCAATGTGTGCGAGACTTGAAGAGGCACACACAAAGCCAACTTATACTCAGCGTGATGATTCGCCCCTCGAAGATGCGGGTCGTCTGTGCCGGATTTCTCCGGACGCGACGGATAAATTCACAGTCAAGGAAGAGGCGTTTACAGTGCCAAATCTGCCAGATCACCTGGTACCTGAGGAATTTGCCGGTAACGAATGGTTCGTCGAAGAACAATATGAACGTTATCAGCAAGACAAAAATCTCGTGGATCCTTCGTGGTGGCCCATTTTTCAGTCCATTGATAAGGCCCTTCAAGGAACTCCGGCGGTCTCCGCCCCGGTAACAGCTACCCAAAAAGCCGAGGCGACACCTTCTGCTCCAGCCGCTGCAGCATCTATTACTACCCCGGCACCTCAGCCTGCCGCACCAACAAAGTCGACAGCATCGCCCGCTCCTAAAACCTCATCAAAGGCAGAAAACGTGGAACCTTTAGAAGATAAAATTGTACCCCTACGCGGACCGGCTAAAGCCGTTGCCGCCAACATGGAAGACTCGCTCACCGTTCCAACCGCTACGACGGTGCGCGCGGTACCAGCTAAACTGCTGATTGAAAACCGTTCTGCCATCAACGCTTATTTAGCTCGAACCCGCGGCGGCAAGATTTCTTTCACGCATATCATTGGGTACGCTGTTATTCGTGCGCTCGCTGCCATGCCTTCAATGAACGTCACCTACGGTCATGATGAAAAAGGCAAACCGATTGCTATTCACAATGCGAACGTGAACTTCGGTCTGGCTATCGATCTGCCCCGCCCTGATGGCTCCCGCAACCTCGTGGTTCCGAATATCAAGGGTGCACAGACCTTGAGCTTCTTGGAGTTCTGGCAGGCCTACGACGATATCGTCAAACGTGGTCGTGCAGGCCAGCTTGGGCTGGAAGATTTCCAGGGAACTACGGTTACTCTCACGAACCCTGGCGGTATCGGTACCGTACACTCTGTTCCTCGTCTTTCGAAAGGGCAGGCCGCAATTATCGGTGTGGGTGCTCTTGAATACCCTGCTGAGTTCCGCGGTGTGGCGGAGACGATGGTAGCCCAGCATGCTATTTCCAAGGTTATTACCCTTACGAGCACCTATGACCACCGCGTTATTCAAGGTGCTGGTTCCGGCGAATTCCTTAAGATAGTAGAGAGCTACCTCTTAGGTGCCGAAGGATTCTATGACGAAATCTTCCAGGCTATTCAGATTCCCTTCGAACCTGTTCGATGGAGCCAGGATAATCAGGTTAATCCTGATACTGAGGTTTCTAAGGTCGCCCGCATTCAGCAGCTTATCCACGCGTACCGCGTGCACGGTCACCTTATCGCCCGCACCAACCCAGTGGGCTACCAGCTACATTCAAACCCCGATTTGAACGTAGAAAGCTACGGTCTGACTCTGTGGGATCTGGATCGAGTATGGCCTACGGGAGGGTTTGGCGACAAAGAACAGCTTCCTTTGCGTACTATTCTGGCGCGTCTACGTGAGGCATATGCGGGTACTCTCGCGGTCGAGTACATGTACATGGAAGACCGTAAAGCCCGTGAATGGTTCCAAGAGAAGCTGGAGCATGGCTACAGCAAGCCTAGCCGCGAACGTCTGATGCATGTTCTGGAGAAGCTTGTTGAGGCCGAGGCCTTTGAGACCTTCCTGCAGACCAAATACCTGGGTCAGAAGCGTTTCTCACTCGAAGGCGGAGAGTCGCTCATCCCCCTGCTGGATGCGATCATCAACAAAGCGGCAGATAATAATATGCACGGGGTCGCCATCGGTATGGCGCATCGTGGCCGCCTCAATGTTCTGACCAACATCGCGGGTAAGTCTTACGCCCAGATTTTCCGTGAGTTCAGCGGTACTGCGGCACCATATGAAGGTGGTTCTGGCGATGTGAAATACCACCTTGGCACCGAGGGCACGTTCACCTCTACCTCAGGCAAGCAGACTCAGGTGTATTTGGCTGCTAATCCTTCACATTTGGAGGCTGTTAACACCGTTCTGGAAGGCATCGTGCGCGCCAAGCAGGATGTTCTTAACGACCAGGGTATCGAAGGTCATCCCATTCTGCCCATCTTGATTCATGGTGACGCCGCGTTTGCCGCACAGGGTATCGTCATGGAAACCTTGCAGATGGCTAATCTGCGTGGCTACACTACCGGCGGCACCGTACACATCGTGGTGAATAACCAGATCGGCTTCACAACATCTCCGAAGGATGGCCGTACCGCCACCAACGCAACCGATATTGCTCGGATGACCAAGGCGCCTGTCTTCCACGTAAACGCCGATGACCCCGAGGCTGTAGTTCGGGCAGGTCGTCTCGCATTCGAGTACCGCGAGCGCTTCGGCCGCGATGCCGTAATTGATTTACTCTGCTACCGTCGCCGTGGCCACAACGAGGCTGATGACCCGTCGATGACTCAGCCGAAGATGTACCAGGTGATCGATAATATGCCTTCGACCCGCACCAAGTATGCAGAGGCTCTGGTGGGTCGCGGCGATATCACCCAAGAAGAAGCAGATGAGGCATTGAGTGCATACCACTCGAAGCTGGATGCGATCTTCAGCGAGACCCAAGCGGCCGTACCCGCTCCCGAGACCCCCAATGTTGCTGGGCTTGAGCTGCCTGCTTCTCAGCAGAGCACCGAAATTGTTCATGGCGGTAACACCGCGATCTCTCGCGATACCTTCGAGCACATCGCAAAAGCATTCGGCGAAGTTCCCGAGGGCTTCACGGTTCACAAAAAGCTCAAGAAACTGTGTGAACAGCGCGTTGAGATGGGCACAAACGGCAAGGTCAATTGGGGCATGGGCGAGCTTCTGGCCTTTGGCTCTCTGCTCATGGAAGGCACCGATGTGCGTATGAGCGGCCAAGACGTTCAACGCGGTACCTTCGTGCAGCGTCACGCGGTGCTGCATGATCATCTCACCGATGACGAATGGTCACCGCTGCAGCACCTCTCGGACCATCAGGGCAAGCTACGTATCTACAATTCACTCCTGTCTGAGTACGGTGTCATAGGCTTCGAGTATGGATACTCGGTTGAACGTCCCGATTCGATGGTGGTGTGGGAGGCCCAGTTCGGTGACTTTGCGAACGGTGCCCAGACGATTATCGACGAGTTCGTGTCATCGTCTGAACAGAAGTGGGGTCAGCGTTCTTCGCTGGTTCTTCTGCTCCCCCACGGTTATGAGGGGCAGGGCCCGGACCACTCATCAGCGCGTATAGAACGGTACCTGCAGTTGTGCGCTGAAAACAATATGACGGTTGCTGTGCCTTCTACCCCGGCATCGTATTTCCACCTGTTGCGTCGTCACGCACAGCACCGCCCGTATAAGCCGCTTGTGGTTATTAGCCCTAAACAGCTCTTGCGTTTGAAGGCTGCCTCATCCTCAATTGAGGACTTCACGGAGGGGTCATTCCAGCCCGTTATTGGCGATCGTTCCGGTGTTACTCCAGCCCAAGTTGAGCGTGTAGTCTTTGTCTCTGGTCGTCTCTACTACGATCTTGAGGCTGAGCGTGCAAAGCGCGGTGATACGAAAACCGCTATCGTCTCCGTTGAGCAGCTTTACCCCCTGCCCGAGGCAGAGATCAAGGCGCAGCTGGATTTGTACTCGAACGCCACCGATATTGTATGGGCACAGGATGAGCCCGCTAACCAGGGTCAGTGGCCGTTTATGGCTTTGAACCTGCTGCCAATTATTGACTACCGGATGCGTTTGGTTTCCCGCCCTGCGTCGGCATCTCCCGCAGCAGGTACGGGTAAACGCCATGCCGCTGAAGCTGAGGCACTGATGAAGCAGGTCTTCGAAGGCTAAATCCTTTGTGGGGTAAAGCCCCATCACAACCGTAGCTTCACAGCGAGTTTTATAACTCGTGCGATTGTGGAAGACTGTAGTGATGGGGCTTTTCCTATGCCTCAAGTGGATTTTTCATCACGATTGGATCAAAAATTTTCGAGGAGTTCGAAAACATAACTCGAACACCTTATGCTTAAACAAAAGGACAGAGCGTTTACGTACTGCAGACGCAAGATATCAACGGAAGAAAGAACCCCGTGGAGCAACGCAATATTCGACTTGTAGCGGTTGGAGACGACCTGCTCGCCGGTGTCGGTGACCCCCGCACCCTAGGTTGGTTTGGTCGCGTGATGGCACGTACCCCGCAAACTAGTGCATCCATTTCAGCCTATAATCTCGCCGCCCCGAATGAAGGAAGCGAGCAGCTGAGCACTCGATGGTTTGATGAGGCACGCCGCAGGTTCCTTCCCGGTGCCGATAATCGTTTGGTCATAGCTCCCTCAACTTTTGACATTGATTTGGGACTCACTAGTGCACGTTCACGCTTGAATCTTGCCAATATGGTAGACATGGCGTCTCAGAACAGCATCCGTGTACTTGTGGTGGGCCCTCCCCCGACTCTCGACCCGGAGCGTAACCGTCGCATCGCTGATCTTTCGGCGGCTTATGCAGATGTAGTAACCCGCCGCAATCACGTGTATGTCGATACGTTCAACCCTCTTTTGCACCACGAACAATGGCGCAATGATCTGGCCGCTAATGATGGGCGTCCGGGGCAGTCTGGATACGGTCTCATGGCGTGGCTTGTGCTCCACCGCGGTTGGTACAGCTGGCTTAACCTTCCCGAGCAGTAAGATCTTACGCAGACAGAGTATCTAGATCTCCATATTTTTCGCATCAACCTGTTGGTAAGATGCATTCAAGCCGTTTCTATGAAAAAATAGACGGCGTTGCCCTATGCGTTTAAGCCTGTGCTAAGACTCGGGGCGGTTAGTTTAGAACCTCGCTGGCTTTCTTTGAGCAGAGGTTCACAATTCTGAAGGAGGCTCCTATGAGCAAGCGCGGTCGTAAGCGCAAGGACCGTCGTAAAGGCGGCGCAAACCACGGTAAGCGCCCCAACGCATAAGGTATCTTGCTATACGTAAGAACCCCGGTGGTCTTTCACCGGGGTTTTGCTTTATCGAATTATCTGGCCTTTCAGCTAATGATCGTACTGCGGATACCGGGAATAATTCATTCGAGCGAGCCGTTACATTCCCCGAAGCCTCACACGAAGGTATGCTGTACACAGGCCCCCCGAAAGTCATTACACGACAGAAAAGAGCACCTATGAGCGAGTCCAACGCCGCAGAAGCGACGGCGACTCTCACACCTCGTGAATTACGTGAGCGCTTCACTGCGGATGCCATGCAATACGTCGATCAGCTTTATGCCGCTGCCTTACGCATGAGCAGGAATCCGGCAGATGCCGAAGACCTCGTTCAAGAGACGTATACGAAAGCCTTTGCCTCTTTTCACCAGTACAGGCAAGGTACCAATCTCAAGGCGTGGCTGTACCGTATTCTAACCAATACATACATTAATCTGTACCGTAAACGCCAGCGAGAGCCACAGCAGGCCCATACGGAATCCGTCGAAGACTGGCAGTTAGCCCAAGCGGGCGCTCATGACGCTTCAGGGCTACGCTCAGCCGAGATGGAGGCTCTGGATGCGCTCCCGGACACCGAAGTACGGCAGGCTCTCGCCTCACTCACCGAAGACTTCCGCATGGTGGTGTACTACTCCGACGTCGAGGGGTTCTCATATAAAGAGATCGCCGAGATTATGGATATTCCATTAGGGACGGTCATGTCGCGGCTGCACCGCGGACGCCGCATTCTGCGCGAAAAATTACTGGATTATGCTCGTGAAAATGGTTTACGCCCTTCGACTATCGCAAAGGTCGAAGCAAAAGCGGCGAAGAAGAAATAGGCTCAGTTTTATAAACTCGGAAGAAAGGAGTCTGCTATGGAAGAGCAAACACCCGAGAATAGCACGGCACTTACCGAAGATTGTGGCGGCAACCCCTGTTCCACAACACTCAAAAACCTTTATGAATATCTTGATGGCGCTCTCACCGCTGAGGAAATACAAGAAATTCAGAGGCACCTTGATGCTTGCTCGCATTGCACCGAAGCGAAGGATCTTGAGGTCCTTTTGCGTGCGAAGATCAAATCTTCGTGTGACGAGCAGGCGCCTGAATCCCTCAAAGCCAGGCTTTTGGAACATATTGATGAATTTTGTTCGGCGAGTGCCTAAGCCTTCACCGCCCTTGGTCTAAGTTCGCGGCATACTACGGCGGGGAGAAAACTCGACTACCGGGTTTCTCCTCGCTATTCTTCTATAAACCCGCATAATATTGTGTGTTCACCGCGAAAAATGATACACCGTTTTACCCAGATTCTCACCCGTTTGGGGTACCCACCCGGTAGAATGGTTGAAGTGTATGGGCGCGAAGAAGAGCGTCCTCAGGTACAGATAACCGGCGAGTTCCAGCGCAAACACCAGACAGATTATGGGAGGCAGAGAGTTATACCGATGAGCGAATTGAGTACGGCGCAAAATACCACGGCACATGCATGGGAAGCCCCCACGTACCGGGGTGCGCCTGGGATGAGCGCACGGATGCGCATCCCCGGCTCCAAATCGCTCACCAACCGTTACCTGCTCCTCGCGGCTCTTGCTGATTCTCCCTCACGGTTGCGTGCTCCCCTGCATTCGCGAGACTCAGCCCTCATGATTTCCGCTTTAGAGGCACTCGGAGCCCAGTTCGAGCGTATCGAAACAGGCTCGGAGTTTGGTCCTGATCTTCTCATAACCCCTCTAAATCTTGCTTCGGCTCCCCCAATGGTAAAGATTGATTGTGGACTTGCGGGAACGGTCATGCGTTTTGTACCCGCTCTTGCTGCTTTGCTTCCGGGTGATTACAACTTTGATGGTGATCCACAAGCCCGCAAAAGGCCGATGGCGGCGCTCTGCGATGGTCTGCGTCAGCTAGGGGCGCGTATTGAACGATCGGGCAATGATTCCGTAGATACCTTGCCTTTCACCCTGCATTCCCCCGGACTTGCGGCCGCATCCGGTACTCCCGCAGAGATCTTTATTGATGCTTCGGCTTCATCGCAATTTGTATCTGCTCTGCTCTTGATTGCGCCTAGGCTTCCTCAGGGGTTAACGATTCATCACCGGGGAAACGCCGTGCCTTCGATACCTCATATTGAGATGACCCTGCAGACCCTCCGTGACTTGGGGGTACGCGCCGAAGCCGTTGCTGATGAATACGCCTGGCGTATATTCCCGGGCACTATTTCCGGGTTTGATATCACGGTTGAACCGGATCTTTCTAACGCTGGTCCTTTCCTTGCAGCTGCGATGGTAACAGGCAACTCAGTGACTATTCCCGGTTGGCCCGCTCCTACAGCAGACGGTTCCCCCGGAACAACGCAGGGAGGTGATGAGTGGCGTACCATTCTGCCCCGTTTAGGCGGTGCCGTTGAATTCTCTAATGGTTCGCTCACAGTCACCGGGCCCGAAGATATAACCCGGCTTTCCGGGGTCGAGTTTAACCTACAGACTGCAGGCGAACTCGCGCCCACAGTTGCCGCTCTCGTTGCGCTTCTTGACTCCCCGAGCACTCTCACTGGCATTGGGCACCTGCGTGGGCATGAGACTGACCGCCTCGCGGCTCTCGTCACTGAGATTAACCGTTTGGGCGGGCTTGCCGAAGAAACAGCCGACGGTATTCACGTTCTTCGCCCCGTTCGACGTCTGCCTCAAGACTCTCCTGTGACGGTACAGACCTATGAAGACCATCGAGTAGCAACGTTCGCGGCGGTTATTGGACTTCACGAACCCGGAGTGCGCATCGAAAACGTTCAGACAACCGCAAAAACACTCCCACAATTCACAGCGCTTTGGCAAAAAATGCTTTCGCAATGGGAAGGAGCGCGCTCGTGAATCCATCCCGAAACCGGTCTTTCGACGAGTGGGATGAATCCGACGTTCGAGTTCGCCCCAATAAAAAGGGTTCTCGACCCCGCACTAAGGAACGCCCCCGGTACAAGCATGCTATACGCGGTCGCGTCGTCACCGTCGATCGTGGTCGGTGGTCAGTAGTTGTCGATGAAGGCACCCCACAGGAACGGACTCTTATCGCGGCACGGGCACGCGAATTGCGCCGTACCCCCATTGTCACTGGAGACTTTGTAGATGTAGTCGGCGATATATCCGGCGCAAAAGACACCCTAGCGCGCATCGTTCGTTTGGGAGAGCGTTCTTCGGTACTGCGCCGCAGCGCCGATGACACGGATACAACCGAACGCGTGGTGGTGGCCAATGCGAACCAGCTGGTCATTGTGGTTGCTGCTGCGAATCCGCAGCCGCGCACAGGTTTTATTGATCGAGCCGTCGTCGCTGCATATGACGCCGGGATAGAGCCTATTTTGTGCATTACAAAAACCGATGTTTCTCACCCGCAGCAACTACTCGATTATTACAGTGCCTCCGGGCTAAAAATTGTACTCTCGGGGTCAGCTGACGGTCGAGCCCCGAGTGAGTCTGGAGCCGAGGGTCTTCTGCATGCCCCCGTTCATAAGCTTCTCGAAGAGCTTGTGGGTAAGGTATCTGTGCTTCTCGGGCATTCGGGGGTAGGTAAATCTACTTTGGTGAATGCACTCACTGGTGCGGACCGTGCGACTGGGCACGTTAACGCCGTTACGGGGCGGGGTCGTCATACATCTTCGTCAGCTCTCGCCTTACAGCCCGTATCCACGCCTGAGCTTCATGTACCACCCGGAACCTGGATTATCGATACTCCGGGTATACGTTCTTTTGGACTGGCTCATGTTCCGCCGGAGCAGGTTGTACAGGCGTTCCCCGATCTGGCTCCTGGCGAGCAGGACTGCCCTAAGGGCTGTCATCATGCGGCTCAAGCGGTAGATTGCGGTATAAATACTTACGTGCAGGCGGGTAAAGCGGGGGCCAGTGGTGCGGCGCGTTTGGATTCGCTGCGAAAACTTTTGCAGGTTGTTCCTGATGAAGAAGCTGATTCCGATAAAGAGCTTGGGACACTCGTGTAATCGCTCGTATCCTGTACATAAGTTCCTAAGACCACACACGGTAACATTTGACGACTGATGAGAGATTCATGAACTTTACGACGTCATACACTGATGATTTGAGGCTGGCGCATATCCTGGCGGATAACGTGGATCGCGTCAGCATGTCCCGGTTTAAAGATCGGTCTTTTACCGTGGAACACAAAAGCGACGGCACTCCAGTGACCGAGGTGGATCGTGAGGTCGAGGAACTTCTGCGTGCACAGCTCTCGCGGGTACGCACACGCGACGGTATTATCGGTGAAGAGCTAGGCTCAACAGGTACGGCTGCCAGGCAGTGGGTTATCGATCCTATTGATGGTACGCAGAATTTTGTGCGTGGTGTTCCAGTGTGGGCCACACTCATCGCTCTCCTCGATCAGGGTGAACCGGTTATGGGTCTTATATCTGCCCCGGCGTTACAGCGACGGTGGTGGGCTGCGCAGGGTACAGGCGCCTACGCAGGCAAATCGCTAACTCAGGCTACACGACTTCAGGTGTCGAGCGTCCCCACGGTCTCTGGAGCCTCGCTCTCCTATGCCGAGTTCAAAGGATGGGAGGGACTAGAACTCGAACAGAATTTTCTCTCGCTAGTCCATGCGGTTAACCGTTCCCGTGCCTACGGTGATTTCTGGTCATATTGTCTGGTGGCCGAAGGGGCTGTTGATATTGCCTGTGAAGCTCAAGTTGCGCTCCACGATATTGCCGCGCTAGTTCCGCTTGTGCATGAAGCAGGCGGAACCTTCACAACAGCAGCTGGTGACGATGCAGTAGCTACAGCGCAGGCAGAAGGTACCGCCAGTACTTTGGCTACTAATGGGACCTTGCATCGTTCTGTGATAAGCCAGCTTGCGCCCGAGTAACCATTCTTCGGGCCCTGTGGTAAGGGACGGCGAAGCCCCGACGGGTCACCAGATTTATGTGTGATAATCCCATCGGGGCTTTCACATAGGCTTTGGCTTCGGTGCACGGGTAAATGTGCACGTGTTGGCAGGCTAATTTCTAGGAAATCGCAAGAAGGTAGAGGAAGAAGTTTCCAACTATTCCTAAAGCTCCTAAGGCTCCCATGACGATACCAAGGGAGGCAAAGGCACGCATCCTGCCCGTCATGGGGGTAATACATCCTTTGTTCACAGTAAAGGAAAAAATCCCCAGCCATATTGATATAACTATAGGTACCAACGCTAGAAGCATGGTATTTGAGATTGTCGTAAATTCATAGGCACCATAGCCCATAGAGTCGTAGTCGTCGTGGAGTATAGCGATCCCCAGTACCTGAAAGCCACTAAATCCGGTAAGTACGAGTCCACAAAGCGAAGCAGCAAAAGAACCTATCGAGTAGAAATATCCAGGTCCGCGAATTTCACCGGTAGGTTCCCCGTAAGGTCGCCTGTCCTCAGGTGGAACCTCATATTGGCGAGGAGCCCTACGGTAGCCAAAGTCGTAGGCGGCAGCCACGTTTCCAACTGGGGGTACGGCTTGCTGAGCCTGAGGATGAGACGCTCCATCCGTTGCTGAAGCATAAGCTGCCAATGG
The DNA here is from genome assembly GCF_000164695.2 of Rothia dentocariosa ATCC 17931. Classification (NCBI taxonomy): domain Bacteria; kingdom Bacillati; phylum Actinomycetota; class Actinomycetes; order Micrococcales; family Micrococcaceae; genus Rothia; species Rothia dentocariosa. The sequence goes on from NC_014643.1 coordinate 39,795, forward strand.
CGCGTCTGAAGCTGCAGAATTCTGCATATCGTGACCCTCCTGTAGCGTTGGAGCTTCGGCTTGAGGATACGATGCCTGAGGTGTGTTTGAATCTGGCATAGGATCCTGTCGCGGGTTTTCTGTCATCTTTTTCTCCATACGCGCTGAGTCTTCTTTCTTGATATTACGTTATTCCGGGCTGAAAATCATGCTCTTGCGGCTTTAGCCGTTGTATACTTCCCATATTTTGTTCGGCGCGAAAAAAGCCAAATACAACTGAGCCGCCCACCAGCGATTCTGCTGGTGGGCGGCTCAGTTATCAGGTTTGGGTTTTAGTTCCCTGCCCATTTAAGGGCTTTTGTGGAGATGCGGGGAATCGAACCCCGGTCCGATGTGGCTTCAACGGGGCTTCTCCGTGCGCAGTTTGTGAAAGCGCTATTTCTCGGCTTCGATGTTTGCACAAACACTTACATCGACAAACCTATTCGTAATAAAAGTCCCATCAGCCCCTACGACGAGGGCTAACAGCAGTGGCCTTTTAAGTCGATGCCGGGTTCTGAGCCAAAGGCATGCTCAGACCGACAGACTGCAACTCGCGCTTAGGCAGCGAGTGCGAAGTCAGTGCGCTTAGATTTTGCACTTATTTTTTTGCAGAGGGCGTTAACGAGATAACCCTGCGTCCTCGGCACGCTTCACCCATCTCGACTCACATCGTCGAAACCGATCATCCCCCTATACTTTTATCAAAAAGCGCCGCCCGTGAACGTTCTCCACGCTGTCCTAAGACATGCAGTACCATTCGTGGCGGTGACGATTAACTATATCAGAGGGCCTACCATCACACAACCCCTCAGATTCTTCTGTTTCCCCAGCGTTATTTTACTTTTACGTACACGTAAAGGGGCGGAGCACCCCATAACGGATGTACTCCATCCCTTCATCGATTCAGCGAAAAACCGCTACCTGCCGCTACTGAGCAGGAACAGTCATACGGCTATCGGGGTTATCCCCCACCTGGCAGACCTTGTTGCCGTTACCATCCGGAGTACCGACCTTCTGGCATTCCTGAAGAGTCTGCTGCCCCAGCACAAAAAGGATAGTCGCGATAATAGCTACGATGATACCCACGCCACCGGTAATAATACCGGCAATCGACATTCCCTTACCCTTGCCCAGCTGACGTGACTGGCGAAGCCCCAGAGCGCCCAAAACAATAGCGCCAATACCAAGCAGACCTCCGACGATGAACCATCCGCTCACAATGGCAAGCACACCAAGTACCAAGGAAATAATTGCCATAACCGGAGCGGCCTGCGAGGGACCGCCTGCGTTCTGAGCATTTGCGTCAAACTGAGAAGAACCGTAGGCGGGCTGCCCATACTGCCCCTGCTGGTTCTGGGCACCATAATAGTTTTGATTCTGACTTGTGTATCCCGAATTTACAGCTTGGTTCTGGTATCCGCTCGTCTGCGAGTAAGAATTCTGTTGACCGTAGCCCTGCTGAGCATTTTGCTGTGCAGGTTGGGAACCAGAAGTTCCGTAGGGGGCCTGCTGCTGTGGCTGAGCGTAGGAAGAATTTCCGTTATAAACAGATGATCCGCTCTGCTGCGTCTGAGCAGAACTCTGACCGTAGCTGTTCTGCTGTGGAGATCCCTGTTGCTGGGCGTTCTGGTATCCCGCAGAATTTTGGTAATTCTGTGCCGAATTACTATTCTGCTGGCCAGAGTTCCCCTGCTGAGAGTAATTCCGTGATTCCTGGGTCGGCTGATATTGGTTGTAACCTTGTGCCGAATTATAACTCTGCTGTGAGGCGTAGCCCTGTCCTGAAGCATTCTGCCCAGTCTGCGAAGAATGCTGGGGTGCAGAATGCTGTTGCTGCCCCGAAACCATGTTCGAGGAGCTAGAGTACTGCGTGTTATAGGAGGGCTGCCCTGCTGATGGAGTAGGCTGCTGATTTTGTGCCTGACCACCGTAGAAAAGATGCTGATTGCCCGAGCCCTGTTGCGGCTGCTGAGGGTACTGCTGCTGGTATGAGTTCTGAGCACCATTGCCCTGGTAGTTCCCCTGCTGGGAACTATTACTCTGGGGAACCTGCCCCTGATATTGCTGTTGCGCTTGTGAATCCTGATTTTGAGAGTTTTGATCTTGACCAGGCTGTTGCGACTGCCCTTGCGGCTTGTTCTGACCGTAAAGGTTTTCTGACATGCTTTACTATCCTTTGTCTTCGGTGAGGCCGTCGGTTATCCCGGCGTTATTGCTGAGTACCAACTTTCATTATACGAACTTTTATATCGAAAACCATTGGTTACAACACCCTAAACTTCATAAAAATTAGGATGCTCTATCTCACCTATTCCACTATCCTTGAAGCACAAACGTGTGGGGTGGGTAGCTTTTTGAGCTACCCACCCCACACGATGAACAATAACTTGGCTACCGAATAGAAGTAGTCCCATCGGTACGGACTGTCATCTGCTGTCCATTAATTGAGCAGGTGACAGAGCCGTCACTATTCTGTACACCAGTATTCTTGCAGTCCTGAACCATCATCAAGGTGATAATAACAAAGATAAGAACCACGGCTGATAGTATAAAGCCGATAGCACTAGTAACAACACCACCGATAGCCATTCCCTTACCACCGCCGGTACCTTTGCTTACCTTGCGAAGCGCAATAATGCCAAGGATCAGACCTACAAGGGCAACAACGATAGTGACGAAGCTTAAAGGGATAGCCCCAACTATACTCACAATACCCAACACCAGCGAGGCAATCGCCAAGCCAGCAGGGAGCTTCGTCGGAACGTAACCGGCGTATGCATTCCCGGCAGGCGCAACGGGTGGCGCAGCAGGAACAAATTTCGGTTGCTCGGGCTGTCCTTCAGAGCGACCGGGTGTATTCTCAGACATAAAACTCCTCCATATTTCTGTCTGTTGTGTTGTCGCATACTTACACGTCCCATCGAGTAAATACGCGTTTATGTCTTGCTAGTAAGTATATCCTACATATGCATTAATGGTGCAGATTTCTAGCTAAAACAGCTAAGTCTTGATGTCCCCTAATGGCAGTGTTTCAGAGGCATCAACCAGTAAGGCCCAACTCATCTAGCCTAGATAACTATCCCAAGTTGCGGTACCGCATAGCACGTGCCGCTTCCAAATTATCCTGCCTCTCACGCAGCGCCTGACGCTTATCGTACTCACGTTTACCTGTTGCCAAGGCAATCTCAACCTTCACACGCCCACCGCTGAAATACAGTTTGAGGGGCACCACTGTATACCCGGTTTCTTTGAGTTTCTGCTCTAACCGGTTAATCTCTGAACGATGCAGTAACAGCTTACGGCTGCGGCGTGCCGAATGATTCGTCCACGTACCATAGCCATACTCAGCAATATGAATACCTTCCAGCCAGAGTTCGTGATCCTTCACATGGCAGAACCCGTCGGTGATGGAGGCTCCCCCGTCGCGCAGAGATTTCACCTCTGTTCCTAAAAGAACCATGCCCGCTTCATAGGTGTCGACAATATTGTAGTTATGTCGTGCTTTCTTATTCTGCGCAATAATCGAATTATTCGGGTCCGTTTTAGAGCCTTTTTTCTTTTTCTGAGCCATGATATTCCTTATGTTTAGCCTTCGTTAACACGGCGACCGGAGGCGCGCCAACGAATACCTTCTTCAATAAATCTATTGAGCCCCCCGTCAAGCACACTTGATGTGTTGCCTTCCTCGTATCCGGTACGCAGATCCTTCACCATCTGGTACGGATGGAGCACGTAGGATCGCATTTGATCGCCCCAGCTTGCTTTAATATCACCCGCCAGCTCTTTCTTTTTGGCGTCCTCCTGCTCTTGACGAAGCATAAGTAAACGCGATTGCAGCACGCGCAGAGCCGCAGCCCGGTTTTGAATCTGCGATTTTTCATTCTGCATTGACACGACAATACCCGTCGGAATATGCGTCATACGCACCGCCGAGTCCGTTGTATTGACCGACTGACCGCCCGGTCCAGAGGAACGAAATACATCAACCTTAATCTCAGACTCGGGGATCTCAAGCGCATCGGTCTGCTCGATCAGAGGAATAACTTCAACCGCGGCAAATGAGGTTTGCCTGCGCCCCTGATTATCAAATGGAGAGATACGTACTAGCCGATGGGTGCCCGCTTCAACAGAAAGGCGACCAAAAGCGTAGGGCGCGTTGACCTCAAAAGTTACGGATTTCAGCCCTGCTTCTTCAGCATACGAAGTGTCCAGCACTTTCGTCGGATAGCCATTCTTTTCAGCCCACCGCAAGTACATGCGCAAAAGCATCTCTGCAAAATCTGCCGCGTCCACACCACCCGCGCCTGAACGAATCGTTACAACAGCCTCACGCTGATCGTACTCGCCAGAGAGCAGCACCAAGACTTCAAGTTCATCCAGCTTCTTCCTCAGTTCTTTACACTCGGCTTCAGCCTCCGCCAATAGGTCCTCTGCGGATGATTCATCTTCGGTCTGTGCCAACTCGACCATGACCTCAACATCATCAATACGAGACGCTAAGTTCGTTAGACGATTCAGTTCAGCTTGCTTATGGGAAAGCGCGCTTGTTACCCGTTGAGCGTGCTCAGGATCATCCCAAAGCTCAGGTGCTGAAGCTTGCTGAGATAGGTCTTCAAGAGCGCACTTGATACCCTCAAGGTCACTCACCGCAACAATTGAGGCGTATATGGAACGCAGATCCTTAATCTCAGCCGAAAAGTCGAAAGATGCCATAGCATTTAAGACTAGCGTGAATCAGGCGGAAAGTCCCGCCGAATTACTTTACAACGCTACAGACGCATTTACTTTTCGTCCTTCTGTTTCTGGTGGATGCGGGCGCGAGCCTGAGCCTTCACCTCAAAACCATCAGGAACCACGGCCGAAACGATCGGAGGATGAATCCTAGCACGTAACGTGACATGAACAGTACGGTCATCGCTAATCTGCACCGAGTCTACCTGCAAGTTCACGAATTCGTGAGAAGCTCCACTCTCCTCCAGATATTTGGCAGCAAGCTGCCTAGCTCGAGCGTTGTCTGCAGATTTATCGGAATATTCCGAGAATCCATGCTCTATAGTTCGTGCAATGGAAATGGCTTGCGCATCCGCAAGGTCTTCGAGTCTGTGGGTTTGTACGTGAGCACCCGTGACCGCTAAAGTCACTGATGCTATCAACAGTATCAGAGCGCACATACCAACGATGAGCGGACTAATGCTCCCCTCATCATTATCACCGTCACGACTTCGAACGGCATGAATGTACGAAACTACCATCTAATTTCCCTTACGGAGTTTCCCGGGAAGCGGATGAAGCAGCAGATCCTATCTCAGTCTGTCCCCAGGTCACTGATTGTGAGGATACCGGGATAACGCTTGCTCCTAGCCCCTGCGGAATTAGGGGAAGGTGTGCATTTACCTGAACCTGGACTCTAATACTCTCCCGCGCGCTACACGATCCTGAACAGCTCAAAGATACCGAGATATCAGATTCTGCAACCCCAAAATCGCGTGCCACAAGCGCGCTCAAACGTTGAGCCTGTTCCTGCGACATCGAAGTCTCAGGCGGCAGCTCCTGAATATATTGAGCTACCTGCGCGCTAGCGGCGTGCGCCCCCAAGATCGAAGCCTGCACTGAAAAAATCGTCAAGACCCCATACATGATAGGGAGCAGCAACGTAACACCGAGCCCGAGAAATTCAACAATTGCACTCCCGCGCTCATGTTCATGATCGGTATTCTCTGAATCCTCTGTACGAGCCCGCAAACGCAGTGCCAAATTTCTAAGACTGAATATACGCAGCATGACCACTCACCGAAATAGAACCTGGGAACCCCCACGGTCCCAGTACGGGCAAAGGAGCGGTAATGTGAACCTCAAGAATACGAATTCCAGACGGATCGACATATACCGATGTATGTACATCTTGCGCATAACTCTCAGGTAAGTTCCCCCGAATAATCTGCTCTGCTCGTTCCCGACCTTCCTCAGGGGTGCGGTCGTACAATGTTCCGTAGCGAGCGCCCGCGCTTGCCGCATCCAACAGAATATTGCGCGTGTAAAATGCATAGGAAACCTGCAAAATTGCGACGGTCAGCAGTACTAAGAGAGCAGAAACCATGACGAACTCAGTGCTAGCATCCCCTCGTTCTGACGGCGGTGCTGCAAGCTCTTGTTTTTGATGTCGGCTCATACGACTAGGGACGAATAAGCGCGATAGCGTCGTTAAACATCTTGATCAGAGCCGGTTGGGCAATAGCTAAAATCGCGGCGACAAGGATCGCGCTCATCATGGTAATCATGACCCATCCGGGTACATCTCCGCGTTCTGGGTCGTCATGCATGCCTCTATAAGAGGCAAGCAGAAAAGCAATACCGGGAACAGACAGAAACAACATACGAAGTTGAGTAAACATGGTATTTTCCTTATGTGATTGAGCTATTTGGAACCCGCCTTAGGGGCGAGGTTGTGATGCGTTAAAACGCAAGTTTCATCAGTGAAAGACCGGGGAAAATCGCGAAGACTACGGTCAAAGGCAGAATTAAAAATACGACAGGCGCCAACATGGCGATCTCCTTTTTCCCGGCTACTTCGAGAAGCTCGCGTTTCGCGTTGTCGCGCACATCTTGGGCCTGTGCCCGTAGAACATCTGCCAAAGGAGTACCGCGTTCGATGGCTACGGCTACACCATCGACAAATCGGCTAAGGGCTGGAATTTGTGTACTCTGTGCGAATTCGTTGAGCGCCGCCAGTAGGCTGGATCCGGCTCGCGTTTGCGCAAGAATATCGTTAAATTCTCGGGCCAATTCCCCGCGAGATGTACGGCAAATGCGCTCCAGGGAAGCAAGAGCAGATTCACCCGCAGCCACCGAAAGCGCCATCATCTCTGCAAGCGCAGGAAACTCCGCAATGAGCTGTTTCTCACGACGTACAATAATCTGGCCCAGCCACCAGTCTCGCGCCAGAAAACCGGTAACACCACCCAGGATAATGAGCATCAGGCCGCTCCAGAGTGACAATTGGTTTTCCAACAACCCAATAACGCTCAATACTCCTAAAAGGGCCACCGAACTAACCGCCCAGAGGATTTGTTCGGCACGAAAAGCACTTACAGTCTGATCACTTCCCGCGCGGCGCAAGCGAGCAGCAAGGGCTTCGTCCCTAGACTCTGTAGAACGTACCCGCCCTAGGAACGACTGCATCATAGGTTCCAGGAACGAATAAAGGGCATCTAAAACGCTAGTTCCTGAGACCTGATTCTCACGGTGCAGGGATTCGCGTATCGAAACGGAGCGCATCTGCGGCGCAATACGTTCTCCAAAGTTCGGCCCACGTCTCTTACGCAATGAAGATGCTATGAGCATTACACCAAACGCGAAGAAAAGCCCGAAGATAATAGCAAAGTTCATGCAAAAACCCTCCTTTCTTGAGGTAGCGCCCCGATACGGAGCATGATGCGGTACGCGATTACCGACAGTCCAGCACCCGCGAACATAAGAACGAAACCGGCAAAAGAGTTATAAATATTTCGAACCGCAGGCTGTGTGGCCATCAGCATCAGTACTACCCATGGAGCAACACAGGCCAACCGGGCGGCGTTGACAGTCCAAGATTGGCGTGCTTGAAGTTCTGCTCGGGTACGCGCATTTTCTCGTAAGAAATTACTCAATGTGCCCAGTAGTCGTCCCAAGTCACTGCCGCCGACTTCACGTGCTATTTTGAGTGCTTCAACGATATTATCGGCGACTGGATCAGCAACATACTCCTTGAGCCGATTCAAGGAAGCTACAAAGTCACCGGTTGCACGATAATCCGATCCAAAACGTGCAAAAGCCTCTCGAAGTTCATACGGTCCGCGGTACGAAAGCTGGATAAGAGCCTCTGGCAGCGAAAGCCCAGCACGAATAGCCGATCGTAAGTGATCAACGGCATCCGGCCAGAGCTGCCAGAGTTTACCCTCACGCACTTTCGCACGATGATTCACAACCACGCGAGGCATGATGAAACCACTGCCCGTCCCTAGAAAGGCGAAGCTCCACAGCCCGGTCAGGGCGAAAAGAAGCACTCCTGCTAAAACCCCGCTGAGGATACTCACTCCGGTAAAAGCCGAGGGAGTAATAGTGTGCATCCCAGCTTTACGAAGAGTTACCGCTATCTTCGGTTCCCGTTCAGTCTTGACGGCTCCTTGCGGCATGCTCCAGCATGACCACCATACGAGGAAAACCCCGATCCCCATTGCTAAGCCATAGATAACACCCATTAGCGTCCCGCCTTTGCTGCTGCTAATACTTGTTCGGGCCGGTGTCCGGCGCGAACCCATTTTTCGGGTGTTGGGATTTCTAAAGCTACGCACACCATTTCACCTTGTTGACGGGTAAAAAGCGGTGACATCTCAATGACGCCGTCTTCTACACGACCGCCCAGCATATAGATCTCTTCTACCTGACGATGCCCGTGAGTGTCGCGTCCACAATGAATTACGAGGTCGAAACAGCTCGCTACAGTGGGCACCACGAAGGCGGATGAGATATTGTCTCCTGCCAGCAACGGAAGAGTACAAATTTTAGTGACTGCATCCCGTGCAGAATTCGCGTGAATAGTACACATACCCGGTAAACCCGCGTTAAGAGCGATGAGCATATCGAGGGATTCCGCTTCGCGAACCTCGCCAATGAGTAGTCGATCCGGTCTCATACGCAGAGCCTCTTTGACGAGGCGGCGAAGAGCTATTGCGCCTTTACCCTCTAGATTAGGCTGTCTGCATTGCATTCCAACAACATCGCGCAGAGGAATAGAAAGCTCAAAGATTTCTTCACAGGTCACCACCCGTTCGCGCGGCGGTATGGATGCTGCCAAACAATTTAGCATTGTGGTTTTACCCGCTTGAGTAGCCCCGGACACTAAAATATTGACTCCGCTTTCGACAGCAGCATGTAAAAACGATGCGGCTCCCGCGCTCAGGGAACCAAGCTTTACGAGGTCGGGAAGACGTTTGGCGCGCACCACAAATTTACGAATGTTGAGGGAGGTGTGGGCTCTCGTAATATCGGGAATCACGGCGTGCAGACGAGATCCATCCGGTAACGAAGCATCGACGAAGGGAGATGATAAATCGACACGTCGTCCCGAAGGCTTGAGCATACGTTCCAGGAGCTGTTGAATAGCCTCATCGCTGAGGTGCAGCCCTGTCAGTTCACTCTCGCCAGCACGAGCCACAAAGATTTCATCGGGTGAATTGATCCAGATTTCTTCGACCTCTTCATCATCAAGATAAGGCTGAAGCGGGCCATATCCACAGAGATCGTTACGCAGCCGATGGATAATCTCTTCGACGTTCTCAAGAGGAGGAAGGGAAGCGCGTACCATCCGTCTTTCGTAGGCGGAAACAGTACTTCTAATGAGCCCTTCGACGGCATCCTGTGACGTGTAAGGGTCAAGGTCTCCGTCGCGAATCGCATCACGGATCTCGGCATCGAGCAGAGAATAATAATCTGGCACGACAGCAGATCTCGGGGTCTCCATTGATGTTCTCCCGGTGAAGTTTAGTGTGGTTGGTATTCTCAACGCTCTCTTAAATCAAAAATTTCGCGTTGATGTCACAATATATCCACTGGAAAACATTTACCAAAACTACATATATTTTATGCGTAATGTTCCTCGAATAATTTCTGACTCTCCTGCTAAGACTTATAGGGCTGTCAATTAATGCGTAGACGGGGTGAGGGGAGAACAACCATTATGGTTGTTCTCCCCTCACCCCGTCAAAACATACAAGAGCCTAGAGACCCTAGCCACGAATCATCTTGACCGCATCCTTGATGTCCCCGTCGAAACTTAAATTACCGTGGTCAAGTACTACACCGCGATCACATATCTGTGATACCAGGTCGAGGTCATGACTTACGACAACCAGAGTCTTGCCCGCTTGGATGAGCTCTTGAATCCTTGCAATACATTTCTTCTGGAAAGGTTCATCGCCAACCGCCAGAATCTCATCCACCAAGAAAATATCTGGGTTAGTATGCACAGCTACCGAAAACGCAAGACGCAGGTACATACCGGATGAATAAAACTTCACCTCGGTATCAATAAATTCCTCAATTTCAGAGAATGCCACAATATCGTCAAAGGCATCTTCAATCTCTTTTTTGGTCATACCCAGAATAGCGCCATTGAGGAATACATTATCGCGCCCCGTGAGGTCGGGATGAAAGCCTGCACCCACCTCAATAAGGCCCGCGATTTTACCGCGGTTGAGAACCTGTCCGCCTTCAGGCTGCATCACACCGGAAATCAGCTTCAAAAGGGTTGATTTACCGGAGCCATTGAGCCCCAAAAGTGCCACACGTTCACCCTGTTTTACATTCAGAGTAATACCATTGAGAGCGTTAAACTTCTCAGACAGGTCACCTTTACGCCCCTTCATAAGCCATACAAAGGCTTCTTTCATAGAACGCGTATGACGCAGCACAAAGCTTTTAACGAGCTCATCGACTTGAATAACAACCGGAGCATTCGGATCAATCTCAGGCAGATCTATTTTCTCAATCTTCACAAGAATCAGAGCTCCTGAGCGAAGTTGCCCTCAAACTTACGGAAGAGCAAATCGCCGATTAGAACGGTCAGTAAGGAAATACCAATACCTACCGGAGTCCAGAAACTAAACAGATGCGGAACAATCTCAGCAAAATGTCCCGACTTTTCGAGGTCTGCCGTAGGGCGCCAAAAACCGTAGTGGAAAAGTTCAACCGCAACAGTCAGTGGGTTCAACATAAACACGTTGAAAACCCACGGATACAGAGTGTCACGTACCATGGTCCAGGAGTACAACACCGGGGAGAACCATGTTGCTACCATCAGGAGCATATCAACGATATTCTCGGAGTCGCGGAAGAATACGTTTGCCACACCAAAGATGAGCCCCAGGCCGTAGGACAGAAGCATCACGATAGCCATCCCAGCCAAAATCGCGGCAATATTGCGCAGCCCAGGACGCCATCCCGCAAAGAAGCAAGCGATAAGCATCACCACGATTTGGGGTATGAAATGTACTACCGCCACCCACACAGTTGAAAGTGAGAAGAGCTCCCTCGGAAGATAAATCTTCCGAATCAGGGCGCTGTTAACCACCATCGTGCGGGCACCGTTCCCGAATCCTTCCGAGAAGAAGTTAATCACGATCATGCCCGAAAACAGGTAGATCGCATAGTTGTGCATTCCTCGTTCCAAGCCTAAGAATAAGCCCATGGCAACATAGAACACGCCGAACTGGACGCCCGGCTTAATGTACGACCACAGGATCCCTAGAACCGAGCCACGGTAGCGAACCTGGATTTCCTTATCAACCAGTAACCTCAAAAGGTACCGATTACGAATGGCATCCAGGATTCCCCGCCCGCGGCCGGGGGCTTTCAAAGGTTCATCGTGCAAAGTGCTCATCGCTTAAGTTCAGACTCCGTATGCTTTGCAAAAGTTTCTGCCCATGCATCATAGGAAGCGACATCGGCTGCAGCATCTTGATACCGCTTGCGCAACTGCTCCCAATCTTTAATGATCTTCGCGTGCAATCTGGTAGCGTGAATCAGCTTTGACCGCAGCTGCTGAGGATCACGGCGATACCAGAACAATCCGGTTCCCTCCGCGTTCGTGGCCAGCGCTGAATCAAACTTAGACAGCGTCCACCAGTTAGTTTCCCCGTAGTTGAGCTGAATCTGCGGATGTTCTTTTGCTTCATCATCTACGGGCTTGAACAGCTGACGTGCGACCGTTCTTGCGGTCCACGGCACAAGTTTCTTATATCCCGGTGACTTGAAATTGCGGCGGCCGCGGAAAGGCGGCTTCTTCGATTTAACCGTGGGAAAATCGTCCACATTCGGCTTCATCTGAGACTCCGGGTACTCCCCCGCCAACTGACGAATTACCGGTAAACGAGCCGAAAGTGACTCATGCAAGTGTTCCGGTCCGGCCAGCAAATCTTCCAGCGCCATGAGGCGGCCTGCTTGAGTGTAATACTGCATTGACAACGTGTGCTTGACGTCCAAGAACATGGAGTCAACCAGCACACGGCCACCCTTATCGAAGGGAGAATGCAACAGCGCGGTAATCAGGCGGTTACGTTCATGATAGTAAGCCTGCCAGCCCACCGAGTCATCCTTATCGGTCCATGAAACGTGCCATACACCTGCTCCAGGGAAGGACACTGTAGGGATACCAGCAGCCTTCGCGCGCAAGCCATACTCAGCGTCATCCCATTTAAGGAAAAGCGGTAACGACAGGCCGATCTTGCGGATTACCGAAGTTGGGATAAGACACATCCACCAACCGTTATAATCCACGTCTACACGACGATGCAGCCAGTGCGTGCTGCGCAGGTTGCTGCGGCCTAAGTCGTGACCCATCGCCATGTCCTCGTGAGGCTTCGCGTAGAAGTTACGCCACGGATCAACGACTTCGCCGAATGCATGAAGTACCGAACGGTCGAACATATCGAACATGTGCGCACCCACAATTGTGGGGTCTTTACAATAGTTCGCGAAAGTCACCATGCGCAAAATTGCTTCTGGCTCCACGATCACGTCGTCATCAAGCAGAAGCACATAATCGCTGCCGTTCTTGACTGCCTCGAACATACCACGTGAGAAACCACCAGAGCCGCCTAGATTCCCCTGGTTAATGATGCGGAACTTACCGGCAAGGGGCTTAACGACCTCCTCGAATTCTTCGTGATCCTGCACCTTCGAACTGCCCTGATCAACAATTAGGAACTCGTGGACGGCATCAAAAATTTCGGGGCTATTGCCAAGCGTACGAATGTTGTCAATACAATAATCGACCTTATTCATGGTCGTAATCTGAACCGTTGCTTGACCGGCCTGAACGTCAGCACGGGGCTCAATATCACCTAGCCAATTAGCCTCAACCAGCTCAAGATCTTCAGTTCCAGAAAGATCAAACCAATACCAACCTCCATCGCCGAAAGGCGCTAGGGGCAGGGTAAAGATTGATGTTTCGTCCCCCGAAAGGAGCTTTGCATCCACGCGCTGAATAACACCACGACCGTTGGATTTGTATACGATCACCATGCCTTCGCCACGGGTTTGGACGCTCAGTACGACCTCTTTAAGATCGGTCCAACGGCGCCAATACGATGCTGGGAACGCATTGAAATAGGTGCCAAATGAGAGACTTTGCCCAGGATTAACGTTGATGGAGCGACGACCGATAAGGCCTTCAGCTGCGGTTCGGTTAGCAGCGATATTAGCGGCACTTTGTTCCTGTACCTGCGCCGCCTCTGTAATACTCGTGGTAGCGTCACCATCAATACGGGTTGGCAACTGAACGCCAGCGGCTACGCCAGCATCCACATACAGGGGTACCACGTCGGTTTCAACCGCGCTAGGGAAAATAACGCGCTGCAGGGTTTTCAGAGTTTGAGTTTCAGCCATAATTATGCGTCAACTCCACCAGATTCAATCTTGGCACCCTGTGCAAAGTGCGGACGAATCTTGTTATCAAACATCGACAGCGCCGCGCCGATCGCCATATGCATATCGAGGTACTTGTAAGTACCCAGACGACCCCCAAAAAGAACGTTCTGCTCGCCCTTTGCCAGATCGCGGTACTTCAAAAGTTTTTCACGGTCTACAGAGGTATTTACCGGGTAATAAGGCTCATCGCCCTTATTTGCAAAGCGTGAGTATTCGCGCATAATAACGGTTGCATCCTTGGTGTAATCACGCTCGGGGTGGAAGTGACGGAACTCGTGAATACGGGTAAAAGGAACATCCGCATCAGGATAGTTCATCACGGAACAGCCCTGGAAATCTTCAATCGGCAGAACTTCTTCTTCCAGATCAATGGTGCGCCATGAGAGGTCGCCCTCTGCATAATCGAAGTAACGATCGACGGGACCGGTGTAAACCACAGGAATCTGCCCCAGAACCTTCTCACGAGAATACTCATGATCATCCGAGAAGAAGTCCGTATTCAGACGAACTTCAATATTCGGATGCGCCGCCATGCGTTCCAGCCACGCTGCATACCCGTCGACCGGTAGACCTTCATATTTATCGTTGAAGTAACGATTGTCGTAGGTGTACCGCACAGGCAGACGCGAAATAATGGATGCAGGCAGTTCCTCCGGCGGGGTCTGCCATTGTTTGGCGGTGTAGTGTTTAATAAAGGCTTCGTACAGTGGGCGCCCGATGAGTGAAATACCTTTGTCGTTGAGGTTTTGCGGGTCGGTACCTGCCAGTTCGCCAGCTTGTTCTGCAATGAGCGCCTTTGCTTCTGCGGGAGAGTAAGCAGCGTTAAAGAACTGGTTAATGGTGCCCAGGTTAATAGGCATGGGGTACACAATACCGTTGTGACGAGTGTATACACGGTGCACGTAATTGGTGAACCCAGTAAATCGGTTTACATATTCCCAGACACGCTCGTTGGAGGTATGGAAAAGGTGAGCACCATAGCGGTGCACCTCAATACCAGTCTGCTCTTCATTCTCGCTGTATGCATTACCGCCGATATGAGAACGACGATCCAGCAGAACGACCTTCAGGCCCAATTCGGTCGCTGCCTGTTCTGCAATGGTCAGACCGAAAAGGCCGGATCCGACAACCACGAGATCCGCAGTCATTATTTACTCCTGTATGTCATGGGAACTCGCGTTATATCAACGAATTCACCTGCCGTAGACGCCCTGTGCAAGGGAGCCAATTCTGTTGTGTTTACGGCATACGCTGCCACTGACACAACGATTTTAGTCATTATCTAAAGTTACCCGATAACACCGTCAGTTGCATATTTTCCCGGTACAGCAGACTGGGGGTTTAAACCCACGACGCACACGGTATAAGCGATAATTCCGAAATTCGAGTGTACCAATCCTACCGAAGAACCGGGCTGAGGTATACGGAGTGTCTCAACTTTTGGTTCAAACTGCACGTCTATGCAACCTCTCTCCGAGGCAATCACGCGAGCCTGCACATCACGTAATATTTCCGGTTTTTCGTCGTTATTACCGGTAAATTTCCAAAATATCTGTGGATAACCTGCTCATCACATCTGAATCTCACACGTTATCCACAGAACCACAACAAAGCGGTTGAAAGCACATGGCATACCGACTGATATAGAAATATGAAACTTCGGCTTTTCCACACCCCTGATATCGCAGATGTGAGCGCCCAGGAGCGCTTGACTGATCACGATTTCTATCCAAGCCTCTTATCTCTTGAATGTTCCGAGCAGACCTCGGGGGCACAGGTACAACACATAATTTCGCCCTCTAAAAATGTATATAGTGTCTTTTCTCCTAGCGGTGATTCCACTCGTTTAGAAGATTGCGTGGCTGCAGCCGCACCTCTGATACATGGAGCCTGGATCAAACCCGAGCAACCTTCCGATGAGAGACCAGCATCGGTTAGTACTCTTTGCGTACTTCGGGGACCAGATGCGGGCCGCTCCTTCTCACTCCCTCGTGGGTTAACCGTTCTAGGCCGCTCCGAAACGCGTAGCGGTATTTCACTCAATGATCCGTATATCAAGCCACGCCACGCCGAATTTGATGCTTCTGGTTCAGGGGTGACTCTCAGGGTTCTAGAACCGGAGGGGACTGCGCAAAGAACCGGCTCCCATGCGCGCCCAAAGCCTCAAATTCTACAGTGGAACAAACCTTTTATGGTAGGTACTTCACTGTGTGTCATCTGTCCTCCTGGAAAAGCCCCGGAGCTTCTCACGCCCTCACACGATTCTTCGCCTTTTACTCCGGTTATTGTTAATCCGCCCGCTCCCCGAAAACTGGGCATGATGCTGATGACTATCCTGTTACCGCTCGTGGCGGGCGTGGCCTTCGCCCTTTTTACAGGTATGTGGATTTTCTTGCTCATGTCTGTGGCTTCTTCACTTTTTATGCTGATGCATTTTTTCGGGGGCAGAGCGGAAAACCGCGGTGCCGCTGCGTTGGTGAAGAGCAGCGCAAAGCAAGAGTTAGAACGAGCACAGGCACTGCCGACAGCAGGAACACTGTTGCACGCAGCGGCTCCTGACGCTGCACGGTCACCTGCTGTGGTCCTAGGATACGGTCCTCGTCTCCCCTATATTTCGGGGCGAAACGTACGATTTGAGAAGATTTCCCCGCATCCACAGGCTCCACATTATATTCCGATCCCAGTACCAGGCTTACCTCACGACGTATTGCTGCGTGCCGAACATCTTCATGCTTATTTAGTACAGCTTGTAGCCCATGCACGCGATACCATCACGGTCATAACCGATGCTGAGCATGCCGAAACACCGCTTTACGGTGCTTTGCGTTCCTTAGGTGTCTGCCCCCGTGTGTTTCTTCACGAGGGTGCGTCTCAGGCTCACCATATTCTCGAAAAGATATGTGATGCTGCAGAACGTCCAGGAACAGCCTTATCGACTTCACAGGAAGCTGGAGACGACCGACTTTTCATCATTTCCGCATCACTAGTGCGTTCCATACCGGCTGCGTTGATTAAACGAGCCGCGCAGGGAGCAAGGTTATGCATTGTTCACATGCCTATCGCCCGTGGAACCATTGATTCACCTCGCTCTGCTTCGGTATTCACCCATATACCCCACCTGCAGGTACATACCCACGGCGATTACCTAGAATCTGTGCAATATCTGCTTCGCGGCAACATCACTGATGATACAGCCCACAAAATCACCGGTTCTTCTCAACACGCAGGACTTACGCCTCACGAAGGGATCGTTCAGAACCACCCCTTAGACCTGCACGATATATGTGCTACAGCGGATGGGCTCAGTACTGACACATACATTCGTACTTTGGGGGCTTTATCTGCGGTCCAGGCGTCATCTCCCCCAGGGTCAGGACACGGCACCGGTTCGGTCCATGCACGCACGCTTGCTTTCTCTGAGCTTACCCAGCAGTCTACGAATCTCCTCTACGAGCAGTGCCTTCAGCGGTGGGAACACAACCGCTACGCAGAGGATATTCGTTGTCTTTTAGGGGCCACCACCGAAGGATTTTGCGATATTGGGTTCACAACACACGGCCCACATTGGCTTCTGGGAGGCACCACCGGCGCAGGAAAATCTCAACTTTTGCGTTCGCTCATCCTTAGTGCGGCTCTGCGATATTCCCCAGAACGGCTGGGGCTTATTCTGGTAGATTTCAAGGGTTCCGCCGGGCTTGGTCCTCTGGCTGAGCTTCCCCATACACTCAGTTTGCTGAGCGATTTCGATGTTGCCGCCGTTCGCCGCGCGCTTGAGTTTTTACGTGCCGATGTGAACCGACGTGAGCTTGATTTACGCAACTTAGGGGTAAATTCTTATCATGACTACCTGCGGTTGTGCGCTTCAACGGGCAAAACACCACAGTACCCGGAAGTTGTGATTGTGGTCGATGAGTTCCGTATGCTCGTTGAGTCTATGCCGGATGCTATGACCGAGCTAATGCGCATCGCTACTATTGGTCGTTCCTTAGGTATTCACCTGCTCTTGGCAACTCAACGACCTCAGGGAAGTATTTCACAGGATATTCGGGCCAATATTGCTACAAACATCTGTTTGCGTGTGGCATCTGCACAGGATTCATACAATCTCTTAGGACATGAAAAGGCCGCGCATATTTCCGCGTCCTCTCCCGGGGCTGGATATGTCAGTCTTCCAGATGGTCGTATTCTAGCTTTCCGTGCCCCACTTGTGGACGCTCTTCCGCAGCAACATGCGGACTTCCAACAGATATATCGGTGGGAGAGTCCGGGATGGGTTCCCCTAAACGAGATACCCTCCGTACAACAAGTTCCAGCCGAAGGTGAGGATAAGCTCCTAACTCGTGCCGTGCACAGTATTCGTGACTTATATCTGTCTTCGCATAAGAGCCCTGCGTTTGTTGACCATTCCGAGCAAAATTCGAGCAGTGTTGCTTATACCCGCGCACGGTATACTCCTATACCGCAAGCATTACCGGAGAATTTTCCTCTAACCCGTACCCTGCTTGATACCGATCTTCATCAAATCCTCGGCTCAGACGGCGCACGTAGACGCGGTTACCTTTTGGGCACCGTCGAAATCCCACAGTACGGTAAACGGCAGCCTATCCGGCTGGATTTAGAGGCACATCCGGGCGCCCTTGCCGTGCTAGGAACTGTTTCCGAACGCACCGCAATCACAAACGCGCTCATAGCCCAAGCTATTGAGCGGCAGAACCCTGTCTATGTTTTTACCTCAGATGCAGGGTATCATCGACGCCTGCACTCGTACGCAGATAGTCTTGCCGTACTCGTTGGCCCCCATGAGCCTCAGCATCTTCGATTCTGCCTCGAAAAATACGTTCGAGTCATCATGCTGACCAGAGCACTCAGCAGCCTCTGCTCATCTGTGACGGAGTTGATGGATGGCTTGAAATGCTCATGAGAGACCCCCAGACGGAGTCATATCTCTACGATGTATTGGCTCAAAGCTACCGTGAGGGCTACCAGGTTGTTTTTACCTCAGCTCTTCCTCTGCGAGGCAGGTTCAATTCGGTCGCATATTCAACCCTTCTCAGCCGCAGGTTTGTGGAATCGGATTTACTGCGCAAGTCTTCTAAGAGCTATCCTCTACCGAACGCCACACATTTTGCGATCGAAGGCGGGCTCAATACCGCCCTTGTGGGCGATGTTCCTCTGGAAGCATCAACGTTGTGCCCTGTTGTGACCTCATGTGAAAATATCATCGAGCTGCAATCGGGTAACTCCAACTTTTCATGCGATAAGTCGCTCTCACTCCGTCAGTTCCCGCAGACTTTTCCCATGCCACAGCTAGAGACAATCGTCATGTGGCATAGAGGCTACAACGCCCAGGGAACACATATATTGTGCGGCTACTCTCGTACGGGCGATCCTAGTTTTCTTCAGGCCAAGGAAGGCGTTTTTATACCCGTTGTGGGTTCCCGTGCCTCAGGTAAAACGCATTTTCTTTCTGCGCTTCGAATGCTTAACCCGCATCTGGGAGCTCTCTACATCAATGGGAACACCCCACCCGACGCCCAGAAAATTCGCCAGATGTGCAAGTCGGTACAAGATCCCGAGAAAACTCTGATTCTCATCGATGATCTTGCCTATATACCGACAGCCGCTCAGCAGGTGCTTCTTGAGCTCGGGCCGCGTTTCAGGGCTGTTTGGGTAGCATATACGCCATGGGCCCGGTGGCATTCATCCCCCATTTTGACGGCACTTTCTGGATGCTCGCGAGCGGTTCTTTTGGCCCCTGCCTCTATCTCTGATGGGGACATTTGTTCTTTGCATGAGATCCCACGCGATATGTATACCGAGGGGATGTTACCGGCTGGGCGCGGAGCACTTGTGGATGCGGGCCGTGTACAGGCTTTTCAGGTTCCCGATGAGGTGTATCAGTCTGCACATAATGCCGTTCAGGCTTATCAAGAGTAAATTTATCGACCCGCATAACGGGATAATTCTCGTTCCTCTTCCTCAGTAACTTTGAGTGTATATTCTCGGGTTGCACGGGTGAAGAGGAGCGCGAATGCCGTTCCAGCTAAGAGAATTTCCACACAGTTAATCACTAAAAATGTTACGGCAGCAGCTTGTACTTCTGGGGTAAGACTAAAGTATATGGAGAGGTTAGAAGCACCTACAAAAGCAGCACACAGGCTGATGAGCATCACCCAGACACGAGCATGTCCCTGATAGAAACGAACAGCACAGAACATGATGCCTACCCCCAAAGCAACTTGAATGAGACTGTTGACGATACGATCTGCGTTCCTCTCAGAGTCATTCATGATGAAGGGTGCGATAATTCCGCGGTACACAAGCACGACGGCAAAAAATCCTAATATACCGGAGGTTATTTTTACAGTAATCGGTACGGTGATGCGTGCTTTCATCGTGTTGGTGGTCTTCCCCATCGTACTCTCCTTGCGGTGGGCTCAGATGCGAGGCTTATAGGCTTTTAATTCTAACTGGCAGTCGTTAAGCACGCATGGTCTGACGTTTTATGTCGTGCATTCGTAGAAGTTCACGTAATTTGCTCTTCTTTCATGATTTTTGAACATAGTTATAGGAGTTTCTTAAGTATTGAAACTTAGATACAAGGAGACCCTAAGTGATGCAAACCTCCAAGATTTTAAGATTTTTTTCGGAAAACCCCTTGTCAGAGAGGAATATCCATGCGAAAGTTGATAAGTCAAATTTTTGCACCACTCATTGACGTAAAGATTTGCCTACACGCACACAGAACAAGTTAAGTTATCGCTTGTTGTCAGCTACCGTGCAGTAGCGAAGCACGAGCAAACCATAAGATAGAAGGAGGTCCAGCTGTGGATTGGCGTAGCCGTGCTGCTTGCTTGGATAAGGATCCAGAACTATTTTTCCCTGTTGGAAACACCGGGCCTGCTCTCTTGCAGATTGAAGAGGCAAAAACTGTTTGCCGCTCGTGCGAGGTTATTGACGTATGCCTCAAATGGGCTATCGAAACCGGTCAAGATTCTGGCGTTTGGGGAGGTACAAGCGAGGATGAGCGTCGTGCGATGAAACGTCGCGCCGCTCGTGCCCGCCGTGCTTCCTAACTATAAGCGCGTATTCTCAAAGTAGAAGCCCGGTGTCACTCCTACTTCCGGCAGGAGTGACACCGGGCTTCTGCTATTTTCTTCATACCAAAATGCTACGTTGTACTAACTCAAGACGGCGTTGATAATAACGCGCGTGCCAGAAGGCTCATTCGCTTCCCAACGGATCGAGCCGTTAAGCTCACTGGCAACTAGAGTACGTACGATCTGCATTCCTAATCCTTCATGCTCCGCTGTAGGCCGATATGCATCCGCACCAGATTCTTCGATGGGGTCATCCCCCATACCTCTGCCGTTGTCCGTAATAATAACGGTCAGGGTATTATCCCCCTGCTCATTGATGTTTCGGCGCCCTTCAAGAGTCACACGCCCAGTTTCACCGTTCAGCCCATGCTCCACAGCATTTGCAACAACCTCGTTGATAACTAGGGCAAGCGGAGTGGCAAACTGACTAGGGAGTAACCCAAAGTGCCCCAAGAGCTCTGTATCTACGGTCTGCCCGGGAGAAGCGAGCTCGGCAGCAATATGGAATTGCCGCTCGATAAGCTCATCAAAATCTACACTCTGCGTTAACCCCTGCGATAGAGCTTCATGCACCGTTGCAATTGTAGCCACGCGTCGCATAGCTTGTTCCAGTCCCTGCTTTGCTTCAGGTGTTGTCATGCGCCGCGACTGCAACCGTAAAAGCGCCGAAACCGTTTGAAGATTATTCTTAACACGATGGTGAATCTCTCGGATTGTTGCATCTTTTGTCATAAGCTCCAGCTCGCGACGACGCAGCTCAGTGACATCACGGCACAAAATAAGTGCACCACGACGTTCCAGCCGAAAAGTAGTACTATGCACGAGTGGAATAGAGCGCATCGTTACTCGGGTGCGGCCAATCGTAAGTTCAGTACGTATATCCGCACGGCCCGCTAGAACGAGCTGCAAAGTCTCATCAGCTTCCTCCCCAGAAGGAAGCATATCTCGGGTAACATCCGCCAGGTTGAGGTTCTCAAGATGGTCACCTAGCCCCAAGCGCGCATACATTGAGTTTGCATTGGGTGAGGCCAAAACGACCTGCCCCTGTGGATTAATGACGATAATTCCATCAATGGCACGCGGATTACCACGAGTATTATTCTCCTGCGCCAGAGGATCAGGCCAAATACCGAGGTGAATCATCTCAAGCATATTCTCGGTAACCCAGTTATAGATTTCTTCAGCTTGAGATGATGCCCGCACTACAGTGGGAATCGTATGCATACTCAGAAGCGCAATAGTACGGCTATTACGCACTATTGGCACAAAGGTCACTTTCACTCCGGGGCGCATACTGGGCCCGGCTTCCATAACATGGTGAACAATCTTCTGGGTATGCCAAGATTTACGTGCTTCATCGCAGATATTATCGTCCATCGTGTGATCCACAATATCGTGATGAAACAGAGTGTGAACGTTAGACGGGCGCACATGTGCTATTGCTGAAAACCCGCTGGACGCCGACGGTCCAGAAACGCTATCCGGCCCGCTCCCATCAGCCACCACATAGTCAGTGGGGAACCATACAACAAGGTCACTCTGAGCAATATCGGCAATAATCTGCCACTCCCCGATGATGAGGTGAATCCACTCGGTATCACCAGGACCGAAACCACCAGGGCTGAGATTACTCTCTGTAAAAGACATTGGGCTCTCCCAAGAAGTTGAATACGTCTAACCTATTCTACGGTTCAACCATGTTTTCTGGATATATGACGTGGAGAGTTTATAGTTTTTACGCCTTATTCATGCGCAATAGATCCTATTGTTACTTTTCGGTTTCGTATCCCGAGAAAAGGCTCACCTCAGTTTCCTAAGGCCCAACGATGTGTATAGCTTGCGAATCCCAACAATAAGCGGGCTTCTGGGCGCATATTCCAGAAGAGTCTGCCCACGAAACCATGCCCGATCCACGGTTTTCCGGTCATACGGTAAAAACCCCGAAATAGGGTTTCGCGGCCCAAAACGCTGCCAGGTATTCGCCAGTTCTCGTTCCGCGTCCCGTCCGGTTGCCTCAGCACGAACCTTGTTAAGCCAGATATGAACCTTGGCAGTATCACGAAGCGTACAGGCACCTTCATGCATTTGGTCATACGCACGGATCGTTCGAGGGATACCGATAATATCGGCGTTTCCCAGTAATACAATATGATCCGCCATTTCAAGAGCCGTTATAGCAGCACCATTGCGGCGGGGACCAGCCTGCGCAAAACCAAGCTCGGCATCTGACTCAAGACATGCTGCTGTGTCAAGAATAATGACATCATAGCGATGCGCAAGCCACTTTATACTATCGCGGAGCGCACGCGTTCGCAGCTCAGGCCAGCGATCGGGACGAGTTATACCGCTCAAAAAATCAAGATAATACTTTCCCACCCGCAGAGTGCTAATTGCCTCATCGCTAATCTGGGTGTCAAGCTGCCCACGCTCGATAAAATGACACAGCTGTGCGATACCAGAATAATCATCTAGAAGACCTAAAAGAGGACTTAATGAGGGGTTATAGGTATCGGCATCGACTAAGCATACACGCATCCCCTCAGCGGCAGCGCAGTTCGCTAGGTTAAGCGCTAAAGTGCTACGCCCCGGCGCTCCCCCTGTGCCCCAAACGGCAACAATAGTTCCTCGGTTTCCAGCTTCTACAGTGTCGTCTATTTGAGGCGCAGAAAACTGTGGATAGTATTGTCGGGGCGAATCTCTACGTTCGTTCAGAGTTGGCTGCTGCATATTACTTTCAAAGTGAGCAGAGGCTTCGTAACCTTCCTGAAGCTGCGACGCTTTTAATTGCTCTTGCGAAGGGCAAGACAATGGAAAATCCATGCTGCTTTGTTCAGTCTGGCTTCTATTCGGGTTTACTAGAGCATAGCCGTATCCAGAAGTATCGGGATGCAGGTATTCTCCTGACCCGTTGTAGAGATTCTGCGTATCATATCCGTAGTGTCCGGAATATCCCGAGTCGTACCCATACCCGTTCTCCGCTTTTTGAGGAGTTATGCCGAGTTCCTGTTCAGGCTCAGCAGATGCCTCATCAAGTAGTTTTTCCACTACCGCTGGCAGTTGATGCGGTTCCGTATCTGTTGCAAGAGGCATAACAAGATCCGGAAGCGGAGTATCTTCAGGAACCAAAGCAATAAATTTTACATCTGCTTCGTCCAGTTCGTGCAGAATAGATACGGTAGCTTCCTGGGGCAGACCCACGCTGAGGATAGCACACGCTATTCCGGCGTGGGCATAGCCTAAAGCATCCGCAAAAGTATGAGCGCTTCGAGCAACGCTAACACGCCCCCGTTGAGATTCGATAGCGTTCAGGATGGTACCGTCGTCTCCTAAAAGTACCAGAGGGATATTATGGATCACTTAGTTCCCCTCAGATTTATATTCAATAGGCACAAGGGTAACTTTTGTCTCTGATGACATGGCATGCAGAATGTCCGGCAGCTTTTCGGATTCTATCCAAAGCTGTACATTGGCATGCCCGTTCGCACCCAAAACCCCTTCATCAACCGCAATAGTTGATATTTCTGCATTCTGAACAAGAGGTTTTTGTTCAGACTCAATATCCTCGTTTTTGCCTTCGCCCTCAGGCACTTTCTGCTTTTCCTTACCGGAGGAGATGACCCAGATATCCACACGTTCGCCAGCTTTAAAAGTAGAAGCTATTCCACGATCAAGGGTTACCGTAACAAGCCGTCTGCGCTCCTGGATATTCTCGTTTGCAGATGCCGAGCTAATAAGCTCCCCCGCAGGAATTTGCCGCACAGCGATATACTTTCCTGATTCAAGTTGCTCACGTGAAAGATAGCGATCTTTACTATCACCCAGATTAACCTGTTTTTCAATCAGCATATCTGGAGTAATCTTTTGCCCAATAGAAATATCATTCTTCGCAGTGTAATATGTATAAGTCTGATTATTAATTCTAATAATTCCAATCACTCCCGCTATTGAAATCAGAATTAAGATAAGACCAACAATAAGCTTCGGGTCTTTAAAACCCGGCTTGTGCATACGCATACTACTTTCTTCAGATTGATGCATATTCGTTCTGGAGATTTTATTATGCTTCACTGCATAGACCTTTCATCCGGAAGTGTCGCTACCCTAGCGGTTTGTAGCTGTTTTCTGCGCTTTCATCAGGGAGCAAGCGCCTAAATTATATAGCACCACACTGCACACCTTGAAAGCAATTATTACAATTTTGAGCGCGGTATCATCTCTTTGTGTGCATAATATCTAAACTACAAACCTATGAATATGAGATGTGCAGCTAGATAATTTTTTCAGGCTTATGTACATAAATAAGCTGGCATAAGCCTATTTAGTAGACTATACTGAAACTACACATTAGCTGCTCCCCAAGAGCACAAAGGGACCCAAAGACTCTGTAGCGGAAGGATTTTTTACCATGTCTGCACCACGTTTTTTGACACTCAGCGATGTCGCCGAAGAGTTGCAGGTGTCGTTGAGCCAGGTACGAGCACTCGTTCGTAGCGGTGAACTACCAGCAATTCAAATTGGTGGTCGCAACCAATGGCGTATTGAGCGCACACGCTTCGAAGAGTACATTAACGAACGCCACGAGCAGACACTAGAAGCCATCGCCTCCGGCAAAATGACGAAAATCAAAGCCAACTAATTGACCGTCACAATAGCACATATACGGGATGTGGGGATTATCCTCACACCCCGTTCTTTATATGCCAGCGCATTGGAGTATGCGGAATAAGGTTCGCATGGAGCTAACGCCATTTCGATAAAATCTGCCCCAACTCGTGCGATAACACCTTCAAACATCGTGTTTACTGGGGAAGCACAAGATAACCGCACAGGCTCTTGGGCCATCATCAAGGCATAGCAGGCGTCGGACATACTAAACCTGTAGGCACGGGCCTGCACATCAACCTTGACCTCTGCCGCCTGACTCTCGCTTTCCCACCACAGGATGCTCGATTCTGGAATAAGGATATTCTCTCGTCCTGTGCTTATCTGAATCCATCCTTGACCAATCGCTTCAAGATACCCTTCACGAACCATCCCGTCCGTACCATTGACTTTTACCCTGCTCCCATGTTGAGCCGCGCATCGCTCACGCATGGTTACCGCCATATACTCCATGCGGGCACGTCGCTGTGCCTGGTTCTCAAGAGCCCGGAGCTGCTCCGCTTCAAACTGTATGTCTAAATCTCGAAATAATCGTTGCATTCTCATGCTATGAGCCTACTGCATTCTAAGGTTTTGAGGCACATTGTACCCCGCACAGAACCCTGGAAAATCAGTATTTCCCCGAGAATTATTACTAAATGATTAAGATTTTGCCCCTCAGATTTACATCAACCATGTAGGCACGGTAAACATAACATATAAGAACATCAACGACTACCAACGCCAAGGGGGAATACGATGAAGTCACAAGCTCAGATGAGCGTCCTTGATGGAGTGCTCAGCATCGGCGTTCCCACGCTATCCGTTCTCTCAGGGGCGCTAGCGCATAGTGTTCGCGTTATATCTGTATCTTTGACGGGTTTGGAAAACGCTATGATGATGAGCGTTGAAGTCCTCTCTGCAGCCGTCATGCTCTGGTGGGCTCTTGGCGTTATCCTCGGTGTTGGATACCTTCTGAAAGTCAGAGCCGGTTCCATACACCTGCACCACCGTGAGGATCGTGGAACTTTTCTGCTCCCCCGGTATATACGCAACACTATTCTTACTCTAGGCGGTGCAGCATTAGGTCTTAGCGCGGCATTTGCACCTGCACAGGCCGCAGATGCGCATCCGAATATCAGCAGCCCTGCAATATCTGCGCCGTCTCAGCTTTCGGCTTCCCCTGCTGCCCACTCGGCTTCGTCGTCAGAGGCATCTGTGGAAAATTCTACGCCCAGCACGGAGGCGAATGCTTCACCGCAGGAGTCAGCCGCAGGAACCCCTCAAGGGGTACCGTCTCAGAACTCTCCGTTCTACCAGGCTGCTGCCTCATCTCCGCAGGTTACTGGGGCGGCCTCCGCTTCTCCTCATGAGTATTCTGAGAGCCCGGCAGTACCCGTTAAAAAGCACCAGCAGCAGCGTCCAAGTCTTTCACCCTACGCGCAGCCCTATGGTACACCGCCGCCATACATATCTGCCGAACCGGCGGTTCCTTCAACAACCCAGCCTCAAGCAGAACATCAGAGTTTGAGCCCGTTCTTCGGCGGCCAACGAGAAGGCGCACCTTCCAGAGAGGTAGCACCAGCATCTCGAAACCACACTACGCGTTCCAGCCACCAAGTTGTTGTGGGTGATTCTCTCTGGTCCATTGCCTGCCACGAGCTGAGCGACGATGCCTCTCCTCCGGAGATTCTGGAATACTCCCTGAGAATTCACGCTGCCAACCTGGACGTTATGGGGGATAACCCCAATATCCTATATCCGGGTCAAACTCTCACATTGCCTGACCGATAAGTACGCTATTTTTCTTCTCGACCGATATGCCCAACCACTATGCAAAGGAGCTAAATCATGACCGCTATCAATATTTCTCTTCACGATCTCTCCAAGAAGATCGAGAGCCATCTTCTCGAAGAAGCAGCCGCCAGAGCGCAACAGGGTGATATTCCCGATGTACCACCATCGACCGCGCCAGGAAATCTTGTCCAATCACAATATGGAGTAGTCCTCTCCCCGATCAATATGTACGCTCAAGATCAACAGAATAGAGAATCTCACCATATGTTGCCACAGAACACTGCTGTTAGGGCACGCATTCGTTCCCGGAAAAGTGCATCTCACGGGCGACCTCTTAAGCGCTCCGATTCTGGAACCCTACGCATTGAGTCGCTTTGCGCAGGCATAGGTTTAGCGGTTCTTGAGGTTCTTATGAAAAAGCGATCCGCACAGCAGTTCAAACACTGGCTATCACCCGAATGCTTCACGGCGTTGGAACAGCGCCGTTCCTCACAAGAGCAACATGCTAGTTATCTCGCTTTTACCAAGACCCCGCACGTAGCGCGGAGCCGTGCTCAAAGACTTAATGACGAGACATATGAGGCATGTATTATTCTCACGGACGGTGTTGTAACCAGGGCTATGGCAATGCGGGTGCAGGCTCGCTACGGCGGGTGGTATATTACTGCACTGCACTTTATCTAAACCGCATAACCAGATGTGGGCACCCCAAGCTTTTGGGAGTGCCCACATGCATAATAAAAATAGTGAAGAAGCTGCTAGTCAGCGTTCTCTACACGAACATCGGTGCCACCTTCTTCATTGGGTGCAGAGTACTGCAAGAACTTTGGGCGGCTCGGAGACTGAAGCTGCACCGCCGAGGCCTTGGTTCGCTGCTTCGACAAATCCAAATTGAAGAGGTAACTAACGGTCTCTTCACGAATAGCATCAAGCATAGCCTGGTACATGCTGTAGCCCTCACGCTGGTATTCCACTAGGGGGTCGCGTTGTGCCATCGCACGTAGTCCGATGCCTTCTTTCAGGTAGTCCATCTCGTACAGATGTTCAGGCCAGCGTTCTCCAATAGTCGAGAGCATTACACGACGCTCAATCTCACGCATAGAATCTTCGCCTACAGATTCTTCGCGTTCATCGTAGACAAGATGCGCGTCTGCAAGGATCTCTTTGACTATCTGGTCGCGAGTAATCTGGGTTCGATCCCCGGCGTCTTCCGCCAGGTCGTCGGCGGTAATACTGACGGGATAGATGCTCTCAAGAGCCTCCCACAGGTCGTCAAGGTCCCAATCTTCTGCGTGCCCTTCGCTGACACGTTCGTCAATGGCGGTCGTCAAGACCTCGTCCACGAAACCAGAGATCTGTTCCTTGAGATCGTCGCCGTGCAGAATCAGAGAACGGTCCTTATAGATGGCTTCACGCTGACGGTTAAGAACATCATCGTATTTCAGCACGTTCTTACGCTGTTCTGCGTTACGTGACTCAACGTTTGATTGCGCAGTCGCGATAGCACGTGTCACCAACTTCGAATCTAGAGAAGAATCTTCCGGAGCCATCGCCATGAGGCGGGTTGCAGCGCCGGTATTAAACAGGCGCATAAGTTCGTCAGTGAGTGAAAGGTAGAACCGGGACTCGCCAGGGTCACCCTGACGGCCAGAACGACCACGCAGCTGGTTATCGATGCGGCGCGACTCATGGCGTTCGGTGCCTAGCACATAAAGACCACCAAGTTCCGTTACCTCATCGTGCTCGGCCGCTGCCTCTTCCTCACACTGTTCCAGAATGTCGGGCCAGCGTTTCTCATATGCTTCAGAATCGCGATTCGGGTCAAGACCCAATTCAGCCATCTTGGCGACAGCCTCGAATTCTGGGTTACCACCAAGCATAATATCGGTACCACGACCTGCCATGTTGGTAGCCACCGTTACGGCACCCTTGCGCCCTGCCTGAGCCACGATGTGAGCCTCACGCTCATTGTTCTTGGCGTTCAACACCTCATGGCGCACACCTTCTTTTGCAAGTTGACGCGAGAGGTACTCCGACTTCTCAACGCTCGTCGTACCCACCAGAATAGGCTGTCCCTTTTCATGGCGTTTCTTAATGTCTTTAACAACGGCTTTGAACTTGGCTACCTCGTTACGGTACACCTTATCCGGGTTGTCAATACGCTGCACATCCTTATTCGTGGGAATAGCAACAACACCCAGCTCGTAGGTGCTCATAAATTCAGAAGCCTCAGTCTCCGCAGTACCAGTCATGCCGGAAAGCTTATCGTACATACGGAAATAGTTCTGCAAGGTTACGGTTGCCATCGTCTGGTTTTCAGGCTTAATTTCGACGCCTTCTTTAGCCTCAATAGCCTGATGGATGCCATCGTTATAGCGGCGTCCAGGAAGAATACGACCAGTGTGCTCATCCACGATCAGGACTTCACCGTCGATCACCACATAGTCTTTGTTATTGGTAAACAGCTCTTTCGCTTTGATGGAGTTATTTAAGAAACCAATAAGTGGAGTATTCCTGGATTCGTACAGATTCTTAATACCCAAATGGTCTTCAACTTTATCGATGCCAGATTCGAGAATACCGACGGTGCGTTTTTTCTCGTCTACCTCGTAATCTTCATCTTCTTTAAGAACGTTTTTTGCGATGCGCGCGAATTCACCGTACCAACGGTTCGCTTCACCTGCAGCTGGTCCCGAGATAATAAGGGGGGTACGCGCCTCATCAATCAAGATCGAATCGACCTCATCAATAATGGCAAAGTTATGCCCGCGCTGTACCTGCTCGTCAACGGTCCATGCCATATTGTCACGCAGGTAATCGAAGCCAAACTCATTATTCGTACCGTAGGTAATATCGGCTTCATACTGTTTACGGCGTTGGTCCGGGTCCATCGACGAGAGAATCACGCCAGATTCCATACCAAGGAACCGGTAGACACGACCCATCAGATTCGCCTGATATTCAGCAAGGTAATCATTCACCGTTACCACGTGCACACCTTTGCCACTGAGTGCGTTTAGGTATGCGGGCAGAGTTGCGACAAGAGTTTTACCCTCACCGGTTTTCATCTCAGCGATATTTCCCAAATGCAGGGCAGCTCCGCCCATAACCTGAACCTTGTAGTGACGTTTTCCAAGGGTACGCTTAGATGCTTCCCGGACAACAGCGAAGGCTTCAGGAAGCATAATATCCAGGGATTCGCCGTCCTCAATTCGGGCACGGAACTTATCGGTCTCGCCGCGAAGCTCGGCATCGGTCATAGACGCAAAACTATCCTCAAGCGAATCGACCGCCGCGCTATACGCTTCTAACTGTCGAAGAATTTTTTTATCGCCAGTGCGGAGGATTTTCTCTAAGAAAGATGCCACTGAGCTTCTACTCCTTGTTGTCTTCGTCCCCTCATGAGGGCGACACAAAATGCGCCCACGGCTTGAGGCTTTCCTAACTATTGTAGGGCAGAGGTATCCATCTGACAGTCACAGTCCTCATTTTTACGCTCTGCGCGGGTAGAAATAATAATTATTTTCCTCACAGGAATATAGCAGAACCCGAAACACTCGCTAGAAAGAAAGCATTTCGGGTTCTAAATCTAAATGAGTATTAATAATGAGGAGTGTCGTCTACTCTTCGGTGAGAGTGATAATACCGTAGCTCCATCCTTTACGGCGATATGCGGCTGCCGGTGCTCCTGTTTCTTTGTCAATATAAAGGTAGAAGTCATGACCAACGAGCTCCATACGATCCACGGCTTCTGCCGGAGTCAGCTTTTCACCTACAAAACTCTTGTGACGAATCTCAATTGGTGAAGCTGCTTCATCGACGAGGGTAACCTCGCTATTGTCGAAGGCTGCTTCTTCAACAGGAACATCGGGTAGCAAAATTTCCGTAATCGTCTCGGTAACCGTAGGAAGCGATCCTGTAGCATCTGCGACAGAAACAGGATGCTTACCACCATGTTTGCGTAGCTTACGACGATCACGTGCTCGACGCAGGCGTTCCAAGAGCTTTCCATAAGTCTCATCAAAGACCGCAAATTTATCATGTCCTTGGGCTTCTGCACGAAGCACCGGTCCACGTCCAACAACGGTAATCTCAACACGAATTGACTCGCCACCAAGATGGCCATCTTTAGTAACTTTGACGTCGATATCGCTCACGTTGTCGCCAAGCTGCTCGAACTTTTCGACCTTCTCTTCGACATATTCACGAAGACGATCCGAAATCTTGATATTACGTCCGTAGATGTTGACTTCCACGATATTTCCCTCCAAAGTGTGGGGGTTATGCACCGTACTCGGTTGAGTTCGATACCGGGAGCCCGTCCTTGAGGCTCCTTGTCATTATTTTATTACATTCTTATGGTGCATGTCACCGGAAATGACAATTATTTTCGTAGTACGAACACTGTGTATCAAAACGCAGAATAGCCTTAGTCCGGGTGTACCATAAGGGCTTCCTCGTCCACTTTTTTCTGCATCGACACAGCAGCTACACAGGCTGCTCCCAGAACTCTCGCGCCACCCTGGTGCAAGACTCGTGATGCTTCAAACACGGTGGCACCGGTAGTCATCACATCATCGCACACAATGCACAGTGCCCCAGCTACACTTGCTCTGGGTGACACCCGCATCGCTCCCTCCATACGCTGGGCTCGCGCGCTAACTCCGAGCGTTTTCTGTCCTGCTGTATTCGGCCTTATTAAACGCTGGTATATGTTTTCTTTTTCTAAACTCAAGATATGATGTGTCTTCACCCGCACTTTACGTCTGTACAGAGCTACAGAACGATTAAGCTCGTGTTCTACCTGTCGCGCAAGCAACTCAGCCGGTACGTAACCACGACGCTGCACGCTACGTTGTGATGAAGGGGCGGGTATCAATAGGATGCGCGTTCCTGCGGGAACTTGCGCACGGTCAATAATCGTTGCCACGGCCCTGCCCAATGCGCGCGCTAGTTCGGGAACCGCATCAGTGCGGCCCGCATTCTTCATGGAAAGGATCACATGCGCGAGTGTTTTCTCATAGATACCTGCTGCAACCGCTCCCGGTACGGGGTGCTGCAGCACAGGAGTGTGCACGGCGGAGGTTTGTTTTCTCAGTGAAGTCTCGCACCGAGTACATAAAGCCCGGCGAGTACCGGCAGCATCTAAAAGCGCCGTACCGCCTACACCGCATCCGACACATGTTGCCGGAAAGAACAGCTCCCACACTGCGTAAAGAGCCTTTTTACCTCTCTTTCGAGGTGTTTTATCCATTGCTCTTTTATCCTGCGTACGTAATCTCACTCAGCGATCCGCTTATGAGTTTCCAACCGCGGTCTTCCAGAAGATAGCACTCTCCCGTATCGACATGCCCAATAATATGACCGCTGTCCCCTGCTGCAGACATAGAGCGCAGTCCCTCCAACCGATCCAGCTTTGTCTCCTCACTGTTGAGAGAGGTTAGTTCTGCTTCCCCTGTGGTGGTGTTGACGACGGCAAGGGTCTGTTCTCCCGCCCAATCTACACAATGGGGAGATACAGAGGCGTTAACCCGCACTAATTCGGTAAAGCTACGCGGTTTGCCACTCTCATCACGTATAATCCCTGAAATAACTAGCATTGACGCATTATCTCGCGTGGTGATAAACGCGCCCCGAGTGCCGTCCCGTGAAATTTTAAGAGAGTTAAAAACGAGACCATTTTGCCAGGGAACAGAGATGTTAATGCCTTTTTCTCTTTCCTCAACGCTATCGGATGCCGGGTTAAAGGCGCGTACTGTTCCGCTATGATCGGTGGCCCATACCCATCCATAATGGTCAATGCTGGGGCGAGATAAGTCGCGTGTTTCCCAAACTTTTGAGGAATTTGTATCGCGCACTGTATAAAGCTTTTTACGCCCCTCGCTTAAGTAAGCGTAGGTAGTGCCGTCATATCCGATAGTTGGCGCCGAAGGATCCTTAATTTTTTCCACTAGCGTGCGCTGCGAATCCCCAGCATCAAAATCACGCTGAGTTACTAAACGGTCTTCATTAAGCGCCACAATTCTAGTATTAGACTGCGTCACCAAAGGTATTTCATGAAATCCTTCGGGCTTATCTGATGATGAAATTTCGTGGCCGTTATAGCAGAAAACTACAGTCTCAATACCCGTAAAATTGCTGGCAAGATGCACAATCTGCTGGCGTAAACGTGCTAATTGAAGTTCATCTGTAGATTCGCCTCCAAAATCAACCTTTATCGTATGTTTTTCAGCGTCAAAGTTAGCACCATTAACTTTCATGGACTCATAAGTCGCTGAGAAGACAGATTCCTTGAGATAATTTGCTGGTCCCATGATTAGGGTTTGAGCCAGCGTTTTAAAAATTTCATCGCTACGTGCGAACCAGCGTAAATCTGGCACCGCGTAGGTATAGCTAGGATCGTAGTAATACAGACGGTAGGATTTGAAAGAACGGTCAAATTCACTACCGTCTATCCACAACCCGTTGGGGCAGTTACGTATGCGCCACTCACCGCCCTCCTGAATCATCTCGAACGTTTCCGGAGTTGGTGCAGGAGCGTTGATAAAGGAAGTAACTAAACCTCGCTCATCCACACGAGCAGTTTGCTTAATCGAAACCTTATAAATATTATCCTCGCCACGAGTGATACGCGCGGTCTCAGAATATATACGGGTCTGAACCTCTGGAACCCATTGTTGAGCAAACTCTGTCGTTAAGTACTGGCGAGCCACTCCGTAATTATCGGAGCTATCAACACCAGCACGCAGAAAGCCTTCAATAATGCCTTCCGGAGTTCCGCCAACCTGAGGACTCATAGCATGGATTGCAGACTTTCTATCGTCTGCATTATCCAAAGACTCTGAATACTTTTGAATACCCTTGGGATCTGGCAATCCAGAGCATGCCTGCACCAATAAAGCAATACTTCCGACTCCGCCCAGAAGCATCGTGCGGCGTGAAAGAGTGGGCAGGGTCTCTGACAGCGTCTGTTTGTGCGAAGAGTTTTGAAATATTCTGCGCATTATATCTGTCCTTCAGACGCATCATCTTGAGTTTCATGACGGGTTTTACGCAATGATGTCGAAAGAGTATCGCCCGCAAGAGCGCTGTGAGCATATGCCTCTGGCTCAGGTTCTCCGGTAATCAAGACCGGGGAAGGACCGAGCTCTCCCCCCTGAACAAGCGGCAAGTTCATCGTGAAGCAGGCGCCTTTTCCTTTTATGCCCCAAGCCTCAATACGCCCACCGTGCAAACGTACATCCTCGGCGGTAATAGACAAGCCCAACTCAGTACCCCCTAGAGTACGTTTGCGTGAGGTATCTGCACACCAGAAGCGGTTGAAGACCTGTGCTGCTTCCTCCTCACTCAAACCGATGCCATGATCGCGTACCGCCACACCCAAGTTTGTTGCATTCGTGGCGATGTAAATATCGACGGGCTTGGATTCACCATGCTCAATAGCGTTAAAGAGGAGGTTACGCAAAACACGTTCAATACGAACCCTATCGATATCAATATCAATATGCGCCTGCTCAGAATGCACAATAAGCCTGGTCCCGGTACGTTCCAGATGCGGAATAACCTCGACCAAAACATCGTTAAGAACACTCATAAAGTCTTCAGCGTCGATGTTCAAAACGGCGCTGCCTGCATCAAAACGCGAAATCTCCAGAAGGTCAGAAAGCAAGGCTTGGAAGCGATCCACCTGGTTATGCATAAGCTCCACACTGCGCGACTGCACAGGATTGAGGGTGTCACGCGAGTCATAAAGGAGTTCGCTGCTCAGACGTACCGTCGACAACGGTGTACGCAGCTCATGCGACACGTCCGAGACGAATCGCTGCTGCAGCGTCGATAGTCTCTCCAGCTGTGTAATCTGATCCTGCAGGCTATCCGCCATTTTGTTAAAGGAAATTCCTAATCGCGCAGCCTGATGTTTACCACGAATGTTAACGCGGCGGTTTAGGTCACCGGCAGCAAGTTTCTCTGCTGTAATAGCGGTCGAAGTGATCGGGCGTACCACTAAGCGAGTGACAAACCACACAATTGAAAGTACTAGAATCAGCAACACTGTGAATCCAGTACTTAACACAACATTGATATACGTAATGGTCGATTCAGACTCGCTTAAGTCGTACACCATAAACAGCCCATAATTGGGGTTCTGAGGAATGGATACACTCGTTCCAATAATCAAGGCCGGGTAAGGCTCACCATTGGATTTTCCAGGTTCTGAAAGCGTCGTTTTCTCCCAAAAAACACCGGGAGAATCCCGCACAGTATCTTTAAAATCTGTGGGTATTACTGAGGCATCTAGAGGCGCGTTATCGCTACTCTGCTCAGGAATAAACCCCTTCTTCGATTGCTGATCCAAGGACACTAAAACCCAGCGCCTCTGAGTATCGCCGCCAGCGTCAAGAACCGTGAGGTTGTGTTTAACAGTACGTCGAACTTCGCTGTCTTCACGCGCACTAATAGGATCCAACACTCTCTGTACAGTCTCAAATCCCTTACTAGTTTCTTCTAACGCCTGGTTCTTTTTATTCTCAAAAAGCGATGTTGCAATCTGGTTAGACAGCGAGGTTCCTACCGCAATAAAAGCAATAAGCATCATGATGCCCGCGCTGGTCACGGACCGAAATTGCAGAGAATGAACCCACAACCGGTGAATTGCGCGGAATGGGTTGAGGGTTCGCTTTTTCCGGGGCTTAGACTTAGCGTCCAAGTCCCGACTATCGGAGGCTCCAGAGGTTGCGTCAGGTGTGGGCATAGGCAAAGTTACTTTCCAGACATGAAGATGCGCATAGCGGACTGAAATATCACGTTAGGCGGCACCTCCAACGTTCTCTAGGGGTACTTTATATCCGACGCCGCGCACCGTTTGGATAACCTGTTCGGCACCAATATCCGTAAACTTCGCGCGAAGACGCTGCACGTGAACGTTTACCAAAGAATCGCTCACATCGCTGTAGCCCCAAACAGTCTCTAACAGCTCTTGACGGCTCATAGCCTGCCCCGGACGGCGAACCAAAGCTGCAAGAAGGTCGAATTCCAAAGGTGTCATAGGCACTTCAACACCTTTATACTTGAGGGTTCGGCCATCCATATCCATGATGGTATCTCCCACCCGCACCACCAACTGGCGGCTCTCACGCGGGCGCAAACGAGCACGGATACGAGCCATAAGCTCAAGATGTTTAAAGGGCTTTGCGATGTAATCGTCAGCGCCAGCTTCCAGCCCTTTTACCACATCTTCAGTATCGCTTTTAGCAGTCAGCATGATAATAGGCACATTAGATGACGAACGGATCTGCTCACAGACTTCGATACCGCTCTTCCCCGGAAGCATGAGGTCCAGCAATACCAAATCTGGTGAATGCCGCATAAACGTCTCAAAGGCGCGAGAGCCGTTTTCGCAAAAAACTGCGTTATATCCCTCCTGTGCCAGGACAATGCCGATCATTTCTGCAAGAGCGTCATCATCATCAACGACCAGGACGGTCGAGGTGGTGGTGGTCATGGCGTCTCTCCTCTATATTATTCGGTGATTATAGTAATTATCCTAAGCCCTCAGCCGCCATTTCTGCGACTATTCGCGCATACTCTGTGGTTCTCGCCATCTGAAGTGTGGCCTCATGCGGGTTTATATGTGTAGTATTTGCACGATGTGTTAGCCCAACCGAACGTATCTCGGTTTTCTGTAGTCCAACATCATTCCACAGTCTCCACAATCTCTGTGCTTGCTGCGGTATAGCATCCGAATCTACGATGGGCAGCCAAAGCCTTGCTCCGGATTCTAGTACGGCTGCCGCTATTTCCCAGCGATGCGGGTCGCTAAGAGGCTGTGCCTGAATCAGATTCTGGCTTGCCTCGTCCGGGTCAAAAAGCAGTTCGGCAGGATTATCTGCCGTTGAAAACGTACGGGCTATAGCGCAAGCATCTGCCACAGAGCTGAGGTTCGACGTGCGATCATCAGGATACGTCAAGGGAACCTTGGTGAGGTTCAGCATAGGCGTTATGGTAAGTTCGGTAAAAGTATTGGCGCAGATACGGTAACTTTCGTAGATTTCGCTAACCGGTACCGCTGGGATAGTGCGAAAACCACTCACCGTAGGGATAGTACCCGAAATAATGCGCCCAAGTTCCGGCTCGTCCAGTTGTACCGTAAGACGGGCTTCGGGCTGGTTGAGGGCTTGACGGATAAGAGAGATGCTCTCCCCTAGCCCTTCTAGAAAGGCATCCCGTATATCGCGTGCCGCCCCCGCATCACTGATGGCGCGCTCGCCATTAGGCGCATAGACCCGCGCAGCAAGGGTGTATGGTCCGCACAGCTGAATTTTGAAACTGGGCGCAGCATCCTCAGGCACTGAAGCTCCAGAAGACTCACCGCCTACGACATCGGCGAGTGCGTTAATATCTGAGACATAACAGGATCGCGCACGCGCACTTTCGCGGGTACCGCCGCCTCTAGCATGAACTAATCGCCATCCATAGGATGCGCCTTCAAGTTCCATTCCAGAGAGCGTGGCAATGGTGCGAGCAAGAGTAGTGCTCTGCCAGCCACGCTCTGGAAGCTCCGGTAGGAATGGAAGATGCGGATGCCCCAACTCACCACGCACACGATGCAGGGCATCTATTATCTGCGTGCCGGGGAATTCGCCTAGTCCGCTGGCTCGTACCGCAACGGTATCGCGCTCAGCAAGCTCGGTAGCGAACTCACGTTCGGGTGCACGATAATCACCCGGTAGCAGCAGGCGCTCGGGCACATACTGTTTTCGGGTGTTTTCGTCCGCAAATCTGGTAGAGAACGAGGTCATCAAATCTACGCTAGCATCTAATCCGTCTGACGGTCGAGAGAATCATCGTTTTGAGCCAGCTCGTCCTTATGCGCGTGCGCTATTTTTTCGTGGTGTCGAATAACCTCGGAAATAATGAAGTTCAAAAATTTCTCCGCAAATTCGGGATCGAGACTAGACTCTTTCGCCATAGCCCTCAGACGAGCTATCTGGGCTTCTTCTCTTCCTGGATCACCCGCAGGCAGGTTATGCTGTGCTTTAAGAACCCCAACGCGCTGGGTGGCTCGAAAACGCTCCGCAAGAATATGAACCAACGCGGCATCGAAGTTATCAATAGAGCGCCGCATCGCGAAGAGTTCTTCGTAAACCTCGGCGGAAACTTCGTCTCCCATGGAGGTGGCACGCGGATCAAATTCTTGCT
Source organism: Rothia dentocariosa ATCC 17931 (assembly GCF_000164695.2). Classification (NCBI taxonomy): domain Bacteria; kingdom Bacillati; phylum Actinomycetota; class Actinomycetes; order Micrococcales; family Micrococcaceae; genus Rothia; species Rothia dentocariosa. The sequence continues at coordinate 78,017 of NC_014643.1, forward strand.
GGGTCATTATAGGTCCTTAAGGGTTACGAGCATTATTACACTGCTGCGTTTTCACGAAGATCATCAAGGTCTTCACGAGCAAGTGAGTAAGCACGGGCTATGGTGGACTGTCCTAAAACTCGTGTGCCCTGGTAAAGCACCATAGTTTGCCCGGGTGCCACGCCAAAGAGCCCATCGTGCAGACGCACCACAGTCTCTACACGAAGTTTTCCGGGGGTTTCGGCATCGGTATCTTCTGCCCATTCAAGATGCGCGGTACCGCGTACCGGGTCTGCATGTGCACGCACTTGAGCGGTAACATCAAAGGTCTCGCTGCGCACGCCGAGTTTTGGTTCCTGAGCAAGAAAATGTTCTGCTTCCGGAACAGGAATTCCAGCCCAGGTGGCCCGAATTCCGCGGATTTCGTCGATAGAAAGTAACTCACGAGAACCGACAATAACTTCATTCGTTTTTGGTCGGATTTCGAGAACAAAGCGGGGTTTCCCATCAGGCGCCGGAGTGCCTAAGGCTAGCCCCTTACGCTGCCCAACAGTAAATCCTTGAGCCCCAGGGTGTTCCCCCACCACATTGCCGGAGGTGTCTTTAATCATGCCAGGGCGCATTTGAATGTGCTCGCCTAGCCAGGCACGGGTATCACCCTCGGGAATAAAGCAAATATCGTAAGAGTCCGGTTTCTTGGCAACCGAAAAACCACGCCGTTCAGCCTCCGCACGAACCTCTGCCTTCGAGGGCGTGGTTGCTAGGGGGAACCAGGCGTGTTTGAGCTGTTCGTGGGTAAGGACGCCCAGCACATAGGACTGATCTTTTGCCCAGTCTGCGGCTCGATGCAGTTCTCGGTTACCGTCGTCGTTGGTGATAACGCGGGCGTAATGACCGGTAACTACCGCATCAAACCCTAGGGAGACGGCACGTTCCAAAAGCGCGGCAAATTTGATTTTCTCGTTACAGCGCATGCAGGGGTTGGGGGTTCGTCCCGCTTCGTATTCGGCGATAAAATCATCAACTACATCTTCCTTGAAACGCTCCGAGAAGTCCCATACGAAGAAGGGTATGCCCAACTGGGCGCATACGCGGCGCGCATCCATAGAATCTTCAAGGGTGCAGCACCCACGAGAACCGGTGCGGAGCGTTCCGGGCATACGAGAAAGCGCCAAATGCACGCCCACTACCTCATGCCCCGCCTCAACGGCACGGGCGGCAGCAACAGCTGAATCGACGCCGCCACTCATAGCAGCCAAAATCTTCACAGAGTTTCCTTATAAACGTTGGGTACGGTTTCGTGGTGAGAATAAATGTGAGGTTCTATTGTACGCTTCTTATTGCATGTGCGCAGGTTCGCCGCAATTATCCGCCGTACCAGCGTTGAGCGTCAGGCAGATGTGAGGAAAGACCCGCTTTTGCTGCCTGTGCATAGGCTTCAGGCAGGGCCGCGAGCAACCGAGCAATATCTTCGCCGGTGCTGGAATGCCCAAGAGTAAATCGTTGCGCACTGCGGGCGGTGTCTTCGTCCAGCCCCATGGCGAGAAGCACATGGGATGGTCTTGTTACTCCCGCGTTACAGGCCGAACCGGTTGAGGTTTGAATCCCCTGCATGTCGAGCAGAAAGAGGATGGTGTCTCCTTCTGCGCCTTCAAAAGTAAAATGAGCATTCGCAGGCAGCCTTTTTTCACCAGGAAAGGCCTCAGTCGTTGGGTCGATGCCGCTCAGGTGAGCTTGTGGAATAACCGCCTGTACCGCCGCTATTAGCTCATTGCGAAGTGCTGCAATACGGATGGATTCTTCTTCAAGATGCTCAATCACATGCGCGGCGGCCTCAGCAAATCCCGCGATCGCGGGGGCATCTATAGTGCCGGAACGCACGGAACGCTCTTGCCCGCCCCCGTGCAAAACCGGGGTGAGCTGCGCTGTTCGTGTGGCGATAAGCGCACCGATGCCCATGGGACCGCCAATTTTATGCCCGGAAATCGCCATCGTATCAACCCCGCTGTCGCGGAAGTTAACGGGTACCGCACCGAAAGCCTGCACCGCATCCGTATGCATGGGAATACCGTATTCAGAGGCTATGGCGGCAATATCTTGAATGGGCTGTACAGTGCCAACTTCATTATTTGCCCACATAACGGTAACTAACGCAACATCCGCAGGGTTCTGGGCTATCAGTTCCCGCACGTTTTCGGGGTCTACCAGCCCTTGCGAATCCACCGGAATCCAGTCGATAATCGCGCCCTCGGTCTTCTGCAGCCATTCGCAGGTTTCTTCCACCGCATGATGCTCAATACTTGATACTAGGATGCGCCGTCGCACCGGGTCTGCTTCCCTGCGTTTCCAGTACATCCCCTTAACCGCAAGGTTGTCTGCCTCTGTTCCTCCAGAAGTAAAAATAACCTCGGCGGCATCGCATCCTACAGCTCGGGCGATACGTTCGCGGGCATATTCAACGGTGGCACGGGCATCGCGTCCGGTAGCGTGCAGCGAGGAGGGGTTACCGCCCGCACGCATCTGCTGTACCATTGCGTCTATAGCAATTGGCAGGACATCGGTAGTCGCTGCGTGATCTAGGTAGACCCGGTTCACTATTTCCTCCTCTGGCGTATTGCCCTTATTCTATCGTTGTTCCTCGAACTTTCGGGAGGAATTCGTCATAAATGCGCCGCAGGCTAAACCTGCGAAGAGTCACGTTCGGTGGAAACATGCGCGGTACACTGGGGTACGTGTTCAAGATTCTTTTCTATACCCCCGAAATTCCGGGGAATACGGGTAACGCCATTCGTCTGGCCGCAGTAACCGGGGCTGAACTTCACCTCGTCGAGCCTCTAGGATTCAATTTTGAAGATGCGCATCTGCGCCGTGCCGGGCTGGATTATCACGATCTTGCGGTCGTAACGGTTCATAAGACCCTGCAGGATGCTTGGAAAGCCATGATGCCTGCGCGTGTTTTCGCCTTTACCACCACGGCAGCAACCTCGTATGCGGATCTTGAATATCGTGATGGCGATGTGCTTATGTTTGGTCCGGAGTCCGTGGGCTTACCAGCCGATGTACAGCAGGATGAGCATATTACAGAACGCGTAAAAATCCCCATGATTCCTGGGCGCCGCTCTCTTAATCTAGCGAACTCCGCGTCCATCGCAATTTTTGAGGCATGGCGCCAACACGGATTCACGGGAGGAAAGATTTAGTTGTATGTGTGCCAACCGCCAGGTTCCCCTACTTTTTGAGGATATAGCCGCCGACCCGATGAACGCCGAGTACACGTCACGCGGGTGGGAGCCCGTATATTCGGCGAGCGCTCGATCACGCATTATTCTGGTGGGTCAGGCACCCGGGCGTATTGCACAAGAGACTCGTATTCCATGGAATGATGTGAGTGGTCGGTTACTTCGTACATGGTTGAGCGTAAGCGATGACGAGTTTTATAACCCAGAGCTGTTTGCCCTGATGCCGATGGATTTTTATTATCCGGGAAAAGGTAAGCACGGTGATTTACCACCGCGTAAGGATTTTGCGCCGCGTTGGCATCCGCGGCTGCGCGCCATGATGCCGCATGCACAATTAACCATTCTGGTAGGTGCCTATGCGCAAAAGTACTATCTCGATGGAGTTTCTGCTCCGCGGCTTCGCAGTAACCTTACGGAAACGGTGGCACACGCAGAGGATTATCTGCCGGGTTTTGTGCCTCTGGTGCACCCTTCTCCGCTCAATATTGGCTGGCGCAAGCGTAATCCCTGGTTTGAGGCCGAGAATATACCCGATCTGCGTGAGCGAGTACGTAAAATCTTGGGTGCATAGCCTAAAGCGTCCTGAAAACCTAGTCTAGGTTTCCAGGACGCTGACCTGTTAGAAACTAGGCGTTGCGGCGCCTCTTAATTTCTTCAACAGCCTGCGGGATGACAGTGAAAAGATCCCCAATGACGCCAAAGTCGGCAATCTCGAATATGGGCGCATCCGCATCCCTGTTGATGGCGACAATAGTCTTTGAAGTATCCATGCCGACCTTCTGCTGAAGAGCCCCCGAAATACCCACGGAAACGTATAGTTCGGGAGAAACGCTCTTGCCGGTTTGCCCAATCTGAGTAGAGTGATCCAGCCAGCCTGCGTCTGTGACGGCGCGGGTCGAACCGATCGCGGCGCCGAGCGCATCCGCCAGATCCTCAATGGGGGCTAACTTGCCGCCGATACCGCGGCCAGCCGCCACAACGGTAGCTGCTTCTTCAAGGTTGGGGCGAGCAGATGTAGGCTTCTCGGTTATTTCGGTGATGCGCACCATATCGTACCCGGGCAGAGTATAGGTGGTGAGTACACCCTCCCCCACCGCAGTGGGTGCCGCCGCCGTATCTACCGAGTTGAGGCGTAGGGTTACCAACGGCAGACCTTCAACCCGCACGGTGCTGTCGTACTCGCCCGCCAAAACATTCTTACGAATATTGAGCGCATCATCCACGTCATGAGCGCCCGTCACAACGCCTACGGGACGAGATCCCGCCTCGGAATTCCCGAGGCGCACGGCCACGCGCCCCAGAAGCTCAATCGAGTCAATATCATGCGGGGCAAGAACCACATCAGGACCAAACTCAGTAATAGCCTGTACGGCGAGTTCCACGCGGGCAGCAGGCAAAGTATCTGTCATGGATTGCGCTGGGGCAAAGACACGTGCCGCGCCCTGTTTAGCGTAAAACTGCGCAATATCAGCGGAGCCTTGGGCGAACGTCATTACTCCCAGTTGAGTTCCGCCCTGTCCAACACCAGCTCGCAGTCGTGCCAACGCTAAAAGTTCTCGGTCCACACTGCTAGGTTCGGTCGCAAAATTCGTTGTGCCGCCTATAACCAGCACACGGTATGCAGTCGTCATCATTATCTCCTGTACTGGTTAAATAAGGTTTCGGGATGCCAAGAATTCGACCAGCTGTATGCCGCCGTCGCCTTCATCCACGATGGTTTCACCTGCGGTGCGTTCTTCCCGCGTCTGCGCTTCGGTCACGGTAACGGTAGATGCGCTGCCGCCGAACTTAGCAAGCTCATCCGCAATATCCGCTGCGTTCACGGTCGTAATAGGCTTCTTTTTTGCTGCCATCAGCGCCTTAAAGTTGGGGTATCGCGGAGTGTTCACTTGATCGGTCACAGAAATCAAAGCGGGCAATTCAGTTTCACAATGCTGCGAGCGAGTATCCAGATCCCGGCGTGCCCTAACAGTTCGGCCCGCAACGGTCAGCGATGCCACCTGAGAGATTCCGGTGCGCCCCAAAAGTTCGCTCACCTGAACGGGCACCAACGAAGTCTCACCTTCGGTTGATGCCATACCCGTCAGAATCAGGTCGAAGGTGCCGTGTTCCTGCTCATAGGTGGAGAGTGCAGCGGCTATGATGCGTGAGGTCGCCAGAGCATCAGCCCCTGCGAAAGCATCGTCGAGAATGTGTACGCCTGCGTGTGCACCCAGCTGCAGCGCACGGCGCAGCCCCTTAGAGGCATCCGCTGCGCCTAACGTAAAAGCGATAACTGCAGAATTCGCTGCATCGGTGTCTTCCGCTTCGACAATCTGCATGGCGGCTTCCACAGCGTATTCGTCAAGCTCACTCATCACTGATTCGCTGCGGTCTACCCGCAAAGTATCGTCAATTTTTTGTTCAAATTGGGTGTCTGGCACGTACTTGGTAAGTACGGCGATGCGATATGCGTTTTCGCTCACGCTCATCCTCCTGCGCCTCATGTGTGTGCGGCGCGTCTGTGGGGTTTAGTTAGGTTTGGCTATATTCTACCTTGCCGTGAAATCTTCAGTCAGGAAAACCCGGATATGAGAGCGGTATATTCCTGAACACAGCAGGCAAAGGAGAGGCGGCGTTTCTTCATGTGAAACGCCGCCTCGGGCAGTTTTATAGCTCTGTTAATGCTGATTATCGGCGTCGCCGAGCGTCACCTTGATGTTCTTTGTCTCTGACCCCCGTTTAATCTTCATATCCACTGTGGCACCTGCTGCTTGTGCACGCACCACGCCGTTGAGGGTCTTACTCTGTTCGATGCGGTGGCCATCCGCCTCGACGATAACATCTCCCTTCTGCAGACCAGCCTTTTCTGCAGGGCTTCCGCTAGAGATATTGGTGACCCGCACACCATCCGGGAAGAACCGAGATTCTCCCTCGTTGGTCTGCCCAGGGGCGCTTTCAATATTCGCGCCTAGGTACCCATGGGTTGCTTTACCTTTGCTAATAATTTCGTCAGAAATACGCTTAGCGTAGTTCGAGGGAATGGCGTACGCGATGCCCTCATTGCCGCCGCCTTCAGACTCGATCTGAGAGTTGATGCCCACGAGCGCCCCGCTAGAGTTCACCAAAGGACCGCCCGAGTTACCATGGTTCACCGGCGCATCGGTCTGAATCATGGGAATATATACGCCGTCTTTTTCTGCTTCTGCAGCACGGTCGGTGTTAGAGATAACACCCGCAGTCACGGTGTCCTGCAGATTATGCGGCGAGCCAAGCGCCACCACGGTTTCACCAGGAACGACCTTCGAGGAGTCGCCAAAGGTAATGGGTTTAAGGTCTAGCCCACTGGGGTCAATCTTGATGACCGCAAGATCCGAGGTTACATCGGTACCCACGATCTTTGCCACGCGAATACTTCCGTCATGCAAACGCACTTCGACTCTAGAGGACTGCTGGGTACCGTTTGTAGAGACTACGTGATTATTGGTGAGAATATGTCCCTGGTTATCGAGAACTTCACCTGTACCAACGCCGTTACCGTCGGTCAGCTTTGATCCTACAGTGACGGTCGAAGGAAGCACCTTCTTAGCTGTATCGGTTACGACTGTGGGATTTGTTGCACTGCCTCCAGCATTTCTACCGGTGACGGATGAACTATTGCTGCTTGTAGATGCGGCAATACCGCCTCCAACACCAGCACCTACGCCGCCGCCCACAAGGGCTGCAAGCAAAGCCGCGGTAAGCACAACACCGGTTCCATATTTCTTCTTGGGCTCTTGCTGAGGGTTCTGCCCCTGCCCGGAGTACTGGTTCTGATATCCATTCTGGGGGTTCTGGGAGCTCTGTTGATACCCGGAAGTTTGATAATTTTGCTGGTAACCCTGCTGTTGATAACCCGTACTCTGGTAGTCCTGTTGAGCATAGGATCCGGGTGCAGAATGCTGCATTGGACGGGTTGCATCGTTATAACCGTTAGCGCCAGAATCTTGGTTCCAGCCACCAGGGTATTGGGTCATTGTGGTCTCTCCTTGAGGGGCTCTCAATAAATCTTAGGTGATATCTGAATAACCATATTGGCGACAGCGCCAACAGGCACGCGTCTTTTTCTACTGTAAACGCAGTTCTTGTTTTATACCTCCGTTTTCTCTGAGGTTGCACCCGGAATTTCCTGGGAGTTTGCTGAGAACCCTCAAATTCCGGGGTAACTCCACAAAAATATTTCAAGAGGTACAGCCTTCCAGAGTCAATTTCACAGCCTACGCTTAAAGACGGGCTCTAAGGTTTAACGAGATCGCGTCAAGAAAGGAACAGACATGCTGACAGCACTCATTATTAGTACCATGCTGGCCGTTATTCTTGGCTTAGGTACCGGCCTGGTAGCGTGCTGTGCAGGCATAGTGCATCGTCGTTTGGCGCGTGCTCAGTCCTGTTCTTCTGCGCTTGAGCAGCAGCTTAGCTCGGCGACCAGCTTATAAAAATCACGAAGATCTTAGTATTACACGCACCAACGACGAAAGCTCGTAATACAAGCTAAGAGGTGCCGTCTACTAAGTAGGGTAACGGTCACCTTTTCTTAAGCTTCGTAGAGTCTCTAACAACTCGTGGTGCAGCTGAGTCATATCGCAAGGTGATATTTCTTCAGAAAAATTCCCTTAAGCCGCTCTAAAACAGGGTATGTTTATTGGTATGACTATTCATCGCCGAAACACTGTCTCCCAAAATTTTTATGGTGCCACATCTAGACCCCATTCGTCTCAAAGATCTCTGACCCGTATTATGGTCACCCTCATGCTGTCTTTCATCTGCGCGTTGACCGGTATCGGCGCTAGTTTCATTGCTTACCCGACGGCGGCCCACGCTCAAGCACCTTTCGAGGTCACGCTAAATCCACAAACCCCTATTATTGACCGGGACGGAACTCTTAATGCCTTATCGGATGGACTTGAAGACGAGCTCACCGAAGGTTTGAGTACCAGTAATGCCCTTCACTCGGTAGAAGCCTATATGGTGTTGGTCTCCGGGACCAATGGCAAACCGCTCAAGGAGTGGGGTCAAGAATTCCTGAGTCTCAACCATGCTCGCCCACGTACAGTAATTTTGCTTATCGATACGTCTAAGAACCAAGGCACTATTATCAGCAATGACCAGAGTTTTATGAGCGATGCATGGGCACACGCCCTGTATGTTAAAGACAATTCGAGCTCCCAAAACAGCAGTATCAAGCGTGTTATCGCGGATCATGGTCTTTACGGTACCGCCGGACGCATGTTCACTGATATCTTTATCGGGGATCATGACTACTCCGCGAGCAATGACGGAAATATCCCTCAGGGACTAAGCGATATTTCCGAAGCCGATGGCTGGTTCGAAAATTTTCTTGTTGCCGCAGGCGTGTTGGTTTTTATCCTGTTTATTCTGCTTGGAATTCCTGTCCTCATCATCCGCGTCGTACGTAAAAACCGTCGAAAAACGGCAGAATTACAAAAATGGCAGAACGACCTGCCGCTCCGCGATCCTTCGCAGGTACAAGTTCCCCAGCAGTATCAAATGCCGAATCGTCCCGGGCACCATATGGTGACGGATACGGAATATATGAAGAACCGCGGCTACGATCTGAATTAGCCAATATTATTCATCCAATGAGTACCGCATCGTGAACAAAAGCGGTACTCCTGGAGTAAACAGTCGACGACCATACCCTGAGAATTAGCCCGGAATTTCTTCAGATATGTACGCTCTGTGATGACTACAGCTCATGACAGGTTGATGACCGGTAAGATGGAAGTACGTGTGGGTTTATTCCTCCCACGCCGTGGATAATCACCGCGCGGCATATGCGAAAGAATGGGAGTCTTCCTTTGAGTAATATCACGAATGCTGACCGTCCGTTTGGTTCTCGGCGCATCCGACGTGCCCTCAGCGTAGGTGCTTTAGCTTTTGGCACCACTATGCTTTCCGTCGCGCTACCGGCGGCGGGCTCTTCGTTCTTGACACCCGGTATCAGTACCGCGCAAGCCCAAACTCCCATGACTATCACAGGTAGAGTACAAGACACGACTAATGTCTTGGGCGATACCTCAGAACTTAACTCTAAAATCAGCGAACTCTCTAAAAACCACAATATTGATCTGCATGTGCTGACTATTGATAAGTTTGAGAGCCCTGAAGAGGCTAAAGCGTGGACTGAAGAGACAGCGAAAAAGAACAGCTACGGTAATGCGGATGCCATTCTTGTCATAGCGACAGAAAGCCGCCGTGCTTACTTCGCTGCTGGAAGTAATAAGCCGCTCAGTTCTGATCAGCAGTCGGAGGTGTACCAAAAATACATCAAGCCAAAACTGCAAAGCGGGGATTATAAAGGTGCAGCTCTTGAGGCGGTCAACGGTATTAACGCCCAAAAAGGGGGCATTAGCCCCGCTGTCGCTATAGGCGGCGGCGCCATAGGCGTAGCGGGTGTAGCGGGCGCTGGGTACTACATTATGAAACGCCGTCGCTCCAAAAACGAGCCGGGAAGTACACCCGCATATTCAGCGTCTAAAGTACCTGAAGTCTCGTTGGAGGAGCTGCGTACTCGCGCTGGTGCCGCGCTTGTTCAGGCAGATAATTCTATGGTGCAGTCGAAGCAGGAACTTGAATTTGCCCGCGCCCAATACGGTAATGAACATGTCAAGCCTTTTGAAGAGGAACTAACGCGCGCCCAAGAGCTCATGCAGGCATCATTCCATCGCCAGAAACTTCTCAACGATGATGTTCCGGACACCGTTGCGGAACAGCGCGCTTGGTTGAGCGAAATTATCGATAATTCTCAGGAGATTTCTGATATTTCCCGAGATCAGGCGCAGAAGCTCTCTGAAATGCGCAATCTTGAGCACGAAGCTCCACAGGCTATTGCTAGGCTCCAGGGGCGTATACCGGAACTTCAGCAGATAGTCGAAACCGCGCAGCATACATACGCGCGACTCAAGGACCAGTACTTGCCGAGTGCGTTAGAACCGATCAATAAATCTGCAGCTCTGTTGGATTCACACCAAAGCCTGGTGGCTCAGGAACTTCAGGAGGCATCTCGTCTAGTGGATGTTTCCCGGTCTGAAGCTGTTGTACACCTGCGCAACGCCGAAGAATCTGCGGCTCAGATTACCTCGCTGGCAGAAGCAGTCAGCAATCACGCCTCAGCTTTGGAATCTGCGCAGTCCAGCCTTAGCACCGACATTTTGAGTATTCAACGTGACGTGGCTGAGGCTAAGAGCCTCGCGGAGTCTCAGAACCGTGCCGAACTCGCCGCGACGGCAGCCGGTATGGAGGCTATTCTTGGGCAGGTTTCACAACAGGCACAAGAACGTCCGAATGATCCTATTGCCCTCACGGAGCAACTGCATCAGCTCACAAGCGAGCTGAATCGTTCCATGTCATCGCTTCGCGCCGACCGTGAGCGTGAGCAGGCGGCTAAAGAAAGTCTGTCTCGTACCTTACGTTCTGCAGAGGCTCAGGTACGCAGTGCATCGGACTTCATTAACAACCGTCGACGCGGTGTCGGTTCACAAGCTCGTACCTACCTATCGGAGGCGCAAACTGCCCTGAGCGATGCACATCGTTTGCGGGAGTCCGACCCGGTAAATTCGCTCAACAGGGCATATGAAGCTATTTCTTTGGCGAGCGATGCGCAGAACTCCGCAAATCAGGATGTCAACAACTACTGGGATGATAACCGTTATGGTCAAAGCTACGGCGGCGATTCCCTAGCGCAAGGCATGCTCTTAGGTGCTATTTTTAGCGCGATGGGCTCACACTCTGCTTCAGCATCCACCGGTCATCACTGGGGCGGCGGTGACTCCGGTGGAGGCTGGGACTTCGGAGGCGGTGGCGGCGACTTCGGCGGTGGAGACGGCGGCAGCTTCTAACCTACAAGAACATAGGTGTGTCAGAAGCGTGTTAGGGTTCTCGTTAACCTCATGTTCTTGTACTCGTCACCTTATAGGCGATATTTTCCCAGTAATTTTTCAGGCTGACCCACGATAATAAGAAAAGTTGCGGCGCTGTACGTGCGAATAAGCTCCTTCCCGGTGCCGCGTGAAAGAAAAGGATATAACATGGTAAAACAGTCCATTTTCGGTCGTATCGCACAGCTAGCAAAGGCTAATATTAACGCCCTCATTGATGCGGCAGAAGACCCGCAGAAAATGTTAGATCAGATGGTTCGTGACTATACAAATAACATTGTAGAAGCAGAAGCAGCTGTGGCTCAGACTATTGGTAACCTGCGTCTTCTGGAGCAGGATCATGCCGAAGACCTGCGCGACGCCGATGAGTGGGGTTCTAAGGCTCTGGCTGCCTCCAATAAAGCCGATGAGTTCCGTGCTGCCGGCGACACCGCTAACGCGGATAAGTTCGATAATCTCGCAAAGATTGCTCTGGGCAAGCAGATGCAGGCTGAACGTGAGGCAAAGGCCGCAGAACCGCAGATCGCATCGCAGACCCAGGTGGTGGAGCAGCTCAAAGACGGTCTCACCAAGATGCGTGCAAAGCTGGATGAGCTTAAGTCCAAACGCGATGAGCTTAACGCCCGCCAGAAGACCGCTGCCGCTCAGTCTCAGGTAAATGATGCGCTCAAGGCATTCGATGTTATGGATCCCACGAGCGAGGTCTCGCGCTTTGAAGAGAAGGTTCGCCGCGAAGAGGCTCGCGTGCAGGGTCAGCAGGAACTTGCAGCTTCTTCTCTGGACGCTCAGTTCAATGACCTTGAAGAGCTTGGTCGTCAGTCTGAACTTGATGCGCGTCTTGCGGCTCTCAAGAACAAGAACGCATAGTCTTAGCCTGATCGCCTGTTAGATTACGCAGATGCTCCCCAACTTTAGGTTGGGGAGCATCTGCGTTTTACGTTCTATGCTGAAAACCTGTTTTTAGAGTTTAGAGGCACGGTACAGGAACGCCGCCATAGCCTCACGTGAGGTAGCTTCGCCAGGTCGGAAAGTGCCGTCAGGCCAACCAGTAGTAATACCCTGATCTGCCATCCATGAGATTTCCTTATAGAACATAGTAGAGGGGTTTACATCAGCAAACTGCTGTGCACCCGGTGCATATGCGGGAGAACCGTTGAAACGGTAGAAAAACGCTGCCAGTGCCTCACGGCTGATAGTATCATGTGGGCGGAAGGTACCATCGGACCATCCGGTCGTAATTCCCTGCTGTTTAAGCCACACGATTTCCTTATATGCCGGGTGGTTCGGCGTAACATCTGGGAACGGAGAAGTCGCGGGAAGCTCCACGGCAGGGCTACCCGCAAGACGGTAGAGATACGTTGCCACCTGGGCACGATTTACAGCGCTGTACGGACGGAAAGTGCGATCGGCAAAACCGGTCATAATGCGGCGATCCGAGTTCCAACTAATCTCTGTGTAGAACGGATTCGTGGTCGGAAGGTCGCTGTACCCTGCGCCAAAACGGTGACCGCCTGTATCGAGGGATTGCGCCATGATGAGCGGCAGGTCATAATCTTGGTGGCTAAAACCTGGGATCAGTTTCATCTGGGTATTGGTAAAGCCGCTGTTACGGTACGCAGCGTAGCCCTGTTCAACAGCCCCTCGGGCGCTCCACGTTGGAGGGTTCGTTGTACCAGAAGTATCGGCGGCGCCAACCCACCAGTACATAGGCTGGTTCTTAATGTTCTGCGGCGCCTCGGTCTGCATGCGCTCATAACCGCCGCCCGCAACGAGGATAGAACCGCCGCCAGAGCGCCATGTGCCCTGACGATCCGCATTCAGCTCATAAGTGATGAACTCGGCGCCTCCGGAGTAACCCATCGTCCACACCTGTGAGGGGTCGATGCCGTTACTCGAAATAAATTGCTGCGCAAAGGAGCGGAAATAGTCGCCGTTGGCGTCAAGGTTTTCCCACCAGGTAATGCCGTTGCCGGATGCATTTTTATCTGGAGACACGACGGGTACAAAAACCATGTTGCGGGCATTTGCGATACGGCCCATAGCGGGGAGCATGCCCTGCTCAGGGCTGTGAATCTTAGACTGGTCGTTACGCCAATAGTCGCCGTCAATGTAGAAGACTACGCCCACGGGTTTTGACCAGTCAATACCGTTTGCATACACGTGGTACTGAGAGTTAAGGCCGTTCGGGGCGGTGTAGCTGCGGTATGTGCCGGATGCGATGGTTGCATGGGCGGGTGCAGTAAGGGTAGCGCCCACAATAGCGGGTACGGTAAGTGCGGCCAGGGTTCCGGCACGCATCTTTCTGATGCGGGTCATAGTAAGTCCTCGGTTCTCGATTTTCTTGTCGCTATGTGCTGAATAATGTGCGCTGAATTCAGCCGCTATGTTTGTGTTGTGAGTGATAGACTCCGGTAGGGCTAATTTCGCCTACGGAGCAGTGATAATCTGCTGGGACTTGAGATTAGTCCCCTCAGATTTGGGAGCTTTACGAAGTCTGCAATAGCGGAGTAAAGCATTCAATAGAGTTAAATTACCAGTTAAATAATATTAAATAAAAACATAGGTTAAATTTTCGGTATAGTATGCCGATCAAGAGGTTCTTAAGAATTGACGTTTGGCAAGAACATACATGAGAGACAATGTGCACCTACCGCCACAGCAGAATCGCACCATATCGCGGTTTGTAGCTTTTTCTAATTCTCAATAGATTTTTAAAGTAAAGATGTCCTGCTTCTATTCTTATACCATTGCGATAATAGTCACATGGTTATAGAGAATCTACCTCTGGGACGCCCTGAAGGGTTCGCCCAGAAGCTCACGGAAAAATATTTATTCTTTCGTGAGCCCCTGAGTTTTACATGTTGGGCCAGGTCGGGTGCAACCGACCCTCACTATCCCCCACCCCCACATCATCCAAATGCCACCGCTGACCCGTATACACATCCACCTTACGCAACTGCGGATTCGGATTCCCCACATCAGGCTCCTCCTCATGACCCGGACACCCCTTCGCACCCGGATCCTCAGCACAAGTCTTACCCACCGAATGCACCTCAGACTCCCACACCCGCACCAGCACCGGATCACTAATACGAGACACCTCGGTTCCGAAAAACTGCCACGGCCCACCATCAATACTGTACTGACCCGCATACGTCACCGTGACGTACGCATGAAAATTCCCCACCTGCGGATACGCATAACTCGTCGACGTCTCATGTAAGGGTTGACCAGAATACTGTGAAGACACCGGGTTACCAGCACTATGTGTTTTTAGGTCGTGTCCGTCTCCATACTCATACCGGTACGCCACCGGTACCGCCCGAATCCTAGTGCGTCCAATCGGTAAGTCCCCTTCAAAAATATTAGAACTGCCTTCTAGGGTGGTGTAGAAGTTCGTTTCCTCACCCTTACTCGTATGTGGTGGATGCGCACTATCCAGGGTCAGGTGCGGGTGCGCCGGGATCAGCTCCAGCAAATGGGTGCGCATCTCGGTGATAATCCGCTCATACTCACCCTGAGCTTGCTGTGCTGCTTCCGGGTCGTTCAGGGTGCAGGTATCACCGAACAGATGATTCGTAATCGTCTCCCCAACAGGTTTAGCCTGACCATCATCAGTAAATTCTTTATACTGACCCACACGCCCATCCCGACTAACACAGTACGAACCATCATTGGCAACATCAAAGCTAAACGACTTATTAGCACCACTTTTATCCTGAGCGAACCCAAGATTCCCATGATGATGCTCCCCATACCACCTCCTATAAGCCTCTTGCCGTGCCCGTATTTCGTCCAGTGTTTCTGGTGAGCTCTCTATATTGGGAGAACTTTGATTTTGAGAGTTATCGGGATCTTTCCTCTCAGATTGACGCAGCTGAGTCTCTGTTTGCTGCATACATTGAAAACTGTCAGAGGTATTCACGCATGATATAGAAAGAGCACTGGGAACATAATATAGCGGCGAAAGTATCAGACAGGCAGAAAGTCCACCAGAAAAGTACTTCTTCATTCTCATAATTACTTATTTCCCTGCACATTTAGAAAACGAGTGCCATCGATAAACCAGCGATTCCCATCATGGTGAAGGGTCATCATGTACCAGTTATTCTCATAGTCATCGTTATATACCTTGTTGACTCTTCCATCAGCCGCTATATAGATCCGATAAGGCCAGAGCAGAAGATATTTCCATTCGTATTTTCCATTGCCCTGGTTAATAGGTTCGCCATGAAACTCATACTGATGAAGATCACCACCTACAATCCACCCTCCATCTTTATAGAACCTCGAAGTATTTTGATAGAGCTCTAGCTCATCAGTGTACTGTTTATCTACAAACTTCATGGCATCTTTGAAGTCCCCGGTCTGAAGCCCATAGTTACGCCATTCCGTCCACGCCTGCACCGTCTTACGCATCCCCTCTAAGGAAGCATTCGTATACCCCTCCTCCGTCTTGGGCTTCGGAACATTCTGCGCAGGACCATAAAAATCCGCAGGGCGATACTCCCCTTCCGGAGCTTTCGATTTCCCCGAATAATGCGGCGATGTGCTCAACGACGGCGAGGGGCTATCACTGGATGAAGCAGAGGCAACGGCAGTCGCAGAAGAGGAAGAACTAGGACTCTCAGTAGCCATTCCAGCAGGTTTCGCACCCTCCCCACACGCAGATAGCAACACAGCAAACCCAGAAACGCCCAAAACGCTCATAAGGGCACGACGAGACAAAACAGGGGTACGAGTATTCATCGGTGAACACATCCTCAAAAAGTGGCTGGGTGAATAAAATACGGAAACACGATTCGCCCGTACACACTCCTACTGGCTTATGTATTTCAGGTTTCCAGCGGCGGAACCCCAGAGTAAGCCCTGAGTGAGAGTGGCGAGAATTTATCGCTTAGTAGCTACTCTACGATGATTCAAAATATTTAGCGATTCACCCGCGACATATATAACCATTTATTAATAAATAACCTCGGCATGTTTACCTTATGCGATTAAAGAAAGCAGAGTATCAGCTTTACCTTTAAACAGCATCCGCCTACGTTCTGTTCTTGTATAAAGAAAAGTTCTAGGGTTCATGCAGCCCCCCCCTGTTGCTACAGGGCGTTCTAAAGCGACGAAATACCAGGTAAGCCCGCGACTACATGAAATGGAAATAGGGTAGAAAGGCTTTGCACTAACCCCAAACTTAGATATGGACAAGTATGCCTTTTATCTCAGCGCTGTATCCGGTTTCGGAAATGTAAGCTATCTCATTCTGTGGAGGTATTGCTTTAGAGTCTACTCGAAGGCTTAGAGTGACACTACAGATAGCGCTTCACAGCTGTCGCAACTTGCTAGCAGGAGGTTTGTAACGGTAAGGATTAACCAGCTGTGATGCCATCCATATTTCAACTACCTGAGGAGGATACATGCAGTACGTAACTCTCAATAATGGCGTGAAGATGCCTCAGCTTGGGCTCGGCGTTTTATACATTGATGATCTCACCGAATGCGAGCGCGTTGTGTCCGAGGCATTGGAGGTAGGGTATCGTCTGATTGATACGGCTGCTGGTTACCAAAATGAGCAAGCTGTCGGGGCAGCTATCGAGGCAAGTGGTCTTGATCGTGAGGATATCTTCGTAACCTCTAAGCTGTGGGTGCCAGATTACTCTTATGAGGGCGCCAAGCGAGGGTTTGAGGAGTCGCGCCGGAGGCTAGGAGTAGATTATCTCGACCTGTATCTTATCCATCTACCTTTGAATAACTATTTCGGCGCATGGCGGGCATTAGAAGAGCTCTATCAGGCAGGTCACGCGCGTGCAATTGGTGTGAGCAATTTTGATTCGGTGCGTATAGCCGATATTTCACACTTCAGCGAGGTCACCCCGGCCGTTAATCAGATTGAGATTAACCCGTTCCACCAGCGTGTTGATGAAATCTCCTATATGAAGGGGAAAGGTATCCAGCCGGAAGCATGGGCTCCCTTTGCCGAAGGCGCGAACGATATTTTCAGTAACCCGATACTTTTAGAAATTGGAGAAAAATACGGTAAGTCTCCTGCCCAAATAATTCTACGGTGGCAGATGCAGGAAGGGGTTGTTGCTATTCCGAAAAGTGTGCGACGGGAACGTATGGAGCAAAACTTTGACATCTTCGATTTTGCGTTGACCGTCGAAGACATGGCTTCAGTTAAAACGTTAAATACCGATCAGTCATTAATCTTTGATCCTCGTAAGGTTGAGCATGTAGAAGGGTTACTCACGCGCTTTAATTTATAGTCCGCTGGAGCCTATGCGAGGCTATGAACTTATATGAGTATCTCGCAATACCCCATGATTTACTTTGGTTGTGAAGGCTCAGAAATCAGCGTTTGGTTCGCGGATTTTCCTGGCAGCTACAGATATAACTAGGCACAGCACATTGAATCAGCAATACAAAAATAAAAACTCCCGAAATCATAATTATGACTTCGGGAGTATTCCGTTGCGGGGGCAGGATTTGAACCTGCGACCTCCGGGTTATGAGCCCGGCGAGCTACCGAACTGCTCCACCCCGCGGCGACTCATACAACTATACATACCGCTCTGCAACATCTCAACTTGAAGCTATCTGCTGAGATAAACACCACAGAAAAACCCAAAACTGGATGTCTGAACGCCCCTTATTGCTCTCATAGACAGCCCGAATCAATAATTTAAGATGACGAAACGGGGCGCCACCCGAATGTGATGGCACCCCGCTATGACCGTCAGACCGCAAGCACTACTACATCTTATTTAGAGGTAGCTTCCCCAGAAGGACTCTGCGATGCTGAGGATGAACCGCTCGGCTGCTGCTCACTTCCCTGCTGATCGCCGCCCTGTTTCTGATCCTGCTGTTGTTTATTTTCGGCTTCAATAGCCTTCTGCAAAGAATCGTTCAGACGCTTCTGGGCCTCACCATATGCTGCCCAATCGCCCTTCTTGAGAGCGGCATCCGAATCCTGCATAGCCTTGGATGCATCCGCCAGATGCTGTTTCAGGCTAGCGGACTGGTCTGAGCCAGAGGCTCCAGAAGAGCTGGACGAAGATCCAGAGGTCTTCTCCCCATTGCCTTCAGTGCCGGCTCCTGACGGTCCCGACTGAGCATCTATCTTGGCACCGGAAGAACCGTTGAAGACCTGGTTGAGGGCTTCCTCCAGTGTGGGGGCAAACCCGACCTTGTCACCGAAGCTGACTAGCACTCGCTGCAAACGCGGATACCGTGCGTCGCCGCTAGACTGCACGTAGACCGGCTGAACATACAGGATGCCGCCCGCCACCGGCAGAGTAAGCATATTGCCGTTAATGACCTCGGAGGACCCGCGCCGCAGGAGGTTCAGCTGGTTCGAGACCTCAGCATCAGAGTTGAAGATATTCTGCGCCTGGCCAGGTCCCGGAACCACCGATGAACGCGGCAGTTCGAGCAGTCGCAGCTTACCGTAATCCGCGCTGCGTTCGCCGTCCTTGCCGGTACCGGCGTCACCATTTGCAGCGAGGAATCCGTACATCACGTTACGCGAGTTTGAATCACTCTGCTGAGGAATAAAGGTCGACGTCAGCGAGAAATGAGCCTTCCTATCCCCAGGCATCTGGAGCGAGAGGTAATAAGGCGGAATCTGGCGACCGCTATCATTCGTAGGGTCGTTTGGAATCGACCAGACGTCATCGCCCGCGTAGAGGCTGTTCGAGTTCGTCACATGATACTTATTCAGCATCGAGCGCTGAATAGTAAACATATCCGAGGGGTAGCGCACATGGTTAAGAAGCTCGGCGCTCATCTCTTTATAGCTCTTCACGGTTCCGGGGAATACGCCCTGCCATGCCTTCAAAATAGGATCATTTTCATCCCATGCATAAAGGGTGACCGAACCGTCGTAGGCATCCACGGTGGCTTTCACCGAGTTGCGAATGTAGTTCATCGAATTCGTGCGCGGATTCTGATTATTCTCCTGGCTTACACCCTGCGCATATGGGAACTGGTTTGTGGTCGTATAAGCATCCACAATCCACTGCACCCGGTTATTGATAATAGCGGGGTACGCTTTGGAATCCACCTTCAAATACGGCGCAGCCTTCTGAACGCGATCTACCGGGTTACGTTCGTACAGGATCTGCGAACCATCACGAACCGCATCCGAAAGCAAAATATCGGATGACTGGAACTTAATCGCATAAGAGAGACGGTTCAGCGTGGAATCCAACCGGGGACCGCCGTTGCCGTTGAATGTGTATTTTGCATCCGAAGAATTCGTTTCATCGGCGGACTGCGGACGGTCGAGTTCCAGCTGATCACCGCTGCCGCCCACAATGGAATACTGCGGAGAGCTCATACCGAAGTAAATACGAGGCTCATAGTTTTCAGAAATAACGCCATTCGCCTTGATACCGGACTGCATGAACTTGGGGTTACCCGCACCGTCAACCTGGTTACCGTAAGCTGCAATCACGCCGTACCCGTGAGTGTACACCACGTGGCGGTTATACCAGGAATCATCCGAAGTCTGGGAAGGATTCAGCTCACGGGCGGCAATCACCGTGTCCTGAGTCTTATTGTCTACGGAATAACGGTCCACCGAGAGATTCGAGTCGAACCGATAGTATGGACGGAACTGCTGCATCTGCGCGAATGCTGAGCTTACCACGTTCGGGTCCAAAAGACGGATGTTCGCAATAGTCTCACTAGAGTTCCCCAAAGCGCCTTGACGAGTATCGATCGTGGCGTCATAGGGAGTAGTCTCTACCTTATCGAGACCGTAGGCGTACCGTGTGGCGTCGATATTGCGTTGGATAAACTGCGACTGTGCAGCCTGTTCATTCGGCACAACTTGGAAACGCTGTACGATCCAGGGGTACAGCCCGCCAGCGACGAGAGCTACAACCACCAGCATCGCGGTTCCCACTAGAGGCAAACGCCAACGATGCGCGGAAGCCGTAGCCAAGAACAACACAGCCACCAGAACTGCGGAAATCGCCAAAATAGAACGTACGGGAATAATAGCGTTCGTATCGGTGTACATAGCACCGGCCCAGCGCCCCGACTGCTGCTGAACTGCGGTGTACCGTTCCAGCCAGAACGCAGCACCGCGCACCAGAAGGAAGGCGCATGCCAAAACCGCAGCATGACGGCGGAACGCGGCGGAAGTTCCTACACCGCCTGGGCGAACCTTAATACCACCGTAGAAGTAGTGCATAATAGCACCGCCAATAGCGCAGAGCACGATAACAGCGGTCAAAAGATTAACCACTAGGTTCAGGAACGGAAGAGTGAAAACGAAGAATCCAACATCCAACCCAAATTCGGGGTCTTGAACGCCGAAGTCCTGACGGTTCAAGAAAAGCGCCACGGTTTGCCACTGGCTAATTCCGGCACTCCCAATAAAGAACCCTAAAGCAATTGGAAGAATCACCAAGAGAATCTTGCGGATGCGCTCCATACCCCGGCGGTACCGCGCCATACTATCGGTGAAATCACGCCCGCCAAACATGTCACGCAGAAGGTCTTCGGCTTCCGTATGCTCATGCTCGGTCGTATGGCGCTCATGCGGACCGGATTTAGAGGTCTCGTGATGCGCCTGCTCCTCGGATTTATCCGCGTTTTTGGCGTCTTTCTTCGCCTGAGAATCATCGTGGTCAGCATGTTTGATGGCATAAGACATCGAAGCCCAGAACGGCACCGCTACAACGAGTGCGGTTACCACAAAGATAGAGCTCTGAAGCAAGATTTCGGTGGTGAAGACACTGCCAAAACCAAGCTGATTGAACCATAGCCAATCCGTATACACCTGTGTGGCATATACAAACGCCATAATCAAGACTATGACCACCGCGATGGTAATACCCAAAGGACCCGGATAGCGCCGCTTTTTCTTTTTCTGGTCTGCTCCCGCGCGACGGGGAGGCTGAGGAGGTTGATGTTCGTTATCAGATGCCGTCACGGATTCCTCACTTCGTTGGTGGCTGGAACATAGTTAATAAACATTATCTCAAATGTGGCACTCTGACACAGACAGGAGCGTAGGCAAACACGCGGAGAAATACCGTATGTTTGCCTATAACCTGATGTGCACGCCTAGATTGCCGAAAACCTTTTACCCGCAGGTGGGGAACTGATCGGGGGCGGCTCCGTTCTTAATCTTGGTGAGGGCATCCACGGCCTCATCAACGTTATCGACCGGGATTACCTGCATATCACCTGCTGGTGTTTCCCCACGATAGTATTTGAAAACATTGGGGTCGGTTCTGCGGATTTCTTGAAGATCGTCACAGTTTTCGCGCGGTGCCAAAAAGTAGTGGGCACCGTGGCGTCCGGAAGCGATAATCTTATATTTAATGCCGCCGATGGCACCGACTTTACCGCTGGCATCTATGGTGCCGGTACCGGCTACATAGCTTCGGGCTGATTCTTCGTTTCCTGCGTCTTCGGGGGCAAGCAGGCTTTGCTCGGTGAGCTTATCGATGGTACCTAGGGTGAGCATGAGACCCGCGCTGGGGCCGCCAACACCGTCAAGGTTGTAGGTTGCCTCAAAGGGAAGATCAAAGTCCTGTTTGAGCACAATTCCGACAAGCCAGCGCCCCGATTTATCGTCACGCCGCGGTGTGAGAGTAATATTCTGGTTCTCGCCGTTCCGGCTGATTTCGAAGGTGACGGGTCGTCCTTCTGAGGCCTGCACGGTTCCGGTAACATCTTTGAGAGTATTGATCTGTTTATCCCCCACTTTGAGGATGCGGTCCCCACCCTGCACCTGCCCCTCAGCGGGTGATCCGGAGGCGGTTTGGAGAACACTGATTTTCTCGGTCACCGGCAGTTTAAGGTAACGCGCCGCAGCAACTTTCGCCTGGGTTTGAGAATCCGCCATTTGTGCGCTGCTGACCTGGTTAGCTTGCTGGTGGGTAACGTGCGGATAAGTAATTTCGGAGGGAACCACAAGGTAACGGTTGCCGTCCGTAGCCAACCAGCTGTAGAACGCATCCGCTCCGGGGAGAACGGTGTAGGGTCCGCCGGAGACAGATACTGTGGTCATATTCAATTTCCCGGTGGTGGGATAGGTTTGCGTGCCGTTGATCTGGATAATATCTTGATCCTGGTATTGCCCGAGAATATCGAAGAGAGGTCCGGGCCCTTCTTTGCTATATGAGCTGGGCAGCACGAAAGCACCGAGCATCAGCAAACAGGTTGCGGAAGCAGTTAGAAAGCGCAGATTCAGGGAACGTCGTTCTGATAATGGAAGAGATTCATCGCTCTGCTGATGGGATTTTCTCAAGAAAAATGCACGCTTAGCCATGCTTCTTAGAGTACCCGATATTTTTGTTGGGAACACCACATGATGGGTCGGGGTACACTGCGGCGTCAGTATTGTACGCCGCCGAGGTCATAGTATGGGCTGTGCCTAGAGCGAATACCGCGAAATCACGGCAAACTCACAGGTTTACCAGGTACCCTTTACTAGACGGGTAGGGGCAGACTGTGCCCGCCCTCAATACTGAAAGGTATGTGACATGGCTGAGAACCCCACCAACGATAATTCAAATGACCGCGATCCCCTTGAGGAGTTCCTGAAAAAGATGCAGGAACAGGGTTTTGATCCTAACGCCGAGCAGAACGGCAACGGCACAGCGGATAACCCGTTTGCTTTTCTGAACGGAAATATAAACCCTGAAGATATGAACGCTATGGGTATGTCTTTTGATCCCTCTATGCTCCAGGGTATTTTTGCGCAGGTACAGTCAATGTTTACTGCTGGGGCTAGTGAAAACGGGATTAACTGGCAGGGTGTGAAAGACCAGGCTCGTCAGCTCTTAGCGACCACCGGGGAGGATCCCGCCATCACCGAGTCCTTGAGGGCGGCCACGCGCGATGCCTCTAACCTCGCCGATCTGTGGTTGGACAGCGTCACCATTTTTGAGCGTCACAATATTCCTGTTGAGGCCTGGTCCAAGGCTGAATGGCTCGATTCTTCCTTCGAATCTTGGCGTGATATGGTACAGCCCGTAGCGGCTGAGGTAACTCAGGCGATGGTGCTCCCCTCCACCGAAGATGTTCCCGAAGAGCTGGCCCAGCTTTTGGGCGGCACCGGATTCTTGAACAATATTGGTTCCATGATTTTTGGGGCCCAGATGGCGCAGGCACTGACCGAGCTTGCCGGTGAGGTATATTCTTCTACCGATATTGGATTCCCCCTCGCGCCAGGGCGCAGTGCGCTCTTGCCCGCCGGTTACACTCAGCTTGCTGAAGATATTGAGGTGCCTGCACAGGAAATTCTGCTGTACCTGGCGGTGCGTGAGGCAGCGCTGATTCGTCTGCACCGCACAAACCCGTGGCTGCGTGAAGATATTTTGGAGCTGGTAAGCCGTTATGCTCGTGGTATCCGTGTGGATATGAATCGTATTCAGGATGCCGCATCCCAGGTAGATTTGAGCAACCCCGAGGCCGTACAGGATGCCTTCGACGGCGGCTTGTTCAACCCGCAGCGTACGGAAGACCAAGAACTTGCAGTTGAGCGCCTGGAAGCTCTTCTTGCCCTAGTAGAGGGCTGGGTATCGCTGGTAGCTGAGCAGGCAACCCAAAACCTGCCCACAGCCCCGCAGCTGGCGGAAACACTGGTGCGGCGTCGTATCGAAGGCGGCCCGACCGAGCGCGTGTTCGAGACTCTGGTCGGTTTAGAGATTCGCCCTCGCCTGGTGCGTGAGGCGCAGAATTTCTGGCGCACCTATGAAGAGAAGCACGGATATGAGGCCCGTGATGAACTGTGGGCAGCGCCGGAGACTCTGCCGACCGCCGCTGAGCTTGAAGACCCCGATGCCTATGAAGCACGCCAGGATGAGTTCAAGGTTGAGGATATTGACTTTGACACCGAGCTGCAGAAACTTCTGGACGGTGGTTTTGATGAAGGCGAGTCCGACGGCGGTGAATCTTCCACCGGCGACGAACCTAATACATAACACGCCACGCTTCGTAATCGCACATTAGACACTGTGGGCGATTGAGGGATGCGCACCGCATCTCATGCGTGATACCAGCCGATGAAATGCTCTGTGGGTTCCGAAGGTTTTCTGCCTTCGGGACCCACATTTGTTGTGGATCATCGCGGTTCTTAGTTGGTGGCTTGCGCGCGTATAAATTCCATACCCGCCAAGAATGCCCGTGCTTTATCAAGGTTAGGGAACCGGGCTTCTAGAGTGCGAAAACGGGCGTTATGGTGAAGTTCCACGAAGTGACAAAGTTCGTGGTAGATCACGGAGTCCACCACGTATTCGGGGGCTCCCTGAAGATCATCGGAAATACGGATGGTGCCCTGAGTCGGTGTGGTGGATCCCCACCGTTTACGTTGATTCGAGACCCAGCGGATAGAATCGGG
The DNA here is from genome assembly GCF_000164695.2 of Rothia dentocariosa ATCC 17931. Lineage (NCBI taxonomy): Bacteria > Bacillati > Actinomycetota > Actinomycetes > Micrococcales > Micrococcaceae > Rothia > Rothia dentocariosa. Next base: position 102,511 of record NC_014643.1, read on the forward strand.
AAACTTCTCGGGCGCGAGCTCGGGCAGATGATCCGCTGTCAGAGCACGAGCACGTTCCGTTAAATAATCGTCAGAAGTGAAAGTGCGGCGGCGCCGGGCGCTCTCCCGTTGTTTCCGTTGCACACGGGGAATCAGATTTTCCAGATATTCGCGGATTTGCGCATCCGTACTTGCGCCGGGAACCAACAGGCGAATACTCCCGTCTTTCTGCGGCTGGGCGCTGACGGTTCTGCGGCGACGAGACGAACGCACCACCAGGATTTCCGGGGTGGATGCGGTCGCCGGAATAACTTCGTGGTGCTGTCGGACTTTCTGTCGTGCCATCATATGTTGCCCTATCTGAGCGTTAGGTACGGTGTCTTATGAATGTAATTCTCCGCGAGTGCGCAGGTATTATTTAGCTGTGTCGGGCGGATTGACGGGACGGGTCAATATCATCCAGAAAACGGGAACGACGGCGTTTTCCCCGCCCACCGGTGGTCCGTGAATCCGACCATGTGAACCACAGGTATTTGCGGGCACGTGTGATCCCCACATAAAGCAGGCGGCGTTCTTCATCGATTTCGTCAGAGGTTTGAGCGAAGGTAATGGGCATAAGCCCCTCGTTTAAACCGCAGAGGAAGACCGCATCCCATTCCAAGCCCTTCGCAGAGTGCAAAGAGGCTAACGTGACGCCTTCCATGACGGGAGCATCCTGGGTGGCAAGACGGTGCGCAAGCGTTGCAACGACATCGTGTACCGTGAGCCGATGCGGAACGGGAGCCCCCGCTGCCTCCGCTTGAGCGATGTCTTCGATGCGGGTAGCTTCCAGATGATCAACCATCGAGACGATCGCGGCAAGAGACTCCCATTTTTGGCGTACAGCGCCAGCGGACTGGGGCGCTTTTTCGGTGTATCCCAAAGGTTCCAGCACTTCACGCACATAACGGGGAACGTTCTCGGAACCGTCCGTTGATTTTGCCGACGCTCGCAGGGCAAGCATCGCTTGCTTGACCTCAGGACGATCGAAGAATTGCTCAGCTCCGCGTAACTGATACGGAATACCGCGATCGGCGAGCGCCGCCTCCAGAAGCCCGGACTGCCCGTTAGTGCGGAAAAGCACCGCGATTTCTGATGCCGGAACGCCATCTTTTTCGAGGAGATCCTGGATTTGTTCGGCAATGCCTTCGGCTTCACGTTCGTCATCCGTATATCCGAACCATTGGCTTTCAACTCCCGGTCCGCGCTGGGAAACGAGTTTGAGCGGGGGTGCCCAGGAGAATTCGGTGGAGTCCGGGCGCGGTCGCCGTGCCGCTAGGAGTCGGTTTGCCAGTTCGACCACTTGGCTGTGCGAGCGGTAATCTCGGGTGAGCCGTACCGTGTGTGCGCCTCGGTACCGTCGCGGAAATTCCAGAAGGTGCCGACTGGTGGCGCCGGTAAACGAGTATATGGTCTGCGAGGCATCGCCCACGACGCATAAATCATCGCGCTCCCCCAGCCAGGCGTCGAGAAGGCGCTGTTGGAGGGGCGAAACATCCTGATATTCGTCTACCACGAAATGACGGTATTGTTCGCGGATGGTGGCGGCGAGCGCATCGTCATCTTCGATGATGCCAACGGTCAGGAGCAGAACATCTTCAAAGTCGATGAGGTTCCTTTCGTCTTTGAGGTCTTCGTAGGCGCGGAAGAGCCGCACCATGTTCTGCGGGGTTATTCCGGAGGGCAGGTTGCGCTGGTGCAGATGCGGCGTGAGGGTGTCGGGAGTGAACAGGCTGACTTTTGCCCACTCGATTTCTGCCGCAATGTCGCGTACAAGTGCCCGGTCGACGCTCATGCGCAGGCGCTGGGCGGCTTCGGTGATTAAACCGGCTTTATGTTTGACGATATCGGGGAATGAACCGCCGATAGCGCTGGGCCAAAAATACCTGAGTTGGCGCAGCGCTGCGGAGTGAAAGGTTCGGGTTTGGACTCCTACGGCGCCGAGGGATCGCAGCCGAAGGCGCATTTCTTCTGCCGCGCGGGTGGTGAAGGTGAGAGCCATAACGCGTTGGGGAACGTATTTTCCGCAGGCGATTCCGTAGGCGATGCGGTGGGTGATAGCGCGGGTTTTGCCGGTTCCGGCGCCTGCAAGTACGCGCATCGCGCCGTTGAGTTCGGAGGCGACCCGGCGTTGGTCTTCGTCGAGACCCGCGAGGATATCTTCGGGGGAAAGCTGGGGCGCAGCGTGATTTTGTTGGGGGGCTGCTGGTGGGGGTGCGGGTCGTGCCGGTACCTGTGGAGTTTGAGTGTGAGTCGGGGATGATTTTTGGGCGGGTATGCCGAAGAGAGCTTGCTGTTTGGATGCTCCGGCGCCCTGTGCTGGCATAACGCCCCTCTCCTGGTGCTCTGCGGGTGTTCACACGCTGGTTACTATTGTACCTTTACCTTAGGTGGGGTCTGTCTGCGGCGGTTAGTATAAGCATGCCCAAGGTAGGGGTATCTTTATTCCGTGTTTATTGCTGCGTGACCCGAGTTTTCAAGGGATCGTACGCGAAAATGTGTGCGAGGGGCGAACGTGCCGAACCTCATGAGGCTCATTTGATACTCTAAGAGGGTGACTTTAACGCCTCTTCAGCTTGCCGCCATTGTGTCAGCGGGTGTGCCGGGAATTTACCCTGTGGGCGCATCCGCCGTTCTTGACGACACCGCCGATTTTGACTCAGCTATTATTGTGGATTCGACCAATCGTCGCTGGCGTGTACGTGCTCCTCGTCGCCCCGATGCCAGCATGCGGCTTGAGGCGGAGCACCTTATTCTTCAGTCTTTTACCCCCGGTCTGCGTGCTCGCCTGCCTTTTCAGGTGCCGACTGTGGTGGGTACTGTGCCCTATCAGGACGGCAGCGTTTTCATCTACACGCATATTCCCGGTACCTCTTATGAGGTTGATGATCTTGCGGCGCAGAATGGGCATACGGCAGAAGGTCAAGATAGCCTAGCTGTTTCTCTCGGTAAAATTTTGGCGACTCTGCACACGATGCCGCACGATCTGGTGTTTGAGGCGGGCCTGCCCTCGTATAATTCTGAGGAGATTCGCCGCCGCCGCAGTGTTGAGCTTGAGCGTGTGGCGCAAACCGGCAAGATTCCTGCGGATCTGTTAGCACATTGGCGTTCGGTGCTCTCCCCCGGCCCCACGTGGCAGTTCCAGGCTCACGTGATTCATGGTGATATGAACTCCGATAACCTGGTGCTTGACGGCGCGAAGATTGTTGAGGTGACCGGTTGGTCTGATGTTCAGGTGGGAGATCCTGCCCAAGATTTTGCGTGGCTGTTCTCCTGCTCCGATCAGGGCTTTACCGACAGCGTATTGGATGCTTACCAGCGGCAGATGCGCCCCGAACCGGATGAGCATTTGATTCAGCGGGCGCATTTCTATGCGGAATTTGCTATTGCTCAGTGGTTGGCGCACGGTGCTGAGATCGGCGATGACGATATTGTGCAGCATGCCGTCGCCATGCTTTTGGATGTGCAGGATGGTCTGCGCGCGACCGGCGGGTTACTCGGGCAAGAAGAGGAAGAAGATATTCCACAGGTTATTGACGACGAAGACTAGAGTAAAAACGGATAGATTTAAAGGCTGAGACGTCACCCTGTTGGGTGGTGTCTCAGCCTTTATTCTGTTGCGACTAAGAATATATTCCGGTTGCGCTATCTACCTCTACTATGATGCAGGGGCCAGGCTACCGCGGCCGCCCCGGAAGTTCTTCACCCCATCCGGCGCGGGAGATAATGCGTTCAAGCTGCTGTTCGTTCTGCAGACCACCGGCAATATCGGTGTCCCACACGGTCTGGTCGGAGCCCACATAGTAGAACGCCGCGTGCACACATTCAGGGTCTATCCCCTGTATTTTGGCGAAGGCAAGCCGGTATAGCGCCAGCTGGATGCGCTTATGCCGCATAGCGTGTGCGGAGGGTTTACGCCCGGTTTTCCAGTCCACGAGATCCCAGTGTTCCTGCTCCTGGAGGGTGCCGTCGGCATTAGTGACCTGTTCGGTGCGGCGGAAGACTGCATCAATACGCCCGCGAATGTTCACGCCCGCCACGTGAGTTTCCACCGGGTATTCTGCGCGCCATATGGTGCGGGAAGCCCATTCACTCTCAAGAAATGTCGCGCGCAGTTTATCAAGGTCGAAACTGCCGTCAAGATCGTCATCGCTATAAAGTTCGTCCTGTATATCGAGCATAGGTTCGTCCCCGAAGTACTCCTCAACCCAGGCGTGGAAAAGTGTACCCTGCCGCGCCGCCGCAGATGGCTGCATCGGTACCGGGCGCACCAGGCGACTCAGAACCGTCTCTTTATCCTCCGACAAAGCAATGAGAGTGGATGCCGACATATGCTCGGGTTTCGTGGGAACCGCTGGGGTAACGGCGCGCTGTGCCAAGGCAAGAAGCAGATCGACCTCATGCTCCCAATCCTGAATCTGCTGAGCTTCCGCTTCGGTGGGGCTAGTAAGTTTATCGAGCTCGTCAAGGCTTAACGATCCGCGCGCCACGTTAAGAGCGGTACGCTCCACCCGTGCACGCCGCTGACCGGGTACCGCAATAATGTCACGATTCTCGGTGCGTTCGGCGAGGTCTTTCTCGGATGCCCAGCGGATCACCTGAGCGCCGTCAAAGGGGTCAAAGGGCCAGTCGGCGGTCAACACGGAGCCCTGCTGCGGGTTATCTTTCACCCACGCCGCCGGTTCCAAGAAACGGTGCACAATCTGCGGTCGCACCCCCGGCTGCTCAGGGCCTTGTTTTCCCTGAGCAAGCTGCGCTAAAGGTTCGCGGGCGTAGCGGAAATTCTCGACCACATCCAGCCCGTAACGTTTTTTGAGCCCTTCCAGATTTTCATCGTATGCCCCTTTGGACTCCTGCGGATCGGGCAGGCCGGGCTCCTGCACGCCGCCCATCAGCGCCTGCTTCACCCGGTGCACTTCAGGCAGATTCAGTACCTCGGCATTTGTGATCGGGTTTCCGCCGTCGTGCACAAGCGCATGCGCAATCTGCTCATAGACCGCGCTTGTATAGCGCTGAGAAGCCGCCGTATCTTCGGGGTCATCAGGAGCGGGAATAACCGGTACAGACGTACCATTTTCCAGGCGTATGCCCCGGGGAATACTGTAATTCTCAAGCCACAAGCAGCGCCCAAAAAGTACCTCAATGCTGGCGTCACGATGCTCGATCGCCCACCCAGAGGTGTAAAAACCGGTGCCCAGATAGCCCGGATACAGCCAGGGTGCCACCTGAATACCTTCGTAAGGTTCCTCAGCATAACCCTGCGCGAATTGCACCAGCTCGTTCCAATAAGGCTCGGGCTGATAGGGGTTTACGTTCGGGCCCACCCAACGGCAATTACTGATGTGCAGTAGCGAGCGGGCGCGGGTCATCGCCACATAAACCAGCCTCCGTCCCTCAAAGCCCACATAGTCATTCGCCATATCTTCGCCGTCTTCAAGACGCGCATTGAGCTCTTTATAGTTCTCTAGGGCGCTCACCTCTTCAGCCCGTTCTAAAGCGGACGGCAGATAGTCGCGGTCACCTCGTAGAGGCCAGGGCAGGCTTCCATGTTCCAGGCGGTGCCAGGTGTGTGGACGTGTGGGATATTTATCGCACATGCGTGGCAGATACACGTGATCCCATTCCAGACCTTTCGACGCGTGCATCGTAAGAATTTGCACCGCATCTCGCCGGGGTTCCTCTTCGGCGGGGGTTAGACCCCGCTCGTGGTTTTGGGCCTGTTCCAGCCAGGAGAGGAAACCCAGCAGATAGCTAATACCGTTGGCAGAGAGCACAAACCGCCGGGCGGTGGGGGCGTCCTCATCGACCTCGGTTCCGTCTGCGCCAGCATAGAGCATCGCATTGATGCGCGGCGAGCTCGCAGCGTAACTTGCGGCGACCTCATGAAAGGCATCCAGATGTGCGCGCGATCCGTAGGCGTCCCCGCCGGGGCGGGCGGCAAGCTCGATATCCAGGAGCATCACCCGCTCAATCTCATAGAGCAGGGTGCCGATATCCTCGGTGGTGAACTGGCGCAGATACTCAACCTCGGCGGTGAAAGCGTGCAGACGGCGCAAACCTTCAACGCTCAGACGGCGCCGGGATTCGGGGTAATCCGCAGGGTAAATGGGGTTACCGGCCTCATCTGCTGCGGGAAGATGCTCGATCGCTTCAATAAGCGAACCGTATTCGGCGAGGTCTTCTACAGCGTTTTTACGGACTCGCTCAAATTCTTCGTGGGCGGCACGCAGATTGGCATCGGTATCAGTTTGAGGGCTCGATGGTACATCTCCGCTCGTCTCCCCAGAGGACTGCTCGCCAAAGGTTCGTCCCATATTTTTCTCGCGCGTGGTCGTCAGGTAATTCGACCAATCCCCCAGCGCAAGCAGATCCGCTGTGCCCAACCGCCAACGTGCGCCAGCGAGCAGACGCATCAGGGCATCTGAACGGTTCGGGTCTGCTAAGACCCGCAGCATCGAGACCATATCAATAATTTCGGGGCGCTCCAGAAGCCCGCCCAAACCAACCACCTGCACGGGAACACCCAGGCTCTCGCAGGCCTGGCGAATGGGTTCCATCTGCGCCCGGGTGCGGGTGAGCACCGCCATCGTGGGCATCTGTTCCGGAGTATTGGCGTAGCGGGCGCGTTCCTGCACGATACGTTCGGCAATACCCTGCGCTTCCTCGGTCTCAGACCCGTAGCGTGCCAACTGCACTGAACCGAGCATAGCGCGGTAACCTGATTCATCGGGATTAAGGACCACCGAGCGAGGTCGCAGATCGGGCACGTGAGGCGGAGCTGGGGCACGCACCCAATCGGGAATGTTCTTGAGTTTAGCGGCGATCAGGTTTGCGGCATCCAAAATAGCGACGTCATTACGCCACGCAACTGTCAAATAAAGAGGCGTTTCATCGCGTGTTGGGAAGTATTGATAAAAACTAAACAGCTGACCGTCCGAGGCGCCGCGGAACCCATAAATAGACTGTTTCGGGTCCCCCACCGCCATCACCGGATGCTCAGGTTGGCCGGGACGTCCATCATGCCCGTCGCCAGCTCCGTATAAATCGGCAAAGAGCCGCAGTTGGGCGTGCGATGTATCCTGAAATTCGTCAAGAAGCACAACCTTATAGCGCTCCCGCTCCAGCTGTGCGGCGGCTGGCACCTCACGGGCGATCCGCGCCGCCAACGCGATCAAATCGCCGTAATCGAGCACCTGCATACGCGCTTTCACTCGCGCATACCGCTGCACAAGCTGCGCCAAAATAATTTTGGCTTTCAGTCTCTCTATGACCTTTTTTGCGTTGGCACTGGGACCGGGCGAACTGAGTGATTCGTACGCCGCCAGGTGTGCGGAACAAAATTCGATAACCTGCTGCGGGCTTACCAGATGTTCGGCGCACTCCCCCGACAGCTGCAAAAGGCTCTGCACGATCGTACTTTTTGAGGCGACTCCCAAGGCTGAGCTGGCGGCGGGCAGGTCGCCGTCCCAGTACTGCACGATCTGCGCGGCGAGCTGCCAGGCTTGAGCATCGCCAAGCATTTGCGCATCCTGCTCAACGCCCAGGCGCAGACCGTATTCTTTGACGAGATTATTCGCGTATGAGTGGTACGTAGAGACGGTGGGCTCGGAAGATCCTGCAAGAAGTTCTTCTTCGCTCAGCTCAATCAGGTTACGCTCGCGCAGAATATTTAGGCGAGTGCGCATGCGATCGCGCAGCTCTCCTGCGGCCTTGCGGGTAAAGGTAACGCCCAGAACTTCATCGGCGCGCACGATTTTATTGGCCACAAGCCACACCACACGATCGACCATCGTCGCGGTCTTTCCCGAGCCCGCGCCAGCGATCACCAGACGCGGTTCAAGCGGCGACTCAATAATGCGAACCTGTTCGTCGGTGGGCGGATTCAGCCCCAGCGCGTGCGCGATCTCGCGGGCGCTAAGTCGAGCAGGTTGGTGTGCTGTTCCCCCGGATACTCCGGATGCGCCACGGTCGCCGTCATGCTTGTGCGGCTGATCCGGTTCAGAGGTAGTCATACGGTACGTATCCATTCCTGACGGGGTGATAGTGTCAGCTGTATCAGATGTGATATAGCCACAGGATGCAGTTTACCACCGACGCAGTTTAGAATAGAGGCCGCACGTCACCCTCTAGGAACCACTGGTGTTTTGTGAGAATCTGTCGTTTCTGCTGGGGTTGCCTGCTCGGCACACCAGCAAGCAAAAGCCCCGTTGTCGGGCTAATCCTGAGTGATCTGGCGTCCCTGCGGGCATAGAGGGCAAATTTCGGGCAGGCGGCAGGTTTCCCCGGGCCGATGCCGCGTCTGCATAACAGCACCGGCGATCAGCTCCGCCGCACGCTGAACCAGCTGAACCGCCCAGATACCGGTTTCCGGGTCGAGCGCATCCTGCTCTTGGGGACGATTCCGGGAAGACGCTGCTGTGCCGTCACCCAGCTGCACGAGCGCGGCTCCCCCAGATTTGCGTGTGAAAACCTCGAAACGCTGGGGTGCCGCCTCGCGGTGCTCAAGCCCGGCAGGAATATCAAGACCGTCAGGCTCAACGCCGAAATCACGGCTCATGGCATCCCCGGCGCCCGCCTCTACCGCTACCTGATAGGCGGCAAGCTGGGCATGTTCGGCGATCTGGTTTTTATTGGGTTTGGTCTTGCCCGTCTTCAAATCAACGATGACGTATCGGCCGTCCTCGGTTTTCTCCAGCCTATCGACTCGCCCAGAAATCTGGGCGTTCACGGCATCGCCGGGAACCAAAACCCGGAAGGACCCCTCCACGCCCACGAGTTCGCGGTGATCACCCGGCATAATCTCATTGATATACACCGCGAGTTTATCCACCATTTTCTCTGCACGTTCACGTATCTGCTGCCCCTCCCAAGTATCAGGCAGCGCAAGCGTACTCAGGCGTTCTTCAAGCTGACCGCGCAGGGTCATATAATCGGCGTCCGGGTACTCTTCTGCGATCGCGTGAATGAGCGTTCCCAGCGAGCGCGAGGTGTCGGTCTGCGCCTCGGCACGAGCCGCCGATACGAACCAGTCTAGGGGCGACTTATGAATCGTCTCGATACGCGAGGGAGATACCGGAACTGTGAGTTTTTCGGGGTCACCAGAGTCAGTCGACAAGCCGTCGCGGTGTGGATGCGGTGTAAACGCATTCTGCTCGGTCGAGAGAGGCAAAAGTCCCCACCACTGTTCCGGGGCTGCCCCCGGTACCCCGGCCTGCGCCAGCCTGTTAAGCTGTGCTGCCGCAGCATTTGCCAAGGTGGGGTCTGTGTCTTGAGCCTGCGCATACCGCCTCAGTTCCGCGACGAGGGCGCGCAGGGTCATGGGGCGGCGCACGTGGGTGATGCCGGCGGTGCGCGCATCCGGCACGAGAATATCGAAAAATTCGCTGGGTGCGTCTTCCGTTGAGCTCACGGCGGTAACAACGAGCCTTTCGTTCGCCCGCGATATTGCCGTGGAGAACATGCGTAATTCGTCGTGCCGCACCGCCCGCACGCGGTCGCTCATGCGCACCTGCTGAGCTGCGGCAACGCCCATATCGCAGATGTCGGTCAGCTCACCAGCTTTGAGGAGCGAGCCCCGCACCGTCGTATTCGGCCAGGTTCCATCCTGCAGCCCGCAAACGTAGACAGTCTGCCAGTGTCTGCCCGCCGCGAGTGCCGGGGTGAGGATTTCAACCGCATCGTAGCGTTTGCCGCGCGCTGCGAGGGTATCCATGGGAAGGTCTTGGGCATCGATATAGTCAAGGAACAACTCAGCGGAGGAACCGGGCATCTGGTCGACGAAACGAGTAGCCGCCTCAAAAAGCCCTATCATGGCGTCAAGATTTCGATGCGCCCGCTCGGCTTCCGGCCCAGTCTGCGCGCTTTCGGTCACCCAATTTTTTTCGAGTCCGCTTGCCTGCCACAGCGCCCAGAGTACGGTCTCAGCGTTGGCGCCGCGTTCGCTGAGGGCCTTATGCCCGGCGGCAAGTACACGTGCCACGCGGCGTACCGCCGCACCGATGCCTTGCGCCGGTAGTGCCTGCGGGTTCAAGAGCGCGCCCAGCAGAAGGTCGTCACTACAACGGTGCCCGCCCGCGCGCAGTTCTGCGGCGCGAAGCTGCTGACGTAGACGGCGCACTTCCATGCTGGATGCGCCCCCAAGCCGCGAAGTCAGCAGGGTAATCGCGTTGTGAGCGCCGCTGCCGGGGTTTGTACGATTTTCTTCGGCGAGAACATCGGCTAGGCTTTGCCGTGCGAGCTTTTCGGCCTCGTCATCGGCAGAACGTGTGCCCGCCTCCGTGACAGCTTCGGGGCTTATATTCTCCGTGAGGCTCCCGTCGAATTCGTTATGATCCGGCAATTTCAGATAGTCGGCGCTTTGCTGACGGGCATAAACCAGCAGAGAAAGCGCATCCAGGAAAGGACGTACAGCGGGTTCATCACGCACCGGAACCAACGCTGCACCCGTCACGGTAGGGATGCCGGATGCCGCCAAGACACGCCGGAACCGCGCAACTTCGGTGCCGCTTCGCACGATAATCGCCGAACGCGCATACGCCGCTCCTCGGTACAGATAGTCCTCAAGAAGGAGTTGTGCTACCTGGTTCGCCTCGTCCTGAGGTGAACCCAGAAGGTACCCGAAAACCCCCTCGGGAAGTTCATCAGAGTGCCGCGGATCAAGCAGGTCACCATCATCGCTGAGGCGCAGGAGCGCAGATTCCTCATATTTACTCGGTGCGGCCTGCGGTTCGCGCGGCGTAGGTACATTCGCAATCACGGGGAGCCGACGCGCGATATTCCGCCAGGCCTGGGTGATGGGCGCATTCATGCAGTACGAAGTCTTCAGTTCTTCTCGCTGCAGCTCCGGGAAAATCTGGGGTAGGGTCGCCGCTAGGTCGGGGCGCGCACCACGGAACCCCTGCACCACGGTTTCGGTGCAGCAGGTCATCAGTACCCGCGCGGACGGCGCAAATGCAGCCTCCACTGCCTCGCGCTGATCGCCCGTGTATGTGGCAAGAACCTGCCCCGGCTCACGCCCTACTAGGATGCGCATCAGCCGATACACGGAGGGGCTAAGTTCCTGCGCATCGTCAATCAGGATCAGGTCGAAGCGCGCGCGTTCCTCCCGCAAATATTCGGGGTTTGCCAGCAGGAAGGCGCACGCTTCATGGATTAACGCGGCGGGGTCGTAAGCGTTTGGGGCACGCAGACGGCGAATCTGCTGGTACTCGGTATAGAGCTGCGCCACCGAATGCCAGGCCGGGCGGTCCAGAGTTTGCGCCAGGTTTTCAAGATCTTCAGCGGTCAGCGCATATTCGGCAATACGGTCAAAAAAGTCACGAATCTCCTGGCGGAAACCACGAGTACCTAGAGCCTCATGCAAATCGGCGGGCCAGCGCACCGCCGCGCCTTTGCCTTCGCGGTGCCCCGCCAGGATTTCGCCAATCATTACATCCTGCTCGGGCCCGGAAAGCAGCTTTGGGGCGAACTCCACCCCGGGCAAAAGTCCCGACACATGCGCGCGGCGCAGCAGATCAAAGGCATACGCCGCCCACGCGCGAGTGGGTGCGGTAGACATACTGCGGTCGATACGCCGCGCCAGCTCATCACGCACACGAGTAGCACCCGCGCGGGTAGGGGTCAGCACCAAAAGCCGCGCGGGATCGCCCCCGGCGTTCAGAAAATCTACCGCCGCCGTAATCACGCGCTCAGTCTTGCCCGTACCGGGCGCCCCCAGGATGAGTGTAGCCGTCATGGCTTTAAGTTTATCGGGGTTTCTCGGCGCTACGCAGATATGTCCTCTGCCTGAGAACGTCACGAAGCATCGGGCATTTACACGCGAACTCCGCTAGGCTTGAGCTATGAGCTGGATAGATGCCCCTCGCGCAACCTTCGATTTAGAGACCACCGGTGTCGATGTGACCACCGCCCGCATCGTGACCGCTTCGCTGCTTCTGCTGAACCCGGATGGGAGCGTGCAGCGAGCTGGCGAGTGGCTGGCTAACCCCGGCATTGAGATTCCCGAAGGTGCCGCATCCGTGCACGGTATCACAACCGAATATGCGCGCTCCCACGGGCAACCTGCCCAGCAGGTGATCTGGGAGGTCGCGGGTGCGATCGGTTCGCTCTTCCTAGACGGCATACCCGTTATCGCGTTTAACGCCGCCTACGATTTTTCGGTGCTTCATCATGAGATGCTCCGCTATAACATCGCCCACGGCGAGCTGCCCGCCGGGCACATTCTTGACCCGTACGTGATTCATAAGCACGTTATTCCCCGCAAACGCGGCAACCGCAAGCTCGAAACCCTCACCGCCGAACACGACGTGGTTCTAGAGAACGCCCACACATCCAAGGCGGATGCCCTCGCCGCCGAGCGACTACTCGTTAAGCTCGCTGAGCGTTTCCCCGAGATTGCCACGGATGCCGCTGCCCTCCACACGCATCAGGTTCAGTGGTCGCTTGATCAGGCGCGCGATTTCCAGGACTGGCTGCGCACTAAGCCGGGTAAAGAGAACGAGGTTATCGACGGTCGGTGGCCAATACGCCGCTAATTCTCTATCAGCCTCGTTGATTTCGTCACGTTGAACAGAGTCTGTTGAGGCTGCTTAACTCCCCTATTGACTAAGTATCGCGAAGGTTATCTCGCCGGTTTTCAATACGTCCGGCACTATACCTGCGCGCCGCTAACCCCTATGCTAAAGAGGTAGGGGTTCTCGCCCTAAGGTGCAGTGCAACGCGCCGGTTATGTATCACATCAGCATTCAGAATTGTCATGGAATATCAAGACACCAACACGTACAGTATCTATCTCGGTTCCTCTCGCGAACAGCACAAATATATCGTGTCGCAATCGCAGGTGGTCCTCAAGCTCGGCAGAATCCTCATGAAATCGGGGGCAAGTGCCTACCGTATCAAGGCATCAATGGCGCGTTTAGCGAAGGCCGTGGGGCTACAGGAACATCATGCGCAAGTGACCTTCACAGAGATCGCCACCTCATCATATGCGGATGGTAATTTCCGCACTGAAGTCGCCGAGCAGCGCACGATGGGTATTAATTCCTACAAAATTGACCTGTTGGGTAAGTTCATTTCTGAGCTTCCCGATCGCATATCTCCATCTGAGGCTGATGCCGAGATTACCCGCATCGATTCCATGCCGCATCTCTACAAACGCTGGATGCTCTCCCTCGCCTCCGCCATAGCCTGTACCGGGTTCGCCTTCCTCAATAGGGGCGGTCTGGTGGAATGCCTCGTCGTGTTTATTGCCGCTGGTGCCGGTCAATTTTTGCGTTCTACTCTCATGAAGCGCGGCACAAGCCATATGGCGATTTGGATGGCGTGCGGATTTCTTGGAGCAGGAACCTATATTGGAATTATTAGGCTTCTGGTGGCTCTAAACCTCGTGGGAAGCGACCATATGGTGGGGTTCATCTCCTCAATTCTGTTCTTGGTGCCGGGCTTCCCTATGGTGACCGGCATGCTCGATATTTCCCGCATGGATTTCCTGGCCGGTGTTTCACGCCTGACCTATGTGGCGGTGCTTTTGGTGAGCGGGTCTTTTGCGGTGTGGGTTCTTGCCTCGCTCTTCGAGATTCCGCTTCTGCAAAATATTCGCCCGGATATTCCGGTGGGGCTATATATCCTACTGCAGGTTATTTCATCGGGAGTTGCCGCCGCCGGGTTCGCCATGCTCTTTGCTGCATCTCCCGTGGCGTGCGTGTGGGGCGGCGTTATTGCCGCTATCGCTAATCCGGCACGGATTTGGCTTGTGGAGGCGGGCTGGGCTCCCCATATGGCGGCGACGGTCGCGGTGTTCGGAGTCGGCATTATGGCGGAGATCGTGGCGCCGCTGCACGGGCGTAAATATTCGCGTATATCCCTGTCGGTGCCTGCCGTAGTGACGATGGTTCCGGGTGTGCCGTTTTATCTGTCAATGTCGTATTTTTCGGGCGGGAATATGTACGCGGCTACCAATGGTTTCGTGCAGTCGCTCCTCACCTTCTTGGCCCTGGGGCTGGGGCTGGCGTTTGTGCGCCTTCTTTTCGATAAGAACTGGCTCTTTGATCAGGATACTCAGGTGATGAAAAAGCTCGATAGCGCCTCACATATGCGGTAGATCTTCTGCAATGAATGCGTGACGGCTCGTCGTTTAGGTGGCCGGTTCTGTAAGCTTTCGTGACGAGTCAGCAACCCTGTGCCCTATCTCGTGTGCTACGTTTGTATTGTTTCAGGGGTTTTGTGCCGCTCACACTCACCAACCAAGCGACTGCTCTTCCGGTGTCGCTCGTTTGCACGGCATATTTTCCTCTCAACCAATTACCGAACGAGAAAGATCACCGTCATGCTACACCGTATTATCCAGCGCCCTCTGAATACTGCCTTTGATAAACTTTATGCACGCCGTGCCGCCAAGTTCCCTATAAATCCAGATGGTGTTTTGCGCGTCAGACATCCAGCCTTGATCCTTATTTCGGTCTTCATCTCGGCTCTGGTGGGCACTCTGCTCACAGCTCTTATCGTGTATATGGTGCTGCATCCAAACACAACGCAAACGCCCCAACAATCACTCTCAATCCTGGGCTCTTTTATCCTGTGTGTTGTTATCTTTTATGGCTTAGCCGTTTGGGCGTACCTCAACTATAGAAATATCTACGTTGAGACAGCGCGCGACTATGTAGAGCAACGAAATGCTTTCGGCCGGATCACCCGCATCTATTACAGCGAGGTAAGCGCTTACAGCTATTGGTACGAGTACAACAACAAAATGCTGACGCTGTTCTCCTCTGACGGCCGTCAAGTTTCTTTCCGCCCCAAAATATACCGTGGGGAACGGGTGCTCGCGGTTTTGGCGTTTAGGATGTATAACTCCCGCTGGCCTGACCCGCGAAACAGTAGCGATCAGCACATTGTCGAAACTCAAGCAGCAAACGGTATCGCCGAAAGAGCCCTCTGGAATGAGCATCCGGTCGGTAAGAACCTGTTGATGCCGCAGGACATTCAGTAATTCCGCAGTAAACGGTGGGAGCAGAAATTATTTGGCTGTTTCTGCTCCCACCGTTTATTGTCACGGGCTATATTCCGGGTGAAATTATCTGAGGCTTGCAGGTTTTACTATGCGCTCCCCTGCGGTGGGTTTTGGTTCTGCTGATAGTTGTGGGGCTGCTGCAGGTATCCATAGGGGTTCATCTGCTGGTTCGAGGGCTGCTGACCTGAATTCAGATAGCCCTCTTGAGGATACGCGTTCTGCGGGTATTGTGGCGGCATTGGTTGTTGTGGGACAGCAGTCTGTTCGGGCGTTATAAATCCATTTACTTGAGGGTATTCCATCAAGAAATCGGTTACTTCATATTTGGAGTCTGCTAGTTTCATGATCACAAGTTCATCTTCAGGGTTCTCAAGGTCAGGCCAACGACCAGAACGTGCCCGCGCATAGAGCAAGGCGCCAAAGATTCTTTCTTGAGGTTTGGCCGGAATACACGAGAAAACTGTGTTTCCCCAGGGATCTATCAGATAAAGATCATCGCTAAGGTCTTGAGTAATTTTCCAGTGCTGCCCATCTAAGGTTTGACGTTTCCTTTTGGGACTGTATATATACCCGTCAATAGCTGCAAAGGGAGTAAATTTTTCTTTCCCGAAGACGGTCTGAGTCAGGAACCCTTCAGAGGTTATATCGATATAACTCATATCATGCTGAGCAACGAGGAAAAATAAACCTAATATCAGGATGGGTCCACCATATGCAAAGATTGTTATCTTAATGGTATGCGACCCATCATATTCTCCTGAAAATATGAGTGGAGCAAAATACAGATATCCAATAACTAAAATATAGAGAATATAGTTAGCTCCATGAAAGCGCCGTACGCGGTACGGATGTTTTTTAGACTCCACCCAAGATTGTGCCAGCGAGAAAATAAGGTGAATAGAACATAGCGCTGCCACGGCAATCCAGGCAAAAACCATTATAGAAACTCCATATCATCGGTGATATTTCCCTACCAGGATACCCTGAGAGGTACCCAGGTCTCATGCACAGTTCCTCCCTTAAAAATCCTGTCGCCATCGATTAACGGTTAGATACCTGACAACCACATCTTTCGTGTACTCCGCCAGAATTTTTTCATCCTCTGAGTACCCCAGCTGAGGCCATCGTTCCTGCATACCGCGAAACATCAAGCACTGTCCCACATAATCCGGCATGGCCGAATGACGTACCTGTGTCTGAAGAATTTTTTTACCTTCGTGATTGATCACGCGGAGCCTATCGCCGCGGGAAGTATTCACAGCGTGTCGATCTCCCATAGACACGCGAAGGGTTCCTTCGAAATCAAATCGAGCTGGGCGATAATCGTACCCTTTGATATCAGAAAAAGGAATATTATGCACTCGCCCAAAACCACTACGAAAGACAAACCCCGAAGGAACAAGCTCGATATACCGAATCGTGAGACCACGTATAAGGAGAATAATAAAAATAAAGAATGCGAATATTAGGCACATCGGTACAGCAAAAAGTACGATGACTATAGGAGTCCCTGCGCTTGGCGTCAGAATGACAGAAAGAACAAATGCAAAGAAACTGCCAAAGCCCACCAGAAAAATATCAACAATCACTAGAATCCACCACGGGTATCGTGCCCGCCGAAGCATTGCTTCGCTCTCACGTTTAGCTCTCATCCCCAAATAGGTAATATGTAACGCTGCACAGGTAAGCAACACACCACCAACAATACCTGCACTCACAAAAACTGATGTATTCACAGGTGTACATCCTCCCACGGTCCTTGACGTTCTATAGATTATTTAAATAATTCTTTGGTGAGTGTCTAAATATTCTGATTCTCGCAACTGGTGCCAGAGTCCCCCATTCTGTTCTTTATTGGCATTTCAAGGCTAGCATTACATCTCCTCCAATACGGGATATTTAAGTCTTAGAGGGAAGATTTTGCTCCTCCTTGCATCAGGTCTTTGACCCTCCAGCGTGCAGCCCTTCAATACAGATCGTCAGCAAATCCCATAATTCTTGCCGTTTCGCATCGCTGAGCCCACCCACCATGTGCTGCTCAACATCGCGGATGCGCCCGGTCGCCTGATCGAGCACACGCTCCCCTTCCGCTGTGAGTATGGTCGGTAGCGCGCGACCTCGGGGGGCTTGTTCTGCTCGCTCGATCAAACTGCGTTCTTGAAGCCCTCGCAAAAGCGTATTCATCGTTTGGCGGGTTACGAAAGCCTGCCGCGCCAGCTCAGCATTAGAAGCACCCGGGGTAGATTTTAGAATTTCCAGGCACACGTATTGCGCAACGGTAATCCCAAGCGGGCGCAGAACCTCTTCCATGCGCGAGCGCAGCAGTGATTGCACTTCTTTGAGTCGATATCCAATAAGTTGGTTAAATTCCTCTTGCCTCATGTCAATATTCTGACATATGCTGTTAATGTCAGTATTCTGACATATAAGATACGGTCTACTTGAGGAGGACTATCATGACGGTGACTGGCCCTAGCTTCATCGCATTGCAGGTGCGCGATCTTGAGCGTTCCGCGCAGTTCTACGAAACCTATCTCGGCTTGCGCCGCACCCCGCAAGCGCCGCCGAATGCCGTGGTCTTCGCAACTGAGCCCATCCCCTTCGCCGTACGCGAGCCGCTACCCGGGGTAAACCTTGACGAAATTTCGCGCCCCGGCTTGGGTGTGGCCCTGTGGATGCACGGCAACGATGTACGGAGTCTTCACGCAAAGCTCAAGGAAGCTGGCGTGCGCATCCTGCAAGAGCCAACATCCGGGCCTTTCGGTGAGAACATTATTTTTGCTGACCCGGACGGGTACGCGGTGACGGTACACGATCGGGTCTAACGATCCGATTCAAGACATAATCTGGAGTCCGGGGTTTATCAATACCGTGATAGCCCCGGACTCTTGGTGCTCTTCACAGTTTTAGGAGGTTCTTATGCGCTACTGGGTTGGAGTAGCCTCACGCGATCATGTTTTACTCGGCGTTGCGGGCGGATTCTGCCAGGTTTGCCACGGCAAACAGGTACCGCTAGCACGCATGAAACAGGGAGATTGGATTCTGTATTACAGCCCTAAAACCGGCATGAACTCTGGTGAAAAAGTTCAGGCTTTTACCGCTGTGGGGCAGATTGTGGACGACCGAGTCTACCAGTTCCGCATGGCCGAAAATTTTGAGCCGTTCAGGCGTGATGTTGTGTTTCAGGATGCGCCGCATCCGTGTCCGATTGAGGTAGCACGCGAGCACCCCGAATGGCGGAGTTATGCGAAGCAGCTGCGGTACGGGCATTTTGAGGTTTCGCACGATTTCTTCGAGCACATTTACCGTTACATGATGGCGAGCAAGCACGAGATAACACCCGATAGGTGTTAGGCAGCCAGCCATATGGCAGCATGCAGAGCTTTACGGTATAGAAACAAGGTATGGCGGTCGGTTCATCGAGAACCACGCCACTCAATCCTTTGTAATCGGACGGATGCTCGCCCAAACTCGTAGGTATTGACGCAGCGTCGCTGTCCGATGACCGATAACCGCCTATCATGGGATAAGAGACTTCCAAGCGCCCACACACGAAAGGTTACCCATGAGCTTATCAGCCGAACACCACCTCGCACACCAGCACAGCGAAGAGCTTTTTGAACGCTCCCGTTCCGTCATTCCTGGCGGAGTAAACTCCCCCGTGCGCGCTTTCAACTCTGTGGGTGGCACGCCCGCCTTTGTGGACCGTGCATCCGGCCCCTATATTTATGATGCTGACGGCAACGAATACGTGGACCTCGTCTGTTCGTGGGGTCCGGCGATTCTTGGGCACGCGCATCCGCAGGTTGTTGCGGCGGTTCAGGAGGCTGCCTCACGCGGACTGTCATTCGGCGCTGCATCCGCGCCCGAGGCAGAGCTCGCAGAGCTTGTGGTCGATCGCATCAACACCGCGATCCCTGGCGCAATCGAGCAGGTACGTATGGTATCTACCGGCACCGAAGCCACCATGACTGCTATTCGTCTGGCACGCGGCATCACCGGGCGCGATAAAATTATCAAATTCTCGGGCTGCTATCACGGGCATGTGGATGCGCTGCTTTCTGAGGCAGGCTCCGGCGTGGCGACTCTCGCCCTACCCGGCTCGGCAGGAGTGACCGCAGCAACCGCATCCGAAACTATCGTGCTCCCCTACAACGATCTTGACGCCGTGCGTGAGGCTTTCGCCGCACATCCGGGAGAAATTGCCGCCGTTATTACCGAAGCCGCCCCCTGCAATATGGGCGTGGTGACTCCCGAACCGGGCTTTAACCGCGGTCTGCGCGAAATTACTCAGAGCAATAATGCCCTGTTGATTTTTGATGAGGTGCTGACCGGTTTCCGTGTCTCGTCTGCCGGGTACTGGGGTAAATTTGCTCCCGAAGATAACGGCTGGGTTCCCGATATTTTCACTTTCGGTAAAGTGATCGGTGGCGGTATGCCGATCGCCGCACTCGCCGGTAAACGTGAGGTGATGGAGTATCTGGCGCCGACCGGCCCCGTCTACCAGGCGGGCACGCTCTCGGGTAATCCGCTCTCGGTGGCATCCGGCATTACGACCCTCAAACTTGCCGATGATGCCCTCTACCGCACGCTCGATACACGTTCGGAACAGCTGCAGGCTGCACTGACGCAGGCGCTTACCGACGCCGGGGTGGATCATTCGATTCAGACGGCAGGCAACCTGTTCTCGGTTGCCTTTGGTACCGGCGAGCACGGCGTGCACAACTACGCCGATATTAAGGGTTCTGCTACCGCCAAATACACGGCATTTTTCCACGCCATGCTTGATGCTGGCGTATACCTTCCCCCGAGTGCTTTTGAGGCGTGGTTCCTCTCCGGAGCGCACGATGACGCCGCGATGGAACGCATCATTGAGGCACTGCCGGGCGCGGCACGTGCAGCGGCTAAGGCGTAGCACATCCTCTGACCCAGCGCTTTCCCGCAAAATCTCGTTATAAATTCCGAACTCTGCCCGCCGTCAGCAGCAGCTTCTCAGCTTTGCTGGCGGCGGGTATTTTCTGAGATATTCATCCATACTGTGAGCATCGCAAAAGCGAACAACGTAAAATGCTGTTATGGACTTTCGGGATATTTGGCTTATAGCATTCATCGTGTATTTGGGGTTATGCCTGCTCATTGAGGCGGTCTATCCGGTACGTGTACGCAAAAAGTATGCGCTCAAAGACGAGCACGCTCAATGGTTCTGGGCCTATAAGCATTTCTTCCTGTACATATGGTCCTGGTTTGTTGCAGCGTCTCTTTTCATGCTTTTCTGGGATATTAGCGATTTCATCCGCCCGGTAGCGCTTTTCTTCCCCTTCCTCATGGTGTATGCAGGCGCGCGAATCGGGCGGCGGAATTACCGCATCTCCCATGGTACGTTCCCGGATAACCGCGCGGTTGGCATGCCCAAAATCTATGCTGCTACCTTAGGGGCACTCAGTAAACCGCTGCGTTTTAAACCAGATACCCCTGACTCTCAGCTAGTGCGCGAGACCAGCTGGAGCGTTATCGTGGGCGCAATAGTATTCGCACTGTGCACTCTTATATTTCTGCTCTCTCTGACCGATTTCGATATCTCACCCACGGTTACATTTGGAACGATAGTTCTCGCTATCGGACTTCTGGAAGGGCTATGGGCAATTTTTGTGCACACGGGCATGTATACAGTCTTTACACCTCACCATATGCGGGTTAGTAAAACTCTGGGCAGTGCACGAAATATTCCTTACCGTGACATTATCGGTTACCGTGTTATCCCTAAAAACCCGGATGACCTTAACCCCGATGCAAAACAGGTTTCGCAGTGGAAAATAGAACTACAAATTCCTTGGGGCACCCGCAGCGTTATTGCACGAAACTGGGAACTGCAAAACCCGCACATTGAATATCTAACTCGACAGATCGCTTTCCGCGTGGAACAAGAACGCTGGGCAGACGAAAACTCCCCCGCCGATCGTGAACGGCTAGACGAATACCGGCAGGATGCGCGCCTTGTCTGTACCACCAAAGGCTATATTCCAGCAGGTAAATACGCTCAGGAGGCGGCAAACCGCGCATCTTTCAAGCAGACACATTAGAGTTTTCCTCGCTCTGCTGCACAGGTACAAAGATGGGTTCTCTATTGTCGTGACGCTATCGCAGAAATGCGGGTCTCACGTTTTATGGAGAGCCTATCTTTGAATATTCTTCGCCTTTTGCCGATATCTCCTCAATCCAGCACTAAAAGTTATGACAGTAAAGTAAATCTTCTATATTTCTTCAACGGTTTTCTGAGAATATCCTATTAAATTAAATATTTTTTACGTAAACTTTGTGATTGGTTCGCACAAAACGCTTATTCGTCGTACAGTTGCACTAGAGGTACTCTTTTGAGGATCTTCTGCCCTGTATCGTGCGTACCGTTTTGCGCATCCGCACCATGAAATGCGGATATAAGACGCGGCTCTCGCAAAGTACTCGGCGAATCCTCAAAGATTGCCTTGACCTTCCCTAAAGAAGATCACAACGTTCTGCGGCTGGGCGCGAACCTTCCGGATCGGCTAATTCAGGCCGAGAGTATGCGTCACACCATCGTCGGTTAGCTCGCCTGCTGTGTAATGCTGAGGTTCTTCTGTGGGGGTACATATCACTTCCGATTATTCACCAACCACTACAACTCAGAAAGCCAATTCACCGATGAGCATCAGCAATAACTTCATCACCTGTACACGCCGAGCCGCGTTCGGTTTTCTAGGGGCATCGTCTCTGGTAGCGCTCTTGACCGCCTGCGACGACGAGGACAAGCCCGGGGCACGGCCCAGCACGACAACCAGCAGCACCGCCGCGCCTGAAACCGAGCCTCCCGAACCTGCCGATTCACCCAGTGCCGCACCCAGCTCATCCGGCCCCAAATATTCCGGCAAGTCTAAAGCTCCTGCGGGAGAGTTCCGGGCGGCCGATATTTACGGCCCGGCACAGAATGTTCCTAAACCCACAAATCCACCTGGCTACACCGAACCCACCCTTGACGGCATGATGAAAAGCATGAAGGCATGGACGCAATGGCGCAATTACGGCATGCAGACAGGTGATTACACCGAGGCATATAAGTTTGTGTCTAAAAACCTCGTCGAAGAGATTAATGCTTACAACGCAGATGCAAAACTGTACCACGACGGTGGCTGGATTATCGGCGGTGAGCAGCGCTCTTATGATTTCAGAAATGACCCCGTTCATCAGGGTAACGGCGTGTATTCCTGGGATTTCTTCGTGGGATGGTCCTATATCATCACCGTAGGCGCAGATGGGCGGCATAAACGTAGCAGGAATACCAACTATGCCGATAATCTTTACACGCTCACCGTTCATTATGAAGAAACAGGTTGGATTATCGACAGCATTACCCGCAAGCAAGCCCAGAAATAATTCTTAGATTTTGCTTTCCTAGCCGTGTTAATCCCCGCCGGAGCATTCATAATGGATGCGCTGGCGGGGATTTATTGTCAGGGTCATTCGGTGATGACATACTATGTCAATCGAAACACCAGTGAAGTTTATTCGTAGGTTTTCCAGAGCTATAACCCAAATACCATCAAGAACGCCTTCGTAGCCTGAGGTAGTGTGGTAAGCGACGCTCTCAGGAAAGACTCTTTCATGACTTCTATGAGAGATACCCGCTTAATTACGTACCAGATACCTCCTAAAGCCTAATTGTGCCGACAATACAATGTAGATGCTTCTGCTACGGTTTTTCTTCACGAGCTGTTGTGCAACCTGCGCTCTAATACCTCATATCTGCTGTGATGTTCTCAGATTGAAGAGCCCCTCTCTTGAGCAGCTTTCTTATCATGAACACTTCTGGGTACTGGATCTGAGAGGTACACGTAAAATATCCCTATTCATTTGTCTTCTTGCGCAAGATGCCAGGTTAATTTGGGGCCTAAAACCTTGCGCTCCTCAAAAGCAAAATGAAGATCTTGGCGGTTGTTCTCATCCGAAAATTGACGATAAACTTTGGCAATCCTAGCAAGTGGACGAACCGTGTTCTTGTCACAACGTAAACCATTGATATATGTTTTATCTCCCCTATGTCCATCACCAACACCCTTAAGAACAACACGGAAAGGTTCTGTGTTCTCCCGGATAATCTCCGTAGCACGTACTAACGACAACAACAAGTTGTCAGTACTGATACCTCGAGAAACACCATGTGATTCATCGCTAACCATTGGAATAGACTGTATATGAATAAACCCGTGAGTACGATCTCTACCACCAATAATTTGGTTGATAGACCATTGACGAAGTCCCTGTGAAACGATAGTCGCTATTGGACGTCCGAGCTTTACGGCTACAGATACAACCTTAAGCAATAGTGATACTGAGGCAGGCAAGGTGACACTACCCAAGCCGGTAGGATACTGACCCCGAATGACTTTATACCCCAGTCCTTCGTAATAGGAAGTTAGCTCTTCCTCAGCTTTTGCATAGGTACTCCCAGAGATACTGTGGGAATAAATGTAAACGTTCGCAACCATAGATCTTCCTCTTACTCTTTTAGGTAACTTGAAAACTTCTATACCTTCACCCTACACTCAGATAAAATATTTTGCCACCAAAATTGTCACTCTTTTATTTTCATAAGATAACGTATCTTGATCCAGATTTTATAAATAGTGAGATAGGCTACGGGATTATTCTTCTGGTTTTAGCCGTTTTAATTACTATTCCAAATGGAATAGTGTCTCCCGCGGCAAAGTTTTTGGATTTACTGGTGTGCTATGTCTTGGGATACGGCATTGTTCGTGGCATACGCCGCGACTAATGCCTATATCATTGTTTGGATTACGGTAGACTGACTCATTACCGCAAAAAAGTTCGGTACAGAGACTATGGAGTTTCTGCACCGAACTGGTGAGTAGCAGCAGTTATTCTGCCGTAAGTTCTGCGTAGCGGGCGAAGAGGATTTCGAGGCGTTTATTGTTGGATGCGCACAGCTTGGCGGCTCCGAACGCCTTGTCGACGTGACGATCCAGTTCCTTATGAGCTTTCAATAGCTCAGCAT
Organism: Rothia dentocariosa ATCC 17931; assembly: GCF_000164695.2. Classification (NCBI taxonomy): domain Bacteria; kingdom Bacillati; phylum Actinomycetota; class Actinomycetes; order Micrococcales; family Micrococcaceae; genus Rothia; species Rothia dentocariosa. The sequence continues at coordinate 126,582 of NC_014643.1, forward strand.
TCATGGCTAGCGGATTGTACATATCCGCGAGCGAAACGCGACCATTGTGCTTTTCCGCAAGTGCCTTGCGTACTTTAAGAATTTTCTGCCCCGCCGTAATAATTTTTGAGCGCAAATCTTCAGCTACTTCGGGAAGAGGAAGATTATTCCAAACGATAGTATTCGAGAAACTCAAATCAGATTTCAGGCGACCACCAACTGCTTTCTGCCAGGTAATAAACATAGAAGAACTAATAATGGCAAAGAGAAAGCCGTCAGGATCAATAGCGGTATATACCTTATCTCCGGCAATAACATCAGAGGAAAGGTGCGCCACCGTATAAAAAAGGCGCGTTTCTGAAACTACACGGGGAATGCCAACATAGCTCGTATCTGGTTGGTGTATTTCAGCGAAGAGACGTGGTACTGAGGCAAGTTCCTGCGTTGCCTTTTTAGGGCTTTTCTCACGCACAGTTCGGACAGCTTCGGTGCGCTTCTTAAGCACCGGACTCTTGGTAATATCTGCCGGATTCGCATCTTCAAGCCATAGGCACCATCGGTCAAGCCCGCGCACGAGCTCCTTACCCATGCGGAAGGGCCGTAAATATTTAGCTGCTATAGAATCGCTTGAGATTTCAGCATAATCTTTTTCTTCCACAATGAGGTTTCCACCGTCTACTGGCTTAGAACCGAAACGTACTGGTGGAAGCTGCGTTGCCAATGGCTTTGATCGTTTCTTGACCAGGATATTGGGAGCGTCCAAAAGATAGGCATTAATATTTTTGACGTCTGCCGCTTCACGAGTCTGCCTCGCGTTCCAGTCATATTCAAATAGGCGCGGTTTATAGTCCTCAGAGCGGGTGAACCCGGTAATCACGCAGTGTACCGCAGCCTGACCGGGTGCTTGAGAATCCCACGGAAACGTGTGATACGCGAATTTAATGCGCCATCCTTCCCGAAAAATCGGGCCAAAAAGGGCCGGAACCGGTTGTCCCTGTGCAATAGAATTAGTCGATACGAAAGCAAATTCGCCCTCAAAATCCTGATCAAAGAACTGTACCGCTTTCCAGAACCAAGCGGTCACAAAATCCAGGTAGCCGTCATAATCTTTGCCCCACACTGTTTTCATAGCGGAAGTCTGTGCTTTAGACATCGTCCACTGTCCCAAAAACGGCGGGTTACCAAAGACAAAGACCTTAGTGGCTTCTGCCGGAATCATCTCACGCCAATTGGTGGTGAGAGCATCCGCATGCACAATATGAGCTACCGACGTAATCGGCAAACGTGTGGGAACCTGGCCCAGGGCACGCGCCAGGGTGCGATCAGCCTGAAACTCCGATAAGAACATGGCGACTTCCGCAATCTTTGAAGGCCACCAGTTAATCTCAATCCCGTGAAATTGCGAAATCGACAGGCGAGTATTCAATGATGCATCCAGTGTAAAACCACCCGAATCCTCTAGCCGGTGGATTTCAGTCAGTACCCGAGTCTCAAGCTCACGCAGCCGCATATACGCAACCTGTAAGAAGTTCCCCGAACCGCACGCCGGATCCATAAAGTGCATGCTCCCAAGCTCGTCAAGAAACGCCGCAAGCTCAGCTCGCTTAGTCTTAGATCCCTTGGTGGAAGCGATCAGGCTTTCCGCACGAGCGCGTAAATCATCTAGAAAGAGAGGGTTTATGGTCTTGAGAATATTCTCTTCTGAGGTGTAATGTTCCCCCGCTGCGCGGCGCGCCTCACGTGACTTCACCAGCTGGAACATAGACCCGAAAATAGCGGTTGAAATCTGTGACCAGTCGAAACCGCACGCAATCAACAGCTGTTCGCGAAGCTCACGCGTAAAATACTCGGTCGGGGTGCGCTCGGCGAACAAAGACCCGTTCACGTAGGGGAATCGAGCCATCAGCTCGGGTACATGACGCATGCGGGTACGTTTAGATTCTGGGGTATCTAAATACTCGAAGAGAGCATTAATCTGCGTGCCCAGGTCTGAACCGTCTTCGCGGGTGTGCTTACGCAGGAACCGGGTGAAGAGATGCATTTCCCAAATACCGGCATCATCGCCAAAGAGCAGGAAAAGGATACGGGTGAGGAACATTGAAGTTTCCTGCACGCGAAGGTCTTCATCTTCGGCATTCTGCGCGGCTTCTTCACCGACAGGAGTATCAGTATCGCCCATCATCGCCTGATATAGGTTCGCCATAATTTTCGATGCGGCTATCGTGAGTTCCTGTTGTTCCTCGGCGCTAATAGCTTCTTCGCCCGCTAGGAATTTCAAAGTGTCGTAGCGATCCGGTAATTGTTCGAGTGTGAACTCTTCCCGGTCACCAGTGCGCCGGTTCACGAATATGAAACGCTCAAAATCACTAACCGCAAGGTAACGCGGCAGGTTCTCTTCGGGAATACTCCCACCAGCTATGTAATCGCGAGCCTGGTCGAGCGCTTCCTCAAGGTTTTTGCCTTCGGTCTTTTGCTCAACCAAAAGTACAGAAGGCCAAAACATATCAATTCGCCCATGATTACCGGTGCTGGCGCGGCGTGCGGGGCGCTCGAACTCGGCGACGGTGCCGGGTTTAATACCAAAACACGCAAGAAGAGAATTCCAGAAGGTTTGGGTCTCGCTAATTTCGAAGTTTTTGCGGGATGACCGTCTATGGCTGTCAATTTTCTGCCGCCACTGCTGCGTGAAACGGCTAAGCTCACCCTGAATATAGGTGCGATCATAGTAAGTCTGCATCAGATGTCCAGTCCTGATTGATGTGGTGATATAGCGTTTCTATTGTGCACGGTGAGAAAGGTAAAAACCTAATGTTTCTCTATTGGTATGCATAAAACGCATAACAAATTACGGATGCGGTAATTATCGTCCGTCGCGGGTTTTGAGCGGGCAGCGCAGGAGCGAGCGCGTTCGTCCGTGTTTGAGCAAGAACGGGGGCGCGTCTAGCGGGGGCAAACACAGCAAACCCACACAGGTATACGCAGCTTTGCTCGGTTTACATATACCTGTGCGGGGTTCGAGTGTCAGTACGGGACTTCCGAGGGTTAGTCTTCACGCAGCCAGCGGGCAGCTTCGGCTGCATAGTAGGTGAGAATCATGTCTGCACCCGCGCGGTGAATCGAACGCAGCGCCTCCAACGCCACGGCGCGACGGTCGATCCAGCCGTTTGCTGCGGCGGCCTCAATCATGGCGTACTCCCCCGACACCTGGTACGCCGCCACCGGGACAGGTGAAAACTCGGCGACCTCACGCACAATATCGAGATAGCTTCCGGCGGGCTTAACCATCACCATATCGGCGCCCTCATCAATATCGGTCTGCACCTCTAGGAGAGATTCGCGGCGGTTCGCCGGATCCTGCTGATACGTTTTGCGGTTCCCGGTAAAGCTAGACTCCACCGCATCGCGGAACGGGCCAAAGAACGCGGAGGCATACTTCGCCGAATACGCCATGATAGAAACATTCTGGAACCCGGCCTCGTCCAGCGCGGCGCGCATTGCGGCAATCTGTCCGTCCATCATGCCCGAAGGCGATACCGTATGCGCCCCGGCGCGTGCCTGAGACACTGCCATCTTGCAGTACAGTTCCACGGTTGCATCGTTATCGACAATCATGGTGCCGTAACCATCATCGACAAGCACCCCGCAGTGCCCGTGAGAGGTGAACTCGTCCAGGCAAGTATCGGCCATAATAACAATCTCATCGCCAAAATCTGCCCGGCAGGCAGCAATAGCGCGGTTCAAAATGCCGTTGTCGTCCCAGGCCGCCGAGCCTATTTCGTCCTTATCATCATCCAGCGGAACGCCGAAGAGGTCGATGCATTTAATGCCCGCCTCCACAGCCTGGCGCACGGCAGGAATCAGAGAGTCTAGCGTGTGCTGATACTGGCCGGGCATGGATGAAATCGGCTGTGGTTCGCTAATGCCGTCGCGCACGAAAAACACCTGAATAAGCTGCTCGGGACGCAGCGCAGTCTCGGCGGTGAGGGCGCGCATCGCGGCGGTGATGCGCAGTCGGCGGGGTCGTCGGGTAAGATTCATCGACATAACCTTTCACAAAATACTTCTATGTTTAGCGAGATACATCTAGGCTGAATGCAGCAGTTCAATGGCTGCTAGAGCCAGGGCCTCCGGGGTAGGAGAATCGGCCGTCCTATGGCGCAGTCCTAGCTCCTCGCATGTGCGGGCGGTCGTGCTGCCGATAGCTACCGCCGGCGGAATTCGTTCAGGATTCGGGTTCTCCCCCACCAGTTCTTTGAGCCTTGACGGAGCGGTGGCAATAATAACGTCTACCGCGGCGGAATTCGAGCCAGTACCGGCAGTAAGCTCACGCGCATTCACACAAGAAATCTCTCCCGCCTCAAGTACGGAGGCGGTCGCCGGCACCATCTCGTATACCACCGCACGCACAGCACGGAAGCCTAACCCCACCAGCCCTTCACGCAGAGTTGGGCGGGCGTTTGCCCCTTCAAAGACGAGTACATTCGCCTGCGCAGAAAGCATATCGTCCCAGCCCAATGCAGCAGATTCCGGGGTATTCTGCGGCTTACGCAGGCTCTCAGGGATGCCCAGCTCAGGATTGGCACCCTCGGTAGGAAATTCTGCGAGCATACCCAGAGCGTCCTGCTTTTCGGGCATAAAATGAGGTTCCAAACCGATCTCACGTAGCGCCCGTGCCGTTGCGGACCCCACACAAGCGATCCGGGTTCCGCCATCACGCAGCGCCCACGCAAAGGATGTGCCAAAAAGCTCGGCGCAGGAACGCACCGCATTCGCACTCGTGAAAGTTGCCCAGAGGAAGGCTCCTTCCGCTGCTAAGCTCACCAAGGAAAACAGCGAATACTCAGGCGCAACTGTACGGGGAAGCTGCATGGGCGCAAAATCCACCTGAATCTTCGGAATGCCTCGCTCCGCAGCCAGATCGTTCAAAGCACGCTCAAAAGGCGCGCCTTGAGCCGCCGTGCGGGTCAGCAGAACACGAGCCACGCTCTATTTCACCTCAAGACCGGCAAGGGCTGCGGCGCCCATCTGAAGCAGGTCTTCGGCAACGCGAATACCCAGTCGTTCAGCGCCGGGAACATCAAGCTCACCGGTGGCAGACGTGTGGCGCAAGCTTTCGGTACCGTCAGGCGATGCGACAACTGCTGTGAGCACAAGATCGCCGTCTTTGACGGTGGCATAGGCACCGATAGGAGCGGCGCATCCGGCCTCAAGACGGCGCAGAAGACGACGTTCGGCGGTGACCTCAAGGTGGGTTTCAAAGTGGTCGGCAGCAATAAGCGCTTCCCCCAGGGTACGCACAGGCTGGGAAATTTCAGAGTTGAATAAGGTCGCGGTATCGGGGTTAGCAAATTCTGTTTCGCGAACCTCAATAGCGAGCGCGCCCTGCCCGGGGGCCGGGAGCATGCGGGAGGGGTCAAGGTATTCGGTAATAACGGATTCTTTGCCAAGGCGTTTGAGCCCCGAAACGGCGAGGATGACGGCATCGCAATCACCGGTGTTTTCGGTACCGATTCCACGGTGTGCGGCTTCATCGGTTTCGGCGCTGTCACGCACGATGACTTGGCGGTTTCCGTGTTCTTCGAGCCCTTTCACACGGGCTATGCGAGTGCCCACGTTGCCGCGAATATCGACAATTTCAAGGTCGGGGCGCAGGGCATGTACCTGTGCGGCGCGGCGCGGTGATCCGGTACCGACGCGGGCGCCCGTAGGCAGGGTATCGAGGGTGAGGTTATCGCGCGCTACCAGGGCATCGCGCGGGTCTTCGCGTTCAAGAATTGCCGCGATGACGAGCCCGGGGCACGGTTCGGCAGGTAAGTCTTTGAGCGAGTGCACCGCAACATCGACTCCGTCGGGGGTATCACCGTCGAGAAGGCGCTGGCGCAGTGCGGCGGCGAAGACTCCGGTGCCGCCGAGGGTTGCGAGTGGTCCGGTGAGCACATCCCCGTCGGTTTTGACGGTGGTGATGTCAAAGGATAGGGTGCGTTCGGCGCCGTGTTCGCGGGAGTGAGCGTTGAACATCTGAACGATGTGTTCGGCGGCAAGGGTGCTCTGGGTGAGCGCCAAGGCTGAGCCTCGGGTGCCGAGAATATAGGGGTCGCTCATGGTTCTCCTCAGGTTCTATGGGTGCCGTATATGCGGGCTCATCACTCGGATGGGATCCCGTATATACGGCGGCGCTTATACGTGCTCATGACAGCAGGCACAGGTTTTCTTAGGGGTATACTCCGCGATTACGGGCTTTTCCTGACCGCGCAGGGGCTTACAGCAGTCGGGGTCGCATTCATCGAACCAACCGAGTTCGCCGGATATGGACTCCCCGAAAACGCTTTCGCGCCTGTCGTGGCCGGATTCTGCGGGCTCAGCCATACGCTCGGCAATCAGTCGGCGCAGCGATTCCACATAGGCGGGATGCACGCCGGGAGTGGGGGTGCGCACCGCCACGATACCGTGGTTACGGCAGGTTTCCATCGCCTCGGTATCGAGGTCCCAGAGGACTTCCATATGGTCAGAGACGAATCCCAGCGGAACCATAATGATGCCGTCTACGTCACCGGCAATTTTATCGATGGCATCGTTAACATCGGGCTCTAGCCAGGGTGTGGAGGGTGAGCCGGAACGCGATTGATAGACGAGCTCCCAGTCGATGTTATCCAGAAGGCTCTCGTCCTGTTCGCGGATCTTTGCAAGAATAGCGCGCGCCACCTGCAGGTGTTTCTCCACATAGGCGGAACCACCCTCGTAGTCGATTCCGCGCGGACCCGCCTCATTAGCGGCAGAGGTCGGCACCGAGTGGGTGCAGAACATAATGCGGATGCGCCCGTTCCCGGCAGCCGCCGTTCCGTCAGCAATGCGCTCCGCCACGGTATTGCGAACCTGTTTCAGCCCGTTCTCTAAGCCCTCAGTAAAGGCCTCAACGAACCCGGGCGCATCGAAAAATTGGCGAATCTTATCGATGCGCATGCGGTCTTGAAGACCGAGTTTCTCCAGCGCCACGCCGTAGTCTTCACGGTATTGGCGGCAGCTGGAGTACCCGGGGTAGGCACTGGTAGCGAGCACCAGAATATTGCGGTGCCCTTCCTCATAAGCCTGCTGTACTACGTCGGTCACATAGGGTTTCCAGTTGCGGTTTGCCCACACGATCGGAATATGCGGCCCACGTTCCTGCATGGCTTCTCGAAGTGCCACCAAAAGCGCACGATTCTGCTCGTTAATGGGCGAGATACCACCGTTTGCGCGGTAGTGGGTGGCGACTTCCTCCAGACGTTCATCGGGTATGCCGCGCCCCGCCGTAACGTTGCGCAGGAAGGGAATCACGTCTTCCTGTCCTTCGGGCCCGCCGAAGGAGGAAAGAATCACTAGGTCATAGGGGGCGGGCACGGCGGTGCGAGAGCGTGTAATACCGCACTCCCCCCGGTACGACTTTAGCGTCTCAGGGGTGAGCGCTGCTGGCCCGTTGGAGGCGGTATTCGCGGGGTCTGTAGCGTTCGGGCAAACATCGTCCGGGATGTTCCCGCAGCACCCTGCGCGTACGGTCTCACTCACGCGAGCACCTCGGCGACATCGGCGGCATTGACACGACGACCGGTGTAGAAGGGGATTTCTTCACGCACGTGCAGGCGTGCCTCGGTGTTACGGAAGTGGCGCATCATATCGACCAGATCGACAAGTTCGGGAGCCTCAAGGGCGAGTACCCATTCGTAGTCGTTCAGACCGAAGGTTGCCACGGTGTTCGCGAGCACCTGCGGGAAGTCGATAGCCTTCATGCCGTGGTTCTTGAGCATTTCGGCGCGGCGTTCGGGATTCATGTAATACCAGTCGTAGGAACGCACGAAGGGGTACACGCATACCCATGCCTCGGGTGCCTTCTGGCGTGCATAGGCGGGTGCATGGTTGCGGGTGAATTCTGCCTCGCGGTGCACCCCCATAGTCGACCAGACGATGGTGGTCGCGCTGAAGAGCGCGGTACGGCGAATCTTGCGCACGGCTGCCTGCAGCTTTTCGGGGGTCGGCCCGTGGGTCCACACCATAACGTCTGCGTTATCGCGCATAGCGGAAACATCGTAGAGTCCGCGCAGCGTTACGCCGTCCGCTTTGAGCTCTTCGATGAGCTGCTCGAACTCTGCAATAGCTTCCGCCGAGGATGCGCTCTCGGCACGCTGCCCGGCACGGGCGAAGACGGTGTACAGGGTATAGTGCAGGGTTTCGCCTTCTTCACGACCGCGTTTGTTCTCATCAGCTGGGGAATGCTGCACGGCATATCCTTTGGGCGCGCCCCCGTACCCGCTTCCATGAGAGCCGTGAGCCGCATTCTGATGTTCTTCGTGAGACATTTTCTTCCTTTCGGTGAAAACCGCCCAAGATTCGCTGAATGTTTTATGTTCACCTGCGAGTCTCAGCCAAACAGATCTTAGTCTGCCTGCGGTTATGCTCCTCACTCGTGAGGTTTTGTCTTCTGTTTTCTTTGGTTAACACGGTGCCTGCACTGCGCGGGCAGCCGCAAGTATCTTCGTCACTTCGAGGCGCGTTTTTGTGTTATGTGTGCGATGAATTGATCCAGCTGCTCCTGGGTATCGCGCACCACGGCGGCGAGTCCGGACCCTGCGGCCCACGAACCAACCGTGCAGACGGTATCGAGTTCTGCCGCGCGTTCACGGAAAAGCTGCACACGCTCGCGGTATCCGGGCGTTGAGAGAGGCAGCACGCCGTTCCAGCGAACCACATCCGCATCCACCAGATTTTGGGCAGTAATGGGCACATCGAGCAGTTTCGAGGCGTCGCGCAAGGCGAGAGTGATCAGTTGGTCTTCGTCAAGAGAAACGTCAGAGAAGGTACTCTGTTCTCCCCCGCGGCCGTAGGAAAGCCGCACCACGTGGCGGTTCTTACCCGCCTCTTCAGCGACCCACGCCCATTTAGCGGTAGCATGGGTGAGCGCTTTGGCGCGCACATTCGTCACAGCTTCGGAAACCAGCAGACCCGTACCACGCGGGTTCGAGTTAAGCGCGGGCTGATCGACAACGAGCGTTACGAGAGCAACCTCGGGGCCGGGGTCAATATTAGGCAGAGAACTTCCCTTAATATGCGGTCCGAGCAGACGCGCAGCGGTGGAACCATCGGTAGCAATCACCAAATAATCGGCGCCCACCGAGGCGGCTTTTTCGCCGTCGCTGCGGCGGCGAATTACCACCCATTCATTGGTGATGGGGTCACGGTCCACCGCAATCACGCCGCATTCGGGAATGTACCGCACGGGTGCGGGCATCTTCTCGATAAGCTGTTCGATCAGCAAGTGCATGCCCCCAGAAAGTCCAGCGACTTGCGAACCTGCGGGTGCTTGAGCGCGTATCGCGGCGGAGGCGGCAGCTAGGGACTTATGCTTTTTCAGCCCTTCGCGTAAGCCGGGGATAACGGCATCAATATCGAGCATATCCGGGTGGGTCGAGTACACCCCGGAGACCACGGGCGCAACCAGATTATCGAGTACTTTTTTACCCATACGGGCACGTACCAGTTCGCCCAGCGTCTTTGCGTTTGCTCCAACCGAAGCAGGCAGCACCTTATCCATGCGAGCGCGGCGCAGACCGCTTTTACCGAGCACACCAGCCAAAGATTTATCAGAAAGATCGCCGGGAATGCCCATAATTCCAGTGCTCGGAGTCTTTCGGGCACCCTGAGGCAGATACAACCATGAACCGTGGGAGTTGGGATGCACAATCTGGTCGTCTAAACCAAGCTCTTTGACGAGGTTTGTCACGGTTGGGGTTCGGGTCGCATAGGATTCCGCACCGGAATCCAGCACCAAACCGGCGACCTTATGCGCGCCGAGGGCGCCCCCCAGATAATCGTTCTGGTCTAGGACGGTCACGTTCACTCCGGCATCGGTCAGACGACGCGCCGCCAACAACCCAGAAATGCCGCCGCCGACTACGATGGCGCTTGGTGCATGATGATTCTTGTGCTGATGTACCATATTCATCCCCGTTAATGTTTCGGTTCTAACTGCCTCTCTTAAGAGTATCCGTTTTATGGGCGTCGGGTGCGTTCGTGAAGATATGTCACTAGATCGGTGAGCACCTGCGGGTCCGTTGTGGGCGGCACCCCGTGCCCCAGGTTCACGATATGGGCGGGTGCGCTCGCCCCGGCGGCGAGTACCTCATCCGCGTGAGCATATAGAGTCTCACGCCCAGCAGCTAAAAGCGCGGGATCGATATTCCCCTGAAGCGGCACCGCGCCGTTGAGCCTGCGGTTCGCCTCATCAAGGGGCAGGCGGTAGTCCACCCCAATCACGTCGGCACCGGCCTCATGCATGGCGGGCAGCAGCTCGGCGGTTCCGGTACCAAAGTGAATGCGCGGCACCCCAAATTCCTCAACCATACCCAGGGCGGCGGCGGAGTGTTCCTGCACGTACCGGCGGTAGTCAGCTTCGCCCAACGAGCCCGCCCAGGAGTCGAAGAGCTGCACGGCGGATGCGCCCGCCTCAATCTGTGCCCGCAAAAACTGCCCGGCGGTGCGCGCGGCCCACTGTGCCAACTCGCGCCAGGCAACGGGATCAGCGTGCATCATAGTGCGGGGGCGCAGGTGATCGCGGGAGGGGCCGCCCTCAACCATATAGGCGGCAACGGTGAACGGTGCACCCGCAAAACCAATAAGAGGGGTGGAACCGAGCATTTCGACGGTTGCCGCGACTGACTCACGAATAGGGTCAAGTGCCGCATCGGTCAGTTCGGGCAGGGCGCGCACTTCATCAAGCGTGCGCACGGGATGTTCGAGTACGGGACCGCGGCCGGGCACAATATCGACATTCACGCCCGCGAGTTTCATGGGGATAACGATATCCGAGAAGAAAATACCAGCATCGACTTTGTGACGGCGCACCGGCTGCACGGTAATCTCGGCGGCAAGTTCGGGTGTCAAACAGGCGTCCAGCATGGGAATTCCCTCGCGCGCCTTGCGATACTCGGGCAGGGAACGCCCCGCTTGGCGCATAAACCAGACCGGACGATGCTCAGATGCGCGCCCGGTGAGCGCCTGCAGCATCGGCGAATCGGCGGTTTGAGCGGCACGCAGAGGATGGGATGCATCCAGGCGCGACAGCTGCGCCTCGGTCAGCAAATCACGCTGACGATCTCTCGGGTGAGCACCCACTGTAGAGCGCGACTGTTGAGAATCTGCACCATTGGCGGCTCGCTGGGGCTGCTGGGTTTCGGTCATACCCTCTAGTTTGACAGGTTTTCGCGCCTGTTTTTATGACACGGTGTCATAAAGTACCCCTTCGTAACCCGTATAAATTTTGGCGTAGGTTTACCTTATTTTTAAACCTGTTTTAGCTATCTCAAAATTTATTTACCCTAAGTTTTTATACACCGGTCCTTTGCTGGGCCTTGTTGAGCATAGTTCGGGACCTTTTCACACAAACTCACACTATTGGGAGCCAGCTCACGTTAGGTTACACTCACCGACTAAAAATGTGTTTATGATTATTGTCTAGTGGCTACGTACTCATTTGTTGCATCACACAGGATCATCGATCTCACCACCGTCGCTCTACTGAGCAACGGTGCAGCTGGCATACCCGAGCTTTTTCGTACCGAAACCGCGCAAAACTTGGGCGTTACCGGCACTATTGTGCTGGCAACCTGCAACCGCCTCGAAATTTATGTGCAGCTCTCGGTGGCCGAGCATTTAGGCCCCGTTAGCGATATGCTCTACGCCGAGATTGCGCAAAAATCTGAACTCGATGCAGAACTTATTGCAGACAGTTTTGAAATCTATGAAAACCTTGAGGCCGCCAAACATCTCTTTACAGTGGCATCCGGGTTAGAGTCCGCCGTGGTCGGCGAGCGCGAAATCGCCGGGCAAGTGCGCCGTGCGCTTGCCTATGCCCAAGAAGAAGGGACGGTTCCCGGGGAGCTTGTACAGCTTTTCGAGCATGCGGCGCACACCGCTCGTCAGGTTGGGCAACACACCACTATCGGGTCACAGGGGCGTTCCATCGTCTCGGTCGCCCTGGATTTGGCGGATGCAGTCGCCGAGAAAGACTGGAAAACCCGCCGTGCTCTCGTCTTTGGAACGGGTGCCTACGCGGGTGCTACTATTGCAGCCCTGCGTGAACGCGGATGCGAAGACATTTGGGTTAACTCCCGTTCGGGCCGCGCCCCGGAGTTTGCCGCAAAACGCGATGTTCGCGCGGTTCCCAAAGGTGAAACGTATAAGGCCATGGAACAGGCGGATGTGATTGTTGGCTGCTCGGGCGGGTCTGACCCGCTCTCCCCCGCCGAAATTCCACCGGGGCATCATACAATCCTTGACTTAGCGCTCTCCCGAGATTTTGATCCCGCTATTGCGGATCTGCCGCAGGTGGAGCTTATTACCTTAGAGTCCGTGCGTTTGGCCGCCCCCGAAGAAACTGAGGAGGCGGTCGCTACCGCCGAGCGCATCGTCGAGTCTGAAACGCAGGCCTTTGCTGCACGGCAAAAGACCCGCAATATTGATTCGGCAATCGTGGCGCTTCGCTCTCATACTATGGAGGTGCTGGATGAAGAACTCGATAAGGTACGCAGCCAATTCGGTTGTACCGCCGCCACCGAGCAGCTCGAACTCGCAATGCGCCGCATGGTGAAGTCCCTTCTGCACACCCCCACGATACGCGCGAAACAGCTCGCAACCCAGGGGCGGACCTCCGACTACATTGCGGCACTCGAAACGCTCTACGGAATCACCATCGACGACCGCTAATTGCGGGATAATCTTCTGCACGCTGCGCTTTATCCCACCGCAGCCCTAAGCCACAGGCGAATCATGCGCGCATCCTTACGGCATCCGCCTGGCAGGCACGGTACACTAAATCCAGAAGAAAACACCGCTGACGGCTTGAAGGGTCATCATGGAAATCAAAATTGGCATTCGTCACATTAGCCGCGAAGTTACGCTCGAAACCAAGGAAAGCGTCGAGACTATCCGCACCAAGGTAGCCGACGCCATTACGAACGGTTCCCTCCTTGAGATCACCGACGATAAGGGAGCAACCACCCTCGTACCCGGTGAGCAGATCGGTTATGTTGAACTCGGCTCTGAAGAGAAGCGCCGCGTTGGGTTCGGTGTCGGCGCCTAACAGCAGGGGTACACCCAATAATTTTTACGAAGCCCGCATTCACGGTTTTGCCGTATGAATGCGGGCTTCGAGCGTTCCTATGACAGTACGCATACTCGACATATCGACCTGTAAGGGTGCATCTGACGCCAAGACGGGTTAAGATTTAAGGGTTAAGTGGATGCCCGGTCGTTCTTGATATACCAGACACCGCGTCTTTCCGAGAGCCTGAGTTCTTTTACGGCAGGTACATCTTCAAGAGCTCGGCTTCGGAATATGAATTTCCCGCGATCGGCTTCCTTCACCTAGCGCCAGCCCGGCGTTGTGAACACACCGTGCTCCCCACAGCACAGTACTTGGGCAGCTACACGGCATAACACCTGTGCACACTCACGCACAGGTACGGGCGCGGCGCAAACCGCCCGATCAGGGCAGGAAGATATGAGATGACCGACGCTCAAAACGCGACGACCGATGAGGCCCAGCCTTCCTCAGTACCACAGTCTTCCCCCAAGTCCTTTGCCGATTTTGGGGTCCGCCAAGATATCAGCGATGCACTCGCCGCCGTGGGCATTGTGAGCCCCTTCCCCATCCAGGAAATGACCCTGCCGGTCGCACTTGCCGGGCATGACATTATTGGGCAGGCAAAAACCGGTACCGGTAAAACCCTCGGGTTCGGTCTCCCCACGATTCAACGTGTGGTGGGCCGTGACGACGACCAGTGGGGTTCGCTGCAGAAGCCGGGGGCGCCCCAGGCGCTTATCTTGGTACCCACCCGCGAGCTTGCAATTCAGGTGGGCAACGATTTAGCGGTAGCCTCTAAACTGCGCAACGCCCGCGTGGCAACCCTGTACGGCGGTGTTCCCTACGAGCCTCAGGTTGAGCAGCTCACCAAGGGGCTGGAAGTTGTGGTCGGCACTCCCGGGCGCCTGATCGACCTGTACCAGCACGGTGCGCTCACCCTCACCCAGGTTAAGACGGTGGTGTTGGATGAGGCCGATGAGATGCTCGACCTAGGCTTTTTACCTTCCGTCGAAAAAATTATGGGATACCTGCCCACCGACCGCCAGACCATGCTGTTCTCCGCGACAATGCCTGGCCCGGTGATCACGATGGCGCGCAAATACATGACTAAGCCCATGCATATTAGCGCAGCAGACCCGGAAGATCACGCCAAGACCAAAGCCTCGATTCGTCAGGTTGTTTACCGCGTGCACCATATGGACAAGGACGAAATGCTCGGCCGTATCTTGCGTGCTCATGGACGCGGACGCACCGTGATCTTCACAAAGACCAAGCGCGATGCCGCGCGCGTTGCCGATGAGCTTATCGCGCGCGGATTCGCCGCCGCTCCCCTGCACGGCGACCTCAACCAGGGCGCTCGCGAGCAGGCTTTGCGTGCTTTCCGCAACGGCAAAGTGGATATTCTGGTGGCGACCGATGTTGCGGCCCGCGGTATCGATGTGGAAGACGTGACCCATGTGATTAACCATCGCGTGCCCGAAGACGAGAAAACCTATCTGCACCGCACAGGGCGTACCGGTCGTGCGGGCCATGAGGGTACCGCCGTAACCTTCGTGGATTGGGAGGATATTGCCCGGTGGCGCCTCATTAACGATGCGCTCGACCTAGGCGTTTCCGACCCCGTGGAAACTTATTCTTCTTCTGAGCATCTGTTCTACGATCTGGATATTCCGCCGGGCACCAAGGGCCGCCTGCCGCGTTCCGAGCAGACCCTCGAAGGTTTAGATGCGGAGCACCTTGATGATTATGGCGACTCGCGCTCTTCGCGGGGCAGTTCCCGTTCCTCTCGGGGCTCGCGTTCGCGCGGTTCTAAATCCCGCGGCTCCCGCGGCGGTTCCCGCAAGGCAAAGTCCGAAAAGCGCGGGGAGGATTCATTCTCGAAGGATGCCGCACCGAAGCGTGAACGCCGACCGCGCCGCCGCACCCGACGCGTTGAGGGTGAAACCGTTGAGACGCGCGCCGAGAAAACCGCTGGGAAAGCCCCTGAGAAAAAATCGGCTAAGAAATCCGGCTCTGCCAAGGATAGCTCGGTCGAGAAAACAGATTCTCAAGGCTCGTCGCGCCGCCGCAGTCGTCGCCGTTCCGGGAATAAGGGTAAAGCAGACTGGACCACAGCCAAGAAAGCGGGTCGAAAAAAGTCTGATGCCGCATCGGGTGAGGAGTAAATAGCGAGTGAGCGAAGCAGTATCCTCCGCCGACGCATCTGTGCCCAAACGGTCAGACACCGACGATATTCCAGCTTTCGATCCGAACGGTTCCTCGCTGGTAGTTCAGGCCGATAATCTGGCGTATCTAAGCGAGCTGCCAAGTGCCTCGTTCACTGTGATCTACATTGATCCGCCGTTTAACACCGGCAAAACCCAGACCCGGCGTACCCTCAAAACCGCCCCCGCTGCAGACGGCGAAGAACAGGGTAAAGGCAACGGTAATCGTACCGGATTTCAGGGCAAAAGCTACACGAGTGCCCTGCAAACCCTTGCGAGTTATCACGATGCTTTTGAGGACTACTGGGCGTTCTTAGAGCCGCGTATTAGGCAGGCTCACCGTCTGCTCACAGAGGATGGCACCCTCTACCTGCACCTCGATTGGCGTGAAGTTCACTACGCCAAGGTTATGTGTGACATGATTTTTGGGCGTGATTGTTTTATCAACGAGATTATTTGGGCCTACGACTACGGCGCAAAATCGACAAAGCGCTGGCCCACTAAACACGACAATATCTTGATGTATGTCAAGAACCCGCAGGAATACTACTTCAATGCGGATGCGGTAGACCGCGAACCCTATATGGCACCCGGTCTGGTGACCGAAGAGAAAGCGGCGCGCGGCAAACTCCCCACCGATGTGTGGTGGCATACGATCGTTTCGCCCACGGGTAAGGAAAAGACCGGGTACCCCACGCAGAAGCCGCTGGGTCTGCTCAAGCGGATGATTGCTGCTTCGTCACGCCCGGGCGACTGGGTGCTGGATTTCTTCGCTGGTTCCGGTACCACCGGTGCGGCTGCGGCGGCATTGGGGCGCAGGTTTGTGTGTGTGGATCAGAACCCGCCCGCGATTGAGGTTATGGCAAAACGCCTGAACGTGGATGCTGAATCGTTTGCCGACTACCGCGGCGTGCCGCGCGGTGCGGCGGTGCTGTTTACTCCGCATCGTCACGTGGGGGTTCGCGGGGGTACCTCTCGGGATGCGCTCACGGCGGCATCGCGGCGCGCACTGGCAGAACAGAGCAAGAAGATTCAGGAGCGTGTGAAGCCTATAGATGGGGCGCACAGCCAGTTTGTGCGGCATCCCTCGACCGATGTTTTGGAACGCGAGCTGCGCGCCCAGGCCCGCGAAAAACTGCGTAAAGACCGCAAACGCCAAGAGCTGACGAAGAAACGGAAGCAGGTCAAGGAAACGGCAGCGTCTTCATAGCGGACTGACCCGGCGTATGCCGTACACTTTGCTGCATCTTCGTAGGGTTTAACCATACGATATGCGGCAAAGTGTACGGGTTACAGTGATGACTTTAGTTCGGCTGTGAGCTTTAGCCGCGAATCTGGGCGCGGATCGCCTCAACAGTTTCGCGGGCAGTGGTATTCTCCCCCAGCCTATTCGGTTTGCCCGCACCGTGGTAGTCGCTGGAACCGGTCACTAAAAGCTCACGGTCGCGCGCAAATTCCAGCAGACGCGCACGGTTCGGTTCAGAATTTTCGCGATGGTAGACCTCGACCCCGGCGAGGCCCGCATCCACCATCTGTCCCAGGTACTCAAGGGGCAACGCAGGACCACGATTTTCACTCATCGGATGCGCCACCACCGGCACACCGCCCGCCGCGCGCACCAGCCGAGTCGCTTCCAGCGGGTCCATGCTCTCTTGCGGCACATAGTAGGGTGAGCCCGCATAAAGAATACGACCGAACGCCTCCTCACGGCTGGCGACGATTCCGGCGGCAATCAGCGCATCCGCAATATGGGGTCGCCCCACCGATGCGTTCTCTTCACCCGTCTGTTCCTGCACATGCTCCCAGGTGAGCGGGTAGTCGGCGGATAGTAGCTCAACGATGCGCCGTGCCCGCCCCGCACGCGAGCGCCGAATTTCCTCAACTCGCCGCGCCAGCTCGGAGGATTGCGGATCATACCCGTAGGCCAGCAGATGCACGCTCTTAGTACGCTTTCGCCCCTGCTCATCGCAATACGTGTACCGGCACGAAAACTCGGCACCGGGCAGAAAATCCAGCCCGTACTCCCCCGCCAGCTCGGCCGCCTGCGACCATCCGCACGCGGTGTCATGGTCGGTAAGCGCGAATCCTGTCAGTCCCGCCTCGTGAATAAGCGGAATTAATTCGGTGAGCGGCTGAGTGCCATCAGAAATTGCAGAGTGAATATGCAGATCGTAACGTTCGGTCATAGTTCTAACTCTAACGCACCCCACGTCCGCATCACCCGCGATAGCGCCTCGCTCAAGGCGATTTCCCGCGGAAAATAGCGGCGGTATACCGGCGATTTCTCGCGGCGCGTGGGATAGAATACAACTATGACTGAAAATACGAAGAAGAGCACCGGAGCTCCAACAACAGATCACCGCGATACCCCCAAAGCGTCAGCTTTTCAGGAGTTCATCGCATCTAACTGGGAGCCCGCTGCTGATGATGGCTATACCCGTGAACGCGTCGCCGATTTTGCGGCGCAACGTCGTAAGAAGATTTCCCAAAAGTTCCCAGGTGAGCGTCTGGTTCTACCCGCGGGGCCGCTGAAGGTTCGCTCGAACGATTGCGATTACCGTTTCCGCCCGCATTCGGCGTTTGCACACCAGACCGGGTTGGGTGTTGATCATGAGGCTGACGCCGTGCTGGTCTTTGAGCCTGTAGATGAAGGTACCGGCGATAACGGCTCGAACCATGAGGTTACCCTGTATTTCCGCCCGTTAGCTGGCCGTGACACCACGCAGTTTTATGCGGATGCGCGTTACGGCGAGTTCTGGGTTGGTCCGCGCCCCACGCTCAAGGAGTTTTCGGAGCGTTACGGTGTGCGGACGAAGGACCTTTCGGAGCTTGAAGTTGCGATTACGAAGAACGCCGGTGCTCAGGCGTTGGGCGGGGTGCGCATCCGACTGGTGCGTGAGGTTGATCCTTCCATTGATGCGCTGGTTGATACCTCCCGGTACAACACGGGCGTTGCGCTGGAGGAATCCGATAAGCTCGATTCTGAGCTGACGGTGGCGCTCTCTGAGGCCCGCCTGATTAAGGATGAAATCGAGGTTGAGAACCTGCAGCGTTCGGTCGATATGACGGTGAAGGGCTTCGAGGAGGTCGTGCGTGAGCTTCCGAAGGCGGTGGCGCATCATCGTGGTGAGCGCGTGGTGGAGACAGCGTTTTTCTCGGTGGCACGTACCGACGGCAACGACCTGGGTTATGACACGATTGCGGCGTGCGGGAATAACGCGACGATTCTGCACTGGATTCGCAATAACGGTACCGTGGATGAGGGCAAGCTGCTGCTGCTGGATGCCGGTGTTGAGGACGATACCCTGTACACCGCCGATGTAACCCGCACGTTCCCGGTGAACGGTAAGTTCACCGAGGTTCAGGCGAAGGTCTATAACGCGGTGCTGGATGCTGCGGATGCGGCGTTCAAGGTCGCTGTACCGGGTCGTAAGTTCCATGAGATTCACGATGCCGCGATGGAGGTGCTGGCGCATCGTCTGGAGGAGTGGGGGCTGCTGCCCGTTTCGGCTGAGGTTTCTTTGACGGTTGAGGGTGGTCAGCATCGCCGGTGGATGCCGCACGGCACCAGCCACCATTTGGGTTTGGATGTGCACGACTGCGCGCAGGCGAAGGCGGAGCTGTACACCGGCGCAACTTTGGAGCCGGGCATGGTCTTCACGATTGAGCCCGCACTATATTTCAAGGATGAGGATTTGTCTGTTCCTGAGGAGTACCGCGGTATCGGTATTCGCTTGGAGGATGACGTGCTGTGCACCGAGGACGGCAATGTGAACCTCTCGGCGGCACTGCCCCGCACGGTTGAAGAGATTGAGGAGTGGATGGCGAAGCTCGCCCAGTAGTCTCTTAGTTTCGCAGACGAAAGTCCCCGCAGCCAGTAATGTCCTGGTTGCGGGGACTTTTCGTTGTATCAGATGCCTCTGTGGCGTTGGAAGCTAGTCTTCCTTGACGCCTTTAGGTTTGGGGGTCTCGCGAGTTGGAGCCTGCCGGATGGTTTTGGCATATTCTTCCGGATCGTCAATGCGCAGACCGAACCGCTGCGCTGCTGGTGCCTGGGGCTTGCGTTCGCGGGCGTCGGCGGCGGGCGAAGACTGCTCAGAAGAGTCGTCGGGCTGGGTTTGCTGCATGGCAGTCTGTGATGCAGCGGTTTGTGGCGCTTGGGAATCCCCACCGGCTGGGCTTTGCCACGGAATCTCTTGTGCCGCACTGCTCTGTTGTCCGTCCGCATCCGCTTGCTCGGGATTCGGGTTCTTAGCGGCACTTTCGTGGTTTTCGGGGTAGCCGCCCTGCTGGTCCGTCACAGTCGACGGGGTGCTCGGGGTCTGCGAAGATTCACCGGCAGGCGTTGGTGTATAAGAGACATAGGGGCTGGCGGCATGGGGCAACCCGGTACCTGCACTCGGTGTTCCCGAGGATACCGCAGCTACCGCCTTCTGGAACAGCGGGTTTGCCGAGAGGATGCGCCGCGCCTCCGAAGAATAATCACTCAGGGCGTAGACTATGGTACGTTCCGGGACTGCCTCACCGCGCATCGGGTAGCGACCGGAACCGCCACGGCGAAGCTCAAAAATTTTCCAGACCACGAAGACCGCAACGGCGATCGGCACGGCGGATGAGGCGGCGGATAAGAAGTTTGTGCCCGCGGTAGAAACCAGCGCCGAATAGAATAGACCCGCAAGAATACCCTGAATAAGAGCAACCAGAAGCGGACGGCCGTACCCCTGCTGGGTGGGGTATTCGACCTGTTTAAGTCCTTCGTTCACAAGGTAAAGCGCAGTGATAGGGTAGTTTGCGGCGGCAAGCACATCAAAAGCAGCGAAGGCTTCTTCACGGCGGCTAAAGGCTGCCACGGGTTCGCCCTGCGGCATAAGCTGCCCGTTAGCCTGCGCCAGGCGAGACGCTAAATAAGAAGACGGGGGCATATTGGGAGGCATCTGAGTCATGCCCTATATTTTACCGGGAGAGGGCCTGTAGACGGCGGGATATTTGCGATGGGCTTAGTTCCCCACGCATAGAAAAATTTTGCGCATCGGTTAGGGCCTGCAGCCCCACACCGGTCATGACTCGTAGCTTGCCTAAAGCACTGGTGAAGTGCGTATTCGGGGTTCACAGCGTACCCTAGATAGAGTGAGCAATACTAAATTCAGCGCCCCCAGCAAAATTTATATCGCCCGCCTGCTCGGTCTTGATGTCTTCGACCCCTTCGGTGATCGCCTCGGTCGCCTGCGTGATGTGGTCGTACTCAAGCGCGGTTTTGGCGCGGCGCTGGCGGCTGGTGCTCACCTGCGCAAAGGCAGCGAGCCCGTGGTCGTGGGCATCATTATTGAGGTGCTCGGCAAAAAGCGTGTCTTCATGCCAATGACTCGTGTGCGCAGCATCGACGCCTCCCAGATTATTTCAACCGGGCTCGTGAATCTGCGCCGCTTTGAACAGCGCAACTCCGAGACTCTGGTGGTGGGCGAACTTTTCGACCGCCGTGTACGCCTGCTCGACGGCAGCGGGGATGCCGTGATCGAAGACGTCGCCATTGAACAGCGCCGCAACGGCGATTGGGGTGTGACCGAACTTTTCGTATCCCGTGTGAGTAGTTCCAGCGGGTGGCGCCGTCGCTCCAAAGAAACCCTGGTGGTGGACTGGGATCAGGCGATGCTCTCCACCGAGTTGGAGCCGCAGGCCGCGACCGCTTTCGTGGCGAACCACGAAAATTCTAAACCTGCCGACCTTGCCGATGCGATCCATGAGATGAACGATAAACGCATGGTCGAAATCGCGGCGGAGCTGCAGGATGAGCGCCTGGCGGACGTGCTTCAAGAGCTGCCCGAAGAGGACCAGGTACAAATTCTTTCCTACTTAGCGGACGAACGTGCCGCGCAGGTTCTTGAAGAGATGGAACCGGATGACGCCGCCGACCTGCTGATTGAGCTCGACGACGTGCAGCGTGAAAAGCTGCTGGAACTCATGGAACCGGATGAGGCAGACGATGTGCGCCGCCTGCTCGAATATGACGAGGGCACCGCCGGTTCGCTCATGAACCCGGTACCGATTATCCTCTCCCCCGAAGCCACAGTTGCCGAGGCGCTGGCGCATATTCGCGCTGAAGAAATCTCGCCCGCGATGGCTGCCGCAGTTTTGGTGGCCCGACCGCCCCTCGAAACGCCGACTGGCAAATATTTGGGGCTGGTGCATATGCAGCAGCTTTTGCGGGTGCCGCCGAGCGAATCGATTGGCCACATTCTAGACACAGACACCGAACCGGTCTCTGACCAGGCAAGTCTTGCGGAATTAGCGCGCGTACTCGCCGCCTACGACTTGACCATTATCCCCATCGTGAACGAATCTCACCGCCTGGTCGGTGCGGTCACGATTGACGACGTACTCGATGCGCTCCTGCCCGAAGACTGGCGCACATTCGACGACGGAACCCCCGTACGAAAGGTAGGGCGACGCTTTGTCTGATCAGAACCGCCGCAACGAAAACCTGAAGCACGAGGAAAATCCGAGGATCGATAAAGCGCGCATCCTCAAAGACCGTCTCGAAAAGAAATACGCCGAACGCAGCCGCGACACCCGGGAAACCAGCAGGAGCGGGAACCGCGCTGAGTCTCAACTGAGCACCCCGGCAGAGCGCAAGAACAAGCTTTTTGCGTACAACCCGAACCCGGACGCTTTCGGACGTATGACTGAGGCGTTCGCCCGGTACATGGGTACGCCTCAATTTTTGCTGTGGATGACCGTCTTCTGTGGAGTGTGGCTGGGCTGGAATACGCTCGCCCCCGAAGAGCTGCAGTTCGACCCGCGAAGCCTCAACTTCACCTTGCTCACTCTGATGCTCTCATTGCAGGCATCCTACGCCGCTCCCCTGCTGCTGTTGGCGCAGAACCGGCAGGATGACCGCGACCGCGTGGTTGCCTCCGAGGACCGCAAACGCGATCAGCAAAACCTTGAGGAGACACAGTATTTGACGCGCGAGATCGCTTCGCTGCGCATCGCCCTGCGCGAGGTTGCCACCCGCGACTTCGTGCGCAGCGAGCTTCGGGATATTTTGGAAGAGCTGAAATCTATTCAAGAAGAGCAGGAACGCCAAGCCGAACAGCTGCAGGATATTGGCGACGATATCGAAGAACTTGAAGATGCGGACGGGGAAGAAAACACCGAGGCTGAGAGTCACACTGCTAATACCGAAAATTCTCCTGACGCCAAGGCACCAACGGCGCATAAAGGCGAACGACCCACATCCTAAAGCGTGTTCTGTAACCCGGTTAAGCTCTTAAGCTCGCAGAACACCAGCCTAGACAAATAATGCGCAAACGCGCATGATAGTAGCACCGCAGCCAACCATCTACGCGGCAGTGTTTTTATCGCCCGGTGCGGCATCGTCACCGCGACGATACATACCCTCTTATGAACGCGCTGAGGAGATACCATGAGTAGCCCAAACGCCACACCGCACGATCGTTCCCGCGAAAACGAACCGGCGCCCGATAATCCCCTGGAGGATGCGCTCTGGGCGGCGCTCGCGCGCGTGGAAGACCCCGAGCTGCGCCGTCCTATCACCGAACTTGGCATGGTGGAATATGCCCGGGTTCTCGCCGAAGAAGACGACCCGCAGCGGCGTTATGCCCAGGTGAAAGTTCTGCTGACCATTGAGGGATGCCCGCTCAAAAACACAATCGACACCCAAGTGCGCGAGGCGGCTGCCGCCGTCACCGGCATCGATCGCGTGCAGCTTGAGCTTGGTGCCATGAACTCCGAACAGCGCGGCGCCCTCAAATCCCGGCTCAAGCCCGAACGTACCAATCCCTTTACCGCACCCGGTTCGCTCACCCGCATCTTCGGGGTGGTTTCCGGTAAGGGAGGTGTAGGAAAATCCTCCATGACCGCAAATCTCGCGGCGGCATTTGCCTCGCGAGGTCTTGCCGTCGGCATTATCGACGCGGATGTGCACGGCTTCTCGATCCCGGGACTCATGGGCATTACGGAAGCCCCCACCCGACTGGATGACCTCATTATTCCCCCGACCGTAGACGTTCCTGCCTCGGTACGAGGTAAAGACGATACGGGCGGGCAAGAGTCGGCGACTGGCGCATCCGGCGGTTTTGTGAAAGTTATTTCAATTGGCATGTTTCTCAAGGATAATCAGCCCGTCGCCTGGCGCGGACCGATGCTGCACCGGGCGCTTGAACAGTTCATTCTTGACGTTCACTTTGGCGCGCTCGATGTTCTGCTGCTTGATCTTCCCCCGGGTACCGGCGATATTGCGATCTCAATGGCGCAGTTGCTTCCCAACGCCGAGTTGATTCTGGTCTCCACCCCGCAGCATGCGGCGGTGGATGTCGCCGAACGTGCCGGTACCCTCAGCCTGCAGACACAGCAAAAGGTGGTGGGCGTGATCGAGAATATGGCGGCGATGACTCTACCCGACGGTACTGTGTTAGAGATGTTCGGTTCAGGCGGCGGCGAGCATCTGGCGAAACGTCTGACCGAGGCGCTGGACTATTCGGTGCCGCTGCTCGGTTCGGTTCCGCTTGATGTTGCCCTGCGTACCGGCGGTGATGAGGGTATGCCCGTGGTGTGGGGCCACCCGGAGTCCGCAACTTCTGTAGAAATTAGGAATATTGCTGCGCAGCTCTTGCGCCGCAAGGATTCTCTGGCGGGCAAGCCGCTGTCGCTAATCGTGTAGAGTTTTCCGGATAGCTCGCAGAAGAGCTCACAAGAATATAAGTATGCTGGGTATCGAGATTCGTATTCTCGATGCCCAGCATACTTATGCGCAGCCGAACGCCTCAGGGTTTAGGACAAGAGCATCCCGGGGACCACCCACCCGAACGCTCAGAGGGTAAAAGTATTAGGGTATATTCAAGTCCCCCGGACCGTGACTATGCCACAGCCAACCTACCCATATCAGCTGTAAAACAAGCCCGAAGAACACCAAAAGCCAGCGATACGCCCTTGAGTCTTTTCCATAGTTTATGAGCACGAGTGCAAGTGGGAAAAGAGGCAACAGAATACGGAATGTTGAGGTCTGCGGAAGCCAGAAGACCCCCAGATAAACCATATAGGCAGCACACCAGATCAGCATGACGGGATGCAGCAGAGAGCGGGTGCTACGTGAAAAAATCCAGCAGAAATAGGCGAAGAAGCCTACGGCAACCAGCAGGGCAACAGCCCACATGTTCCACTGCGGCAGGTAGATATTCAGGTTAGTAACCCACTGCACCACATAGTGCTGCCCGTCATCGACAGTACGCCCGCTCCAGCCTATTTCAGTGGCAAGATAAGCGTCTATCCGCCCCGTCGCAATCGCTGCGTGAAGCGCATGCCCCAGCGCGAAGAAACACACGATCAAGGCGCTGATAAGGTGCAAGGATCGTGCCGCAAATGCGCCCATCAGAGCTTGCCCAGTGCTGAGGGCCGAAGGTCCATCAGCCGCGCGGCGAACATGGTATTCAGAGGCCACACAATACAGCCACCATATACCAGCGAGCGCGCCGAGGGGAACGCCGACGGGTCGGGACTGTGTGGCGAGAAACGCCACCGGTATAGCCCAAAGGTACCGGTCATATGCCAAAAGTAGGATAAACAGGGCAATCGCGAAAATGGTCAGAGACTCCGCATACCCGGTTCCAAAAATAACCGCTGGTCCGCAAAAACCATAGGCAGCAACCGACCATAGTGCCAGGGAACGATGCGGTGATTCCTGGCTCGCACGAATCTCGAATACTCCGTGCTCACGCCAGTTGAGGCATCCCACGAAGAGCAGATAGATGACCCACGCGAGGGCAAAGCTCACTACTACGCTGAGCATCACGGTGCTGAGGGCAAAAGGAATACCCGTGGTATCGGCTATGAACCCCGCAATAGTAGGTTGGGCAGGAAGGAAAGCCCACGTATTATGCCCAACAACTCCGTTATCGTATACGGGTAGTTGGACGGGGTATCCGTTCTTGTAAATCCGTTCGTACCATTCGGCGTCCCACCACCCCAAATATTCAAGAAGGGTGGGCACATGGCCGTCGCCCATTTTCTGCTGACCGGCAACCTGCTGCATACCGACAACCCAGAAAACGATAAACCCCCATAGGCGGCTGGGTGCCCAAATACTAAGCACCTGAGCCCAGGCCGGTAACGCAGCAAAACGATGCGCCACCCGGTGCAGAGCAGCAGTCGCGGAAGTACCGAGGGAGTCGAAAAAGAAGAAGCCGCCGGTATGTAAGGTAAAACGAGTGGGATTAAAACGTTCTGCCCTGCGCGGGTTTAGCGGTGAAATGGGGCCCCGTGGTTTTTCCGCCTCACCATACGTGGGGCTATCAAGGCTTTCGCTCATCGGCGTATTCTCCTGGGCGGTGCGGTGTCTCGGAAGTTAGGTGATGTTTTTACTGAAGTTTTATGTTTCTCAAGGCTTTATCTATGTGACTGTCGCTAGAGCTTCGCACATAGTAAATCCCCTGCCGTAGGGCTAGGGGATCTTCCATAGAATCTAAGCCTTGTTTAGGTCGCTTCCGTATCGTAGGGAGCATAGGCACCGCGCGGCAGCCGGTTTAGATTTGATGCGGCGGGCTTGTTCGCTTCGGAGCGTTCTTTAGCTTCACGTGCCCGTTCTGCATCGTCTTCCGCGAAGGCTTCGCGCACAATAACGCGGGGGTCATACTGACGGGGATCATACTGACGCCAGTTGATTTCGTTGAGTGTTGCATCCCCCAGCGTATCTTTAAACTCGTCTCGGGCTTCGAAGGCCATTCGACGAACTGTTTTGATGAGTTCCTTGATTTGGCGCACGTATTCGGGCATGCGTTCGGGGCCGATCACGAAGAACGTGAGAACGGCTAAGACGACGAACTCAGTGCCACTAATACCAAACACAAGATATAGAGTACCAGCATCTTGAGTGCGACGGGAATTGCCACGAGGGCTTTTATGAGGTGTTTCGCACTGAGCCGCACGGTTTTATCGTCTATATGTGATGCGCATCCCGCCGTAATCTCCCGCCGGGATGCGCCTGGGTATACCGTTCGGTTTAGGGCGGGTAGTCCCCGCCGCCCGGTAGTTGCTTCCAATGCCACAGCCAGCCCACCCAGACAAGCTGCAGAAGAGCCCCGGACCCAATCAGCAGCCACCGGTAGGCGCGCGAAGAGGATATCGCCACGATGGGAAGCATGAGTGGAAAGAGGGGCAGAAGCAGCCGGAAAGTTGAAGACTGTGGGTTGAGGAAAATCAGTAGATAGGCGCCATAACATGCGCACCAGAGGATGATGGGACTTGCGAGAACCCGTTTCACGAGCGGGCTTGCCAGAAAGGCTGCATACCCCACAATCAGGAGCGGGAAAAGGAGGATCGTGAAGTACCCGAAGTATGCTATACCCTGAGAAATCCAGGGTGCCACGGGTGCAAGATCGCCCTGGCGCCAGGCGGTTTCGGTGGCGGTGTAGGCGTCAATACGACCGGTTATTTGCCAGGCATAGATTGGCCAAATGAGCGCGCAGAAGCAGATGAAAAGGGCACTGCCAAGCTGCGGCAGGCTGCGTAAGAAAACGCTCTCGAACCTTTCTTGGTCTTCGCCGCGCTGACGGCGTTGCTGCTGTGCCTTAGCCTCTGTAATCAGGCAGGCGAACCACCATAGCCCGGCGGTGGCACCCAAGGGCACCCCAACCGGGCGAGACAAGCATGCCAGGAGCGCGACGGGCATCATGAGCAGATACTGCTTGCGCATCATCAGCAGTAGAACCCAAACGAGGAATACGAGGTTTAAGGATTCGGCATAGGGCACTTGCAGCACCGGGGCAACCGGCAGAAACGCTACCGCCGCAACCGCCCAGAGCGCCAGATTGTGCCGTGAAGTTTTTACATCCTTCGAGTCTTCGGTGCTCGACGCTGCCTCAGATACCTTTTCGCCATGCGATTGGTCTCGGTAACCCACAATATTCAGGCTCGTGGTGAAGAGCAGGTAGATAACCCATGCGGCAGCGAACCCAGCCAAGAGCGCCACTGTAGCCGCTACTGGATAGTAACCGATCCCTGTGATCCGGTTAATACCGCCAGCGATCAGGGGGAATAGCGGGTAAAATGCCCAGGGATTTTGCGCCACCGCTCCGGTGGAATCATAGGGCAGCTTACTCGGGTACCCGGATTGCGCAATCTGCCCATACCAGCTGGAATCCCAGGTGCTAATGAAGGGAAGGTACCCCAGATGCTGACCCCAGGGACCGAGCAGCTGTTGGTTGCCAACCACAGAAAAAATAATGAATCCCCAGACGCGGCTGAAAGCGTAAACGAGCATGACTTGCAGCCAAGCGGGAAGTCTTAGAAAGGCATCGCCCATACGGCGCAAACGCTCCCCCGATGCTATATACAACCATGTGATATCGGCATTGAGGGTAGAAGTTTTTGAGGGGTTTTTATCCTCATCTCGGCTGGATGTGCTGGCAGGCTTAGTCTGTGACACCGGTTTGTTCGCTGAGCTCCAGGGAATAGAGGGCACGGTGGTGTGCTGCTGGGGAGTTTTATCAGAGGGATTGTTCATCGGGAATGTTGGGGTAGAACCGGTGATGAGGTCAAGGTACTTTCGTCGCTTACGGACTCCCGAGGTGCTGTTTTATCCGCGAACACGTCTAGTCCATCCCGAGCGATATAGGCCGCTAACTTCTTGCCGGGGTATAGTCGCTGGCTGGTGAGACCAAAAGTTCCCAGCAGGGTGAGGATCAGAACCACCACCGCCAGAAGCGTGATCAGGATGTTCATGGGATACCTTTTCAGTTCAGGTTCGGTTCACGGATCCTATGAGCCCTCAGATACGCCTGCCCTAGGAAACACGTACGTTTCTTAAGGCGTTCCCAAAGTAGCTGCTGATCGCCGTTGCCTGCATACAATAACGCATCCAGCGGGTGGGCGGCGCATCGCGGCTCATAGATTTACTCTATCTGTTCAGTCTAGCCTACCTGCCCGGCTGGCACAGATATTAAAGCGCGTATTTGCATCGGTGCGGGGTTTATCGGCTAGTCTTCGTCGACTTCGGTATGCAGCCAAAAAAGCAGATCGGTATAGCAGCGGGTAAGCGCGCTGAAGCTCACGTGCTCGTTGTCGGTGTGAGCAAGGAGCGCATCGCCGGGACCAAAATTCACCGCAGGAATACCGATCTCGCTGAGCCGTGCCACGTCTGTCCACCCGTATTTGGGTTTGGGTTCCTGCCCGACAGCCGCGATAAGTGATGCCGCCAGCGGGGTATCTAATCCGGGCCGCGCCGCCGGAGAAAGGTCTACGAAGTCGAGCTCATAGCCGTCGAAAATTTCAGTAACGTGCGCTTTTGCCTCATCCAGGGTCTTATTCGGGGCAAACCTGTAGTTAATGTGCAGGGCGGCAGCATCGGGAATAACGTTCCCGGCGACTCCCCCGGAAACCTGAACGGCGTTGAGCCCTTCACGGTACGCTAGCCCCTCAACCTTGTAAGTTTGCGGCTCGTATTCCTCCAGAACACGCAGCGCCCCAGCAAGTTTGTGGATCGCGTTTTCACCCTTCCAGGCACGCCCGGAGTGCGCCGCGAGCCCGGCGGTGCGCAGGTAGAAACGCATCGTACCATTGCATCCGCCCTCAATAGTGCCGTCGGTGGGTTCCAAGAGCACACCAAAATCAGCGTCAGTCAGAAGTTCACCGTGGTTGCGAATGAGCCGCGCCATGCCGGAAAGTTCGCTGGCGACTTCCTCATGATCGTAGAACACGTAGGTGAGGTTGTAGTCGGTATCGTGCTCGCCCAGTTCTGCCGCCAATTTGAGCTGCACCGCAACGCCGCCCTTCATATCGGTGGCACCGCGCCCGTAGAGAATCCAGTCCCCGTTATCTTCAACAATGCTTGCGGGTACGGTTCCGAGCGATCCCGCAACCTTGGGCAGAGGTACGGTATCCAGGTGACCAGCCAGCAAAATGCGCGTGCGTTCCTCACCGTTGCGGGGGCCAAATTCGGTACGGGCTATCATAGCGTCACCATCACGGGTGAGATGCAGATGCGGATATGCACTGAGGGATTCATAAACGGCGTCTGCAATAGTTTTTTCTTCCCCGGAGACCGAATAAATATCAAGGAGCGTGCGGGTGAGTTCGGGCATCGAAACGTTCAGATCAAGCGAAATGGTCATCAAGGGGTCTTCCGTAGTTGCGCAACAGTCTTCGTGTTCAACCCTAGCATTTCAACCCGTGGGAGGCCGTGCGTTTTCCCTATACGGCGCCCGATAGCACATCTATAATGGTGGGCATGTCTGAAAACCTATCTTCCGAATCACGTTATGCTTCCGGTGTCGCGCTGGTGAATGTCGTGGCCGCCGGGAATGAGGCTGGGACCGTACTCGATGCCTGGTTCCCCGCTCCCGCGCTAACCCAGACCCCCGACCTTTCTCTCGCCGATGAGCTGGATGCGCTCGTCGCCGACCACCCCGAACGTAACGCCCGTACTGAGGTGCGCACTGCCTCCATCAACCTGGATGAGGCCCCCGAGGATGCGGTCGATGCCTACCTGCGCCTGCACTTACTTTCGCATACGCTGGTACGCCCGAACAGCATCAATCTGGACGGACTGTTCGGCAAGCTGGCAAACGTGGCGTGGACGAATCACGGGCCGGTACTCGCCAGCGAGTTTCAGAAACTTGCGCTGGGGCTTCGTAAGCTCGGGCACCTGAGCGTGAGCCATATCGATAAGTTCCCGCGCCTAGTGGATTATGTGGTTCCCGCCGGGGTGCGTGTGGGCGACGGCGACCGCCTGCGTCTGGGTGCGCATCTGAGCCCCGGCACCACAGTCATGCACGAGGGCTTCGTGAATTTCAATGCGGGCACCTTGGGTACGTCGATGGTTGAGGGTCGCATTTCCCAAGGCGTTGTGGTGGGCGACGGTTCCGATGTGGGCGGCGGTGCTTCTACGATGGGCACGCTCTCCGGCGGCGGCACGCAGCGCGTCTCGATTGGTGAACGTTCCCTGCTGGGTGCGGAGTCGGGGATCGGCATCGCGCTCGGCGACGACTGTGTGGTGGAAGCCGGTCTGTACGTGACCGCCGGGTCGCGCGTGAGCGTGCTCATTCCGGGCGAGGAACCGCGCGTGGTCAAAGCCGCCGAGCTTTCTGGGGTCTCAAACCTACTGTTCCGCCGCAATTCGGTCTCGGGTGCAATCGAGGTTCTGCCGCGTGCCAAGAACACCGTGGAACTCAACGATGCGCTGCACCTGAACTAATGCCGCTCCCCTAAATTTTTCACACGAAAAGTCGCCTATTGGTCTCACATGTTCAACCGGTGGGCGGCTTTTCGGCATAAAAAGTATTCCAAAAGTCACGCGGATCAGGGCTAAGTGGTACAGATGGTTTTCAAACGTGAAATACGCGAAGAACCTCCAGGTCAGCATACCGTTAAGACATACACAACACAGCCTCACAGGCCACGGAAAATCCGGCACGCGCATCGTGGGCGGGCTACTATATTAAGCGACGTTATCACGGGGTGAACACTCACCCACACACCATGAGGAAGCACGGGCAAAGCCTCGCGCCTTCCGCGAAAGGACAATGATGAAGGTTCTCGTCACCGGTGGCGCCGGTTACATTGGTTCTCACACCGTTCTTGAACTCCTCAATGCCGGACACGAGGTTGTCGTCATGGATAACCTGTCGAATTCTTCTGAAACTTCGCTACAGCGTGTTGCCGAGCTCGCCGGTCGCGCACCCGAGTTCCATAAGGTTGATCTGCTGGATTTTGAGGGCATGAAGAAACTCTTCCTCGAGATCCGCCCGGATGCAGTTATCCACTTCGCAGGATTGAAGGCCGTGGGTGAATCCGCCGAGAAGCCGCTATGGTACTACCAGACAAATGTCGCCGGTACCCTGAACTTGCTCTACGCCATGGATGCCGCAGACTGCCGTTCTATCGTGTTCTCATCGTCCGCAACCGTGTACGGCGAGCCCGAATCCATGCCGCTCATTGAGAAGCTGAATATGGATGCACAGTCATGCTACGGCCGCACCAAGGAGCATATTGAAGACATGCTCGTAGACTTGGCAGCTTCCGATGACCGTTGGAATATCGCTCTGCTGCGCTACTTCAACCCCGTGGGTGCGCATGAATCCGGGCGTATCGGTGAGGATCCCTCGGGTATTCCCAACAACTTGGTGCCATTTATCGCTCAGGTTGCAGTCGGCCGCCGCGAGCATCTGAACGTGTTCGGCAACGACTACCCCACCGTCGATGGCACCGGTGTGCGCGATTACATTCACGTCGTCGATCTTGCCGATGGTCACCTTAAGGCGCTGGATTACATTAGCGAGCACGGTGGTCTGCACACCTGGAACCTGGGTACCGGGAACGGCTACTCGGTGCTTGAGGTGCTGCATGCCTTCGAGAAAGCCTGCGGTAAAGAGTTGCCCTATAAGATCGTGGCACGCCGCCCCGGCGATGTTGCCGTTTCCTATGCCGATCCTTCCTCGGCGCTTGCTGATCTGGGGTGGAGCGCATCCCGAGATATTGACACTATGGTGCGCGATCACTGGAACTGGCAGAAAAATAACCCGAATGGGTACGACGCCTAGCCAACTGCCTCACTGAGAGGTTCCTAAGCCGGGTGCCTTATGCATAAGTTTGCATAAGGCACCCGGCTTTTATATTTTTAACTCTACGTAAGTACACCTGAAGTACAATAAAAACAACATACGGTATTGCGTGAGTTTCATATATTTACATGGTATTTATTGCTTTTATATGGCTTCTATTTCGAGTCACCAAAACTATAACTATGCACAGAAGATAAATTTTTCAATAATTTTTACAGAAAACCCGGCAGCTGTTACATACCCGTTACAAACCTGACGTAAGCTAGAATCTCATTCGTTTTATGAAACCCACGTCATAGATGCATCTCACATGAAAGGGTTATCACCGTGACACAGGCATCTGCACCCGCAGAAAAACCACTCGTAGAGCTCAACGAGGTCAATAAATATTACGGCACCAACCACGTGCTCAAGAACATCAATTTAGCGGTCAATAAAGGCGAAGTTATTATCCTTCTCGGCCCTTCCGGTTCCGGCAAATCAACCCTCTGCCGAACCATCAACCGCCTCGAAACTACTTCCTCAGGCTCTATACATATCGATGGAAAAGAACTGCCCAAAGAAGGTCGCGAGCTCGCCAAGCTGCGCGCAGAAGTAGGTATGGTATTCCAGTCCTTCAACCTCTTTGCGCACAAAACCATCCTTGATAACGTGACGCTAGGCCCACGCCGCATCCGCAAACTCTCCAAAGAGCAGGCCGAAGCCGAAGCTATGGAACTTCTCGCCAAGGTCGGGGTAGATTCCCAGGCAGAAAAAATGCCTGCCCAGCTTTCCGGCGGTCAGCAGCAGCGCGTCGCCATCGCCCGCGCCCTCGCGATGAAACCCAAGGTCATGCTTTTTGACGAGCCCACCAGTGCACTTGACCCCGAGATGGTGAACGAAGTGCTCGATACCATGGTCTCCCTCGCCCGCGACGGCATGACCATGATCGTCGTAACCCACGAGATGGGATTCGCCCGTAAGGCCGCCGACCGCATCGTCTTCTTGGCGGACGGCGAGATTGTTGAAGAAGCCACTCCGGATGAATTCTTCACCAAACCCAAGAGCGAGCGCGCCCGCGACTTCCTCTCCAAGATCATCGACCACTAGGGGGTGTGCCATGAAAAAATCATTCTTTAACCGCGCCGCCACCAAGTTTTTCGCCGCGAGTACAGCAGCTGCGCTTGCCCTCGGTTTCACGTTGACCGGGTGCTCCAGCGCCTCGGACTCTAAACCTAAGATTCGCATCGGCATTAAGTACGATCAGCCTGGCTTGGGCTACCAGGACGGGCAGGATTACACCGGTTTTGACGTAGATGTGGCACGCTACATTGCTGGTAAGCTCGGCTATTCGGAGGACCAGATCGAGTTCGTAGAGTCCCCCAGTGCTAACCGTGAGAATATGCTTTCCAACGGTCAGGTCGATATGATTCTGGCGACCTATTCCATTAGCGACAGCCGTAAGAAGAGTGTTGATTTTGCTGGTCCGTACTACGTTGCCGGGCAGGATTTGCTCGTGCGCGCCGATGAAACGAGCATTACCGGGCCCGATAGCCTGAACGGAAAGAACCTATGCTCGGTGACCGGTTCGACCAGCGCCAAAAAGATTCAGGATACCTACGCCAAAAACGTGAACCTGGTGAAGCAGAATAGCTACTCGGACTGCGTGGTCGCACTTAACGGCGGCGTGGTAGATGCGGTTACGACCGACGATATTATTCTTGCGGGTCTTGCCGCGACCAAGGCGAATAAGGGCAAACTCAAGCTGGTTGGCAAAACATTCACCACTGAGAAGTACGGTGTTGGTCTGCCTAAGGGTACCGATAAGTGTGAAGCCATCAATAAGGCTATTAACGAGATGGTAGAAGACGGCACCTGGGAGAACCTGGTGAAGAAGCACACGGACGGCACCGGCTACAGCTACAACACCGAAAAGAATCCGCCA
This sequence comes from Rothia dentocariosa ATCC 17931, assembly GCF_000164695.2. Classification (NCBI taxonomy): domain Bacteria; kingdom Bacillati; phylum Actinomycetota; class Actinomycetes; order Micrococcales; family Micrococcaceae; genus Rothia; species Rothia dentocariosa. Next base: position 160,371 of record NC_014643.1, read on the forward strand.
AAGCCTTCGGCGTCCTGCGCTTAGGCACGGAAGAGAGGAAAACGATGTCATTCTTTGACCAACTCGGCGCTCTCTTCGCCAAATACGATGTGTTGGGCGCGTTCTGGGTGAATATTCAGCTAACGTTCTGGGCCGCGATCGGGTCTTTCGTACTCGGTGCGATCCTAGCGCTGATGCGTATCAGCCCGGTCCCCTCGCTGCGCTGGGCGGGTACGATCTATGTGCACTTATTCCGCAATACCCCGCTGACGATTCTGATGACTCTAGCGTTGCTGGGCGTGTGGACACAGTTTCAGCTGTCGTTCTCGACCGATTTTGAGACAAACTTCTTCGTGTACGCCGTGATCGTGCTGTCGATCTATCACGCATCTTTTGTGTGTGAGGCAATCCGTTCGGGTGTGAACACGGTTCCCACCGGTCAGGCGGAGGCGGCTCGTGCCATCGGCCTCGGCTTTATGGATACTGCGCGCATGATTATTTTTCCGCAGGCGTTGCGCGGCTCCATCACTCCGCTGGGCAATACGCTCATTGCATTGGCGAAGAACACGACGGTCGCATCGGTAGCATCCGTTGCCGAAGCCTCAGGCATGATGAAGTCCATGATTGAGTTCGATGCGAACATGGTGCTGGCGATCTTCCTGATCTTCGCGCTGGGATTCGTGGCGATTGTGGTGCCTCTAGGTATCTTGACCACCTGGTCCTCACGTAAATTGGCGGTGAAGCGATGAAATTCTTTAATTCTGATGTAACCACAAGCACCACTGTCCTCTTCGATGCTCCCGGCCCCCGTGCGAAGGCTCGCACCCGTGTCTTCAATATCGCGGCGATTCTGGTTTTTATCGCGTTCGCTGTCTATGTGCTGAGCGTGATGGGCGCTAAGGGCCAGCTTGAGGCAGAAAAATGGACCGATCTCTTCACCGCAAAAGCTTGGGGTTCCTACTACCTGCCCGGTCTGGTTTCAACCCTGCAGGCGGCGGGTATTTCGGTAATTACCTCTATCGCTTTCGGTGTTATCTTCGGCATGGCACGCCTGGCGCAGAACCGCGTGCTTCGTTGGTTCGGCACCATTGTGGTTGAGTTCTTCCGTGCCGTTCCGGTGCTGATGATGATGATTTTCTTCTGGCTGTTCCTCAGCCGGTTCAGCTGGATTAACCCCTCACAGCTGCCGTTCCTTGCGGTCGTGATCGGTTTGACCTTCTATAACGGATCCGTGATTGCAGAGCTGCTGCGTTCGGGTGTCAAACAGCTGCCGCGCGGTCAGGGTGAGGCGGGTCTAGCAATCGGCCTGACCCCCGGTCAGACCCTCCGCACGATTCTTATGCCGCAGGCTTTCAACGCCATGATGCCTTCGATGCTCAGCCAGTTCGTGGTGATTCTCAAGGACACCGCGCTCGGGTACATTATTTCCTACCCCGAGCTGCTGGCATCCGCACGACGCATCGGCTCGGGTGACGGCAACGTGCTGCAGACCCTTCTGTTGGCGGCGGCGCTCTTCGTCATCGTGAACTTCGCGCTCACGGCGCTGGCAACCTGGCTGTCCTCGTTCCTCGCCTCACGTACTTCCTCGAAGGTTCGCAAGGTGGATCTGGTTCCCGGCGAGGTCGATAACCCGAATCCGCCCACCCTCCAGATGTTCTTGCTCCCCGGCAAACGCAAATAATCGGAGGCGCGCATCCGGTATAAAAGATGCCCGGAACTTCCTGCACTGGGGGTTCCGGGTATCTTTGTTTCTCAGGCGGTATTTATTCTCTTACGGCATTTCCTATCCCAGCGCTCGCCGTAAGACGCTCGGATGCCTTCGCAATATCCTCATCGGATGCGGTCAGCGCGATACGCACATACCCGGCGCCGTCTTCACCGTAGAAGACCCCCGGTCCCGCAACGATTCCCAGCTTGGCCAAACGTTCGATAGATGCCCACGTATCCTCACCGAAAGTGGTCCACAGGTACAGCCCAGCCTCAGAGTTTTCGACGCGCCCGCCTGCGGCGGTAATAGCTGCGAGAAGCTCTTCCCGGCGCGCGCGGTACTTATTTTTCTGCGCCGCCACATGGGCTTCATCTCCCAAGGCAGCAATCAGCGCACGCTGCACGGGTGCGGGAACAATCATCCCGGCGTGCTTGCGGGAGTTGATAAGGTTAGGCATAAGCTGCGCATCACCCGCAATAAACGCGGCACGGTACCCCGCCAGGTTCGACTGTTTTGAGAGCGAATATGCGGCGAAAAGCCCGGTAAAGTCGCCGTCGCATACGCGGGGATCAAGAATAGAGGGCACCCGCTGACCGCCGCGAGCTTCATCCCACGCGCCCCAGCCGAGTTCCGCATAGCATTCGTCGCTGGCTACCACGGCACCGATATCGCGTGCCTGCCGCACAATCTCGCGAAGCTCAGCAACATCACGCACCACGCCGTTCGGGTTGGCGGGCGAGTTCACCCACACCAACCGCACACGCCTGCGCACATCTTCGGGCAGCTCATCAAGCGAATCTGCGGGCACGGACTGCGCGCCAGCGAAGCGCGCCCCTATATCGTAGGTTGGGTACGCCACGCGTGGGTAAACCACCACATCGCGCTCTTGAGTGCCGGGGTCAGTTCCTAGTCCCAGTAGAAACGGAAGCCACGCCACAAGTTCTTTGGAACCAACCGTAGGCATCACCTGGTCGGTGCTTAGCCCGGTGACCCCGCGGCAGCGTGCAAACCAGTCCACGATCGCTTGGCGCAGTTCAACAGTTCCGTGCGTGGTCGGGTATCCGGGGGCGTCGGATGCGGCGGTGAGCGCATCCTGAATCAGCTGCGGGGTGTCATCGACCGGGGTGCCGATGGAGAGGTCTATAGTCCCACCCGGATGTTCGGCAGCAAGTTTGCGGTAGGGAATAAGGGTTTCCCAGGGGTATTCGGGTAGATCTAGACCGTAGGCACGCATGGTTCTCCTTGTGCGGCGTTGTAAACCGGCAGATACCGGCTGTTCTTTCGTGCGTAGTCATTGTATCGCGCGTTTGAGTGCTGAGGGTACGGCAAAGCCCCCGTTCCCAGCGTGCGAGATTCGGGGGCTTTAGCCTGTCTTAAGTTTTCAACGTAAGGGTGCGCCGAATGCGCCAGCTACTCCCCCTGCGGCGGAAGGGCGGCGATGAAGGGGACGTCTTTACCGGTTGGTCCCATCTTTGCGGCGCCGCCGGGTGAGCCGAGGTCGTCGAAGAATTCGGCGTTGGCGGTAATGTATTCGGACCATTCTTCGGGTACGTCATCTTCATAGTAGATAGCCTCGACGGGGCAAACGGGTTCGCAGGCTCCGCAGTCCACGCATTCATCGGGGTGGATATACAGTGTGCGGTCACCCTCGTAGATGCAGTCAACGGGGCATTCCTCAACGCAGGCGCGATCTTTCACGTCTACGCAGGGCAGTGCAATTACGTAAGTCATGGGTGCCTTTCTAAACCTAGCAGCGTGTGCCTGCCCTGTAATCCTGCAGGGTCGTCGTCCGGCGCACGTTATCACGAGGGTTATGACCTCGTGGAAGTCTGTGTATAAGTCTAGCTTGCACAGGGCATTTAAGCAGATTTTCGTGTCGTAGCAGACAGCCATAATACGACCCTTAGCCGGTATTTTTTAGGCTAGGCTTTCCTGCGAGCAAATATTATTTACCCTAGTCAAAGCCAAGAAATTAAAATAAATACTCTTGAAAGTTATATTCATCACAACATTTTTCGTGACGCCTCTATGTCATTCTTTAGCTTCATCACAGCTTATGGTGCAGTGCGCGAAGAATTATTAAGCGTTTGAGCTCGGCGCGCTTTCTCTTCGGCCCTGCGATGGCGCAAATGGACCTGCCGCGGGGTGTTATAGAAGGCGTTTCCTTCTTTGGTACGGGTAAAGACGAAAAAGGCAAGCAGAGAGATAACGGGCGTACCCAAAAGCCATAGTGTGCCGTATAAACCAATCGGCGGGTAGTCCGGGTTTACCAGTACGAAGGGCGAATCCGGGCGCATAAAGGCAAGCGCATATATCACCAGGAATGCGAAGGCACCGGTGATAACCGTTGCCCCGCCGCGACATAGCGCGAGGGAAGCCCACAGCGATGCAAAAAATACGGTGGCGAAGCCGAACACGAGCCCGACAGGAAGCGGAGTTTCGCCCGTATACATGACCCAGGCGTGGTAGATTGAGCCCGCAATACCTGCGAGGGTTCCCAGAAGAATGCACGTTATCAGAAGCGATACGATGCCTGCCTGCGTGGGGGTTTCGGGAATTTTGCGCTGTGCGTTACCGTCGAGCAGGCGGTAGGTTTCAACCGCCGAAATTTTCTGCTCTACCTTGTTTGAGAATTCAAAGGTGGTGTCCCCGGTTACCACGATCTGCGTTCCGTGGGCTTTCATCGCTTCACGTTTGGCCTCGACTGAGCCGGTGATAGCGCATTGTTGGCGCGCATCCTGCTCTGAGAATTCTCCTTCAATGCCCCAGGTCAGTATGGGGCGGTCGTTACTATCGCCCAAGATTTTGAGTGCTTCAAGCACAGCCTGGTGAGTGCGCACATGGTCGGGGTGCCCGTAGCCACCGTCGAGGTCATAGGTGATCAGAACATCGGGCTTAATATCGCGAATGGCATTAGCAATAGCCTCGGCCTGCGGGGCGATCGGCTGGGCGGTCAAGGAATCTTCACTCGCCTTCGGGTTCGCCACCGGTTTACCGTCTTTGCCCCACGCCATGCCGGAATCACGGTAGATGTTGAGCGCGCCCGGCGCCGTGGCGGGTTCCTCTCCCAGGAAGAAACGCTTGCGCACACCCAGCTTTGCCGTCGCGTTGTTGAGCTCAACGGTTCGGTACTCCCCCAGTGCCTCGCCGTTGTCGCTGTTGCCGGGTTTGCCCACTTCAAGATGCTGCAGCTTCGGCGGAATGACTTCTCCCATTTCGCCTCGGGTGAGGGTCAGCAAATGCACCTTGGCACCCTTCTTGGCGTAGTACGCCATCGTTGCGCCTGTTGCCGTGGTCTCGTCGTCTGGATGCGCGTGTACGAACAACATCACTGCCTCGGAGGGCGTGTAGCCGCTCGGCAGTAGGTCGCGTTTCGCGTTTTTCATCAGGTGTTCCCCCTGGGCGGGGTACTGCGGCGCGGAAGTTTCAGGCATAGTGTCAGGTGACCTTCTGTCAAAGAACAGTTCTTCTATATCTTAAACCACAACCGGGAGCGGTACGGTTATCGTGGCTTGTCATGACGACAAACGCCCGTACTGCTCCCGGCGGTTAGCTATGCTTGTGTGCCCTAGTTGGCGCGGGCACGGCGGCGGAATTCACGCACGCGCTCGTTCGCATCCAGAATAACCTTGCGGATGCGAATAGCTTCGGGGGTGACCTCCACGCATTCGTCTTCGCGGGCGAATTCGAGGCATTCTTCCAGCGTGAGTTTCTTGGGCGGGGTCAGGTTTTCGAAGCTGTCTGCGGTGGAGGAACGCATATTGGTCAGCTTCTTTTCCTTGGTGATATTCACTTCCATATCGTCCGCACGGGAGTTCATGCCCACGACCATACCCTCGTATACTTCGGAGGTCGGTTCCACGAAGAAGGTGCCGCGTTCCTGCAGGTTAATCATGGCGTAAGGGGTAACCACACCGGCACGGTCGGCGATCATCGAACCGTTGGTGCGGTACTCAATATCGCCAGCCCAGGGTTCGGGGTCTATCGAGTACGACGACGAGATACCGGCGCCGCGGGTTTCGGTGAGGAACTGAGTGCGGAAGCCGATCAGGCCGCGCGCGGGTACCGCGAATTCCATGCGCACCCAGCCGGTGCCATGGTTCGACATGTTCTCCATGCGCCCCTTACGTGCCGCCATCAGCTGGGTTACGGCACCCAGGTGCTCTTCGGGCACATCAATAATCATGTGTTCCATCGGCTCGTACAGTTTGCCGTCGATGGTTTTGGTGACTACCTGCGGTTTACCCACGGTCAGTTCGAAGCCCTCGCGGCGCATCTGCTCCACCAAAATAGCGAGGGCGAGTTCGCCGCGGCCCTGAACTTCCCAAGCATCCGGGCGCTGGGTGGGCAGAACCTTGATGGAGACGTTACCGATAAGCTCGCGGTCAAGACGGTCCTTGACCTGGCGTGCGGTCACCTTCGCGCCCTTGACCCGGCCCGCCATCGGAGAGGTGTTAATACCGATGGTCATGGAGATCGCCGGGTCGTCCACCTTAATAAGCGGCAGAGGCTTGGGGTTTTCGGCATCGGTCAGGGTTTCACCAATGGTAATGTCTTCGATACCGGCGACCGCCACGATTTCGCCGGGGCCTGCTTCTTCGGCGGGAACACGTTCGAGCGCCTTGGTTGCCAACAGCTCGGAGATACGCACGTTCTTAATATCGCCATCTTGACGTGCCCAAGCGACGGTCTGCCCTTTCTTGAGGGTGCCGTTGAAGATACGCACGAGCGCCAGACGGCCCAGGAACGGCGAAGAGTCAAGGTTGGTCACATGCGCCTGCAGCACCTCATCAGGGTTGTAGGTGGGGGCGGGCACATGCTCGATAATGGTCTTAAACAGCGGTTCCAAATCGTCATTATCGGGCAGGGCGCCGTCGGCGGGTTGGTTCAGCGATGCGGCACCGGCTTTGCCGGAAGCATAGACGACCGGCACATCGAGCACGCTGTCGAGGTCAAGGTCGGGCACCTCCTCGGACAGGTCCGATGCCAAGCCGAGCAGCAAATCCATGGTTTCGCTGACGACCTCGTCGATGCGCGCATCCGAGCGGTCCACCTTGTTCACCACCAAAATGACGGGCAGCTTCGCGGCGAGTGCCTTGCGCAGCACGAAGCGGGTCTGCGGCAGCGGACCTTCGGAGGCGTCCACGAGCAGCACCACGCCATCGACCATAGACAAGCCGCGTTCGACTTCGCCGCCGAAGTCGGCGTGTCCGGGGGTATCAATCACGTTAATGGTGATGGTTTCACCGTTCGCGGAGGGTCCATCGTAGAACACGGTGGTGTTCTTCGCGAGGATGGTAATGCCTTTTTCCTTTTCAAGGTCGCCGGAGTCCATCACGCGGTCTTCGACGTCTGCGTGCGCCGAGAACGCGTGGGTCTGCTTGAGCATCGCATCCACGATGGTGGTTTTGCCGTGGTCAACGTGTGCCACGATCGCCACGTTGCGCAAATCAGGGCGCGAAGCGGTGTTTTCAGACATGCGTAATTTTTCTCGCTTAAATCTAGGGAATACTAGGGGCACGCCGCGTTAGGTGCGTGAGCTTAGATACGCGACGCGGATATCAGTGCTGCATGCCCGAGCGTTCTCATGCGGGCGCGCCAAAACGCGCCTCTGTCTCGGGCTTACCTATCTAGTGTACCACTTGCCCTAGTTTGTCTTGAGTGCAGGTTTTAGTCGGCTTCGACTCAGCGCCCGGCATTTTTCTCGTGCAGCCAGTCATCCAGCATGCGGCGGGCAACCGCATTCGTGCCGGGCAGCTCCAGTTTGGGCACTCCCTGTTTCTGGCGTATAGCTTCAGATTCGGCGATAGCCTGCGCCAACTCGGGCGCGGTGAACCAGCGTGCGGCCCGGATTTCTCCGTCTAGATGTTCCACGGGCTGGGTGTCATCGACCGTCACCCGGTAGCAGATCATGAGCGAGCGCGGGAAGGGCCATACATCGCTCATGCGGTAGTCAAGGTTGAGAGCCTGCAGCCCGGTTTCTTCGTAGACTTCGCGGGCTACTGCCTGTTCGAGGTTCTCGCCGGGGTCCACGAACCCGGCGATGAGGGCGAAGCGGTTTTCGTGCCAGAGCCGATTATTCGCCAAGAGTACCCGTTCGCCGTCGCGGCTGAGGACGAGCGCCATAACCGCCGGTTCGATGCGCGGGAATACGAGCTCGCCGGATGCGGTGCGCCGCACCTGGCGTTCCCTGTCGATCAGGGCGGGATCTCCCGAATACGCGGAATACTCCATTTCAAGAAGGTAGTCGCGCTTGGCAAGGGCGGCGGCGTAGCGGGCTCGCCCGGCGGAGTCTTTGTGCACGGGGTAGAAGCGGAACCCGTTCTGCGATGCGGTGATGGGCGCATCCGCGTTAGCGCGGGAGAGATCTTCTGCGAGCGCGAGCAGTTCTTCATCCTCCAGGTAGGCTGCACAATAATCGGTGCCTTCCCGGTCGGAGGGCTTTCTAAATTTAGGTTCCAGGCTGGTTTCGATGATGGTGTTTTGTGGCGCTTCGGGCAGGTAATGAACGGTTCCGTCACGGTTTATAAGGGTTTCTCCACGTCGAGAAATAACCAGGTAAAGATTCTGCTGCACGCTCATAGTTTCCACTCTACCGCATGCGGTCTTCGCTCCTGTGCCCATGCGGTCTGAAAAATATACCTAAAACCACCAACTCGTTGTCTGCGCACGTGATACGCCTGCTCATCTGGCATAAGCGAGAGCGTATCTCTGCAGTCTATTCACTAGCCCGGCGGCCTGAGAGTTATGACCCTGGGTATCCTTCCGGCTTCCAGCCTGCGGCGAGGGCACGCTCATATATTGTCTCTGCGAGGGTATGTTCGAAGGCTTTGGTGAGGTGGTTAGTATCCGCGTACACATATACGTTGCCGATAACCGAGCGGCATAGACCGTCAGGGCAGTAGATATCCTTCAAATCGAGCAGATAGGCTCCACGGTCTGCATATTTCTCGAAAATTGGTGCGGCGGGATTATCACCATATTTCTGCTCAATGGGTTCAGAACAGCTGCTCTTATCCCCCTGAGCCCTAATTGCGCACACATACATATCTTGGGCAAATCGCGGGTTATCGCGCAGACCGATCACCTGGATGCCCGCATCGGTGAAGACGCGCAGGGTTTCGTCGAGGTTGGGGTCTGCGGTCTCGGCGTCAGCGCTTGTGTCGGTTGTGGTTGCGATAATCACTACGGTCGTCGGCTTAAGGCGCAGAATTTCTTCCGTGGCGTTCTGTGAGAACGCTATGCAGCGTTTCTTACGGTCGTTGAGGTAGCCCTCGGGGGCTGCGAACGGGTAGGGGCATCCTGTCTCTAGAAGGTTCATCTGATTGGTGCCGGTGCGCTGGGCGATAGGCTCGAACGCAGCCGTCATCTGTAATGCGTGCGAGCTGCCAACAACAATGGTGAGCGGTGCCGAATCGTCCCCGTTCTGTTTGACGGCGCAGGATGTATTCAGAGATTCATGCACGGGGGTAAAGGGTGCGGGGCATCCCCTCCCCAGTCAGCGAGCATGCCGTAGATGGGGATATCCTGCGGAATAGGCTTTGATACGCGCGACATTTGGTCCGTGCCGACTGCTCGGGCGCCTGGATATGTTGCCTCATCATTTTTCACTAGCTCTTCAGTATTCTGGATCACGGTTATATCGCGTTGCTGTGCCCAGGCGCGAACGCTCAGAACGGGCGCTCCGATCACCAGCAGAATCACGAGTACATAGGCGAGCTGATTCACCCAGAGAGTGGGGGTGAAAATCGTGGTCACGCGCAGTTTCGAGACCGTTTTATCAAGAAATACGCTGGATCGGCTGCGCAGCGGCTTCTCGATATAGGTGCTCAAAACCCATGCCAAACCGATTGAAACGGCGATAATCACCGTGCCTTCCAGAAAATTCACGCGAGGTTTATTAACCGCAGCACTGTAGAGCACGAGCAGGGGCCAGTGCACCAGGTACAGGGCGTAAGAAATATTGCCCAAGCTTTGCAGCGGCGTGGAGACTAGCAGACGGTCGATCGCGAATTTATGGTCGGTACGCCCGGCGATCATCACCAGCGCGCCGGAGAGCACGGGCCACAGCGCCAGGTAGCCGGGGAAGGTTCGTTCAACCGGTAAAACAGCGCCGCAGGTTACTAGTCCCAGGGCGCCCACCCATCCCATCACCACGCGGGTTCTCACATGGCGAGGCTTCCATTTCAGCGTCATCACCGCAAGCAGGGTACCAATCGCAAACTCCCACAGGCGGGTGCGGGTATCAAAATATGCGTAGGCGGAAATCTGCTTTGTCTCCCAGATTGAGAAAGCAAACGAGGTCATGAATACAGTGCCGAATACCGTTACCGCCGCGGGTACGGGCTTGAAACGTACCCGATGCACAAGAAACGCAGCCACCGCGAAAAGTACCGGCCAGAGCAGGAAAATTTGTCCCTGAATCGAGAGCGACCAGAAATGCTGGAAGGGCGATTTATCGCTTATACCCTGAGCAAAATAATTGACCGCACCATTCGCCAGGTTCCAGTTCTGGTAGTAAAACAGCGAGGCTTGGGCATCAACGGCGCGCGCGTTCCAATACAGCGCTGGCAAGATAGCTAAGGAAGCCGCAAGAGTCAGCACGATCACCACGGCTGCGGCAGGTAACAGGCGCGCGAACACATGAGTCCAGTAGGCCAGTAGGTTCAGCGCTTTGCCCTCGTTGATTTTCCGCATGAACGAGAGCGAAAGCAAGAAAGCCGAAATGAAGAGGAAAACATCCACACCACCGGAAACTTTGCCAATCCACACATGGTAAAGCATCACGAGAAGCACGGCGAAGGCGCGCAAACCCTGAATTTCGGGGCGGAATCCGCGAGATTCCAGAAACGATTCATACGGCGGGGTGTGCTCTGCAACGGGTACACGAATTCCCCGCAGCGGGTTTATAGGCATAAAAATATCCTGGAGTGAATATGGTAGTCGTGAGTGAGTTTTCATAATGCGCCGCGTCGTCGAGAATTTCCACGCACGCCGTGCGAAAGCCTGCCCGCTCATGCCCACATTACCGGATACCTAGGACAGGCTCATGAAAACTCTCCCAGTCTATCACCGGTATTTTCCCAAATGTATGCATATTTTCGTGTGCATTTAGAGGACGATTTGCTAACTCTTAAGGGCATCCTGAGGGTTCGTAAAGGTTCTCTTCCAATGCGCGCCGTTCATTAGATAATGCCTGGCGGGAATTATGTGCCGCACCCAAACGTTGTGGTCACCAAAAGCGCAAGAACGCGCAAAACCTTCAGGTAAACGCCTGTATGAAGGTGACATCACCGGGTTGAAAGAGAGAAAATAAGAACCATGACTATTACGAACCCGACGACCACCAGCGCGTGGTCAGCACTAACCCAGCACAAAGCATCGCTCACTCCGAATCTGCGAGCCTGGTTCGAGCAGGATCCTTCCCGCGCCCAGAAACTTAGTTTTGATGCCGCAGACCTGCACGTAGACCTCTCGAAGAACCTCGTCACCGAAGAGACCGTGCAGCTTTTGCTCAAACTCGCCGAAGAGGTGAACCTCGCCGAACGCCGCGATGCTATGTTCACTGGCGAACACATTAACGTGACCGAGGACCGCGCGGTTCTGCACACCGCGCTGCGCCGCCCCAAAGGCTACTCCCCCGCCCTCGTTGTTGATGGGCAGGATGTCGATAGCGATGTTCACGCCGTTCTGAACAAGATCTACGCTTTTGCCGATCGTGTGCGTTCAGGCGAGTGGACCGGTGTGAGCGGCAAGCGCATCGAGACCGTGGTGAATATTGGTATTGGCGGTTCTGACCTTGGTCCCGTGATGGTGTACGAGGCGCTTAAGCCTTACGCCGATGCCGGGATTTCCGCACGGTTCATCTCAAATATCGACCCGACCGATGTTGCCGAAAAAGTTTCTGATCTTAACCCCGAAACTACTCTGTTCATCGTCGCTTCGAAGACCTTCGGTACCCTAGAAACCCTGACCAACGCTCGTGTGGCACGCGATTGGCTGCTCACCGCGCTTGGCGAGGCGAACGCCCTGCAGGGAAAAACCGCAGAGGAAGCCGTGGCTAAGCACTTTATCGCCGTTTCAACCGCGCTCGATAAGGTTGCTGCCTTCGGCATTGACCCCGAAAATGCTTTTGGTTTCTGGGACTGGGTTGGCGGTCGCTACTCCGTAGACTCGGCGATCGGCACCTCGCTGGCAATCGTCTTCGGCCCGAAGGTTTTCGAGGAATTCCTCGCGGGCTTCCACGCCATGGACGAGCACTTCCGCACCGCCCCCTTTGAAAAGAACGTGCCCGTACTCATGGGCTTGCTTAACGTATGGTACGTGAACTTCTTGGGTGCCGAAACCCATGCGGTTCTACCCTACGACCAATATCTGCACCGTTTCCCCGCCTATCTGCAGCAGCTCACCATGGAGTCCAACGGCAAATCCGTACGCGCCGACGGTTCCTTCGTGGACTACTCCACGGGCGAGGTTTTCTGGGGCGAGCCCGGCACCAACGGTCAGCACGCTTTCTACCAGCTGCTCCACCAGGGCACCCGCCTTATCCCTGCGGACTTCCTGGCCTTCGCCAACCCGGCTCACCCCACCAAGGATGGCGAGCAGGATGTGCACGAGCTCTTCCTCGCAAACTTCTTTGCACAGACTCAGGCGCTTGCCTTCGGCAAGACCGAGGATGAGGTACGCGCCGAAGGTACCGCCGAGCATGTGGTAAACGCCCGTATCTTCAGCGGCAACCGTCCTTCGACCTCTATCATGGCCTCCCGCCTGACCCCGCGTGTGTTGGGCGAGCTGATTGCCCTCTATGAGCACATCACCTTTGTGCAGGGTATCGTGTGGGGTATCGATTCCTTCGACCAGTGGGGCGTCGAACTCGGCAAGAAGCTGGCGCTCGATCTGGTGCCCGCTATCAAGGGCGACCGCGAGGTTCTGGCACGCCAGGATTCTTCGACCGCATCCCTGATCGACTACTACCTTAAGCACCGCAAGTAGCAGTGCCCTAGGCTAATATGCGCTGTGCTCCCGATGAATCTCTCATCGGGGGCACCGCGTTTTAACCGCCGCTTTCGTTCGTCTTCCCAGTTCTACGGCATGAATGAGCCTACATAACCTTGAGGGTGTCGCGCACCAGCTCCGCCACGATGCGCGCAACCACTGCCTCAGGCAGAGTCGGCACCGATTCGCTCTCTACTCCCCCAGCATCGGCATGCGCAGTGAGCGTTGTCTGTGCGTCAGCAGGTTCGTGATCGACTCGCGTGGCGGGAATATGCACAAACCCCGCAGGAATCCGCCGCCCCTGGAGTTCCAGAATACGGTGTGCCTCATAAAATACGTGGTTGCACACATAGGTTCCGGCGGTGTACGAAATCTCAACCGGTAGCCCCACACCGCGCAAACGCTCATAGCTTGCCCGCACAGGCAGGGTCGAAAAATACGCTTCGCGTCCATCCGGGGCGATCGCCTCATCCACACGCACCACACCGTCATTATCCTCAATATCGGCGGAGTCCAGGTTGATGGCGACCTTCTCAAAGCTCACCTTATCCCGCCCGACTGCCACGCCCAGGCTGAGCACCGCATCCGGGCGAATATCGGTCAGCATCTCTCCTAAAGCCTCTGAAGACCCTGTATAGCTCACCGGAACCTCACGGGTTATAACCCGTACCGCAGATTCGTTGGCGAGTACATCAGCTACCTGCCGCGCTGTTACCCCGCTCGGGTTCACGCTCACGCCGGGAAACGGGCCGAAATAGGTGATGAGAAGGGTCTTTGTCATCGTTGTCCTTTACACGTCGTCGGGTACCCTAGAGGTATGGCACGCACACACCGTCACAAAGAAGAACCCGTTTTTCTTCTCCAGGATACCCCCGATGCCCTGCGCGAAATCGGCGTTGATGATGAGCAGGAGGCGCTAGCCGCTGTTCGTGAACCCGCGCAGGCGTTAGAAGGTGCTTCGTTCCTTCAGGCGGTGGGGCGGTTTTACCGCTTCTATACGCTCGGTCGCGGGCACGCCAGCCGCTCCGAAGTGCTGTGGGCATTACTCTATTTGATACTCACCACCGGCGTGGTACTGGGGTTGACGGTCTATCTGGGCATGCTCTCAGAAGACCCTCACATGGAGTCCCTGATTCGGGTTCTCTATATGCTGATGATGACGCTCACGCCCGTATGGATTATTGTGCATATTCTGCCGCTTTCTTCGCTTCTGAGCAGGGCGCGCGGTAAAAACTAGACGCGTCCACGACCTAACCGACGGGTGATGCAAAAACGCCCGCAGCGCTCAGGCTACGGGCATGTAAAAGGCTAGGTTCTCCAGAACTTCAACGGGCTATTTCCCAAGAACCTTCATAAGTTCTTCGGGAGTGTCAACAACAATCAAACGTTCCAGGTATGAAGGGCGCAAAAGCTCGGTGCTGGCCATATATTGCATCGCCTCAACGAGCTTATCCCAGTACCCATTAACATTCAGGAGCGCCACAGGCTTCGTGTGAATCTTGAGGAATTGCCAGCTGAAAACCTCGAAGAATTCTTCCAAGGTTCCGGGGCCGCCGGGCATCGCAACGAAGGCGTCGGCCTTATTAATCATGGCGATCTTACGCTGATGCATGGTATCGACAATATCGAGGGTTGTCTGCCCGGGGTACACACCCTCCCACTCCACGAGCTGGTGGGTGACCACGCCGTAGACTTTGCCGCCCGCATCCAGGGTCGCGCCCGCGACGGTTCCCATCAGACCGGTGCGTCCGCCTCCATAAACTACCCCCACGCCACGTTTTGCGCATAGGGTTCCCAACTCACGGGCGCAGGCGGCAAAATCGGGGTCATTGCCCATAGTAGCGCCGCAATACACGGCAAGGTTAAAACTATCTCTCATGTTCTGCTTCTTTCATCGGATGCGTTCATACACGCGACGGTGCGCGGAACGCGTGCGTCAACGTAAAATTTTTACGGGTGATTTATCCCTATGCACCCTACCGCCCCCGCGCAGCCGAGCGCAAGCCTTATCGCTCATATCGCGCATATTTTCAGCGGATTCACAGCGGCACCGATGGCGTTTCGCCAGGACTTATTCTGCAGATAAGCGGGAATATACACTCAGTGTTCAGAGGTGCCTGATCGGTATAGTCCGCTGCGGGGTCTACCCAACGTAATTCAGCAATTTCGGCATGCGGGCTCAGCTGCTCAAGTATCTTTTCCTCTTGCGGATGCGGCATATATTCAAAAGTTTCGGCACGTACCACGAATCCGCTTTCGTTCAGGGCGGGGGCGTCAAACTTGCCAAGGTACACCATCTGGGCAGGATCCGGCGCAAATCCCAGCTCTTCAGTAACCTCACGCACCGCCGTATACAAGGGGCTCTCCCCCGCATCGGGTTTACCTCCGGGCATCATAAACCCATGTGAGGCGGCTTTACGCACGGTCAGTACGTGCCCGGCGTGATTGCGGATTACCACTGCAGAAACATGCACAATTCTCTGTGCCGTATCAATTGCTGAATGTTCATCAACCATCTTTCTACAGTAGCTTATGTACAGCGCGTATCAGCCAAAATTTCAGAGGCTCTTCAGCCGGTCTATGAGGTAATCACGCAGAATGACCGCGTGGTTGCAGGTAGGGCTCTTAGCGCCGTACAAAAGCGTAACGCGAGAGGACTGGAGCTTCTGCGCACCCGCAACCATACGCTCAAGCTCGGGGTACACCTCTGAATTACTGTCAAGCTCGTTCAGATAGCGTTGTTTGAAGGATTCAAAATTCTCTGGTTTATGCCCAAAATCTCGGCGAGCCTCCGTCGAAGGAGCTAAGTCCTTCGCCCATTCATCAAGATGAGCCTTATCTTTTGAGACTCCGCGCGGCCAAAGCCTATCAACGAGTACCCGGTATCCGTCATCCGGGGAAGGCTCTTCATATATGCGCTTAATAACTATATCCATAGTGCCAATCCTACGCCGGAGAATCTGTCTGGTACACCTAACGTTAAGATAGGTGGCCCGCCAGGATATGTATATTATCGATGTATGACTACATGCTCTATATATATGATATTTTCCGGACGAAAGTATTTTCTAATTTTATTGTGGAGTATATATAAAAATTTTCATCATCAAAAGAAAATACTGCCGCGTCTAAATCCCCAGTTTTAGTGCGTTCACATCAATTCCTGCACGGGCAGGCTTAGACCCCCGCCGTGCCTCTACCCTAAACACGCTACGGGGGTCTTATCCTAGCTTGAGCATTCATGTCTGTGCTTTTTCCCAGAGGGCACATCCCCTGAAAACAGTGAGTGCTTCAAACGAATCTATACATCCCCGACGATACCTTACGGGGTATTCTCATAGAGCGCTCACATGAGGCTTAACCGATCGTAAACCTACGCATGCACGAACCAAAGGTCAGGAAGCTTCATATCGTACATAAGAGAAGGTTCACAATAGTGAACGTTCTATGTCTTTACAAACATACCCTGCTCACAACACGGAGGTAAAGCATTTCGGGCAAACTTTATTATATCTTTATATTTACCCACGGAGTTAAAACATATATACCGTTAAAAATGGTACTACCGCATAATAGTTTACCGTGAAACTCTTTATCAAAATGTGATTTTATAGCAATAAAACCCGCCGGGGAATACCTCACGATATTCCTCCGGCGGTCTTTTTATTGATAATTCCGTTCGCCGAAATTACTTGCTCGTTTTAACCTCAAGGCCCGAGACATCCACCTGTTCCAGCGGAATCAAACGGTCGCGGGTTACGATAGCGTGAATAGCCCAAACTGCCACAAAGACCGGCAGGCCTATATATGAGCTCATCACGCCCACCCAGTCTCCCGCAAGGATCGCCTCGTAATTCTGCCCACCGATCACCAGCAGACACATAATGAAGGCAATAATCGGCCCCACCGGGAAGAAGGGCGCCGTATAGGGAAGGTCGTTAAGGTTATGCCCCTGCCGCATATATGCACGGCGGAACCTATAGTGTGCCACCGCGATACCAACCCAGGTAATGAAACCGGCTAGACCCGAAACATTGACTAGCCACAGGTAGGCCGCATCCGGCGAAATAACGGAGGCGATAAATCCGATAGCTCCCACGGCGGAAGTTGCCATGAGAGCGGGCATCGGCACGCCCCCCTTATTGACCTTCGTGAAAATCTTGGGGGCTTTACCCTCCTGCGCGAGTGAGAACAACATGCGTGCCGAGACATAGAGGCCCGAGTTACCTGCAGAGAGCACGGCGGTAAGAATCACGGCGTTCATCGCTGCAGCGGCGAAGGCAATACCAGCGCGTTCAAAGATAAGGGTGAAGGGAGAAATGTTAATATCGCCTTCGGCTGCGGTGAGCAGATTCGGATCGGTGTAAGGAATAAGGAATCCTATAACCACCATGGCACCGATATAGAACAGCATGATGCGCCAGAATACGCTGGTGAGTGCGCGCGGCACATCGCGACGGGGGTTCTTGGATTCTCCGGCGGCAATACCGATCATCTCGGTACCCTGGAAAGAGAACCCGGCGACCATGAAGATAGCGAAAATAGCGACGGGCCCGCCTACAAAAGGAGCTTCGCCCGTGGTCCAGTTTGAAGTACCCGGTGATGCGCCTCCGAGAACCCCGAAGATCATCGCAATTCCCGCAATTAAGAACACGATAACGGTGACCACCTTAATAGTGGCAAGCCAGAATTCGCCCTCACCGTAGGCTTTGGCAGAAAGAGCATTAAGCCCCGTCAAGAGAACTAAGAAGATGCCCGCCCACACCCACGAGGGAGTTTCAGGAAGCCAATACTTCATCACTTCCCCGACCGCTACAAGCTCGGCCGCGACGGTGATTGCCCAGTTAAACCAGTAGTTCCACCCCATGGCAAACCCGAAGGATGATGAAACGTAACGTGTTGCGTAGGTTTGAAACGAACCTGGGACGGGCAGATGCGCTGCCATCTCACCCAGAGACTGCATGAGGAACAGCACCATAATACCGATCAGCCCGTAAGCAACGATAGCGCCGCCCGGCCCGGCGGTAGAGATAGTTTTGCCGGATGCAACAAACAGACCGGTGCCGATAGCGCCGCCGATGGCGATCATCTGCATATGACGTGCAGAAAGACCGCGTTTCAGATCAGTATCTGCGGCAACATCACTCGCATCCGATGCTGGCGAAGACTGTTGTGAAGTTTGTGCCATTGTTTTCTCTCTATTCTGAAACTTCCCAGATATGCGGGTGTCACACAGCCATCAGCTTTCTTATGGTGTTCCCTCAATATCTAAGCCGGAAGATCTTATGTACGTATCCTCTGAAGAAACGCCGTTACGGCATCCTGAAGTATTTCTAATGATGCCTAAATTTTTCTAATCAAGCTCTAATACTACATCTCTCATACGTGCTACGCCACTTCGAAAGCTGTATGTACACTGCCCCCATCTAGGCAATAACCGCCTTTACGCACAAAAACGGGGTGGATACCTCATGAGAGAGATACCCACCCCGAATTTGTAACCTCTATAACGACAATTCGTCGTTAATTAGGCCTTGTTGCGGCGAGTCAACAGAACCACAAGTCCGGTCATCAGGGAGAGCAGACCCAGCCCAGCGGCGAACAGAACGCCACTGACACCGGTGTGTGCCAAGCTTCCTGACTTCTGGGAGCTCGCGGAGCTACCGTTGTCTGCCTGAGTGGCCTGGTTAACAGCTGCGTTGCCGCCGCCGTTCACCTGTGCGGAACCGCCGTTGCCGTTATCGCCAACGAGACCGGCGCCACCGCCATTAACATTGGGAGCATTGCCGACGAGGCCAGCGCCGCCACCATTGTTATTCTCAGAACCGTTGCCAACAAGACCGGCGCCGCCACCATTAACATCTTCAGAAGCATTGGTGTTCACGGCCTCGCTACCGCGGGATACCGCGCCAGCGTTGAGGTCAATATCGACATCGTTGCTGATGGTCACAGTACCCTGACGCTGGGGAGCCCGGTTGTCACCGGTCTGACCCAAACCACCCCGACCGTTGTCGGAATCGTTATCAGCAGTCAGGCCCAGTCCGCCATGATCTTGATGACGCTGCTGCTCCTGGAGGATTTCGCCTTCAGAAGTGCGAGTGTAGCTCTCGCTCAGCTGACCGAACTGTGCACCCTGGCTTTCGCTTCCGGTAGCCTGTCCAGTTTCGGTGGTGGTGTTGCCACCAACCTGACCGAGACCGCCCTGACCAGTGGTGTCAGGAGCTACCGACTGCGGGGTATCGCCAGTCTGACCCAAACCGCCGTGACCGTTAGGTGCGGGCGTATTTCCAGCATTACCTGGGGTGTTAGGAGTAGCGTTATCGCCTACCCAACCAAGACCGCCGTGACCGTTAGGTGCGGGCGTTACGGCATTATTTTCCCCAGGAGTTACCTGAAAAAAATTACCGCCGCCTTGGAAGCAGTCGTCACCGCCGTTGTCCCACTGGCCCCATCCGGGAACGGTTGCGCCAAAGTCCCAGCCACCTTGGTAGTGACCGTTGAGGTTGAAGTCACCTTCGTAGTAGCCGCCGCCACCGATGTTCCAGTCGCCACCACCCTTGTTGTTATCGGGGAGGCTGGGATCGGGGGTACCAGGCTGACCGGGCTGGCCGGGCTCACCGGGGGTACCAGGCTGACCGGGCTGACCAGGCTGGCCGGGCTCACCGGGGGTACCAGGCTGACCGGGCTGACCAGGCTGACCGGGCTGACCGGGCTGACCGGGCTGGCCGGGCTCACCGGGGGTGCCAGGCTGACCGGGCTGACCAGGCTGACCGGGCTGACCAGGCTGACCGGGCTGACCAGGCTGGCCGGGCTCACCGGGGGTACCAGGCTGACCAGGGGTACCGGGGGTCACGTTACCACCGTTACCACCAATGCCGTCGCCGCCATTGCCACCGTTGTTACCACCGGGGGTACCAGGCTGACCAGGGGTACCAGGGTTCACGTTACCACCGTTACCACCAATACCATTACCGCCATTGCCACCGTTGTTACCACCGGGGGTACCAGGCTGACCAGGGGTACCAGGGTTCACGTTACCACCGTTACCACCAATACCATTACCGCCATTGCCACCGTTGTTACCACCGGGGGTACCAGGCTGACCAGGGGTACCAGGGTTCACGTTACCACCGTTACCACCAATACCATTACCGCCATTGCCACCGTTGTTACCAGGGGTACCAGGCTGACCGGGAGTACCGGGGGTCACGTTACCACCGTTACCACCAATACCGTCGCCACCGTTACCGCCGTTGTTACCAGGGGTACCAGGCTGAGCAGGAGTACCAGGCTGACCATTGTCACCGGTCTGGCCCTGACCGCCCTGACCGGGAGTACCAGGCTGACCAGTCTGACCCTGACCACCCTGACCGGGAGTACCAGGCTGACCAGTCTGACCCTGACCACCCTGACCGGGAGTACCAGGCTGACCAGTCTGACCCTGACCACCCTGACCGGGAGTACCAGGCTGACCAGTCTGACCCTGACCACCCTGACCGGGAGTACCAGGCTGACCAGTCTGACCCTGACCACCCTGACCGGGAGTACCAGGCTGACCAGTCTGACCCTGACCACCCTGACCGGGAGTACCAGGCTGACCAGTCTGACCCTGACCACCCTGACCGGGAGTACCAGGCTGACCAGTCTGACCCTGACCACCCTGACCGGGAGTACCAGGCTGACCAGTCTGACCCTGACCACCCTGACCGGGAGTACCAGGCTGAGCAGGAGTACCGGGCTGACCATTGTCACCGGTCTGGCCCTGACCGCCCTGACCGGGAGTACCAGGCTGACCAGTCTGACCCTGACCACCCTGACCGGGGGTACCGGGCTGATCGCTGTCGTGATCACCAGGCGTATCGGGAGTGTCAGGTGTATCGGGAGTATCAGGGTGATCACTGTCGTGATCACCAGGCTGACCGGTCTGACCCTGACCGCCCTGACCAGGCTGACCATTGTCACCAGTCTGACCGTTGCCACCGCCGGGAGTGCTGGTCTGACCGTTATCACCAGGGGTGCCAGGCTGACCGGTCTGACCCTGACCGCCCTGACCAGGCTGTCCCGGCTGACCGGGCTGGCAGTCACATGCAGGAGAGGTGGGAACCTGATCCGGCACGTTAGCAAACGTAGCAGGCATTGCCACGAAGGATGCACCCAACAAGGATGCGGCGGTGCCGGTCGTAACCAGCGCCTTCTTAATTCCGGGAGATTTCCGCTGATGAGAAGTCATATGTAAACCTCTTTTATGTCGGCTTCGTGTGCACGGAAACTTTCAACTACCGCAGGAGTAAACCCTCAAGGGTAGCCTAGACTAAGTATCCAATTCCCAGGCTACAGGGGCTCCACTAGGCATACAAGCATGTTTATAACATTTAAGTGAACATCACTCAGCTTGCACCCTTTTTTGTCTACAATAAACATTTCAAAAATCCTGCATATCCAGGGACCTCTTAAGGACTTTTACCCCCTCATACATCCCCTGCAATTCCAGGGATTGAAGAGAATAAGATCCTTCATGTAGCACCTACTAGAAGCACACTTAAGATTCCCAGGTAAAATCTGCACTTGAGGTTAAAAATAAAGTTTTAATAACACGTGTCGAATCCGGTCACATAGTGGCACACCCTACACAACCCCCGCTTTTCGCTTGATATATCAAGTATTTTCACTATCAAAATGCATTCTCAAAATTTACATATCAAGAGCTTCGTTGCGCAGTCGAAACCTGCTGGTAAACGTACTACAACTCCACAGCACATATACCTTTTGCCGTCTGATTATATAAACCAGCATTGCTCACACTTCGATAGACTACATCTACTACCTCGTTGCAGTATCGAGCTGCCGCCCCATCGTCTAAAGCTACTCCTGGCGGTAAAGTACCGCTTTGTAGTGTCTGCAAAAAACTTCTGGGACGACCAGGTTCAGTATTGAAATGAGAGCAGAAACTGCCAGGCAGTATACCCAAACCGTCATTGAGCGCTTCTAAACCACCAAACGAATCGGTCAGACATGACTCGAACCAGCAAGCTGCACCTGCACTTATCCCCGATAGAACCGTTCCCTCGACATATGCTTTGCGAAGCACACGGTCAAGTCCATGCAATCTCCACACAGCTAAGAGGTTTGCGGTGTTACCGCCTCCGACATAGATGATGTCTTGACGGCGTATAAATTCTTCAAGGTTCGGCTCTGTACGGCGAAAAAGCTCAAGATGAGCAGGAATACACGAATATCTTTTAAAGGCAGTATAGAAACGCTCGATATACGCACGTGAATCTCCACTAGCCGTAGGAATAAAACACACCCTTGGTTTTCTCCGCATGCTGGACTCTAACAGAAACACATCTTGATCAGTATTCTCACCGTCAGAGAACCCACCACTCAGAAGCACAATAGTGCGTTGAGTCTCCATAGGTAACCAACCCTCCACAAATAAGCCATGCAATCATAGCCCATCCTAAACACCGAGCATATCCAGAGTATATAGGTCTATATATGGATTCAACGCGGTAACACCCTACTCAGCATTCGCACTATGAAACTCAACCTTCGTTGGATACTCCACCGTACGAGAGACCGTGCAACCTCCACGCAGCTAAGAGGTTTGCGGTGTTACCGCCTCCGACATAGATGATGTCTTGACGGCGTATAAATTCTTCAAGGTTCGGCTCTGTGCGGCGAAAAAAACTTAAGATACGCAAGAGTACAGATAACGCCACAAAATTTTCAGGGAACTACTGATATTATCGGCGTAGTTCGCCTGAGTTTAGCCAATTCGATCAGTTGCTACATCACATAATAAGGAATAGGGAGAAAACATTGAGCAGAACTACCATGATCATTATTATCACTGTTGCCATTGCCATCTTCTACCTCACCTACGATGCGGTGCGCAGATCACGAGAGAAGAAGCTCCCCTACGTATTTAAGAGGAAGTATCACCAGCTTGAAGGATGGCTGAATGTGACAGCGCTAGGTTTAACAATAGATGCCTTAATCATTCCGTGGGATATGGCATGGACCGGAACGTGGAATACCATTCTTTTCGGCGGTACAGCACTACTTAGCGCGAATTTCCTCTACGCATACGAAATGGAGTACTTTAGTATTCACTCAGACGGTACTATTAAATACCATACTCGAACAGGAAAAATTATTACAACACATTTTAATTGTATTAATAAATATAGTTATTCTCCTTGGGGTAAAAATTTCCGTGGAGGTGAAGATATTTCGTTTCCTGATATTTTCCACCTCAGAACCAGAGACGATAAAACAGCAGCCAAGTTTTCAATAAAAGCTACCAAAGAATACTCCATAGCCGCGCATGTTATCTTCCGACAGGAGAAGGGTCGGTGGGCACACATCCACAGTTCAGAAGACCAGGCTCAGATTGAAGAAATACTTCACGACAAAAAAGCCATTATCCAATATCTGACCGAAAACCCTCAAGGCACCGACCTTGCTGATGATTCTGCGCACTATATGTAATATGTTTCCGCATCAAAGCCCCCCTGCGATAAATGCCGAGCAGATAACTTTTAATAATCTGCTCGGCA
This sequence comes from Rothia dentocariosa ATCC 17931, assembly GCF_000164695.2. Lineage (NCBI taxonomy): Bacteria > Bacillati > Actinomycetota > Actinomycetes > Micrococcales > Micrococcaceae > Rothia > Rothia dentocariosa. The sequence continues at coordinate 183,615 of NC_014643.1, forward strand.
AAAATATATGCTTAAAGTCAAGGCCAATACGATAATCCAGCAAAGCCCTACTCAGCATTTACATTATGAAACTCAACCTTCGTCGGATGCTCCACCGTACGAGAGACCGTGCAGTCCTTCTCAGCGCTCAAACGAATTAACCGATCCACCATCTTAGCGGCCTGCGTGCCCGCCTCGGTTTCAGGGAACTGCACATCAAAATCGACCTCAACATCATCAAGACGTACCGCACCGTCCTCATGCTTCTTCAGAGCAGAAGCAAGTACCTCGAATACCTGTGGGATTTCACGGCGGGTGGTGACCGCATCCACATCGACCGAGGAGCATCCGGCGATCGCCGCTAATAAGAGCTCCACCGGAGTTAGAAGCCCATCACCCACCCCGAAGTCCAGGGTTGCCCCATTCGCACCATGTGCCCGGTACCGCAAGCGATCAACCCGTTCTACACGAACTTCGCGGTAGTCCTCAGACTCGCGGCGTACTATTGTTTTCTCAGCAGGCGCTTTATTCATCAGCAATACTCCTTAACACGGTGAAACTGTCGCTTGTACATTGAGCATAACGCAGGCACCACATCTTTATTCCTCCCCTGATATTCCGTACAGCAAAACGAAGTACATAAAACTTCCCTAAAATTGGATAGGATAATTGAAGACTCATTTTCACTCTTGCTGAGAGGCACCATGAAAGATACCGCGAAGGAAACAAGCGACGCAGAACATTACGCCGCGATCGGTCATAACCCCACCGAGAGCGGCTTCAAACAGGCTTTACGGGCATCCAGCGTGGTGCTTGCAAGTTTCGTGGTGTTGGGGTTAGGTTTGGGCGTTATTATTAGTGCTCACCATTTACCGTGGTGGCTTGCGCCCGCAATATCCCTCATCGTTTACGCCGGTTCCGTCGAGTTCCTGGTGGTAGAAATGATCGCAACCGGAGCCAGTGTAGGCGCTATTGGTTTCACAACTCTGCTCGTGAACTCCCGCCATCTGGTGTACGGTATTTCCTTCCCGCTGCAGAACGTCAAGGGTTTCTGGGCGAAGCTCTACGCCATATACACGCTCTGCGACGAATCCTACGCGCTCAACACCGGCCCCAACCGGAATACGCTCTCTCACGCACGTATTCTATGGGTGAGTACATTCCTGCACATCAGCTGGGTGGCAGGAACAACCGCCGGGTTCTTTATTGGCGCATCGTTTCTGAGCCACCTTGAGGGTATGGATTTCGCCATGACGGCGCTGTTTACGATCCTCGCGATTGATGCTTACCGCGCTCAACGGGATAATGTCACGGCTCTTCTCACGCTGATCTCTGGCGCGGTGGGTATTATCCTGGCACCCGGTTCCATGCTTCTGGTGTCGATGGGAACCTACACTGCCCTGCTGATAGTACGGTTCTTTATCGCAAAATCACGGGGAACACTGCCGGAACACCAGATACCCGCCCCAGAGAATAACGCATCGCTGACGGTTGCCGAAGACAGCACGACAGATCAGGTGAAAACTCCAAGCCCCACATTCACTCACTACACCGACCCGCAGGAGAACCCCCATGATTAACGGCCACATCGATAGCGGCTATATTATCAGCGCCGTTCTGGTGGCGGCGGCTGTAACCTTTGTTCTGCGGGTGCTCCCCTTTGGTCTCAAAAAAGCCCTTGCAGGTTCTGAGGTGCTGGATGCGCTCAGCCATTGGATTCCACTCGGGGCCGTAGCGCTTCTGGCGATCTATGCGGTAAGCCGTATTGACTTTTCATCCACACACACCGCGGTTCCCTACCTTGCCGGGTTTGTGGTGACGGCGCTCGTGCACCTGTGGAAGAAGAATATGGTATACAGCATGATCGCCGGTACCGCCACCTGCGTTATTCTCATCAACTGGGTTTTCTAGGGGCATACCATGTTTGAAAGATCTTCACACCCCAACCGCCACCTTGGGGAGGCGCCGCAACAAACCAGCGACGAACAGGTTCTCGATATTATCGCCTCCGCAGGTCTGGCGACCAGCAGCATTCCGGTGGTGCAGGAACGCGAGCAGGCTTTACGCGCAGGCGATGATGCCCTTAGTCTTGAGCTCCGCCGCACTGGCGAGAGCGGATTTCGTGAGGCAATGCGCGTTGCATCCCTTGTGATGCTGGGCCTGTTTTTCGTGGGAATTGGACTCGGTGTTGTGATACACAGCTTGGGTTTTCCTTGGTGGCTTGCACCCCTGCTTCCAGGAGTTTTATTCGCCGGGTCTGTAGAGTTCGTATTGCTGACGATGATGGCAGCGGGTGCCTCGCTGGTATCCGTTGCGGTGATGACGTTGCTCATCAATTCACGCCACCTCATGTATGGGCTGTCCTACCCTATCGAGCGTGTGCACGGCTCTCTCGCCAAGTTTTACACCGTCTATACGCTCATCGACGAGGCTTTTGCCCTCAACAGCGGACCGGAACGGCATACTCTAAGAGGGTCACGCATTCTGTGGATTCATGCTGGAATGCATGTGAGCGTTATCCTCAGTTCCACACTCGGGTTCTTCTTGGGGTCGAGTTTTCTGGCGCATCTTGAGGGGTTCGATTTCGTAATGACTGCGCTCTTTACGGTACTTGCCCTTGATGCCTATCGCGCTAACCCCGATAGGCTCACGGTGCTTTTCTCGGTGATCGCGGCGGCAGTAGCGTTGATTATTGCCCCGGGGTCTATGCTCTTGGTGGCGATGGCAGTGTATATGGCGCTTCTGGTGGGGCGTTATGCAGCGGCGAAGAAACGCGGTTCTCTGCCTCAACATATGCTGGTCGCCGACGAGCTTACGCACCATCGCACGGAACACGATCGCGCAGAAGAGACTCCGCACGAACCAGCACAATAGTTTCAAACGGCAGAACAAAGCAGGCACCACGGCACGGAAAAACCGGGCATGGTGCCTGCTTGATAGGCTCAGCTGCGTTTACTTAAGAGCTGCGAGCGCAGCCTCGTAATTAGGTTCGTTGGTGATTTCGGGAACGAGCTCGGTGTACACTACCTCACCGGCGGGGTTCACGACTACGACGGCGCGAGCAAGGAGCCCTTCGAGAGGTCCGTCGGTCATTGTCACGCCGAAGTCCTGCCCGAAGGATGAGCGGAATGCGGAGGTGGTAACAACGTTCTCGATGCCCTCAGCGGCACAGAAACGACCAAGCGCGAACGGAAGATCGTGTGAAACGTTCACGACAACGGTGTTATCAAGACCGGCGGCTTCTTTGTTGAAGTTGCGAACCGAGGCGGCGCATACGCCGGTATCGACCGAGGGGAAGATATTCAGCACGAGGTTCTTACCCGAGAACTGGGCGCCGGTGACCTCAGCGAGGTCGGCGTCGAGTACGGAGAATGCGGGGACCTTAGAACCGATGGCGGGAAGGTTGCCGCTGGTGTGAACTGCAAGGTTATTTTGAAAAGTAATTTCAGCCATTTCCTCATTGTCGCGCGTTCTCTGCCTCTGCGCAAGGGGAACTGTCGCGTAAGAGCCGGGCCGCGCGGTCTCGTCGTACATTCATGCTGTTGCGAAGGGAGTTCATGAGGAATATGAAATACTTACGCAACGGGGCGGGCTATTAGCGTGTATACTTTCGACCCGCAAACCCGGCAGGTCTCCCGCACTGGCGAGTTGCCGCCAGTAAACTAGGAGTAACAACACGCACCGATACGAAAAGAGTTTTTCATGTCTAGATTTCCTGTAAAACCGCTAGTTTTCTGCGCTGGCGCGGCGCTTCTGCTTTCTTCCTGCGGTAACCCGTTTGGCGCATCCACCGATTCGGGCAGCAGTTCGCAGGCTGCACGCAGTTCCAGCTCATCTAGTTCTTCATCCGCTTCAACCAGCGCATCTCACTCTCCCACAGCAAGTGCCACCAGTTCTTCAGCCTCTCCAAGTCCGAGCGTGTCTGTAGTAACGGTAACCGCCAACCCGCAGCCGGAGGCAAGTACCGTTACGGTAACCGCATCATCAAATTCTAATTCGGGGTCTTCGTCCTCAAGCGGGCGTTTGGCGTTGGATTCTAATGCGAGTAAACTTCGCGGTCATCATTCGTGGTCGCTGAGTTCGGCGGATACTTCGACTTTCGATTCGAGTGCGGAGCTCTCGTGGATTACGGTCGGGTCTTCCGATGGTGCGTCACATATTATGCTGTTCCATCACGGAGACTACTTGGGAACCGGCACGCTCAACCCAGTTCAGGGGTCCCCTTCGGTCTCACGGAATTCTGCTAACCAGATTTCGGCCTCTGTGGGGTCTTCCCAAGCGACGTTCACCTGGGACTCCGCTCAGGAAAAGATTGTTATGAACGGGGATTTGCCGACCGGGTAGTTCCTGATAAACGTGTGTAAGCAAGCGGTGAGCCCCGCATCCAACCTTCTGGATGCGGGGCTCACGCAAATCTGCTGTGTATTCAGTTCGTGTGGGCTTTATGTACCCCATCAAAACTGCTGACTCTAGCTTAGGCTGCGAACTTCTTCTTGTACACGAAAAATGCTGCTGCGCCGACGAGAGCAAGTACAATGAGCTTCTTCATAAGAGAGGATTCCTTTCATGGGATCAGTGATTGGGTGCCCTCACGGGCCTTTCCGTGATGTCTTAGCACCGGTTCACTCATTCTACCCTGTTCTGGTATGGATTCGCTATCGTTACACGACGTGTAAGGCTCATGCTGTGCGGTAGAAATGTGAATTTACTCAGTTTTAGAGGTGCGGAACCACGCATGTGCGATGCCCTAGAGAATCCATAAAAATCATCCGGCGGTAGTAGTGCGGATGTGCAAAACTAGAATTATGAGCTTGAAGAAAAACGTATCTGAGGATTCCCGCTCCGGCGGTAAGAAACATATAGCGCCCGTGGTAACAGCCGGTTTTCTAGGGACCACGGGTGTGCTGCATTTCGCGAAACCCGAACATTACGACGCAATCGTGCCTCGTGCCCTGCCGGGCTCCGCGCGGTTCTACACCTATGCTTCGGGGGCTGCTGAGCTTGGTATCGCAGGGCTGCTGACCGTCCCAACAACCCGCCGGGCGGGTGCCCTCGCGGCTATTGCACTGTATACGGCGGTGTTCCCGGCGAATGTGCAAATGGCGTGGGATTGGCGGCATGAGTCAGCGTTTAAGCGTGTTGTGGCTTTCGGCCGTCTACCGTTGCAGCTGCCAATGATTCGCCGTGCCTGGCGCATCTATAAAACCTCCTCTCGGCGCTAAAGCTCTCCTGGCGGTGGCACAAACTGCGGCCGTGCTATGATAAAAAATCTTCACGCCTGGATTATTATAAAGGAGCACTATGTCTAGTACCCGCCAGAACCCGGCCGAGCAGGCGAAGGCCCTTGCTTCCCAGCTTAAGTGCCCCATGGGTGACACCGGTCAAGAGCTAGCACACTCTTTAAACCTGGGGAATCTTCCCATGATTGTGAGCGCCCTGAATGCATTAGGCATTGAGGAAGATGACCGCATCCTGGAGGCGGGCCCGGGCAATGGTGGGCTCCTCAATTATGTTCTCTCCCTCGCAGAGAACCTGCACTATGATGGGGTGGAAATTTCGCCGCTCATGTATGAGCAGGCCCGCGCCGCCAATAACGTGTTTATCGCAGAAGGGCTGGCTGAGTACGCGCTGTATGACGGCGTGAATCTGCCGTATGAAGACGGCATTTTCACGAAGGTGTTGAGCGTGAATACGGTGTATTTCTGGGAGGAACCGGCTTGGCTGCTCGCAGAAATGTGCCGGGTGCTTACCGCCGGCGGGCGGGTGTGTTTAAGCTTCTGTGAAAAAGATTTTATGAAGACCCTGCCATTCACCAAGTACGGCTTCGCCCTGTACGATGCCGCCGATATAGTTGCGCTCACACAAGAACTGCCGCTACATACGGTAGCTGTACAGCATCTGCACGATATGGCGGTGGCGGGCGGCTCTGCCCGGCTGGTACGACGCGACTACGTAAACCTCGTGTTTAAAAAAGAGACAATCAGCTCTACTACATAGCTTGGGAGTTAGAAGGATCGCATGGTAGTACCTTTCGTCATGGCTGGAGTGCTTATGGCACTGGCGTTCGGCGCACATATTTTTGTTGGAACCCGCGAGACGCTGTCTTTGCGTCCGGTTGCGCATCCCGCCAATACAGAAAACATGGTACGTGTCCCTGCTAATCACACAGAGCTTTCCCGGCACTGGACGCAGGCCATGTGCGCGTTTCAGCTGGTGAGTATCGATCTGCTGTTGATCACCATTGTTACGTTCCTATTAGCATTCACCGACTTATTGCCAGCCAAACGAGAAATCGGTTTATTCATCGCAGCGTACTTAGGCGCGTGGGGATTCGTATGGCTGGTGCAGCTGGCAGCTGTGAAAGTCGAACGCCGCACCTACTACATGTTGGGACAATGGATGCTGTTCTTCCTCTGTGCCGCCCTCATGGTGTGGGGCTCTCTTGCTCTGTAGCAATGGCGCGCGTCCTGAGGTAAAAAATCAATATTTTGGATGAAGACCGTCAAGGACGATATATCTACAATTGTGCTTACGAGGTCATGTTTTTAACAGCAGACATCGTCCTTGATTATCACCAATCCGAAAGCTATATCATGTCAACCACGCTACTCGATAAGCTCAAGCCCGAATTCCGCACTAACCCTCCCGCCGAAGAGAATGGCATTCTGCTATGTCTGGATGAAGCGCAGATTCAGGGCGATAACGCCAAATACATGAAATTCTACAACCGCTTAGCCTCCGTCTACGACCTAGGCGAACGGTGGTTTGGGCGTCTCGCTTACGGCAATGAAGTCGCACAGATGCGCCAGCAGTTCATGAAGGAACTAGAGTGGTTTCCCGGCTGCTCGGCGCTGTACGTCTCAATCGGCACCGGTACCGACCTACGCTACCTGCCCGACGATATTGAGGTGAGCGCAATCGACTGGACGGGTGCCGATATTTCGCTCGGGATGCTCAAGAAATGCCAGAAAATCTGGGGTGGGCGCGCGAACCTGAACCTAGTGAACTGTGCCGCCGAGGACCTGCCCTTCATCGATCAGAGTTTTGACGTGGTGCTGCACGTGGGCGGCATTAACTTCTTTAGCGATAAAAAACGCGCGATCAAAGAAATGATTCGGGTGGCCAAACCCGGCACGAAAATTATGATCGCAGACGAAACTTCCGACTACATCGATTCGCAGTACAAGAAGAACGTCCTCACCCGTAAAGCCTACAAGAACGCCACTTTCGATCTCTCAGAGATTGAGGCACTGATACCCGAAGACATGGAGGATGCAAGCACCAGCTTGCTCTGGAATGATCAGTTCTATTGCATCACGTTCAGGGTTCCGCAAGACTAAGAAAGACCAGAATTACAATCATAAACGGGTGAAGCGGGAGCAGTTTCTTGATTCGGGAGCATTTTAACCGCTCCCGAATGAAGAAACTGCTCCCGGAGTCTGCTATTTCAAGGTGAACACACTATGCGGTGGGTTTCTGCCCGATGGAGAAAACCTAGACGATAAAGCGAACGCCGCCCTCAACCCGAATCGCACGCCTATTGTTGATAGGCACAAGGTCCAGCTTATCCGAATATTCGCTTTTCATACGGCGTACCGCCTGTACAAAAGGTTCTTCTTCCTCGTGCACCGCCGGGTAGAAATCGACAATTCCCAACGCCTTAAAATTAAACATTCCCAGAGCAGCGTCAGAGTCGTCCATAACTCGTGCATACTCAATATCAGGCGAAGCGACCATAGCTCCAGCCGACTCCCCCACGTACATCATGCCGTGGCGCACCTTTTCGACAATGAAATTGATGAGGTCTTTGGATTTGAGCTGCTGCAGCAAATAGAACGTATTGCCGCCCGAAATATAGAGAACTTCAGCTTGTTCGATGCGCAACTTCGCGGTTTCTGAATCAACTTCTGCAATGTCGAGAATATCGGGGGTTAGCCCTAAATTTTTGAAAACATTCAGGGCATCCTGAACGTAGAAAGTTGTGTTTTCAACCGTGCTGGCGGTAGGAATAAACACCACCTGCTGTTGTGATGGGTTGCCGCGCAAGAAATTTTTGAAGGCGGGTTCTACACCGGCGAAGTAAGAACAGAGGAAGGCGCGCATCATCTATCTCCTGGCGAAGGCATCTATAGTGTGGTTTTATCAAATCGTACCGGTCGATTTACCCATGCAACACCCCTAGAAGGAAATTTTAGGTTTATGTAGCACCTTATCTTCTTCTAGGGGTGTCAGCACAGAGATTTTCTCTTAATAAAGCCTAGTTCGTGGTCGGAACCAGGGTCTTGAGGGTAATGTCGCTTGCGACTCCGCCATCCGCGTATTCAAGGTATGCGCGTACCACGTATTTCTTTCCTGCTTGCAGCTTATTACCGGGAATAGTCAGGTCGCCCTCGAAGTCGCCGTTCGGTTTCGGGGTAACAGTCGTATTCACGATCTCATCGCTGCTGGGATCATCAAGCTCAACATTGTATTCGGTGAAAATCAACCGAACCTTGGAGCCGTTCTGAGCCGCTGCTGCAGGGTTAAACCCGCCGCCAGCAACCTTCAGGTGATTCTCGGCGGCACTGCGGCTAAGGGGTGCACCGTTAATGATGCCTACAACCTCATCATCCGTATCGCCATAAAGATCCTTAGTCACAGCCCTTACCCAGTCGTCGCTGCTGGATTCAATAAGCACCCGATAGTGCTTGCCTTCCTGAATCTTGGATCCAGGAATCTGAATCTGAGTAGTAAAGTTACCGTTCTTCATCTCTGCCGAGACGTCTTTGGTGGCAAGAGTTTCGTTAACCTGTCCGTTCTCATCCAGACCCTCAACTTTTATCTTGACCTGCTTCACGTCATCAAAATGGGTTCCGGTCAGGGTCAAGACATTGGTGTTCAGGTGGCTGCTGAGCATATTTGTCTTCGAGGAGTTGGTGGTCAGGGTTACGGAAGACTGCAGGTCCTTGCTGTCAACCTGCTGTACAGGCAGATCTTGTTTAGCCTCTATTGTGCGGTTACCGTGCCCGGGGTAGCTCATAATGTAGAGAACATAGTGTTTCTGGGGATCGAAATCGCCTTTAACCTTGGCAGTGCCACGGAAATGACCGTCTTCCGTCACAACAAGGCCTCCGCCGTCTTGAACTAAGTTCTCGCCAGTGAAGTCGCCGTCTGCATCAACCTCGTAGACTTCTGCACCTAAACCGTCAAAAGACTTGTTGAGGTCAATCCCCTCACCAGTAATCGTAAGGTTGTTCTGCCCTGTCAGAGGGTTCAGCGGACCGCCCTCAACGGAAGTTACTTTAGCCCCTGTATTAATATTTGTGTTGTTCCCATTGGTGTTATTAGTGCCAGTATTTTGGCCACCCGGAAGCGTAGAGATAGCCTGCTGAGTCTGCGCACCAGCGTTCCCTTCAGCGGCAAAGGAAGGAACGGACGGCACCACGGATGCACCTAGGAGGGCAAGCGCACCCACTCCGGTCAGGATAAAACGGGTATTGGACATTTTGTACTCCATTCATCGGTTAGTGGAATACTGTTAAATGTAATACATGATTGAGTTTAGGTCTAGCATTTTTAGCATTATTTCTTGATATTTATTTTTATGACAACATGAATGTTTCGATGGAAAATATATACATAAACTAATGTGTCAACACGACTCAAAGGGTCTTCAACAGCATGCCTATTGCTAAAACATACTCCCGAAGACCCTTGAGCCGAAAATATATTTTATTTTTAGAAATCTAATACACTAAACAAAATGCAAAAGATAATACGGTGTATTAATTACTGTGCTGCCGACAGAGGAACAACCGGAATGTAGGTACGGTTCCAAACCACGATGGGGTAGTACGCGTAACTCGCCGTTAAGGTATCCTGATCGAATACATCAATGTAGACCCGGTACTGGTGGTTCGGGTTAATCTTAGTGCCATCAACACTCACGTACATCCCGAAGCTCCCGTCCGAACCAAGACTAGACCCTCCGCCGTTGCTAACGTCATCATTAACGATGTTCCCGAACTCATCAAGTTCCTGAACACGCGGCTCGTACTGTACACGGTGGGTATTATCGATCCCCGTAGTCTCTACAGACAGAACGTTATCAGTATTCTGCGGGTCAATGAATCCATCGACAGAGGTAATCGCAATAAAACCGGAGTTCTGATTCGCGGGTGCGGAGGGCTGGCTCTGACGGCTCTGATTATTCTGTGATGCAGAATTCGAGTTTGAGCTGCTCTGGGATGCGGGTGCGCCCTGTTGTTGACCCTGAGCCTGCTGACCCTGGCCGTTAGCATTAGCGTTAGCACTCTGCTGCTGATCCTGGGTTGCGCCGGGCTGAGCCTGCTGACCCTGAGCATCAGCATTGGCGCCCTGCTGCCGACCCTGACCGCTGGCATTAGTACCCTGCTGATCCTGAGATGCGCTAGGCTGACCCTGCTGCTGTTCACCGCCGGATGCAGCTTGCGAAGGATCCTGTGCCGCACCGCCCTGTGTTGCACCATTCTGGCTCTGGTCACTGGCGTTAGCACCCTGCTGACCCTGAGCATCAGCATTGGCGCCCTGCTGCCGACCCTGACCGTTAGCACTCTGCTGCTGACCCTGGGTAGCACCATCCTGGTTCTGACCACTGGCGTTAGCACCCTGCTGGTCCTGACCGTTAGCATTAGCGCTCTGCTGCTGACCCTGATCCTGACCGTTCTGTGCTGCAGAATTTGGCTGGCCCTGAGTGGACCCAGAACGAGCCTCATCCTGAGGACTTGCAGGCGCTGCATTTGCCTGCGCAAGCGGAAGAACCGTCACACCCGCAAGGGTGAAAATAGCAGCTCCGGTCATAGCCGAACGAGAATAGCGAAAAGCCATCATAAACTCCATTCATCGGTGACATGAACAATTCAACCCTAAACATAATTCAGGACCGAGATACAAGAGATATCGAGGAATCATCACAATAATTATTCTGAGAACGAATTTTTTACGTTGATATAGAAATATTCGAAGTTATTTAGCCAAGGTTTTATAAAAAATTTCTCCATTAAGTTTTTACAGAAAAATATAGCTCCGCCTCTCGTTTTTGATACAGGCGAAGCATATCTTGAATTGTAGGGATGTATCAGAATTATTATGAGCGCACCTTATCCATTAGATATTTTGACGTAGCTCACCGAATTTTGTACGCACACTGGCAAACAGGTTCCCCGACTCTCCTCTGATGTTCGATTGCATCGAGTGTTTCTACTCGAAGTGCACCATGAGCGCAACAAGGTGGAGACCCACAAAAACATACCGCACGCCGCCCGTGTCATGGGGCGTTGAGTGGCGCGAGATACAGCCTCTATTCTCACGTTGGTTGGGTAAAACCATTCTGGTGCACAATAGCGTCTACCGGCTCCCCACGGTATTGCGGGGTGATTCATACCTTTTGTTGAGGAGTATATGTTGTTTCTCACCAACTTTTTCCCAGTAGGTATCTGCCTGGTGGACTACCGAAACGCGGTTAAACTCTGCGTATTTTTATCCTTCACTCTTACGATCCAAGGCGGGCAATAATGCAATATTTCACGAGCTAGGTTAGATACTTTCTACCGAATAAGGTCTTGTATCCATCTCGCTGATTGCATGTCATATAGAGGGTTCGTGGGTTCCAATTCCAGTGAACAAAGTGTGCATAATCAAAGTGGTTAGGCGGTCTAGCTCGGCATCGTCTACAACCGCCTCCAGTCTGGCCAAATCATCCGGCCCGGTCGGCATTGGCGGGGCTTTAGCCCCCATGCCGGTGCCGGTGATACCAGCTACCGCCTCGTCAGTCATGGCACGGAACATACGCTGCGCCCAGATAAGGTCTACATCTGCAGCGATATAGCCCTCACGCTGTGCACGCTCAAAAACCTTACCCAAACGCCCTAAAAGAGTGCGTTGTTTTGTAATCACGGCGGGATCATCATCGCTCAGATGCGCCATCGCATACAACCAGATCGCCTTCACCCGCATCACGTTAACGGTCAGGCGATGCAGCGCCACCATTACAGGAGCGGTCTCGGGACTTGCTGACTCAAATGCTTCATAAAATTCTCTAACGGCAATATTACTCAGCTCCGCGAGAAGAGCCTCGCGGCTGGCGAATCTGCGATGAATAGTTGTTCGAGTGACTCCTGCAACCGTAGCCACCTGCTCTAGCGAGGCGGTTGGGTCTCGGCGCAATACTTGTTCGGCGGCGTGAAGCACGATATTGACCGTGCGCCGCGCATCAGCTCGCAATGGCTTAGATGAATCAATCACGTAGTTATTACCCTAATAAATAGAACATGTCTGTTACAGTTAAATGCGTGGGTTATACCCGCATGTCATATATTCTATTCGCGAGAGGGTCAAATGACTACTAAGCAGACCGTCCTGAATTACTATTCGGCAATTCACGCCGAAAATTGGCAAGACTACATTTCCGATAAATTAGCCTACGGATTCAACAGTGCAGAACAAAATCTTGGCAAACAAGATTATCTGCAGGGTGCCGGAAATTTTTTTAATTCCACCACTAATGTTGAGCTTGCACATCTTGTGGTTGAAGGTGACAAAGCGGCGGTTATTGCGCGCTACACCGCAAAGTCCCCCGCAGGAGACACCCAGATTTTTGAGGTTCCGGAATTTCTCACAGTGCGAGACGGCAAAATTATTGCCTCCAGCATCTATCTTGACGGCGCCGCCTTTATGGCCTTTATAAAAGGCGAGTAAAGCTTTCTAGTCGCTTTCATTCAACTTCAGCTCTCTAATACCCGCAGCACATTCGCTGCTCTCGCCTGAGATAGCAGGTTTTATGCGGGAATTACTCTTTATCACTCATTCCCTCCCCCAAGGAGATCATCATGAATACCAATTCTGCGCTTTCCGGCAAGAATGCCGTTATTACCGGCGGAAGCGACGGTATCGGCTACGGTATTGCCGAAGAATTTGCCCGCCAAGGTGCTAACCTATTCCTCATTGCTCGCACCCCCACAAAACTTGCAGAAGCCAGCGCGCGCTTGAGCGAATACCCCGTGACCGTGCACACCTTCGCAGCAGATTTAACGGATATTTCTGAAGTACACCGTGCCGCCGAGCACGCCCTTGATATTTTGGGAAGTATTGATGTGCTGGTCAATAATGCCGGTATTGCACGGTTTATTCCCTTTGAGCAAACCGATGAGAACGCTTTTGACGAGCATTTTAATCTCAACGTCAAAGCCCCGTATTTCTTGGCACAAAAGTTATTGCCTGAACTCGCTAAAAATTCTGGCAATATTGTTAACATTTCGTCATATTTTTCGAAGCGAATGCTTCCCGGGCGCCCTTCGACGGTCTATTCCATGACAAAGGGCGCATTAAATCTTTTCACACAGTCATTAGCGTTTGAGACGGGTTCCGCCGGAGTGCGCGTGAATGCGATTGCGCCGGGAATGGTCGAAACTCCACAATTGCTGCGCAATGTTTCTGCGATGCCGCCTGAAGCGCAGGAGCAAATGAAGCAAAATGCCTCGGCGTTGATTCCGTTGGGGCGCATCGGGAATGTTGATGATATTGGGCGTGCCGCCGCGTTTTTGGCATCGGATGCAGCCGCATGGGTGACCGGCGCGGTATTGAGCGTGGATGGTGGTGTTACGACGCACTAGGCTTGCTGCCCTGTTCTCCCCTCCCCTCTCCCTAGTGTTGTAAAAAAGGCTCTTTATACGAATCAAGCGGATTTTCTAACGCTTTATTCGTATAAAGGGTCTTTTTATGCGCTGGGAGGAAGCTACGCTGATTCGAACTCGGCAGAATGTGCAAATGGGTCAGTATCCGGGTCATTTTGCCACAGATATTCGCAGCGGGACGCGATCTCTTGAGCCGTTTCCAAACCCCACCGGTCGGCGATAAAACCTAGGGTCATATCCATACCCGCCGAAACTCCCGAGGATGTATAAAACTTCTCTGTGCTCACCCAACGCGCCTTCTGCCGCCACCCCACCTGTGGGCGCGTCCCACGCACCCACTCGAAGGCACGTTTGTTAGTAGTAGCAGGCTTCCCGTCAAGAACACCTGTGGCGGCAAGAAGTGCCGCTCCGGTGCAGACTGTTAGGCAGGTTTGGCTTTGCTGTACCAATTTCGCAAGGTTTTGCAGGAATAGGTTATTCATTACGAGAGAGCGCGTACCTATACCTCCTGGAATCAGAAGAATGCTCCCCGGAGGAAGACTTTCAACGATTTCCGTCTTGAGGGTAAAGCCCTGGGCGGAACGTACCAATGAACCACCGTTTTCGGATGCGCCCGCCACCGAGATATACCGCATACGCACATCAGGCACACGGTGCAAAAATTCGATAGGTCCCATAGCGTCGAGAGTCTCATAACCGTCGAAGAAAAGACAGTACACAGATGTAGTCGTCATAGCACCCATGCTAAAAAGGGTCTTTATGTGAATCAAGCACGATTCTTCAACGTTTTATTCACATCAAGGGTTTTTATTATGCGCTCAGGCATGTGCTGCAGGTTTGTATGCCTGGAAATATACCCGGGTGCCCGTCGTAAAACCGTCATTTATCACGGTTTGGCACGCATACAGGTTAGAGTTAAACACAGAGGCATTATTTTGGGTGCCGTCGCCCATTACACAGCTGCGGTTCTCATGTCGAATGCCGTGCATCCTACACCGATGCTTCCGCAATGACCGATAAGAAAGAGATAAATATGTCGCTACCAACCACAATGCGCGCCGTACAATACGACAAATTTGGCGGGTCTGATCTGCTCACGATCAACGAAGTTCCCGTGCCATCTCCCCGCCCCGGCCAGGTGTTGGTACGCGTGCAGGCCTTCAGCGTGAATCGCATTGACGTGATCGTGCGCGAAGGCGAAATGCGGCTTTTTACGGGCAAACGCTTCCCCAAAGGTACCGGTGTGGATGCGCTCGGCGAGATTGTCAGCGTGGGCACCGGCGTGATGGACTACAAAGTTGGCGATATCGTGTGGGGGTTCAACGGCTCCATTTCTATGGCACCCACCGGCACAGCAGCCGAATACGTTCTATTCCGTGAGAACCGGATTCACCATGCACCGCGCATCCAGAACCAAATTGATGCGGCGGCACTGCCGCTCGTGAGCCTTGCCGCCCTGCAGGTGCTCCGCAAGAACCTGAAACTCCAGGCCGGTCAGCGTTTGCTGGTGGTGGGTGCTAGCGGCGGTGTAGGGCATGCCGCACTGCAGATCGGGCAGATTTTGGGGGCTCAGGTGGCGACTGTTTCTGCCGAAGAAAATATAGCTCTGTGCCGCGAGCTAGGTTCGATTGAGGCATACGACCATGAGGCTCTGCCAGACCCCGAAAAGGTTGAGAAATTCGATGCGATCCTGGACTGCGGAGGCGTTGTGACCGCGTTTTACCGCAACTACTTGAAGCCGGGCGGGCGCATGATGACGGTCTCGCCTGACGGTCTTCCGGCGGTGCTGACCTCGCTGTTCACGAACCGTCGCGTGGGTTTCCTGCTGGCGACCAAGGCATCGTCCGAGGCCATGAAGTGGATTACCAATGCCGTCGAGCGTGGTCAGCTGCGCCCAGTTATTGAGAAGAAATACTCACTTGAGGAACTTGGCGCCGCGCAAGATCGTGTAGCCGAGAAACATACACGCGGCAAACTCGTAGTGGTTATGTAACTCTCTTTGGTTATTTATACGGGCGAGGTTTTGACATATGGCCACAATGTGGTGGCTATGCACTCAAAGCCTCGCCTTTATGCATGACCGTGACGATGCGGCACGCATGTTTGCGGCGCTGGGAGTAGGCTAAAGGTATGAGAATTGGTATGCGTAAACCCAGTGTGAAACGAATGATTAAGGCCCGCACCACCGGTCGGGCAAAACGCGCCGTAAAAAGTGCTGTGATTCCCGGTTATGGTAAGCGCGGCATGGGGTTTGTGAAAAACCCGAAGCGAGCCGTAAAAGGGGCTATCTACCGCCGCACGACCTTCAGCGTGTGGGATTTGTTTAGGTAATGGAAGAGTCCCTCTCTTGCGGTAACGCTCAATTCGGGAGCATTTTCTTCATTCGGGAGCACTTTAACTGCTCCCGAATGAAGAAAATGCTCCCGCTTTGTCATGTTGTGGTTGTAACGCCGGAATAAGAACCTGAATATGCACCAGTATGTGCCTCACACGGTTCTTCTTTACATGTCTAGAGCCGCCCCTCGCCCATGTAGCACTCACTCCTCAATCTTGCGCCGCCGCATAAAAACCTTTGGAAAAGACCCTAAAAATAAAGGTTCTCGCGCGGTATACTAAGGATAAGCTAACCTCCTCGTCAAAGCTGAAAGGGACCTTTTCCTATGCTGAAAATCGAAGATGCCATCAGCGAGACCTTGCTTATCCCCCTATACATGAAGCACCTCGCCTCGCAACAGCCCGACCCAATCATCAAAGATGAGGCAGCGGGGCGCATCGTTTCGCAGTTAGACTACAATTTCTCTAAATTTGATAACATTATTCACACCGTTGTCGGCACCGCGATTCGCTCAGATTACTTTGACCGACTGGCGGCCGATTTTATTAAGCGCCAGCCTAACCCGGTGATCGTTAATGTTGGATGCGGTCTAGACAGCCGCCGGGAACGCATCGGTGAAATCGCGCAGAACGTGCCGTTTTACAGCCTAGATTTACCCGATGTGATGACTTTGCGTATAAAGTTGCTGCCCCCGCAAGGCAGTGAAGTTTTCCTGGGAACCTCAGCCTTCGACGCGGGTTGGATGGACGAGCTGAACGATCTGCAGCCGAATGCCCAATTTCTGTTCGTGATTGAAGGCATGATGATGTACTTTGACCGTTACACGGTACGCGCTTTGTTCCGCGATCTTGCGCAGCGTTTTCACGGCAGTGAGATCGCGTTCGACGTCATAAACTCGTGGATGGTTACGCATTCCGATCAGCACGAAGCACTTAAGCACTCCCGCGCGCGATTCGTTTTTGGATGCGACGACGATCATGAACCCGAGCGTTGGGCTCATAACCTTCGCTTGGTGAGCGCTAAACGGCTGATGACAGACTTTCCGGCGTGGAAGAAGAGCGGGGCACTGTCTGCCATGATAGCGCGGCGTTTACCATTCCTGAAGGAATCCTTCCGTATGCTCCACTACCGGATAGACTAACCCTGCGTATTTCAAGCGTCATCAGATTATTCTTCCTGCACAAGCAGGATCCGGCGATTTACCCGCCGGGGCACTATTTCAAGCGCAGCAGGAAATAAACCGCATTCCGAAAATGGGTGAGGTAACAAGCCAGAACCCGTTGCCTTTTAGCGCGTCTTACCCCAGCTGCTCTTTTCTGCTCCTGGGGTTATAGCTTCGCAGGCTCCGCATAGTATACAATCCGGGTTGGAACCGCATACACATATAGTTTACCCATCAAGTAATTTGTACTGTACAATTGAGGGTTCATATGCGATAACCACACATTATCGCTCGTGTGCAAAGTCTATGGAACTCTGCGCAGTATATGACTCATCCAAACCGCAAGGAGGTATCTATGGGTCAGCTTATTGGGATGATTATTGCGGGTGCTATTATTGGCGCCCTTGCCCGCCTGTTCATGAAGGGTCAGCAGAATATTTCTATTCTTTGGACCATCATCTTGGGTGCTGTCGGCGCATTTGTCGGAGGCTGGGTAGCTGGTCTGCTTGGCGTTGCTGAAACCGCCGGTATCGACTGGATCCGCTGGATTCTTTCGATTATCGCCGCGATGGTCGCTATCTCCATCTACTTGAGCGTCACACACAAGAAGTAGCTTCTTCCACATTCTGCAAAAGCGGATCCTCGAACATTCTGTTTCGAGGATCCGCTTTTATTGTGTGTTATGGGTGCGCTAGTTAAAGACAGACTAAATCACCTCCTGTATTTGGCCAGAGCACAGATTAGGATGCGTATCATCCATCATTCTCGAACCGACACCCCAGGTCTTGTGCCACATCGCGCAAACGTTTGTCACGAGTCCACAGAGTAGTTCCTGGAACTACCACAACCGAGGCTAAAAGGTGCACATCAACAGCAGATAAACCGCGTCCCCACAGCTTACGTTTCTCGATAAACCACCGCACTTCGTGATCATCGACTGTGGGAAGTTGTTTTAGCTCGCTCAGGGCAGACAGGAACTCGTTCCGCTTTTTAAGAGACCCAAGAGCTAGTTCTGTAAGCACTAAATCATGACAGCAAATTTCATCACTCATCAGGAGCTCTGATAGTTCGGGCTCTGTACGATGCAGATGATCTATCCAAACATTGGTATCAACTAAAATCATGACTGCACATTTCGATGCCGCGGAGCCGCCTGGGCTTGAGGGTCGGAACCTCCTAATGCAGCGAGCAGACGCCCATTTTCGATACGTAATAGGGTTTCCATAGCCTCACGCACCAAGACTGAACGTTCTTCAATACCGGTTAGTTTCGCCACCTTAGCAACAACTTTTTCATCCAAGGTCACAGTTATACGCATAATAACCTCCACATCAGTAATATCATACTCATGGTGCGGATAATGATGCTGCCTTATTTTGCATATCTACCCCGTTGGCACCGCAGCCTCAAAAACCATAATCGGTTGAGTGCCATCAAAAGGGGTGCGGCACCAGTCACCCCATACGGCATGTATTTCAAATCCTGCATTCTGCAGCTGGTAGCCTAATGTCTTTTTATCTCGAAAAGTTAGGATACTCTCTTGGACCACAGTCTCTCCAGAGTCCATGAAGTGATAGTTAGTGCGGTGCAGAACCTGCCCATTATTATCAGGCGCAACCGCTTCTGACCATTCAGATATCAGTCCGTGCCGTGTAGAGCGAGTCGTAGTAGACGTAGTCCAACTTTCCCAGGCCCGACATGCTGGATTACGGCTCTCGAACGCGAGCATTCCACCTGAGCGCATTATACGATGTAGGTCATTCAAGGTCTTTTCCCACTGTGGGCTAGGGATGTGTTGCGCCACATTACCAGTCATCACTACCAAATCGAAGCCATGGTCGGGAGCATTTCGGCTATCCCCCAGAATCCACCGGATTTTGGAAGCACCGGGGCGACTGCGTGCGTACTCTAACATTGATGCTGACGGGTCTACACCGATAACAGCACGCCCCGATTGAGCTAAAGTTACGGTGAGTATGTCGGTACCGCATCCTAGGTCAAGGATTCTTTGGGCATTACGCCGATGAGCTAGAGAACGGTAATAATCATGGTCCGCCTTATTGGGGTTGTCTTCATCGTAGAATTCACCGTGCGAGGATCATAGCCTTTTGTGCTCACGGTTTTATCTCGACTTGACGCAGCATATAAGGCACCAGGATCTTATGGAAAGGCCAGATACATGTTAGGTACACCTTCCCCACAGCCGATTGAGGCTGAGCATGTGTTTCAATCCCGCCACGCGCAGACGTGCTGCCCTCCTCAGCAGCGGTAACCACGAATTTTGAGGAGAACTCTATATGCTTATCCTTATGGCCACCGATAACATGCTCATCGGTGACCTCAGTAAACGTAAAGGGGCCCGCTGATGAACCAACCGCGACCTCCAATTGAGTGGATTTCGTTGCGGGCTGTACTGTAAACCCCATTTTCTGTACAACACGGTTACGGACCCGCATTATCACACGAACCCACGGAGGGGTTGCAGATAAAAAGCGGTGGGTAAATTCCTGGGCGTCCCAACTAGCGGGTATCTGCACATAGTGACCATCAGAAAAGTTCATATCGTTAAATCGCATGTTCAAGGCTCCTAAACGTGCTCAGCGGACCTAAATAACGCAGGTAAAGGCGTATCGCCTACCCCTAGAGGGTGCGCAATACGCCTTAAGGTGCGTTTTTCAGGATACGGACTATTTGCGTGAGGCCTTATGTTCCTTGCCCATATAGATACCGCCCTGCGCCAGCTCGGTGAGCATTTGTTCGAGGCGCTCGATACGCATCGCCGGTGTCTTGGCGCGGTTGATCCAACCAATATAGTCGTTGCGCTGATACGCTGGTCGAGCCTTATAGTCGGTGCGTAACCCCGCGTTTTTCAGGGCCGCCGCAATATCTTTCGGCATAGTGTGTTGTTCGCGCATAAAGCCTCCTGAGGTGGGTGTTTATCGTGTACCTGTACTCCACGCTACCTGTAGCACGGTGGCAGGTTCAAGATTTCAGGTAAGCGCGAACTATACCGGGCAGTATTTTCCGCGGGTCACAGCACTCCTGAGGGTGGTTTTATTAGCTTTCACCTCACAGAGGCAGAGAGGTGCGCATCCTGCGATGGTTGAGGATGCGCGCCTAACCGTTTCTTTCAAAGGGGTATCAGCGTTTTGCAGGCTGAACCGCTCCCTTAGGGGTTACCGCATTCGAACCATTGGGCATCACGGGGGTTTCAGGCGTTCCACTTGGGGTCTCACGAGACGTTTCACCGTTCATCCTGACCTCGTAGGTACCGTTAGGTTGCACCTGTGAATTCTTATTGGAGCCGTTGGGCAGACCATTTTCATTTGTAATCCAGGATCCATCGGCACCCACCCAATCGGTGTTTCCGGTGGCTGGATTGCTCCGATCCCACGATCCATCGGAATACACCCTTACAATCTCACCGTCGGGTTCGGTTGCAGTCCAGGATCCGTCTTCAGCAACCTGCACATACCCTTCAGAACCGGGATTTTGGTTCGCTGTCTTTCCGGGGGCGCCCTGTTGTTGAGCTCCGCCGCCAGCGACACCGCCGTTAGCTCCAGCACCCTGGTCTGCCTGGGTGCCGCCTCCATTAGCGCCAGTACCGCCGTCACCCTGCACTGCACCATTACCAGAATTCTGTTCCGCACCTGCGCCACCGTTAGCGCCTGAACCGGAATTTCCAGATGTTCCACCGCCGTTATTCACAGCGTTGGAGCTTCCTGTGGAGCTAGAAGCACGAGATGAACTTGATGAAGAAGAAGCCGAGGACGAACTTGAAGAATCATTCGCACTATTTGAGCCGCATGCACTCAAAGCTAAGATGCCAGCAACAGCCAGAGATACGCATGCGGTAGCCTTCTTGGTAGTCATGATTCGCATCCTTTCTCCTGATAAATATCAACTGGTATTTTAACCGTCGCATAGCTCACATGTATTGTCAGGAATTTTCCAGATTTTGCAAATATTTTTACCACAAAATGCATTACACCCGTGTATTACACATTAAAGAAATTGAATTAGCTTATATATCTAAACTAAATTTTATTTATGAACGAATCAACTAACGATTATTAATATTTTGAAAAATCATAAATTTATACTGTCTCACATATTTCCAAGACGGTGGCTTCCACCGGTATAGAATTTTTAACATTCTCCCCCAACCCATAACCCGCGACGACGTTAGCCCCCCCTCCCCAAAAAAAATTCAGCGGGCGTGTACGCTGTGCACACAATAGGGTGCGCATCCTCAGGTATTGAGGATGCGCACCCGTTTCGCGCAAATCACTTTGCGAAAGTGTCCCTGCTGGTTATTACATGCCCGGCTTAGTGGGCTGTACCGGGTTTACTGCCGGGACTGCCTTCGGGTCAGGGAGTTTTCCAGGAGACACCGGGACAGCATTGCTGGGCATCTCAGGGGAAAGCTGACCGTCATAGGTAACCCGGTAGGTTCCGTCAGCCTCTACCCGGGCTACCGTGTGCCCGTCGGCATAGTTCTTAGTCCAAGAACCATCCGCCGCAACGGTACTGGTACCGTCTTCCCCAACGCTCGTCCAGCCACCGTCGCCGTCTACATGATACCGAGAACCCGTGGTATCAACGTAATCCCAGGAAGCTTCGCGGTGAATTACGTATTCGCCAGGGGTCAATGCGTTGGGGTTTTTCGTGACATTATGTTCATCATTCGCAGCATTCGCCCCTCCAGGATCGGCCTGTTGCTGCTGGGCACCGCCTTGGGCTTCAGCGCCCTGGTTCGCTTGTGCTCCGCCGTTGGTATCGGCGCCGGTTACACTGCCACTCTGTGCGCCAGTGCCGGAGTTTTGATCCGCCCCAGTGCCGTCTTCAGCACCAGAATTTGCTGCGCCGCCGTTAGCGCCTGAACCGGAGTTTGCGGAGTTTCCATCACCGCTGCTCACCGTGCCAGATCCACCGGCGCTAGCTGTCTTGGAGGCTGTTGTTGATGATGAAGATGATGGGGAAGAATTCGAAGCATTATTAGAGCTATTTGAACCACAGGCGCTCAAAGCCATAATGCCAGCAACAGCCAGGGATACATATACAGGTACCTTCGTGGTAGTCATAATTCGCATCCTTTCTCCTGATAAATATTCAGCTGGTATTTTAACCGTCGCATAAGCCCATGTGTATTGTCAGAAATTTTCCAGATTTTGCAAATATTTTTTATAACAGGGTGTAAATAAGTGGATATATTACATAATAAAGAATAGATATGTATTATAAAACTAAAATAACTCTTTCTCTAAACTTCTTACAATAAGAAATATTGAATATTTTATCTATGAAATATATGTGCTTGAGTTGGGTCTATCTAGGTATTACCCCGGCTTCGCATCGCCGGAATTAGCGTAAGCCCTGGGGGTTGAGAGTTACTACCCGCACAGGAAGATGCTTGCACAAACTAAGACATGTAACATGTAGGGGATATTCGTTTACTCTGGAAGGAACCGAGCATGAAGCTTTCTGCCCGTAACCAGCTCGCTGGCAAGGTTGTTGAGATTACTGAGGGTGCGACTAACGGCATCGTTAAGATTGAGATCGCTCCCGAGGTTGTTATCTCTGCGTCCATCACCAACGAGTCCATCAAGGAGCTGGGCCTGAAGGTTGGCGAGACCGCTTACGCAGTGATTAAGGCGTCCAACGTTATGGTTGGTGCTGACCACTAATCCCGGTCAATAGGGTTTAAACTCGGGCGGCTGCTTTTTGTGGCGCGCGAGGGTTAATAGGGCGGAGCCCCGCACTGTGTGTACAGTGCGGGGCTCCGTTTTTTATGTTTTTATCGTTTAGACGTTGAAGCGGAACTCCACCACGCCACGGCGTAATTCGACGTTTAGGGTAAGCGGTACCCTACGAGGAGAGATGCTCCTTCCGTTGCCCAACTTCTGTGGCAGCCGTTTCCAAGCTCTCCCCGTAGATTTCCCACAATTCAGGGCACTTTTCACTAATCCATTCAAATCCCTGACGGACATCATGGCTATCAGTTCCCCAGTTTCCTTCCGATTTAGGTACTGATTCAATTGCGAGAGCTAGTTTTTCAATCATCCGCATCGCTAAATGACCATCAACATCGGCAACCCATCCAACTGCTCTGATGAGCCAGGCAGCTGTAGCAGTGACACTGTCAGTCGATCCCTTAATTTCCCACTGGTTAAACGAGCTTAGGACACCTCGATGTAGCAGATAGGCGAGAGCTTGGGCAATCCCACCCCTCAGTTTTTCCACCTCATCCGCATTCGACGTCGCACCTCGGCGTCCCTTTTCCAAGTCTTTGACCGCGAGAAGGGCACCTGTCAGAACATTCAGCTTAAGACCACCGTGAGCCTGAGAATCAATCCTCTCAACCGCATGAAGAAGAGGACTCACTGCTTGGGGAAGAGCAAGAACCAGATCATAATAGAAGAAATGACCTGGACATTGTTTTTCTGCAGTCGGTCCCGTAACAAGCGCAACGATACGCGAGTCCTCAATCTTTGCTCCCTGTCTTTTTGCTTCCGCAATGAATTTAAGCAATCCGGGATAGGGCGGGTACCCGTCGCTTTCTGCATAACGGCGCTCAAACCCATCAACATAATTACTCACAGCGGCATCAGTCAGGTTATCTTGCGCTTTCGCACCGGTAGACGTTCCCGGAAGCGCAAGAGCAGGATTAGCACGGAGATGAGCGAGAAGGAAGTCCCGGTCCTCCTCCTTGTACTCAAGAATCTCCTTCCACAACACTTCCAAGTACCTGGCGTCTGAGGATTGAGTAACAATTCCCAGCAGCGCATCGCGTCGCTGGAGTTGAGAAACCAACGTTTGACGAGCAAGGATTTTGGCTTGCAACTCGCTGTCACGTTTTGCTTGTTTCGCTCCTGCCCTCCATAACACAATGGGGATGAGTGCAGTAGCCACAAAGGATGCTACACCCAAGAGAAGCATCGGGTCATCCCACGACAACCTGTTTAAAAGAGAATTCCACCAATCGATTATTATTTCTTACCTCCTAGACGCTGAATCGGAGCTCCACCACGTCACAGTTATAAGCCAGCGCTACTTTACTTTTCTTCACCATGAGATGTTATCCAAGTTCTGCATTCACACTTCACTACCATAAATTAAGATTCAGAAGATTTTTTAATATTATCGACATAGATTAGAAGACTTGTAACAAGCATAAGCGCTTGAATACAATTTTCCAATTTATACTGCCGACGCGAGACGCCATGAACACTCGCATGACGCGAGTATTCCGCTGGAGGTTCCTCACCTGCATGACCAAAAAATTTCATATGACTATTCCAGATCGGGGCAAACACAAACATATCCAAGAAATTCATATTCTTGATGAGCTGGGGCAGTTCGTCACCTTCCTTATGATTAGAAATCGCAGTACGTGTTTGCTTATTCAAGCCCCAAAAATTCTGATGCACAGTATCCAGCGTATTTGTAAATAGCGCCTGCGCTGCCTCAACATGACCGTTTTTCAGAGCCTTCAACCCAGCCAGAATAAAAAACTTCTTTTCCAATGCATATTTAGAAGAAATTTTATTTAGAACATTCTCACAGTCTTCAAAAATCGATTCTTGGTACTTAACTAGTATCTCCCTTCGGCTCGCCCCATTATCTGCTTCCACCAATTCAAGAACAGTACTCATTCTAGGCACAGCATACAAAGGAATCCCATCCCTCTTAGCCACTTTAAGCACCTGTTCTATAGTTATACTACTGCCAACTTCTATAAGATTTTCGGGGATTTTTTTAGGTAAACCCTTAAATAAGTTAAATACCTCTAGGGGAATTGTTTTATTTACAGAACCCAAAAAGTTATCAATTACTTCGCCTATTACATCAAGACTTGCAGAAAATTGATTGTTAAAGACAGGAATTTCAAAATTGATTGAATCGATTTTAGATAACGAAAGATTCTGAATAGCAGCTGAATCGATGAACCAGTTCTGCTTCTGAACTACTTTGATTAATTCTCTACACCGAGCAGCGTTCTGCTCTCGAAACGGCTTCAGAGCTTCCTCAAAATGAGTTGCGTATTGCCCCTGAAACGGTTTCAGAGCTTCCTGTAGCACAGGAATTTTCCGAGCATAAAAAATCTCAGATATACGATTAGACGTTCTCAATAGCTCTGACGAAATATGAATCTTTGCTGATCTGCTCCTCATTACATCAGTTTTTGATTTATCCGATACAGCAGGCTTACTGTTCTCTTCAACCGGTTCATTATTCATAATCATGTCGCCCTTCCTACCTTCTAAATTAAGGTATGTTGCATGTTCGTTTTGCATTTCTAGGGTACAAAAAATCCGGTGACAGCGAGATGATTTTCGTCATCCCTCCGTCACCGGATTTTCAAAGCCCTATCGACCCGTCAGATTTAGACGTTGAAGCGGAACTCCATCAAGTTCAAATCACCAACAGCTAGCCTGGGTATATCGGTGCCGCGAATGACAAAAGCGGGTGCATCCGAGACTGGATTCGGAGTCTCGGTACCCCACCCACCCCCGATGTGGTAGGAAACGCCACCATCAAACCTGACAGCCATGATCCGAGAACCCCGTTGATCGCCACGTCGACCTTGTCTCGAAGAACGTCAGAGTCGTCGCTGAGTTGAGGAACTCCTCATGTAGTCGTTGCAGGTCGCTCACGAATTCGGCGCCTGCTTTGTCGACGGCGCACTACCGCTGTAGTGGCAAGGGTAGAGGCTCCAGCCCTGGTCCTGGATATCGGAGCGGGTGGTGATCTTGCACCGGCCACCAACGTCGACGCACTGTACGCCAGCCACCATCACATCGACGGTGGCTAACGCGATAAGCTGCTGACGGATCTCGTTCTCAGACTATTCAGCGTCGCCCTCAAGCTGGGTGGGTAGTGGTACGAAGAGACACATCAGTTCGATAAGGGTAGAGCATTCGAGCTTCTGGCCCCCTCGTAGCAGGACGTCCTTGAGCTTGGGTCGGTCTCTTCGATACCCTTGGTCGCTAGTCAGCCCCTTTGCCAACATCCTTATCTTCTGACAGGTTGAACGGGTTGGATAGGCGAGACTCGTCGGACACATAGAGCACGGACTTCGCCCTGTAGTCCGCGATGGTAGCGGGGTTGCGCCTCGTGCTGCCAGACTCGACCACAGCAGAACTTGCTCTCTGCGTATGTCAAAAACACGAGGCCCAGCACTGGATCTCAGTAT
Source organism: Rothia dentocariosa ATCC 17931 (assembly GCF_000164695.2). Classification (NCBI taxonomy): domain Bacteria; kingdom Bacillati; phylum Actinomycetota; class Actinomycetes; order Micrococcales; family Micrococcaceae; genus Rothia; species Rothia dentocariosa. Next base: position 209,936 of record NC_014643.1, read on the forward strand.
TGTACAGGTGTGTGCTTGGCGTTAGCACAAAGCTCATCTGCTGCGGTTCACAATGTCGCGCAGGCGTATGCGAGATCGAAGAATATCATTCCGCCTCCTCAATGGGAGACCCTTCCGAGTCGGGAAAGAGAATCGCGCGGCATTCATCATCGAGCATCTTTGCCATTTCATCACTCCCAAGATTAACCACAGGGGCGTCCTGCTCAGCTGAAGGTTCCGGATACTGCCCAAGGGGCGAAATCCGCTCCGGGCGTTTTGGTATCCGTGCATACCAGGAAGGCGGCTCAGTAAAGGGGGGTGTGAACTTACCCGGATCATCCCAGTAGTACGGCATATTGGCCTTAATATACGGCCATGACGCAGCATCCACAGCTGCTTGGAGTCGGCGAATCTCTTCGCGTTTCTCGGAATCTTCCTGTGCGGTTCTGGGAGGCGTAAGGAAAAATGATTCGAGCGCTGCTCCGAGGCGGTCATGACAGGCCAGGAGCTCTAAGAAATTCGTATCGGTATTTGGTGTCAGCGCAAGGATTGCCACCTGAGAATTATATGCTCGCAGGCACCGCAAAACCTCCTCTCGAACTTGCGCATCATAGAGATTCTGCCACGACATCCCCACGTGAGTGACAACATCCCAGCCCATATCAGCAGTCACCCGCACCGCATTGCCAGTCACAGGGGCCCGCTTTGAGCGTTCGCGCCTTAACGCAAACCAATTAACGAACCACGTGGTGAGCACGGCGAAGATCGTCATGGAGAACAGCGCCGTAATCATGGCATGGCCCAACGCGAATACCCGGAACTGGTCCCACAAGAGGTCAGCCAGCCCAACTCCCACCGCTAAAACGCACGCCACCACCGGCAGACGGTAATCCAGCAGCTTGGCCACCCTCACCCGAGTAAAGGACCTCACGCCCTCGTGCCTGACACGCCTCACTTCTTTCTCCTAGACGTTGAAGCGAAACTCAACCACATCACCGTCGGCCATGATGTAGTCTTTGCCTTCCATGCGGACTTTGCCGCGGGCTTTTGCTTCGTTCATGGAACCTGCCGCATCTAGATCATCGAAGGAAACAACCTCGGCCTTAATGAAGCCGCGTTCAAAATCGGAGTGGATCACGCCTGCCGCCTGCGGTGCCGTGTCGCCCTTATAGATCGTCCAGGCACGCGATTCCTTCGGGCCAGCCGTCAGATAGGTCTGCAGCCCCAGGGTTGAGAAGCCCACGCGAGCCAGCTTATCCAACCCCGATTCGTCCTGACCACTCATTTCCAGCATCTCGCGGGCCTCCTCCTCGGAAAGCTCCACCATGTCAGCCTCAAGTTTCGCGTCCAAGAAAACAGCTTCCGCCGGGGCCACCAGCTCACGCAGCTCGGCCTGCTTCTCCTCAGAAGCGAGCACGCCCTCATCCGCGTTAAACACGTAGATAAAAGGCTTAGCGGTCAGCAGGTTCAGCTCCTTCAAATGCGCCATCTCAAGCTTCTCGGCAGCCGCACGTGAGAAAATCGTGTTCCCATCCTCAAGAATCTGCTGCGCCTGCTTGTAAGTCTCCAGCTGGGCGGCATCGCCCTTCTTAATCTTCACGGCCTTCTCAAGGCGCGGAATCGCGTTCTCCAAAGTCTGCAAATCCGCCAGAATCAGCTCGGTATTAATGGTCTCCATATCGGAGGCAGGATCAACCTTGCCGTCCACGTGAATCACATCCGGGTCATCAAACGCGCGCACCACCTGCGCAATCGCGTGCGCCTCACGAATATTAGCCAGGAACTTATTCCCCAGCCCCTCACCCTCAGAAGCACCCTTCACAATACCCGCAATATCAACGAACGAGACGGTTGCGGGCAGGATACGCTCAGACCCGAAAATCTCGGCGAGCCGGTTCAGGCGGGCATCCGGCAGGTTCACCACACCAATATTCGGCTCAATCGTAGCGAACGGGTAGTTAGCCGCCAGCACCGTGTTGCGGGTGAGCGCGTTGAACAGGGTGGACTTGCCCACGTTAGGAAGACCGACAATGCCGATAGTCAGAGCCACAGAAAATCCTTCATAATGACGACGATAATTCGCCCACACCCCCGAGTGATACCAGGCGCAGGCACAGACAGTTAACATTCTACCGCGCGGGCGGTTACTCTGCGCTGAAGGGTGAGGCCCGGGTTCCTTCCCCGCCGGATACACGCCCGCCCTCCCCCGCTATTTTGCGGGTTATTTTGCATTGGGCGACTTAAATAACCGTCTGATGCACAATAACCCGCAAAATAGAACACCTCCGAGGCGGCGCATCCCCAAAAAACCATGACACCTGTCATAGGTATGTCATGACAGCACGCACTTATAGCACCCGGTACAAGCTGGTGTACTAGAAGCATGAACACGACAACAGTTATTCAGGCAGAGAATCTGACCCAGGTTTTCCGGGTTCCAGGCGGCACCCTCACTGCCGTCGATAATCTCGACCTCACCATCAGCAAGGGCGAAATTATAGCCCTGCTCGGCCCAAACGGGGCGGGCAAAACCACTCTCATTGATATGATTCTGGGGCTGACCGAGCCGGCGCGAGGAACCCTCACCGTGCAGGGTATCTCCCCTAAAAAGGCGGTGCAGCGCGGCGATATTGGGGCCGTTCTGCAAACCGGCGGGCTTCTCAAAGACCTGACCGTGCGACAAACCCTCGAAATGCTCGCCACGCTCTATCCCACCCGCATCGACATTGATAAGGTGCTTGCCAGCGCAGACCTGACCGAGCTGGCGCATCGTAAGGTCGGCAAATGCTCCGGCGGGCAGCAGCAGCGCATCCGGTTTGCTATCGCCACCATGCATGACCCTAATATCCTCATTCTGGATGAGCCCACCACCGGCATGGATGTTACCGCCCGCCGCACCTTCTGGGAACGCATGGATAAGCTCGCCGAAACCGGTAAAACCATTATCTTCGCAACCCACTACCTGGAAGAGGCTCAGAACTTCGCACAGCGCATTGTGCTCATGCGCGACGGCGCCATTATTGCCGATGGTACGTCCGAAGAAATCCGTGACCTTACCGGATACCGGCACGTGAGCTTCCTGGCGGATGCGCCCCTCGCCTTTGACGATCTACCGCATCAGCAGGTCGAAATTACCCAGGAAAACGGCAAATACCGCCACCGACTGAACATCTCGGATGCCGAAGATTTCGTGCGGCTTCTGCTCAACACACAGGTTGTGAGTGACCTTGAAATCGTGAAGCCCTCCATGGACGAATCCTTCATGCTCCTCACCTCAGACACCGAATCAGCCGCATCTAGCGCCACAAAGGAGTCCTAGACATGCTACGTTACACACTCTACGAAATTCGCCGGTCGGTATTGTCGCCGTCTTCCGTGTTTTACACAATCATCCTGCCTGTGGGGCTCTACATGCTCTTCGGGGCCCTGCAGGACTACGCAAAGGTCAAAGTCGCAGACGGTAACGCCTCCGCCTATGTCATGATTGGCATGGCACTCTACGGCGCTATCAGCAGCACCGTATCGGTCAGCGGCCTGACCGTGGTCGAAAACGTGGCCGGATGGGGCAGGCAGCTAGCCCTCACCCCTATGAATACCGGTAAATACCTGTTCTCCAAATGCTGTGTGGCGTTCGTTATGGCGGCGGTACCCGTCATAGCAGTGAACATTGCTGCACGCCTCACCGGAATCGATATGCCGCTGAATCAGCAGATCGCTTGCGCTGCGCTCAGCATACTATGCGCTATGGTCTTCGGGTTCTTCGGGCTAGCCATCGGGCTTCTGGTACCCAGCGAAAGCGCAGTAGGTATTGCCAACGGCGTTCTGGTGGTGTTCTCGTTCTTCGGCACGCTCTTCGCCCCGCTCACCAAAGACCTTATGCCCTACGCCCGTTTCACTCCGCTGTACGGTGCCGCCGAAATCTCCCGCTATCCCTTCACTCAAGGGCTCACGATTATCAACGGCAGCGGCCCCGACTGGAACATGATCGAACCACTCTGGTACGGCGTTGTTAGCTTCGCAGCCTGGGGCGCTCTGTTCATTCTGGCAACCATGCTCCTTATGCGGCGAACCACGCGGCGCTAGGTCTTTCGCGACAACGGCTGCTAGGTTTTGGGCGCATCCGGTATTCACACCGCCGGATGCGCCCTCTGCGCTACACGAAGTCGTCTTTATACTAGAGTCCAGGAGGAGCATATGACACCGCTAAAACCCCGCAATAAAACACCTGAAAACCGCACTATCGACTGGATTAGCCTGGGGTTCTCCGCGCCCTGGCTCATATTTCTGGGGTATATCTATGACGGTGTTCTAGAGCCTAACGCTCCGGTGTGGAAGCACGTGTACGTCATTATCTGCCTGGTCATTTTCTCGATCACAGATGTTGCCGCGTATACGGTCCCCTGGGCTCTTCCGGCGTCATCATATTTCAGGCGGCTGCTTCTCTGGACGGCCCTTCTCTTCGTGCCCGTATGCGGCGTGATGTTGATAGCCGCCATTCCACCGGCAGATGTACTCATCGGGTTCACCATCTACTTTGTGGCACTGTGGACCTTCACCGAGGACATTCCCTACAGCACACGAATTCGCGGTGCCTTCATCATTGCGGCAGTTTTCTGGATAATTTACATGTTCTCTGACGGAATCCCTATCAATTTCGCGGATAAATCCCGCCTCACCTTGTCACTGGGCGCCCCCATGATCGGGATTATGGCGTTCTCCTACCTGATCCAGATGAGTAAAAACGCCGACAAAACCCAAGCGAAACTTGATATGGTCAGCGAGCGCGAGCGCATCGCCCGCGATGTACATGACGTGCTCGGGCATTCTCTGACCGTGATCACGCTTAAGGCCGATTTGGCGCGTAGACTTCTGCATGCTGACCCTGATCGTGCCGATGCGGAGCTTGAAGCTATCGCCCAGCTTTCTCGGTCTTCGCTGGCGGAGGTTCGTTCGACGGTCACGCGGCTGCGCATCCCGGACTTTTCGGGCGAAATTCAGGCGTCGGCGCGTGCCTTGCAGACGGCGTCGATCACCGCTAAATTGCCCGATGCGGAACATGCTCTCTCAGTGGTTGGGGTGAATTCTTCGCTTTTTTCGTGGGTGCTGCGTGAGGCTGTGACGAATATTGTGCGGCATTCGCAGGCCGGTTTCTGTGAGGTGCGGTTGAGTAATACCGGGCTTGAAGTTCTTGATAATGGGGTGGGTATTCCCGCCGAGTATGCTGCCGGAAGCGGTATCAAGGGCATGAAGAGTCGTGTGGAGTCTGCGGGCGGAACCCTCGTTATTGAGGATGCTCCGGCGCACTGGCTGCGGGCGCATCCTGCCGGTTCTGGAGCGGCAGACGTTCGGGGTACGCGGGTTCGGGTTAGCATGGACGGTAATACCGCCGAGATTGAGCCTTCGGGAGATACAGATGATTAAGATTATGCTCGCCGATGACCAGCAGCTTGTGCGCGAGGCGCTGGCCGCGCTGTTGGGACTTGAGAACGATATTGAGGTGGTCGCGCAGGTTGGCGGCGGCGATGAAGTTATTCCGGCGATCAACCGGTATCACCCGGATGTGGTGCTTCTCGATATCGAAATGCCCGGTTCTGAGCTTTCCAGCGGTATTGATGTGGCGGCTGCGATTCGAGATGCGAAACTGGTAACGCTTACGGGAGATCCGGTACGTTCGCTCATTGTGACGACCTTCGGCAGACCGGGGTACCTGCGGCGTGCTCTCGCCGCTGGGGCGAGCGGGTTTATGGTGAAGGATACAAGCGCATCCCAGCTGGCGGAGGGCATTCGGCGTGTTCATGCGGGTATGCATGTGGTGGATCCGGCGCTGGCGGCAGAGTCTTTGGCGTATGGGGAGTCTCCGCTGACCGAGCGTGAGACCGAGATCCTGCGGGTTGCCGGTCATGGTGCTACGGCGCGCGCTATTGGTGAGCAGCTGTTCCTCTCCCCCGGTACGGTGCGCAACCATCTGTCTTCTGCGATGGCGAAGCTTAACGCCTCGAACCGGCAGGAGGCGATACGTATCGCCGCCGATAACGGTTGGCTCTAGGGCTTCCTGCGGTTGTACCGCTAATTCGGGAGCGTTTTCTTCATTCGGGAGCACTTTAAGTGCTCCCGAATGAAGAAAACGCTCCCGGATTTGTAAGTTCGTGTAAGGCGCGAACTATCGCGTGGGTTTTGCCCCGCGGCCTCCCAGCTGACGACCTGTATTTTCGTCATTTTTCAGGGCGGCACGCAGCTCTTTGGGCAGGGAGAAGAGAATGTCTTCCTTAGCGGTTTCTACCTCTTCGATGTTCTCGTACCCGTATTCAGCCAGTAGCGCCAGTACCTCCTGCACCAGCACCTCGGGCACCGATGCGCCAGAAGTCAGCCCTACGGTCGCCACACCCTCAAACCAGGATTCATCCACCTGATGGGCGAAGTCCACACGTTCGGCGCGCTTGGCACCGTACTCTAGCGCGACTTCTTTAAGCCGCACAGAGTTCGAAGAGTTCGCAGACCCCACCACAATCACTAAATCTGACTGCGGGGCAATCTCTTTGATAGCGCCCTGACGGTTTGAGGTTGCGTAGCAAATATCGTCTGAGGGCGGGTCTTGAAGGGAGGGGAACCGTTCGCGCAGTCTTGCCACGGTTTCTAGGGTTTCGTCCACGGAGAGGGTGGTCTGTGAAATCCACACGACCTTCTCTGGGTCGCGCACGGTAACCGAATCCACTTCATCAGGCGAATTCACGATCTGAATATGTTCGGGTGCTTCACCGGCGGTACCTTCTACTTCTTCGTGCCCGGTATGCCCGATGAGCAGAATATCGTAGTCCTGTTTTGCGAAACGAACAGCCTCACGGTGCACTTTATTCACCAGCGGGCAGGTCGCATCAATCGTGTTCAGCTGCCTGTCCCCCGCAGCAGATACAACCGCTGGGGAAACTCCGTGCGCCGAAAATACGGTCACGGACCCTTCGGGCACTTCGTCCACTTCATCCACAAAAATAGCACCCTGCTGTTCGAGGGTTTCCACCACATGACGGTTGTGCACAATCTGTTTGCGCACGTACACCGGGGCACCGTAGTGTTCGAGAGCCTTTTCAACGGCGATCACGGCACGATCAACGCCAGCGCAGTACCCGCGTGGGGTGGCCAGCAGCACCTTTTTGGCACTCGTGACGGGGTTTGCAGCCTCAATATCGGCGCGGCTTCGGCGGGTGCGCGGCAGCGGCGGCAGACCGAGGGAAATGGTTTCAGTGGACATGACTACTATCCTACGTTGTTTGTTCCTCTAGTGTGTGCGTACTGTGGTGCCGCTCGCAGTGAGCGCAATGAGTTTGGCAAGAATACCGCCCAGAAGCGAGACCACGGCCGCCCATGCACTGTAACTTGCGAGCGAATTCAGATGACCCGTCAGCATGGGACGCGCCGTATTCACCAGGCCGTCCAAGAAAACAGTTCCTACCGTGCTGTCAGTACTTAGCCCAAGCATCTGCGGGGTTTGCTGCGCCATGACCGCACTCAGAATCCACAGACCCGCCGCAAGAATCAAGAACGCACAGGTCAGAAGCACAAAGCGTCCGCGCGGAAGCAAGATCAGGGCGATCACCAGACCGATAATACTTGCTGCGATCAGTGCTCCGGACATACTTCCAACCCACTGCGCCCGCTGCACCGCATGCTGCACGGGGTTTCCGTCACGGTCAATAGATATCAGGTGTTTTCCCCAGGATGAAATATCGGGGTCGTATATGCCTATGCTGCCCACACGCGCATCAAGCTCACGATAGAAGGCGCTGATGTCGAGCGCGGCTGGATCATCAGGATGCGCCAGGTTGTAGGTGTGCGTATCCGCCGCAACCTGCCGCCACATGGTGCGGTATTCGGAGGTTCCAGTGAGCCTCTGTGCATTCTCGCTCAGGCGTTTTTTCACCTCGCCGCGGCTTGTGCTCAGAATCTGTGTGAGAAAGTTATTGCCGGATTCGGGGAAGACTCGCTTGACCGCATCAGAGTTCATAACATCGGTGACAGCGGCATCGGCAATTCGTTTTTGAAAGTCTTGGTCTTCCACCAGCTGGGTGCTGAGCTGGTTGAACCCGGATTGGCTGATGAGGTTTTGATTGACCCAGCTGGCAACCGAACCCGTTAGCGCGCACAGAATACTCAAGGATGCAGCAAGAATCGCCAGAGCGTACCGCAGCTTTGAGACGCTGGTGGGTTCTAGCACATGCCGCTGCGGTTTCTGATTCGCCAGGTTGGCTACGGGAGCACCCGTCGGTTCCGGGGTTTCGCTGTGCGGGCGCAGCGCATCAAAGGACTCGTTGAGCACTCGCGTCTGCTGGTTTATCTCGGGGGCAGATAAGAGCGTGGTGGTTTCATCCGCGCCCTCAAGATCATGCGGTTCGCTGGAGATAACCCGGTAGTCATCGCGCGGAGGTTCGGGCAATACGCGGGTGGTGTCTGGTGAGTCCTCTGGAACCTCAAGTTTGATCGTGCGCTTGGGTTCGTGGGGTTGGGGGTCGTCATGTGCACCCATAGGTTACAGATTACCGGGTTCGGCAGAAAAGGTTGAATGAGTGTGCCCTCAGCGGAAACTGTGACGTGAAGAGTACGCACATGACCGAAAGATGGGCAAAATCGCAGGCTGTGGGAGAGAATGGGGTTATGACTGATTTTTCGGCAGCGCACCATGAATACCCGCACTCGGCTCCCCCGATTGTGCCGCCTGCGGCTGAGCGGCAGCTTCCTGCAAAGTCGCAGGAGACTACACCGCAGAATCCTTGGCCTCTGGCGCTTTTGGCTCAGAATATGAAGAACTATATCGATAAGGTTCCGCAGCTGTGGGTTGAGGCGCAGGTTGCTTCCCTCAACGGGCGCGGCGGGAACGTTTTTATCGAGCTGAAGGATCTGCAGGAAGATTTTTCGTTTACGCTCGCCCTGTTCGGTCAGGCGGGGCGCGGCCTGGGTTCGGATGTGAAGGTTGGCGCGCGGGTGGTGACCTTAGCGAAGCCCAGCCTGTGGAAGAACGGTCGGCTCTCCCTGATTGGGCGGCGTATCTATGCGGTGGGCACGGGTAACCTGCACGAACAGCTGCAAATACTACGTGAAAAGCTGGCCGCTGAGGGGCTGTTTGCGGATGCTCGCAAGAAGCCGCTCCCGTTGCTGCCGCATCGTGTAGGACTGATTACCGGGCGTGATTCCGATGCCGAAAAAGACGTGATTCGCAATGCTTCGCTGCGCTGGCCCGGAGTGCAGTTTGAGGTACGGAACGTGAAAGTGCAGGGCGAAGGCTCGGCGAGCGAGGTGATGGCGGCGCTGAGTGAGTTGGATGCGCATCCTGAGGTTGATGTGATTGTGATTGCCCGCGGAGGCGGTTCGTTTGAGGATCTGCTCTCGTTCTCTGATGAGGCTCTGGTACGTGCCGTGGCGGCGGCGCAGACTCCGGTCGTTTCGGCAATTGGGCATGAGGCAGACAGCCCAATTCTGGATGCCGTCGCGGATGTTCGCGCCTCTACCCCCACCGATGCGGGTAAGCGTATTGTGCCTGATGTCGCCGAGGAGCTGGCGGTTATTCGTGAGGCGCGAGCGCGTGCCGACCGCGCGGTTTTGGGCTACCTGAACTATCAGGAGCAGTATATTCGGCAGCTGCATGAGCGCCCGGTGCTGACCCAGCCGGAGACGGATTTAGGGTGGCGCAGTGAGGATATTTTTCGGCTGCGGGAGCGAGCCGCCCGTTCGGTGGAGTACCGTGTGGCGCGCGAACGGGACGCGATTTCGCATACGATTGCGCGGGTGCGGGCACTCTCGCCCGTAGAAACGCTCAAGCGCGGGTACACGATTGTGCAGCGTGCCGATGGTGATCTGGTGCGTGATGCCACGGCTCTATCGGCTCATGACAAGCTGACGATGCGCGCAGCGGTGGGCGGCGCCGAGGTCAGTGTGGTCAAAACCTACGACTCAAATCTTGATTTATAACTCTCTGGTGGAAGGTACAACATTGTCTGAGAATATTAGTTTTCATACGGAAGAGCTGGGTGCTCCCGTCGAGACCCTAAGCTATGAGCAGGCGCGCTCCGAGCTTGAGAATGTGGTGCGGCAGCTAGAATCTGGCACCTCAAATTTGGAGTCTTCGATAGCCCTGTGGGAACGCGGTGAGGCGTTAGCTTCCCGGTGTGAAGCCTGGCTTGAAGGCGCCCGGGAACGCCTGCACGCGGTGCGTAACACTCAGGATGCAACGGGTGAAGAAGCTGAGTCTGAGGGCTCCGAGTCCGAAGACTAAGGCGTAAAAAGCTCTTGATGCGTTACCAGGCGTGAAAAAATCCGTTTGATAACACATCAAGAGCAGTAGGAATGGGCGCGAACTAGCGCGGGAAAACCGCCTAGCAAACCCCGCTAATTCTTTTGTTTGTAATCCGCCATGAAGTTACCCAGCCGCTCAAGCGCGCTCTTGAGGGTCTGCACATCCGGCAGGAAAACCAGGCGGAAGTGGTCGGGCTTATGCCAGTTGAAGGCGCTGCCGTGGCTGAAGAGAATTTTCTGATCTTTGAGCAGGTCAAGCATGAACTGTTCGTCGCTCTTGATGTTGAACTTTTCGGTATCAATTTTGGGGAACAGGTAGAGCGCGCCATCGGCCTGTTCACAGGTAATGCCGTCGATTTCGTTGAGCATACGATACGCCAGGGTGCGCTGCTCGTAGAGACGCCCGCCGGGGGCAACGAGTTCGTCAATGGACTGGTAGCCGCCGAGTGCGGTCTGAATTGCATGCTGGGCGGGCACGTTGGAACACAAGCGCATCGACGCAAGCAGGGTAATGCCCTCGATATAGTTTTTAGCGTCCTCTTTTGGCCCGGTAATGGCGAGCCATCCGGCGCGGTAACCGCAGACGCGGTATGCTTTGGAAAGCCCCGAGAAGGTCATGCAGAGCACATCATCACCGGTGATGGTGGCCATGTTGATAGCCTCGGCGCCTTCGTAGGTGATCTTCTCGTAGATTTCGTCGGCAAAGACCACGAGCTCATGTTCGCGCGCCACATCAGCAATCTGCTGCAGAATCTCGCGGGAGTACACGGCACCGGTGGGGTTGTTGGGGTTAATAACCACAATGCCCCTGGTGCGCTCAGTAATCTTCGACTTAATGTCTTCAATATCCGGGTACCAGTTGTTCTCTTCGTCGCACAGGTAATGCACGGGGTTGCCGCCTGCGAGCGTGGTGGAGGCGGTCCACAGCGGGTAGTCGGGCATCGGAACCAGAATTTCATCGCCCGGTTCGCATAGCGCCTGCAGGGTCATAGGGATCAGTTCCGAAACGCCGTTGCCCAGATATATATCGTTGGTGTCAAGGTCGAGAATCCCGCGATTCTGGTAGTACTGCACGATGGCGGTACGCGCCGAGTACAGGCCGTGGGAATCGGAATAACCCTGTGTGACAGGCAGGTGGCGGATGATATCCATCATGATCGCATCCGGCGCTTCAAATCCGAAGGGAGCGGGGTTACCAATATTGAGTTTGAGGATGCGGTGGCCAAGCGCTTCCATGCGGTTGGCTTCTTCGAGAATAGGTCCGCGAATATCGTAGAGGACGTTGTTCAGCTTTGAGGACTGACGGTACTTCGTCATAGTTACATTACTTCCTTGGATGCTCTAATAAGAATTTCGCGGCCTCGTCGTCAGCGATGGGGTTAGTACCGCTCGTAAGACGAAGCAAGAACGATAGGTTTCCCGTATCTAATGTAGATGATACGCGGTTTATAGCTTCGCGTGCACTATCTGGCAGGTTACGACGCGCAATCGGAAGAAGTTGTTGGTTCAGCTGCGTAGTCTGTGGGTCTTCGAGAGTTGTGAAGCGGTTATCCTCAATCGCCGGGTCTGCGCTGTGCAAAAGGACCACCTGCGCGGTGTCTTTGCTGAGCATACTCACCCGTTCTGCCGAATTTTCGTTGAGAATAGGGTTTTCGACCGTGTATTTGTAGACGGTTTTGAGGCTTGCAACGCCGTAGTTGCTGCTGGTGTATCCGCTGGTGAGAGCAAAACTTAGGGTAGCTTTTACATCCGCAAGGTTGGCGAGGCTACGAAGTTTATGCTGCACTTCGTTCTGGCGAGTGGTCACGAGAACATCGCGGTTTTGGGCATTAGCAACGTCTAGAAGTTCCAGGTGTTCGGGGAGCACACGGTTAATAGCGGCAACAGTATCGGTAATATTCAGTGCGCGCGCGTTAATGGCCCCGCTGGGGCTTGCGGTTGCACCTTCGGAGGCGGACGCATCATGCGAAGGCGTGTTGGTGGGGGTGGGCGGTAGTGTGACCCCGGCACTCGCCGCAGATGCGCTGGCACTGGCAGCCTGGCGTTCCGCCTGAATTTGTGCGGGGCTAAGTTTGCCGTCGTTCGTAAGATGCAGCAGCAAATCGCCGCTGTAATCAATAACAAGGTCAAGCGTGTCTGGTTCGGGGGTGTTCGCTTCGGTCTGTTTGAGCGCATCCAGAAATTTGCTGCGGCTGTCTTCGTTGGTGACGACTTCAACGTTATATCCCACGTTGCGAAGCGCCTGAGCGTACAGGTATGCGACCGCCCGCATCTCGCGCAGGGCACCGATGCCCACGCGCAGGGTTCCGTAGCTTGATGCTGAAGGATCCACTTTCGGTTTATCGTCCTCTGACGAGCAGGCGGCAAGAAGCGGAGCTAGGGCTAAGGCGCTTATCATGGTGCGGCGGGTAGGCGCGGGGCGGTTTGGGTAATGCACTAGATTTTCCTCGCGTTCTCGTCGGCAAGAAATTCTTGGTATTCACGCGACCAAGCGGCGGCATTTTGAAAGCCCATCATGGATGCGACCTCGTCGATGAGGGTGCCGTAGCGCAGGGTATCGAGTTCAGCGATAGGCACCCAGCAGGCGCTGTCGGAAGAACCGTTCTCTTCGGCGCGCAGCTCGCCGGTGACCACGTGGGCGCGGTAGACGATGCGCAGGGCGCAGAACGGCAGCGTACTGTCGGAGAGCCCGTTACGCGCGGGAAAATGCCCGGCGTGCACGCCCAAAATATCTTCGATGGCAACGCTGTACCCAGTTTCTTCGAGGGTTTCTCGCAGGGCGGTTTCGTCGGCCTGCTCGCCCGGTTCCATGCCTCCGCCGGGCAGCGACCAGAGCGGACTTTGGGCGCGATCCTCGGGCACCCAGCGGGTCATGAGCAGTTTGCCCTGCTCGATAATGACCGCGTAGGCTGCGGGACGGGTTTCCATTACCAATGCCATGATGTTAAGTTTACCGCTTTAGCGTTTCTTTCCTGCACGCCGCGCACGGACGGCTTGAGCGTTGTGACGGGCATATTCTCGGAGGTTTCCGCTCTTTTTGGCGTTCGATTTCTTCCGATCACGAGCCTCACGGCGGGCATTGGCGGCACGGTTTTTCGCTTTCGTCTTTGCTTTCTCATCAGCAATGCGCTTAGCGCGGCTCTGCTTCGTCTCACTTCCTCGCTCGCTGGATGCGGTTCGCCCGCGCACAATACCGATAAAGTCCTGGATCAGAGTTTCTTCTCTTTCGGGACGCGGATGCGCCACCGGTGCCCGCCTCCAGGTGAGGGTCACCGGGTAGGGTTCAAGGCCGCGCATCGGGCGATAGGTAAGGTCTTTGCGATGGTAGAATCGCGCCACGGACATGGGTGCAATGTACAGGCCAATTCCTGCGGCAACGAGCTCAAGAGCCTCACGATCGCCGGTAAATTCGGGCAGGAACCTTGGGTTTTCGGCGCGCCATGTGTTGGAGGCTTCAGCCCAGGCGGGGTAATCGGCGGGGTCGTGAAGCAGAAATTCTTCGGCGAGGTCTTCAAAGCTCACCTCGTCAAGCACTGTGAGCACGTGGTCGCTGGGCATGATCAGCACGGGTATTTCCTCATACAGCCTGATGCTGTGGTACTCGTCTGTGTCTCTGCTGCGCGGTTCGTGGTTGGGGCGCACAATCGCCATGTGTGCAAGCGGTTCTGCGCTTTGGGAGGTGGAAAGCTCTATGGTAAGGGCCTGAATTCCCAACCCCTCCCCCACCGGAATTTCAGCCAGGGGCGCGCGGTCGCCGTAACGCTCATGCCAGCGGGTGAACCATTTTCCGGGCATAATTCCCGGCACATATGCAATGCGCAACTCAGAGCGTTCAAGCACCTGGGCTGGTAGGGCCTGCGGAGTGTAGAGAAGATTTGCGATATGGTGCGGAAGCTCGTCGGCTCTTGCTTTTTCCTCTGCCCGTGCGTTGGTGCTGTTTTCACTCATGCCACCACGCTAGCACAGCGGGCGGGATACGCGGGGTGTATCCGTGGAATATAGGGTAAAAACGGGCTAAGACTGCCGCTTATCAGCGATATAGGTGCGAATCTTTGAGGCTGTCAGGCTGATCAGAATAAGCGCGACAAAGATGAGTGGCACCATCCACGGCTCAAATCCGAAGGCGGCGAGGAGGGCAAACCCGATAGTGACGTAGATAATCGCCCATATCAGGGTGCCCAGAAGCATGCCGGGCAGCCAGCGGCGCATCGGCATTTTCGTGAACCCCGTGGTAATGATGACGGCGGTCTGCAGTCCGACCGTCAGAAAACACAGCGGCACGGCGTAGGCTCCCCACCGGTTGATCATGGCGGTGGCTCGTGTGTAGAGCGGGGTCTGCATGGCGTTACGGATGCGCTCTAGGCGCGCGCTTCCCGTGGCGGCAAGGTAGCCCAGGGCGTAGACGATGCTGGTGCGCAAAATACCGATGCCCCACATGATGACGACAGCAAGTTCGAGAGGCAGAGCCGCAAACCATTCTTTCACCCCCTCATTCTCTCATGTTTTGGGTATGGTACTCATCAGCTGAGGGTGTACATATGTTGCTTTGAGGTTCTACGTAGTGCACATGGTCCCGCAATCAAAAAAATTTAAATTTTTTTCTGCACCCTATTATTTGGGGTCTATCCCCGTAAACACGGGGTTTTCGGTTAGGTAACCCTAAATATACTGACAGAGTGTCGCTATTTTTCCAGGATTTGCGGTTGGCAGACACCTCGAAATTAGGTTATATTTTTATTACCAAATAGGATACGCCTTGTGGGAAGGCCTCCTAGATACGGTTTTGAAGACTTTTCTTCCTGTGTGTGATGCGAAGGAGGAGGTTCCAGATGGAACCTCCTCCTTTCCCTATGCAAAAGCATCCTTACTGAATTACTCGCTTCATTCTTTTCCCAAGGCACGTAAAAAGGCTCCCCAGATGTATGGGGAGCCTTTTTACTCTGTTGCAGAAATTAATCTAGAGATCCAGCGAACCGCTACTTCTGCTCTCCGTTATTCGGGCCGCCATCACTTCCATTGGGCTTCTTCTGATGCAAAGAACTCAGCGGCTTCGGAAGCTGGGTGGGGGTCCATGTTTTCTGTGATACCCCGGTGAAAGATGCTCCTGTCCCCGGCATGTTCCCCCGCTTATAGGACGCGGATGCGTTCGAGGAGGAGCCCGAACGCTCGCCGGGTTCATCCACGACCGGAATAATATCGAGAGGCTCGAACTCAGAATCGTCGAGATCAAGTGGAACCGGAACATCGAATTGGCTCGTATTCGTAAACCCAGACCCGCCTCCTACCGGAACAGAACCGGTCGCCGGTCCTTGCTGGAAGCGTGAATTCTGCGCACCTGAGCCTGTGGTGGTTCCCATCGGACGCTGCGACCGCGGAGGTTCCTGGTTCATGGGGCGGATAGCTCCCTGCGGGGTGAACCCTGCAGGAGGAAGATTCTTCTCCTCCGCTACAGAGCGCGAAGGCGCAAATCCAGGCCCGGAATTCTGAGCGTTCGTATGCTGAGCCGTGGAGGTCTGGTGCTTCTGGTTTTGCGGTGCAAAGCTGCGCTGACCGTATCCCTGCTGTTCGCCGAGGCTCTGCTGTCCTAAGCCTGTCTGAGCCGCCTGCCGGTTCTGACCTGCGTTTTGGTTTTGCTGCATACCCTGCTGATGTTGCCCCACACCCTGGCCCTGGTGCGTACCGTAGCCCTGAGCTGGCGCAGCATACGGATTTTGCGCGGTATTCTGCGGCTGCGCAAGGTATGGATTATGTGCTGCACTACGATACGGCGCGGAATGTGCAGAGTCATCCGCGCGATCCTGCATGCCGGAGCCAAACGCCGCATCCTGAGCAGAAGTATTACTCATACCAGAGGGCGCGGAATACCCCTGAGTCTGGTTTGTATTCGCGGGAGCCGATTCTAAGAATCCGTTCCTAGGCGCAGCACCTTCGCGTTGTGGAGCATTCACAGTATTTCCGGGTGCGGGAGTCACCGGGATTTGCCCGGTTGGAGTGGTCTGAACTTCCTGATCGAAAAGTTCACTCGTGCGTTCCAGCGGGCGCAGATGCGTTCCCGGAATGCGTGCCGGACGGCGCGGGGTCTGCCCCTGAGCAGATGCAGACCCGACAAAACGGGTCTCGTGCCGCTGCGCCTCGGGCTGGGGTGCGGGCGCGCGGTGCAGGTTCTTCGGCTGCACAAAAACATCCTGTGCGGGAGCCTCCTCCGCCGCCGATGCTGAAAACGCGTGTGCGGAAGGAGCTTGCTCGTATGAAGCTTCGTGGCTTGCACCCTGGTCATCGTCGTACAGAACGGGTTCGGGGGCCTGCTGCGGAGGGTACTTAGGGTGCAACTGCGCCGGAAGCCTGCGGGCGTGCGAAGTACCGGAAAAGTGCTGCTGCGCATCCTCAGCTGAGTACGATTCAGCGTATTCGACGTATTCCTCATGCACCGGCTCTTCGCTCAGCTCGTGAGGCTCTGCTGCGAATTCATCGGCACCGATCTGTGGCGCATGGTCTGCGGGAACACCCTGTTCTGAAGACTCTTCCTCCAGCGTAGATTTGCGGGATGCACGCCCCGAGTTCCAGCGTAGCGAACCCCACCTGCTGGCCTTGGAAGAACGACTCGGTGAGGTTTCTTCAGGTTCCTCGACGTCTAGCTCGTGTGCCTCATCCTGCGCGAATTCCTCTTCGGTAGCCTCACCCTCGATGGGCAGCGCATTATGTCCGGAGGTTTCGGGATACGCCGCATCAGGTTCTTCGTGCCCATCCTTGGGCTGCCCCAGGTAGTAGAGGGCACCGCCGATCCCCGCGAGCGCCACGAAGGAAACCGTGGGGGCGCTCCACGGCAGCCACCCCATGAGGGAGAGAATCAGCGAGAAAATCAGAATAAGTGCCACCAGCGCGCCGATACCGAGCAGGGTCAGGCGCAGGGTTCCTAGGCGATGCAGGCGTTCCGGCAACCAAGGTTTCTGTTCTAAAACGGGCACAGGGCTGGTAAAAGGTTCGACCGGCGAGGCTTCGCGCAGATCGGAGAGCGCGGCGCTCGTCTCTTCTTCACTGAGCGGGGGCACGTTTCCGCTCGCGGCGTTGGATTTCTTGGGGTCAGAACCGGGCACTGCGGACTCCTCAGAAAAAAGAATGGAATGCGAGGTCAGAACATCATCAGTCATGGAATGTGGGTTTACAACCGTCTGTTCGGGGGTGTCTGCGGCGGATGCACGACGCATATTCCGCGGTATAAACCACAACAGCATGACGACCGCTAAAACTACGAGAACACCCGACGTGCTCAAAATCGTCATGTGTATCTATCCCTTCAAGCTAACATTTATAAAACCTAGGACTTTTCATCTTACCTAGTACAGGACAGTGTTCGCATTCATCTACGTATACCGTGCGAAAATATACCAAAGAAACCTGGAATATTCAGGGCTCTTCTAGAAAATATGCGCTCAGCACATTTCCCGTGCATGTATAAATACTATCGAACACAGTCGAACATTATGTAAATGAATCAGGGGCGACAGCAGGTCATAAAACCGAACTATCGCCCCTGATAGGACTAGAGATTATGCAAAGAGTGATTAGCAGTTCTTATCGGCAAATTCTTTCAGCCATTCACGAAGTTCAGGGCCGAGATCTTCGCGTTCGGAAGCAAGAATAACGTTTGCCTTCAGATACGAGAGCTTATCCCCCGTATCGAAGCGGCGCCCCTTGAAGACCACACCGTATACGCCCTCACCTTCGCCGGTGCCGACTGCCAAAGTCTGCAGTGCATCGGTCAGCTGAATTTCGTTGCCGCGACCCGGAGCCGTGTTTTCCAGCACCTCGAATACCTTCGAGCTGAGCACGTAGCGACCAATCACCGCATAGTTCGAGGGTGCTTCCTCGGGGGCGGGCTTCTCAACAAGACCGGTGACCTTCACGTAGCCGTCCTGACCTTCAACCGCCTCGATAGCAGCGGCACCGTAGGCTGAGATAGACTCGTGGGGAACCTCCATAAGAGCGATCACGGAACCGCCGGTAGCCTGCTGAACCTCGACCATTCGCGAGAGCAAATCCTCTTTTTCGTCGATCAGGTCATCGCCCAGCAAAACCGCGAAGGGTTCATCCCCTACATGTACCTTGCCGCGCAAAACTGCATGGCCCAGACCTTTAGGGTCGCCCTGGCGCACATAGTGCAGTTCACCCAACTCATTCGTTGCTTCAACAGCTTTCAGAAGGGCGTCTTTACCCTGCTCGGCCAGCTGACTTTCTAGGACCGGAACACGGTCAAAATGGTCTTCAAGCGCACGCTTGTTACGGCCGGTAATCATAAGAACATCGTTCAGGCCGGCGCGGATTGCCTCTTCTACCACGTACTGAATTGCGGGGCGATCAACGACCGGAAGCATTTCCTTAGGAGTCGCCTTCGTTGCGGGCAAGAACCTGGTCCCCAGACCAGCCGCCGGAATAACAGCCTTAGTGACAGACTTAGATACTTTAGTCATACCAATAAGCATAACTCATGCACCCTCTTTCACAGCCTGTAATACTACAATTTGACACGTACCTTCGTGCAAGAATTTAAAAAATACCCCGCTGCACCTTTGCAGGTTAGGCACTATAAGATATCGTCGAGCATCGCACTCGCTGCACAACATTATCGCAATGGTGAACGCACTCACCCAGGAGAACCATGAAACCCGAGCCCAGCACCGTATCCGCCCCGCACGAGAGCAACGATGCGCCCCACAGCAAAACTCCCGAAGATACCGCCCTCGACAAGCAGATACTGCGCTCCCAAATTCGCCCGCAACGCCTGATCGTCAAAAACGCCCGCACAGCGGCGGAACACGAGCAGATGAAACAGCAATACCGCGACCATATTCTTTCGCTGATCCCCAAGGACGCGCAGGCGCAAACTATCGCGGCGTACCTGCCCACCGCCTCCGAACCGCCTATCACCGCAGCGCTTCACGACCTGCACGCGCGCGGGCACCGCATCCTGGTGCCCGTAGTACGCCCGGCACGCACCCTCGCCTGGGTTGTCTGGGACCCACACGTGGAGCATCCGCTCAACGGCTTGGGCATTGCCGAACCCGAAGGCGAAGAGTATGACACCCAGGCTTTTGTTGCCGCCGACCTGCGGCTAGTTCCGGCGCTCGCCTATGCACGCAACGGCCGCCGTCTAGGGCAGGGCGGAGGCTACTATGACCGCATCATCCCTGCCCTTTCGGCAGATAAACTGCGTGAGAGCACCGTAGGCGTGGTGTTTTCCCATGAAGTGCTCGAAAGCATTCCCTACGATGAATGGGATGCCGTGCTCCCCCGCGTGCTGACCGAGAACGGCATAGAGCCCCTCGGCGATTCCACGCTCTAGACCGAGAACTTAAGAACATTCTGCCTGCGCTAAGCCCCGCGCGGCACGCCACCCAAGTCGAAACCGGGTGAGGTTCGCGGTACACTCTATACGCAACACACGGCAGCCGCCGCGCTCGCGTCTGCCCTAGGATCTGTCATTCAGGAGAACCATGCCGGTCTACGTTTACCAGTGCAAAAACTGTGGGCACGCTTTCGAGAAACGCCAGTCGTTCAGCGAGGACGCCCTGCGCACCTGCCCGCAATGCGGTGAAGACACACTTCGCAAACGCTTCAACACCGTGGGCGTCGTCTTCAAAGGATCCGGGTTCTACAGCACCGATAAAGGTTCCAGCTCAAGCTCATCTCAAGCAGAGTAGTCACACGAAGAATCGTTCCCTCCCTGTACTGCGGCACTAGCCCCAGTGCGGGGGTTTTTGTTCGCGCATCCACTCTAGACGGGCACGTTCTTCGGGGGTTAAATGTTCCTGCGCCGAGCCGCGGGCATGCCGTAGGTTTCCTCGATTCGCGGCTGACTTCCCGGAGATCTCTTTGCGTGCAGGCGTTGGCGTATGTGCGTGAAGCGGTGCGTTCACGCCCGCAATGCGCGGCTCGTCCCCTGCTAATGCGCCTCCCCCGCTGGCGCGTCGATGGCCTCTGCGCGGTTTCGGTGTTGGAGAATACTCACCCATAGGTTCGTCCTTTCAGCTCTGCGCTGCCGGGAGGGTGCAGAAGCGCCTAGTCTGCATATATACCCAAATACCGTAGGATACGCGCCACCACTGCCTCGGGATCGGCGAAAACCTCCAAGGTGTTAAGGGTTACGTAGTTCCAGCCCGTGCGGCTCAACCTTTCAGGAACCAGGCGAGTATGCTCACGCACGCTCTCGGTCGTGTAATCAAACAGCACATCCGACCCCACCATGAGCGGCATCCGCTGTGCGCTCTCCTGTTCAGATTCGGTATGAATGAGCTGTTGCGGTGCCAGCGCGATAAAGGCTATCTCGTCTTCGCCGGGCCGCACCCGAACGCCGCGTTCGCGCAGGCGTGCTACTGCATCGTTAAGCAGCCAGTCCTGCGTTACCGGGTCGGTTGGCTCGTCCTCAGTCTCTAGCCAGGCGTTAGACGCAAGAACGTCCTCGCGTGGAGTCTGCGCCGCAATCTGCTGCTGGTTCTCCTCATAGGCGAGCATCAACCGGTATAGATCCAGCGCACCCTCGTGGAGTTTCTGCGCATTCATATCGGTTGGACTCACGCAGCTAACAATATGCGTGGCCCGCCGTGCACGAGTGAGTCCCACTACGAAGCCTTCACGACCGTGCGGGCCCGATAGCAGCCCCAGATTATGGGAGCTCTGCCCCAGCCGGGCACGCCCCACACCCAGCGAGAAAATGATGGTATCGCGTTCCAGCGACCCCGCACGGTTTACATCCACCACCCGGAAAGACTCGGTACCGGGCTTGAAAAACTCGGCAAGCTGCGGGTACGTATTCAAGGCTTGGCGCACCGCCCCGGCAATCCGCTGGGCATGCTTCGGGCTCGCCGTCACCACCGCCAAAGAACGTTCGGGGCGGCGGTAGGCGTGCTCAAGCACCAAACGGGTTACACGGTCCACTTCAACGCTCGGGGATTCCAGGTTCGCGTTATCGCTCACCTTCCCGCGCGTATCAATATACTCAATACTCAGCGTGCTCACGGGCTTGCGGGATGCCGGGCTCACCGGAATTTCGCGCAGGTGAGACCCATAGAATTCCCGATTCAGGTAGTCGAAAAGCACGCGGTCAAAGGGACGATGCACGAGCGAGAGCGTGCGGTTCGGAAGCAGACGTGAAAGCGCCCCAAAAGTGCTCTCCAACCGGTGAGAATCCGATGCTGGTGCACCCGAAGTTGGCGCCGAAACAATAAACGGCGCAGGGAACCCGGCATGAGGATCGCCCACGGCGATTACCTGATCCGCGCGCGTAATCGCTGGAAGGTTAGCCGCCAGCGGGGTGGACTCAGCATCTAGCAGGATAACCGCATCAAAACGCATCGACATGGGAACCCGGCGCGCCAGCGAAAACGGACTGGCAGTCCACAGCGGCAGCAAAGTACGCGCCATGACCGGGGCATTCACCAGAAGCGACTCGAGATCAAACTCACGGCCGCGCAGCTGACTCTTCAGATACGAAGCCTGCTCGTGGAATTCTTCGATACGTTCCGTCCACAACCGTGCCGTATGCGCTAACAAACGCGCCTGGGCGCTCGACATATGGGCGTAGTCCGCGCGGCGGAACCGAGCCTCAATATCGCGCAGCTCGTCGCCGTCAAGAATTTTTTCGGCGTGCTGCTCCAGAAGCTCTTCAAGCGCGGACTGCCACCACGCAAGTTCGAGTTCCGATGTCACCTCGGATGCGTTTGCCTCACGCTCACCCAGCTCGTCCAGAAAATCGCTCAGACCCGCATTCGTGAGCCGCCCTAAGAGTACGTCACGTTCGGGTAAGCTCATGAGCACTTCGCGGTCGTTGAGCAGAGCATCCAGGCGGGCTTCGAGCTGGTCAAGATCCGTATGCACAAAGTCGACGCCTTCGGCGGTATCAGGGAGTATGATCTCAAGCCCCGAAAGCTCTGAGCCCAGCGAGTGCAGGGCGTTCGCCAAAGCATCCAGGTTCTCGGGAATCTTCGGGGTGCTGGGCGAATCAAGAAGCCGAATCCACTCGGCGCGCTCGGTCTGCACAACTTTGAGATGTTCATGCAGATCGCCAATATGCACTCCCGGCAAAATATACTCTTTTGCCGCTCGACGCAGGCGCGAACGCTGCATACTGCTCATGTCGATACGGTTTTCCCGTCGCCATGAGCCGGATGCGGTAGCCGCAATCAGGTCGGTCACCGGACGGTCGTACACCTCTGCCCGGAAGCGCTTGAGAGTTTCCCGAATGCGAATCAGAATAGCAAGCTGCGCATCCCAATCGGCTATAGTACGTGCCCGGCGCAGATGCAGGCTCGCGTTCATGGCGTTCATCGCCTCGCGCAGGGAAAGAAGCGAGGAACGCAGGGTAATGACGAGGGCATAGGCATCCGCCGCCTCGTCTTCGTTAAGCAGACGGGCACGATGCCAGGGCGAAGTGCGGGTTGCGCGTGTAAACCCGTTCAGTTCCGCAAAACGCACAATATCGGCGGTAATGGCTTCACGGTCTTGCAGGGTATCAAGCAGCTGACGGCTAAAACGCACCTGGGTCTGCGGCGCGCTCTCCTCAGAGGCGAGTTCGGCTACTCGCTGCAAGGCTTCACTGATAGAAATATGCCACAGTGGGTCGCGCGCCGTCAGTGCATGAGTGTGATCTGTGAGCGCCGTGCGGGTTTCGATCAGCTCACGATTAAGGTTTGTGGAATTAGGCTCTGCGGTATTCTCGTTACGCACGATAGCGCGAATAAACTCGGTTCGCTGATCTTCGGCAGTGTGTTCTGCCAGCAGATCGTAGCGCAGATCGTTAAGCCCGGTGCGTCCCAGAAGCTCGCTAAAGGATGCGAGGGTCGAACGTTTTTCTCCCACGACCAGAACCGACTTTCCGCGCCCCATCAGGGTTGAGGCGATATTTACGGCGGTGCGTAACGGTTCTGTTCCGGGTGCGGCTGTCACAGTCATCGAAAATCCGCTGGCGGCGGTATCAATAATATTCTGCGCCACGGGGTCTGCGTCGAACAGCAGCGTTTCTTGGGCGGGATCGCGCTGGTTGAGGGGCTGCTGCAGGTTGTGCGCGTTCATCTCGCGCGGCTGCGCACCGGGAACTTTGAGCGCCGCAAGATCGCGCACGAGCGGGGTATGCGCAGTGTGCGGCAGCTCCCCCATGCTTTCCTTCAGATCTGCAAAGGTTGAGATAAAATACTTTGATTCTATGGTCATCCCTGGAATACGCCCGGCGGAGGCACGCATCCGCTCGATCACGGGTTCAGGGTCCAGGCGTGACATTGAGTTGGCGAGCTGCGCAACATCCATAGTGCCCAGGTCGATCTCATATTCCTGTTTGATTTGGCGCACCATAGCGGGGTTCAGGCGTGCAGAACCAGCTAGCTGCAGCTCAAAATCATCGCTTGTCGGATGCGGTGTCAGGTTCAGCGGCGCCATCAGAATTGGCGCGATAAACCGTTTTTCAGAGGCTTTGGCATCATCGCGCATCGCATGCGATAACCATGATGCGGTGCCCGCCACAAAATACCCGGCATCGAGCCCGTGCCCGGTCGAGAGCTCATAAATTTTGGTGCGCAGGGTACGCGCGGCACGCATCTCATGTCCCAGCAGAGACTTATCGCGAATCAGGGTGGAAAGACGTGTTTTGCGTCCGGCCAACAGCTGCGCAAGCCCGGAAGGGTTAGCGTCACTGAGATTGATGTGTACGTAATCGACCTGGTTGAAGTCGAGCATCGCATCCGGCCCGGTATACACGTCCATCTGCTGCGCCCAGCGTTCAAGACCCCCCGAGGGGTCGAAGGCGGGAGAGCTGGGATCCAGGTATTCCGGCTGGAATTCGGCGCTGCGGGGTTCCTTAGCAGCGGTGTTCTCCAGTGTATCCGGGGTTTCGTTCACAGTGTGCTCGTCCTTGGATGATTCGTGGTGAGTGTGGGGATAATCTTACATAACATCATACGGAGGCTCTAGCTAATTCCCGTGTATCCGATGTGCTTTTCCACGGATCAGGTCGGGGAACGGGCGTTCCTCACGTACCGTTATCATGCCGACCAGAGGCGTATATTTGCGAAAAGTACGAGAAGGGTTACCAGCCCGAAGAAAATCATCGAGGCGATAAAAACCCATCGATAATTGGGGGCGAAGGGTTCCTCAGGAGCCTCGCGCAGTGCCCACCAAAGGAAGAACGCAAGCAGGGCACCGGGCAGGTTCCCTGCAAACACCAGCATCACCAGGGTGTAGAAGGCAATCATGCGTTCGGTGTGTTCATTCTCGCTCGCAGCAAATTTGAGTAGTCCCGCGAATAGAATCGACAGGCACCCGTTCAAAAATGCTACAGCATAAAACGGAATATTGATCGCAGCTTTGAAATCCAAGCCGGAGTTGGCGGCGCCCAACAGAATCCACGCAAAGAGCGCCAGGGGCATGATAATGAGATACCAGAAAAGGTATCGGCGCATTTTCTGCGGATTATTGATAAGTTCGAGGATTGCGATCACGGGCTAGGTCTCCGATGGGTCTGTGTGCTGCCGATCAATAGCTACTGCACCAGCTTGGGCACGTATATCGGCGACGTCGAGTGCCCCGGTTTCGGCGCTAAATTCAGAACTTTCAAGAACCTGCGCTGTTTTGGTGGAGTTGCCGCGCTGTTGGGTTTCAACATGGTCTATATACCGGCGCACAATATAGTCCAAAAGCACTGAGAGCGCCACGAACGAGTGGTAAGGCTTGCGCTGAGTACTCAACTGGGTGGGGGTGGTTTGGTAGTGCAGTGAGTACTCGGCGTAGGAGGACATAAAGTTCACGCCAATAGCGGTAATTGCGATCATGGGGATTTTCCGCAGTGCCAGCATTTTGACGTGTTCGCGCATATTTTCAGTCTGTCCTGAGAAGGAGACAAGAATCACGACATCGTCCTGATTCATAGCGCTCATGGTGCTTTCAAATTCATTGCGTGCAGGAATTACATGGCAGAATTTGCCGCAGACCTGCATAGACTTAGCAAATTCTTGTACCGCGTTTCGTTGCGCGTACCCGGTTCCGAAACAGTAGATTGTGCGCGCCGTATGAAGTTTCCTCAAAAGCCCGGAAAGCTCCATATGTTCCAGGTAATCGTAGGTGCGCAAAATATCTTCGCGGCCGCTTTCGATAAAACGCGGGTTATAGGGTTCCGATTTCGTCAAGGAAGATTTAATGAAGTATTTCAGCTCGGCAAAACCCGAAAAATTGAGCTTCTTGGTGAGCCTAATAATGGAGCTGGTTGAAGTATAGGTCTTGTGCGCGAGGGAGTTGATAGTCGCCTCCGCAACAAATTCTTCGTTTTCAAGCATGAACGCCAAAATATCGCGTTCGGTATCGCTGAACCTGTGTTGGTTCGCGTTCACCACATCTTGTAAATCCACTCAAAAGCTCCTGAATCGAAAACGCGCAATACATAAATATTACAACGTCTTCGATTCAGGAGCTCGGTAGGTTTCCCTAGAAGGTGAATATAACCTTACTCTTTGGTGTTCACCATGGTTTCAAAACGCTCGCGAACCTGCGGAACGTCCATACCCACAATCACCTGGAATGCCTTGCCCTTGCGCACAATACCGAGGGCTCCGGCATCCTTGAAGGCAGCATCCGAAGTATCAACCAGGGATTCATCCGCCACCGAGACACGCAGGCGAGTAGCACAGTTGTTCACCGTGGTGATGTTATCGGCACCGCCAAGCAGTTCGAGGAATCCTGCCGCTCGCGGGGCATACAGATCTGCATCGCCAGCGTCATCTGCGGATGCGGCACCCTTCTTCTCGGCTGCCTTCGCGGCCTTGTATTCGGCTTTCGAGTACAGCTTCGTTTCGCCGCCCTCAGCCTCGCGACCCGGGGTCTTGAAATCGAACTTCAGAATGAGGAATCGGAAGAGCAGGAAGTAGATGACGGTGAAGGACAGACCCACGCCGATCTGCATAAGGTAGGTGGGCCAGTGGTTCTGCCACAGCGGAACCCAGTTGAGGAAGAGGAAGTTATCAAGCAAGCCACCGCCCATGTTGCCTGAGAGGCCAAGCATGTACATGATCGACGCCATCGAAGCCGCCAGCACCGCGTGAACAGCGAACAGCGGGGGTGCCACGAACAGGAAGGTAAACTCCAGCGGCTCGGTAATACCGATCAGCATTGCGGTGAGGGTCACCGGGATCAGCAGGGCGAGAACTTCTTTACGCTTCTCACGGCGTGCCGTGGTGTAGAAGGCGGCAGAGATACCGAGGGGCGCAAAGATCTTCGAGTTACCGTGCAGTGCGAAACCGCCGCCGGGGAAGAGCTCGCGCAGAGGCTTGTCGCTCTTGGCAAATTCGCTGATGTGGGTCGGCCAATCCTTCACGATACCGTTCGGGGTCACAGCGTTACCGAACATGAACGGCGAGTAGATGAAGTGGTGCAGGCCGGTTGGAATCAGGATGCGCTCCAAGAAAGTGTAGATCCACACGCCTAACGCGCCGGAGGCGATGAAGAAGCCCTGCATGCTTGCGATACCATGCTGAGCGTAAGGCCACAGCCACGCGAAGATAAAGGCGATGGGCATCATCAGGAAGAAGCAGATCGCGTAGACGAACTGGGTGCCCTGGAAAATACCGAGGAAGTCGGGCAGCTTCTTATCGAAGTATCGGTTATGGACCCACACCACGATCGCGGAAATGATGATAGCGCCGAAAATACCGGTATCGATCGTCTTAATACCGGCGATAATTTTCAGGCCGGTACCGTAAGAATCCGAGTTATCTAGCGAAATAGAGGTGTTGTAATCCAGCTGGAAGAATCCCGAACCGCCTTGGCCCCAGAAATTCAGCATACCGGCCACCAAATAGTTGAAGGTCAGATAGACCATTCCGGCTTCGAGGACGGCACGAGCGTTTGCGGTCTTTGCGAGCGCAATCGGCAGACCCAGCACGAAAAGGAGCTCTATTTGCCGGAAAACGGTCCATGCGCCGTCAAGCCAAACAGTCCACGCTTGGTACCAGAAGGTATCTTCGTTCGCGAGATCGCCAACAATATTTGGGAGGGTGGCAACGGTGCCGATACCGACCGCTAGGCCAGCGAAGGCGAAAAGAAGCACGGGCGCCAACATGGCGGACCCGAACCTCTGAATTTTTTCCATCATAAGGCTGACGCCCTTTCTGGTTGAGAGTGAGCGGGCGCCTAGGTGTCTGCCGTGTGTTGGCCAGGAATTACCGCGCGATGCGCCCGCGCGTGTGGTGCAATGTTTTATTTAATAGCAATATCATGTCATCTTTTACGGACTAAAACCTCCTTGATCGGGTTTTTTGGCATAGTTTTTCAGAACCCGAAACATGTCCCAGTACCGGGTAAAAGTATTGGTGTTTCCGGTGAGTATTTTGCTGCGTTATTGACCATGCAAATGGTTAGCATATAAAAGTAGTTTTCCACCGACATTTTCACGAAGTGCAGAGGGCGAGAACCGCGTGTTGTCCCCTCACCTTTATATTTCTAGAGACGATGCGTTTTCTTACTCTTAACACTCACAGCTGGTGCGAGCCTCACCAGATCGTTAAAATTCACGAGCTTGCCCGTTTCATTGCCCACCATCGGGTTGATGTTATTGCGTTGCAGGAGGTGAATCAGTACCTGCACTCCCCTATTGTAGATATGCCGCTGGGGTACCAGGGCGGAGCCAGTATTCCTATCCGCGAGGATAATTACGCACTTCTGCTCGTGCGGTTCCTGGCTGATTTAGGGGTTCAGTACGAATGGGCGCTAACCGAAACCCATATTGGATGGGAACGGTATGACGAATGCGTAGCTGTACTTTCTCGTATGCCTATCGAACGCATCGAGCCTATTGTGATGAGCCCGCAGTATGACTACGATCGGGTTGAGCGCAGGTCTTCTCTCGCGGTTCGGGTTGGTACTGATGCGGGTTCCGTGTGGTGTGCAAGCACCCATATGTCGTGGTGGGATTTTCAGGGCGAACCGCTTTTCGCACAGGAGTTTGCGCGGCTTTCGCAGGCTCTCACCGAGTGCGGTCAGGATGCGCCCGTTCTGATGGGCGGCGATTTCAACACGGCGGCGCAGGTGCGTGGCGAAGGGTACGATTTGGCGCTGTCTTCCGGCCTGGTGGACACCCGTGAGATTGCCGAGCGTACCGACGGCGAATTCACCGTACATCGCGAGATTGCCGGGTGGGAAGGGCAAGAGGATGCCAAGCGCATCGACTTCGTGTTTGCCGACCGCGCGGTGAAGGTACTTTCGCATGCGGTGGTATTCCGCGATAATTCTCCTAAGGCGATTTCCGATCACAGTGGCGTGCTGGTAGAGCTTGACGAGTCGAGTTTCGAGCCCACCGCCAGGATGCACCCCGTGCAGCTGCCGTCGCAGGTACAGCCCGGATAGTGCGGCGGCCCTAGGGGTGCCGCAGCTTAGCGCGTTTCCGCCTTCAGATTTTAAATTGATATGTATTCCGTGGAAGGACAGCTCATGAAAACCGAAATTCAATGGTGGCAACAGCCCGTTGTGTACCAGATTTACCCGCGTTCCTTCAACGACTCCAATGGCGACGGCATCGGCGATCTGCCCGGCATCACCGAAAAAATCCCGTACCTGGCGAAGCTGGGTATAGATGTTATCTGGCTTTCCCCGATTTACGCCTCGCCGAATGACGATAATGGCTACGATATTTCGGACTATCGGGCGATTATGACCGAGTTCGGTACGATGGCCGATTTCGACGAACTGCTGGCGACCGCACATGAGCACGGCATCAAACTCATGATGGATTTAGTGGTGAACCACACTTCGGATGAGCACGAATGGTTCCGTCAGGCGCGATCAGCTAAGGATAACCCGTACCGCGACTACTATGTGTGGCGTGACCCTGCCGGGTTCTCCGAAGACGGCACCCCGATTCCGCCGAATAACTGGATTTCCTGTTTCTCACCGTCGGTCTGGGAATGGGACGAGGGCACGCAGCAGTTCTATCTGCACTATTTTTCGGTGAAACAGCCCGACCTCAACTGGGAAAACCCGAAGGTACGTGAAGAGGTCTACGACATTATGCGGTTCTGGCTTGATAAGGGCGTCGACGGCTTCCGCATGGATGTTATCAACCTGATCTCTAAGGATCTTTCCTTCCCAGATGACCCCGCCGTCACCGCAGGAGGGCTAGATAATTCTCTGGCGGTGGCCGCGAACGGTCCGCGTGTGCACGAGTTCCTGCGCGAAATGAACCGCGAGGTACTCAGCAAGTACCCGGTGATGACCGTGGGTGAGACTCCCTGCGTGAGCGTGGAAGATGCCGCCCTGTACACCGGCTTTGACCGCCACGAACTGCAGATGGTGTTCCAGTTCGAGCATATGGATGTGGATGCCAGCGCAGGCGGCGCTACCGGCAAATGGTCGGATACTCGTTTTAACCTGGTGGATTTGAAGAAGGTTCTCAGCCACTGGCAGACGGGGCTGCACGGTCGCGGATGGAATTCGCTGTACTGGAATAACCATGACCAACCGCGCACGGTTTCACGTTTCGGCAATGATTCCCCCGAGTTCCGTGAGGTCAGCGGTAAGATGCTCGGCACGATTCTGCATATGATGCAGGGAACTCCATACATCTATCAGGGTGAAGAGCTGGGGATGACCAATGTTTTCTTCGACTCGGTAGACGACTACAACGACCTTGAAATCCATGATTCCTGGCGTAAATACGTGGTGGAGTCCCAGCGGGTTAGCCCCGAGGATATGCTGCGGTACATCAGTGCTTCGGGCCGAGATAACGCGCGAACACCCATGCAGTGGGATGCGAGCGAAAATGCGGGCTTTACGACCGGTACCCCGTGGCTGAAGGTGAACCCGCGGTACACCGACATTAACGCCGCCGAAGAATTGGCGAACGATGATTCTATTTTCTATCACTACAGCGACCTCATTCACCTGCGCAAAGAGCACCCCATCGTACTCACCGGCGAATACCGTGTGCTCAACCCCGAGGATGAGCAGGTGTACGCCTACCTGCGCGTGAACTCTGCTGAAGATGCTGCCGCATCCGGCGAGCGCGCCCTGCTGGTGGTTGCTAATTTCACCCAAGAAACACTGTCTTTGCCCTATGCAGACGGTCAGCTCGCTTCTTTGGCGCTCAAGAACCCGGGCGTGCTGAAACTTGAGGAGCTTGCGGCCATGGGAGAAGCACCCGAACTGATCAGCTCAAACTACCGGAATGAGCACGGCGAGTTCACGGACGAAGGCACCACTCTGCGACCCTATGAGGCAAAAGTGTATCTGTACCGGTAGGGCGTAGATTGCGCGGCGAGTGGCGCGCTGGCGCATCCTGACTAAAAATTTTACAGACATACCTGCGGCAATGCGGCTTACGGGGTTTCCCACTAAGCCACACGACGCAACCCTTAACGAAAGGCTTCTGATGAGTAGTGAAACCACGACTGAAGAGCGTGCGGTTCCTTCCTACGCCGGGCGGCAGTGGTGGAAGGAGGCGGTGGTCTATCAGGTGTATCCGCGCTCCTTCAACGACTCCAACGGCGACGGTATCGGCGATCTACCCGGTATTACCGAAAAAATCCCGTACCTGGCGAAGCTGGGCATTAACGTTATCTGGCTCTCCCCCGTGTTTGATTCGCCGAACGTGGATAACGGCTACGATATTTCCGACTACTTCGACATTATGAGCGATTTCGGAACAATGGAAGATTTCGATGAGTTGCTGGCGACCGCGCATGAGCACGGCATTAAAATTCTGATGGATTTGGTGGCGAACCATACTTCGGATCAGCATCCGTGGTTTGTGCAGTCTCGTTCCTCAAAGGATAATCCGTACCGCGACTACTACATTTGGAAAGACCCCAACGGATTTGATGAGACCGGCTCCCCGATTCCTCCGAATAACTGGGCTTCCGAATTCGGCGGCTCCGCTTGGGAGTGGGACGAAGCCACGCAGCAGTTCTACCTGCACATTTTCTTCAAAGAACAGCCTGACCTGAACTGGGCAAACCCGAAGGTGCGCGAAGACCTGTATGCAATGGTGCGCTGGTGGCTCGATAAGGGCGTGGATGGTTTCCGTCTGGACGCCATCAACATTATTTCTAAACCCGAAGGCTTCCCGGATGATCCTTCCACCGATTTTGAGAAGCATACGTCGTCGATCCCGTTTGTGATTGCGAACGGCACGATGGTGCATCCGTGGATGAAAGAACTCAACCGTGAGGCGTTCTCGAAGTACGATGTGATGACCGTGGGCGAAACGAGCGCCACCAGCCCCGAGGACGCGAAGCTGTGGGCGGGCTACGATGCGGGCGAATTGCAGATGCTCTTCCACTTCGACCACATGGGCGTCGATAACGACCCCGAAGGTTCGCTGGGCGGCAAGTGGTCGTATGCGCCGTACAAGCTGACCGAGCTTAAGCGCATTCTGAACGAGTGGCAGACGAAACTTGAGGGCAAGGCGTGGGGTTCGCTGTACTGGAATAACCACGATCAGCCGCGCGTGGTCTCGCGGTTCGGCAACGATTCCCCCGAATTTCGGGTGCTTTCAGCGAAGCAGTTGGCAACCACCCTACATTTTATGCAGGGAACCCCCTATATTTATCAGGGTGAGGAACTGGGGATGACCAATGTGCGGTTCGAGTCGATCGAGGACTACCGCGATGGCGATTCGATTCGTTTCTACGAGGATATGCACGTGGATCATCAGCGACTCAACCATGAGGATGCGATGCGCGCTATCTACATTAAGGGTCGTGATAACGCCCGCACCCCCATGCAATGGGACGACTCGGCAAACGGTGGGTTCACGAACGCGGGAGTCGAACCGTGGCTGAAGGTGAACCCGAATTACCCGCAAATTAATGCGGAGGCTGCCCTGGACGATCAGGATTCGGTGTTCTACCACTATCAGGAATTGGCGAAACTGCGCCGCGGTGAGCTTAAAGATCTGATGGTATACGGGTCGTTCGCACCCGTAGATTCGGTTGAGGTTCCTCATGCCGAAGATGAGGCAGTGTACGCCTACACCCGTACCGGCGGCCCGGACGGAACCGACGCGAACCAGTCCCTGCTCGTGGTTTCTAACTTCACGTCTGATTCGGTGGAGCGCACCTTCTCGCTGCTGGATGATGCGCGTGCAGCCGGAGCGTCCGTCGAACTGGTGCACTCCAACTACCGGGATGATACCGGCGCGCTGACCGATGTCGGCACCACCCTGCGCCCCTACGAAGCGAAGGTCTACCGCATCGTGAAGTAGAATTCTTCTCCCCTCCCAATCCGAATAACGCAGCTTTGGGCGTATTACCTACCCTCTAGGGTCTTGTAATACGCCCAAAGCTGCATTATTCAGAGTTCAAAGACGTTTCGCGCATGTCCAGCCGATACTGCTACTCCCGCCGATTACCGGAAAGTCTTGTTCTCAAAGCGCTTCCCGGGGTTCATTTTATGCTGTTCGTTCAGTATGACAAGAGTTACGACTCGATGAAGTCGCGCACTATATCCGCAAACCGTTCGGGGCTCTCTTTCTGAACCCAATGCTTATGATGCTCAAAAATTTCGACCCGTGCATTCGGCATAGATGCGGCTGCCTGCTTCACATCACCGACTTTGACGCCGGGGTCCTTATCCCCTTGAATAAATAGGGTTGGCACCTTGATCTGTGGCAGAAGCGGTATTAGGTGCCCGACCGGATGTTCTCCCCACAGCTCACTGATCTGAAATGATTGAAAAACTCGTGCCGCGTCTTTCGAATGGGCAGCAGTTTGCACCTCATCCAGAATTTCAGGGGTAATTTTCTCGCGATTCCCAATCAGTGACCCGGCAATAATGTTCTTTGCCAGCCACCTATTCTGCAAGGTTTTATATACCACCTGATTGAGTGGCAAACGCACCCGCAACCGTCCCATAAGTGAATACGGTGCTGAAGCGGACACACCCCAAGGCGCTACCAGCACCAGCTTGCCAATATACTCCGGATACCGCAGCGCATATTGCAAAGCAATGGCGCCGCCCATTGAAAGGCCACACAAGGTAACATTTTGAGCGTTCAAAGTATCAAGGAATGCCTTGAGGAAGCCCGTGTAGAAACTCAGCGAGTACTCTAATTCGGGTTTATCGCTGTTGCCGTACCCTGGCAGATCCAGGGCAACTAAAGGCTGAGATCCGGTCCAGGTCTGCATGATCGTTTTCCAGGAGAGCATGGCGTGATCCACCCCGCCACCATGAAGGAACACGATAGGCGTGCCTTCACCCTCCGTACTGTAGTACGCGGTTTTAATGCCTTCAAGATCGAGAAAATGGGTCGAGATACGATTCATGAATATCACCGTCTTTCCTGCGAGCTCACCGCTATTAAGTCTATCCCGTAAAAGACACACATACGATAGTGAGTCCCCGAACCATTCAGGGTTTCGGTTGGCAGAATGTATGTACGTAAGCCAGCCACACACAGTTTTGGCAGGTGCTGGGCTTATACCCAGCGCCGTACCCGCTGGCGGTACTGCCGGTATTCTGTACCGAACTTCTGGGTGAGAACCCGCTCTTCGGGAATAATCTGGAAACGCGTTATCCAGGCAACGAAAAGCACCACCCCGAGCACAGCTTGCACCTGCCACAGCCACACCGCCCACCCGGTAAGTATGCAGACCATACCCAAGTACATGGGGTTGCGGCTTAAACGGTATATTCCGGAGGAGACAATGTTTACGGTGCGTTCGGGGGCGAACGGGTTCACTGTGGTGCGGGCACGTCTAAATGACAGCACCCCCGCCGCGTCCACCGTTAGGCCGAGTACAACCAGTGCAAGGGCGGGAACCAGCAGCAGCGGTGGTCTGCCTGTCAGCGGCGGCATCCCGCAGATGAGCCACATCAGTGAGGCGCACAGTGCCCCTATAAGTGGCGGCGGAACTTTATGTTCAAGGGCTGCAGCTAGTCTTTTCATGGGGAACAGTTATTTATTTCGGTCAAGAAGCGGGGTTTATACGGGAAGCGGCGGCGTTAACACTGCCTCTACTGCCGCGAGTGCGTGAATGGTGGTGCTATCAAAGACTGGCAGCGGGGTCTTGTCCGCTTCCACCGCTAGGCAGAGTTCGGTGCACCCCAGAATCACGCCCTGGGCGCCCTGCTCCTTCAGCCCTGTAATGACCTGCTGAAGATACTGCACGGCTTCAGGCTCCACACGGCCCAGGCACAGCTGCTCAAAAATGATGCGGTTAATATCTGTCTGTTCCGATTCGGTCGGTACGATCGTCTGGATTCCTTGCACCGCCATGCGCTCGGTGTAGAATCCGTCGCTCATGGTAAAAGTTGTACCCAGCAGCCCCACCCTCTGCAGCCCCTGCCTTTGGATGGCGGTGGCGGTGGCGTCCACTACGTGCAGTAACGGTACGGTGGTGGCACGCTCTATTGCGGGGGCAACCTTGTGCATGGTGTTCGTTGCCACCAGCAGCAGCTGCGCACCAGCACCCTCAAGTTTTGTGGCGCTTGCCGCCAGCAGAGCCCCAGCGGCTTCCCAGTCACCGCTTTTTTGCATGCGTACGACTTCCTCAAAATCTACGCTATGCATCACGATGTCGGCACTGTGGTTGTCTCCGAGGCGGCGGTTGACTTCACGGTTAATGATTCGGTAATACAGGGCGGTGCTCTCAGGGCTCATGCCGCCAATAATGCCTAGGGTTTTCACGGTGCACGCTCCTTTTATTTATTGTCTTCTGGCGGGTACTTCCCCTCATTGTAGGGTGAGCTCCGTAACCCCGTCTACAGAGAAGGTGTTTGTATTCAAAATGCATATAGAATGTGCAAGACACTTCTGAACAGAAAAGCGGCATCCCACCATATACGGGGCGGCAAATCGGAGATCTTAAGGTTGCTCTGAGGGAGGGGCATTCCACACCGTTACGCGCTCCGCCTCATGCCGTAAAGTGCGATGTCCTTCTCGTGCTCCGGAGCCTACAGCAATCATCATAATGTCAAGATATCGGCTTGGCAGGCGCAGCATCTCACGCAATTCTGCACGCTGATACCCCGTCATAGGTATCGTATTCCACCCGGCTTCCTGCGCCGCCAGCATAAAGGTCATCGCCCAGAGCCCGCAGTCTAAACCTAAAAATTTCTGTATTTCCTGCTCGCTACGCGGCTCATAAAATTCGATAGCGGCGCGGGTCAGCCTCTCACAGATTTCTTGGGAGAAGCATCCAGCAATATATTCTTCGTGATGTATTCGACTCAAATTATCCGCGCAGTATGCTTGCCGATCACCCAGCAGAATCAACACGGCCGATGCAGTCATAATCTGCTGCTGGTTATATGCAATAGGCAACAGCTTTTCGCGTAAATGCCGCTCGGTTACGATCACAACCCGCCACGGCTGCGAATTATTACTGCTGGGAGCCTGATTAGCACAATTAATAAGACGGTATATTTCCTCGTGGCTTATTAGGCAGGCAGGGTCAAAATATCGAGTAGAGCGACGGTCACGTATAAGGTCTTGCAAAGTCATGGGTAACATTTTCTCTTCGGGTGATTACAAAATTCAGTATAATGTACAAAAATGCATTAAAACATAACTTACTTATAGGTTCTATACATACTTTTAGGTAAGTTTTAAGTATTTACGGTAGGTTTTTAATGAAAAAAATTTCTGCAATAGAGATGGCAATGAATCTAGTTGGAGGCAAATATAAGTGCCTCATTCTCTACCACTTGAGCGGTGGGGCAAAACGCACCCGCGATCTGCTTCGGCTACTTGAAGGGATCAGTTCAAAAGTGCTAACTGAGCAGCTCCGTCAGCTTGAAGAGGATGAACTCATCAAACGCACCGTATATGCGGAAGTACCGCCGAGAGTGGAATACACGCTAAGCACGGAAGGGCAAACATTTCTACCGGTGCTACAACTCATGTGCGACTGGGGATGGGAATACGACTCTAGGCATCAAGGTATTGTGAAACCCTGTACATCACGCATAACTGAGTAAAAATATAGATATTCATATAGCTAAAAATCTTCGTCACACTTTTCGATCAAAAAATACCTTTATGTGAATAATGCGTTAGAAAACATTTTATTCGCATAAAGGCACTTTTTAGCGCTTACCTGGGGCTAGACAGCTATGCGCGTATTCACGCACCGCCGAACAACAGAGCGCTACTGCATGATCAGACCGCCGTCTACCGTATACGAGCTACCCGTCACATAGCTGGCCTCATCAGAGAGCAGGAATAGCGCGACCGCGGCGGCTTCACGCGCATCGCCCACACGCTTGAGGAGCACTGCCTCGGCAAGCCGTTCCTCGAATTGGGCACGCATCTCATCGGGAAGAACCGACCTCAGGTTGCTCGTAATCGGCCCGGGAACCAGGCTATTCACCCGAATATTGCGCGGTGCAAGCTCGGAGGCCCACCCGCGCGCCGCCGCCAGAATAGCAGCTTTTGTTGCGGCATAGGCAGAGACTATAGGTGCTCCCTCATAAGCCGCCGTCGAAGACGTCACTAGCACCGACCCGCCGTCTTTCACATATGGAGAAAGCGCGCCCATTTGGATCATCGGTGCCACCACATTCACCTTAAATATCTGATCGAGAGTCGCCTGATCCATCTCTTCTAAAGGACCTCCGGCTGCGTATGCGGCATTGAGCCACACACCATCCAACGCACCAGCACGCTCCACCACGGGCATGATGCGCTCCAAAGTGTTGCCGTCCGAAACATCATCCAGAACGGCGGTAGCATGATCGCCCAACTCGGCTGCTGCAGCCTGCACATGACTTTCGGTACGACCCGTAAAGATAACGTGCGCGCCCTCTTCGATCAGGCGTTTTGCGCCCGCCAAACCAATACCGCTGCTCGCGCCGGTAATCAGAATGGTCTTGTTTTCAAAGCGTTTCATGGGGTTCCTCCTCGTTTTTTATGTTTACTCGATGACTAAATCCACGAAGTACTTGGGAATACAACGCTCTTTTTAACACTACAGATTGAGGACAGAAATACCTAGAGTTTTTACTTAGAAGGACCGAGTGGCAGAGGACATTCGGAGCAGGTTTTTTCTGTTATGCACAGCTCCGCGTCCCAGTACCGCTGGCTGAGCCGGTGCACACGGGGGGCACATATCCTGCGGGCAATCCTTCCCTTCATTGAGGTCTATCCCTATATGCCCGGAACCGAAAAAGCGACGACCGTGTGGGCTGCCGCGCTGAGTGAGGGGAAGAATACCATGCCCCATTCTTTGCGTGTCCAGCCGATGAAGGCATCGCCCGCCTGTATGACCGCAAAAGTCGCAAGAAGCAGGACCACGGCACCGCCTCGAAAATAGAAGGGTGCAATAAGAACGGCTATTCCGGCTGGTATGGCGCGCACAGCATACATGTATACGTAGAAACGAGTATTAGCGTCAACGGAAGAAGCGTGAACCATAAGCCCGGGGCGGCACAGAGCCAATACCGCGCTAGCGATTGTTACGAGTGCAGAAATAGTATTTATAGTTAGCAAAACGGGATTCATAGTAAACCTCCGCCGGTAGCTTTTCGTATTATTCCTTAAGATGCTGAGATAAAACCTCTAGCGTCTCAAGAGCGGCAATAACAGATTCATGCTGATATGACCCACTCCATTGTTCGACCTGTTGGCGCCAGCGTTTTCGGATTTCCGCTAATTTCTGCTCGCCGTGTTCGGTCAAGGAATACCGTGGGGAACGTTTATGCGCAGGGTTTTCGACGGACATCACCAGCCCCTCATCCCGCAGGAGGTTGAGCTGCTTTTGCACGCCCTGCCGAGTTATTCCCATGCGTTCGGCGATTTGCGGTGAAGTACTCGGTTCTTTCGACATTGAGATTGCACCTAATACTTGCCAGCGCGCAGTTGTGAGACCACTTTCGGCGGCGAACCGGTCTCCCCATGCGGTGAGTGTTCCGTTCACACGGAAGATCTGCACCACGAGTTCGCTGAGCAATGAAGCATCCATTTTTTCCTCCAGCGGCAATTTTGGCAACCAGTTTACAAATATGACAACTGGTTGTCAATGCCTGATGCGAGATGCTACCAAGGCAAAAAGCACAGCCTATCTTCTATCATCAGCAATTTCTCAGAGTACATTGAGGATATATTCAGAACGTGTTGGTACATTATTTATACCGTATTCAAATCATCATTGTATGAAAGATATAAAATACTATGAGCACGTCCCGAAACCCCAGTAGAACTACTCATCCCGCGGAATATACTCGAAATAACACCCCTCAAAAAACTACATCTAAAGACTCTTCGCCTGAGTTCCAGAATTTCTCCAACACATATGAAAAATATCGTGCATATGGGTTCTCAGCCCCAGAAAATCCGCGCGGGTTCCGCAAAAGTTTGTTGCGTGTAGTTGCATGGATATGCTTTGTAGCTACGATTCCTTGGGCGCTTATCTTTATTATCCTCGGAGTAGCTGTTAGCGCTAATCTGCTGCATGTTACTAGTATTTTTATTATTAACCTAATTATCACACTTCTTGCCTTTCTTGCGGCAGTATCACTTGCGGCACTCCCTATCTTGGGAACAATTAAGCTTTTCAAGCTCTCCCGCAAGAATCCTGAACAACCGGATGGCGGCGAAAAGTTTGCCGAGAAGGTTTTCAATTTCTTCGGCAAAATACTCGATGGCGCAGACTATCTCTAAACATATATATATGGGAAATAGTTTGTTTGGAATTATCGATGACATAGGCAGAGAATAATGCCGACAAACATTCCAAACACCAGGCTTCAAATTATTCTCTCGACCCTATCCTCAAAGTGTTTTCATGATGGC
This sequence comes from Rothia dentocariosa ATCC 17931, assembly GCF_000164695.2. Lineage (NCBI taxonomy): Bacteria > Bacillati > Actinomycetota > Actinomycetes > Micrococcales > Micrococcaceae > Rothia > Rothia dentocariosa. Next base: position 248,952 of record NC_014643.1, read on the forward strand.
GCATTCTCTTAGCGGGAGCGGAAGTTTATAGCGGGAGCACGGACCCCGAAGAAGATCTGCGCTCCCGAAGTTTGCGACCTGATCGGTGGATTACCCTGGTTAACGTATAGACCACAGTTACTGCCTTTACAAAGAATATAAAGACCCGGTGCATCCTGAAAGACCAGAATATACCAGGCGGCTTTTAGCACTATTAGATCTAATTTATCCGACAAACATACTCTTCAGATGCACCATGGTCAACAAAGGACGGCGAGAGCTGCTTGGGGGTATCCCAAGTCAGAGTATGACTAAGCGATTGAGGGCGGTTGCGAATTATGCAGTGGTCAGTCCAGTGACGGCAAGAAAGCAACGGTTTCCACCTGCATGTGATTGGTGGCTGGTCGCTTCTTTCACCATCATACGTATAGCAGGGGTAGGAACCACTGTTTTTACTGTCATCTAAAGGAGCCCTAATAAATAATCCTCCATAAAGCATTAGAAACTCTATTTTAGATAAATATCATTTTTTATTTTATAAAAAATAAAAAGTATTGTTTTTTGAGAATATTCAGGGAGCTTCCACGGAATACCCAGGCTAGAAGCTTAGGGTGAAGCCATGACTACTAATAAGAACCTTCCAAAACCTGAGCATGGAACGCTCCAGGCTCAAGATGTTCATGAGATAAAGAAAGAACCTAAGGCAGATTCGACCAAGAAGCAGACCTCGTTTCCTCCTAGTCTTATAGCTGTGCAGACCATAAGGACTGTCATTGAATTTATATTAGTACTGCCATTACTCCCTTTGCTCACTATTGGTCTTGGAGGTTTCCTTCTTTTCCTGCCTTTTGGTTTGCATTTTATTTTGCAGGCTGTGGCATGGTCACGGGCAAAGAAAGAAACTCGGATCGCTTGGGTTGTAGGAATCAACATTTATAGCCTGATGATTGTTGCGCCTATTGGTGCTTTCTATACGTGGTTCATGATGGAGCTGCAGGTGGCAGCTCCAAACATAACAGGTGCTGATATTGGACTATTATGGTGGTCGCTAGGTGCCTGCGTTCTTGAAGCTGTTATCAGCATCGTCATGATCGTCGTGATGAACGTAATCAAGAGGAATGATCTTCGTGATTTTCAAGGCAAAAGGATTACTGTCACTAAGCCTCGAATATCTGACGATGTTCTGGAAGGTTCTAACTCCGGGGCATACGAAACGGATGGTGGTTTAAAACCCCTGAAGAATCACCATGATAAATCGGATGCAAAGGTTCCTCGGCAGCACATTAACGTTAGGTCGCAGAAGAAAGATTAGGGTGAGCGCCATGAGCACCGATAAGAATTTTCCGATAGTTAATGATGAGTTTGCTATAGGCCAGGCTCAAAACGTTCATGAAATAGAGAAAGAATCTGAGGCAGATTCGACTGAGAAGCGGAACTTGCTTCTTTCTAGCTTTATAACTGTGCAGATTATTAGGCTAATTCTCGAAACCATGATTCTCCAGAGTGTGGTATTTTCCCTCCTTGCCAGTGATTTTGATGATTTTGAAGGATTTCTTCTTCTACTCATCCTTTTTTCGCCCTTTATCGTTTATATTCTGCTGCAAATTGTGGCATGTATAAAGATGATTCGGGGAACCAAAACCGCATGGTTTTTAGGGACGAACATCTATAGTTTGCTCGTTGTTGCGCCTATTGCTGCTTTTTATACATGGTTCGTGATTGAGATGTCGGCTCCAAATGTAACAAGTGCCGATATTCAACCATTACGGTGGTTGCTAGGCGCCTGCGCTCTTGAGGCGATTATAAGCGTTTTCACTATTATTGCAGTGATTATATATAACTGGAAAAAGAAAAAACTATCCTCTCATAATAAAAATATGGATACTGATAAACGCCCAACGCCAGATAATACTTTATCCGGTTTCAAGAATGCAATATACGAAACGGATGATTTAAAAACCCTGAAGAAGCACCATGAAGATCCGATTGTAGAAATTCCTTGGCAGCGCGTTAATGTTAGGTCGCAGAAGAAAGATTAGGGTGAACAGCAATGAGCACCGATAAGAATTTTTCAGCCACTGATAATAATGATCCGCAGCCTCCCGTGGAAAAGCAAAGTGCATCGGGCAATAATCCGGAGAATGCCCATCAAGATCCCAAATATACACAGCTATACGGCTTAGAAGGTATTGAGGGTAAGATGTCCTTGGAGCCTCAGGCTGGCTCGGAACCTCAGGGGACCAAGAAAAAGGAAGAATCTCATGAGCGCGTACCAAAACAGTTCGATATAGACCCCAACACCCGCAAAAGTCTTCTCATAGCACAGGCTATCAGGAATGTTCTGATTATTATTCCTGTACTTGTCCTATTGTTTATTTTTATCCAAGCAGCCATTTATATTATGGTGTCTGAACGCGATGAATTTAGCGATCTTATATTTGCCATTGTAGCTATTGCTACCGTTGTTGCACTGCCCTACATGATCCACATTTTCTTGCAGGTTGTCGCGTTTATGCGGTTTAGGAGATCAGTCAAGTTTCGGTGGATACGAGGCGCCAATATTTACGGCCTTATTGTTGCCCCAATCTCCGAGGTTACCTATGTGCCGTTTATGCTAGAGCGGATTCTTGATCCATCTTCATCTGCCGAGAGCTCTTTTACAATAGTGGGGGTTATAGTAGCCCTTTACGAGGTTATTTTGGGCATCTTAATGATTGTTGTCACGACAAATAGTATTAAGAAGACCACCCAGCTTTCAGGACAAAAACACTGAGGGTTAATCATTAGAGGCAACCCCTAGATTACAGTAAAAACACTGGCTCTTACCTCTGCTGGTTCGTGACTCTTGTCTACAACGCTGTCCCCAGTTCTCATAGTGGCTAAACCGATTTATCAGTTATTTGTACTGCTTTTCTCATTATGCTGATAACACTTATTCTAAGTTTTATTCACTTTGTGGGTTTGAGCTCCAATAAAAACACAAGCAGAACAATATCAAGAACACCAGCAAGATTTTCTGAAAACCAAGCCTGCACCTTTTATCGAGTACGATCCAGACTTTCACATTCCCATCATGGGCGTCCGAAACCATACTCTGCTACAGAAGGACTTGATGAAATGTTCCGTTTCGAGAGGACCATGGCGCAGCTTCTATACCTTTATGACCACAGCAAAGCCGCCCGGTGCATCCTGAAAGCTCAGAACACACCGGGCGGCTTACCTACTCAAAACTGGGTTGAATCCTAGGGGCTACTCCCCTAGTGCGTTACTCCCACTCAATGGTTCCCGGGGGTTTAGAGGTTACATCCAGCACCACGCGGTTCACGTCTTTGACTTCGTTCGTAATCCGGTTCGAGATTTTTGCCAGCAGATCATAGGGCAGACGCGACCAGTCGGCGGTCATCGCATCCTCCGAAGAAACCGGGCGCAGCACAATCGGATGCCCATAAGTGCGGCCATCGCCCTGCACACCCACCGAACGCACACCGGAGAGAAGAACCACGGGGCACTGCCAAATATGCTCGTCCTGACCGGCTGCGGTCAGCTCTTCACGCACAATCGCATCCGCCGCGCGCAGGGTCTCAAGGTTCTCGCGGGTCACCTCACCCACAATACGAATACCCAGACCGGGGCCGGGGAACGGCTGGCGCGCCACGATCTTCTCGGGAACACCCAGCTGACGGCCAATCGCGCGAACCTCATCCTTAAACAGGGTACGCAGCGGCTCGACCAGCTCAAACGCCAAATCCTCAGGCAAACCACCCACATTGTGATGCGACTTAATATTCGCCGCACCCTCGCCGCCGCCGGATTCAACCACATCCGGGTACAGGGTACCCTGCACCAGGAACTTGATCTGTGCGCCCTCTTCGCCCGCTTCCTCAATGAGCTTGCGCTCGGCCTGCTCAAAGGAGCGGATGAACTCGCGGCCAATAATCTTACGCTTCTGCTCAGGGTCGCTCACGCCAGCCAGTGCAGTGAGGAAACGCTCTGATTCGTCAATGGTAATTACGCGAATACCCATTGACGCGGCGTAGTCTTGCTCAACCTGTTCACGCTCGCCCGCGCGCAGCAGCCCGTGGTCGATAAAGAAGCAGGTCAGCTGATCGCCTACAGCCTTATGCACGAGGGCTGCGGCAACAGAAGAATCCACGCCGCCAGAGAGCGCACAAATCACGCGGTCTTCGCCAACCTGCTCACGAATCTTTGCAACCTGTTCCTCAATAATATTGTCGGTTGACCAGGTGGGTTTAAGTCCGGCAATGTTGTAGAGGAAGTTCTCAAGCGCAACCTGACCGTAGTCGGAGTGCTTCACCTCGGGATGCCACTGCACGCCGCCCAGCTTGCGGTGCTCATCCACGAACGCCGCCACGGACGCACCCGGGGTCTGCGCCAGAACCTCAAACCCGGCGGGGGCTTCGGTCACGGAATCGCCGTGCGACATCCACACGTTTTGCGTCTGCGGGGTTCCAGTGAGGAACGAAGACTCAACTGCACACAGGGTCGCATCGGTTGCGCCGTATTCGCGGGAACCGGTCTGCGCCACGGTACCGCCCAAGGTTTGCGCCATCACCTGAAAACCGTAGCAGATACCGAAGACCGGCACGCCAGCCTCAAATAGTGCCCTATCGCCACGGGGGGCGCCATCGGCATACACCGATGAAGGCCCGCCCGAAAGCACAATCGCGGCGGGGTTTTTAGCGAGCATCTTTTCGGTGCTCATAGAGTGGGGAACGATTTCAGAGTAGATACCCGCCTCACGCACACGACGAGCGATAAGCTGCGCATACTGGGCACCGTAATCTACCACCAGAACCGGACGCTCTTCAAGCTGATCCGGGTGTACAGAGTCGGTCACGGATTTTCCTCACGTGTCAGGTTTGAAATTCCGCGCGAGCGCGCGAAGTCTTGTATTTCTATTCTACGGGAGAGACAAAAGTTTTATGCGGCACCCATTCAGGGGTACTCGCCGTTGGGTTTTCGCTGATGCTGGGGGGGCTAGTATCGTTTGGTTGCCTGCGGGTTTGCTTCAAGCTGCGCCAGGGTTTCTGCGTGGATGCGTTTCTCAACAATGAATGAGAGGAATGGCACCACGCCGCCGAGCGCCATGACGATGAGCTGGGCGATGCCCCAGCGCATGAGCAGCCAAATACGGATGCAGGAGAACAGGTAAATGATGTAGAACCAGCCGTGAATGATAAGCACCCATGTGGAGATGTTTACTCCGCCGGTGAGGTTGCCGGTTTCGCGGTTAAGGACGCCGAACGATACATCGGAACCGGTTGCGGCGTCTTTTGCACCCGCCACCAGGTCATAACCCATCCCGTGATGAGTGATCATCTCAACCACCAGCAGCAACAGGAAGGTACCGGATATCCATGCGCACCATTTATAGAAGGTTAGCGCGGAACGAATCTGCGTTTCGGTACCGCCAAATTTTTTGCGCACCGTAAATCCACCCTGGGGCGCGTGTTCTGCCCCGTCTGCTGATGCTTTTGAGGCATTCTGCGATAGGGTGACTTTGCGCCCGTCGGTACGTTCTACCGGGGTAATTTTTGTGTTCTTCTCGGAGTTCTCTGACATGCTGTGCCTCTCGTGTGTGCTGATGAGTTTAGCTGGCGTTAGTCTTTTGTATCTGCAGGTTTCTGGGGATTACCACTCTCCGGTGCGTTGCGTGGTGTATCTTCCATACGCACGGATGCTTCTTCGGGAGCTTCATCAAAGAAATAGTACTGTTCGTCGGCGGGGTCCCAATAGTAGGGGCGTCCGGTGGTCTCGTCCACAAAGTATTCGCCCTCGTACTCGAAATACTGGGTGTATTCGGCAGGTTCGGCGGCACGATGCGCCGCATCCTTAAGCATGCGTCCCCATAGGTAGAGGGCGAACGCCGCGAAAATCAGCCACTCGAGCGAGTAGAAGATGTTGAGCCAGTTGATGTTGGCATCATTGGTCGCCTGGGCTGCGCGAATAGGGCGCAGATTCTCGGACTGTCCAATAATAGTGGCATTTTCTGCGATTGTGTGCTGTTCGGTGAGGGGTATTTTTTGGTCCTCGGGGACTTCGACAGAAAGCGTGAGCACGCCGTCATAGAGGGGTGAATCCCACAGGTTTGTCAGCTGTGCCGGGGATGCGCTTTCCAATACTTTCTCAGCCATGCGCGTGTACGGGGCGGCGCCCTGGGCATTTACTACACGACCGGCAACCTCAACTGTCCCTGTCGGCTCGGCGGGTATGCTCGGCGCGTGATCGTCTTCACCCGCTATCCAGGCTCGTGCCACTGTAATAGCGCGGGGCTTGGTGCTTCCCAAAGCGGCGGCTTTATCGGTTCCTTCGGGAATAAATTCACTCAGAACCCAGTATCCGTGCTGCCCCTCATTCAGGCGGCCTGCTACCAGCATGGAGGATCCTGGAACGTACTTCCCCTTCGCCTGCACTACGGTATCAACCGTCAAGTTCGTCACGGGCTGATGCGCCTGCAGAATCTCGGTATAGGGTCGCACTCGATCTTTCGCAGGATCAGAATGTACCTGCTGTGAGGTGGAGGCGTTAAACTGCCAGCTGGAGAGCGCAACAAACCCCGTCACAAAGACGAGAGCCAGCAAAAGCCCGCCCAACCAGCGGGGAGTAAACGCCAATTTCCACACATATCTAGGGTAGCGCGTTTGCGTGATGTGCCCCTAACGATAAGAAAAATATAACAGGAAGAACTCGTTGGTAGGCAGACAACACTTTCGACGAGATTTCACCACATGCCGTTTAAGAACAGATGATATATCGCATTCATCGTGGACATGTCCCCAGCAGACCGTGGTCTGTATCTCCCCGATGATCACTGGGTGGAGAATTCGAAACCCATGTCGATCAAGGTACGTAGCCATTGGCTCTTCGCCGTCTGCAGTGACTTGACCTCAACGTGATGGTTCCATCGATTAGGGCTGACCTGAGTGACCCTGTGGATATTCTTGTTCTCCTCTTGGCGATCTAGGGTCACGTTGAAGTACAACGTACCATCCTTGGTTTTCTCGTATGCCCACATCCAGAGAAACTTCCGGTTAACAGAGTAGCTGACCTGCGCGCGAAACTCCCTCTTGACTTTACCCAGGCTCATGACATACCCATCGATCGCCTGATAAAAGGAATCAGTCTTCGGCTTGTCCGAGAAATCACTGATCATCTTGTTGCTCGGCATAGTCGTTCCTTTCTGGGGTAACCATCTGAGAGTTTATAGGGTCGTCTGGACGACACGCAGGTATCCCTCTTTTTCAGATTCCTGTCCTCGAGATCAGAAAAAGACGGGGACCTGTCATAGGTCAGTGAGCATCTGCTGCATCTGGGCGATCTCGGCTTCCTGGTCGTTGATAATTTGTTCGGCCAGGGTGATCGCATGGGGATTCTGGCCGTCAGCAACCTCGTCACGGGCCATGTCGACCGCACCTTCGTGGTGGGCGGTCATCTGCTCCAGGTAGAGGCGGGCAGCCTCGGTGCCCTGGGCTTCCTCAAGGGCTGTCATGTCCTCCTGGCTCATCATCCCGCTCATGCCACCCATCTCGCCGTGATCCATTCCACCCATCTCGTCCATGGTCCCCATGCCCCCAGAGTCGGTGACCGGCTGCTGGCCCCAGGCCTCGAGCATGGCGTTCATCCGGTCAATCTCCGGTCCCTGGGCGTCAATAACCCCCTGGGCAAACTCCACGACCTGGGCGGGGATACCCTCCTTGGCCAGGAGCATCTCACTCATCTCCACGGCCTGCTGGTGATGGGGGATCATCATCTGGGCAAACATGATGTCCGCGTCGTTGTAATCGGCGGAGATCTCCCCGTCCGCCTCAGTCGTCGCCGTGGTGGTCTCGGTCGTCTCAGCGGTAGTCGTCGCAGTGCTGGTGGCCGAGGTGGTGGCGTCGGTGTTGCCTGACTCGGTGGCCTTACCGCAGGCAGCCAGCGCCAGGGTGGAGGCCACGGCGAGAGCGGAAAGAACAAGGGTGCGCTTCATGGTGGAGCCTTTCAGGGTCATATGGGGGCAGTGGAGAGAAGTGGTGGATCAGTGGACGGCGGTGGATGCCGGAGTAGGCGTGGTGTGTTCCTCCTTCGGACTGGTGGGAGCCAGGTGGGCCGGGTCCAGATCAATCCGGCGCAGCAGCTGAGCGTTAAGCGCCACCACAATCGTCGACAGCGACATCAACACCGCAGCAGCAGCCGGGGGAAGCAGAATGCCGCTAGAGGCGAGCACGCCGGCGGCCAGGGGCACGGCCAAGATGTTGTAACCGGACGCCCAGATGAGGTTCTGGATCATCTTGCGGTAGCTGGCCTGCGAGAGCTCAATCATCGACAACATTGCCCGGGGATCGTCACTGGCCAGGACCACTCCGGCGGATTCCATCGCCACATCCGTGCCGGCCCCGATGGCGATGCCGACCTCGGCGCGGGCCAGGGCCGGGGCGTCGTTGACACCGTCGCCGACCATGGCCACGCTCAGGCCACGCTCCTGTAACTGGGTGACCTTGGTGTCCTTGTCCTGGGGCAGGACCTCGGCGAAGACCTCATCGATCCCCAGGTCCTGGCCAACCGCCTGGGCCACCTGCTGCGCGTCACCGGTGATCATCGCGACCTTCACCCCGCGGTCCTGCAGGGCTTTCACGGCGGCGCGGGATTCGGGGCGGATCTTGTCCTCGACGGCCACCGCACCGATGATCTGACCGTCGCGGACAATATGGAGCACACCGGCCCCACGCCCGGTCCAGGCGCTGGTGGTGTCGGTGAGCTCGGCCGGGGTGGTGAGGTTGAACTCGCGCAGCATGTTCGGCCCGCCCACGAGGATCTCAGCGCCATCGACAGTGGCCCGGACCCCCCGGCCGGAGGCGGCGCTGAAACCAGTTGCACGGATTTGCCGACGGGAGGCCTCGGGATGGGCGGCCGCGGCCGCCACGATGGCGCGGGCCACGGGGTGCTCGCTGTCGGCCTCCGCGGCGGCGGCCAGGGCCAGCAGCTCGCCCTCGGTGACGCCGACAGCTGCCGCGACACCGGTGACCGCGTGCGCACCCTCGGTCAGGGTGCCGGTTTTATCGAAGAGCACCACGTCGATGGTGCGCATCCGCTCGAGCGCCATCCGGTCCTTGATGAGCACCCCGGATTTCGCGGCCCGCTCGGTGGAGATCGCAATGACCAGCGGAATCGCCAGGCCCAGGGCGTGCGGACAGGCGATGACCAGCACCGTGACCGTGCGCACCACGGCATCGTCCGGGCTGCCGATGATAGTCCACACCACCGCGGTGATCAGAGCAGAGATCAGCGCGAACCAGAACAACAACGCCGCCGCCCGATCCGCCAGGGCCTGGGCCCGGGAGGAGGACTCCTGTGCGTCGGCAACCATGCGTTGGATCCCGGCCAGGGCGGTGTCCCCGCCGGTAGCCTCCACCCGGACGCGGACGGTGTTGTCGGTGGCCACGGTACCGGCGACCACCTTGTCACCGGTGTCGCGGAAGACGGGACGGGATTCGCCGGTGATCATCGCCTCATCGAATTCGGCGGCTCCGTCGAGGATGGTTCCGTCGGCCGGCACCCGGGCACCGGCCCTCACCAGCACGACGTCGTCGACGACCAGCTCGGAGGTGGCCACGGTGCGGGTGGTCCCGTCGATGACTTTCTCGGCCTCATCCGGCAGCAGGGCAGCCAGCGCGTCAAGCGCGGAGGACGCACCCCCGAGAGCGCGCATCTCCAGCCAGTGGCCCAGCAGCATGATGGTCACCAGCAGGGCCAGCTCCCACCAGAAGTCCAGGTCAAAACCGCCCAGCCCCAGAGTGGTGACCCAGGAGGCGACAAACGCCACGGTGATGGCCATGGCAATCAGGAGCATCATCCCGGGTTGGCGGGATTTCAGTTCCTTCCATCCGCCCTTGAGGAAAGGCGTTCCGCCGTAGACGAAGATGATCGTGTCCAGTACCGGGGGGACCCAGGTGGATCCGGGGAATGCCGGGAGGTGGTAGCCGAGCAGGTGGGCGACCATGGGGCTGAAAATAACGACGGGAATGGACAGAATCAGCGACCACCAGAAGCGGTCCCGAAACATTGCGGTGCTGTGCCCGGCGTGTTCGCCGTGACCATGAACCTGGTGGTCTTCGTCCAGGACGGAGTGCGGGTGACCGTGGGGCATCGCCTGGCCGTGGGTGTCGGCATCTGCGTGGTGTTCGTGGCTGGCATGAGCCGGGTGGTGGGTGTGGTCTGTTTCCGGAGCGGGGTGATCACCATGGTGATCGCCGGAATGGTGGGGAGTGCTCATGACGTTCCTTTCGCTCAACCCGGTCGGGGTCGAGATGATGGGTAAAATCGATCAGGATAAGACGGTGTAGCCGGTCGCCTCGATAGCCCGGCGAACCATCTCCGGAGGTACGACACCGGTGACCGTGACGGTGGAAACACCACCAGCAGCGAGATCAACCTGGACGTCGTCGACCTGGGGGAGGGCCTGAAGGGCCTGGGTCACGCTTTTCGCGCAGTGCCCGCAGGTCAGGCCGGTGACCTGGTAGCTAGGGGAGGACCCTCCTGCTGACGAGTCGCTGGCGGCAGGGATGGAGGCGGTGTCGGCACGTGAGGCAGGTCCGCAACAGCTGCAGTCGTGGGAGGTCATCGGCAAGAGGCGGGGCGGGGAGGTGATCATGGGAAAGCTCCTACGGGTCGGTGGGATGCGGCGATGCTACTCTCCAGCATATACCCCCATGGGGTATATTTTCAAGGGGTGGAGGGCACGGCCCTCACGCGGGGCAGGGTGTGGTCACCGAGCAGCCTCCTCACTGTCGGGAGGGGACAGCGGGAGGCGGAGGGCAAACACCGCTCCGCGACCGGGCCCGGGGGAGGTGGCGGTGAGAGTGCCGCCGTGGGCCTCGATCAATGCCTTGGAGATGATCAGACCGATACCGGCCCCGCCGTTGTCCCGGCTGCGGACGGCATCCCCCCCGGTAGAAGCGTTCGAAGATGTGTCCGAGCTGGCCAGGTGGGATGCCCTCGCCGTCATCGGCGACGTGGATGAGCGCGGTGGACGCCCCCTGTCGGTAGACGCTGATCCGGACCTGCCCGCCGGCCGGGGTGTGCCGTAGCGCGTTCGACAGGAGATTGCTCATCACCTGGCCGAAGCGTTGCCGGTCCACGAGCACCCGGGCGGTGTCCGTAATAGTCTCGACCTGTAAATCGACGCCTTTGTCAGCATAAGCCCCCCGGCAGCAGCGGCGGTATGGAGCAGATCCCCGAACCCTTCCTCCGCCAGGTCCAAATCGATCCGGTGTTCCTGGGCCCGGGAGACATCGTCGATGTCTTCCATCAACCGGGTCAGGCGGGCGAGTTGGTCAGCCATGATCGTGTGGGTGGCATTATTCCAGTCCACGACCCCGTCCTGGAGACCATCGAGGTAGACCGTGAGCACCGATAAGGGGGTGCCCATTTCGTGGGCCAGATTAGAGAGCATCTGGCGGCGGACCTGTTCGGTGTGTTCCAGCCGGTCGGCCATAGTGTTGAAGGCATGCGCCAGGGTGGTGACCTCGGGGCCTGCTTCTCCGGCGGGCACGCGGATACGGTAGTTGCCGACCGTCAGGCTGGTAGCGGCGCGGGTGAGATCCTGCAGGGGGGTGCGCAGGCGACGCGATAACCACAGGCTGGCCAGCAGGGCGCTGATCAAGGCGGTGGGCAGGGCGACGGCCAGGGTGATCAGGTTGGCGTCCCGGTAGGCCTGCTCGGCATGGAACAGCTCCAGCGAGGGGTCCTCCCGGCCGGTCATCAACATATGATCATGGAACAGGGTCGGGCCCACCATCGTGGCCACGGCCGCGGCCATCAGCAGGCTAATCACCACGACCAACACCTGGGCGGCCAGGAAGCGGAAGGTCAGGCCGGGTCCGTGATTCATGGCTGCCCCACCCGGTAGCCCACGCCACGCACGGTGTCGATAAACCCCCGGCCCCGGGTGTCGGTGCCGAGCTTGCGACGCAAGTTGCCGATGTGGACATCGACGATGCGTTCATCACCGACCCAGGTGGTGTCCCAGACCTCGGTGACCAGGTCGTGGCGGGTCAGCACCTGGCCGGGGCGCAGGGCGAGGGCAACCAGCAGCTCGAACTCCGTGCGGGTGAGCTCCACGGTCGTCTCCCCCACCCGCACCTGATGGGCGACGGCTCCGTAGTGGCTGTTTCCCGTGATAAAACGTACAAAAACACAAATGTGGACTTCCGCATTGACCCCACCACCGGCGAGTACCAGAGCGCCAGCGTGGACGAATACCCCGGCAAGGAATCCGTGAATATTACTGCAAACACGCTCTCCCGGTTCAAGGCTGAAGATGCAGGTACCGCGCCCGGCGAAACCAAACGGATTATCGACCCTGCGTCCGCGCCTGAACAGACCCGCCTGGTAAGCGATAACACCAGTGAGGCGGCCACTGTTTCCGCCCCGAAGACCGTATATGCGGGGCAGAAGTTCACGATTGGAGGGTCTGACTGGACGTATGGAGAAGACTATCTTCCCTCGGATATTACCGTCACCCTGGATGACGGCAAGTCAAAGGTAAACGGGCAGGGTGAAATGACCTTCAAGCTCTCCGAGGAAGAGACGTCGTTCACCCGTGACATTGAGGTGCCCGCCAACTGGAAACCTGGTGAGGAACACAGCGTGACCATTTCTTCTGGCAAAACCAAAGGAGATAAGCAGCGCTCTCTCACCATAAAGTTCAAGGTCGAAGAGTACAACCCCAAGTACATTGACAGCTGCACCGTACCCACCCAGGATGCTGTGCAAGCCACCGAGGTTCCGTTCGCCGGGTACCCGAAAGTCGTCGGCGAGGTTCCCTCACTCAACCAACAGCCTGCCACCACAAAAGACTAACGGCAGATAACCAGCCCACGCGGTGCGCACAATGCTCCAGCTTGGCGCACAAAAACCGCAACGGCTGCACCTCTAACACTGCGCCCCCACCGGATATTTTCACCGGTGAGGGCGCAATACGTTTTAGCAAAGAGAATGTTCGCTCGGTTCCTGCGCACTCAACGGAACACGAGACTGACCGAGATTATCCCCGATATTCAGGCACGAGTGTCATCTCTGCCTTCTGGAACTTCTTCAAATCCAGGTAGCCGCAGTTCGCCATTGCGCGTTTGAGGGCGCCCACAATATTGCGGGTACCATCCACATGGTGCGAGGGCCCATACAGCACCTCTTCGAGAGTTCCAACCACGCCCAAGGGGGTGCGCACCCCACGCGGGAAGTCCCGCGAATGCGCCTCATTGCCCCAGTACCAGCCCTGGCCCGGCGCCTCAGATGCGCGCGCCAGGGGCGCGCCGATCATCACCGCATCCGCGCCCAGAGCCAGCGCCTTCACCAGATCACCGGAACGGCTGAGCCCGCCGTCGGCAATCACATGAACATATCGTCCGCCGGATTCGTCCAGGTAGTCCGAACGGGCCGCAGCAACATCGGCAATAGCGGTTGCCATCGGTGCGGAAATACCAAGCCCCTTACGGGTGGTCATCGCAGAACCGCCGCCGAACCCAACCAGAACACCGGCGGCACCGGTGCGCATCAGGTGCTTCGCCTGAGTGTACCCTGCCACGCCGCCGACCATAACAGGCACATCCAGCTCGTAAATGAATTTCTTGAGGTTCAGCGGTTCATGCGAGGTCGAAATATGCTCCGCAGAGACCGAAGCACCGCGAATCACGAAAAGATCGGCCCCAGCCTGCACCACCGTTTCGTAATGTTCTTGGGTGTTCTGCGGGGTAAGCGAGCCCGCCACAATAACACCCGAATCACGAATTTCTTCTAGGCGCGCGGTAATCAGCTCGGGCTTAATCGGCTCAGCGTAAATCTGCTGCATGCGCGTGGTAGCAGAGGCAGGATCAGCTTCGGGAAGCTCAGTAATTTCGTCTAGAAGCGGCTGCGGGTCCTCATAGCGAGTCCACAAGCCTTCTAGGTTGAGCACGCCTAAACCACCGAGCTTTCCGAGCGCAATCGCAGTCGCTGGAGACATCACAGAGTCCATCGGTGCGCCCACAATTGGGGTGTCAAATTTGAAGGCGTCAATCTGCCATGACGTATCGACATCGCGACGGTCACGGGTGCGGCGCGTCGGTGCCAGCGCCACATCGTCAAGCGCATAGGTGCGGCGGGCGCTCTTAGAGAGCCCAATCTGAATATCGGACATGTATGTTTCCCTTCGGAAGGTCTCTGACCGGTGTTTCTTGGCGCACGGCTGCCCCGCAAGACTACGCGCCTGATGCAGTATCTACTCTACTCGGCGTATAGCCCGTTCCGCCGCAGATTATTCAGAAATATCACAAAATGCACGACGGAATAGGTTCTCTAATGTTCGAGCCATACACACCGCTAAGCCGGTCAGCGGTGGTTAACGGCGGTAGTTAGGCGCCTCGACAGTCATCGTAATATCGTGCGGATGAGATTCTTTCAGACCCGCCGGGGTGATGCGCACAAACTTACCCTTGGTCTTAAGCTCCTCAATGGTGCGTGAACCCACGTAGAACATGGTCTGGCGCAGACCACCCTCAAGCTGATGCAGCACGGCAGAAAGCGGTCCGCGGAACGGAACCTGCCCCTCAATTCCCTCGGGAATCAGCTTCTCTTCGCTGGAAACATCTGCCTGGAAATAACGGTCTTTCGAGTATGATTTGTGGCGACCGCGGGTCTGCATAGCGCCCAGCGAGCCCATGCCGCGGTAGGCTTTGAACTGCTTACCGTTCATGAAAATCAGATCGCCGGGGGCCTCGGCGGTTCCCGCCAGAAGCGAGCCAAGCATCACGGAATCGGCGCCAGCAACCAGAGCCTTGCCGATCTCGCCGGAGTGCTGCATGCCGCCGTCGGCGATAAGCGGAACACCGGCGGGAATAGCTGCCTTCGCGGATTCGTTAATCGCGGTTACCTGGGGTACGCCCACACCCGCGATAATACGAGTGGTGCAAATTGATCCGGGACCCACGCCGACTTTCACGGCATCTGCGCCCGCATCAATAATGGCCTGAGCGCCTTCACGGGTTGCCGCCTGACCGCCAATCACATCGACATGTGCGGCTGCGGGATCTTTCTTCAGGCGGGAAATCATATCGAGCACGCCTTGGGAATGTCCGTTGGCGGTATCGACGAAGAGCGCATCCACTCCGGCCTCGACCAGGGCCATAGCGCGTTCGTAGCCGTCGCCGAAGAAACCGATAGCAGCGCCAACACGCAGGCGACCATCGTCATCCTTGGTGGCGCGCGGGTACTGTTCGGTCTTCACAAAGTCTTTGAGGGTAATCAGCCCGGCAAGTTTACCGGCCTCGTCAATGAGGGGCAAACGCTCGATTTTATTCTTCGAGAGCAGAGCGAAGGCTTCATCCTTCGTGAGGTTCGGTGAACCGGTAATGAGCGGCATCGGGGTCATAACATCACGCACGAGAGTGCTTTCATAGTCCGAGCGCGAGAGGTAGCGAATATCGCGGTTGGTAATAATACCTTCAAGTTTGCCATCTTCGGTGACCACCGGCAGACCCGAAACCTTGTAATAGCCGCACAGATTATCGTATTCGCCGATAGTTGCGTCAGCACCGATGGTGACGGGATTAATGATCATGCCCGATTCGGAGCGTTTCACGCGATCAACATGTGCTGCCTGATCCTCGATCGAAAGGTTGCGGTGGATCACGCCCATGCCGCCTAGGCGCGCCATCGAAATCGCCATCTGGGAATCAGTCACGGTATCCATCGCAGCGGAAATAATGGGGGTGCCCAGGGTAATACGCTTGGAGAGTCGAGTGCTGGTATCGGCATCGGAGGGAATAACATCGGTGTTGCCGGGTAGAAGCAACACGTCATCATAGGTCAGACCAGTGAAACCGAAGGGATCGTCGGTCAGGGCGGTGGGGACAGTCATGTTTAGCCTTTCAAATGCTGTACCGGATGTATAGATGTTGTGTAGCGAGTGGTGCCACCGGGTGTAAAACGTCGTATCTCTATGGTAAACGCTTACGTCTGCTTCGGGGTACACGGAGCGGTTCGGATGTGTGCCTTTCCTGCAAGGCCGCAGTATCCGGTTCGAGGCTGCGCTTGCGTTTATTTCAGGCCAGTCTGCATCAAGCCCCTACAGATAGTTGTTGCCCGGTTCAACGAGATTTTCTCTCCTCGAACCGGGCAACCCATCAATTATTCGTCTTCGTCCTCTTCTTCGGGCTTGGTAACCACCAGAGTCTCGGTCGTGAGTACCAAAGCCGCGATAGATGATGCATTCTGCAGCGCAGAGCGGGTGACCTTCACGGGGTCAATTACGCCCGCTTCGAACAGATCAACATACTCACCGGTTTTGGCGTTGTAACCGTGACCAACGGGCTGTTCGGCGACCTTTGCCGCCACCACATAGCCGTCGTCGCCAGCGTTTTCGGCAATCCAGCGCAGCGGCTGTACCAGGGCGCGGCGTACAATCTGCACACCTACGTTTGCGTCGTGGCTATCGAGTTCAAAACCGTCGAGCGCCTTGCTGGCGTGGATCAGTGCCGAACCGCCACCGGATACGATGCCTTCTTCAAGAGCCGCGCGGGTAGAAGACACAGCGTCTTCGATGCGGTGCTTACGTTCCTTAGCCTCAACCTCGGTTGCCGCGCCCACCTTGATCACGCCCACGCCACCGGCGAGCTTCGCCAGGCGTTCCTTGAGCTTTTCGCGATCCCACTCGGAATCGACGGCCTCGATCTCTCGGCGCAGCTGCTGCACACGGTCTTCAACCGCTTCCTTGCTGCCACCGCCGTCCACAATCGTGGTGGTGTTCTTGGTGACGGTCACGCGGCGCGCCGAACCGGTTTCTTCGAGAGTTGCCTGAGCCAGGTCAATACCCAGTTCGGGGGTAATCACGATGCTGCCGGTCAGAATGGCGAGATCCTGCATAATAGCCTTGCGGCGATCGCCGAACCCGGGAGCCTTAAGCGCCACAACGTCGAGAGTTCCGCGGAGCTTATTCACCACGAGGGTGGACAGTGCTTCACCATCAACGTCTTCGGCGATAATGGTCAGCGGTTTTTTCGCCTGTACGACCTTCTCCAGCAGAGGCATAATCTCGGCAACAGTGGAGATCTTACCCTGGTAGAGCAGAATGAGGCTATCTTCAAGAACCGCTTCGCCACGCTCGGCATCGGTCACGAACGAAGGCGAAAGGTAGCCCTTGTCGAACTGCATACCCTCGGTAATATCAAGCTCAATCTCAGTGGAGGAGCCGTCCTCGATAGTAATGACGCCGTCCTGACCGACCTTCTCAAAAGCAGATGCCAAAAGCTCGCCGATCTGGTCGGACTGAGCCGAAATAGCGGCAACATGCGCAACTTCCGGGCCCTGTACCTCGCGGGCATCCTGAAGCAGACGCTCGGAGACCTTCTCAACGGCGGCCTCAATGCCACGCTTCACCTCCGCAGGTGCCGCACCGCTTGTTACGTTGCGCAGTCCCTCATTCACGAGTGCCTGCGCCAGCACGGTTGCGGTAGTCGTACCGTCACCGGCAACGTCGTTAGTCTTGGTGGCTACCTCTTTAGCGAGCTGCGCGCCCAAGTTTTCATAGGGGTCTTCAAGCTCAACTTCGCGGGCGATCGAGACACCATCATTCGTGATAACCGGTGCACCCCACTGTTTATCGAGCACAACATTGCGCCCGCGTGGGCCGAGGGTAACCTTGACCGCATCGGCGAGTTTATCGACGCCGGCCTGCAGGGACTTACGGGCGGCATCGTTGAATTCAAGCTGTTTAGCCATGAATATTCGCTACTCCTTGAGGGTTGTGAGCGTTCGATATCGTAGAAGGCGCACGTGCGCCAAATCCAGGTCAGGTATAGCGGATGCGCCGCGCGAGAAACCGGCGGCGCATCCTGCATATATGCGAAATTAGTCGACGATCGCCAGAACGTCACGAGCGGAGAGAATCAGGTATTCCTCGCCCTGGTACTTGACCTCGGTACCGCCATAGCGGGAGAACACGACTACGTCGCCTTCGGCGATATCGACGGGAACGCGGTTGCCCTTATCGTCCACACGACCGGGGCCCACAGCTACTACGCGAGCCTCCTGCGGCTTCTCCTTTGCAGTTTCGGGAATAACCAGACCGGATGCGGTGGTCTGCTCAGCCTGCTCTAGTTTGACAACTACTCGGTCTTCGAGGGGCTTAATAGCCATAGGTATGCTCCTTTTTAGTCAGCGTTTTTAAAAATTTGTGAAGCGGTTTAGCCCTAGTGCCTGGGCGTTTAGCACTGCACCGCTTCGAGTGCTAAATTCAACTTTAGAATCCCGGCGGCACCCGGTCAAGAATGCGCGCCGTTTCGAGGGCGGCGTTTCGCGCACAGGATAATACGCGAGCGCCCCGTGAACCTGCCGCAGCATCCAAGCCTTCTGCATATGCTCATGCCACTACACTTAAGCCTATGGTTGATTTTGTGCCCCCGCCGCCGTTTGCATTGCCGCCCGAGCTGCCTTTTACCCGGCAGGCGTTAGATGCCGCGGATGCGCTTTTCCCCTATAGTCAAGAGCACTCGCTCGAACAGGTTACGCGGCTGCGGGCGCAGGGGTTCACGCCCGATGAGACCGCCAATATCCTCAGCCTTGTTAAGGCGCGCACTCGGGCGCTGTCAAAGTTCGGCGATAGGGCGCGCACTATGTTTTTGACCGAGCACGGCGCGCAGCAGGCGACTCGACCGATTGTTGCTGCCGAGCATGCGGCCGTGTTTGCCCGTGCCGGGGTTCGTTCGGTTGCCGATTTGGGATGCGGTATTGGCGCGGATTCGTTGGAGTTCGCGCGCGCATCCTTAGCGACTGTTTCTGTGGAGCTTGACCCGTTGACGGCATCTTTTGCTGCCGCAAATCTGGCGGATTTTTCGGGTTCACGGGTTGTGGTCGGTGATGTGACGAATTTTAACCCCGAGAGTTTTCGTGATGGCAACGGCAAGGTCGTGCAGGGCATATGGCTTGATCCGGCCAGACGTGATCTGACCGGAGTCGTAAAATCCCGTACAGAACGTATTTTTGATCCCGAAGCCTATTCTCCCCCGCTTTCGTTCGTAGTGGATCTGGCCAGAACTGGCATGCCGATGGGTGTCAAACTTGGTCCGGGGATGCCGCATGAGGCTATTGCGCGCCCCGAGGATATTCGTAGCGAGGCGAACCCCCATCCGCGTGTCACGGCGCAGTGGGTTGAGCATGAGGGTTCTCTCGTGGAGTTAGTGCTTTGGTTTAATGCTTTGGCTCAGGAGGGCGTTGCACGCACGGTCACGGTGCTGCGGCAGGAGGCGACGGGACAGGCTGAAGACAAGGGCCTGCGCATTCACAAAACCACGCTGAGGAGTCCCTATTCTGCGGAACAAGTAACCCCTGTTGATGAAAAGCAAACCCGGTTCCCCTCCCCCGGTGAGTACCTCTATGAGCCTTCCGGCGCGGTAGTGCGGGCGCATCTGGTGCAGGAGTTAGCCCAAGAGCTTGGGGCGAACCTGATTGATCCGCACCTGGCGTACCTCACGGCGGCAAAAGCTGTTCAGAGTCCGCTGGCACAGTGTTATGAGGTTCTTGAGGAAATCCCGGTGCATGAGAAACAGCTCAAAAAGTGGGTGCGCGAGCGCGGTTTTACGGCTTTGACGATCAAGAAACGCGGTGTTGATCTGGTGCCCGAGAAATTGCGTGCGACCCTGCTGGCAGGCGGTGCGGGCAAGAAATCAGGTAAGAAGGCCGCGAAGAATCAGGGCTATAACCCGGCGACTTTAGTGTTTACTCGAGTGGGGTCTGGGCAGCGGGCGCGGCGCATCGGGTGGCATGTGCGACCTGTAGATTTTTCTGATGCAGCGCAAGTCTCCGCCTCGGACACTAAGAGTTCTCTGGTCTAGCGGGTTTATGTGGGCGGCGTATCTACAAAACTATGATGACGGTGTGTGACGTTTTATGTCAGATACTTCATGTTCGTGTCGTATTTAGTTCATACGCACTCGAAAAAGCGTTGTTGTGGTCACCAACACCGTAGAATAAATGCAGTCACCCTAAGAAGGAGAGAGTTTTGATTCCGTTCGCTTCCTCGGCGCAATCCACTCTAGGCGTAGAGTGGGAGATCGCGCTGATTGACCAGCATACCGGAGAGCTGGTAGCGCGCGCTCAAGAGGTACTTACCCGTGTGGGCGAACGTTATCCTGAACTTTTGGAACCTTCCCTGGATCATGCTCATGTGACGGGCGAATTTTTGGAAAATACGCTTGAGATTATTACCGGCGTGTGTACTACAGTGCCGCAGGCGTGCCAGCAGTTGATCTCGGTGACCGATAAGATCCGTGAGGTTACTGATGAGCTGGGGCTTGATTTTTATGCGGCGGGCACGCACCCTACGGCGCATTGGCAGAAACAGCAGGTATCTGCGAAGAAACGGTACCAGCGTGTGGTGGGTCGCGGCCAGTACTGGGGTAGGCACATGGTTATTTTTGGCGTGCATGTGCATGTGGGCGTCGATTCACGCGATAAGGTTTTGCCTCTCGTGGATGCGCTCACCAACTATTGCGCGCATCTGCTGGGGCTTTCGGTGTCTTCGCCCTACTGGGACAGCGTGGATACCGGGTATGGTTCGCACCGCACGATGCTGTATCAGCAGCTGCCTTCAAATGGTCTGCCTTTCCATTTTGAAAATTGGCAGGAGTACAGCGACTATTTGCATGCGTTGGTGAAGACGGGCGCTATTTTAGAGGTCAGCGAGGACCGTTGGGATGTGCGCCCGGTTCCCCGCTACGGCACCTTAGAGATGCGGTACTGCGACGGCCTTCCGTCGATTCGTGATGTGGCGGCGGTTACGGCGCTCACCCAATGTTTAGTGGAGTTTTTTTCGCGCAAAATTGAGGCTGGCGAGAAGATTGAGGTGTTAAACCCTTGGCATGCGCAGGAGAATAAATGGCGTGCCGCCCGCTATGGTTTAGACACCGAGATTATTGTGTCTAACGAGCCGCAGGTGCGCCCGCTGCGCGAGGATATTGAGCTTCTTGTTACTCAGCTAGAGGATGTTGCCCGGGATTTGGATTGTTTGCCGGAGCTGCAGCATGTAAGGAATATGCTGACGGAGGGCACTGGCGCCGACCGGCAGCGCGCTATCTACGAGAAAACTGGCTCTTTCCACGAGGTTATTCGAGATGTCGCGCTCCAGTCACGGGCGCGTCCCATCCGCTAGGGGCCGATAAAGTTCCAGCCCGCTCCCCCGAATTTTCTCAGGAGGTGGGCTGACGGTTCCCTCTAGTCTAAGCAAATGCTCTAGAAACACACCGTCGTGACCGGCAGCGAAGAATCGGTCGTAAAATCGATTCCCGAAGGTTCATACCCGGCCTCGACAAGGCGTGCCCCAAGCGCCGCCACCATTGCACCATTATCGGTACACAGCGTAAACTTCGGGATAATGAGGCGCACCCCAGCTGAAGTGCATCGTGCCGAAAGCAGCTCACGCAGCCGCGAATTTGCCGCAACGCCGCCGCCGAGTAAGAGGGTGTGCAGTCCCTGTTCCCGGCAGGCCAGCACGGCTTTCTTCGTGATAACATCGACAACCGCTTCCTGGAAAGATGCCGCAATATCGGCGACCGGAACCTCTTCACCGCGTGCCTCGAAGCCTTCAATCACACGCGCTACGGCTGTCTTGAGCCCTGAAAACGAGAAATTATACCGGTGTGCCCCCGGGGCTTCGGCGGTACCCATGAACTTACGGTTTGACAACCCGCGTGGGAAAACAAACGCCTTAGCATTCCCCGTGCGCGCGGCGCGGTCAATAGCGGGGCCTCCCGGGTAATCGAGTCCCAGTAAACGAGCGACTTTATCGTAGGCCTCACCGGCGGCATCATCAAGGGTGGCTCCGAGCAGACGAACATCCTGAGTAATATCGCGTACCTGCAGAATTTCGGTGTGACCACCAGAAACCAGCAGTGCCCCGAGCCCGCCATCTCGCGCGTGTTCAAGCAGCGCCGAGCCGTCTTCGGTACCGTTATCGTCGAGCAGCCCCACGCCTACATGCGCCACCAGGTGGTTAATGCCGTAGAGCGGCTTTCCGGTAGCGGTAGCCAGCGCCTTCGCGGCAGAAACACCGACCATGAGTGCCCCGGCGAGCCCGGGACCGGCGGTGACGGCAATCGCGTCTATATCGTCGAGGGTCACGTGAGCGTCTGCAAGTGCGGCTTCGAGAGCGGGAATCATGGCATCAAGATGAGCCCGCGAAGCAATTTCGGGAATCACCCCACCGAACCGCACGTGCTCTTCCATAGAGGATGAAATCGTGTTGGTGAGCAGACGGGTGCCGCGTACAATGCCGATCCCGGTCTCATCGCAGGATGATTCGATACCTAATACAAGCGGTTCGGCTGCGGCAGAAAGTGTTTTTTCAGTCATCATTTCTTAGGTAGTTTCCGTTGTTGTGGAGGCATCGGCGGCGAAGTCCTTGAGCATGATCAGCGCATCCGTGCCGTCGTCATAATAGCCGGGCCGTGTGTGAATATGCGTGTATCCGGTGCGCAGGTAGAGGTTCTGGGCTCGGGGATTATCGGCCCGCACCTCCAAAAGGATGCGCTGCGCCCCTAAATCCTGTGCCCGGCGGTGCATTGTGGCGAGCATGGCTCTTCCGTATCCGTTGCCTTCGTACTCGGGCAGCACGGCGATGGTCTGCACATCGGCGGTGTCTGCCACCGTCATAACCCCGCAGTATCCGATAATATTCGGAGCGTTCTTTTCATCGGGGTTTTCCTGGGGATTTTCACCGGAATGCGCCCGCTCAAGTACGTAATAGGTGCGGGTGGGGTGGGTTGTTTCGGCGAGGAACATATCAAGGTTCCAGGCGTCGAGGGGGAAGAGCTCTTGTTCGAGGGTGAACAGATGCGGTACATCGTTGATATCGGCGCGGCGCAGGCGGGCGCCGTGGGCGAGCGCACCGGGAAGTTCTGGATGCTGAAGTTTCGAGTGCATATTTACGCCCCCCTATCCCTTAGACGATACGGGTTCTCCCGAAGCGCACTGGCTCTGCCGCGCAAGCATGGCGGCTGGAACCTTCGCGTCCGAGTCACGCAGGTAGAGGGCGCGGGTGTCGGTGCTAAGATTTTTTATACCCAAGCGCGCGGCGGCACGCACGAGGTCGCTTGCGTTGGGGTGCAGCTGCGATAATTCGGAAGAAATTTGCGCCCCCGATTGTTCCAGTTGTTCGCGGTAAAGCTCGGCACCGTAACCGTAGGCACGATAACCTGCGGTATTCTGTCCAGAAACGCTGCCGGGTGCAGGCATACTTTCGTTTGCGGGTGCCACCTGCGGACCGGTTTTTATCGTGTATCCGTTCTCGGTAACGGTGAAAATTGCAGAGTAGATTTCGCGGCGGCGCGCATCGGAGGCTACCAGAATCTCGGTCATCTGGGCGGCTTTGCCCTGGAAATCCTGAACGAATGCTCGCTCTGCCAGGGCTGTTAGACTCATAAGCCCGTAAACGGGTTTGTTCCAGGCAAATCCAAGAGTTCGGGCGGTGACGATTCCGGCACGCAGTCCGGTGAAAGGGCCCGGCCCGGTCCCGGTGAGAATCGCATCCACGTTCTGTCCGTTTACCTGTGCTTTGTCGAGTACCTGGGCTACGAAGGGCGACATCACTTCGGCGTGTGAACGTGTATCGGCGCTTTCGCGGGCGGCGAGAATAGTTGCGGTTGAACCGGGATTTTCGCCGTCGAGGCGCGCCAAAGCCACGGATGCGGTGGCTGATGAATCTAGAGCAAGTATGAGCACCCTATCATTCTAACGTGCTGCCTGTACCCACTATTGTGACGGGTTCTCGCTTCATAAATACCCCAAGGCAGGCTCATGAGGTGCGCTTCCGTTCGCTCCCGGCAACTCTTAAAACAGGTTACTCGCCGCCGAGTTTGAGCATGGCGGCTTCAAGACTTCGATACGCTTCGCCTTCCCACCGTGGTCCATAAGCGGTAATGCGCAGCAGCCGCGGTTCTGAGGCATCAGCGCTCTCGTCCTCGCGGTCGTCGAGCGCATCCCAGTCGAACTCCCCTTCCCCTGTGGGCGAGTAGTTCTCGGCGGCGTAGGCGATGGAGGCGTCCGCGCCGGTGAGTCGCGTGAAGTCTAGTTCCAGGCGGGAATCGCTCAGATGCTCGGCTTTACCGCGTCCCCATTCGATGACGGTCACGGATTTTTCCAGCGAGAATTCTAGATCGAGGTCGTCTAATTCTTCGGCGCTAGAGAGCCGGTATGCGTCCACGTGCACGAGATCGGGCCCGCCTGGGCGGGTGCCGTCCAGTAGATTAGGATGCACCCGCGAGAGCACAAAAGTTGGTGAAATAACGCCCTCACGCACTCCAAGCCCCTCGCCTAGGGCGCGGGTGAAAGTGGTCTTCCCGGCACCAAGCTCTCCCGAGAGCAAGAGCAAGTCCCCGGCGGTGAGCAACGGTGCAAGCGCGTGCGCCGCCGCGCGGGTATGCGCAAGATCGGCAAGATCAACTTCTAAAACGGGATGTGCGTGCATGGGCTTCTTTCCGGGGAACGGTACGGGTTAAACAGGGATGCGAAGACTCGAACTCACATATCGTTAGACGGTTTCCGGTGTCTGTTCATCGTCGAGACCGAAGAGGGATCCCAAGGCATGCAGACCATCTACTTCGCGTTCCACCCAGGCGCCACCGCGGTAGATGCGTATCACGCGCGGGGAAATACGAGTCACAATCTCGTAGTTAATGGTCTGCGCTGCAGCGGCCCATTCTTCAACGGGAGGGTTATCTCCCGAGCCGAAAAGTACGGCGGAACCGCCGAGAATACCGCGCGCAGGATCGGCGAGTCCGGGTTCTTCCAAATCAACCACGAGCTGATCCATAGCAATCCTGCCCACGACACGGTACGTGCGTGGTTCCACGGGGTTTGCGGCATCGGCACGCGGGTAAATACGGACCGGCGCCCCCTCAGCGATGCGCGGCACGCCATCGGCGTATCCGAGCGGAATGAGGGCCAGCGTGGTGGGCTTATCGGTGCTGTACCGCAACCCGTATGAGACCCCCTGCCCGGCGGGTACTTCTTTGACATTGCACACATGGGTTCCCAGGGTCATAACGGGCCGCAGATTTAGGTCTTTGGAGCTCACACCCGCGAGCGGGGAAAGACCGTAGAGGGCGATTCCGCAGCGTACCGCATCGGCAAGAACTGCCTCGTTCGTGTTATATAGGGGGCTCGCGCCGGTGATCGTTCCCGGGGAGTTCGCCAGGTGAACAAGCTCGGGGGTGAGACCCGCGCTGCGGGCGACGGTTACGAATTCGTTGAGTCGGGTGATCTGCCGTGCGGTCTCGGGGCGTTCGGGTTCATCGGCAACCGCCAGATGCGAGAAAATGCCCTCAATGCGCACCAGCCCTGCGGCTTCAAGTTCAAGGGCGCGCGCCACTAGCGCGGGCCAGTCCTCAAAGGTGGAGCCGTTACGCCCAAGCCCCGTGTCTACTTTCAGATGTACACGAGCACGCTTCTTGGTGCGATTGGCAGCTTCTGCTATTGCTTCTAAGTCCCAGCCGGAGGCACCCAGGATAATATCTGCTTCGAGTGCTTCGTCGAAGTCCGTCTGCGGGGTGTGCAGCCAAGCTATAATCGGGGCGGTAATACCCTCTGAGCGCAATTCCAGGGCTTCGGTCACATGCACAACGCCCAGAATATCGGCACCGGCTTCGAGTACTGACCGTGCCACGGGGTAGGCGCCGTGACCGTAGGCATCCGCCTTCACCACGGCAATGAGTTTACGTTCGCCGATCATATCTTTGAGCACGCGCGTATTGTGCTCAAGAGCATTAAGGTCGATGATAGCGGTTCGCTCCGCCTCACCGGGCTGCAGGTTCGGGGTGTAGAGGGGACGTGTGGGAACAGTCATTTCTATATACCTCCGGTACTCGGTGAACGCGGGGAGCGTCTAGTTACACTCATTCTAGCCCGTCTTTTCATGTATTTTCGCTCTTCTTATCCCGGTTTAGGGAGCGTTCATCAACAGTTCATGTTCTTACTGTGCGAATGCGCCTCTTCGATACCGTCGAGGCTTACACGTTCACCCTTAGACTCACTCGGCTTGCAGAACGCGCTGTCTTATAAAACTGCGCGTTAGACTAGGATGGTGAAGATTCCCGAGAGCTCGCAGTCCCGCTTGCCCCAGCCTGTTGTGCATGTCTATTCTCTGCATACCGATCCTTTTGCGCAGCCCGGTCGCGGCGATGCCGGGGGCATGAACGTTTATATTGCGCGTTCGATTGCGGCTATGCTGGCGGCAGACGATACTTTGCGCGTCGAGGTTTTCACGCTTCTTACCGATCCCGATTGTGAGCATGCAAAGCCCGGGGTACAGGTTCCGACTCTTCTCAACTCGTATCGTGATCGAGTGCGGGTGCATCAGGTGTTGATTCCGCAGGCTTTAGGTGCTCGCAAAAATCAACTTGCTGAGTTTACAACCGAATTTGCGGCGCAATGCGTCTCATTAGCGTGCTGGCATCCGCAGGTTATTCATGCACATTATTGGCTTTCGGGCGTCGCTGCGCTGGGGGCTGCCCAGACCTACGCTGCCGAAGGAACAGTTGTTCCCGTAGTATTTACCCCTCATACGACCGCCGCAGCGAAGGATGCGCGCCGCTCCCCCGACGAGCCCGAAGAACCACACGCACGTTATGAAAGTGAGCATCGAGTTCTTGAACATGCCGCTTTGACGATCGTCAATACTTCTCTTGAAGGGCAGCAGCTGCAGGACTACTATGGGGCAGATTCCGCACGCATGCGTGTGATTGCGCCGGGGGTTGATACCGGTATTTTTCACCCACTGCCGGGGGTGCACGCCGAACATGAGGGTTCGGATACGCACGCTCGGGTGGTTTTTGCTGGGCGTCCTCAGCCGTTAAAGGGACCTCATATTTTGGTAGAGGCCCTTGCGCTTCTTCCCGCGGATCTGCATGTTGAACTGGATATTATCGGCAAGTCTTCTTCCGGATACGAATTAGATCTTCTTGCCCGTGCCCGCGATTTAGGCATCGCCGATCGGGTGCATCTGCGCAGTCCGGTTCCTGCCGATATTCTTGCCGATATTTTTCGCCGCGCCGATATTGTGGCTTCTCCTTCCTCGTCTGAATCTTTTGGGCTAGTGGCTTTGGAGGCGCAGGCTTCGGGGGCTGCGGTACTTGCTACCGATGCGGATGGGTTGCGTTTCGCTATCGAGAACCATAAAACGGGGTTGCTTGTGGCGCCGCGTACCCCGCAGCGTTGGGCGGTTGCGATCGAGCGGCTGGTGCGTGCCCCACGTCTGCGCTTAACACTGGGGGCGAATGCGGCAGCTCGTGCACGTTCTTTCAGTTGGGAAGCGACCGCCCGAAAAACCTTGTGCGTCTATTCCGAGGCGATAACCGGTCGTCATTTAGCACAAGAGCGGGCCGAGGGTTCCGCATAGTTTATTGCCGAATTACTCTGCTCTTCCCCAAAAACCTGTAGAACGCACCACAGCACGGTCTCGAAAGTTGTTCAAGCGGCTACACTTGACGTATGAGTTTTGCAATGACGCGCGACGAGTTTGCCGCTTATCTTGATTCTGCCCGCATCACGGGCGATGTTGCTACACCGCGCGAGAATAACCTTTCGCATATTCAAGGGTTTCTCGATCACAATGAGCACCTCGAGTTCGGAGTTACATGGTCGAAGGATTGGACCTATGACGAAGTTTTTGAGGTCATGGTACGCCGTGTTGGACTGAACCCCGACCGCTCGCATGTTCAGGGGCAAGATACGATTGGTGCCGCCCAGTGCATTGATGCTCTCGAAGAGTATGCCCGTATTTTTGGCGATGCGGTACGCGCCCGCCAAAAGATCCTGTTCGCCACCGGCCATCCCGCCGGGCTTTTCCCCATTTATGCTGAGCTGGCGCGCGTCGCCGAACGCGCCGGGGCCACGGTGCTGCGTATTGAGCAGGGTGAGCGGTTTTTGGACGGCGATATTCGCCAGATCATGGGTGTGGTGATGTTTGAGCAGTACGGGAATCTGCAGCATACGCATTTCCCGGGGCCGATGCGCATCGCCCTCGCCCAGCTTCGTGAGCGCGGCGAGCTGCCCGATCTTGTGGTTTCCGATCACGGGATGGCGGGGTATGCGGCATCGCAGCAGAAGCTGCTGACGCTCGGTATTGCCGACTGTAACGACCCGGGATTGTTTATTGCCGCAGAGCAGGGTGATTTACCGGTGTGTGTTCCGATGGATGATAATGTTCCGCCGAATCGTTACGAACCGCTGATTGATTTTTTGGTGAATCACGCCTCATTGAAACAATTTCGGTAAAACTTTTAGGCTATGGTTTTTTATTCTTTCAAGGTATTTTATTAGTTTACGGGCATTAAAACTCTCTGACTAGTATATTTATTAAAGCTATTTACAATAGTAAACATCCACATTAACCTTTAATAATCGTGTCTTCAACACCTTTATGGCACATTAAGGTGATTGAATTCACTCTTTATCCTTGAAGTTTAGACAACCATTCAGAAGGACTAAACTCCTGGTTTAACCGTAAAATATAAGGACTGAGTAGTTTTGAAGAACTATCGTGAGAATCAGCTAAAGGCCAGGTTTCTCTTCCGGACCGCCTCGGGACCTCAAAGCTGGTTCTTGTTCTCTCTACTTCTCGCTCACACACATCATTCATCTGTATTCCGATTGACCACCGGGCTGCGGGTCTCAAACTCGAGCATTCCGCGCATACACCGATATGCGCGCTCACCACGACCGGGGAAGATAACTTCATTGAAAGCAAAAGAAAGACTCAAAAAAGTTTGGGGCACCACATATGTCGCCAAACGTGAGTGGCATCCACAGGTTTTGAAATCTCTTTACCTGGGCGACTTGATTGCCATTGCCATCTCTATTTTTGCTGCGCACTTTATTCGCTTCGGCTTCGTAAACGCGGATTTACCGCCTGTGAATGTCTGGCCGCTTAACCTGCTCGATCCTTCCGTCGCACCCATCGACTATATCTTCCTCGATATCGGAATGATCATAATCTGGTGGCTGACTCTGCAAGTCAACGGCTCACGAAATATTCGCGTTCTAGGAATGGGAACCGACGAATACCGTATGGTCACACGCGGCAGCACTTACTTTTTCTGCACACTCGTGATAGTGGCGTTCTTTCTCAAAATCGACCTGACCCGCATGTACCTGCTCATCGCCTACCCGTTGGGTTTAGGACTCATCATGATAGAGCGCTGGCTACTGCGCCAAAGACTAGTACAGAAACGTTTGCAAGGGTATTCGCTAACCCGCGTCATGATTATTTCCGACGTTCCCACCGGTAAACATCTGTATAAGAGCCTCTCCGGCGCCGTCGCATCGGGGCTTTCACCAGCTGCGTTTTACCTGCCGGGAATCTACGCCGGTACCACGATTGCAGACGTCGATCTGCCCATTCTGGGTTACTCCACGAACCCTGACGATATTATGCAGGCCGTGCAGGAAAACAATATTCAGATGGTCGCCATCTCGAACGGGCATCAGCTGACCCCGGAACAGATGCGGATGCTCGGCTGGCGTCTCGCGGATGCGCACATCGCCCTGATTATGGCTCCCGCAACCACCGATATTGCAGGGCCTCGCATGCATATTCAGCCGCTCAACGGGCTACCGCTCGTGCACGTTTCTACTCCGCATATTACGGGTATCGCTGCACCGGCGAATCGTGCTCAAATCGCTCATGGAACAGAACGAAGGCAACGGGGTGCTCTTTAAGATGGTGAATGACCCACGCATCACCCCAATCGGCCGGTTTATTCGCAAGTTCTCCATTGATGAGCTACCGCAGCTCTGGAATGTTTTTATTGGCGACATGTCCCTGGTGGGCCCTCGGCCCCCGCTGGCGGAAGAGGTAGACCTATATGAGGATATTATGTACCGCCGCCTGCTCGTCAAACCCGGGATTACCGGGCTCTGGCAGGTCTCTGGCAGAAGCGATCTCTCCTGGGATGAATCGGTACGTCTTGACCTGTACTACGTCGAAAACTGGTCTATGACAACCGACTTTATTATCCTGCTGCGCACGGTACGAGCAGTCTTCGCCAAGGAAGGCGCCTACTAATTTTCGTGCCCGACTATGCCAAGGTCGGTATAGTCCAATACAGCGGTGGGGCGTGACATCATGTCACGCCCCACCATACTATGTGTCTCGTTCAGGTTTTAATCGTCGAGAACGGCTTTCTCATCAAGAAGTCCCGCAATCGCCTGCGGTAAATACGCGGCCACTCGGCTGGGAGGAACCGGCCCTTTGCGTCCCTCCAACGATGCCAGCGCCGCACGATTATGCAGGTAAACCGCCAGTGCCGCAAGACTTGCATACGTGCATCCCTCGACCTGCTCATGATGTTCCTGCGCAGCCGCCATATATTGTGCCAAGAGAGCACCCAGAATACCGGTGAGGGTATCGCCGCTTCCGGCGGTAGCAAGCCACCCGGTAGCCCCGTGCACGCTATAGGTGGCACCCACGGGGGCGGCGATAAGCGTCGTCGAGCCCTTAAGCATCACGGTTGCACCGCTGAGCTCGCATGCGGCACGAACCCACCGGAACGGCTCGGCGTTAATATCTTCCCGGCTGGGCACGAGAGCACCGTCGAGCATTTCTTCCCAACGCTGCGGCGAATGCTCATGAATGCGCCGCAGAAAACGTTCCAATTCTCCCGCATGCGGAGTCAGAATTTTATGTTCGCCTAGGCTGTGACCCGCCATTAAATAATCTGCGGCAAGGTCTACTGCACCAGCATCCAGAATTGCAGGTTCAGGGGCATTGAGCAGGTACCTGTTATGGTCCAGGGTTTCGGGACCGGTACCGCTGCCGCCAGCCCAGGCGTGCACATGCTCATGGGCGGGAGGCCCTGTAAAACACACCGTTTCCGGGTTTTGCCCAAGCATGAGAGTGCGCAGGGTATCGTCTTTCCCATTGAAACGCACCATCCCCACCCCGGTATTGAGGGCAGCACGCACACTCATCAGGGCAGCACCGGGATAATCGCGACTTCCCGTGAGCATACCAAGCACACCGCGATTGTACTTATGTGAGAATACCGAAGGCTTTTCGAGCAGATCCCGATAGTCCTCACGTTCCATAACGCGCAGCATCGGCTTATACCCCTTGAGAGCTTCGGGAACCCCTAAATCGTAGAGTTTAATAGTTCCGCAGTGCTCCGCAATATGGGTTCCTGCCGGTAGCTTACGCCCAATAAACGTGACCGTTCGCGCAGCCGCGAGTGAGGGTTCGTGCAGGGTGCCGCGTTCACTATCGAGCCCGGTCGGGGCATCACAGGCGAGCACTGGGGGTAATTTACCGTCTATCTGCACGGCACGGAGTTTAGCCAGGTACTCCCCCGCTTCCCCACGTGCTGCTCCCTTCGCGCCGGTTCCCAAAATACCGTCAATAATCAGGGAGTAGGAGGCAATATCGCGCAGACTTTGGGCGGTGTCAAGCACGCGGGTTCCTTCACCGCTTTCGCGGGCGAGCAGCTCCAGGTTATTACCGGTTGGGTCGAAGAGAACGGCCTCAATGCGGTACCCCTGCTGATGCAGCCGGGTGCCTGCATACACTGTATCCGCACCGTTATTCCCCGGCCCAACCAATAAGAGGATGCGCGTGTACTGGCTGTGCTGCCCCGCATCAGCGAGCATATCGTGAGCTTCGGCGGCGAGCGCATCCGCCGCGCGCTGCATCAAATACCCGTCGTAGTCCGGTGCCTCAAGGTAAGGACGTTCAGCGTTGCGAATTTGTGTACCCGTGTAGACGAGCTTCATAACTCCTCCTGATCAAATGCTCGCGTCGATGCGGCAGGGGCTAGTCGGTGGGGTCTTCGGCGAGAACCGTCATACTGTAGCTTTCAGGATCGAACCTTTTCAGATGGGCAAGCTCTGTAGCGCTCAGATATTCCGCCGTGGCGATGGCAACGGCTACGGGTTCATCATGGGTTAGGCTCAGGTGCAGACGATTGATGCCGAGGGTACGGGCACGTTCGGCGATCGTTCCCGTAAGAATCAGGTATGGCTGCCCACTCTCGCTGCTGGCGACTTCGCAATCTTGCCAGTTGAGCCCATCGGGTGCCCCTAAGACTTTGGCGACCGCTTCTTTGGCGGCAAAACGTACGGCTTGAGAACGGATATTACGAGTGCGCTCATTCGGTGTGAATACCCTGCGCACAAAAGCGGGTGTTTCGGTGACGATTCGTTCAAAGCGCTCAATGTTGACGGTATCTACGCCGATTCCGATAATCATTTTTCGCCTTTCCTGCCAAAATGCGAGTTTTGTTTTAAGTTTAGCGAGGTTGGTACAGGGAAGACAGCACAGCGAACAATGTTAACGCATCATGAAACTTCCTCGGTCTCGCACTGTGGTGCGGGTTAACGAGGCGTGGGCGGTGCCGTCCCCTGAAGGGTAACGACACCGCCCACGCGAACGCATATGCGGGATGAGGATTACTCCACGGTCACCGACTTGGCGAGGTTACGAGGCTGGTCAACGTCCAGTCCTTTCGCCTCAGCAAGTGCACACGCGAAAATCTGCAGCGGCACGGTGGCAAGCAAAGGCTGCAGCAGAGAAGGCGCGGCAGGAACGGTGATCAGACGATCCGCATACTCCTTGACAGCCTCATCGCCCTCTTCGGCAATGACGATGGTGAAGGCGCCGCGAGCGCGCACCTCCTGAATATTGGAAACAACCTTGCCGTGCAGGGATTCACGCCCGTGTGCGGAGGGCACAATGATGATAACGGGCTGGCCCTCTTCGATCAGGGCGATAGGACCGTGTTTCAGCTCGCCAGCGGCAAAACCTTCGGCGTGGATGTAGCTGATCTCTTTGAGTTTAAGCGCGCCTTCAAGGGCAACAGGGAACCCAACGTGGCGCCCTAGGAAGATCACCGAAGAGGTATCTTTCATCTCGGCGCCAAGTTCTTTCACGAGGGTATCGTTGTCGATAACCTTCTGGATCTTGGCGGGCATTTTCTGCAGCTCACCGAGGATGGCAGAGATTTCATCCTTGTACTTGTTGCCGCGAAGCTGCGCAAGATACAGACCCAGCAGATATGCTGCAGTAATCTGCGCCAGAAACGCCTTGGTCGATGCGACCGCAATCTCGGGTCCAGCATGGGTGTACAGCGCCGCGTCGGATTCACGCGGCAGGGTTGAACCGTGGGTGTTGCAGATGGATATGACCTTAGCGCCCTGCTCGCGGGCGTGACGCACCGCCATGAGGGTATCCATGGTTTCGCCGGACTGCGAGAGAGCCACAATCAGGGTCTTCTCGTTCACGATTGGGTCGCGGTATCGGAACTCATGGGCAAGCTCGACTTCGGTGGGGATACGGCACCAGTGCTCGATAGCGTAGCGCGCAACCTGACCCGCGTACGCTGCGGTACCGCAGGCCACCACGATGATCTTATCGATCGAGCGCAGCACGGAATCATCAATATTAAGCTCGTCCAGAACGAGGTTACCTTTTTCATCCATGCGTCCCATGAGGGTCTGCTCAACGGCGGTGGGCTGCTCGTGGATTTCCTTCTCCATGAACGAGTTGTAGCCGCCCTTTTCCGCCGCTGCGGCATCCCATTCGATGTGGAAGGGCTTGCCTTCGGCGGGGTTGCCCGCAAAATCAATAATGGAATAGTCAGTACCGGTGATGGTGACAATCTGGTCCTGCCCCATCTCTACGGCTTCTTTGGTGTGGTCGATAAACGCCGAAACGTCAGATCCTAAGAAATTCTCGTTCTCTCCCAGTCCAATCACCAGAGGAGAGTTGCGGCGGGTTGCCACCACACGGTCGGGGTGGTCTGCGTGAACCGCAAGAATCGTGAAAGCACCTTCCATACGGTTTGATGCTTCACGCACAGCCTCGGTCAGGTCTTTAGTACCCAGTTTGTTATAGATACTTGCGATAAGTGCCGCAGCTACCTCGGTATCGGTCTGAGACTGAAATTCCACCCCTTCGGCAAGCAGTTCGGCGCGTAGCTCGGCGAAGTTCTCAATAATACCGTTGTGCACAACCGCTAGACGACCGTGATCGACCACGTGCGGATGCGCGTTATTATCGGTGGGGCCACCGTGGGTAGCCCAACGGGTATGGCCAATACCAATCTGTGATTCGGTGAGCGGCGCATCCTCGACCTCATGTTCTAGGTTGATAAGTTTGCCCGCCTTCTTGCGGAATTCGATGCCGTCAGGGCATACGAGCGCAACACCGGCCGAGTCATAGCCGCGGTACTCCTGGCGGCGCAGACCTTCAATGACCACTTTGTATGCATCGTGGTCGAATTTATTACCGTCCGGAGCTGCGTCCAGACCTACATATCCTACAATTCCACACATAGCTCAAGTTTATCTTATTCACGCCCCAGGGCAGCTAACCCGGCGCCCTTTACACCTGTGGGCAGAATAACCCCTAGTCAAAAGGCATTTCTTTCAAGGTATAGCCCCAGCCTTTGTGCATTCTTAACCTAAAGGATGCCACGTCTTGTTCGCATCTGACGCGCAAAATTCGTACACTTAGGGGAATGAGCTCCTCAAATTTTTCTGCCGCCAGCTCGCGTTTTGTCGAGCTGGAGCGCTCACGATGGTCGCGGCTAGCGACCGAAATTTCGGTACCCCTCAGCGAAGAGGAACTCGATGCGCTCCGCGGCTTAGGAGAACCGGTAGACTTCGATGAGGTACGTCAGATCTATTTGCCGATCTCCCGACTTTTGAATCTGTACGTCAATGCGGCATCCTCACTCAACCACATGACGAATGACTTCCTTCAGGCATCCCACCGACGAGTTCCCTTTATTATCGGTGTAGCCGGGTCCGTAGCGGTCGGCAAATCGACGACGGCACGCCTGCTGCAGGCACTCCTGAGGCGCTGGCCCTCAACCCCGAAGGTTCAGCTCGTCACCACCGACGGTTTTCTGTACCCAAATGCTGAGTTACAACGCCGCGGCATTATGCACCGCAAAGGCTTTCCCGAATCATACGACAGGCGGGCACTGCTGCAATTTGTCTCCGATATAAAATCGGGGGTCCCTGTGGTCAGAGCCCCCAAATACTCGCATCTGTACTATGACATTCTTCCCGATGAACAGATTGAGGTCACGACTCCTGATGTGCTGATTCTTGAGGGACTTAATGTACTCGCTCCTGCTGGCACTGAAGGCCCCGAAACCTCAGACCTGACGCTCAGTGACTTTTTTGATTTCTCCATCTACGTCGATGCAAATACCAAAGATATTCAGCGATGGTACGTTAACCGGTTCCTCACCCTGCGCTCCTCCGCGTTTACGAACCCGGATTCTTACTTTAAGCGCTATGCTGAGTTAAGCGATGACCAAGCGATTGAGCTTGCCACCGGTATCTGGAAAACCGTCAACGAGCCTAACCTCGTACAGAACGTTCTTCCTACTCGCGCTCGCGCGCACCTGATCTTGCAGAAAGGTTCCGACCATAAGGTGGCGCAGGTTCTCTTGCGCAAAAATTAGCGCATTGCCGTTGACATATTCCAGAATAAAGACCAGTTTCCCAAGGAGGTTCCCGATGGGTACATCAGTTTTTTCACGCCGAGCGCTGCTGACTGCAGCATCTGGGTCTTGGGTCTTGTCTGCATGCGGCTCTCAGGAACCTCAGACTAGCGGGAATACATCAGCTACTGCTTCCACTACACCAAGCGCGACAGGCACGACTTCTCCGGCAAGTGTGTCATCTTCACCTACCGCCACCCCGAAGGTTACGAAGAGTTCCACCCCATCGAACCCTACGATAAAACCTAGTGCGTCCCCGACGGCAAACGAGAAAACCCCAGAGACGAAACCGTCTGAAAAAGCTAACCCAGAGGCCACGGTCTCAGAGTCTTCACATCCCAAAGACCAGAAGTCGCAACCAGAAGGCGGCACTACAGAAGAACCTTCCGCGCCCGAGAGCAAAAAACCTGCTGAGCACACATCGGTCGAGTCGCATCCGGAATCGTTACGGTGCATCGTCAATAAAACTCGCCCATTCTCACCGCAAGATTGGGCCCCGCAGGATTTGGTGCCGTTTTATGGACAGCAGTTACGTGCTGAGGCGGCTGCGGCGGCACAGTCCATGATGGATGCGGCAGCACGGGATGGGGTAACCCTCACGGTCAGCAGTGCTTATCGTTCCTTCGCGGCGCAGAAACAGACCTACCAGCATTGGGTTCAGGTTAATGGGCAGAAGACCGCAGATACACTTTCTGCACGGCCCGGATATTCGGAACATCAGACCGGACTGGCTATCGATTTCGGTTCCCCCGAAGGATGCCTGCTGCAAGAATGCTATCAAGATACTCGTGCGGGTCAATGGTTGGCGAAAAACGCCCCCGACTTCGGGTTTATCCTGCGTTTCCCAAAGAACCAGCAGCATGTGACGGGCTATATCTTTGAACCCTGGCATTACCGTTATTTAGGTGTTGGTCTGACTCAGGAGTATTCGGCGTCCGGCGCAAAGACTCTGGAAGAGTTTTTTGGCACCGGTGCGGCACCAGATTATCTTGGGTAGACTCAGCTACCTCTCATAGGTTTATCAACAGCTTACACCCCTAACTAGTCTTTAGACGGGGTTCTAACCCACAGAAACAAATATCTAAAATCAACCTTTACAGATTGATATATGATGCACTAGTGAAGAAAATCACTTTATTTGGAGCGGTTTTTGTTGGTTTTTCCTGAAAATTTGCTGGGAAACACGATACCCTAGGTACATGCTTAAAGGTTTTAAAGATTTCTTGATTCGTGGCAACGTTATCGACCTTGCAGTCGGTATTATCATGGGTACTGCGTTCACCGCAGTTGTGACTGCGCTGGTTCAGTCGGTGCTCATGCCCGCAATTTCCATGCTCGTCCAGTCTCCGAACTTTGATTCTTTCCTCGTCATCGGTCAGATTAAGATCGGTGTCTTCCTGACCGCTGTCGTAAACTTCCTGCTCATTGCGGCTGCTGTGTACTTCGCTGTGGTTCTTCCGGTTCAGAAGCTCAATGAAAGGGCTACCCGCAACAAGGGTGAAGAAGAGGAAGAAGAAACCGAGCTTACCCTTCTCAAGGAAATCCGCGATTCCCTCGCTAAGAAGTAATCTACGGATCACTCCGATTCAAACATACTAGTCATTCAACAAAAGCCGTGGGGCGCATCCGAATTTGGATGCGCCCCACGGTATTTTTCAGCTCGAATAAATCTGCCGATATGAGCTAAACCTGCGCTATAAACAAAATGCGTATCGTCGGCGAAATATTTCTATTTCGCCGACGATACGCATCAATTTTCTAGAAAGCTTGTAAGACTAGAGAGCCAGTTCTTTCGCCACCACATCCGCAAGGTGCTGAGCAACAGAATCGGCCTGCTCCTGCGTAGCGGCCTCAACCATAACGCGCACCAGCGGTTCGGTTCCAGAAGCACGCAGAAGAACACGCCCGCTCTCCCCCAGCCCCTTCTCAGCATCGGCCACAGCAGCATTCAGCGCAGCATTGGTTGAAACGCCGGCACGATCTACGCCCTTCACGTTAATCAAACGCTGCGGGGTGGGCTGCATCCGTGAGGCCAGCACAGAAAGTTTCTCCCCGCTACGCGCCACCTCAGCGGCAAGCTGAATCCCGGTGAGCACACCGTCGCCCGTGGTCGCATAGTCACTCATAATCACATGCCCGGACTGCTCACCGCCTAGGTTATACCCGTGCTCACGCATCTCTTCGAGTACGTAACGATCTCCCACGGCGGTGCGCACCAGCGAAATACCGTGCTCACGCAGATAGAGTTCAAGCCCTAGGCTGCTCATCACGGTTGCCACCAGAGTGTTCTGGCTCAGGTGCCCAGCACGATGCGCCGCCAAGGCAAGAATAGCCATAATCTGATCGCCGTCTACCAGGTTCCCCTGCTCATCAACTGCCTGACATCGGTCGGAGTCACCATCATGGGCAATCCCCAAGGTTGCGCCGTGTTCAACGACGGCAGCTTGAAGGGTCTGCGGATGCGTAGAACCTACGCCATCGTTGATATTGGTGCCGTTCGGTTCAGCAGCGAGCGCGATAACTTCGGCCCCTAGCCGGGTGAAGGCCGCAGGAGAGGCTGCATAAGCCGCACCATTTGCGCAGTCCAGCACAATCTTAAGACCCGTGAGGGGCTTCTCGTCTTCTAGCGTGGAAACTAGGTGCTTAACGTATGCCTCGGTACCGTTCTCTAGGGCGCAGATAGAGCCGACCTCACCCCCGGTAGGGTACCTAAAGTTCTTTTCCCGGTACACGCGCTCAATGGCATCTTCGGTGGCGTCTTCAAGCTTTTGTCCACCACGCGCCAAGAATTTAATACCGTTATCGGCGGCGGGGTTATGCGATGCTGAGATCATCACACCAAAGTCTGCATCCGTGTAAGCAACCAAGTAGGCGGCGGCCGGAGTGGGGACGATTCCCGCGTCCAACACATCCACACCAGCGCTGGTAAACCCGGCTTTCATGGCAGAGACAATAAAATCTGCGGATGCGCGTGAATCGTTAGCGATTACGGCGCGGGGGCGGGTGCCTTCGGCGACCTGCTCGTGTCCAAGTACAAGGGCGGCTGCCTGCGCGAGCTCAAGAGCGAGTGCCGGAGTGATAATCTCATTCGCGAGGCCGCGCACGCCGTCAGTTCCAAAAAGTCGTTCAGTCACCTTACTATCTTACGCCGGAACCGCCCCCGCTTTGGTAGGCAGGGGCGGTTCTTAGTTATTTTCTTAGCAGGTTTATTGAATAAACCAACCAAAAGTTTTATTTATTGGATGACAGGAAAACCTTCGGGGTCACTGCCGCCTTCTTCTTCAAAAACATCCGTTGCAGAACGTACAATCAAAGGATCGCAAGTTCCCACGACTTCACGGTCTTTTGAGGTGTAGTCGAATTGTGAAAGCACGTAACGCATGGCTTCCAAACGAGCACGCTTCTTATCATTTGACTTAATAACGGTCCACGGAGCATCGCCGGTATGGGTGTAGAAGAACATGGCTTCTTTCGCAGCAGTGTAATCATCCCACTTATCGAGCGAAGCTAGGTCAGTAGGTGATAGCTTCCACTGACGAACAGGATCAGTACGGCGTGAGGTAAAGCGTGCCAGCTGTTCCTGCTTGGTAACTGAGAACCAGAACTTAATGAGCTTAATGCCCGAGTTCACGAGCATACGCTCCAGGTCGGGTACTTCGCGCATAAACTCGAAGTACTGGGCCTGCGTGCAATAGCCCATCACACGCTCAACCCCGGCGCGGTTGTACCAGGAACGGTCCATCATGACGATCTCGCCACCAGAGGGTAAGTGCTTGATATAGCGCTGGAAATACCACTGAGTCTGTTCAATATCGGTTGGCTTTTCAAGAGCCACCACGCGAGCCCCACGGGGGTTCAGGTGTTCCGTAAAGCGTTTGATGGAACCACCCTTACCCGCAGCATCGCGTCCCTCAAAAATAATGAGGATTTTCTGCCCGGTCGATTTTGCCCATAGCTGGAGCTTCAGAAGCTCAATCTGCAGTGCGCGTTTTTCTTTTTCGTATGCTTTACGACCGAGTTTTTCATCGTAGGGGTAGCCAATCTTCCAGGCATCGCCCCTTGAGCTTTTCTTATTTCCGCTCAGAGCATGGGTGAGAGATGCCATTTCATCCAGTTCTGCCGCATAGTCTTCAACCACCGAGGTGCGACGAACTTGGGGTTTGAGAGCTTCTTTAATAGCGTGCTTTTTCTCTGATACGGCTGGATCTGCAACATCGGAAGACTGAGGAGCAGTTTCGGGTACGGTACTCTCGACCTGCTCCGTTGCGGGCTGAAGGTTCTTTTCTGTCATGAATTCTCTTTCCGTTCGTGTCTGCTTTGACACTTTAACTGTACCGAGAGTGAGAATGAGTGACAAATGTAACAGTTATCGCAACCTTATGCAGGTAAACCCCTTATAATGCACAAAGCCCCCGCGCTTCTTTGGGAAGTGCGGGGGCTTTGTGCAGCAGAACCAGCGATTAACGCTTGGAGAACTGCGAAGCCTTGCGTGCCTTCTTGAGACCGGCCTTCTTACGCTCGATAACACGTGCGTCGCGAGTCAAGAAGCCTGCCTTCTTCAGCGCGGGACGATTGTTCTCACGATCAATCTCGTTGAGGGCACGAGCGATACCAAGGCGCAGCGCGCCTGCCTGACCGGAGGGACCACCACCGCTGATGCGTGCAATCACATCGTAAGCACCTTCAAGTTCCAGGATCTTGAACGGCTGGTTCACATCCTGCTGGTGCAATTTATTGGGGAAGTAGCTATCCAGGCTACGGCCGTTAATGGTCCAGTTACCGGAACCGGGAACCACGCGAACACGTGCCACTGCTTCCTTACGACGACCGACTGCAGCACCTGCAACAGTCAGTGCCGGACGGCTTGTCTGTGCAGCCGCCGCGACGGGGGCTGCGGATTCCGAGGTGTAGCTAGTGAGCTCTTCCTCGACTACGATCTGCTCTTCGTTCTGAGCCACGATTTCTCCTAATAGTTTCTTCGTAGGCCCGAATTACTGGGCGACCTGGTTGAATTCGTAGGTCTTGGGCTGCTGTGCCGCGTGCGGGTGCTCGGGACCAGCGTAGACCTTCAGCTTCTTGATCTGCTGTGCAGCTAGCTTGTTCTTGGGCAGCATGCCCTTCACAGCCTTCTCAACCGCACGAACAGGGTTGGTTTCAAGAAGCTCTGCATAATTGACGGACTTCAGACCGCCAGGGTAACCCGAGTGGCGGTATGCACGCTTCTGCTCAAGCTTTGCACCGGTCAGAGCGACCTTCTCGGCATTCACGATGATCACGAAATCGCCGGTATCCACGTTAGGGGTAAAAGTCGGCTTGTGCTTACCGCGCAGCAGGATAGCGGTCTGGCTTGCGAGGCGACCGAGCACCACATCGGTGGCATCAATGATGTGCCACTGGCGCTCAACTTCGCCGGGCTTAGGAGTATAAGTGCGCAAAATATTGGCCTTTGTCTCGAAATGTACATTCGGCGCTTAGTTGGGTATCACGCCTATTACTACGTGCATGACGAATCCGGGTGAGGACCGAATGCTCGCCCGTTCTGGCCCGTACTCTGCGACACCTTGACGTCCTGCAACTAGACAGTGCCGAGAGCGTGCTCGGGCAGAACACGCACAACTAGCAAAACTATACAGCAATTTAGGTGCTTAATCCACACCAAAACCCTTAAATGGCGCGGATTCCCCGTTAAAAATGTTGCTCTACCGCATTGCCCGAGTAGCTCGTGCCTGCAGACCGTACTCTTCAGGCGCTGGATAATCAATGTGTGCAAGAGCTAATCCATGCGGGGGTGCCATAATGAGTGAGGCATCCCGCTGCGGGTTTTCTAGGCGTTCCCGCAGCCATGTTTGGGTCCGTTTTCCGGTGCCGTAGAGAACTAGTGCCCCTATAAGCGAGCGCACCATATGGTGACAAAAAGCGTCTGCCTCAACCGTCGCTTCAATAACTCCGTCATCATGGCGTGTTAGGTATATACGGCGGAGTTCACGAATCGTCGTAGCTCCCTCACGCGGCTTACAGAACGAGAGAAAATCATGTAGCCCCGTAAGTTCATGAGCTGCCTTGTTAAGATCTTCAAGGTCTAGGCTTTCGGGAATGCACCAGGCATACGCGCGGCGCAGCGGATCGGGGCTACTCCCCTGTCCATCCAGGATGCGGTACGTATACCGCCTGCCGGTCGCTGAAAACCGCGCATCAAAGTCCTGCGGCACGGGCTGTACCTGGTGAAGCACAAGAGATCCTTGAAGAAGCCCGCGCATGCGCTCAGGGATTCCTAGCGTATGTTCTGCCTGCGCCAGGGTTCGTTTCAGGGCACCAGAAACCTTACGTTTGAGCGACTCAGCTGGATCTGCCAGCCCGTCACGCCCGGTAAGTTTCTGCCAGGTTTCAGCGGCAATATCGAGGTGGATAGTCTGCGCCTGCGCATGTACTCCGGCATCGGTACGACCGGCGACCGTCACTCGGTGATGCGCGCGAAGCACCAGCTCCAGCGCATCCTCTAATACACCCTGCACAGTTACCAGATTAGGCTGCCTTGCCCACCCGCTAAACCACGTGCCTTCATAGGCGCAGTCGATACGTACCCGCTGCGTGCCCAGCACCACGTCCCCATCGCCAGATGATGGCTGCGAGTCCAGGTTGATCTGTGATGCCTGAGGAACAGGCTCTTGTAACTGATCCGACACAGTAGCTTTTCCCTTTCCCCCTTCAACAATACCTGGTGAATTGCCCAAGAATGTACGTCTGAAACACGCAAAATCCGTCGCCTATGAACCTAGGCGACGGATTTTGACAATAAGCTAACGCGTTAGCTGTACTTACTCAGCAGAAACTTTCTGAGCTGCTGCACCACCGGCGGGTGCGTAACCTGCCGCCTCAGCCGACTCAGCGGAGTCAAACCAGATTTCGGCGATGGTGTTTGCATACCAGCGGGAG
The DNA here is from genome assembly GCF_000164695.2 of Rothia dentocariosa ATCC 17931. Taxonomy (NCBI): domain Bacteria; kingdom Bacillati; phylum Actinomycetota; class Actinomycetes; order Micrococcales; family Micrococcaceae; genus Rothia; species Rothia dentocariosa. The sequence continues at coordinate 291,392 of NC_014643.1, forward strand.
CCGGGCACGTGGTACTTCATCGAGTCAGCGTTACCCTTGACCTCGAAGCCTTCGGGAGCCTCACCAGATTCTAACGGAGCGTGTGCGCCTGCAGGCAGACCCTCGGTACCTTCAGACTTAGCGGGCTTAGCTTCTTCCTTAGGTTCAGCCTTTTCAGCTTTTGCCTTCTTTGCTTCAGCCTTAGGAGCCTCGGCAGCCTTCTCAGTAACCTTGGTAGCTTCTGCAACAGCACCCTTGGTTTCTACAGGCTCCATTACGAGTTCGATAACGGCCATAGGTGCGTTATCGCCCTTACGGTTACCGATCTTGGTGATGCGAGTGTAGCCACCGGGGCGCTCGGCCATTGCCGGTGCGATTACAGTAAAAAGCTCGTGTACTACGGACTTGTCGGTAATGGATCGCAGCACGCGACGGCGAGCCGCCAAATCGCCCTTCTTACCGAAGGTGATGAAACGTTCAGCCACCGGGCGCATACGCTTTGCCTTAGTCAAGGTGGTGGTGATGCGCTTGTGCTGGAAGAGCTGCGCCGACAGGTTATTGAGCATTAGGCGCTCATGGGTCGGGGAACCGCCGAGGCGGGGACCCTTAGTGGGAGTAGGCATAGTTATTTCTCCATGATTTACGTTCCACCGCCCCAACAACGGGACTTAGGAACCACGTTTACTGATCCCGGAACAACCGGGTGAACTATTCGATCGAAATTTATTCGCCGGAACCGTCTTCGTCATCGTATGCACGAGCAACGGGTTCAAAGCCCGGAGGGGAATCCTTGAGAGCCAGACCAAGCTCATGCAGCTTAGCCTTGACCTCATCAATGGATTTAGCACCGAAGTTACGAATATCCATCAGATCTGCCTCGCTACGGGTCACGAGCTCACCTACGGTGTGGATGCCCTCGCGCTTGAGGCAGTTGTAGGATCGAACGGACATGTTAAGGTCCTCAATCGGCAGAGCCAAATCGGCAGCCATGGACTCGTCGGCAGGCGACGGACCAACCTCGATACCCTCGGCAGCAACGTTGAGCTCACGTGCAAGTCCGAAGAGCTCAACCAGGGTGCTGCCTGCGGATGCGACGGCATCGCGCGGTGCAATGGCTTCCTTGGTTTCGACGTCCAAAGTCAGGCTGTCGAAGTCGGTGCGCTGTTCAACACGGGTTGCGTTAACGCTGAAGGTAACCTTCAGAACCGGGGAGTAAATAGAATCAACCGGAATACGGCCGATCTCTGCATCACCGGTCTTGTTCTGAGCTGCAGACACATAACCGCGACCGCGCTCAATAATCAGTTCGGCATTGAAGTTTGCCTTCGCGTTGAGGGTTGCGATGTGCAGTTCCGGGTTGTGGATCTCAACACCGGCAGGTACTTCAATGTCGGCTGCAGTAAGTTCACCCTCGCCCTGCTTACGCAGGTATGCAACTACAGGCTCGTCATTTTCCGAGGAAATCGAGAGCTTCTTGACATTCAAGATAATCTCGGTGACATCCTCGGTGACTCCGGGAACAGTGCTGAACTCGTGCAGAACACCGTCGATACGAACGCTGGTAACAGCGGCGCCGGGAATGGAGGACAGCAGAGTGCGACGGAGGGAGTTACCCATGGTGTAGCCGAAGCCCGGCTCAAGGGGCTCGATGGTGAAGCGCGAACGGTTCGGCGCTACGACCTCTTCAGTCAGAGTGGGGCGCTGTGCAATAAGCACTTTGTTTCCTTTCGGTGAGCTCCGCTATATGAGCCCACAAGTTTGGGAAAACAGATTTTAGGAAGCAGACGGGTGTCTGGACTCTTTGGTGTTATCTGTGAAGACGACAGCCGCAGAGGGATTAGGCATTCGCCTAATTAGACGCGGCGGCGCTTCGGCGGACGGCAACCGTTGTGAGCTACGGGGGTTACGTCCTGAATCGAACCAACCTCTAGGCCTGCTGCCTGCAGAGAGCGGATTGCGGTCTCACGGCCAGAACCGGGGCCCTTTACGAAAACATCAACCTTACGGACGCCGTGTTCCTTAGCACGGTTTGCGGCAGTCTCAGCAGCCAGCTGTGCGGCGTAGGGAGTGGACTTACGAGAGCCCTTGAAGCCCATATCACCTGCAGAGGACCACGAGATTACTGCACCGGTGGGATCGGTAATGGAGACGATAGTGTTGTTGAAGGTCGACTTGATGTGAGCCTGACCAGCAACGATGTTCTTGCTGACCTTGCGGCGGGTCTTGCGAGCAGCCGCGGCGCGAGTCTTGGGAGGCATTATTGATTCTCCTACAAAGGTTTTCTAATACGTTGGTCGATACTGATAGTTCGACAGAGCAACGTTGCTTACTTCTTCTTACCTGCGACGGTACGCTTCGGGCCCTTACGGGTGCGTGCGTTGGTCTTGGTGCGCTGACCGTGAACCGGCAGGCCGCGACGGTGACGCAGACCCTGGTAGCTGCCGATTTCAACCTTGCGGCGAATATCGGCTGCAACCTCGCGGCGAAGATCACCTTCAACCTTGTAGTTGCCTTCGATGAAGTCACGAAGTGCCACAAGCTCCTGGTCGGTGAGATCCTTGACGCGAGTGTCAGGGTTCACGCCGGTAGCAGCAAGGGTTTCGTGAGCACGGGTCTTGCCCACGCCGTAAATGTAAGTGAGAGCAACTTCCACGCGCTTTTCGCGGGGAATATCAACTCCAGCGAGACGTGCCATACTGGCTTCTCCTTGTTGTTTTCCAGAGGTCTGTAGCATCACTGCCCGGGTGTTTGCCCGGTCCCCGGCCTCTGAGTCCGGAGGTATCCGCATCCTTTATCACTCGATAAACAATGCGGAGCGGTGCCTATGACGATTCCGCCCGCAGGCGGTGTTACGCAGCTACCGTGGGCTTAGCCCTGGCGCTGTTTGTGGCGCGGGTTTTCGCAGATCACCATGACTACGCCATGACGGCGAATCACTTTGCACTTATCGCAGATCGGCTTAACGCTCGGCTTGACCTTCATCGCATTCCTTTTGATTGCAACTTGATAACTGGCGAGATAAGAGGTTCTTACTGGGCAACCAGAAGAACTATTTATCCCTATGAACACGACTTAAACGCCGCCGAAGCGACGTTTAATGATCGGGTTTTACTTATAACGGTAGACGATACGACCACGGGACAGGTCGTAGGGGCTCAGTTCCACTACCACGCGATCCTCAGGCAGGATTCGAATGTAGTGCTGACGCATCTTACCCGAGATGTGCGCGAGAACTTTGTGACCATTGTCTAGCTCAACACGGAACATCGCATTGGGCAAAGCCTCAACCACAGAGCCCTCGATCTCGATGACGCCGTCTTTCTTTGCCATATCCTCCGCTAACGTCGGTGCCCAGAGTTTATGCTCTGAACAGTTTTATCTTCTGATGCTGTATATCTTCACACACTGGTGAAGAGCGTTTTGCACCTGCAAAAAGGGCGCACTTAACGCTGGTACAAACAGCCAACTATCAACTATACGACATAGTTGCCTTTTAAACAACTGCAGAATAAGGGTTATTACTCGGTATGAGGCGCCCCTATTCCTCTTCTTTGGCAGCGAGCTGGCCACATGCACCATCAATATCAGAACCGCGAGTATCGCGAATTGTCGTTGGAATACCGTGTGCCCGCAGACGCTCCACAAAATTCTGCTCCACGCCCTTACGCGATGCTGTCCATTTTGAGCCAGGAGTCGGATTCAACGGAATAGGGTTTACATGCACCCATCCGCGACCGCGCTGTGCGAGCTTTTTCCCCAGCAAATCGGCGCGCCATCCCTGGTCATTAATATCGCGAATAAGAGCATATTCAATCGAGATGCGCCGCCCGGTCGTGCGGTAATAGTCGTATGCGGCATCCAGAGTCTCATCAACCTTCCACCGCTGGTTAATGGGAATAAGCTCATCGCGCAGTTCATCATCCGGCGCGTGCAACGATAGGGCAAGCGTAATCGGCAGTTTCTCCAGCTCAAACTTGCGGATACCGGGCACCAAACCCACGGTAGACATCGTAAGTCCGCGCGCGGAGATACCCAGTCCCTCGGGGGCGGGATCGATCAGACGGTGCACCGCACCCATCGTTGATTTATAGTTTGCGAGCGCCTCGCCCATTCCCATAAATACAATATTGGAGACGCGTAGCGGGCGGGTATCTTCCGACCCTCCATCGGCCTTGTCAAGACCCTTCATCTGTTTCAGATATCGTGCCCCAGCAACTACTTGCTCCACGATTTCTGCGGTCGAGAGATTGCGGGTGAGCCCCTGCTGCCCGGTGGCACAAAAGGGGCAGTTCATCCCGCATCCAGCTTGCGAGGAAATACACATGGTGACACGGTTGTCATACCGCATAATGACCGATTCAATAAGCGCCCCATCGAAAAGACGATGTACGACTTTGAGGGTATCCCCGCCGTCAGCTTCTAGGGTTCGCACGGGAGTTAGCAGCTGCGGCATTGCGCGGGATACTATTTCGTCACGGTCCTGAGCAGGCAGGTCTGTCATCTGCGCCGGATCGTTAACCAGCCGCTCGAAATAGTGCTTTGAGAGCTGCGATGCGCGGAAGGGCTGGTATCCCAGTTCCTTGAGGAATTCACGGCGCCCTGCCATATCAAAATCGGCAATATGCTTGGGTGGTTTTGTTCGCCGGGGTGCTTTGAGCGCAATTTTTCCCGGTTCAGGGCGCACGCTTGAAATCTCCACGGGTACTTTGGTGGAGCGCGACGTGGAATCGGTTGAAGCTGCGGCGCAGCCTGTCAGAGTTTCGCTCATAGTTTTCCTTCGGGCGTTATAGATGCTCAGCCTGTGGTTATGATGCTTGTCAAGGATGCACGCCCCAAAGCGGGCAGATGCTACTTAGGAATCGGTACGGGGATAATGCCGAAGCGTGCCAGTTCAGAGGCTCCCCCATCTTCTGCGGTTAGAACCCATAGACCATCTCGATGCACGGCAACCGAGTGCTCCCATTGGCAGGCATCCGACCTGTCGGTTGTAATGACTGTCCAGTCATCCTCAAGTACGGTGGTATCGGTATTCCCCATTACAAGCATGGGTTCGATTGCAAATGCCATGCCAGGTTTAATTTTTGGGCCGAGGTCACGAGCGGCGTAGTTCAGCACGTCGGGTGCCATATGCATCTGGGTACCGATGCCGTGGCCTACATAGTCTTCGATGATACCGTATGTATCCCCGGTTTCGCTGCGCACGAATTCTTCGATCGCAATCCCAACCTCGCCGATTTTCTTTGCGTGTGCCAGGGCTGCGATACCGTGCCAGAGGGCTTCCCGGGTTATATCGGATAGGTCTCGGCGGGCCTGTGAAGTATGTCCAACCAATACAGTTCGCGCAGAATCGCCATGCCACTGCTTCTTAGTAGCCGGGTCAATAATATAGGCGCCTCCATCGATGGAGATAATATCGCCGTCTTGAAGGATATAGTCACCGGGTATGCCATGTACCACCTCATGATTCACAGAGGTGCAGATACTTGCAGGGTAGTCATAATAACCATAAAAGTTCGAGATTCCGCCCTGTTCTTCCAGACTGCGCTCGAAAACTTTATTGAGCTCTGCGGTACTCACCCCGGGCTTTGCTGCCGCAACTGCCGCATCCAACGCACGGCTAGTTATGATGCCTGCGCGCGACATGTGATGTAACTGGGCATTAGTTTTGATCTCTACACGTGCCATAGGGTTCCTTCTCGTTCTGAGTCCTAAGAGCATTGCCGTATCACCATTACTGCGGCAGTGCGTTCATGCAACTGCGCCCCCGCACGATGACGGAGGCGCAGTTTATGATGTATATCCCTAAGATAGGGCTTTAAGAATACGTTCGGTCACGTCGGCAATCTCACCTAGACCATCAACCTCTTTGACGATACCGCGTTCACGATACTTCGCAACCAACGGTGCGGTCTCTTCTTCATACACCTTCAAGCGATGGCGAATGACCTCTTCATTATCGTCGGTGCGACCTTGCTCAGCGGCTCGGTTGAGCAGTCGGGCAACAAGCTCGTCATCATCCGCAACAAGCAGAAGTACACGGTCGATCTGCTGGTTTTTATCCGCAAGGATAGCATCAAGCTCGTGAACCTGAGCGATGTTGCGGGGGTATCCGTCGAGAAGGAAACCGTGTGCCACATCGGCTTCGTCAAGGCGAGCACGCACCATATTGTTCGTAACAGAATCGGGCACGAGGTTGCCGGAGTCAATATACGACTTCGCTTCCTTACCGAGCTCGGTCTCTTCCTTAATGTTCTTCCGGAAAATATCGCCGGTCGAAATCGCGGGAATCTTCAGCTCCTCAGCGATCTTGACGGCCTGAGTGCCTTTACCGGCACCGGGAGGACCTATGATCAGAAGACGGTTCATCGAAGCAATCCTTCATAGTTTCGTTGTTGAAGCTGGGCGCTGACCTGCTTGAGAGTATCAAGACCAACACCCACCACGATCAGCAGCGATGCACCGCCGAACGGGAAGTTCTGGTTTGCGTTGAAGAGAACCAACGCAACAAGCGGAATCATGGAAACCACAGCGAGGTAAAGCGAACCCGGAAGTGTAATGCGGGTTAGCACATAGCTGAGGTAACGTTCAGTGGGCTTACCCGCGCGAACACCCGGAATAAAGCCGCCATATTTCTTCATATTGTCTGCAACCTCGACCGGATCGAAAGTCACCGCAACATAGAAATACGTGAATCCAAGAATCAGCAGGAAGTACAGAGCGATGTACAGCGGATGATCGCCCCTCGTAAGGTAAGTATTTACCCAGTTCACCCATTCGGGGGGTGCTGCACCACCCTGTGGTGTATTGAACTGCGCGATAATACCAGGCAAAGTCAGCAGTGAGGAGGCGAAAATGATGGGAATAACGCCTGCCATATTGACTTTGAGCGGAATATAGGTACTGGTGCCGCCAATAGTACGGCGACCAATCATGCGTTTAGCGTATTGCACGGGAACGCGGCGTACAGACTGCTCCACGTAGACCACAGCAAGCATCACGGCAAGGCCCACAAGACACACGGACCAGAAGACGAACGGACCCTGCTGTTCCAGGATGGAGCCCAGAGCATTCGGGAATGAGGAAGCAATTGAGGTGAAGATAAGCAAAGACATGCCATTACCCACGCCACGCTCAGTAATTTGCTCGCCCATCCACATGATGACGCCGGTACCGGCACACAGAGTAATGATAATAACCAGGATGTGCAGCACATCGTCTTGCGGGATGATACCGGGGCAGTTCCCCAGAAGCACGCCAGAGCGTGCCATAGACACAATCGTGGTCGCGTTGAGAAGCGCAAGAGCAATAGTGAGATAACGGGTGTATTGAGTGAGTTTGGCCTGTCCCTGAGCCCCTTCATCGTGCAGCTCTTGGAAACGAGGAATGACCACGCGCAACAGCTGAATAATAATGCTTGCCGTAATGTAGGGCATCACGCCCAGCGCGAAGATAGAAAGCTGTAGGAGTGCACCACCGCTGAACAGGTTGATGATGTCGTAGGCGCCACCGTGAGTTTGGTTGGCGTTAAGACACTGCTGAACCGTGCCGTAGGAAATACCGGGGGCGGGAATGAAGGTGCCCATACGGTACAGCACAATCATGCCTAGGGTAAACAGCAGCTTACGTCGCAGGTCGGCGGTCTTAATGACTCGCCCGAACGCGCTAAGCACATGTCCTCCTGAAAATCTTGGGGTATGTATTCGCTAACACAGATGTTAGGAACACGCTAAACACATACCTTCCAGTCTAGCCTGTTCACCGGTGTTGTCGATAACCACGGCGCGAGATATGTGTATTTTGTATTCTGTGAGCGTTATTTAAGATGAATTTTCTAGAATTTCTGAGACGTTAAATACATCATAAAAGCTTTAATGCAGACTCTTGCTGCTCAAAGAAGATGGCCCCCGCCTCATGTGCGGGAGCCATCTAGTGAGTCTGAAGACTACTTAACGGTTACAGAACCGCCTGCCGCCTCAATCTTAGAGATTGCGGATGCAGAAGCCTTATCAACCACAACATTCACCTTGACGGTGATGTCGCCGTCGCCCAGAACCTTCACAAGCTCGTTCTTACGAACGGCGCCCTTAGCGACCAGGGCCTCGACGGTGACCTCGCCACCTTCGGGGAACAGTTCCTGAATGCGCTTCAGGTTAACAACCTGGTACTCGGTACGGAACGGGTTCTTGAATCCGCGCAGCTTCGGCAGGCGCATGTGCAGCGGAAGCTGACCGCCCTCGAAGCCGGGACGAACCTGGTAACGAGCCTTGGTACCCTTGGTACCGCGACCTGCGGTCTTACCCTTTGATCCTTCACCGCGGCCTACGCGGGTCTTTGCCTTGTGGGCACCCGGTGCCGGGCGCAGATCGTGAATCTTGATAGCGTCTGCCATCTTACTTGACCTCCTCAACCTTCACCAGGTGAGCAACGGTGTTAACCATGCCAACGGTGACGGGGTCGGCAGTGCGCACTACCTTGTTGCCCGGGCGCTTCAAGCCGAGGGAACGTAGGGTGTCGCGCATATTCTGCTTCTGACCAACATAGGATTTAACCTGGGTGATTTCCAGCTTTGCGTCGCTGGGCTGAATACGCTTAGCCATTACGCACCTGCCTTATCGGACTTGGTGTTGCGCAGGTAGCTGGGGATAACCTCATCGTTGGGCAGACCACGACGGGCTGCAACTGCCAGAGGCTCTTCCAGTTGCTTGAGTGCTGCAACGGTTGCGTGAACAATGTTGATCTGGTTCGAGGAACCGAGAGACTTCGACAGCACATCATGGATACCTGCTGCTTCGAGCACTGCACGCACCGGACCACCAGCGATCACACCGGTACCAGCGGTTGCCGGGCGGAGCATCACAACGCCTGCTGCTTCCTCACCCTGTACGCGGTGGGGAATGGTGCGGTTCTCGATGCGGGGTACACGGAAGAAGTTCTTCTTAGCTTCCTCAACACCCTTGGCAATAGCTGCTGGAACTTCCTTAGCCTTGCCGTAGCCAACGCCGACCATGCCATTACCATCACCAACAACGACCAGAGCGGTGAAGCTGAAGCGACGACCACCCTTGACGACCTTGGACACGCGGTTGATGGTTACCACGCGCTCGATGTACTTGTCTTTTTCCTCCTCGCGTGCGCGGTTCTTACGATCACCGCGACCGCGACGCTCACCGCGGTTGTTGCGGCGCTCTTCGCGCTGCTTGGAAGTCTCAGCGGTTTCAGCTGCTACTGCTTCGCTCACCTGAGTTTCCTTTACGTTCTGTTCGCTCATTAGAGTGCCAGACCTCCTTCACGTGCGCCATCAGCAACTGCTGCAACACGACCGTGGTATTTGTTGCCGCCGCGGTCAAACACGACAGTTTCAATACCGGCTGCCTTAGCGCGCTCTGCTACAAGCTCACCAACGCGCTTTGCTTTAGCGGTCTTGTCCAGATCGGTTGCGGCACGAAGCTCTGCTTCCATAGTGGAGGCGGATGCCAGGGTCACACCCTTGACATCGTCGATAACCTGAACGAACATGTGACGGCTCGAACGGGTGACGCACAGGCGCGGACGCGCAGCGGTACCCGAAACATACTTGCGGATGCGAGCGTGACGGCGTGCACGCTGCGATGCCTTCGACTTGATAGCCATGTTTACTTACCAGCCTTTCCGACCTTGCGGCGGATGTGCTCACCTGCGTAGCGAACACCCTTGCCCTTATAGGGATCGGGCTTACGCAGACCACGAATGTTTGCTGCAACCTGACCGACGAGCTGCTTATCGATACCCGAAATGGTCAGCTTGTTAGCGCCTTCCACGGCGAAGGAAACACCTTCGGGTGCAGAAACGCTAATCGGGTGGGAGTAACCTAGAGCGAATTCCAGGTCGTTACCCTTCGCGGTCACACGGTAACCGGTACCAACAATTTCCAGCTTCTTCTCGTAGCCGTTGGTCACACCGATAATCATGTTCTGAATCAGGGTACGAGTCAGACCATGCAGCGAGCGAGAAACACGCTCGTCGTTCGGGCGCGATACCGCAATTTCATTGTCGTTTAGAGCAACAGTAATGGGGGAAGCCACCTGGTGGCTCAGCTCACCCTTGGAACCTTTAACGGTCACCAGGTTGCCATCGACCTTTACCTCAACGCCGGCTGGAACCGAGATGGGGAGACGTCCAATACGTGACATTCTTCTCTTCCTTTCTCTTCTAACCGACTACCAGATGTAGGCGAGAACTTCGCCGCCCACACCCTTCTTCGCAGCCTGCTTATCAGTGAGCAGACCCGAGGAGGTGGACAGAATAGCGGTACCGAGACCACCCAGAACCCGAGGCAGGTTCGTGGACTTTGCGTAGGTACGCAGGCCCGGCTTGGAAATACGACGCACGCCAGCGATGGAACGCTCGCGGGACGGACCGTACTTAAGAACGAGGGTCAGGGTCTTGCCAACCTTTGCTTCCTCTTCCTTAACATCGGCAATGTAGCCCTCAGCCTTCAGGATCTCGGCGATGCGAGCCTTGAGCTTCGAGTAGGGCATAGATACGGTGTCGTGGTATGCGGAGTTTGCGTTGCGCAAACGGGTCAGCATATCTGCGACCGGATCAGTCATAGTCATTTTGGGCTGTAGCCCTTCCTCGTTGTGGTTTCCCTAATCTGCGGTAACAGACTCTGGACCTGCAACGTAGTCGTTAGTTGGTCTTGAACGGGAAGCCCAGTGCCTTCAGCATGGCACGGCCTTCATCGTCGGTCTTGGCGCTGGTCACCACGGTAATATCCATACCACGCACGCGGTCGATCGAATCCTGATCGATTTCGTGGAACATGGACTGCTCGGTGAGGCCGAAGGTGTAGTTGCCGTTACCGTCGAACTGGCGATCGGAAAGACCGCGGAAATCGCGGATACGGGGCAGAGCCAGGGTAACCAAGCGGTCCAGGAACTCCCACATGCGGTCGCCACGCAGGGTAACGTGTGCGCCGATTGGCATACCTTCACGCAGTTTGAACTGTGCGATGGATTTCTTGGCACGGGTTACAACCGGCTTCTGACCGGTAATAGCGGTGAGATCGCGGATTGCGCCGTCCATGAGCTTTGCATCGCGAGCTGCCTCGCCAACACCCATATTTACGACGACCTTAACGAACTTCGGGGTCTGCATGACGTTCTGGTATTTGAACTCTTCCTGCAGCGCGGGAACGACAACCTCAGCGTACTTGGTCTTAAAGCGGGGGGTAATCTTGGTCTCGCTCATTAGATATCCTTCCCCGAACGCTTAGCAACGCGCACGCGAACGGTACGCTGCTTGCCATTACGCTCTACAGTCTCTTCGCGGAAACCAACACGGGTCGGCTTCTCGGTCTCAGGATCAACGATTGCCACGTTCGAAACGTGAATCGGTGCCTCCACCTTCTGAATACCGCCTGCTGCGCCGGTTACGGGGTTTGCCTTGGTGTGCTTGGTGACGACCTTAACGCCCTCAACAATCACGCGGTTTTCCTTGGGGATAACCTTCAGAACTTTGCCCTGCTTACCCTTGTCTGCACCGGAAATAACCTGAACCAGGTCGCCGGACTTGATCTTAGCCATAAGTTAGAGCACCTCCGGAGCCAGCGAAACAATCTTCATGAACTTCTTATCGCGAAGTTCACGACCAACGGGACCAAAGATACGGGTACCACGGGGATCACCATCAGTGTTCTTCAGAATAACTGCTGAGTTCTCGTCGAACTTGATGTAGGATCCGTCTGCGCGACGGGTTGCCTTCTTGGTACGGACGACGACTGCTTTCACAACGTCACCCTTTTTAACAGTGCCGCCAGGAATTGCATCCTTGACGGTTGCGACGATAATATCGCCGATGCCTGCGTAGCGACGCGAGGAACCACCAAGCACACGGATGGTCAGGATTTCCTTCGCACCAGTGTTATCGGCGACCTTCAGTCGCGACTCCTGCTGAATCATATTTCTCCTGTCGTCTCGCCGGTTCCGACTCGCCTTCAAGCGCGAGCCAGCCTTGCGGAACATTTTTACGGGATTGATTGACGCCCCGGGCCCACAGCATCATAAAAATGTGCGGGTTAGCGGAAACGCCTGGGGTAACCCATGCCAGGAGCATTTGGACCCGCGTAAGCGGGCGTATCCACCCGTTATAGCGGCATTATGCACTGGCACGAGAAACCCGTGGTTATGAGACTATATCTGGGTATAGCCACACAGTCTTAAAACTTTACCGGAATTTTCCTGATATTTCAAAGGATTTATCGTGAGGCATAGCGCATCATACCGGGCTTCAATGCACACATTCTCAGATTATTAGAAGACAGTGCGGGGGTATCCGCTGGATGGCACCATCTTGCGGGTTACCGCAACCATCACATCGGGAGTATCACTGTCAGACCCTTCAGGTTCTGCAACTCGGACGGGGTTCTATACTGGTGAAAAATTATCGTGCGCGTATACCATCACCGACAGTGTTTGCGCCGCCCACCCAAACATTACTGTCGCGGTTATCGAGTACCGAACCATATGGGCTTTGCAGGTAGTACTGCCCTGCCGTTTGAAGATGCTCATCCAGTGCAACCGGTCATTTTGCAAGCGTCTCGATACCAAGGTATTCGGGTTAACGCGGGCGGTTGTCGCAACGGCATTCCCACGCGTGCGAGCATGTTTGAAACTTCCGCTAACAAAAAAGCTTATGAGTTTTAGGATTGGCCCCAACTTGATGCTGCTCAAGATTCTCATGAGCTTTACAAATTGTGAGGCTCAAAATTTGAACCATGTCACTGTCTTCCACATGAGGGGCTCGGAAATTTCTACCCATCATATGCTCTGCCACTTAGCATGTCCCATATCGAAGCGAACATTGCCCTTAAATAAGTTCCTACCAGCACCATAACGCAACATACTCTATAAAACGCCCGAAGCTCTGTACTTCCTGGATGAAATTGGCTTATGACCCTTAAGACTCGTGTACCTGCATATTAGACACATTACGGATATAAAGATAGATAACTTCATGAATTAACAAGATTTTTTCTCTTTTATTCGTGAACATGATGCAAAATCTAACATTTTGCACCATAATGGTTAAGACGCTTGCGTCATTTTACAGGTTCGGCTCTTATCAGACAGATTTCTTGGGTCCCATATTCCTTGCTAGTCCGTCTGCAGGAGCCGAACCGCTTTTAACTGTCAAATAACGCCGTCACCGTCGAAGGTCGCGGCGTTATTCTCTACTATTTAGGCAAATAGCAGCGGTACTCACTCAAGATCGTGGCTCTCTCATGCCCACGTTCACCTGAGCAATGGATTTACCTCGAATACTCCAAATAACAGTAACAAGGCGGTGCTTACCCCACGAACATGGGGTAAGCACCGCCTCGGTAACTGCGTACTCGCTTATGTCGCCTCTTATTTATTTGACGGCGAATCGGTGGATGAAAGCCGCCATCGCAGCACGCTGAATAGGCTCGTTCGGACGGAAAGTGCCGTCACCCCAGCCAGTCGTGATGTGCTGGTCCTTAAACCAGGAAATCTCGCGGTAGAACGGATTATTGCGATCGACGTCCTTGAACTGAGGAGTCTGCGGTACCTCATAGTTTGTCACCTTCGCATAACGGAAGAAGAAAGCCGCCATTGCTCCACGATCTACCGATATGCCGGGACGATAAGTTCCATCCTCATACCCAGTTGTAATGCCCTGCTGGGACATCCACACAATCTCTTTGTAGAAAGGATGTGACGAATCGACATCTTTAAAAGGTGAAATCTCAGGAAGCGCTACCTCGGGAGAACCCGCTAGACGGTAAAAATACGCCGCCATAGCCCCACGATCTACCGTCTGCTGGGGACGATAGGTGCCATCAGCCCACCCAAAAGAAAGCCGCTGATGCGCCAACCACTGAATATCGGCGTAAAAGGGAGAACCTTCAGGAACATCCGAGAAAACGGGGGTATCAGTCTTGGTTTGCACGGGAACTGTGCTGGTGCCCCTAGGATATACAGCACCTGCTGTTGAAGTCGTGGCGACAACCTGCTGAGTCTGCACGGGATCGCACTGAGGAATATTTGGAACAGCAGTAAACGTCGGAGTAATCTTGACAAGGGAATTTACCGTGATTGGAGTATCTGCGCCGTTCTCACCCTTGGGTTCAGCACTTGCCGCCTCTTTAAATTTACCGGTGGTGGGATCCAGCGTGTACCCCGTCGTCACGTTATCAGCAAACTTGTCTCTGACAACCGCGTAGACTTCGCCTTCGGGGGTTACAAGAACGTCGTTAGCTCCGCCTTCTGCACCCGTGCTCACCTCATGCGTGATGGAGCCGGTACGACCGTCAATAACGCCGATCTTTCCGGTGGCAAAATCGGTAGCATAAACCACGTCATGCTCTTCGTCGGCAGTAATCGCCAGCGTCTGTTTCCCGAAATTAATGCTCTTCTTGTACTCGCCCGTCTTTAAGTCGTAAACCGTGATACCAGAGTTTCCCTTAGAAACTTTCGTCTCGCGGTCCATATCGCCCTGGGACGAAACATAGATTTCACCCAGAGACTTATCAATCGTTACATCGGAGGGACGCAGCTGCGCGTCCGCCACATCTTTATGCAGCTCAATGGTCTGCTCAACAGCGAGGGTTTCGGTATTGATAGCTTTCAGCGTTCCCGAGTTCAGCGAAGGTACGTAGAGGCGACCACCTTCGGAATCCAGCTCCATATTCATACCCGTATCAGCAGAGCCATCGGAACTAGTAAAGTTAATCTTCTGAATAACCTGGTGGCTCTTCAAGTCGAACACAGTAACGCCGCCAGAACCAGAAACGAATGCTTTCCCTGACTTCGCATCAACCTTAACCTCACGAGGACGCGATACAGACCCGTTTTCCGGATTCTGTGCATCGTAGCTGGTCCACAGTTCCTTCTTAGTGTACAGATCGTACACGGTTACCGAGTTGGTACGAGTCTGGGTTACCCAGATGGTACCGTGTGCATCATCAATAGCAATACCGTCAGGAGAAGCAAGTTGCTTACTTGTCGCTTCGGTCTGCCCGCTGGGTACAAAATCTACGGTTCCCGGCAGCATCACTTCATCGAGGGTTGGGATTTCACCGTAGGTTGTCCACACTCCAATGCCGCCGGTGTAAACGGGCGGACGTCCATTTGAGAATGTTGTATAAAGGTTCCGGGTGTAGTTGGAATATGCCAGCTGATATTCGCCCGGAAGCCCCTGGTATCGATCAGCGGTGATCGCAATATTACGACAACCAGAACTGTTGTCGTGGGGAGCGGGCTGTTGCTCGTTAGCGAACGATGCAGGCATCGCGCTTAACGATGCCATCACAAGCGATACGACTCCAGCAGATGCTAACGCTCTCTGCGTGGGTCGAGATATGCCGTGATTAGATGAAGGAGTCATGTCTGTGTTCCTCAGTATGCAGTGTGTCGGGGGCATAACGCCCTAGAAGCTCACTAATCAGCGAAACCACGTCAAATATAGGTTTTACTTAGTAAGCGTACCTTCGATAGTAAGCAATACTAGAGCGGATTTTCAACCATATTCAAAAAGTAAAGTTTTCATAAAGTACTGGAATATATTTCGTTTCATCATCTGCACATCTTTCATATAAGAGACGTATAGAACATAGAGGTAGGGCCTCTCCCCCACGGAATTATGGGGGAAGAGGCCCTACCTCGTATAGTGCTCAAACAGAGTCCTAGGCGCTTACTTAGCTTTCTCTAGGATCTCCACGACACGCCAACGCTTGGTAGCGGACAGCGGACGGGTCTCTGCCAACAGAACATAGTCACCAACGCCGCAGACATTCTGCTCGTCGTGTGCCTTGATCTTGGAGCTACGGCGCATAACCTTGCCGTATAGAGCGTGCTTCACGCGATCCTCGACCTCGACGACAACGGTCTTGTCCATCTTGTCGGAGACAACGTAGCCGCGGCGGGACTTACGGTAGCCGCGCTCTTCGTTCTTTACTTCACTCACTTGGACTCACCTTCGGTTGCGGGACGAATACCGAGCTCGCGCTCACGCAGCACGGTGTAGATACGTGCGATATCACGCTTGATGGTGCGGCGACGACCAGCGTTAGCCTGACCGGTGACTTCCTGGAAACGGATGTTGAAGAGTTCCTTCTTCGATTCGCTCAGCTTTGCAGCCAGCTCTTCGTTGGAGAGCTCTGCGAGCTTATCGATGCTCAGATCCTTGGATCCAACTGCCATCTCGCTTATTCACCACCTTCGCGACGCACAACACGTGCCTTCATCGGGAGTTTGTGGATTGCCAGGCGCAGCGCCTCGCGAGCCACCTCTTCGGATACACCGGCGATCTCAAACATGACTCGACCGGGCTTAACATTAGCGACCCACCACTCGGGTGAACCCTTACCGGAACCCATACGAGTTTCGGCAGGCTTCTTGGTCAACGGACGGTCCGGGTAAATGTTAATCCAGACCTTACCGCCACGCTTGATGTGACGGGTCATTGCAATACGTGCAGCCTCAATCTGACGGTTGGTCACATATGCGGGCGAAAGAGCCTGAATGCCCCATTCACCGAAGCTAACCTCGGTGCCGCCCTTTGCGAGACCATGACGCTTGGGGTGGTGCTGCTTACGGAACTTTACTCGACGGGGAATAAGCATTTATGCCTCACCGTTCTCTGCAGTCTTGGCTTCGGTGTTTGCCGAAGCATTCTCGTTGCGGCGTTCACGACGGGGACCACGGCCACCGGAGCGGCGGCGATCACCATCACGGCGGTTGCCGCGACGGTTGTTAGCTGCCTGCTGAGCTGCCAGTTCCTTGTCGGTCAAGTCGCCCTTGTAGATCCAGACCTTCACACCAATACGACCGAAGGTAGTCTTGGCTTCGAAGAAACCGTAATCGATGTTCGCACGCAGGGTGTGCAGGGGCACACGACCTTCACGGTAGAACTCGGAACGGGACATTTCAGCGCCGCCTAAGCGACCGGAGCACTGGATACGAATACCCTTTGCACCTGCACGCTGTGCGGACTGGATTGCCTTCTTCATAGCACGGCGGAATGCAACACGCGCTGCAAGCTGTTCTGCAATGCTCTGAGCAACCAGCTGAGCTGACAGATCGGGGTTAGAAACCTCAAGAATGTTCAGCTGAATCTGCTTGCCGGTCAGTTTCTCAAGCTCGCCACGGATGCGGTCTGCTTCAGCGCCACGGCGGCCGATGACGATACCGGGACGCGCAGTGTGGATATCCACACGCACACGGTCACGGGTACGCTCAATCTCAACCTTTGCAACGCCCGCACGATCCAGGTTCTTTGCCAAAAGCTCGCGGATCTTCACATCTTCGCGAACGAAGTCTGCGTAACGCTCGCCGGGCTTGTTGGAATCAGCGAACCACTTGGAGACGTGCTCGGTGGTAATGCCCAGTCGGAAACCGTTCGGGTGAATTTTCTGACCCATTTAGCGGTCCTCCTCCTTCTCCGGGGTAGCAACTACCACGGTGATGTGGCTGGTGCGCTTGTTGATACGGTATGCACGACCCTGCGCGCGGGGCTGAATGCGCTTCATGGTCGGACCTTCATTCACGAATGCTTCGCTGACGAACAGCTCTTCCTCGCGGAACGGCAGACCTTCCTGGGTCGCCTTCTGACGAGCGTTTGCTATTGCCGAAGCAACGATTTTATATACCGGTTCTGAAGCACCCTGGGGTGCGAACTTCAGAATCGCCAGAGCCTCTTCCGCTTGCTTACCACGGATCAGGTTGACGACACGGCGGGCCTTCATAGGCGTAACGCGAACAAAACGCGCTGATGCCTTGGCTTCCATTGCCTATCTCTCTTTCGTCTTATGCCGAAAAGGAAACATAACTGATCGGATTATCCGATTAGCGACGCTTACCCTTACGGTCGTCCTTCACATGGCTGCGGAAAGTGCGGGTGGGTGCAAACTCGCCGAGCTTGTGCCCAACCATCGACTCGGTAATGAATACCGGTACGTGCTTGCGTCCGTCGTACACTGCGATGGTGTGCCCGAGCATATCGGGAATAATCATCGAGCGACGGGACCAAGTCTTAATAACATTCTTGGTGCCCTTCTCGTTCTGAGCCGCTACCTTCAGGTAGAGGTGCTGATCAACGAAAGGGCCCTTCTTCAAACTACGAGGCATGTGTCAGGCTCCTTAGCGCTTCTTGCCAGTACGACGGCGACGAACGATGAGCTTGTCGCTTTCCTTATTGGGACGACGAGTGCGGCCCTCGGGCTTACCATTGGGGTTAACCGGGTGACGACCGCCGGAGGTCTTACCCTCACCACCACCATGCGGGTGGTCAACCGGGTTCATAACCACACCACGAACGGTCGGACGGATGCCCTTCCAGCGGTTGCGGCCTGCCTTACCCCAGTTGATGTTGGACTGCTCTGCGTTGCCAACCTCGCCCACGGTTGCACGGCAGCGAACATCCACGTTACGGATTTCGCCGGAGGGCAGACGGAGCTGACCGTACTTGCCTTCCTTAGCAACCAGCTGAACCGAAGCACCAGCGGAACGTGCCAGCTTTGCGCCACCACCGGGACGGAGCTCAACACAGTGGAGCACAGTACCCACGGGGATGTTGCGCAGGGGCAGGTTGTTGCCGGGCTTGATGTCGGCTGAAGGGCCAGACTCGACGATGTCGCCCTGAGAGAGCCTGTTCGGAGCGATAATGTAGCGCTTAGAACCATCGAAGTAGTGCAGAAGTGCGATGCGTGCGGTACGGTTTGGATCGTACTCGATGTGCGCAACGCGTGCATTCACACCGTCTTTATCGTGACGGCGGAAGTCGATCAGACGGTACTGACGCTTGTGTCCGCCACCCTTATGACGAGTGGTGATACGACCGGTGTTGTTACGGCCGCCGGTCTTGTGAAGCGGACGAAGCAGGGACTTTTCCGGGGTGGAGCGGGTGATTTCAACGAAATCAGCAACGCTCGAACCGCGGCGACCCGGGGTCGTCGGCTTATACTTACGAATACCCATGTGAGATATTTCTTTCCTTCGTTAAAGTGGTCTCCGCAAGCCTTATGCCTGCGGACCGCCGAAGATGTCGATACGGCCTTCCTTGAGGGTCACGATAGCACGCTTGGTGTCCTTACGAGAGCCCCATCCGAAACGGGTGCGCTTCCGCTTGCCCTTACGGTTCATAGTATTGATGGAAGCAACCTTGACGTCCCAGATTGTTTCGATAGCCTGCTTGATTTCAAGCTTGTTTGAGTCCGGAGCGACCTCGAAAGTGTATTTGTCTTCGTCGATCTGTCCATAGCTCTTTTCAGAAACAACAGGAGCGATAATTACGTCGTACACAGACTTGGTGGAAACGCTCATTACTTAGCGCCCTCCTTCTTCTGATTAGCAGCTACGAACGCGTCGTATGCCGCCTTGGTGAAGACTACATCATCCGAAACCAGCACATCGTAGGTGTTGAGCTGATCTGCGTAGAGCACGTGAACTTTCTGCAGGTTACGTGCGGACAGTGCCAGCACATCCTCTGCACGATCGATAACGAACAGAACATTCTTGCGATCGGTAAGCTCTGCGAATGCAGCCTTAGCAGCCTTAGTCGAGGGAGTCTCACCAGAGATGAAGTTCTCCACCACGTGGATGCGGTCGTGACGAGCGCGGTCAGAGAGAGCGCCACGCAGTGCTGCGGCGATCATCTTCTTGGGGGTGCGCTGTGCGTAGTTACGCGGGGTCGGACCGTGCACCACGCCACCACCGGTCATATGCGGTGCGCGGATGGAGCCCTGACGCGCATTACCGGTACCCTTCTGCTTGAAGGGCTTACGGCCTGCACCGGAAACTTCACCACGGTTCTTGGTCTTGTGGGTACCCTGACGTGCGGCAGCAAGCTGTGCAACGACAACCTGGTGCAGCAGGGGTACGGATGCCTGCGCGTCGAAAATCTCTGCGGGCAGATCTACCTTAAGGGTTTTGACAGCCATGATGTACTAGGCTCCCTTCACAGCGGTACGAACCAGAACAACGCCGCCCTTAGGACCGGGGATTGCACCCTTGATCAGCAGGACATTGTTCTCTGCGTCCACACCCTGGATAGTCAGGTTCAAAGTGGTGTGACGAGCTGCGCCCATACGGCCAGCCATGCGCATACCCTTGAACACGCGTGCGGGATAGGATGCACCACCAATGGAACCGGGCTTACGGTGGTTCTTGTGCTGACCGTGCGATGCGCCAACACCCTTGAAGCCGTGACGCTTCATAACACCTGCGAAACCCTTACCCTTGGTCTTGCCAACGACGTCTACCTTCTGACCGGGCTCGAACATCTCAACGGTCAATTCCTGACCGAGGGAATACTCAGCAGCGTCTGCGGTGCGCAGTTCGACGAGGTGACGACGGGGAGTAACACCGGCCTTCTCGAAGTGACCAGCCAGAGGCTTGGTAACCTTGCGAGAATCGATGGAACCGAAACCAATCTGCACAGCGTGGTAGCCGTCAGTTTCCTGGTTACGGATCTGAGTAATAACGTTAGAATCGGCCTTGACGACGGTCACCGGCACAACTTTGCCGTCCTCGTCCCAGACCTGAGTCATGCCAAGTTTAGTACCCAGCAGACCCTTCACCTGGCGCTCGAATTTGTTAGTCATGAGATGCGATCCTCTACAGCTTGATCTCGATGTTCACGTCTGCCGGCAGGTCAAGACGCATGAGGGCATCAACAGCCTTAGGGGTCGGATCAACAACGTCGATCAGACGCTTGTGCGTACGCATCTCGAAGTGCTCGCGGCTGTCCTTGTACTTATGGGGAGAACGAATAACGCAGTATACGTTCTTCTCGGTCGGCAACGGCACGGGGCCAACTACAGTTGCGCCTGCACCCTTTACCGTTTCGACGATTTTCCGTGCCGAAGAATCAATGACCTCGTGATCATAGGACTTCAGACGGATGCGGATTTTCTGTCCCGCCATCTGTCGGACTCTCTTTCTTGATGTATTCCCTGTATCGGAGCTTGTGCCCCTTATCATGGCGCTTAAGGAACGTGATATATTCATCACGTGCGCCGCCCACCACGGACTGAATCCGGTAAAACCGGGTTCCTCACCCCGCATGGGCACCGACCCCCGAACTCGGGCGTGTCGCCTGCCGTAAGACAGACTCGTCCCTTCATTCCTCGGACCGGGTCATATGTGGGCTTATCTAGAACAGATAAACGCTTTTACAACGTCGTCCATTCTCTCAAAACTCACCATCTCACGCAAGCAGATTCAAAGGTTGTTGTT
Organism: Rothia dentocariosa ATCC 17931; assembly: GCF_000164695.2. NCBI lineage: Bacteria > Bacillati > Actinomycetota > Actinomycetes > Micrococcales > Micrococcaceae > Rothia > Rothia dentocariosa. The sequence goes on from NC_014643.1 coordinate 312,607, forward strand.
AAAAACACAATTACTGGCAAGGATACACGCCTTTGCTTCGCAGTCCTGCCTGACTCTCATGCTGAGGTTCATTATTTTATTTTTTCATATCGTTTGAGTGTCCAGAGAATTTATCAAGAGGAAATCTCGAAAACCAGAATTACTCCTTAAAAATGCGGTTATTTCGCATTCAGGATTCTCTCATTCTTTTTCCAGAAACCTCTATGCCGAATAAAGCATCAAATCAAAGAATCTATGCTCCGCATTCGTCTATGGTGAAAATAGGTAAATCATCAAAGGAGTAAATATCATGTCTACCCCCAACCACGAATTCCCCTCTGGTGCTCAGCCGCAGGGTTCAGGGCAGTCTCCTCAGACACCAGCCGGGTATTCATGCCCTCAGGCACAGATGCCTTGGCAGGGCCAAAACCCACAAACAACGTGGTATTCTGATCCGTCACAGGCAACGATGCAGGCTCCCCAGCAGACCACCCGTTCTTTGACACGCCGCCGTGCCGAAGACCTTTTCCTTAATGTTCTGCTTTACTTGGGCTCATTGCTCCTCATCGGTTCTGCGGCGCTGTTCATCACTTCGATCACCTCGCAGGATAGGACCAGCGTTATTCTTCGTGTAGCTGGTCTAGGATTAGGTAGTTTACTTTTCTACAGCGCAGGTCTTATTACCTACAAAACTGTGGCACGTTTGCGCATTGCATCCTACTCATTCACCGCCACCGGTTTAGCACTTTTACCCCTTACCGGTATTGCAACCTATGTTCTGGGGCTTTGGAATGACGGAAGCCTCATCTGGCTGCTGGTCTCACTCGTTGGCACAGCTGCGATTATTCTGGCCTGCTCTTTTATGCGCAACAGGGTGATGGCTTATGTTCTTATTTCATTCTTCGTCTCGGATGCGCTTGCCGCCACGAACGTGGCTGCTCTCCCCTTTGTGTGGTACTTCGTCGCGCTCACAGTGCTCGCCATTATCCTGGGCCTGCTCATACGCCTGAATTCGCGCCTTGTACCTACTGGTTTGCGTGAGGGTCTTTTAGAATCCTCTCGTATTTTCGTTCCCGTCACAGCGATCGTAGTGCTCTTCTTTATACCGCAGATGAGTAGCTCTGATATGGGCATAGTCTTCTCCGTTATGTCGGCTCATGCTTTCGTCTTTACCGCTCTGGAACGCAAGCTTGACTACTACATTCAGGCTCGCCTCTACCCATTCATCGCCCTGATCAGTTTCGGCTGGGGCTTAGAGAGGCCTATTACCGTCACAATAGTCCTCATGGGCCTATATGCGCTGCACCTTCTCGCAGTCTTGGTAGGGTACCCCCTTATGCAGCGTGAAATGAAGGCGAATCTACCTAAGCATCCCATCATGCGCTGGGATGTTCGGATTGATACCTATATAAGCATTATTTTTGCTGCATTCGTCACTTTTATCGAAATGCCACATGCACTTCTGACCAATATAGATTCTTTCCCAACTGGGCTAGAATTTATGCTGCTTGTACATCTAGACGGTGTTACCTTTCCGCGTGCATGGGTATTTGCTGTGCTCTGCGTGGGTATTATTGTTGCCTACCGCAAATATCTTCTTGCTCAGGAGTACGTATACCTGATCACTGGAATAAGCAGTGGGTTAAGCCTGATTTTGCTAGGCCAGCACGAATCCGCTTTCTACCTGTACTTCGTAACAGCGGGCATTCTCATGCTTACCGCCCGCAAGCTTCAGCTGCCTCAGCTCCTTGTATCGAGTACAACGAAGATATTCCTCTTCCTAGGTACCATGCACCTGCTCTTTACGCTTCAGCTCGGATGGGGCGTACGAGGTATCCTCCTAGCAGGTGCTCTCACCATTACCGCTCTTGGGTTGTTCGCCGCGCTCCGTTACGAGATGCTGCCCCAGAAACGTTCTCTGACGGCCTTCTGGGAAATTCTGGTGTACCTTGTCATGGCAGTTGTATTCTTTCTGCTGCGTTCGATCTTCACGTGGACTCCCCGCGAGATTGTTGACCCAACCCTTGATACCTCGCTCTATGTTGTCGCTCTTCTCGCGGTTCTGGCTCTTGGCTTCTTGACGCTCCGAGCATCGAGTGCGTATAAAGATCAAAAGATTGTGCCTCTCATCTGCATCTATCTCACGTTATGCGGTTTAGGCATTGCAGCAACATCGATGAACTACCTCTTCCCCGCTGGGGATTGGTGGGCAGTCGGGGTTCTGGTTCTGACCAGCATCTATATGTTTGGAATGTCTTACATTGTTCCTCAAGAAACCTCGGAACGTCATATTATGTTTATGACGTCTAGGTTCCCGATGCTGTGGTCAGTCATTGTGCTGTGGGCTTCCAATAGCATTGCCTCTGATCAAGTGTTCCTCACTGCCTCTGGGCTGCTCCTTATTCAAGGTTTACTGAGTGGAATTTTGTACATGACTCGCCGCCAGCCACGCGAACGGATCGTGTTCTACATTATCTTCTATACAGCGTGCCTACCCGGTTTCATCGCTCCCTTCGCGTACTCAGACAATGCTCTATTCACCGCCATCTTCTGTCCCCTTGCTGTTCTAGTGCTGTGGGGGCTCGGGGAGGCAGCAAACCTGGCTATGCTCCGAGTATGCGCCTCTATCGCGTTGCTTTTGACAGGTTATACCGTTACCAACCATATGCTGAACCTCAATCATGCACGGTTCTCTGAATATGTTATCTACCAGGGTCTTGCCGCTGCCCTATGCAGTGCAGTCCTCTACGGTCTAACAACTCTGCTGAAGCGCGAGATCCCCGGCAAGTATGATTCGCTTCAGCCTCTTAACGTGCAGTTGGAGAACTCAGCGAAAGTTATTCAGCTTCCGCTCCACGGGCCTGCCCGATCCTCGAAAAACTATTTGGTTTCTCAGCGCAATGACAGCACCCGATTCTACGGTCCGCACAACACCTTTTTGATGGTTCCGGCGATCATAGCTATCGCCTTCTGGACTCTTGCTTCGATTGCTTCCGAAGATACGGTACAGAGCGCCCTGCTGTGGGGTCTTACAGCTTTGAGCTTTGCTTCCGTCAGCACTAAGCGCATGCTGCCAACAGCCATCGTTGCCGCGCCGGTGGCATTTACTACACGAATTCTTCTGGATTTCTCGGTAACAGGGTTCTTCCAGAGCCTTTTGGAAGCTGCGATCCTCATTCTGCTTGCTGTCGTGGCTTCTAAGATACTCCGAAACCTCATCGAGAAACACCCCGCTCAGCAAGGTATCTCTGCGGCGTTGCTCTACACGGCTATAGGATTACAGGGGCTCCTCACCATCATGGCATGGGGCACTGGTTACCTTCAGCAAGGTGCGGTCATCATGCTCTTGGGCATTCTCCTGACTGCACTCGTCAGCGTTGTTCTTGACCGTATCTGGGTATTTGTCAGCGCGGCTCTCGTTACGGTAGATCTTGCGCTTCTGCTCAACGGGCTCAACCCGCTCACGCTCATGATTATCTCGGTACTTCTCATTGCTGGTGTTGTGTGGCGTTTGCTGGCTCGCGATCAGGGGCCTTCAGCGGATAAACGGGCTCCCGCTCTTCCGCAGAACCCGTATCAGGGCGCGCCTGCCGGATTCGTTCCTCCGAATGGCGCATCCGCACCTTACGGACAGGCACCATGGGCAGGGCAGCAACCTTACCAAGGCTATAACCAGCCCAATGGTCAGGCACAGTATCCTGGATACTCACAACAGCACAACAACCCGAACGGAAATAGTCAAGCCTAGAATATTACAGATGTTCTAGCTCCTACAAAAGAGCCTTGATGGTGAACAAAGCATTGGAAACTTTGCTTCATTCACTATCAAGGCTCTTTTTATGGAGAAGATAAGGTGAAGTAATGCAATCCCGGACTATTTACCCCGTTGCCTTTTAGCGTGTTCTAGAAAAGCCTGCCCAAGCAGGACACGCTAAAAGAAGGTGCCCAATCCACCCCGGCACGCCCTCCCCCAGCCGTGCTTATGGTTAGGGGAATGCCACCGGGGCTAGATACCAAACACAAACTATCGCTCATAGAAGCACCTCTCCCCAAAGGCTGTGAAACGTAGAAGTCCCCCTGCAATGATGCAGGGGGACTTCTAAAATCGCTAGCGTTGAAAGATCAAACTGTTCAACGCATCATCAGCGAATTGTCGTTGCTACGGCAATTACTTGATGATCTTGGTAACGCGACCCGAACCAACGGTGCGGCCACCCTCACGGATAGCGAAGCCGAGGCCCTCTTCCATAGCGATAGGCTGGATCAGCTCAACGCTCATCTCGGTGTTGTCACCGGGCATAACCATTTCGGTGCCTTCGGGGAGCTTGATAACACCGGTCACGTCAGTGGTACGGAAGTAGAACTGAGGACGGTAGTTCGAGTAGAAGGGGTTGTGACGACCGCCCTCATCCTTGGAGAGGATGTAGACGTTTGCCTCGAACTCGGTGTGAGGGGTGATGGAACCCGGCTCCACAACAACCTGACCACGCTCAACGTCGTCACGCTTGAGACCACGCAGAAGCAGACCACAGTTCTCGCCTGCCCATGCTTCGTCGAGCTGCTTGTGGAACATCTCGATACCGGTCACGGTGGTCTTCTGGATGGGGCGGATACCAACGATCTCAACCTCAGAGTTGATCTTCAGGGTACCGCGCTCTGCACGACCGGTCACAACGGTGCCGCGACCGGTAATGGTGAAGACGTCCTCAATGGGCATAAGGAAGGGCTTGTCGGTCTCACGAACCGGATCCGGAATGTAGGTGTCAACTGCTTCCATGAGCTCCTCAACCTTAGCAACCCATTCGGGGTCACCTTCGAGAGCCTTCAGAGCGGACACGCGGATCACGGGAGCGTCATCACCGTCGAACTCCTGCGAGGAGAGGAGGTCACGAACCTCCATCTCGACGAGGTCGAGAAGCTCTTCGTCATCAACCATGTCAGCCTTGTTCAGTGCCACCAGCAGGGTGGGCACGCCAACCTGGCGAGCGAGCAGCACGTGCTCACGGGTCTGCGCCATGGGACCGTCGGTAGCAGCAACCACGAGGATTGCGCCGTCCATCTGTGCAGCACCGGTAATCATGTTCTTGACGTAGTCAGCGTGACCGGGAGCGTCAACGTGTGCGTAGTGACGCTTCTCAGTCTGGTACTCAATGTGAGCGATGTTAATGGTAATACCGCGCTGGCGCTCCTCAGGAGCGCTGTCGATCATACCGAAGTCGCGCTGTTCGTTCAGGTCCGGGTACTTGTCAGCCAGAACCTTGGAGATAGCAGCGGTCAGGGTGGTCTTACCGTGGTCAACGTGACCAATGGTACCGACGTTAACGTGAGGCTTGGAGCGCTCGAACTTAGCCTTAGCCAAGAGTGTTCCTCCTAGAACGTATTGAAAACATGCACCCGGATCTTCGCTCCGGCGCAACCCGCAAAAAACGGTCTAGCGTCTAGAATAGCGGATTACGCGGCAGAGATGAAACTGTCCATGCCTTCAATGGTGGATTTTTATTTAAAAATTTTAGTGAGGGGTCACGGGCTTCTCAACCCGCAACCCTCAGAGAAGAGACGGGAAATTACTCGCCGCGGCTCTTCTGAATGATCTCGTCAGCGACGTTCTTGGGAACCTCGCCGTAGCTGTCGAATGCCATCGAGAACACTGCACGACCCTGGGTCTTACCACGCAGGTCGCCAATGTAACCGAACATCTCGGTCAACGGTACGAGAGCCTTGACGATCTTGACGCCGGATGCATCCTCCATGGAACGCACGTGACCACGACGAGAGTTTAGGTCGCCGATAACGTCGCCCATGTACTCCTCGGGGGTACGCACCTCAACGTCCATCAGTGGTTCCAGCAGAACAGGGTTAGCGCGCTTAGCACCTTCCTTGAAGACCATAGAACCAGCGATCTTGAACGCCATTTCAGAGGAGTCGACATCGTGGTAGGCACCGTCGATCAGGGTTGCTTTCACGCCGACCATCGGATAACCGGCCAGAACACCAAACTTCATAGCGTCCTGAATACCAGCGTCGACAGAAGGAATGTACTCGCGAGGCACGCGACCACCGGTCACCTTATCCTCAAACTCGTACAGTTCCTCGCCATCCAGAGGCAGCGGCTCGAAGGAAACCTGCACCTTCGCGAACTGACCGGAACCACCGGTCTGCTTCTTGTGGGTGTAGTCGACCTTCTCAACGGTCTTCTTGATGGTCTCGCGATATGCAACCTGAGGCTTACCAACGTTAGCCTCAACCTTGAACTCACGCTTCATACGGTCAACGATGATGTCCAAGTGAAGCTCGCCCATACCACCGATTTCGGTCTGACCGGTCTCTTCGTTCAGCGACACGGTGAAGGTGGGGTCCTCAGCGGAGAGCTTCTGAATTGCGGTCGACATCTTCTCCTGGTCGCCCTTGGTCTTAGGCTCAATAGCCACGAAGATCACGGGAGCGGGGAAGGTCATCGTCTCAAGCACGATCGGGTTTGCAGGATCGCACAGAGTATCACCGGTAGTCGTATCCTTCAGACCGATCGCCGCATAAATGTGACCCGCGGTGATTTCGTCAACCGGGTTCTCCTTGTTGGACTGCATCTGGAAGAGCTTACCGAGACGCTCCTTCTTACCCTTAGTCGAGTTAAGAACCTGCTGACCCTGAGCCGCGTGACCGGAGTACACACGGGTGTAGATGAGCTGACCGTAGAACGGGTGAGCTGCAACCTTGTAGGCCAGAGCCGCAAAAGGCTCATCCGAAGATGCCTTACGGGTAAGCTTCTCTTCCTCATTCGAGGGGCTAGAGCCCTCAACGTCGGGAACATCCAGCGGGGAAGGCAGGTAGTCGATCACAGCATCCAACATAGGCTGAACGCCACGGTTCTTGAATGCGGAACCGCAGAGCACGGGGAATGCCTCGCCGTTGATGGTCAGCTGGCGAATACCAGCCTTGAGCTCATCAATCGTGAGTTCTTCACCTTCGAGGTACTTCTCCATGAGTTCCTCGCTGGACTCGGCAACAGCCTCGATCAGCTCTGCGCGGTACTCTTCAGCCTTAGCCTGCAGGTCAGCGGGGATTTCTCGAGTTTCGTACTCTGCCCCCATGGTCACGTCGCCCTTAGAGTCGCCGGGCCATACGTATGCCTTCATTTCGAGTAGGTCAACCACGCCGACGAAATCGCTCTCAGCGCCGATAGGCAGCTGCATAACGAGCGGCTTAGCGCCCAGGCGATCGACAATAGTCTGAACGGTGAAGTAGAAGTCCGCACCCATCTTGTCCATCTTGTTGACGAAGCAGATACGGGGGACATCGTACTTATCAGCCTGACGCCACACGGTCTCAGACTGAGGCTCAACACCTTCCTTACCGTCAAACACCGCTACCGCGCCATCAAGCACGCGCAGCGAACGCTCCACCTCAACGGTGAAGTCAACGTGACCGGGGGTGTCAATAATATTGATCTGGTTGTCTTTCCAGAAGCAGGTGATAGCTGCGGAGGTAATGGTAATACCGCGCTCCTGCTCCTGAGCCATCCAGTCCATAGTTGAAGCGCCATCGTGAGTCTCACCGATCTTGTGGTTAATACCGGTGTAGAACAGGATGCGCTCAGTAGTAGTGGTCTTACCGGCGTCAATGTGCGCCATAATACCGATGTTGCGGACCTTGTTCAGGTCAGTGTACACATCATGTGCCACGTTTTTCTCCCTAAATGAGATACTCCGAAAGCCTGCCAGGCTCCATAACCTCGACAGGCTGTAAACGGAGAATTACCAACGGTAGTGTGCGAAGGCCTTGTTGGACTCGGCCATCTTGTGAGTGTCTTCGCGGCGCTTGACAGCGGCGCCGAGACCGTTGGATGCATCCAGGATCTCGTTCATCAGACGCTCAGTCATAGTCTTTTCGCGGCGCTGCTTCGAGAAGCCAACCAACCAGCGAAGAGCCAGAGCGGTGGAACGGCCAGGGCGGACCTCGACCGGCACCTGGTAGGTTGCACCACCAACACGGCGGGAACGAACCTCAAGCGAGGGCTTGATGTTATCCATAGCCTTCTTCAGGGTGACGACCGGATCAGAACCGGTCTTCTTCTCAACACCCTCAAGAGCACCGTATACGATGCGCTCTGCCACGGACTTCTTGCCGTCCAACAGGACCTTGTTAATGAGCTGGGTAACCAGTGCAGAACCGTAAACAGGATCGTTTACGAGGGGACGCTTGGGAGCGGGACCCTTACGAGGCATTACTTCTTCTCCTTCTTAGCGCCGTAGCGGGAGCGAGCCTGGCCGCGACCCTTAACACCCTGGGTATCCAGAGCACCACGAACGATCTTGTAACGAACACCGGGGAGGTCCTTCACACGACCACCGCGAACGAGCACAATCGAGTGCTCCTGCAGGTTGTGACCCTCACCGGGAATGTATGCGGTAACCTCGATACCACCGTTGAGCTTGACACGAGCGACTTTACGCAGTGCCGAGTTCGGCTTCTTCGGGGTGGTGGTGTACACACGGGTGCACACGCCACGCTTCATAGGGTTGCCCTTCAGTGCGGGCGCCTTGGTCTTAACGACCTTGGGAGTCCGGCCCTTACGGACCAGCTGCTGAATAGTAGGCACGTTTTCTCCGTTACTATGTGGACTTATCTGTCTTCAAGTCCTTGGGAACTTACTGGCATTTTGTGTTGCCACGAAATGCTCTCGGTTACAGAAGCCCGCAGCCCATCTAGGCACACGGGTTCTTGCTCTCAGCGAGTTTAAACTTATTTCTGATGAAAAAGTTTTTGGGCACACTTAAAAATGGCATTTAGGTGTCAGCACACAGGCAACACCAAAGGACGGTATCCATACTGCCATTGATTCGTTGACCCAAGACCTCACGATTAATTATCACAAGGAATCACGGTGGTGAATTCCACGCCGAGGCTAGGTACTTCGGATAAAGACTATACAGGTTAAAATCCTGTTAATCTAGCTGAACTCGGAGAGAACACCATCCATCACGGTAAATACACTATGGTATTCATCACTTGATACTGAAATAGAGTAGTCCTCTCCCCTAGCTAACGTCAGGAGGCGGTCTCGGGAAGTTCCCGAAACCGCCTCCATCATCTAGGACACTAGGCCCGATTCACGATCGAGTTTACGAGCCCATCATGCGATCCTTACTCAAGACCGCGGCCGTACTCGTCCAAAGGAACGGCCATATAGCCACTGTTGGCGTAGGGGTACGGGTCTTCACCTAGCTGGGTGAACGCGCTCTGGTAGCCGAAGCCATCAAACGCCTGCATCTGCTCCTCACGCGCCTTCTGGCTGGGCTCAACCTCAATATCGTTGTAGCGAGCCAAACCGGTACCGGCGGGAACCAGCTTACCGATGATGACGTTCTCCTTCAGGCCAAGCAGCGGATCGGTCTTAGCCTCCATCGCAGCCTGGGTGAGAACGCGAGTGGTCTCCTGGAAGGATGCGGCAGACAGCCAGGACTCGGTGGCCAGCGATGCCTTAGTGATACCCATCATCTCGGGACGGCCAGCGGCAGGCTTCTTGCCCTCGACGAGCGCCTTGCGGTTAGCCTTCTGGAACACAATGTTGTCCACAAGTTCACCGGGCAGCAGCTCGGTATCGCCAGACTCAATGACGGTCACACGGCGGAGCATCTGACGCACAATAACCTCAACGTGCTTATCGTGGATCTCTACACCCTGAGACTTGTACACGCCCTGAACCTCGCTCACCAGGTGCTTCTGCGCCTCACGAGGACCGCGAATACGCAGAACCTCCTTCGGATCAACCGCACCAGCAGCCAGCTGATCGCCCACCTGAACGTGGTCGCCAGTCTGCAGCTTCGAAGCCGCACGGCGAAGAACCGTGTAAGACTGCGGTTCAGAACCATCATCCGGAGTGACGACGATCTTGTACGACTTTTCGGTGTCCTCAATGGTCACACGGCCGGAAACCTCAGAAATCGGTGCCACGCCCTTAGGGGTGCGAGCCTCGAAGAGCTCCTGAATACGGGGCAGACCCTGGGTAATATCGTCAGCCGATGCAACACCACCGGTGTGGAAGGTACGCATAGTCAGCTGAGTACCGGGCTCACCAATGGACTGAGCCGCGATAATACCCACAGCCTCGCCAATATCAACCAGAACGTTCGATGCCATCGAGCGTCCGTAGCACAGGGCGCATACGCCGATGCTGGACTCGCAAGTCAGCACAGAACGAACACGCAGTTCCTTCACGCCAGCCTTGAACAGCTTCTCGATCAGCACATCCGAAACATCCTCACCAGCGGATGCGATGACGTTACCGTCAGAGTCCTTGACGTCAATTGCCAAGGTACGACCGTGGATAGAAGTCTCAACATCCGGGTGGAGGTTGCCGTCAGCATCGATCAGCGGAAGCACCAGACCACGGCGAGTACCGCAGTCGTGTTCACGCACGATCACATCCTGCGAAACGTCCACCAGACGGCGGGTCAGGTAACCCGAGTTAGCGGTACGCAGCGCGGTATCGGCAAGACCCTTACGAGCACCGTGAGTTGCGATGAAGTACTCCAACACCGACAGCCCTTCACGGTAGGAGGACTTAATCGGGCGGGGCATAATCTCGCCCTTCGGGTTAGACACCAGACCGCGGATACCCGCAATCTGACGAACCTGCATCCAGTTACCACGTGCGCCAGAGGTCACCATGCGGTAGATGGTATTCAGACCACCGTTGTCGCTCAGATTCTCACGCATAGCCTCAGCGACCGTATCGGTAGCCTCGGTCCAAATCTTAATGAGCTCTTCACGGCGCTCGTCGTCGCCAATCATACCGACGTCAAACTCATCCTCAATCGCGGAGGCCTGCTTCTCATAGCGTTCCATAATCGCGGGCTTAGTCGCCGGGGTCGCGATATCAGAAACGGCGACGGTCACGCCCGAACGCGATGCCCAGTAGAAGCCAGCGTTCTTGAGGTTATCCAGGGTACGCGCCACGATATCCATCGGGTACTTCTCAGCAAGGTCGTTAATGAGCTTGCCCAGTCCCTTCTTATCTGCAATGCCAGAGAACCACGGGTAATCCTTCGGCAAAGTCTGGTTGAACAGAATCTGACCGACGGTGCACTCCAGCAGAATCGGATCGCCAGGCGTGTAACCCTCAGGGGCTTCCCAACCCTCGGGCGCTACAAACTCGTCGCCAGAGAGACGCACCTTAATTTTGGTGTACAGCTCAATATCGTGACGATCCATCGCCATCAGAGCTTCAGCGATCGATGAGAATGCGTGGCCCTCGTTCTTCTCACCTTCGCGTGTGGTGGTCAAGTGGTACAAGCCAATGATCATATCCTGCGAAGGAACAGCTACCGGACGACCGTCCGAAGGCTTCAAGATGTTGTTCGAGGAGAGCATCAAGATGCGTGCCTCAGCCTGGGCCTCGGGCGAGAGCGGCAGGTGAACCGCCATCTGGTCGCCATCGAAGTCAGCGTTGAACGCAGAACACACGAGCGGATGCAGCTGAATAGCCTTACCCTCAACCAGCTTTGGCTCGAACGCCTGAATACCCAGACGGTGCAGGGTAGGTGCACGGTTCAGCAACACAGGATGCTCGGTAATGATCTCTTCGAGAACATCCCACACCTGCGGGCGGAAACGCTCAACCATACGCTTAGCGCTCTTAATGTTCTGCGCGTGCGAAAGCTCCACCAAGCGCTTCATAACAAAGGGCTTGAAGAGCTCCAACGCCATCTGCTTCGGTAGACCGCACTGATGCATTTCCAGCTGCGGACCAACCACGATCACGGAACGGCCGGAGTAGTCCACACGCTTACCAAGCAGGTTCTGACGGAAACGACCCTGCTTACCCTTGAGCATATCGGAGAGCGACTTCAGCGGGCGGTTACCGGGACCGGTCACGGGGCGACCACGACGACCGTTATCGAAGAGCGAATCCACAGCTTCCTGCAGCATACGCTTTTCGTTATTCACAATGATCTCGGGGGCGCCAAGCTCCAGCAGGCGCTTGAGGCGGTTGTTACGGTTGATCACACGACGGTACAGATCATTCAGGTCGGAAGTCGCAAAGCGACCACCATCGAGCTGAACCATCGGGCGCAGCTCTGGCGGAATAACCGGAACAACATCCAGCACCATACCCAGCGGGGAGTTATTAGTGGTCAGGAAGGCGTTTACAACCTTCAGACGCTTGAGCGCGCGGGTCTTCTTCTGACCCTTACCGGTCTGAATGACCTCTTTCAGAGCCTCAGCTTCGGCCTCTAGATCGAAGGTTTCCAGGCGCTTCTTGATAGCCTCAGCACCCATTGCACCCTCAAAGTACAGACCGTACTTATCGATCATGGAGCGGTAGAGCGCCTCATCACCTTCAAGATCAGCAACCTTCAGGTTCTTAAAGCGATCCCAGACCTTCTCCAGGTGCTCAATTTCACGGTCGGCGCGCTTGCGAACAGAAGCCATCTGACGCTCTGCATTATCGCGCAGCTTACGCTTTTCGGCTGTCTTCTTGCCGCCCTCGGCCTCAATACGAGCCAATTCCTGCTCAACTTCGCGGGAAATAGCGGCAATATCGGCGTCACGCTGAGACTCCAGCTCACGCTTTTCACGGTCGTGTGCCGCCTGCAGGTTCGGCAGATCCTCGTGACGAGCTTCCTCGTCCACACTCGTGATCATGTAGGCGGCGAAGTAGATGACCTTTTCTAGGTCTTTCGGCGCCAAATCAAGCAGGTAGCCCAGGCGTGAAGGAACGCCCTTGAAGTACCAGATGTGGGTGACGGGTGCAGCCAGTTCAATGTGGCCCATGCGCTCACGGCGCACTTTAGAGCGGGTCACTTCGACGCCGCAGCGCTCACACACAATACCCTTGAAGCGCACGCGCTTGTATTTACCGCAGTAGCACTCCCAATCCTTGGTGGGACCAAAGATGCGCTCGTCGAAGAGGCCTTCCTTCTCCGGCTTCAGGGTACGGTAGTTGATGGTCTCGGGTTTCTTGACCTCGCCGTAAGACCAACGACGGATATCGTCGGCGGTGGCAAGACCAATTCGCATCAAACCAAGCGAAGATTCGTTGGACATATCGGTCCTAATCTCTTTCTGTAGTTTCGAAGACTTGGGGTTGATGGGCGGGGCGAAAATCGTGCGTGACTACGCCCTGCCCGCGAAGGAGGGGCTGTGATTAGAGCTCGTCCACGGAGCTGGGCTCCTCGTGGGTTAGGCTCACGCCCATATCTTCTGCTGCCCGGAAGCCTTCTTCCTCCGAGTCGCTCATTTCAATGGTCTTCCCGTCGGTAGAAAGTACCTCGACGTTCAGGCACAGTGACTGCATTTCTTTAATAAGAACCTTGAAGGATTCGGGGATGCCCGGCTCGGGGATATTCTCGCCCTTGACGATCGCCTCGTAAACCTTTACACGACCGGCCACATCGTCAGACTTGACGGTCAAGATTTCCTGCAGGGTGTAGGCGGCGCCGTATGCTTCCAGCGCCCACACTTCCATCTCGCCGAAGCGCTGACCACCGAATTGTGCCTTACCGCCCAACGGCTGCTGGGTAATCATCGAGTAAGGACCGGTGGAACGAGCGTGAATCTTGTCGTCCACCAGGTGGTGCAGCTTCAGGATGTACTGATAACCCACCGAAATCGGGTCAGGGAACGGCTCACCCGAACGACCGTCAATCAGACGTGCCTTACCGGAGCGAGTAATCAGACGATCGCCGTCACGGTTCGGGTTCGCGTGATCCATCAAGTCGAAGAGCTCATCCTCATGAGCGCCGTCGAACACGGGGGTCGCCAGGCGGGTAGGTCCGGATTCCTTCGGGAAGTTCGGCATATTCTTCAGCCACGCCGGGTCGCCCTCAATCTTCCAACCCTGCTTAGCGAGCCAGCCGGTGTGAACCTCTAACACCTGGCCGATGTTCATACGACCAGGGACGCCCAACGGGTTCAGAATGACATCAACGGGAGTACCGTCTTCCAAGAAGGGCATGTCTTCCACCGGCAGGATCTTGGAAATAACGCCCTTGTTACCGTGGCGACCTGCGAGCTTGTCGCCGTCGGTAATTTTACGCTTCTGCGCAACGTACACGCGCACAAGCTTGTTAACACCCGGGGGCAGATCGTCTTCATCGTCGCTTTCGCGGTCGAAGATGCGAACGCCGATCACGGTACCGGATTCACCGTGGGGAACCTTCAGAGAAGTGTCACGAACTTCGCGGGACTTCTCGCCGAAGATTGCGCGCAGCAGGCGCTCTTCAGGGGTCAGCTCGGTCTCGCCCTTGGGGGTTACCTTACCGACCAGGATGTCGCCAGCCTCAACCTCGGCACCAATGTGGATAATACCGCGGTCATCCAGTGCAGAGAGAACTTCCTCAGAAACGTTGGGAATATCGCGGGTAATTTCTTCGGGACCCAGCTTAGTGTCACGAGCGTCGATTTCGTGCTCTTCGATGTGAATCGAGGTCAGCACGTCCTCGGAAACCATGCGCTGGGAGAGAATAATAGCATCCTCATAGTTCAGACCTTCCCAGGGCATGTATGCCACGAGCAGGTTCTTACCCAGAGCGAGCTCACCGCCGTCGGTCGAAGGGCCGTCCGCAATAACGTCACGCTCTTCCACACGCTGACCGGCCTTCACCACAACACGCTGGTTGTAGCAGTTGCCCGGGTTCGAGCGGGAGAACTTCATGATCGGGTACGAGCTGGTGGTGCCGTCATCGTTGCGGACCAATACCAGATCGGCCGAGACCTCTGATACCACGCCAGCTTTCTTCGCCAGCACGGAATCGCCGGAGTCAAGCGCAGCGTACTTCTCCATACCGGTACCAACGACGGGAGCCTCAGACTCCAACAGCGGCACAGCCTGGCGCTGCATGTTAGCGCCCATTAGCGCACGGTTTGCGTCGTCGTGCTCAAGGTAGGGAATTAGAGCGGTTGCCACTGACACCATCTGACGCGGGGAAACGTCCATGTACTGCACAGCGCCAGGGGCAACCAGCACGGCCTCGCCAGAACCATCGCCTGCACGGCAGAGAACCTCGTCCTCAGCGAAGGTACGCTCGTTAGTCAGCGGGGCGTTTGCCTGCGCAATAATAACGCTCTTCTCGTCGTCGGCAGTCAGGTAACGCACCTTGTCGGTGACCTTACCATCTTCAACCACGCGGTAGGGGGTCTCGATAAAGCCGTAAGAGTTGATACGCCCGTAGGTTGCCAACGAACCGATCAGACCAATGTTCGGGCCTTCAGGGGTTTCGATGGGGCACATACGACCGTAGTGCGAGGGGTGCACGTCGCGCACTTCCATGCCCGCGCGGTCGCGGGAAAGACCGCCGGGGCCCAGCGCCGAAAGACGACGCTTGTGGGTTAGCCCAGCCAGCGGGTTGTTCTGATCCATGAACTGCGAAAGCTGCGAAGTACCGAAGAACTCTTTAATCGCTGCCACCACGGGACGGATGTTCACCAAGGACTGCGGGGTGATGGAATCAACGTCCTGAGTGGTCATGCGCTCACGCACCACACGCTCCATGCGAGAAAGACCGGTGCGAATCTGGTTCTCAATCAGCTCGCCCACAGTGCGGATACGGCGGTTACCGAAGTGGTCAATATCGTCGATATCGATCTTAACGGAAATTTCCTTGCCGTCACGCTTACCGGGGATGCTGCTCTCCTGAGCGTGCAGGGCGCACAGGTAGTGAATCATCTGAGCGATGTCGTCCTGGCTGAGCACCGATGCCTCAGGGGAATCAAGAGGAACATCTACACCGAGCTTACGGTTCACCTTGTAACGGCCAACCTTCGCCAAATCATAGCGGCGCGGGGTGAAGTACATGTTGTCGAGCAACGCCTGTGCGGCCTCTACCGTTGGGGGCTCGCCCGGGCGGAGCTTACGGTAAATATCGAGCAGAGCCTCGTCGCGGGTTGAGACGGAGTCCTTCTCTAGGGTTGCACGAATAGAATCATAGTTCCCGAACTCGGCAAGGATCTTTGCCTCGGTCCATCCCAGAGCCTTCAACAGCACGGTCACAGACTGCTTACGCTTGCGGTCCAGGCGCACACCCACCTGATCGCGCTTGTCTATTTCAAGCTCAAACCATGCACCGCGCGAAGGAATAACGCGTGCTGAGTAGATGTCCTTATCGGAGGTGCGGTCGGGTGCCTTCTCGAAGTATGCACCGGGTGAACGCACCAGCTGGGAAACGACCACACGCTCGGTACCGTTAATCACGAAGGTACCGGATTCGGTCATGAGCGGGAAGTCGCCCATGAACAGGGTCTGCTGCTTAACCTCACCGGTGGTCAGGTTCATGAATTCAGCTTTAACGTACAGGGGTGCCGCATAGGTTGCGTCACGGTCCTTGCACTCTTCCATGGTGTACTTGGGATCGGAGAATTCCGGATCCGAGAAGGATAGCTGCATGGTTTCCTGGAAATCACGAATCGGGGAAATCTCCTCGAAGATCTCAGCAAGACCGGATTTCTCAGGTACAGAGGTGTCACCTGTTGCTTGGGCGTTTTCCAGACGCTTTGCCCAGCGCTCGTTACCCACGAGGCGGTCGAAGCTGTCGGTCTGGATAGCCAGCAGGTTGGGAACCTTGAGCGGTTCACTAATTTTTGCGAATGAGATACGACGGTCGGAATTATTTTCCGCACCGTTAGCGGCGTCATGGTTAAAGGTGCTCGAAGCGACCAAAATGGGGATCCTTCCACAGACATGTCTGTTAGCAATCTGCCTCCCGGCGACAGAGCCGTAAGACATCATGATGAAGACCCCGAAAACGGTGTGCAAAGCTAGTAGATGTCGAACGGTTTAACGTCACCTTCAGCCCGTGCCCACCGCTATATGAAGGCACAAAGGTCAGGGAAAGCGTAAATATTAACAATACACTATGCTCGCGCGTTTGTCTACCACACCCGTACAGCAGATGCAAGCGCCGGATTCAAGTGAGCTTTTTATAGCCCTTCCGGAAGTTTCCGCAGTATATCTCCTAGGCTTTTGAGATCGCGCATGAACACCCTCTTACGCTCCCCTGCTAAACCTATTCTTCGCGCAAGAAAATACTGCCGTCAGGGTTGGTGTAAGACTCAACCACCATACCCACTTTCACCAGTTTCGTGCCGTCCTGGAGCACCATCATCATACCGTGCTCAACATCCCACTCAGTCTCGGCTTCCACCACAATCAGCACGTTGTTATTGTCCCAGGCAACCGTGCACCGATCCCAGATAGGATCCACAAGAGTCCACACCTGAGATTCGGGAATATCCGGCAAGTATTGTTCCCAGCCATACTCATCCGCCATATCAAAATACATACGGTAGAACTGGTACACATAAGGGGTTGCCTGGGCAAAAATATCGGTATCGGGTGAGCGGAGGTTGTCAATCGCGGCACGAATACGCTGCCACCCGGCAGAGTCAAGAGTCTTCGTATCGAAACTAAACGTTACCGATGCCTTCTTGAGCGCAGGCACGTCCACCGGGTCACTCACATAGAACTCTTCGTCAGCATCGTAATTGAAATTTATGATATTGGGGTCGTGGGTGTTATTAGGTTTCATCGCCATCGCTTTCCTCCTATGTAAACTCTCATTATTTCATCACCGCGCCCCATCAGGTCTTTTTAACGAGTATGTTCTCGAATTGTTGCCTCCAATTCTTCAAGAAACCGCGCGGTAGGCGGAGCGGGCTCTTCTTCCGACATAACACTTATCGGTGGGTGCGGGGGAAGACCTGGAATATGATGCACCCGCACTGCTGCTCCCTGTTTCTCAACGATAGACTGCGCGATTATGGCACATCCCAGGTTTGCCGCAACCATCTCGCGGATACTGGCCGGACTGTGCGTCTCAAAATCCACTCGCGGTTCGACTCCGATTACGCCGAATGCCTCGTTCAGCAGGTGGCGCAGACCGCTATCTGAGGGTAAGCAGACAAATGGCTCATGCGCCACATCAGCCAGCGTACTTACATGACCCCTGCCAGCAAGCGGCGTGATAAGTACCAACCGTTCACTCGTAATTTCGGTTCGCTGCCATCCCTGACGTTTATCGGCAGCACCTGCCGGCCCGATCACCACATCAACCTGACCCGCTTCTAACTTACCCAGCAGTTCTGCAATAAGCCCGGTAGACAATGAAATTGTCACCTGTGGGTAACGTGCACGAAATCGACTCAGCAGACCAGCAACATCAAAATTACCGGTGAGTGGCGTGACTGCTACACGCACATGACCCGCTGAAACCGAGTGGAAAGACTGCATCAGCCGCTTGCCTTCGTCAAGATTCGCCAACGCCAGCCGAGCATAGGGTAAAAATTGTTCCCCGGCAGCGCTGAGGGTCACAGTTCGGGAGCGGTTCAACAACGTGACCCCTAGCTCCTTCTCCAGCCTTTTGACGTGTGCGGAAATAGCAGGCTGTGCCAGATGCAGGTCAGCAGCAGCTTTGGTGAACCCGCCGCACCGCACGACTGCCTCAAAGGATTCCAGGTAGCGTAGTTCCATCTATCCATAATAAAACGTTATGGATTCTATAAAAACATTGTCTTAGACATATAAGAGTGTGGGTGGAAAAATTTTTCATATGACATTACATCAACATACAGATAGTCCAGCCACCCGGAACCTCGGAGCTCTGACGACCTCAGCCTTAGGCTTTGGCTGCATGGGTCTGTCCCAGGGGTACGGGTCTGCTGATGATACCGAGTCCATCGCGGCCATTCATGCTGCTCTTGATGCTGGGGTTACGCTGCTTGATACCGCAATAAGCTATGGCCAGGGCCATAACGAGGCGTTGGTAGGTCGCGCCGTAGCATCTAGTGGCATGCCCCGCAACAATCTGCAGATCGCAACTAAATTCGGCATTGTGCGGGGCGAGCACGGTGTCCATCTGGATGCCCACCCGGACCGCATTGCAGGCTACTGTGACGAGTCGCTGCGTCGCCTCGGAACTGAAACGATTGACCTGTACTACCTGCACCGCGTAGACCCGCAGGTGCCGATCGAAGAGTCAATTGGTGCGATGAGCGAGCTGGTGTCCCAGGGGAAAGTACGCCATCTTGGAGTGTCTGAGGTGACAGCTGACCAGTTGCGCCGTGCCCACGCTATCCATCCGATTGCCGCCGTGCAATTTGAATGGTCGCTCATGTGGCGTGAACCTGAGGTAAATATTGTGCCAGCGGCACGCCAGCTGGGTGTGGGCCTAGTCCCCTATAGCCCTCTGGGCCGCGGGTTGCTTGGCGGAAGTCTCAATACCACCAGTGTTGCCGAAAGCCCCTTCCGGGCGAATGACCCGCGGTTTAACGGTTCCAGCCTCACTGCTAATATGCGTCAAGTTGATGCCCTCGCCTCGTTTGCGCAGTCCCGCTCCATGACCGTGGCCCAGCTGGCTCTGGCATGGCTTCTTGCGCAGGGCGACGATGTTGTTCCTATCCCCGGAACACGCAATGCGCAGAGGGCACAGGAAAATGCTGCGGCTATGCGCTACCACCTAGAGGCAGAAGATTTAGCCGCCCTGGAGAGCATGGTACCAACAAACGGTTGGGTGGGAGATCGCCAGTCTTTCGCCGTACCGGTAACCACTCGACCGGTGTTCTAGCCGACTGCACAATAAAAGATCAAGAAAACGCTCGCCCTGAATGCCCCTGCGGATTCCGGGCGAGCGCTCCCCTACCGTTTTGGAGCTAACATTCCACCACGTTAACCGCCAGGCCACCCATTGAGGTTTCCTTGTAGCGGTGTGACATATCCATGCCGGTTTGGCGCATCGTTTCGATCACTTGGTCTAGGGAAACACGATGCGCACCGTCACCGCGCAGTGCCATGCGTGCCGCCGTGACCGCGTTCGACGCGGCCATCGCGTTGCGTTCAATGCACGGAATCTGCACCAGCCCGCCCACAGGGTCACAGGTCAGCCCCAGGTTATGCTCCATCGCAATCTCTGCGGCGTTTTCAATCTGCTCGTTCGTACCGCCCAAAACCTGAGCAAGACCGGCGGCGGCCATCGAGCTGGCGCTGCCGACCTCTCCCTGGCATCCCACCTCGGCACCGGAAATCGAGGCACGCTTCTTATACAGCACCCCGATCGCGGCGGCGGCCAAGAAAAAGTCGATCACCGCATCCTCACGCTTGCCCCGACCGCAATGCCGTATTCCGGGCGTATAGTTCATCGCATAGTGCAAAACCGCCGGAATAATGCCGGATGCACCATTCGTCGGCGCCGTCACCACGCGGCCGCCAAACGCATTCTCTTCGTTCACGGCGAGCGCGATTAGGTTCACCCAGTCGATGGCGTATTCGGGTGATTTATTGGGGTCTTCGGTCATTAGGTCGCGGTGCCATGCCCCGGCGCGGCAGCGTACCTTGAGGGGTCCAGGCAGGTAACCGACACGCGATAGTGAAGACCCGATGCATTCCTTCATAACCTTGTAGATGTGCAGAATTCCTTGACGTACCTCGGCCTCGCTGCGAAGCGAACATTCGTTCGTCATTTTGAGTTGGGCAATACTCATCCCGGCCTCGTTCGCCATATCTAGGAGCTCGGCGCCGGAACCGAACGGGTAGGGTGGGTGTTCCAGGGATGCTCCCCCGGTTGCGGGCTCGTCACCTTCGACAATAAATCCACCACCGATGGAAAAATAGGTGCGCTCCAAAAGCATCTTCTCGCCCTCGAATGCGGCGATCTTAATACCGTTTGTGTGGCGCGGAAGCACTGTTAGGGGACGCAGGGTTATATCGAGTTCTCGGTAGTTCAGAACCGGTCCGTAAACTTTGCCCTCCTCGCCGCTGGGTGCTGTCGCACCGTACATACTGGAAGGATACCCGGCGAGCGGTAGAGTACCGTCCACGCTATTGCGCTCAATCATGGAGTCAGCCTCGGTGAGGCAGATAGTTTCGGGCACATGCCCGCACAGCCCTTTGAGCGCCGCGCTCATGGTGCCGTGCCCTGCCCCGGTTGCGGCGAGTGATCCATACAGGTCAATATGCACTTTCGTGATGCGTGAGAGCAGGTTGGTGTCAATAAGTTCGGCGATAAAACGGTTGGAGGCGCGCATCGGCCCTACTGTGTGGGAGCTGGAAGGACCTATGCCGATGCTAAAGAGCTCGAACACGCTGATATCATATTCGAGCGCTTCGGCTTGTTTTTGCACACTACTTGGAACGCCAGTATCTAGTGCCACATTATTCCTTCATCTATATGAGTATGCGCTTACCCGCCAGGTTTTATATGCGGCGGTTCGTCCGTTTATATTCTCACGGTGTAACCGCCCGAAGACGGTATGCAGCCTTCATCGTCTGCTGATTTTCCCGAAGTTTATGCTCACCGAGCATCTTGCAACCTGCTGAGTTCATCCTAGCTTACTTCAAGTCATGGATAAACTAAGGCGACATTATGTTTGCGTGCGCGCCCGGGCTTGCCTGTGCGATACACTCCGAGTCGATATACCGACACAGACATGCTGAAGGGCGGGTAAATATACCTCAGCACATTCACCCGCCCTATGCCTCTTGCTCGGGTTACCTGAGATGAAGCAGTATTTACTTCTCGCGCTTGTAGAACGGAAGCGAGACCACGTCGAAAGTTGCACGCTTACCGCGAATATCCACGTCCACCTCGGAACCGACCTCAGAGAATTCGCGCTTCACCAATGCCATTGCTATCGGGTAACCCAGGGTCGGGGAAGGAATACCGGAGGTTACCTCACCGATTTGATTACCCTCGGCATCGACAAGGATTGAACCCGCACGCGCCGGGCGCTTTGCCTGAGCTTTCAGCCCAACCAGGATACGCTCTGACGGAGACTTCGCCAGCTCAGTCAGGGCGGTACGACCCACAAAATCGACGGTCTTCTTCTCCAAAGCGATCTCAACTAGGCGGCCTAAGCCGGACTCGAAGGGGGTAATATCCAGGCCCAGCTCATGACCGTAAAGCGGCATGCCAGCTTCCAAACGCAGCGAATCGCGTGCTGCCAAGCCTGCCGGGGTCAAGCCGAAGGACTCACCAGCGGCAGCGAGCGCATCCCACAGTTTCACAGCGTTGGCGTTCGGTACAAAGAGCTCGAAACCGTCCTCACCGGTGTAGCCGGTACGTGCCAGAAGTACATCTACCCCGGCAATGGTGACCGGAACGGAAGCGTAGTATTTGAGCTCACGTACCGCATCCTCATCTGAGGCACCAGCCGCAAGCAGAATTTCTTCGGCACGCGGTCCCTGCACAGCAATTAGGGAGGTGTCGTCAGATTCGTTGACGAACTTCACATCAAAATTACCCAGACGCTCGCTCATGGCCGCAAAATCGTTATCAATATTGGCGGCATTGGGCACAACCAAGAATTCTTCGTCGCCCAAGCGGTAGGTGATAAGGTCGTCAATCACGCCGCCCTTGTCGTTGGCGAGAATCGAGTACTTGGCGCGACCGGGCTTGAGTACGGACATGTTGGAGACCAGAGCGTAGTCGAGGAATGCAGCGGCATCGGGCCCGGTGATGCGGAACTCACCCATGTGGGAGAGGTCAAAAATACCGGCGCGAGTGCGCACAGCCTGATGCTCGGCAACATCATTGGCGTACTTGAGCGGCATATCCCAGCCGCCAAAGTCGGTGAATGCGGCGCCTAACTTTTCGTGAACGGGGTAGAGTGCGGTCTTCTTGGGTGACATGTTTCTCCTTAGTACATAGTCAGATACACTGCTTTGTGCCAGAACGGTTTATACCAGAACGATTATTCTTGTTTTTAAGAACATTCATTCTATTTTATGTGTGTACGGTAAGCCTCCCGGGCGCCCCGCTCCCCCGCCTTCTAACAAACAGGCGAAAAACGCGGGACACACAGAAGTTCATCGAATCATCGAAGCTACTCGGCGTGAGCTTCAAGATCGAATGCCTCCACCGGAGGGCATTCGCAGACGAAGTGACGGTCTCCACCCGCACCGTCAATACGGCCCACAGGCGTAAAGTACTTGTTGGCGCGAAGCGAAGGAACCGGGAAGGCAGCCTGGGTACGGCTGTACGGGCGATCCCACTCGTCGGCAGAAACAACATCCACCGTATGCGGAGCGTTGCGCAGCACGGAATCTTCCACTGCGACTTTGCCTTCGGCAACCTCAAGAATTTCGCCGTAGATAGTTTCCATCGCCTCAATAAAGCGATCGAGTTCTTCCTTCGACTCCGATTCGGTCGGCTCCATCATCAGAGTGCCCGGAACCGGGAACGCCAGAGTAGGCGCATGGAAACCGAAGTCCATCAGACGCTTACACACGTCTTCGGCGGTCACATGGGAGCGGTCGGTAAGCTCACGAATATCTAGGATGCACTCGTGACCCACCAGGTTTGCGTTGCCGGTGTAGAGCACAGGGAACTTATCGTTGAGCTTTTTCGCCACATAGTTTGCGTTCAACACTGCGTACTCCGAGGACTTCTTCAAGCCCTCAGCACCGCTCATAGCAATGTACATCCAGCTGATGGGAAGCACACCGGCAGAGCCAAAGAACGCCTGCGCAATCGGAAGTGCCGCGCCGCTAGGCAACTTGCCTTCGGCATCCGCAGTCGCGGCATCACCGGGAAGGTACTTCGCCAGATGCTCACGAGCAGCAAGAGGTCCAACACCGGGACCGCCACCGCCGTGTGGAATGGAGAAGGTCTTGTGCAGGTTCAGATGGGAAATATCGCCGCCGAACTTACCCGGCTGTGCGAAGCCCATCTGCGCGTTCAGGTTTGCGCCGTCCACGTAGACCTGACCACCCGCGGCATGCACAAGCTCGCAAACCTCAGATACCTGAGGCTCAAACACGCCGTGCGTCGAGGGATAAGTAATCATGATGCCAGCGATCTTATCGCCGTACTTCTCGATCTTCGCCTTCAGATCATCAACATCAATCGAGCCGTCGGATGCGGTCGCCACACCCGCAACCTTGAGCCCAGCAAGCGCTGCGGACGCGGCATTCGTGCCGTGCGCCGAAAGCGGAATAAGCACGGTATCACGCTCGTGATCGCCGTTAGCCTCGTGGTAGGCACGAATAGCACGCAGACCACCGTACTCACCGGTCGCACCGGAGTTCGGCTGCAAAGACACGACATCGTATCCGGTGATAGCGACCAACCAGTCGGAAAGTTCCTTGATGAGCTTATGCCAGCCCTGAGCCTGATCGGCGGGCACCAACGGGTGAATATTCGCAAATTCGGGCCAGGAAATCGGTTCCATTTCCGCAGCCGCGTTGAGCTTCATAGTGCACGAACCCAGAGGAATCATCGTGCGATCCAGAGCCAAATCCTTATCAGAGAGGTGGCGCAGGTAGCGCATCATCTCGGTCTCAGAACGGTACTTATGGAAAACGGGATGCTTCATGTACTCATCGGTACGGAGCAGATCTGTGGGAATGCTGAACTTGGCATCTGCCTCGGAGGGAAGTTCTGCGCCAAATGCCTTTACCAGACGCTCAAGAACCCGGTCATCATGAGATTCACCAACCGAAATACCCACGCGGTTCTCGTTGATACGGCGGATGTTAATGCCAGCCTCAAGCGCCTTTGCAACGAGTTCATCTGCGCGAGCCGATGCATCAATCACCACGGTGTCAAAGAAATGCTCATAGGCAATACCGAATCCGGCGCTTTCCAGGGCTGTTGCTACACGAGCTGCGTTAGTATGCAGACGTTCGGCGATAGCACGCAGCCCCTCGGGACCGTGATACACAGCGTAAGCACCGGCAACAATCGCCAGCAAAGCCTGAGCGGTACAGATATTACTGGTAGCCTTCTCGCGACGAATGTGCTGTTCGCGGGTTTGCAGAGACAAACGGTACGAAGGCTTACCGGCGGAATCCTGCGACACACCGACCAGACGGCCCGGCATAGTGCGTTCCATGCCCTTATGCACGGCCATGTAGGCGGCATGCGGACCACCAAAGAAGAACGGCAGACCGAAACGCTGGGTATTGCCCACTGCAATATCGGCACCGAGTTCCCCAGGAGACTTCAGCAGGGTGAGCGCCAGAAGATCGGCATCCACGGTCACTAGGGCGTTACGTTCCTTGGCCGCCTTCACCAGTGGTTCAATGTCACGAATTTCTCCGTCGGATGCGGGGTACGCAAGCACCACACCGTACAGATCGCCCTCGGGCAGCCCCTCAGAGAAATCAGTAACTACAAACGGAATGTCAAGAAGTTCGGCACGACCGCGTACCACAGCAAGAACCTGCGGCAAGCATCGAGAATCAATCGCGAAGAAACCGTTCTTCACCTTACGGTTGGCGCGGTGCATCATCACAACCGCCTCCGCAACCGCGCTTGCCTCATCGAGTAGGGAAGCATTCGCAATATCCAGGCCGGTGAGTTCCATAACCACGTTCTGGAAATTCAGCAGAGCTTCCAGACGACCCTGCGAAATTTCAGCCTGGTAGGGGGTGTACGACGTGTAAAATCCGGGGTTTTCAAGAATGTTGCGGCGCAGAACGGCGGGGGTTACGGCATCGTAATAGCCTTCGCCAATCATCTGTGTATAAACTTTGTTCTCGGCGGCATACTCGGCGATCTTGGCGAGTGCATCCTGCTCTGTCAACGGATCGGGAAGATCAAGCTCGCCGTGAAGGCGAATCTGAGGCGGGACAGCGTCGTCCATCAGAGCTCCCAGGGAATCGTATCCCAGGGCTTTGAGCATCTGCTCAGCGTCTGCGGAACGGGGGCCGAGATGACGGTCAATGAAAGACATAATATCTATCTCCTAATCGGCGCAAACCGTTAGCGGTTCACAACAGTGCTGTTGTGTATATACAGTACTAATTTTCCCATATTGTGGGCTCAAACTTCTAGCTACATATGCCCTGTGACACGCATGTTATAAGGGTTTATCGGCATACATGCGATCACCTGTTACGGCACGGCGAATGATTTCTTACCGCCACATACCAGGAGCGTCATCCCCCTCTGGCGGCAGCCGTCACAGGCAAGAGCATCTGCCCATTAAAGTAGCTGTTTACGGCGGCGTCATAGGCTGCACCCATCACCGGCGGCAGCCAAAACCGGCATCGCAATCAATAAATTAGAGGTATCTACATTCAGAGCCATCTGTTCCAAAATTATGACCGCCACCCCATAATTTGGTTTTAGGGTACGAAACTCACGTAAAAAGCTCTGGCCGCTCCCCCAGAGTAGGGAACGGCCAGAGCCCTGGAAACAAGCAATTGAGTGAAAAACTCAGCTACTACTTCGCTGCGGCATCAGCCCTATGATGTTCCGGCTTACCGCCATGCTTGACCAAGAATGCCGAGGCAAAAGCCACAGCTGCAGTTACAGCCAACAGAGTTAGACCGATGAAGTAGTTACGATGTGCAGCATCGTAGGTTGCACCCATCACCAGCGGCGGGAAGAAGCCGCCAAGAGCACCAGCAGCAGCGATCACGCCGGAGACCGCACCCACGTTCTTCGGGTCAGCCGCGCGGCCAACCCAACCAAAGACCGATCCGGAACCCAAGCCCAGCAGAGCTGCCATCGTCAAGAAGATAGGACCGTAGACGTGCTCAGCATCCGGCTGGAATGCGGTAACCAGAGCCAAAACCGATACGCCGCCCAGAGCAATGAAGGTAATGATCTTCGGACCAAACTTATCTGCCAAAATACCGCCGAAGGGACGAGCGACCACGGCAGCCGCCGCGAAGCCTGCGGCACGAGCACCAGCATCTTCAGGGTTGAAACTGTAGATATTGTTCAGGTAGGTGGGCAGATAGTTCGAGAACGCCACGAAGCCACCGAATACTACCGAGTACAGGAAGCACAGCTGCCAGGTTGACTTCACCTTGAACGCCCGAATGATCTTCGGCATCAGCGGGGTAACCTCGCGGTTAGCGGTAGCCGGTGAATCACGCAGGAACAAGAACGAGATGACGGCGGTTACCGCGCACAGAGCCGCAATGATGTAGTGGGTATTCATGTAACCCACGAGGTTCATCAGGCGCGGAGTAAAGAACGCCGACAGAGCGGTACCGACCATACCAGCACCGAAAACACCGGTTGCAAAGCCCTTACGAGCGGGCGGGTACCAAGCGGAGCTGAACGGAATACCCACCGCGAACACGGTACCGGCGATACCCAGCAGGAACGAGAAGACCAGCATCAGAGGGAACGACTTCATCGAACCAGCAACACCGACCAGGAGCACCAGCGGAGCGCTGACGGCAAGTACCAGACTCATCATGATGCGCCCACCGTACTTATCGGTTAGACCACCAATCGGAATACGCCCAATCGCACCAATAAAGATAGGCATAGCAACCAGCAAACTCGTGGTGCCCGGGTTCAAATGCATCTGATCCGGCTTGGCATAATACTTCGCAAGCGGACCGACAATCGTCCACGCCCAGAACCCAACGGTCGAGGCGAAGGTAACCAGCAGCAGGTTAAAAAGCTGCCCCTTTTTTAGGTCGTAACTCTCAGCAGTGGGAGCACTCATGATTCCTCTTTGTGTTATGTGTTGTGTGTATATTGTTAGCGATTGACGCGCTCACGTGGGAGCGCCTCTTGCGGGTTGTCCCAACCACGACGTGCGCCCACGCGCTCATTGCCACGAGAACGGTAGATGGTGTAGGGACGGAACAGGTAGTGCAGCGGCACAGTCAGTGCATGCACCAAACGAGTGAAAGGCCAGATAATGAACAGCACCATAGCCACAATGATGTGAATCTTGAAGGCGACAGGCACATTCACCATCAACGCTACCTCCGGGTGGAAGTAGAAGATAGAACGGAACCACACCGCAATGGAGGTGCGGTAGTTGAACTCCACCTCATGCCCATTAACCGGGGGCAGACCGCCAGAGGGGTCAAAAGCGGAAATTAAAGTTGCGGCGGTACCCGCCAGAATGACGGCGACCAGCACAAAGTACATAAACTTATCGTTCATTGTCGTTGCAGAGAAAACCTGTGCGTTACGACGACGACGCCACAAAAGCAGGAACAAACCAAGAATAGTTGCTGCAGCGGCCGCGGAACCGCCCACCAAAGCGACAATGTGATAAGTATGGTCGTCCACCACGAGGTCTGTGAGCATCTTAGGCACCACTAGACCGCCCACGTGTCCCATAAACACGGCGGCTAGACCATAGTGGAACAGAGGCGATCCCAGACGCAGCATCTTGGATTCATAAATCTGTGATGATCGAGTGGTCCAACTAAACTGATCGGTACGGTAACGCCAAATGGTGCCGCCGATCAGAACAAGAATAGTGACATAGGGAAGCACGCCCCACAGGAGGGTGTCTACAATCCCCGGCTCGCCGACAGGCACCGCATGTGCTGCGTGCTCGGATGCGAGTGCGTACACGATGTACTCCTAATTTGAGGGGTCTAAATGTTATTAGGGTTAACTTGGGTCAGCCGCGGATCGGCATACCCGCTCAGACCAACGGTCTCAACGGGCGGACCATAACCCGCCATCTGCTGCACCTGTTCCTGAGTCTCGGGAGAGACACCGGGGAGGGTATTGCAGATACTCTGTAATAACCCGTAGTGTGGGAGGTCTCCGTCCCGAAGCGCTAAACGAAGCAGCTCCAATGAGGGACGGTATGCTTGAAGCGCTGCGCGACCCTGGCGACGATCCACCAGCGCCGCAAACTCCAAGACGAGAGGTAAATAGTCGGGAAGTTCCCCGTTAAGGCGGGTGAGCATCCCCGAATCGCGATACATTTTCTTAAATCGAAGAAGGGTTTCGCCGCGACGGCGAGTATCGCCATCCGTCCAGTAAGAAAGGTGCAGAGCGTGCCTGCGGGAGAGGTCGTATTCCTGCACGTAGTCGCTCTGAACTTCTTCAAGCTCGCGAGCCGTAAGCCAATCCGCAACGGTTTGCACGGCCTGCACGAAATCGGGATTCTCAGTTGCCTGCGCCAACCGCGTAAACTCCGGCAGAAGATCAAGAGTTTCTTCCGTCGGATAGCTCAACAGCATGCCGCTGACCTGGTAAATCACCGAGTCTCGGTCTTCACCTGCACCATAGTCACGATCAAACGGATCAATGTTATCGTGCGCGGCTTGCGCCGATTCCGGGGTATTCCCGGAATCGGCTTTGCCCATAAGCTTGGAAAAGAATCCAGCCACTACTTACTTCTTTCCGGTGGTATTCGGGAACAGACCATCCGGGCGCGAGTTTCCATCCCAGCTAAAGAGGCTAACCTTGTTAGAGCTCTCATATACGCCGGTCGAGACGGGGGTCGGGCGACCTTCCATGTCGTTGAATGCGTCACCATACATGCCGGGACCACCATCAACGCTCAGCGAGCATCCCATCTCTTCGAGGTTGTGCGCATCTTCCATATGAGCCGGAGGAATCACATAACGCTCGTTGTACTTAGCAATCGCCATCAGACGGTACATTTCGTACATCTGCGCACCGGTCATACCCACCGAGTTTGCAATCTCTTCATTGCCTTCGCCGCCCAAATTAATGTCACGCATGTAGGCGCGCATTGCGGCTAGGCGCTTGAGCACGAAGGTCACGACCTCGGTATCGCCAGCGGTAAACAGCTCAGCAAGGTATTCAACGGGGATGCGCAGCGCCTCGATCGCGCCGAACAGGTTCTGGCTGTTCTCAGCATCGTGTCCCTGGTCCTTGAGCAGATCCACAATCGGCGACAGCGGCGGAACGTACCAGACCATCGGCATGGTGCGGTATTCGGGGTGCAGCGGAAGCGCAACCTTCCATTCCTTCGCCAGCTTGTACACGGGCGACTTCTGGGCTGCGGTAATCCATGCCTCGGGAATATCGTTCTCACGTGCCAGACGAATAATCTCGGGGTCCGAAGGATCGAGCATGAGCGAAAGCTGCGACTCGTACAGGTCTTTCTCATCGGCAACGGATGCTGCCTCAGTCACGCGGTCTGCATCGTAGAGGAAGATACCGATGTAGCGCATACGACCCACGCAGGTCTCGGCACATACGGTCGGAATACCGGCCTCAATACGGGGGTAGCAGAACGTACATTTCTCTGCCTTACCCGTCTTGTGGTTGAAGTACACCTTCTTGTAGGGGCAACCGGTGATGCACTGACGCCAACCGCGGCAGCGATCCTGATCGACCAGCACGATGCCGTCCTCGGCTCGCTTGTAGATAGCGCCGGAGGGGCATGCCGCCATACAGGACGGATTCAGGCAGTGCTCACAAATACGCGGCAGGTAGAACATGAAGGTCTGCTCGAACTCGAATTTAATCTTGTCCTCAGCCTTCTTGCGTACCTTCTCCACAAGCGGGTCAAGATGACCGTGCTCGGGTGCGCCGCCCAGGTTATCATCCCAGTTCAGACCCCATTGAATCTTGGTATCCTGACCGGTAATCATCGATACCGGCTTAGCCGCAGGGAAGTCATCGCCTAGAGGTGCGGTGGTGAGATTCTGGTAGTCGTAAGTCCAGGGCTCATAGTAGTCGCTGAGTTCGGGTTGAATCGGCGAGGCGAAAATGGAGAAGAGCTTCTGGAAGCGGTTACCGCTCTTGAGCTCCAGACGACCGCGCTTGTTCAGCACCCAGCCGCCCTTCCACTTTTCTTGGTCCTCGTAGCGGCGCGGGTAGCCCTGACCGGGGCGGGTCTCAACGTTGTTGAACCACACATACTCGGTACCGGAACGGTTTGTCCATGCCTGTTTACAGGTCACGGAGCAGGTGTGGCAGCCAATGCACTTATCAAGCGCCATCACCATTGCAACTTGTGCCATAACACGCATTAGAATGTAACCTCCTGCGACTTGCGACGGCGAATGTACGAGACAATGTCACGCTGGTTGCCGGTCGGTCCGAGATAGTTGAAGGCGAATGCCTGGTGTGCGTAGCCGCCAATCATGTGGGTCGGCTTAAGTAGGATGCGGGTCATCGAGTTGTGAATACCGCCGCGTTTGCCGGTGGTTTCGGTCTTCGGCGTCATCATACGCTCCTGAGCGTGGTGCACGTAGCACACGCCCTCAGGCATACGGTGCGAGACAACCGCACGACCCACGAACACGCCGTTGGTGTTCACACATTCGATCCATTCGCCGTCCTTGACGCCGATCTTCTCGGCATCCTGGGGGCTCATCCAGGCAGTCTGACCACCGCGGAAGAGGGTCAGCATATGCTGGTTGTCGAAGTACTGGGAGTGGATAGCCCACTTGTTGTGCGGGGTTAGGTAACGCACTGCAACCGAAACGCCGTCGGTCGTACCGATTTCGGGTTCCTTGAAGAGCCCGGTCATATCCAGCGGGGGACGGTAAATCGGCAGTGCCTCGCCCATTTCGTGCATCCAGTCGTGATCCAAGAAGAAGTGCATACGACCGGTTAGGGTATGGAACGGCTTCTTCTTTTCAATGTTCACGGTGAACGGCGCGTAACGGCGGCCGCCGGTTTCCGAACCGGACCACTCGGGAGAGGTCATCACGGGCTGCGGGGCTGCCTGGGTCATGGGGAAGGTAATCTTACGTTCCTCGTTACCCTCGGCAAGATCCATCAGGTGCAGACCGGTCTGCTTCTCAAGTTCTTTGAAGCCCTTAAGCGCCACCTCACCGTTGGAGGTACCAGAGATGCGCAGAATCGACTCGGCGAGCTTGGTGTCGGTATCCAGTGCAGGACGACCCGCGCCCTTACCGGAGTCCATCACACCAAATTCCTTCGCCATCTGAGCGACTTCGTCCTTCAGATCGTACGTCACGTATTTGGTGGTGGCGCCAACCTTGTCGAAGAGCGGGCCTACAGAGGTGTACATATCGTACATCGCGCTGTAGTCGCGTTCGACAGTCATGAAGTTCGGCATGTTCTTACCGGGAACACCTAACATGCCGGGAGTGCTCTTCCAGTCGGGCGCATGACCGCCGGGCTGCTTGATTTGACCGGGGGTATCGTGCAGGAGCGGAACCGAAACAATATCCTTGCGGGTGCCCAGGTGCTTCTTGGCCTGGCGTGTGAACTCGTATGAGAGAGCCTTGAAGGTATCGTGGTCGGTTCGTGCTTCCCACGGCGGGTCGATAGCAGGCGAGAACGCGTGCAGGAAGGGGTGCATATCGGTCGAGGAAATATCGTGCTTCTCGTACCAGGTAGCGGTGGGGAGCACAACATCCGACAGCAGGGTCGTGGTGGTCATACGGAAGTCCGAGGTGACCAGCAGATCGAGCTTGCCTTGCGGTGCTTCCTGGTACCAGGTGACCTCACGCGGAATGGATTCCTCGTGATCGGCGCCCTGCACGTTGTCCATGCTGCCGACAAGGTGCTTGAGGAAGTAGCTCTCACCCTTAGCGGAGGAGCCGAAGAGGTTCGAGCGCCACAGCATCAGGGTACGCGGCCAGTTCACGGGGTTATCGACGTCTTCAACAGAGAATTCAAGGTCGCCGGAGTTCAGGCGCTGTGCCACATAATCGGCGTTATCCTTAGCTTCTCCGCGCGCTACCGCCGCTTCTGCCTTATCGGCGAGGTCGAGCGAGTTCTCAGGGAACTGCGGGTAGAACGGCATCCAGCCCATACGGGTGGATCGCGCAACAACATCCGCAGTGTGTACGCCTTTGAGCTCGCCGGTGCCCAGCGGGGACTGCAGGTAATCGGTGGAGTAACCGTCCTGGCGGAACTGGTCGGTATGCATGTACCAGAAACCGGTGCCGATCATATGACGCGGCGGGCGGCTCCAGTCCAAAGCGTTTGCCATATTGGTCAAACCGGTGAGCGGACGTGCCTTCTCCTGACCCACATAATGAGCCCAGCCGCCGCCGT
Organism: Rothia dentocariosa ATCC 17931; assembly: GCF_000164695.2. Lineage (NCBI taxonomy): Bacteria > Bacillati > Actinomycetota > Actinomycetes > Micrococcales > Micrococcaceae > Rothia > Rothia dentocariosa. Next base: position 345,249 of record NC_014643.1, read on the forward strand.
TGCGGCCCTGGCAGCCGGTCAGGTTCAGCAGAGCCAAGATAGCGCGGTAGGTTGTATCCGCGTGGTACCACTGGCAAATACCGGCACCGAAGATAATCATAGAACGACCGTGAGAGTCAATAGCGTTCTGCGCAAATTCGCGCGCCACGCGAATAACGGCCTCCGGCGGAACTGAAGTAATCTGCTCCTGCCATGCCGGGGTGTTCTGAATCGACCAGTCTTCGTAATCCTTGGCCCAGTCGCCGGGCAGTCCGGGGCGACCGATACCGTAGGTAGCAAGCATCAAGTCGAAGACGGTGGTAACTTCCTGACCCTCAACATAGGTGACGGGTACGCCGCGGGTCATGATGTCGCCGTGGCCCTTGGGGTTATCGAAGGTCGGCATCTTGATCTCGACAGCGGCGGACTCGCCCTGCGGCAGATCGCGAATCGAGAGAATGGGTTTGCGCCCGTCCAATTCAAGGTTCCATTTACCCTGATCAGATTCGGAGTAGCGGTGACCCATCGTACCGTTGGGAACAAAGACCTCGCCGGTTTCGCGATCCATCATGGCAGTCTTGAAATCGGCGTTTTCCTGGTGCTGCTCCCCCGCCAGGGATGCGGCGGTCAGGAACTTCGAGGGAACCTTCGTGCCGTCTTCACGAGTTTCGAGGGTAACCAAGAAGGGCAGGTCGGTGTAGGTCAGGGCAAAGTCCTCGAAGAACTCCACGCGCTGATCCACGTAATTTTCCTTGAGAATCACGTGACCCATAGCCATTGCGAGCGCAGCGTCGGTACCTGCCTGTGCGGGCAACCATTCGTCGGCGAATTTGGTGTTGTCGGCATAGTCAGGGCTGACTGAGACAACCTTGGTACCGCGGTAGCGCACCTCGGCAACCCAGTGGGCATCCGGGGTACGGGTGACGGGGATGTTTGACCCCCACATGATGAGGTAGGAAGCATCCCACCAGTCGCCGGATTCGGGTACGTCGGTCTGGTCACCGAAGACCTGCGGCGATGCTACGGGAAGATCGGCATACCAGTCGTAGAAGCTGGTCATCACGCCGCCGATGAGCTGGATAAAGCGCACACCGGCACTGAAGGAGACCATCGACATTGCGGGAATTGGGGTGAAGCCGGTGCAGCGGTCGGGTCCGTAGTACTTAATGGTGTGCACGTGGGCGGCGGCTACGATTTCGAGTGCTTCTGCCCAGGTGGAGCGTACCAATCCGCCTTTACCGCGCGCGCTGACGTAGCGGTTGCGTTTGACGGGGTCGGAGACGATGGAGTGGAATGCCTCGACCGGGTCGCTGTGCAGGGCTTTTGCTTCGCGGTACATTTCGAGGAGCAGACCGCGCACATAGGGGTATTTCACGCGGGTCGGCGAGTAGGTGTACCACGAGAATGCAGCGCCACGGGGGCATCCGCGAGGTTCGTATTCGGGGCGGTCGGGACCGACTGTGGGATAGTCAGTCTGCTGTGCCTCCCAGGTGATAATGCCGTCTTTGACATACACCTTCCATGAGCAGGAGCCGGTGCAGTTCACGCCGTGGGTTGAGCGAACTTCTTTATCGTGGCTCCAGCGGTCACGGTAGAAGGTATCGCCTTTACGACCACCTTCACGGAAGACCGCGCGACCGTCATCAGTCTCGTCCCAGCGAGAGAAGAACTTACCGAATTTGATCAGCTGATCGGTAAGGGGTCCATCCGGACCTTTGGTCTGTGATGCTTGTTCCATACAGCCAATATATCGCAAAAATTGGTACGTCAAATACGATATAAAAATATTCTCTAATTCAGGGAATTCATAGGGTTACTTAGACCGTAAGCCACCCGGAAATTCCGCCCACTAAAACACGCACGGGAATGTCTGTAACGGCGGCAATATCCCGCGCTGCCTCCAACGCCCGCGTGTATCCAGTGCAGTAAACCACAAGATATTTCGATGCGGGGTCAACTTTCTCGCGGATTCTCGCGGCAAGACTGCCTTCGCGGGCAGCTTCCAAGATTTCCGTAAGGGGCAGATTAATTGCCCCATCGATCGCAAAAGAAGAAAACTCGATAGCTTCACGGACATCTATAAGGGTCATTTTTTCGTGCTGCGAAAGCTGCCGGGCTTGAACAGGGGTTATGTCTTCTAACTTTTGCGTGTGATGGTTACCCGTCAATTTTCCTGAATTATGACGAAATATTAAGTGATTTTTAGTGTCTTGACTCTCTTGAGGGTGAGTTTCTACCGATTTCTTAGGTTTTGCTTGCATCGAAGCTAAGAGAGGTATATATTCCCATTTTCCTGTTAACGCGGAGTATAGCCCAACCTCACCTAACAGCGGCTTTCCGGAACCCGTGATGACCTTAATAGCCTCCATTGCCATCGCTGAGCCGACTACACCGGCGAGCGCCCCAATAATCCCGGCGGTACTGCACGAAGGAACGCTTCCCGGTGCGGGGGCCTGCGGGTAGAGGTCCTCATAGACCGGCCCGTGACCTGCCCAGAATACGCTGAGCTGTGCGTCGAAACCCAGGATTGCCGCCCAAATATGCGGTATACCCAACTGTTGTGCCGCAGCTGAAACCGCATAGCGAGCCTCAAAATTATCGCTGCCGTCAAGTACTGCATCCGCGCCGGTAAGAAGGTTCAGGGCGTTAGTATCGGTGAGGCGTTCGCGGGCAACGGTCACCGTGATGAAAGGGTTGAGCGCGCGCATTGTTTCGGATGCCGACTCTGCCTTCGAGTTTCCCGACCGTGCATAAGTGTGAATGACCTGTCGGTGTAGATTTGAGACTTCAATAGAATCATCATCGATGATGATAATCTCGCCCACCCCGGCTCCCGCAAGATAGAGCAGGGCGGGGGCGCCAAGCCCACCAGCGCCAAGCACAGCAACCCGTGCCGCCTTCAGTTTCAGCTGCCCTGCCATGCCAATCTCGGGCAGAATCAGCTGACGCGCATAGAAGGCACGTTCGGCCGCGCTCAGCTGAGTTACGGGCTCCGGCGTGGTTTCGGGGTCTGGGATAAAGCTCATCCTGATGGTATCTTTCGCGGGAATACGTGTTGAGTCTCTAGGTATCTATACCCACCCATTCGGTGCTGCCGTCTGTCAGCTCCTGTTCTTTCCAAATGGGAACCTGGGCTTTCACACGGTCAGCCACCGCCTCGCAGGCCTCGAAGGCTCGCCCACGATGTGCTGCAGCGGCAAGCACCGTCAGCGCGGACTCTCCTATAGCGATAGGACCGACGCGGTGAACTGCCCACAGACGAACCCCCTCCAGCTCATCCGCTACAGACTGCACAACACGCGCAATATATTCTTTCGCCTGCGGATGCGCACTATAGGAAAGCCCGCGCACCGCACTGCCGTGATCATGGTTGCGTACAATGCCGTCGAATACAACAAGGGCGCCCATGGCTTCTGTCATGACCTGAGCCTTCGCGGCGGCGGCGAGCGGCTCTAAGGCTTCCTCGGTAATATCGGTGAAAATGACTACCGAACCGGTGGGCTCAGCGCCATGCGCCCCGCTGTGGTCGAGCCCCTGCGGCTTAGTGGTCATGATAGTCCTCCATCTGGCGGCAAATATGTTCCACGAGCGGGTCCAGGGTTTTCACTCCATCTTTAACCCCGCCGCGCGACCCGGGTAGAGTCATCACGAAGGTTTTATCGATCACGCCCGCAACCCCGCGTGAGAGCACGGCGGAAGATACGTTCTGCAGGCCGTTCGCCCAGAAAGCGTGCATAATTCCGGGGATTTCTTTATCCAAATGCGGGCGTACCGCCTCTACGGTCTGATCGTCCGTGTTCAGCCCGGTACCGCCGCTGGTGAGAATAAACGTGGGCAGGTTATTATTCTTCTTCCCATCGGCAATGAGGGAGTTGAAGTAGTCGATAATCTGCCGGTCTTCGATCACGACGGCATCCGGGGTCTTAAACCCGCGTGAACGCAGCCATTCAACCGCGATAGGCCCCGATTTATCCTCATAGATACCGCGGGCGGCGCGAGTAGACGCCACGATAACAAGCCCGGTCAGATTCTCGGGAAGCTGGATTTCTTCTGCACTCACAATGTGCTCCCTCTCATGCTGTTGTTCATAGGTTTTCCTCTGGGCTTCGCAAAATAGCAAAGTGTGAAACGCTAAACAGCCCAGTCGCCGGATTTTCCGCCGGATTTCTCCAAAACCCGAATATTGCTGATCACTGCGTATTTATCGACCGCCTTAATCATGTCGAAAATCGTCAGCGCTGCGGTCGAAACAGCGGTTAGCGCCTCCATCTCAACCCCGGTAACGCCCCGGGTTTTCACCGACGCCACAATACGCACAAAATCCTCGCCACGCTCAAAATCCAGGGTAATTTTACCCAAGGGCAACGGGTGGCATAGCGGAATAATATCCGGGGTACGTTTAGCGCCCATAATACCCGCCACACGCGCAACCGGCAGGGCATCCCCCTTAGGCAAATCGGCATCAAAAATCTTGGCGATCACATCGGCACGAGTGTGCACGGTTCCCTCAGCGAGCGCTGTGCGTGTGGTGACGTCTTTCAAAGTCACATCAACCATATGGGCCGACCCGTCGGCGCGCACATGAGTCAAGTCTTGGGCTGGCTGTGCCGCATCGGAGCGAAGATTCTTCTCAGTCACGATTTATCCTTAAGGTCTGTGTTGGGGTGAGGGTTTTAGCCACGTTCAGTTATCCGTAAGTCGGATGCGGTGGTACCGCACCGCTTCTCCCCCGGTGTACGTAGTACCCGGCGCCAGCTCGATAAGCACATCGGCGGTCGCGGCGTGATGCAGCAGATGCGATCCGGGCAAAACATCGGGGTACAGCTCCACCTGATAGGTTCCCGGTTCGGTCTCAACCATCGCCAGGTTACCGCGCAAAAATTGGCGTTTATTGGCCGGTGCTGTCAACGGCTTATCAATGACGAGCACGCCGCGCGGGGCATTTTCGAGAGTCGCCATGCGCGAAGCCACCTCGTGCGGAGTGCCGTAGGGACCGCCCGCACGCAGGTAGGGGCGAAGCATCAGCACATAGGAAATAAGGGTACTGACGGGGTTACCAGGGAAAGAAATCATGGGCAGACGGTGCCCGTTGAAATCCAGCACGTTCACGCCCTGTGGCCCGCCGGGCTGCTGGCTCACATGCCCAAACCAACTGAGCGGAATTGGCAGCCCCAAAGACGGTGCCATAGCGATGGCATTGCGCACCACTTCGTATTTGCCGTGGCTGATCCCGCCGGAGGTAATAATAATATCCGGTGCGAAAGTCTCATACTCTTCGCGCAAATGCTCGATCAGAAGCTCCGGGTCGTCCCCGATCGAGATGCGCCGCACCACGGCGCCGTCCTCGACCAGCATTGAGGTGAGCATGGGACCGTTAGCATCATAAATCTGGCCATAGGCGAGCTCTGTGGCCGTATCGTCGCCGTCTTCGGTGAGAGTGGGGCGAATCTCGTCGCCGCCGGTGCACACCAGCACGCGCGGTCCGCAGGCAACCGTCACGCGAGTATACCCCTGTGCGGCTAGTGTACCCAGTAACGCGGGGGTCACGCGTTCCCCAGAGCGCGCCATGATTTGCCCAGCCACCACGTCTTCGCCGCGGCGACGTATAAACTGCCCTTTGGGCGCTTTAGGGAGCCTAATTTTTTCGCTGGGACGCCCGAAGGATTCGGGTAAGTCGGGATATTCGATGCGCTCAGAATGCTCAACCGGAACCACCGCCACATATCCCTTAGGAATGGGGGCACCGGTCATAATTGGATAGGTTAAATCGTCGGATGCGCGCGAACGCTGCAGCGGCCGCCCCGCCGGAATTTCACGCCCCACCGTAAAGATGCGGTTCTCACGGCTGGCGCCCTCGGCGGTTAGAGCATAACCATCCATCTGGGAGTTATCAAAGCTCGGTACATCAAGCCTGGCCAGCACATCCTGCGCAAGGATGCGGTCGGTAGCACGCGCCAGCGGCAGGTTTTCGGCGCGACCAATAAAAGTATCACGCAGTAAAAGCGCCAGATAGGCGCGATACTCTTCGGTGCTGGGGGTGCCATCGAACTGGGGCTTGTGCATCTGTACTCCCAAATGGTGATGAATTATCTACTAGCTATTGTAAAAGGCTTTGGCACGCAGTTTCTTCACCACGGAAAATAGGCCGAGCAGGCCAAAGATGCACACGTACAGGCTTATGAGCATGAGGGCATTGCCCAATGCGGAGCTCATGCTTCCGCCAGCGATCGCCAATTCGATACCGAGCGGAATAGTTTCGGTTTTACCCTGCACATTACCCGCAAAGGTGACGGTGGCACCGAATTCGCCGAGCGCACGTGCGAAGGAAAGCAGGAAAGCGGTGGCAATTCCCGGTGCAGCTAAGGGAAGGAGCACCCTATAGGTGATTTCGGAGGATTTTGCCCCTTCCACCCGAGCTATCTGCTCATATTCTTCAGGAATAGCCTGCAGGGTTGTTACGGCGGTCGCCACGAAGAAAGGCAGAGCCACGAAAGTTTGGGCAAGAATAACTGCGGTGGGTGTAAAGGGAATTATGATGCCCAGGTGGTACAGATGCTCACCGATCATACCCTTGCGTCCCCAGAAGAAGAGCAGCCCCAAACCCGAAACCACCGGGGAGAGGATCACGGGCGTATAAATAATCGCGTACAGTACTCCCCCAAATTTTTTCAGGCGAGAGCGGCTGAGCACTTTAGAGAGCACCAGCGCTAAGGGGGCGCCTAAAAGCCCGCAGATCAGCGTTGAAATACTGGCGGTGGTGAGCGAAAGACGCGCGGCGTCGAGAACTTCTTTGTCGATAATGTCGTGCAGGCGCATCCAGGGGATGTTGTACAGCAAACCCACGAGCGGGCCCAGAATAAGCAGGAAACCCAGGAGCGCAGGAACGACAAAATAACGGGGAACGGCGGTGAAAGCGGTATGTTTTTTCACGGGTACGTCTTTCGGAATCTGCGGCGACACAGCCGCCTCCTGTAAGAATCTCACAAGGTTCTTTCAGGAGGCGACCGTTACGTGACAGCTGTTGTGCGCTGAAGATTCTAGTTTGCCTGAGGAGACTCGAAGTCGTACTTCGCCAGAATCTTCTGGGCTTCATCCGAAGAGAGCCATTCGTTGAACTTCTTCGCTGCGTCTGAGGAAGAACCCTTGGTGGTCAGTGCTGCGGGGTACTCGTTCCTGGGAACATCCGGCAGGTCTACCGAGCCCAGGTTCTTGCCGTCTTTCTTAGCGGCGGCAAGGTCAGTCGTATAGATGAAGCCAGCATCCGCGTTACCGGTAGTGACCTTGGTGGCCACTTCACTCACGTTGCCTTCGGTGGTCGCGTTCTTAAGCTCAATATGATGCTTCTTGAGCTCTTCATCCGCCAGGGTACCGCAGGGTACGTTCACCTTGCATACGGCGACAACACCTTCGCTGTTCTTCAAATCGTCCAGCGAATTGATCTTGCCGGGGTTCCCCTCGGCGGTGACCAGCACCAACTTGTTGGTGGCGATAACCTCGCGCTTGGCGTCCTTGAACTCATCGAGTTTAGCCGCCTTATCCATGTTCTGGGTGTCGGCGGTAATCAGGAGATCCGGGCTTGCGCCCTGCTCGATCTTCTGCACCAGCTTGGAGGAACCTTCGAAGGAGTAGGTGATCTCAACGCCGGGGTTTTCCTTCTCGAATGCTTCCTTCAGCTCAGTACCCGCATTGCGCAAGGAAGCAGCCGCATAGACCTCAACCTTGCCAGACACGGATCCGGATGCTGCCGAAGAAGCAGAGGCAGACGCATCGGTATTAGAGGAGTTGGAGCCGCATCCGGTCATAGCAACGGAAGCAAAAAGTGCCGCGCTGGCACTGGCAACCTTCAACGAAGTTTTCATAGTGTATGTCTCTTTCCTGTGGTGTGATGACGCACGATAACGTGCATTCCCGCCGCGATAATAATGTGCCGTACGTTTGCGCTCGATGTAACTTAAGGTACGCACACTATCACCCATACCCGCAGACATGGAATAATCTAATTGTCACCTCTAATATACGAATTTTCTTTGAGGTCATTCCATGGCATACACCGCCGGTTCAGGCCGGACACAGCTTATTGCGGGCCCCGTGTTACGCACCTTAGCTTCTGAGCAGGATGCGAACACGGCTTTTGTTACGCCCGAAAATTCTGGTGACGCCCAAAAGCCCTTACATAAACCCGCACGCAAGACCCCATATATTACAAACCGCGGTCCGCTCTTAGATAGGTGGGGGCGCATCGCCACCGATTTGCGGATTTCACTGATTGATAAATGTAATCTTCGTTGCATTTATTGCATGCCTGCCGAAGGTTTGGAGTGGCTGCCTAAAAATAATCTGCTGACATCCGCTGAAATTGCACGCCTTGCCGACATCGCCATTCGTGAACTTGGAGTCGAAGAAATTCGTTTTACCGGCGGGGAGCCCTTGGTGCGCGCAGACCTCGTCGATATTATCGGGCGAATTCACCGCGAACACCCCACGATTCCACTGGCAATCACCACCAACGGCATAGGACTTGAAAAACGTGCGCAGGCGCTCGCCGATGCCGGATTAAGCCGCATCAATGTCTCACTCGACACCATCTGCCCCGAAACCTTCGCCGAGCTGACCCGCCGCGATAAGCTGGGGTCGGTTCTAAAAGGTATTGACGGCGCGGCAGCAGCGGGTCTAAAGCCCATCAAAATTAACGCGGTACTCATGCCGGGTATCAACGACGCTCAGGCCCCCGAACTTCTGCAATGGGCGCTTGACGGCGGCTACCAGCTGCGGTTTATCGAGCAGATGCCGCTAGATGCCGATCACAAATGGACGCGTGAAGGAACGATTACAGCGGCACAGATTCGCACGATGCTCTCCGAACACTTCGTTCTGGGCACAGTCGCCGAAAAACGCGGCGACTCCCCCGCCCAGCTTTGGGAGGTCTACCCGCTGGGTACCGCCCTCGACAGTGCCGGGTTCCCGCGCGAAGCTACCGCTTCGCTCGGGCGCGTGGGCATTATCGCCTCGGTCACCGAATCATTCTGCGGGGCCTGCACCCGCACCCGCTTGACCGCCGACGGTAAAATCCGTTCCTGCCTCTTCTCGGATTCCGAAACCGACCTGCTCGACCTGCTGCGTTCGGGCGCCAGCGACCGCGAGATTGCCTTGAGGTGGCGCGAAGGTATGTGGTTCAAACCGCGCGCTCACGGCAAAGAAGACGCTGATTTCGATATTGAAGAGTTCGCTCAAGCAAGCCGCTCAATGAGCGCTATCGGAGGTTAAAACGTGCAGATACATTTCTTCGCCGCCGCACGTGCCGCATCCGGCGTTGCCGAAACTCAGATGAGCCTTACAGATTTGGCCGAGCCGACCCTGCGTGCGCTCGTCGAAAAATTGGGTGAGGCGTTTACCGGAAAAACTGCCTCCGGCATGACGCTCGCACAGGTTATGCACCAGTGCTCGTTCCTGATCGACGGTACCCGTTCCGAGCTCGACGCCGCACTCACCGATAATGCACGCGTAGACGTTCTGCCGCCCTTTGCTGGCGGGTGAACTCAGACTTATGGGCTGTCGTTCGCTTTTGGCGGTTGCTTCATGTTTTCCGCCAGGATGCGCACCACGCTACCCTTGCTGCTATCATCCCGGAAGGTCTCACCTCTGTGCACACACCGCATGACCCATTACGTGCGCCGGATAACGGTACACGCACCCAACATTCGGTGACCCGAGCCGCCCAAATTCCCGCGTTCTGCGCCATTATTGTGGCGGGCGGTAAATCTTCGCGCCTCAATCACACCCCAAAGGCCGGGCTTTCCAATGGTTCCCAGACTCTTTTGGAACGCGCGCTTGATGCCGCCGGGCAGGCGCAGCAGCGCGTAGTCGTCGGCCCCGGAACCTTACCGGTGCCATCAGATACACTGCATACGCGCGAAGACCCTCCCTATTCCGGTCCTGCGGCGGCGCTTCATGCCGGACTCGAAAAAATAGCGGCAGCCTATGCGGCGCGCGAGAAGGCCCCTCCCGCGTGGTGCCTTATTTTGGGGGTAGATACCCCGCAGATAGCGCCTGCAGTGCAGAAACTTCTCGCGCACACAATAGACGCATCAACCGAAACTCTGGGGTACTGGGGTGTGGCGGGGGGAATCTTCCAACCGCTCATCGGCATCTACCGGTTCGCACCCCTACGCGAAGCCTTTGCAGAGGGCAGCACCAACGCCTCCGTGCGCTCTTTTGTGAAGCGTCTTGCCCCGGTCGCCGTCGAGCTCGATCCCGCGCATACTGCCGACGTCGATACCTGGGAGCAGGCACACGAACTCGGCTACAGCACCCCGCGCTGGCTCGACTACTAATAACCCATCAACTTCAGCAGAGGATTCCATGTCTCACCACCACCCACCCGCCGTTTCCTGGCATGAAGCACGCGAACTGCTTCACACCGCCGCGAGCGCGCTCACCCCAACGCTGAGCACCGAGGCTCTCCCCCTGCAGGCGACCATCGGCAGGTATGTGGCGGAAGACCTGACGGCGCGCATGCCTGTGCCGCACTATAGTTCTTCAGCGATGGACGGGTATGCGGTCGCCGGTGCACCGCCTTGGCGTCTTGTATCGCCGGATTATCCCGAGGATGCACGCACAAACGTTCACCGTCTGGCGGTGCCCATTGCCGCTGGGGAGGCGACCCCGATTCTCACGGGCGGGCTTCTGCCCGAGGGAACCGAGGCGATTGTGCGTGAGGAGCATTCCCACCGGTACGAGGGTGCTGGTGCGCTCGGTTCGGGAATTCACTATCTTGACATGGCGGAGGGTTATACCGTCCCGAAGCCCGGAACGGATATCCGGTACGCGGGCGCGGAGCTTTCTCCCGGCGCAATTCTAAGCTCTCGCGGCGATCTTATTACGGCGCAGCGCGCCGCATTCTTGGGAGTCAATGGTTTTGATGAGCTTCCCGTGCTTAAGAACGTTCCGGTGCGGTGCGCTTTCACGGGGAACGAGGTTATTACCTTCGGCATGCCCTCTCCCGGCCAGGTGCGGGATGCTTTCGGTGGTTTTCTGGAGGTCTCTCTCGCCGGCGCCGGGTGCGAGGTGCGTCCTTCCGCGCGGCTTGCGGATATTGCCGAAGAATTCCACACCTTTGTGACGACCTCGACGGCACGCATCCTGATTTTTACGGGCGGGTCGAGCACGTCCGGGGTAGACATGGTGCGGCAGACGCTCGCCGATATTGGTGCCGAGTATATTTTCGAGTCGGTGCGGGTGCGACCGGGGCATCCGGCGTTGGCGGCGAAGATTCCCGCGCCCAAAGAGGGAATGAATGCGGGACAAGAGCGTTTGGTGCTGGGCCTTCCCGGTAACCCGTTGGCAGCGTATACGGCGCTATATTCGTATCTTCCCGTAATCCTGGCGGGGCTGCGTGGTCTGCCGATTCCGGCGCTTGATCGGGCCGAACTCGCTACAGATATTCCGCCTTTGCGCAAGCGTTCTCAGCATCGTCTTATGCCGGTGCGGGTTTCTGAGGGTAAGGCGTATCCTCTGGACGCTCTAGCCTCTCATATGCTTTCGGGACTGGCTCAGGCGACCCACTTCGCTCTCGTGGATGCAACCGGCCAGCAGGCGGGCACGCACGCGATTCTTGTGCCTGTTTTCTAGCCCGCGCATCGTTCTGCTGTACAGGCCGCGTTACCCAAGTACCCCGATTCCCGCTCAGTAAAAAAAAACTTGCCGCATGAGGGAAGATATTCCGTACTGTAAACACGGGCTCGCACAGGGTTCTCGGTGCATCCGGGAGGCTGTATAGTGTTGGGAGATTATCTGACACGCGAAAGGACGCGCTATGGCACAGCCCAAACTCGGCGATGTTGCCGCCCGTGCCGGGGTTTCGCCCACGACGGTCTCGCGAGTGTTGAATAACCGCGGCTATTTGAGCCAGAAGACTCGTGACAAGGTTTTTGCGGCTATCCGCGAGCTAGGTTATCGCCCTAATGCCATTGCCCGTTCGCTTCAGGAACGGCGTTCGCATATTATCGGGCTTATTTTTCCGACCGTGGCGCATCCTTTTTATGGGGAAATGGTGTACCGTTTGGAGTCTCGTTTGGCGAATGCGGGTTACCGGGTGATTCTGTGCAATAGCGATGAGCAGCCAGAGCTTGAGCACCGTTATTTAGATATGCTTTTTGCCCATCAGGTGGACGGAGTTATTACCGGCTCTCATTCGCAGGTCGTCGCCCAACTTCCTCAGGTACAGGCGCCGCTGGTGGCTATCGATCGCCCCGAAACCGGACCTTACCCCAATATTCGTTCCGATAATTATGCGGGCGCACGACAAGCGACCGAGCATCTGATCGGCACGGGAGCGCGGCGTATACTGCACATTACCTCGACCCTGAGCGAACAGAATTTACGGCAAAGAGGTTATACGGACGCGCTCACAGCCGCCGGGCTGTCGCCGGATTTTCTGGAGCTTGGGTTTCACGAGTCAGCGGAGCATCAGCGCAATATGCTGTACGAATATCTTGATGAGCATCGCGGCGCCCAGCCCGTTGAGGCGGTTTTCGCATCGAATGATACCTATGCGTCGCTCGCCTTGGCCTGGGCCCAGAGCCGCCGGGTACGGGTGCCCGAGGAATTTCAGGTTATAGGTTTTGACGGCACGGATACGGTTCGCACGCTTCTGCCCGAACTTGCGAGCGTGGTGCAGCCGATTGATGCTCTTGCCGATCGCGCCGTTCAGCGTTTAACGGAGGCGATCGCAGCCGAGACCGAGGAAGATGCAGAACCCGCAGATGCTAGGGGCGGTGAGGACGTTCTGCCGGTAACCCTGCGGTTGGGCGGCACGGTGCGACCTGCACGAGATTGAGTGTTGTGCATACACCGTATCACGTGTCTAATATGCCCAAACGACCGCTACAGTTTTAAGGTATTTCCTCTCAAGTACTTCAGATAAAAATACGTGTCTTGAACCCTCGCAACGTTAGAATTGCGAGTGCTCAAGACACGCGGCGATGAATTGGGTACGTTCTATGAGGAGGAGCCGACGAGCTCCCGCATCATGAAATGTCCCTCGTCGTGAGAGTCTTCTTCACGGACAGATACGCTGTGCTCATCATCCTGAGCGGTTTCAAGATTCATGGGGTACAGCATGCCCATATAGGGGTCTCCCGAGGCGAAGGTGCCCATAGGAATGAACCCAAGACGCTCGTACAGAGCGGCACTGCGCGGGGTGGATGCCTCCAAATATGCGGCGGTACCGTCAAAACGGTCAATCGCGTGGCGCAGGAGCTCCGTTCCAACCCCAAGACCCTGAGCTGCCTTCCGTACCGCAATCGTGTGCAGATACCAGTGCTTAAACTTCGGACGGTACTTGTGCAGTTCACGATTCTCAGCCATCACATGCCGCATAGTACGTGGTCCCAAGATCCTCATGAACTTCGCGTTATCTCGAAGCTCTTGTTTGACATCGGTCTGCTGATTTTCGGGAGAAAGCCACAGGGCAGTACCCAAGATCTTTCCGTCGAGATCAACGGCGACGTCTACACATCCGCGAGGCATATAGGTGCCTTCGAGCTGGACTTCAAAACGTGCGCGCAGTTTATCTTCCTGCGGTTTTTCGCCCAAGACCTTGTACATATAGGGGTCGTTCAGGAACGCCTCGGTGAGCGTATCAAGAACCTGCGATACTTCTTCTGGACGAGCTTGGCGGACGGTGTACGGGGTGGTATTCATGATGATCACCTTTCATGTGGTTGGGTACTGGCTATCGGCTGGGTTGGGTTCTCATCCCCTCTCAATCTCTGCATTTTTATGCAGAAAACACTGACATATATAACGTTATCTAACTCACCAGAAGCGAACAAGGAGGTACGACACATTTCCCTACAGCGTCACACCCCGTTCAATGTAACGCGGAATTCTGCGAAACCATTGTCACCACAACGAAAAACGTGGCACCCCATCAGAGATTTTCATGATGGGGTGCCACTTACTTTATGCACCTCTGAGCGTAAATTTATGTCTCGCTCAGTGAAATCTATGCCGATGTTTTCTCTTTGAGGCCAACCTGAAGCAGGTTGTCACCGGCAGCAACAGAGGCACCCGAAGTCTGTGCATCACGTACGGCGGTGGTGAGTTTCTTCGCGTTGGTAATGACCAGCGGGGTCACCAGCACATACCCGGCATCCTTGATGGCGGGAATATCGAATTCGGCGAGAACATCGCCGCGTTTGACGGTATCGCCCTTGGCAACCTTGGGGGTAAAGTGCTTGCCGTCCAGCTCGACGGTATCCATACCGATGTGCATGAGCAGATCCAGCCCGTCTTCGGTGCGCATGCCGTAGGCGTGACCGGTGGGAAATGCCACAGTAATCTTACCGTCGGCGGGCGCCAGCAGCTTACCTTCGGTGGGTTCCACGGCGGTTCCATCGCCGAGAGCACCGGATGAGAAGGTCGCATCCTTTACCTCGGCCAGCGGCACGACGGTACCCGCCAGATGGGTGGTGAGTTCGGTCTTCTCACCCTCAATCTCGGGCTCTTGAGCTGCCGCCGCAACGGTATCAGTCTTAGAAGCGCCGTCCGCAGCGAGTACGGCAACATCCGGCGAGGAAGCCTCGCTGCGTGCCACCTTCAGACCCCAGAAATATGAGGCGGCGAAGGCGAGAGCGGTCGTTACCAGCAAACAGGTAATGAAGCCAAGCCAACCGGCTCCAACCTGAGGATTAACGGAGGGAATACCCAAATATCCGGCAGATCCAAGGGCCGATGCTTTCACACCCAAAATTGCTGAGAGTGCTCCGCCGAGACCAGCCGAAGTTATCGCGATATAGAAAGGCCAACGCAATACCAGGTTCACACCGAAAAGTGCGGGTTCGGTAATACCCAGGAATGCCGAAGGAGCTGAAGCCGAGGCCACACCTTTGATCTTCTTGTTCTTGGTGGTCAGCGCGACGCCTGCCGCTGCTGCGCCTTGCGCAACGTTAGAGATCGATGCAATCACGAAGATAAAGGAACCGCCGCTTGCCCAGAGTGAGGTTTCGATGGGCGGGAAGGACTGGTGCAGACCGGTTATTACGATGGGCGCGTAGAGCACACCAAAGATCAGCCCGCCGATGGGACCGGCGGCGGTGTATAGCCAGTTCACTCCTTCGCCCAGCCAAGTACCCAGCTGGAACATAGGCGGTCCCACTAGGAGGAAGGTGACAAAGCCGGTAATGAGCAGGGTCAGAGTTGGAGTGAAAATAAAGTCGATTGTGCCCTTGAGAATCTTATGGAAGAATCTCTCGATATTCGCAAGGATAAAGGAAACCAGCAAGATAGGAAGCACGGTTCCCTGGTAACCCGCCTGCTGCACCTGAAGACCAAAAAGATCCCAGTACTTCATGGGGTCTGTACCCTCGGTGTGGGCGAGTGAGGCCGCAACTTTATACCCATTCATCAGCGCGGGTGAGACCATAGCCGCACCCATCGTTAAGCCAAGGTAGGGGTTGCCTCCAAAGACTTTAGTTGCAGAGTATCCCACAAGCACGGGCAGGAAGGCGAAAGGCGCCGCCGAGAGCAGGTTCACGATATCCGCGAAGCCTTCCCAGGCGGGATACATTTCAATCAGGGGCTTTGGCCCAAAGATGTTCTTGGCGCGAAGGACGTTATCAAGCGCCATCAGCATACCGCCGCCGACCAGCACCGGGATCAGTGGGATAAAAATATCGGCAATGGTTTTAATGAAGCGGGAGAAGATATTTCCCTGATTTGCCGCAATGGATTTCAGATCATCTTTGCTAACCTCGGGGGCACCCGATGCCACCATATGCTTGAAGACTTCGTTAACATCGCCAGGGCCCACAATAATCTGGAACTGTCCAGCATTCAGGAAACTGCCTTTAAGGTCTTCGTCATTGTCAATAGCACTTTGATCAACGGAATCCTGGTTCTTCAAGACCAGGCGCAGACGAGTTGCACAGTGAGCCGCCGCGCGGATGTTGTCCACGCCTCCGACATCCTGCAGCACGCGCTCTGCCACTGATTTGTGGTCCACGCTACTCTCCTTTGGATTGGCACCCCGAGGTGCTGTCTGTGTTAAAGGCGGTGAAAAATCACCGTTTCGTGATATGTCAATCGCTTGACATGTTAGGATGCAGTATACCTGAAGATAGGAGCCTGGGACCATGAAATCCCAGGCTCCTGCACGATATATTTTTCTACTTATGAAACTCCCTGATGGGTCTAGTTTTTTCGGGCATACTCCAGCGAAAGAACCTTCCCGCCGGTCAGACGAACACGGCGTTTCTCACCTTTGAAGAAGGTGCGGGCACTAAATACCTCTGCACCCAGCGAAGCCGCAAGCTTACCGCCCACGAAGAGTTCGGCGGCCGAGCCATCGACGAGCAGCTCGAACTGGCGGGTCTTAGCACGTTTGAGGGTACGGCGGCGCAGGCTGCCTCCTTCGGTGTAGCGGGTTCCGCCGCGATCCATCTGCACGAAATCCTGATCCAGTACGATACTCAGCGCCACGCCGTGCGTATCCTTAATCTTGATTTTCACGCGCTCATCGGCAACGTTCACACGGCCGCGCAGGCGGAAGACGCGTGCGTCCTTGAGCTCTTTGAGCCTGCCTTTCTCGTCTGGCTCGATTGGCTGAAGCGGCATGGCTTCGTCAAGCTGGGGCACAGGATGCTGATAGAGCTTACCATCGCGCAAGTGCAGTTCGCGGGGGAAGGTCATCATATGCACCCAGCGTTTCGACCAGGACGGCTGGTCGTCCTGCTCAGCATTGCCGAACCAGGCGATCATCACGGTTTCCTCGTGGGGCGCATCCTTAGCCGCTGAGATTCCGGTGCCCGAGATAGTCTGCGGGGCGTAGAATTCGAAGCCTGCGTCCAGCTCGGTAAAGGGGGTTTCTACCTTGAATTTGAGGGTTTTCGGGTTAAACTTACCCACGATATAACCGCTCTGGTAGATGTTGAGGTACCTCTCCCCCATCGGTTTCAAACCCTGCGGGCTAAAGATGAGCACATCCCGCATCTCGCCGGTAACTTCGTCACGCAGCTGCAGCAGAGAAGGACACTCGAACATGTAGCATTTCTCAAGCTCTTTAGCCTTGATACCCAGCTCGCCCTTGAATTTCCAGTCGCGGCGATCTTTCGAGGTATACACAACCACGGCACCGGTCTTATCTTTGCGCTGCGCGCCGATGACCATCCACCATTTTCCGTCACGCTCAAATACGTGAGGGTCACGATAATGAGCCGTGTAACCATCATGAGGACCAGATATAAGCGGCGGAAGCTGGCGAACGGGGTTCCCATCCTTCCCAGCGGTGGCAAGAATCTGGTAGGATTCACGCTTATTCTTGGAGTCTTTGACGTTGCCCGTGTAGAAGAACTCGAAACCGCCCTTCACGCGAATACCCGAACCCGAGTAGCATCCGTGAGAGTCGTAGCGGGTATTCGGAACCAGCGCGGTCCCTACGTCTTTCCAGTCTACGAGGTTGGTGCTCACGGCGTGGCGCCAGTACACTTTGCGTTCAGGGTGAAGCGGCGAGTACTGGTAGAAGGCGTGGTAATTATGCCCGTCATAGACCAGTCCGTTGGGGTCATTCAGTCTTCCTACCGGAGGCGCTAAATGCAGCGCCGGATAGTCGCGGTCAGATCGAACAGCAGCGCCGAAGGTATCCAGAACGTCTTGTGCCTCAAGGGCTAGGTCTCGTTCGGGGCGCGCTTTCGATGCCTTCTTTGAGGTCTTGGTTTTCTTCGGGCTCATGGTCTCGATCTTTCCAACTCTCAGATATCTGTGCTCTGCTCCCCCGCCTGTTGGCAATATACCTCTGAGTGGGGGTTCAAGCGTTATCATACCAGCCCATGAGCGCCCTCCCTAGGGTCATGTGCCTTTTATCGTCTGATGTACAGGCAGACTCAGCATCGCCACAGCTGGCGTACAGCTTAAAAGGTTTCTCCAGGGTTAGATTCCTTCCTGCGTATTGTATGAACAACACGTTTCATGTTTTAGGGTTAAAAGCCGCTGGGCGGCACATCCGTGGTGGATGCGCCGCCCAGCGTATAAGAATCGAGAAGAAATCGATTACTTGAGGGTAACGGTTGCGCCTGCGCCCTCAAGCTGCTCCTTAGCCTTCTCAGCGTCTTCCTTGGAAGCACCTTCGAGGATGGGCTTGGGTGCGCCGTCAACGAGGTCCTTTGCTTCCTTCAGGCCGAGGGAGGTCAGGGCACGAACTTCCTTAATCACGGCGATCTTCTTGTCGCCAGCGGATTCGAGGATAACGTCGAATTCGGACTTCTCTTCAGCAGCGTCGCCGCCGCCAGCGCCGCCTGCTACAACTGCAACGGGAGCTGCAGCGGTAACGTCGAATTCTTCCTCAAATGCCTTAACGAACTCAGAAACCTCTACGAGGGACAATTCCTTGAAAGCTGCAATGAGTTCTTCGATGGACAGCTTAGCCATGTGTGGCTCCTTCACTATCAGGTGCGGGGCTTGCCCGCGGTCTGGTTTATTAGTACCCTGCCCGGGCGGGCGGGTTGAAGTTTTGGTGCGTTTTCACGCGGTGAGGTGCGGGGAGCTTATGCTTCCTCCGAAGCCTCCTCGGCTGCAGCGGGGGCTGCGCCTTCCTGCTCTTCCAGCTTGACGCGCAGTGCATCCACAGCCTGGGCAACGCGGGCAATAGCAGCTTTTGCGCCACCGGCAACCTTGGACAGCAGAACCTCGCGAGATTCGAGGTCAGCGTAGCGCTTCACATCGTCCTCGGTCAGGGTTTCACCCTCGTAGTAACCGGTCTTCACGATAAGCTGGGGGTTTGCCTTGGCAAAGTCACGCAGTCCCTTAGCGGCATCAACGAGGTCACCCTTGATGAATGCCAACGCGGAAGGACCCTGAAGCTGACCCTCAAACGAGTTGATGCCAACTTCCTTTGCTGCAATAGCAGCAAGCGTGTTCTTCACCACGGCGTATTCGGTCTCAGCACCGAGTGCGCGGCGCAGCTCCTTGAGCTGTGCCACCGTGAGACCGCGGTATTCGGTCAGGATGACTGCGTTCGAGGCTTCGAAGAGTTCCTTCAGCTCGGATACTGCAGCGATCTTTTCCTGAGTCGCCATGGTAGTTCCTTCTTCCGATTCTTGTAAGGTCGCCGAATAAGTGCAGTGTTTGAGGCAATAAAAAATGCCCCGACGCACAGGCGTACGAGGCAGACAGCAAAAATGCATCCACGTAGGATGAAACTGTCACATCGGGCACCTGCGCGGGCGGCGATTTCCTGATAGGAAATCTGCTCTTATCAGAGATTATGCTGTATTTCATGACGGTAAGATACCGAAATTTGCACAGCACATAGCTCTAGACCGGCGGTCTTTGGTCTAATCATCATGACAGGTTAAATCGGCAAAAGCAAGTTTTTCCTTCCCAGAAAGCGTACCTATGCGAAAAATCATTCTTTGGCCTGTCGTCCATAAAAACAATTTTCTGACCAGGCCTGTTCTGGTCGCTTTAGCTCATTATGTCCATGAGGCCGGTGAAAGTTCTAGGACCTTGTGCTTTACAGATAGTGCCGCATGCCGTCGGCAAAGATAAAACAGTGATGCGGGGGAACCTGAACCTGTACCCGCTCCCCCGATGTAAGGACGGGCAGGGCGAGCGCATCCGGCTCAAAAAATTCGAGGGTCTGCCCACCGGAAACCTGCAGAGGAACTCGCGCTGAACCGTCATGCGACGCGGTATATAAAGTCGCCTCTGCCTGCGTTACAGCATGGTAGAGTGTGCCGCCCACCTGCGGGAGTACCCCCTGAACCTGCACCGGTATCGTATTCTCCACGGGATTCTCAGCTTTGACCTCCACGCGCCGCAGCGAGGTTGCACGCACATAGAGTGAAGCCCCAGCAGGAAGATGCTGCCCCTCCGTGAGAGTCAGTTCGTTCAGAGCTGGCGATGCTGTCAGCCGCGCCGCCTGCAGCGTGTGCGGATTTGCCAGCAGATGCTCGGGGGTATCGACCTG
The DNA here is from genome assembly GCF_000164695.2 of Rothia dentocariosa ATCC 17931. NCBI lineage: Bacteria > Bacillati > Actinomycetota > Actinomycetes > Micrococcales > Micrococcaceae > Rothia > Rothia dentocariosa. The sequence goes on from NC_014643.1 coordinate 365,191, forward strand.
CACCAGGTAACCGGCGTCCATAACCGCCACGCGCTGCCCAAGCTGTAGCGCCTCATTCTGATCATGCGTCACGTACAGCCCCGTGAACTTGTATTCGACGTGCAGACGCGCAATATCCGCCCGAATACTTGCACTCAGTTCCTCATCAACACTCGCCAATGGCTCATCGAAAAGAACCACAGGTGCTTTGCGAATGAGGGCACGCGCAATACCCACACGCTGCGCCTGCCCGCCTGAGAGTTCCTGGGGTTTGCGGTGCTGAAGCTCGCCAATCTGGAGCGCATCCATAAGATCCGTATAGTAATTTTTATCGACCTTTTGGCGGTAGCCGCGCAGGGTAGTTGGAAAAAGAATATTCTTACGAACCGACAGATGCGGGTACAGAATCGGGTGCTGAAAAACGAACCCTACCTGCCCGGCGCTCAACGGCTGACCCGCATAGGTAATACGCCCGGCGTTGGCTTCCTCAAGCCCCGCAATAATGCGCAAAAGCGTAGATTTACCGGTTCCGGATGCGCCCACCAGCGACACCATCTCGCCCGGCTCCACCTCAAGGTCGATCTCGCGCAGAACATAAGTATCCGCTCCAAAACTCTTCGCGACACCACGAATCTGAAGCCCCCCGTGAGTCGTCGTTGAGGAAGGCTGAGGTGTTGAACCTTGAGTTGTCATGCTTCTATTATGACCTCCCGGCATTCTACCCGAAAAGCAGCGCCACAGCCCGCACGTTCCTGAGGATCTGTGTTCGATGAAGCTACCGCACTAAAAGCCTGCCGCGTATCGCCAGCATCAGCATCCCGAGCCAAAGCACCGCGATCAGTGCGGTGCCAAGAATCCATAGCGCCCAGCCAAGCTGCACGAGCTGAGAAACCGCGACCAGGTGTATTCCGGTGCCCGCCATAGCGCCCAATCCGAAGGAGAATCCCCACAGACTCATGGTGTACCCGGCCTTGAGAACCCACGGCACTAAGCGAAGCAGGAACAGCAGCTGAAGCACTCCGTAACCCGTGAGCACTAGGAAAACCCAGTCCACGTGCCCGCCATTAGCCGCCAGATAGGCATTACCGCCCACAAACGGAGGGGCAAGCTGAACCCCTATAATGCCGCGTACTGCAGGATCCAATGCAGGTTCGGTGCGCAGGCGGCCCAGGATTGCAGCCTCCACGCTAAACCACGAGAGAAGACCCATACCGAAGAACAGCATCGCCCAGTCGCGGTGCCCCAACGCCCCTAACCCGGACGCGGAGGCAAAGTTCGCGGCCACCGTTGGCAGGTAGATGACCGGGGTTGTCGCCGCAACCGTATGCGTTCCACGCCAGAGTCCGGCGGTGCGGTACATCGAAAATGCCAGCTGCCCCAGCACACCGATAAGAATCAAAGCGTATCCGAGCAGTGCCGCATAGGGGTATGCGGATATCCCGACCTCAATGGTGGTGACCGGAACCAGCGCCAAAAAGCAGCACATCACGAGGTCTCGAAGTTCGCTCTGGAGCGCATCGCGACGGGTTATAAGTTTGACGGCAAACGCTGCGATCAGTGCCAGCCAGGTTGCCGAGGCGAGCGCCAGTATACTCTCCCCCACCCAGGACGGTACTAAATTTGCGGTGGCACCGTACCGCCACGACAGCCCCAGCGCACTCGTTCCCAGCGCTACCGAAAAATAGCTCGTCGGAATAGGGAACGGTTTTGTGGTGGTAGGCGTACCCAAAGGTACGGGATGCGCGGCGGCAGTACTCATGTAATCCTCCCGGGGTATATGCACAGTATACGGCGGCGCTCGCCCCTTCGAGAGCGATGCGAATATCGTGTGTCAGCGTTTTAACGCCACGAAACATAAGGGGAAAGAAGCTCCGTTTATTCCCGACGGTTTTATGCAGAATAGATATGTCGGCAGAACCGCTGAGAAATAATATGGGAGCGTAAATGTGGGACGGAAGCACGCCCCTCTAACTCGTTGCCTAGCCTGCTTCAGGCTTGCTAATTCTTCTACAAATCTTGTGGGATACGGTGCCAGAATAAAGAAAACCCGCCGCCCGTGCGTGCAGTACGCATGGGCGGCGGGTTCTTTCACGTCTGAGAAGCCTACAGGCTTCCTAGAATCCCAGCCTTAGGCTGCAGCCGAAACTACGGATGCGGGATCAACCGGAATGCCGGGGCCGAAGGTGGTCGCAACGGTAGCCTTCGAGATGTAGCGACCCTTAGCCGAGGAAGGCTTCAAACGGTTGATCTCTTCCAGAGCGGTGTTGAAGTTCTCTTCCAGCTGCTCGGCGGAGAAGGATGCCTTGCCGATAATGAAGTGCAGGTTCGAGTTGCGGTCAACGCGGAAGTCGATCTTACCGCCCTTAATGTCTGCAACAGCCTTCGCAACGTCCATGGTCACGGTGCCGGTCTTGGGGTTCGGCATGAGGTTACGGGGACCCAGAACCTTACCCAGACGACCAACTTTACCCATCATATCGGGGGTTGCAACTGCCGCATCGAAGTCGGTCCAGCCGCCAGCGATCTTAGCGATCAGTTCGTCCGAACCCACGAAGTCAGCGCCCGCTGCCTCAGCTGCGGCTGCCTTATCGCCAGCTGCGATAACAACCACGCGAGCGGTCTTACCGGTGCCGTGGGGCAGGTTCACGGTACCGCGAACCATCTGATCGGCTTTACGGGGGTCAACCGAGAGGCGCAGAGCCACCTCAACGGTTGAATCAGTTTTAGCGGAGGAAGTCTCCTTCGCCAAGGCTACTGCCTCAGCGGGGGTGTAGAGTTTGCCCTCTTCAATCTTGGCTTCAGCCGCCTTGTACGCCTTGCTGCGCTTTGCCATCTGCTTATCTCCTTATGCAGTTGTGGTCTCGTGAGCCGCGCTCGACTCTGCCACATCCCACGCCCAAACGTGGGCATTTACAAGTTAAAATGCGGAAAACCGCGGTGCCGAAAACGGCTTAATTACTCGACGGTAATACCCATGGAACGAGCGGTACCGGCAACGATCTTAGTTGCGGCGTCTAGGTCGTTCGCGTTCAGGTCGGGCATCTTGGTCTCAGCAATTTCGCGTGCCTGAGCCTCGGTAATAGAACCAACCTTCGTGGTGTGGGGAACAGCCGAGCCCTTAGCAACGCCAGCAGCCTTCTTGATAAGCTCAGCAGCTGGAGGGGTCTTCGTGATAAAGGTGAAGGAACGATCCTCGTATACGGTAATTTCAACGGGGATCACGTTACCGCGCTGCGATTCGGTAGCAGCGTTGTATGCCTTGCAGAACTCCATGATGTTCACGCCGTGCGAGCCCAGTGCCGGGCCGACGGGCGGAGCCGGGTTAGCGGCGCCTGCCTGGATCTGCAGCTTAATAAGGCCGGTGACCTTCTTCTTGGGAGCCAATGTTAGGGTCCTTTTCTTAGCTGGGAAACTGACGTACAGGAGCGTACGCCAGCAGACGGTGACCGTGGCGCGGTCACCCGTGCGGGCGCATGAAAGCGTGAGCATGCGCATACACAAACGAATATTCTAGCGTTAAAGCAGCTTTAAATCCACTGGAATTTCTTGCGACGAGCCTTTTAGCTGACGGCTCGCTCTCTAGGGTGCAGAGGCGAAGTACACACCTGACCTGATTAGCTTGGAGTGCACGCAGGTTCAGGAAAGCTCTTGGTTATCACAGAGCTCGAAGGTGTACCGTTTTTGCGGACAGCGGTACACCTTCGTGTCTATGAGCTAACCAGCTGCTCATGAAGTTATGACTAAAGCACGGTGAGCGTGGAAAATGGGGCTTCCACCACCACTCACGATAACAGCTACCCGGGGTTATTCTTAATGTTCTGCAGCCGAGAAAGCATATCCGCACGTTGTTCTTCGGTCAAAGGAGCAGGAGCGTTTCCGCGCTGAGACTTGATGGTATTTACACGATTAATCAGCTCTGGAATACGAGGATAGTACACGCCGGGGCATAACCTGCTGACGACATCCCGGTGCCCGATGATATAGAGCGTATGCCCAATCTTGGTTTCAATATCTACGATAAGTTCGGCAAGGGTTGCAAAGTCATCGGAGTCGGCCTCAGGACGGTTCTCAACTCCGATTGAGGCAACGTTCATATTCCAGTTACCTGCATGAAGCGCTACATCCTCGTTTTCTGCGATCTGCGCTACGCGACCGCCCTCCGAAACATAATGTGCGGAAACTTTATTGTTATTTTTGCACAAAAAATTCACATTGCTATCAAAAGACAATCCTTTTTTATCGTCCCACCAGTGAACAACAAGGAAGAAAATATCGTCGACCTTGCGGTAATTTTTATGACGATTTTCGGTCTTACGGTTCGTCAAAAGCTCATAACTCATCTATTTCTCCTTATCTCTGTCCGCTCACATAGCGAGCGATTTTCAAGGCGGGAGTATTCTCTATGGCAGACACTACCCACCCTGCCATTTCACCCGTCCAGATGCAAGGAATTTATCATGCTGATATGTAACGCTTATTCGGTGAGTATCCTAAACTTTTAGAGTTCTCTTAAACATAAGAAAGGCTCTTTATATTGAATAAAGAGCCTTTCTTATGGTGAAAATGAAAGATTAGATCTTTTCGATCTGGTTGAATTCCAGGGTCACCGGGGTATCGCGCTCGAAGACCGAGATCAGGGTTACGACCTGCTGCGACTCCGGCTTGATCTCGGAGATAGTAGCATCCATACCCTCGAACGGGCCGGACTTCACCCGCACGTTCTCGCCCACCGTGTAATCGGATTCCACCACGGGCTGCGGGGTCGGCAGCCCCTTACTCTGCTGCTCTTCCTCAAACACAGGCAGGAGCATGTCGAAAACTTCATCCATACGCAGCGGCACCGGGTTGTACGCATCCTGACCCACGAAACCGGTCACACCGGGAGTGTGGCGCACCACGCCCCACGAGTGGTCGGTCAGATCCATGCGCACCAGCACATAACCGGGAACACGCACGCGGCGAATAGTCTTCTTGACCGTGTTCTTGTATTCGACGACGGTTTCCATCGGAACCTGAACCTCGAAAATTTCGTCCTCGGCCTCAAGATTCTGGATGCGGGTCTCGATACCGGTCTTCACCTTGTTCTCGTAACCCGAGTAGGTGTGCACCACATACCAGTCACCAATCTGGCGGCGCAGCTTCGCTTTGAACTCTTCGAGAGGGCTTACAGTGCTCTCATCGGATGCGTTCTCGGCAGCGACGGGCGCATCGGCGGTTTCTGCCTCAACAGACTCGGTATCAACCGCAGCCTCGACTGACTCAGTCTCTTCAAGTTCGGGTACCTGTTCCTGCTCGGACACGTCGCTCCTACTTTCTTTACATCGTGAATCTAACCCCACACCGGGGGATCGATAAATAGTACGGGTATAAGCGCGGATGCGCCTTATGAAGACTATCGCCCGCCTTGATTAGGTGACAGAGTTCCGTTACCGAATACCCAGAAGGATCCCTGACCGAAAACCCAGTCAAGCCCCGAAATGAACAAAATCATGAAAACAACAAAGAAAAGAACGCCGAAGAAGTAAATGGCGAGTTCTTTGCGAGTGGGGGTGGTAACCTTTTTCAACTCCGAGATAACTTCGCGGAGGAAACGGAACATACGACCAAAGACGCCAGGTTGAACGTCATCAGAAATATCTGTATCTGTGGTCTTCACAGTGGCAGTTTTAGCCATTTTCGCTGCCCCTTTCTACGTCTAGTTGCGCATCCTATACGATGCCAGAACACTTCATCGAGGCACTAGCAGGGCGGACAGGACTCGAACCTGCAACCTGCGGTTTTGGAGACCGCTGCTCTACCAATTGAGCCACCGCCCTTCGAAGCATAAACTTCGTCGGTCGTGGATTACTCCACATGTTTACATCCTCGAATGCCTCGTAGCCGTGGGCCCACGAGGAGGCAAACTAAAACACCCTCATGGGGTGCTGACATAACTCTATCCTAAGCCTCGCGTCTTTGGCAACTTTCTACACAGTAATGGAAGCAATATTTTGTGCTTTTCGGGCTTCGCACTCAAAAATCTTGCACATACACTTTCTCCACCCCCTCAATGTTCTCTATGCTTATAAGAAGGGCTCGACGTGCCTCACACACGCACCGCCGAGTTTCACTTTAGGAGAGATACTTCACGATTCCGCCTGCCGCGTAGAGCCCTCTCGAAGGCGCACGGCGGAATAACTATGAAAGCGAGTACATTCACATATGGCGCGCATATCCAGCCGTATCGGCGCAATCGCACCCTCAGCAACCCTTATCGTCGATTCCAAAGCTAAAGCACTCAAGGCAGCCGGACGTCCCGTAATTGGTTTCGGTGCCGGTGAACCCGATTTTCCTACGCCCGCACATATTGTTGATGCTGCCCGCGATGCCCTCAATGATCCTAAAAACTTCCGCTACTCCCCCGCCTCGGGTCTGCCCGAACTCAAACAGGCTATCGCGGATAAAACCCTGCGCGATTCCGGCGTTAAGGTCGATCCTTCTCAAGTACTTATTACAAACGGTGGTAAGCAAGCGGTCTATGAAGCCTTCGCTACCGTGATCGATGACGGCGACGATGTTCTGCTCCCTGCCCCGTACTGGACAACCTACCCCGAGTGCATCCGTTTGGCGGGCGGCAACCCGATCGAGGTTTTTGCCGGAAGCGACCAGGACTATAAGGTCACCGTCGAACAGCTGGAGGCGGCATACACCCCAGCGACGAAAGCACTCATCTTTGTCTCGCCTTCTAACCCCACCGGCGCGGTGTACACCGAGGAGGAAACTCGTGCGATCGGCCAGTGGGCGCTTGAAAAAGGCGTCTTTGTGCTGACCGATGAAATTTACGAACACCTGACCTACGACGGCATTGATTCCGTTTCTATACTCAAGGTTGTTCCCGAACTTGCCGATACCTGCGTTATTCTCAACGGCGTGGCGAAAACCTACGCTATGACCGGTTGGCGCGTGGGCTGGCTTATCGGGCCCGAAGATGTGGTTAAGGCGGCCTCTAACCTTCAGTCGCACCTGACCTCGAACGTGAACAATATCGCGCAACGTGCGGCTCTAAAGGCTCTCACTGGATCGCAGAATGACGTTGAGGAAATGCATGCCGCGTTCAACCGCCGCCGCACCAAAATTGTAGACGGACTAAACGCGATCGACGGGGTTCACTGCCCCAGCCCCAAGGGCGCCTTCTACGCCTACCCGGATGTGCGCGGGCTTCTTGGCAAAGAAATTGCGGGTAAACGCCCCCAGACTTCTGCCGAACTCGCCGAGCTCATCCTCGAAGAGGCTGAGGTTGCGGTGGTTCCCGGTGAGGCTTTCGGTCCTAGCGGTTATCTGCGCCTTTCCTATGCGCTGAGCGACGACGACCTGGCGGAGGGCATTGCCCGTCTGCAGAAGCTGCTCGGTTCTGCACGCTAAGCTTAGCGTTTTCGCGGCTCTCGAAAGAGGCAGTTACGCGCTTCTGGTCGCACCGCATCATCTCGTGTATGAGGACCCGTTCTGACTTGTATGCAAAGTCCGGCGGGTGCCTCGCATATGCTTTGTAGGTTCGGAGTGAGGAGCTCAAGGTTTTTACTGAACGTTCTCTCATGATCGCGATTATTACCCGAGCTTTGGTTATCCCATGGAGCGAACAGAGAAACGGCTTTCTTGCCTAAAGTCTTGCTTTTCTGGGTTACACCCCAGATACCACACACTCTCTCGGCAGCCTTGAAATACCAACTCGTCTACAGTTCTCTTCCGATAAGATGCTTTTCCGCGCTTTGAGTATTTAAAACCTGAACTTTAATGCCGTTTCGTGGCAAAACACAAGTAATTCCACAGCTACCCACATAACCCAAACGCGGCTAAAATAGTATCTAAGAGGATGGTCTCCCGAGCTCGCGCATCCACTGCACGACGCTGGCGGAGACCATATTTTTACCCACGCGCAGAACACCCAACACGCGCAGACATAAGGAGCCATCATGAAAATCGGTCTGCTTACCTCCGGAGGCGATTGCCCCGGTCTCAACGCCGTTATCCGCGGCGCAGTTCTCAACGGTGTCAAAAAGTACGGCTACGAATTCGTCGGTTTTCGTGACGGGTGGCGTGGCGTAGTCGAAGGCGATTTCATGGACCTTCCGCGGCAGAAGGTACGCGGTTTGGCGTCCCGCGGCGGCACTATTATCGGCACCTCGCGCACCAACCCCTTTGATGGACCTAACGGCGGACCCGAAAACATCGAAATTATGATGGAACGCCACGGGATTGACGCCATTATCGCCATCGGCGGTGAAGGCACTCTCGCCGGCGCCAAACGTCTGGCGGATGCGGGTTTGCCCGTCGTCGGTGTGCCCAAGACCATTGATAACGATCTGCGCGCCACCGACTACACTTTCGGTTTTGACACCGCTGTTTCTATTGCGACCGAGGCTATGGACCGCATCCGCACTACCGGCGAATCGCATCACCGCTGCATGGTCGCCGAAGTGATGGGCCGCCACGTAGGTTGGATCGCGCTGCACTCCGGCATGGCTGCGGGCGCGCACGCTATTCTGATTCCCGAAGTCAAGGTTTCAATGGACGAAATCTGCCACTGGGTGAAAGAAGTACACGATCGTGGCCGTTCCCCGCTTGTCGTGGTTGCCGAGGGCTTTATTCCCGAAGGCTTTGACGAGGTTCTGGCGAATAAGGGCACGGAAAAGGACGGTCGCCCCCGCCTAGGCGGTATCGGTGAATACCTCACCCAGGAGATTGAGGAACGCACCGGAATCGAAACCCGCAACACTATTCTGGGCCATATTCAGCGCGGCGGCGCACCCACCGGCTACGACCGCGTGCTGGCGACCCGTCTGGGTATGGGCGCCGTCGATATGGTGCACGAAAAGAAGTGGGGCATGATGGTCTCGGTTCAGGGCACCGAAATCAAGTACGTACCTCTTGAAGAGGCTCTGGACGGCCTCAAGTCGGTACCGCGAGAGCGCTGGGACGAGGCTGCAGTTCTCTTCGGCCGCTAAGGGCTCGGTGACAGCTCTCCTAGCACAGACAGAACGCAGCGGGTGCCCGATCAGAACATTTCTGACCGGGCACCCGTGTTTTATACGCTTGAAGGTTCGTTAACGCTTGAGGAAGTCTTGTCCCGCAAGGGATTTGCGGGCGATTTCGCCAGCCTCGGGAGAGACGATGAGGGTCTGTGCTGCGGCATATTCGGTCGCAGGAGCTGGGGCTTCATCGGTTGAAGCCTCACTGGTATCTACCGCACGCAGAGGTGCCGCAGGGTCCACGGCCCGCTTGATGACGGCGAGCGCTATGGGACCCGCCTCATGATGCAGCGCCACCGAGGTTATGCGCCCCACTGCACGGGGTTTACCCTCTACGAAGAGTTCGCTGCCCGCTGCGGGTAGGGTGTGCTCAGAGCCGTCAAGGTCGAGAAAGACCAGGCGGCGCGGCGGATGCCCCAGGTTGTGCACACGCGCGACGGTTTCTTGTCCTTTGTAACATCCCTTCTCGAAGTGCACGGCAGTGCGGGTGTAGTCCAGCTCTTGCGGAATGGTCTTATTGTCGATCTCGGTGCCTGCGCGCGGGCGCCAGGCTTCGATGCGCAGTGCCTCCGCCGCCCAGACGCCCGCCAGCTGAGCGCCTTCCGTGAGGGTGGCGAGCTTTTCGCGGGGAATAATGCTCAGGTACCGTTCGTAGTCGATGCCGGGATGCGCATCAGGCGTTGCGCTGTAGTGGTAGCCGCCTTCGACGAGTGCCGTCCACGGGTCGCGCCATATCAGTGCATCCGCAAAGCTCGGATGGATAGCGCCCTGTTCTCCGCGCGGGTTTCGGGCGGTCTCGATGACGGCATAGTCGCCGCTCATGTTTTCAATATCGACGCGGAGCATGAACTTCATGCGGTTCAGGTAGTCGGTCAGCGGCTCCGCCTGTGCACCCTCGACAATAAGCCAGAGCGCTTGCCCGTCCTCGACGGTGGCGGGCGCATATTCGATGCGTCCCTGCGGGGAGAGTAGTAAAAATTCGCGGCTGTCCCCCGGGTTCATGTCGGTCAAAATCTGGGATGCAAGGGAGGTGAGCCAGCTGGCGCGGTCGGGGCCGGAGACCCTCACGACGCCGAGGGAGGAACGGTCCACGACTACGGGTTCTCCCGTAGTGGCTCCACGGTCGTGGGCTAAGGAACGCTGTTCGGCGAGGGGGTTGCCGTAATGCGCCGCGATGCCCGCATCCGGGCCGTCTGCGGCGAAGGCACCGTGCACCTGCATGAGGGGGCTGAGTGTGGGGGTGTATTCGGGCGCATCGGTGGCGGTATTCTCGGCGGTGCTCATGATGTTCCTCTCGTGCTGTCTTTATCGTGAGTGGCGGTCTGGCGGTCTGTAAAGCCCGCATACCGCAGCGGAACGGCGGGTATGCGGGCTTTACTCTGCGTGGAGTAGTCCTAGTTTTCGGCGGAGCCTTCTTCTGCGCCGTCGTCGAGGGAACCGAACATGCCTGTGCCCAACGAATCGCCGGTCATGGATGAGGTTTTGCGCAGTTCCGCCGAGGCGTGCTTGTGCAGGTTGCCTTCCTGATCGGCGATCTCCCAGTCCCACATGAGGTTGCCGTTCACAAGCCCCCACAGACGCACGGATCCGGCGTAATCGTGCGAGATTTCGTCGCGCAGCAGGTTACCGGTCTGCATGCGCACAACCGGGCCCTTAATCATGCCTACGTAGTTCTCGCTGATGCCACCGGGGTGCGCGATGGTGGCGATCAGATTGAATCCGTCGTCTTCGTTGCGCAGAGTTTCAACCGATTCCGCATCGGCAAAAGCGGGGACGATATCTTTGGGAACCAGCCCAAAGCCGCCGTCGGCATCCGTGAGGGGACGGTCGATCTGCCAGAAGCCGGTTTCGATGGTGATAGGGCGCAGCTTTTGTCCGTTATCGTCGAGCAGGAAAGACTCGGCGCGGTATTCCAGGTAGGGCAGACCGTCTTGTGTGAAGTTAATAATCTGCCCGAAGGGAGTATTTTCTTGCCCTTCATACCACATGGTTCCGGTACCTTCCCAGGTACCCAGAAGCCATGCGAAGGGAACGAGCTCAGGGGTTAGGTTGGTTGGGATTTCAATTGCCATTCCCCTATTCTAGGCGTTTTCTGCGGTCAGCAGTTCAAAACGTGGGCTATTTCGCCATAGGCTGGGATGCACGAGAGCCGGGCATGCAAAAGCCCCCGGCACTGTCTGCACACCCCACCCGGGGTGCCTCAGCGTTAACCGGGGGCACCGTGAGCCTTCCTCGGCTCAAAAAATTTTACGCTCTACTTCTGCCCTGCGAAGAGACCCTTAAGTACTGCGTATGCACCAACGGCGATGCATACCGAGATGAGAGCCATCAAACAGATGAAGAAGATCTCTAAGTACAAGATGTTGTCCATGCCTTAAAAATACCATAGATAGCTGAACTAAAGCGCGGATCACGGCGCTCTCTCCTGGGTAAAAATAACTTTAACGCGCACCGCTGCTGCGTGTTTTAGCACCGTTGAAGGTACTGTGCCCGAAGAGCACACAAAGGCATGAGTAAAATAGTACAAAACCGTGCGAGTAAGGATTGCAGATTCAGGAGGGTGTATGTACCGCATTGCGTTACTGAGCGATGCGCCGCGAGCGCAAGAACTCATTCCTGCCCTCAGCCTGCTCAGCCACCGTGTGATCGAGCTTCCCCTCGATTCGCCCCTGAGTACTATCGGCACGGAACACGATATTGTTATTCTGGATGCGCGCCAAAATCTGCTCAAAGCACGCAATACCGCCCAGCTTTTGAAGACCGCGGGGATCACCATCCCGCTCATGATTGTCCTGACCGAGGGCGGAATGGCGGCTGTTTCCGCCTCGTGGCAGGTGGACGATATTGTGCTCGATCAGGCTTCGCCCTCCGAAATGGATGCTCGCCTGCGCCTGTTGGTTACGGCACCCGAGCTCAAAGATACAGACGATCGCAGCCAGCAGATTATCCGCATCGGCAATCTGGTCATTGATGCACAAACCTATTCGGCGCATCTGAACGGAGCGGCACTCAACCTGACCTTCAAGGAATTTGAGCTTTTGAAGTTTGTGGCTCAGCATCCCGGGCGAGTATTTTCGCGGGCGCAGCTACTCTCGGAGGTCTGGGGCTACGATTCATACTATGGCGGCACGCGCACGGTCGATGTACACGTTCGCCGACTGCGTTCAAAGCTCGGTTCTGAGCACGAACAGATGATTACCACGGTGCGTAACGTGGGGTATTCGTTCCACGCGCAGAATACCCATCACGACCCTTCTGCCGAAGACTAACGGCGCGGCGAAATACTTTTCTTTTTCTGGTGCGCCGAAGATTGCGCTTATTGCATCAAACCGGTTCAAACGCAGGCTTTCACCCGGTAAAGTTAAACAGTAGGCAATGTGAAAGAAGGCGAGAATGGCGGCATCACCCGAAAACTTCACCCTTGACTCTGGGCACTACGAAAATATGCCCCTCAATGCTGAGCTTCTAGAGCATTTCACGCAGTTCGCACGCGCCGTACAGAAGCACGACGGCACCCCGGCTTTCTCCGAACAGACTCTGGTGGAGCTCTCGAAAGCGGTGCACGGTGAGAGTCTGGTTAAACCGCAAGTTTTCGCATTCACTCCGGCCGCCGATAATTCCGAGTTACAGGCTGTGCTCGTTGCCGTTCCCTCCCCCGAAGACTCCAACGAGCCCGGTGTACTTGAGGCAGCCGTTCACCCGCAGGTGCGCGGGCAGGGGCTCGGCCCTGCCTTCTTCACTCGCGTTATTCAGGATTTAGGAAGCGAGGCCGCCAACTACAATCTCTGGGTACACGGAAGCGCAACCGACACCGGTATTGAGAGTCCCGCCAATGAGCTTGCCGAAGCCGCAGGTTTCACCCCGGTACGCGTGCTGTACAAAATGGTACTTCCGCTTGACGAGCAAACTCGTGAGAATCTTGCCGAGCTCTCGGATGCGCGCACCCTGCCCAACTCGCTTGAGCTGCGCACCTTCACCCCCGCCGACGAAAACCCCTGGCTTCGCGTTAATGCGGAAGCCTTCGCTGAGCACCCCGAGCAAGGTCGCCTGACTCTCGCGGATTTACGCGAGCGCACCGGCAGCGACTGGTTCCGCCCGGAGGGGTTCTTTATCATCTCCGAGCGGGAAGATCCGCATAATATTGCGGCGTTTACGTGGACGAAAATTCCAACCGCTCAGACCGAGCCGGGGCAGCCGCTCGACGATCTGGTGCCTGCGGGTGAGATTTATGTGGTGGGGGTCAGTCCAAACGCCCAGGGCGGCGGTCTGGGGCGCACCGTGACCCTGCGTGCCCTAGCGTATTTGGCGCTTGCATCCGACGAAAACGGCGAGCCTCTGCACGCAATCGAACTGTATGTGGACGCCGATAACGCCCCTGCGTTGAAGCTCTACGAGTCGTTAGGGTTCGCAGTTGCGACCGTGGATCGCATGTATGCCCCCGAACGCGGCTCCGGCAAGAGTTCGTCTAACGGTGTGGATGCGGGCGTGCTCTCCGCTGTTACCACGGCGGTTATCTCAACCGGCAGCATCTAGCGTTTATTCGGGGTGGGACGCGGGTTCTTTACCGGCTCACACCCATACCGAACGTTCTTTCTGCGTTGTGCTCGATGACGAGCGGCGCATCGTAAACTTAGTCCCTCAACATAGTAAGGAATAGCCTGTGGCACCCCACCCGCATACCAAAAAGAATACCGAACCGGCACCGATGACCGGGTTGATTCACATCGGAAACGATATCTCGAAGATTGAGCGTGCCGATACCCGTGCCGACCGCATTGAAGCGGGAGAAAAACTCGATCTACCCAATATCGAAGGCGATTTTGGTGCCGAGCGTTTTCTCGACCGTGAAAGCAGCTGGCTCGATTTTAATTCCCGGGTGCTGGAGCTTGCCGAAGACCCTGATTTGTACCTGCTGGAGCGCCTGAATTTTCTTTCTATCGTGGCCTCGAACCTTGACGAGTTCTTTATGGTGCGCGTGGCGGGGCTCAAGCGCCGCATCGCTACCGGGCTGGCGGTACCTTCCGCCGCAGGTTTGAGCCCTGACGAACAGATGGAGGCGATCTCGACCGCCGCTCACAGCCTGCAGAAGCGCCATGCCCAGGTATTCCATGAGCAGATACTTCCCGAACTGAAAAAACAGAACATTCATATTGTGGGCTGGGATGACTTGGATGCAGACGCTAAAACCCGTTTGCGCCAAGAATTCCTGCGCGACATTTTCCCGATTCTCACCCCGCTCGCGGTAGACCCGGCGCACCCCTTCCCCTATATTTCAGGACTTTCGCTGAACCTTGCGGTGCTGGTGCGCAACCCGCAGACCGGCAAGGAATTGTTTGCCCGTGTAAAGGTGCCCGATCAGCTTGACCGCATGATTTCGGTGGATGGTCCCCGCGCCGCCAACACGACCGGCAAGGAATCCCGCTATATTCCATTAGAGGTCATTATTGCCGAACACCTTGACACGCTCTTCCCCGGCATGGAGGTTGTTGAGCACCATGTCTTCCGCGTAACCCGTAACGAAGATCTTGAGGTTGAAGAGGACGATGCCGAGAACCTGCTGCAGGCCCTCGAAAAGGAGCTGCTGCGCCGCCGTTTCGGTCCGCCCGTGCGTCTTGAGGTTGAAGATACGATCAACCCCACGATCCTCGACCTGCTCATTTCTGAGCTCAATATCGACGACTCCGAAGTATACAAGCTCCCCGCGCCGCTGGATCTGCGCGGTATGGGCGCGATCGTGCGCGCCAACCGTCCCGCCCTGCACTACCCCAAGCATATTGCGCATACCTCCCGCTGGCTTAACGCCGCCGAAACCGCCAAAGAGGCGGATGTGTTCGCCGCAACCCGCGATCACGATGTGCTTCTGCACCACCCCTACGATTCCTTCGCCACCAGTGTGCAAGCGTTTCTTGCGCAAGCGGCGGCCGACCCGAAGGTACAGGCTATCAAGCAGACCCTCTACCGTACCAGCGGCGACTCCCCCATTGTCGATGCGCTGATCGAAGCCGCTGAGGCAGGCAAACAGGTTGTCGCACTCGTTGAGATTAAGGCACGGTTCGACGAGGAAGCTAATATCTCCTGGGCGCGCAAACTCGAACGCGCGGGCGTGCACGTGGTCTACGGTCTGGTCGGACTGAAAACCCACTGCAAGCTCTCCTTGGTAGTGCGCCGCGAAGGCAACCAGCTGCGCCGTTACGCGCACATCGGCACCGGCAACTATCACCCTTCCACCGCGCGGTTCTACGAAGACCTCGGCATTATCACCTGTGACGAGCAGATTTGTGAGGACGTTTCGCGCCTGTTTAACCAGCTCTCCGGGTACGCGCCAAAAACCACCTACAAATCGCTACTCGTCGCCCCGCGTTCGCTGCGCAGCGGGCTCATCGAGTGCATTAACCGCGAAATTGAGAATCATAAGGCGGGTAAGGAGGCGCGCATCCAGATCAAGTGCAACTCCATGGTGGATGAGGCGATTATCGACTCTCTCTACCGTGCCTCTCAGGCCGGAGTTCCCGTCGATGTGGTCGTGCGCGGTATTTGCGCCCTGCGCCCCGGTGTGCCCGGACTCAGCGAGAATATCCGGGTGCGTTCGGTGCTTGGGCGCTTCCTGGAGCACTCGCGCGTCTTCGCGTTTGAGAACGCGGGTGAGCCCATCGTTTATATCGGGTCTGCCGATATGATGCACCGTAACCTCGACCGCCGCATTGAGGCGCTCGTAAGGGTCAAAGACCCCCGCCATATCAAGTACCTGCTCGATATGTTCACGGTCTACATGAGCGATGAATCCCGCACCTGGCACCTCTCGGGTGACGGCACGTGGAAGCGTTTCGATACCGATGCCGACGGCAACCCGCTGCGCGATGTGCAGTCCTATTACCTGCGCTCGCGCTCTCGGAAGAACCACGACAAGATTTAGCGTTTTCCCCTTTCCGTAAAATCCATATGCAGGTGGCTTTCAGACCGAAAAGTAGCACTATGCGAATTTTCGGTCTGAAAGCCACACTATATGCCCATAATTGTGCTCCACAGGGTGCCAAGCCACGTAACATTCGGATTTTTACTACGAAGGTGAACACAAGGTTACGGGACGGTGACGCCTCTGAAGATTTTTCCCCTAGAATGGGAGTACACCGCATCATCACTACCAGCTCGTAGAGGATCCCGTGACCACCGAATCAACGTACTATTCCGCCCACGTATACGATAATTCACTCGCCATCACCCGCACCCGCGAAAATACAGCGCCAGTCGTTGCCGCAGGTGCCCTCGTCTGGCGCTTGCACGGCGAAAAACTTGAAGTGCTCATGATTCATCGGCCCCGCTATAACGACTGGTCTTGGCCCAAAGGCAAACAGGATGCGGGCGAATCACTCGTTGAAACCGCCATTCGTGAGGTAGGCGAAGAAGTCACCCTCAGAATAACCCTCGGCGTGCCGCTGGCGGTCACCAGCTATATGGTCTCGGGGCGCCCCAAGGATGTGTTCTACTGGGCCGCACAGTTGCCCGTGGGTGAGCATCCCCGCGCTGACGAAGGCGAAGTTGATGAAATCCGCTGGGTAACCCCCAAAGAGGCACGCAAGCTCTTGAGCAACAGCACCGACCACGAGCCTTTGGATGCGCTCGTTGCTCACCATAAAGCCGGTACTCTGCACACTCGCCCGGTCGTCATTATGCGGCATGCCAAGGCCAAACCGCGGTCTAACTGGACTGCCGCCGACGACGAGCGTCCGCTCGCGGGAACCGGTAAACGCCAGGCGCTTGCGCATAGCCGCCTGTTGGAGGCATACTCCCCCACCCGTTTGCTTTCATCTCCGTGGCTGCGGTGCATGCAGACCGTGGCGCCCTATGCGAACGACCATGCGATCGCGATCAAAGAGAAGAAGTCCCTCTCGGAGAGCGGCGCGGCAGGGCATCCTAAACGCACGGCAAAAGTGACCGAATCGCTGTTCGTGAAGGAAGTTCCTTCGCTGCTGTGCACGCATCGCCCCGTGCTCCCGTTGGTTTTCAAGGCTCTTAAGGGTCACCTTATGAAGGGTTCGGCGAAAATTCTTCCCACCGAAGACCCCTATATGGAGCCAGGGGATGCGGTAATCCTGCAGGTCTCAACCGCCGAGCACGGTGGTATCGTCTCGGTTGAGACCATCCGCCCGGTTATTGATTAGCACCAGAACTTTCGCGGTTCATGCGCATGGAAGTGCGCGAGTTTTGAGCCCCCTCGAAAACTTTCGAGGGGCTCAAGTATTCCAGATGACTAGACAGGCTCATGCAACGCCTCAGACCCCTACAGGATGTGCTCATATCGGGGGTTCACATCTGGTAACATAAGTTGAGCTTCAACCTTTCACTTAGGTTCAGCATAGTTTCCAGCCACGCATCACGGAAGATACATAAACTATGGGCGAATACGACAACATGCACGTTCTAGAGCGTGATGTTGAGTTCGATTTTAATCATGCCGATATTCTGCTCAGTATATTCAGATATTTAAAAAGGAAGTTAGAAATACAGCTTCCGGAACGGCAGCGGTATATTGGCATAGCCCAACGTGAGTTTAAAGGACATTTCGCACGAGTTTTTGATCAGAACTGTAAATATTCCATCTCTGAATGTAAAAACCTGATTACAGCCCTGGGCGATGCCGCTACCGACCTGCAGAAGTATATTGATGCTGCACACCAAGAAAATGAGAATCGTAAAAAATTCCGTGAGGCTATGGCAAACTGGGAGGAAGAAAAACGGAAGATCAGAGATAACATTGAAAATGATAATCGAAATACATTTATAAGTTTTCAGAAAGATCCCGCTGCTCATTACCCTCCCCAACCACAGCCTAATCTAGATAACGAAGGTCCCAAGTTCGACGAACGCGCCCCGATTATCAAATCCCGTAATACGGGCAGAAATGCAGAGGTTATTGGGCGCAACCGTACGCATCGCGCCGAAAAGAGAGCTCGGGACGCCGCCCAGGATGCTACCGAGACTACCTCGGCTATTCCCGGCAACCTCGTGACATTTGCGCAAAAGAACTCTAAGTCAGATCAAAGAATTGCTGAGCTTTACTCCAATATCACGAAAAGCTACAGCTCTTTCGCTGAGCATACATCATGGGGTGTTTTTGATGCCGTAAGCCTTTTTAACTCGATCGCAAAATGGGTTGATGCCAACCAATCTGATGTTCGTTGGATTCTCACTGTTGCGGAAGCTTTCGCGACGGCTGGTTCTCAAGGAATGTTAGGCCCTATTTATTCTGAAGCAGATTTTTTGGATTATCCGCAGTACCTTAATACGGGGTATATCCGGAATTATCTGAAGGAACAGAAAATTTCTACAGATCGTCCGAGTATTGACGTTTCTCGTGCGACAATAACCGGCGCGGTATACTCAGCGGGATATGCGCTTGATCCCGTAAATGTTGCCACAGGGAATTTCATTGAGCATGAGTGTGATCTCTCCTTCGAGCATGCTCCTGCGGCATCGCTCATCAAGCTTGAACGTATGTACAACAGCGTTGCCGTTACCTATCCCGAAGAAGCCCCTTCGGGCATCTTTGGTCTCGGTTGGTCTTCTACGCTTGATACTCAACTTACGTTGAGTAACACGGGCGCTGTATGGCACACGCCTGATGGTCGGACTCTTGCATTCCCTCGTATGGGCGACGGTTTTGGTCGTGTTCCTTCCGAATCATATTGGCTTAGCAAAACTGTTCCCGGCGACGAGCTTTACAGCTATGTTTCCACAGCGACGACAAAAGCAATCAAGACGGCAGAGAACGCTGGGCGCAAGGTCAGCGCACCTACTGCACCCGCATATTATTGGGTTGTTTACAACTCCAAGCACGTTCGATACTTCTACGATCCTTCTGGTGCCTGGACAGGCGTGATGGAGGGGCATTATGCAACCTTAACACTGCCTCTTTACTCATCGGATTCCGCAACGGGTGCGTTAGAGCTGACTGACATTGTTCACCCGGCCTCAGGTCGAGGTCTTCAGATACGCTACGGCAACTCACCCCGTTATAACCGTATTCGCCCTGAATCTGCCAGCACCTACCTTATAGATCATGATGTGCAGATACTTGATACCGTCACCTACATTTATGACGATGATGATCTGCTAGCAGCGGTTAACCGTCCCGACGGTATTCGTCGTTACACCCATAACGCTAAGCGCCTTATTGAAGAAGTGTGGGACGTGAACGGCCACCGTGAAGTCACTAATACCTATGACGGCCAAGGACGTGTGGTCCACCAGCTGACTGAACATTCCCGTGAAGTGTCTTTCGTCTATGCTCCGGGCATTATGACGATTGTTGCTGACGCGATAACCGGCGACAGCTCTAATATTTGGCGCTCGGATGAACACGGACGTCTTAGCTCTATGACGGCTGCTGATGGCAGCCGCCAAGTCATGCGCTACGATAAGTTCGGCAACCGCATCAGCGTTACTGAACGCGATGGTTCTACGATAAGCCGTTCCTACGACTCTCACAGTCGTTTAGCGAAACAACTTACCCCCGAGGGCGCACTGTCTAAGTACACCTGGGACGAACATAACCGCCTGCTCACGACCTCTGTATGTGATTTCCGTGATCGGCTCAACCCCGGTGATCCCGTGGTAGTGTCATATACCTACGAATCAACAGGTGCAAACCCAAACCCCATCACTATGACCGATGGGAATGGGCATACTACAGAATATAGCTGGGATGAGTACGGCAACCTTCTAAGCGTTACTGACCCCACCGGTGTACGTACCACATACACCTATAACGCACGTCAAGAACTGATCAGCATAACAAACGGCGTTGGCGATACAGTCCATCTAGAGTACGACAAACACGGTCGCATAGTGCAGGTTAGGGATGCTCTAGGTCACGTAACCTCTACTCATTGGAACTCCGCCGGGCAACTCGCCTCGGTTACGGATGCTGCCGGTTCACGCTGGTCTCTCACGTACCCTGAGCTTGCTCCCGAAGAGCTAGATGTTCCTGCTTTTGTACGCCAAAACCTTACTTCAAGCAGCACTCATTGTATACACAATACTTCGCGCCCTATGGGTCAGCTGCCCGTTTCTTTGACAGATCCTTACGGTCATGTCACACACTTTGAGTACAATAACGGCAACCAAATCACCGCTGTCACGGATCCACTGGGTCGTACCAACCGCGCAGTATTTGATGCCTGGGGCAACATGGTCAAGACTATTAATGCCCTCGGTGCCGTAACCAACTATGAATACGATGGCCTGTCACAACTTATTGCGGTAACAGATCCTCTGGGTGCCCGGAGTGAGTTTGACTACGACTTGGCTGGCGAAATTAGCCAGATTACGGATGCTACCGGTGTTGTTACGCACCGCACTGTAGACCGTAGAACGGGCAAAGAAACTACGTCCTCCGGCGGAATACTCGGATCTTCATTCCGTCACGTCGATTATCTGGGACGGGTGATTATTGAGGGCGAGAACAATCCCCAAAATTTCACCTCTTCGCAGCCGGTTAGACGTGCATCTCAAAACTCAAAGTCACCGAGTGCATCCCCAAGAAACAGCGAAACTGTTACCGAGTTTACAGCCTATGACGCCGCAGGCAATCCCGTTGAAACTCTTGATGCTCATGGCGGACTCACCCGCCGCACCTACGATGCGGCAAACCGGCTGATACGCGAGGTATCTGCGGCGGGACGCACCCAAACATTCGACTATGATCAAGCTGGGCGTCTGCGGCGTATAGGTGTGGGGCTAAGCGTACCCGAGCAGAAGCCGACGGTGGGCGAGAACGTGGAGTGGGAAGAGCCTACCGCTTGGGCGTACACAACGCTAACCTACGACGCCGCATCTCGAATTATTGCCCGGACCTATCCTGACGGCACAACTGAGCATACGACGTATGATGCCCTTGGCCGGATTGTACGGGTGCAGCATGGGGCTCGCACGGCAACGTATGCATACGACCGGTGCTCACGCCTGATCCGCATGAGTGATAACAGCGCTGGTACCCGCAGATTCATCTATGATGCAGCCGGTCAGCTAGTGACTGCTGTAGATGCCTTAGGGTATCGCACCCATTTCGAGTATGACGCTGCTGGGCAGATGGTGCGCACCCTGGATGCGACCGGCCAGGTCACCACGTATATTTATGACGCCGCAGGTCAGCTTATCCGCACCATTAAGGGCGCGGGTTCTACGGCAGAGATAACATCTACATACACCTACGATGCCGCAGGTCGTCTGCTGTCTGAAAATAATGGTGAGCGAACCCGTGCATACTCCTACGACTATCAGGGTGGCGGTCTGCTCGCGTCTTTGAGCGTCAATGGTGTGTGCGCGGCGGAGTATTCGTACTCCTCCGGAACATCATCTATCGGTCATCGGACCGTGACGGTGCGTGACTACGCCTCAGCTTCTGCACTCAGGGACCGCGATTCTTCCGCCTTTGCTGGCATCGAAAAGCCGTACCTTGAGCATCGTTTTGTCTATGATTCCTCCGACCGTCTGATCTCTCGCAGCCGTTCAGGATTCCTAAGATCGGACGATCAAAGCAACGCTCATGCAGACGATGATATACACGAGCGTCTTCACGCTTTGAATACCTTTATCAAAACCGGCGCATATACGCTGACGTACTCGTATGATGCCGATGGTTATCTGATCACGTCAGTAACCCCTTACGCAAAATCTACACGTACCGTAGATGGCGCCGGTCGAACGGTAGCTGTAACAACACACGCCACGGGACAGCCCGCTCACGACGTTATCTCTTCAGTATTCTCCTACGATCCTCTGGGACGTCTCACGCGGATTCGGGTGGGAGATATGGTGTCTTCCTGGACGCACGAGCGCACTACCGGGCTAATCTCAGACTATGTGCGGGAACAGGTACTCGCCGATGTCCGAGGGTTTGAAGAATCAAAGGTTCTTGAACGCACACAAGTGATCCGTGACCATAACGGCCGCGTGATTGGGCTGGATTCAACGGGATCTGATACTTCACCGGATGGTCTTGTTCTGTACTCCTATGACTATGCCGGGCAGCTTGTGGGCGCCCGTTCAGCATCCCACGTGTGGGAGTGGGAGTACACAGCCGGAGTCATGATGCGCGAGCGCGTCTTTGCTCTCGATAGTTCTAACGGATCTGAACGCTCGGCTGCAGGCTCTCGTGTTCTGGAGGGTGAGCGTATCTTCACCCATAACGAAGCGAACCAGTTAGTCGCCGTTGAGGCTCGCGCATACGCAGGTGCACGAGGCGGCGCTGGGGAGCTTGCCGCTCATACCATCACGGATTACTCCTACAACCTGGCAGGCGAACGTAGTGGTGAAGTCACGACCGATAAGCTCACCGGTGCCTCATACTCTCGCGAATATAGCTGGGGTGCCTACGGCGGCCTGACATCGGTAACAGACTCTGTTTCCTCACGTGTAGGTATTTCACGCACTTCACTGATTTCTGATGCGGTGGGTGAGGTATCCGCTGTTTCTGATGGTGAGGGCATTACAGTGCCTCTCATGTGGGATGCCAGGTCGGATATTCCGCATCTTCTGGGTGCTGGGGCAACGAGCGCACCCAGCTCTGACGGCGGCTTTTCGCAGGCGGGTATACCCGGCGGAATGATGCCTTGGCATACCCTCAACGTCCCCGGATTGACCGGCAGCACCCTCGATTCGGCATTAGGTAGCACACCCGGACTGCCGACAGACTGGGGCGTGCCCTCTGCAAGCGCTACCCCGGTGCCCGGGATGCCCACCGGTTTCGAGTTCACGGGTGCAGGGTCGCTACGCGTAGCCGGTCTAGATATGCTAGGCGCTCGCGTCTATGACAGCCCTTCACGTCGTTTCCTCTCAACAGACCCGAAGGCCGCAATAGCTGGTTCATCCTGGTTTGCTGACGTTTACGCATATGCAGGCAATAATCCGCTGGAGTATGTGGACCCTCGGGGTGAGCGCCCCATGACGGTTGCAGATTACCGTAAGTATCAGAGCCAAGAAGGCGAACGTTTCGTGCAGCAGAGTCTGCGCTTTCTGGCTCTTGTAGGCGTTATTGGTTCGCTGTTCATAGCGCCGACAAGTATCCTCTTGGCTGGCGGTGTTGGTTTTATTTCTGGTGCCGCCAACGGTGCCGCTGATGGCATGGATTTCCATACCCCCGACGGCAATATCGACTGGGATAAAGTGCAGGCTTACGCCCTTCAGGAAGGCGGGAAAGAAGCACTCACAGCCGCACTCATAGGGATGCTCTTCAAAGCCGGGCCACCCGTAGCACGCGCCACCGGCAACCAGGCGATGAAAGTCCCCGTTATCTCCAGAACGGTTGATCGGGTTAAGACGTCCCCTGTTGTCATTAAAACCCAAAACACCGTTAATGCCGTCAAGACCCGCATCAACGGAATCCAAGACCGCATTGCCACATGGACGCGCACCAGCCTGCTGGGCATCGAGCATGTAGTGCCCAAAGTGCACCCCACGCCGCACAATAGCCCACATCAGATAGACATACCCAACGGTCCCAAACCTACCCATACCGGCTCTCTCGCTCACAGGACATCAGGAACAGTACACGAACCCAATGTGCAGCTGAAACCTGTGGAGGAACCGAAGGTTGAGAACCTGCCTCCGGCGAAAGGTGTGGCGAGTGATTCTCCATCATTAGAGAAACCTGCTACAGATGGTAAACATGCATCTTGGGTGGAGCATCCTCCGGGTTCTAAGCTGCAAAATGGTGATCAGACGGCCACATATCTCGCTGGTGATGACTTCAAAAAGACTCTTGTGAAGAATACTAAGGACAGCTCTCGGTATGTACCTGCTGAAGAGCCTGGAACGTACAGCGTGTACGGGTTTGACGAAGCTAAAAAGTTGGAGCGAGAGTATTACATTAAATTAAATGGTGGAAACTCTCCTGCTGACCTCTCTAAAGGAAAACCAGAGTTTGCCTTGTGGCGTCCTGAAGTTGGTGAGCCTAATCTAGATACGGCGATGACTAGTTTTAGGGATGTTACCCGACATGGTAATACGGTTGAGGCTCAGGTTGGTTCCCATAAATTTATGGTGACTAATCTAGATGAGTACACCGGAACAATTCCTGATGATGTAGTTCCTACGGCTAAGTCACTTTACGAGACGGGAGAGGTGCATTGGACTGGTCGAGATTATAAACCTGAGGGTTTTGGGAATGTCCCGGATCCTCTGCCTTTTGATAATAAGGAAGCTCGTATCCTTCCCACGCATGATTACGCTGGGAATGAGATAGATTATACAAAATACAGGGTTAGGCGGTTAGCACGTACTGCAAACCAAGTAAATGACCCAGGCGCAGAACGTTTGATTGTCGGTTCTAATGGGAGTATGTATTACACTCCTGATCACTATAAGACCTTTGTACGAATTTTCTAAAGGAGATCATGATGACTTACGAAAAAAAATATAAGGATGGGTTCATTGTTCCGGTGTTCACTCAGGAGAGTGGGTATTGGGAGAAAGTCATGAAGCCTCGTTTACAGGACCAGGGGTGGTATATCGCTGAAGTAGACTGTGCGAATGTAGAGGATATTGAGGATTGCGGCACAAGGCTTCTACGTGAACTCAACTTTAAAGTTCCTGAGCATGGATACATTAACGCTATGGGGGTCAAAGATAATATCACTGACATCTACGGCATTAATATACGCAAAGGTCTCTTTGTGTTTTATAAGAATTTTGAAGACATCTTCTCTACCCATCCGGATTTGCATCAGGGGTATGGGGCTGAGTTCATGCTTCAGCTAATCGAACACATGGTATATCACTACTCCGATCTTCGTGGGTATATCTATGAAGAGTTTCCTGTAGTGGTGGGGTATGGCGTTGGTCTTCCCACCTCGTATATTCCGCAGTTTGAGGATGTGATGGGTGCAGAAAATGTGATGATTGCCGGTGAGGGCGTGCGGTATCCCTGGTCTGATTTCGAAGAAGAACAGCGCAGGAACTTTCCGAACGGAGCCCCTGATCCTCTCTACGATAAGTATGGGGAGCTTTTTGGTGTTACTACCCATAGTTCGCAGACTACGGGCATCTATGTTGCTGATCCTCGGTATTATCCTGAATCACCATTGTATGACCCTGTTCTTGCCTCCAAGGTACACCTGGTACATAGTGAATTTACTGAGCCAGACCCTTCTATATAAACGCTATGAAGTATAAATGCGAATATAAGGATGAGTTCATTGTTCCTGTTTTCACTCGGGAGAGTGGGTATTGGGAGAAGGTGATGAAGCCTCGCCTGCAGGAACAGGGGTGGTTTATTGTTGAGGTGAATTGTGCCGGGGTAGATAGTTCGCATGAACTCGGGCGTAGGCTTTTACGAGCGCTTGGGTTTAACATTGCTCCAGATCAGTGGGTGAACGGTTTCTGGGTTATGAATGCTGTTACAGAAGCTGACTGGAATGATATGCGTCAGGGACTTTTTGTATTCTATAAGAACTTTGAGGATCTTTTTAGCGTCCAGGAAAGTTGTTCACCTTTTTATGCTCCGGAGTATGCCCTTCAACTAGCTGAAAATATGGTTCACCATTATTCCAAATTCCGGGGAAATATTTATGAACAGTACCCTGTGGTGGTGGGGTACGGCGTTGGTCTGCCCACCTCGTATCTCCCACAGCTTGAGGATGTGATGGGTGCGGAAAATGTGATGATTGCCGGTGAGGGTGTGCGATACCCCTGGTCTGATTTCGAAGAAGAACAACGGAGGAATTTCCCGAACGGAGCCCCGGACCCTCTGTACGATAAAGACGGGATCGTCTATGGGTTTACGATTGATGATAAGGATTCTACCGGAGTCTATGTGGAAGACCCTCGGTATTATCCTGAATCACCATTGTATGACCCGGAGCTTGCTTCGAAAGTACACCTGGTGCATAGTGAAGATGTTGATGATACAGAATAGTATATAAGCACGTTTGTATATATTGAGGGTTATTCATGATTGGGGTACTGCCACTTCATGGGTGACCCTCAAATTTTTTATTTCCGCATCATGATGAGACGTTTATTTTGATTAAGGAGTAGAAATATTATGGGTTTCTATACTGATGAGTGGGATGACGTCTTTTTCCCGGTTGTTTATGTGCGGGAGGATGGTGTTTTAGAGCGACAATTAGAGCTGTTGCGGCAGGCTGGGTGGAAGATTATTGAGCTTTCCTGTGAAAAGTTATTGGAGTCTTCGGGGTCTGCGGAAGCTTCTGTGATGGTTTTTGAGGCTATTGAGTTTCCTGAGGAGATTCCTGATATGCCAGATGATTGGATTCATGAGTATCTTGAGGATTTGCATTGGCTGGATTTGAGTCAGGGGTTCTTTTTTGCTCTGAAGAATTATGATGCACTATTCCAGAGCCCTCATGATCCTCATTATTATATGGCGAAGTGGGCTGCACAGCTGTTGCAGACTGTGGATACTGAGTTGAGGTACCGGTATTCGGAGGATGAGGATGGGGAGTATGATCCTGCGAATATTCTTTATGGTATGGAGGTGTCTCAAGAGCATCTTGATCAGGTGTTGGAGTTTTTTTGAGGGTCGGGCGATCGTGATTCCTGATTTCGATGAAAATGACCCTGGGGCTGAGTATCCAGTGTATGTTAGAAATAAGGAAGATACTATTAGGAGTTGGCGAGGGATGACGGTTGACCCAGAGGATACTGAGGGTTAGAAGTCGTCCGCGCGCACGGAGAAATCTTCACGCCCATTGAGAAGTAGAAATATTATGGTTTTTTATACTGATGAGTGGGATGACGTCTTTTTCCCGGTTATTTATGTTCGGGAGGATGGTGTTTTAGAGCGACAATTAGAGCTGTTGCGGCAGGCTGGGTGGAAGATTATTGAGCTTTCCTGTGAAAAGTTATTGGAGTCTTCGGGGTCTGCGGAAGCTTCTGTGATGGTTTTTGAGGCTATTGAGTTTCCTGAGGAGATTCCTGATATGCCAGATGATTGGATTCATGAGTATCTTGAGGATTTGCATTGGCTGGATTTGAGTCAGGGGTTCTTTTTTGCTCTGAAGAATTATGATGCACTATTCCAGAGCCCTCATGATCCTCATTATTATATGGCGAAGTGGGCTGCACAGCTGTTGCAGACTGTGGATACTGAGTTGAGGTACCGGTATTCGGAGGATGAGGATGGGGAGTATGATCCTGCGAATATTCTTTATGGTATGGAGGTGTCTCAAGAGCATCTTGATCAGGTGTTGGAGTTTTTTGAGGGTCGGGCGATCGTGATTCCTGATTTCGATGAAAATGACCCTGGGGCGGAGCATCCTTTGTATGTGAAGAATAAGGATGAGGTTTTGGAGAACTGGAAATATGAGAGTAAGTAATACCAGGGGTTCTCATTTTTGGCTCTTTAACCGGATTTTACAATATTTATTCACGTGGAGTTCTCTTCAGGTAAATTAGTGGAGATAGTCTCATATAAAAACTATTGGTTCCTGCGGTTTTGCTTTGTTGCAGGGGCCAGTGTTTTTGTGTTTTAAATTTATTAGTCGTGTTTAAGGGTTGAGCAGTTCTAAAGTTTTCGAGAATAGGCCTATGGGCAGTAAAGATGGTAGCATACTCCCAACAAAAGATAAGGATGGTAATCTTATTACATATACTGAATATGATGCAAAACCGCCAGAGTATATCATCAAAGAAAATGGTAAACCAAGACTTAATCGGGGAACACATCGTATCGTAGTAGGAAGCAATGGAAGTATTTACTATTCGCCAGATCACTATTTAACTTTTGTCCGCCTTGTTGATTAATTTGGAAAGGAAACGAATATGCCTTATGAGGCTTTATATTCTAAACCGTTTAATATCCCTGTTTTTATACGAGATAATAATTATTGGGAAAACTATATGCTTCCTTCTCTGCGTCAGGAGGGGTGGCATGTTGTTATAGTTGATTGCGCAGGGGTTGTGGATGCCTATGATTTTGCTATTCGTTTTATGAATGCTATCAGTTTTGATTGGAGTTCATTCCCGCATAAATTTGATTTGAAATGGGCTGAAGAATATGCAGAGGATATCGATTGGCTTGATATGCGTCAAGGATTGTTTGTCTACTATAAAAACTTTGAAGATGTTCTATCTATGGCTGACGGTTTAAACATGGAGGGTTATGTTAGGTATAGTGTGGATATCCTTTACATTATGAATGCTTATTACCCACGGCGTCCTATGTGGCGTGATGACGAATACGAGGTTCTTTTTGGGTATGGGCTTGAGGTGTCGAAAGATTCCCTTCCTCGCGTTGAGGAGTATTTTGGAGGTCACGAAATAATCTGTGCTGGTCCTGATACTGAATACCCTTGGTCTCAACAGGAAGAGCGGAAGAAGAAATACTTCCCTAATGGTTTTCCCGATCCTCGGTATGATGAGAATGGTACGGAGTGGATTAATGATCCTGATGAGTACCCCGAGAGCACATCCTACACTGGCAGTAAGGACTCATAGTATCAAGGCATCTGGTGGTTAGCTAGATGACGTATATGGGTTACACCTCAGGTCGTGCTCTATATCTTTATTTGCCTCGTGAGTTAATTTTGGGAAAGAAACAGTATGCCATATCAACATAATCTTTCAAAACCCTTCATCGCCCCGATCTTCATTGAGGAAGATGGGTATTGGCAGAATTGTATGAAGCCCTATCTTGAGCGTGAAGGGTGGTATATCGCAGAGGTTGATTGTGCTGGGGTGGTAGATGCCCGGGACTTTGGGCGTCGTCTTTTAACAGCCCTGGATTTCGACTGGGACTCTTTCTTGCATGAGTTCGATACAGAGTGGGCTTATGAATACGCTACTGCAGTCGATTGGCTTGATCTGCGTCAGGGGTTGTTTGTGTACTATAAAAAACTTTGAGGACGTTCTGTCGATGGCGGACCGTTTAGGGAACGATAGTTACGCTATTTATGCCGTGCATATGGTTGATTATATGCGTCTGGTCTATCCTATGCGTCCTAGCCCACGTCCTCGGTCTGGGGATGATTATGAGGTGACTTTAGGGTACGGGTTCGGGGTGAGTCGGGCTTCTTTGCCGCGTGTGGAGCAGTTCTTTGCAGGAAATAATGAGATTCTGATTGCTGGCCCGGAGGTGGTGGAGTATCCGTGGACTTGGCATGAGGAGCGGAAGAAAAAATATTTTCCTCAGGGGTTCCCGGCTCCTCGGTGTGATGAGAGGGGGGAGTGGATTTTTGATCCTGAAAGGTATCCGGAGAGTCCCGCGTTTACGGGTGATGCAGGATATCCTGTGGATGAATAGTCGTCTTGAGGTTCAGCCTGTATCCGCATAATTCAACCGGTACTGGGTTCGAGAATCAATCTATAGATCAGGCATGGGTGCAGGCTTATGAGTTCGATATGGTCAAGGCCGTTCAAACTTTTACAGATTGGTCGCTTGAGAATTTTATGCTGACCCTGACTGCGAGTAAAGAACCTAGCCTGCAGCAGTACCGGTTTAGTTCTTATGCTGAGTCGCGGTTGTTATCGGCTGCGTTGTGTTCGGTGATGGATTCGGTGGATAAGGCTGGTATAACCGAGATCGTGCGCTCGAGTATAACCTATTTGGCGGATTAATAGTCAGAATAATGAAGTCAACTAGCTTGCCGAATAGAGTTTCTGTGTACCCTAGATGGCCCGAGGCTTATAGAAATGGGATAAACATGATAGTATTTGAGGTTGAAATTTTGGAATGTTGCTTAAGGGTTTATTCATAAGGGACTTAGGTAGGTTCTTTATGAATCCCCCTGTGTGGGATTTCTTAAGGAAATAACTATATGGTTTATGAAAAAGAATATAAGGATGAGTTCGTTGTTCCGGTGTTCACTCGGGAGAGTGGGTATTGGGAGAAAGTGATGAAG
Source organism: Rothia dentocariosa ATCC 17931 (assembly GCF_000164695.2). Classification (NCBI taxonomy): domain Bacteria; kingdom Bacillati; phylum Actinomycetota; class Actinomycetes; order Micrococcales; family Micrococcaceae; genus Rothia; species Rothia dentocariosa. The sequence goes on from NC_014643.1 coordinate 395,033, forward strand.
CCTCGTTTGCAGCAGCAGGGTTGGTATATCGCTGAAGTAGACTGTGCGAATGTAGAGGATATTGAGGATTGCGGCACAAGGCTTCTACGTGAACTCAACTTTAAGGTTCCTGAGCATGGATATATTAATGCCATGGCGGTCAAAGGAAATCTTAGGGATATCTATGGCATTAATATGCGCAAAGGCCTCTTTGTTTTTTATAAGAATTTTGAAGATATCTTCTCTACCCATCCTGATCTATATAATGGCTATGGAGCCGAGTTTATGCTCCAACTGATTGAAGATATTGTTTATTATTATTCAACCTTACGTGGATATATCTATGAAGAGTTTCCTGTGGTGGTAGGGTATGGTGTTGGTCTTCCCATCTCGTATATTCCGCAGCTTGAGGAGCTGATGGGTGCTGAGAACGTGATGGTTGCTGGTAAGGGTACGCGGTATCCATGGTCTGATTTCGAAGAAGAACAGCGAAGGAACTTCCCGAACGGCGCCCCGGACCCTCTATACGATAAGACAGGTCAGCTCTTTGGTGGGGTTATAAACCATGATCCGCAGGCTACGGGTATCTATGTTGCTGATCCTCGGTATTATCCTGAATCACCATTTTATGACCCGGAGCTTGCTTCCAAGGTACACCTGGTGCATAGTGAATTTACTGAGCCAGATCCCTCTATATAAACGCTATGGGGTATAAATACGACTACAAGGATGAGTTCATTGTTCCGGTGTTCACTCAGGAGAGCGGGTACTGGGAGAAAATCATGAAGCCTCGTTTACAGCAGCAGAGGTGGTATATCGCTGAAGTAGACTGTGTTGGTGTGGAAGATATAGTAGATTTTGGCAGGAGGCTTCTACGGGCACTTAATTTTAGCGTTGGTGATAACGAATATATCAGTCCGATATGGTATGAAAATCTTGTCGGGGAAATATCTGGAGTATCTATGCGGCAAGGTTTTTTTATCTACTATAAAAACTTTGGAGACTTTTTATCTATGCATCATGATGCAGATCCAGAGTCTTCAGCAATATATGCGATCAAGCTTCTTGAAAATATGAGCTATCACTACTCCGATCTTCGTGGGTATATTTACGAGCAGTATCCTGTGGTGGTGGGGTATGGCGTTGGTCTTCCCACCTCGTATATTCCACAGTTTGAGGAGCTGATGGGTGCGGAAAATGTGATGATTGCCGGTGAGGGTGTGCGATACCCCTGGTCCGATTTTGAGGAAGAACAGCGCAGAAACTTCCCGAATGGTGCCCCGGACCCTCTGTACGATAAGTATGGGGAGCTTTTTGGTGTTACTACCCATAGTTCGCAGACTACGGGTATCTATGTTGATGATCCTCGATATTATCCTGAATCACCATTGTATGACCCTGTTCTTGCCTCGAAAGTGCACCTGGTGCATAGCGAGTTTGACGATCCCGAATAATCGATCATGTTCCTTCTTGAGTTTAGTTGTCCGTAGCTTATAGCGAAGTTACGGACAACTAATTTTCTATATCTTTATGCCTGTCAACAAATAAGAAAGTTACGGAGGCTGTTCTGCCGCAACTGCTGTTGAGGGGAATCCTATTACGTATACGGAAATGGATTTCATGGCGCCTCAACCGAAGATTGGTGAAAACGGTAGAGTTGAGTTGAAGCCTAACGGGAAGCCTGAGACGACTCGTGGTGATGACCGGTTGATAGTGGGTAGTAATGGCAGTATCTATTACAGCCCGGATCATTATCACACGTTTATCCTATTAGCAGAGTAAGGGAGAAAATAACCATGGCTTACAAGCAGGTACGGTCTGCTGAGGGATTCATTGCCCCTTTGTTTATCCGTGAAGATGGGTACTGGGAGAACCATATGCTGCCTTATCTGGAAGCGGAGGGGTGGAAGGTTATTGTTGTTGACTGTGCCGGGGTAGAAACCACACTAGATTTTGCGTACCGTCTGGTTGCGAGTATTGAGAGTGTCTATGCTATTCCGGATGATTTTAACCTGCGTTGGGCTTCGGAAGATGCCTGCCTGATTAACTGGTTTGATATGCGCCAGGGGCTGTTTGTGTTGTACAAGAATTTTGATGATCTCTTCGTGATGGATGACGAGGACGTGAGCTTATGCGTAAATATTCTGGAAGAAATGGAAGTATATTACGCCACTCGCCAATTACACGGCAGCGGTCTGTATGAAGTTTTGGTTGGGTATGGGTTTGATATTTCACGGGAAAGCTTGCCGCGGGTGAAAGAGTTTTTCAACGATAGCATCGTGATTGCTGCTGACGGGGCCAAGTATCCTTGGTCACGGGTGGAAAGGTTTAAGAAACTGTTTTTCCCGAATGGTTTTCCGGATCCTCTTTATGAAGATGGAGATGACTGGATTAATGATCCTGATGAGTGCTCCGAGAGCACATCCTACACCGGCGGGAACAGCTAACAACGCACTGATAGCCAAGGAGTAACCAATTATGGGTTTCTACAAAAACGAATCAGATGATACATTCTTCCCTGCTATCTACATCACCGAAGACAAGGTGCTAGAGCGCCAAACTCAAGCCCTGCGCGATCAAGGCTGGGCCGTCATCGAAATCCACTGCAAAAACATACTAGCTTCCCAGGACCCGCAAGCAGGAGCCCTCGAAATCATCCGAGCCGTCAACCTCCCGCACAAACTCCCCGATGATAATTACATGACCTGGACCCAAGAAATCATCTCAGACCTCGACTGGCTCGATCTAAGCAAAGGAGTCTTCGTCATCCTCAAAGACTACGATGTACTCTTCACCCCCTGGAACAGTCCCGACCACTCTGAAGCAAAATGGATGGCACGACACCTACAAACCGTGGACGATAACCTGCGGTACCGGCATAGCCAATTTGCTTATGGTGATTATGACCCACCATATGTGCTTTATGGTATGGAGGTGTCTCAGGAAAAACTCGACACTGTGCTGGAATTCTTCGAAGGTCGAGCCACTATTATCGAAGACTTCGATAAAGACAACCCAGGCGCAGAATACCCACCCCTGGTGGAGTATCGCCATAAAGTCGTTAGGAGCTGGCAGCACAAAAATAATTAGCGCTATACGTTTCTATATCTTAACCATATATTTCGCACCTAGCTTGCAGGTGCCTCTTTTCTGTCCTCCCCTCGTACAATAGAATTTTGACTAAAAATCTACGCCCAGGAGTCAAGCCACCATGAGTACGCCCGCGCATCACGCCTCTGGTCAGCAGAGCATCCCAACGCCCTATGAGGATTTGCTGCGCGAAATTCTTGACGAGAACCGTGATGCTATTGCCGCCGATGCTCAGCGCGCGGATCGCACGGGCACCGGCACGTTCGGCGTATTTGGGCGGCAGATGCGCTTCGATCTGCGTGACTCTTTCCCCCTGATTACCACCAAGCGCGTGCACTTCAAATCGGTGGCGGTCGAGCTTCTGTGGTTCCTGCGCGGTTCCTCAAACATACGTTGGCTGCAGGAACGCGGCGTGACTATATGGGATGAATGGGCTGACGAAAATGGTGACCTCGGCCCGGTCTACGGGGTGCAGTGGCGTTCATGGCCCACCCCCGACGGCGGCACCATCGACCAGATCGCGAAAGTAATCGAATCTCTCAAAACGAACCCGTCGTCACGTCGCCACATTGTCTCGGCATGGAACCCCGCCGAGGTTGATGAGATGGCACTGCCGCCCTGCCACGCCATGTTCCAGTTTTACGTACACGAGCGCCCTGACGGCGTGAAGGAACTGTCGTGCCAGCTGTACCAGCGCAGCGCCGATATGTTCTTGGGTGTACCCTTCAATATCGCCTCCTACGCCCTGCTGACCTACCTGATAGCCCACGAGGTCGGCATGGAACCCGGCGAGTTCATATGGACAGGCGGCGACTGCCATATCTACTCCAACCACCTGGAACAGGTGAAAAAGCAGCTCGGTTACGGCAACGATCCCGAAGGTAACCCATATCCCCCGCGTGAGCCTTACCCGTACCCCAAACTCGTTATCAAAACGAAGAAACCTTCTGTTTTTGATTATGAGTATGAAGACTTTGAGCTCGTCGATTATAAGCATCACCCGGGGATTTCTGCCCCCATCGCGGTTTAGGACAATCGATGCGTGAGTATGAATCCCCCTCCCTCGCACGACCGTGCCTCGGCGCTATTTGGGCGCAGACCGATGCGGGTATTATTGGGCGCGACGGCACCATGCCCTGGCGTGCCCCCGAAGACCTTGCGCATTTCAAAACCGTCACCGTGGGTAAGCCCGTCATCATGGGGCGGCGCACTTGGGAGTCTTTTCCACCGCGTTTTCGACCGCTGCCTGAGCGCACCAATATCGTCATCAGCCGCAGTATTACGGGCGGTTCAGCCGCGCCTCTTAAACGCGATGGCGCGTTTTGGGTTCCGTCGCTGGATGCGGCTCTCACCCTTGCGAGCAACACGCCTTTAACGCCCAACGATAACCAGCACCCGGATTCACCACATCAGCAAGTTGATGCTTGGATCATTGGCGGCGGCTCCGTCTATGCGGAGGCACTTTCCCGCGAGGATTTACCCTCCTTTGGCCGCGTCGAAATTATCGAACGCACCTTCTTCTATTGTCAGGAAGGTAACGAGATTACGGGTGATACCTACGCCCCCGAACTTGCGGTAGAAGGATTTGTGGCTGCGGACGAACCGGCGCGATGGCGCATCCTGGGTGAAAGCGCCTGGGAAAAAAGCGAGCGCGGCTACCTGCTGGATGCTTCGGGCGGGAAAAATCCCATGTACTACTCATTTCAAACCCTAGCCCGCCTCTGATATACCTGGCGCGGAAATTCCGTACAATAACGTTCGCTTGTGCGAACGGCAAAGTGTAGTCTCGTTTGTCTGGGGTACATTCGTTCCCCTCACAACGTCTTACGTCACAGCTCATCACACCTATCTCGCACTTCACCTGGTCTTTCCCATACTGACTAGGGGTTATGACGCTGTTCCACGCGATATGTGGTACACGGGGTAGACTAGAAATTATGAATTTTAATCCCGGTGACTCAGTAGGTTTTGTAGGTTGGCGCGGCATGGTTGGTTCCGTGCTGATGAAGCGCATGCTTGAAGAGAACGATTTCAAAGATATTTCTCCCGTTTTCTTCACAACCTCCAATGTGGGCGGTGAAGCCCCCACCTTCGACGGCACGCTTGAACCTTCTACGCTGAAGGATGCGTACGATCTGAACGAGCTTCGCCAGCACAAGATTATTGTGACCGCACAAGGCGGTGACTACACGAAAGAGATTCACCCGAAGCTGCGCGAGTCCGGCTGGGAGGGCCTGTGGATTGATGCCGCTTCTGCCCTGCGCATGAACGATGATGCCATTATCGTGCTCGACCCAATTAACCGTGATGTGATTGACCGCGGGCTCGAATCCGGTGTGAAAGATTTTATCGGCGGCAACTGCACCGTCTCGTGCCTGCTCATGGGGCTGGGCGGCCTCTTCAAACAGGGTCTGGTGGAATGGACCACCTCGATGACCTATCAGGCGGCTTCAGGGGGCGGGGCCCGTCATATGCGCGAGGTTCTGGGGCAGTTCCGCGACCTCGGCAATGAGGTGTCTGCCGAGCTTAACGATCCGGCAGCGGCGATCCTGGAGATCGACCGTAAGGTGCTCGCTAAGCAGCGTTCGGGTGAGCTTGATACCGCGCAGTTCGGGGTTCCGCTTTCCGGGTCGCTGATCCCGTGGATTGACTCTGACCTGGGCAATGGGCAGTCCCGCGAGGAATGGAAGTCTGATGCCGAGACCAATAAAATTTTGGGTCTTGAGGGCGATAACCGTGTGATTATGGACGGTTTGTGTGTGCGTATCGCGGCCATGCGTTCGCATTCTCAGGCACTCACGATGAAACTGACCGAAGACCTGCCGGTTGCCGAGATTGAGCGCATTATCGCTGAAGACAACCAGTGGGCCCAGGTGGTGCCAAATACTAAGGATGCCACGATGGAGGGGCTGACTCCGGTCGCCGCTTCCGGCTCGCTGAATATTCCGGTGGGGCGCATCCGCAAGTTGGCGATGGGTCCGCAGTACATTAGTGCTTTCACGGTGGGCGACCAGCTACTGTGGGGTGCCGCTGAGCCGGTGCGCCGCATGCTCAAAATCGCGGTCGGAAAGCTCTAAAGTAGCCTTCTCAAAGTACTCGTGGGCGCGGTGCCGTAAGAGCGGTTCCGCGCCCACGTATGTTAAGCCTAGCCCACAAGCTTTGAACGATATGCATGGGAATAAGCAAAACGTTGCCTGTACCCGCCTCTTGGTGAATAAGCTTTCTGGTTGCCCCGAACCTAGCGGATAAGCCTGTGCCCCGCATCCTCAATCAGGATGCGGGGCATAAACTCAAAGTAGGCAGGTACGTTTTTCAGGCTATGCTTTACGCGCTGCCTTCTGGGCTTTTCGTTTTTCACGCCAGGCTATGTAGCGGTGCCAGAGTGAAATCACTAGCTTTTTGAGTCGCTGATTCAGACGATGCGCCCATGCGAACTCGGTTCCCCAGATTCCCAAACCGATAAAGATAAACAGCCAGCCGGGGCCAGGTGTGACAAGCATAATCAGACCGGCAATGAAACAGAAGCCGCCTACGGCAATCACAAGAGGCTTGTAGAGATGTTTCAGCACCGGGTGAGCGTGCATCCGAGCTTTCTTTTTCTCTAGCCACAGGTGAAACTTGCTGGTTTCACTCTCTGTAACTTCATCCTCTAAGGTTTTCACACATCACCTCTTCTCAGGGCGGCTCTCACCTGTGCGTACACGATACAGCAACAGCCTAGCACCCGCGCCTGGGAACTCCCTGATAGCCTAACATCGTAAAAAATATCTTTTATGACACCCTCACTATCGCGGCGCCAAAAGATTATAGTATTGTTATCACAACACCTTAATAGCGGACAAGGTTTATAAATATTTGATAACAATATGGCAATGTCTTCTATTTTTAGACCTTTTACCTCATATTAAGGAAATGCACCTCTACACACGCAGAGAGAATCATGGAAAAACTTTCCTATACAACAGAATTTACACTCTGGCCGGTTCCCCATGCCCGACCCCTGATTGATGGAAAGCCAGAGCCGGGTGCGCATCCGGCAGAATATTTGCATCCCGGTAAGCTGCATCTTGAAACGAGCGATGATAATTACGTTGATTTATACATCGTTCCTCCCCTTTTTAAACCCGGATATCCCCCGGGGTACCAGTTTTATGCCGATCTTATTTTTAGCAATATTTATATTGCACAAGATTTACAGTTTTATTATCGAGCATTTCATGATGAATTACAGTTTGCAGTATCCTCTGATACTATTTGGCAAAATCGCGATCATCAATATGCTGTAGCAATTGTTGACAAAGATTTGAACCTAAGCTGGACTCTGCGCGATTCCGACCCCTTGCGCATGGAATTTATCGAAACCGTTATCAACACCATTCACGCAAGCATGTTCAAAATGCCCCCCATTCTTGCCGAGGGCGAGTATATGGAGTTTATGAATGAGAGGAATATTCTGGACTCCGCTCACCTATGCTGCGGCGATCGTGTTCTTCGCGCGATTGATGTTAAGGCACACACGAATGACCCCGTACGAGTTCTCACGGAAACCGATTACAGCGCTGTTATACGCGGTACCGTCTATCCCAGTGCCCGCCTCATCTGGAGCGTCCCTCTAGAAGATGCACGCTACTGGCACAACGCCTACAACGTTTTGACTGTTGATCCGGTCATTGGCGCCAAGATCCCCGCCGATGTGCGCGCCATCTTGGAGCATCTGCCCGCCGCGCCCGCCTATACACAGGGACACTCGTAGGTTACTGCGGGTCTTACCCCGCATATCCAATCGGTATTAGATGCGTGATGGCCTGCCTGTGGGCCGTGATGTGCTGGCACACTGTCAGGTTTCGCAAGATGCGGTACCGCATGCTGCCACCACCCGAGATGCTGATAATACACCCCAGGCTCCCCTGTTGACGTGGGATATTGTCGATACAAATCACGACCGCATGGCGTATATTCGTGCTGTTTTGAGGGTATCGCCAGGTTCTCGCGGCTAGACAGTGCTGTGCTGCCTGCGGGCGAACACTGTATTTCCCGGGACTCTCAGAGGTTTTAAGACCTTATATGACATGTTTAGGTCATTACTACCTTATGTTGATGTAAACTATAGACACGGGAACAAAATTCCCCTTTAGGTACCTAACCCTCGTAACTACCTCCGCATTATCTTAGGCTCCTCATGGCAAAGACCTCTCTGACAGCACGATTAGAAACTCTCCCCTTTACTAAGAAACACACCAAGCTCTTGGGCGTCACCGGTATCGGCTGGGCGCTCGACGCCATGGATGTTGGGCTGATCTCCTTCATCATGGCGGCACTGACCAAACAGTGGGCGCTCTCCCCCACCGAAACAAGCTGGTTAGGCTCCATCGGCTTTTTGGGTATGGCTCTGGGCGCCACCGTCGGCGGGCTTCTCGCCGACCGTTTTGGGCGACGCTACATTTTCGCCGCAACTCTGCTCATCTACGGTTTGGCGACGGGCGCATCCGCACTCGCCGGTTCACTGGCCGTTTTAATGGTTTTCCGGTTTATTGTGGGGCTGGGGCTCGGGGCTGAGCTGCCGGTCGCATCCACGCTGATGTCGGAATTTTCGCCGCGCGCTATTCGCGGGCGCGTGGTCGTTATTTTGGAGGCGTTTTGGGCGCTCGGATGGATTCTTGCGGCGCTTATCGGCACCTTTGTTGTGCCGAACCCAAACGGCTGGCGGTGGGCGCTTGCCATCGGCGTGATTCCGGCACTGTATTCGCTGATTATTCGCTGGGGAACACCCGAATCCGTGCGGTTCTTAGAGTCGAAAGGGCGCATTGACGAGGCAGAACGAGTGGTTGCCGAGTTTGAGAGCTCTGCGGCCCTCAGCACACGAACTCACGCGAATGAAACCAACCGTGACAATGCACCTGAGGCTCCTGCCAACGACACCCAGGAGGCAGCCTCCATCTGGTCCGCTCCGCTGCGTAAACGCACGCTGGCGCTGTGTACCGTGTGGTTCTGCATCAACCTCTCGTATTACGGGGCATTTATCTGGATACCCTCGCTACTGAGCGCACAGGGTTTCAGCTTGGTGAAGTCCTTCGCATTCACCCTGATCATGACCCTGGCGCAGCTGCCCGGCTATGCAGTGGCCGCCTACCTGATTGAGAAGTGGGGGCGCCGAGCCACCCTCGCCGTATTTTTGGCTGGTTCAGCAGGCGCGGCGGTATGCTACGGCCTCTCACATTCGGATTTCTTCATTATCCTCAGTGGGTGCTTCCTCTCGTTCTTCAACCTGGGCGCATGGGGCGCGCTCTACGCCATTAGCCCGGAGGTATTCCCCACCCGGCTGCGCGGCACCGGCACAGGCACGGCGGCCGGACTGGGGCGCATCGCATCAATTCTGGCGCCGCTTATCGTTCCGCCGCTCATCTCTTTCGGCGGCACCGGGGTACTGTTCGCTGTTTTCGCGGCGGCGTTCCTTCTGGCGGCGGTTACCACCTTCGCTCTGCCCGAAAAGCGCGGGAAATCGCTCTAGCGGCTAAAACCTCCAACGCAGGAATGATGTGAAACATAGTGTGCCGAGAAGGTGGGAATCTCTCACCTTCTCGGCTTTTTTCTTTGTTTATCAGGTGCTCGTGGAGTCGCAGAAGACATAGGGTGCATAATCTGCGGGGCACGCCGCAGGCACGCTATGAGGCGTTGACGTATTTCCAGGTGCCGATACGTTATGATGGCTAAACATCGTGTGTTGCCGCCTCATTATTGTGTACAGGGTGGGGCTCAGTGCGTATCTCAAGTGAGATAAAACGGTCTAGACATCAACCTCAAGGAGCGGCATGGCAGAAACCCCCGCAGTCACCTATATTCCCTGGCCAATTGCCCACACGCCCGCACCGCTTGAGAACGGTGAACCGGTCGCAGGCAGGCATCCTGCTGAGTATCTGGGACCCGGGGTGCTGCACTATATTGGTTCGGAATTTCACCTGATGGCGGAGCTGAACCCCTACCCTTTCGACCCCGAAAACCCGCATCGGTTTAGGGGTGAACTGGTGCATCGGTACACGTATTTCTCAGGCAATATCACGTTTAGTTTCAAAGCTGATGAGGATTATCTTTACTTCACGGCGCACGTTTTTCTGACCTGGCAAGAGCCCTCTGACCGCACGTACGCGCGCGCCCGGGTGGATCGTAATTTCGCTTTTCACTGGGAGCAGCACGATGATGACCCGCAGCGTTCGGTCTATATTGAGGCGGTCTTCATGGCGCTGTACCGCAGCCTCAGCGTACAGCATCTGGAGCTTGGGGATGGGGAATTTTTTGACCTAAACGAAGACAGGCAATACCACTCGTACCACATGCGTCAGGGTGACGATATTATTCGGCTGGCGTACGTTACCAAATGCAGTTCTCGAACATATCTTGACGTGACGACCGACTACCGGGCAACGGTTTTGAGCTACTGCCACCCTCCGGCGCGGCTGGCATGGAGTGTTCCAACCGAAGATGCGCGCTACACATTCGAACATACCGATCCCCTCATCTATCCCCCGGACACGGGCGAGGATATTCCCGAGTACGTACGCCGTATACTCCCCTACTTGCCGACGGCACCTTACCGACGGGCGAAACGCACGTATGCGCCCGCCTCCGCTTATCGGGCTACTTTTACCCCCTGGCCCATGACGGTTCAGCAGGGTGAGACCATTCACAATGCGCAGTACCCGTGGCAGCGGCTTGTGTCCGGGGAATTCCTGATTGAGAGTCGGCAGAACACCCCTTTCAGCATGTACCTGAACGCATGCGAGTTCAGCATGTACCTGGACGCATGCGAGTTCAGCATGTACCTGGACGCATGCGAGCCCGATTGGGATTCAATGAAGGGCGACCGCCAAGTCTACGCCGAGCTCATGCCCAATGTGGGCGGCAGAAGGCCTTGGTTCGGCACTGATTTTACGTTGTGCATGCGCCGCTGGCAGAACAATTTGGTGTTTTCCGCGGAGCATCTGACGAAATGGCGTGCCATCGACTGGGAGACTTGCGCCATCGCGATCCTGGATGCTGAAGGGAGCCTGACCTGGGAGCTTCGCGATGAGGTTGCAGGGCGCGGCTCCTATATTGAGGCCTTGGTGGGGCATATTGTGGATTCTCTGGGAACCGAGCCGCCCGTACTCGCGCCGGGAGAAGGCAAGGTTCTCTACGACCAGGACGGCCAGGTCTCTTCGGTGCACGTCAATACGGGTGAAACCATGCTGCGGGCGCTCATCACGCGCATCTGGTACGGGGTAAACCCGGCGACCGGTGAGAGGGCACCGTACCTGTATGAGGCGCGGGTCAAAGATCAGTTTGATGAGGATTCCGATGGCGGGTTCAGCACGATCGCCTGGAGTTCACTCGAGAAATTCTACTACTGGAGCTGGGATCGGGTTCCCGGGTTCGTGCCTGCGGTAACCGACCCCGAGATTCTGCGCCGCGACGAGGTGGATCTGCTGATTCCGCATCTTCCGGTTGCCCCCGGCGTACCCTCACAGGAGAATGAAGACGATGTAGCGGTGCCGTGGTTTTACGAGGCTTCCACTGCTACGAAAGAGTAAGGTCAGATGTGCTAAGCGCAGCATCATGATGCGGCAGCAGGCAGAGCTTGGCGTGCATGAATTAGTTTCCACGCTAGTACAAAGGTGCGGCTCATAACCTCGCAGAGAGCCATCATGATAAGGGCGCTGGCCCATGCGTCCATAGGAATGGAGCAGTCGAGAGAAAATCGATAAATCTGTTCCGCCCCACCATGTTCTGCATATAAGCCAAAAACAAGACGTCCGCTCATCCCGACCAGCCAGAAAACGACAGCCCAGCCGCCTGCACGCGCATATATCTGGCGGTTCTGTGTATATACTGCCGTCGTCATACCGCACGCCACGCCGAGAATTAGCCCGATCGTTATGCATCCAATGATGAGCATCCACCCGTTGTTGTGCAGGGGGAAGCCCGTCATATATTCAATAACAGCCCATCCGACGAGAAGTATTGGCCAGATGAGGCTAAAAATTGTGAGTTTTCGCCCTCTAATTTGCCGTAGCACCAACATCATTAGGGCACAAGAAACCAAAATATCTATCAGCGTCATAATTATATCTCCACAGATATATCTTAGCAGATATATTCATGTCTGAACCTCACCTTTTATACTGGAATCATGACTCTGGGGGAACTGTATCAACTTGCACGCATGCTGCGCGATATTACTATCACGGCTGGATCACTTACCCATATGTCGGTACATCCAAGTGAAGCTATGGTGTTTGAGGATATTGTGCAGCACCCCAACACGACTATCAATCAGGTAGCAGAGCGCACCCATCTAGCACAGAGCCGTGTTTCAACAATGGTTAATGCCATGATCACAGAAGGTGCGGTTACGGTCAGTACCGACTCTCAAGATCAGCGCCGCAAGACGCTTCAAGCAAGCCCTCAGCTACTGCAGGACATCAAAGCCATAGACTATAATAAAGCCATTCGCCAAGCTATACATCGACTTTATCCGAGCCTATCGGAACATCAGATAGCGGATGTCACACAACACCTCGACCACATTTTTACCCTGCTCAGCGCAGACTCAAGAAGGGAGTCATAGCATATGCAGTACATTCTTTTGCTCAGGAGTGTTAACCTGGGGAAGCTGCGCAAGGTGTCGATGCCCGAGCTGAAAAAGCGGCTGGCTGCACTGGGATACGAGAACGTCACAAGCTATATAAATTCGGGGAACCTGCTATTTGTGAGCTCGCGGGATAAAACCACCGTGGCACAGGAGATCACCGATCTGCTGGCGAAGCATTACGATTTCGAGATTCCATTCTCACTTCTCACCGCTGACGAATACCGCAAGGATGCGCACAACCTGCCCGAGTGGTGGAATGAGGACATGCCTCGCCTGGACGCCATGTTTTTCACCATTGATGCTGATCGCGATGCACTAGCCGCCGAGCTCGAAACGCTGGATGTTCCCGACGAGGTGCTTCACATAGGAACCTGCGCCGTCTACTTCGGCAACTACAGCACACCCGATTATAAGAAAGCGCAGTACGGCAAGTTCATGTCAAAGAAAGCCTTCGCAAACCAGCTGACCCTGCGCAACGCCAAAACCTACAACAAGATTCTAGACCTGCTGGATTAACGCCGCCCCTGCTAAACCGCGAGCAGATAGTATTTTGACGAGCAGATAACAATCCGCTATCTGCTCGTCAAAATCCTATCTGCTCGCGGAATTCGCAGGGAATAAGAGGCTGAAGAGTCCTAAATCTTCCCGTTCACCACAACCGGCTCGGGCACCAGCTCAACCCCGAATTTCTCGGCAACACCGGCGCGCACCGCCCGGGCGATCGCGAAAATATCCTCAGCGGTGGCATCCCCACGGTTCGTAATCGCCAGCGTATGCTTGGTCGAGAGCGAGGCGCGACCGCCCGCAATCTCGCGCGCATCGCCTTCGAGCCCGAAGCCTTTCTCGAACCCGGCGTGCTGAATCAGCCAGGCGGCGGAGAGCTTCACGTACTCCTCGCTTTCCTGTTGCTCGGTTCCGAACACTCCGGTGCGCGTTACTACCGGGAAGCGCGGCGCATCCTCAGGCAAAGAATCAAGCACAGATACCGGCACAATCGGGTTAGTGAAGAACGAGCCGGTCGAGAAGGTATCGCGGTCGGAGGCATCCAGCACCATCCCCTTGGAGGCACGCAGCGCCAGAACCTTATCCCGCACCAGCGCGGATTCGGCACGCTTCCCCACCTGCACACCCAGGCTCTTCGCCAGTTCCCCATACTTAATGGGTGAAGACAGGCTGCCGAGCGTGAACTGGAAATCCACGGTCAGCACCACATAGCGCGGTGAACCGTTCACCATGTTTTGCTTCAGGATTGAATCGCGGTAGCCGAAACGCAGATCGGCGTTCGCAAAAGTCTTGAACTTTCCCGTCTCGCGGTCCCAGGTGCGCACGGAGGCAATAAACTCGCCAACCTCCACCCCGTAGGCGCCCACATTCTGCACGGGGGTTGCACCCACGGTCCCGGGAATACCCGACAGTGCCGCCGGGCCGGACCATTCTTTTTCAATGCTCAGCTGCACGAAATCATCCCACACAGTACCCGCCTGCACGCGCACATTCGCGCCGCCACATGCGGGAATAGGCAGCTCCTCAACCCCGGTGGATGCAATATGCACAACGGTACCGTCAAACCCGGCATCAGAAACCAGCAGGTTTGAGCCGCCGCCCACGATCAGCACGGGTTCGTTGGCGGCATCGGCGGAGGAAACGGCCTCGACAATCTCGGCTTCAGTCGTGGCGCGGATATATGTGCGGGCAGGACCGCCAACTTGGGCGGTGGTGATCTCACTCAGCAGCTTTTCAGTCATGTCTTTAAGAATACCGGTCTGTCACGTTTTATTCCGTTAGGGTCAGCTAAACCTTATGGCAGGCCCGCTCCATAGTCGGAGCGGATCTGCCATAATTCAAGGCACAGTCACATAGAGTATCGATTGTAAGCGCGCGGGCTAGGCAAATTTCACCACGGCCTGAGTCTTCATCAGAACCTTTTGCTGATTGCCTTCACCGTCATCAGCGGTAACAGTGAGGTCGATGCGAACCGTGCGCGCATCCTCATCCACGGCACCTACCTTGCCGGTGATAGTCAGCGCATTCGTAGGGGTGTCCGGGTTATCGCCGCCGGGCGCATCCGGCACCGGTACGGGCTTAGTAAAGCGAGTCTGGTAGTCCACGATCGCACCCGGATCGCCCGCCCAATCGCTCACCAGCTGCACGGCGGTGCCCATCGTGAGCATACCGTGCGCAATCACGCCGGAAAGCCCCACGGACTGGGCAAAACGCTCGTTCCAGTGAATCGGGTTAAAGTCGCCGGATGCACCCGCATACCGCACCAGTGATGCACGCGAAATATCAATGGTTCGAGAGCCGATCTCCTGCCCCTTTTCGAGTTCTGCAAAGTTTACGGACATTATTCGCCCTCCTCGTCGGCGCGTACCAGCAGGGATGAGATACAGGTGGTAACGGGTTTACCGTCAGCGTCGGTGATTTCCTCGCGGGTGGTGAGCATGGCGCCCGCACCCATCACTCGCACGGAATCCACATGAACTTCGGTGCGCAGTTCGTCCCCCGCCACGATGGGGCGGTGATGCGTAAAGCGCTGGTCGGCGTGCACTACGCGGGAGAAATCGATGCCCGCAGATTTATCACCAATCAGAGCGGCATCGGCTGCTTGGGACAGGATGATAGCGAAGGTGGGCGGGGCGATCAGGTCTGCGTAGCCTGCGGCGCGTGCCGCCTCAACGTCATGATGCAGAGGGTTTTCGGCGTGTACGGCACGGGCAAATTCCCGGATCTTCTCGCGTCCGACGGCGTAGGTGCCCTCGGCAGGGTACACGCGACCCACAATGTCAGGGTTAATACTCATACCCACCAGTCTATCGGGTTGGTGCCGTAGCTGCCGCCGCTTACCGCGAACATGAAGGTATCCATGAGCATAGGGAGCGTAGCCTAAAAGGGTACTTTTCTCGTTCTGAAAGGAGCCATCATGTCTATCCCGTTCTCGGTCCTTGATCTTATGCCCACGCGCCCCGATGATTCTCACCCGCAAACCATGCGCAAGACGGTTCAGGCGGCGCAGGCAGCTGAGCGTTTTGGGTTCAACCGTTTCTGGGTTGCCGAGCATCATAACGCGGGCTCGCTGCTGTCTTCGGCGACGGTCGTGGTAATGGCAGAGCTCGCCGCCGCAACCGAGCGCATCCGGGTGGGTTCGGGCGGCATTATGCTCCCCAACCACGCCCCCTATGTAGTGGCAGAACAGTTTGGCACCTTAGAGGCGTTCCATCCCGGGCGCATCGATCTGGGTTTGGGTCGCGCGCCCGGTACCGACCCCATGACCGCGCAGGCGCTTCGTCGCGATAATTCTGCGGCCATGAATTTCCCCGCCGAGGTAGAAGAGATTCAGCGCTATCTGGGTGACCCCTCCCCCATGCGCCGCGTGCACGCTATCCCCGGGCAAGGGTCCAATGTTCCGCTCTATATCCTGGGTTCATCAACTTTCGGGGCCTCTTTGGCGGCTAAGCTGGGTCTGCCGTTCTCGTTTGCTTCGCACTTCGCCCCGGCTGCCCTGCAGGATGCGCTCAACGTCTACCGCAATAACTTCACCCCGTCGCAAACCCTGGATAAACCCTACGTTATTGTGGGTGCAGGGTCGCTGGTTGCCGAAACAGATGAGCAGGCGCAGCGTCTTTTCACGACTGCGCAACAGCACGCCCTGGGGATTATTCGCGGGCGTCCGCAGTTCTCTCCGCCAGTCGACGATATGGAAAAGCTGTGGAGTCCTGCCGAGAAACGGCATATCTCCTCAATGCTTCAGGAGGCGGTGGTCGGTTCCCCACAGACGGTTCAGAGCAAGCTCGAAGATTTGGTTGCCCGCACCGGTGCAGACGAAGTGATTATCACGAGCACGCCGTGGGAGTTTGAAGACCGCATTCGAAGCTACGAATTGCTTTCGGAGCTGCCGATCTTCCAGAAAACCGAGTAACGGAAAGCCCTAATATCTCGCCAGGAACACAATTTCCGGCGGAATACCAGGGCTGTTGGAAGCGATCTAGGCACGCCGCCCGCGCATTAAGAGAGGACTAAGGTCTGCTCCACGACCGAAGGGCGGGCATGCGCGCAGGCGTTGTCTAGACTTCCTCCACCCCGGCTTTTCAAGACGCACCTACACTTTGCAGTGAAAAAGCCAGCAGGTACAACAAAAGCCTGCCTCATGTGAGACAGGCTTAGCTGAGCCCCGACCGGGAATCGATCCCGGGACCTCCATCTTACCAAGATGGCGCTCTACCACTGAGCTATCGGGGCGTAGCGGTGGACGGGCTCGATCCGTCGACCTCACGATTATGAGTCGTGCGCTCTAACCAGCTGAGCTACACCGCCAGAACATCAACCTTGCAGGCCAATGCGAGAGCCCCGACCGGGAATCGATCCCGGGACCTCCATCTTACCAAGATGGCGCTCTACCACTGAGCTATCGGGGCAACAGATAAAAGTTTACAGTATCCTAAACCACCCGCGCAAATAAGGGTTAGGTGTTCTGTGACACTTTGTTTTAGCCCTAAAAATAGGCGTTTTTACACCGTTTATTCGCGGATGCGCCCGCCGGTTTTTCCGTCCACAATACCGGCGGGCGCATCCCGCTTTTATGAAATAACGAAACGCCTTATTTTACGGCTAACTTTCACAGACTAGTAGCGTTTACCGTGTGACTTTCCGCGGCGATCATCCCGACCGCCACGGTGATCATCGCGACGGGAACGGAACCCGCCGTCGCGGCGATCGTTGCGGCGGAAACCGCGGCCACCGCCTCCCTGAGGCCCCCGATCCTTACGGATGTTGATGAACTCACCGGCAACCTTGGTATCACGCAGACGATCGAAGAAACCCTTAGGCAGGTCTTCGGGAAGACCCACGATCGTGAAGTGCTGGCGAATATCGATCGAGCCGATCTGTGAGCCCTTAATACCGCCCTCGTTTGCAAGCGCGCCCACAATGGCAGAGGCTTTAACCCGAGAGGCGCGGCCCACGTTGAGTTTGTAGTTCACCATGCCTTCGTCGCTGTGGTTTCGTCCCTTCTTGGGCCCGCGTTTGCCGCAGTCCTTGGTGTCGTCGGCGAAAGCGCGGGATTTACGGGCAATATCGTCGTTTTCATCGAGGAAGAAGGCGCGACCTTGCTGTGCAATGACGGCGAGCGCGGCGGCGATGTCTTCTGCCGTGGTGTCGTGCTCGTTTTCGTAGTCTTCGATGATCTTGCGGAAGAAGTTTAGGTCTTCCGTTTCGATCGTTTCGGTGATCTGTTCGGCGAAGCGCTGTTTACGGCTGCTGTTCACGTCTTGCGCGGTGGGCATGTGCATTGGCTCAACCTTTTGACGGGTTGCCTTTTCGATCTGCCGCAGCATGTATTTTTCGCGCGGAGTTACGAAGAGTATCGCTTCGCCGTCGCGTCCGGCTCGACCGGTACGCCCGATGCGGTGCACATAGGATTCGGTGTCGTGCGGAATATCGTAGTTCACCACGAGGGAGATGCGTTCAACATCCAGTCCGCGGGCGGCTACGTCGGTTGCTACGAGAATGTCGATGCGTCCGTCGCGCAGCGCATCCACGGTGCGTTCGCGCAGCTGTTGGGGAATGTCGCCGTTAATAGCTGCCGCTTGGAAACCGCGTGCCTTGAGTTTATCGGCTACTTCTTCGGTTTCTTTTTTGGTGCGCACGAAGACGATAATGCCGTCGTAGTTTTCGACTTCGAGCACGCGGGTCATGGCGTCAAGTTTGTGGGAGTGCATGACCTGCATGTAGCGCTGGCGGATGTTCGCCCCGGTGGTGGTCTTGGTTTTGACGCGCACCTCGGTGGGGTCGTTGAGGTATTGCTGGGCGATTTTGCGGATCGAGTTGGGCATGGTGGCTGAGAAGAGTGCCACCTGTTTGGCGTCCGGGGTGCCTTCGAGAATGGTTTCTACGTCTTCGGCGAAGCCCATACGCAGCATTTCGTCGGCCTCATCGAGTACCAGGTACTGCAGGTTTGAGAGGTCGAGCGAGCCCTTTTCAAGGTGGTCGATCACGCGCCCGGGGGTGCCGACGACTACCTGTGCGCCGCGGCGCAGTCCGGCAAGCTGGGGGCCGTAGGGTGAGCCGCCGTAGATAGGGAGCACGGTGAAGTCTTCCATGTGGGTTGCGTAGGAGGAGAAGGCCTCGGCAACCTGCAGGGCGAGTTCGCGGGTGGGGGCGAGTACGAGCACCTGGGTGTCTCGGGAGACGCCGTTGATATCGGCAAGCTCTGCCATGCGGGAGAGCGCGGGCAGCGCGAAGGCAGCGGTTTTGCCGGTACCGGTCTGCGCCAGACCCACCACGTCCTTGCCGTCCAGCAGCAGCGGGATGGTCTGTTCCTGGATGGGGGAAGGTTTCTCGTAGCCGACTTCTTCGAGTGCGGAGAGCACTCGGGGGTCTAGTCCCAGGTCGGTGAATCGGGTGCCTTCTTCGTGGCTTTCGTGAGTATTGTCTTCAGTATTTTTCTTAGTGGCCGCGTTGTCTTCTCTAGGCTCTGCTGTCATGCTTTCTGCAGCGTCTGCTTTTTCGTTCGTGGGTTTTTCACCGGTTTCTAGGGAAGATTCTTCAACGGTTTTTTCTACAGATAAGGTCTCTTCGGTATTGCCGAGCGTAGCGCCTTGTTCGGCGTTTTCGGCAGGAATATTTTCAGTCACTTTTTCCTCATTTTGCTGGGGTGTTCGGGCGCACGCTTTTCGGCGCCGTTCGGATTCCCCTACACATTCCAGCCACATTCTGCGCGCCTTATTGTCAGGCGGGCGAGCAAGACAACACAACCCGGGCATCCGGTAAGGCGGAGGCACTCAGGGATAGGATTTCTCTACGCTGGGGGTTGGTCTTGAATTTCTCGGTGACACGCAAGTCTCGGCACATCTGGAATGAGGTGCGATGTGTATTGACGCCACGAGGCGGCATAGCATACTGAGTTCGGTGATTTTGAGTTCGGCGCCAAGAATGAGGTTAGTAACCGATTCGACCGGTTGGGGCGCACAAGACCTGTATCGGGGGTACCCGTCTTTATAAGTGTACCCTACTTTGGTGCGGCAACGCGCCGGATGCGCGCAAACCCCGGTTTTTCGCCGCGGGTTCTAAGCGAAATAGCCCCTTCAGGTCATGGAAACATGGATGTGCAAGGCTATTTCCCCATACTACTGCGCGCTTGCGGAATGCAGCGCGCAGGGCGGTGGGATGGGTACGCCTAAGATATTTTACGCACGACCTCAAGGGAACCGTAAGTACCCACCTGCGCATAGGGGTGCCCATAACGGTCAGCAGCATACTGTGCGGTGTTTTGCGGCGGGTTACCTCCCCACGCTGAGCCGCGCTTATCGATCACCACGTAGTCGGGTGCCGGTTCTCCCGCATGCCCAATCCAGTAGACGGTTCGACCCGGAATCAGCTGGGTGAGGGTCGAGAGGTCTGCCGCAACGCTTACATCCTGCGGTACCGCCTCAACAGCCTGCATACGGTTCGTTTCGGAGGCCGTCAGCCGGTTGCTTATGAACGAAGACTTGGTCAAATCGGCAAGCGGCTGGTCGGACGTGGGCGTAACGGTCGGAATCACCGAGACCAGCAGCGCAACCGCCGGGAAGAACCAGAGCGGAACACGGCGGACGGACTGGCGCAGATTCTCTACCCATCCGATGGGTTTATCCCCGGTTTCTGCCGGTTCATCCTCTGATTCTTCGTCTTCCGCAAGCGGCTTAGGATGCGCCAGCACCTTCCCGTACCGCAAGTTGAGGATAACCTCTAGAAGAGCGAGGAAAGCCACGGGCATCAGCACGAGCGAGTAGTGCCAGGTGCTCAGCCAATACGCCTCCGTATTTGACAGCAGACGCCACAGAAGCGTGGGCAGAATGACGATAGCGAACGGGCTCGCAACCCAGATAATAGCGCCGCAAAAGAGCAGCAGCAGAATCGTCCAGACCTTCTGGTCATAGTTAAAGATGGTGATCGCAGAACCGAGCGGATCTGCGAAAGCGCCGTATACATCAACCTTATCGCCGTAATCGAACTGCCCGTTGGCGTTAAAGAGCGGAAGAATAAGCGCAACCGCTGCATAAGACCAGAAGAGACCCCAGAGTATCAGCATGGTTGATTCAGCGGCACCCCGCGTCTTCACCCAGGAATTAAAGGTGTTGCGGATGCGCTCACCCCGCGGCAGCGGTTTACCCTCAGGATTCTGGGGGAAGAGTTCGTCGAGCCCTTTGCGTATCCACCCAGTTCGGATGAATGCGACAATACCGATCATCGCGGCAGTAACGCCCATATCTTCTTTGACGAAGGCAAGCGGTGCCGCCCACAGGCAGGCGCGAATAATATAGCGGGAGCGTTCATCGGCGTTGATGCGACCGGCAAGCACCAGGTTACCCAGCGCCCCACACAAGAACGGCAGGGCGAAGGCAACCTCATGGAACTGCGCAGCCACCGCCTGCTGCACCCCGTAGCTGAGGGCGAAGGCAGCACCCAGAAGAACACCCACGAAAGTTCCCACAGGTTCGGGTTTGGTGTTTGAGGAGAAGGCACACGCCCGCTGCGTAAACCGCACCATCATATAGACGCTGGCGGCAATCATAAAATTCTGAACCACTAGAAGCGTCAATGGCGAGGGGGAAACCGCATATACAGGCCCTAAGAGCACCAGAATAGGATGAAAATGATCGCCCCACAGGTTAAAATCGGTTCCTTTAATCTGCACAATTGGTATGCCAAAATGCGAATATGCCTGCGCCATCTGCGTGAAAATCGCAAGATCCCATGAGGGGGTAATCCAGTGCTTAAGCTGCTGAACGGAGTAATAGCAATAGAGAGCAAAAACCGCTAGGGCAAGCATAATCGCCACTAGTACTCTGCCCGCAGTCACCGAACGATGTGCCCCGGTATGTTGTGATGCAGAAGTTTTCGCCGATTTCTCGGTAGGTTCCGAGTCGGGTGCACTCACCTCAGCCGCCATGCGTTTTCCTCGTGTTTGTTGTGTTTGGTGCCCGGTGGCAAGCACACACGTTCTTAAGTCACGCTACGTCGCCGGTGCGCCCGCTCACCTGTGAAATATATAGTTACTACTCAGGGTATCCTATTATTAAACGTTATCCCGAGATCTGCGCCTTTTTTACGCAGTTAACTCAAGATATATCTCACGCGCATATTTTCTACCCTACCCGCTAAGGATGCCGTGCCCACCGAATCCGTGTCTGATGCCGCATACCGCATCGAGCTTTCCCGCTTACCGATGCGCACCTCGGCGCTGACGGCGCGCATCACGGTAGGGATACAGGCGCTTATTTACCCACACGTTCCAGTGCATGTAGGGCAGACACTCGGTCGTTTACAGCGCGGCCCGACCGATCCGACTTTTCACCGTCTGCGTGCCCCGCGTTCTGAGCGCTCACGCACGGCGGACGATACCCTGTGGATCGGGGCGCGCACGCCGTCCCTGCAGCTGCCCGCGACCCTGTACTTTACCCGTCGTTTCGAGGGTGCAACCTCTGCGCTGAATGCTCCGGTTCAGGTTTGCCTATGGGCGGAGTCCTCCCCCGCTACACCCGACGATGCATTCCCTACCGAACAGGTCTACAGCGAGCTTGAAGACTTTGCTTCCCTTATACCCGCGTGGCTGGGCCTGCACGATCCCCGAGAAGAGTTTGCGAAGCTCCCCGCTTTTGAGCATCTGCCGCTAAAAATTCGGCGTGCTTATCGTGAGAATCCGGGGCTACGGCTGAGCGCATCCGGGCAGCTTACCCGGCATATGTTAGCGGCGATCGTAGAACAGCGGGTGACCCAACCGGAGGCTTTTGACGCACTGCGCTGGATTATCATGCGATACGGCGAGTCCGCGCCCTTCAGCGGCAATCCGGCACAGCCTCCTTACCTGCGGATATACCCTACCGCTCAGGTTCTAGCCACAATTCCCTCATGGGATTGGCATCGTGCGCGAGTAGATTCCGCCCGATACAGCACGGTTTACCGTTTTACCCAACGTGCCGATGCGCTCAAACGCCTTGGGGCAACCGGTCGTATCGCGCACCTTGCGGCGGCTCTCGACGATATTCCGGGAGTTGGCCCCTGGTCGGTGGCGGAAACTCTTCAAGGTTTCTGCGGGCATCCAGATGCTGTCAGCGTGGGCGACTACCACTTAGCGCATACGGTGGGGTTTGCTTTTACGGGAGAACGCACCGACGATGCTGGAATGCTTCGCTTACTTGCCCCTTACGCCGGTCACCGGCAGCGGGTTGTGCGCCTTATTCAGGAAGCAGGCATTCACAAACCCAGGTATGGTGCGCGTATCAGTATTCCGGATTACCGGGATTTTTAATATGCGTGTGGAGCCGGTACCGTAAAAAGTACCGACTCCACACGCATAAACCGCCCTTCACCGGGCGGGTTTATCACCTAACTATCTCTATGATGAAATGGCTAGTTCTGCTCTGCAGTTGCCATTTCTTCACGAACCTTATCCATATCGAGTTCGCGGATCGAAGTAATCACCTGCTCGAACTGGGACTCATTGAGCGCGCCGGGCTGGGAGAAGACGAGAATACCGCCGCGGAAACCCATAATGGTGGGAATGGAGGTAATGCCTGCGGCCTGTGCCAGCTGACTCTGATCCTCGGTATCCACCTTGCCGAAGACGATATCGCTGTACTTCTCGGAGGCTGCCTCGTAGACGGGAGCGAACTGCTTGCAGGGACCGCACCAGTCTGCCCAGAAATCGAGGAATACGATATCGTTGCCCTCGACAGTCGAGGTAAGGTTCTGCTGGGTGATTTCAATAGTAGCCATGGAGATAACGCTACACCCTGCACGTGTATTGCGCTAATTTTTCACTCACAGACTAACAAATAGTTTAAAGCGCGTCATAAACCCTGTCTTTTTGCCGTGAGCGGGCATTTTTAGCGGGTGCGCGAAGGTACCACATGCAAAGAACCCGGCTACCGAAGTAACCGGGTTCTTTTTAGGGTGGCAGATGAGGGATTCGAACCCCCGTAGGCTGTGCCAGCTGATTTACAGTCAGCCCCCTTTGGCCGCTCGGGTAATCTGCCGAACTAGCTAGGCTAGAAGTTCGCTCAAGCGAACAGAGACTACTGTACAGGTTTTTAATGAACTTGTGAAGCCAGAGCCTAGCTTTGTGACGAATACAACTTTTTGGGCTGTTTTTCGTTCTCGGAGGCTGTTTTTCAGGCGGGTTTACAGGTCGCCATCCTGCTCCATCAGAAGCGTAATTTCCAAATGCTCAAGATAGCGTAGCGCCTGTTCAACTGTGCACATCTCGCTTCGAATCTCACGAGCAAGATCGCGCCGCACTCCCTCGAAGCGGGCAACGAGTTTGGGATCTGTCAGCGTTGAGCCGATTCCCTCGAAGGCAGGAGGCTCAACAACATCCGAAGAATCTTCGCTCTGAACCGCATCCACTCGCTCTGCCTCGGGGATGTTCTCAGGCTCAGAACCAATCGAACTGTAGAGGTCAAGGAACAGCAGGGTTTCAGCATCGCGAGCTTCTTCGCGATTCACACTGCCGGTCGTTGACGAGTATTGTGTAGCCATGTTTCCATTCTGAAGACCCAAGGTTAACAACAGCTGAGAAACGCATCAAAGAACCTGAAAATTATCTGTGAGCGCAACAGAAAACAGGTATTCTATGAGGGACAGATACCGTCGTATTCCGCACAAACACAACGAAAGGACATAGGTTTATGGCAAGCGATTCTTCTTTCGATATTGTCTCAAAAGTTGATAAACAAGAGGTCTCCAACGCCCTGCACCAAGCACAAAAAGAGGTTTCGCAGCGCTACGATTTCCGCGGTGTCGGTGCTGAGATCGACTTCTCGGGCGAGAAGATTCTCATTAAGGCAAACGCCCAGGAACGAGCTCTCGCGGTGCTCGACGTTTTTCAGTCAAAGCTCGTCAAGCGCGGTATTTCGCTAAAGTCCCTGGATGCGGGCGACCCCTACGCCTCGGGTAAAGAAACCCGCATCGAATGCTCCATCAAGGAAGGTATCGCACAGGATCAGGCTAAGAAGATTTCCAAGCTGATCCGCGATGAAGGACCTAAGGGTGTGAAGGCTACGATTCAGGGCGATGAGCTGCGTGTGTCCTCGAAGTCTCGTGACGATCTGCAGAGCGTGATTTCACTACTTAAAGGCGCAGATCTTGACATTGATCTGCAGTTCGTGAATTATCGCTAGATACCTCTGCTGTGCACGTAGCATCAGTGCACTATTAAGGCGGGGCGGTTACCAGTTTTGGTAACCGCCCCGCCTTCCATCTATAAGACAAACACGTACGCAGGTTTTATAGCTGACCGTTATCGCGCGCCATCTGCTGCAGGCGGGCGATGCGCTTGTCCATCGGTGGGTGAGTAGACATGAGGTTCTTCAGGCCACCGAAGGGGTTCGCAATCATAGAGGCCGAGGTATTCACAACCTGCTGATTCTTGGGATCCATTGGGTAGAGCGAGACACCCTTCTCCAACTTATTCAGGGCGGAGGCAAGTGCAATCGGATCGCCCGTGAGTTTTGCACCGTCTTCATCGGCATCGTATTCGCGAGTACGGCTGATAGCCATCTGAATAACCGCCGTAGCAATGGGAGCCAGAAGCGACATCAGGATTATGCTCAAGAAGTTTCCGCCGCCGCGCTCACGGTTCCCTCCCATCATGGAGCCAAAACCAACAATCTGTGCCGCCGCCGTAATCAGGGTTGCGATACCGGCTGCCACCGAGCTTGTAAGAATATCGCGGTTGTAGACGTGCATGAGCTCGTGCCCAAGCACGCCGCGCATTTCGCGTTCGTCAAGAAGCTGCAAGATACCCTCGGTGCAGCAGACGGCGGCATTGCGCGGATTGCGCCCAGTCGCGAAGGCGTTTGGAGTCTGGGTGGGTGCCACATATAGGCGCGGCATAGGCTGACCGGCGCGCGAGGAAAGTTCCTCGACAATGTCATACAGAACCGGAACCTCCTCGCGGGTAACGGCGTAGGCGTTCATGGAACGCAGCGCGAGTTTATCGGAGTTCCAGTATGAATATGCAACGGTACCCAAGCTCACAAGGGCGAAGCCCCAGATAAAAATTGAGCTGCGGAAGTATGTTGAAAGGCCGCCGCCGATAAGCATCAGCAGACCGACCATGCCGCCCAGCAGAAGGGCAGTCTTAAGCCCGTTATAGTGTTTGTGCATTGCGTATACCTTTAGAAATCGTGTTGCCGTGAACGTATTAGATTACAGCATACGGGATATATATGAGGCAGACATCCAGATTCGCCACCAGCGTGTATTTCGTATTCTCGCGCCCACAGGCTCCTCGAATGCGAGCAAGGTCACGTGAAGTCTCGGAGTGTTCTATTATCCCCTAGAAATTCGCGGTTTTAGCGACATAGTTCATGACGAAAGCACCCCGACCACAACACTTATTATGAATTTATCGTAATTGTAATTGTGAAAAAGTCAGATTAACGGTAGAGTATTGTTCATGACCGAACCCCTAGATACGAACGCACACCCGGAACCCGAGCATCCTCTTCACGGATGCTCCCACACCGGCGTGCTACCGTTGGCAGCAGAATCCGCGACCGGACTTCTCACGGAATCTTGGTCGCAAAACTTGCGCGCTAAGGGGCGCAGGGTCACGAAACAGCGGCTTGCTGTTCTACGTGCGGTTCAGGCTCACCCCCATGCCAACGCCGAAGAAATAGTTACCGCTGTGCGGCAAGAGATTCCTACCATTACCGTGCAGTCAGTGTATGTGATCCTCACGGATCTGACGAATATCGACATGCTGCGTAAGTTTGAGCCGCCGGGAACCCCGGGGCTCTACGAGACTCGCACGGGCGATAACCATCACCACGCATTCTGCATCCGCTGCGGAAAAGTTCAGGATGTAGACTGCGCTGTCGGCTCAGCGCCCTGCCTAACTCCCAGCGACTTCCACGGCATGGCGATTATCAGCGCAGATGTACTGTATCGAGGCGTCTGCGCAGACTGCCAAACTGAGGCAGAAGCAGAACTGGCGAAGAGCCAGGTGCAAGCCGCTGCGAGCGTTCAGCACTAACGAACCACATTCCCACACCTTACTCCGGGCGTGAAACAGCGCCTTGGTGTTCGTTAGCTGCACCCTAAAACAGGAAGAATGCTCGTCGAAAACCACATAGCATCACCAAAACACAGGGAGAAGCAAATATGTATCAGACCCCGCAGAACCCCATTCATCCCGGTTCTTACACCACCACGAGTACTGGCACTCCGGTGGCTTCAGATGATCATTCGCTCACCGTGGGCGCCGATGGTCCCATCGTTCTGCACGATGCTTACGCTGTTGAAAAGCTCGCCCAGTTCAACCGTGAGCGTGTGCCCGAGCGTGTGGTGCATGCAAAGGGAACCGGCGCATACGGCTACTTTGAAACTACCGAAGACGTTTCGCAGTACACCCGTGCGGCGCTCTTTCAGCCGGGCGTTAAAACCGAGCTGCTGATTCGTTTCTCGACCGTGGCCGGCGAATCCGGCTCCCCCGATACTTGGCGTGACCCCCGCGGTTTCGCGGTGAAATTCTATACCACCGAAGGCAACTACGACTTGGTAGGTAATAACACTCCTATCTTCTTCATTCGCGATGCCATCAAGTTCCCCGACTTTATCCACTCGCAGAAGCGTATGCCCGGTTCGGGTCTGCGCGATCACGATATGCAGTGGGATTTCTGGAGCCTGAATCCCGCAACGGCGCACCAGGTAACCTGGCTGATGGGCGACCGCGGCCTACCCCGCACCCTACGCCACATGGACGGCTTCGGCTCGCACACCTACCAGTGGATTAACACCGAAGGCGAGCGCTTCTGGGTTAAGTACCACTTCAAGACCGAGCAGGGCAACGAATTCTTCACTCAGGCTCAGGCCGATGAAATGGCGGGCAAGGATGCTGACTTCCACCGCCGCGACCTACGCGAGGCTATCGAGCGTGGCGACTACCCCGCCTGGACGCTCTACGTGCAGATCATGCCCTACGAGGACGCGAAGACCTACCGCATTAACCCCTTCGATCTGACGAAGATTTGGCCGCACTCGGATTACCCGCTGGTCAAGGTGGGCCGCATGGTGCTGGATCGCAACCCGCAGAACTTCTTCGCCGAAATCGAGCAGGCGGCCTTCTCCCCCTCGAACTTTGTGCCCGGTATCGCGGCTTCACCCGATAAGATGCTGCTCGGTCGTATCTTCTCCTACCCGGATGCGCATCGCTACCGCATCGGCACCAACTTCGCGCAGCTGCCCGTGAACGCACCCCACGCGGCGCCGGTGAACAACTATTCGCATGATGGCTCGATGCGCTACAACTTCAACGACCCGTCCGTTCCCACCTACGCGCCGAACAGCCTGGGCGGCCCGCATGCGGATGCGGAACGCGCTGGCGAAGGCAGCTGGGAGTCTGATGGCGAGTTGGTACGCACCGCCTACACCCTGCGCCCGGATGACGATGATTTTTCGCAGGCGCGCACCCTCTACGAAGTAACCATGAACGACGAAGAACGCGAACGCCTGATCAGCAACATCTCTGGTCACGTGAGTGCTGTTCGTTCCGACGAGATTCGTGAACGTGCGTTCCAATACTGGGACAACGTTCACCCTGAGCTCGGCTCTCGCGTTCGCGAGGCCGTGTCAGCCGCCGCATCTGGTTCGTAAGATACGGCAGCGTCTGTTCTCCTGTAGGTTCGAGAACATGACGCACGGCTGCAGCATGGGGCCGGTGACTTTCTGTGAGGTGGAGTCACCGACCCCGTATTTTTAACCGGTTATGTTGTGCTGACAAGTTTGAGGCGGTTGTACCTCAGTACAGGCGCAAGGTTGGCGAGGCATAGGATAACCCAGGCGCACCCTGCTGATACCGCCGCCACATCCCAGCCAAGTGCGCTGGTCACTTTGGTCTCGGCGGGGAATCGGCTTGATACAGAAAAACCGACGACGGCCATAACCCCTAGAGCCAGCAGAAACGAGCTGAGCGCATACATCAGAGATTCAAAAACCACGATACGCGCTATTACTGCTCGTGAAACACCGGTTAGCACCAGCAGTGCAAAATCACGGCTTCGACTCAAAGAGCCCATAAAAATAATGGTCGCAGACCCTATAGTCGCGGTGAGAAGTGCAGGAGATAGAATAACGCTCAACCCACCCGTGTTAGGGCCGGAACCTGAGCTCATGCCCGTTGCTATCGTGTCATATACTGTGTAGAGAATTCCAGGCAATCCTACCGCTATCAGAACGGGGGTTAGAGTTGCTGCGCTCCTGCCGCCGCTATGTTGTATGAACCTACGGGCAATACTCCATGAAGCCGATAACCTCATGGGAATTATGGCGCTCCATACGCTGATAAACCCTGTCGAGAGGAGCGGAGCAAGTGCTGCCAGCAGTGAAATCAGGCAAAGCCCCAGGAGAATACCTAATCCTATTACACCTGAAATAACCACGCCTACACGCTCTTGGTGAGGGTCAATACGGACAAACTGTATACCCACTGCTAATGCTATGGTGCATCCTGCCAAAACGAGAGTAAGGATCAAACGTCCACAGCTGAATTTTACGGCAGGTGTTTCTTCTGTTTCACGAAGTGCCCAAAGCGCTGGCATCAGGCTAGCCGCCCGTGCAGACCGCACTCCGCTGAAGAGTGTTACGACCAGCACGATAAGAGCGCTTATTACTATAGAATGCGCCAGATAAACAACCGGTACTGTCTGCTGAAGGGTTGTTTGATGAACCGTATAATCAAGCATTGGTTGAGCGCACACTATGCCCAGCCCGCAGCCAAAGACGACGCCTATGACTCCTACCGCTAGAAGCTGTACGAGCACTATCGTAAAGACCTGTCGAGGAAGTACACCGACCAATTGCAGCCGGGCATACTCTGCACGGGTTGCCGCAACAGCATAACGTGCTGTGGAGGCGAGCATTGCCACCGATGCCACGATGAGAAACGCTACTTCGCCATATGCCAACGAGAAAATTGCTCGGGCTTTCTCCGAGGGCATAGTACTGGCCGTTGCAAGGTGCAACCTAACCGCTGTAATTCCCGTCGCCCCTACAATCACCATGACAAGGGCGCCTACCCACACGCGCCATGTGCGGCGCAGCTGTTTCACCGCGACTTTTACCATCATGATGCATCCGTTTCGTAGGCAGCTGCGCGGTCGAGAGCCGCTAGAATTTCGGGAGTATGTGGGCTTTCTAATGTTTCGTGAAGAGTTCCGTCACGCATCACATACACGATATCTGTGCGGGATGCCGCCTCTAGGTCGTGGGTTACCATCACGATAGTCCGATGTTCTTCATCGACGAGATGGCGCAGTATATCCAGAACCAGATTCCCAGTTTTAGTATCAAGGGCACCGGTGGGCTCGTCCGCAAAAATCAGTTCTGCACCGCTTGCTAAGGCACGGGCGATAGCCACGCGCTGAGCCTGACCACCTGAGAGACGGTTCGGCAAAGAGCGAGAAAAATCTAACATGTGCACCGCATGCAGCGCTTCACGAGCACGACGATGCGCGTGTCGCAACCCGGCAAGCTGTGCTGGGAGCAGGACGTTCTCATAAGCTGTCAGCGCCGGAATCAGGTTATACGATTGAAAAACAAACCCAAGGTGATCGCGCCGGAATGCCACAAGTTTATTGCCGCGAAGAGAGCTAATATCTGTACCACCAATAGTTACAGTACCGGAGGTCAGCGGCTCAAGACCTGCTAGACAGTTTAAGAGGGTAGATTTACCGGAGCCTGAAGGTCCTACAATTCCGGTAAAGCTCCCTCGCTGAATCTGCAGGTCAATTCCCTTCAGCACTGATAGCTGCTCTCGCGAACCGGCGGAGGGGAATGACTTATATATTCCCGCTCCGGTAATTATCTCTTCTGCTGTATGGGGAAAAGCCATCATGTGTATCTCCTGCTCGGGTCGATAATAGGTATATCGTCATTCCCTGACTGCATGAGAACAGCTTTGCTACACATTATAGAAGCCGACCTGTATAGTACAACCCCACAGACACAAAATCACCCGGAAGAGACAACACCGTGTGGGTTTTTCTTCCGGGCGATTTTAGCGTGACGGATTTTACGACGAACTATGCGGGTGCACCAGCACCGGCGGGAGAAGCGCCGAAGACCGCTTCCTGTTCACGCACAATATCGAGGAGTTCGCGGATCTGCTTGATGTCGAGCACAGCGCTGGGGTTGAAGTAGTTGATCTGAATGCCCGGGGCGTTGAGCTGTTCCGCGAGGGTCAGTACCTCAATCGCGTGTGCTACGCGCACCTCAATTGCAGGATCAATAGCGGCAACTTCAATCGGCGAGGTGAACGCCAGCATGTTCGTGGGGTTGCCTTCATCATCGGGGACGAATGCCGGCCCCTGTACCTCACTCTTGGGATCAATCGCCACCACCAGAATAGAGTTTGGTGCCACCAACGAGCCGAGAAGCTGCTGCATATTGTCGTTGATAAGAGCCATTTTCGCGCCGTCATTGCGGGGCGAGTTCACAACCCACTGCACCTGGGCGCGCTCAATATAGCATTCGTGGTTAGAACCCGGATCTATCGCAATCAGATCAAGGTCGGGGTTGCTCAAGAAATCCATGAAAATCTTGACGGCCGGTTCGCGCAGAATCAGCTCGTCATCGTCGGAGTTTTCACGCATGTAGCTCTTCGAAACGTACTCTGCCGACGAGAATACGCATAGCGCCTGCATCCCGTTTTCAAGGCGAATAACCTGGTAGCGCAGCTGCGATTCGGGACCAATGTCAAGGTGCCCTGCGGGAACAATAGTTGAGCCGGAAGCATCCACGAGCAAATCGCCGCCGAGCATGGTTCGCACTACGTTAATGAGGGTTCGTTCTTTGACATCCTTCTTAAAGGCTTCGAGTGCGGCGGCGAGGTAGGGATTGGGGACCTCGTAATCGGTTTCTTTATGCAAGCCCGAAACATCGCGAGCACGACCGTGCATACGTTCGGTTGCCCAAGCAGGAATACGCTCGGAATCGCGCGGGAACATGTGCAGATGCTCACGTACATCCGAAGCACTCAGGGTTCCTTCAGTACCCCAGTTTTCCGGTTCTTCGTCGCGGTTATAAGATGCCCCCACGCTGAACTTCGGTTCGGGCCAGTTATTGGCCGCCACCACCACAGATGCGGTAAACCAGGTGCCGCGGTTGCCGTCGTAGGCGGCGCGCTGGAGTTTGCGCAGATCGGGCAGTACGGGCGAATCTTCCTTGAGGGGGCCCACCGAACCGATGTACTCTTCGCCGTCACGGAATTCACGCACGCGAATATAAACCTGCCCGGCGAGGGGTTTTACGTCGAGGATCATCTCGCTCCACCCGGGCTCAGCCTTGACGACATCAAGAAGCCAGCTACCGATACGGTTGAGCGCATCCTGGGTGCGGGCGGCTCTACTCGTCGGTTCAGAACGTCGGGTATCCGTCATGGTTTTCCATTCCTTTATCGTCAGCTTGCATCTTAGGTCCCGGCGGGAAGCTACCCGCTACTCTATTGATTTTAGCGAAGCATCC
Source organism: Rothia dentocariosa ATCC 17931 (assembly GCF_000164695.2). Lineage (NCBI taxonomy): Bacteria > Bacillati > Actinomycetota > Actinomycetes > Micrococcales > Micrococcaceae > Rothia > Rothia dentocariosa. The sequence goes on from NC_014643.1 coordinate 427,227, forward strand.
GCCGTCACGCCGATTTATAACGTCATGATAGGTTAGGGAACACACTTTTGCGTGTGTGCTCTAGCATCGGTTACCGAGTTGTCTCTTGTTCAAATTTTTTCTCCATCCGACCTATAAAATTGGTGCAGTTTGTGGGTACTCACACCAAAAAGGTTGTTACCCTTAACCTATGACGAATTCTTTGCAGGATCTTATTGACGCATCAATCTTTATCTCGACCGAATACCAGGCGCGGTTGGCTGAACTTATTGGGTCTGCTGACTATGATGTAAACTTCGCCGAGCAGTCCCTCACGTTCAAGGCCGCCGATCCGGTGTCTTTTCAACCCTACCTGCTCGGTACCGAATCTGAAAACCGTGGAACCTGGATTTGGTCGTGGCAGCAATTGGGATATTTTCCAGATTCGGTAGTCTCAGCGGCGCTGCAGGCGCGAGATACCGGTGAACGCGACTCAGTGCTGGAGCTGAGTACCGACGAAATTCCGCTCTCAGAGGGATTGGCGCGTCGCCTGACTTTGGCGACGAAAACGGTGACCGGTTTATACGCTCACTATCCCCTGCCGTCGGGGTCTGTGCGGGCGTGGTGCCTGATTGACAGCCCCGAACTGACCCTGGATGCGCCCACGTACAAAGGTGTAGGGCGCGTGATTGCGAAGGCTCTGCAAAGCGAAGATATTCACGATCATCCGCTCGCCATTAATTCTTATGCACGTCAGCGCGGATTCCATACCGCCTGGGATACCGAGGCCACCGTGGTACTCACCATGACCGACGGCGCCCTACGGCTGTGGTTCGATGAGGGGCGCATCAGCGGTATTGAGCGCGCGAAGCCCGAGGTGACCGCCCAAGAACTTGAGCAGCTTGCCTCAGAGGCTGAGCAGTACCGTGCGGAATTGGCGGCTGAACGCGCCGAAGTTGAGCAGGCTGCCGCCGCCGAGGCTGCAGAGCAGGTGGCTCTGCGCGAACAGCAGTCGGCAGAGCGTGCGGCGGCACGTGCCGAAGCCGAGCAGGCACCCACCGCGCAGAAGCCCGAGGCAGCACAGGTAGCAGAGAGCACCCCCGCGCAGGAAAATGCACAGCAGGAAGAGGCAGCACCGGCTCAGCCTCAGGCTCCTGCGGCGGCCGCAGAGCAAGCTGTACCCGCTGGCACAGCGCAGAAACCGGTGGCGGGTGTGCGCACGACCGAGAACCTCTACCCGGATACCGAGGCTCCTTTCGATCAGGATCCGCGTGAGGATTCCGAGCACGGTCGCGTAACGGTCAATACCCTACCCGGCGATGTCGTTCCGAACGCTGCCGCGGCACAGAAGACCGGCGCACCTGCGGGTCAGGCTAAGTCGGCGAACCCCGGTGCCTCCGAGACCTCGAAGTCCCGCACATCGATCACCCCGCGTGCAGCTGGCAAACCCGGTGCGAGTGCAAGTCAAGGACAGACCACTCCTCAGCCCGGCGCACAGAAGCCCGCTGCGGCAGGTGCCCAGCAACAGCCGAAGCAGGCACCCAAACCTGCCGCTTCAGGTACCGACGCATCCGCACCGCAGACCGAGAACACCCCGGCAACTGCAATTCCGGTGATCAAGCCCTCCGAGCAGAAGGCCGATCAGCCCGAGGAACAGGAGCAGGCTCAGGAAACCGGCAAGAAGAAGGGCTTCTTCTCGCGGTTCTTCGGTCTGTAGATAACGCGGTATCAGCAGGTGTACAGGGTCTTTACCCCGTACCTGCGGCATATTATCCTGACCTAGGAATTTCATCATTCCGGTGGGGTGCAACGCTGTATTATGTTGCGCCCCATCGGCGTTTAATAGGCGACTCACCTCCGCCAGTCGGCGCCTCATACTCGTGCAAGAGTACGGTGAAGAGTAGAGTTGTTAGAAGTTCACATCTCATCTTTCGTTCACAGATAGGGAGGATCCCCCACACCATGGCGCAGCACGCTCACAGCGCTACAGCATCCACATCCGCACCAGGCACGGCGGCACACGCTGCACAGACCCGCAACGGTTTTATCTGCCTTTTCACCACCTACGCGATCTGGGGTATGCTGCCGCTGTATTTCTATCTCATGGCGTCTTCGTCTGCGCTGGAGATTGTGCTCTCGCGTGTGATTTTTTCACTGGCATTCTGTGCGGTTCTGCTCCCTATTTTCCGGTTGACCAAGCCGTTTAACCAGGCGGTGCGTACCCCGCGCACTATGGGTATTTTGACGGTGGCGTCTTTGCTGATCGGCGCGAACTGGATGATCTATGTGTACTCCACCACGCACGGGCATACGATCGACATGTCGCTGGGGTACTTTATTAACCCGCTGGTCTCCGTAGTGTTGGGGGTTGTGTTCCTGCACGAGCGGCTGCGAAAAGTTCAGTGGCTCGCCATCGGGATTTCGACCGTGGCGGTGCTGATTATGAGCGTGGTGTACGGGCAGATTCCGTGGCTGGGCTTAGGTGTTGCCTTCACCTTCGGAACATACGGACTGCTCAAGGCGCGGGTGGGGTCGAGTGTGCATCCGGTAGTGTCGCTATCGCTTGAGACTTTTATTTTGCTTCCGGTGGCGCTCGTGGTGCTGTGGTGGATGAATACGCAGGGACAGCTCACATTGTTTTCGCAAGGCCCCGGGCATTTCTGGCTGCTCGCTTCCACCGGCATTGTCACGGTGACTCCGCTGGTTCTTTTCTCGGCGGCGGCGCGGGCGCTGCCTCTGTCGGTGATCGGCATGGTGCAGTATATGGGACCGACCATTCAGTTCTTCCTGGCGCTCTTCGTGCTGCACGATAGGATTACCCCGGACAAGTGGATTGGCTTATCTCTGATTTGGGTGGCTATCGTAATTTTCACGGTGGATGCGATGCGCGCCTCACGCACCTCGCGCCCGTCGAAGCTCACGGCGGTCGAGACCGGCATGATCCCTATTGTGCAGATTTCTCAGTCCTCTGAGGGTGGCGAAGACCGCGAGCAGAACTATCTTCTGGATGCGGTGCAGCTCTCGCCCGAAGACACCGAGGATTCTGCGGCGAGCGCCCGCGACAAATCCTGAGCCCTTGCCGCAGATGCATAAAAGTGTTGGCACGAGAACCGGTTGAAGTTCTCATGCCAACACCTTTTTTATTCGCGCCGAGTGCGCGAGTATTCTATGTTTCTACGTGCCGGGCACAGTCCGCAAACCTGCCTGCGCGTGACGGTATTATTCGGTGGCTGCCTGCTCGACAGTATCATCCTCAGGTTCTTCGGGGTGCCTGCTCAGGTTTACGAGGGCAAACACTAGGCCTCCCCAGATAATGAGGATTGCCACGATCATCATAGCGATAGCTGCACCGCTCATTATGCCTCCTCACCCTGTGCTTTTGCGTGTGCTTTCAGTGCGGCATCGTCCACATGCGTGTGGGCGAGTTTACCACCGATAACGGGCGGTGCCGGGGGTTCCTCGGCGGCGCGTGACTTATGCGACCATGGCAGGAATGAAATCACGATGGAACCAACGATCAGGAGTACGACCATGCCCCAGCCGAAGATGCCGAGCAGATCTGCTGGGTAACCTTCGTAGGGTTTATTAATGGTTTTCACGAGCGTGGAGATCAGGCTGTACCCCAGGATCAGCGGGGTAACGCCCGCCAAGAGAATCATCCAGAGCCAGCCCACTTTCAAGGAGGAAACGGAGTTCAGGTGATCCCGCAGGGTCGGCAGTGCCCGCAAGCAGTAGACAACCACAACAATGGAGGTGAGGCCAGCAGCAAGAATGCCGAAATTATTCACGAAGTTGTCGAGAATATCCAGCACGTACAGGCCGGATGCGGTGGGCATCAGCAGTGTCGAGATAATCGCCAGCGGGATAATCACGATCATAGTCGAGGTCAGGCGTGAGGTGCCTGCTTTATCCTGCACACCGGCGATAATGACCTCAAGAACCGAGATGAGCGAAGTGAATCCTGCGAAGAGGAGCGAACCGAAGAACAGGAATCCGATGAGCGCACCAGCCGGCGCCTGCGAAATAATGGTGGGGAAAGCGATGAACGCCAGGCCGGTACCTTTTTCGACGACTTCGCCTACGGCGATGCCCTGTGCCTGCGCCATGAAGCCCAGCGCCGCGAACACACCAATACCCGCCAGCAGCTCAAATCCGGAGTTGGCGAAGCCCACGACGGCACCCGAGCCGGTCAGGTCGGTCTTGGGCTTCAGGTAGGATGCGTAAGTCACCATAATGCCGAAACCGAGGGAGAGCGAGAAGAAGATCTGGCCGTAGGCGGCGACCCACACCTCGCCATTAGTTAGCGCACCCCAGTTGGGAGTAAACAGGGTGTTCAAGCCGTTCATCGCGCCGGGCAGGGTGAGCGAGTACGCAACCAGACCTACGAACATAAAGATAAGCAAGGGCATAAACACCACATTGGCGGCACCCACGCCTTTTTGTACGCCCAACGCCATGATGACGATCAGGGAAATCCATACCAGCACGAGCGGAATAAGAATGCCGGGGTTAAAGTCAAAGGAAAGCTTTGGATCCCCCACTTTCAGGAAGTCCTTCATGAAGAAGGATTTCGCGTCGTTGCCCCATTCCTGGTTGAACGAGAAAATCATGTACCGCACCGCCCAAGCGATAATCGCGGCATAGTAGATGGCGATAACCGCGCTAATACCCATGTGCCACCAACCGATGAACTCGGTTTTGCGGTTGAGGCGGCGGAATGCCAACGGGGACGATGCGCGCCCGCGGTGGCCAATCGCGTAGTCGAAGAAGAGGAAGGTGAGGCCTGCGGTCAGCAACGCCACGATGTACGGGATCATGAAGGCGCCGCCGCCGTTCTCGTAAGCAACAGCGGGGAAACGCCAAATATTTCCCAGACCAACAGCTGATCCGATGGCGGCAAAAAGGAAGACCCTGCGGCTGGAGAAGCCTTCACGCTTCGCCGGGGTCTTGGCGGGTTTTGTACCCATGATAGTGGTTACCTCGGTCTAGATGTTCATGTATGCACGTCACGCGACGATGCCTTAAGGGTAGACGGGGCATGTCGCCGTGAACGGAGGCGCGTTAGGGTTTTGGCGCGGCTCTCCGGGTGCTCTGTGCGCTCAATGGTGTGTGGGCACAGACGTTCTTTAGGTTTACCTGATGTAGGCTATTTGGTCAATGATAGCCCATCATGTGGGATTCTGTGGGATTTATGAGGGGAATGTAACAGATAAACACAAGCATTCTTAAATTAACGCTTCTCGATATTCAGCCCTCACGACCTCTCGTGCCGAGTGGCAGGTGCATCCTGGAAGAGACCGGATTTATCGGTGCTTTTACCGCTCTCTCCCTTTGAAGCCCTCAAGATTCCCACCAGAATTACCGTGAATCCGCACAGCGGAGCAGCCCCGAGGGCGAGCTCGGTACGGCTCACCACGTCCAGCGGCACGTGCAGCATAAGCAGGGCCAACGCAGCCGCACAAACCCAACCGCTCACATATAAACGGTGCATATTCAAGGCAATAGCCAGATTTCCAGCGAGCACGAGCACGGCGATAATCGCGGACTCAAAGGTCAAAACGGCAAGCATCATTCCGGGTGCAAGACCGGCATATTTAGAGTAGAAAATGTCAAAGAGAAAAGGACCGATAAGATAGGCAAGCAGTGCGCCGAAACCGCCGATTCCCAGAACCCACAGACACGGGCGGGCTAAAGCGCGCAGTGGGTAATCTTGGTGCTTCAAGAAAGCCGATATAGCAACCCCTTGAAAGGCCTGAAGCGGCATCATAATCGGCGAACGTGTAACGCCAATAGCAGCAACCAAGGCATTGAACTGTGCGCTTTGATCCTGCGTTGTGAACTGTAAGAAAAAGGGGAACGCCGTCATAAGAATCGATGCACCGGCGGATGAAAGCATGAGCATCACAATATTTCGTGCATACCGCCGCGAACTAACATCAATGCTCGCGTACCAGACGCGCCGCCCGGTACGTGAAAATACGACGCACGGAAGCCAGATCAGCGAAGCAACAACCACGGCGGTCTCAAATCCGAGCAGGTGCCACGACAACGCTACCGCCGCCAGTGTTGCCGCCAAGCGTATCAGTGCCTCACCGCTGCCTAAAGCGGCGTAAAAATACCAGGAATCCCGCCCTGCGGATGCGCCGCTGACCGCAGCGTAGACGGCGTACATCACGACGCCGAACGCTATCAGTACAACACTCATCTGCGGGTAGATGGGGAAAGCAGAGGACCACAGTGGTGAGGTCATGACGACGATCGCGGCAATACCCAGGCCTAACAGGGCTGCCACGGCGGAATATGAAAGTCTATTGGTGTGTGTTCGTGATTCCGGCTTCTGCAGAAGGGCCGCCCCGACTGCCCGCGTTGTCTCCTGCTGAATAGCGCCGGTTATACCGTAAATTCCGAACACGAGAGGCCAGAATGCGGACTGAAACTGCCTAAATTCACTGTGCGATAAAAAATATGCAGCAATAACCGATATAGCAAACGTTGCCGCAGCCGCTATAACCGAGCTGAAGAATATTGCGGCAGATTGATATGCGGTAACGGTTTTGTGGGCCATAGTTTCCCTTAAAGAGCTCTATCGAGTTCAGCTCCACCTGGGCGTTCTTCACACACTATGCTGCATCAATATGCGCATTCTCGTGAAGAAGTCTTCCTGAAACAACCGTATCACGCGGTTTAGCCCTCGCGATGTACCACGGCATGCGCGAAGGATTCCAGTGCCGCCTTCGCGGTGGAATCCGGCAGCGGCGCAATGGCTGCAATCGCACGATCCGCCCAGTCATAGGCTATCTGCCACGCTTCCTGCGTGACCGGATGCGCGGCGAGCGCGGATACAGCGGCGGCAAGCGCATCGTCACTCGATAGGTCTGCCTCAATGAGCGTTCGAACCTGACGGGCTGATTCGTCCCCGGCCTCTGCAGCACGGTTGAGCAGAATAGTCGGCAGGGTCGGCACACCCTCACGCAGATCGGTGCCCTGGGTTTTTCCGGAGGATGCACCATCGCTGACAATATCGATCACGTCATCAGCGAGCTGGAATGCCACGCCCACGAGTTCGCCGTAGGTGGCGAGCATCTGAATAACCTCTTCGGAGGCCCCCGCCAAGAGTGATCCGTACTCCCCCGCCGCCGCGATCAGCGAGCCGGTTTTCCCTTCAATCACGGCGATATAGTGGTCGAGAATATCCTGGTTTTCGCGTACACCGGTTGTTTCGTAGAGCTGCCCCAGCACCAGGCGCTCGAAGGTTTGCGCCTGAATTTTCATGGGTCGCGTGCCCAGATCGGAGACCAGCAGCGAGGCACGGGAGAAAATGAGGTCACCCGTCAGGATGGCGACGGAATTTCCCCAAATGGTCTGGGCGGTATCGACGCCGCGGCGTTTGGGCGCGTCGTCCATCACATCGTCGTGGTAGAGGGTCGCCAGATGAGTGAGTTCGACAACCACCGCAGCCTCAATCACGTCGTCGTTAATCTGTCCATCCACGGCGGCGGCAAGCAGGGTCAGGAGGGGACGCACGCGCTTTCCACCGGCGAGCAGTAAATGTCGGGCGGCAACATCGGCGAGCTTATCGGTGTAGCTGATAGCCTCGGCAAGCCGCTCTTCAATCCGCGCCAGCGAGGTAAGAATCTGGGGGCCAAGCTGCGGGTCGGACGCAATGAGCTCAAACCCGGCGGGCAGGTTGAAATCGAGTCCTGCCATCAGGTCGGTGGCTGCAATGGATTGCTCTGAGGTGCTCACGATGCCTTCTTCGGTGTGTTGGTGCGTAGCTGTATGCTGTGTGTTGCTCAATGATGGTGTGCTGAGTGTTAGTTTTGGGGTTTGAAACCACGGTGAATGGCAACAATTCCGCCGCTGAGATTACGATATTTGACGTCCTGCCAGCCCGCCTGCGCGAACTTGTGGGCAAGGGTTCTCTGATCCGGCCAATCGATAATCGACTCCGCCAAATATACATAGGATTCCGGGTTTGAGGAGATCGCGCGCGCTACGGGCGGTATCGCCTTCATAATGTATTCCTTATATACCTTACCGAAAGGGGCGAAGGTTGGGGTTGAGAATTCCAGCACCACGATGCGCCCGCCGGGCTTAGTAACCCGGTACAGTTCGCTCAGCGCACGAGGGTAATCTGCAACGTTACGCAAACCGTAGGACATGGTGACGGCATCGAAGCTGTCGTCCTCGAAAGGAAGGTCGGTAACATCCGCCCGCACGAAGGTCATATCGGGGCGGCGTTTACGCCCGACCTCCAGCATCCCTTCGGAAAGGTCCGCAGCGATAACATCAATCCCGGCGTCGGCGAAAGGCTCGGATGAGGTTCCGGTACCGGCAGCAACGTCGAGAACCTTCTGCCCGGGACGCGCATCCACGGCGGCGACGGTCTGCTTGCGCCAGTAGATGTGCCGTCCCAGCGACAAGATGCCGTTCATCAAGTCGTAGCGCTTCGCGACGGTGTCAAACATGGCGGCGATATCGCCGGTCTTCTTGTCAAGGGTTGCGCGGGTACCCTGAACATTTTTCTCTACGTTGCTCACGCCTTCAATTGTGGCATGTTCTACCGCCCGTGGGGTAGTTGAGCACCTCCTGATACGTCATCTGAGGTGGCGAACACTTTAACTCACGAAAATATGCACTCTTGTGCTCGGTGTTGCGCACGTGCAGTACGCTTCTCCCGCCGTCCGCTGCGGCGCGGCAGCATTCCTGGTTTTATGCATACTATGCATACATAATTCGTCATTTCCTCAGAAAAATAGTGAATATTTATAGGCATACTTGCATTCTTTATCGTGCAGGTGCACAATGGAAAACATCAAAATTTTCTACACACGGAGCACACCATGTCGATTTTCACCGCAAAACCCAGCCTCAAAAAGTCCCTCGCACTCCTCGCGCTCGCACCCCTCGTCCTCACCGGATGCGTCTCAACCGCATCCGACGGCGAAAACGGAGAGGTAAACCTCATCAACAACGGAGTCCTCACCGTCTGCACCAACACCCCCTACATGCCCTTCGAATACGAAGAAAACGGAAAAATCGTAGGTATCGATGCAGATATCGCAAACGCTATCGCCAAAGACCTGGGCGCAGAAGCACAGCTCACCTCCATCAGCTTTGAAGGCCTCGATTCGGGCACCGGGCTCACCAGCGGACAATGCGATATTGCGCTCGCGGGTATCAGCGTGACCGACGAGCGGAAATCCAAGATGGAATTCACCGATGTCTACTTCGAAGACAACCAAGCGATTCTGGTTCCTAAAAACTCTAAGATCTCCTCCGTCGAAGATCTTAAGAACGCCAAAGTCGGCGCTCAGCAGGCAACCAGCGGCGAATCCTATGCCAAAGAAAAAGGCGCGGATGTTGTGCAGTACGAGGACAACGAACTCATGTTCTCGGCATTGAAGACCGGTCAGGTGCAGGCCGTCTCGGCAAACCTCTCGGTTATTTCTGAGGCGCTGACCAAAGACCCCGACTCTTTCAAGATCGCCTATCAGACCTCGGAAAACGCCGACCAGATTGCCGGTGCGGTAGCCCCCGAAAAGAAAGCCCTGCTGGATAAAGCGAATAAGACAATTCAGCAGCTCAAGTCCAGCGGCGAACTCGATAAGATCAAGGAAAAGTGGACCAAGGCTAAGTCTTCGTCCTCATCCGCATCTTCATCCAGCGCAAACTAACCGCGATTAGCGCGGTGCGCGTTCGTTCGTTCACGTGCGCCGCGCATCCTGAATATCACGATCAACACAGACTACGTTAGTGTAACGATGGCACAGAATAAACTATCTCCCCGCAAAAAACAGGCGATGTTCCGGTACTCCCAGTACGCTCTGCTGGCGGTTATCGCGGTTCTTATTATTGCTCTTGCCGACTGGAAAACGCTTTCCAGTCAGGTATTCAACCTTGAGGTTGCGCAAAAGCAGTTCCCGAACGTTATTACGGTAGCGCTCAAGAATACGCTGATCTACACGGCCCTGGGTTTCGCCGTAGGTCTAAGCCTTGGTCTTATCCTGGCACTCATGCGTATCTCATCGATCGCACCCTATCGGTGGCTGGCGACAATCTATGTCGAAATTTTCCGTGGCATTCCGGCACTCTTGGTGTTCTTTGCCTTCGGTTACGGCATTCCCCTAGCCTTCAAAATCCGGTTTGTCGATAACCTCATTCCGGTAACACTCTCCCTTGGACTGGTGTCCTCTGCCTATATCAGCGAGGTGCTGCGTGCCGGCCTGCAGGCGGTTCCGAAGGGCCAGTATGAGGCGGCACGGTCGCTGGGCATGTCGCACACCCGGGCGATGCTCTCGGTGATTATTCCGCAGGCATTCCGCATCGTGCTCCCCCCACTGACCAACGAAGTTATTCTGTTGACTAAGGATTCCTCCCTCGTGTACCTGCTGGGTGTACAAATCGCGCAGTACGAGCTGGCGAAATTCGGTCGTGAAGGTATTACCGCATCCGGTGCGGGGCTCACTCCCCTAGTGGTCGCGGGTCTGTGCTACCTGATTATTACCGTGCCACTGGGGCAGCTATCCGCATATTTTGAGAAGCGCACGGGCGCATCACGCAAGTAACCACGACAAAGACTTTGGGAGATTGTCATGACTGACACAGTAACATCAGCGGCATCGGTGAGCATCACGGGGCTACACAAGTCTTATGGCAAAAACGAGGTGCTGCGCGGTATTGATATTCAGGTTGAACCGGGCGAGGTCGTCTGCCTAATCGGTCCTTCGGGGTCTGGTAAATCAACGCTTCTGCGATGCGTAAACCTGCTCGAAGAGCCCAATGCGGGAACCATTACCGTGGGCGGCGTGGAGGTGACCGACCCGGACGCCGATATTAACGCCTTGCGCACCCGCATGGGCATGGTGTTTCAGCAGTTCAACCTGTTTGGGCATCTGAGCGTGCTTGATAACTGCACGATTGCTCAGATCAAGGTCTTGGATCGTGATCGTGCAACGGCAGAGAAGATTGCCCGCGAACAGCTGGCGAAAGTGGGGCTGGCAGATAAGGAAAATGCCTACCCGAGTAAACTTTCGGGCGGCCAGCAGCAGCGTGTGGCGATCGCTAGGGCGCTGTCGATGAACCCCGAACTCATGCTCTTCGACGAACCGACAAGCGCGCTCGACCCCGAAATGGTGGGCGATGTTCTTACGATTATGCGTGATCTCGCCGACGAAGGTATGACGATGATCGTGGTGACTCACGAGATGAGCTTCGCCCGCGATGTCGCCGATAAGGTCGTCTTCATGGCGGATGGCGTGGTCGTCGAAGAGGGACCCGCCGAGCGGGTGATCGGCAGCCCGCAGCATGAACGTACCAAGACATTCTTAGCGCGTGTGCTTGATCCCACCCACGTGGATGAAACCCCCGCAGATCAGGATGCGGCAGCAAACGCCTAGTCCGTTTGCCCTGTTTCAGACCAACCCCGCAGATACGCTTTCCTCCAAGTGCTCCGTGAGGAAGGTATCTGCGGGGTTTTTACCGTTTCACAGAAAACCTGCTCATAACAGCTTTGCCTGTTTGGGGGAATATACGACAATGTCCCGTATCCGTCGCTGGATACGGGACATTACCGTGCTTAAAGGGATTTTTATTTATTTCTAAGGCGTTGTGCCCTAGACCTGTTCAACCTCAATAGTGATATTAGGCTCCGGATGTGATTCTCCGGTCAGCATAATGACCATCAAGGTCGAGTCTTCGAGTGCCGTGACCGAGTGTAACAGCTTTGCCGTGGTGTGGATGAGTTTACCGGGTTCCAGGATAATACTCTGCCCTTTGGTACTGTACTCAACCTTGCCTTTAAGCACCTGCACAACCACCGGGTGTACGCTGTGGTGTTCGTGCCAAGATTGACCGGCTGCCAGCTCCATCAGGGTGATGCTGCCGCCATCGGCATCGAGGATTTTCTTTGCCTGCGGCTTAGTCTCAAAGGGGGTGAGAACTTCGGTGAGCTGTGGGAAAACAAGCACACGCCCTTCGTGAGTACCCGCCATGAGTTCTAACCTTTCGCCGATGATGGTTGTTCTTTTAGGATACGCGCATCCTAAAATTTGCATGAACTATGCTAAATTCTATGCCCGTGTTACGAGGGTAGGCAAACAGTGACATATATATTTCATAACGTGATACGGCCCTAGTATTCCCACACGCGCGTATAGGGAGAAGATACCTGGTTACGCGGGCGCAGAAGCCGCACCAATATCGCCGTGGTTCCCGTGCTGACCGCCAGAATCATGCAGGTTGAGGCAACGAACACTCCCCCGGGCATGGTGGAAAACATGGTGACCGCATACATCGCAACCGCGCAGAACGAGAGGAACAGACTTGCAATCGTCAGCAGCGGCACCGCAATGGCTCCCACCACGCGAGGGGTCGGTACGTTAAATTCTGCACGGCGCAGGTACCGAAGAACGCCCAAACCGAGAACGGTCCAGAGCGCAACTACCAAAATCGCGCTGATAACATCAGCCGGGCGGTGCCAGCCGTTAATAATGGTGGATGCGCCCGTAGCGCAGGTCGCCATCGCCGCCAAGACCGCAATCGTGGGTCGAAGCGCGCGAGGCGCTGCGATAAACAGAGCGGCACCTGCAGAAGCGGCGAATGCCGTGTGCCCGCTCGGCGCGGAGTTCAAGAGGGCTTCCTGAATGCCGAAATTAGGCTTGGTAATCACATAATTCTTGAGGACGTGGACGCTCAAACACGCGCCCGTGCCCGCAAGAATACCCACGATAGCGGGCAGGATGCGGTGCTTCCAGATCAGCCCAATAATAATGCCGATCACCGCGATTACGCCGGTAATCGTCGGCAGGTTATCGAGAGCCGCCAGGGTAGGACGCTGGTATTCCGCGAACTGGCTGGCATATTCAGTAAATGCATTTTCGTCGAGCTGCTGCCCGGTACGGCTATAGATGAAGAACTGGAACGTGGCATAGAGCAGAGCGCCGAACAGCACCATGACACCCAAATGCTGCGCCACAACCTTGGTACTCGGCGGATCATTAGGAATAGGTGCTTCTGCGGGAACGCCTGCCCCGGGGGCCGCAGGGTTCGGACGAGCGCCGTATCCAGCATAGTTCGCGGTGCTCATCGCCGGGTTAGCGGCGTGGGGATGAGCGGCGGCACTGTACTGTGTGTCCTGGGGCGCAGTCTGCATACCGGGAGCACCCGTTGGTATGGCAACCGTGGCAGGGTAATCAGCCGAAGGGGTTATATCCGGCTGCACACGGGTTTGCGGCTGGGCGGCACGCGTGTGCTGAACGTAGTGAGCACGCGGATCCTGCGATGCGCTGATGGCTTCGGTCGGTGAATCATCAAGAGCGTCGAGGGCTACCGTGTCGGAGCCTTCATGGGGTTTAAGCGCCTCGTGCGGGTTCGGGATGGCGCGGGTTGCGTCCGTGTCTGGTGAGGAAGATGGTAGATCCTGAAGGTCCAGAAATTCGGTCGCGTCATCATCGGTTTCATAGGAAGATTGGATGCTCGATAACGGAACCGTCGCATCGGCATCGGCACTGTCGTTATCGGCTAGAGTCTGAGGAGATAGAATACGCGTAGCATCGTCCGTGTCATTTGAGGTACTGGTATGGCGAGGAACATGACCACGCGATGTGTGAGGACCCTGTGACATACTTTTTCCCTCCAAAATGTCTGTGATGCGGTGTCTGTAAACACGACATAGAAAACACTATCTCAGGTTAAGCTATGAAAAATACGTGTTTTCTAAATTCCAAGCTGGGAGTTTACCGAGAATACCTTAAGGAGAAACGCCATGTCATCCGTGCCGCCGCTAGGATACGGGTTCATCACTGAGGGCTTAGCTTTGCCGCCGTTAGAGCAGGTTTTACGCGCCGTTCGAGTGGTTGATATTCCTATGCGGGTGACCTTCCGCTCGGTCAATCGGCGCCAGAGTGCGCTGATACAGGGTCCCGCCGGATGGGGCGAGTTCGCACCGTTTTTAGAGTATGACGATCATGAGGCGGCGGCGTGGTTAGCCTGTGCGTTAGAGTCCGCCTGGCTGGGGGCGCCGCCCGCTCGTCGAGCCACTATTCCGGTGAACGCAACCCTTCCCGCAGTGAGCGCCGAGCGGATTCCCGAAGTGCTGAACAACTATCGTGGAACCATCCACGAGCTTAAAATCAAGGTTGCCGAGAAGGGGCAAACTCTCGACGATGATATTGCCCGCGTTGCGGCAGCGCGGCGTGCCCTCCCGAATGCACGGTTGAAGGTGGACGCTAATGCGGGGTGGAGCGTACCCGAAGCTCTCGAAGCCCTTGCGGCGCTGAACGAGTACGATCTGCTTTATGCCGAGCAGCCTGTCGCCACGGTTGATGAGCTTGCGCAGGTGCGTGCCCTGGTGGGCGAGCGCAGTCTTTCGATGCTCATCGCCGCCGACGAATCCGTGCGTAAGGCCAGTGACCCTCTCAAGGTGGCGCAGGCGCACGCCGCCGATGTGCTGATCGTCAAGGCGGCACCTTTAGGCGGGGTTCGGCGCGCGCTAAAGATCGTTGAACAGGCAGGTTTACCCACGGTGGTGTCTTCGGCGCTGGAGTCTTCCGTAGGTATCGCGACCGGTGTGTCTCTGGCGGCGGCTCTGCCGGATCTTCCCTATGCGTGCGGGCTGAGTACGGTCTCGCTGATGAGCGCCGATGTGACTGACGATTCGCTGCTTGCTCGCGATGGCGAGCTCCAGATGCGGCGGGTTGTGCCTACGGAGTCGGCACTGAGGCGCGTTGAGGCAGAGGGCGAAGTGCGGGATGCCTGGGTGGAGCGCATCCGACGGTGCTACCTGGTGCTTCAGGAAGCCTTGCCCACGAGTCTTTAGCCAGGTATGTTCTGAACGTTCTGGTCAGTGTTCTGGGGGCTAACTGCCCGTTTAGGGACCCCATATTCTTCACTCGCCCAAACACCGGTCTAGAATAGACGGGTGACTGAAAACCCCGACTGTGCCGACACCGTTCAAACTCCCCCCGCTCCAGCCGCTCCAGACTCCATGCTCTCCGCCGTCGCCGTGCTCGATTCCCTGATTCGCGCGGGCATGCGGCATGTGGTGGTCTCCCCAGGTTCTCGAAGCGCTCCCCTGGCGTATGCGGTTGCGGCGGCCGAAGAGGCAGGTGCGTTGGTTGCCCACGTGCGCATTGATGAGCGCGTGGCAGCGTTCACGGCGCTGGGTATCGCGAAGGCTTCGCGGCTGCCCGTGGGGTTAGTGTGTACCTCGGGAACGGCTCTGGGTGAGTATTTGCCCGCCGTGATGGAGGCTTACCATGCCGGGGTTCCACTGGCGATCATGAGCGCGGACCGTCCCGTAAGGCTGCGTGGAACCGGTGCTAATCAGACGACGATTCAAACCGATTTTTTCTCTCCCTTTGTGCGCGCAAGCGCTGATTTGACCTCATACCCCGAGCATAATCCGGGGCAGCAGACCGCCGATTTTATGGCATGTTTGGCGGCGCTGACGGGCAGCGATGCGCAGGATTGGTCGCGCACAAGCGATGAGCCCGTGGGGCCGGCGCATGTTAACGTGTGTTTCGATACCCCGCTCACGCCTTCGGCTCGGACAGCCGAAATTCTTCCTACCTGGGCCACATCGCTTGCCGAGCATATTGCCCCGGGGGCCGCATCGTACCCCGCTGAGCTTGAGCCTGCACAGCTGAGCCCTGTCGAGAAGCTTTGGCTGATTCAGCATGAACAGGTGGCTCAGGCCTCGCCGCTTAAACCCGAAGGCGCACCAGACTGCCCGAAAACGGTGGTGATCGCGGGAGACGGTGCCGAGCCGTTCGCTGCCGAGTTTGCCCGCGCGTTGAATCTGCCGCTACTGGCAGAGCCTTCTTCGCAGGCGCGGCACGGCGCTACCGCGATTCCCCAGTACACGACGGTACTCGGGGAACATGCGGCTTCCGAGCTGGGGCAGAGTATCGAGCGAACTATTTTATGCGGGCATCCCACGCTTTCGCGCCCTATTTCTGCGCTTTTAGCGCGTACCGATGTGCAGCATGCTTACTATGCGCCTCGGCGCGCCAGCTGGTACGAACCCGGCACCCGTGCCGTTCGCGAGATTGATTCGCCCGCCGAACTTGAAGCCTTTGCGCTTATGGGATCGGGCGTGCGGGCCGATGATTCCTGGCTTGATGCTTGGGTCACTGCCGGTCAGCGAGCTCAGGAGGCATCGCTCACGTCGATCGAAGCCTACCGTTATGCCAAGTCTGAAACAGTGCATCCGCAGGCCTCTATTCCATCCGAGGAATGTCACCAAGACGGTGCATATACTTCTCAGCCTGCTAGAATTCCCGCTCAGGCGCTTGCACTCCAAACCTGGAATACATGCGCACAGCAGCATCGAACCCTTGTCGTCGGATCATCGAGTATTGTGCGCGATCTAGATATTATCGCCCCCGCTCTTGGTGCCGATGCGCCCGCACGGGTTCTCGCAAACCGCGGGCTTTCCGGCATCGACGGGCTTATCGCAACGGCTGTCGGCGTTTCTTTAGCGGGCTACTACCCCACCGGCAACGCACGCACGGCTGCCGATGATTCCGCCCATGTAGCGGGCGCACCGATTCCGGTTACCCTCATATGCGGCGATTTGACCTTTCAATACGACATTTCTGCACTGAACCTGCCCATGACGGAGCTTCTGCCCGATCTTGACGTCGTCGTCTATGACGACGCCGGAGGCAGTATTTTTACCGCGCTGGAACATGGCACTCTCGCCCAGAATCCACAATTTGCCCGCGCCATCGAGCGGTTCTTCACGGTTCAGGCGGCACCGAATACGGATTTGGAACGCATGGCGGCAGGCTTTGGTGAGGAGTCAGGTATTCGGGTGCGCATTCACCGCCCGAACGATATTTTCGATACCCAAGCTTAGGTTACACCTTACCCCTTCTAAGGTTCGCAGAGTAAAACCTCCGCGCAGGAACGCACCATAATCTCAAAATGGTACGTACCCTATACGGAGGTTTTCAGAAATTCTTATGAATATGACGATATATGTCATACCCAGTCGTCATATGTCTGCGCTTATGCTAGTGCAGGCTGCCAATCGTGATAGGACCGGTGTATCCGGTGGTTTCAGAGCTGTCGGTGGGCACTTCGGTACCGTCAAGCTGCGCCATACGATCCAGCAAGAACCGGGTAGGTCCGGGTGCATAGGGCAGGTGGTACATGGCGGCGGTGGTACTCGCATCATTCGGGTCAATAGTTGAATGGCGAATAGCGTAAATAGCCTTCTTCATGGTCTCCTGAAAACGTTCCACAAAGTCACGCTCTACGGGGTCGCCGCAGCCAGGCACGTAGACGCGGTAACGATCAAGCTCAAGAAGCGCGCCTAGGGTCTCTACCCAACGATCGGGGAAAGAGTCTTCAAAGGACGGATCGGTCCCCTGCTCCAGCAGACCGCCCGTAAAGAGCACATCGTCGATGCCCACCAAGATATCGCCCTCGGTATGTCCGGGACCCAAGTAGATGAGGGTTGCCGAGCGTTCCCCCAGATCAACCGGGGTAAAGGTAATGCCTTCCCCGCTTTGGGCAACCAGATGATTTGGCACCACGATATCGGTTGCCGCTCCCTGGTGGTGTGCCATCTCAGGTTCTAGGGTCTCCACATAAAGACGCTGCCTATCCCCGTATTTCTTGATAGCGCGCGCCGCCCGCGGGTGCGACCAAAACTCTTCGGTGCCCATAGCCGCAAAAACGTCGTTTCCGAAATAACGCTCGGGGTGTGCGTGCGTATTGACGACGACGAGGGGCATACGGGTGATACGACGAACCTCATCATAAATTTCGGTTGCCTGTCGAGGTCCTGCACCGGTATCGATCACGAGTGCTTTCTCAAGACCGAGGATGAGTCCGGTATTTAGACAGTAGTTATCGGTTGCAATACGATAAACACCGTCCGCTAGTTCAATCGTGGTTGCCATACTTCTAACGGTACTCGACTTTAGCGTCAGATACGGAATATTTTTATAAAGGTTTAATAACACACTTGCGAATGTTTATCACGAAGTTCCCCATGAGGTTGTTATCATTTTGTTATTTTTTGCCGCATCCCATGGCGTGAGGCACTTTTAGAGGTACCGCTAGGATTAAAACCATGAGCTTACACAGCAGCAGCACCGCCCAGGATTCTTTCGCAATGCACACTCCTTCTTCACCAGGTGCAGGCAGGTACGCACCATCCCCCTCTGGAGACCTGCATCTGGGCAATCTGCGCACAGCAATTCTCGCATGGCTTCTCGCACGACAAGAGGGACTGCGCTTTGTGATGCGTATCGAAGACCTCGATCGCGTGCGCCCCGGTGCCGCCGAACAGCAGCTCGCCGATTTAAAATCTTTGGGGCTCGATTGGGATGCAACGCCCGGCGAAGACCCGCAGCGCCGCGACCATGTTTTACGCCAGAGCACACGACTTGCCGCCTACGATGCCGCCGTGCAGAAGCTCCAGGATGCAGGGCTGCTCTACGAGTGCTATTGCACGCGCCGTGAGATTTTGGAGGCAACCTCAGCACCGCACGGCATCCCCGGCTCCTATCCAGGGACATGCCGAAGCCTGAGTGATGCCGAGCGTGAATCTCGGCGTGAGATACGCCCTCCCGCCCTGCGCTTGCGCGCCGAAATCAGTGAATTTACGGTACAGGATATGTTTGCCGGTGAGTACACGGGCGCCGTCGATGACGTGGTGGTTCGCCGCAACGACGGCACCTATGCTTACAACCTAGCCGTCGTGGTCGATGACCATTATCAGGGTGTAACCCAGGTGGTGCGCGGAGACGATTTATTATCTTCCGCTCCGCGCCAGGCATACTTGGCAGCACTCCTGGGGTATGAACTGCCCCTCTATGCCCACGTCCCCCTAGCCCTCAACACGGAAGGTAAGCGTCTAGCGAAACGCGACGGCGCGGTAACGCTGAGACAGCTTCGGGACGCAGGGTTTGCAGAGTCCGATATTTTGGAGTGGGTTCGCGCCTCCATTCCCATTCCTGATGCCCCACAGTTCCCGAAATCGGCGCAGGATTTCCTGGAATACTTCGATCCTAAAGCCATGAGCCCCAAGCCGTGGATCATTACAAATCCTTTAGATTTATAAGAAGCAAAAGCATCACCACACGCCACGCGTTCACGTTGTGGTCAAAGCAACCTCAAGAGCCGCGAATTTTCGGGGTCGTTTCGCCAAAATTTCCCACATAAAACCACGCTTTACCACGGCATACCTCGTATGATGTGAATATATATTCAGCAGTATGCAAACACGCTGAATGCATTACGAGTTGGTAAATCCATTCCGAGCGGTTAGACTGTATCCCAAGCCACTCATAAAGTCATAGAGTTGCGCATAATTACACAGATAGTTACGTAACGAAATCCCAACCACTAGATAGGAATGAGAGATGACCGACGGTACGTTCCAAGTCATCGCACTGGCGATTTACTTCATCGCCATGATTGTGATTGGTCTGTGGGCAAACAGTAAAAACAACGACCTTGACGACTATGTGCTTGGAGGACGACAGCTCTCCCCCACCGTCGCGGCTCTCTCGGCAGGCGCCGCAGATATGTCCGGCTGGCTCCTGATGGGTTTGCCCGGCGCTGTCTATTTAGCCGGTCTTTCCAAATCATGGATTGCTATCGGTCTGACAATCGGCGCATGGGTCAACTGGAAATTCATCGCCCCCCGTCTGCGCAGCTACACCGAAGTCGCTGGCGATGCCGTTACCGTCCCCGTGTTCCTCAGCAACCGACTGCACGATAAATACAATATTCTGCGTATTTTTGCAGGCATTATTATCCTCGTCTTCTTCACCTTCTACGTCTCCTCCGGCATGGTTGCTGGCGGTAAATTCTTCGAGTCTTCCTTCCACCAGGATTACCTCACCGGTATGCTTCTCGTCGCCGGTATCACCATGTTCTACACTTTCTTCGGCGGCTTTATGGGTGCTTCCTACACCGATATGGTGCAGGGTCTTCTGATGCTCGCCGCGTTGATTGCCGTGCCGATCGTGGCTATTACCAATATGGGCGGACTCGACCACGTCACGGATGCCGTCGCCAACGTTCGCCCCGACGCCCTGGGACTTTTCGCGGGAACGACGTTCATCGGTATCGCTTCGGCGCTCGCCTGGGGCCTGGGATACTTCGGTCAGCCGCATATTATCGTGCGTTTTATGGCACTGCGCACCCCCAAGGATGCGAAAGCCGGGCGTCGCATCGGCATGAGCTGGATGCTCCTGACCGTGGTAGGCTCCATCAGCACGGCGTTCGTGGGCGTAGCCTACTTTGCAACCCACCCCGAAGTTTCTCTCACCGATAAGGAAAGTGCGGAGACAGTCTTCCTGGATCTCGCGCAGATTCTCTTCCACCCCTTTATCGCCGGTATGATCCTGGCTGCCGTACTCGCAGCTATTATGTCTACGCTCTCCTCGCAGCTCGTGGTCTGCTCCTCGGCTCTCGTGGAAGATCTTTACGGTGTCTTTGTGAAGAAGAAGCTCAGCTCAAACCAGTCACTCTGGCTTGGACGTGCGGGCGTAGCGATTGTGGCGGTCATCGCGACTCTCATGGCGCTCGATAAGAACAACTCGATTCTCTCGCTCGTGGAGTTCGCTTGGGCAGGCTTTGGTTCGGCCTTCGGTCCAATCGTGATCCTCTCACTGTACTGGCGCAAGCTCACCCTACCGGGCGCGGTCTCGGGCATGGTCGTGGGTGCTGTCGTCACCTTCTTCTGGCGCCAGATCTTCAACCTCACCGAAACGATCGATGTTTACGAGATGATCCCCGGGTTCTTCCTAGCCTTCCTGGTGACCGTCGTGGTCTCTCTGGCTACCTACCAGAAGAATGAGGAAATTGAACAAGAGTTCGATAAGGCCGCAGAGCTCGCCAAGGCTGGCTAAGGTCTGAACTTCTGTTCACAGATTTGCCCCGATCCGCGCATTACGGATCGGGGCAAATTTTTTAATATTTTCAGCTCTAGCCTCTGTCTAGGGACTAATTCACGCGGCTTTTAGAGCGTGCCCGCCATCAGTTCCTGGCACCATTTCTGGATCGGGTGGCTCGCCTCCAGCAAGGCTCTGCGCAGGATGCGGTACGTTTTCGCATCCGTAGCATCATCAACGTTGAAGAGTTCCTGCTCAATCTCGTAGCGCGGCTCTCGCAGCTGGTCGAGATGCTGCAATTCGTCCAGCGTTAGCACGCGCACCACCCCATAGTTGTACCCCGTGTGCTCGTTATTCTCGGGAACATACACGCTCCGGGCGAAAGAGGGACTGTCCTCCTCAAAAATCGTGTTCTGAAAGTTCGTGGTGTCGAGATACGCCGAATCCTCAAGATTGACGGGGCCGGCAAAATGCGAATCGGAAAAATCGACGGAATCGTTATAGATAGAATCCCCGAACGTGGCCTCCTGCAAATAGGTCGAATGCCAGAACCATGCCCGACCGTAATAGACGCTCTTGCTCAGGTTCGCGCGCCCGCCATAGGTGCACCGGTCAAGATCGGCGAAGGTCGCGTAGGTGCTCAAAAACAGGTCTGCGCCGCGCCTGTAATCGCAGTTCCCCAGGCTTGCGTGACCCACATAGGTGCAGCAGGCAAGATCAGCGTGCCCCTCATAAATACTGTCGTTCAGGGCAGCCTCACCCCAGTACACGTTGTAACTCAGGCTGGCGTTGGCACGGTACACGGACTCGCTGAAATCGACGTTCCCGCGGTAGTTACAGAAGCTCGCGTTAACCCCTCCGTTGTAAGTCGAAGCGCTGAAATCGGCCTCTGTGTAATAGGCGGAATTGCTGCAATCTAAATACCAGGTGTAGGTGGAACCCGAAAAATCGGCCTCCGCATAGTAGGTGCACCCGCGCAGGTTCAAGCGTCCCTCCCATTGCGAGCGCCCAAAGCTAACCGGATAGAAGAACACGCTACCCGAAAAATCGAAGGAGAGACGGCTCCACGGTCCCGGTCCCTCGTAGCGGGGCATAACCCTCAGGTGAATGGTATCGAGAACGGTTTGGCGGAACCGCGCCTCAGCACGGAACTCGGCTTGTTCGGCGCGGAATCGTGCTTTTTTCTGGGAATCCCAGCGTTTCTTCGGTTCTCGGTTCAGCCGCATATAGTCTTTATGCCTGGAGGCGGGCAGGAATGGGGCATAGATGCACGCGCAAAACGTATCGATAATAACCTGTGCCTCGGCAAGGCGCTGTTCTTCGGGGGTGCGCTCATCCGCAAGCCACTCATCGGCAAGACGCACCAGAGCGTTAAACCCTCCCACGCGCGTGGCAAATCCGCTCTCCCCTAAAAGCGCGGTCGCCGCCGCATACCGTTCATGCCGCATTGCATGAAGGTGGATGAGGGAATCATCAGGTGTTGCAGAAGTTCGCGACGTGTACTCTGACATATTCTTCTGTCCTTGGTGGCTGGGCGGGCATAAATAGGCTCTTCCAGCATCTTATAGCAGGAGTGGATGCGCAAGGAATATGAAAGATGTGTAAACCCAGGACTCACCGAATCGACCTGAATTCTGATGTTATCTATATAGAACGTAAAAATGTTCTTAAACCCTCATTTTTTGAGAAAAATCATAAATTTCTAGAGTTCAGTGCAGAGTATATGATATTTTTTTGGTATGCAGATTCTCAACTTTCGAGTCAAAAACCATAAGAGCCTGAGGGATGAGACGGCACTAGAGCTTCTGGATAGTTCCCTCACCACGCTAAAGCCCTCAGCGAATAAAACGTGGGGTCAATACGTTCATACCGTTGCAGGTATTTTTGGCGCAAATGCCTCCGGTAAGTCAAATGTTCTGGACGCTCTTCGGTACTTTACGGCCGCCATCGAAAATTCTTCAACAATATGGCAGGATTCCAGCTCCTTTCCCCATGTGCCCTTCAAATTATCAGACACATCTCGAACAGCAGACAGCGCCTATGAGCTAGATTTTCTCCTTGACGACATACGTTATCGTTATGGCTTCTCCGTTAACTCGGAAGGGGTCAACATTGAGTACCTGATGCATCTTCCTAAGAGCCGCTGGCGCACAATCTTCACACGTGAATATGTAGAAGGTATAGATTCGGTAGATTTTATTGCGCGTGACGTCAAAAAACTCGAAGTTTCCCACCGAGAACTTGTGCTATCCCGCGCAGCCACTCTTGGCAGGAAAGATATCTTAGGATCTGTAGCGCATGCAATAACCCATAAAATTGATTTTGTTCTCCTCAGCGAGCGAGACCAACAGATGCGTATTGAAGCCATCATCAACGCATTAGTGGAGCTTTCCATAACTCGTGACGATATAGCACAATTGTTGCAAGTTGCCGATATTGGGATCCAAAAGGTTGATATATGGCAGTCAGAGGATAATCTTGACGTCGATAATCTACCTCAAGATATGCCACGCACTGTGCAGCAGATAATCCTTCAGATACTTGCTACGGAACAAAAATCAGCAGCAGATTCTAATGCAAAACTCATTCAGCGTCGCTTAGAATTTTTCCATAATTCTGCCGATAGTAATTCTCCACCTTTATATCTCAGCGATGAAAGTGATGGAACATTAGCATGGCTTGCAATCTCTTTTGCTGTCCTTGAAGCGCTCCGCACTGGTAAAGTAGTATGTGGAGATGAGCTCGACTCAAGTCTTCATCCCCATCTTGTACGTCTAATCATCAGTTTATTTACCGATCCCAGTGTTAATACCCAAGGGGCACAGCTTATTTTTACCACCCATGATGCGACTATTCTTCATCATTATGAGGAATTAGGTTTATCTCCTGAAAACTTCTGGTTTACCGAGAAAAATCGTGATGGTGCTACTGGACTTTTCTCGCTTGCAGACTTTCCAAAAATCACAGGAGCAAATATCGAAAAACGCTATCTGTCGGGTCGATACGGTGCCGTTCCCTTTGTATCACACAGTATTTTCTGGAAAATTTTGGAGAATAAGAAACAGAAATTGTCTCAAGTAGAGGCTGTGAGCCATGGGTCGTAGAAGTCGTAAGAACAGCAAGGATCTGTTCCCCAATAATCCCCGCAGTAAAGATCGTGTCCCCAAACGTAATTTCCTGATCTGCGTTGAAGGAGAAAAAACAGAGCCTAAATACTTCAAGATGCTCACAGAGCATATCAAAAACCTAGGAATTAATACCGATATTAAGGTAGTTAAGCCTAAAGGATCAGACCCTGCAAGCATTCTTAAGGGCTGTCTTTCCTATCTGAGAGAGGCAGAGAACGACGGTAACGCCTACGATGATTGTTTTTGCGTAGTAGATGTCGATGCACACGCGACGCTCGATCAAGCTCTTCGAGACGCACGCAGTCACCACATTTCTATGGTGGTGACAAACCTTAAGTTTGAAGTATGGCTGCTGTGGCATGTGGGAGACCAGCCTGGCGGATATGCTAATAACCATCAGCTGGACACTCTGGTGAAAAAGCTCTCCAACTCAGGAAAAGCACCACTTTTAACCGGCAGTAACTATAAAGGTCTGCACCCTAATTTTCCTATCGAGAACTACAGAGATGCCGTCAAAATTGCCCGGCAGAAAGACCCTCAGATGGCGTTCAACCGGAAGGGTCAGAACCCTTCCAGCGCCATGCCTCTTTTGATTGAAAAACTTATGGGGTGAGTTCTCCCATCAGATACCCGTACTGAGTCTAAACCGGATCAAGAATTGTTCTCTGCACAGCACGGGTGCCCCACCGCGTAAAATAGGGGGCATGACTGTTACGTTCCCTCCCCAGGTTTCCGATATTTTCAACCCGCAGCACTGGCGCATCGTTGAAGGGTTTGAGGATTTTACCGATATCACCTACCACCGCCAGGTGCAGCGCGACGAGACAGGTGAAATCCTGCGCGACTTGCCGACCGTGCGCATCGCTTTTAACCGACCCGAGGTGCGTAACGCCTTTCGCCCGCATACTGTGGATGAACTCTACCGGGCGCTCGATCATGCCCGCATGACCTCGGATGTAGGCACTGTACTTCTGACCGGGAACGGCCCCTCCCCCAAAGATGGCGGGTGGGCGTTCTGCTCGGGCGGCGACCAGCGCATCCGCGGGCGCGACGGCTACCACTACGCCAGCGGCGACACCGCCGAATCTATTGACCCTGCACGTGCCGGGCGGCTGCATATTCTGGAGGTGCAGCGCCTGATTCGTACCATGCCCAAGGTCGTGATCGCTCTGGTTTCCGGCTGGGCTGCGGGCGGCGGGCATTCCCTGCACGTGGTCGCGGACTTGACCATAGCCTCCGAAGAGTACGGCAAGTTTAAGCAGACCGATGCGACTGTCGGCTCTTTCGACGCGGGCTACGGTTCGGCGCTTTTGGCGCGGCAGGTTGGGCAGAAGTTTGCGCGCGAAATATTCTTCCTCGCCAAAGAGTACGATGCGCGGCGCATGTACGAGATGGGTGCCGTTAACGATGTGGTGCCGCACGCAGAGTTGGAAAACAAGGGTCTGGAATATGCGGCGCATATTGCCCGGCAGTCTCCGCAGGCTATCCGTATGCTCAAGTACGCCTTCAATCTGCCCGATGACGGTATGCTCGGGCAGCAAGTTTTCGCAGGCGAAGCAACCCGCATGGCGTATATGACCGACGAGGCTGTGGAGGGGCGCGATGCGTTCCTGCAAAAGCGTGACCCCGACTGGTCGAACTATCCCTACTATTTCTAGGGTTTCACACGTTGCAGAATAACCGTTCTGTTGTGCCGGAAGGCCCCCGCAATCCCCGTGAGTCCCGGGCGGATAGCGGCGAAGCAGGCGCCACGATAGGCGCTTTCTCCGGTTCGCTCGCGCCGCTTCCTGCTCCACGCCAGGATGCGCTGCATCCGCACGCGGTCATGCTCAGCGCCGATGCGCCCGCCAATCCGCAGGAGATTCTGCGCGCCTTCGAGCGCTCTCTCACCGGGGGCTTACCGAACGGCGCTCGCGATAATCAAGACCCGCTCGGGCAAACAGAAAACCCGGAGTCTCTTGCGCTCGTGGTGGGCACCTCCGGGTCCACGGGTGCGCCAAAACAGACGGCGTTAAGCGTGCAGGCGCTGAGGGTATCCGCCCGGGCGACCGAGAGGTTTTTTGCGGACTACCCTTCGTCCGGTTCGGCGAAGCCGCAGCGGGCGGTTTCTGAGGCTCCTGCGCAATGGCTTCTTGCCCTGCCCGCGCACTATGTGGCGGGGGCTCAGGTTCTCGCCCGGTCGGTGCTCGCCGGAACGACACCGGTAGTTGCCGCATCGGTTACCGACGGGGTTAGTTTTACACCCGAAGTCTTTCTGAACGCCGCCGAGCGGCTCAGCTGCGCCCGCCGGTTCATTTCTCTTGTGCCCACGCAGGTGCACAAGCTCCTAGAAGCCGCCGAAGCCAGTCCCGCACTGGGGTCAGAAATTTACGATGCGCTTGGTCAGTTCACCGGAATCCTGCTTGGCGGTGCCCCGGCGAGCGCATCCCTATTGGCGGCAGCACGAGAGCTCGGGCTGAACGTGGTCACCACCTATGGCAGCGCAGAAACCGCCGGTGGGTGCGTCTATTCAGGGACCGCGCTGCCCGGGGTGCGGCTGCGTGTGGTTCCCGAGGACGGAAGCTTATTAGACAGTTCTGTGGCGGGCGACGCTGCGGCAGGGGGACCCCCTAACATCGGGCGCATTTGGCTTGGCGGTGAGCACCTTGCCAGCGGGTATATGGGCGATAGCGCGCGCACCGCATCCCATTTCTTCGTTGATGCCGACGGATGCCGGTGGTACCGTACCGACGATTACGGCTCGCTCGCACCTGCTGCCCCGAAGAATGCGCCAGAGGACGAGGGCGCCCCGATGCTGAACATTGTGGGGCGCTCCGATGATGTGATTATTACCGGAGGAGTCAAGGTTTCCGCTCGGGCAGTTGCCGCCGTTCTTGAAAGCCATCCGGCGGTGCGTGAGGCTGCGGTCATGGGCATTCCCGATGCGCGCTGGGGCTCGGCGGTGGCTGCCGCGATCACCCTGCGGGGCGCATCCGAGGCGCAGAGTGTCCTCGATACCTCTCGGGCTACATGCGATATGCTGCGTGAGTTCTGCACCGACAAGCTAGGTGCGGCGGGTACCCCTAAATACCTGAGGATACTCGCCGATTTTCCGACCGCAAGCACGGGCAAACCCGACCGGCGGGCTATATACAGTATGCTGTACAGAGAATACACAAATACGAGGGGCTAAAGACCCCGCCAAGAATCAGTTTTCGCACGCTCGCTACCGGAGGGATCACCGTGGCAACACCCGCAGAGTGGATTGAAGGCGCACGCCTGCGTACCCTACCGCTTGCCCTCGCCCCTATCATCGCCGGATCAGCCGCAGCGTACGAGATTGATGCGTTCAAGCCCTGGTATGCGTTTTTAGCGTTTTTGGTGGCGTTTTTTCTACAGGTCGGGGTGAATTACGCAAACGATTATTCCGACGGTATCAAAGGCACCGATGAGGGCAGGGTTGGCCCGATGCGCCTCGTCGGTTCCGGCGCGGCAAGCGCGAAATCTGTCAAATACGCCGCGTTTTTGTGCTTTGCTCTAGCCATGTGTTCCGGGTTGATTCTGGTGGCGCTGGCAAACCAGTGGTGGTTCTTGGCGATTGGCGCCTCCGCGGTCTTCGCCGCTTGGGGGTATACCGGCGGTAAGCGCCCTTACGGTTATATGGGTTTGGGCGATATTTTCGTGTTTGTCTACTTCGGACTGGTCGCCACCTTAGGTACCCTCTACACGCAGTCTCATGAGCTGACGGTGACCGGGTGGGTGTCTGCGATAGCTATCGGACTTATTTCCTGCGCCCTGCTTATGGCAAATAACGTGCGCGATATTCCGACCGACCGTAAATCCGGTAAGCTTACGCTGGCAGTGCGGCTTGGGGATTGGCGAGCGCGCATTGCCTATTGTGCGGAAATGCTGATAGCACTTCTTTTAGGGGCTTTTGTGGTTCCGCATAATCCCTGGTTTTTGGTAACTTTTATTCTTCTGGGACCGACTGTTCATTCTTGCGTAACGGTTTTGTTTAAACAGGGACCGGCGCTTATACCCGTACTCAAACAAGCAGGAATTGTGGCACTAATCTATAGTATTTTAGTTGCTATTTCAGTATGGCTACATGGATTAAATCTATTGAGTAATACCGTTGAGGTTTTCACAGGGTATTAAGGATGAGCACCACTTTGCCGAAAACGCCCTGAACTCTGTTTTTACCGCTTATTCCCGCGGATTCCCACTATTCTTACTGACTCTCCCTCATACTAAAGGGAGTCTTTATGTGAATTTAGCAGGTTTTCTAACGCTTTATTTACATAAAGATTCTTTTTATGTCTCGCAGGGGGCATGGTACAACGAGTGAATCTCATATGTTCTCACATCGTGAGTTTTGATGACATAATTCACCTTTTTCTGCATGTCGTATTGACATTTGAAAAGATCTTTATTTACATTAATAGTAATTTCAAGTGTTGACATATCATTCACTCAATTACATAGCGACTCTTGAATCACCACTCTACCCACCTGAAAGGACACTTTCGTGCGCCATTCACTTCAGGGTGCCGTGCAGCGTGCACCCTTTTTTCTTGCAGCATCTTTGCTTGTATCGACAAGTTTTATCCCCGCGAATGCGGTCTCTACCCCTAACGACTCCGCATCGTACACCCACACCGTCTCTGAGAGAAGCGACGATTCCGCTTCCGCAGTAGCACCTCTCAGCGACGACGTTCTTAACGCCGATCCCCAGGCATCGGTTGTGGCAGGTCAGGAAGGCGAGAACCCGGGGGCTATTCCCGAGGGAGACCCGCGAGTCATTACCTATTGGACGACCGAGCGTATGGAAAACGCTATTCCTGCAGATAACGTAGAGGATCCCCAGCAGGAGATCAACAATGCCGTCTCTCAGATGGAGACTGAAGAGCAGAATCCCGAGGTCGTTTCTCAGGAGGAAACCAACGAGTCCGGTGAGGAATACACCCCGCAGACTCTCACTCAGGAAGCTGACGAGCCTGAAACCACCGCTGAGTCTGTAGACCCCGTTCTGCCCGAACAGAAGGACGCACGCAATGGTGTGCAGCTTCAGGGTGCATCCAAGGTAACGAACTTCTCGCACACCAACGGCAAGATTTTCTACACCGACGCTAGTGACGGTAAAAACTATGTATGCTCCGGTGCGGCGATCAACACTCCCACCAAGCGTACCGTGGTAACCGCCGGTCACTGCGTGCACGGTGGTAAGAATAAGACCTGGCACCGCAATATCGTGTTCGTTCCCGGCTACAACCGGGGAGTGCGCCCGCATGGCACCTTCAGCGCGCAGTACCTGCGTGTTGCCAACGACTGGGTTCAGTACGGCCAGCCTACGGGCGGTACCGGCGACAGCTACAAGCATGACGTTGCTTTCATCAAGACCAACACCAACGAGAAGGGTCAGCTCCTCGTGAATATGGTAGGCGGGCACGGTTTGAATGTGGACCGCAGCCCCATCTTCGAGAGCACCGTCTTCGCATACCCCGGCAACAAAGAGTCCGGTAGGGTTATGCACGCCTGCTGGGGCAATACCCACACGATCCGCATTACCCCCTACTACTTCCCCACGCTTTCGGGATGCGAGTTCGCGGGCGGATCCTCAGGTGGCCCGTGGCTTGCCGACTACAATAATGCGACCGGCCTGGGTAAGGTTCAGAGCGTAACCTCATTCGCAACCAATAACAATACGTCTGTCTCGGGTGCGATCTTCGACCGCCCCGTCTGGGACATCTACCAGAAGGCAGCTCAAGACTAAGAGCTGCCGCGAGCAGGTAGTTTTTGGTCGAGCAGGTAGGAAAATACTACCTGGCCGGATCGAAAACGACCTGCTCGCCACCTGATACATATAAGATGCGGCATCCCGCGCCCCTGCCACCGCCGGGTGGATTTGGGACTGGGGTGCCGCATCTTTGTTCTATGGAGGCAGGTTTAGTGCTGATGGGAGAATATCTTAGAAGTCTTCGCCCGAAACCTTCTTATGCTCATCGACGAGCTGATCTTCGAGCGTGCGGTTCTCCGCTTCATCTTTATTTTTAATGGTGGGGGCGCGTTTGAAAATTTTACGCATATCCGCGCTGGCGGCGGCGTGAAGTTTGGGAAAGAAAATATACGCCAGGGCGAAGGCGCATAGAATAGCGGCGGGACCAGCAATAAAAATACCCGCATCTATCAGCATAAAAAGGTAAAAGAGTACTACGACGAGGCCGAGCCGCAGCAGTGTGTACTTGAACAAGTTCATAACATCCAGTGTATCGGGGTTGCAATAAGCCCCCCAAGCAAACGAGATGCGGCACGCCGGGAACGTCACAGATTATTTGACAGTTTTCATTGTTGGTTATGCTCGGAGTGTGTAACACTAGAGACTATGATTCGAGCCATGATGATTATTGGTGCTTTCGCCCTGGTGGTGGGGCTAACTCTATATACTCTCTTGGATGCGCTGCGCACGCATCAGGACCAGATGCGTACCTTCCCCAAATGGCTGTGGATTATTGCGGTGATCTTCTTCCCCGTCGTGGGACCTCTCCTGTGGCTTCTGCTGGGCCGCCCGCGCGCCGTGCGAGCCCCTAAAACGCAGCAGGGCGGCGGGTTCACGAGCTCCCGGCGAGGCACACCGCCACCGGCAACGTCTTCACCCGACGACGATGAAGAGTACCTGCGCTGGCTCAAGACGAAGGCCGACCGTCAGCGACGATCTCGCGAAAAGGATACGGGCACCGGTCCTGCGGACGGCGGTACGGGTGGACGTTCTGAAGGCGAGAGCAACGACTCGGATGGAAAAGACGACTCTAAACACTAAGACACGGGGTACTAGAGATTTTTCATAAATATTGTGGGCGGTATTAAATACCCGGTAGGTGTTTAATACCGCCCACAAATACATTAATCACACAGATAAAACTGCTCTCAAGAAATACCACGATATAAACATGTTCAACTCACGGTATTCTCCACTCGGCATATAACAGCGCAGAGCTAGCTACCGGCAGCCGTCGAGAGCCGTTATCTCAAGCGTGTGGACCGCTAATTGACATCCCGAAGATGATAATCACGCACCAGAGTACTTTTTGCCGCATCATAATCGGCGAAATACCCAATGCATGAATTACCCTCGGTTTCACGCCCCAGATTACAGCCCCGAATATGAATGCAAACCCGAGAAGAAAATGTTCACGACCGTGAAATTAAAGATAATGCATGCATAGCCGATAATAGACAGCCATGCCGAGCGGGGGCCTGCCCAGCCGCGGGTGGCGCGTGCATGCAGATACGCCGCATACACCACCCAGATCACGAAGGTCCACACCTCTTTGGTGTCCCAGCCCCAGTAGCGTCCCCACGCGTGATTCGCCCAAATCGCACCGGCGGCAAGCGTGAAAGTCCACATCACAAACGCCAGCGCGTTCATGCGGAACGCAAAGTTCTCTAGAGCCTGGGCGCTCGGAACCAGGCGCATAAACGCCCATCCGCCCGATTTTCCGTTCAGGATGCGCTGCTCGCGCCTGGTCTGCACCAGCTGCAGTACAGCCATCGCGAAGGTAATCGTAAACACCCCGGAGGCTAACACCGCAATCGATACGTGAATTACCAGCCAATAGCTTTGCAGCGCAGGCTTCAAATGTCCCACCGGCGTGGGGAAACCAATTGTGGCGGCACACAGCATAATGAGCACAAGCCCAGACACCAGCGTGCCCACGAAGCGCACATCGCGGAATATGAGGGTTATCAGAAACACCGCAGACACCATGAGCGCGCCCGTGGTGCAGAACTCGTACATGTTCCCCCAGGGCACGCGCTGCGCTGCGATACCGCGCATTATCACGGCGGCGGTGTGCACGAGAGCGGCAAGCACCATCACAACCACGGCGATGCGCGCGGCGGGGCGGCGGACTCCCGTGTACAGCATCGCAGAATCGGCAACCTCACCTTCGAGAGCCCGGGCGGCAGCACCCTTATACCCCATGCCGCGTTCGCCGGTTCCCTGTTCGGTACCGCCCGTGCGAACCGTATCCGCAGCGGTATTCGTCGTCGCGGATGCGCCAGAAACAGCGCCCGCACCAACCTTTATCTTCGCCTTGACGGTGGATTTCTGTGCGGTACCCTCAGACCGCCCTTCCAGACGCCGGGTCACGCGCGAGTTTGCCACCACATCGGAGGTGAATGCAATAAAAACGACGGTGTAAATCAGCGCCGCAATGTACATAAATAGTTCGCTGGAGCGCGCTAATGAGTCGTTCAGCATCGGCTACTTACCCTCGTTTTCATCATGGTTATCATCATCAAATTCTAGCCCCCAAGCGGCGGCAAAAGCATCGGTGAGGCGTTCAGCCTCGTTCGCAAGGCGCGGATCTTCCCCGCGTGCCAGCAGACCGTATTCGACCACGAGCACGCCATCGGCGGTGTGGGCACGCACCCATACGCGGCGGCGCGCCACGAAAAGCGAGACGATAAGCCCGACGAACGCGACCACAAAGGAGTACAGAACAATATTCTGCCCGGGGTCGTGGCGCACATCCAGACCGACATAGCGCTTATACCCCAAAAACTCGATCTTTCCCTTGTTATCGGGCAGCACAGCTTCGGGATTCTGCGCGCTCAGTACAATGCCGTTGCCCTGTGCCATGGAGTTCAGCTCTTGTAACTTAGAGGTATCGAGCACGTACACATTCTGCGGCTGCCCCGAGTTGAGTCCCAGATCGCCCGAATAGGACTGGAAAATCAGCATGGGGTTTGCGGGGGCGGAATCTACCGAGTGGGGTACGGTAGTGCCGCGCGCATAGTCGCCGGTAGGTAGGAACATGCCCACAAAACCGAGCTGGCTGGGTTTGGCGTCCGGAACCTTGAGCACCACCGATGAGGTATATTTACCGTCCGTGGTAATACCCACCACGGTGCCCTCATAGGCGACTTTACCTTCGCCGTCCGTCACTCGCACCACGGGCGCATACCCATTGCCCGAGAGGAAAATACTGGTACCGCCAATATCGACCGGTTCGTTCACCTTGAGGGTCTTCTGCTCGGTGCTGCCCTGCGGGTCATGTACCGTCAGCTCCGCCTTGTAGTCAAGATCTTGCCCGTAGGTATGGCTGTCTTGCTGGCGATCGTAGCGCACCTGAAAATTATTGAGCGTCACCGCATACGGGGTAAGCCAGTCGGGGTTGTAGTTCGTGCCGGGAGTAAACGAATCGTAGCCAATCAGCGAATTGACGAAAGTTTCATCCTGAACCAGAATTTTTTGTCCACGGTATCCATAGAGCGAACCGAAGGCGACCCCTACCAGAATGCCAATCATCGCCACGTGAAAGAGAATATTGCCGATTTCGCGCAGATACCCTCGCTCGGCACCAACCGAGTAGTGTTCGTTCTCTTCGTCCCGAATTTCAACTCGGTAGTGGCTCTTTTTCAGGATGCGCGCCGCATCCTCAATCGCGCCCTTGGCGCTCAGGTTCAGCCCGGCATCCGCCACGGGAATCTCAAGCTGACGGTGTACCGGCATACGGGAAAGGTTTCTGGGGGTACGTGCCGGGGGCTTACGCCAGTCTTTCGCGTGTTTGATGGCGCGCGGGGTTACGCATCCGATCAGCGAAATAAACAGCAGCAGATAGATGGCAGAGAACCACGCCGAGGAGAACACGTCGAAAAGCTGAATCTTATCGGCAAATTCGCCCCAGCCGGGATGGTTCTTAATGTAATCGGTAACCTTAGTAGGGTCTTGGACACGCTGGGGGAAAATCGAGCCAGGCACAGCTGCAACCGCCAGCAAAAGCAGAAGCATGAGCGCCGTATTCATTTTGGTCAGCTGAGTCCAGCACCAGCGAAGCATACCCACGAACCCGAGGGCTGGCGCATCCTTGCGCGCTGATTTACCGGTTTTCTTGGTCTTCTCGGATGCGTTCACGGCACGCCCGGCATCTGCGGTTTTGCCCGCCTTGCGGTTTGCGGTGTTTGTATCCTTTGCCTCTGTTGAAGTGTTTTCATCGTCGCTGTGTTCGGAAACCATGACAGCCCTCCTTTCTTAGATCGGTAGTTCGTAGGCGGGTAATGCCGCCTGTATCCATGACATCAGCTCGGTCCACAGCCCCGTCATGAGCAGTACCCCGATCAGGATGAGTACGGCACCGCCCACCCGCTGTATGCCCAGGCGATGTTTTCGCGCCCACGCCAGGGTGCTCACTCCCCTGCCCATGCCCCATGCCACAAGCAGAAAGGGAACGCCCAGACCCAGACAGTATGCGAGAGTCAGAACGACTGCCTTGCCGGTGCCGGAACCGCCCGTATATACGAGGGTCTGCACGGCCGCGAAGGTCGGCCCGATGCAGGGTGCCCACCCCAACCCGAAGGTTATGCCCAGAATCGGTGCACCCCACAGCCCGGCGACCGGGCGGCGATGCAAGCGCTTATCGGTCTGAAAGATCGAGAACCCGCCCAGAAATACGACTCCCATAAGCACAACCAGCGCGCCCAGAATCATCGTGACCCAGGACTGCCCCTTGAGCCAGGGTGCGGTGCCGAGCTGGGCGAGGACAACAGAGAGAAGCACGAAAATAGCGGAGAATCCCGCAATAAACAGGGCAACTCCGGCGAGTAACCGCCAGGTGGTTTTGCGGCGAGTTACAGCATACTCATTCGGCGTCTGAGCTTTACTCTCTGTTGTTATGGGCGCAGAAGCGCTGTGATTGTCTACTACATCCTGTGTTTGAGGCACCGTTGACGCTAAACGCCGCGCCGCCGCCGAGTTCACGAGGGCGAAAGTTTTCGCATCCACGGGCTCCTCCGCATGCCCATCAGCTTGTGATGCGCCCGTTGCCGGTATATTCGCCCCGGTCAGCCCCGCAACATATCCTAAATACCCCGGAACCAGCGGCAGCACGCATGGAGAGGCAAAAGAAATAAACCCCGCGAGCGCGGCAAGCGGTACCGACAGCCACAGCGAGCCATCTAGCACGGTCGAGCTGATGCTCGCCACGGGGAGCACCCCTACCCCGGCAATAGCGATGAGCGGCTGAACGGGCGTGTGCGGCACGCTAGGCACCCTTCGTCACGGTCTCGACAAGGGTTTTCAGGATGGATGGGTTAGCCTGCCCCAGCACGCGGGATGCCACGCGCCCCTTCTCGTCCAGGATGACGGTGGTGGGCACCGCCTGCGCGGGTACGTATTTGCTGAGCGAGAGAAGAACCTTGCCCGTAACGTCTTTGAAGGAAGGGTAGGTGACGTTGAAGCTGCGCTCGAAGGCTTCTGCCGTGTTCTTCTCATCGCGCACGTTCACGCCGTAAAAGGCGATTTTATCTTTGAATTCCTCGGAGAGCTTCTGCAGGTCGGGCGCTTCGGCGCGGCAGGGGGCACATCCGGCGTACCAGAAGTTCAGCAGTACCGGTTTACCGCGCAGGGATTCGGCGGTTACAGTTTTTCCGTCGAAGAGTTCGCCGGTGAAGGCGACAGGGTCACCGCGTTCGGCTTCCTGGTATTCGGTGACGGAACCATCGCCCGCGATATAGCCTTTGTTATCACCCGAATTCGCCTGTTTCGCCAGGGAATCATCGCTGGATGAGCACGCCGAGAGGAGCACGGCACCGGCGGCGGTGGCGCAAATACCCGCACCCGTGTGCAGAAGCGCGCGGCGAGTGAGTGGGGTATTTGGCGTCGTGGGTTTTGGCATAGGGTTCATGCTTTCCTTCCGTGCCAGCTGGCGGCGGCATCGGTGTGTGCGAAGGCCTGCGTTCTTAAACTATAGGAGACTAGCTTCCGGGAAGCTGAATTACACCGCCGTACAGGGGCGAGGCGGGTTCGGAGTATCCGCTCACCTGCGGCATTTCATGATCAAAATCCGTGCTCTTAAAGTCGAGGGAGGTGATCGAGGCAAGGTTACACTGGCGTGTGCGCGGGTCATGCTGCAGCAAGCGGCCTTCTAACCCCAGACGGGTGACCCAGATGGGCAGCTGATGCGAGACAATAATCGCTTGTGCGCCTTCGCCGCCTTTGTCGTAGGCGGTGCGTGCTGCATCCTGAATAGCGGATGCCATGCGTTTTACCTGGTCAAGGTACGGTTCCCCCCAGGATGGGCGTAGCGGGTTGTAGAGTTTGCCCCAGTGTTTACGGTTGCGCAGAAGACCCTGCCTGGTAACGTGCTCGCCCTCAAAATAGTTATCGGCTTCGATAACCCGCTGATCCGCATGTGCTTCCAGACCCAGCAGCTCGGTGATTGGCGCGGCAGATTCGCGGGTGCGCAGCAAGGGTGAGCATACCAGATGCACAATCTTGGCACCATCCTGCGCGCGCTGAGCAAATTCTTGGGCGCTCATGCGCACCATCTGCTGCCCCTTCTCGGAGAGAGCGTAGTGCGGCAGACGGCCGTAGACAATGCGTTCGGGGTTGTGAACTTCGCCGTGGCGCATCAGGTGAACCGTAACCGTGAGCTGAGTAGTCATTCTCTCAGTTTCTCAGACTTTCGGCGCTACCCCAAAATATATTGCGAAGTGTCCGGTTAGCGGGCAAGTTTCTTGTCGAGAATCTTACGCATGCGTTTGGGGTTAATACGCCAAAAATCCTTCGCTTCGCCGTCGATGCACAGCACCGGAATTTCGGTCTTGTGGCGTTTGAGTAGATCCGGGTTATCGGTAATATCGAGCTCGGTATAGTCCAGGCCGTATTCAGCGCAGATTTCGCTCACGGTTAAGCGCGCATCCTCGCAGAGATGGCATCCGGGACGGGTCAGAAGTTCAATGACAGGTTCAGGCATAGTTCCCAGTGTATACCCGTGCAGCTTCTTGAGGTTCTGTCACGCTGTCTTGTGTGCCCACGTCTGCACGCGATATATGTCTGATAGTTATGTTCCCCTGTGCTCTATATTCTTGTTCGCACATATGCTCGGTCGGGAATATATACAGGTCACAGCACCACATCTAGGTTTACGCACTGGTGTGCCAGAGGCAAAACGCCCCGCATCCTTGCGGTTGAACCTGCTGGATGCGGGGTGCAGAAGCCTTAATTACTTCTTATTGCGGCGCTGGTGGCGAGTCTTGCGAAGCAGTTTACGGTGCTTCTTCTTGGACATACGCTTGCGGCGCTTCTTAATAACGGAACCCATAGGATTTCCTCACTTTTCTAGACCCGGCCAAACCAAACCGGTTTGGTAGCTACCCGGGTATGTTTATACCGGTATAAACGCTCTAAAAGGCATTTTAGGCACAGCAGTGCCCAGGCGTTTTGAGAACGCTACCTTCCTAGGGTACAAGGTAATAGCCTATTTTCACCATTTGAGGGACAGAAAACCTTCGATTTTGCGAGCTTTCTCTCGCCCTCGGTGTCTTTTCCACCGCAGCTGATATACATGAGGCGGCGAGAACCACGGATGCATACTCCCGAGTTCCCGCCGCCCCAGATGGTGGCGCGATAGCGCTAGTGGCGCCTCTTGCGGTTCTTCTTCCCCTTCGAGAGGGCACTGGCGCCCTTAGAAGTACCGTTCTGAGCCGGTTTTTTAGCCTCGCTTGCGGAGCCCTGCGTCTTTGCCTGCTTCTTCTGAGCAGCAGCCGCTTCCGCCGCGTGCGCCCGCTCGACCGCTCCCAGGACGTCGAAGCCCTCAAAAGGATTCGGAGCACCGTTAGCGTCTACTGCCGTCAGAGCCTTCTTGTTAGCCGATGCAGACTTCGAAGCGCTACCTGCTACGGGCGCAGGCTTTTTCGTCTCGGGTTTCTTCGAAGCCGGTTTTGCTGATGCCTGGGCAATCTCCGAAGGTGACGGGGCGGGTTTTACCGGTGTTTTCTCGGTATCTGCCTGAGCCTTCTGCTTGGGTTGAGAATCCGCAGGCTTATTCTCAGTTTCGTTCACCGCAGAAGCAACCGGAGTCGAATCGACACCGCTCAGATTAGCCGTTTCTGGGCGGGCAACCGCTGGAACGGGCTGCGGTATGGCTGCAGCCGCAACCGAAACATTCTTCGCCGGAGCCTGAGAATCTGAATCCTTGCGATTGGGGCGTTTAACCGCCACGGGCTCAGCGGTCGGGGTCGGCACCGAATCGGGCGAAGGCTCGTCCAGAGTAATCGCGCTCTGCAACTCAGAACGTATCTCTTCCGGAGTTTCCTCCAACTCGACATTCGCCGCCGCCCTCTGAACGGGCGCATCCGAAGGATCTGCCTTCACAGCGTCAGAAGAATCCGTCTGAGGGGTCTCTACAGCGGGTTTCTCGCGCTTCGCAGAATCTACGCTCTGTGCGGGGGCGGATGCGGACTTTTCCGCAGGCTTAGCAGGCTTCGAATCTGTCTTATCCGAAGGTGCTGCCTCCGGCGCGGGCTCGGCGCTCTTAGAAGTTGCATCGCTCGATGGCTTCGAGGATTTCGGCGCCTCAGCAGGCTTGGGAGCCTCTGCCGCCTTCGCGGGCGATGGCTGAGCCGCTGGTTTCTTCGGTTCTGTGGAGGCTTCCCGCTCTTGCTCAGCCGCCGAAGACTTGGAAGTCTCGGCAGAGGCGGCGGCAGGGGCATCCTCAGGCGATGAAGCAGAAGCGGACTTAGGCTCTACCTTAGGAGGTTCTGTCGCAAATTTCGCGTTGTCTGCGGCTTTCTGCTCGGCCGCCTCCTGTGCCTCAACCAGCTTGACTGCCTGGGTATGCGGCAGGTCAAGACCGAAGTAATGGCGAACGCGGCGAATCAGGCTGATGCGCTCGCTCGCGGGTTTCTCCGCTTTCTCTGGCTTTTCGGACTTGCGCGGCGAGAATTGCGCGGGTCGCACGGGCGGCACGTTTCGGCGCAGGGGCGCACGAATAACATCGTCCTCCCCCTCAGCTTCGGTCTGGGTTGAGGTTCCGTTCTCGGCTTGCTGTCCCATGGTGCGCCACGGAATAAGGCCGGTCGCCACAAGCTCTTCGGCGGAAATTTTACCCACCGGAGCCTTCTCGACATAGACTTCCCTGACGTGTTCTTGTTCGTCAGGCGTCTCTTCAGCGTCTTTATCCTCGGTGCTTTCGATCGAGTCTTCGTGAGAGGCAGAGTCGTCCTGCGATGTGCCCTGCGCCTCTTCCGAAGACTTGGATTTTTCGGATCCGTCAGCAGACTTGTCGGGAGCCTTTTCTGCCGTTATCTCTTCAGCAGGCTCTTTGTCCTGTGCATCGTCAGATGCAGACTCACTGGACTCGTCAACCGGTAGAACGTCATCCTCAAATTCGGGCTGCACGCTCTCAAGCTGGGGTTCGTGCGCCGCGGTTTCCTCAAGGGGATCGATTGGAGACTCGTGGGTGCTCTCGACGGTTTCCTGCTGCTCGGGAATGTCAGCCGTGGGAGTATCACCCGTGCTCTCGGCGGATGCGGTTTCCTCTGCCTCATCTTCCTCGAAGCCCACGGCCACCGGGGTCGGCACGCGCATACGCCCTTGACGACGGCGTGAAACGGTGCTTCCTTCACGAATAATTTTTGGAAGCTGCGCGGCCGGAGATTTCTCCTGCTCAGCCTTATATTCTGATTCGGGAATATTCTCGTCGGTATCCTGCTCTGCTTCCGCTTCCTCGTGTTCTTCCACGTCAGCGTCGGCTTCGGGCTCTTCGGAAGAATCAGTGCTTTCCTCGGAGTATTCCTCCTCCTGGAATTCCTCGTCGTCCTCAGAGGGGTCACCAGGCATACCGTTCGGGGTATTTGCCGCCTGATCCAGCTCTATGCCAGCTTCGGAGTATAGCTCTTGCAGCTGGTGGGCAATTAGCTCGCGCGCGGTGCGGGCATCGCCATCTTTGACAGCGTCTACAATGGCACGGTTTTCCACCCGGATGCGCGTCATCGTGCTGCTCCACAGCGGCAAACGTCCCATAAGCGACAGCAGGGAATCGAAGGAAGACTGGCGGATCGCAACCAGCAAGCCCACGACCAGTTCGTTACCCGCCAAACGCACCAGCCGGTGGTGGAAGGTCAAAAGCTGGTCAAGAAACTCACCAATACTCAGAGTATCGTCTTGGAGCGTCTCAAGGGCCTCATCAACCTCATCAAATGAGACCTTGTCGGGGTCAATATTAGATACCGCCCAGCTCTCAAGCAGGATGCGGGTCTGCAGCATATCGCGGGTTGGGTAACGCGATGTAGACATGTGCAGACGAATAGGCCCCGCAGCCGCAGCCGCCGGTTCCTCATAGAGATAAGGAATGATCTCTTTACCGCGACCAGAGTACAGGCGCATCAATTCCATATCTTCAAGGGTTTTGAGTGCATCTCGGGTTCGGGAACGCCCCACACCGATGGCGTGGGCAATCCGCTGATCGTCAGGAAGGCTTTGACCGAGCTGAATATTGCCTTCAAAAAGCTCGGTCTCAAGCCAGCGCAGAATCTTGCGATGAATAGCCAATGAGAACTCCGTTTATACGAGTTAGAGGTGGGATGCTATGAGAACCGTCGTGCACGCGTGCGGTCTATACCGCACAACACCACGAGACGTATGCTGTGAAATATCCATGTTACCGGCGCCTTCCGAAAACGCGTGAAAGCAGCCCGCGCGGGGGTTCTTTCGGGGTATCTGCAGTGCCAAATGCTGAGGTGTATTCCGTCTGCGTCTGGTACGGAAGTTCCTCGTTCTTACCAGATTTTTCGGATGCCGCACTCTTCATCTTGTCAGAGGCATCGGCTGCCTCTTCGTCCTCTTGAGGACGGGCACCCTGCACGGAACTCATTTCCGGGGTGACGACGGGCAGCACCGCTGTGAAGGTCACGGAATCTGATTTGACCGGCGCATTCTCGGCGAGTTTAGCTTCCACAGCCTTAGCCTCTTCGGATTGTGCCTGCGTCATATTCTGTGCGGCAGCAGGGGCGGCTTCCACTGGGGTTTCAGCACCCGATTTTTGCGGTTCCTGAGCGGTTGACAATGACTCTTCCACCTGAGCCGCCGGCTTTTTCTCGGGCTCCTGAGTTTTTGCTGCAGCACCTGTGGAGGCGGTACCTTTAGCAGACCTAACCGTTGCGGGTTTTGCCGGTTCCTTGGTATCGGGCGAGCCAGCGTTCCCCTGACCTTTCTCGGTCTGCTTTTTCTGCGCAGTACCCTGTACCGCACGTTCCCCATTTTCCGTGCTCTTTTCGGCAGTGTCGATGCCGTAGCTCACGGTAGAAGATGTGCCGGGCTGGGTCGCGGTTTGTGCGTTGGTCGCCGTGGTTTCGGCGGGCTTATCCTCGGGTTTCTTCTCGGATGCAGCCGCCTGTATCGGGGATTCGGCGGGTTTCGCAGCCTGGGCTGGGGTTTCTTGAGAACCAGTGTGCGCTTCGGTTTTCGCACCGGGTTTTCCGGTATGCGCCTGCGCCGCCCGTTCCGAACCCGGCTTCGGGGCAGAAACCTCTTCACGGATCGATTGTGCCTGAGCCGATTCTGTTTTCGCGGCAGTTTGAGCCTGCGGCGAAGGTGATTCGGGTTTCTGAGGCTTTGTCTGAGCACTCTTGTGAGCATCCTTCACGGGCTTTTGCGCTTCGGCCTTCGCTACATGAGAGGCCTGTTTAGACTCGGCAGAGCTCGGTTTCGCGGGCTTAGCACTCTCGGATTGCTGGGCAGGCTGCTGAGCGCCCGAAACGTGCGTGTGCTCTTGAGTCTGTGCTTCAACGTGAGGCTGCTTCGTATCGTGCGAACGCGCGGGAGCCTTAGTCTGCTCGGCGCCCTTCACAGACGGTTCAGCGTCCTTCTGAGCTGACACGCCCTTGTCGGTCTTCTCGCTCTTCACTGCCTCCGGCTTTGCCTGTGCGGTGGTCCTATCCTGCGACTTTGACCGGGGAACAAAGCCGCGAGCCTCGGGCGAGAACCCCTGCTGACCGTCATCAATTCCGTCGTCATACCCATAGGACTGCTGCGGTTTCTCCTGATAGGAAGACCCCGAAGGCGTGAAAGGACGCATGGGAATAAATTCGTTTTCCTCAACGGTTCCGGCGGTTTCTGTGCCCTCTTCCGATGCGGCGGGTGCCGCCTGCTGAGCGGGTTTTGACACGATGCGCGCGGCGGATTTAGTCGAGGTCTTCGGCCCCAGACCGGAGGTCACCGAACTCTCGGCAGAACGTGCCTCATCATCAAAAATGGCGGGTTTTGCAATCGCGGCGGTCGTCGTCTTCTTCTTAGCCGACGATTCGCCCTCAGCGTGCGAATCATGAGCGCCAGCCTCGTGGGAAGCACCCTGCCCATCGCGATCTTTCTGCCCGGAAGCCTTCTCTGCATCCCGCTCGCCCGAAAGGCTCGCTCCGGGCTTCACGCCAGCGTTCGCGGAACCGGTAGAACCCGGGAAAGCCTCGAAACGCTTGCGCTGCGAGAGAGCCTTGGATACACGTTCCTGAGGCGTCGGCTCGGGCTGCTCAACGACGGACGAGGATTCAACGGGCTGGGCGGGTGCATCCGAATCCGAGGTCTTATCTTGATCTTGTACATCTTGAGCATGGGCAGTGGCAGCTTCACCAGCGGTTTCATCGGTAGTTTTACCGATAGCTTTAGGGCGCTGCTCTGCATCGCGTTGCTGATGCTCGTCAGTATCAGACTCGCCAGCGTGCGCAGTTTTCTCAGTCTTGACCTCTTTCTCA
This sequence comes from Rothia dentocariosa ATCC 17931, assembly GCF_000164695.2. Lineage (NCBI taxonomy): Bacteria > Bacillati > Actinomycetota > Actinomycetes > Micrococcales > Micrococcaceae > Rothia > Rothia dentocariosa. The sequence goes on from NC_014643.1 coordinate 469,678, forward strand.
GTCTTGGCCTCGGCGCTGGGCTTTTCAGTCTTTTCGGTTTTCGCGGTGTCATCGTCTGAGGACTCGACAACATCGACAACCTCAATCACGGAAGCCTGTTTAATCTGTGACTCCCGCTGTTCCTTCGTGCTGTGTGCAATCGCCTGTATATCGGCAACCCAGGCGGTGATCTCGTCAAATACTTCAGGGTTCAGCGAATAGAGGCGGCGCTGCCCCTCGACCAGCACGGTGACTGCCCGTGCCTCACGTAGAACCTTAAGGTGCTTTGAGATAGTGGGTTGGCTCATGTTCAAGTGCTCAACAACGGCACCAACAGTACGTGTTTGTTCAGCCAGAAGATGAACGATATTGCGGCGGGTGGGGTCCGCGATCACTGAAAAAACGTCTGATTGCATATAGCGATTATGACATATTTCGGCGTATGCTCGATACCTGTTTTATGGGTTCTAGCCCGAAACTACGCGGTTTTTCGCTAAGCTTTCCGCGTATATTACCAAATGCTCATAATATTCCGTTCTAGCTATATACCGTTTAGGGCATATACACGCCCACACAGTGCATGCACCACAACAACCGTTCCAACATTATCCCTAGAAATACCTATGATGTTCCGCTCAGCTGCATGCCTGGGCGATACACTAGAGAAAGCTAAACATCCCCACCACGACCGTACCCCGCCCAAACTCTGCGCACGATCGGAAAGGAGGCACCCGTGGGACGCTATCTACGTCGCCTGCGCGCGCATCAGCGCAAACGGGTGCGCGATTTTTCTGAAGGTCGCATCTCCACCGCTATCGGCAAGGTTCCGCCTACATCGCCGATGATGTATGAACAGGAAGAGGTCACTCGCCGCTTCAACCCCTTCGATATCCGAAGCTACGAGAAGTTGCGCAACCTTATTGATACGACTGTCTTCTCTTCACCCTCACGAACCGCTATCGCGTCCTTCTTTCTGGTGATCGTTTTCTTCACCGTAACGTTGAGCCTGCCGATTTCTTCGGTCACGGGCGAACCTGCGCCATTTCACCATGCGTTCTTCACCGCCACCAGCGCGGTGACCGTGACCGGTTTGACGACCGTTTCAACAGCAGCCCAGTGGTCCGTATTCGGGCAGGTTATGATTCTGCTCGCCTGTCAGATTGGTGGTTTAGGTGCGTTGACCATGACCTCGCTTCTTGCCCTGGCGATCGGGCGGAAAATGGGTTTGCGCTCTAAACTTATCGCGCAGGAAGAGCTCAGTATCGGGCGTCTCGGTGAAGTCGGCAGCGTGCTTCGCACCGTCGCTTATACCTCAATCGGGATCGAATCGACGATCGCCCTCGTTCTTACCCCGCGTTTTCTGCTTCTTGGCGAGAATCTGCCCACCAGCCTGTGGCACGGTATTTTCTACGCCATTTCGTCCTTTAATAACGCCGGGTTCACCCCGCATTCTGATGGCTTAGTACCCTATGGGCACGATTTTTTCGTGCTCGCACCCGTGAGTATCGCCGTGTTCTTGGGGGCACTCGGATTCCCTGTGCTGATGACGATTCAGCAGAAACCCTTCCGCCCCCGCGACTGGACTCTAACGACCAAACTCACGGTGACGACTACGAGCATCCTGTTCGTGCTGGGTGCCCTGCTCTGGGGCATAGCCGAATGGGCAAATCCGCGTACTATCGGCAATTACGGCGCGGGTGAGAAGATTCTCAGCTCGATTTTCGCTTCCATCATGACGCGCTCGGGCGGGTTCAACCTAGTCGACATGAACGATATTCGCCCGGTCACCGGCCTCATAACCGATGTGCTCATGTTCATTGGCGGCGGCTCAGCATCTACCGCAGGCGGCGTGAAAGTCACCACTATTGCCGTGATTATGCTTGCAATTATTGCGGAGGCACGCGGCGATCAATTTGTGATGACTTTCGGGCGCACGATCCCGGTGTCGGCGCTGCGCATCGCCATTTCGGTGACGATGATGAGTACCGGAATTGTACTTGTGGGCACCGGAGTTCTGCTGGCGATAACAGACCAGCCGCTCGTGCGCGTGCTCTTTGAGGTCATTTCCGCCTATGCAACCTGCGGACTGTCAAATGGGCTCTCCACGGAGCTGCCGCCCTCGGGCATCTATGTGCTCTCCCTGCTCATGTTTATTGGACGAATCGGCACCATTACCGCCGCCACCGGTTTGGCGCTGAGGTCTCGCCGCCGCCTGTATAAGTACCCCGAAGAAAGGCCCGTCATTGGCTAGTAACCATAACGCCCCCGTACTGATTATTGGGTTGGGACGGTTCGGTTCGGCGACCGCCGCCCAGCTTCACGCCCAGAATAAAGAGGTTCTCGCCATTGAGAAAGACCCCGAAATTGCGCAGAAATGGACGGGCGTGCTCACCCATGTGGTCTCGGCAGATGCTCGCGATATTGATGCGCTCAGGCAGCTGGGCGCGAGCGATTTCGGGTCTGCGGTTGTGGGTGTGGGTACCTCAATTGAGGCTTCCGTGCTGATTACCGCGAACCTGGTCGATCTGGGGGTTGAGCGGATTTGGGCGAAGGCGATCACCCCCTCACACGGCAAGATTCTAGAGCGTATTGGCGCGCATCATGTGGTCTACCCGGAGGCGGATGCGGGGCGCCGCGCCGCGCACCTGGTGTCGGGACGCATGCTGGACTATATCGAATTCGACGACGATTTCGCGATCGCCAAGATGCGCCCGCCGAAGGAGACTCACGGGTTTACCCTGGCAGAGTCGGATATTCGCGCGAAATACGGGGTTTCTGTGGTGGGTATTAAGTCTCCTGGCGAGGAGTTTACCTACGCGGATGCGGCAACGCGCATCCATTCCCGGGATATTCTGATTGTCTCGGGGCAGGTGGATCTGATCGAACGTTTCGCGGCCCGCCCGTAGGTTCTGTCTTCCCCTTCTTCGTCATAAAAAGAGCCTTTATTTGAATAAAGGCTCTTTTTATGTAGGGAGAGGTAGGCAGGAGGCGGGGGCTAGTCAGCCGTGTACTGTTCGCTCAACTCAGCGGAACGAGCGGCGCAGGCGCGCATCGCATCCTCGGTGAGATCGAAAAGTCCCTTGTCAATAAAGGTATTGATAGCGCGCTCCGTGGTTCCATTCGGGCTGGTAACAGCCTTGCGCAGGGCGGCGGCATCCGGGTTACTATCCAGCAGGTACCCGGCGCCCGCAATCGTCGCGGATGCGAGCCTCTGTGCGGTCTCTTCATCCAGGCCGAGCTTCACACCGGCACTCGCCATAGTCTCTGCCAGCAGGAACCCGTAGGCGGGACCGGACCCCGAAACGGCGGTGACCGCATCCATCTGATCTTCTCGAACCTGCACTACCAGACCCACGGTCTCTAGGATCTTCTCGGCGAGCGCAAGCTGCTTCTCAGTCACGTTCTCACTCACCGAGATCGCCAACACGCCCTTACCCACGCTTGAGGGCGTATTGGGCATGCAGCGGATCACCGGCTGACCTGCAGGAAGAGCCTTCTGCAGCGTATCGAGGGTGACTCCTGCCGCCACCGAAATGACGAGCGCATCCGGGGCGAGAGCGGGCGAAATTTCGCGTGCCAATTCAACGATTCCATAGGGTTTAACCCCCAGAAGCACTACGGATGCGCCGCTAACCGCCTCACGGTTGGCTTCGGGCTTGAGCTCGCACCCGATCACGACGGCATCTCGCCCCTTAGGCCCCAACTGATGGCGCAGGCGGTCTATGGAGTTTTTGCTGCGCACGGTGGCGCGGATGGCCTCTGCGGGGTATCCGCCCGCGATGAGCCCGGCTGCGATGGAACCGTTCATGGAGCCGGTGCCGAGGAATGCTATATGTTCGGTCATCTTCGATCCTTACTGTCTGCTTCGTTCGTGTCGCGGGGCGCATGCCGCCCGCACCACAGGGTATGTTATCTAGCATACAATCCAACACCGGCTCCGGCGGCTCCCCGTATGTACTCCGGTACAAACAAGGGCTGCGGTTCGCGGCTAGAATGTAAAACGATGAAAACACGTCTGATTCGCTGTGCTCACCTTCTGCTGTGCACCGTGCTGATTGGCGCGGCCACCGGTGGCGGGGCGATTATTTTGCACTACCTCCTGGATATCATGCAGGAGGTCACGTTCGGGCATACGGAGGCGGAGCATCCGATCGTGACGGATCACAGCGATATCGTTCGACGTGTACTGGTGCTGATCGCGGTGGGCGTGGTGGTCTCCATCATCTGGTTTTTACTTCAGCGGCGCACTAAGCTGGTGTCCATTAAGGCGCAGATTCGCGGCGAAACTCCGCAGGAGCGCCACCCGGGATTTCTACGGCAAACCCTGCACAGCCTCACTCAGATTGTGGCCGTGGGTGCGGGTGCTCCGGTGGGTAAAGAGGTTGCCCCGCGCGAGCTGGGCGCACTGTTTGCTGGGCGTCTGGCGGATCTGATGCGCATCCCGCAGACCGTGCGCCCAGTGTTGGTAGCCTCGGCTGCGGCGGCGGGTTTAGCGGCTGTGTACCAGGTTCCGGTGGGCGGTTTTGTTTTCCTATTTGAGGCTCTCGGTTTAGCGCTGTCGCTGCGCAATATTTTCACGGGTGCGGTCCTGGTTCTTGTGGCAACCTGCACCGCGAATCTGGTGATTTCGGATGCGCCCACCTACCCCGTCCCGCAGCTGCAGACCACCGGTGAATCGCTGCTGCTCGCGGTTGTTCTTGGTCTGGCTATCACTCCCCTGGCGCTGTGGTTCCGGGCGGCGTCTCAACGCGCAGAGAGCCGCAAAACTACGAATCGGAACGTGCTCTGGCGGCTTCCCCTGGTACTTGCGTTGGTGGCGGTGACCTCGATTTTCCTGCCGGAGATTCTGGGGAACGGCCGCCCGCTGACCCAGCATATTTTCGATGCCGCATCCGGTTTATCTTCGAGCTCCGGCAGGCTTGACGCGACCGCCTTAGGCCAGGCTCTTCTCTATGCTCTCGCACTGCTGGCAGCCAAAGTGATCCTGGTGGTGGCGAGTCTGCGCAACGGTGCCTACGGGGGCACGCTCACACCGGGGCTGGCCCTGGGTTCCGCCTGCGGTTTCGTGCTTACGGGCGCTCTAATCCTCGTGTTCCCGACGCTGCTTCAGCTTCCACCGGGCGCGGGAGCGTTTCATGCGTCAGAACTTCTCGGGATCGCCGGGCTGCTGGGCGCGGTCACTTTCCTGAGCCTGTCGATGAACGCCCCGCTGAGTGCCTGCGCCCTGATTCTTGGGTTCGCCGGGCAAGACTGGCAGGCGTATGCGCCTTTCACGGTAGCGGTCGGCACGGCATGGGGTGTCAAATACCTGTGGATGCGCTTAGGTAACAAAACACAGCACGCCCCGCAGACCGTAGCGCCTAGTCAGCGTTAAGACTCGGCTGGCTGAGGCTGAGCACCTGTAAGGGAATTTCGCGTGCTTTACGCGTGTCGCACAAGCGGCATGCACGGGTTTCTTGTGTGGATGCGGCTATAATAATTTACTTTACAGTGCATCTATTTTAGGTGTGTTCAGGTTCTTCTACCCGCCGTCGGCTTCATGCCTACGGTACCGCGGGCGAAGATTCACCGGGTTTTCCGGGCGATGCACACACCCGAAAGAGGGTGCCTGCCGCGCATCCGACTGCAGGCTCAAGCTCGACTATACATATGGTGTTGTGCAAGGTAACTTCGTGTTGTACGCTGACTTGGAGATATCTCTCGCTATCCTTAAAGAGCCCAATATTTCCGGGGTGTTTAGGCAACTCGTGCCCGTTTTGGGTACTATTGCAGAGGTTATCCCGCGAAATTCCAGTTCGCAGCCTAGCCATACCGCTAACCGCGCCTTAGCTGAGCTCTTACCGGTGCCTAGCACCCGCTGGATTTTCTAGGCGGAAAACCACCCCGCCCGCACCGGCTCAACACCTGCCCACAGACTTTAACACCAGCCACAGCATCCGAGGGAGACACGATGAGCGATAAGAATCCTCATACCTCTGAGCGCATACAGGATTCGCACCACCAGGGAGGTGCTCCTTTCAGCAATCCTCGACGCTCTCAGACTTCGACGACTGTGCAGCACGCGCAGGAAGAATCACCTGCCCAAAACTCGCTGCCCCCTCAGGATGCCGGGCCGGATGCGACCGCCCAGACCCCGCAGGCGGCGCAGGATCCGCAAGACGCGAAGACTCAAGAGTCCGCTCAGAAATCTGCCGAGGATTCCTCTGCCGAGAGCGCTCACGCTACCCAGTCCACACCGTGGGGTTCACAGACCTCAAAGCCCCAGCCTGCCGAGGCCGAGAGCGCTCAACCCGCCGCCGTTGAGATCGATACGAACACCCCTGCGGAGGCGCTTCCCCAGAGTATTTCGCGCCCGGATGCTGACGAGGCTGTTCACCACGAAAATACTCAGACCCGTCAGCTGCCGGTGCAGAGCCGACCTGAGCAGGGCCCGCTGAGCTCGTATCTTTCGGAGAAGCCACAGGATTCTGAGGCTCCTGATCCTGCCGCTGCACACGCGGAGGCACCGGAGGCTGAACCTGTCGATAACATTCCGCAGTCCATCTCGCGCCCGGATGCTGACGAGGCTGGCGACGCGGAAGACGTGAGGACCCGCCAGCTTCCCGCCCAGGCCCAGGAACAGGGCGCATTCCAGTCCATCGCCGATACGATGTCTGCCGCTCGGGCAGAGCGCGGGTCTAGTGCCCCTGCCGACTCCGCCGCATCCGAAGCGCAGGCTTCCGCAGAGAAAACTGGGGCTAAGAAGGTGTATGAAGACACCATGCCCGCATCCGCAATTCCGATCATTACGGCGAACACCCCGGCGGTATCGGTCGGGGCACCGGCAAGCGGTCAGATAGCCGCGACCACGGGTTCGGTGCCTGCGGGTGCCGAGAAAACCCCCGAGCAGAAACGTTCGCGCGAGCTCAAGACCATTGTTACGGTGACCGCGATTCGTACCGTTCTGCTTGCCGCGTGCCTGGTGATGTATGGCTTCGGCTTTGGCGGCGGCGGAACCTTCAACATGATGCTTGGCTACGGCGGCGCTGTATATATGCTCGTGCAGATTGTGGCGTGTATTTTCGCAGTGCGCTCGAAGTCTACGAAGGGTATGCGCATCCTGAATGGAATTAGTGCCGGATTGGGTATTATTCTGCTGATCGTCACGGCGATCGTCTATGCTGGCTGGTCGGGTGAGGATTCTTCAGCCGGGGCCTATATCTTCATCATGGCGGATATTATTCTGAGCGTGATTATTGCTTCGGCTCGGTCGATTATCGAGCAGCCGAAGGAGGACGTTGAACCCGAGAGGTTAGCCCGCGAATAGGCGATCGCTTTCCCCTATAGTCTAAGGTCGGATGCACCGGGTACGGTCCTGGCGCATCCGACTTTTGTGTACACTCTTGTGAAAACACCAGGCTCTGCGGCGGAAAACTATCGGCTGGTACGGTTTGGGACTAAATGCCTGTGTACCCCGTCAAAGGGCTGCAGACACTTCTAGTCTTAGAGAAGCCTGCTTAATCGGTCGATTTGTTACAGACTGTGACGTCATGCCTTGTTTACTAGACACTCGTGCTTCTTCCCCGGTATAACACCTTCAAACCGTCGATTGAACATGTGTATATCTGAGCTGTATTTAGCTTACGAACATTAAGTTTTGATAAATCATCCCTGAGTATGAGGGTTTTTAATGCCGCAAAGGCATAGTATAGAAACTCAACCTATACACCAGACATGCTTGCGAACCATATTTTGGGGGAATCATGAGCACACGAGCAGCATCTGCGGGAGCGTACACCGCCCTAGGTGGCGTTGAGCGTGCGCACGGCATCCCGCAGCGTGGCTCGGGTGAGGTTACCTTCAGGCATACGTTGGCATCCGTGGGGTACACGGTACGCGTTCTGTTTATGGTACTCCCGTATGTGATGACGTTCTTCGCGCTTCTGGTGAGTGGCGATTTGACTAGCGACTGGAGCCACATACTGTTCCACCCGATGGGGCAGTTCATTCTGGTATACGCGCTGGGGCATATTGTTGCGAACGTGTGCTTCAATTTTCGGATGGGCACCGGGCTGGTGCGGTCCGTCAATGCTTTAGGCGCGGTACTGTGTGTGGCGGTTTCTCCGCTGTGGTTCCGACTGCTCACGAGCGGTAACTTGGCGCTGGATGCGCTGTGGACGCTCACGATCGTGCCCCTTGAGTTTGTGGCGTGCTTGACGTTTTACATGCACGCGGTACGGAGGGATGGGTAGACCCCTCCAGACCCTCGCACAGTGTCAGTGAGAGCACCTCCCTAGTGAGCACCCGACGTTCGTTCTTCCGTCGGGTGCTCACTCTCTGTCTGAAACTTTTCGCAGCGATACCAAAGCGATAGCGAAAAATTGCATGGGAACACGGTCTTCGCTTCTGAATTTTAGATACCCCGCATATTCTCGCGCGTAACAGCGCATAAGAGCGGGTAAAAGCTCCACCTGTTAAGTGCAGTGTTACCAAAATAACGCCTTGTCACGGAATATTGGAACACTGTTTATGTGGCGTGGGGTGTCTCAGATTCAACTTAAAGGTGTAAAATTCCTGCTGAAGACTAGCTCTACGACAAGTACGGCATTAGACACCCACTCGCCACAAGGAGCCCCGTCATGGACGACCACCGCCTCAACGCAGAGTCACGCATACAAAGCATTACAGAACCGCCGCTTTTAGAACCTTCTAAGCAGCGGACTGCCAGACCTATCGCCTGGTCGATTCTTATATGCGCGATTCTCTGCGTAATAGCCGCAATTATTATTCCATTCCTCACCAAACAAACCACTCTCTCACTTGTGCTGTATGCGATCGGCGGTGTGCTCACAGTTCTCGCACTCATCGTATTCACCCGCCGGAACCGGTCAAGCGTGGCGACGGTCGCCCACAAAAGCGTTGATATTTTTGGCGTTACACGTGCAGAACGTGAGTCTATCTACCAGCAAGCTACCGCTCAGCTTGAGGATCAGCAGGCGAAAACGCGGCAGAAAAGTCTCTATACCCTGCTTGCGCTCGTCGATAAATGCCTTGAGGACGAAACTTTAAGCTACGAAGACCGCAATAAGGAGGGGCAGCGCATTGTCAATAAGATCAGCGGGTACATTCAGTCTCCGCCGATTTTTGACCCGCACGCCCTGGAGCTTACGCACGGCGCATTTCACGCGAAGAGCGCCCTTCTGCGCGAAGAAGCTGAGCTGCGTTTCGGCCTGATGCAGCAGATTCGTGACCGTCTGCGCGCCCCCTCGGATGCGGGCGGCTACCAGGACGGCCCGTGGACGAACTTTGAATACGATTTTTCGGGAAGCACCTTCTTCTACCCCATCGAGTTCAGCCGAGTCTTCTTCAATAAGACCGCTGATTTCAGCGGGTGCACCTACAGGTACGAAGCCGATTTTAGCGGCACGATCTACCGTAACTGGGCGGATTTCCGCGGTTCTACCTATCTGGCGCACGCAAACTTTAGTGGGTCTTCGTACCACGGCGCGGCATCGTTGAACGATTCCGTATACCGCAGCACCGCAGACTTTAGCGGCAACCTGTACCTGGATCAGGCGAACTTTAGCGGGTCTACGTACCATGAGGCGGTAACTTTCGTGAATTCCACGTACCGCAACTGGGCGGTGTTCCGTAACTCAACGTACCTTGGCGCGGTGGATTTCAGCGGCTCTGTTTATCATAATCAGGCGAACTTCCATAACTCCGTCTACACCGGTACCGTGACCTTCAACAGCTCCGTTTATCATAATCAGGCGAACTTTCATAACTGCGTGTACACGCGGGTGGCAAGTTTTGGCGACTGCACCTATCATCGGGCGGATTTCAGCGGGTCTGTCTACACGGACGACGTGCATTTCAATCACTGCCGTTACGGTGGCGATGTGTATTTCCGCCGGTCTGTTTATAACGGTTGGGCTGATTTTCAGGGTTCGGTGTACAGCAAGTGGGCGAATTACACGAGCTCGCTGTACTACGGTCTGGCGGGGTTCCAGAACTCGACGTATGCCGACAAGGCGCTCTTTAGGGGTTCCGTGTATGGTAATGCGGTAACCTTCCAGGGTTCTGTCTTTACCGGCGCGGCGCCCGCTTTCATGAATGTTGAGGCGTGGGCGCAGTACATTTCGTTCTTCGCACCGACGGAGAATGTCTTCTCGCTGGGGCAGGGCTACTCTATCGACACCGGTGCATCCGGGCTGCCGAGCGAGTGCCCGCCACTGGCTGTGGAGCATCGGCAGTATTTGGCGCATAAGAACGGCGAGCTGCACGAGATCACCCAGCATCTTCACGGCGACGATGCGCGCAGCACCGATAGGCTGGGTCTAACCAAGGAACTTTCGGGCAGGCTAAAGTCTACCGTTGAGGAACTGCACGCCTGGCGCGAGAAAATCACGACAATCCCGCTGCAGGAGCAAGACCGCCAGCAGGTAGGGGTTTAGGGGGCTCTCTCCCCTGTCTCTTGCGCTTCTTGCGTAAAAAGGCTCTTTATTCGAATAAAGCGTACTTTTCGCCTCTTTATTCGGATAAAGAGCCTTTTTTAGCGGCTGAAATCTGTAGGCGGCGAATAAGGATGCGGTAGGGTGGGAAGAGGACGTACCCATCATCAGGAGTCTTCAAGTATGAAAAGCAAGAAACAGCTCTATATGGAGTATCAGCCTGAAGAAAATCCTAGACTACACAAAGCATGGTCGTGGACAAAACGGTGGTGGCTACCAATTGCAATTGTGCTGATTACCAGCGTTGGGTTAGTGTGCGCTCTTTCTATTCCGCAAAAGGTTTTTCAGACTCCTGCTAATCCTGACGACAAAAGTGCTTCTGTTTTACTAGCTCAGAGCAACCTGCGATTAGCCTTTCTTTATATAACTGGTGGTGCCATTGCAGTACTAGGTCTTATCGAAACGTTTCGCAGGAACAATAACGAAAAGCTCAAGAACGATCAGGAAAAAGAGAAACACGACAAGGAACACAGGCGACAAGTTAGAGCAGAGCGTCGAGAACGGTACACCAAAGCTGTTGAACAATTAACGCACAAAGAGGCCCCTGCCCGCATAGGTGGAATCTACACACTTGTAGGACTCGTAACTGAATGGCTTGAGGATGAAAATCTATCTGAGTATGAAAAAACCAGAGAAGGACAGTTTATTATTAATAACTTGTGTGCCTATATACGTTCACCTTTCGCACTGTCTTCACATTATGATGAACTTATGCAAGATAAACCTACAGGAAGCTATCAAGAAAAACCAGATAAATTTTATTCAGACAAAGCTACTCTTAACGCAGAAAAAGATGTTCGGCTAATTATTATCAAAGAAATACGTGATCGTCTACAGAAATCTACGCAAGAAGAATCGGGAACATGGTCAAATTTTGAATACAATTTTTCGGGAAGTACATTTTTCTATATCGTAGATTTTAAAGGTTCATATTGGAATAATTTATGTAATATGAAAAACTGTACATACTTAGAAGATGCTGATTTTTCTGGATCGAAATATACAGGTCTATTATATAGGAAAAACTGTAAATATAAGAAAAAAGTATCGTTTGAAAGTTCTATCTACAACCAGCCTAAATTAGAAAACAGTCAAAAATATTATTTCTTGTCATTTGAAGGTTCAGTCTACGAAGATACTGTTACATTTAAATGGTCCCATTATTATGTTAATGTAAAATTTTCCAGCCCGGAATCTCCTTCTAAATATAAGAATGTTGCTGATTTTACTGACTCTACATACAAAGAGGAAGTTTATTTAGAATATGCATCTTATATGTCATCAGCATTATTTTATATCTCTACATACTATTCACTCGCATCATTCGCAAATTCCATCTATCATGATCAGGTGGACTTCAGTCAATCAACATATATGAATATAGTTAAATATGATCATAATATATACATAAAGTCTGTAGATTTCTCCTATTCAAACTACTATTATACTCCCAGCTTTTCTACGCACTATAACGAAGGATCACTATTTTCTTATCTACACCTTTCTTCCTTTATGGTTTCAAAAAACAGTAATTCATTGATCGTACATCCAAATGAGAGTTTACCCCCTAACTGCCGTAAAATAAGCACAAAAGAAAATACTGCCTATAATTACATGCGAGAAAACAGCTCTCTTGAAGAATTAGAAAAATGGCTGCGGGAACTACAATCTGCCCAAAATAGCAATGAATCGTAAAAATCATATACTAATACCAAACATTCATTCATGATAAATATAATATTCAAAGCAATCAGGATACCATCATTACTTAGCTATTTAACACTCACAACAGAGTCTAGATTCAACACCCCAATAAGGATCCATCGAGCTCTGCGAAGCCAGAGCGGATGATAACTCACAAAGGTATGTAATATTCTACAGTCGCTGAAGTGGCAGATATGTATAAAGTAATCCTTGAGTCAAAATCTAGGAAAATCTGATATATGAGCTGAAGGTGCGATAGAGTAGAAAAGGAACACACCACTCACTCAGAGGAATAGATAGTTAATGCCAGAAGAATACGAAGATGTAGAGGCTACGTTAGAACAGGGCACCACGTCAGATGCTCCACAGCAGAAGGAGAAAAGACAGGAGCAGTTTGTATGCTGGCTCAAATCCCGGCCAATTAATAAGATCGTAGGTAGTACCCTCATCATCGAAGCGCTGTGGGTAGCCTTATTCTGGTTCATGCCTCAAGTCCTCCACTGGTGGAGTTGGAACCCAGCTGTTAGTGCCGAGCATTTCGCACAGTTCTATTTTGCTTGGGGTCTTGGGTTCCTCTCACTCGGATATATAGTGCTGATTCTGTGGCCCATTTTCAGGAAAGATGATGATCCTCGCTGGTTCCACGCACGTATTCTTTCTAGTGGCATAGTGGGTGGCTCATATGCGTTCCTGTTACCTGTTGTTATGAGCCTACCTGAAGGCAGCGTTAATTCTGGTGGAGCGGCGGCTCTTCGGCAAGCAATTCTTCTAGCGACAGGTGGGCTTATTGCTCTTATTGCGCTCGGGGAGACTCGTCGCAAAAACGATAATGACCGTGAAGCAGCTGAGAACCTTCGGATTCATCAACAAGATACTCTTGACCAACAGAAAGAACAGTTTGAGAAGCAGCTAGAAAAACAACAAAAACAGTTTGAAGCGAATGCATTTAAAGAACGTAAAGCAGAACGCCGAGAACGGTATACTAAAGCGGTAGAACAGTTAGGCGATGAGAAAGCACCTGTTCGTATGGGTGGCGTATATACACTCGTTGGACTTGTGGATGAATGGCTTGAAGAAGAAAATCTGTCTGAGTCTGAAAGAGTCAAGGAAGGGCAGGTTATCATCAATAACCTGTGTGCTTATATCCGTTCTCCGTTTACTCTTGCTTCTCACTATGATGAGCTATCTCAAAATACCCCTCTATCCGAAGGAATATATAAAGATAAAGAACAAGAATTCTACGCAGACAAAGCGACGTTAGATTCTGAAGCAGACGTTCGTCTAGGAATTATTAAAGAAATTCACGACCGTCTACAAGGCTCTGGCAAAAACGCACCGGGGGCATGGTCAGACTTTGAATACGATTTCTCGGGAAGCACCTTCTTCTACCCTGTAGACCTCACAAAATCCTATTACAAAAAAAACTGTTAAGTTCAGTGGCTCCACCTATAAGGAAGGGGCTGACTTCATCGGCTCCACCTACGAGGGCGGGGCTTACTTCACCGGCTCCACCTACAAGGGCTGGGCTAACTTCATCGGCTCCACCTACAAGGGCTGGGCTTACTTCACCGGCTCCACCTACAAGGGCTGGGCTAACTTCATCGGCTCCACCTACAAGGGCTGGGCTTACTTCACCGGCTCCACCTACAAGGGCTGGGCTTACTTCACCGGCTCCACCTACAAGGGCGAGGCTGACTTCACCGGCTCCACCTACAAGGGCGAGGCTGACTTCACCGGCTCCACCTACAAGGGCGAGGCTGACTTCACCGGCTCCACCTACAAGGGCGAGGCTGACTTCACCGGCTCCACCTACAAGGGCGAGGCTTACTTCACCGGCTCCACCTACAAGGGCCGGGCTAACTTCATCGGCTCCACCTACAAGAGTTGGGCTGACTTCAGCGGGTCTATTTTCTGTAGTGAAATATATTTTGGCTACAGCACGCACAGCGACAGTTCTTCTCGCTTCACAGGTTGCGCCCCTCAGTTTTATAACAAGACAAACCGTAAAAACACACTTTTTGGCTCGCATAATAATGATTTTACGGCGGATACCAGCGAAGGTTATCCTATTAATCTAAATTCCGAAGGCATACCTCCTGGCTGTAAATTCCTTACTTCAGAACAGAAGGAATACCTTGCAGATAAGTTCCAAGAAATAGAAGAAACGAATAATAAACTTCTTAAGGTAAAAGATCCCAAAGAGAAGGCAGAACTCTCGAAAAAGCTGCAAACTCTTAACGAAGAACTCCATGGATGGCGCAAGGAAGCTACCACAGTAAAAGTGGAAGACGTAGAAGCAGAAGATACAGAGAGCTAATCAACCTGTAGAGTTTTGGGGACAGCTATTTCTTTAATAGCTGTCCCCAAAACTCTACAGCTCTCCCCTAGTACACGAAAATACCGGCGGCTTATGTAGCCGCTCGTCCTTACTCCACCACCAAAGTTTTCAGGTTCAGTGGCGTACCAGTAACTCCATCAGATGCTCTAGGCACCTCAAAATCAGGTTCTCGTACAAAAACCCAATACCCCCTGGTATGCACTATTATTTCTCTTGATAGACATAATCCTTGAAATAGTCAGGGTCGCCATCGCTGTCTAGCCAGAGCTCAAACCAGCCGAGGAAGTCCTGGCGCTCACAGCAGGGGCTAACACCAACATCCGAAAAGCTCCACACCTCACCAGCGCACGACCCGGCGGTAATCAGCTCATAAGTCATGCCGCATCCTTCATCCATGAGCTCAACACCCTGGTTACCCAGCTTATGCTCAAAGGAGTCATCACTCAGCTGCTCTTCGTCCTCCTCAACCTCCCAAAGCCAACCGTCCGTGAGCGTCATCGGGAGGGAAAGGTCTTTGCGCTCAATCTCTGCGAGCCGGTGAATGGAACTGGTGCTGATGCCCTCCGTCGCCGGGTCGTTCCAGCCGTCACCAACCTCAAGCAGAAACAGCCTGTACGCCTGCGGCAGGCGGGTGTTGCAGGCACGCTCAAAAGCGATAATGTCTGCCTCCGAAACGGTAGGCCCCAGGTCGATATTCTTCTGAGCGATTTTAGCTTTAATACGCTCGATCACGGCCGGGTATTCTTCAGATGTATAGATGGGCACAAAAACTCCTCACGATAGGTCTTCGGTTTCACAGGATTAGCGCGAGCCTTTGTACGAGCCACTGCACGCTGTTGCTCTCCCAGCGGTCCTAAAGTTACGGGTGGGCTATGCCTGTCACCCACCTGAAAAAACACCTATGCCGAGGGAGAGTTGCTAGACGAATCAACTATCCTGAAATTCCGGATAGTTCGCCAAGGGGTCGGGCGGGCTCAGTAATCAGTACCTCTACTCCCCCACCAGAGTCTTCGGGTCCAGCGGCGTACTCGTACCTTCCGCCAGGTGCTCTAGGCGCCTCAAGATTAAACCTTCGCGCAGTGCCCAGGGGGAAACGCGCATTGTTTCGATACCGAAGGTTTCCATCGCAGCCTCAGCCGCCATTGCACCCGCGAGAACCTGGTCGGCGCGCATCCGGGAAACACCGGGCAAGTCAGCGCGCTCGGCGGGAGCCATAGCCTCCATTCGGCGAGTCCACAGGCGCAAATCCGTCACATGCATCTCACGCTTCACATGCGGCCCCGCAGAATACGGTGCCGCCCCGCAAATACGCGCCAGCGACCGGAACGTCTTCGAGGTGCCCACCACCATGTTCGGCTCCCCAAATGCCAGCAACCGCTGCGCCACCGGCTCAATCTGCTCGCGCACATACCTGCGCAGCCGCTTCGTCTGCTTCGGCGAAGGCGGCTGTTCATCAAAGAACTCGCGGGTCAGGCGGCCAGCGCCCAACGGCACCGACATTGCTGCATCCGGCAGGGCATCCGTGCCCGTGGAGAACTCGAAAGACCCTCCCCCAATATCAAAATTCAGGATGCGCCCCGCACCCCACCCCTGCCAGCGGCGCACCGCGAAATAGGTGATAGCGGCCTCTTGATCGCCCGAAATCTCGCTCAAACTCACGCCTGTCTTCAACCGCACATGCTGCAAAACCTCGGCACCATTACCGGCCTCACGAATAGCAGAGGTCGCAAAGGCAAGCAGATCTTCGGCATTGTTCTCAATGGCGAAATCGCGGGCAGACTTCACGAACTCGGTCAGCGCGGCGCGGCCCTCATCAGAAATATCACCCGACGGCGTCAAATACTGCACCAGCTGCAGCGGAATCTTATGCGAGGCGTACGGCTCAGGGCGGGCGCCCGGGTGGCCGTCAAGCAACAGCAGGTGAACAGTATTTGAGCCAACATCAAGAACACCGAGGCGCACGGCGCGCTCCTATCCCCCAGCCACCGCCGGGATAACGTACAACTTCATTAAGTGTGGCACAAGTCGCCGCATGATGCGCGCAATCCACCGCCGGGTATGCGCGAGTTCGCCCGTCGCACATGGATGCACAGACCAGGGAGCGCGAGCAGGTGGTTTTTGGCCGAACAGGTAGTATTTTCCTACCTGCTCGGCCAAAAACTACCTGCTCGCGGGGTAAGCACGCATAAAAGGCGGGAGGAAAAAACTCGCAACATGACAGGTAAAAAGCGACCGCACGAAAAAATCTCACAGGCTCAATGCCCGCGAGATTTTACGTCGGGTTTTTAGAGAAAACGGGAGGAAACCGTGTAACCAAGGGAGGTGGAGGCTCTGGCGAACGGCTTCAAGACGCGCGACTAGCAGCAAGCGCCTAAGGCTGTCGCGCACGGCAAAGCGAAGCGGAGCCGTCGTGACTGGTCGCCTTGTAAAGCGAGCGCAAGTCGCGCATCCATGTAAATCTTGCCAAGCGCAACAATACGGATACGTAGCCCACGCTTTCGTGAGCCACGTATCCGTATTGTTGGGGTGAAGAAAGGACTACTCCTTCTTAGCCGCAGTCTTCTTTGCAGTAGTGGACTTTTTAGCGGTTGTTTTCTTCGCGGTGCTCTTCTTGGCGGTCGTCTTTTTCGCCGCAGTTTTACGCTTCGCAGGCCCCTTAGCACGCTTTTCGGCGAGCAGTTCGACGGCGCGCTCATGGGTGAGCGACTCGATGGTTTCCGAACGCGGCACCGTAATGTTGGTAACGCCGTCGGTAATGTACGGTCCGAATCGCCCGTCTTTGACCACGATATTCTTTTCGCTGTTTGGATCTACACCAAGCTCGGCGAGCGGGGGCTTAGCGGCGGCGCGCCCGCGCTGTTTAGGCTGCGCATAAATATCGAGCGCCTGTTCAAGGGTGATCGTGAAGATTTCTTCCTCAGACCCAATCGACCGCGAGTCGGTGCCCTTCTTCAGGTACGGGCCAAACCGCCCGTTCTGCACGGTGATTTCGTTGCCTTCAGCATCGGTACCGAGCACGCGCGGCAAGCTCAAGAGCTTGAGCGCATCCTCTAGGGTTAAAGTTGCCAAATCCATAGATTTGAAGAGCGATGCGGTGCGCGGCTTAGCGGGCTTGGGCTTCTTCTTCGGCTTGGGTTTGCCGTTCTTGTAGTATTCGGTAGGCTGCGCATCCAGGTAAGCCTGAATCTGCTCCTCCGTCATCTCTTCGATAACTTCGGTTACGTAGGGGCCGTAGCGCCCGTCGCGGGCAATAATCTGGTTCCCAGAGGCGGGATCGGTGCCGAGCACACGCCCATCGGATTTGCCCTGCTCAAGCAGCTCTTTCGCCTTCTCAGCGGTCAGCTCGTCGGGCGCCAAATCGGTGGGAACGTTGGCGCGCACGGGGTCAGATACCTCACCGGTTTCGGTATTGACGGTACCTTCGGCCTCAAGGTAGGGGCCAAATTTACCCACGCGCAGCACAATGCCGTCAGCAATGCGGATCGAGTTAATATCGCGGGCATCAATATCGCCCAGATTATCCACGATCGGCTTGAGCCCGCGTTTCTTCTGCACCCCGCCGCCGAAATAGAAGTCGCCCAGCCACTCCACGCGCGATTCTTCGCCGCGGGCAATGCGGTCAAGGTCTTCTTCCATCTGCGCGGTGAACTCGTAGTTCACATAGGGGCCGAAACTGGTTTCGAGCAGGCGCACCACCGAGAATGCGGTCCACGAAGGCACGAGCGAACCGGAACGCACCTGCACATAGCCGCGATCCATAATCGTTGAAATCACGGCGGCGTAGGTGGAGGGGCGCCCAATGCCCAGCTCGTCAAGAGTCTTCACAAGCGAAGCCTCAGTGTAGCGGGGCGGGGGCAGGGTCTCATGCCCGGTGGCTTCGAGTTTTTCGGCGGTGAGCGAGTCGCCCTGCGCGAGCGCAGGCAGGCGTTTCTCGGCGTTCTTGGCGTCGCGTTCTGCCAGGCGGGTTGCGTCTACGCCTTCCTCATAGGCGGCGAGGAAGCCGCGGAAGGTGATAACGGTGCCGGATGCTGCGAACTCGGCGTCGCGCCCGTTGGATGCGGTTGCCCCCAACCGCACGGATGCAGTCGAACCGGTGGCGTCTGCCATCTGCGAGGCGATGGTGCGCTTCCAGATCAGCTCGTACAGCCGGTATTCGTCGTTGGAGAGCGTGCCGCGCACGGCGTCTGGGGTGCGGAACTTGTCACCCGCAGGGCGGATTGCTTCGTGCGCTTCCTGCGCGTTTTTGCTCTTGGAGGCGTAGGTGCGCGGCGCGGAGGGCACATATTCAGTGCCGTAGAGTTCGGATGCTTGGCGGCGTGCCGCCTTCACGGCCTGGTCTGAGAGTGCCACCGAGTCAGTACGCATATAGGTGATGTAGCCGCTCTCGTAGAGGCGCTGGGCAACCTGCATGGTTACGCGCGATGAGAAGCGCAGCTTGCGTGCCGCCTCCTGCTGCAGGGTTGAGGTGGTGAACGGCGCGGCGGGGCGGCGTTTATAGGGTTTGGTTTCGACCGAGCGTACCGCGAAGGGGGCGGCGGTGAGGGCTTCGGCGAGGGTGCGCGCATCCGCCTCTGAGAGGTGGGTGACCTTGGTGGAGGTGAGGGTGCCGTCATCGGCGAAGTCTTTGCCGGTGGCTACTCGGGTGCCGTCGACCGCCACGAGTTTGGCGTCAAAGCCTTCGTTGCTGGTGGTGATGAAATGTCCGGTTAGATCCCAGTAGTTGGCGGCGACGAATGCCATGCGTTCGCGTTCGCGTTCAACAACGAGGCGGGTTGCCACGGACTGCACGCGACCTGCGGATAGCCCGCGACCAACCTTGCGCCAGAGCACGGGTGAGATTTCGTAACCGTAGATACGGTCAAGAATACGGCGGGTTTCTTGAGCATCGACCAGGTGCAGGTCAATATCGCGCAGTTCCCCGAAGGCACGTTCAATGGCTTCGCGGGTGATTTCGGGGAAGGTCATGCGGTAGACGGGAACCTTGGGTTTCAGAACCTCTTTGAGGTGCCAGGCGATCGCTTCACCTTCGCGGTCACCATCGGTTGCGAGGTAGAGGGCATCCACGTCTTTGAGTTTGCGTTTGAGTTCGGCGACTTTTTTCTTTTTGTCGGGGTTAACCACATAGTAGGGGTCAAAATCGTCGTCGATATTGACCGCGAACTTGCCGACCGGGCCCTTTTTCAGGTTTTCGGGCAGTTCGGAAGGCTGCGGCAGGTCACGAATATGTCCCATGGACGAATCCACCAGAAATTCGTTTCCTAAATAACCGCTGATAGTCTTCACCTTCGATGGGGACTCAACGATCAGCAGCGCTTTTCCGTTCTTTGCCTTGGTGGGCACGGCTCTCCTCATATTTGTATGGTGTAGATGCGATACAACAATAGCGCACATTCTGGCGGTTACGCCTATTAGGTGCGCTTATCACGCATGTGTCTTATCACGTTTTACAGCTTGTGTTTGGATTAAGGGTGTGGATGCAACGATACCAGTTATTATGCACGTCTGTATCGAGTTGGCAACCGCAGATATGCGCCTTAGGCGAGCTGGCGGGCGAAATTAGTTGTACGGAAAATACCCTTCGCCCTGGGCCGGAAGAAGCGGGTATTCGCGGCCGTACACTTTGCGCGGCACAATGCGCACCCACTGCATGAGGTGCCCGCTTTCGTAGTGGCGCAGACCGAAAGTGTGCACGAGCGGCGGGGTCATTTCGGGCGGCAGCCAGTGCGCCACGCCCTGCACGATCACGGAGCGGATGCCGTTCTCTAGTTCCTCGTCGATTTCAAAGGAGACGCGGCGGCTCATGACCACGGCGGAGAAACGGTCGCCGCGGGTGGTGCGCAGATAGATTTCGTGGTCGGCTACCCCGTAGAGGACCGGCAGCACGTCTACAAAGTTGCCGTCGGTGAGTACGAGTCGCCCTAGATTGTTGGCCTGCAGGTGCGCCCAGCAGTCTTCGGCGCTCATTTTCTTGGTGGTGTCTGGGGTGTCTTGCATAGTCATTCTTTTAGTGTAGGGGTTTCTTCGTGCCGAAATTTGTGATATTCGGCGCGGCAAGGCGTGTTTTATAGGTTCGCGCTGGGGTGCCGGGGGTTAGCTGTTTTCGTCTGCGAAGTGCAGAAAACTTTTTTCGATGAGTTCTCGAATAGCGACCAGCAGGGTGTCGCGCGGATGCTCGTTCTCGGTACCGAAGGCAGCGCGCGCATCCGGCGTGTAGTCTTCCCAGCCGAGAAGCACGGCGAGCGCACCTAAAATCTGCCCGATGCTCAGCTCACCGTCGCATGCGGAAACGAATCCGGCGGTTTCGGTTGAGAGCAGAATTGTGCGGCACAGCCCGGATCCGGCGCGCAGCAGAATTACGTTTGGATGCTCGGCGCCGGGGCGGCCGTGGCGTTCTTCGGTCACGTCTTCGGCGAGAACGAGGTGGGCTTCGGCGAGCGCCTGATCGGTCAGAGCGGTGAGGCGGTCGAAGCGTGCCACGGCCTCGGTGATGCTTTGCGCGATGGGCTGGGCTATGGGGTAGGTGATGTCTTCAAACCGGTTCAGGGGTGCGGTTTCGGTGGTGTGTGCCCGGCGGCGGAGCCAGAGCATCCCGAACCCAATAGAATGAACGTTCCGGTTTTTAAAGTCGTCGAGATAGGCTCGGTAGGTGTTCTCGTAGTGGTCGCGGTCGCGGTTTTCGCTCGCGTCTTTGAGCCAGGTTTCCGCATAGGATTCGGGGGTGAGCACTTCGCGCTGAATTACCCACGCCTCGCTCGGGGTGCCAGTGGCTGATTCGGCGAACCAGGTGCGCAGGCGCGCGTCCCAGGGCTGCGCCTCGCCTGTGTTGTCGCGGTGAATTTCCCAGTTGCCGAGCATCTGGGCGCGCCCGCCGGGCACCAGAACCTCGGGGATGCGCCGAATAAGCGTGCTGACAATATCGTCGCCGGGCAGCCCGCCGTCACGGTACGTAAACTGGTCGTCGCTGCTTTCGTCTGCGCGGCGCGGGGTAATGACGAACGGCGGGTTTGAGACCACAAGGTCGAACTGCTCCCCCGCCACGGGATCCAGCAAAGAGCCTTGTCGAAGGCTGACGCGGGCTTCAAGGTTCTGCGGGTCAAGTTTCAGGGCGGGGGCATTCAGCAGCAGGTTAAAACGGGCGAAGGCGAGGGCGCGCGGCGAAATATCGGTGGCCGTCACGTGGTCTGCGTGGGCGAGCAGGTGGAAGGTCTGAATACCGCAGCCGGTCCCCACGTCAAGGGCACGCGCCACGGGGGTGCGCTCGGTAATCTGCGCCAGGGTTAGGGATGCCTGCCCAATACCCAGCACGTGATCTTTGCGCAGCACCCCGGGTCGCTGATGCGCCCCCAAATCAGAGGCCACCCACAGCTCGGTGCCGTCATCAGCCGAATGCGGTCGCAGGTCAAACACGGCGCGGTACTGCGGTTCTTCGCCGGGGTTCTCGGGGGTGCGGGCATTGTCTGACTCCGCCGGTTCCACGAGGTGTGCCGCGATCAGGTCGTTCAGCGCGGGTTCGCCGCCGAGCGCATCGGCAAGTTCCGTGCGGGTTAGGGTGCGTGCGAACAGGAAAAACCCGATCATGCGCCCCAGGCGGCGGTCGGGGTCGGTGGTGTGCGCATCATCAAGGATGTTCTGTACCCGCCAGGTTCCGGGCACAACCTGGTCGCGTGCCATTGCCTCAAAGGCGCGCTCACCCAGCAGTTCACGCACCCCATCGTAGCTGTAGTTAAGCCTCTCAAGGGCACCCCGGATGCGCTCAAGCCGGGCGGTATCGTCGCTTATGGGGGTGTCGGGGATGCGGGAGTACAGTTCATCAGCCATACTCCCCATTCTAAGCGCCCCGTTTCTTAACGCCGCGAGCAGGTGGTTTTGGTACGAGCAAGTAGGAAAATACTACCTGCTCGCGTTATTCCCACTCGATCTTGGGGGCGGGACTCCGCTATGCCTTTACCGTCAGCGCGGGTTTGATGTCCTTCACAATGGATTCGAGCATCCGCAGGTTGAAGTCCACGCCCAGCTGGTTCGGCACGGTCAACAGCACGGTATCTGCCGCCTGAACGGCAGCATCACGAGCGAGTTCTTCGGCAATCAGGTCGGGTTCGCCAATATAGCTGCGCCCAAACCGCGAGAAGGTATTGTCGATAATACCGGTGTAATCCTGCGAATCTTCCTGCGCGCGGCGACCAAAATAGCGCGCCGAATCGGCATCGATAATGGGGATCACCGAGCGCGAGACCGAAACGCGCGGCACGCGGGTGTACCCTGCCTTGACCCATTCCTCGCGGTAGAGGCGAATCTGCTCCGCCTGCTGCTGGTCGAAAGGCACACCTTTATCTTCGAGCATCAGCGTTGAAGACATGAGGTTCAGCCCCTGCTGTGCAGTCCACACGGCGGTGCTGTCAGTTCCCGCGCCCCACCAGATGCGCTTGCTCAGACCGGGCGACTGCGGCTGCACGGGGGCGTACTTGCCCTGCACCCGCGCGGAGGGTGCCATGCCTTCGCCTTGGATTGCCTTCATGAAGATGTCGAGGTGACGGCGTGCCATCGCACTCTCATCTTCACCCTCGGCGGGGAAATAGCCGAAGCTCTCGAAACCGCGGATAACGGATTCGGGCGAGCCGCGTGAGACACCCAGCTGCAGGCGTCCGGCAGAAATCAGATCGGCCATCGCGGCGAGTTCGGCCATGTACAGCGGGTTCTCGTAACGCATATCGATCACGCCGGTGCCAAGCTCAATGCGGCTGGTCTTCGCGGCGATAGCAGACAGAAGCGGGTACGGGGTGGCCTGCTGCTGATCGAAATGGTGCACACGGAAGAACGCGCCGTCCAGGCCGATGTCTTCGGCGCCTACCGCCAAATCGATAGCCTGGTGCAAAGATTCGGATGCGCTGTTCACGCGCGAACCGGGAATTTCGGCCCAGTGCCCAAAAGAAAGAAAACCAAGTTTTTTCTCTGTGCCCGGCTGTGGTTCAAGATTTTGTACCGCAAGTTCGGTTTTCTGAGTGTCTGATGCGTTCATTGTTATGCCTTTCGTATTGCCCTACAGGGGGTATTTCCTCGTGTATGAGTATTCAGCATACAATTATTTACTTTACAGAGCAAGCTTTAAATAAGATGAGTAAAACCACTCATATAACTACTAGTCAATACGCTTTTCGACATAAAATATATGCGACATATTAGGTAATGATTCATTTATATTTTTTTACGCGCAATACTTACCTCAAGGTAACGAATGTGCATTTCTTCTACCGTTAGTATATCCATACCTCGTTCAAAACTTTTATGTATAAGACCCCGACAGAAAAACCATATGATTCATTATTTTCTAGGTGCAGGTACTACAGACATTGCTTTTTGCCGTACCTGCTTGCCTCAGATGACGTAAATCCGGGAGCGATGTTTTGTTGCGAGTCCGCCGACAGGTGTTTCCTGGAAAACACGTTTCATGATTCTTTACTCGCCTTGCGCGCGTACCATTTCCCTACGCCCCACCACATCAGCGGCGTAAACGCCACCGCGATCAGCCAATACACAAGCCAGAAGCTACCCTTCAGACCGGTCACAAAAATCCCGGCGATAAGCAAAGCCGCCGCTATCAGACACGCCGCCACGCATTTTCTCAACTGCTGAGCGCTGCTGACCGCAACCCCCTCCGAGGCGGAGCCAGAGAATTTCCTGTCGAACGCGTGAATAATACTCCGACCAAAAACGATCGAGAAAGCGATATAGAAGGCCGCGAATCCGTGCATAAATTCTGCCGCGCCACTCTGGCTCAGCGTGATATAAGAAAACACCAGCAATAACAGGTCGATCACCGGGGTTGCCGCTAATAATACGATTCCGGTTCTGGGCATTTTCAAGGTATAACGAAATACGCAGCCTAACACCAGGCATGCCCAAAACATCGCCTCAGCGACAACGGTGGCAACAAGCATCGATTTCCCTCATATACTGGCGGAAAGGTACGTAAAGTTTAGCATCAGAATAAGTTTTTATGATGTAAATCGAACGTATTTTCATAACTATACTTTGGTACTCGGCTCTTCAAGATGCACCTGAATTTTCAGAAATACTTGATATTTGACCGACGACCCGCCTTACTCCCCCGAAGGCCCAGAATACTGGGCATAGCTAGCGCGGAACTCGTAGCATAGAGGGTACCTACACTAATGTGGGGCGCTCGCATCCTGTTCAGATGCGAGCGCCCCACAGGTGCATTCTGCCTCAATATTTTGGGCGGGCCGCTGCTGTTTTACCTATGAACGCAGGTCTGCGGCGGTATAGTGGGTGGATGCGTATTTGGTCTGCCCACCCGTCCCTTCTTGACCGTCGTGCCCTGATCGCGTGCTGGCGTGAGAGCTTGCTTGCGCAGAAAGTGCTGCGCGGGCTCACCCGAGGGTACACGAATCATCCGCAGCTCATTCGGTTTCGTGCGCATTCTCAGCCGGTAGAGGCTATTGGGGCTTATCTGCATGGGCTCGCCGATGAGGCGCATCTGCGCGGGTATTCCTTCAACCGTTCGCTGATTGCCACTGAGCGGGGTAAGAACCTGAGGAGCTCTATTCCCGTGACCGAGGGCCAGCTTGCCTACGAATTGAGCTTTCTGGCACACAAAGTTGCCGGGCGAGATGTCGATTGGGAGCCTATTCTTACCGAGCGTCTCGCGAAATTCACCCAGGCCGGTAAGCCCGCGGTGCACCCCGTGTTCGAGGTAGTCCCAGGCGAAATAGAGGCTTGGGAGAAGACTAAGGAGTTCTAGTCGGAGCGCTTTATGCCGAGGCAGGAACCTCTAGCAGCGGAACCCACAGTTCCATCGTGTAGTCTGCCGCCTGCATATCGCCGCGACCGTACACCTCCAGGCCGCCTAACGGGCGGTACTGCGGATGCGACGGGAAGAACTCACGCTCAAAGCTCTCAAAACCTGCCGGAATAGACCGCGAAATCGGCCCGGTAATCTCAACCACCGCGTAGGTGCTCTCGGGAAGGTCCAGCAGACCCAGCCCAAGTTTATGCGCCGAGGCACGGTCATCAACCAAAATACCGGCCGTGTAGCGCACGAAACCGTCGGTACTGGGCTGAGTGCACACGCCAATGTACTGGGTAACCGCCAGAATATCGAGCATCGCCGGGGATGCCTTCTGATTCAGCTCATCCCACAGCGGCGTGAAATCATCCCCCAGCTTATACACCTGGGAGACTCCCGCCACCAGCAAAGAACCGTGTTTCTCAATGCGCGCGGGTGAAACCGTCACGGGCGCCTGTACGGACTCGCTCATGAGATACCAGCGTGGGCGCTCTGGCGATCCACCGCGCATTCGGGCACGCAGCGGCGTTTCGCATCATCGGTGGCGCACTCGGGGCATAGGAGCACAAGTTCGCGGCAGCTCTCATTCGAGCAGTTCTCAAATTTATTAGACGGTGCCGAGCAACGCTCACACTGGCCAATTGTGACAGTATCCGGGGTGAACTCCATGTGCATGCGCTTATCGAATACGTAGAGTGAACCCTCCCACAGGGACTTATCGCCGTACTTTTCGCCGTAGCGCACAATACCGCCGTCAATCTGGTAGATCTCTTTGAATCCGCGGTTCTTCATGAGGGCGGAGAGGATTTCGCATCGAATGCCGCCGGTGCAGTAGGTGACGACGGGCTTATCTTTCAGATCGTCATACTTGCCCGATTCGATCTCGCGAATAAAGTCGTGGGTGGTGCGAACATCGGGCACCACGGCGTTCTTGAACTTACCGATTTTGGCCTCGAATGCGTTGCGTCCGTCGAAGAAGACGACTTCATCGCCGCGTTCTTCTACAAGCTTGTTTACCTCTTCGGGTTTGAGGTGCACGCCGCCGCCGACCACGCCGTTTTCGTCTACTTTGAGCTCGTCGGGAGCACCAAACGCCACGATTTCATCGCGCGCTTTGACCGATAGACGGGGGAAGTCTTCGGCACCGCCTTCAGACCATTTGAATTCCATGTTCTTGAAGCCGGGGTACTGGCGGGTCTCTTTGGTGTACGCCTTAACCGCGCTGATTTCGCCGCCGAGCGTGCCGTTAATGCCGTGTTTGGAAATGAGGATGCGCCCGCGCAAACCGAGCTTCTCGCACAGGGCACGCTGCCAGAGCATGACCGCCACGGGGTCGGTTATGGGGGCAAACTGGTAATACAAGATAATTCGATTCTGAGCCACCCTCCTATTTTACGCTTTCTGGGTACATCGTGTGTGCCGTGGCGGCGGAACTCGTCCCGTAACGTGGCCGATAATCCCTGTTTTCCCGCGGGATGCGCCCGCGATGATGGATTGCATGTGGTTTCTTCACCATGAGGTATGTCTCGTCGTTTTTCTGCCCCATTGCACCGGCTGGTTTCGCCGTTTTCTGGTAGCGAATACCTATCTGCCGGGGCGAGCGGAACATGCCGGGCGTCCCTTCGAATGCCCACGCCGGTTTACCGTACCCGAGGTTTTACAATGGTGTGATGCGCCCCGAACCTTCCTGCGACTCCCCGGCTGATGAGCACCCCGGATTCTCCCCTTCGCTGCGCCCCGACGAGAACCTTCGCGAACAGCTGAGCAGGCTTATGCCCAAGCTCCCCGGCGACGGCTCGCTGCCCCCGCAAATCACCCATGTGCACCGCATCCCCGCACGTGAAGGGCAGTATTCGCCGTGGCCGCACTGGCTGCACCCGCGCGTGATTGAGGCCTTCGAGTCGCTGGGCGTGCACAAACCATACACCCACCAGGTGCAGGCGGCACAGGCAGCGCATTGTGCATTCGATGCTGCACTCGCCGAAGACGCGCACCGGCTCTCCTTCGGGCGAGCATCCGGGCAGGGGCACGATGAGTCGGGCACAACGGCGCGGCATGTGATTGTGGCGACCGGGACCGCATCCGGAAAATCGCTGAGTTACCTCATGCCCGCCTTCGATGCCCTCTACCGCGGGGCGCACCGTGAACCGCTCAGCACCACGGCAGCGGATACGAGTTCCACAGGATTCCATCAGAGAGCGAACGTTCTATATATTTCACCGGCGCGGGCACTCTCAGCCGACCAGCTCAACGCCATCACCGCCTATCATCTTCCCGGGCTCAACGCCGCCACCTATGACGGCGACACCCCGGCGCAGGAGCGGCGGTGGGTGCGCGAACACGCTAATTTTGTGCTCACCACCCCGGATATGCTCAACTACGGAATTCTGGGCAACCACCGGCAATGGGCGAACTTCCTGCGCGGGCTGCGCTATGTGGTGCTTGACGAAGTGCACAGCTACCGCGGCGTGTTCGGCGCGCATATCGCCAATCTGCTGCGCCGCCTACGCCGAGTCTGCGCGCTGTACCGGGTGAGCCCGGTATTCTACGGGGCATCCGCCACGAGCGCGAACCCTGCCGAGTCTTTCGCCAAGCTCATTGGAGTGCCCGAGGGGAACGTAGACGCGATTACCACATCGACCGCGCCCCGCGGAGAATCCACCGTCATCCTGTGGGAACCGGAGTTCCTGCCCGATACGCAGGTGACCGATAAACTCGCCGTCGGCGCGAGCGCCTTCGACACCCGTTCCGAGGCGGAAAAGCAGGCGCCGCAGCGTATCTCCGCTATCGAACAGGGCGCCCAAATGCTCACCGACCTGGTACTCTCGCGCACCCGCACGCTCGCCTTCACCCGGTCGAGGCGCGGCGCTGAGCTGATCTCCCAGCGAGCGCAGCGCTACCTTGATGAGACCGAGGCGGGGCTGGCGCATCGGGTGGCGGCGTACCGTTCGGGGTATATGCCCGAGGAACGCCGTGAGCTTGAGCATCGGCTGCGCACCGGCGAACTGCTCGGGCTGGCAAGTACCTCTGCGCTTGAGCTGGGTATCGATATTTCCGGGCTGGATGCGGTGCTCGTGGCGGGCTGGCCCGGAACCCGCGCATCCTTTATTCAGCGGATTGGGCGCGCCGGTCGCGGGGGTCAGGATGCGCTCGCTGTGCTTATCGCCGGGGACGATCCGTTGGATACGTACCTGGTGCATCATCCGCAGGCGATTTTCGGGCAGAGCGTGGAGGCTACCGTATTCGACCCAACGAACCCGTATGTGCTTTCGCCGCATTTGTGCGCTGCCGCGGCGGAGTCGCCGCTGCGTGCCGAGGAGCTTTCGCTGTTCGGCGAGCATACTGAGGCTCTGCTTAACCGGTTGGTGCAGCAGAATTATCTGCGCCGCCGGGCGGATGGCTGGTATTGGACGCACGCGGAGTCGGCGACGAATCTGGTGGATCTGCGTGCCACCGGTGGTGGTCCCTATCAGCTGATTGATGCCGAGGATGGTTCGCTGATTGGCACGATGGATTCGGCGCAGGCAATGACTCAGGGTCACCCGGGAGCTATCTATATTCACCAGAACGCCCAGTATTTGGTGGAGTCCCTGGATGAAGCGGCGCGCGTTATTCTGCTCTCGCGGGTGTACCCCGACTATTACACGCGGGCGATTGAGGCGACCGAGGTGAAGATTCTGCAGGAAAAGGCGGGTGTGCGGTACGGGTTCGACGGCACCCAGCCCGATACTGCTGGGCTGACGCTGCATCGCGGGCGGGTTCAGGTGACCGATCAGGTTATGGGCTTTCAACGGTTCTCGGTGTACGGCAGTGAGTACCTGGGCGATGAGCCGATGGAGATGCCGCCGAGCATCCTGATGACCGAGGCTATCTGGTTTACCTTTGAGCCGAGTTACCTGTTTGCCGCCGGCGTGGCTGAACCTGATGCACCCGGAACCCTGCACGCCGCAGAACACGCCGCCATCGGCTTACTACCGCTGATTGCGACCTGCGACCGCTGGGATTTAGGCGGACTCTCCACCCTGTACCACGCCGATACGGAACGCCCCACCATCTTCGTGTACGATGCCGCACCCGGCGGAGCAGGCTTTACCCAGCGCGGGTTTGAGGCGGTTCGCACCTGGTTGGGCGCAACCCTGGACGCCATTGATTCCTGCGGATGCGAGAGTGGCTGCCCCTCCTGCGTGCAGTCCCCCAAATGCGGCAACCGCAACGAACCGCTGTCGAAGGCAGGCGCACAAAACCTGCTGCGGGCAATACTGCACTCACTCGATGAGGCCGAACGGGACATGCTGTAAAGACTAGAGCATTCCACAAGGTCTGACTAGCACCTCCTATCGGGCTCATCATTCGGATTTTACGGGCTTCCCGGCTCTTCAGCGGTTCGGTTGGAGGGGGCGTTCTCGGGGATCTCGTCGCTGGATAATCCCACATCGGTGCACCCGCCCCAGAGTCCGGATGCGGCGCCCCGGCACGCGATGTACCTTGCGCATCGCCGAAGAAAGCGAACGGTCCGTGCACAGCAGAGCTCACCCGAATATCCACGGTTTCGGGGCGGTCCGCGAGGGCGCACCCCACCAGATTGGCG
Organism: Rothia dentocariosa ATCC 17931; assembly: GCF_000164695.2. Classification (NCBI taxonomy): domain Bacteria; kingdom Bacillati; phylum Actinomycetota; class Actinomycetes; order Micrococcales; family Micrococcaceae; genus Rothia; species Rothia dentocariosa. The sequence continues at coordinate 499,584 of NC_014643.1, forward strand.
TTATTATCACGGGCTACCTGGGCGGCAATATCGCAAGGGTCCCCAGGGGTGATTCCGCGCAGCGCATCCGCTGCGGCGAGCGCCGCCAGGTCTGCCGCCTGCGCCGCCCGCCGATTCGCCGTGCTTACCCCGGCAAAACCGATGATGACGGTTGCCAGGATCAGCAGGGCGGCGATAATGCCTACCGCGAGCACGGTGCCGCTCCCCTCCTCCGGGTTTTCGGTCGGCTGCGGTCGATCAACCGCCTTACACTGCGGTTTGACGAACAATGGCAGGCATGTATTCCAGATGAAACCGGGCGTGACCATGTTTATTCGCCGCCAGCCGTCGTGGCGTTATCCGAGCTGCCCTCAACCCGTGCGGTCGCGGTGGCCTGCAGCTTCCAGCCGGTTACTGAGCCGATAACCCCCGGTGCCGCACGCTCAACCTGAACCCGCACCTGCCGCGCCCCCGATGTTTCTTCTACGGTCTGCACCTGCAGGTTAATGCTGGGGTCTATCCGCGAAACTTCATGCTGTACGGCGGCGAGGTTATCTCCCCGAGCGAAGGCACGCGCCGCGACTCGCGAGGATTCTTCGAGCCGCGACTGGGCCATTCCCACCGCTGCCGCTGAGAGACAGAGCGCAAGCACCGCGATCACGGCGGGCAGAGCGACCGCGAATTCGGCAGTCACGGCGCCTTCATCACGTGCACGTAACCGCCAGGCGCGTATCATGCGGTGTATAAGCCTCATAGACGTTCCTTTCGTCGGGTTTGGGCAACTCTTTCGCGGTTTTCACGGGTAGTACCGGGTTTAGAAAAGCCCAAAGGTCAGCCCAGAGCCGCCCGTTGCAAGGGCGTTCTTGACCATATCTACGAGCATGCCGCGAATCTCGTCGGACTTGAGAATGGCGACCAGCAGACCGGCAAAACCTACGGCGGCGAGCATTACGATGCCGTATTCGGCGGTGCTGGCGCCCTCCTCAGGGTCGTTTTCGTCCGCGTATTCAACCTCGTCGGTGGGCAAGGTCATCTCGTGCAGTTCGGCAGCTTCATCCGTGCGAATTTCCGCGAAGAGTTCCTCGTGTTCACTCAGGGAACGGCATTCTGCGGCGCATTTATTGAGGGTGCAGCCGGCGGCGAGCGCCTGCGCTAGTTGTTGGGCAAGATGCGGTTCAAGCCGCTGCAGGTACATGTTCGTGTATTCGTCGAGTGCCTGCCCTAAAAGTACAGGGTTTTCTTCTGTGCGGGCATAGGCCTCAAGGCATTCCTGAGTGCTCCGGTGCGCGGTGTGCAGAGCGAGAGAAGAGTGTACAACAGTCATCGTTGTTTCCTTTCATATAGTGTTGTTTGATAATTTTTGTGGGTAGATTTGGTGCAACGTGCCCCGGGGTGAAGCCCACCGGATTCAGGCCAGCAGCCCCGGTAAAAGCGAGATCACAATCGGTATGATTCCGCAGCAGATAAAGGCCGGAAGCGAGCACAGTCCCAGCGGAAGAACCAGCGCCACGGCAAGTTTTGCGGATGCGCGCTCTGCCGCCCGGCGCTCTTCAAGCCGATATGTTGCCGCGCAGTGCCGCAGCAGTGCCGAGCTGGGTGTTCCCGCCGAATACGCCGGTGCCAGAATCCGAGCCAATTCCCGCAGGAGCGGATGGTCGTAACCGTCCCAGGCGGCCTGCCAATCGGCGCTTACCGTCAGGGTCAAGGTGATGTGCTCAAGCGCATCGCTTATCGCTCGTTCTTCATGGGCGAGTGCCCGGCCAAGAGCCTGTAAGGCGCCGGTAAGACCGAGCCCCGCACGCAATTGTGCGGCAAGAAGCTCAAGCATCAGCGCCGGATCCAGCGGCTCAGTCTCTGCAGAACCGCTAAACCCTGCCGGTTCTTTCGGCGGTTTCTTTTCTCTTCGGCGCCGTCTAGTTGCTTGAGCGCGGGCATTCTTCGGCGCGGGATCCTCGGCCAACACGGAGCTGCGTTCGGCCCGGTGCACAAGCCGAGCCGTCCAGCGCCTCCCAAGAAGCGCCAGCGTGATGCCGAAAAAACCAGTCAGCAAACCGGCCAGCGAACCAGTCAGCGCACCGACAGGATCCGTTCCCATCAGCCAGCCCATCGCTAACCCGATAAACGGCAGCCACGACAGTATCTTGCCGGTCGTTTTCGGCCCCGTCAGCGCACTTTCTCGCCCGAGAAGAGCATCCAGATGTTCTTCGGCGTGTTCGGCCGCAGCCCGTAGGGTCTGCGCCAGAGGTGCGCCGGTAGTTTCGTTCATACGTAAGCACAGGCCGAGTTCACGGATGCGCTCCCGGCTGTGCGCTCGCCGCGCGTTGAGGGCGCCCAGGGTTGTTCCCGCTGCAAAACCAAGCTGTTCTTCACGGGCCAAAGTGTCTAATAGCTCGTCAATATCGTCTTGGGTTTGCCGGTATGCCCGCTCGCCTCTGCTGCCCGTCAGCCGGTGCAGCGCCCGGCGAAGGAGCGAGGACTTTTCGGGTTCGTTCCCATCAGTGTTCCCCGTTTGCCAACTTTGTGCTGCGGAACCGTGAACCGTAAGGTCACCAGCGTCAGGCGGATGCCGAGTACGGTTTTCAGCCGTTGCCTCGCGCAGGCTCAGACCCGCATCCAGGGTTGCAGATATACCGCGCAACGCTTGCGGCCATAGACGCATCTCGGTTGAGGTTGGTGGAGTCGGCGGAATAAGCCTTTGAAACCGTGTCCTTAGCCGAGGCTGTGTTGTGGCGGGCAGATACTCGCCAAAAGCCATGCTGTCGCCCGCGTTTTTACGCGCCGTTCTCTGAGACGAACCGGCGGCGTGCGTCTTATGATCCACCATCAGACTCATAGTTCCTCTCCTCCCTGGCTGCTACGGTCGGTTTGTTCCCGTGGTGCGGTTGTGTAGGGCGGAACATCAGAATCGGTGCGAACCCCGGGGTCGTATCCATAGGTACATGCGGTCGGTGCAGTTGGCGTTTCGGGGTGTGCGCCGCGGTGTTCGTGTGCGGGCTGCACGACTGTCGAGCTTTCATGTGCAGCGTGCGTACCCGGTGAAATAGCGTCCGTGGGAGAGCTCGGCGGTAAGTTTTCTCCGGTCTCCTCCGGTAGGGCGCCACCCGCCGAATTGTCTGCCGTTGAACCTCCGTCCGCCAAGAGTTCACCCGCAGGCTCGCACAGCGTTACCACCAGCGCATCCTGGCGCAGGTCAAGCCGGTAAATTCCAGCGATCCGCCGCATGCCCTGCACCTGTTCCAGGTGAATAATGCGGTCAAATGCGGTGGAAGCGTGCAGGGCTACGGTGCGTTCATCCAAACCGGCAAGCGCACCCAGCGCGGCAAGACGATGCGGCACGGCGAACGCGGAATTCGCATGCAGCGTTGTACCTGCGCCCTGGTGCCCGGTGTTCATGGCGTTAAGCAGGTGCAGGATTTCAGAGCCGCGGCACTCCCCCACCATAAGCCGATCGGGTGCCATACGTAGGGCTTGCACCAGCAGGTCTCCCAGCGTGATCTCTCCGGCACCTTCGGCGTTCGCGGCACGGGTTTTGAGGCTCACCGTATGCGGATGCTGCGGGTTCAGTTCCGGGGTATCTTCCAGGATCATGAGGCGTTCCCAGGCTTCGCATTCGCCCAAAAGCGCGTTCAGAAGCGTGGTTTTTCCAGTACCGGTTCCCCCGCTGACGACAAAGTTTTGCCGGTGCGCAATCATGGTGCGCAGGGCTTGCTCGGTCGCCGCATCAAACATTCCGCTTTCGCGGAGCGCGGTAAGTGTCAAACAGCTTTGGGCGGGCAGACGAATAGACAGGTGCGTGTTTTCGACCAGCGGCGGAATAACCGCGTGGATACGCCGCCCGGAGTCATCGTGCACGTCATCCGCAGGATGCGCCGCATCGAGCCTGCCGCCGTGCGCCCTAATGAGACGGTTGGCGAGTTGGCGTACCTGCGCCTCGGTCTCGAAGGTGAGGGTTACCGGTTGGGTTTGTCCGTGTGCCTGAACCCACACATCCTGCGGAGAATTCACGTAAATATCGGTGATTCCGGGAATATGTGTGAGGGTTTCAAGCGCGCCCAGACCGTAAAGTTCGGCGTGCAGGCAGGACAGCGCACGCGATACAAGGTCGGGCTCGTGTTCGACGGGAAACTCATGGTTTTCGTCCCCGTACATGTCCTCTTCACAGGCCTGCTGCACCGCCAACGTTAGGTCTTTACTCGACCACAATCGGGGATTTTCGCCGTCTGCCGAAGCAGCGGGTGAAGCATGAACGGTCTCGGTGTGTGGGCTAGGTGGGCGCGCCAGCAGATAGGTGAGAGCATGCCGGGCGATGCGCCGCGCATGGTGATCCTCAAACACCGGAATAGGCGTGAGCCCCAGGCGCTCTCTCGTCTCGGCTGAAAAATCGGGTGCCATCAGCTCTTGAGGCGGCATGCAGGTACCAACAATCGAGAGGGTTTCGGGCGGGGCATAGTTTCCACAGGCAACGAAGTCTGTTTGCTCGGGGGCAACATCGGCGCCTACTGTCTCGGCGCTGCCCGATCTATAAGCGCTGTCGGCACCGCGAGAGAACGCCCGGAAAACGCCGTGTTCTGCCGTTCCGGTACGAAATACTGCCTGAGGTGGAGGAGGTAAAGCTGCCATACCCCTATTTCACAGGTTTTCGCGCATGCGCACGGCAGCCGAGTCACAGGCTGTGGATAACTTCGCCCTATGGGACACTTTTACGGTGTATCCACAGGGCAGGAGGTCGATCCCACACCGGTTGTCTGCTCACCAAGCACACAGACCACGCTTTTATGTCACTCTCTGACGCGCAGCACTAACCGCGCCGCTTTGTGCCCGGCCCATCAATCGCCTTACTCTGTTGCCTTGTCTTCACGAGACGGTTTATGTACCGGGTTATATGCAGACACACCAATGATTGCAGATCCAATGAGCACGGCTGCCAGACACCAGTGACGACGATTCATCTGCCCTCACTCACTTTCGACCGGTGTGACCAGTCCTGTGTTCCCATCGACCCGAATCGTCTGACCCGACACAATATCCTGCGTACCGGATTGAGTGCCAAGTACAGCGGGAATCCCGACCTCGCGCGCAACGATAGCCGCGTGAGAAAGCGGACCTCCAGTATCAGCCACCACGGCGGCAGCCACATTGAACAGTGGGGTCCAGGTGGGATCGGTGTACCGGCACACGAGTATTTCGCCCGGTTCCAGCAGCCCGAACTCTTCCGGCCCGTGGATAACCCGTGCCGTGCCCATCGTCACCCCTGGGCTCGCGCCAACTCCTTTGATGCCGTCCGTCTCAGACCGGTGATTCCCCCGGTCCCACCACAGAGTCTCAGCGGTTGTGCGCTTCTGCTTTCGGTGCGAAATCCTCTGCTGCAGATCGGAGGACGGTTCTTCTGCAAGCAGCGCAGATTCTACCTCATCAAATAGCGCATAGGTTACATCTGAGGGATTCGCCAAGATGCTGCGTTCAACGAGTCGATGTGCGATCTCATCCATGACCCTACGAGCCTCAACAAACCATTCTTCGATGAGATACAGAGAGCCTTCACGTGCGACATGCAGAGCCCGCAGCGCGGTGACCGTCTTATCCCAACGTTTATGCAGGAACCGTGGCAGTCGGCTGCGCACGAGCTGACGTTTATCGGCCCGATCTGCATCCATGGTGTGCCTGCCGCGAATACCAGCAGCAATCAGCGTGAAAAATGCTTCAGGGTTCTCGCCCCAAGACCTGCTTGAATAGGGCAGGTACATGCGCGGTGTGCGCGCCCCAATTCGCGACAGCGTCTGCTGAACCTCTTCGAGAAACGTCGGCCCGTTGGCGTGCTTCGAGAGAGATTCAACCGCGTTATCTGTTTCCACAAGGACGTCATCGAGACCGAGTTCGCGGGCGCGCTCGCAGAGACGCGAAATCTCACGGTCGATATGTGCCGTCACAAAATCGAGGTTCGCGAATAAATCCTCGGTGGTGATGCTCGGGCCGAGCCGCGCAATTTTAATCATCACATCCGCCTCAGCACGTTTGAACATTAGCGGCATGAGGTAGCGCGAGAAGCGAGCGCGCGTAAGCTCAGCTGCCGCATCAACCGCACGGTGGCTCCGCGCAATCAGATCACGGTCGGTTATACTCTCAAGCGTCCGGTTATCCGCCTGGAATGCTTCAAGTTCATGTTTCCAGTCCAGCGAATCTGCATCCCAGTCGGGGTTCACCGACGAAAAGGCCTGTCGGATCGTGCGCGGCAAGTGCGTTACGATGCGCGGCGAAACACGCGGCCACGTTGCATGAACGCTCGCAATCCCATCATCGCTGATGCGGATAACACGATCAACGGGTGGTGTATCCACACCGAAGGAACCGAGAACTTGCTGAACTTCCTGCTGTACCTTGCGCACGGGCATGATGTCCAAGGGATACGGTGCGGGATAATGCTCGATCAAGTCATCACGCATCATCTGCAGAATCTTTGACTGTGCAGGTCCGTGTCCCGAGTCGGTGTTCGACAGATTCGATAAAGATGTAATCGGTCGAGTCTGCAAGAGGTAGAGCTCATCGCCGCATATACCCCACTCGATATCTTGGGGTGCGTTGTAATAGGCGGATACCTGCCGCCCGAGAGCATGGAGCCGTCGAAGATCGGAGTCTGACAGGCATGAAGCCGCGCGATCATTCGGTGGAACCGGGCTTCTCTTAGTCCCGCCAGTGTGGTCGAGGTCGATGCGTGTCTCTTTATCCCCGATGATCGTCTCGACGGCGTGCCCCTGTGAGTCCAGCGTAAATGTATCCGGGTTGACATGGGCGGCGACGACGGACTCGCCAAGACCGTAGGAGGCGCTGACGAGCATCCGGTCCGTCATGCCAGAGATAGGATCTGCCGTAAATAAGACGCCCGCCACGTCTGCAGCAACCATTTCCTGCACCACCACGGCAAGTTCCGCCGATTCATGGGAGAACCCGGCTTCTGTGCGGTATGCCACTGCCCGATCCGTCCAGAGGGACGCCCAGCATCGCCTTAGAGCATCGACAACAGACTCTTCTCCCTGCACACCGAGATAGGTATCCTGCTGCCCCGCGAAACTCGCGCTGTCCAGGTCTTCCGTTGTCGCTGATGAACGTACCGCCACAACCGGCGATCCCAGCGCCCGATAAGCCTCGATGACGGCATCTCGCACGGCACGCGGGACTTCCTGCTTCAGGATCAGCTCTCGTGCAGCGTGAGAGTTCGTACCGGTTGCCTCGTGAATAATATCTTCAGCAATCGGTGCGACGGCTGCCCTGTAGGCGTCGGTTGTCACGCAAAATCCTGGCGGCACATTCAGACCGGCGCGATGCATCGTTATAAGGTTGGCTCCCTTGCCGCCGACGCTGACTACCTGAGCGTCCCCAGAGGGATGACCTCGCCGAAACCAGGATATGAACGCGGTCGTCTCTTGTTCGTGTGGGGTAGTCATCGCCCGATCACTGCCTTAATTGTGCTTCGTGCTGATTGTCGCCTTATCCAGTCTCAGCGGCAAAGTGCTCCTCTATCTTCTTAGAATATCTGCCGCGGCCGTGTTTGGACATAGATTACTGTCATCGAATTCGCCCCGACATGCAGGTTCATGCCTAACCGTCTTCGCATATTCGGGGTTCTCTCACCGATAATAGGAGTGTGTACATTCTCGTTGTTCCCCTCGATGCGCCCGCCAGCGGTTCGGTCATTCCGCTGGATGCGCATCCCGCGCGTGCCCACACGGGCACGGGAACATCGGGGCTGGGTTCCCCTTCCTCCCCCGCTTTTTGGGGAGTTTTTCACGTCGAATCTCTTGCCCCGGCGCAGCTGTCCGGGCCTCATACGAAACTCAATATTCTGCGTGCCGACCGCGTGAGTACCGGGAATCTGCCCGCCTATGTGCGCGAAGTCGAACGCCGCTCTGACCCGCGTATTAACCCCGAGTCGAAGCAACCGCACGCACGCTGGATATGGGCTGACACCCGCACGATTGCGCCTATTCTGCTGCGCAAAGGGGTGCGGGTTCAGCTATGCCACGATATGCGCCTGGTACAGCGAATTCTGCGCACCGCGAGCACTCACCCGAGCGGGCATGTTCGTTATGACCCCGTTCTCGACCTGGCGCAGGATACTGTCGAAAAACCTGCGGGTAAGCTGCCCGTCGCACGCCAAATTGCTGGTCAGGGCGAGCTTTTCGGGGACGACTTTTTGACGGCGGCGGAAGAAAATACTGTATCTGGTCATGAGGCGGCGCCCCCAACACTGACATCGGCAGATACCGAGCTGGTGCACCAGCATCTCGACGAATTTACCGCGCAGCTGCGGGCGATCGCCACCGGTGCGCATCCCGAAAGGCTGCGGTTATTGGCGGCGGCGGAATCGGCAGGATCCCTGGTCGCGGCAGAAATCGAATACTACGGAATTCCCTTTGACACCGCCGCGCATGATGCCCATTTGACTGAGATTTTGGGCCCGCGCCCGCCTGAAGGCGAGCATCCCGCCAAGCTGATGGAGCTTGCCGAGCAGATTCGCGCCGACCTTTTCGCGCCCCATCTGAACCCGGATTCCCCGCAGGAACTTTTACGCGCGCTTCACGCCGCCGGGGTGAACGTACCCAGTACCCGCTCCTATGTGCTCAAGGGCTGGGCTGAGGAGACTGCCACGCAGCGGGAACGGCGGTGGGCGCTCATCGAGCCCATCCTCAGGTACAAGAAGCTGTACCGCATCTTTACGGCGAACGGGTGGTCTTGGGCGGATTCCTGGGTGCGCAACGGTCGTTTTCGCCCGCATCTTGAAGTTGGAGGCGCCGCGACCGGGCGGTGGGGCGCATCCGGTGGCGGGGCTCTGCAGCTTCCCGCCGAGATCCGTTCGGCAATTCTAGCTCCCGAAGGCGAGGTTTTTCTCGTTTCTGACGGTTCGCAGATTGAGCCGCGCATCCTGGCGGCGCTCAGCCACGACGAGGCGCTGGCATCGGCGGGCCGCGGCACCGATATGTATGCGGGAATCGCCGAACTCGCCCGGCTTGAGGGCGTGGCGCTCACCGAACGCGCACAGGCTAAGGTGGGGCTTCTCGCCATTATGTACGGCGGGCGCAGCGGAGAGATTGGGGCGCTGCTGCCGCATGTTGCCAAGCTTTTTCCGCGTGCGATGGAGTTTACGGAACGTGCGGCGCGCATCGGCGAGGTCGGCGGGCAGGTCACCACCTTTTTGGGGCGTACCTCACCCGCGCCAGACGAACGTTTCAAACGGACGGTCGCAGACCGTTCTACCCCGGCGGCGGAGTCGCGCGCTGTCTCCCTTTCTCGCTCTTACGGGCGTATGACCCGCAATTTTGTGGTGCAGGGAACGGCTGCGGAATGGGCGCTGTGCTGGATGGGCAGGGTGCGTTCGCGTCTGCTGACCGAGACGGTTTTCGGCATGCCTATGCGCACCAAAATTGTCTATTTTCTGCACGATGAGCTGCTGCTGTGCGGCCCCAAGCTTGAGGCGGAGCGTGTCGAGAGGATTCTGCGGGAGTCTGCTGCAGAGGCGGCGCGCCTGCTTTTCGGGACGGTGCCGGTGGAATTCCCGGTCTCAGTGACGGTCACAACCAACTATGCCGAAGGTAAATAGGTCCACGCCGCCTACGCTCGTTTCTCTTCCCTCCCGCGAGCCTTTAGACACCCGCCAACGGCTGCTTACCCAGATACGGGCGCAGGTTTAAGTACCGAAGCATCCCACGGTACTGTCCAGGTGAGCGCATCAAAAATCTTATCGAGCACGATCGCAGTGAATCCCCACACGGTGAACTCGACCCGCGCATCACCGCCAGAGTGCACGACCTCAAACGCCGGGGTTTTATGGGTTATGCGCCCGCGCTTCACATATGCCGTATGCCGGTTGGCGGGGTTGAGCAAATCTCGCACAGGCACCCGCGCAATCAGGGCAGACTCGTTCGTATCGACCACGCCAACCCGCGTGGGTGAAGCCCACCACCCCAGCACCGGGGTCACCCTGAAATCGCTCACGGCAAGCGGCAGGGTCGGCAGCTCCCCCAGAATTTCAACACCCGCAGGGTCAAGCCCGGTCTCTTCCACGGCCTCGCGCAGGGCGGCGATGCGCCCTACCGGAACTCCCTGCTGGCGCGCCAGTTCGTAATCCTCGGGGTCGATTTTGCCGCCCGGGAATGCAGGCTGCCCGGCGTGTGAGCGCAGAGTATCCGCCCGCACCAAAAGCAGAACGTCCAGGTTCTCTCCCACGCAGTCCGGGCATCCGTCAAAGTCTGCGGATGCGCTCGGTTCATCATCGAGTACTCCGAAGAGAACGAGCACTGCCGCCTCTTTGGAGAGGGTACTGGTGGGTGCGTACCGCATGAGGGATTCTATCTTGAAATCGAGTTTTCCTGCGGCAAGGTTCGCGAGTGCATCGCGGGCTTGTTCGGCGGCGGTGTTCAGGGTGTTAGGCACTCAGCGGGTATCCTTCGGCGTGCAGTTGGCGGCGTGTGGCACCGGTGAGGAAGCGCAGGTGCAGGCGTTCACGACCGGGTGCCATTTCATATTTCATGAGTTTACGCGCTTTGGTTTCGTCCGTCTCGCCTTCACCCCAGGATGGGCACAGGTCGGCGATGGGGCAGACTCCGCTGGCGGGTTTGCGGGCGTGGCAGATACGCCGCCCGTGGTAGACCATGCGGTGTGAGAAGTCGGTCCATTCGCGCGGTTCGATAAGCTCGGCAACGTCGTGTTCGACTTTGACGGGATCGTCTTCGGTGGTGAATCCCATGCGCCGCGCGAGCCTGCCGAAATGGGTATCGACGGTCAGCCCGGGTACCCCGAAAGCGTTACCGAGTACCACGTTTGCGGTTTTGCGCCCGACTCCTGCCAGTTTCACCAGTTTATCGAGTGTTCCGGGCACTTCTCCGTCGTAGTCGTCGGTGAGCTGGCGGGCGAGTTTGACGATAGATTTCGCTTTGGCGCGGTAGAACCCGAGGGATTGAATATAGGGTTCGACTTCTTCTTCGGTGGCGGCGGCGAGGGCGGGCGCATCCGGGTAGCGGGCGAAGAGCGCCGGGGTTACCTGATTGACGCGCACATCGGTGGTTTGCGCCGAGAGCACCGTGGCGATCAGCAGTTCAAAGGCGTTCGTGAAGTCGAGTTCAGCCACGGCGTAGGGGTAAGTTTCGCCCAGGATGCGGTTGATTTTGCGGGCTCGGCGCACGGTGGCAAGGTGGCTTTCGGGGGCTTTGGCGAGTGCTTTCGCGCGGCGGCGTGCCGCTTGTGCCGCCTCAAACTCGGGCACGGTGCGGATGCTTAGCAGTTCACGTTCTTCTTCGGTGAGCTGTAGCTCTGGGGCTGTGTCGGTGGTGCTTTTCGGTGCGGATGCGCTCATAGCGCGAGCCTACCGTTTTTTGTCTGCTTTTCCCAGCTAGGGGTACCGAAGTTCGCCGTTACCGCACAGTTTCTGCCGCTTTTGAGCGGGTAAATATGCCACACTAGGGGTATGTCTGCAACGATTTTTGTTCTGAACGGCCCTAATCTGAATCTGCTGGGGCAGCGTCGCCCCGAGGTGTACGGGTACACAACCCTGCACGATATTGAACTGATGGTGCGCGAGCGCGCCGCCCTGCACGGCTTCGATATTGAGTTTATGCAGTCCAATCATGAGGGTGTGTTGGTGGATGAGATTCAGCGTGCACGCACCCGTGGCGCGGCGATTATTATCAACCCGGCGGCGTACACGCACACGTCGGTGGCGCTTCACGATGCGCTGGAGGCTGCCGAGCTGCCCGTCGTCGAGGTTCACCTCTCGAATGTGCACCGACGCGAGGAGTTTAGGCATCATTCGTATGTGTCCCCGCAGGCAACAGCGGTGATCGCCGGGGCAGGCGCCTACGGGTACGTGATGGCGGTAGATTTCTTGGCGCAGCATCTAGAGTCGGAGTAGATTTCTGCGTTAATTGAAGCACCCAGATGGGTTACGTTCTGTTCTAGGGGTAGCTACGATTAACCAACCCGCATTTTTCGATTCCACAGCGGGAAGGTGTACCCACCCCTGAAAGACTTCTTAAGGAGGACACATGAAGATCGCTCTTGTAGGTGCCACCGGAACAGCTGGTCGCGCCACCGCTCACGCCGCCCAGCAAGCAGGTCACGAGGTCATTGCTCTCTCTCGTGCCACAGGCATCGATCTGCATACCGGAGAAGGACTAGCTGAGGCTCTGAACGGCACCCAGGTGGTCATTGACACGTCCAATGCTTTTCCTGCAGACCCCGCGGCCAGCCTGGTTGATACTTTTTCAGACGTTACCAAAACCCTGGAGAAAGCCTGCCAGCATGCTGGGGTACAGCATCTGGTTCACCTTTCCATCTGCAATATTGACCACCCCGCATTTGACGATTTTGACTACTATCTCGCCAAGCGAGCGCAGGAGAAGGTTTTAGAGGACAGTTCCCTTCCGCACTCCATCGTCCGTTCTGCGCAGTGGATGGAGTTTGCTCTTAACCCTGCAGCCGTCACACAGACCGAGACCAACGTGAAGGTTCAAAACTGGCTGATTCAACCCATCGCTGTGGAGACTGTGGCAAAGGTACTCGTTCAAACTGCGACCGAAAGCCCGCGCAACCGGCAGATCGCTGGACCCGAGCAAATCTGGCTTCCAGAACTGACCCAAACCTACCTGCACGCCATAGGTGATCGTCGAGAAGTCAGCGTTGTAGATCCTGTCTTAGATGCGCTCGCTGAGGGTGTTCTGCTTGCCCCCAAGAATGCAGAGTTACTTGGGCCCACGGTCGCTCAGTGGGCGGAGGATCAGACACCCACAAACAGGTGACGTATTGGCACAGCATCTAGAGTCGGAGTAGAACCGAAAAGGTTCGTCGTAGAGCCTCAGCGTCGAGCGGTGAGGCGGGCACACAAAGGTGCCTCACGCATCCAATGGTAAGGATACGTGAGGCACCTTATATCTTGGTTGTCATCGCACGGTTACCCAGCGATAACATCATGCGTTTATCGTGTTACAGCAATTAGTTCTTGCAGGTTCCGGTCGCCACGGAAGCGGTGTTGCTGCCGCCAGCCTCAAGCGCCTGCTTCAGAGTAGATGCGGTTATCGCATAACCGGTCTGCCCCGTGCTGCTTTCACCGTCAGGAGCTTTACCGAAGACCACACCCACAACGTTACCGTTCTCGTCAAGAACAGGACCGCCGGAGTTACCGTGCTGCACATCTGCGGCAAGCTGGTAGACCTGGCGCATCGGGTTAGGCTTACCGGTCTCTACGTCAATGGTCTGGGTATTGCCCACACCCTGCACGGTCGCAGGGAGCGCCTTGAACGGTCCACCCTGGGGGTAACCCATGAAGGTTACGGTCTCGCCAGGATTAGCGTTCCTGCCGATCGGCAGCGGATCCAGGTTCATCCCGGGCACGCGGATAAAGGCAAGATCCTGGGCGGTATCCATATAGACCACCTCGCCCTGCCAGGTGCGCCCGCGCTGATCCCTCACCATAGGCGAGTTCACGCCCGAAAGCACGTGTGCGTTCGTTGCGATAAGCCCATGATCCACCACGAACCCGGAACCGGTTGAAGTGTATCCGCACTGTTCGGCGGCGCCAAGAATCTGCACAACAGAGGCAGATGCGTTATTGAGCGCCTCCGTCTCTACGCCCTGGGTTGGTGCGCTAGTTTCTGGGGCAATCAGCTGGCGCACCTCGGGAATAGTGCCGGATGCGAGCACATCATTACGAATATTTTCGATACCGTTGCGCAGACCATCCGGGGTGTTCTCGACCATCCATGAGAGGGTCTTTGAGTTGTTCAACGCGGCGTTGAACTGCGGCAGGGGTACGGTGCGCATCGTGAGCGTCAAAACCACGAGCACAAGCGCGCAGGCGGCAACATTGAGCACGCCGCCAAAGAAACGTTCCACGCCTTTAAGCGGGGTTATATCTGTGACGCGGCGCAGGCTGCGGCCTCCAATGAGTCCCAACCACTGCCCCAGCGTTAGGCAGAGAATCAGGATACCGATAGCGGTAATCAGCCCCCATTTAGATCCCACAGCCGCAACGGCAAGCGGGATGAGCCACGCGGCGGCGCATACGCCTAGAGCAAGACCAATAAAGGTGCCTAGCGTGGTGAAGAAGCCACTGCGCAGACCGGCGATGAAATAAAGCACGAGAATGACAGGAATAATAATGTCAAGGGGGCTAAAAGTTGCTGACATGAGCGTCCTCCTTGGTGAATACATAAAATGCGGTGAATCCGCACGGCGCGTCCGGAAGGCACGCCTGAGCATGAGAGAAGTCGAAGAGTTCGTGCGCTGCTCAACGCCCTCTCACACTGTACATGCTGATGCTAGAGTGCGAAGCTGTGAATTTCTTAAGTTTTCCCCGTAAGCGCAGAAAACTTTTCCTCCTGGATGTTGTTTTTTAGATGCGGAAATAAAAAATATGAGGTACGCTCAGTATTAGTATTAGTTGAATATGTCACACACCAGCGATGCGGTTCACATCGTATCCGTCTCGCAGATGCGACCGTGTGACGCACAGATTTTCGAGCGAAAGAATCGCCCGCTATCCCACTCAAGGAGTAACTATGGATCTCGATATCCTTCGTCGTTCCCCGCTTTTCGCGACTCTCGATGACGCCGCGTTCAAGCTGCTTACAGACGATATCCAAGAAATTGATTTGTCCCGCAACGCCGTGCTCTTCTACGAGGGCGATCAGGGCGACCAGCTCTTTGCTGTGCTCTCCGGCAAGGTCAAGCTCGGGCGCACCGCCGCAGATGGGCGCGAAAACATGGTTGCACTCATGGGACCCGGTGACGTCTTCGGCGAGATGGCGCTCTTCGACCCCTCCCCCCGCTCCACCAACGCCGTAGCGGTCTCCGAAACACGCCTGGCCGCTATTAAGCACGAATCCTTCAAACGTGCACAGCGACAGGACCCCAGCATCTCCGACCAGGTTATCAAGACCCTAGCACGCCGCCTGCGCCATTCCAACGAAGCGCTGGCAGACCTCGTCTTCTCCGACGTCCCCGGTCGCCTCGCCAAGGCTCTCCTCGACCTTGCAGACCGCTTCGGGCGCCCCGCAACCGACGGCATCCTCGTTGCCCACGAACTCACCCAGGAAGAGCTGGCACAGCTTGTCGGTGCATCCCGCGAGACCGTTAATAAGGCACTGGCAGAGTTCGTTTCCCGCGGTTGGATTCGCCTAGAGGCTCGCGCAGTCGTGATTCTCGATTTGCCGCGACTGCGCCAACGCTCGCGCTAAGCTCTCTGACAGCGCACAAAGTCTTTACAGAAAACCGCATCCGATACATCGTGTTATTCAACGATTTCGGATGCGGTTTTTGCGTGCTCTGCCTTTGCACCATAGTTTTCTTTAGCAGAAACGGGCTGCACGCGCAGGACTCACCCCCCGGTGTATTAGTTTGGTGAGGTACGCATCATTCGCTTGACAGGGAACCCGTCTCGCCTGGAGGCGATCCACCCTGAATCGCTTACGATGCGTCCTCATCAAGCACGAACCTCCGTGCCTCGGTAGGGTGTCCGCAGCGAGCGCCTAAGGCTGTCTCATAGGATGAAGCGAAGCGCAATCCGGTGAGACTGGTCGCCTTGTAAAGCGAGTGCGGAACATCCTACGAAGGCAAAGGTTCTTAGGACTTCATGCGTGCCCAGACGGTTCTTCGCGAGGTATCTCTTAATTAGCAACATAGACGTGCTGCCGGTTCAGGTCCTCACGTTCGGCAATATCGAGCAACGCAGTAGCCATATCCGCCGGGGTAATCATCCAGCCGCGTCGAAGCGGCTTGTGGGCATCTAATCGATAGGAACCTTTAGCTTTCATCGGCTGAATGCGAGGGGCACGCACCGCCGTCCACTGCGCGGTACTTTCCCACAACACCACATCCATACGCCGCATATCATCGTAGGTTGCACCCAAAAAGTGTTGTAGCAGCGGCAATACCACCCATAGCTTGAAGAGCCCTTGATGAGCCCAATGTTCGGCGACCTCCGAAGAGATCACAACCAAACGTGATACCCCGTGCTCCTGCATAGCGTCCAGAAGATTCTTTGTCCCGGCAGAGTAAAGGGTTGTCGGCGTTTTCGAGGTGCCAATCCCCACGGTACTAATGACCGCATCTACGCCTTGAAGCCAGGGTTTGAGGACCTGAGCATCAAGAATATCTACAGCGCCTGTAGTTAGGTTCGGGTGTTCAAGCTGAAGGTTCTGCGGGTTTCGGGCAAGTGCAACTACCTCATGACCACGCGCAAGCGCCTGTTCCACGACCAAATGACCCACGTTTCCGGTAGCACCAGATACTAAAATTTTCATAGTTTTCGACTTTTGTTAGGGAATAGTGACCACAAGTTTACCGCGCACATGCCCCGTGCCCAGTTCCTTATAGCCGTCACGGATGGATTCAAGCTTGAACGGGTACACATGCGCTAAGGTCACGTCAATATCTCCCGATGCCACCAGATCGGCGACTTCTTTCAGGTCACCGGGTTGCGCATGCCGCGCCCCCGTAAACTGCGCGCCTTTTATCATCGCCTTCGGTGTAGGAATCAGCGTGCCCATCGCGGACCCTTTCAGTCCGAGCTCTGCCCCTAACGGAATGTAGTCACCACCGTAGCAGTCAAGCATTTTCGTAACTGGGGTCGGTGCTGCCTTGAGAATACGTTCTTTCAAACCGTCACCGTATGCAACCGGAATAGCCCCTAGAGAGCGCACAAACTCCGCGTTTTTCTCCGATGCGATACCGATAACTGTTGCTCCCCGATGCACCGCAAGCTGAACCGCCACGGCTCCCACACCGCCGGATGCGGCACTGATAACCAGCACGTCCTCGGGTTTCAGATCGATTGCACGGAACGCCCCGCATGCGCTCTCCCCGGCGACACCCAAGGCTGCGGCAACCTCAAAGTTCAGGTTCTCAGGTTTCGCAACAATATTCTGGGCAGAAGTCACCAGTTTCTCAGCCAGTGAGCCTTTCGTCACGCCGGAGCCGGGAGTGCTGCGCAGGGTTCCCAGTACCGTATCGCCCACAGCAACATTGTTCACACCGGGGCCGAGGGCATCTATCACACCAGAGAAGTCACGCCCCACACCCTTCGGAAAACGTGCGGGACCGCGGCCAAACCACCAGGACGGGTGACGCAAACGGTTGCTCGTCTCTGCGACACGAAGCGGCTTATACCCCTCAAAAGTTTTCAGATCTATGGGGTTCAGTCCAACCGCTTTGACCGTCACACGGACTTCACCTTCGCCCGGTGTAGGCTCGTCTGACTCAACCATTTCTAGGACGCTGGGATCGCCGTAGGCGTTGTACTGAATTTTGCGAATCATGAGATTTTCCTTTCGCTGTGACTATCTGCCTACAACAAAGGCCGGATTCTCCACACAATGCGGAAAATCCGACCTTCCAAGTCTTATGAGGTGGCAACAGAGGCCGACTTGAGTGGACCGACTGTGCCAAGCGTTCCTGTTTTAGATGACACCGGCACAACTTCAGTAAACGAAAGCATACACGCGCCGTCATTCTTCACGAGCACGGGCTTCTTCACCTCAACAGTACGACGCTTTGCCAGCCACGATACCCCGGTTTCTGAGGCGGCGAGCGACTCAAGCATGCACATCACGGCGGGAGTCACCAGTTCCTCAAGGGTCTTACCCACCGTATTCGGCTGCCCGATACGGTCCCCCAGTTCCGAGGTATCCCTACTCTCCATGAGCGTGCGCACATTCACCCAACTGCCCCACACACCCTTGCCTTCCAGCAGCTTGGCGTTCTGCCCCACAGGAACAACCGTGGTGAAATAGGCGATATCGTAGCGTTTATGGAAGAAGTCTGGCGACTGCCAGCGCGATACCGGGCGCAACAGGTCTGTACGCAGTTTCAGCCCGCTTGAGGTTAGGAACTGCCCGAAGCTCTTGTCTTGATCGGCGATTGCCTCACGCTGACTCATCTGTTCTTCACCCGCGCCGCTCTCGGCGACGTTCTGCCCGTCCTCACCGGCAAGAAGCAGACCGGTCTCTTCAAAGGACTCGCGAATAGCAGCTATCACGGTGCGGCGCGCGCAGGTTACGTTTTTGAATTTGAACTTGGCAGACCATTCGTCGGGGGTCGGACCATACCAGGGGGTTGCGTCGTCGTCGCCGGGGGTCACGGTACCGCCCGGAAAAGCGACAACGCCCAAGGGTGAGGACCCCGGACGGTAGGTCAGAATGGTTTCAAGACCGTCTTCGCCGTCACGCACAAAGATGACTGACGCTGCTTGGCGGAGCGAGCATGCCCCAGCATCCTCACCGCCCTCGGATGCCCAGGTTTCGGCGGCGGTGCGCATAAACTCCGGGATTTTATAAAGACGCTGAATCTGCTCGGTACGTGCGGCAGGTGCAGAAGACCGCCCGGTAAAGATGCGCGGCTTCCGTTCTTCACCAACCACCGGAACTACTCCGGTGTACAGCTTCTGAGAAGGTGTCGTAGTCATGATCCTGAGAATATTAGACGTACTCGACGATGATTTCAACCTCAACGGGAGAGTCCAGCGGAAGCACCGGAACACCGACCGCCGAGCGGGCATGCGTACCAGCCTCACCAAAGATCTCACCTAACAGCTCAGAGGCGCCGTTGATCACGCCGGGCTGACCGGTAAATTCCGGGTCAGATGCCACGAACCCCACAACTTTCACGACCTTCTTCACCCGGTCAAGGTCGCCGATAACGGACTTCACAGCGGCAAGCGCATTCAGCACTGCAATGGCGGCGTACTTCTTGGCGTCCTGAGGGGTCACGAATGTTGAGTCACCCGAATCCGAGACTTTACCGGTGGCGGGCAGCTGACCGCTGACGAACGGAAGCTGCCCGGAGGTATACACATAGTTTCCGCTCACCACGGCGGGTACATAGGCGGCGACAGGGGCTGCGACTTCGGGAAGTTGGTAGCCGAGTTCACGAATGCTCAGTTCGTAACGGGATTCAGTCATGGGGTTCTCCAGGGATGTGGTTGGTGGCACGTGCGCCGCATATATGTAGTGTTGTGTAGAAGCATATCGCAAAAGGGACGCTAAACCCGGCAACCGGAGGATTCAGGTTACCGGGCGTGGTGCAAGGGTTTAGCCTTCGACTTTCTCGCGTTTGAGGTAGGCAATGGGGTTACCCTGGGTGGGTGCCACCATGTTGCCTGCGGGGTTCGGTCCGCTGGGTGCGGGTGCGCCAGGCAGAACCGCAACGAGTTCCCACCCTTCCTCACCGTAGTTATCAAGGATTGCCTTGGTGGTGTGCACGATCAACGGCACAGTCAAATATTCCCATTTCTTCATAGCTCTAGGGTAGTCCTGTTCCCCGGCTCGAACAAGGCTATTGCGCTCTATTGCAGGTTCAACGCTCTAGGCGTAACAAAGGGGCAGAACGTGACGCCGAACGGTCACCTCGTGCACCGGGTACGCCGGTCAGCCCCGCACAGAGTACATAACCCGCGAGATACCGCGGATTTTCGGGGCATAGACGCGGTGTTTTCACGATACAACCAAGGATGCGCATCCGGCGCGTTGCCCGCGAAGACGGGAAACCGGCAAGTTAAACCTAGAGTTTAACCCTTTTGAGGGATGCGTTCTCAGGTGTATCCGCTAAACTGAATGAATGGCTTCACGAAAAAAATCGCGCGCGCAACGGCGTCGCCCCAGTGACTTTTTGCAGTTTGTGGCGTTCAGTATCATTGCCGGGTTCTTGGTAGCAATTATCGTGGTACCCCCGGCGGTAGGTGTTGGCATGGTCGCTAATGCCTCAATGGCGTGGTTCCAGGATCTTCCGGAAGATATTTCAGAAGGTCCTTTCTCACGCCCATCGACCCTGTACGCCTCTGATGGTAAGACCGAGCTTGCGACCTTCTTCGAGGAAAACCGCACAGAGGTTAAGCTCGATCAGATGTCACCGCATATGCGTAATGCCATTATCTCGGTGGAAGACCGCGACTTCTACAACCACGGCGCCGTATCAGCTATCGGCATTGGTCGTGCGTTCGCGAATAACTTCCTGAACCCGAAGAAGCGCCAGGGTGCATCGACACTCACGCAGCAGTACGTGAACAACCTGATCGTTGATTCCGATGTGCAGCGCGGCGCAGACCCCACAACCCTGGGCGGGAATAAAGGGTATCTCGATAAGATCAAAGAGATGAAGCTCGCTATCTCGATGGAGCAGAACAAGTCTAAAGACGAGATTCTTGAGGGCTATCTGAACATCGTGAACTTGGGCGGCACCAACTACGGTGTTGAGGCGGCGGCCCAATACTACTGGGGTATTTCCGCGAAGGATCTTTCGGTAGCCCAATCGGCCCTTCTCGCGGGTCTGGTGCAGTCACCGAACACCTATGACCCAACAACCCACCCCGATCTGGCGCGTGAACGCCGCGATGTGGTGCTTGGCACCATGCTTCGTGACGGTAAGATTTCACAGCAAGAATACGATGAAGCCATTGCATCGCCTATTAAGCTCAATGTTCATCCGCCTGAGAAGGGCTGCTCTGTTGCGGGCGAAAGCTCATTCTTCTGTAACTACGTGGTGAACTATGTTGCGCTCGACGAATCTTTCGGGGCAACTCCCGAGGAACGTTTGAACCTGCTCAACCGCGGCGGTTTTAAGCTTGTGAGTACCCTAAACCCCGAAGCGCAGAAGATCGCTAAACAGTCTGTGGAGGCTGTTCAGCCTGGTTCCACCAACACCAACAACGTGAACGCCGCTTTGACCAGTGTGGAGCCTGGCAGCGGTCGCGTGGTGGCGATGGCTCAGAACGCCGAATGGGGTAAACCCAAGGATGCGAATGACCACTCGCAAACCCAGTTCAACTTCAACGTAGATTCGCTCTATGGCGGCACCCCCGGATTCCAGCCGGGCTCAACCTTCAAGCCCGTGGTGCTGTCCCAGTGGATTAACTCTGGTCGAGGTGTGAACGCCCAAATCGATGGTACGGCCCTATCCTACCCAAGCAACTTTGGGTGGAACGCCCGCTGTGTGGAGGGCGGTAAGTACTACTACCGCGACTCCGCTAACGGCTGGTCCTTCAAGAACGCAGTTCAGGGATACCAGAGCTGGGGTACGGTTGCCTACGGTATTCGCGTTTCGGCTAACTCCTACCTGTATTCGATGGTCAGTAAGCTCGACCTCTGCGATATCAGCGATATGGCGAATAAGCTGCACCTGCACGACGGTCTGGGTCAGCAGCTGTACGATCCGGGTCTGCTCAGTGCCAACATTGGTGGTACCAGGTACGGTGCTACCCCGCTGACCATGGCGAGCGCATACGCAACTTTCGCGAGCGAAGGTAAGTACTGTGAGCCGCGCCCACTTGAGAAGATTACTAAGAGTGACGGTTCGCCCATGAAGACTTACGAGTCTAAGTGTGAACAGGCGATCAGCCCGGATATTGCTAACGGTGTGAGCTACGTGCTCAAGGGCGTGCTTGCCTCCGGAGGTTCAGCGCCTAAGCGCGCTATCGGTCTGCCGGATGCTTCCGCTGCGAAGACCGGTACGAACGATAACTCCTCGCAGACCTGGATGGTCGGTTACACCCGCGGCCTGGCAACTGCTTCGTGGGTGGGCAGTAACGACTTGGGTTACCGCTCGATGAACGGTATTGCGATTAACGGTCGCGTGCTGGAGTACGTGGACGGTGCGACCTATGCGGGTGCCCAGTGGCAGCAGTTCATGCAGGCCATGGCACCGAAGTACAACACCGAGAAGTTTACTGAGCCCCCGGCATCGGTGACGTCAACAAACGTCAACGGTAACTAAAAGGGTGTACTGAAGAAAGGCACACGATGTGTGAGAACGCATCCGGTGCCCGCGCATCCGTGGCGGCTTCTGAAGCGGCACGTGGTTCGCACTTCACACAGGGTATGGTGAAGTTTGCGGCTGCAGGGCTTGCTTTGGGAGCCGCCACGGCGGCGTATGGGCGATTCGTCGAATTAAATAATTTTCAGGTGCGCGAGGAAACTCTCGCGGTGCTTCCAGTGGGGTCGCCAAACTTTAGGATTCTACATATTTCGGATATGCATATGATTCCGGGGCAGCGGGCGAAGACTGAGTTCATGCATTCGCTGGCGGGATTGAACCCGGATTTGGTGGTGAATACGGGCGATAACCTCTCGCATGTGGGTGGGCTTGACCCTCTCTTGGAGGCACTTGACCCTCTCCTGGATTTTCCGGGGGTTTTCGTGCCTGGCTCGAACTGCTATTTTGCCCCGGTGCTGAAAAATCCTGCACGGTATCTGTGGCAGGCGCGCACGCCTCAGGAGATTGAGGAAGGGTCGCGTATGCCGCTTCCGATTGAGCGTATGCATAACGCTTTTGAGTCGCGAGGATGGACGGGGCTTATTAACCGGTACGACGGCATCACGCTGAGCAGGCTGCGCCTGGAATTTTCGGGGGTGGATGATCCGCATCTGCGTTACGATGCGCATCCAGGGTTCTCACCGCAAGCGTTTGAGCCTTCGGACGTGCCGAGTATTCGTGTGGGCGTTGCCCATGCACCGTATATGCGCACTCTGCACAGATTTGTGCAGGATGGTGCCGAACTTATTCTTGCCGGTCACACGCACGGCGGGCAGGTATGTCTGCCGGGCGGTCGGGCTCTCGTGAGTAACTGCGATTTGCCGCCTTCGCGTGCGAAGGGTGTGAGCTATCAGGGCAATGTTCCGGTGCAGGTTTCGGCGGGGCTGGGGACCTCACGGTTCGCGCCGGTGCGCCTCTTCTGTCCCCCGGAGGCGGTGCTCGTCACCCTCACGGCAAAGGACGGGTAGGTTTTCTTCCCCTTTATATTCCGCGAGCAGGTGGTTTTTGGCCAAGCAGGTAGTATTTTCTTACCTGCTCGGTCAAATGCTACCTGCTCGCGTGTAGAGTAAATACCGGAAGGCACTCTTCCCTACTACTGCAATGCATTGGAAAGGCCCATGCGATATAACGACTACCAGCAACCTATCGGCGATGCCCTGCCCGACTACCGCGCGGGCGATACTCCCAGCATTGACTCTCTACAAGGGCGCTACTGCCGCCTCGAAAAACTTGATGCAGAACGCCACGGCAACGACCTGTACGAGGTCTACGGCCCTGAAGCTCCCGAACAGAGTTTTACCTATTTATCCTTGAACCCTGTTGCTGACCGAGCAGAGTTAGAGACCCTCCTCAAGCGCATGGAGGAATCCACGGATCCTTACTATCTGGCTGTGATAGATCAGGATGGGCGTGCGGTTGGCACTTTAGCGCTCATGCGCATCAACCCCGCCCACCGTGTTATTGAGGTGGGCAGCGTGACGTATGGCGAACGTCTAAAACGCACTCGCGCCGCCACGGAGGTGCAGTACCTTCTGGCGCAATACGTGTTTGAGACGCTGCGCTATCGCCGCTACGAGTGGAAATGCGATGCGCTGAATGAGCCTTCACGCCGCGCAGCCGAGCGTCTGGGCTTCACCTATGAGGGAACGTTCCGCCAAGCCGTCGTATATAAAGGCCGCAACCGCGATACGGCGTGGTATTCAATGCTAGATACTGAGTGGGAGCAGCGTAAACACCGGTTGCTGCAATGGCTGGATCCGAAGAATTTTGATGCGCACGGTCAGCAGCGCACCTCCTTGCGAGACATCGCTTTATAGCCGTTAGCCGAAAGGGTCCTCTGAGGTATTGTCAGAGCCAAACGGCATAGATACCATGGTATTTTCTCAAGTCGAACGGAAAGGAATACCATGAAAACCCTTGTGATTGTCACGCATCCTAGTATCCATGATTCTATGGTCAGCAAAACCTGGGTTCACATGCTGCGCCAGCATCCAGATCGGTTTACCGTGCATGAGCTGTACAGCGAGTACCCCGACGGCGTGATTGATGTAGAGCGCGAGCAGGCTCTCGTGGAAGAGCACCAGAACATTGTGCTTCAGTTCCCGGTGTACTGGTTTAACTGCCCACCGCTTCTGAAACAGTGGTGCGACGAGGTGCTGACATACGGGTGGGCCTATGGCTCAAAGGGTAAGGCATTCGAGAATAAGAAACTCGGCATTGCCGTCTCGCTGGGCGCTCCCGCCCCAGAGTACAGTGCGGAAGGTTCCGTCGGGTATACCGTCGCCGAAACCCTGCGCCCTTTCGAGCTGACGGCCAACTATATCAGCGCCGATTATCAGCCTCTCTTCGCGTTCCACACCATCGACACCTATGAGAGCTACGATGAAGCCGCCGCCCAGCAGGTGGCAGACAGCGCGGACGATTACCTGGCGCATCTGAACACCTATTACGCCTAGGCTATGGCCGTGAGCCTCTCGTAAGCAGATAAAAGCGCGGGTTAGGGAAGGGGAAACGTTAAGCTCACCGATAAGAACGGGACGCTCAGCGCAGAACCGCAGCGGGTGCATCCGGAGTGCCCCTCTATAATTAAGAGCACTAACGCTCACGTCATGCAGAAACGTTGAACCGCATCTAAGCAGGAGGAATCGAGCACGACCCGCACACACGCCCTTGGCACTTCTCGACGACGCAATCCCTTCCTGGAAACCGCCCCGGAGCCTATTCCCGCGCCCGTGAATTACGATGCGGGCGAGCGCGCGCCCCTCAAATTCCTGCCGTATATTGCCCCGATTCGGTGGCGCTGGGCTATCGGCATGCTGGTCGCTATTGGCGCGGCGATTCTCGAAATTTCTATTCCGCAGATGCTTCGGTTCATTGTCGATGAGCTTGTGCAGAATACAACCGAGGCGGGCGTCTGGATTGGCGGCGGACTAGTACTTTTGATTGGTGTGGGGAACGCATCGTTGGCGTATTGGCGGCGGTGGCTGATCGTGGATCCTACCTCCACGCTTGAAATCCGCATGCGCATGAACTTTTTTGACCGGATTTTGCGGGCGCCGCTGAGCGTTCTTGACCGGTGGTCTTCCGGGCAGCTGCTCACCCGTTCCATGAGCGATTTGAGCACGATTCGCCGGTGGCTTTCGTTTGCGCTGGTGCAGATGACCTCGGTTGTGGTCATGTTCGTAACGGGCGGGTATTTTATGGTGACCGCATCCGCCCCGCTTGCGGTTATTTTTGTAGTGGCCATTCCGGTGCTGGTGCTGTCATTCATCAGCTATGTGCGCAAATATGAGGCTTATACCCGCGAGATTCAGCGGCTCACCAGCGATCTTTCGACCCGCATTGAGGAGTCTGTGCGCGGTATTCGGGTGGTGAAAGCGCTGGGTCGCTCCCCCGAGCAGATTACCGAGTACACCCGCGATGCCGAACATTTGAATGAGGTGGAGCATCGCCGTGCCATGTTGGTGGCGCGCGTGGGATTTTATCAGCGCGTGATTGTGGGGGCGGTGACGATGCTCGCCCTACTGGTGGGCGCGCCGCAGGTGGCATCGGGTAGTCTTTCTTTGGGTGCGATGACTGCCTATTTTGCGGTGCTGACGGTGGTGTTGGGGCATGTGCTCCGTTCGACCGCACTGATGGCATCGTATTTGAATTACCGGGTGGCGTTTGAGCGTCACGTTGAGGTGATGGCGGACCCCGGCGATGAACAGGTACGACTAGTTGAGGAGGAGACCGTGGCCTATCCTTCGGGTGGCGCAATTTCTGTGGCGTGTGAGGCGGTGAGCTTTAGCTATGCCGAGCAGGCGAGCGCCGTAGATGCCACCGATTCTGATGCGGAGGCACGCGCGCACGAAGATTCCGCTGAGAATCAAGCGCGCACGGCTGATGTTTCTGAGGAGCATTCCGGGCAGGATGAGGCTTCAACGGATCACGCCGAGCAGAGCGGTTTGGGCGGTTTTCTGGCGAAGATTCTAGGTTTCGCCAAAGACTCGCAGGATCACCAGGACAGTGCCGGTTCCGCGCAGGAGGCAGACCCCGATCCTGCGGCGTTCCCGGAGTTACAGGCTGATATGCAGGAGCCAAGCCCCGAGCCTACAGAGCAGGAACGCGAGTTTGCGCGTGCGCAGCAGAAGGCTGCAACCTCCAAAACTCCGTCGGTACTTCACGATATTACGTTTAAGGCTTTTGCAGGCGAGATTTTGGCGCTCGTGGGGGCTACCGGCAGCGGAAAATCGACAATTCTCAACCTGATTCCGCGGTTCTATGAGCCCTCGTCAGGAAAGATTCTGCTGGGCGGTCGCGATGCCGCCGATATGCCGCTGCCCGAGGTACGCGCGCAAATGGCCTCTGTTTTTGAGGAAGCCGTGCTGTTCTCGGGGTCGGTGCGTGAGAATATCCTGTTAGGGGTGCACGATCTTAGCTCTTCTGAGGAGGCGGATCAGCGTGTGCGCGCCGCCCTCACGATCGCAGCCTGCGATTTCGTGGACGACCTTCCCGAAGGGGTCAATACCATTATTGGCGAAGAGGGGCTGAGCCTCTCGGGCGGTCAGCGGCAGCGGCTTTCTTTGGCGCGTGCCCTGGCGGTTCGCCCGAGCGTGCTGCTGCTTGATGATCCGTTCTCGGCGCTGGACGTTCATACGGAAGAGAAGATTATTGAGGCGCTGCGCACCGGGCACGAAGGACTGGGCGGGGCTACCACCTTGCTGACTGCACATCGTCCTTCAACGGTGGCGCTTGCCGACCGGGTGCTGCTGCTGGAGGATGGCCGTATTACCGCCCAAGGCACCCACACCGAGCTTATGAAGCTGCCACAGTACCGCCGCCTGATGAGTTTGCAGGACGAGGATTAATGCCCACGCGTCTCGTGCCGAATTCTGACGAACGCACGAACCTGACCCCCGAAGAACGGCGGCAGGCTCGGGAACGTTCGTATCGTCTACTGCGCGAGATTTTGCGCCCGCATCGGCTGTCCCTGGCGATTTCGGTAGCGGCGGTAATACTCGGGGCGATCGCATCCGCCGTGCAGCCCTGGCTGATTGCGCGCGTGCTCGATACCGCGATTGAACCGCTCACCCGCGGCGACAGCGCCCCGCTTATATTCTTCGTAGTGCTTTTTGGGGCGACCGTGCTCGCTAACGGCACCCTGACCTGGGTGAATGTGGTGTATACGGTGAAGGTTTCGCTGGGTGTGCTGTTGAGCCTGCGCACGCGCGTGTTCCAGCATTCGCAGTCGCTGAGCGTCTCGTTCCACGAGTCATATACGTCGGGCCGCGTAATTTCGCGGCTGACAAGCGATATTGATACGATCCGCACCTTCTTAGACAGCGGTATCAGTCAGCTTGCCACAACCCTGCTGGGGATTGCGTTCTCGGTAATCGCCATTTTCCTGTTGGACTGGCGCATCGGGCTGCTTCTGGTGGCTATGACGATCCCCATCTGGCTGATAACCCGCTGGTTCCGCACCCGCTCAGAGACCGCATTCCGTGCCATGCGTAACGAATCTGCCCAGCTGACAAGCCGTTTTGTTGAAACCTACACCGGTATTCGAGCCATCAAGGGTTTCGGCGCAGAGGCGGATGCGCGCGCATCGTACGCCCGCAACGCCGAACGGTACCGGGTTGCGGTCATGGATTCCATCAAGCTCTTCGGCATCTACTCCCCCGTGCTGATTCTGCTGGGCAATATTTTTGTGGCGGCGGCGCTTGTGATTGGTGGGTATGCGGTACTCGGCGGCACCATGCAGGTGGGCACCCTGCTTGCGCTCATTATTTATGCGAACCGGGTGTTTGAGCCGATTATGACGCTCTCCGAGTTTTATAACGTACTCCAGTCGGCGTTTTCGGCGTTGGAGAAGGTTTCCGGGTTCTTAGCCGAGAAACCGCAGATTCAAGACCCGCAGCATCCGGTAAGCCTGCCGCAGTCCCCCGCCACGCCGGTGGGCACCGAGAGTTCGGTAGAGGCAGCCCCGCTGGGTGAGATCGTTCTTGAGGATGCCGCATTCGGTTACACTGCGGGTCAGCACGCGCTCATGCCTACGTCGCTGAGGATTGCACCGGGGCAGACGGTGGCGCTTGTGGGTGAAACCGGTGCCGGGAAGTCTACGATTGCCAAATTATTTGCCCGTTTCTATGACGTTGATACCGGCAGGGTGCTTCTCGATGGCGTGGATGTGCGTTCCCTGACCGATCAGGAGCTGCGCCGAAACGTCGTTATGCTCACCCAGGAAGTCTTTCTGTTCTCAACCTCGATTGCCGAGAATATTCGTTTGGGCAACCCGCAGGCGACCGACGACCAGGTGCGCCGGGCGGCGCAGGCTGTCGGCGCGGATGAGTTTATTCAGACCCTCCCGCAGGGGTACGGCACAATGCTCGGGCGCGGCGGTGTGAACCTATCAACCGGGCAGCGGCAGCTTGTGTCTTTTGCCCGCGTTTTCTTGGCAAATCCGCGGGTACTGATTTTGGATGAGGCTACCGCATCCTTGGATATTCCCAGCGAGCGTGCGGTGCAGCGTGCGCTGAATGCCCTGTTGGCGGGGCGTACCGCCGTGGTGATTGCGCATCGTCTTTCGACCGTGCTGAGTGCGGACCGGGTGCTGGTTGTTTCTGCGGGGTCTATTGTTGAGGATGGTTCACCGCAGGAGCTGATTGCCGCCGGTGGCGAGTTTGCCGCAATGTACACCTCGTGGGAGGATGCGCGGCAGGATTCAAGCTCCCCCAGCACATAAACTCTTATGTGCACGTTTACCTATTGTGATACGTGCATGAGAGCCCTAAACGTCATAGTTCTTAGCTGTAACCGCCTGAGTAGACACGGCAAAGTTTTTTGTGGATGATAAAGGTGTCTTGCCGCTTCGTAGAGCGTGCAGATACTCATTCACTTAAACCCTTATAACCTCATGGAGGAAAATATGTCACGCAATGATGCGAGGAAGTTTCTGGCTCAGGGCACCGCTTCTGCACTCACTCTTGCTCTTGGTCTGACCTTTGCCGCTCAGCCTGCTTTTGCGGAAACTGCGAAGGCGGCGGATCCTGCGCCGAGCGCATCCGCAGCCCCCAGCGCACCGGCAGCTGCTACGAACCCCGGGCTCTCGGTAGACCCGACCCCTGCGGCACCTGTAGTCGCACCGGCTCCGAGTGACGGCCCGTCTCCGGAGGCTCCCGCACCCGCGCCGAGCGAAAAGCCAGCGGCGGTGGTCTTCAAGGATGTTCCCCAGACCCATATGTTCTATCAGGAGATCACCTGGCTGGGAGAGACCGGTATTTCGATGGGTTGGCCCGATGGCACTTTCCGCCCGTCCCAGAATATTGAGCGCGCCGCAATTGCCGCATACTTCTACCGTATGGCTGGCTCACCCGATGTTGTTCTGCCCAAGCAGTCGCCGTTCACCGACGTTGCTCCGAGCGATCCCTTCTACAAGGAGATCGTGTGGATGCACCAGCAGCACATCACGACCGGCTGGTCGGATGGCACCTTCCGCCCGCACGATTCCGTTACTCGTGAGGCTCTGGCGGCGTTCTTCTACCGTGCCGCTAATATGAACGACGATGCGGCACCGGCTCAGGATCCCTTTACGGATGTGACCTCGGCGAACCCGTTCTACCGCGAAATCGCGTGGTTTAAGGCTCAGAAGATCACAACCGGCTGGCCCGACGGCACTTTCCGCCCGCATGAGCCTGTTACTCGTGAAGCGACTGCCGCATTTGTGTTCCGCTTCGCCAAAATTTAGGCGAGTAATCTTGTACAGCCGCTGCGGGAAACGTTAAGCGTTTCTCTCCGGTGTTGCGTGTGCTTCCACGTCTATGCTGTGTCACGCAGGATGTGGAAGCACACGCACAAGACACCGTGCTTACTCCCCTGGAAACTCAGGGTTTACAGGTTTTTGAGAGGGCTTATTCGTGTTGCTTTCCCCGGGTTCTTCGGCTATTATTGATGAGTTGCCTGCGGGTTGTCCGACAGGTTAACACCGGGATGTGGCGCAGCTTGGTAGCGCGCGTCGTTCGGGACGACGAGGTCGCAGGTTCAAATCCTGTCATCCCGACCAACCCTAAACCCCCTGAGAGTAATCTTCAGGGGGTTTGCTGTATATACCTTCTGCTCGGATCACCCACTGGGCCGAGTCGAAAGTCTAAATATCCAATGTACGCAGCAGTTCGCGCGGCGGAATCACGCCGTCCTCAATGTAGGCGCGGAAGATAGACGCCGCCTGCTCACCCGTGAAAACCTCTTCAGGGTGCACCTGAACGGGCATACGGTTACCAACCCATGTGATGGCTGTCCACGCATCGGGGTCGGTCACAGGTTTGCGGGCCACCGTGTACTGTTCGTACGAACCATCTTCGGCAGTCACCCTAATTTCCACCGTCATCGCACGCGTGGAACCGGCACACTGTATATAGTTGCCGTGCGCCACCGAATCCTGGGGAACGTCATCAACATGGTTCACGCCTTCAGGCAGAGCCCACACCACCAGGGCGAAGCGTTTGTCACCCTCCAAAAAGTCGGGATCAGTGAGGCGCTGCTCGGTATCGTCGGCGAAAGACTGCGGAGTCTGGGGGACATCGAATCCGTTATATTCAGTCTTCCCCACCACCCTGTACGCAAAGTACGTCACGGACTTATTCCTCTCTCACGTGTTCTTCAGTAGGCACCAGAGTATCGAAGAGAAACCGTGCGTGCTAGCATATTCGTCACTTCGCCGGGCTAACCCCGCCCACTCATGAGGGCGAGCGCCATTTCGAGGGGGCCGCGCTGCTGAATTTTCTCCCACAGAGTGCACAGCATCATCGCCAGCACCCACCATACAAGCAAGAACCCGAACCAGAGCGCATAACTATAGACGCTCCCCTGCTGCGGGGCGCGATAACCTTCACCGGCGACCATCGTCACGAGCCGCCCGCCGCCGTAGAATGCCAGCCCCAGCATCACAATGGATGCGCTCAGCGACATTCGGCCCAGCCGCGCGAACGGTTCCAGCACGCCTTTTCCGGCGCTGAGCCGCGCAAATTCGCCCCAGGTGCAGATGGTTCCCGCCACTCCCACGATGGTGAGTATGATCGGCCACGTGAGCGGTCCCAGTTGGGCATGCGGATACACCCACAGGTAGATGCTCACGGCAAGAGAACCCAGCGCCACCGGTGTGCCCAGGCGTGCGCCGAGTTTTTCGTATCCTCGCCACAGCACCATGCCCAAGCCCATAAGCCAAATGAGTTTGAATCCATCCTGAAACATGGTTCCCGCGCTCTCGTTCACGATTGCTGGGATTGTGCGATGCAGCCAGTCGTCGGCAGTCCACCCGCCCACGCTCAGCCGCTCGTAAGTGAACGGCACGGCGGGGCTGGCGAGCACGGTCACGGCAAGCTGCACCCAAAACGGCATGTACACCAGCCCGATGCTCAGCAGGGTCAGCACAGCTAGGGGCAGAAGCATATCGAAACGGATGGGGAAGTCTTTCCACCCGGAAAAAGCCTGATCCGCAAAGGTGCTGTGTGGAAGTTGGGCGAGAATCCAGCCGAGCACGCAGAACGCCAGAAAACGCACGATGCTGCTCGCAAAAAACTGCGGAAAAGCCACCTTGCGAGAGTATAAATATGCAGCCGCTCCCAGAATTACGGTAAACAAGTTCAACGCCTGTGGAAGCACCTGTGAAAGCCAGCTCATATGTTTGCCGGGCACCAGATTAAGACTTACGCTCACAGGAATGAGCATGAGCAGAAGCGCAAAAGCGCGAGCGCTGTCTAACCCGGTATCTCGCCGGGTGTTGGTTTCCGGTAGCATGCATCTCCTGCTCGCTCGTGCCTGTGGTGGTGCATTCTACGGTACCGTGTTCTGCGGGCGGTTTCTAGCGGCGCCTGATGCTGTGATGGTTCGTGTTGAGGGTATGCCGCATCACGTGATGTCAAAATGTTTTGCCCCAGCTCAGGGCGCAGATGTGCAGGGTGGGTGCAAGATACCGGATTGTTGTGTGCGGATTATCCGCTAACTTCGGAACGTCATGTGATACCTTAGGCAGCTGGAGTAGATTTCCTCGCCCGCTGTACTTACGCCCGACCTCCTTGAAGCCGCCTCCTATGTGAATAACCCGAAGTATCTAAGGTATGCTTTCTTCACTATGAACGTTCTGGATGTTTCTCAGCTTGCCCAGCCCCTCGCCGCCGCGCACACGCATATTCTTGCTGCGGGTCCGCACGAGGCGTCCGGGGTTGAGGGTACCGCGCAGTATGTCTCGATTTTTTGGGTGACCTTAGCGGCGCTGCTTTCGCCCATCATGTCGCGGCTAACGGGCAAGCGCATCCCTGATGTGGTGTTCCTGCTGATCTGCGGTGTGCTCATTGGCCCGAACGCGCTGGGGCTGGCATCCGGCAGCGACGGCGGCATTCCGCTGCTGAAAGAGCTGGGTTTAGGCATGCTCTTTCTGATTGCCGGGTTTGAGATTAACGTCGATTCGCTGCGTAACCGCCAGGGTAAAAGCGCGATCGCAACCTGGTTCGTTTGCTTTGCACTGGGCGTGCTGGGGGCGGCGCTCATCACCGGTTTCGCCAAGGGTTTTAACACCTATATTGCGGTGGGTATTGCGCTGAGTTCCACGGCTCTGGGCACGCTGCTGCCCATGCTCAAATCCCATGGTGCAGCGGGTACTCGGGTGGGTAATGCGGTGCTGGTGCATGGTGCCGTTGGCGAGCTTTTCCCGATTTTTGCGATGTCGCTGCTGCTCTCCTCGTACTCGCCGGGTTTGGCGATTCTGATTCTGCTGGGGTTCATGGCGATTGCTGTGGTGACGGCGATTATTCCGCATCGTCTTCTGCAGAAAGTGCCCGGCCTGCGCCAGATTATGGCGGTAGAAACTAACACAACCAGTCAGCTCGTGCTGCGTCTTGCTATGTTTCTGCTGGCTACCCTCATCATGTTTACGGCGCTTTTCGGGCTGGATGCGGTGCTCGGCGCCTTCGCTGCAGGTATTATTATGCGTTCGCTCACCCCGGTGGGCGCACTTCACATGATCACGGCACGGTTAGAGACGGTCGGGTTTACGTTCATGATTCCGCTGTTTTTCGTGGTCAGCGGTATGGGGATTAACCCCTCTGTGGTGGCGTCTTCGCCTCTGCTGCTGGCGATGGTGGTTATCGGTATTCTGCTGGTGCGCGGGGTGCCGGTGTTTATTGCGGAGCGGTTCACGAACACGGGTTCGGGACTGCAGTCAATGAGCGAGAAGGTTGAGTTGGCGCTGTATTCAGCGGCGGGTCTGCCTATTATTGTGGCGGTCACGAGTATCGCCACGAGCTCGGGACTGCTGGAGAGCTCTACCGCATCGCTTCTGGTGGCAGGTGGTGCCCTCACGGTTCTGCTGTTCCCGCTGTGGGCTGCAGCCATTAAGCGGGCTTTTAGGTCACAGACGGCTGAGAATGAGTCCGGCGTTTCTAAACGTGCCCAGATTGATGCGTTGAAGGCGCACCGCAACGCGACGGTGAAGCTCACGACCGGTATGATTCCGGCTGTGAAACCGACGAAAGAAACGCACAGTCCTCTGCGGGGCAATGACTCTTCGGGGTCCTCCAAAACCCAGAAACCGCCGGAGAACTAGCTGTTTTCTTTCCCAGGCTGAGGAAGTGTATTTAGGTGAGGGTTTTGAGGATAGCCCGTGCGTGTTTTGCCGCCTGCGAGGACCCTTTAAAACCGCCTAACCACGCGGTCATCTCGGGGCTTAGCTGCGGGGAATCATTCACGCTACGCTTCGCGCCGTGAGCACGCACGTATTCCTGTGCATATACGCCCAGAAGCTTCCCCATCCCGTGCTGGGTGCGCTCACAATGCGGCAGCAGACCCCCTAAGAAACGCAGGGTGATGCGCGGGTCTATGGCCGCCATATCTTCAAAGGTATGCGCCCACCGGGTGAACATCAGCGCCGGGGCAGCCTGCGAGAACCCTGTAGTGGCGTCTTCGTAGGAGAGCCGACCACCAAGGTTCTCCGCCAACAGCTCGGCGGCTCCCGCACGGTCTATATGATGCTTTGAAGTGGCCAGCACAGCGAGCGCCTGCGAAGTGATGAAGTTCCACTGCCCCGGATGATTCCTGAGAGTCTGGACCATATCATGCATATAGTGGTGCCCGTCTTCTTCGTCGAGAAAGACCCATCGTTCCAACAGCCCTACCGCCACGGGCACTGTGGAGGAAGGGCAGAGGCGCGCCAGTTCTTCGCAACTCGTTGTTGCATAGTGCAGGGTGAGTAGATGTTTTTCGTCTGGCATGTGGTGTGGTTCTGCGGCAGGCAGGTGCACGGTGGGGCTCCACCACACGTTTTCGGGTTTGCCGTTGGGGCGTTTCGCCTCGCTTTCACGATAATCCCAACTCACTCGAATGCTCTCAAGAATATTGGGGACTTTCCCCGTACTTTTCCCGGAACGCACGTAATCAGGAGGCGGGGCATCGTGGTCCGTATCCCCGGCGGTTTGCTCGGTCTGCGCTGGGGCTTTCAAGGCTGTATGCTGCGCGGTTCCCTCTTCTGTACGTTTCAGGAGTTCGGCATCCTCTAATTCCTGCCGTGCAACAGGGCTGAGGTTCTGCACATGCTGATGCAGCGTTTCAGTCGCTTTGGCTTGATGCAGCAATTTTGCGGCTGCCACCTGCACCTGTGGATGCGCGTGGTTCAGCCCCACAACAGATGTTTCGGCAACCGGCGTATCACCGACTGTACCGCGCAAAGAAGCCAAGAGTTTGAGGATCGCCAGCGCATTCGCCTTGCTCGTCAGCAGCGCGGGGGCGCATCCGCGAACGAACCAGTCGGCGTCAAGAAGACCCGCCCGATGCACCGCCGAAAGCTGTTTGACCGCTAGGGTGACGGTCGTGCCCACCGGCGACCCCAGCAGGTTTACGAGCGTATCCTGCCGTTGAGCGGATTCTGCGGCGGTGGGTTTGAGCGCGGCATACATGCGGGAGAACCACCCGGCGCGGTAGGTCGCGAAGTCCCGCGCTAACGATGCCAGGCACGCATCCAGCAGATATTCCCGGGGAATCAGCCCCTCGGCGGAAGCATCAAGCAGTTCTCTCTGCCAGGTGTTTCTGAACGTATTTTTATCTACCGTCGCGAACGATCTTTCGGGGGTTCCCTCGACGGTGAACAGGTGCCACAGCAGCTCGTCACGAAATTGCCGGTCGTGGCGCAGCAGACTCTGCCGAAGCGAAACGTTCAAGTTCATAAGCGCCAGAAAATAGCCGTCGTCATGGTTCAGCTGCAGCCCATCGTAGAGCTCGGCTAACCGAAAGAACCCCTGATCGCACCAGTGAGGTGCGGGACTGGCCAGTCGTTCGATTTCCTCGCGGAACCCGCCCGCGCGCAGGCTGCCATAATTCTCGGCTTTGTACAGGGCATATACCTGTTCAGGGCCTTTGTCCGCGAGAAGCTGGGGTAAGTCCTGGATGAATTTTTTATAGGAGGTGCGAAGATCCATATCATTACTCATTTGCTGATCCTGTAGACTTGGCGCAAGACTCTGCTCGTTCGGCGTTTATGGTTCATTGTAGAGATTTTCCCGCGTCGATGCGGCACATTCCCATCCCACACCCGCATTTGAACAGAGCCAGGCGATTTTCCCGCGCAGATGCGGCACATTCGGAAAATTACAAGGTTCAGACGGTTTACCGACTTGAGGTCTTTGCACCGCGGACTCTCGAACGGACTTTGCAGCCCTCTCGCTCGTATCCTCTTGGGGTGCCCTTTCCCCGAGTAGATATTATTTCGGCGAGCAGATAACAATCCGCTATCTGCTCGCCGAAATAATATCTGCTCACGCTCTAGGTGCGGGCGGGGAGATGCGCCCGACCGAGCCTCACCTGCTGCGTTCGCGTGCATCGCGCTTACCGGTTTTAGGGCACCAACGAGTTGAGGTGTCTGAAACCATAAAATAAGAACATGTAATTTTGGTTTAATCGCTCTAAACCCACAAAAAGGGTATCCTAAGTTTTTATACATATAACCTCTTAAATTCCATAATTTACCCGTCACGTAATCGTTACCCGGCAGCATTACTTAAGGTCATTAACACCCTCAAAAGTCCGTAATATTCGGTATTTTTACGACAAATTTTCGGCGTGTTACGACTCTTATCTTTTGCGAGTGACACTGTGTCAGCTAAGATGAAATAGATACGGCAGGGCTCCTCATAAATCCCACAGAATCCAATATCTCATGTGGGGTTGCAGGTTAGTCGAGACATGACTCTTCCGGGTAGTCCCGCGTTGACAGACGAGCTCTACAGGGACGGAGAACGATATGGACTCAACCTCTGAATAGCTCATTAGAGCATCTCAACTTTACGGCCTCACACACTAATTCCATACGCACACACAGTCATTCTAAGGAAGACAAATGCACCAAACACTCATGATGAGTGCCGGTGGTGTAGCACTAGACTTTCCTGCCTGGCTGCGCATCACCCACTTCATTAACTTTCTGATGATTGGACTTCTCATCCGATCCGGTTGGGAAGTTATTGCCTCACATCCGCGTTTTTACTGGAACAACCACTGCACCCCCGGGTCTGAGTGGCTCAAGTTCACGAAGGATAAGGTTTCAACCGTTCCTGGCGAATACACCGCCCGCGACGATCAACGAAGCCTCTCCCCTCTGATTTCGCTCCCCGGTAAGGCTCAGATTGGCTTGGGACGTGCTTGGCACGCTCTCACTACCGTCATCTGGATTGCTAATGGTCTGGTTTATGTGAGCCTACTCTTTATTACGGGTCAGTGGCGCCGTATTGTTCCTACCTCCTGGGATATTTTCCCCGAGGCATGGCAGTCCATCCAGATTTACGCGGGTTTCCAAATCCCCTCTATTGAGCATTTCCAACCCTACGATGCGCTTCAGAAGCTCATGTACTTCACCGTGGTTTTCATCGTGGCACCACTGATGATTGCCACCGGTCCTATCATGAGCCCCGCATTCTGCGGTCGCTTCCCACGCTACGTGCGGTTGTTCCGTAACCGCCAGACCGCCCGCTCAATTCACTTCTTGGGCATGGCGTTCTACTGCGTCTTCACCATCATGCACGTGGCGCTGGTACTCATCGTTCACCCGCAGTACAACATTGCGCACATGATGCTCAATAAGAACTACAACGAGATTGATGCGGCACAGTTCGCCCAGGCAGTGACCATGCTGATCGTTGGTGTCGTCGTAGTTCTCGCGGTCTGGATCGGTGCTTCCTACTGGTCGCATCGAGACCTGCGCTTCGCTCAGACCTTCGTTTGGGGTCTGACCCAGCCGGTTCGCAACCTGTTCCTGGATCGCATCTCCTCACGCCAGGTCAAGAAGCAGACCTTCACGGACGCCGACATTTCGCCGTTCCACTGGGTTAACACACGCCCGCCTACAGAGCGTGAAAGCACCGAATGGAACCGACTGCGCGAACAGGACTTCGTAGATTATCGCCTGGAGCTGGGCGGTTTGGTGAAAGAACCGAAGTCGCTAAGCATCGACGATTTGAAGTCCTTGGGCAAGGAAGTCAATATTACGATGCACACCTGCATGCAGGGGTGGACGGGCATCGCCAAATGGGAAGGCGTTCGCCTGCGTGATGTACTCGCCCTTGTCGAAAAGGACGATAACGCACGGTACGTTATGGTGACTTCCTTCGGACACGTGGGTCACACCTACGATGGTCGCCCCACCGAACCCTACTACGAATGCTTGGATATCTCCATGGCAATGGAGGACGAAACCATTCTGGCTTGGGGTATGAACGATAAGCCCCTACCGGATGTTTACGGTGGTCCCCTACGCTTGCGTGCAGATTCCATGCACGGCTACAAGATGGTCAAGTGGGTTCAGAAAATTGAATGGATCAGCGATTACCGCGATGTTGGCGACGGTCAAGGCGGTAGCCGCGAAGATTCCGGTCTGCAGCACTTCGACGCTCGCGCGTAAAGTTCTGTAGCTTGTTCCTAGAAGCCCCTGCTGGGCACCGGGTTACTCTCCCGGATGCGCGGCGGGGGCTTCGCTGTGCTCGTGCTGTGGGCGGATGCTCTTACTCCCCTAGCTTCGTGATGCGCGTGCTAGTGTGTGTGGCGACCTTGCCTCTGCACGCCTGCCGTATCCACCTCCGTGCTGTTCTCATGCTGCCCGGGTGGTGCGGGGGCATTGCATACGGGGTATGCAATGCAGCAGGCTTCTTCGACTACCTCTGCTTCCCTTGCCTCCCTTACCCTGCTCGCATATAGCTACCTACCACGTAAACCTAATACTCCCCCATGCGGTAGAGTAAATACACCAGCCATAATGCGTAGAAAGCGAGACCCGATGAGTTCTGTACACCTGCCCACGCGCAGAACCATTCTCACCCTCGGACTCACCGCCACAACCATTACACTCAGCGGATGCGCACCATCAACACGCAGCCAAGAAAAACCAAGCCCCTCATACCCCTCGCCAACACAATCATTTGTCCGCGAGCCCGAATATGGGTACGGCTACGATGGAATTATTCGGCTTGATAATTATGAAAAATCTGGAAAATACACCCCAGCGACTCACGACCATAAAGCACTAAACGTTCCCAAACCCCTAAAACCCGAGTACATTAATGAGTACAGCCATGATGGTATCTGTGCTTTCCTAGCATATTGGATAGAATCAACCAACTACGCCTATCTCACCGGAGACCTTAAACCTCTAAGCCAGATAACAGATCCGTATAAAATTATCCATCCTGAAATCCTCAAAATGTATGAGGATAACACAGGATGGGTTATTGGGCCACAACATATTTATACTCTTGAACTGGTTACACCAGCTTCAGGAAACGATTTCAAAGATTCCACAATCTATGAATGGCAAAGTGTGCTACGAGTTTCACCAGAAGCTACGGTCTACGTAACCGCCAATAAATCAGAGAAATTATTTACAGATTTTATTGGTGCCCGCGAAAAAGCTGATATAAGTAGCGATGTACGTTATACAGACGGAGAATGGCATCTTGTGAATGATGATGGTTCTAACTCTTATAAGAAACCACTCTAAAACCTCTCACGAAATCTGATAAACAACATCATAAGCAGTCTCAGACCTCCACTTACCCTCCACATACGCAATCTGCAACTGCACCTCACCCGGCTGTAACCCTAGAACATCAGCCAAAGGACGAGTCTCCTTCGTGTCCGCATAAAACACCGAAGCACTGGCGTCTATACTCAACCGAGCACGCCACATATAGTTCTTAGATCCCTCAGGAGTTTCAACAGGTTTGGGATCCAGCAACTCTAACTTTATCGGCGACTCCATAGGCGATAAATGCTGACTGATCACCCATCCAGTCTCGTCCTCATACAGCTTCACAATATCAGGACGAGCCGTCTTCAACTCAGGATCAATAATCTTCAAAGGCTCTGTCTCTCCCGTAAGCAACAAATAATTCAGGGCAGACACCCAAAAACCTAAAGCACTCCAGACATTAGAAACGATATATTCGTTACTTGACTGATACGGGCGAGGAATTGGAACACCCCACGCACGATGCTCCCGAGTCCCAGGAATAAACTTACCAACCGCCTGAAACTCCCAATACTTTGTAACGCCTGATTGGTCTTCCTCATCCCAAAATGGCTCCTCCGTAGACGAAGGAGAAGATGAAAAAACCTCAGTTCTAGAAGGAGCTGACCTAGAAACAGCGCATGAACTCAACACCGAGCCAGCAACAACACCCAAACCACCAGTAAATATTAATCGGCGAGATAATCTGCCCATCATACTCCCCTTCATCGCAGCAAAATCAGCCAGGCAACAACCCAAACCCTATACAATAGAGTAATACACTGACCAAATGCCCAGAGAGCCAAACACCCATGAATTCCACACACCTGCCCACGCGCAGAACCATTCTCGCCCTCGGACTCAGTATTTCTGGGACGTTCACGTTAAGTTCGTGTGCCCGGCCAGAAGGTAGGACTTCTCAGTACGAGTATAGTGAGGTATATCCGACCCCTTCACAGACCTTTGAACAAAACCGTGGAGCAGACTACAGCGGCACCATACAGCTAGGAACATATGAAAAGCACGGGAAATACGTTCCTGGAACCCAAGAACACAAGGCGCAAAACGTTCCTAAACCTCTCCAACCCCATTACATCAATGAATACAGCAGCGACGGAATGTATGCTTTCCTCGCCTATTGGGTTGAGTCCGTCAACTATGCATATCTTACTGGTGATATTAAACCACTAAGCCAAGTCACCGATGCAACCGCGACTATTCCTTCAGCGGTTCTTGATCTATATCAGAAAAATACAGGATGGGTTATAGGACCACAACATATTTTTACCATCGAACTTTCAACACCAGGATCGCATGACGTTACCCTAAAATCACCCGACCGTATATGGCAAAGTGTTATCAATATTTCCTCAGAGGCTCAAGTATACGACTCCACCAATAATTCCACGCAGTCTTTCCTGAAAGTTATTGACAGGGTAGAGAAGGAGGAAGTTAACGCCAGACTCAGGTATCTTGATGGTCACTGGAACCTCGTTAAAGAAGACGGGTCAATCAACCAGAGAAAACCACTTTAATATTTTTTTAGGACACGGTATAAATGCTGTGATATGCAGTATCTGACCGCCACTTACCCTCCACATACGCAATCTGCAACTGCACCTCACCCGATTGTAACCTTAGAACATCAGCTAAAGGACGACTCTCCTTCGTGTCCGCATAAAACACCAGGGCATCAGCATCTACATTTAAACGAGCAGACCACGTAAACACCTTCGAATCCTCCAACGTTTCTGCAGGATGCGGTTCCAACAACTCACCTTTTAACGGTGACTTATCCTGACTCATCACCCACCCAGTCTCATCCTCATACAGCTTCACAATATCAGGACGAGCCGTCTTCAACTCAGGATCAATAACCTTCAAAGGCTCTACCTCCCCCGTAAGCAACAGATAATTCAGAGCAGAAACCCAGAGACCAACTGCACTGTAAATATTTGATACATAATAGTCCTGAAAAGTTTGATGAGGGCGCGGTATAGGTGTACTGACGGCAGGATGCTCTACAGTTCCTGCTTCGAACTTTCCCACAGTTTGATAATCACCAAACTTCACTACTCCAGAGTAGTCTTTACTATTCCAAAATGGCTCCTCCGTAGACGAAGGAGAAGACGAAAAACCCTCAGTTCTAGAAGGAGCTGGCCTAGAAACAGCACATGCACTCAACACCGAGCCAGCAACAACACCCCAACCACCAGTAAACATTAATCGGCGAGATAATCTGCCCATCATACTCCCCTTCATCGCAGCAAAATCGGTCAGGCAACAACCCAAACCCTATACAATAGAGTAATACACTGACCAAAATGCCCAGAGAGCCAAACACCCATGAACCCCACACACCTGCCCACACGCCGTACTTTCCTTACTCTTGGGCTCGGCATAGGAACGCTCGCACTTGGCGCATGCGCGCCCACTACACGAAGCGCTCCTAAAGCAAGAGCCACATACCCTAAGCCGACGCAATCTTTCGATATTGGCAGTAAATATGACTACGATGGACCCGTTCGTCTTGATACCTACGAAAAACACGGTAAATTCATTCCAGCAACCACCGAACATCCGGCGCAAAACGTCCCTAAACCCCTCATGCCCGACTACATCAACGAATACAGCAACAATGGATTTTACGCTTCTATAGCTTATTGGGTAGAAGCAGTTAACTACGCGTACCTGACTGGAGATCTTAAACCTCTTAGCCAAATCACTG
Source organism: Rothia dentocariosa ATCC 17931 (assembly GCF_000164695.2). Lineage (NCBI taxonomy): Bacteria > Bacillati > Actinomycetota > Actinomycetes > Micrococcales > Micrococcaceae > Rothia > Rothia dentocariosa. The sequence continues at coordinate 541,094 of NC_014643.1, forward strand.
ATGCTCGACTCACTCTTAATTCTGAAATTATCAAACTCTATGAAGAAAAAACCGGATGGGTTATAGGACCACAGCATCCCTGCAGCGTCGAATTTGAAACAGCGGGATCAAATAATAATCTAAATGATCCCTCGATCCGAGAATGGCAAAGTATTATACGAATATCTCCAGAAACCAAAGTTTATAACTCTACCACTGGAACAACTACACCATTTCTAGAATTTTCAGATCAAAAAGCTGAGAAGAAATCCGCAATCGGCTTACGTTATTCAAATAATGAATGGTATTTCGTCAATGACGACGGTTCTAATATCGAGAAGAAAAAACTCTAAAACCTCTCACGAGACCTGATAAACAACATCATAAGCAGTCTCAGACCTCCACTTACCCTCCACATACGCAACCTGGAGCTGAATCTCACCCGATTGTAACCTTAGAACATCAGCTAAAGGACGACTCTCCTTCGTGTCCGCATAAAACACCAGGGCATCAGCATCTACATTTAAACGAGCAGACCACGTAAACACCTTCGAATCCTCCAACGTTTCTGCAGGATGCGGTTCCAACAACTCACCTTTTAACGGTGACTTATCCTGACTCATCACCCACCCAGTCTCATCCTCATACAGCTTCACAATATCAGGACGAGCCGTCTTCAACTCAGGATCAATAATCTTCAAAGGCTCTGTCTCCCCCGTAAGCAACAAATAATTCAGAGCAGACACCCAAAAACCTAAAGCACTCCAGACATTAGAAACGATATATTCGTTACTTGACTGATAAGGGCGAGGATTTGGAACACCCCACGCACGATGCTCCCGAGTCCCAGGAATAAACTTACCAACCGCCTGAAACTCCCAATACTCTAACTTCCCTTGATAGTTCCTATTATCCCAAAAGGATCCTAAAACTCCCGATGAACTTGGAGAGGATGAAGTTAAATATGTTTCTCTTGGCGTAGATACCGAAGCGCAAGAAGTAACAAGCAAACCCAGAGAGGCTCCAAATCCATACAGACACAAGAACCGACGAGAGAGATTATTTTTATTATTTTCCATAATACCCCTTATAACTTTGGCTATTTTCTTCAGCCCATCTCAAAGCCGGATTCTCTACTGCTGTATTCGTCCCAGTATATAGCTTTGTTTCAGGTTCTAGAACACCACTTTCAACAGATATTTGAGGCTCGTTTTGATGATTCTTTATATACTCACGCGTAGCTCGATCATAAACACTCATATCGTGATAGTGCATAGGTGAAAGTGCCTCGTATGGAGATGACTCAACCGTAATTTTTGCACCCTCCGGTTTCCCATATGAAAATAACGGGTATGGAGTAGCTGAAGGTATCGGATCATAACGGTTTTCCACCTGCGTCAAGTTAAATTGATGAGGCAAATTTTTATTCTGCCCCTGTAAATTATCAATTGGAGCTCCATAGGTAACGACATTACTTACATTATACTTATTATTAAATTCTTCATTATTTGCCAAGTTATATGCAACAGCACCACCTTGAGAATGTCCAACAAGAACAACCTGATCATCGGGAGATATTTTTTCCTTATTTAAAGACTCAGCAACTAGCCTTGGGTACGGAGACATATCATCAATCTTATCACTTGACTCTCCACCGGATATTCCAAGATTAGACCCAATACTTCCCAACTCTCCTGTTTTATGATTAAAATCCGTACCAGAAATATACACATATACAATCTTCTTTCCAGTACTCTTATTCTTGTATATATCTAATTGAACGCCAGAATATCCACGATTATCCCTTTTTTCCATCTCTTTTACATATTCTGCTGAATCAACCTGTTTCATACGCTCAGCAATTTCATCTAATCGCCGTGGCGGCTCCTGAGGAGAAGGGGAAATATCAGGCATTTCAGGTTTATCAATTTGCTCTTCAATATTTAAATATTCAATTTTTGGAGTCCTTTTGGAATCCTCAAGTTTAGGACTTGCATTTGCTACTTTTAATCCAAAATAGTGAGAATTCACGAGAGATACAATTAAGGGTTGATTCTTACTTGCCAAAAACGATAAAGTAAATCCTTGGACGTACCCACTTATATACATATACGCATTTGAAACGTATACATATGCCGTAAAGAACGCAGTACCGATCCGATACGCCCAATCAACTGGCATAAGGATAATTTTACCTAAAGTAAGTATAACCTTCTCTAGATTTTGCCCGATCCACGATAAACCATCAATGGAAATTTTTGTTATAGCAAGCATGCCAAGTGTTGTACACAATTTTATATCAGATACAATCCCGTCCCATTTTAAAGCAGCTTCTAAAAGGGTTTGTTTCCACCAAGCCTGAAAATAATTCCAACCGTTATGAATCTCCCTCAGCTTCTTCAGTTCTTCAACCGAGATAGGTGAGAGTCCCCATGGGTCGATGAGCCCTACGGGGTTGTTGCCGACCAGAGAATATTCGTTCCCTACCCAGCCAGCGCCGGGAATTGCCGGAAGTGGGTCACGCGAGAGGAACGAAGCCGTCGACCCATCCACCATCCGGTGTCCCAGAACGTTTACCCCTGCAATCCTGATACCACCAGCACGCGGCACAGAAATCAGAGACAGCGCATCCGGCATCATAGATGTCTGAGCTGGTGAAGGCGCGCTACTCTGAGGGCTGTAGGCGCTAAACGGATCGAGTGAACCCGTTCCCGGTGCCAGCATGGGAATCGAGAACTCACGGTCTTGAGACAACGAAAAATCTAAAGCACTATCGGCAATACCTTCGGGAAGCTCAGCAGCGGACGCAGACCCCACACCCATAAGCGTGGGCACACCCAAAAGATCATCCCACACCACCGGAACCGATACGCCATCTGCGCCTGTCACCCGGTAAATCTCGCCTTCATAGGAAGCTGCCGCAGAAACAGTACCCTCAGCAGCCGCAGCATTCACACGCGACACAGCTGCCAGATACCCGGCAGGATTGAAATCTACGTCTATCTGAGAGCCGTCAGAGGTACGCTCACCCGTGCGGTGACCGTTAGCATCGTAGGTAAACACACGAACCTGAGACAGTGAAAGCTCGATAGGTTCTGTTAGCGTATTGTCTAATGGCAAAGCGCCCAAGGTGAAAGCCTGAGGATGCTCTAGACCGTGCTGCTTTAGGAACTCATCAGCATGCGCGATCTCATCAGAAGAAACATCGAGAGTATACGTACAAACGTTGTGAAGCTGAGCCGCAGCGTCATAGGTGAAAAGGCGCACACGGGCAGCGACAACCTGTAGAAGCCCAGGATTTTCTGCATTTTCTGGTTCGACGAGCGCGTATACTTCACGTTCCAGCGTGCCTGCACTCCCCCAGTTCCAGGTCATGTATTCGTTTCCACGGCGGGCACTCACCAGCTGCCCAGAACCATCATAGGAGTACATGACTAACCCAGCAGGAGAATCGACACCAATAATGCGTCCTTCACTATCCCGCATAATCTGAGCATGTCTGTAAACATCGCCTGAAGATGCAGACTCTTCGGAATACTCCGTGATCAGACCGTCCGTGTAGTTCCAGCGGCGAACAATATCTCCCACCCGAGCACGTACTAGGTTGTTAACGGCATCGTAGGCAAAGGACGCGGTTTCTCCCTGAAGGTAGTCACCCGTCGATACCAGGTTTCCGGCATTATCGTAGGTGTAACTCTGCATGCCATAGGGACTAATCAAACCCGTGCGGTAGCCATCGGCATCATAGATATACACTAGCTCGTATGTTCCTTCCGAGAGGAAGGTCTGAGAAATATCAGCAACCGAGGTTTCGGAGGACAGCACCGATTCACCGACTCCGTGACGAACGCTGACCACGCGATCCAGGCGGTCACGGTGAGTACGGGTCACCCAAGGTTTTTGACCCGAGTTTTTACCGCCAACTGCGGTCCAGTCCCGCACGGTGATGCTTCGGCCGCGTAGGTTTCGGGCAATCTGCGCCATCAGCTCACCGTCAACACGGTATGCCGTCACCTCGCCGTTTGCATCGTGCTCCCACGCATGAACCCTGCGGTCAGGGTTAGTCTTTGAAACTAGGCGCGAAGCACCGTCGTAGGAGTACTCTGTCACGGCACCTACGGGATCAACTCGGCGTACCATATCGCCCAGAACATCATATTCGTAGCTGGTAATGGCGCCTGCCGGGTCCATCATCGATACTACATTCCCGGCTTCGTCATAGGTGTAATGGGTACGTCCGCCTACGCCGTTAATCATGGTGATAACCTGACCTGCGGCGTCATAAACGAAGGAGCGGGTACCGTACTTACCATCACGAATACTTGTTACGCGCCCGGCGGCATCATAGGTATAGTGCGTCGGAAGCTGCGAACCACCCACCACACTGATAATACGGCTGGCACGGTCGTACGTCATGCGTTCTACAGTTCCATCCGCAAATTTACGTGCTACCGGGCGCGAATCGGCATCATACTCCAGCTCGGTGGTATTCCCGTTTCCATCGGTCACAGACGCGAGCCGCCCCGCTCGATCGTAGGCGTAGGTTTTGACTCGCCCTGCGGGAGATACTTCACGCACAAGCTGATGCGCGCGGTTATATTCGTACCGCGTCAGGCCGCCTTCGGCATCAAGGATTTCAACCGGGTTACCCACGGCATCATAGACGATGCGCTCTTCACCAGATGCCGCACGCTCTTGAACGGTTTCCGTGGGCGAGGGGATTTCCTCGCGTGCTACCGGGCGTCCCAGCTGATCCAGCTTCACCCGTATTGCTGTACCTGAACCGTCACGCTGCGTCACTGTGCGGTGGGTACGATTGGCGATATTTTTCACCTGCACACCGGTCGGGTCGATCGTGCTGGTAAGCGTACTTGCCGCGTCGTAAGCACGTTTCCAGGAACCGCCAGCAGGGTCGACGGTTTCCACCAGACGTGCCAACCCGTCATAGATATAGGTAAAGGTTCTACCGCCGGGCAAGGTTTCCGAACTCATATTTCCATAGAGGTCGAAAGTACGTGTGGTAATGCGCTCAAGCGCATCGCGAAGCTGAACCACATCGCCGCTGGCGCCATATGTGTACTCTTGACGCGCGCCCAGGGGGTCAACGGTAGCAGTCAGGCGAGCACCTTCAGCATACTCAAATTTCCAGAGAGCACCCGTGGGGTCTTCATAGCAGATCAGGTTACCTGCGTTATCGTAGGTTAGAGTCGTGCGATAACCGAGTGGTGTTGTTACTGCCGCTAGCTGGCCTGAAGGAGTGTATTCCAGACGTGTGGTCTCGCCCAGATCATTACTCATAGTAACCGGCTGCCCAAACTTGTCGTAGGTGAAGTTCACCCCTACGCCCTCAGGATTTTCGGTTCGGATCAGCATTCCCTGATTCCAGGTGAATGTGGCGGTGTTGCCTTGGGCATCAGTCACGGCAGACGGATAGCGATCCTCAGGACTGGCATAGGTGAAGGTCTGGGTTGCAAGGACCTGCGGTGTACTATCTTCCGTTCCCTCCCCGTTCAGGTGGGCGATGTACGTTTCGTAGCGTTTCCGCTGGTCCACCTCAAAAGTAGAGATGATTTGAGAGGTCACCCGGTCAAATTCATCGTAAGTAGTGAGCGTTTCTGCGCCTTCGGCGGTGATCTCGCGAATCTGCCGACCACGCTCATCGTAGTACCTGTGTATGCGGCTCCCATCGCGTTCCGTTACGAGACGGCGGTTACCGAAGGTGTCGTAGGAGAAGGTAGTACGGCCGCCTCCAGCATCGTGCAGGGCAACCAGGCGACCGTATTCATCGCTAACCCACACGTTTGCATCGGTGCCGTCAGTATTGGCAATATCGGTGATGCCGTGGTTCAGATAGGAGTACCGCACGGTACGCCCGTAGTGGGTGAGCTGCTGAATTATACGGGCTCGTTCATCATAGGAGTTAGTAACCTCGACGGTACCATCTGCTGCGATAACACGGTAAATCAGATTATTCTCATCATGCTCGTATGTACGGGTACCTCGCGCAGTATTTACACCCGTGAGATGTCCAGCAGTTCGTTCTGCAAGACCTCCGTACATATATTCAGCATGCTCACCAGTAGAAGTGGTTACGTAAGAAACGCGCCCATCACGGTATTGAATCTTAATATGTCGTCCAAGTTCGTGTATAAGCTGAACTATTTGACCTTCGCTGTTACGCAAAGCAGCAATTGTAGTTCCTGGGCCAGTAGTTGCGCCAAGCCAGGTACCGCTCGGAGAGAAATAGGTTCGGGTTCCCTGATTATCTTGGGCACAGTAGAGCACACCGACATGTTGCTCTGTGGTATTCAGAATGAATTCAAGCGTGGAGTCAATGTCATGATGTTCTTCAAGACTTATACGCTCAAGCCATTGCGCTTCTCGCTGAGCTCGGGCAAACCCTTCACCCTGCCGTGCATAGAAGATATGCCGCCCATCAGGAAAAATACGGGTTGCGCCTTCGTCCTCAAAAAATAGTTTTACGTCCAGATTCGATGACCAACCAGGACCAAAAACGCCGGCATCCATAGAGTCATCGAGCAAGGCGACGCTGTTGTACATGCGGGTTAGAGCACAGGATGATGCAAGACCGGAATACTCAAGGTCAATCTCCGGCTCGATAAAGTTACCCGTCGCCACATTAACAGGGTCGTTTGCGAAACCACTTGAAGGCGTTTTACCCGTCACCATAGGTGCTGGAATCGTTAGGTCGGCGCGGTTGCTACGTATACCTTTAAGATCTAAGCTGTTTTGCAACGCCGCGTCCGAGAGGGTAATAAACTCGCCAGCAGCTCCAGCCTTTTCAAATTCGTTCGCAATAGTATCTGCCCACCGATGATCTTGGCGGTTCTCTTCATTCCATGTCTCAAATGCTTTTATAAAGTCTTCGCAGTCAACGCTCCCCCACTGGCTTCCAGCAGAAAATTCCGCAGCTTTCTCACGTATTTTATTAGGAAAATAACTAAGCCCAGAGACAAGGCTCTCAGTTTGCATAGCGCTTATCATCAGTCTGGAAGGTCGGAGCGAAGATACCGACATACCCTGTTCTGTATTCTCTCCTATACGAGGAAACTCACGTGAAGGCTGTCTTACAACCTCAATATGAACATTGGGAGGAATAATTTCATCTACTGGCGGCGCAAATCCCCAAAACTCATCCCAGCTTTTATGAAGCCCCCACCAGTCATCCTCATACTCGCGTGCCTTCTGGCGGTTTCTCCGTTCATCATAAGCAGATCTATTGATTTGGTTAATAGACCGTTCTAGCTGCTCCAGGTAGCTGATAATAGCGTTTCCGCCCTCAACAGCTATCTCCATATTCCGCCGGTAAACTTCAGCGAAATACCCTCTGAAATCTTTAAGTGCTTCATCAGCAGTTCTACGCAGATGAGGTAGCAGAAATTTAAGCTCTCGCGAGGCTCTCTGACATATATCTGCGAATGAGGAAGCTGCAGAATGATCAAATATAAGGGGATTATGGTTCGCGTATCCGATTTCGGTTCTCTGTGGTTGTTCATCGCTCATGGCATGCATCCTCAATTTTATTAAGTCACGGAAGCTCAACGGTGTTCATGTAATTGACACCTATAAGAATACCTTGAAGAACGTGAATTTCTTCAATACTCCTTGAGAAATTTTTACACTGCATATTGCTGGACTCCTCATGTCATACCCTAGACTCTTAGTACAGAATGCTACTCACAGAGAGTACGCTGCACACAATGAAAGGGGATGGGAACCATATTAGGTTCCCATCCCCTTCTATTCATTGCGTCAGCGGTTCTAGGCTCAACCGCATAGTCCGTTTACCGCATTTGCCGAACCGGCTATTTGCCTTCGAGAATCACCACATCCAGGATGCGCGGTCCGTGCACACCCTCCACGCGAATCAGCTCAATATCGCTGGTCGCAGACGGCCCGGAGATCATGGTCACCGGGCGCTCATAGGTGATGCGTTCAATCGCCTCCGGCACCAACTCCACAACCGTGGATTCCGGCACCACGCACACGTGATGGTCGGGTACCAGGGAAATCGCGCGGCGACCTTCCTGCGGGGTGGAGTTCAAGAAAATGGTGCCGGTCTCAGCGCACGATACGGTCGAGGAGGTGACCACCGCATCCACGGCGTCAAGCTCGTGCACCGAAAGCGCGCCGGGTTCGAGAGTGCTCCCCGAATCGGTGACGTGCACGCGGGTTGCGGTATCCTCAGGCAGCCATTCGGGGTTCAGCCCGGTGGGAACCACATAGCGCGAGTTCTCTCCCAGACGCTCGGCAATAACCTCGGCGATATTCGACTCGGTCGCGTTAAAGACGTTCGCCTTATAGTCGATCAGACGATCCACCAGCATCTCAATAGTCTGCTCGCGGTTCAGCTCGCTCACGCGGCGGTAATTACGCACGGGGGTTGGTGCCTCGGGGGCATCCGACAGGGACTCACGAATACGTGTGAGAATATCTTCCTTCGCAGAGGACATTATGCGTTCTCCTTACCTTCACGAGCCGCCTGAGCTTCGGCCGCAGCCTGTGCGTTCGCTGCGGCTTCTGCAACCTTACCCTTATTCGCTTCGATGAGAGCGGCAATATCCACGCGCTCGGCGCTGTCGCGAGCGGGTGCGCCAGACTTTTCCTTCTTCCACCAGTTGCGGAACGACTCTTTAGGAGGCTCAGGAATATCGCGGTAGTCCGTCCAACCGCCGACAATTCCGGGCACCTTCGTAATCTTATGTTTCTTGCCGCTAATCAGACGGGACATCGGCAGACCACGTTCGGCGACCGCCATCATCTTGCCCGAGGAGAACAGCTTCTTAGCGCCGTACATCATGGCGTCCATCTGGGTGGGTGCGTGCTTCTTCGCGTGCTTCGCTTCAACATCCTTACCGCGCAGATGCACCAGCACCTCGGGGAAGTTGATCTTCACGGGGCACACTTCGTAGCAGGCACCGCATAGCGAAGATGCGTACGGCAGCGAGTTATTGTGCGCCGCCTCAATGCCGGAAAGCTGTGGCGAAAGAATTGCACCAATCGGGCCGGGGTAAGTGGAACCGTAGGCGTGACCACCGGCGCGCTCGTATACGGGGCACACGTTCATGCAGGCGGAGCAACGGATGCAGCGCAGCGCCTGGCGGCCCAGTTCATCGGCCAGCACGGCGGTACGGCCATTATCGATGAGGATCACGTGCAGGTTCTGCGGGCCGTCACCGGGGGTTACGCCCGTCCACATGGAGGTGTAAGGGTTCATGCGCTCACCGGTGGAAGAACGCGGCAAAAGCTGCAGGAATGCCTCGTAATCCTGGAAGGTGGGCAGCAGCTTCTCAATACCCATGAACGAGATGAGGGTATCGGGCAGAGTCAGGCACATACGACCGTTGCCTTCGGATTCCACAATGGTCATGGTGCCGGTCTCAGCAATACCGAAGTTCACACCCGAAACGGCGACCTTAGTCGAGAGGAACTTCTCGCGCAGACGGTTACGCGAAGCCTCCGCAAGCTCAGCGGGTTCATCGGTAATATCCGGGTTAATGCCTTCAATCTTCTTAAGGAAGATATCGCGGATTTCGCGGCGGTTACGGTGAATTGCCGGAACCAGAATGTGCGAGGGGCGGTCTTCACCCAGCTGCACAATTTCTTCCGCAAGGTCGGTCTCAATGGCGTTAATGCCGTTCTCTTCCAAGAACTCGTTCAGACCGGTTTCGGCAGTTGCCATGGACTTGATCTTGATAATCTCGTCCACACCCTGTTCGCGAATCAGATCGAGAGCGATCTGGTTTGCCTCGCGAGCATCGCGCGCCCAGTGTACGTGGCCACCGCGCGCGGTAAAGTTGCGCTCGAACTGTTCCAGCATTTGGGGCAGGTTGAAGAGCACATAGTTCTTCACCATTTCGCCGGTGTTGCGCAGCTCCTGCCAGTCGGGCAGCTCGCTGGTGACGCGGGCACGTTTATTGCGAATAGCATGGGTCACGAAACGCAGGTTATTACGCAGCTGGTCATTCTTCAGCTCACGCTTGGCGTATTCGGGGAACGGTTCGTTCTCAAAGATATTGCCTTCGCCGTAGTGCACGACCTTCGGCATACCCAGGGGGATTGCGGTGGAAGTCATCATCAACCTACTTTCTATGCGAAGGCGAGTTCTACATTGCCGTCAATCTTCAGCGGATTCTCCTTGGTGGAGGCGAGGATTTCGGCAAAATGGACGGTCTTAACAGAGGATCCGCGGCGTGAGAGTGCACCGCCGATATTCATCAGGCAGGAGCAGTCACCGCCGGTGCATACGGATGCGCCAGTCTTCTCAACGTTGGTTGCTTTATCTTCAACCATCGCACCGGAAACATCGGCGTTCTTGAACGAGAAGGTTCCGCCGAAGCCGCAGCACTGGTCGAGGCCCTCAATTTCGGTGTACTTAATGCCTTCAACGGTGCGCACAAGATCTGACTGACGGGAGCCAAGATGCAGCAGGCGCATACCGTGGCATGAGCTGTGGTAGGTCACGTGCTCGGGGAAGTAAGAACCAAGCTGCTCGGCGGCGTTGGTGATACCCAGAACGTCAATGAGAAGCTGGGAAAGTTCAAAGGTACGTGCGGCAATCTGCTCTGCCCGCACGGCAAGATCTTCGTCGCCCTGATGACGAGCGATCATGGGCTGCTGGTGCCCCAGGGATGCCACGCAGGAACCTGAGGGTGCCACGGCAACATCCCAGTCCCACGCCTCAAAAGACTCGACGTGGTTTTTTACGACGGGGTAAGCATCATCAAAGTACCCGGAATTGACGTGCATTTGGGAACAGCAGGTCTGCCCGGGAGGGTAAACAACCTCATGCCCCAAGCGTTCTAGAATCTCGACGGTCGCGCGTGCTACGCGGGGATACATGCCATCAACAATGCACGTGGAGAAAAGCGCAATACGCATGTTATCCGTCCTTTCTGGTTTCGAGTCTCTACAGAACCGCTGATGTGGGATGCGGTATGCGCTCCGGGACGCAAATTCCTGTGCCGAATTTACGTAACGCGGGTTTTCAACGCGCCAGGATCATGACTGACCATGTTCTCTCAGGAACCCGCCGGTGTATACGGGGACCGGTCATATCGGTGTAGAAACGTATTCGTAGACTTTCTTCGTTGATCTTCATTTAACACCAGGTTCGGAGCATTCCTTTAATTGAAATAACGAACATTTTTCTCACCAAATTGAGTTTTAAGGACTCCCTTAGTTTCAGGTAGTAAAGCATACTTTAGGTCATAGCAACCCCAATGTTTCGAGATACCTTAAACAGACATTCCGGCGGGTGTATATGCAGCATCCGCGAGCTGATGCGGAACTGCCCGATTTCTCTGCATAATTTCCCGCAAATATGCATATCTTACCTATGCACTCCCTTGCAATATCGGGTGGCACAACCCAGGAACATCTCGAAAAAATGCAGTGCGCAAAATCTCTATGCGCAGAGCTGAAATTTAATGCCAGAAGTTGGAACAACCCGTTTTTGATGCCCCGAACGCAAATATCACCCCTCTCCCCCGCCATCGTGCGGAAAACACACCTGCACTCTATAAGTTGTATCTCAAAGCACCCTTCGGGTAGGCTTCACATGAAGCTAATGGTCAGACCACATCCCAGAAGGGTGCCATAGTCGCCACGAATCCGTGGAATTTTGATTGGTCTGACCACATCACATTGAACCGAACCAAAGGAGTTCCAGTGAATACATTCTTCGCTGAACCCAACGCAGTCGGGGGAAGCCTTGGGCTAAGCGCGCTCGTGGCAACCATACCGCTGCTGACCTTCTTCATCATGCTACTCGTCGTCAAGGCACGCGCGCACTGGTCGGCGCTGGTGGCACTTGCCGCATCTATCCTGGTGGCAAGCCTCGGCTTTACGATGCCCTTCGATTTGGCAGGGCTCAGCGCGGTGCGCGGCGCTATCTACGGTTTGGTCATCTGCTGGGTGATCCTCGGTGCCATCTGGTTCTACCAGGTCACCGTGCTTGCCGGACGCTTTGAAGACCTACGCCGTACCTTCGACCGTCTGGGTGGCGGCGATTTGCGCATCCAGGCGATTCTGATTGCCTTCTGCTTCGGTGGTCTGCTTGAAGCCCTCGCAGGGTTCGGTGCTCCCGTGGCAATTACCGCAACCATGATTCTTGCCCTTGGTGTGAAACCGCTCAAAGCAGCTATTACCGTGCTTCTTGCTAACACCGCGCCTGTGGCCTTCGGCGCCGTCGCCGTCCCGATTGTGACTGCAGGCGATGTTGGCGGCAAAGACCCGCACGTTATTGCAACCATCGTTGGTCACCAGGCACCGTTCCTGGCAATGTTCGTGCCCGTCATTCTGCTCTTCATCCTCGACGGTATGAAGGGTGTTAAAGATGCATGGCTCCCCGCCTTCGTCATCGGCATTTCCTTCGGTATTGCACAGTGGATAACCGCAGCAACCCCCGCATACAACCTCACCGACGTGGTGGCATGTATCGTCTCGATGGGTGCAGCAGTGCTCTTCCTGCGCTTCTGGAAACCGCGCGGCGTAGAAGGCGTGCGTGAGCGTTACGGCCTGCCTTCACAGGTCGAAGAGAAAGAAGCACTGCCCGCCGTGCGCGTGTGGATGGCTCTTCTTCCCTACCTGATCGTGGTTGTTATCTTCGGTCTCGTGAACCTCAGTGCAGAGTTGAAGGCATGGCTGAAAACCGTGGCTATCAAAATCGATATTCCCGCGCTTAGCTCCCGCTTGGTCACCAAAGACGGCACAAAAGTTAAGGATGCTGTTTACTCCTTCACCTGGCTCTCGAACCCCGGCACCCTGCTGATTATTTCGGGTCTGATCGTGGGTGTTATCTACTTCCTCTTCAACGAAAAGGGTCGTTACGGGTTCAAGTTCCCCGCTCTGTTCACCGAATTCGGTTCGGTCGTCTACCGTATGCGCTGGTCAATTCTGACCATTGCATCGGTGCTGGCACTGGCATACGTCATGAACTTCTCGGGTCAGACCGTTGCCATGGGTACCTTCCTGGCAGGACTCGGCCCCGTATACGCTATCCTGGCACCCGCACTGGGCTGGATCGGTACCGCAGTGACCGGTTCGGACACCAGCGCCAACGCACTGTTCTCGAAGCTGCAGGTCTCCGCCGCCGAGAACCTGCACCAAGCCGGTATTTCTGGGGCAACCCCCGAGTTGCTGCTGGCTGCTAATACCACCGGTGGCGTGGTCGGTAAGATGATCTCCCCGCAGTCCTTGGCTATCGCGGCAACCTCCGTGGATATGGAAGGTAAGGAATCCGACATTCTCAAGGCCGTGGTTCCCTGGTCGTTCGCCATGCTCGTGGTGGTTTGTATTCTGGTCTTCCTGCAGACCAACGTGCTCTCGTTCCTGATTCCCTAACCGGTACGCTGCACATACAAACGCATAAACCACGATGGGGCGGTGTACTTCACGGTACGCCGCCCCGCGCGTTTCTCTTACTATTCCTCACAGGCCCAGGCACTCTCCCACCCCACCTGAGCCGCCTCAAACGCACACACGGCGGGTTATTTTATTCTCACCCGCATCTTGAGACTTATTAGGATGGGAACACCTCATGACTCACCTGACAGACTCGACATCCCGCATACAGGAACGCAGCTACAGCATCATTCTTGAAACCTTCGAGCGGCGGCTGCGCCTGGGCGAACTGCGTGTCGGTGATAAGCTGCCTTCCGAGCGTGCACTGGCCGAAAAGCACGGAATTTCTCGGCCCTCGGTACGCGAGGCCCTGCGTATTCTCAACGCGCTGGGGCTGATTCGCTCCAGTAGCGGATCGGGGCCGAAATCGGGCGCTATCGTCATCTCGGAGCCCTCCGACACCCTCAGCTGGGCACTGCGCATGCATATTGCAACCCGCAACCTGCCGGTCAAAGATGTGGTTTCTACACGTTTGCTTCTGGAGGGACCGGCTGCACGTGCCGCCGCAAATGCCCCCGACTCCCCCGAACGCGATTTGGCGTTGGAGAACGCCCGCGAGCATCTGCGTGAGATGGATCTGCCGCAGGTCTCGAACGAGCGTTTCCATTTCTGCGATACCCGCTTTCACTACGAACTTTCAAAGCTGGGCGGAAACATTGTGCTCGATACCGTGATCGATTCACTGCACATGGCGACTATCAGCTACGTGCAGGAGGCGGTGCCGCTGCTGCGCGATTGGGATTCCGTCAAGCAGACGCTTCAAGACCAGCACCGGGGCATTTACGAGGCGATCTCCACCCGCGACGAAGACGCCGCCTATGAGAGGGTGTGCGAGCACATCAAATGGTTCTATTCGCTCTCGGACCGCGCCCGCGACCAACAGCGAGAACGGCAGGCTCAGGTGATGGATGCGGATGCGCTGCCGCATCAGGTGGTGCTGCATGAGGAGCATCTGGCGTAGAAAATTTCCGCGAGCAGATAATATTTTGACGAGCAGATAACGGGTTGCTATCTGCTCGTCAAAATATTATCTGCTCGCGCATTTAGTCTATCTAGAACTTCGTGCCGGTCAGCCTCTCGTAGGCTTCAACATAGCGGGCGCGGGTCTTCTCGACCACATCCTCGGGCAGATGAGGCACATTATCCGAACCGTCCCAGCCCGATTCCGGCGAGCGCAGCCAGTCGCGCACAAACTGTTTATCAAAGCTCGGTTGGGATTTTCCGGGTTCGTACTCACTCGCATCCCAGAATCGTGAGGAGTCGGGGGTGAGCAATTCGTCGCCGAGGGTGATTTCGCCGCGGTAGGAATCGGTTCCGAATTCGACTTTGGTATCAGCCAAGATAATGCCCTGCTCGCGGGCGATTTTTTCGGCGGTGCTGTAGAGTTCGAGTGAGAGTTCTTCCAACCGGTTACCGATTGCGTGCCCTACTTCGGCGTAGAGTTCTTCGCGGGTAACCGGTTCATCGTGCTGGCCTACTTCGGCTTTGCCGGTCGGCGTGAAAATTGGGGTTTCGAGGCGTGACCCATCCACAAGCCCCGCAGGGAGTTCGATGCCTGCTACGCTGCCGGTGTCGCGGTAACTTGTGAGCCCCGAACCCGTCAGATAGCCGCGCACAATGCACTCGACCGGGAACATATTGAGCGATTTGCATATCATGGCGCGCCCTGCGACTGATTCGGGCACATCGGTTGAAATCACATGGTTTGGGATATGCGAAAGTTGTTGAAACCACCACAGCGACATTTGGGTGAGGATTTTGCCTTTATCGGGGATTTCGGTGGGAAGAATTTTATCGAAGGCGCTAATGCGGTCAGAGGCGACGACCATGACGGAGCCTGCGCGGATTTCAGCATCATCACTGACTGTTAGCCCGGCAGCGTCATAGCGGCTTTCTTCGGGAACGTATAGGTCGCGTACTTTACCTGAGTAGACGTGCGTCCACCCCGGAATCATGGGTGGGTTGTTGCGGGAATTCATGGGGAGTTCTCCTGTGGGGCGAATGTGCGCGGCGTGTTTACCTATTCTTTACCTTACCGGACAATGCCCGCATCCCGCGATATGTGAATCCGAATGCGGCCGCAACGCCGTGTTCTCGGGGTTGGCTGTTAAGTTCTGTTACTTGGCGCCCGGCGGGAATACACCGCGAGCAGGTTGCTTTTGGGCGAGCCGGTAAGAAAATCCTACCTGTTCGACCAAAAACCACCTGCTCGCAGGAATAGAGAATAGCGGTTAGTTGCGGAGTTCGGGCACGGTAATCGCCCCCTGCACCGCTTTGAGAGCGATATCGGTGCGGTATTGTGCGCCTTCCCAAGTAATAGCATGTACCCCTTCGTAGGCGGCATCGCGAGCCTGGGCGAGGGTATCGCCCAGGGCCACAACGGCGAGCACGCGACCGCCCGCCGTCACAATCTCTTCGCCCGCGACAGCGGTTCCGGCATGCACCACATGCACATCGGGCATAGCGGATGCGCTCTCAAGCCCCGCAATCGCATCGCCCTTACGCGGGGTTCCCGGATATTTCTCTGCCGCCATGACCACATCTACGGCGGTGCGGGGATCCCATTCCAGACAGGTGTCTTCGGCAATCTCGCCGCGAGATGCCGCAAGAAGCAGCTGCCCGAGCGGGGTACGCAGGCGTGCCAGCACCGCCTGGGTTTCGGGGTCGCCAAAGCGAGCGTTGAATTCGATGACGCGCACGCCGCGGCTGGTAACGGCGAGCCCGCAGAAGAGCACGCCCACGAACGGGGTGCCACGTTCTGCCATGCGAGCGATGGTGGGGCGGGCGATCTTTTCGATCACTTCGTCCACAAATCCTGCAGGCAGCCAGTCAAGCGGGGTGTAGGCGCCCATCCCGCCGGTGTTTGGGCCTTCATCGTTGTCAAAGATGCGCTTGAAATCCTGCGCAGGAGACAGCGGGAGCACGTTCTTTCCGTCGCTGATGACGAAGAGCGATACCTCGGGACCGTCCAAGAATTCTTCGATGACCACGGAACCGCCAGCGGCAAAGCAAGCGTTCGCATGTTCTAAGGCGGCATCCCGGTTCTCGGTGACAACCACGCCTTTACCCGCGGCGAGCCCGTCGTCTTTCACCACGTAGGGGGCGCCGAATTCGTCAAGGGCTTGCGCCGCTTCGGCGTCGGTTGTGGCTACGAAGGCGCGGGCGGTCGGCACGTTTGCCTCCTCCATCACCTGTTTGGCGAATGCCTTGGACCCCTCAAGCTGTGCCGCAGCCGCAGAGGGACCAAAGACCGCGAAGCCCGCCTCGCGCAGAACATCGGAAACACCGGCGACTAGAGGTGCCTCAGGGCCAATAACCACCAGGTCTGCGGCGAGCTCACGGGCAAGCGCGACAGCCTGCTCAGGGCTATTGGCGTCGATGGCGTGTACCGGAACGTCCTGAGCGATGCCCGCGTTGCCGGGTGCGCTGTGAACTTCGGTCACCTGTGGGTCGCGCATAAGCGCACGGATAATTGCGTGTTCGCGGCCGCCGGGGCCCAGTACCAAAACCTTCATGTACATAAGAGTACCGTGTCGGATGCGGCACGGGCGGGGTTTGTAACACCCCATGACTGTGCTTTACCCAGTGATCCTCTGCCCCCAAATATTTTTACCGTGTAACGTTGTGCCCGCCGAATAGTGTTTTGAACCGTTCAGCTGTTTTCCACGTTTTGTGGTTTTCCCTGTGTCCGTGAGTTAGCTGCCCCAAGAGGCGCGGTAGCGGACCTCACCCACAAACGCCTCATATGCTTTCTGCTCTGCGGGTGGGAAGATGAAAATATAGGTTTTCTCATGGTCTTTAATGCGTGCCTGGATTTTCAGTGCTGGTCCGTGCCGCAGATTACCAAATATCAAACCGGTACCGGGTGCTAAACGCAACCCGATGCCTACAGTTTCATGCACCACATCGTATTCGGGGAGTACTTGAATATCTGTAACCTCGTCCCAAGCAATACGCCGCCGAAACAGTGGCATGTACAGCAGAATAAAGCCTTCATGAGTAACAAGTAGTCGTTGGTATGCATTCGCTAGTGAAGCTGTGATAACGGTAATCAGCAAGGCGATCATGATGAGGTCATACCGCTCAGGGTTCAGCCCCGCAACTATGACCACAGGTATCAGAGCGATACCGGTGATCAGAAGCCGAAACTTCGCCGGCAAGTATATTTTGGGATATTTACCCACGGTGACGGGCCGTTTAGAGTGAGGGTTGTTCCCAAGGGCTGCAGGGTCTTCGGACATGATGCCTCCGCCGCGTTTTACTGTTCTACCAGTGTACCGGGAGCGTCCTTTCAGACAGCTCACAAGCGCCACGTATTTTGCGCTATTCAGGGAACGGGAGTAGGCTAAGTTGTCTTGTGAATACGGTCTGCTCTACTGGTCGGGCACATCGCAGGGCATATTACACAGACGAAAGGACCCTCATGAGCGCGCAAAATTCCAGCACTCAGACCCCCACCCAAGATACGCATAAAGAATCGGATATTCACGCCAGATTTTTCCCGATTCTGGCGCGCGTAGCATCCGTAACCGCGGTGCTCATGTACGTCTTCTACTTCCCGCAAATTATCGGCAATATCAACGGCCATAAGGGCGACTGGATCCAGCCACTCGTTGCAGGCATTAACTGCACGCTGTGGGTAGCATACGGTTTGTGGCGCGAGAAGAAAGACTGGCCCATTGTGATTGCGAATGCGCCCGGCATTATTTTTGGCGGTACGGCAGCCATCACCGCGCTCATGTGATTTTATCCGCTAGAATTTCTATTTTTAGCACTATTATTGTGGGTATATGACTTCTCCTCAGCTTTCCCTCACAGATGCCGAACTCGTATTTCAGACTCGTAACGATCTGATCGAGACGACCCACCACGGTATTGTGGTGGTGCTCTCCCCCGAAGGCACCACCGATCTTGCCCTCGGAGACATGAGCCAGCCATTCTTTGCCCGCTCGGCACTCAAGCCACTGCAGGCTATCGGCACGCTCAAATCGGGGGCGCCGCTGCGTGGCGCGCAGGTAGCGATCGCGTGCGGGTCGCATCAGGGAACGTTCGAGCAGATGCGCGCGGTTCAAGACGTACTTCAGGGCGCCGGTGTTGATGCGACCGCCCTGCTCTGCCCTACCGCCTACCCCGCTGATGCACACGCGCACGAACAGATGGTACGCGCGGATTTGGCGAAGACTCCGCTTGCGCATCCGTGTTCGGGCAAGCATGCCGGGTTTCTGTGGGCGTGTGCCGCGCAGCTGGACCGCTCGGTTGTAGACCCGGATTCACGCCAGTGGACGATGAAGGACTACTGCGACCCCGAGCATCCGCTGCAGCGCATGATTGCTGAGGAGATCGCGAGTTTTACGGGCGAGCCTGTGGGCACATCGGGTATTGACGGATGCGGTGCCCCCGTCGCGGCGGTCTCTGCGTTGGGCTTGGCGCGTGCCTATTCGACGCTCGGCACGGCGATTCGCAATATGGATGCGGATGCGCGCGCCTCAACCGTGGCGACTGCGATGGTGGATTACCCCGAGCTGATCCAGGCCCCGGGCATGCCCGATACGGTGTTGAGTGAGCAGCTGGATGCGGTCGTCAAAAGCGGCGCCGCCGGGGTATTGTGTGTGGGCCTGCGTTCTGGCGCATCTGTGGTCGTGAAGATTTCTGACGGCGCAACCCGTGCTGCTTACCCGGTTGCGCTGTGGGCGCTGGAAGCTACGGGACATCTGCCTTCCGAGCAGGTGCAGCAGCTTCTTCCGCAGGTGACTCGCCCCGTGATTGGCGGCGTGCAGGATAATGCACCCCGCGAGGTTGGAAGCTGGGTTCCCGGCGCGGATCTGGAACCGCTGGTGGGTGAGAGCGCGTGAGTGTGCGCCGTCGAGTTTCGGAGGCTGACGGCGCGGCCGCCTTTGCACAGGTTAGACAGGTTTTTGATACTGTGCTTTCCGGAGAAAAACCGCTTATTAGTGCGGAAAATCGAGACGATATAGAACAATCGTTCGCTCGCCTGCCGCGCAGTGCACGTGCTACCGCTGTGCGGTACGCCCTTGAAGAGCTCGCCACGCTCGCCCCCGGCAACAGTGTGGAGGTTCGGGTTCCACCCTACGGAGTTACCCAATGTATTGCCGGACCTCGCCATACCCGCGGCACTCCGCCGAGTGTAGTCGAAACGAACGGGTTTATCTGGTGTGCGCTGGCTGCCGGTGCCCTGACCTGGGACGATGCGAGCGCATCCGGACTACTGACCGCCAGCGGCGAACGCAGCAACCTATCCCGCTACTTCCCCTTGTTCTAGGCGCCGAGCTACCTGATAACGACATCTTAAGTCTTATCGCGCACGCCCTAGAGCAGGTAATACTTCTTCAGCCGCGTTTTCCGCATCCCAGCATCGCCAAGAATCATTAGGCAGGATTCACCCCAAAAGATAGACTTGAAGACATGAGTAGCGCACACACACCTTCTAATTCCCACTCTGATTCTTCGGAACCGGAATCCCCCACGCCCGAAGCTGAAGCATCCCCTGAAACCGAGGTTGAATACTCACAGGTGCGGGTTCGCCGTGCCCCGTCGGTGGTAGCTTTCATGATGCTGGGGCTCGTCATCGGGCTTATTGCGGCGTTTATTTCGGTGATCGTGGGTCCAGGCGACCCGTCATATTCTGAAACATCAGTGTTCGGTGTTATCGCGGTTATTTACGGTGCCGTTGGTGTGGCGTTGGGCGCCCTCGTGGCCCTGTGGCTTGACCGCCGGTCCCTCAAAAAGTCCGTAACGGCGCGGGTTGAGCCAGAATCCAAAGAAGAGGATGAGTAGGAGCGAGCGGCGCATCCTAAAACGCTTGGCGCAGCCACACGTGACATATTCATCACCCCTGCGGGCGTTAAATTTCGTAGCGTGCACCACAGGGTAGCGTGAAAGAGGGTAGACTAGAAATGTCTGTGTACTCCCCTCTGAGGGTACGGCTGCTCAGCGGCTCACACACCCGCGCGCAGACAAGACTTTCCCGCAGTCCCAACGTCGAAAAGATGTGAATTGATTCGTCCTGACGGAAAACTCACTCACGATCTCGATCCGATAGACCACGGACCCAAGGACGCCTGCGGCGTATTTGGTGTCTGGGCTCCCGGTGAGGACGTGGCAAAACTAACCTACTACGGCCTGTATGCACTGCAGCATCGCGGGCAGGAATCCGCCGGTATCGCAACGAGCAACGGCAAGCGCATCCACGTGTATAAAGACATGGGGCTGGTGTCCCAGGTTTTTGATGAGGCCACGCTCAGCTCTATGCCGGGCGAACACGCTATCGGGCATGCGCGCTACTCCACGACCGGCGCATCCCATTGGGCGAACGCTCAGCCGACTCTGGGCACCACCCCGCACGGCACGCTCTGCCTGGCGCATAACGGCAACCTGACGAACTCGGCAGATCTCTATGATAAGCTGCTGCAAAAGAACGGCGGCAAGCCCCCGGCGTTTGGTGAGCTGGCACAGGGCAATACGACCGATACCGCACTGGTAACCGCGCTTTTAGCCGAGCACGATTTTGATTCTCTAGAAGAAGCCGTTCTCGATCTGCTGCCCACCCTGCGAGGCGCATTCTGCCTCACGTTCATGGACGAGCAGACTCTCTATGCGGCGCGTGACCCGCAGGGCGTTCGCCCGCTGGTGCTGGGGCGTTTGGAGCGGGGCTGGGTGGTTGCCTCCGAGACTGCGGCACTCGATATTGTGGGTGCATCTTTTGTGCGCGAGGTTGAACCCGGCGAACTTATTACGATCGACGAAAATGGCTTGCGTTCACACCGTTTTGCTGAGGCAAAACCCGCCGGATGCGTCTTCGAATACGTCTACCTGGCTCGCCCGGATACCACGATTGCGGGGCGCTCTGTCTACGAATCTCGCGTGGAGATGGGGCGCCAGCTCGCCCGTGAACACCAGGTCGAAGCCGATTTGGTGATGCCCACGCCAGAATCCGGCGTCCCTGCGGCCATCGGCTACGCCGAGCAGTCCGGCATTCCCTACGGTAACGGTCTAGTCAAGAACGCCTATGTGGGGCGTACCTTCATTCAGCCTTCGCAGACTATTCGCCAGTTGGGTATTCGACTCAAGCTGAACCCGCTCAAATCTGTAGTTGCGGGCAAGCGTCTGATTGTCATTGACGATTCGATCGTGCGCGGCAACACTCAACGAGCCCTAGTACGCATGCTTCGTGAAGCCGGGGCGAAAGAGGTTCACGTGCGCATTTCTTCCCCGCCCGTGAAATGGCCCTGTTTCTACGGTATCGACTTCGCCTCACGCGCAGAGCTGATCGCGAACGGTCTTTCGGTGGACGAAATTTGCGCTTCTCTCGGTGCCGATTCGCTCGGTTTTATATCGGAAGACGGCATGATGGCGGCAACCGAACAGCCCGCGAAAAGCATGTGCACGGCGTGCTTCACCGGCAAATACCCGATTGAGCTCCCCTCGGAGGAGCGCCGCGGCAAGTCGCTCTTCAATGCCGAAGAAGGCAAGGGTGGACCGCTCGCCGGCAAGGCGGCGGAGGTGACCGTTGAGCGCCCGGTACCAAACAAGCCCGAGCATGCGGAGGCTGTCTCCATTGAAACCCGCACGGGTACCGATACCTTGGAGAACAAGTTCGATACCGCAGCGCTTCCGGTGGTTCAGGCGCAGGCTGGCTCTGGGGCATCCGCACCCGTTGAGTCTGCTCAGGAAGCTCAACAACCGGCACCGGGCATGTGCAACCCCGGTCCCGACGCCGATCTTGAAGCGCTTTTGACCGAGGAAGACTTGGTTCCCGCACACGTTAATTCACGCCCTATAACCCCGAAGGACTAATAAACCCATGAGCGAAAACAGCACCTCTGTAACCTATGCAAGCGCTGGCGTTGATGTTGAGGCGGGCGACCGCGCCGTCGAGCTGATGAAGGATGCGGTGAAGGCGACTCACAACGCTTCGGTGGTCGGCGGTGTGGGCGGTTTTGCCGGGCTGTATGACCTCTCGGCCTTGTCCTCATATCGCAAGCCCTATTTGGCGACTTCTACGGATGGTGTGGGCACGAAGGTCGCTATCGCGCAGGCGCTCGATATTCATGACACGATTGGCTACGACCTGGTGGGTATGGTCGTGGACGATATTGTGGTGTGCGGCGCGAAGCCTCTTTTCATGACCGATTATATTGCTACGGGCAAGGTCGTTCCCGAGCGTATCGCCGATATTGTGCGGGGTATTGCCGGGGCTTGCAAGGTTGCCGGTACTGCGTTGGTGGGCGGCGAGACGGCGGAGCATCCGGGGCTTTTGGCTGAACATGAGTACGATGTTGCCGGTGCCGCAACCGGTCTGGTGGAGGCCGATGAACTGCTCGGCCCCGATCGCGTGCGCGAGGGCGATGTGCTGATTGGTATGGCTTCTTCGGGTATTCACTCGAACGGGTACTCGCTGGTGCGTAAGGTGATCGATGTGGCAGGCTGGGGCTTGGATCGTCAGGTGGACGAGCTCGGCCGTGCTTTGGGCGAAGAGCTTTTAGAGCCTACTCGCGTGTATGCGGCGGATTGTCTGGATTTGGCGGCTGCGTTCCCGGTCAATGGTGCCGAAGGGCAGACCGGTCACGGTATTCGTGGGTTCTCGCATGTGACCGGAGGCGGTCTCGCCGCTAATCTGGCGCGTGTTTTGCCGCAGGGTTTGGAGGGTCGCGTGGACCGTTCGACCTGGCAGATTCCGGCGATTTTTTCACTTGTCGGTTCGCTCGGTAAGGTTCCGCTTGCCGACCTGGAGCGCACCCTGAACCTGGGCGTGGGCATGATTGCGATTGTTGATCCTGCGGTGGCAGATGCTGCGGTGAGTCGTCTGAATGAGCGCGGTATTTCAGCCTGGATTATGGGGGATGTGGTGAAGGCTGGCACCCCCGATCTAAATAACCCTGACTATGTGCAGGGTGCCAAGGGCGTTGATGGAGGCGCAGTGCGGCTTTACGGCAGTTACGCGGTCTAGCCTGCGCTCTGACAGGGTTTTACGCTGTAGCTCCCCTGCCCTATATCTATAAAACGCGAGCGGATGATTTTTAACGAATCATCTGCTCGCGTTTTGTGTGCTGTTGCGGCGATCTTATTAGGCAATAGTGCTAATTTTGCGCAAGCTTTAAATCTTTACTCAATACTTGGCTACCTATCATCTTGCACTTTCGGAAAACTTTAAAGTATTCCAAGACCCTAAATCTCGTATACCAGATAGTGTGATGTATATTAAATACATTATTATTTCCCCTGGGAGAATAAATTAGACCTTGGTTCTGCCTTGCAAAATCAAGGATTTCACCAATATTTTAATAGTAAAACTTTATGTGTAAATATATTTTAGTGCGAAATATATAAAAATATTTTGAGTTGAAATACTTTCAAGATGCACTTTTTCAAAACGCCCTATATTCTATTTTTTGATGACGAGTTCAATCACAAATTCGCCATCACATATATTCACTCACACATAACTGAACATAGGACATTTCATGTCACTCATCGAACACCCTACGGTGAAGCGGACCCGCATAGCGGCGCTGAGCGTAGCGGGTATCGCATCCCTGATGGTAGGGCTCTGCGCACCGTCCGCTCACGCCGCACCCGCATCACCGGTATCAACGAAGACCGGAATTCCCGCATCCTCACAGACTGAGGATATTCTGACTGCAACCTCGGTGCAGCAGCAGGAACAGGGCTATGACCGCTTTATCATCAACTATGCCGACCAGGCCAAGAACAACCTTGATATCGCGGGACTGGAATCTGGCGAATACTCCGAGTTTGTTCCCGAACTCTACCAAGGCATCGAGAAGAGCGTAAATTCGCTTGACGAGCTCCTCGGCATTAAAACCACCTATGTGCGTGATACCGCGCAGAATGATTCGGTGGTCTCTCTGTCAAAGCCTCTGAATGCGCAGCAGGCAAAGCAGTATATGCAGACGCTCGCCGAGAACCCGCAGGTGGACTCGGTCGAGCCGGATCTCAAACGCCAGCCCACCGGTAGCCTCCCCGGCTCGGACAAGGTCGATTTCAACGATCCTAAGATGTCACGCCTGTGGGGTTTCACCACTATCAAAGCCGATTATGCACTGAAGCACGCGGGGGATCACCAGGTGACCGTTGCCGTGATCGATACCGGCGTTACCAAGCATTCAGACCTAAACGAGAATGTGCTGCCCGGCTACGATTTCGTGTCGGATGCCTCCGCTGCACGCGATGGCAACGGACGCGATAACAACCCGCAGGATGAAGGCGACTGGACCACTGAAGGGCAGTGCGGTTCTGGGGCAAAAGCCACCAATTCAACCTGGCACGGCACCCATGTTGCGGGGACTATAGCGGCCGTCGGCAACAACAACATCGGTATTGCCGGGGTAGCCCCGAAAGCCAAGATCGTGCCGGTGCGCGTCCTGGGTGCCTGCGGCGGCTACGATTCAGACATTATCGATGGGCTGATCTGGGCATCCGGTGGGTCCGTGAGGGGTGTACCCGCAAACCAGCACCCCGCGCAGGTTATCAACATGTCTTTGGGCGGTGCCGGGAAATGCTCGCGCACCTACAACCGTGCCATCGAGTCCGTGAACAAGCGCGGCAGCATCATCGTAACCTCCGCCGGAAACTCAAATCAGAATGCTTCGGCTCAAATTCCCGGCAGCTGTAACGGCGTGATTAACGTGGGTGCAAGCAACCCTGGAAATTCACGTGCACTCTACTCTAACTACGGCTCGACCGTTGCCGTCAGCGCCCCCGGCGGCGATTTTAGGCAGTCGGGTGTGGGCGTTCTTTCGCTGGTGAATAAAGGCAAGACTGTTCCCGAGAAGGAAGATTACGCCGAATATGAGGGTACCTCGATGGCGGCTCCTCACGTTGCGGGCACGATTGCCATCATGCGGTCAAAATACCCGAACCTGAGCTACGAGAAGGCTCTGGATATTCTGAAATCCACCGCTAACCCGATCACCTGCGATCGTGACTATTGCGGCGCCGGCATTATAGATGCGGCTAAGGCAATGGATAAGGTCGATGAGCTCGTAGAATCGGAGAAACAGCCGAACCCTACACCGACTCAGCCTGCTCCGTCCGAACCTTCTAAGCCTGAGCCTGCTCCGTCCGACAGCTCTACTCCGGCACCGGCTGAAACCTCAAATCCTGAGCCTGCGCCCACACCTACCCCAACGCCTGCGCCGAGCAAGCCTGTACGCCCGATTGCGCCCCCTCCGTCGAAGCCGCTGCCCACGCTGCCTCCATATGAGGAACAGCTGCCGGTTCTGCCGATCAAGCCCAAACCTTCACCGAAGCCTACCAAGCCCGCACCGGTTGAGACTCCTAAGCCGAGCCCGGCTCCTGTGGAAACCAAGAAACCCACGCCCGCGCCTTCGGAGTCTTATAAGCCAGCGCCTCCTTCATGGTGGTACTGGTACGATTACCCGGGTCAAGGCTACTACTCCCCCAGCCCCTGGTACGATCCCTGGTCGGGATACGGTGCATGGAACCGCTGGGATTACGGATACGGTTCTTGGGGCGGTTGGGGATACCACCGCGGACACCGTGGAAGCTGGCACAACACCCCGTGGATGCACCGTTCAGGGCATCCGTGGTGGGCATCGTACCCCTACGGCTGGGGTAACAGCTACCGCGGCTACGGCTACTATAACGTAGGCTACCGCTACTAAAAGCCCCTGACGGATAACACATAAAAAGGCTCTTGATATACATCAAGAGCCTTTTTAGTAAGAAGTGAAATAGAGAAAATATGTGCAATTTTAAGTCTACATAAAATTTTACTTTATGTGTGATGCATGTCTATGATATAGGACATCATACAAATCTCATCCATGCTCAACACACGGGGTTTTTATTTGAGTAATTGATGAGGGCAATAACCGCATCGCGCCTGTCTGCTCTGCACAATATGTAGCGGCTATGAGGCATGATGCGGTGTTGCGCTGCTATGAGGCATAGTAGCCTCACAACCTTGAATATCTGGAGAACCCCATGAGTAAACACAGCCTTTTGCGGGCAAATATCCCTTTGAGACGCACAGTATTCGCGATAGGTGCGAACCAGCTGTCAGACGCTATGTCTTATATAAGTGTTCCCCTAATCATGCTGTTCCTCACCGGCTCCCCCGAAAACGCGAGTCTTGCCCTCTTTGCTACAGGTGTAACACGCATACTGGCGAGCTTCCTGACTGGAGTTATTGTCGACAGATATAAGCCCACATACACTCTTACGCTTTCATGCATGGGGCAGTGCATCACCTGGATAGTCCTAACCCTGTGTGTTCTCGCAAACGTCGGTTCTGTTCCAATTCTGATAGGCATCCTGTGCGTGATGGCACTGGCATCATCGTTCGATTACCCCAGCGAGCAGGCTATTATCGCACGGGTGGTGCCTACCAAACAGCTCGGGTACGCCTCTGGATTAGGAGAAACACGAGAATCTGCCGCGAACCTAATTGGCAGCCCGTTAGCGGGTCTACTCGCCTCCACTTCTTTGATTCTGACCGCTTGCGTGCACGCGTTTGTCAATTTCACAGCTTTTCTGGCGGCACCTAGTTCATCTACTGTTGTGCATGCCGAGCGTAAGCACCGGCAGGCAGGCAGTGAAACTACGGTGTCCGATACTGTCATCGATACACAATCTACCGGATTTTTTGCCGACCTCGCCCAAGGGCTCATGTATGTTGTGAAGAACCGTGTTCTTGTAGCGATCGCATCTGTAGCCTGCTGCGCGAACTTTGCCGCAACAGGACTGCCACTCGTCTTCATCTATTATTACGCGGAACAGGGTATTGCGGCCTACAGTATCGGTATTTTTGCCTGTGTTTTTGGTGCCGGAGTGCTCTTAGGGTCCCTAACAGTCGGGTGGATGACGGAGCGTTTCGCCTTAGGAACATTGGGTGTGCTGGCGGTCGGGATGATGGTCATATGCTACATGACAGCGGCGTTCACCCACGACTATTTTTGGATAACCTGTGCGCTGATGCTTATTTCGGGAGTGCCGCTTCCTGCCTTCAATTCCAGTATCGTCGCGTATATCAATGCTTCGACTCCGGTAGACATGATAGGACGTGTACATTCGGCGCAGGGCATCCCGAATATGCTTCTAGCTCCTGTGGCGGCATTGCTTGCTGGCATCATGTATGTGCAGTGGGGGATTTCCAGAACGGTTCTCTTTTACGGATCGTTTATGGTTTTGGCTTTGATCCTGATGCTCTCACAAAGAAGTCTTCGCACACTGCCTAAACTTTCGGAAATGGCCCCGGCTTCTGACTAAGTAATCTATGTTCCCCCTCCCTATAAAAGGCTCATTATTTGAATAATGAGCCTTTTATAGGAAGAGACCTACGCCGCAGGATGTTCTACAAAGAATGCGTGGCAAGCTCGCGTGAGCGCTCGTTTTGCTCCGTAGTCTGCGGAGGCGGTGCTGGCAGGAAAACCCACCGACGCTGTACCGCGAAACTGAGGGGAATCAAGGTCAGCTCGGTCAGGATCTTCGCCACGATGAGCACGACCCCGAAAGCGGTGAGAACCTCCATCAGCGCAGCATTTGCAAGCAAAATCCCCACCGCTAAAATCGCATAGCGCCCCAGGGACACCGCCCGCGAGGGGCGATCGGCACCGTCGTTCATGAGAATACGGTTAATACTGAAATTCGTCAGCGCCGAGATAATGCGCGCCAGCACAATCGCCGGGAGCAGAGCAAAACCCACGCCTACGAGGGCAAAGAGGGCGAGCGCATCCACGATAAACCCGGTGCAGGAAGATACTAAGAATCCCAACAGCGGCGCGTAGATTCGTGCGGAATCGCGGATCGGGCGGAAATGACTGCTCGGGTTCCCCAGCTCATATACTTTCACGATGGGCAGCTCAATAAGCTCCACCCCGGCCCGGCTAGCACGAAGCAGCATTGAAAACTCGTATTCGTATTTATCGCCGCGCAGGCTGAGAGCCCAATCAATCATCTGTGTGGTAAACCCGCGAAGCCCCGTCTGGGTGTCGGCAATGCGAGTGCCCGTCGCCAGCGTGAAGAACCCGACGGTAAGCGCATTACCCAACCGGGAACGCAGAGGAACGGTGGGCTCAGTGAACTCGGCGCGAGTATCCGGCAGGGTGCGTACCCCCAGCACGAGGGCACGCGTACCGATGCTCGCCATTCGCTCGGTTTTAGCGCCCACGCGCAGAATATCGCGGGGTAAATGCTGCCCGTCAGCATCCGCCGTTACCACAATGTGATCGGGCCGATGCGTCCGTGCCCACGCCAGCCCGGTACGCAGGGCCGCGCCTTTTCCGCGGTTTGCAGGTTGGGTAATAATCGTGATGCCCCGAATCGCCAGCTCGGTAAAGATCGGCACGTAGGTGCTTCCTGAGCCGTCATCGACCACCAGGATTTCGGCGTGCGCATCCAATTCTGTAATCTGCTCCGCTAACTGCACGAGAGATTCATCCGGTTTATAGGCGGGTATCAGGACTATCATGATGCGCTCCCGGCGATGTACAGAATATCGCTGGTTCCGCGTTCTTTGGTGCCGCCCATCGGTTTATTGACTAGCTGGTTGTTGAAGACCATCACCGAGGATCCGCCGCCGTCTAGGTTATAGGCGCTCACGCACCCGAGTTCCTTGAACATATAGGCAAATTCGGGCATGGTAACTCCGCGCGAATACCCGTCGGAACGCCCATCGACCACGATAAATACGAGGTGGTTCTGCCCGAGCACGCCCACACCGGTACGCGGCTGGTTGCCTTGAATGGAGTGGTTGCCGAAGTTGGTATCGACCTCAACCTGATCAATGCCGCTGACAACCTCTGAGTCCCGCACGAGTGCCGGCCCGAAGGAAAGCGTATTCCAGACGCCTTCGTTGAGGAGCTGCTGCGCGTTCGTGCCGGTTTCGTCGTAGAGTTTGACGGAGCCGTCTTGGTAGAACGCGAGCCCTTCACGGGCGCCGGAATCGCGGTATGCCACACCGTTGCGAATGACGATGCCGGTGTCACGGAACCCGTAGTAGTCGCCGTTAATCGCCCAGATGCCGTTGTGCTGCGCGGCGATATTGGAGGGCGTATCGATAATGTTTTGCCCGAATTTGTTGTTGGCGAAGGCTCCGCGCAGCAGGGTCATGGCGTTGAGTTTGATCTCTGCGGTAAAGGAAACGACCGCGTTGTTGCCGCTTCCTTCGGTGGATTTGGTAATGGTGATAGAGCCTTCACTGGCGCTCAAGCCGTCAGAGGTGACCTTAACGTTGGTGAGTTCGCTGGGACTTGAGGCACCGTCAGATGATGAATTATTATTCTTTGCTTGTTGTGATTTTTCATAGGATACGGTGTCATCAATCTGCGTATGCTCGGCAAGATAACGATTATATGCCCAACCAGCACCAACACCTGCGACGGCAAGGGTGCCGAGGCCACCTCCTAAGAGAACGCGCCTAGTTACTTTCTTTTTCTTAGGTTTCTGGGATATTTCAGAAGTCTCTTCGACCTGTTCGACTGGCAGTGTTGCGGTAGTATTTCCGTTCTTCATGATTCTAGAATGCGTGGCATTTCTCGTTTTAAAACATGAAGAAGCTATGTTTTAGCTATGTATGAGTATTCATTTCCGGGGATCGCCTCACCATTCGCATATACTTCACACAGCTTGATGCATTAGACGCAAGACTGTCTTAGTCCGATTTCTATTTCGCGGGTTATCGTGCATCGGGCGACTTAAATAACCGCAAAATGCACAATAACTCGCAATAAGCCTGCCGCCTCTGCGTGATACGCGCTTACGCACCGGTGAGGTTATCGAGGTGCCGCTTTGTGACGGAGTCGAAAAGATCAAGGCTCTGTGCGGAGCGTGCTATCAGCTGCGCGCCCTGCACCGTGCAAAATAAGGACTCCGCCTCTGCCTGCGAGTGCTCGGGATCGTACCCGGCATGCTCAAAACGCTCGGCGAGCCAGCGAATATTCTTAGCCTGAAAGTCTGCGGTGTTGATCTCGGCAGGCTCACGGTTTTCAGCTTGGGCGCGCAGGGGCACGAACGTTGCGTTGATATGCGTTCCCCGTTTCACCGTCTTCTTTTCCTCTTCAGCATCATAAGCGGATGCGCTCTGCCCCAGGGATTCCAGCGCCAACATTGAGCAAAGGCAGAGTTTATAGCCCTGTTCCAGGTTCGCACGGTAGGGCCTCATATAGGCTTCGAGTTCTTCGCGGAGGCTGCGTGCCGCATCCACACCCTGGTGCAGCGTCTCAAAAAAGTCTGCGCTGTACTTTTCGAAGGCTGCACGCACGAGATCGGATTTCACAGGGAAATAGTAGTGAATGCTGGGTTTTTTGATGTTCATTTTGCGCGCTATATCTGCGTAGCTAAAAGCGTTGACGCCGTTCCTTTGGATATAGTCGGTGGCTATGCGCACAATATCATCTTTAGTTCCCATCATTCTCTCCTTATGTGATCGTTAAAATCCCCTCGACCGTTGGAGCGGGGGCTGCGATGCGAATTCGCCTTGTCATCACTGCGGTAACCGAGGACAATTCCCGCGAGTGCGATTTCATTGGCGGGAATATCCAGGTGGGCACGGACCTTATTCGGGTATTGTACATTTTCGTAGGTGACACTATCGTATCCATACCGCAGGATGCCCGCCAGCATCAGCAGATGCGCAAACAAGCCAACTGAAAACCCGTAGGCCGCTCAAGCACGCCCGCAAAGTATACAAAAACCGGCCCAAGTCACCCTGCAGGGTGCTTAAGCCGGTTCGCGTATGAGCGTAACGCTAGGGCTCTACCGCTACACCTCATCATCATATTTGGCATATTTCTCCGCGTATGCCGAGTAATCATCCTCATCATCATAGCGACGAGAAGATGATTCGGAGGATTTAGTGTTCTTAGCGTTGAGCTCGCGCTCAAGTGCACTGTAGTCGGTCTCGGGGCTGAAGTACTTCATCTCCCGAGCCTGCCGTGTTGCCTTAGCCTTCTGACGGCCGCGCCCCATGGCGTGACCCCCTCTTTCCTCATGTCCGCAGCCACCACACCCAAGGCGCGCATAACCCACGGATCGCTCTCTAGTCTTTCCTATGTTCTAGGGTACCTTGTTTTACCCCTCAATGTCTTGTTGATTGACAGATTCATGCTCAGAAAATCTGTCGAATCTTCAGTTTCTTCGCCTGAACTCCGGCGAATTATGCATAAGGTTTGGGCTCCACCTCGCGCATTATACGCTGATGTGGAGCCCAAACCTTTGTAGGAGCCTTCTATAAGAGCCGCGCGTAGCAACCCATCTCTACAAGCCCGAGACTCAAAGATTTTATCCCCAAGTCCTGGGAACAACCCGCACTAGCTGGCTGTAAAGCTACCTAGCTCGGTCGCACCGGATGCCAACGACGCTGCGTTGGAGTCCACAGCCGATGTTGTAGTGTACGCCGTGTAACTCTGACCCTTGACGATCGATGAGCTAGAGACGAGAACCAACTGCACATTCGACTTGGTGACTTTATAGTTAGCCACCACCTTACCAGATGAATCCGCTACTTGAACCGTGGATCCTTGCTCAAATCCGGAACTATTGGTCAGTTTCAGGTAGCCGCTCGTCGAGTTGGTGGAGGGAGCCTCGAACATATCTGCCGTGCTGCCGCTGAGAACCGTGGCACCGTTGAGGAGCAAGTCGCCGTTGGTATCCAGCGCAGCGTTACCGCCTTGGCTGGGACCGTTCACTATCAGCGTTCCTCCAGAAAGAGTTGTGACACCGTTCGAATCAATGCCATCGCCCTCAGCATTGACGGTAACGTGACCGCCGCTCACGTTGATTGCAGCATCGATAACCTCAAAGGTTCCGCCGCCACCACCACCGGGCATACCACCCTGCGGGGGCTGGCCCATCCCCTGCTGGCCGGTACCTGTAGTTCCGTTCTGAGACGTGCCGTCCTGGGCGTTACCGCCGGGCATTGCCGGAGGCTGTCCCATGTTCTGGTTGCCTTGGTTCTGAGTGTTGTTCTGCTGCTGAGCAGTGCCTGAAGCTCCTTTCTGAGACGTGCCGTCCTGGGCGTTACCGCCGGGCATTGCCGGAGGCTGACCCATCCCCTGCTGTTGTTGATTGGAGGTTCCGCTTTGCTGCCCACCCGGCAGGCTGCCCTGCTGCTGGTTGTTCTGCTGCTGATTGGCAGTATCAGAGGTGTTCTCGGATGAATCCGTGCTCTCAGAATTGCTTGTCTTCAGCGAGGCATTCATGCCGTCATCCGCGCTCGTGACGTTTACATCGCCGCCAGAGACATTAATGTATTGTGCCTCAATGCCTTCATCGGACTGTTCAACCGTCAGGGAGCCCCCGGAAATTTCGACGACCCGAGAGGCTTTGAAACCGTCATCGCCCGCATTCACGGTCACGGTACCGTTGCTCAGGCGGGTCCAGCCCTTCCCCTCGTCGGTGTCGTTAGTGGATTTGATACCGTCCTGCTGCGCGGTCACGTTAATAGTGCCGCCTAGGATATCCACATAATCCTTGCCCTTGATGCCGGTGTTCGCCGCATTGACCTCAAGAGTGCCGCTGGCAATCACAAGGCCGTCACTCGTGTGAATGCCGTCTTCGTGGTTGCCGTTCACCTTCAGGGTGCCTTCACCCGCGATCGTCATGTCGGCTTTGGAATAGACCACGGCATCCGGATCATCTTCCCCCGTTGCGGTGTAGTCTGCGCCGTCGCTTATCGTATTGGTGGTGCCGGATGCGCTGTAAAGAATAACCTCGTCAGCGTTTACCACGTTCAGCGCGGCACCGCTGGAATTCGTGATGTTTGCGTTATCGAGAACGAGCCGAACCGCGTCGCTGTCAGCGGTTTCAACCTTGATCTGCCCCTGGTATTCGCCGGAGAGTTTGTACGTGCCAGCCTTCGTGATGGTCAAGGTGCCGTCTTCAACCGTAACGCCGTCCGTTGCGGTGGGGTTTGACAGGTCAATCGCGGTTTCGGAAGAAGTGTCCCAGCTGAGATCCTGTTCCGAATAGTGAGTGTCGACGTCGAGTTTTTCGCCGCTCTTTACATTGGTCGAGAATGACGAGCTGCTGGCGGCAGTGTTGGTGGCGGTTGCCGAGGATGTTGTCGCAGTCGTACCGACTGAGCTATCCGCCGCCGTCGTACCAGAGGCAAGGGCGTTGCTTGTAGTTGAGCATCCGGTGAGTGCAAGCGCCGCGAGCAAAGTTACCGAGGTTGCCGAAGTCAGCATTTTTTTATTCATGGGGAAAGAATCACTTTCTATCTACACTGTTTGAGCAGTTTGTGAGTATTTTCAGGGTTTACATCCGAATTCTACGGGGTAACGGGTACCTGCCGCATCAAATTCACGGGTTCCTGCAGGCTCCTGATGTATGTGTCGTGTGATAGAAGTTGGATTTTCTGATGCATATTTGTGGCGTGCACCGCCACCCGCGCCGGAGTTTTGTGTGATGGTTTTATCCTGCGCAGGCTAAAGGTTGGAATAGGATTCTCTCCTCTCGTTATGTTTTATAGATCGGGGGTTGATGCCGTGAAAGTTCCACGTTCAACGGCACCAGGTGCAAGGGTGGTGGTCTTCGGATCCACCAGCGTGGGTGCTAGGTAAAGAGTGTATTCTTGACCCTTCACGATAGAGGGATTCGAGAAAAATACTTGTTTAACACCCGGAGTAATCACCCGGTAGTTTGCAACGACTTGTCCGGCAGAATCTACTGCCTGAACAGACTGCCCTTGTGGGAAAGTATCGTTATCTGCAATTCGCAGATACCCATTTGTGGAGTCGTCGATCGGGCGCTTGAAAAGCTCTACACCACCGCCGCCAAATGAGATCCTGGCGTCGTTACTTACAGTAATGTCACCATTTGGATCAATAGGGTCATTGGCATCGTCTTGAGGACCGTTGATTAGCAACTCGCCTCCTGTGTAGAACTCGTGTCCGTTAGAGTCCATGCCGTCAGCACCCACGTTGAGGGTTACATTTCCACCGGTCATGTTGATCACAGTATCAATAACCTCTGTGGTATCGCGGGCACCACCCAAGGGTACGGGGCTGGCATCCGGCTGATCGCTGTCTTCCTTCTGATCCTCATACTCTTGATCGTTAGGCAGCTGGTCCTTGAGCGAGGCATTCACGCCGTCGTTATTGCTGTTGATGAGCGTATTGCCGCCATGAATATTGACGTATTGCCCTTCAAGCCCTTCTTCAGACCCTTCGATGGTGAGCTTCCCGTCCAGAATCTCCAGGGTGCGCAGCGCCTTGATGCCGTCGTCACCAGCACGAAGAACAGTGTCACCGCCAGCCACGCGCACCCATCCAAGGCCTTGTTTCTCGGTGTTGGTGGCTTTAATCGCGTCTTTTGCGGCTTCAATACGCAGGGTCCCGCCCTGAATATCCACGTAGTCCTTGCCTTTAAGTCCGGTCTTCGAGGAATTAATGTTGAGGGCACCTCCGGCAACAACCAGTCCTTTGGTGGTGTGCACCGTCTCGTCAAATTTACCGGCGACGTTCAGCGTTCCATCGCCCGCAAGGGTTAGGTTAGCGGTTGAATAGATCGTAGAATCTGCCTCTTTTTTGCCCTGAACTGCGTATTCTGGGCCGTCGCTGAGGTTATTGGTGCTGCCCCGGGATGTGTAGATGACGGCTTCGTCGGCAGAGGCAACGTTAATAGCAGATCCGGTCTCATTCGTGATGTTAACGCCGTCAAGAATGAGCTGAACTTTATCTGTCTTGGGGGCTTGAACCTTCACTTGCCCCGTATAGTCGCCAGACATACGGTAGGTTCCCCCCTTCGTAATCGTAATCGTTCCGTTTTGTTCGCTGACCCCATCGGTTGTGGTGGGATCTGCCAGATTGAGCGGAAGAACAGCATCCTGGTTCCAGGTCACGTCTTCTTGCGTAAAGTGAGTTTGCGCGTCAATCTTTTCACCATTTTTGGTGTTCGAGGTGTATACGCCAGATTTAAGCTCCTTCCCCTGTTCCTGTGCGGTCACAGTGGCTTTGGAGTTATCAGGGTTCCCACTAATGGCGCATCCGGCAAGTGCCAGCGATGCCGCAAAGGCGCATGTAAGAACAGATGTAAACCGGTTTTTGAACATCTCGAACGGGGTTCCTCGTCTGTAGGGATTAAGTATCTCGGTAAAGATTGCCTCAACCATCCTACGCGAGAGGGTGGGGTTTCCAGAATGCCCTAACACGGTGAGCCTCTGGAACACCCCACCCTATTCTTGTGCCGCGTTCTAAGACGTTACCCGCTCAGGGTCTAGTTCTAAGCGGCTGGTTCAAGCTGCATCCAATGTTGAATCGTGCGCTTCCACTTGTTCGCCGGCAGCTGAGGATTCAGCGCAGCCATACCCGTAGCAAACTTAGAAATTTTGACGGGTCGGATGCCCGCGCGCCACAGATACTTATCAGCGATTGAAGGTGCACTGCCAGATTTCGTTTCGATAATCACCGTACCGGGTGCAGTATATTCGGTACCGACCTGATACTTGGTTGGTCCTTCACTGCCGTCTGCGGTGTACACGAGCGCGCTTTCTGAAAGCGGAGTCCAAGTGAGCGAGGTATCAATCGTGAGACGAGAATCTACCGGATTCTGCTCGGACTGGGGCAGATATACAGTCGTACGACGGTACCCGGTACGAACAACCGGCTCCAGGTCATCTACAGACGCATCCGTCAGCTGTTCAAGCGCGGTAGCTACATATTCCTTGCCTTCTGCAGTGAGCATGTCACGGTTTTCGATAGAGTACGGAATACGTTCCTTGACCGTGAATTCACGAGCCCCTTCAGTCTTGACTTCCAAGAAGCTCAGGTCAGAATCCAGATAGCTGCGAGTACGTACCTTGAACCGGTTACGGCTGCCGATGGCGGAAGCCTTATAGCTCACCAGGTCAGGGGTGTCGAAGTATACAGAGTCATAGGCGAATTCACGCTGACCGTCGATTTCTAGGACGGCCGCCTCGTCGGCGGGAAGTTCAGCTAGGATAGATGCCGCATAATCTGCGTCCACAATGTATTTGCGGTCCACACGGGTCTGCATAGCGGCTTTTTCGTTGAGTTCATCGAGGCTGATGCTCTGCCAATAGGTTGGCACGATAGACATGGTACTTTCCTCTCGGTGCCCGCTTCGGTGAGAAGACGGAGTATTATCTACCGCAGGGGTGTGCGTAGATTCCAAAGTCTGTGCGGCGCCACCCTGAAACGGGGTGTACGGCTGAGGTGCTTGGGGACTCATGGTAGGTCCTTTCAACGTGTGAGTTTTTAGGTGTAGTTTTAGGCGATATCTGCGAGATAAAGCCTAGGAAGCGTAGTATTCGTAATTCGCGTTAAGGTGTTCTTGGAGTTGGGGAAGCTCTTTGTAGGTGATGGTCACCTGTGTGGTGTCGTTGAGCAGGTCAAGCTCCAGGATCTTAGCGGAGACGACCTCGTACCCGAGGCGCGATTCCAGATAGGCTTTCAGGGTTCCTTCGTCGCTGATAGCGCGATCCACCGTGACGGTTTGGGTGCGCGGCTGGTTTTTCGCTTCAAAGATCGGTGAATCCAGTAGTGCGATGATTCCGACCAGTACCACCATGAGGATGAAGGCGATATATGGCGGGTCAAGCCGCACGCCGGAGATCAAACCTAGGGCGAGAGATACGAAGTAGTACCCGACCTCACGCTGGCTTAGGGAGGTAGACCGCAGGCGGATAATGGAAAGAACGCCGAAGAGTCCTAGACCCATAGCGCCTGCGGTACTTCCGGCATGTGCCAGGGCGACCGTTACGGTGAAAACACCGGCGTTGATAACCGCGTATGAAATCATGAGTTCACGGGTCTTATGACGAATCATGTACAGGGTGCAGAGCGTGCCAATTGCTACTAGGTCTGCCAGTCCCATCATCAAGATATCCATTGGACTCTCCGTTCCGTTTTGTGTGCCGTTATGTTCTTGTATTTCTAGGTTCGCGCCCGTTCCTGTGTTCTTCCTGTGTCTGTCTTAACTTGTAGTTATGTATTTCGTGCATATCTAAAAGTTCCCCGCGATTGCAGGGGATACGGCGAGGGAAACGCTGACCAAATACCCAAAAATATGGTGCTAAATCATAAAAATTCAGAATTTGCATATACGAGTCTTATGGCATATCTCTAAGGACTTTGAGAATGCGCAAAATTCACATTCTGATCGAAAAAGCCTCATGCGTAAATCCTCATTGGTACTTTTTTCGACCGTTATTACCGTCATGAAGACTCTTACCTCTCAGCGAGTTTTTCGTGGAGGCTATTTTCTGAGGTTTAAACAGCGAAATCCCCCGTTCCTCAATCATGAGGAACGGGGGATTCTATGTAGCCTCCGGCAGCTTCTAGAGTCTAGAGCCGCCCCGAGGACTTGATCATCTAATCTTTAGGCACGCTTGCGCTTACGCAGAGCGGCTACGGTTGCACCGCCCACGCCCAGAGCAACCATACCCAGACCTGCTACGGTCAGAGCACCGTTTGCACCGGTATTAGCCAGCTTGCCGTTGCTGTTCGAGGAAGCGTTGTTGGAGCCGCCGTTGTTATCCGAGACGTAACCTGCGCCGCCGTTACCGTTGGATGCGGTACCATGCTCGCCATTGCCGCCGTTGCTTTCGCAAGCCACGCCATCATGGTCGCTGTCGAGGTGATCGGCATATGCAGCGTCATTGCGCTGGATGTCCTTGAAACCTGCTTCGTTAGCCTCTTTACAGGTAGCAAACTGGTGAGTTTCGGAACCGTTGGTTACCTGGGCGGTCTCGGTTGCGGCAGCAGATGGGGTGCTTGTAGCCTCAGCAGTGGTGGATGCGCTCGGAGTTGAAGCAGGAGTGGTTGCTTCAGGAGTCGATGAGGGAGTCACAGTCGGCGTAGATGAGGGAGTGCTACCGCCACCTACGGCGCCCATACCGCCCTGGCCACCTTCACCGGGAAGAGAACCACTCTTCTCAGAAGCCACGACCTTGACCTTTACAGTCTCGCTGCGCCGCACATCGCCAGCCTTTTTGCCGGTCAGAACGGTAATTTCAACATAGTCACGTTCTGCATAGGCAGCATTCCACTTGATGTTGCCGGAGACATAGCCCTGCGCGTCTGCATCATAGGTACCCACGATGGAACCTTCATGGTCTTTAAGCACCAGAGTGGACCCAGCAGAACCATCTTCGGTTGTATAGCCGGAACCTTGGAAGGTCAACTCCTGACCTTCTTTCCATTCATTGGGGAAAGAAATCTTAGCTTTATCACTGTGAGAGTGTTCCGAATTTCCCGGAACAGAAGTAGATACAGAATTACCGGGAAGGGAATTAGTGGCAAATGCTGCCGGAATGGTAGTAAAACCGCCTACCAATCCGCAGCTCAGAGCTGCAACGGCACCGAAAGTAGCAATTTTTTTAGTTCTCATGCTTTATATACTACCCTCTCAAAACCCTGCCTTCGCCTCTATGACGCGGTTTGAGCGGATTTTTTAAAGAGAAATTATTAACACAGGTATTTTTGATAGATGTACTATTCCCATAAACTTTAAATATCATCTTGAGGTTTTAACTTTAATGTTATTGCAGGCACCTTAATTTCTTTCAAAAAAAAGACTCTTAATAGTGAAAATCGGTATTTCCAACGCCTTTTTTCTTTTGAGCAGCCTGCGGATTAGCAGGTTAGATATCGAGGCGATCCAGCATTTCTTCCAGTGCCTCCCCCACGCCTGTGCGCCACAAATAGGTGACGCGCGCATCCGCACGTCCGGGACCGCCATTCATAACCCCCACGGGTTTATCCGCACGCAGGGCATCAAGCACAATCTTGTAGCTGCTCATAACCGCGACCGAAGAACCCACCACCAGCACACCCGAAGAATCCGCGAGCATCTGCTGCTGGCGAGCCTTCCGGTCGGCAGGCACGGATTCACCAAAATAGACAACATCCGGTTTGAGTTTCGTCGAGCCGCAAGCCGTGCATCCCACCATCTGGAAGCTGCGAATATAGTCGTTGTCGAGCTCAACATCGCCGTCAGGATTAACCTGCAATTCGGTACTTTCGAGACGCTCCAGATACCCCGGATTTGCCGCATCCAGGCGGACATCCAGGCTCTCACGCGACTCGCGCATTCCGCAGTCCAGGCACAGAATCGAAGATAGATCGCCGTGCAGTGCCAGCACATTCTTGCTTCCGGCACTCACGTGCAGACCATCAACATTTTGGGTAATCAGGCCGTTCACCGCACCCGCATGCTCAAGTTCGGCGAGCGCATAGTGGGCTCGATTCGGGGATGCGCGGCGCATGCGCCTCCACCCTACGTAAGACCGAGCCCAGTAGCGTTGTCGGGCGGCGGCGTCGTAACGGAATTCTTGGTAGGTCATGGGCCGGTGGTCTAAGAGCGCTCCGGAGGGTCCGCGGTAGTCGGGAATACCGGATTCGGTACTGACCCCGGCGCCGGTAAGCGCCAGAACGCCGCCGATGCGGAGCATTTTTTCGATGCCCTCGGCGGCGTATTGAGGGTCGTGCGGGGTGACGGTTTCGGTGACGACTCGTTCAATGGAGCGAATGGCGGCGCGATGCGCGGAGGCGATGAGTGTGCTTTTCTCGCCCGCGTCTGCGAAGTTCTGCGTATCGGTCCATTTTTCCATGTGTCTAGTGTATGTCGGGGATGTTTCTCTCCCCAGTTAGGGACGGGCAACCTACTCCCCTGCCTGGGTTCTCTTGATCACAAAATCCTATATGCAAGACTAGTATTACTGATAGTATTATTAGCAACAGCAATAGTGAAAGGAAGCATCATGGCAACCCCAACTATCGACGCTATGATCCTGGGGGCTCTTCATGAGCACCCGATGAGCGCCTACGAAATGAACAAAATGATGGACCAGCGCGGAGTACGCAGTTGGGCGCGCATCAGCTCACCCTCCGTATACCGCAACCTGGTGCAGCTCTACAAGCAGGGATATGTGGAGAGCACCACCGTCAAAGACAGTGCTATGCCTGAGCGCACGGTCTACTCCATTACTCTCGAAGGCAAGGAACGTCTTCACGAGCTTCTCTACGATATTGCCTCCAGCCCGGCGCGCGTAGACTTCAATTTCGTCTCCGTCATCGCGAATATCCGTATGGTGGATGAAAAGATGGGGCACGAGCTGTTGCAATCTATTGCCGATACCTACAGCGAGTGGGCAGATCGGCTGGAACAGGCTGCCGCATCCATCGACGACCAGATAGAGGCGAAGGCAACCCTAGAGCTGTGCTCCGACACCTACCGACTCATTGCGGACTGGGCACGCAAATTCGAGAAGGATTTCTATCAGAATCGCAAGAAGTAAGAGCTGATTCCGCGCGCTAAAGACTGAGTTCTGGGAGCATAAACTATGCTCCCGCCTCGGGCAAAGATAAAAACACAGCTCGGCACGAAACCTTATGAATTATGTTTCATCCATAGGTATGACGTGGTTTCCTCGGAGTAACTAGCCCTCCTTGAAAGTGTCTGTAGGGCGAGCAAGTAGAATGATTTTTATGTCAAACACTATGAAAACAATTGCTATGCTACGTTCCCTACCAATTTCTGATCCAGAAGCGCTCATTGAGGCTGAAATACCCATCCCTGTTCCGGGCGCCCAGGATCTCCTGGTTCGAGTGAAAGCTGTCTCTATCAACCCCGTGGATGTCAAGGTACGCACGGGTGCAGGAGTTCAGCAAGATCCTAAAATTCTTGGTTGGGATGCGGCAGGTATCGTCGAGTCCGTAGGGGAAAATGTGTCTGGTTTTGTCCCTGGCGATGAGGT
The DNA here is from genome assembly GCF_000164695.2 of Rothia dentocariosa ATCC 17931. Lineage (NCBI taxonomy): Bacteria > Bacillati > Actinomycetota > Actinomycetes > Micrococcales > Micrococcaceae > Rothia > Rothia dentocariosa. Next base: position 582,219 of record NC_014643.1, read on the forward strand.
TTATTACGCTGGTGATCTCACACGCCCAGGTTCAAACGCAGAATATCAGACGGTAGATTACCGTATTGTCGCTAAGAAACCTGCATCGCTGGGATTCACGGAAGCGGCCGCCATTCCACTTACCGCAATCACTGCATGGGAAACACTCTTTGATCACATGGGTCTCACCAAAGATACTTCGGGTAATCTTTTGGTGATTGGAGGGGCAGGCGGAGTCGGTTCTATGGTGATCCAGTTTGCAAAAGCACGAACTTCTCTTCGCGTAATTGCATCAGCCTCACGCCGAGAATCCGCTGAATGGTGCAAGAAGCTGGGAGCGGATGACGTTGTGGATCACAGCAAAGATTTGGGGCAGCAAGTTCAGGATCTTGGCGGCGCCGACTACGTTTTCTCTGCATACACTGAGCATCGTGAAGAGGATATTGCCTCTGCCATGAATCCGCAGAGCCAATTAGTTTTTATTGACGATCCTCAGACTCTTAACATTGGCGCTTTTAAACCTAAGTCGATCTCTGTGACGCCAGAATTTATGTTCACTCGTTCCATGTTTGCAACAGAGGATATAGCGTATCAGTCTGATCTGCTGAGGCAAGTAGCTGACATGATTGACTCGGGACAGATTATGGGTACTCTCACCGAGACCTTAACAGGACTTAGTGTTGAGTCTTTCCGTGAGGGGCATCAGAAAGTTGAAAGTTCCCATATGATCGGAAAACTCGTCATCTCTTATTCTTAAACTCCCGTCAACATGAGGAGGGGCTATCGTGCAGACGATAACCCCTCCTCATATATATTCTGCCGCTATGTCGTTGTATCGTACACGTCTTGTGCGTCAAGTACTTCTTGTTTATGAGCCTCAGACCATTGGCGAAGAACCCGTAAAGGCTCAATTAGGGTTTCGCCCAATGGGGTAAGTTTATATTCCACAGTAACGGGTACGGTAGGAAAAATAGTCCTGCTTACCAAACCGTCACGTTCTAGTGTTCGGAGGTTCTGAGTCAGCACTTTCTGCGTTATGCCGGTGATGCTACGCTTCAACTCTGAAAAACGTTGAGGCCCCTGCTGCAGACGCCCAATAATAAGTGCACTCCATTTATCCGCGATCCTATCGAGAATATGTCGGCACGGACAGTTCTTATTGTAAACGTCAGCGTTATTCTCACAGCATTTTGAAATATCTAGAAGCTTATGCAAACAGGCGTATCGGCCCTTAGCTCTGCAAGCACGAACTACTCCGGAAGTGGAAAGTTGCAGCGGGAGCGTAATTTACGCTCCCGCTGCAACTTAGCATTCTATTTTGCGCTGTGAAGAGTTAGTCGTCACGCTTGGAGGTCACTGACAGACCGTCCATTGCAACATCCGGGTTCACATCCACCTCTACGGTGTCGCCATCGTGGATAGCGCCCGAGAGGATGCCCTTCGCCAGACGGTCGCCGATCTCGCGCTGTACCAGGCGGCGCAGCGGGCGGGCACCGAAGGCCGGATCGTACCCTGCCAAGCCCAGCCACTCCAGGGCGGCGGGGGTAACATCCAGGGTCAGGCGGCGGTCGGTCAGACGCTTGCCCATGCCCTGAATCTGCAGGTTCACAATCTGCCCCAGATGCTCGGAAGAGAGCGGCTCAAACATGATGATGTCATCCAGACGGTTCAGGAACTCGGGACGGAACGCCTGGTGAACCACCTGCATCGCCTTCTCGGTACGCTCCTCAAACGGCATCTCCTGATCGACCAGATACTGGGAACCCAGGTTCGAGGTCAGAATCAGAATCACGTTGCGGAAGTCCACGGTGCGGCCCTGACCGTCGGTCAGACGACCGTCATCGAGCACCTGCAGCAGAATATCGAAGACCTCGGGGTGGGCCTTCTCAACCTCGTCCAGCAGCACCACGGAGTAGGGGCGACGGCGCACAGCCTCGGTCAGCTGACCGCCTTCTTCATGCCCCACATATCCGGGAGGCGCACCCACCAGGCGGGAAACGCTGTGCTTCTCGCCGTACTCACTCATGTCGATGCGCACTAGGGCGTGCTCGTCGTCAAACTGGAACTCCGCCAGAGCCTTCGCAAGTTCGGTCTTACCCACACCGGTCGGTCCCAGGAACAGGAAGGAACCAATCGGGCGGTTCGGGTCGGAAATTCCGGCGCGGGCGCGGCGAACCGCATCCGCCACAGCAACCACGGCGGCTTCCTGACCGATCAGGCGTTCACCGATGCGCTTCTCCATCTCCAGCAGCTTCTCGGATTCGCCCTGAAGCATGCGCCCGGCGGGAATGCCCGTCCAGGAAGAGATAACCTCGGCAATGTCGTCAGCCGTGACCTCTTCAGAGACCATAGCCTCGCCATGAGCCTCAGTTTCGGCGCGCTGAGCTTCTTCCAGTTCCTTCTCCTTGGCGGGAATTTCGCCGTAGAGCAGGCGGGATGCATCCGCCAGGTTACCCTCACGCTGTGCTACCTCGGCACGCGAGCGCAGCTCGTCGATTTCGCTCTTGAGATCGCCCACGCGGTTCAGACCGGCCTTTTCGGCTTCCCAGCGGGCGTTGAGCGCATCCAGCTGTTCTTTCTTATCAGCCATGTCTTTGCGCAGCGCCGCCAAGCGTTCCTTCGACGCCGGGTCGGTCTCGTTCTTGAGGGCCAGTTCTTCCATAGTCAGACGGTCTACGGCGCGGCGCAGCTGGTCGATTTCCTCGGGAGCCGAGTCGATCTCCATGCGCAGGCGCGATGCGGCCTCATCCACCAGGTCGATCGCCTTATCGGGCAGCTGACGTGAGGGAATGTACCTATTTGAAAGAGCTGCGGCGGCGACTAGAGCGGCATCTGAGATTTGCACCTTATGGTGCGCCTCGTAGCGTTCCTTGAGCCCACGCAGAATACCGATGGTGTCATCAACACTAGGCTCACCCACGTACACCTGCTGGAAACGACGTTCCAGAGCGGGGTCTTTCTCAATGTTCTCGCGGAACTCGTCGAGCGTGGTAGCGCCAATCATGCGCAGCTCGCCGCGCGCCAGCATGGGCTTGAGCATATTGCCCGCATCCATGGAACCTTCGGATGCACCCGCACCAACCACGGTATGCATCTCATCGATAAAGGTGACGATCTGACCTTCGGATTTCTTAATTTCTTCGAGCACGGCCTTGAGGCGTTCCTCGAATTCGCCGCGGTATTTAGCGCCCGCAACCATGGACCCAAGGTCAAGGCTGATCAGGGTTTTACCGCGCAGGGATTCGGGGACGTCGCCAGAGACCATGCGCTGAGCCAACCCTTCGACCACGGCGGTTTTACCGACGCCGGGTTCACCAATGAGCACGGGGTTGTTCTTGGTGCGCCGTGAGAGCACCTGCACCACGCGGCGGATTTCGGAGTCTCGGCCGATCACGGGGTCGAGCTTGCCTTCGCGGGCGAGCGCGGTCAGGTCGGTACCGTACTTTTCAAGGGCCTGGAAGGTGCCTTCGGGGTCCGGGGTATCCACGGTGCGGTCTCCTCGTACTTGGGGAATGGTCTCTTCGATAACTTTGGCAGTTGCGCCCAGGTTTTCAAGTGCGCGAGCGGTATCGCTATCGCCGCTTGCGATACCCAGCAGCAGCATTTCGGTGGAGATGTAGGTGTCGCCGAATTTCTGAGCGTGGGTCTGCGCACTCTGAATAGCGGCAAGGGCGCTGCGGCTGAAGTTTGCGTTCTGCACCGATGCGCCAGATGCCTTCGGCAGCTTCTTAATCTCTGCGGATGCGGCTTCCGAAATGGCATCAATGTCGAGTCCTGCGGCCTTGAGAACCGCTACGGCAACGCCTTCTCGTTGATCCATCAGTGCTTTGAGGATGTGCGCAGGTTCGATGCTGGGATTACCCGCTGTCTGCGCGTTCATATTAGCGGCGGAGAGCGCTTCTTGGCTCTTGGTTGTGAATTTTGCGTCCATAAATCTTATCCTTTCGCGTCTTGTGCGGGGCGCATCCTGCGCCTTCTTTTTACAGCTAACTTGAGTCTACTACACTCAATGTTTGGATGCAAGGGGCTACTGCCGATTTTCGGGACCAAAATTCAGCACTAAAAAGGCTCTTTATGTGAATAAAGCGGTGAAAAATACGCTTTATTCACATAAAGAGCCTTTTTAGGGCGCGGGTGAGAGGATCAGACTAGGTCTCAGTCCAAGAAGTCATACGGGCTTTGTTGTCGCGCCTGCTCCTCCAAAACCTCGTCGGTAACACCCTGCTGTATGCGCGCCGAGCGCCTATTGGCGTTGAAAGCGATCACGGCGGCGGTAATAGCCATGGCAAAGGTCAAAATTCCGAAGGTATTCCCGAATCCTGCACCGTAGCCCACATAATCGGCACCCGCAAGCGCGCCAATTCCCGACACCGGCACCCCGGCACGGTAATCGGGAATGAACATCCCAAAGAGAAAAGCGAGCACCCAGCAGGCCCACACGGAAAATACGAATCCCCAGGATGCACCAACCCGCAAGTGCTCGCCTCCGTCAACGCGACGATGCGCATCACGAAACATCCACCACGCACCCAGGCACAGAATCACGGCGAGCGCGGGACCGAATGAGATAGCAAAAATAGGCACGAGATCCCCGGCGGCACCGAAGAGGGCACGGCCGACGGTAATCCAGGCGGCAGAAACAAACGCCATGGGGTAGGCGGCATAGAGGGTTGCAACCTGTATGACGGCAAGTGTGCGTGCGGCTAATGAGTTCGCGTGCGGGTGCGATCCGGCGTGCTCTGATTTTTCGTTCACTGTGCCATCTTAAACGGTTTGTGCCCCAGGCTGGGGCAGCACTCACCATGTCAGCGGGCTTTCTGCGGTAAATCCCGCATAAACCTAAACTTAAACCAAAAACTTTATTGTTATACTGAGCACCTCGGGCGCTTGCGGGTGCCCATACCAACCACAGCGATAAATATTGGGAGCCTACATGAAAATACTGGCTTTAGGAGCAAGCGGTCGCACTGGAAGCCTTTTCACCCGCAAAGCGTTAGAGGAGGGACACACGGTCACCGCCTATGTGCGTAACCCCGATAAGACGGTGGAGCTTTTGGGGGAACACCAGAACCTCATGGTTGTCCCCGGTGCCCTGAACGATTCTGAGCGGCTCGCCACAATTTCTTCCGGACAGGATGTAATGGTTAGCATCCTGGGGCAGAAAGCTACGGTACGAGAGTTTCTATCGACCAAATTCATGCAGAAGCGCCTGCCGCTCATTATGGATTCGGTAGTGGGTGCGGGTGTGAAGCACTGCGTTATTATGAGCGCCTACGGAGTGGGCGATACGCTGCGGAGCGCATCTTTTTTCATGCGTGTAGGGTGCAAGATCATGATGCGCAGCATTTTTACGGATCGCGCAAAGGCCGACGCGATGGTTGCTAAGTATCAGCCGTATATTTCGCGGGTGCATCCGGGTCTGCTGACAGATAAGCCTGGCAAGGGTGGGGTCAAGGTGTTTGATGTGGCGAGTGTTGCGCGAGTTCCGGGTATTCCAATGATTGCTCGTGAAGATGTTGCTGATGCTCTGCTCAGTATTGCGGGAAACCCACTGAACGCGGGGACAGATTTTTTGGTGACGATTGATGACGTTGTCCTACGGGCTACCTAGAAATGCCCGGTAGGCTTAAACTATGACGAATAATTCTTCTTTTCCCGCCGCAATTCTTTTCGACCATGACGGCACGCTTGTGGATACCGAGCCGGTGTGGGCTGCCGCGAAGGTTGCTCTTGCGGCCGAGTTCGGCGGCACCTGGACCGAGCAGGATACCCTGGATTGTCTGGGGCTTTCTATGAAATTTACGCTTGACCGCCTGCGTGAACGCGGGGTTGATCTGCCGGATGAGCAGATTAATGAGCACCTGGTTGCCAAGGTTCGTGAGGCACTGGCGCATCAGCAGGTGGAGTTTCTGCCCGGTATTGAGCGTTTCCTGACCCAAGTGCGTGATGCCCAGATTCCAGCGGCAATTGTTACGAATGCGACTACGTCGATCGCTCAGCGTACAGCCGATGCCGCCCCGGAAGGAACGTTCTCGGTCATTATTGGCAACGATGAGACGACGCATCCAAAGCCGGATCCGCAGCCATACCTTTTGGCTGCGCAGCGTTTGGGGGTTGAGCCTAGCCGGTGTGTGGCGCTTGAGGATTCGCCCTCCGGGGTGCGCAGCGCGACGGCGGCGGGCATGAAAGTAATTGTAGTGCCGGGCGAGCTTGAGGTTCCCGCCGAGCTGGGGAATGCCCGCATGTTACATACCGAGTTAACGTTGGATGCGGTGCGCGCCTTAGGGTAATAGCCACCCGACTTTCGCGTTCTTCACCGTATTCACAATGATAGTTTGTTGATGGTGCAGGGTTGTGGCGGGGTATGCTAAGCCTTATCTGGGCTATTTTTTAGCGTTGTCAGAACCGCATCCAAAGCCACCCTTATTATGAATTACTAAAAATAAACTTGACTCCGGGGCGTAAAAATGATTTACTAAGGATAACGCTTTTGTGGGGAAATAGCGGGTGAGAATCCCCCGCCGTCTACCCCTTGAAGCAGCATCTACGCACTAAGAAGGAGTCTCACATGACATTCGCACAATACACCGCACCCGGTCTTACTCTTGACGAAGGCAAAGAAATTTCCGAGGTTCTGCAGGCTCGTCTGCACGACCTTAACGAACTGCATCTTTCCCTGAAGCACGCACACTGGAACGTAACCGGCCCCGACTTCATCGCCGTGCACGAAATGATTGACCCGCAGGTCGATACCGTTCGCAACTTCGTGGACGACATCGCAGAACGTATGGCAACCTTGGGTGCAACCCCCAATGGTCTCGCCGGTGCGCTGGTCGCAGCACGCAACCACGAGGATTACCCCGTAGGCCGCGCTCGCGTGACCGAGCACCTGCATGCCCTCAACGACGTCTACACCCGCGTGATCGAAGACCATCGCAAGGCTATCGAGTTCGCCGGTAAAGTTGATCCCATTACCGAGGATCTGCTGATCGGTCAGACCGCTGAGCTTGAGAAGTTCCAGTGGTTCGTTCGCGCATTCCTAGAGAACAGCGCAGGCGAAATCAAGTAATCCGCACACAGGATTTTAGAACGAAAGGCGCCGTCTCCCCTACGCGGGAGGCGGCACCTTTATATCTCTTCGCTCTCAAGAACGGGGCAGCATTTCATAGGACGTTTTGATACCCTGCCCAATATTTTTCGATGGCCACCAAAGGAACCTGCGGCACACCATCAACAGCGCGGGCAGGAATACCAGGCGAACCACAGTTGCATCCAAAAGCACCGCAAAAGCAAGGCCAATACCAATCTGTTTCATCTCAATGAAAGAAAGCCCACCAAAGACGCAGAATACCGCGATCATAATAACAGCGGCACTCGTAATAACGCCTGCTGTACGGGTAATGCCTTCACGAATCGCATCTTGGGTAGAATACCCTGCCGCAGCGAACTCGCGAATACGGCTTACCACCAAAATATGATAATCAAGAGATAGACCTGAAAGAATGACAAACAGCATCAGAGGAATCCAAGACACCACATGTCCGGTGGATGTAAATCCTAGAAGGTTTTCTGCCCATGTCCCTTGAAAAATAGCCGTCACTGCACCAAAAGCAGCCAAAGTTGAGGCAAGGTTCAACACGATCGTGATTCCGGCCAATGGTATAGACCGATAAGCCCCAAACATAAAGATGAATGTTACCCCAATAACGATTCCAACCACCCACGGGATTTTTGACGATAGGTTTTGCGTGTAATCCATTCCAGACGCAATATCGCCGCCAACCGCCCAGCGAGAGACTCCTAATGATGGTGCAACGTCGGAACGCAACCGGTTTACCGCTTGATGCGCTTGCGCAGAGTCTGACGTATGTTTTACCGCGATATCGACAACCGCTGTACGTTGGTCTGCCGAGGTCCATGTGTTCGATACTCCCGCATAGGTTTGAGTGTCCTCACCCGCATGTTGAGTAACTTTATCCACTGCCTGCCGCACCTGTTCCGGTTCGCCTTCCAGCACCACATTGGCGCTGCTTTTACTGCCGGGAAATGCCTCGCGTATATCATCCAAAGCCTGCATAGACGACAAATACCTTGGATAATCATCTACAGTCGTCATTTTAAGGCTCATGGATGCTGCAGGAGCCGCCAGCGCTCCAAACAAAACCGCCATAATCGCTAATGCCACCCACGGATAACGGCTTACCGGCCCGATAATCCGATGGGCGAGCTTACTTCCCCCGGTTCCTTGCGAAAGTCGCCATACGAAAGGCACTCGCGGACGATCTACCGCACCGCGCAGCAACATTAAGAGTGCGGGAAGTACCGTTAGGGATGACATCATCGCAACCAGCACAACCAAGATTGCACCAATGGCAGCACCCGTTGATAGCACATCTTGAACTAGCAGCAGACCGGCCATTGATAAACATACTGCGATTCCAGAAACTAATACTGAATGCCCTGCCGTCTCTGCTGCAATATGCGTGGCTTCTAACCGTTGATGCCCGACGGTGCGTTCCTCTCGAAAGCGACGCACATAGAACAGAGAATAATCGACACCAACAGCCATACCGATTAGCAAGATAACGTGCGAAATTAGCCCCTGATCCGGGAATACCTGTGAAGCGACTGCCCACAGTCCAGTAGCAGAAAATACTGAGGCTAGTCCCACCAGCAGGGGTAGCCCCGCTACAATCCAGGCCCCAAACACTATGAGGAGAATAATAAGTGTAATGGGTAATGTCACCACAGTAGCGTGGTTAAGGTCCTCGCCTAGCCAGGTCTGAAAATCTGAATTAATGGTTGCGTTACCGGTGTTAACAGTCGTGTACTCTGAATGATGCGAAGAGAAATCTGATACTGCAGAGTGCACGCCCTCAACACGCTCTGAGGCGGTATCTGGATTTCCTTCGATGGAAGCAGTTATCAATACTGACTTTCCGTCTTCAGAAGGTACAGGATCTTTAACACTCTCCACGTGGGATGCAGTACCTAACTGACGATGCAGGTCTTCGATCGCGACCCCATCCTGTTCCTCACTGATTTCCGCGCCATCAGAACGTTTGAGGAGTACATTTTCTTCAGCAGCGTTATGTTTACCAGCGTCCCGTGCCATAACAGCTGCTTCGCGGGATTGACCGTTCAACGAGTCTACTTCGCCCGCCATTCGAGTGGGGATCAGGGTACTTAGGGATACGGTTAAACCGATCAACAGTACCCAGACCAAAAGCGCCCATATAGGACGCCTTGCACTCCACAACGCAACCCCACGAATGATGCCGCCGTGCGAAGAACCAACCGCATGAAGATTTGAAGAATTTATTTCACTCGGTTCCCCACTGGGATACCTGGCTGAAGAACCTGAATTATTTTTCTTACCATACAGTCGCATGATGTCTCCTTTCATAGGGGTCTAGATATAAATTCCCTTGGAGATCTGCAGTTATCTCGCAGTTATTAATTAGAAGTCAGATTTTTCTAGAAAACATGGGTGCTGGCACCACTCTTAGACCTAGGGTGAGACTGAGAAAGTTATTGTTATACCGAGAGTGGCGAGGAATTGCAGATAGAACGGCGCCCCTTCATCCGCGACTTTTACAATGCGATCTCAACCTAGATGTTCGACGCAGCGAACATAAAAGCACCGGCACCTTTTCCTAGATTTTCGAGGACGAACCCCCTATGCTGGTGAGTTGCACACCAATCTACCCGGGATATCTATGACATCGGCCGAACCGCATAAAACTCAGAGCGAGCATCTTCTCACCGCCCAAACTGAGGGGGCTCGCACCGCATCCGAAGATTCTTCCCCGGCAGTCGGGCACATACCGGCGCGGCACCAGCCCGTCACCCAGCCAAGTGACACGCAGATCCGGCGGTGGCGGCGCTATCTCGCCGATGAAGAGTCGGAGGCGCGCATCTACCGCTACCTGGCCCAGCGCGCCGAAGGTAAAGACCGCGAGATTCTGATGCAGGTTGCCGAGGCTGAGAAACGCCACCAACAGCACTGGCGCGATATGCTCGGCGAACATGCTGGCAAGCCCTCACGCCCCTCACTGTCTTCGGCGATTTTGCAGTTCCTTGCGCGGCATTTCGGGTCGGTTTTTATTCTGGCGATGGCTCAGCGGGCCGAATCCCGCTCCCCCTACGCCGAAGATCCGGATGCCACCGAAGAAATGGCGGCTGACGAGGCTATTCACGAAGAAATCATCCGCGCCCTGGCCACTAACGGGCGTGAAAAGCTCTCGGGTAACTTCCGCGCGGCGGTGTTCGGCGCGAACGACGGGCTGGTCTCGAATCTGGCGCTGACGATCGGTATTACGGCCTCGGGCGCATCCAGCTCTATGGTGCTGCTTTCGGGGGTTGCCGGGCTGCTCGCGGGCGCGCTGTCTATGGCGGCGGGCGAGTTCGTTTCGGTGCGTTCCCAGCGTGAACTTTTGGATGCATCCCAGCCGACCCAGGTGACCTTGCGCGTGGCGGGCGACCTTGATATTGATGCGAACGAGCTTGAGCTCATCTACCGGGCGCGCGGCATGGATGAGGAGGCGGCGCATCACCGCGCGCTGGAACGTTTCGGGTACCTCGACTGCGATTGCGACCCGTCACTGTCGCATCGTGCAGATGAAGAGGGCGAGGAAGAGAACGTAGCACTCGGTACGGATATTGGCGCGGCGGCGGCATCGTTTAGCTTCTTCGCATCCGGGGCGCTCGTGCCGATTCTGCCCTATATTTTCGGGATTTCCGGCGTCTGGGCGATGGTGCTTTCGCTCCTGTTCGTCGCCATGGCGCTGGGCTTCACCGGCGGTATTGTGGGTCTGCTCTCAGGGTCTTCCCCGATGCGCCGCGGACTGCGCCAAATCCTGATCGGACTGGGCGCAGCGGGCATCACCTACCTGCTGGGTCTAGCCTTCGGCACCACGCTGGGGTAGGTCTATTCCGCTCTATACTTTCTCTACGCCAGCGGCGTTGCCCTTTTGCAATACACGAAATGCCACGCATATGACGTGGCATCCGGAACCGGCGCATCCAAGCCGTCTTTCAGCTTTAGCTACTTGCATATCAGGTCATCGGCTATACAGCATTGCGCAAAGAGTAACCATAATAGAGAGACTATTGATCTCCAATGGTTCTTTGTTTTATATTCCCTCGCAAGCCCAATAGAAAAACTCCTGCCGTTGGCACTCTCCCGATAGTGGAGGGCCGTTGACAGGAGCGAATTAGTACTTTGATTATATATGAATCCCCGGCGGCGCAAACATAATGCTCGCACCGCCGGGGGTCTTATTAGCTGCCCGAACCGGGCGGAATGCTACTTGTTGGCGAAGATTTCGCGCATCAAATTAGCGGCCTCAGAAGGGGTCTTGCCAACCTTCACGCCGGCAGCCTCCAGAGCCTCTTTCTTCGCCTGAGCGGTGCCCGAAGAACCTGAGACGATCGCACCCGCGTGGCCCATAGTCTTGCCCTCGGGAGCGGTGAAACCAGCCACGTAACCGACCACAGGCTTGGTGACGTTCGCCTTGATGTACTCGGCGGCACGCTCCTCCGCATCGCCACCAATCTCACCAATCATCACGATACCCTCGGTCTCCGGGTCAGCCTCGAAAGCCTCCAGAGCGTCAATATGGGTGGTGCCAATAATCGGATCGCCGCCAATACCGATAGCGGTGGTGAACCCAATGTCGGCGAGCTCGAACATCATCTGGTAAGTGAGGGTACCCGACTTAGAGACAAGACCGATCTTGCCCTTACCGGTAATATTCGCCGGAGTAATACCAACCAGGCACTCCTCAGGGGTGATAATACCGGGGCAGTTCGGCCCAATAATGCGAGTAATCTGCTTGCCATTCTCGTCCACCGAAGCCTTCGCGGCAGCCCAGAACTCGGCGGTATCCTGCACCGGAACTCCCTCAGTAATGACGACGACCAGACCGATCTTAGCCTCAATAGCCTCAAGCACGGCGGCCTTGGTGAAGGCGGGCGGCACGAAAACAATCGAAACGTCCGCACCGGTTTCGGCAATAGCCTCGGCAACGGTACCGAAGACCTTCAGCTCAACATCGGAGCCGTCCTTTGCCTTGTGGGTAACGGTGGTGCCAGCCTTGCGGGCATTCACGCCGCCCACAATGTTCGTGCCGGCTGCGAGCATACGAGCGGTGTGCTTGGTGCCTTCGCCGCCGGTGATGCCCTGAACGATGACCTTAGAGTCTTTGTTCACAAAGATAGACATAGTTTTTCCTATAAATCCTTCGGTGGCGATTACGCCTTGTTAGCGAGCTCTGCTGCCTTGTCGGCGCCTGAATCCATGGTGGTTGCCTGCACCACGAGCGGGTGATTTGCCTCAGAGAGGATGCGGCGGCCTTCCTCCACGTTATTGCCGTCCAACCGCACCACAAGCGGCTTAGTTGCGGAATCGCCCAGAATCTCAAGCGCCTTCACAATGCCCTCAGCCACGGCATCGCACGAGGTGATACCGCCGAAGACGTTCACGAAAACGCTCTTAACCTGCTCATCGCCCAGAATAATCTCAAGACCCGCAGCCATGACCTCAGCGGATGCGCCGCCACCGATATCGAGGAAGTTGGCGGGCTTCACGTTGCCGTGCTTTTCGCCAGCGTATGCCACAACATCCAGAGTAGACATCACCAGACCGGCGCCGTTACCGACAACGCCAACTTCGCCATCGAGCTTCACATAGTTCAGGTCGTGCTGCTTAGCCTTAGCTTCCAGCGGGTTTTCGGCGGATTTATCGACAAGCGCCACGTGATCGGGCTGGCGGAATTCCGCGTTATCGTCGAGAGAGACCTTGCCGTCAAGAGCCAGAATATCGCCTTCGGGAGTCTGCACAAGGGGGTTAACCTCAACAAGGGTTGCGTCTTCCTTATTGAAGACATCGCCCAGCTTCACGAGAACCTCAACCACCTTGGGCTGCAGTTCAGCAGAGAACCCGGCGGCCTCAACAATCTCCTGTGCCTTAGCGGAGTCGATACCCACCAGCGGGTCTACCTCAACCTTGGCGAGAGCCTCGGGGCGTTCAGCGGCGAGCTGCTCAATTTCCATGCCGCCCTCTACCGAACACATGGCAAGGTACGAACGGTTTGCACGGTCAAGCAGAATCGAGAAATAGTATTCTTCAGCAATGTCAGCACCCTGTGCGACCAGCACGCGGTGAACGGTGTGACCCTTGATATCCATACCAAGAATCTGCTGAGCGTACTCGTATGCCTCGTCAGGGTTTTTAGCGAGCTTCACGCCGCCAGCCTTACCGCGGCCACCGGTCTTAACCTGAGCCTTAATGACGGTCAGGCCGCCGATTTCCTCAGCTGCTGCCTTTGCTTCTTCGGGAGTGGTCGCAACAATACCCTTGAGCACGGGTACACCGTGCTTTGCGAAGAGATCGCGCGCCTGGTATTCGAAAAGGTCCACAGGTGTCCTTCTTCGTCGAAGTGATGCCGCCGCATGGGGTGCGACGGCCTGGTCTCATGAGGTTCATACGATGCGCCCTGGCACCCGCGCGGGCGCGCGAAAACGCTTTCGAAATCCTCTCATCTCTACTTTATCGGAATATAGGTTAGTGTGCACTTATGGGTGCACATCAACCCGGTTTTTGTGGGTGGCATCACGTGTTCGGATGCACCCTACGGGTCGGGGGTCTACGAGACTTTCTCCAACGGCGCGTACCGCAGCAGCAGCCGCTTCTCTTCGGAGGCAAAACGAACCTTCGCCACGGTCTTATCGCCGGTGCCTTCCAGAGCGAGAACCCTGCCCTCACCGAACTTGGTGTGGCGCACCGTATCGCCCACCTTCAGCTGCGGAATTTCCTTGCCTTGATGCACCCGCGAGCGGTTGCGCACCGCCCCGGATGCGCTGGCTGCGGCCGCCAAACCGTAGCTTGCCGAACCATTGACCGCGGCGGTTGATGGCTCACGGCTCGCCCGAGAGCGGGATTCATCGTATCCCGTGCCGTAGCCGCCCGCGCTGCCCTTATCTAAGCCGCGCCCATCAGCATTGCGCCCGCCGCCGGAGTTGTATCCGCTCGCCCCGCGATAGCCGCCTTGCCCGTAGCCACCATACCCGCTGGCACCGTTGGCGTATGCGCCCATCCCGGAGGCACCAAACCCGGCAAATCCGCCCAGGCGGCGCCACTCGATCAGTTCCTCAGGAATCTCTTCCAGGAAGGGTGAGGGCGGGTTGAACTGGCTCTTGCCCCACATCGTGCGGGTCTCGGAGCGGGTTACGTAGAGCCGCTGCATCGCGCGCGTGAGCCCCACATAGGCAAGGCGACGTTCCTCGCTCATCTCGCCCTCGTCGGTCAGCGCCCGCTGATGCGGAAACAGCCCGTGTTCCAGCCCGGTCAGGAAAACAACCGGGAACTCCAGGCCTTTAGCGGTGTGCAGGGTCATCAGGGTGATCATGCCCTGCGCCTTCGCCTCCGCGGCCTCGGCGGCAATCTGCGCGGCAGACGGGGTCTGCCCGTCTGCGGAGGCACCCCGGGACGGAATCGAGTCGGCATCCGCCACCAGCGAGACATGCTCTAAGAACTGTTCTAAGTCCGCGCCGGGGTTCTCCGCCTCAAACTCGACCATCGCATCCAGCAGCTCCGAGAGGTTTTCCACCCGGGATTCGTCCTGAATATCCTTAGACTCGCGCAGGGCGGCGAGATAGCCGGACTGTTCAAGCACCGCCTCTAAGGTTGTGGCGGCCGATTCGGTGCGTGCAATCTGGGCGAGATCGTCCATGAGCTTGACGAATTCCGCATACTTTTTCACGGCAGCAGCGCCCAAACCCGGCACACTCCCCGGCTCGGCAGCAGCGGCACGAGCGGCGGCGAAAAACGAAATTCGCTGTGCCGAAGCATAATCGGCAACCACGGTCTCAGATTTCGCGCCGATACCGCGTTTAGGTTCGTTGAGAATACGCCGCACACTCACATCGTCGTCCGGGTTTGTGAGGGCGCGCAGGTAGGCGAGCGCATCCTTAATTTCTTTGCGCTCATAGAACCGGGTGCCACCGACCACGCGGTACGGCAGTCCGGCGCGCATCAGCAGTTCTTCAAGGGCGCGGGATTGAGCATTGGTGCGGTAGAAAATCGCCACATCCGAGGGTTTGATGCCGTGTTCGTCGGCAAGCCGGTCTATTTCTTGGGCGATGTAGCGTGCCTCCGCATGCTCTGATTCGGCGACGTACCCCACGATTTTGGTGCCCTCCCCCGATGCCGTCCACAGCTTCTTGGGGCGGCGGTTGGGGTTGCGCTCAATCACGGCGTTCGCGGCAGAGAGAATGTTCTGCGTGGAACGGTAGTTCTGCTCCAGCAGAATAATGTGTGCGTTGGGGTAGTCGCTCTCGAAATCCGTAATATTGCGAATGTCAGCGCCGCGGAAGGCGTAAATCGACTGGTCTGAGTCGCCCACGACGGTCAGTTCGCCGGGCGGTGGAGCATCCGGGTACGGCCCCTGTTCGCGAGCGTTTCCCTGCGGATGCGCCCCCACCAACTCCCGCACGAGCGCGTACTGGGCGTGGTTGGTGTCTTGGTATTCGTCCACCAGAATATGCCGGAATTTGCGGCGATAATAGTTTGCGATTTCGGGGAACTTCTTGAGCAAAAACACGGTTTTGCCAATGAGGTCGTCAAAGTCGAGGGAGTTCGCGGCGCGAAGGCGCTGAGTGTAGACGGTGTAAATCTGCGCGATAGTCTTTTCCCACGGGTTATTCGCGGCTGCCGCACTGTATTCTTCGGCGCTCACCAGCTCGTTTTTGAGGGCGGAAATCCTGTGCCCCACGGCCTTGGGGGCGAACTTTTTAGTATCCAGGTTCAGCTCTTTGATAATGAGCGTGAGCAGGCGCTGTGAATCCGCCGAATCATAGATCGTGAAGGTGGATTTGAGCCCGAGTGCCTTGGCTTCTCGGCGCAGCACGCGCACGCAGAAGCTGTGGAAGGTGGAAATCCACATGTGCTGTGCGCGCGGGCCGATCAGCGCTTGGATGCGCTCACGCATTTCCGCTGCGGCCTTGTTCGTGAAAGTGATGGCGAGAATCTGCCCGGGAGTCGCCCGCCCGGTTGCGAGCAGATGGGCGATGCGGTGCGTCAGCACGCGGGTTTTGCCAGACCCGGCCCCGGCGACGATCAGCAAGGGCGAACCGGAGTGTAAAACAGCTTCGCGCTGCCGGTCGTTAAGCCCGTCGATCAGGGTTGCAGGGTCGATGGTGCCCAGCGAATAGGTGCGCTCCCCGTAAGGGTCCTCGGGATTGTACTCGCTTCCGTACCCGCCTACTCGGTAGGCGGGCGGCATGAACTCGCCGAGCGCATCCTCATGGGCGGTGACGGTTTGGGCATTCACCGCTTCAGGGTTGAGCTCGGGCATAAAAGATTCGTGAGCGAAGGGGTCTTCTTCGGGCGCGGAGGTATCTTCCGGCGGAATATGGGCATCATATTCGGGATCGTAGGGCGGCTGCGTGTTTTCAAGATCGGCAAAGAGGGTATCTGCGGCAGGCTCAACGCCGGATGCGGAGTTGGTGGGTTCGCTCATGATCTACCTCGCTGCCTAGAATACACGTTCGATATTCCATGCTACCGTATTTGCCCTCTCGCTCCCACCCATCGCGCCCGTTTGCCGCGCATAATTCGCTCTTAGCGGTACCCCACCGCGCGGTGTAGACATGTTACGATGACCGGATGGATCAGGTCATCACTCCCGCTATTTGGTGCGACGGCACCGCCGACAAAGCAGCACAGTTCTACGCTGATGTTTTTCGCGATGCATCCGTGACCGAGCAGGCACCCGGGATCGCGGCGACGGTCAGCATCCACGGTTTCAAGCTCTCGCTCGTCAACGGCGGTAACCAGTACGCCCCGAACCCGTCGATCAGCTGCATCCTGAACTTTGATCCTCTCTTATTCGGCGGAGAGGAACAAGCCCGAGCTTACCTTGATGAGCTCTACGAGCGGCTCAGCACCGGCGACGTACTCATGGAGCTAGGTGAATACCCCTTCTCCCCACGCTACGCCTGGGTTCGTGACCGTTTCGGCATGACTTGGCAGCTCATGCTTACCGACCCGGACGGCGATCCGCGCCCCTTTGTTATCCCATCCTTCATGTTCGGCGGTACTAACCACGCTAATGCCGAGGAAGCCACCGACGCCTGGATCGCCCTATTTGATAACGCCCGTCGCGGCGCCCTGTACCGTTATGAGGAAGGCGGACCGCTGGATGCGGGTGCGGTCATGTTCACCGACTTTACCCTGCGCGGCACCTGGATGGCAGCCACGGACTCTGGAACCTTCCACGATTTCACCTTCACGCCCGGAGTCTCCATCATCGTCTCCTGCCGCGACCAGGAAGAGATCGACCGCTACTGGGCGGGGCTCTCTGCCGTGCCCGAGGCCGAGCGCTGCGGCTGGTGCGTCGACCGCTGGGGTGTCTCGTGGCAGATCGTCCCCCACAACATCACCGAGCTCATGGCCGACGCCGCCACACGCGATAAGATCCTGCACATGGGCAAGATCGACCTGACTAAGCTGTAACCCACTGCACCACGACCCTCCTGATATAGGGGTATCAGTAAATAAGCAGGATCGCGCGGCAGAAGACCAAGAAGCCTGCCCCGCGTATACTCCCATTCTTTTGGTAAAGACCCCACGCTGACACAACCAGTCGCTCTGCGCAATAATGGAAGGTATGGGTCTATCACAAGGTCAGAAGAAGCGCCTGTACGGCGAACAGGCACAGCAGGGGCAGAGCCGACCGCAGTCCGGGCGAAAACCCCAAGAGCATAAAATTCATGAGCTCAAACAGGTCATGGATGACCGTGCCGTGCGCGCGAACGCGCCCGCCGAACAGCAGCGTTCGAAGACCTTCCTGTATGTGGCGGTCACAATTTCCCTGCTGCTGGGCGCCTATGTGGCGTTCTGGGTGCTGCCGAGCTACGGCAGGCTGGCGAACGCCCAGGTTCCCGACCTCTCCCCCGTCACCTCAGCCGAAGCTCTGTCCGCCTTCGCCTCCGGGCTGGGCGACAATCTGGGCGCGTATACGTATGCGCATCGTTCGGTGGGCATAGTTTTTGCGCTCTTTTTTGGGCTTTCGTTGGCGTTTCTGGCGTACACGTCACGACTGCCGAAGGTGCTGCGGACACTGTTCACGGCGGCTCCGGTGGGCTACCTGCTCGTGCACATTGCCACGATTTTTATGCTGGATGCGGCGCTCGCCGACCCTGCGCATCAGCCCGGCGCCCTGAACATGCTGTTACCCGTGGATTGGGCACTGCTGCTTCTGTCTCTGGCGGGTATCGCATACCAGCTGGTGCGCAGCATTAAGGATGCGGCCTCCACCTTTATCACGGGCGGGCCAAACGTCGAGGCAGACGGTAAACCCGAAGAATAACTCCCCATCGTCCTCACTGCATAAAAAGGAACCCTAATTCACGATTAGGGTTCCTTTTTCATGGGAGGACTCATGCAGAGCCCCGCGCGGAAGACGGGCTCGGTCCTAAATCCCTGCTGATGCGCTAGGGGAGCTCGACGGAGTTACGGGATCGTCATCGTCTTCAAACTGTGAAGCTATACCTGCAACAACCCAAGATCCGTTGCGGTATTCCGCCAGCAGGTGACCTTTATATTCCCGTTTAGCGTCGCCTCCGCCGTCTGATACGTCCTCTACCTTCCCGTCGTCAACTTCAAACTTGCCGTAATTCATCGTAAAGGTACGTTTCCACGAGTAGACTTCTCCATCCCACACGGGCTTGTCTTCGTCCAAAGTGTAGGTTATTTTGGCGTTGTCCACCCAGCGTTTGCCGTCCCGTGCTCTCTGCAGCAGATCCTTCATCTCGCTGTCTAAGAAATGGTTTTTCTCGGATGTGCTCATAGGACCGTTTTCAATAAGCGAGTAATCACCTGTATTAATGGCGTATTCGACCGTTGCCGCCGTATAGGCGATAGTGTCGCGCATCCCCTTGAGGGATTTCTCGGTTAAGCTCCCCGGTTTCTTGGGTTTGGGGGTGTTTCTCTGAGCGTGTTCCTTGGTGGCGGGCTCAAAAGTACCCGACTTCTCGTATTCGAGCACGGATTCAAAGTTAATATCGCCCTTGTAGCTGCCGCTCATGTCGATACTCGGGCTCGGGCTTGACGACGCTGAACGTGATGCCGACGAACTGGAGCTTGAAGAACTTGACGAGGAACTAGAGCTCGACGAGCTGGAAGAAGACGATGAACTAGAGGATGCCGGCGACGTCGCCTCAATCCCATTCACCTTAGGGGCACATGCAGATAAAAATACGGCACCGGCGCTAGAGCCCAGAACCAGTAAAGCGGTTCGGCGATCGAACAGAGAAGACATGAGTAGAGTTCTCCTTATCGGAAGTGTAGGACAAATCGGTATATGTTTAAGTTTAGGCTTGCACTGCCCCTTTGCGCGGCACAGCGCACAAGTTCCCGTCATCATCAGCAATACTCGTCGCACAGGAGTATAGAGCAGTACAGCACGCACAATAGTAGTCCGAAAGGATAAACAGAGTCCTTCGGAGATAAATACCTTTACAGAGGCAAGGGCACTTACGTTTTAGCTCTTAGACTTCGGTTGAATGGCAACCGCGCTGGTTATCCAAGCTCCGTTAATATACTGCGCCGTCAGATTACCTATAAATTTATCGCGATATATCATGTCGTGGTCTTCGTCTGAAGGGTACTCAACCTTGCCGTCAACAACCTCGAACTTACCGTACTCAACGATAAATTCACGATCCCATATGTATTCGCCATCGCCTTCAAGCCGGGGACTCTCTTCGGTGAGCGTATACTCGATCGTAATATTATCCGGCCAGAATGTGCCTTCGCGGGTTTTATCGAGTCTTTCCTTCTCTTCCCTCAAGAAGTAATTGCGTTCTGGTTCCGACATAGAGCTTTGCTCCAGCAGGGAGTAATCCCCCGTGTTATAGGCGTATTGCGTTGCGGCAACCGCAAACGCGATGCTCAGGTGGAGGCCTTTGAGCGACTTCTCATCCGCACCGGCAGGTTTCTTGGGTTTAGGAACATTTTTTGCCGGATGCTCCTTCGTAGCGGGCTCATATGTACCGGATTTCTCGTATTCCAGAACGGACTCAAAATTAATTTTTCCGCCATAGCTGCCGCTCATATCAATATCGGTTGCACCAGACTGCGATGGTGAGGACTCTGGGCTTGATGCTTCAGAAGCTGACGAGGAACTGGCCGAGGCTGAACTCGACGATGAAGAGCTTGAACTTGAAGAGGCACTCGGCGATACATCAGACGACGATGCGCTCCCCGACCCGGAGCTTTCAGCGGTGGAATTACCACCGCACGCGCTCAGTAGTGCCGCACCGGCTCCGGTTCCGAACACGAACAATGCATTTCTGCGGGTAAAAATAGAAGACATCATTGCCTCTCATAGATATGTATGGGTGTTTATCGGTCACTTTCAGAATAAGCGTATAGGGCTGCCTACTTCAGGATTTGCGGCAAAATGTTATGGAATCTTTATGTTCTACGCCCTCAACACGGGCAACGGCGCCCCACAGATAAAATAAAACCCGCTTGATGCTCCTCCGCGAGGAAGCTGCATCAAGCGGGTCCGCTACCCGTGCCCCCGAGACGATTCGAACGTCCGACACCTTCTTTAGGAGAGAAGTGCTCTATCCCCTGAGCTACGGGGGCAACTCGTTCCATTATACGAGCATCACACAGGATTTAGCATCTTACACGCCCCTAGAATAGACGAGTGAGTATTTTTATTGACCCACCCGTCTGGCCCGCACACGGCACGGTCTTTTCGCACCTAATTTCTGACACTTCTTTGGCGGAACTTCACGATTTTGCGGCGAAAACCGGCATAAGTCCGCGTGCCTTCGATGCCGACCACTACGACGTTCCCGCATATCGGTACGAGGGGCTGGTTCGTGCAGGTGCGCGCGAGGTGAGCGGGTCGCAGCTGACGCGCATCCTGATAGACAGCGGGCTGCGGGTGCCATTGCGGGAACGCCCTAACAAAATACGCCCGCGTCTCATGCGCGCCTGGGACTCGTTGCTGCCCGGACACACAGCACTGGGCGAAGATCTACTGGAACGTTACGAGCAGCCGCATCGGAAATACCACACGAGCGTGCATCTTTCGGAAATGCTCACCGCGCTCAAGACCCTTTACAAACGACACCACACCGCAACCCCGCGGGCGGTACTTCTGGCGGCATGGTTTCATGATGCTGTCTACGAGGCAAACCCCGGCGATGACGAGGCGGCTAGTGCCGACCTCGCACGCACCGCCCTCACTCCCCTGGCAAGCACTGGGTTCCTCACGAACCGCGGGGTTACCGCTATTGCGCACCTGATAGAGCTCACAGCTTCTCACCAACTAGCCGATGGTATTGAAGAATATACCTCTGGCGCACTTACCCGTGCCGATGCAGAATTCTTCCTTGATGCTGACCTTGCGATTCTCGCCGCCGATAGCCCGCGTTATACCCGCTATGTCGCTGGGGTTCGCGCCGAGTACGCCCATTACGCTCCGGACGCCTTCACTCGCGGCCGAGCGGCGATTCTGCAAGGTTTTCTGAACCGCACGGCGATCTATGCCTCAGACACCGCGCATCTTCTCTGGGATGCGCCCGCGCGTCTGAACCTCCGTACCGAGCTGGAGGGCTACCGTGCAGCATTGGGCGAACAGCCAGCCAAGGAAGGCGCACTAAATTGTGCCCGCCGATGAGCTAGTCCTGCTCACTGCGGGGATTTTTTCGCGCCCTCGTTTTCTTGCGGTAGATCATGCGGGCACTCACCATGCCGATAATAATGCCTATGCCGCCGACGACAGACACCCACATGGCCGGGTTACCGAGCGGCAGCGCGACGAGCAGACCGATCACAATGCCCGGAATCGCACCCGCAACCATGCCGACGGCAAGGTACGTAAATTCCTGGTCGGAGCTGTTCTTAGGGCTTTCAAACTGTGTTGGCATTCTTCTATGGTACCCGCATATCCTGCCCCGCAAGAACGTATTTTCGCCTCACGCCTAGAGACATATACGGGGCGTGCGCCTGATCGACCATCAGACGCACGCCCCGTATAACCTACCGAAAATAGCCTGAGGCGGGCTTAGTAGTACATGCCGTGGCGATAATCCCAGCTGGGGAATGAGTCGCTCAGATGGCGCATAATCTCTTCATAGTCCAGACCCTTACGAATCAGGGTGGGGGCGGGGGTCACGCCGCGTTCACCGTGCTGTTCGGGCACCAGGTTGCCCTCGGCATCGACCATTGAGACCATCACGCCCTGTTCGTGGCGTGTTTCGTCGGTCTTATCGGGTTGAATGGATTTCACGTATTCATCGCCGCGCACAATCACGTCTACGCTGTTCTCGATGCGGTCGCCAATGCCTGTCACGCGCCCCTTATTACCGATGCCCGAGGGGTTTGCTGAGCTCGCGAAGGTCAGTTTCCCTTCATTCTCCCAGAGGGCACGAACAATCTGTTCTGCGGGGGTGCCAAAACGCACCACGAAGCAGCTGGTTGCGCGCGCATCGCGGGCAAGTTCCTTCGTCGTTTCATCCGGCAGGTACTTTTCAGCGTCTTCGCGCCAGGGCAGAATGCATCCTAAAAGAATGTCGTCATCCCAGTGTTTCCGGTAGAATTCGCGGATTTCTGGGGTCATCTGGGCGAGTTTATCGAGCTGTTCTAAGGATGCGCACAGCACGACACCGGGCTTTTCGCGCTTGCGGAGCTTGGCATCAAATTTACGTTCGAGACCTTCGCCATCAGTAGCCATGAGGATATAGCCAACCTTTGTGGGGGCGACGATCAGGCCGCCGGTGCCTGAGAGGGTTGCTACAGCTGTCGGAGATGCCTCGCCCGTCCAGTCTTCGCGGATGGGAGTTGATGATGTATTTTCCATAGTTCAAGTATTGTACTCGCCCAGAAGACAAGGCAAGCCTATCTTTATATAGTCACATCATGAGATATTCACATGACCACGATGCGGTCTCTCCCGCGTTTTTCTGCCATAGAGCCGCGGTGTGAGGGCTTAAGCGCCTAGAATCTGCATGCAAGCCTTATGAGTGTGACACCAAGTCTGACACCGAGTTCGAAAGGCATATATACCTTCCAGAGCACGCAAAGACGGCACCTATCCGATTGGACGGGTGCCGTCTTTGTCTAAGTCTTCTCTATCTCAGATGAGATTAGAAAGCGGTGTAGTAACCATCGACAGGCATGTAACCATTGCCATCAACGGGGGTCAGCTGGGTACCCTGCGAGGGGTTCAGAGCGGAGACCATCTGGCCGTTACCCACGTAGATACCAACGTGGTTGTAACCGTTGGTGAACACGATGTCGCCAGGCTGGGGGTTCGCGGTTGCGCGAAGCTCAGTGGACATGGTGTAGGTGTAAGGAGTCAGCTTGATGCCCTGCTGAGCAAAGATGTAGGAGACGAAGCCGGAGCAGTCCCATGCACCGTAGGAGCGACCGCCCCAAACGTAACCGGTACCCTGAGCAGCCTTAGCTGCAGACACGATAGCGTCGCGGGTTGCGTTGTTGGTAGCGGGTGCAGGAGTCTTATCTGCTGCAGGAGCAGGTGCCTGTGCAGAAGTAGTCTCAACCTGTGCGGTCTGTTGTGCAGGTGCAACGTACTCGGTCTGCTGCTCAGCCTGAGGTGCAACGTAGGAAGTTGCGGGGGTCTGGTAGCTGCTGTAATCGTACTCGTAGCTGCTGTAGTCGTAGCTCAAGTCGGTTGCTGCAGGAACCTCAGCAAATGCGTTTGCGGGAATGTTGGAACCGATAACAGCAGCACCGGCAACAGCAACGATACCTGCGTTACGAACAATCTTCTTAGCCATTAGTAATATTCCTCCATTGCCTGACGAGGTAAGCTGTCGGGCGCGAGCATGGATTCACTCGGTCACTTGCGCGACTTAGCCCCTAGGCTTCTCCCCTAAGGAGAAACCAAAAAGTGGTTCCCCCGCTTCTGCCGTATTGGGTAGACGTTCCTTGAAGTGCTGGCAGAACTCGGCGGATTCACTCCAAGGGTGTCCTCTTACGATTAGGATTTGGACACAAAATGAGAATACACAGAAAACTCTCAGTTGTCACCTCGTGTCGCCACCTTTTTTCACTCTAATAGTGTCAAATAGTCCATAACAGAGAGTTATCAATACTTTACGAAAAGAACACTTGTTCTTCTAAAATAAGCCCCTGACTAGTAGTTTTATACAGCATTCCGCGAATTTGAGGGGTTTTATCGACACAAATATCCAGCATTCCCAGGTTTCTTTAAGGTTGATCCATATCTCTTAAAATTTTTTTCTGCGCGAACGTTAATTTTCTCCTGATAGTCGCGCTGTAAAGTTTTGTCATTTTACAGCAACTTCCGCGCTATATCTGGAATATATCCCCCAAAACCTGGTTTTGAACATCGCATCTGCAGAAGGTACGTCCGTCATGGATGCACTATGACACGCCAAATTCTCGACGATACAGATATATCGTCCCGAAGAGTACAATTCGGCAGCCACCCCCTATATATTAAGGAGTAACCGCGGCTCACACCCGCCCATTCCCGAGAATTCAGGATATAACAGAACCGTGGAGCTCACCCTACGGTAAGCCCCACGGTCAATTATGAGATCTATACGGGAAGGCGCGCTATCGGCCGCCTTCTACAACCGCCCGGCTGGCGAACGATACATTCTTTAGAGTGCAGATGCGCGCTTGACCACAATAGCGTTCGCAACATCCAAATCCAGCGAGATAGAGGCATCTTCGCCATCAGCACGCACAATCACATCGTTATTGTCGCCGCCGACCACAGACACCGAAGCGCCAAAGGTAATACCGGCGTCGGCAAGCACCTTGAGCAGGTCAATATCCGTCTGGATAGATTCGGGGAAGCGTGAAATCGTGAAGCGATCCTCTGGTCCGGAATCACGGGCAGCAAGCGCCATAGGAACGGTACGTTCGTCGTTCTTTTCGCTGTCGATGCCGAGTTCTTCAAGACCGGGAATAGCGTTGCCGTAAGGAGAGAACTTAGGCTGATTGAGCATATCCAGAATGCGCCTCTCCACGTGATCGCTCATCACGTGCTCCCAGCGGCAAGCCTCATCATGTACATACTCGATATCCAGACCGATCACATCAGAGAGCAGACGCTCGGCGAGGCGGTGCTTACGCATAACCTCAACAGCCTTCTTGCGACCTTCATCGGTCAGTTCGAGGTGACGGTCGGGCTCAACAGTGAGCAGTCCGTGCTTTTCCATACGCGCCACGGTCTGTGAGACGGTCGGACCGGAATGGTCTAAGCGTTCCGCAATACGCGCACGCATGGGGGTAATGCCCTCTTCCTCAAGTTCGAGGATGGTGCGCAGGTACATTTCAGTGGTATCAATCAGATCGGTCATACCGTCTTATTCCCCTTATATACAACCTGCAGCCAAGCAAACGTAGCCTAGCCTTATATCGAACCTATATCTGAGTAACTATTATGTACCTTTTTAAGTAGTTTTGCCACGGATTACCCCGGCGCGTCGCTTGAAGCGAACTTTTCGCCTTAGAATCCATCTCGAAAATCGTTCCGAGTACATCCGCGAAAAGCAAAACTATCAAGGCGGCTCTCAGCAAAAGCTCACGCTAAACCTCTTCTGTTCCTCAGTGGATGCGCCCTCATCCTCAGCGCCGTTGTTATCACGTTCGCTGGCCTGCAGGCGATCTGCCCACGGCACCCATTCGGGGGCGAGAAGCGCATCATCACCGGGAATCAGACCGACTTCGCAGATAGTCGCGACCTTAGATCGAGGCGCCCGCGACAGAGTCGCAAACCAAAACCACCCGCGGTACCCCGGCAGCAGGCACTCAAAAAGATGCGTAGTCAAGCGTTCTTCTTCGCCACGCAAATGATGTACCAGACCGATAGAGTTATGCGGTGCAACAGCCTCAACCCCGGTGAGTGCAATATCTTTTGCCTCCGCAAGAATATCGTCAACCTTCGTAGTGCGACGGCGCCTATGCGCAGGCCCCAGGGTGGGTTCCCCGGTAGGAAGTTCATCTTCCTCAACGACGAAAGGGTCATGCGCAGCTGCCGTTGTCTCGGCATCGTGTTCAAGCGTGGGCACGGTAGATTCGTCGGGTTGTTGGTTCACCTGTTCAGACATACTACCTATTAAAGCATCTCCCAGCGCGATGACGGCGAGGGGTTCGTGTGATGTTTTCGCCCGCATGCGCCCATGTCAGACCCTAACCTGCGCAAACGCTGTGAATACTGCCCGTCACAGCGCAATATTGCGTTTTTCGGCGGGAGCAGGCCCATAAACCTGATACGGTTATGCCATGAGTAGCAAAAGCGTATCTTCCTCTGAGCCTGTAGAGGCCGCCGCTGCCCTTCCCTACACCCGAGCGATTCGCTGGCTAGGTGCAGGCGGCGGTATTCTAGCCGTAGTATGCGTAATATGCGGCGTCGTCATGCTCCTCATGAAATGGGCGGGGGCGCATCCGCCAGCGCTCATGAGTCAGATTCCGCTGATTCTGCTTCCGGTCGCTTTTCTTGCGCTCATGGTCAGTATTGTACTGGCGGTTCTGCGCAGGCGAGCAAGCTAAGACGCGCATACCGGTACATAAGATTTTCCGATAATTTTCCTGGTGAAAGAAGAGTACACAATGTCTGCAGAAGCTAAACTGCTCGTCGTTGATGACGAGTTCAATATTCTAGAGCTTTTGGCTACATCCCTGCGCTTTGCGGGGTTTGAGGTTGTCACCGCTGGTAACGGTCGCGAAGCGATTGAGAAGGCGGAAAACGAACAGCCGGACCTCATCGTCCTCGACGTGATGATGCCCGGCATGGACGGCTTTGAGGTCACTCGCCGTCTGCGCGATGCGGGGCGCACATACCCGGTGCTGTTCCTCACCGCGAAGGACGCCACCGAAGATAAGGTTGCCGGTCTGGGCGCAGGCGGTGACGACTACGTCACCAAGCCGTTCTCGCTCGATGAGGTGATCGCCCGCATCCGCGCTATTCTGCGCCGGTCACGCAACGCCCAGGAAGAAGACGACGCGATTTTGCGCGTGGACGACCTGAGCCTGAACATTGACACCCATGAGGTGTTCCTGGGAGACGAGGAAATCGACCTCTCCCCCACCGAGTTCAACCTGCTGCACTACCTGATGCTCAACGCAAACCGCGTGCTCTCGAAGGCGCAGATTCTCGACCACGTATGGGAGTACGACTTCAATGGCGATTCCTCCATTGTGGAGTCGTACATTTCGTACCTGCGCCGCAAGATTGATAACAATCGCGAAGGACACGAACCGCTCATTCACACCAAACGCGGTGTGGGCTACATGATTCGCGGCTCTCGGAGCTAGTATCTCGTGCCACTGAAACCTGTTGATCGTCTTCCTCACTCGCTGTCGCTGCGAACCCAGCTGGTGCTGGTGACCTCGGTGCTCATTGCGCTTGCCATCGCGGTCACCTCGCTCGTGGCGATTTCGGCATTGCGCGCCCAAATGGTGCATCAGCTCGACGAAGAGATGAAGGCGAGCTCTTCCTCGCTCGTTTCCTCCGTCGGGACCTCACAGACCCGGCAGGACGGGGCGGTCGGCTCGTACCGGGTCTATGTACTCGATCAGCACGGAAACGTGCTGTACTCGATTGCGGGAGCCGATCAACAGGCGGAAAACGAGCCGGTTCTCACCGGCTGGGACTCCGAAAAGGTCAAGAAATACCACGAAACCGGCACGACCGTAAACTCGCGGACAGGCTCTAACGACTGGCGTATTATGCCGATTTCTTTGGAGTCTTCAACCAACGGCCAGGCATCTTCAATGGTGATTGCCCTGCCGTTGAAGCAGACGAACCAGGTGGTCGCGCTGGTTGGGGTGCTGACCTTCGCGTTCGGGCTTGCCACACTCGCCGCCGCGATCGCGATGACCTGGGTTATTGTGACCCGCACCTTCGAACCGCTGGCGCGCGTGGAGCAGACCGCCGCGAAGATTGCCGCCGGGGATCTCTCGCAGCGCATCGAGGATTACAACCCCAGCAACGAGATCGGCAACCTGGCAATCTCACTGAATACTATGCTCGCGCAGATTGAGAGTTCGTTTAATGCGCAGGCGAAGTCAGAGGCGAAGATGCGTCGGTTCGTGGGAGATGCCTCGCACGAGCTGCGCACCCCGCTGGTGAGTATTCGCGGGTACTCCGAACTATACCGCCAGGGCGCCCTGCCCAATGACGAGGCCGTGGCAACCGCGATGGGGCGCATCGAGTCCGAGTCTAAGCGTATGGGCCAGCTGGTCGAGGATCTGCTCACGCTGGCGCGTATCGACGAACGCCGCGAATCTAAACTCGCCCCCTTCGATCTTTTCCACCTGGCGGTTGATGCCAGCAACGACGCCTACGCAACGTCGCCGGATCGTGAAGTCTCGCTTGTGGGCCTCACCGACGATGTAGCCCCCACAAGTGCACCCGTGATCGGCGATGAATCGCGGATGCGCCAGGTGGTCGCCAACCTGCTTACCAACGCGATGCGCTACACCCCGGCAGGTACCCCCTTAGAAATCGCGGTTGGCGTGCGCGAAGATGTTCCCGGATACCCGCTCTCGGTTATTGAGGTGCGCGATCACGGCCCGGGTATTCACGGTGAAGACCGCGAGCGCGTGTTCGAGCGTTTCTACCGCACCGATACCTCGCGTTCGCGTGAGACCGGCGGCACCGGGCTGGGGCTGTCGATTGTGGCTGCAATTTTGGAGCAGCACGACGGTTCTGTGCATATTGAGGAAACGTCCGGAGGCGGTGCGACCTTTGTGATTAGCCTGCCGTTCTATCCGGCGCCGGTGATGACCGATAACGGTGTTTCGCAGTAACCGCTGGGCGGGGATATAGTTCGTCATAGTTCGGTTGGCGCGGACGAGAAACCGCGTCCCATACCGGTTTTAAGACGCTCTCGGACTGTGGATAACCGGTTTTTATGTCCCGCGCGGGCAGTTATCCACAGACAGTAAGGTTCGCGGGCGCATCGCGGCGGGCGTTTCTCTAGGGTAGATGGTGAGCGCTGCACGGCACGGGATTCTACGGCAGAATTTCACGTGACCGGCAGCTTTCGAAAAAACCTTTACACCCTACCCAGGAGGAATATCATGGCACAGTTCGTCGTCGATTCAGAAACCATTGCGGCGAAGGCAGCCCAGGCGAAAACCCAGGTCGCTAACATTAGCGCCGAAGTTACCGGGATGACCGCATCCCTACAGGATTTGCAGGGTTCGTGGACGGGTTCGGCATCGACGAACTTTCAGGCGGTGCTTGATAATTGGCGCGGCACCCAGAAGCGTGTGGAAGAGTCGATTACCCAGATTAACGAGGCTCTTGACCGTGCGGGCGTGAACTATGCGGAGACTGAAAACGCGAACGCTGCGATGTTCGTGGGCTAGGTTCCAGAGCCGCACTATGTGCACTGAACTTTAATGAGATAGCATGCGGGGCTGCCGTGAAGGATTGATAGCGGACTTCACGGCAGCCCCGGTTTTTCTTAGGCGCAGATGATCTGGTGACGTCGGTTCCCGCGCGGGCTGCGCCGATTATGCGGGCAATGTGCGAGCTTAGGATGCGGTAGTCTCTTGCCTAAACCGCAGCCGCCAGCCGTTCGGGGCTGCCGTCGTGTCGTAATGCCACAGGCTCGAACGGTTGACTCGCCCGCGTGCCGTCTGCACTGCCGCCATGATGAGCACGTTATGATCATCGACAACCTGCACGCCCTGTTTGGCGGGGTTGCCCTGCTGGGTGAAGGCGCGCGCACGGTACGCAATGGTGTCGGCACGGCTAACGGAACGACCGGTTGCGGTCACCCATACCAGACGCTCGTGCAACAGCGCAGAAATCTCCGGTTCGCTCATGCTCCCGCCGCGCATCTCAAGCTCACGTTCGGCGTGCATGGCGTCTTCGGGGTTCGGGGCGGAAGGATCCGGTTGTGCAGGTACCGATGCGGCGATTTCCGTGGGGGCGGATGCAGGCTCTTCGGGCACGGCATTTTCCGTGACGCTTCCCTGAGAGTTGCTTTCTTGCTCGGCTTCCTCGAACTCTTCGCCTTCAAATTCTTCGTTCTCTTCGGCTTCTGATTCGGCGAGTTCCTGCTCGGCGAGCACTCGCTGCTGCACCTGCGCCTCGCGCTCTGCGGCACGTGCGGAGGCTTCGGCAAGTTTCGTTTTCCGCTCCTGCACCGCCTGCGGATCGGGGGCGGCAATGGCGGATGCAGACTTGAGAATCCCGTTGAGTTTCAGGGAGTCGAACCCCTGGCGTGCGCGTTCCACCTCGGTTTCGGTGAAGTCTTCGAGGCTCAGGTGCGCATCCGCAGCGAGAGTATCGGGGTCTTGGGCGTGGGCATGGTTCTCGGTTTCACGAGTTTGGGCGGCTTGGGTGCTCGGGGTGCTCTGTTCACCTGCTGTATGCGGCGAACCGGGAAATCCCGGGCCGGTTTCGGGTTCTCGCCCCTCTTTGAAGGCCTGTGCGGCTGCGTTCGCGCGGGCATCTGCGGCCTCATTCAGCTCGTGCCCGGCATGCCCTTTAACCCAGACCATCTCGTAGTCCCTGCCGGTGCTTGCGGCATCGAGTGCTTCGAGCAGGTCACGGTTCTGCACGGGTTTACCGTCGGCCTTTTTCCAGCCGCGTTTCTTCCACCCGGGCATCCACTGGGTGAGGGAGTTAATCACGTACTGGCTGTCGCAGTAGATCAGAAGTTTGCTCTCGGCGCGATGGGCGGTCGCCTCAAACAGGTCGAGAACCGCCTTGATCTCGCCCATATTGTTGGTGCCGTGCTCCCAGCCCCCTGCCGCCCAGTGGTTCTCGTCAATGTACCATGCCCATCCGGCTGGCCCGGGATTACCAAGCGCGGAGCCGTCAGCCGCCGCAATAATCTGATTCTGCATGCTCTCGACTTTACCTTACACACTCGTAAAGCGCAGAGTGTGGCTTCAGTTCATGAAGCTAGAGGTTTCGTCACGTCGCGCAGGTTCCAAGCGGCAGGCGGGTAGACTTAGGGTATGACCATCCACTCTATATCTTCCGGGGATGCGGATGTTTCACGCACGCACATCAGTGTATTTACCCTGCCCACCCGCACCTTTACCGGTGGGTTAAGGTTCACGTGGCTTGATTATGTGGGCGAGGAAGCTCGGCGCAAGGCGGCGTCGATACACAGCCCGTCGGCCTCGGTGAGTTACCTGGCGACTGAAGCCCTCATGCGGGCGTTGGCTGCGCCTCGGCTGGGTATTTCGGGGCGGAGTGCACGCACGATCACGGTGGATCGGTCATGTCGGCTCTGCACGAGCGGGAAACCGCACGGTAAGCCGCGCATTACGGGCGTAAATTTCAATATGTCGCAGGTGCCTTCGCTGGCGGCGGGTGGTTTTTGTGCGCAGCAGCAGGTGGTTCTCGGTATTGATCTTGAGGCGGTTCAGGCCTCACTTTTTCCGGGTTTCGCGCGGGTTGCGCTCACCATCGACGAACGCGCCGCCTATGAGTCCCTACCGCCAGGCCAGCAGCAGGCAGCGGGGGTTGCCATCTGGACCGCGAAGGAGGCGGTGCTCAAGGCAACCGGGCACGGGCTGAGCGTTTCACCACAGACGGTACAGATTGAATGCGACGATGCTACCTTGGCGATGGTCAGCGCCCTGTGTGAACCGGCAAACCCGCTGGATGCGCCGGGTAGACAGGATCGCCCCTGCGAGCATGAGCTTTCGGTGAGTCCGCGGGTAAGTGTGCGTGCCACGCTCACTCTGCCCGAAGACTCAGATACGTCAACAGAG
This sequence comes from Rothia dentocariosa ATCC 17931, assembly GCF_000164695.2. Taxonomy (NCBI): domain Bacteria; kingdom Bacillati; phylum Actinomycetota; class Actinomycetes; order Micrococcales; family Micrococcaceae; genus Rothia; species Rothia dentocariosa. Next base: position 613,969 of record NC_014643.1, read on the forward strand.
GAGACGTCGGCCGGCGGTGAGGACGCCGGTAAACATCAGACCCCGAAAAACCGCGATATATCGGGCGAAAACACCCCTACAAATAGCGAGCGCTCGTTCTTTATTACCTGGTCGGTGCTGACGCTCAGCCCGGTAGCGCATCCAACGGCTGATACGGCGGGGCGGGCGGCGCATCCCGAACGGTTCCTGCTGGCGGTGGCAACCGAAGACACCGTTCCCGTGGTGGATGTGCACTCGGTCGCCACACCGCTGGATGTTAAGCGTCTGCTGGAACCACCTGCGGCAGCGTATTAATGCCCAGTGCGCGCCCGAAGCTGCCCAGTTTCGTGCCGGTTTCGGTGTGTTCCAGCACCGGGTCTGACTCAGCCACAATACCCGCGCCCGCGTAGAGGATGGCGGTTTGCGCATCAACCTCAGCACAGCGCAGCACAAGCGCCCACTGACCGCTTCCGTCTGCGTTCATATAGCCGATGAGCCCACCAAAATAGTCGCGGCTAAACGGCTCAAGTTCGGCGATCATACGCCGCGCGGCCTCGGTGGGGGCACCGCAAATCGCAGGAGTCGGGTGAATGGCACGCGCACCATCCAGGCAGGTCATACCCCGTTTGAGCACACCCGAGATGGGGGTGCCCAAATGCCACAGCTGCGGGGTCTGCAGAAGCGAAGGCGCCTCAGGAATAGTGAGCTGGCGAGTCATGGGTTCCAGCTGCGCCCGAATATCGGCGATAACGGTCGCATGCTCGCCACGGTCCTTACGCGAAGCCATAAGTCTCTGCCCAAGAGCCTCATCCTCGGCGCTTCCATGCTCGGCGATGCGCGGCGCACTGCCCGCCAACGGGTGCGTTTTGAAGGCGCTGCCCTCCCCGGTGTCGGGTTCGGTACTGAAAATCAGTTCCGGCGAGGCACCCATCAGATACGGATGCTCTAACCCGCGGTGATCCTGCGGCAGCTTAACGCTAAAAACAAAGGTGTTGGGCTGCTGGGCGCGCAGGTTGTTGTAGACCCCGGCAAGGTCGAGGGTGCCCGGCGCATAATCGGCGCGCAGCAGGCGAGAGAGCACAACCTTATCCAGCTGATGCGCCTTCATACGCTCAACGGCGGTCGCCACCGCCTGCCGGTACCCGGGGTTTTCGCGGCCCTCAATCTGCTTTGGCTCGGCGAGCGTAACCTCGTGCTCGGGCACTGGAATGTCGTCGATCTGCAGGCGTTCGGGCACAAAAAGATGCGCGGGGGCGTTCGGGTCGAAAGGAATCAGACCGACCACGGCGGTACCGGCGGCTTCGGCGGCAGCGCGCGCATCCTCAAGGGTGACCTGGCGCAGGGAACCGGCGGTGCGCATCACACGGGTGCCGGTGGCAAACATAAAATCAGGAAGATTATTGCTCACTGATAACGCCTTTCGGGTCTGTTAGAAGGTTGCGCCGCCATCGGCAACAATATTTTGCATGGTGATATGCCGTGAGGCATCGCTGATGAGGAAGGCATTCACCGCCGCAATATCGGCGGGGTCGGCGATGCGCCCGAGCGGAATTCCCAGGCGGAAGGTCTCGGGGCTGCCCGCCACGGGTAGGGCGCTGAGGTCTTCGCCGTTCCAGGCGTCGGTCACCATGGGGGTGCGGGTGGTGCCGGGGCAGACCGTGTTCACGCGAATGCCGTGGCGCGCCAGCTGCAGCCCAAAGCTTGACGATACGCGCACCGCCGAGGCTTTCGAGGCCCCGTAAGCACCAAACTCGGCGCGGGGCACGCGGGCGGCGTTGGAGGCGACCGTCACCAGCGAACGCGTGTTCTCGGGCGATGTCTGTATCTGCTCAATCATAACGCGCGCGAACTCACGCAGGCACAGGAAAACGCCGTCAGCATTGACCGCATGCAGCCGTTTCCAGTCTTCAAAAGAGGTCTCTAAGAGCGGTTTGCTATGCACGATTCCCGCCGCCAAGACGGCGCCTTGGATAGGTTCACCCACCTCAGCGGCGGCATGTGCGAGCGCCCGCACCGATTCTTCGTCGCTCACGTTGACGGAGCGGTAGCGGAAGATGGCGTCGCCGTAGGCGGCGAATGATTCGTGCGGTTTGTTCGCCAGATCAGCGGCATACACCGAACAGTTATTCTTGATGAGTTCGTGCACGGTTGCCGCGCCGATTCCGCCGTTTGCGCCGGTCACGATAACCCAGCTCATACGCATACCTTCCGGAGTTCCGGCTCGTCTGCCGTGACGAGGTCACTGGCGTTGATGTGCTCCAGCACCTCGGCGGTGTTAAGCACGCGGGAGCATCGACCCGAGGCGTATTCGCAGGCCATGCGGTGCTCTTTTTCGGTGAAGTCGGCGAGCGCATCCGCCACCATGAAGGGCTGAATATCGCGCATGAACGCTTCAAGGGCGGTGGTCAGGCAGCCGATATGTGCGTATATGCCACCGATGATGAGCTGATCGCGCCCGAGGTCTTTGAGCTGCTCTTCGAGTGGGGAACGCGCGAAGGCGGAGTAGCGCCATTTGGTGAGCACGGTATCAGCTTCGGTGGGGGCGAGTTCGTCGAGGATCCGGGCGTTTTCGTCGTCCTGCAGGCCGTCGCCCCAGAAGTCGGTCAGCAGGCGCCTGTCGGCGGGATTCTGGCGGGGTGGTTGGGCGGTGTAGTAGACCGGTATGTTCGCCGCGTGTGCCGCATCTAGTAGGCGGCGAATATTGGCAATAGCAATATTGATTTGAGCGTCTGGGAGGGGTTGTCCGTCGCGTTCCAGTTCAAAGGCGCGCACGAAATAGCGCTGCATATCGTGCACGAGAAGCGCGGAACGCGCGGGATCGACCCGCCAGTTTACACGGTTTTGATGCTCCTGTTCGCGGTACGAATAGGGGGCAATCTTGGGTAGCGCCATATGATCTCCTCCTGCCATTGAGTTACAACAGCTTAGGGGGTTCTTAATAGAACGTTTGTCTGTCTGCAAGTACTATATTAGGTCATCCTTAGCTAACAGATATAGACACCCCGTAACTAAACGAGCTTCCCAACCCGCCGTCGCATCATGACAGCACGGGTTGGGAAGCTCACAGGCACCCCAAAGTTTCCTTTTATTTCAAAGGTAAAGTTTAATTCACAGGCACCGCATTCGCCAAAACCTCATTCAGGCCTTCGGTAATCGAAGGGTGGGTGTAAATTTCATCACGTAGCTGCGATGCCGTAATATTGTGGCGCATTGCCAACGCCACAAGGTTGATAACCTCCATAGACTCGACCACCAGCAGCTGAGCGCCGAGAATCTGGTCAGTCTCGGCATCAATCACAAACTTCATGATGCCGCGCGGGTTCTCCAGGGTCTTCGCACGCGGCATGGCGGCGATAGCGGCAACAGGCTTGGCGGCAACCTTGATGGTGTGACCGGCAGCGAGCGCATCACGCTCAGTCAGGCCGACGGAAGAGAGCGGCGGGTTCATGTAGATGGTTGCGGCAACCGCCTGGCGATCCTTCGTGGAGCGAGAACCATCGCCAAGCAGCTGCGAGAGCACCACGCGGTAGTCATCCAGCGAAATGTAGGTGAACTGCGGGCCGCCGTTGACATCGCCGAGCGCAAAAATATTCGGTGCCGTGGTGCGCAGGTGCTCGTCGACAGCGATTGCGCCGTGCTCGGTGGTTTCGATGCTCGTGTTCTCAAGCCCCAGCCCCTCGGTGGCGGGTTTACGCCCGGTTGCGACCATCACGTAATCCACCTCAAGGTGCTTGGATGCACCCTCAGAGTCCAGGTAATTCACGGTCACGGAGTCGGCGTTATCGGTAACGGTCTCTATGCGAACGCCCGCGTGAGCGGTAATGCCTTGGTCGGCAATAATCTCGCGTGCTGCCTGGGCGACGTCGTCATCGTAACGCCCGAAAAGCGCGGGAGCGCCTTCAAGCAGGGTTACTTCGGTGCCGTAAGAGGAGAAAATACCGGCGAACTCGACGCCAATAGGGCCTCCGCCGATAATGCCCAGGCGCTTCGGGCGCGGGGTGAGCTTCTGCAGCTCGGTAGAGGTGAGCACGCGCTTCGATTCGCGGGCGCCCGGGATGGGCGGGATAGTCGCCACGGCACCGGTGTTGATGATAAAGCAGTCGGCGGTGACGACCAGTTTGTCCTCGCCCGCGGTGACCTCGACCTCGGTATCTGAGAGGAACCGCGCGTGACCGTCAATAAGTTTGGCGGTGGCATTCGATTCGAGGATTTCGCGGTTCTTCGCGCGCATGGCACCGGTGAGTTTGTCACGGAAAATCACGGCGCTCTCGTAGGCGGCATCCGCAGCTTCGGCGTTCTTTTCGCCGCTGGCACGGAATTCGTCAGCCCGGTGCACAAGCGCCTTGGTGGGCACGCACCCGATATTGATGCAGGTGCCGCCGTACATGTTTGAGGACTGCTCGATCAGGGCTACGTTCTTGCCGGTTTTCGCGTAGGCGCCAGCAAGGGTTTTGCCGCCCTTGCCGAAGCCGATAACGACCATATCGAAGTGAAGGCGCGCGGTAGTCATAGTGTTCTCCCGGTGAAGTTTGAGGTGTTTATAATTCGTGTCTGGTGTTCCGGTGAACTTCAACAGGCGGCGTATGGCATTTATTCCTGGTTTTTGCAAGAAAACATTAAGTTTTTTGACGCTGCGCTGGGGGCGGGTCGTCTACCTTATCTTATGCAACCTAAAAAGAGCCTTTATGTGAACAAAGCGTTGGAAATCCCACTTTATTCACATAAAGGCTCTTTTTAGACTCGGCAGCGGGGGCGCAAGCTACCGCGACACCACGCTTACGCGCTCGCGCTGATGCTCCCCCGACTCAATAAGGTCAAGCACGGCGATCGCGAAATCCGCATAGCTGATTTCGCTCTGCCCGGCGGCATTCATCGTTAGCACATCGCCTGCCAGCTGGTATTCAGAGGTCTTCCACCATATCGAGCTCATACGTGGTTTGCAGGTTCAGCCAAAACTGCGGTGTTGTGCCGAAGTAGCGGGCAAGGCGCGCAGCTGTATCGGCTGTGATTCCTCGCTTGCCGTGCACGATCTCATTGATGCGCCGGGGCGGCACGCCGATTGCCACCGCCACCTTATTCTGGGTAATCCCGAACCCTTCAATGAAGTCTTCTAACAGGACTTCTCCGGGATGAATTGGCGCAATTTTGTCAGTGATAGTCAACGATCTCTACCTCCTCAGGTCCTAAATCGGTCCACCTAAAACATATTCTCCACTGATTATATTGTCTGCATATGACGTGTGGGGCGGCACGGTAAGTCGCAAAAGTGCATCCCATCCTGCGGGTTGCTTTGCGTTTCGCAGCTTAAATAGCCTCAAAATAGATGTGCCTCTGCGCCTTGAAATCTAGACTGGTGGTAGACGTTTTTACCCTCGCATGAAGGAGCCGCAATGGATGCCCGCGATGTTCTGCGTGAAGCCGCAAGCCGACCCGCAACTGAGGCGAAAGCCCTTGTAAACACTCTGCCAGAGGGGGTGTTGAACGCGCACGCTGGTGGGCATACGAATTCGATCGCCTGGCTGCTGTGGCATGCGGGGCGGCAGATGGATGTGCAGCTCGCGCAGCTGACCGGCAAGCCGCAGGTGTGGCATAGTCAGGGGTTCGACGCCCGCTTCAACTTGGGCGAGCTGGGCGATACGGTGGGCTACGGTCATACTGCGGAGCAGGCGCGTGCCGTCGTGGTGGAGGATGCCGCGTTGCTGGTCGAATATTTGGGTGCGACCACCGCGGCGTTGAGCGAGTATATCGCGGGTTTGAGCGAGGCTGATTTGGATGACGTGATTGATACGTCGTGGACTCCGCATGTGACGCGCGGGGTGCGGCTGGTGAGCATGATCGACGATGCCGCCCAGCACGTGGGGCAGGCGGCGTATGTGGTGGGTATTCTCGCGGGCGGGGCTGCCAGCTCGGACAAGGAGGGGTAGTGGCTGTTGGTACGAGTGGAACCGAGATATCTTCTATTAATAAAAAAGATTTTCCGAAGAAAGGTAATAAAATATTGAAAATTATTGATATCCTTCATGAGTTTTATGGTGATTTTGATTTCATTAAAGAAAAATGGAATGAGGACTATGAAGGTCTCCTTATTAAGACAAAGGAAGAGCAAAAATATAAAAGGTGTCGTTTAGCAAAGAGGACACCAAAAAAAGAAGGCTACTTTACAGTCTTTTGGAAAAAAGACCAAAATAATAATAATGTTCCTTATACTAATGAAGACTTGGGTGATGAACTTGTTATTGTCGTAATCGACAGCTACAATAGTGGGCTATTTATTATTCCGAAAGAGGTGGCAGTTAATAAAAGGATTCTCTCTACAAGGGATAGTAAAGGGAAAATGGCAATGCGTTTTTATCCACCTTGGTGTACAAATTTAAATAAAACAGCTCAGTCAACGCAAAAATGGCAGTTAGAATACTTTCGGAGTTATAAAATTGGGAATTAAGTATATTTGAAATAAATATTGGCAGAGGGCAGTGATATGAAAAAGTTAGAGAGTATTACAGGTGCGGCCAGTTCGAGAGGGGTAGCGTAGTGACAGTCAGTACGGGCGGAGCCGATTGGCATGGTAGTGCAACCCCCGAGCAGGTCGCGACGGTTGAGTGTGTGTACCGTAACCATCGGAGCCTGCCGTATATTTCGCCGGAACGTAACCTGGCGGCGTGACTTGGTGAGGTGGAGCTGTCTTCGTCGAAGGCTGTTCCCGAAGTGGGCGCTTGAGCCGGTCGCCAACATTGAACCTTATGGTGGGTACCTGTTTGAGGTGACGGCGGGCGACATTATTCTGCTGTGGCGCATAAGCTTCAGTACCTTCAACACGCAGAGCTGGTTCCCGAAATATTTTGAGCACACCTACGGGATTGATGCGGCGTTCGACCTGCGGATGCTGGTTGAGGCCGGGTTCGTGAAGGTGGAGTCTGCCGCGAATTCTCTGGATTTGGTGACTGCCCCGGCGCTACGTAAAGCCCTGAAGGATGCGGCCGTGAGTGGGCTAAACAGCACGAAAAAGGCTAATTTGATGAGTTTAGCTCGGGAACGCCTCTCCCCCCGCCCAACTTGAGGATACGGTTCCCGTGCGATCCTACAAGCTCACCACCGCAGGACGGGCGCTCCTTGACGCCCGCCCCGAGGTGGTGGCTAAGCACCCGAAGAAGGGCTAGGGATCTACCTCGGGCTCTGCACAATTAACTTCTGTATTTGCAAGATCAGGATTGAATGTAGCTGTTACCCGAGTATTCCCTGGCAGAATTTGTTTATAAGAATTATTATCTTTATATTTTTTGCGCTTATTTAACTCTCTTAGTTTACTTTTATATTCAGTATAATAATCTAAAAATTCACCGTAGTCTGTTTCAGGAATTTCTGAGTTATCTATGCTCATTGAGTTCCTATAGAAAAATGCTTCTTCATATATTGCTTTAGCTTCAATCCATTTATACCAAGATTCGGCAAAGTACAAAACATTACCTACAGAGATTTTTGAAACCCCCAACGATTTTTGCCCAATATACTTAATAAATATTCGTCGAAGAAACCACCAAGTAGCAGGAATAAAAATAACTAAAGACAAATACCACACTATCCCTAACAGCTCAAATATATTATAATAACCCATATTATATTTTTTATTAAAAACTTCAATTAATCGAATTCCAGTGTATGATAATGCCCCTCCCCACAGTATCGACAAAACTACATAATGCAATATTTGAAGCGGATAATATACTAGTAATGAGTCTTTATTGTAACTGGAGAATAAAATCGGTAAAGGGTAAATAAAGAAGCATACCAGCGAGATAAGAAAATTTCCAATAAATCCCAATAAACATAACTTAAACAAAGGCACTGGATCATAAATTAAATCACTGACATATAGAGCAAGAATAGGAAAAATGAACAATAAAGAGATACAAAAATAATATATAATATAAATATATAAATATTTCCTCAGTGAGATATATCCTGAAAGTGATGCAAAGTATGAAAGATAGGGTTTATTGTATGAATAACTAGAGTAATATTTATAGAAACCTTCAGGTGCACTTTGCGATATGTCCTGGAAATCAAGTTTGTTTTTAATATTTATATTATTAAAAACTATTAAATCGTTCAATTTATCCTTCCACTGCCCTTCCAGAGAAAGACGATACTCTCCTGGCAAAGCGCTGATAACAAGCATAAAAGATGCAAAAAGAATTAGGGTAAGAAAAGATGGATTAAAATTCTCTACTGGATATTCATCAACAAGCATCTTATACACAGAATTCACAGAATGTGAAAATACTATAAAAGACACTATATATATTACTAAATTTGCAAATTTTTTATACGAAACTGCTCTTATCTGAGCATTCCTAGGTAATTCATCAATATCTTTAACTTCACCCCGTACATTTATGAATAAAGCGAGAACTAGAGCACAAAAACCTGTAAGTGTAGATTGATCAAGAGGGACGAACTTTGGAACAAAAGATATTACTTCGTGTGCACTGTAGTCCACATTTCCTGGTTCCAAGCGTCCGTTAAACCTAACAAATAGAGTAATATACCAAGTTGCAAAATATATACCTATATAAAATAAAAATACTTTTCCTGCATGCAATATTGACTTTAAAAGTAAATAATTTGCACGATTCCTGAGGATTTTATACTCATCGGTCACCAGACAAACCTCCGCGACTATGTATCTCGAACCTGTTATACATATTAGTTGTTCTGAAAACAATTTATTTAGTTAATATTCTCTTCTCCCATACTCTCCTATAACATCGATTCCTGTTGCCATATAATTAAGATCTTTAAGTATTCCTCCATATCCACCTTCAATACCTCCTATCAATTTAAATAGTTGTTTTCGTTCTTCCTTATTTTTTGCATTATTTAATATATCAATAGCCTTGCGGTGCGCAGATTTATATACGCTTTCTTTCTTTCCTGTTTCCTGAGAACTTTTAATGTCCTCCATTTTTATTTCCATATAAGAATTTTCGCTAATATATTTAATAATATTATTATACCTATTTCCATCTATGTCATACTTTCCTCCTGGGTTGGTTACAAAATATTTGGTTTTATTTTCCGAGTCACCGATGTATTTATAATCTATTTGCACGGCGATCATTAAATAAGGATATGTAGTTACTTCAACTTTTTCAGGGAAACTACTGCCATTTTCATAGAGTGGGTTCTCTACTACGCTAGTTTCAATATCTCGTGATCCATATTTTCCTTTAAAATAGTATGGAAGCTTAGATGTTACGATCTCCTCAGTCGTTTTTCCGCTCTTAATTTGTTCTTCTACATATGTATAGGATACAGGCTGTAAAAACATATGGGTCATATCATCTTTTAATAGTCATTTCACTTTTGTAGGTACAAACATAATATATGTTGGAGATGGGATCTCAGATAACTTTTTTGTTGATTCGTTGTATAGAATATACTCTGGAGAGTCATTCCAGAGATTTTGTACTACATTAAAACTTTCTGATTCCTGGTAATTTACACGATTTTCATTAGTTACATGAGTGATAAAAGATAGAATTAGCGCCACAATCGAAATAAATATAGGAAATATGTTCAGAATATACTTTCGAACATTATTTTTCTTTGATATTTCCATTTCCAGAGTAGCTTCCGGAGCGTTTTCAGATTTCTGAATATATTTTTCACTTTTTACAGTTTTTTTATTATTTTTCTTTCTCTTAGACATTAGAGCTCCTTTCCACTAAATAGAATCTCTATGCTCCTTATAAATACAGAGACTTGCTATACTATCTGATGCTAAATCTCTGATATAACATAGAGATTACCCTTATGCTGATCACTGCAATTTGTAATAAGACTTCGTAGCTTGTACTTGCTCCGCGCGGCAAATATATCTGCACCCTTCATACCTGACATGACGACTGAAACCTGCAACTAGCTCTCTGATGACAAACCCACTACCTCCCTTTACTCAACCCCTAAAACCTTATTTATTCCTCAGGCTACCCTTAATGTTTCCTTAAACCTAGGATTTTCGGAGAGAAACACCCAAAAATTTTGTTTGTGGCGCTTTATGACACGAAACCCACAGCGACACGCCGGTGCGTCGCATTGGTATGCCGCCGCCTCGCGCCCACTACGCTGCGGACTGCCCCGACAGCACCGCGAGCAGATAGGATTTCGACGAAAAGATAACAAACCGCTATCTTCTCGCCGAAATACTATCTGCTCGCGCCCTAGGGTTGGGTTATGTATATGCTCAGGAAACCTACCCCCGCCTCAGCAACGTCATAACCTCATAGTGGTTCGTATGCGGGAACATATCGAGCACGCGCGCGGCGACCGGCTTGTAGGAAGGCATGCGCGCCAGGTCAGAGGCAAGGGTTTTTGCGTTGCAGCTCGAATAAATTACGTGCTCAATCTCGGAGCCCTCAACCCAGGCGCACAGCCTCTCACCAATACCTCGCCTGGGCGGGTTCACCACCAGCATCTCGGGGGTTTCACGGGCGTTCACGGCAAACTCGGTCGCATCCCCCGCCGCAAATTTCACGCCCTCAAGCCCCTGCTCGGCGACGGTACGCTGGGCGCTGCGAATCGCCTCCGCACTGATCTCAATCCCGGTGACCTCACCGTGCATCACCTGCGCCGCGTGCAGGGCAAAACCGCCCACGCCGCAATACAAATCCCAGAGCGTGCGCGGCTGCACCTGCGCCACCCACTCGCGGCCCTGCGCGTACATCGCCTGCGCAATCTGCGTGTTCGTCTGAAAGAAACTCTGCGGGCGCAGGTGCAGACTCATGCCGTTCACGCGCATCGGCAGGGTTTGCCGATCGGTCAGAATGATCTCTTCATCGCCCTCAATCAGCGCCACATGCTCGCGCAGCAGGTTCACCGACAGCACCGCCAACTTCGGCAGACGCTCCTGCAGCCACCCCAGCTGACGGCGAATAGGCACCAGCAGCTTCTTCGAGCGGAGCACAAACCGCACCATTAGCTCGCCCGTATCGGATGCGGTCACCAGAATATTCTTGAGCTCACCACGCCGGGCCGGAATGTCATACGGGGTCAAATCGGCACGCTGAATGAGCTCGTGCAGCACCGGGATAGCGCGCTCAATCGGCTCAATATAGAGCGGGCATTCGCTTAAATCGGTGGCGCGCCCCGAACGATAATCTACGATGCCCAGGGATGGGTTCTGCGCCGAACCGCCCACCACCAGCTTCGCTTTATTCCGAAAATGCGCCTCGTCACTGGCGACAGGTTCCAACCAGGTCAGGTGAGGGTACGCCGCGAGAAGCCTGCGCGCATCGGCCTGTTTCGCCGCGATCTGGGCGGGATACGGGGTTTCGATGCTGGTGCAGGAGCGGCAAAGACTCTCACGATAATAGGCGCATTCCATAGCCCCACTATTCTACCCTGTGGATGCGCGGGCACGGGTAACCCACCGGGTGGCACTACCGCTATGCTGTTCTCCCCTGCACCATCGCAGGCAAGGACGGGTGGGAAAGCTACGGTTTCTTTGCCTTCTTCTGCTGGCCCGCCTTAAGCACCGACCTGTACGACCGTGCCGAGAGCACAGATGCCTCCGATAAAACCGATAACACGCTCATGAAGCTCAAGCACGAGGCAATGGACAGCGAAGAAAAAGCCGAGCCGATAGACCCAAATGAGAAAACCGAGCCGATCGAAAACGCCGAATTGACGGAGCCAATGCTGCACACCGAGTTCACCGACCCGATGCTCAGAAATGAATTTCGCGAGCCGATACTCTTTGCGTTTTGGTCGGAACGGGCGGGGGCATCGGGGACGTCGTTTTCGGAAGATTTGGAGGTGGTGTTAGACATCATAAATCCAGCATACCGCGCGGCTAGCCCATCCCGAACGAATCACGGCGCACGTCGCAAGCAATCATGCACCCGCGCGAGCAGGTAGTATTGTGCCGAAAAGGTAGGATTTTCCTACCTGCTCAGACCAAAAACTACCTGCTCGCGGCTCTGAAGAGCATAGACAGAAAGCTCTCCGGGGTGGGTTCCGTACCCAGCATTGTGCCGGTCAGGAACCCCACCCCGGAGAGCTTCAACATACTCCCTCAATCGGGAAACGTTACATCATGCCGCCCATCGGGTCAGCAGCCGGTGCCGCAGCGGATGCGGGCTCAGGCTTGTTCGCCACCACAGCCTCGGTGGTCAGGAACAGACCGGCGATCGATGCTGCGTTCTGCAGAGCGGAACGGGTCACCTTCACAGGGTCGTTAATACCCGCAGCCATAAGGTCTTCGTACTCGCCGGTTGCAGCGTTCAGACCGGTACCCTCGGGCAAAGAACGAACCTTATCGACCACCACGCCAGGCTCAAGGCCAGCGTTCGTTGCGATCTGCTTCAGCGGCGCATCAATAGCCACACGCACAATGTTCGCGCCGGTTGCCTCGTCACCCTTCAGGTCGAGCTTATCGAAGACCTTCGTACCCGCCTGAATCAGTGCCACGCCGCCGCCGGGGACAATACCCTCTTCAACGGCTGCCTTTGCGTTGCGCACAGCATCCTCAATGCGGTGCTTGCGTTCCTTCAGCTCAACCTCGGTTGCCGCGCCAGCCTTAAGCACAGCTACACCACCGGCGAGCTTTGCCAGGCGCTCCTGCAGCTTCTCACGGTCGTAGTCGGAATCGGAGTTTGCGATCTCGGCGCGAATCTGTGCCACGCGGCCCTCAAGTGCGGCGGCGTCGCCAGCGCCCTCAATAATGGTGGTCTCGTCCTTGGTGACAACAACCTTGCGTGCCTTACCCAGCATCTCAAGGGTTGCAGTATCCAGGGACAGTCCAACCTCTTCGGTAATAACCTGGCCGCCGGTGAGGATCGCAATATCAGCCATCATAGCCTTGCGACGGTCACCGAAACCGGGTGCCTTCACGGCAACGGACTTGATGGAGCCGCGCATCTTGTTCAGCACGAGCAGCGCCAGAGCCTCGCCCTCAACATCCTCGGCGATAATCAGCAGCGGCTTGCCGGACTGCATGACCTTCTCAAGAACGGGAACCAGATCCTTCACGTTCGAGATCTTCTGGTTGACCACCAGGATGTAGGGGTCTTCCAGCACGGCTTCCTGACGCTCGGGGTCGGTCACGAAGTAGCCGGAGAGGAAGCCCTTATCGAAGCGCATACCCTCGGTGAGTTCCAGGTGCAAGCCGAAGGTGTTGGACTCCTCAACGGTAATCACGCCTTCCTTGCCGACCTTCTCCATAGCCTGAGCGATCAGCTTACCGATCTCCTGATCGCCCGCAGAGATGGATGCGGTTGCCGCGATCTCTTCCTCAGTCTCAACCTCTTTCGCGGAGTCGAGCAGGGTCTTGGTGACCTCCTCAACAGCCTTCTCAATACCGCGCTTGAGGCTCAGCGGGTCAGCACCAGCAGCCACGTTGCGCAGACCCTCACGCACGAGCGCCTGGGCGAGCACGGTTGCGGTGGTGGTACCGTCACCTGCGATATCGTCGGTCTTCTTGGCTACCTCTTTGACGAGTTCAGCGCCAATCTTTTCATAGGGGTCTTCAAGCTCGATCTCTTTGGCGATGGAAACACCGTCGTTGGTGATCGTGGGTGCGCCCCACGACTTCTCAAGCACGACGTTGCGGCCACGGGGGCCAAGAGTTACCTTAACGGCATCGGCTAGAGTGTTCAGTCCGCGCTCTAGACCGCGGCGAGCTTCTTCATCAAAAGCAATAAGTTTTGCCATGTGGCGATATCCCTCCTGGACGTTTCGAATGGAGCGCTCAGGTTTTCCGGTCTGCCGAAGCAGATTTTGATACCGGTTTTAGCACCTGAAGGCGCCGAGTGCTAAAAACAATTTTGGCACTTGGTGCGCCCGAGGGCAAACATTTTGAGCGCCGAATTTAGCTTAATCGCCCTCAGCGCATTCTTGAGGCGCACGGAAAGCCGCAATGGGGTGAACGGGTACGGCTTCGCGTGCGAATGCACGGAGCCAAAGCACCAGTTTCGATAGCCGAGCGATGTTATATGCGGACGCATAGGGCTCATAGAACGTTCCCGAAACTAGCGGGGATGATAAACGGTACCGCACACCGCGGTATCAAGCCGGATGATGCCGTTTAGCTGTAGTCGGCGGCAAGCACCACCACAATATCGTTCTCGCCCAGAATCGAGGCGTCTGAGCTCTCCTGAACCGTCGTGATATTCAGGGTCTTCGCAATAGCTTCGGCCTGCGACTTCTTGGCCTCGTCCTTGTAGTAGACCGTGCTGGACTCCGGCGGGGTGCCCGACCAGTTCGCGGTTTCGGTAATCGTGTAACCTTCAAGCGCGGCGCTTGCCTTGGCCGCAGACCCGCCGGGTGCGGATGCATTATAGACCGCCACGTTCGCATCCTTAGCCTGCTCGGATGCCGAGGCAGAGGGCGACGATGATTCCGAAGGCGAGGCGGGGGCGCTGTAGCTCTTGGCGCGCGCGGCGGCTTCGGGCGAGCTGCTGCGCGGGTGGTTAATGTACATAGCGCCGCCGATCACGAGCGATAAAATACCGGCGACGACAACGGGAATAATGCCTTTGGGGCTCTTGGAAGGGTCGTCAATTACACCGCGGTATGTTCCACGGCGGGCGGTATTCTCGTCGATGTCGTCGAATTCATCGTGCGGGTATTGGCTCATGACTTCCCTAGGTTGAGTAATAGATGTACCGCTCTGCGCGGTGGAGCCCTGCCAAAGCTCTCTCTTACAGGGTACCGTATGGGGCTTTATCCGTCCTGTTCAGAACGGCGTGCGTTCATGCACACATCGGTGCGGCTGCCTTTAGCTACGGTCGCGAACCTCGCGCAGGCGGTGCATCAGGATAGGTTCAGCGGCGATCACACGCTGGCTGTCAATCATGGTGTTGAGCTTCTGGTAGTAGGCGATCGGGGTGAGCCCGAGCGCGGTAATCGCCTTCTCTTTGGTGCCCTGGTACTTCCAGTGCCGTTTTTCCAGGGCGATCATGGCACGCTCTAAATCGGTGAGGGCGGATTTTCGCGTGTTCTCAGTTTTTCCGCCGGTTTCGCGGGTCTCGGAAGTGCCGGGGGCAGAAGACGCAGGCTGTGTTGTGGGGCTGGGTTCGGAGCTATCGGCAGGGACTGCCGCTGCGGGTTCGGCGGCATCCGAGCCGCCAGCAGGCGAAGGTTCGGGGGTTTCCGAAGAAGGTATCGGCATCTGGATTCCTGACGAACATAGGTGGTCTACATGAACACTTTAGAGTATGTTGGTTGAAGTCACCGTGTTATTAGAGTCAAATTTTCTCAGGGAGTATTTTCATGACGAACCCGCCGCTGACCGACATTATGAGCGAAGACTGGGCGCAGGCCCTCGCGCCCGTCGAAGATAAAATCCACGCCATGGGCGAGTTTTTACGCACCGAACACGCGGCGGGACACCGAACTTTTCCCACAGGTCAGAATATTTTCCGCGCATTCTCACGCCCCATGAACGAGGTCAAGGTGCTGATCGTGGGGCAAGACCCCTACCCCACCCCCGGGAACGCGATGGGGCTTTCGTTCTCGGTGCAGCGGGATATGCCCCTACCGAAATCGCTCATCAATATTTATCGGGAATTGTCCGACGATTTGGGGATTGAGCCCGCGCAGCACGGTGATCTGAGCTCGTGGTCTGATGAGGGCATCATGCTCATGAACCGCGTGCTCAGCGTGCGTGAAGGGGCGCCGGGGTCGCATCGTAATAAGGGGTGGGAAGAGGTGACTGAGTGCGCTATTCGGGCGCTGGCGGCACGCAATAAGCCTCTGGTCGGGCTGCTGTGGGGTGCGGATGCGCGGCGCACCGCCCCGATGCTGGAACCGTACCCGTGTGTGGAGTCTGCACATCCCTCACCGCTGTCGGCGCATCGCGGGTTCTTCGGTTCACGCCCGTTCTCGCGGGTGAATACGCTGCTGGTAGAGCAGGGTGCGGAACCGGTGGACTGGACGGTCAAGTAGCGCGCATCCTCCCACCCATACCCACATAAAAAGGCTCTTTATTCCACTGTGGAATAAAGAGCCTTTGTAGCATGCCGCATCAGGGGAATGTAAGAACCACGGATGCGCTACTCGGCGGCCTCCGCGGGCACATTGCGCGGAACCGCGAAACGCTGCAGCAGATACTGCATCAGGTAGTTGCCCAGCGTTACGCCCGCCGCCATCGCAATCACAATCGAAACCGCCGAAATCATGCTCTGGATGCCCCAAACCACGTTCGTCTCAACCATCAGCAGGTACATGCCGCGGAAGAACGACAGACCCGGCAGCAGGAAGGTCAGCGCGGGAATCGAAAAAACCGCCTGCGGGGCATGCAGTCGGTACGCCACATAGGTGCTCAGCATGCCAATTATGAGGGCGGCAAGCGCCGTATTCGCACGCCCAGAATCGACCCCCACCAGGTAGGTATACAGGTGATAGGTCACCAGGGCACTACAGGTAATGAGTACTAGCCACCCCAGCTTCACGAGCTTCGTGTGCAGGGTAATCGCAAACGTAACCGTCGCCGCCAGCATGAACACCGAGAACGTAAGCGGCGAAGGAAGATCAAACCGGGTCTGCTCAATATCCAGAATCGGGCCGCCAAACAGGCTAATCGCATTCACCGCCGAGGCGATGCCGATCACCAGGCCCAAAAAGCTCATGCCCGTCGAAACGAATCTTCCCGCCGCGGTCACCGGGAAACCGTTAATCGCATCCTGAACCGCGCCCACCAGGCGCGAGGTCGGCAGGAACATGATCAGCCCGGCGGCAACCACCAGAGGCGCCGAAATCGACTCCCCCGGGCGACGAATCATGGAATGATCCCCGCCCAGCCAAATTGCCAGGAATGTCAGCAGACCCGCGCTCGCCGCCATGCGGAAAAACGTGGGCATGCCAATCTTATTGAGCCACTGAATCAGCAGATACACGGGAATGAACACGATCGCCGCAGCGGTTGCGGTAGACCAGCTCGCCCCCAGCGCCGCCGTCAGCGTGGTTGCGCAGCCAATATTCGCCAGCCAGGTAATCAACGGCGGATACGGTTTAGGATGGTTCGTAATCTCGCTCAGGCGAAGGTCGGCATCTTCCAGGGTCATGCCGCCCTCGGTAATATCGTGAATCAGTCCGTAGGTAGAAGCGAGCGCCTCATAATTCTCGGTAGAGGTGCGCACCACGCGCACGAGCGTATGGGTGAACCGGGAATCGGCACTCATGGTTCGCGAGCTGATGCGCGACTCCATGTAAATATCGGGGTCGGAGGTATAGTTGATGGTCACCGACTGGTTGGTGATATTGACGTCCACCGAATCGAGCCCATACGCCGAAGACACCGCGATAATCGCCGAGTCTACGTCCATCGCGTCCGCGCCATAGTAGAACATGGCTTCCGCCAGGCGCAGCGTGAAATTGAGGGTGTCGCGAGCGTACTCTTTCTCGCGGTACAGGGCCTCACGTTGAGCATGTTCTTCACGTTTGGCGCGCGGGGTAAACTGCCGCTGGGCGATGCGCGCCGCACCGCGCGGCGCCACGTGTGCCACCGCCTGGCCGTCAGCACGCACGAAGGAACGCAGGGTGGTTCGCACGCCCCACCGTCCGCCCGTGCCATGCCCGGCGGGCATCGTCGTAGTGGGTACGGATACTGGGGGCGCGCTCGCCGTGGGTTCTACACCGCCGAACCGCTGTGCCGCGTGCGAATTGGGAACCTGCGGGATCATGCCCGTCATGGGGACGGGCTGGGACTGGCGGTATTTAGCGACCTCCGTGACGATATTGCTGGAGGTTTGCGCGGGGGGCTCCTGCGGATGCGGTATCTCAGGAGGCACACTCTGCACCGCCTGGATTACGGGTTCTTCGGGGACTTCCTCGTAGGGTATCTCCGGCTCGTAGGACACCTGTGGAGCCTCGTCGAGAGGCATCCCCGATTCGTCGACGGGAAGAAGCTGGGTGTCGTCCGTATCGGTTTCCACGCCGTGCGCCGCCGCAACCTCATAAAGCGCCTCACGCGCCTGCTCAGCCTGCTCGGCCTCCTTGCCGCTGTGGGCAAGAGCCTCACGCAGCTT
This sequence comes from Rothia dentocariosa ATCC 17931, assembly GCF_000164695.2. Lineage (NCBI taxonomy): Bacteria > Bacillati > Actinomycetota > Actinomycetes > Micrococcales > Micrococcaceae > Rothia > Rothia dentocariosa. Next base: position 631,974 of record NC_014643.1, read on the forward strand.
GGAGTCGTGCACTTCGGAGAGAGGAACGGCGAAGAAATATCCCGGGCGGCGAATACTCCTCGCGTTCTCATCGGCTGGGTTGTAGCTGTGCTCCTCGGGGTTCTTCGCCATAGTATCCCTTGATCGTGTTGCGTGCTGGTGCGCTGTGTGTACCGGTGAGTGGCGTGACGGTGCGGCGTTTCCTAGTAGAAGGAATAGTGGTGTTTCTTCACCCACAGGCGAAGCATCAGCCGCTCCACACCGGCGTTCCAAAGCTTATATTTGAGCTCTGAAATAGGCTGATCGTAAACGCCCACGAAGTCGGTCACGTTCTTCGTGAACGAGGTTTTGAACAGACCCAGACCGTAGTAAGGATGTTCCTTATTCTTGAGTTCGGCGGCGGGCGGGGTGCCGCAGAAGTCATAGGTGCTGATCCCGTGCTCCTTCATGAGGTCGGTAATCGCAGTCCACTGTACCAGATGAGAGTCGCCGTACTGTTTACGGCGCGGCTTAGAACCGCCGTCTTTATAGGTGCCCTTCGTACCGTAGTTAATCACGTAAGCGCCCACGGAGGGTTTACCGTCTTCATAGGTGAAGTAGAGCCTGCCCTGCCCGGCGTTCTCGAAGGCCCTCCAGAAGTCGCGGTAATACTCGTAGGGGCGCAGCAGAAGCGAAACTTTGCCCTGCCCCACGGTATCCATGAGGGCATACATGGCGCGCATATTTTCGTCGGTGAGCTCAACCCGTTTGACCTCGCAGCCTTCACGGGTGGCGCGACGTACAGCGTTACGTCCACGCGAAGACAACGACTTGAGCACTTCTTCCTCGGTGCCTTCGGTGGAGAGGATGGCGGTGTAGTCATTCGGCTGAATATCGGCGGTACGAATCAGCTCGGTGCCCGCAATGACCTGCTGGGCATGCTCATCCGCCACGATTTCAGGTTCGATCTTGACGGCAAAAACACCCAATTTCTGCTCGGTAATCAGGCGGCGGTTCGCCTGCAGCAGGGCGGGCAGCTCATCGGCATCATGCACCGCCGGGCCTTTGATGAAGTACCAGAGTTTGCCCAGCAGCGGAATATTCTTCTCGAACGCCAGGCTGTAGCTGGCGAAAGGCTGCCGCTCGCCGTTACGATCGACGGTACCTTCATACACGATATAGCGGGGTTTCCACCCGTAGTCGGCTTTGACTTTTGCGAATGATGCGGACTGCAGCAGATTTCCGCCGTCCGGGTTGGCGATCACGTGGGTATCCCACTCCTGAATTTCTGCTGGGGTTGCAAAACGTGCCGTAATTTCGTGCAAGGGTCTCTATCTCTCGTGGGGTGGTGGGTGTTCCGAACGTCTATCGCCCGCGAACCTTGTGCGGTCTTTTTTGATGCGCTCGCGGCGCACGCACGCCTTAAGTCTAACAAGAGGCACGGCGATTGGTGCATCGGCGGGGTTCGCCTCGCCTGAAAAGAGTCTTGATGCGAATAAAGAGTTAAAAACGCCGCTTTATTCGTATCAAGAGCCTTTTTATGCCCCTTCCGACCCGATCGGGCGGGCTGGGGCATGAGGTAAGGGAACAGACCGGATGCACACCCGAGCCTTAAAGCAGGTATCCCGCCGCACGTGAAGCGACGGGATACCGGTAAGCTGGCGAGAGTCGCCGGAAGGATTACTCTGCGTCGTGGTCGGTTTCGAGAATCTTCTTCAGGGTCTCTAGAGCTTCGTCTGCACCTTCACCTTCTGCTCGGAGCACCACACGGTCACCGTGCTTAGCACCCAAGGACATCAGGGATAGGATCGAAGCCGCATCCATTGCCTCGTCTGCGGGCTCGCCTTCTGCTGCAATGGTGACCTCAACGGGGAGGTCGCCAGCTGCCTCAGCAAAAATTGCTGCGGGACGTGCGTGCAGACCAACGCGGCTTGCAATGGTGGCAATAACCTCTGCCATGGTTTTTCTCCTTTGTGAAGGAATCGTCTGTTATCGACTCCATGTTTATCAAACAGGAGGGTGCACCCCCTGTTTTCCTGCCTCAATTGTACAGTTTTACTCACCGTTTGGGGACCAATGCCTCACCCGATCTTGAAATAAACTTTCAACACCGAGTTAGCCTTTTCTCCACCGGGTTTGAGGCGTCTTCTAGAGGCCGAGCTCGTCCAGAATCGGCAGCTCAGCGCGGGCGGCAGCCTTCGCCTCGGCAGAGGAAATCTGCTCCAAAGCCTTGTTGGCGATATGGCGTGCCTGCTCCAGGGTCACCGACTTGAGCACCGCCGCAACCGCGGGGATAGCACCGGCGTTCATCGAGAGGGTATCAACCCCCAGGCCGACCAGCACCACGGCCAGCGCCGGATCGGCGGCGGCCTCACCGCAGACGCTCACATATTTCTTCTCGCCGGCGTTCACCGAAGCTCGCTTAGCGCCCTTGACGGTCAGCTTAATCATCTTCAGCACCGCAGGCTGCCACGGGTTGTTCAAGTGAGCCAGATCGCCCAGCAGGCGGTCTGCAGCCATCGTGTACTGGGTCAGGTCGTTGGTGCCGATCGACACAAAATCGACCTCACCCAAAATCGCTTCGGCGTTCACGGCTGCGGCGGGGGTTTCAACCATCACGCCGTGTACCGGCAGGCCGACCTCCTTGAGCATTTTCGCGAAATTGCGAGCCTCGGAGGTGGTCGAAATCATCGGTGCCATCACCCAAATATCGGCGTCGGAATCCTCGGACGCCTGCTTGATAGCCTCCAGCTGGCGGGTCAGCACGCCGGGTACGGTCCAGTCGGTGCGGAAACCGCGCACGCCCAGCGCCGGGTTTTCCTCGGGATTCACATTCAGGAAGGGCAGGGGCTTGTCGGCGCCCGCATCCAAGGTACGAACCACGATGTGCTTGCCGGGGAACGCGTCAAACACAGACTTGTACGTTGCCGCCTGGGCCTCAATAGACGGCTCGGCATCGTGCCCCAAGAAGCCAAATTCGGTGCGCAGCAGGCCCACGCCTTCAGCGTTCAGGCTGGCGGCCTTCTCAGCGGATTTGCCATCGCCCACGTTCGCGTAAAGTGGCACGCGGGTGCCGTCGGCGAGCACGCCTTTACCGTCGAAGTCGGCGATAGGTTTGCGGTTAGCGTATTTTTCGGCGGCTTCGCGGTCTTCATCGGTCGGCTCAGTATTGACGATACCCGCGTTCGAGTCCACATAGACCTCGGTGCCGTCAGGAATATCGGTAACGCCCTTCGCCGCCACAATAGCGGGAAGACCCAGGCCGCGCGCCAAAATCGCGGTATGCGCCTGCGGACCGCCGTCCGAAGTGATCAGGGCGATCACGTTCTTTGGGTCAAGGGTCGCGGTATCTGCGGGGGCAAGATCAACTGCGGCGAGCACGAAAGGCTCCTCCGCGAAGGGGATGCCCGGTGCCTGCTGACCGGTCAGTTCCGCCACAATACGGGCGCGCACATCGTGAATATCGGTGACGCGCTCAGCCATGTAACCGCCAAGGGCAGCCATCTGGTCGGCGAACGAGGTTGCTGCCTCCCAAATCGCGCGCTCAGGTGCCATCTGCTGAGTCTCAACCAGCTTTACGGCACTCTTAATCAGGGCGCGGTCGGTCGCCATCTGCGAGGTCGATTTGAGCACGGCCTTGCCGTCACGACCCGCATTTTCGGCGCGTGCGAGCAGGTCCTCTTTCACGCGAACCGACGCATCTTGAATACGTTGACCGGCCTCTTCGGGGCTTTCACCGTCTAGGCGTAGACCGGCTTTAGGCTCTTGAATAGGCTCGGGCATCTGTAGCACGGGACCAATAACGCGTCCGGCATAAACACCGACGCCTTTATATGTAGTCATGAAGTTATATCCTTCGTGTTGGGTTCTCTACAGTGTAACGCTTATGCGGCGGTCTTCGCTGGGGTCTCGGTCGCAGTCTGCCGCGACTTCGCACCCATCGACTTCAGCAGCACATAGATGATGGCGGATACGACGGTACCGGCGACAACGGCGAGCAGGAACATCGGAATATTGTTGCTCAAACCAATAATCCAGATACCGCCGTGCGGTGCCGGGGATGCCACATGCGCATTCATCGAAATAGCACCGGCAATCGCGCCGCCTACGATGGAGGACGGGATCACGCGCGCTGGGTCTGCCGAGGCGAACGGAATAGCGCCCTCAGAGATGAAGGATGCGCCCAGCAGCCACGCGGCCTTGCCGTTTTCACGCTCGGGCTCGGTGAAGAGCTTGGGGCGCAGGGTGGTGGCAAGCGCCATAGCCAGCGGCGGAACCATGCCGGAGATAATAACGGCTGCCATGATTTCCTTGTTCACATCGGCACCCGAGGAAAGCCCGGCGGTTGCGAACAGGTACGCCGCCTTGTTGATGGGACCACCCAGATCGGATGCCATCATGGCACCCAGAATCAGGCCGAGAACAAGAGCGGATGCGCCAGACATGGAGGTCAGCCAGTTCTGCAGGGATTCGAGAACCCACGCCAGCGGTGCACCCAACAGCAAGTACATGATGCCGCCCGCAACGAGTGAGGTAATGAGCGGGGTAATGACCACGGGCATCATCGAGCCAAGCCAGCGCGGCAGTTTGAGGGTGCCTAAACCGTAGGCAATCAGACCGGCGAGCAGACCGCCGACAATGCCGCCGAGGAAGCCAGCCTTCACGGCAACCGCGACGGAACCGGCAATAAAGCCGGGCGCAATACCGGGGCGCTGCGCCAACCCGTAGGCGATAAAGGCGGCGAGCGCGGGAACCATCAGGTCAAGACCGAACTTACCGATGGTCTGCAGAACCGCGCCCAGGTAGAGGGTCCAGTGGGTGTCTCCCAGATTGTAGATTGTGGCGTTGGCGAGGATTTTTTCGGTATCGACATCGCCCAGGTTCGGCATGGTGATTGCTTCGAGGATGAAGCCCAGAGCCACGATAATGCCACCGGCGGCGACGAACGGGATCATGTACGAAACACCGGTCATCACTGCCTTGTAGATGCGCGAGCCCCACGAACCTTCGGCAGCCGAAGAGGTGTCTTCCCCGCTGGATGCGGCGGCACTCACGCGCTTGCCGTTGGGGTTTTCCGCCTCTGCCAAGGCCTCCTCGATCATGGCCTGCGGTTCGTCGATGCCGCGCTTCACGGGGGATTCCACATAGGGCTTACCGGCGAAGCGGTTGCGGTCGCGCACGTTCACCGAGACCGCGAAGATAACGGCGTCGGCTTCATCAATATCGGCCTGGGTGAGGGTTTCGTTCCCCGAGGACCCCTGAGTCTCCACCTTGAAGTCGTAGCCGAGGTCTTCCGCCGCGTATTTGAGAGCATCCGCCGCCATATAGGTGTGCGCAATACCGGTGGGGCAGGCGGTGACCGCCACGATCTTCTTGGTAGCAGGTTTCTCAGATGCAGTAGCTTCTGCGGAGTCGGTCTGTGCCGTTGCGGCTTGAGCGGATGCGCCTGCGCCCGCCTCCTGCGCGTTCGATGCTGCCGAGTCGTTGGAGGCAGGAGCCTTCTTCGGGGCGCCGGTACCGAGCGCATCGTTCACAAGGTCTACGATTTCTTCGGGGGTTTGTGCCTCACGCAGGGATGCGGTGAAGCTCTTCTTCATGAGCGAACGTGCCAGCGTGGAGAGCAGTTTCAGGTGTTCCTGGTCGGCACCATCGGGGGCAGCGATGAAGAAGATCAGATCGGCAGGGCCGTCTTTCGCACCGAAGCTCACACCGGGCTTGGGTCGTGCCATCGCGAGGGTGGGTTCGGTAACCGCCGCGCTTCGGCAGTGCGGAATGGCGATACCGCCCGGGATGCCGGTGTCGGTCTTGGACTCGCGAGCTTCAGCAGCTGCGTACAGCTGATCGTAGTCGGTGGCACGTGAGGCATCGACGACGGCGTGCGCAAGCTTGCTGATGACGTCGAATTTAGTCTCTCCCAGATTCTGGTCTAGGAGCACCAGCTCTGGGGTAATGAGCTCAGACATAATACCCTCCTCGGGGCGTATGATGCGGTGCGCTATGATGCCTGTGTGGGGCGTTTTCAGTACGCACTCAAGTGTCCGTAAATATGTTTTGTTTTTAGCGTCTGACCAGGCTATATGCTATATGCCTGATATGGAATATAAGCTAACTGGAAAGCTGCCTTAGGGTTACTTTCTCGGGGGTTGTCATGGCCGCCGAAGGCATCTGTGTTCCGGGTAAGGACGCTGCCGCCGAGCCATGCGCAACCGCCTGCACGAGGCATTGCTGCGGCGACTCTCCCCGCTCATAAGCATAGAGAAAACCGGAGAGCGACGAATCCCCGGCGCCCACCGTGCTGCGCACCTTCACGGGTTCATGCTGTGCATGCCAGGCACCTTCGGCGGTCACGAGAACCGCGCCGGACCCGCCAAGGGTTGCCAGCACATAGGGAATGCCGTCATTCACCAAGGTTCGTGCGGTACGTGCGGTCAGCTCGGGGCTCGACTCCAGCTCTTCCCAATTCTCGGCGCCGGTCAGCTGTGCCAACTCCTCAGAATTCGGCTTAATCAATGTAGGCTTTATCTGCCCCGCAACGGTTGCGATCAGCGGTGCCTCAGAGGTATCGACGGCGATCTTGCCTTCATATCCGCTGGCGCGCAGCTTCGCACACAGCTCGGCGTAATACGTTGCCTCCAGTCCGCCAGGCAACGAACCGGCGAGTACCACCCAATCTGCGTTTTCTGATTGGGCGATCACGAGCGCATCCAGGGCATCGCGCAGCTTAGGAGTGAACTCGATGCCGGGGGCGTTAAGTTTAGTGGTCGTGCCGTCCGGATCAACCACGGTGATATTCGAGCGGATAGGCTCACCCGTGGGCAGATTCGCAAACTGCACGCCGCTCGCCGCAAGGGCGGTCAGCACGGGGTCGGTAGCCTCTCCCGGAACCACCGCAACAGTAGGCACCTGAGAAGTATGTAAGGCACGCGAAATATTGACCCCTTTACCGCCGGGGTCTTGAACCGCGCCTACCGCACGCTGAACGGCGCCATGCGCTAGAGGCGAGCCCAGTTCGATCGTGCGATCCAAACTAGGGTTAGCGGTGAGAGTCAGAATCATGCGATGAGCACCTCCACATGAGCGGCTTCAAGAGCCTGAGCAAGCGCACCATCGGGGGCGCGGTCGGTGATCATGGTATCGATATTCTCGAAGTCAGCAAAGCGCACAAGTGATTCCTGCCCAAACTTCGCAGAATCGCACAGAAGCACCACGCGCCGCGCCGACTTGCAGATCGCGGTCTTCACGATGGCCTCATTCATGCCGGGAGTGGAAACACCAAATTCGGCATCTATGCCGTTAGCACCAAGAAACGCAATATCGGGGCGTACCGTAGCGAAATATTCGGCGGCACGAGCACCAATCGCCGCCCAGGTCATCTTGCGCAGCTGACCGCCCACAAGTTCGAGGGTGACCCCCTCTGCCTCAGCAAGTTTGACCGCAATGTGCAGGGCATGGGTAATAATGATGCGGTCGCTGCCGGTCTTGAGGCTAAAGTTTTCTGACCCAATATAGTCCGCCAAAATCTCAATGGTCGAGCCGGCGTCAAGAACAATCGAACCCACATCAGAATCACGCAGATACTCATAAGCCTTCGCGGCGATGCGGCGCTTCTCGGGAGTATTCATGCCCTGACGTGAGGCAATAGAGGATTCCAGGGAGGTAGACTGCTCAACGGTAACGGCACCACCATGCACACGGCGCAGCTTACCCGCTTCTTCGAGGGCGGCAAGGTCTCGTCGCACAGTCTCCATGGTGACGTCATAGCGTCGAGCGAGATCAGCACCGTTAACGCGGCGTGCAGAAGATACCAGTTTCGCAATTTCGGCACGACGTTCTTCAGCAAACATATGCGCACATCACTTTCAAGGTATGGGTGTGGAGCGAACGAACCGTTCCACGCGAATTCTTAGGTCTGTATATCATGGCGGAACGGCGAATGCGTATCACCACTCAAGACAACAGTCTTGCCCTTGATTTTATGTGGGTTTATGTGGGTGCGTCAAGATAACCCACGGATAAATCATCGATTTTTTGTGAATTTACCCTCGAAACCACACTTAAGGTCAAATAATCCACAACAGACACACACTGTTCACCCCACAAAACATCTAAACCCACACCGGATGCGCGGATTCTGAAAGTTCGGGCGCGAGTGATTTTGATCTGCCTTTGAACCACAAAGGTTTTCTAGTGCGTGACGCGTTCAGGATGCGCCGGCTTACGCGAGCGCCTAGGGCTGTCGCCATTGCCAGAGCGAAGCGGAAGCATCCATATCCGTGAACTACCTCTTAACCCAGCGCATCAAGAAAGCACGTATACCCCAGGCGAAGAGGGAACCAACAAATGCACCCGTCCCGTTCATGAGCACGTCTATGGGGTCGCCGGTGCGTTCGAGCATCGCCGTTTGAATGAGTTCGATTCCGGCACTGACCGCTACCGCGCCCAGGGTAATTACCCCTACCCTGCGCCACGGGCGGGCACGGCAGAACAGCAACAGCATGAGCAAAAACCCGCCGGGGGCAAACATAATGACATTCGAGAGCTGTTCGATGCTCGCATAGGTGATAAACCCGGGAAGCCAACCCTGGGCGTGACCGGTATCGATAAGCGAGGCCAAGCGAGAACCGGCCTCGTTATCGTCCACATGCTGCGGGGCGAACACGATTGTGGCAACGGCGACGCAATACAGGGCAAAAAGCGCCCATCCGATTACCCGGAACACTCTGCCAGATCTACCAGACAAGACGGCCCCGTTCATCGAACACCGTGTTCTCATCAAAGGCGAAAAGCCCCTTAAGATCGACCTCTAGAGGCTCAGCGTTCGGCACAGTCTGCGTATGCTCGTACCCCTGCGCCGCCGAAATAGCGCGGCGAATCAGGCTCCCGTGGCTCACCGCGATGATGTGCTCCCCGGGATACTGGCGCACAATTTCACGCAGAACACGCACGGCACGCACATACACATCACGTTCGGTCTCTACCTGCGGATAGTAGCGGTCGGGGGCGCGGCGCTCGGGAACGGGAATATTCACGCCCTCGGCGGCGCCATAATTACGTTCCACCAAGTCAGGGTAGGTTTCACTGACCGGAAGCCCGAAATCCTCGCCCACCAGCTGCGCGGTTTCATAAGCCCGCGACAGTGGTGAAGAAATCACACGGTCATAGCTCAAACCCAGTCTGCGCAGTTTCGCCCCGGTTTCACGCGCCTGTGCGCGACCGGTATCGTTCAGCGGAATATCGCTGATACCCTGCATGAGCTGGTTCTTATTCCACTCGGTCTGTCCGTGGCGAATTAGCGTAAGCGAACCGCCCGCCAGGTTCTTAGGGAAAGGTTCGGCGTGCAGCTTAGGCTGGCGGCTGACCAGTACGTGGGCATCAATCGCATCGTCAAGATAATCGATAGGAAGCTCGGTGAGCGAAGCATTCGGAGGAATCGGGAACATGCCGTCAATCGTCTCGTAACCCTCATGTTCGCGGCCTTCCAGAAGCACGGTCATCGTCACCGCAATCAGCATGCCGTGGGTAGCCACCACAATGTTCTTACCCTCATGCTCGCGGCGCACCCGGTTCAGAGCGGTCAGGGCGCGGCTCACCAGGGCCTCGCGCTCCTCAACCCCGTATTTATGCCCATCCGTGCGGGATGCCGCCACCAGCTCAGGGGTTGCAGCCTCACCCTCCAAATCACCGAATGAGCGTTCTTCTAATCCCGCGTATGCGCCCAGATACGGCACCCCAAGCGCCCGGGCAACAATCTGACCGCTCTCCGCCGCACGCTCAAGCGGGGACGAAACCACACCGTCAATCTGCACGCCATGCTGAGCCATCTCACGCAGTTGCGGCACGGCACCCCGAATCTGTTCACGCCCCGTATCGTTCAACGGAATATCGGTTCTGCCCTGAAACCGATGATTAATATTCCAGTCGGTCTGCCCGTGCCGAAGCAGAAAAATCTTACCGGGCGTTTCAGCGTGTTCATGGTGGGTCTGTGCGTCAGTCATGGTCTTAAGTATGGCATCATCCTCACGATTTAGAGCCGTATCCCAGAACACGCCCCGCTCATCCTTAGGGATGAAAACCCGCGCAAAACCCGGCATTATCGCCGTATTTTTTCACTCCGTAGACGGATAAAAACGCCCCGTCTCCCTTGGAAAAATGGATGCTATGAATACTTCTTACACCTCATACGCACCCGTCATCTCGGTGCGCAACCTTACCAAATCCTACGGACAGCACACAGTACTGCGCGATATTTCGCTCGATATTTATCCCGGCGAATCCGTGGCCGTCATGGGACCCTCCGGTTCCGGAAAAACCACGCTTCTGCACGCGCTCTCCGGCATTATTCGCATTGACTCGGGCACCATTCAGGTGCTCGGCGGCGGACCCGAGATACCGGGCGGGCGCGTTGAACTCGGCGCCCTAAGCGAAAAACAGCGCACAAGCCTGCGCGCAAACTCCTTCGGATTCATCTTCCAGCAAGGGCTCCTCATACCCGAGCTCACCGCAGAAGAAAACGTCTCGCTCGCCGCCATGATCTCCGGGATGTCGCGCGAGCAGGCACGCGGCGCATCCGCAAACCTGCTCGCCCGGCTGGGGCTAGGCGACATGTGCGAGAAACGCATCGGCGAACTTTCCGGCGGGCAGGCACAGCGCGTGGCAATTGCGCGTTCACAGATTACCGGTGCACCGATTACCTTTGCGGATGAACCCACCGGCGCACTCGACAGCGTGACCGCCCAAGAGGTCATGGATCTTCTGCTCACACTCGTTCCGCAGCAGGGTAAAACCCTTGTGATCGTCACCCACGATCCGCAGGTTGCGGCGCAATGCTCCCGCACCATCCACCTGCACGACGGGCAGATTGTGCAGGATAACCGGCAGGACTCTGCCGCGCCCGGGCAGCAGGGCGGGGATTCGGCGCAGTACCGGGCGCCCGCGCCGCCGAGCCAGCCGGTACCGCCTCAGGATGCGGCACCCGCTCCTTCCGCACAACCGGGCGTCTTCCAGCCAGGGAACCCCGCGGTAAACCCTCCCCAAACATACAACCGGGTTTCCGTGCAAACCCAGCTGCCCGCGAACGTTCGCTACTCTCCCGCCCATACTCCGGGCACGGCGCACACCGCGGTCTCACGCAACCATGCACCAGCGCCATATAAACCCGCCCGGCGTCTTTTCTCGATGCGCGGCCTCCTGGGGAAAGGCGCCTAAGAATGCAGACCTTCAAACTTCTCGCGCGCCGCACCCTGCCCACCTCACAGGCGGTTCTTCCGGTGCTTGCGTTTGCCGCATCTGCGGCGCTCTTTCTGCTGATTGCCGGAGGTATTCACGCCTTCTACACCTGGCTGGGCGGGGATGCCAGCACGGCCACCTCGGTCGAGGCGGGATCCGGAACCAAAAACACGGCGCACACGATGCAGCCGCTATACCTGATGCTCGCCTGGATCAGCGGGTTCCTGCTGCTCACCCCGCTCTTCACGCTCGGCGCATCCGCGGCACGGCTTAGCGCACGCCGCCGCGACGACCGCCTGGCAACCCTGCGGCTGCTGGGCGCCTCCACCCGGCGACTTACCCTCTACACCATGCTCGATTCCGTGATCTACGCTGCGGTTGGGTTCGTGCTCGGGTTTATTGTGTACCTGATTCTGGTGCTGCCCTTCGGGATGCTGCGCTTCCAGAACATCCCGCTGGGTCCCGAAAATATGTTGCTGCCGTTGCCTATCGTGCTGGTCTGCGGGATTGTGTGCCTGATCATCGCCGCAACTAGTTCGCTCTTTGGGCTCTCTAAAGTGACCATCAGCCCACTGGGGGTACGCACCCGTTCGGACAAACCGTCCCTAGGTAAACGCGCCCTCATTCTGGGCTGTGCGCTTCTAGTGGTGGGTTTCGTCGGGGCGATTGCCTCCCACATTATGAATCTCGCCGCTGATTCGATGGGCTCGAACGGGTTCGTGCTGGTGCTAGTAACCACCATCATGTTTGGGCTGCCGATCCTGCTCACGATGCTCGCCGTAGACCTGATTGGCGGGTTCGTGGTGGGCCTGTACGCCCGCATTCGGGTTCGCACCGCCCGCACCCCCGCAACCTTGCTGGCATATCGCTCTATTATGGAATCGCCGCGCGCCGCCTGGCGGCAGGTCTCCGGGGTGGCCATGACCACGTTTATTGCCGCTTTCGTGGGACCGATTCTGGGCATGGTCAATTCCGCGCCGGGTGTGGAAGAAGGCTCGGCGGAGTCCTATCTTATTGGGGATATATTGCAGGGTCTAGTGCTGGTGCTGTTCCTCTCCTACCTGCTGGTAGCGCTTTCGGCGCTGCTGAACCAGTCCGCCGCTATCTATGAGCGCGGTTCATTGTATTCTTCTCTGCGGATGATGGGTACTGAAGCTACGGTTTTGAAGCGTTCGAGGCGCATCGTAGTGTTTGGCCCACTGCTGCTGGTGAGCTGTATGTCTGCGGTGGTGGCACTGCCGCTATTCGTGCTGCTGCTTGGTTCGGCGCTCACCGAGACGGGGCTGCTGTACACCGCGGCGCTGGTATTCGGTTCGATTGCGGTGGGGCTGGGATTGGTGTTTGCGGCGCTGGCGGCAACCGGGCCCGTCATGGAGCAGGTCAGCCGCAAACCGGTCTCGGCGGTGTAGGATTTTCTTTTCCCTTGTCCGCGAGCAGGCGGTTTTTGGTCCGAGCAGGTAGGAAAATCCTACCTTTTCGGCAAAATCCTACCTGCTCGCGGCATACACTAAGCGTTAAGACTAAAACTCGAACGGGTTGAGAATATCGAGGTCCATGCCCTGAAAATCTGCAACGTTACGAGTCACCAGCATCAGATGATGTTCTCGGGCGGTGGCGCCGATCAGCGCATCGTATTCTGATTTCTTATGCGGCACGTAGAGTTCAGCGCAGGTGAGAGCAACCTCTAAAGAAACCGGCAGAATGCGCCCCGCAAACTCCGGCGCAAACTCATGAGAAAACCATTGCTGCAGAACCTGAGCCTGAGCCGCATCTTTACGGGCATGCCGCAGAATTCCTGTGCGAATCTCCATCATGCTAATCACGCTGATATACACGTCGTTCACGTCTACGTGTTCCACCCAACGGCGCACCGAAGGATGAATTCTGCCCGAGTGGTATTTACGCAGTTCAGAGATCACGTTTGTATCGGCAAGGTACACGGATTAGTTCTCCTCGCTGCCGAAAAAGTCACCATCGCCAGCGAAGTCTACCTCACGGTGAGGATTTGGGATGCTCGGTTCGCGGTCAATATCAAAATCAATCTCGCCCGCCTCTGCCGACATGGTGGAAAGCGCATCCGCCAAGGAACGCCGAGGTTGCGGTTGGGCCAGTCGTTGATAGTCTTCAATACTCAAAATAACGTTGGTCGGTGTGCCGCGTTTGGTAATAAAGACGGGTTCTTCTGCGGCAAGGCGCAGGGCGGCGCTGGCATTCTGATTAAATTCGCGTGCTGATACTGTAGTCGTCATAGTTTTCTCTCCCCCAAAGTCCAATTGTAGTAATGTTACTATATTTCAGAATACCGCGAGCAGGTAGGATTTTGCCGAAAAGGTAGGATTTTCCTACCTGCTCGCACCAAAAACCACCTGCTCGCGGAATAGGAGTAATAGGAGGGCGGGTGTGAGAAGATGGAGACATGTTTGAACACACCGTGCCCGCATCCTGGTTCCCCCGCTGCGCAATCTTCGACTGCGACGGGGTTCTTCTCGATTCCGAGACCGCCTGGAACCGCGTGCAGCGCGAACTCTTCAACCGTTGGAATATCCCCTTCAGCGACGACCTCGAAGAGCAGTTAACCGGGCTTTCCGCGCATCAGGTTGCCGAAACGCTCGCGCATCTCTCATACACTGGCGACCCTAACAACACCCAGGAATACGCCCAGCATCAGCACAATACGCTCACTGAACTTGCACGCATCGAAGCAGATATTATCAACGCCGGTGTGGATCTCGTGCCCGGCGCCCAAGAATTCCTCAGCTACCTGGGCGAGCATATGCCCGTGGCCGTCGCGTCCAACTCCACGGCAGGCATTCTCGACATCAAAATGCACACCTACGGGTACGCCCCGCTCGTGCGCACCTGGGTCAGCTGCGACGACGTTCCCCACGGCAAACCCGCACCCGATATCTACCGGGAGGCGGCACGTCGCCTAGGGTTCGCCGGGCCGGATGCGCTCAGCATCGAAGACTCACCGGCGGGCGCGCAGGCGGCACGAGACGCCGGAACTAAGGTTCTTATTTATGCACCCCACGGTGACTTTGCGACTGCACCGCGCGGGTTTGGGCACTTCGACACGTTTACCGACCCGCAGCTTTGGCGTACGGCGCGCGACTGGGTGGCACGGCTGGAGGATTCGGCGGTGAAAGCATCCACAACCCTGATGGCGGAGAGCTAAAATGACACCTCAGAACCCGGGTAAAGATGCCCGCAACGAGCAGAATTTTGGCGACCAACCCGAGAAGAACTCAGAGCGAAACCAGACTGAACAGGCTCGCCCGAACCAGCATGAACAAAACCCGCGCGGGCATTATCAGAGCGGGCAGGGGCGCTACGGTTTGCGCTTTGAAAACATGAGCGCCGAAGAACTCGAATACTACCGCCCGTTCTGGGAAGAAAAACCCGACCCGGATGCGGTTCCTCCCGAACTCATCGACCACCTGAAGGTGCGGGCGCGCCGCCGCCTGGTGAACGCCCTCAGCCTGATTGCCGTGGCGGTCGGGGTAACCCTCACACTCTCGGGCATGCTCTCAAGCGCCCTGTACCTTTCACTCCCCGGGGCTCTAACCTTCGGGACAGGCATCTTCGGCTGGGTCGCGGTGCGCCGTCGCCTCTTCGCCTGGCTGCGCCTGCCCGGGGAGAGCGCGCTCAAACGCGGCGAACGAAGCCGCTGGTGGATACTGCCGCACGTGCTGGCGGCGGCGGGAACCGCATCTATTCTGGGGTGTTTCTCGGTGGTGCCGATTATTTACGCGCATGTGGACGATACGCTTAGGCGCAATCACATCGTCATGTGGGGCGAGATCGGCACGACCCTGCTGATTTTCGCGGCGCTCATCTACGGCATGATGGCGCTCGGTGAATACACGCAGCAGGACGACGACGAACGGGTGCTGCGCCCCACCGATTACGCCCAGCAGAAGGGCACATCCGGCGATGCACCGCAGATTCCGCGATACCGCCCGGGGATGCTCAACCCGCGCCATAAAGATGATTCCTCGTCATAGCGGATGCGGTTACGGATGTCTTGATGGGCACGGGCGGGTGGTTCCCCGCCTCAGCCGGTGAGTGATTGAATGCCCGCACCACCACCTCAACCGATGAGTGGTTGGGTGCCCGCATAACCACCATGCTCCAGCTCAAACATTGCGCGTTCGCTGGCGCTCACGACGCAAAACTCGCAACTCGCACGGAATGATGCGGGCTGCGCCAACAACATTCCACGGGTCGACAGTTCCCCGTTACCTCTGTGGCATGTTCGAGAAAAACCCACTCACCCGGCACACGCAAGAAACACAAAAAGGAACCAGGCTCGGGCTGCACTATACATTCACAAGCCCAAACATAACTCAAGGGGTTTCCCACGAAGAGCGATTGCTTCACGGGAAACCCCTTGAGTGTGCCTGATCCGGCGAATCCTAGCGGCGCAGAGCCTTCTTCGCCAGCATATTACCAATGAGCTGCACGAGCTGCACCAGCACAATAATGACCGCAACCACGGCCCAGGTGATCTGGTCCTGGAACCTCTGGTAACCGTCCACAATAGCGACCTTACCCAGGCCGCCGCCACCCACGTACCCGGCCATGGCCGACATATCGACCACGCCGATCACGATGAAGGTGTAGCCCAGGATTAGTGGTCCGAGCGATTCGGGGATCATCACGGTGAAGAGAATCCGCAGCTTGGAGGCACCCATCGCGCGGGCAGCCTCAATCACGCCCGGATCAATCGAGACCATGTTCTGCTCCACAATGCGCGCGATAGCGAAGGATGCGCCGAAGGTCATCGCGAAGATCGCCGCGTTTATGCCTAAACGGGTCTGTACTACCGCACTGGTGAGCGGGCCTAAAGCCGCGATCAGAATAATGAACGGGATAGGCCGCACGATATTCACCAGCACGTTCAGCACCGTGTAAGCAAACCGGTTCTGGAAGATATTTCCGGTGCGCGTGGTGTACAGCAAGGCGCCCATAATCAGACCGAGAAGACCGGCGATCACCATCGTGACAGAGACCATGTACAGGGTATCGAAGATGGCGGGAACCAGCTTATCGGGAATGAAGGTATCCCAATTCACCGACCGGGTTGATGCCGCTAACGGCAGAGTAGTCACAAGTGCAGACATTAGCGCACCTCCTGTACGCGGGTTACGGTCTTCAGCTCGGCAACCGCGGCATCAATACTCGTCACATCGCCAAGAAGTTCAAGGGTGAGGGTTCCGTAGGCTTTCCCCTGCAAGGTCTCAATGCCGCCGTGCACAATATTGAAGCGCACGTTCCGCGAGCCCAGGTACGCCAGGATTTTGCCGAGTTCCTGGTTGCCTTCCACGATCTCGACGTTCACCAGGTAGCCCTTGTGGTTCTTGCGCAGCGCGGCAGCCGCATCGCCGGTGGGGCTCTGCTTGACGGTGGTCGCCACGAATCGTTGCGCAACCTCGGTCTGCGGATTCGAGAAAACCTCGTAAACGCTTCCGGTTTCGACCACGCGGCCTTCTTCCATGACCGCCACACGATCGGCGATCGAGGAAACAACATCCATTTCGTGGGTAATCACGATAACCGTAATCCCAAGCTCACGATTGACCTCTTTGAGCAGCTCAAGTACCTCATGCGTGGTTTCCGGGTCAAGGGCGCTGGTTGCTTCATCCGCCAACAGCAGGGAGGGCTTCGTGGCAAGCGCACGGGCGATACCCACGCGCTGTTTCTGCCCGCCGGAAAGCTGGCTCGGGTAGTATTTCGCGCGGTCTGCCAAGCCCACGAATTCGAGCATCTCCTGCACGCGTTTGGTGCGTTCTCCTTTGCTCCATCCGGCAACCTTGAGCGGGAACTCCACGTTTTGGGCTACGGTGCGCGAGTTCATGAGGTTGAACTGCTGGAAGATCATGCCGATATTGGTACGGACTTTTTGCAGCTCAAGGTCACGTTTACCGGAAATCTCGAAGCCGTCTACGGTTAGGGTGCCGCTGGTGGTGCTCTCCAGCCCGTTGATCAGGCGCACCAGGGTGGATTTGCCTGCGCCCGAGTAGCCGATAATCGCGAAGATCTCGCCCTTCTTGACGGTGAGGGAAACGTTTTTGACGGCGGCAACTTCTTTTTTGCCCTTGCCGAAAATTTTGGAGACGTTATCGATCGTGACCATGGGCTCGGCGCCGGTGTCCGCTGCGCCGGGGCTGATGAGGGTGTTAGTGCCCTTCGGTGTGGTGGCGCCGGGCTCTGGGTTCTTCGCCCACGGGGCTGCCTGTTCGCTCACTGTACGCTCTCTTTGCTCTCGTGTGTTTTAGGGCTGGGGCAAAATACGCCGGATGCGCTCGTACTCGGCGGCGCGCATCCGCATGTATTCACCCCAGGGACGGCAAAGGCGGTAAGCCGGTTTTCGCCTAGTTTTTCAGGGAAATTCCGGGTTACCGCATTTACCGTGTGCACTCATGCACGTGTCTGTTTTACTTGCGAAGCGCCGATTCTTCTTTCTGCAGCGCCTGCTTCAGTTCGTCCTGGGAGAGGTTCACCTCAACCGCAGTGTTCTTGGAGTCTTCCTTCACGGCATCCTGCACAGGCTGGGTGTGGAAGATTTCAACGACCTTCTTGTAGGTTTCGTCGTCTACCTTATCCTTCTGCGCCACGAACAGGTTCACGTAGCGGCGGGCGTCGGGGTTGTTGGGGTCGTCCTGCGCGAGGGCGTCCGAGGGGTTCAGACCCGCATCCGCCAAGAAGGTGTTATTGATGACGGAGGCGTCCACGGAGTCCAGGGATACCACGGTCTGCGATGCGTCCACGGGGGTCACCT
The DNA here is from genome assembly GCF_000164695.2 of Rothia dentocariosa ATCC 17931. Taxonomy (NCBI): domain Bacteria; kingdom Bacillati; phylum Actinomycetota; class Actinomycetes; order Micrococcales; family Micrococcaceae; genus Rothia; species Rothia dentocariosa. The sequence continues at coordinate 649,939 of NC_014643.1, forward strand.
TGACCTTGGACTTCTCGGTGTCAATATCGTCGTGGGTGGGGCTGTGCACGTCAGACTTGAGGGTTACCAGGTTCTGGGCCTTCAGCAGCAGAATGGCGCGCGCCTCGTTCACGGGGTCGTTCGGGACGGCAATGGTACCGTCCTGGGGAATTTCGTCTACCTTCTTGTGCTTCTGTGAGAAGAGAGCCATGGGGTAAATATTGGTTGAACCGACGATCTGCAGATCTTTACCCGAGTTCACGTTGTAGCTCGCCAGGTATGCGATGTGCTGGAAGCGGTTCAGGTCGGTATCACCCGATTCCACGGAGGGGTTGGGCTGGTTGTAGTCGGTAAATTCCTGGTATTCGATGTCGATACCCTGCTTGGCGGCTTCTTCCTTGAGCACGTCGTTAGCTTTCTCGGTGCCGACCACGCCGATGGTGACCTTCTTGTTGTTACCGTTACCGTTGTTCGAGGAGGAACCGCAGGCGGCGAGGCTGAAGACGAGAGGTACAACTGCCAGTGCAGCAACAAATTTTTTCACGGCTATGAAACTTTCTGTTGTTTGGGTTTACGATGCGCCACCACGTGCACGATTTAACTCCTGTGCGGGTGGTTCCCGGGTTTCCGGGGGTGTTTACCCATTAGAGCATGCCCCCGGCTGTGGGTGGTAGTTATTTGGCCCCACTGTGACACACTCCGTCAAGCTCGTCATATTTCTTAACATTTTGGGTAATATTAGAGTTGCCACGTCTAATCCATGATGCTTATTTCGATTGCGGACGAATTAAGTTACGATAAATACATACGCATTACAAAGGTGTCTAGAATAGACTCATGCAACGAAATATCATCACCTTGACTTGCCAAGATATGAATTTCTTCAGATAACCTAGCCACTTGCTGGTGAATCTCGTTATTTGAATCATACTGAGGGACCATTATATTTTTTAGGACATCAACTCCTCGATTTAATCCCACTCCATATGTATCTATTAGAGTCCGCACACTTGGAGAATTCAAAACACCTGATAGATAGTATGCTTCTAGCATAGACTCGGTACTTACCATTAGAACCTTAGAGTCAATTACTACAGGTTTATCTTGACCACCAAATATTGATAAATCACTCATAGGCAAAGTGCTATAGGGGCCAATAGCAACAGCAGATGAGCTAGAAGCCTGTTCTTTCCAAACAACTTTATAATCTGAAAAAGTATACTTTCCTACATTGTCTAAACGGTACCAAGGATGAATCTTAGGATCATAGAACTTTCCATTTTGCTTTCGGCTTGCATTAAGCCCTTCCCGATAATATTCTAACCATTTATAGGTGAGAAAAGCAGTCTTAGCCATACCTACCTCATCCATCCCGTAAGGAGTTTCAGGAGTATGCGGGACTAACATAAATTCATTAGATACTACCTTCCAACGATGAATATTCCTCCCACCTAACATAGGATACACATAAGTATCCTCGATAATTCCAGGATGCTCACCACGATCTTTGATATCTTTGCGACGCTGCCTGGACATATCATTTACAACGCTGATTAAATTATCACCCAAAGGTTCTGGCCTTTTAAGAATATACACCCCCTTTGCACCAGCTGGTTCTATTCCTTTACGGCCACGATAATATGGCTTCTTACCATGCAATAATATATTGTCAACCATGTTAATCTTCTCGGCAGACAACGTCGCCCAAGAGGATTGAATATCCGATGAATCAATAGGCTTCACTGACTTTCGGGTTTTGTAAATCTTTCCTGAGACCTCATCCCAAGTGTCATGAGCGTCAAATATTTCCTTATTAGCTTTATAATTCCATTCATACCACATATTCATGGGATAAGTATTTTGGGTACCTTTTTCTAATAGTATACCTATTGTGCGAACCGTATGTTTGGGTTTAAAAATCTGCAAAGTATTATAGTCATCAACTAAACATACTTTAATCGGGATATCTTGATCATTACGTGTAATCCTAAACTTCCTAAAGCCATGCCCGCCTTTTGTAGATTTAACAAAGGTCCATGGCAACAAGAAATATAATTTACCACCAAAATTTAAATACTGATCCAGAGCAACATAAGTAACCGCCATTCCAAAATCATCGTGTGTAGTTTTTTTATCATATGCGTTTTTTTCAAAAATTCCATAACTTTTCCAAACCTCTAAAGTTCCGTGTCGATATGTCCTGCTCATTGACTTCCAAGATATCCAGGGCGGGTTACCAACAACGTAGTCAAATTTATTTTTAAGCAATACAGGAGCAAAACTATTCTTAAGAATCTTTCCCCAAAATGAATCTCGAGCGCTCCTATGGAGTAGCGTAAGATCTTCATACATTGTCTTCACAGCCTCTTTTTGGGTTTCAGTCAAATTAAATTTATCTAAAACCATAATAGAAAATATCGCATATCCTCGACTATTAGCTATAGACTCAGTAACCCCGTCCAAAAACTCACTAGCCTCACTGAATGTATCAAATTTCGGAATTTCAAAATCCCCTACAGAAGTGCTAGCAACAACCAACTCACTTTTCTGTTCGCTATATACAACAGGGGATAGAACGGAATCTGCTATATAAATTGGAATAGTAATATTCAAGTCTTTCGTCAATATTTCCTCATCAATAGAAGAAAAAAGCGTCAAAATATAGTTAGCTTTTGCAGATATCGCAGATATTGGGTTGAGGTCGAACCCTACTATATTATTAACTATATTTTTAATATCTTCTGTCCCAATATTATATTCCTTCTTCGAAACAACCCGTTTTAGTGCCTGAATAAGAAAAGCTCCTGACCCACAAGTTGGATCAATAAGCCTAGCTTCTATATCACCCGTATATCCCACACGATCGAGAGCATGTTCAACAATCCAATCCGGCGAGAAATACTCCCCAAGCAAGTGCCTCACTTTATCAGGTATTAGCGACATATATATTTCTTGTAGAATATCCTGAACCGTTTCTGGTTTTAACTTAAAGGTTGCCAAATCCAACTTATTTATATTCTCTTGAACATCATTAATTACATCTTGCATCATGATTTGATGTTCTTTACTAAAGTTATCCCCACCTATATATGTAAACCACTCATAATAATGAATTTCAAAAAAGTTATTTATTTTTTTAGAATTATAAGTTTCATTACCTTCAAATATTTCAATTATATCGCTCCATTTTAAATTAAATCCAATATCTATAGTTGGATCTGAAACTATTTTTATAAAACTATTGATAAGCAACTTAAGAACTAGATTAAAATAAGTTTGTGTCGAGAATAGAAATAATTTATAGTCTACAGTATTATCGATATTATATAACTCTCGAATTGCATCAGATGTGGCATTAAATTCCGTCTCCTGAGATACATCACCAAACATAACTCCGAAACTTCTATCCCACTCATTGAACAAAGTCATAATTCGAGTTGGAGATTTATCATAATTATATTTATTATAATTATCTAAAATTATACTATATATATTCTTTATAGCATTAGAAACATAAACTTTTTCTGGACCAAACAAGCTAACAAGGTTATTTTTGCTCATTTTTAATTTATTCATTGCGTTAAAAAGTGAGATTATTTCCTTTATACCTTCACGCAGATTATAAACTTTATGCACAAATTTATAGGGAAGCTTCCTAAGTGAACTTTGAGAAGATTCAAACCTTGTCCTAGTTAAATCAATGTCTTGCAAATCGCCTGATTTCATAAACCTAGAGATGATCCACTGTTTACCATCAAATCCAACTCCAAATGTATCAAGAATTGAATCATCTACATCGTTATTTTCTATAGAATTTATAATATACTGGTACAATCCACTATCATTAATTTTAGATTTTCGTCCATATAATGCTTCATTTATACCCGTATTTTTTGAGAAATAATTATATTTTTTATATTCGATAACAATATTTCCTACAGTTGCATCTGCCCTGCCTCCTTTTTTAAAATTATGCTCAGACAGAAATTTAACGTGAGGTGCATATATCTTACGTATTGGTTCGATTATGCTACTATATGTATGTATTTTTATATCATCTTCATTAGCAAAAGTTTGATTTTTAAATGAATCTAGAATACTGTCAATATTTATATCTTGCACGTAGCACTCCCCTAAAATCTTCCCTGCACAGCAATACTATTGTAACCTCAAATTTCAAAATAGAATAATCTTTATATTATTATGCTATCCGAACGTACGTTGTTAAGCGGCTGGTAAAACACGACGGCAGTCGCCACGAACCCGCCCTCGATAACCCAGCCGCCGGGCAGAACCGGAGCATCCGGCATAGTTAGGATGCGCGCCGTGAAGGTACCGCGCGCATCCTCTCCCCTACGCCCCGCCGCAGATTCGACGTCGCAGGCTACGGAAATATCGCTCACGTCAAAACCGCGAAAACCCAGGGGGTACCAGGTTTTGAGCGCCGCCTCTTTCGCAGAAAAAAGCACCTTCGAGTAGACCCCGAAGGCAAACCGCTTTTCTTCGTCGCGCACAATAAGCTCTTGCACGGCGGCAGAGAGCGGTACCGCGGGCTCAACATCAATCCCGATGCCCGCATAGCGGTGTGCCGAGGCGACCGCCGCCGCACGATACCCGGCGCAGTGGGTCATGCTCCCCACAACCCCGGCAGGCCAGGCGGGCGAACCATCGGCGCGCGGCACGAACACGGGCTCAGTCGGCGGTTCGGTGGGCTCGGGTTCCCGCAGGTACAGCCGTTTGAGCGCCAGTCGGGCGCAGGAGCGTGCCGTAGTCGCCTCGCGCACGCGCTTGGGGACGGCGCTGGCGAAATACTCCCGTTCAGCATCGCGAAGGTGCCCGAAATCGCCGGTGGTTTCTGCCACGTATATATCCGGCGGGAGCAGGCTTCGCATCAGCGATTCACCCGTGTTCTCGGCGGTGCTCATAAGATGCTCAAGCCCCCGCGAATTTTCGGTGCCGCCCGTGTTCTCGGAGCCCTTCATCTCGTCAAATGCTGCTTTCACGCGGTTCACCATACCATTACCGCCGCATCCGCTGAGGTATTGTGCCTAGTCAAAGGACGGAATTTCGCCCCGTTGCATAGCGTGCACTGCATTGCGGAAATCTTCGGTAAGCACACCGCGGGCGAAGAACTCGTGCTCGGCGTGCATATGTTCCTCAAGTTCCACAACATAGCGCGCGGCCAGCATAGACTTGGCGGCACGCACCGTATGAGAGGCCGAACCGGCAATCTGCTCCGCGAGCTGTTCGGCGCATGCATTCAGCTCACCCGGCTCTGACACCCGATGTACCAGCGAAAGCTCCTGCGCACGCGCGGCACGCAGAATCGGCTGAGTGTATAACAGCTCGGTGGCGGCGCTGAACCCGGCGTAGCGCGGTAAGAACCAGCTCATCCCGCCGTCCGTGGAGGCCCCAATCATACCGTAGGCAATATTGAGTTTGGTGCGCGGTTCGGCCACGCGCAGATCGCATGCGAGCGCTAAGGACATGCCCGCCCCCGCCGCCTGCCCGTTAATGGCGGCGATAAAGGGGATGGGCGCGGCAACGATCCCTAGAATAATGTCTTCGAGCAGGCGCGCGAGTTCGCGGCTGTACGCTAAGGATTCTTCTTTTTCGCGCGACATGCCTTCGGCGAAGTCGTCGTAGCTGCCGCCTAGGCTGAAGTCCTGCCCGGCTCCGGTGAGCACGGCAGCTTTGAGCGTGTCGTCCTCGTGCAGCCGGTTGAGCACCTCGCGCAGTTCGGTCGCCAGGTGGCGGCTGAGGGTGTTGCGGTTTTCGGGCTGATTCAGGGTCACATATGCGATGCTGCCGCGGCGTTCGAGGAGTACGGCGGGGTTATCTGCGGTGTTGTTAGTCATGAAGTACCATCCGAACTGTGGCTGTTGTGGCGGGTTTGCTCTGGCCTTTAACATGCACGGCAACACGAATTTCGGCGAGGGTGGCATCCCCAAAGTCTTCGGCGCTCACGATTGATGCGCTGCCGCATACCTGCGAGTCCACCGGCACGGCGCTGCGGAACCTGGCGGCACTCACCCCGGCGTTCACGAGCATAGAGGTGCCCTCTGCGGGGAGCAGCTGCCCGGCGAAGGTGATGGCGAGGCTCAGCAGATACGCTCCGTGCACGATGGTGCCGCCGAAGGGGGTGTGCGCCGCGCGGTACGGGTCTGTGTGAATCCACTGGGTGTCGCCGGTGAGCTCGCCGAAGCGGTTGATGTTTTGCTGGCTGATGCGCATCCAGGGGGTTTCACCCAGGGGTTCGCCGATGCGCGCGCTCAGGTCGGCGGTGCGTTCCGCGGTCATGATGCGCCTCCGGCGGCTTGATCGGCGGCAGTTTGTACGTCTTCGGGGGTGATAGCGCCGCCTGCGCCGGTTCCGGTGACAGTTTTCAGATCGACCCCGAGGGAGCGGGCGAGCCTGCGCACGGCGGGCGAAACTTTGGCACCCGAACGGGCCTTGCCGCCTTGAGTTTTGGCGGATTTTGGCGGCAGCGCGGTACCGGTGCCGCCTGGTTTGATGGGCATTTTGCCCCTGCCTACCAGGTGTTTGCTCTCTCCTGCGCCGGGTTTGGCGGGGAGCTTGTCGGCTGAATCCTTCGCGGGGGTTTCTGCACCAGCCGTGGGCGCCTGGGCCTGCGGGGTGGGGGTGCGCAGCTCGATGAGGGGCGCATCCACGTCGACAACCTGACCGACCGGTTCGAGCAGACGCACCACGGTGCCTGCGACCGGCGAGGGGATTTCGACCGTGGATTTAGCGGTTTCGACCACTACGAGCACCTGATCCAGTTCAACCTGCTGCCCTTCGCTGATGAGCCACTCGATAATCTCGCCCGAGCGAAGCCCCTCCCCCAAATCCGGCAGGTAAAAGGTGAAGGGATAGCCGGAAGCGTCGGAGCCCTCGGGCGGTAAGGGATCGGGGCTCGGGGCGGATGAAGCGTTCGGTGTATCAGTCATGCGTGTTTCTCCTAGTCATTCTCGGCGTAGAGGGTTGCGATAGCGCCCAGAATCTTCTCTTCATTCGGCAAATACAGGTGTTCCAGCCCGGGTGGCGGATAGGGCACGTCCAGACCGGTCACGCGCTCTACGGGGCGTTCTAAGTAGTCGAAACAGCGTGAGGTAATGCGCGCCACCACCTCGGCGCCGAATCCGCCGGTCTGCGGGGCCTCGTGTACCATGACGGCGCGGCCGGTGCGCATCACGCTTTCGCATACGGTGTGTTCGTCGAACGGGGTGAGGGTGCGCAGGTCGATCACCTCAACGCTGTACCCGTATTCGGCGGCGGTTTCGGCGGCGGCAAGCGCCATTGGTACCGTCGGCCCGTAGCTAATGAGGGTTACGTCCTCGCCGGGGCGGCAAATTCGTGCCTGCCCAATCGGCAGAGGATCCGCCGAGGTATCAAGGTCGCCCTCTTCCCAGTACAGACGCTTAGGTTCGTAGAAAATCACCGGGTCGTCGCTGCGAATCGCCTGGCGCAGCATATGGTAGGCATCCGAAGGGTTCGAGGGGGTGTACACGTGCAGCCCGGGGGTATGCGCAGCGTACCCCTCCGAACTGTCGCTGTGATGCTCCACGGCACCCACCCCGCCGCCGTAGGGCATGCGCACCACTACGGGCATGGAAAGGTCGCCGCGCGTGCGGTTGCGCATTTTCGCCAGGTTGCTCACCATCTGTTCAAAGGCGGGGTACCCGAAAGCGTCAAACTGCATCTCGATCACGGGGCGGAACCCGTACATCGCCATGCCGATCGCGGCCCCCATAATCCCTGCCTCAGAAATGGGGGTGTCGAAGCAGCGTTCCTCGCCAAACCGTTCGGTCAGCCCGTCGGTCACACGGAAAACACCGCCGAGGGTGCCTACGTCCACGCCGAACATCACCACGCGGTCGTTATGCTGCATTTCGTGGCCCAAGGCCAGGTTGAGGGCGCCTACCATTGAGGTTCGCTGCACCGCATCCGAGCGGGATTGGGTCGATTCCGGCGCCTGAGGTGCGGTGTCGGATGCGGTCTTCGCGCCGCGTACCTGAGTATCTGCTGCCTGCTGGCTCATGCGTTTTCTCCATTCTGCGCGGCGTGCTGTTGTGCGTACTCTTCGGCGACGGCGCTCAGGGTTGCCGGCGGGTTCGCATATACGTGGGCGAAAAGGTCCTGCGGGTCGGGCATCTGCAGCTGCATCATGCTGGTGCGGGCCTCGGAGGCGATCTTTTCTGCGGCTAAGATCGCGTTTTCGATATGGGTCTTCGCGTTCGGCAGGCGCTGGTACATCTGATGCTGAATGCGGGTGAGCGGGTCACGCCCGCGCCACTGCTCGACTTCTTCGCGGCTGCGGTACCGATCGGGGTTGTCGGAAGTCGTATGCGGCCCCATGCGGTAGGTCATCGCCTCAATCAGGGTGGGACCGCCACCGGCACGGGCACGCTCCACGGCTTCGTGCAGCCGGGGATACACCTGCTCAAAATCATTGCCGTCAACCCGGTATGCAGGCATGCCGTACCCTTCACCCTTCGCGGCGATACTTGCCGCGCGCATCTGCCGGGATACGGGGGTTGAGATGGCGTACCCGTTATTCTGCACGAGGAAGACCACAGGCGCCTCGAAGACAGCGGCGAGGTTAAGCGCCTCATGAAAGTCGCCTTCGCTTGTGGAACCGTCGCCGCACATCGCGAGGGCTACCGTGGAATCACCGGCGAATTTCGCCGCCATCGCCAGCCCGACCGCGTGGGCGGTGTGCGTGGCGAGCGGGGTTGCCTCCGGGGCGGTATGCGTTTTCGTGGGGGCATACCCGCAGTGTGAAGACCCGTGGAAGGGCGAGAGGACTTCGGCAAGGTCGATACCCCGGCTCATGACGGCGACCGAATCGCGGTAGGTGGGGAAAAGCCAGTCGGCAGGCTCTAAGGCGAGGGCGGCAGCAACCTGGCACGCCTCCTGCCCCAGGGATGAGGGGTACGCCCCCATATATCCCTGTTTGGCAAGGTTGCTTGCCTGCTGATTGAAGTGCCTGCCCGCGATCATGGCGGCGTGGGCGGTGATGAGCAGGTCATCGCTCACGCCGTTCTGCACCTGCTGCGGCGGGGATTGTAGTGTGTTGGGCATGTTAACGCCTATCTGTCGGTCCCCTCATAAAAGGCTCTTTTTATGAGGGGTGTGGGTGGCATAAAAGTGAAATACGGTGACGGATTCTAGCTGCGCGCAACCGGGATGCGCCCTGACCGCCAGCGCTTAGGCGGTGGTTTTGAACCCGATCACGCCCGCTCCCCAGGTGAATCCCGCCCCGAAGGCGGTCAGCGCCAGCAAGTCTCCCGGTTTCACGTGCCCCTCCTGCTGCCCGATGGCTAGAGTAATCGGGATGGAGGCGGCAGAGGTGTTCCCGTACCGGTCGATATATGAGAGCACTTTGGAAGAATCCCAGCGCAGCCGCCGCGCGACCGCCGCCATAATCCTGCCGTTGGCCTGGTGGCAGACCAGCTGGTCGATCCTCTCCGGGTCAATACCGCACGAGTCGAGTACGTAGGTGATTTCCTCGGACATCGCATCCACCGCCGCCATATAGACCTCGGCGCCGTCCATCACCACCTGCTGCGTGGAGTCAGAAATATACAGTGCCTGCGCCTGGCTGCCGTCGGACCCGAACGAACACATATAGGGGTATTCGTCCTCGCTCACCTCGGGGGCCGCCTGTACGATAGCGGCGCCGGCACCGTCGGCGAAGAGTACCGCCGTGCCCGCATCCTCGGGGTTGGTCAGGCGTGACATTGCATCGGCACCGATGACGAGCGCCCGGTCGATACTGCCCTGCTCGATTTTTGAGGCGGCGTAGTCGAGGGCGTACAGGAACCCAGAACATGCGGCGTTCAAATCGACCGCGCCCACCTGCGGGGCGCCTAAACCTGCGGCGACGACGGGCGCGAGCCCCGGCGAAACCTGGTCGGCGGTTGTGGTTGCGGCAAGCACAAAGTCGATTTCTTCGGCGCTTATACCGGCATCCGCAAGCGCCTTCTCGCTCGCTTCAAGCGCCAGCTCGGCGAGAGTCTGCTCCTGGCGCAGGTGGTGGCGCTGGCGCACTCCGGTGCGACTGGCAATCCATTCGTCGTCCACGCCGAGCGCGGCGAATTCGCTGTTTGGAATGGGGTCATTGGGCACGGCGGCGCCAACGCCCGAAATTGTCACACTCATGGTGCCTTTCTTGAATTTCTACATAAAGGTGAATCGGCTGCGTGCCTTAACGGCACCGCCCTGATTCACGGTTATCTCTATCTGATAGGTGTCGCGGTGTTTCTCGCACCGCAGCAGGTTGAGGGTTGGAATCTCGGTGAGTTCCACGAACTCGAAAAATTCGTGGGATTCTTCCGCCACGCGCAGGCCTGCGGGATCTGCCCCGGTACGATGCGCGAGCGCCGCCACCGCGAACTGCCGGGCTGCGCTTGCCATCATGAGCCCCGGATAGTGGTCCAGCGGGCGGTCGAAATGCCGTGGCGGGGCTGTGGGCACGATGCGGCATTGGGCTAGTACGGGGGCTCCCGGCGGGTTCTGAGGGGACCGTTCCGAGGTGCTCACCTGCGATTCTTCCGCCTGTTCCTGAGCGTTTTCGGTACCGTGGGTCGTATCGTCATGGTGCACGTCTCCGATCAAAACCTGGGATGCGTCGCTCACCCCGCACAGACTCGCGGGGGCAGCTTGCACGTGCCCGTACGGTGTTCCCCACACGCGCACGGCCTTCGGGGGTTCGGCGGATGCGCCTCCGGCGGAAGCCGCATCCTGGATTTCTGCGGTGTTCCCGAGTTCACCGCGCAGTTCCTCGAAGGTATCGGCGGTGAGGAAGAGCGCCGCGCCGTCGCTTTCGGCTAGGCAGGTATCGCCCGCCCAGAGGGTGATCGCCCCGCTGATCGCATAGCACGGCTGCCCGCGCCTGCGGCGGATGGTGCTCACGGGAACGTGCAGGCTCAGCTCGATCGGCTCGTTTGCGCCGGTTGTGTCGGAGCTGCGAACGTCGCCGCCCAGAACATGCGGGGTGAACCTCAGCCCTGCGCCGCGAAGCACGAAATGGTCGGCGGATTTCACGCCGAGCGCCTCGCGCCCGAGCGCCTCGATCCCCTGGCGGTGCAGGTCTTGCAGGTATTCCACATCGGTCACGCTCAGCGTGACCGGCCCGCTCACATCGGGGGCGATGCGCGTATCGTACCGCAGGAACACGCGGTATTCTCCGTCGTGCGCCGGGTCTTCGGCGGCGGGTTTTTCCGCTTGTGTGAGGTTCGCATCGGGTGCCGTGCCGGGGGCAGGGGGGTAGGCGCATCCGAGATACGCCGCGTATCGCGGGTCTGCGGATGCACGTCCCGCCGCCTGCGGCGCATCCTCGGGAGGCTGCCGGGTACTCATGCGCGTATCGCCAGGGTCACGTTGTGCCCGCCGAAGCCCAGGGAGTTTGAGAGCCCCAGCCTTTTAGGCGTGCCGTCCTCCGCGCTGACCGTGCCGGGTGCTAAATCCTGCGGTTCGCCGCTGATGCGCACCCGCCCCAGCCGCTTATCCAGGTTTTTCAGCCCCAGGGTGGGCGGTGCCTGCCCGTGCCGAAGCGCCTGAAGTGTTGCGATGGTCTCGACGGCGCCTGCAGCCCCGAAGAGGTGCCCAATCGCCGATTTCGTGGAGGAAACCGGGATGTTCTCAAGAGCATCCCCGAGCGCCTGCCGCAGCACGTTCACTTCGGTCGTATCGTTCAGCTCGGTTCCGGTGCCGTGGGCGTTCACGTACGATACCTGCTCGGGGGTTGCCCCCGCGGTTTCAAGCGCGCGGTTGAGGGCATAGGCCGCATACATGCCGTCCGGGTTCGGCGCCGTAATGTGGTGGGCGTCCGAAGAGAGCCCGTAGCCTGCAATTTCGCCCAGTATCTCGGCGCCCCGGGCGCGGGCGTTCTCGGCTGATTCGAGCACGAGAATACCGGCACCCTCCCCCAGGTTGAAGCCGTTGCGCTCCTCATCGAAGGGGGTCGAGTTCCCGTCGGGCGAGATCGCCCCGGCGGCGTTGAATATAGCGCGGGTGAACCGGGTGGTTCCCGCCTCTGCGCCGCCTACAACGGCTGCATCCGCCTCGCCCAGCAGAATACTGCGCACACCGGCGACAATCGCCTGCGCCCCCGAGGAGCACGCCGTGACGATTGCGGTTGTTTCGCCGTGCAGCCCGTGGCGCATCGAAATATGCGCGGGCGCGGCGTTCGCCATCATCATGGGCACGGTCAGCGGCGAGACTTCTTCGGCGCCCTCGGTGTGCATCACTAAATGCTGCGTTTCGAGGGTGTCCAGCCCGCCGATAGCGGTACCGATATAGCAGGTGATGCGCCGCGCATCGCACGGCAGCCCGCCGCCCCAGCCCGCCTGCGCGATAGCCTCATCGGCCGCCGCCACGGCAAGCTGGGTGTACCGGTCCATGCGGCGCATCTCGCGGCGACTGAGCGGGTTCTTCACGTCAAAGTCGAGGCATCGCCCAACTTTGCCGCCCAGCCCGTTCTCGTTTTCGTCGTTCAGCCCGCTCAGGCCCGCCACGGCACGCTCATGCAGCGTCTCGGCGCCAACACCCAGCGGGGTGACGGCACCGATTCCCGTGATGACTACTCTCGTACTCACTTCTCCTGTGCCTTTTCACGAATAATATCTACGGCATCTTGTAGGGTGGCGGCGTTTTCAAAATCCTTGGGCTTGACGGGAATCATCAGCTGCTTCTTGACCGCCTGGGTGAGCTCAACAACGTCTAGGGAGTCGAGCCCCATCGAATCGATTTTGGCATCGAGTTTAACGGTGCTGGCGGGCACGCCCATGTCGATCACCTGCTGGGTCACGAACTCTTCCAGGGATGCGGTGTTAACGGGGGTCTCAGTCATGGTTCTCTCCTGATCGGATTATCTGGTGTTTTTCTGTGGTTGGTTATCTTGTGTTCACGGCGGGTACCTGTGAACTTATCCGGCAAACGGCGGACTTGCTTGGGGCGAGCGCGAACCTAGTTCAGCGAAAACGCCTGAGCGCTCAGCCCGCCATCTACCGCAATGCTCTGCCCGGTAATGTAGTCGGCGCGGTCGCTGGCGAGGAACGCCACGCACTCGGCAATATCGCGTGCCTGCGCGGGGCGAGCCATCGGCACGGCGCGCTGCACCGACTGGGTGAAGGTTTCAACTTCTTCGGTCATTGAGGTTTCAACGAGCCCGGGGCATACCGCGTTCACGGTCACCCCGCGGCGCGCCACCTCGATAGCCATCGCGCGGGTTATTCCTAAAATTCCGCTTTTCGCGGCGGAATAGCTGCCGGTTCCGGCGATTGTCCTCCCGGCAAGAATCGAGGAAATATTGATGATTCGCCCAAAACGTGCGCGAATCATCGGCCCCAACGCCCGCCGAGAGGTACGAAAAACCGAGCTTAAGTTCGTCGAAATCGCCGCATCCCATTCGTCGTCGCTGAGCCCCGCAACCAGCCCGTCGGAACGAATTCCGGCGTTATTGACCAGCACGGTGACCTGCCCTAACGAGTCTTCGAGCGCATCAAAAGCGTCATCAACTGAGGTGGTGCTGGTGACGTCAATTTTGATGGGCATCGCTGACACACCGCATTCGCGGATGCACCCGGCAACCTCTTCGGCGCGCTCGATTCCGGTGGCGTAGCCGACGGCTATATTCCATCCGTCCTGCGCCAGTCTGAGCGCGATTTGTGCGCCAATATCTCCCGACGCTCCGGTGACGAGGGCGCATCCTGGGCGCTTCTGGTGTGTCATCTGACTCCTTAGGTTTGGTTCTTATGCTGCGGCGGGTTCACGGCGTATCGCGTGCCGTGGTAGTTCGCCGCGCGGTGCTCAATGGCGTTACGTGGGATGCGTGAATGCGTGTTTCGCCCGCGTTTTAGGCGAAGGCGGCCTGCCCGGCGTCTGCGGGGGTGGGATACTCGGAATTGAGAACACCGATCTGGCGCAGCAGGCCGAGCTCATCGCGCCCGCCCCAGTGCTCGATTGCCTTGCCGTCTTCAACACGGAAAAGGTGCAGGTGGTGAATCTCGAAGGGCTTGCCGGTGGCGGGAACGCCCATGAACTCGCCGGTGTGAACGCCGCTGAACTTGATCGCCATGGTGTAGTGCTTACCGTCCGCACTTGCCACAATCTTCTGGGGCTTCCACGAGGCATCGGAGAACGCCTGGTTCATGTATTTCGCGGTTGCCAGGTACCCTTCGGGGCCGCCGCCAACGCCTTCGCTCGCCTCATGATCAACGAAGTCGGGGTGAATGTATTTGCGGGCGGTTTCGATATCCATGTTCGTGAAAATCTCAGCCACGCCGAGGGCGACGGTGCGCAGGTCTTCGGGCATCTGCGCCATCATGTCTTCGATAATATTTCCCCACTTGCCCATGGGTTTTCCTTTCGTTGGGTGACCTTCCGGTCACGGGGTTTAAACTGTTTCCTCTGCCGGTGAGAGCAGGGGGTGCAGCTGTTTCACGCACTCTTCGGTTGTGGTGAATTCGATGGCATCCCACCCGGCTGCACGGGCGCCTTCGCAGTTACGCGCAAGGTCGTCAATGAGGATGCACTGCGCCGGGTTCACCCCGGCAAGTTCTGCGGCGTACTCGTAGATACCGCGCTGCGGTTTGCGGTATCCGACCTCGAAGGAGAGCACAATATCGTCGAAAAGATCGGGTTCGTTGAGCATGGCGCGCCAGTGGTTATCCCAGGTGGGCACCATATTTGAGATCAGTCCTACCTTCACGCCGTGCGCTTTGATCTCGTGCAGGTACGCTACCCAGGATGCGTTGGGCTCGCGGTCGCGGAACCAGTCGTCGGCGAGGGTGTCGAGCTGGAACGCCCCGCCGACTTGCTCGGAAATTTCGCTCAGCCACTCTTTTTCGCTCATCAGGGGCGTATCGACGAGTTCCAGCGGGTCGGTGAGGTTGTGGTTGCGGGCGACCGCCTCAAATCCCGCGCGCAGCTGGGACTCGGTGAGCCCGTATTTCTGGCAGAAGACGCGCATCGTATGGCTGACCGGCGGGGTGAGTACTCCGCCGAAGTCCGTCCACACATATTTCGCGGTGTTGTAGTTGGGCGACATAAAGATCCTTGTCATCTAGCTTTTGAGCGCGAAATCCGCGATCTGCCGGTTATCTTGTTCAACCACGAATTCCCCGGGTGCCGTTGCACGGATCTGCACGGGTGAATCGAGTTCCGCGAACGCCAGGAAGTTCCCGCGTATTGAGGAAATTTCGGGGGCGCGCTCGCTATCCGAGCGGGTTGCCAGGTAGAGCTGCCGTGCCGCCTCGGTCAAAATTTGCATGGTGATGTGGTCGTAGGCGTGGTCGAAAAGTGCCTTATTCGCCACGTTCGGGGTCACCTGCGCACTCGGGGTTTCGGTGGTGTTCAGCTGCGAGATCACCACGTTGAGGGGGTTGCGCCTGCCCACACGCTCGGGGGCGATGGGATCCTGCACGTCTGTGAAGGTTAGCTCGTGCAGGTTCGCGGTCGTGGGCGGCGGGGTGCCGCGGTATTCGCTGCGCAGCGCCTGCAATTGGTTTTTGGTGAGGATGCGCCCGCCGCTGAAGTGCTCGGCGATCACCCGGTTGCCCATAATGAGCTGCTGGTAGCACCGACCGGAGCGCGGGGCGCCACGCCGAATGGAGGTCCAGTCGAAGTAGTTGCGAATCAGCAGGTTGGTATCTTCGGGGTTTAGCGCGGCGATTTCGTGCGGATAAATCGTGAGCCCAAACTCGTTGGAGATCAGGGTGTTTCCGGCGTCTACACCGACTTCGTGGGCGCTGGCGATTGTCGCCTGCCGCGCAATTTCGAGCAGCAGGAGCGCATCGGGGGTTCCTTCGGCATCGTTGTAGATGCTGTCGTGAAAGAAGCTGTGCGATGAGGGCAGCTGCGCCGCCACGAGCACATGCTGCGCGCTCTGCTGGCGAATATCTGTGAGGAAAACTTCGGAAACCGCTGCACGGTGTACCTTATGGCGATCGACGGTACGGTCATAGTGCAGATTTTCTATATCCGGGTCTATCGTGATAGTTTCGTCGAGCTCTGGTGCCGACTCGTATATGAGGGTCATATGCCCTCCTCCTTTGGCTGTGGTTGGTGTATGTTGCACGTGGTTACGGGGTCCCGTGGGGCTTACCGCGTGCGGGTGAGTAAGCTCCTTGGGTGTGCGTTATCGGTGTTGTTATGCCCTGCCGCTGGATACGGGTAATATGGTGAAGATTCTCAATATCAAAAAGATATAAGTACGGTCACTGTGGTGCGAAGGTGTGATGATCCCTTGATATTCCTGCGGATTCACGATGGATGCGGGCTGCGAAAGACCGAAAGCGCAGCGCTTGTCTATCCCGGCATATACCTGGGGGTGCACCGCTGCCCGTGAGGTTGGGTCAGCGAGGATCTGAGTGTCGGAAGGCTTCGAGTGCTCAGGCAGCGCACCGCATCGTGCGTTATCTGGCGTCTGTTATGAATTCTGCTGATTTCGTCGGTGTTCATAGCGTTCATTCCTTTTTCATCCCTACCGTGTGGGTAGGAGATACCATCGGAACGTTTCGGAAGTTTGAGTTAGGTTCTGATGGTTGTCTGTGGTTGGTTGAAAAATATGTGCAGCTGGCCTAAGGCAGCTTAGCTGCGGGTTCTGGTTCTGGCGCGACCGCTCGTTCGACGGCGGGTTCGCCAGTTTTGGGAAGCACGGTGAAGACGGCAACAGCACCCAAAAGACCTACTGCCGCGCCTACCCAGCACGCAGCGGCTACGCCTCGGGGCGATTGTGCCGTTGCGGTGGCGATTCCTATACTTCCCATCAGCGCGATACCCAGGGCGCCGCCGAGCTGCATAGCAACATCGGCAACCGCCGAGCCCGCGCCGGTTTGTTTCTTGGGGGTCGATTCAATGATCGAGTTCACGGAGGCCGGGGCGCCAAAACCCACACCCAGCCCGAACGTGAAGAGCGCTACCATAACCTGCCCGCTCTTGGGCGAGGGACTGATAGCCAGAAGCACCATGCCGAGGGCGACCATGAGAGGGCCGGTGGCTGAGACGGGACCCAGCCCGAACTTTTCGACGAGTTTGGGCGAGATCGGTGCCACGAGAACCGCCGAACACATGGCGAGCATATGCAGACCGGAAATAAAAGGGTCAAGCCCTAGGACGAACTGCAAATGCTGAGTCATGATGAACAGCCCGCCGAAGACCCCGAAAAATACCGAAGAGATCGTCAGCAGCGGTCCGCCGAACCGGCGGTTACGGAAGACCTCATGGCTGAGCATGGGCGATGCGCTGCGGTGCTCCCACACGATGAAGATCAGGCTCAGCACCACACCCGCAATCAGCAGGGTCAGCGTCAAGCTTGAGGTCCAGCCTGCTTCCGGGGCGGCGATAATGCCGTACACCAGCAGGGCAGGCCCGAAGATCGAGAGGATCAGCCCGAAGAAGTCCAGGCGGGAAGAGTGCTTTTTTGAGGATTCCGGGGCGAGCATCAGGCATGCCAGAAATGCCACGGCAATAATAGGCACGTTGACCAGGAAAATTGATCCCCACGAAAAACTTTTGAGCAGCAGTCCGCCCACAATAGGACCGAGCGGAATACCCAGCGAGGACATTCCTACCCAAATTCCGAGAGCTTTAGCACGTTCATGGTCTGGAAAAATATCACGAATAAGTGCTAGGGTCGAAGGCATAATAAATGCTGATCCGAGACCCATAATTACTCGTGAAAAAATAAGTACTTCTGCATTAATAGAGAAAGCCGCCAGTATTGAACCAAGCAGCAAAATAAACATACCGGCTAGAAAACTTAGTTTATGTCCGATTCTGTCGGCAAGACCGCCAAAGAAAAGCAGCGGTGCGGCAAATGCAAGTGAATAGGCTGCAACAACCCATTGCAATTGTTCGCCCGTTGCCTGTAGTCCAGTCTCCATAGACGGTATAGCGACCGCAACAATGAGCGAATCCAGCCCGGTCACAACCAGCGCTAGGCACATAAACCCGAGGATTGCCCAGCGCTTGGGGTGGGGTGTAGTCACGCTCATTTTTGGTCCTTGAAGTGGTTGGAAGACATAGCTATATGTAACAGTGATGTCTCAAGTATACAGTTCAAATTTGGTCTGTCAATCGTTTATTTTCACTATTTACACGTCAATTATTTATATATATTTATTGCCGCCCAAGAAACAAAATTAGTGTCGCTGTAAATTATTAAAAGAATTGAGAGAGTGAAGATTTAATTTTTATATTTTCCTTGTAAATACTTTCATCAAATTTCCCCGGTAATTATCGCATAAACCTACCGCGTTGTGTTGAGCGCATAGCATAATCCCGTCCCGTTCACCACGGTCCGTTCGCTGTCTGCAGCGAAGGCGAGCACACGACGAGAACCCCTTGTGTGGGATGCGTTACGCCCCAAAATTTTCGGTGCCAACATGCGAACGGGTCGGTTTCACCAAAAATTATGGGAAAACCGACCCGCCCGCGTGTCGTATCGAATTCTGAGGAAGATCAGGTCGCAAAGCCGAGCTGATATACAGCAAAGACGTAGCCCTTAGTTACAGCCTAGTAACTCAGTCCTCCGGGAACCTCGTAGTCTTGTAGAGCGTATCTGTCAGACCAGATCCCGCATGATCCGATCGTCCCGCTGCCGCCCTCAATGACCACCGGGCGATGGTTGGTGTATAGCGGTTCAGGTGCTTGTCGGTCTTGGTGAGCCCCCCCCCGAAGTCTTCAGCTCAAACTTCTTCGGTGTGGCTTTACCTCAGATACAGCAGGGTGACTTTAAAGCCTTGGTGAGGGTGAGCTTATAGGTTTAGTTCTCAGCCAATCCAACCCTATGCTCGTCAGGGAGGCTAAGAGGGTAACCAATTGTAGGCGGTTACTCCGGTGGTACGGTAAGGAGGCAACGGTTTCTCCTAGGGCATGTTGATGGGTTAGTTGGTTTTATAGGATCCATCATACGTCGGCTAATGAGGAGCCGTTTGTTTTTCATGTGTGGTTAGAGGTGCTGACTAGCCTTATAAATAACGCTCTTTGAACAGTGGAGAACAGTGCATGTCGGAGTATGTATAATCAACATTATAAATATTAAAATACAAAAGTAGGCTACTCCTACCTAAAAGACTTAGGTGGAGATAACCTACTTTTCAAAAATATTTAATTTATATTAATACTATATGAAGCACCTGAATATAAATTAATTATTCATCCTTCATGAAGGCCATAAATGCAGGACCATCAAAGAAAATGGTCGACGCTACAATTTTACCATCTTTTACGGTAAAAAATTCAGGAACCTCAAAAATTCGCGTGGCACCGGCAGGAGATTGCGCGGTGTAACATGCTATGACGGCTGCTTTGTCTCCTTCGGTAATAATCTGAGAAAGCTCAACTTTTGTGGTAGCATCATAGAAACTTCCCGCACTTTGAAAGTATTCGTCTTTATTGAGTTTTTGCTCTGTAGTGTTAAAGCCGTAGGCCATAGTATCACTAATGTAATCCTGCCAGTTTCCGGCATGGATAGATGCAAAATAATCCAAAATGGTCTGCTTGGTAGTCATTCGTTTAGTCTCCTCACTAAAATGTAACCGAAAAGATGTGGTGTGGGCAACCCACCCACTTAACCATAACAGATATATTCCCGTTATTAGGGTAATAACTACATATATAATTCGCCTAAACCTTTATGCACCTAAATCCGGTGCACTTTGCGGCGATCGACCGTACGGTCATAGGCAAGATCCTCTGCAGCATAATCGATAGATAAAGCTGTCGGCTATAAGTGCTTGATCCAGGACTTCTGCGGTGGGGTGAGAGAGCCACGAACGCTGTCGGCTAATCCGCCGAAGAAAAGCAGCGGTGCCGCGAAGGCGAGCGAATACGCCGCCACAAATCATTGCAGCTGCTCACCGGTGGTCTGCACCCCTACCTCCCCATCGAGGGGATGGTGACCGCGACAATCAGGGAATCTAGGCCCGTCACCACGAGCGCAAGGCACATAAATCCAAGGATTGCCCAGCGTTTGGGATGCATTACGCCCCAAAATTTTCGGTGTGCCCGCCTGCTATGCACCACAAAACGGGGGAGAAACAGACCGAAGTCTGTTCCTCCCCCGCTAGAATCTATGGGCTCATAGTGAGTGTTTCTGGAACCTCGTAGTCTTGTAGAGCGTATCTGTCAGACCAGATCACGCACTACCTATTCTGAGTAGCCAGTCAGGGTCTCCACCGATTCGGAAGCTTTAGAGCTTTTCCCCAAGAACCCGTCATGATAACCGACCCCGACATCGTACCGCACTGAATCTTATGCTTGGGGAAGCGAAGAAAGATACATAGCCCTTTCCTCCTCCCTGCGCTTGTACAGCCCCGGGATGAATTCTCCGCCAGCGTGCGAGTATTGCAGCATAGCATCCCCGGCGGCCTGATAATTTCCCTTGTTCGTGAGTTCGAGAACATCACTCGACTTAAAGGTACCCGCGCCCAGGTTGAAGGTGAATGACACGAGCGCATCGTATTGCTTCTGAGTAATTTCACGAGTAACAGCAGAATTCACAGCAGCTTCGGTAGGCTTCAAATCTGCGCGAAGGATCTCCTCCCCTTCCTCTTCGGTGATATGCTGCCCCTCATAAACGGGGTATTGCTCAATACTGGGCGCACGGGTCGAATGCCCGTAACCAATCGTGAGAACGCCCGCCACGTCGTAGTAGGCGTCACTCCTGAACCCTTCTTTCTCTTCCAAGAAGGCAATTCCGTCAGGTGATATCTGATGCATTGGTATCAACTCCTCTGAAGAATAATTACGATTTCATTAAGAGGTTCCGGTCCCCACCGTAACTAAGGATTCAGAGTCATACAAGAGGTATAACAGACAGTCTTCTGCCTTGACGCTCGAACTCGCAGTTGTGCCAGAGTGTGTTTTTAATCAAACTCCCCGCTGGCGATTAACTGTTCACGTACCTTGCGGCGCAGAATCTTGCCGAGCATCGACCGGGGCAGATCGTCCACCGCCACAATCTTGCGCGGCACCTTATAGCGGGTCACGCGCGCATAGCAGTGCTCGCGCAGCGCATGTTCATCAACCGCGTGTCCTTCGGCAGGAATCACGGCGGCGACCACCATCTCTCCCCCGCTGGCCTGCGGGATGCCCACGACCGCCGCATCCGCCACGGAATCGTGCTGTTTCAGGGCGGTTTCCACTTCGGTGGGTGAAACGTTGAACCCGCCGGTAATGATGACTTCCTTAATACGATCCACGATCTGAATGAAGTAGTCTTCGTCCAGGCGCACAATATCGCCGGTGCGAAGCCAGCCGTCAGCCGTAATGGTTTTCTGCGTGTCTTCTTCGCGTTTCCAGTACCCGGCGAAACATTGCGGGCCGTGAACCCACAGCTCACCCTCTTCGCCGAGCGGCACATCCTGAAGAGTTTCGGGGTCTACCACGCGAATATCGGTCGAGGGGAAGGGAATGCCGATTGACCCGGCGCGGCGCGTATCGTTGAGCGGATTGCATGAGACGAGCGGCGCGCACTCGGTCAGCCCGTACCCCTCAACCATGTACCCGCCGGATGCATCCTCCCACTCTGCCACCAGCTCGGGCGGCAGGTTCATGGCGCCCGAAACCGCATAGCGAACTCCCTGCAGCGAGATGCCCTGCTCTTTGGCGACGTCCATCAGGCGGCGGTAGACCGGCGGTACTGCGGGCAGAATCGTGGGGCGGGTCTTCTTCATCGCCTTAGTAATCAGACCCATATCGACGGTTGGGAAGAGCACCAGCCGGGCGCGGCACAGCGCCGCAATCGTTACGCCCAAGGTCATGCCATAGGCGTGGAAGAGCGGCAGCACCGAGTAAATACTTTCGTCGTTGCCGGGCTGAATCCAGGCTTCACCCATGCGCCCGTTCGATTCGAGGTTGCGGTGAGTGAGCATCACGCCCTTGGGCAGTCCGGTGGTGCCGGAGGTGTACTGCAAGAGCGCTACGTCGTGAGCGGTGGGCCGTTTAAAGTCGGGGTCGATCGGTGGACTCTTGAGCAGATGCGCCCAGCTTGTGGTTCCGGGGGCGGCTCCTTCAAGTTTTTCTCGTGAACTGCGTGCCTTTTTGACCGGCAGTTTGAGTGCCGCGCGGGTGAGGGCGGGCATCGCTTTGATAAGGTTCACGGCGTAAATATGCGCCGGTCTGATGTCTGCGGGCAGGCCCGTAATATGCCCGGAAATTTTATCCCACACGATGGCGGCCTTCGCGCCGTGGTCCTCGAACATGTGCCGCAACTCGGCGCCGGTGTAGAGGGGGTTGTGTTCCACGACGATCGCGCCCAGGCGCAGAATCGCGTAGAAGGCAATAATATGCTGCGGGCAGTTGGGCAGAATCAGGGCGACCCGATCCCCCGCCTGCACCCCGGCCAGGCGCAGCCCTTCGGCGGCGCGGTCGATCTGACTGCCAAGTTCGGCGTAGGTGGTGGTTGCCCCAAAGAATTCGAGGGCAATCTTGTGGGGAACGTCGCGGACAGCATCGTCAATCAGGTGGCTTAGCGAGGTTTCGGGCAGGTGAACGTCTACGGCGACGCCGGGTGAATAATTTTTGAGCCAGGGGCGATGCGCCAGCGGGTTCTGCCCGGAGGCGGTATCAGGTGTAGTTTGAGCGGGTGCGGGTCTTTGAGACTCTTGCGCGGAGGCTTGGGCATCATGCGGATGCGAGTCGTGATATTGCGGGTCAGTCATGCTTCGATTGTGCCTGCTGAGACCTGTTTTGCTCAACCCGCGACGCGCTGTGTGCTCCCATTCGGCGAGCATTCCGCCCCATTCCGCGAGCAGTATTCGAGGTTTCTTCGACTATACACTCGCTCCCACTTGCGACGTCTCTATATACAACGACGTACACCCCGTGCATCAGCACGCATCGCAATGTTACGGTGGAAAATATGAGTGAGAAGTCTTTCGGCAATAATCCCACACAGCAGAATTCGAGCTCGCAGATCTTGGCAGCGGGCACCGCACGCCCGGCTCTTCCTCTCCGGAAACTCTACGGTATGCGTTTGGGATTAGCAGGTATAACGCTTGCGCTCATGGCTCAGACTTTTCTTGCCATCTTTTATCCGAGTTCTCTCAATTATTTCCCGGTATATACATCCTCACCTATCCTCGTTACTGTGCTTTACTGGGCTCTGCAGATCACCGCGACAGTATTTTATCTGCGGTCACGGTATTTAGGGTTTATCCTCGGAGCCAATATCGTGGGTGCGCTGCATCATGGGCTTGACCTCTTCATGCTTATCTTCCTGGGGCTTCTGTATCATCCGGACGGTATCGGTCATTATCTCGAAGGGGCAAACGCTGTATATATAATTGCTTACTGGCTCGGACAGGCTGTTACCCTCATCGACTTTACGCTCTGCATTGTCTTTATCATCGTGCTCATGCGTGTGTTTTCTCGCCGCCGCCAGAGCAAAGTTCAGCCCTAGCGCCTAGCCCAGTTCCCTGTGTTCAAGCCCTAGTTGAGGGCGCTATACAGTAAGCCTGCATCCGGTGGGGCCTTTCTGAGATACTAGGTGTATGAGCAACAGGCATGACATTACCGATGAGCAGTTTAAAAAGCTGCTCCGAGAAATCTCGAAACGCTTCGCCATTCTGGGCGGCATCGTGATTCTCATCGGCTTAGCAATTATCCTCATCATGTACTTCTGGATGGGAGGGACTCACTCATGAGCAAGCCCAACCGCCAGAACCTCAGCGAGGCTTTTGAACGTATGACGGCGGGCAAAGCCTACCGCTCTACCGAAGAGAATAAGCAAGTCGGCGATTCTATCTACCAAGCGGTCAAGTTTTTCGAGCAGTACTATGCGCGCGGCGAGCACGCCCACGGCATGCATGTGCTCCGCGACTACTTGGGCAGCCTGGGCGAGCATACCCAGATGCGCCCGCCGGTTGCCTTCGATTTTGGGGTCAATACCCATATTGGCAAGTATTGTTTCTTCAATTTCAACACCACGTTCCTAGACGTAGCCCCCATTACCATCGGCGACTACGTGTTCGTCGGCCCCGGCTGCCAGTTCCTCACCCCCACCCACCCGATTAATGTTCAGGATCGCATCAATTTTTGGGAGGGCGCCCTGCCGATCACGGTAGGCAATAACGTGTGGATAGGCGGCGGAGCCATTATTCTTGGAGGCGTCACGATCGGCGAAAACGCGGTGATCGGGGCGGGGTCTGTGGTCACGAAAGACGTTCCCGAGAACACGATCGTCGCCGGTAATCCGGCGCGCGTTATCCGCACAATTGACCCGCAGCAGCGACCGGCGCATCCGCACCAATACAGTGAACAGGAAATGATGCAAGCGCAGGAATTTTATGCGCGCCTTGAAGCTGATAACTTTTAATATCGCTCAACTTCCGACCCTTAAACTGAGCGCCACAAGCGCCACAGTTTTTATGAGCATATATAGATAAAAATTCTCAGATGCCAACCACCGATATGGAGGAGACCATGACATCTACCCCAAAGAATACCTCAGGTCCCCATCACAATACCCCTGCTGAAGAAAATACCGTTCACGCGAAGAATAAAACGAACCAGAGTGAGCTTCGGGAGAACTCTCATGACGCCTGGGACGCCGCTTTTGAAAGCGACGACCCGACCGTCGTGCTCTCCCCCAAGGATGTACCGGTCGATGATATATCCGAAGAGAAAACCCGCCCTCTCTCTGCCGCCGACCAGCGGAAATATCTTGAGGAAAGCTCTTCATCCGCCAATGCACAGATGAAGACCGATGCGGGTACCGCCAAGGATCGTTCACACGATGGCGATTCTTCCTTCGGCTGGTTAGAAGATTCCGACGAGTCTGCTGGCAGCGACTCCGTGGATCAGTTACGCCCCGCCGTGCCCAGCAGCATGGTTACCTACAGTACGGAGGCGCTTCCCCCGCTCCCCGAGCATCCCACAACGCCCAGGGAAGACGGCGACAGCGATGCCATTGTGGCCGTGTCTGCTCCTTCCCCCGCGCAAAATTACCTTATAGAAGACGGTGAAGATACCGACGAGCACGCCCCCATTCTCACGGCGGCAACTGCGTTCGAGCTTCAGAAAGCACGCTACGGGCGACTTCAGGTTATTCCCGGGCTGATGGGCTGGTTCGCCGCAATGGGCGTTTTGCAGTTTTTGCTCTGGGTTACGGCAACCGTGGTCGAGGCTAATCACGGAGCCCCCTACGATTCCATGGCTCCTATTGTGCGCGGGTTATTCTCGGGGAACGATGCACTCGCCCTCTGGCAGGGTATCGGAACCGGTGCCGCGTACCTGGTGGCATACTGCATCGGCGGGTATGTGGCTGGTCGCATGGCGCGGTTCTCCAGCGCAAAGCAGGGCATTTCGGTGTGGCTGTGGCAGGTCATGATCATGTTTGCAGCAAGCCTGCTCACCTATTTCACGCCCCAGGTTTTCCAGGGAAGCTCCGCAAACCTTTCCGTGCAGTGGTATACGCAGCACGGTACGGCAAGCGCTATTCTTTCGGTTGCGTTGGTTCTCTGCATCACCTTCATCGCCGCAGTTCTGGGCGGTTTGATGGGCGGCATCTATCACCGTCGTGTGGAACGCTACGCACAAAACTATGTGGACCAGGAGTTATAACGTTTCAGGCATATAACCCATAGGGAATATAGCGATTGGGGTAGGGTTTCGTGACGACTTGAGAACCCTGCCCCCATTTTTGTGTGCACGATATGGCTATATGCCAACTCGGGAATATTCCAGAAACAGAATATGCGTGGTTTCAAGACCCAAAAAAATACACCAGGGCGCCGAAGGATTCGTGTCTCCTTCGGCGCCCTTGAGCGTTACTGTACTTATAAGCGCTACATATCCAGAAGCATGGCGGGTTCTTCGAGAATCGCGGCAACATCCGCCATGAAACGCGCCGAGAGGTCGCCGTCTACCACGCGATGATCGAAAGAACCGCCCAGCGTGGTTACCCAGCGCGGAATAACCTCACCATCAACCACCCAGGGCTTCTGCTTAATCGTGCCGAAGGCAACGATTGCCACCTCGCCGGGGTTGATAATCGGGGTC
Organism: Rothia dentocariosa ATCC 17931; assembly: GCF_000164695.2. Classification (NCBI taxonomy): domain Bacteria; kingdom Bacillati; phylum Actinomycetota; class Actinomycetes; order Micrococcales; family Micrococcaceae; genus Rothia; species Rothia dentocariosa. Next base: position 675,931 of record NC_014643.1, read on the forward strand.
CCTGTATCGATACCAAGCGAACCGATATTCGTAATCGTCAGGGTTCCATTCGCCATCTCGGCGGGCTGGGTCTTCCCCTCACGGGCGCGAGTCGTCAGGTTATTCAAGGCGATCGCCAGCTCACGCAGAGAGAGCTCCTGCGCGTCCTTGATATTCGGCACCATCAGCCCGCGCGGGGTCGCCGCCGCAATGCCCAAGTTCATAAAGCGCTTGATCTGAATCTCGCTGTCCGTCCACGTAGCGTTCACTTGGGGGTTCCGTTCGGCCGCCCAAATCACGGCGGCGGCAAGCACCAGCAGCGGAGTTACCTTCACACCCTCGAAGTGGCGCGACTTCTTCAAACGCTTGATAAATTCCATGGTGCGCGAGGCATCGACATCTACGAAGATCGACATGTGCGGGGCGCTAAACGCCGAAGAAACCATAGCCTTCGCGGTTGCCTTGCGCACCCCGCGCACCGGAATATGCTGCATACGGTCGCCCGGTGCGGACGGGGACTGCCAGAAACGCTGGCTCGTGGACTCCTGCACATCGTTAAGATGCGCCACATAGTTCAACAAGTCTTGTTTCGTCACCTGCCCGCGCGAGCCGGTCGCGGTCACATTCGCCAGATCGACGCCCAGCTCTTTTGCCGCCAAGCGTACAGGTGGCGCCGCCAGCGACGGACGATGCGGCACCGGCTCCTGCGTCGGCTGTGCGGTTACGACGGGTACCTCAGCCCCGCCCTGGAAACGCTGCACAACCGTATTGAACGGGCTGTTTTCTACGAATTTGGAGGCACGCTCGGCAAGCTCGCTGAAAAGCCCCTGATTGCGCGGCTCGGGTGACGAGGGGGTATGCGCCACCGGCATCTCCTGAGCGGGCGAAACCTGGACCTGTGGCGCGGCGTTCTGAGCCCTTGCGGATGCGGGGCGCTTGCGGGCGCGGCGCTTCACCGAATCGGCCTTGGGGCCCGAACCCACGAGTGCCTGGTTACCGCTCTCGCCCTCATCAGCGGATGCGGCGGGCGCATCCTGCGGTTCGTCTGCGGTGGATGCGGCACTGCCGGAGATCGCGATAATAGGCGTCCCAACTTCGATCGTCTCGCCCTCGCTCACCAGAATCTTATCCACGGTACCGGTGTAGGGCGAAGGCAGTTCCACAACGGATTTGGCGGTCTCGATTTCAACGAGAACATCGTTAATGCTGACCTCGCTGCCAACGCTGACTTTCCAGGTGAGGATCTCAGCCTCGGTAAGACCCTCGCCCACGTCTGGGAGATTAAAAATCTGGGACATTTTATACCTTTCGCTAGGGAATATAGCCTGTCGGGAATATTCTTCGCGGGTTATATAAGGAATATGGAATATACGGTTTAGTATTCAAATGAGCGATCGACGGCTTCAAGAATACGGTCAATATCGGGCACGTATTCGTCCTCCGTGCGCGGTACCGGGTACGGCATATAGTAGCCGCCCACGCGCAGCACCGGGGCCTGCAGGCTGTAGAAGCAGCGCTCGGTGATCGCGGCGGCGAGTTCACCACCCACGCCCCCGAAGGTCGGCGCTTCGTGGGCAACGATCAGGCGCCCGGTCTTCACCACGGATGCGGCGACGGTGGGTACATCCATCGGAGAGATCGACCGCAGGTCAATGACTTCGATCGAGCGCCCATCTTCGACGGCAGCCTCTGCGGCGGCAAGCGCTACCGGCACCAGCGGACCGTATGCCACGATGGTCGCGTCTGTGCCTTCGCGCACCACCTGCGCCTGGAACGGGTCAAAATCGGTGTCCGCAAAATTCACCTCGCCCTTGAGCCAGTAGCGGCGTTTGGGTTCGAAAATAATCACCGGGTCGTCACATTCAATAGATTTGCGAGTCATCCAGTAGGCGTCATGCGGTGAGGACGGCGTTACGATGCGCAGCCCGGCGGTGTGCGCGAATAGGGCCTCGGGCGATTCCGAGTGATGCTCGACCGCCCCGATTACACCGCCGTAGGGAATACGGATCGTAACCGGAACGACATATTTTTTGTCGCTGCGGTTGTGGATTTTGGCGAGCTGGGTGGTGATCTGGTTGTAGGCAGGGAAAACGAACCCGTCGAACTGAATCTCGGCTACGGGCCGATAGCCGCGCATCGCCATGCCGATAGAGGTGCCCACAATACCGGCTTCTCCGAGGGGAGAATCCATCACGCGCTTCTGCCCGTGCTTCGCCAGAAGCCCTTCGGTTACGCGGTATACGCCGCCGAGTTTGCCGATATCTTCGCCGATCAGCACGACTTTGCGGTTATCTGCCATTGCGTCGTCGAGGCCGCGAGTGATCGCTTTCGCCAGGGTTAGGCGCTCGACCTGTGCATTCTGCTCGCTCATTCTTAGTCCTCCTCGAAACCTGCGACGTAGTTGCGGTAGAACTCGCGTTCTTCTTCTACCTGAAGGTGTTCTTCGGCGTAGGCGCGGTCGAAGAATCGGTCGAATTCATAGGGTTCGGAGGCAATCGCCGCCTCGCGTACCCCGTTAGCAAGTTCTTGTGCTTCTTCGGCGAGTTTTTCGAAGAAGGCATCATCTGCGTGCCCGTTCTCGCGCAGATATTTTTCCAGGCGAATCAGCGGGTCTGCGTTCAGACGTTGCTGGAGTTCTTCATCGTCACGGTATTTGGTGGGGTCGTCGGCGGTGGTATGCGGGCCCAGGCGGTATGTTTCCGCCTCGATCAGTACGGGTCCTTCGCCGCGGCGGATTTTATCGAGCGCATAGCGGGTGACGGCGAGGGTTCCGAGCACATCGTTGCCGTCAACGCGCAGCCCTTCAAAGCCGTAGCCTTGGGCACGGGTTGAGATGGGCACGCGCGACTGCACGTCGAAGGGTACCGAAATAGCCCAGCGGTTGTTTTGTACGAAGAAGAGTACGGGGGCATCGTAGGATGCAGCAAAGGCCATGGCCTCGTGGGCTTCGCCTTCGGTGGAGGAACCGTCGCCGAAGTAGACGCCAACGGCGGGTTTCACGGTGTCGGTATCGGGGTTGGTGGCCTGCCCTTGGCCTGTCTGCAGCTGCCCGGTTTCCGCCGCAATATCGGCATCAAAGTTCAGTCCCATAGCGTAGCCGACCGCGTGCGGAATCTGTGCGGCAAGCACTTTGGTGTAGACGTGGAAGTTATGTTTTTTAGGGTCCCACCCGTGGGTGTGTGAGCCGCGGAAAACCGTGATGAGTTCGCGGAAATCTACGCCGCGGGCAAAGGCGACCGCGTGTTCGCGGTAGGAGGGGAAAATATAGTCGTTGGGGGCGAATGCCAGTGCGGAGCCGACCTGCGCCGCTTCTTGTCCGCGGCTGGGCACCCACAGAGCCATTTGCCCTTGCCTCTGAAGTGCCGTTCCTTCGTCGTCAATGCGGCGGGTGATGTACATCAGGCGGTAGGCTTCGCGAAGCTGTTCTGCGTCTACGTCCTGCACATAAGAGCTGAAGGTGGGGTTCTCGTGTACCTTGCCGTTCTCATCCATCAGCTGGATGCGTTCAGGTACTCCCGGATATTTTTCGTTCTCGTGCATCAATCCTCCACGCAGATACGAGCTGTCCTTCACGCCGGGCGTGCGCAGAGAGTTTCGGCACGCGGGGCGGAAGGCTTGGGCATATTTCCTCTTATTTTACTCGCTTAAGAACGAAGTGAAGGTTTATTGTGCGGTTTTCTATGCTTTCCTTCTGGCGTAATGCACCGTTTCTGTGTGCATGTTGGTTCGCGGAATACTTACGTGGGCGGGGAGCATTCTAAGTGTTGTCGCTGAGAGCCCACACGGTCTCTTCCCGAGCCCTCGGCGACATAGCTCAACCCCGCGAGTTGAGGGATTTTAGACTCTGTGCGGGAACTGCTCACAGATGCTGATGAAGCGGTCATTTGCCTCATCTTCGCCGATGCTCACCCGCACACCCTCGGAGTCGAAAGCACGCACCGCCAGGGCGTTAGCGCGCGCCAGTTCAGTAAATTCCGCAGTGTGTTCTCCCAGGGGGAGCCACACGAAGTTGGCGTAGGTTTGCGGTATGTTGTACCCTAGCTCGTGCAGCCGGGCAACCACGCGCTCACGCTCGGACACCAGGTGTTGTACACGTTCCATCACCTGATCTTCATGTTCTATGGAGGCGACAGCGGCGGCCTCTGCCACGGCGGTAACGGCAAAGGTTGTGGCGCTCACCCGCAAATACTGGGTCAGCTGCGGATGCGATACCGAGTACCCCACGCGAAGCCCCGCAAGTCCCTGTGCTTTCGAGAAGGTTCTGAGCACGATCACGTTCGGGTATTCACGGTACAGGCGCAAACCGTCCAGCGGCGCATCTTCCCCGTCGGGCACGGGTGATACCGTGCAGAACTCGAAATATGCTTCGTCGAGCACCACCACAATATGAGGGGGCACCTGCGCCAGGAACTCGCGGATTTGTTTTTCGGTGACGGCGGGCCCGGTGGGGTTGTTAGGGGTGCACACCAGGATCACACGGGTGCGGTCGGTGATCGCATCGAGCATTCCCTGCAGGTCGTGGGCACCGTTGGGCAGGTTCGGAATCTGCACGCTTTTTGCGCCCAGCAGCCCCACCAAAATGGGGTATGCCTCAAAGGAACGCCAAGCGTATATGACTTCGTCCTGCACACCGTCGGCATCGACTCCGGCAAACGCTTTGAGAATCTGGTTGAGTGCACCCAGGCTTCCGGCGCCGGTCACGATATTCTCGGCATCTAGGTTGAACCGCTTGGCGAGCGCTTCACGCAGCTTGGTTGAGAGCGGGTCTGGGTAGCGGTGTACCGCATCGAAGGTGCTAAGAATTTCGGCGACCTTGGGTACGGGTCCGAGAGGGTTCTCGTTGGAAGATAGTTTGTACTGGGTTAGCCCGGCAACCTGCGGCGCGGGTTTTCCTGCCACATAGGCCGGAAGGTTCGCAAAAATATGGCGCGGGGGAATCGGTGATGTCTGCGGTTGGTGTGATTCACTCATATCCACAGTATAGTGCTCGCCAACCTCCCCGCCCCGGATTTTTGCGCTAGGTCACGCGGGTTTCTGCCGATCGGGCGCGGTTGCGTTTACGCTGGTGCACCTAGGAGCCTGGGGTCGTGTGAGGTACGTATCTCGGGGTTTGGGGTGTTGGTGGGCATGCGGCTACCGGTATCGGCGGGGGTTACGGTCTCACCATCGGGCTGCAGCTGATTCTGTGGTATGTGCAGGTGCGGTGTCTCGGCGGGGTTGTTCATCAGGTGTTCCCCCAGCGGCGGCAGGTATCCTTCCTGTGTTTTCAGGTCAAGGTTCGGCAGCAGGTTTTCACCTCCGCCCGTGCTGTGGGGTATGTCAAGCTTGGGCAGGTGCAGGTCATCCAGCAGGCGCGGCGCATAATACGGTTCGGCGTGGGAACCTGCCCCGGAGGGTATGATCCCCTCCCCATGATGGCTGTACGGCATGGGTTTTGGCCCCGATATGTTCTCCAGCGACTCGGGCGCATGCCATGCTGCGGGTGAGTGTTGGGTATCTGTGGTGCCGGGGTTCTGCACTGGTGCGGGTAGTCCCGAAATCTTCGGGTCCGTGTAATCGACAGGCTTTCGTGGATCAAGCGCATCCATACTGGGTTTCAAAAAATCGGGTGTCCATGACCGTGCCTTATCTTGGGCCAAGTCAACCCCTATATTTCCAAGTACTTGAGGGTTTACACCACGCTCATTTGATAATGTTGCGGCTCCGCTCTCCCATAACGAAGGCCCTCCCTCAGAGGTAGCGTTATAGACATTTCCGCCTTCGTAGGTGTAGTTACCTTGAGGGACAGCCACCATAGGTTTCTGCGCGTTAGCATCCCGTTCTAATGATTCACGATAAAACCTCATATCGTGAGTCATTTCATGTGGTTTAGGATCGCCGCCCTGGCGAAAACTTCTACGGTCAGTAATCACGGTCGAGTCACCTGGGCGTTCCCGCCACGTCTGGCCGCTAATGATTGCGGGAATAGGATCGCCCTTATCTTTGGTTTGATGCACGCGGAAGGTCTTATTTCCTCGGTCTGGTAAAGCTTGTACGGGGCCGCCAAAAGTGTACACATCGCTCACGTGGTAGCGTGAGGCAAATTCGTTGTTATTGGCGGCGTTATAGGCGATAGCTGCGCCTTGGGAATGTCCCACGAGAATCACATCATCGGCTGAGGTTACGCCTTGGTCTCTTAGCGCACGGTCTAGGGCACGCATCATGATATGGCTGTCTTGTATAGAAGCGTTCGGTGTATCGGCGCCTATCTGCAGGGTACCTTGGATACCGTCGGGTTCGCCAGGTTTATTGGAAAAGTCCGTCCCTGGAATATAGGCGTATACGATTTTGCGGCCGGTTTGGGGGTCTCGATATACCTGTACCTCAATCCCCGAGTAACCCTTCCCGTCTTTATCTTCGCCTTCGTATTTTTTCGAGAGGTCTCCCTTGCTTACACGCTCCATATTCTGGGCGATCTCGGCGCGGGTGCGAGGCATTTTATCCGTCGGTTCTGCCTTATCACGATGCCAGTTCTTGAGTTCACCGCGGTTCTTGTTGTCCTGTTCTTTCTTCCCGAGCCACGGCATTTTCCCGTTCACAATTCGTTCGGCTATCTCACGGGGAATACCCATTTTTTCGAGTTTTCGAGCTATACGTCTGCGCGCCATCTCTGGGTTGGCGCGCATATCCTGGTAGGCGATCGCCCCGAAGAGGGTAATCGCCGTCAGTGCGGAAAAGCTCATAATATAGGGGTTGCCGCTGCGCATACCCCACCCGAAAATGCTCTCTGCGGCACTATATCCAAGCTCGTACTTTTCCCAGGACCACATGTCGTTGAAGGCGCCTTGCGGATGCATGAGCGCGTTGCGTATCCACTCTTCCTGCGACATGCCGTTAGGCATCTTCCCGTCCTGAGTGAGCCCGATACGGTTGAACAGTCCCTTCGCGGCTTCTTCTGCCTGATGGTAGCCCTTCGAGCAGGCGTCTATTGCGCTGGCGGTTGCCTCCAGCTTAACGGCCCGCTCCCCCAACGTCGCCGCGGCAGAGGTGGTCATGACCGAGGCTTGCCGCCCATGCTCGTTGGTGCCGAGAAAAAGCATGAGCTGCGCCGCGATACCGCCCATCGGCAGGGGTAATGACCCGCAATCGCCGCCTAGCTGGTGTACATTCTGTGCGAGCTGCGGCAGCTCTTCCAGCAGAACGCTAATGGTTTTATCGTCCCCACCGGCTGCTATCTGTTGTCCCGGAGTGTTCATCGTGAGTCCTTCCCTATTGTCTAGCGATTAGTGAATGCCCGAGCTCTGCAAGAGCCCGGTGGGAACCTGCGAATAATTGAGTAACTGATCTAAGGCATGCTGGGCATTCAGCGCGCCGGAGGATTTGATGATGTCTGCGGGGTTCAGGTTTTCGAGGGTATCGGCGGTGGTGTTCAGCAGGCCTTTGAGCATTCCGTCTAATCCGGCGGCGGCACCCAAAATAGTGTTTGCTTGGGATTCCAAGGCTGCGGCAACTTCTTCGCCAGCGCGGTGCGCATCCTCGGCTGCGTGCTGTACCTGCTGGTGAGTTTCGGTCAGGCTTTTTTCGTGCTGGTCTAATGCGTTTCGATAGGCTCTCCCGGCCGAAGATTTCCAGTGTTCGGCACGCATACCGTGGGCTTTGTGAAGCATCGTCTGAATGCTCGCAGCATGCTGTTCTAAGTTGGCGGCGAGTTCCTGGCCCTTACTGCGTGCCTGCCCCGCTAATCCTTGCAAAGATGCCGCAAAACTGGTTGCAGCGCTGGTACCGATCCCCATGTCACCGGCGGCACGCAGAATATCTGCGGACGTGGGCGGATGCGCGCCCGGGGGAACATCACCGGTATGCGGCTGGGGCGTTGGTGCGGGTGCGATGGCTGTCATGTCTTCCTCGTTAGCTCTTTGTGTACGGCGGGCGGCTCCCGGTGTGCGGCCGCACGGGTACGCCTGAGTACCCGTGCGCGTGACCGATGCTGTGGCTGCTGTACCTGTTTACCTTCACCCTAGAAGGCTCGGCACAGGTTAATACCCGCTCTCTCGTTGCCCTGTGGATAACCTGCCGTAGTGGGACACTTTCGCTGATTATCCACAGGTTATTTCTCCCGATTTCGTTGGATGCGCGCACTCGCATGACCGAATATGACATGGGCCCGCACAAGCGTGGCAGAGCGCGCATCCCATAAATAACGCCTTAGCGGAACAAAGAAAATAACATCCAGAATCCGCAATACGCCGCACTCAAGACAGACACGGCACTTCATCCACCACAGAAGACGCCCAATCTGACCTTTTACGCCAAAACGTGCGAAGATAGAGGTATGTCTCACCCTGAAAACACGCTCCTGCCCTCGGGAAGAATCGACCTGGGCACCAGTAATCTCGCGCTCGGTCCTCTCGATGGGCGTTACGCCCCTGTGACCGCGCCGTTAACGAACTATCTCTCCGAAGCCGCACTGAACCGCGACCGCATCCACGTGGAAGTCGAATGGTTCATATACCTGTGCGAGCATGCCGTTCTTCCCGGACTCACGCCGCTCACCGATGAGCAGAAGTCCGGTTTGCGTGCTATCGTGACCGAGTTCAACGCCGATTCCGTCACCGAACTCGCCGAGATTGAGGCGGTCACTGTTCACGATGTGAAGGCCGTCGAGTACTATATCGGTCGCCGCCTTGAAGCGCTGGGGCTAGGGCATTTGGTGCCGCTCGTGCATTTTGGGTGCACCTCCGAAGACATTAATAACCTCTCCTATGCCCTGGGTATTAAGGACGCGGTCGAGAACGTATGGCTTCCCGCTGCCCGCGATCTGGTGCAGGTTTTGCTCGATCTCGCCGAGACCGGCAGAGATGTTCCGATGCTCTCTCGCACGCACGGCCAACCCGCAACCCCCACCACGCTGGGCAAGGAAATGGCTGTGCTGGCGTACCGTTTGAAGCGCCAGATTTCCCATGTTGCCGCCACCGAGTTCCTAGGCAAGATTAACGGCGCGACGGGCACCTATGCGGCGCATTACGCCTCGGTTCCGGGGGCTGACTGGCAGGCTATTTCGCGGGGTTTCGTGGAGCATCTGGGGCTTAGCTGGAACCCGCTGACCACGCAGATCGAATCGCATGACTGGCAGGCGGAGCTGTACTCTGATGTGGCGCATTTCAACCGTGTGCTGCATAACCTGTGCACCGATGTGTGGAGCTATATTTCGATTGGTTTCTTCCGCCAGATTCCGGTGGCTGGTGCAACGGGTTCTTCGACGATGCCGCATAAGGTGAACCCGATCCGCTTTGAGAATGCGGAAGCTAATCTTGAACTCTCCAATGCGATCTTCGATTCGCTGGCATCCACGCTGGTGACTTCGCGTTGGCAGCGTGATTTGACCGATTCTTCGGCGCAGCGCAATATTGGCGTGGCATTTGGGCATTCGGTGCTGGCGATTTCCAATGTGATTAAGGGTCTGCAGCGTCTCGATATTGCCGCCGACGTTATTGCCGCCGACCTGGAGTCCAATTGGGAGGTTCTGGCGGAGGCCATTCAGATGGTTATGCGCGCGGAGGCAATCGCGGGCACCCCCGGCATGGAGAACCCCTATGAGCGCCTGAAGGAGCTTACGCGCGGTCATCGGGTGGATGCGGTTCGCCTCAAAGAATTTGTGGGCACCCTGGGCCTGTCTGCCGAGGCGCAGGAGCGGCTGTCGAACTTGACCCCGCATACGTACAACGGCATCGCCGCGCAGCTGGTGGATCACGCGAAGGATGCGCAAGGCTAAACTCCTTCGGCTCCTTTCTCCCGCCCCCTACGTTCTAAAAAGGCTCTTTATTCACATAAAGCGGTTTTTCCAATGCTTTATGTGAATAAAGAGCCTTTTTATGGTTCTGACAGGGGCTATAGAACACCCATTATTCGCCAGTTTTCCACCTCAACACAAAAAGTTGTTAGATTAAGGAGGCTCTAATCTAACAACTTTTCGCACTTTGACGGAAAACTGTTAGATTAGCACCCCGCTAATCTAACATCAACTACTCCACCTACAGAAATTCAGCAGATTACCGCCCCTGATGAACCATAACGTACCTTGTGGAACGACCCTGTCCTTCCTGCCTTAGAGTACCTTCATCGACTAGAGCGTCTAAAGCCCTTTTGGCGGTACCGCGGGCTATATGCGTCAGCTCCATCAAATCTCCCGTTGTGATTGCACCGGTGAGGTCGCACCAGGTCCGAATCACATCGTGCATAGCCTGCGAGGATCGTGACAGATAGGGCAGCACATAGTGGTCGTTCTCGCCCCGAGCATTCTGAGCAAGGTTAAGCGCACCTTCGCCCAGAACCCACACCTGTTGCTCTTTAAGACGGGTTACCAGCGGAACACCCTCAATAACGGTCTGTTCGGCAGCCCGCAGCGTGAGCGCCGCTGATTCTTCAGAAGATTGCAGACGTTCGGCCAAAGTTTTCAATGTGATAAAAGGGTGCTGCATCAAATAGCTGAGAATAATAGCGATTCCCACGTCTTTCTGACGTGCGGTGGGAACAATCGCAGAGGCGACTTCCAGTACAGGCAGTACTGGTGTTCCTCCCACGAGCGTGCATTCAATATGCGGACCCGCCACTTCCGCGAAGATAGGGGGCAGATGCCCAAGAACCATCATGGACTGGTACATCCGATCAACCCCCACTCCCTGTTTCTCCACAAGGGTCAGGGCACGGAACAAATCGGCGAGCGCGGGGTATCGTGCAGAACGATTGCTGAGCACATTATCCGCAGTAACTCCACCGTAAAATCCGCCTGGGCTTCGCACCACGAGGGTATTATCGAGTGTAATCCAGCGGATATCTGTAGGTTCAGAGCTGTTCCAGTCGCGGTGAATAATGCCGTTGAGAATAGCCTCGCGCACAGCGTTTTCGGGAACCTGCCGGACTGTGCGGTGCGCAAACCCGGTGGGAAGCGTAATTTGTGTATTCACGTTTTGCAGAGCCTGCTCGATCTGCCGTATTTGTTCCAGCAGCGGCAGGTCAGCGTCGGGTCGCACAGTATTGAGGATTGACCCGGCGGGAACGTCGAAGATAGTGAGTTCAAGCAGGGTTCGGGATGCGGGGCACAGGGTGAGCGCGGCGGCTTGCGAGAGCTTTCCATCGGAACGCAGTGCGCCCAAACGCTGCAAGACCTCACGGTCCGTGAGGGCTGTATCGGCTCCGAGCAGGGCGCGCACATAGTTCATGGTGGAGCGTGGAATATCTTCAGGCGTGTAGCGGGTGCTTTGAGCCATTTCGTCGTATTCCCGCATATTTTCACGGTGTTCCCACCAAAGGGAACGGTCAATAGGCTTGCAGTGATCCCCAACGCGCCACCGCAGCTTATTGCCGGTATCATACACAGGCTCTTTGGCCTGGGGTACGTAGAGAACCAGCACGCGCAGACCCTGGGCTCCGCCAAGGTGGTGTTCCACAATATCGGGGGCGACCTGTACCGCCTCATCAATACGCTGGCGCAACCATTCAGTATCAAGCTCGGTTCCCAGTACCGTTCCATGGCTGTCTTCAACACCTAGGATCAGAGCGCCTCCGCCGGGTGTATTGGCAAAGCAGGCGACTTCATCTGCAAGTTTTGATGCTGCTTCAGCGTTGCGTGTTTCGCCGGGCAGAAGAATACCGCCAGCGCCTCGGCGTCCTGCTTCCTCTTTGAAATCTATGGATGCGCTCTCCCGGTTTGCGTGAAGCTGCCCGTCTCGATACGAAGCAAGGATTTCGGCGACCTGTTTTTCAAGGTCTCGCCTGCGTTCCGAAAGTATCATGCCGTCTCCACAACAGTAGGTTTCAGGGTGGTTGGAGTGTTCTTCTTGACCAACGTCACCACCAAGTCTACCTAAAAACACAAAAAGTTGTTAGATTAAGGAGGCTCTAATCTAACAACTTTTCGCACTTTGACGGAAAAGTGTTAGATTAGCAGGCTGCTAATCTAACAATCTCCCGTGTATGTCTCGTGAAAACCGCGGCAAAACGGGCACTCTTACCCGCGAAATACCGGCGGGCAGGGGCAAGGGGCTAGTTTCTTCTAGTTCCCCATCGTCTTGCGATGCTGCGCGCCAGGATTTTGCAGCCCGTGAGCGTGCGCATCGTGGTTCTTCGTATCGGCCTTGGTGCGCTTGAACTTGCCGGTCAGTGCTCGCGTCACCTTGGGTCCGTGAGAGTTTTTCTGCTCATCAGACGTGAACTTGGGGGCGCGCGGAGTAAGCATCAGCTCAGCTGGGAAAAACGCGGGAGCATCACCAAACGCATTACGGGCGCTCTTCACCACGTCACGCCCCAGCGCTAAGTTTGCGCCACCGCCGACCACCGCACCCACGCCAAACGGCAGGGCACGCCCCAGCAGGGCTCCGCTCTGGCGGGTCAAGAAACGCTTGATAAACATATTGCGAATCGTGCGTTCCACACTAAAAGTCTTGCCCGCCGACTTACCGCCCAGCAGCATGCCCCACCGGTTGGAAACGCCGCTCGCCTTCCCGGTCTGCAGCAGCACGGTATTCATCAGCTGCGAGCCTTCTTCGCCGAGCATAATCGCCATCACCATCGAACGTGCAACCTCGGGGTTCTCCACGTGCACGCCGTGCAGCTCAGCCACCGCTTGGGCGAACAGCGCGGTCCTTTCCAGGTACCCGCCGACCGCGAGCGCCGAAAGGCTCATCGAGGTCACGGTTCCGATTCCGGGCACGAAGGCGGATGCGCCCGTCACCCCGCCGATCGCGGTCACGTCACGCAGATAGTTGCGTTCAAGGCGCCGCAGAATCTTTTCGGGGGTTTCATCCGGATGCGCCGCCCGCAAACTTTTCACCATCGACAGCGCCAGGGGGCGCTGAACGCGCAGAACGGTATCAAGCGTTTTGGTGAGTGCCGGGCGGGGATTGCCGTTATCGTCAAAAAGTGACTTTTTCGGGTCTAGCATAATGTCAGTAAAGCACGTTTTGACTCAAAGTAGGTACCGCATCCTGCAGAAACGGTGCTTATTCCGCCTAGCGAGTATTCCGTCGCGTTCATGACACGCCCCTGGCCTGGAATTTTAGTGCGTCAAGAACTACTTTCCCCGGCTCTACCTGTGCACACTACATATGACATAAATCTTGCCCGCTAACCCATCGGTACGGTATCTACGCCCAAGCCCAGACCTGGTATCTCAAAGCGGCATAGCTCTTTCCGCCGTTTATCTTCGGCAGGTTTCATAATGGAGTAAATTTCACGGTATGACGTTTTAGTTCGGCTTTTCGCCCCGAGGGCTTAGAATTGAGCTAGGTTACACAACACACTCGTTCACTCAGGCGCTCTGACGCGTCTTCTGTGGTGTTCAGCAATGGCACTAACACCGGCCTTCACACAGTAAGGAACCTATATGTCTGCTCCTGCTTCGGCGCGCTCGCCACTGGCGACTCAGGGCCTCGGTATGGCGTATGCTATCGGCGCCATCATTTCGGCACAGTTCGGTTCTGCGCTCGCTAAGACGATGATGGGCGATCTGGGCGCGTGGGGTGTGGTGGCTCTGCGCATGATCACCTCGTCGCTTCTGCTGTATCTCTTTTTCCGCCCACAAGTTCGTCAATGGACGCGCCCGCAGTGGCTTGCTGTGATCGTCTTGGGGGTTGCCCTTTTCGGTGCAAACGCCTTCTTCTATGTGGCAATTCAGCAGGTTCCGCTGGCGATCGCGGTGGCTATCGAGTTTATGGGTCCGCTCGTGTTGGCAACGGTTCTTTCGCGAAGAAAACTCGACCTGATCTGGATTCTTCTTTCCTTTACCGGTATGGCTATTTTGACGGCAGAGTCGCAGTCAAAGCCCGAAGATTTTGCACTGATAGGTATATTTTTCGCTATTCTCACCGCCGTTTCTCGTGCCGCCTATATTCTGGCAACAGAGCGTGTGGGCGCCACAATTCCGGGGATGGGCGGTATGGTGATGGGCAATCTTGTCTCCACACTCTTAGTTATCCCGTTCCCCTTCTTCATCACGGGCAATCATTTAGGGAAAGTTATCACCGACCCCGCCTTACTGGCGCTTGGTTTTGCGATGGGACTTCTGGCATCCGCGCTTCCCGCACTGGGCGAGATTTCGGCGCTTCGCATGCTCCCCTCGAATGTATACAGCGTGGTGCTTTCGCTGGAACCTGCCGCGGCGGCGCTGGTGGGCGTTATTATTCTGCAAGAACCCACCGATGCGGTGCGTTGGATTGCAATTGCGCTGCTGATTACGGCAAGTATCGGGATTACGATATCGCACGCTCGGGTGGAACGCCGGGCCCTTGAGGAAGGTACAGCGGAGACAATTACGCATTTCCTGCCTGGCGCGGTTGACAGCATCGGTGCCGACCTTGTGCAGAAGACTGGGGTGATTACCCTTCCCACCACCGAGCAGATCAGGCTCGACCGGCAAGCTAAGGAAACCCGGTCAGAAGGCTCCTCCCCAACGTAGAATATACTTCGCATTTAGGGTATGCCCTAGGTTACAACAATATGCAGGTAGCGGTACCATTATTCTCACGTGGTACCGCCGCCTGTTGTCGTTGTGATCTAGGAGGTTTCTTGACCAGCCTCACCCCTCATAGTCGCCGCAAGCGCCCCAGCGTCGGCATCATCTTTGTGATCATCTCGTGCCTTTCTCTGCAATTCGGCGCGGCTTTCGCGGTGCACCTTTTTCCGCTTTTTGGTCCGTGGCTCGTCACAGTTCTGCGCCTGCTTCTCGCCGCGATCACGGTAGGAGCGGCGGTCTGGATTGCCGGGCGCTGGCGGGCGCATCGGGCAGGTGCACAAACCGCATATATGGCAGTACCCGCGACAACATCCGACGGGTTCTTAGGCTGGTCTTCCCGCCAGTGGCGTGCCATGCTCATTTTTGGTGTCACGCTCGGGCTCATGAACGGCTTCTTCTACAATGCGCTGGCTCGCATCCCGCTCGGGCTGGCGGTGGCGGTCGAGTTTACCGGTCCGCTCGTACTGGCCTCTATCCTCACACGGCGTAAACGCGACCTAGTGTGGGTATTCTGCGCGGCGGCAGGCATGGCGGTACTCGGCTTTGAGGCAGTACACGGGCAGGAAACAGACCTGCTGGGCGTACTATACGCCCTGATCGCGGGCGCATTCTGGGCACTCTACATTCGCTCAAGCGCCTCAGTCGGCGAGCTCGTGCCCGGTGCAAGCGGACTCGCCGTAGCAATGGTCGTGGGCGCCATCTGCGTGGCCCCCGGAACCCTGCTTTTCCCCGGCCCCGTAGCACTCTGGAGCGTTACGCACGACACCCAACTGGTGCTCTTCATCATCGGAACCTCCCTGCTGGCATCGGTCGTACCGTACAGCAGCGAGTTGGCAGCCCTGCGGCACCTTCCCGAACAGGTCTTCAGTGTGCTCCTCAGCCTGGAACCGGCGATTGCGGCGCTCGCGGGATGGGCGCTGTTGGGCCAGGAAACCGGTCTGATGCGCTGGGTTGCGATTATCCTGCTGATCACAGCAAGTATCGGAATTACCCAAACGACTGGGGGTTCGGCGAGTACGGACGAGGTCTCGGGTTCTTACCGGAGGAACGAGCCTCCCGAGCACACCTCTCCCCTACCGCTGCCGGAGTAGACTGCGGGATACTACGCTGCGTGCCGGATCGGTTCTGCAGCAAACGGCGTTTCTCGGGCGGCTATTGCCCGGCCAGGTACCCCAGAAAATCCCGCAGTTCTTCGGTACCCAGCACCTCCGCCGGATGCGGTCCCCGCGCGAACAGCGCATCGGCGGTGTCTTCGTCGAGTTCGCGTGCGGTTGCGATCAGCACCAGGTTCCCCTCGTGTTCACCGCTCAGCATGGAAGAATCGCACAGGCACCACACATGCTCGAACGTGTCCAATAGGGCGCGTGCCTGCTGTTGGAAGAAGGGCAGCCCGGCATCATCGCCCACGTTCACGGCGAGTACCCCGCGAGCGCTCAGGAGCTCACGCAGCTCGGCGTAGTAGCCGGCGTTGGCAAGGTGTTCGGGCGCATCCATGCCCGTAAAAATATCAAGAATAATGGCGTCGATCCCGCGAAAAATGCCGTCGTCGGATGCGGCGTGAGCGCAGAAAAGCGTGGGAATTTCGGGGAGTACGGCGCGCGCATCCGCAACCACGAACTCGCACCGGGTACCTGCGGGCAACGGCAGCACCTCGGTCACAAACCCCATCAGCTGCGGCTCATAATCGACAGCCACTTGCGAAGACCCCGGGCGCGTGGCCTGCACATAGCGGGCAAGCGTGAGCGCCCCGGCCCCCAGATGAAGAGCCGTCACGGGTTCGCGCGGCGGTTCGAGTACATCCAGCACATTGGCAATGCGCCGCAAATACTCGTAAAACACGACGGTCGCATCAGCAGCATCAACATGGGATTGTTCGGCACCGCCGATCTCAAGCACATAGCCGTGCTCGCTGAATCCGTCCTCAAGAATGCGACCGCGCTGGCCGCTCACACTCAGATGAACGCCCAGCGCGGCACGCTCTCGCTGTCTTTCATCCATCACGAAAGACTAGCTCAGCCCGGCTGCTTTCTTGAATTCTTTGACCATATCCTCAGCGGAGGTCGAAGAATCCACATTCTCAAGAGGCTTGTCGTTCACCGCAAATTGGGGGGTGCCCTTCACGCCGATCTTTCGGCCGTACTCAAAATCGCTCTTGATCAAGTCGATGGTTTTTGGATCAGTCATGTCGGTCTTGAATTTCTCCTCCTCCAGCCCAAGTTCCTGAGCATAGCTGAGGAGAACTCCCGCAAACTCGGTCTGCTCGGTAATATTCTTCCAGCTGTCCTGAGTTTCAAAAAGCTTATTCGCCATCTCCAGGTGCTTATCCTGAAGTTCTGCCGCCTGCACGGCCTGCGCGGCGGCAATAGCATTCTTGTGAATTTGGGACAGCGGCATATTGCGCACGGTCACATTCATGGTGCCCTCAAGATCCTTGGCGACCTTCTCATAGGTGGGTTCGGCCTTGGCGCAGTAAGGGCACTGATAGTCGGTGTACAGGGTCACGGTGGGCGCACCCTGCTTGGGGGTGTTGAGGTGGTATCCAACCTCGTCACGCTCGCCAACTTTGGTAGCGGTCATTTTGGCGGAGTCACCCGAGGCTGAAGCCGAACCGGATGCGCTTGCCTCTCCCCCGGCGCTAGCGCTGCCGGAAGCATCGCCCGAGGGAGCGCTGCTTGCTGAGCCGCTTGAGCTGGCGTTAGAGCTTGAACTACCGCTTGCGGATGCACTCGACCCGGAATTTGAGGTCGCGTTACCGCATGCGGAGAATACGACTGCGAGAGCGGGTACCCCGAGCGAAAGCGCGGTACGGCGATTGAGCATAGATGTCATGAGGGTTCCTTTACCGTAAAGATAATAGACTTACTTTTCATCCTCCCATATATTGCGGGGGAACGCACCCCTTTCGAGTTATGGGTCATATTCGCCCTACCCTGTAATCTCTGCTAATATTGGCGATGGTATAAGCGCCATATAGGTCGTATATCGTGTGCCTCCTTAGCTCAGGGGTAGAGCATTTCCCTCGTAAAGAAAAGGTCGTGGGTTCGAATCCCACAGGGGGCTCCATTCGCACGTCACTCTGGTACAAGAAATCCCGGTCCAGCCGGGAGGTGTCCAGGGTGGCGTTTTTGCTGTTCTGGCGCGGTTTTTGCGAGGCTCGGATACTCGGTCGGCAGCGGTCCGACCTACGAGCATCCCTGAGACCCAGAGAGCTACGGCAATCGGGTCAGGGGAGGCTTCGTCGCCGGTTGCCACCAAATAGGACACCCCATATCAAAAGGTTTACGGTGTTTGGCTGAGACCTATGTGTGAGCTGGAATCCAATGTGAAGGCGCTAAGCTTGCAAATTGTAACTACTAGTATGTACAGTTATGGTTATGGACAGCAGGACTCGACTTGTGGAGGCAACCCAGGATCTCCTATGGGAACAGGGGTATTCGGCAACCAGCCCGAAAGATATTATGCGCCGATCAGGTGCTGGTCAGGGCAGTATGTACCACCACTTCACTAATAAGCAGGAACTGGCCGTGGTAGCTCTAGAATGCAGCGCCCATTCCATGCGTCACGACACAGAAAAGCTGCTTGCGACAGATGGTAGTGCTTATGAAATAGCAACAGCTTATCTGCGTCGACAGCGCGATGTTCTAAAGGGGTGCCGCATGGGAAGAATGACATTCGATGCCGATGTCTTGAACACCCCGGAACTCATCGAGCCTGTCAAACGCACGTTTGTGTGGCTGCTCGAAGCTCTCACAGTACTCTTTGAGCGAGGCAGAGACCAAGGCGAGTTTGCAGCAGACATTGATGCCCGCAATCTGGCTTCACTGGTGGTAGCAACAGTACAAGGAGGCTATGTGCTAGCACGTGCCACACGAGATACGGATGCCTTTGATGCGGCGGTTGAAGGGGCTGCTGCGCTCCTACGCAAGGCCACAGTACCTCTGACTACCGAGGCGTCGGATCATTCTGAGTGAGTAACCACATGAGCTAAGAAGAAATGGGGAAAGACGTATGTATTCAATGCAGTACCGTGTCCAGCTTCCAACGAACTACGATATGGAGATCATCAGGGACCGCGTCCGTCGCACTGGGCACTTGATGGATGGATATCCGGGACTGGAATTCAAAGCTTACCTTATCCAGGAGAAAGCCAAAGGAGCCATGGAAAACTGCTACGCACCATTTTACGTCTGGAACGATACAGAGGGAATGCGATCTTTCTGCTGGGGAGAGCCTGGGTACTCATCAATTGTGCGCGATTTCGGCCGTCACCCCATCCAAGATTGGACAGTCCACAAACTCCTCAAAGGAAATACACCTCTCACCCAAGCACGCAGCCTCAATATCCAAACTGTCACCCTGCCCGAGTTTACCGCACCGTCTGAAATCATAGAGCCCCTGACTGCGGACTTCCTTAACGGACAGAACGCTAACACGCTCTGCCGCCTGGCCGCAGTCGACATCACAACTTGGAAACTCATCCAGGTTGAACTCAGCAGTGCCAACCCCGACCACGCACAACCGAAAACCACCTCCTATGAGGTCCTCCACGTCTCGACCGCCGATATTGACTCCCGCTGATCAGGAAACCACTCAGCACGAACCCCAACTTTGCTGGGAGGTGTTCGGGCGGCGTTTTACCTGTTCTGGGACGGTTTTGCAGGGGCGGAGTGGTTTGACGCCAGACGGTCTGAGAGTTAATGGTTATCATCGGTTTCTGATTCCTAAACTTTCTTGCTAGAGCACCTCAGCTGGCCCACCTATCAAATAGCCACCTGCTCTTGGTAAGGCGAAAATATCCAGGATAGACACACAATAAACCCGATTACCCTTGAAAACCCGTACAATAAGGAAAAGAGTTTTACCGTTTTGTTTGCACTTCGAGAGGGGCATCATGCGTCATAAAAAACAGACCCAGCGTTTTGGGTTGGTATTCGTGCTTCTGCTGATACCGTGTTGTGCGCTGTGGTTCTTTTATCGATGGATTTTCGGTGAAGACACCATTATTGCCGTTCCCATCGTGCTGGGGGTTGTGACCTCCTATATTTGCGCCTATGCCTTTACCGGCGGCAGGACTCCGTACAACTAGCCGCCCGCAGCGAAGCTGTACCGCACAGAGAACACGTGAGCCGCGCATCCTAACCTGAGGCAGGATGCGCGGCTCACGTTTATATGCCAAGACTTTAGACGTTGGCGCGCTGGGCGTCGCTTTCGGTCTTTCCCCACAGCCCGTAGACTTTGGCGAGTTCTTTAACCTTCTTGGCGCGCAGGTAACGCGGCAGATATGAACCGTCGTGCGGCCCGTCAATGGGAACATCAAGCATTTTGTGCGCCTCGGCGATTTCGTGGTCACTCGGCGAGAATGCCTGGTTGATGGTGTCTGCCTGATCGGAGTCAAGAGTGAGTTTTCCGGTCATGCCGTGGGCCGTGGCGTAGGTGCAGGCCTCGGTGAGCGCCGCCTTGTACTTACCCACGGATGGTCCGTCAATAGGGCCAGGAATACCGCCCAGAGTTGAAGCAATCACGAGCTGCGAGCGCACATAGGCGAGCGCCATGGGGGTGTCGCTGGAACCGGTATCGCGGCGGTAATCGCCTGCTCCGAAGGCGATGCGGAAGGTTCCGATAGCGCTGGCGATTTCGACGGCGTTGTGCACCCCGAGAGCCGATTCAATAAGCGCGATGATGGGCGTTCCGGCGGGCAGTTCGGAGGCGGTGCGGTCAATATCGGTCGCGTGTTCTGCGGTGGCGAGCATAACGCCGCGCAGACCTTTGGTGTTTTTGAGGGCTTTGACGTCTTTCCACCAGTGCTCGGTGGTGATAGCGTTGATGCGCACCCATGCGACCACGCCGGAGTTAAGCATTTTGACGACTCGACTGCGGGCTTCGTCTTTTTCGTCTTCGGGGCAGCCGTCTTCGAGGTCTAGAATAATGGAGTCTGCTTCACTAGCGAACGCTTCTTCAAAGTCTTTTTCGGCTGAATTAGGGCGCACAAGAAGCCAGGAGCGAGAGAGACTGGGGCGTAGCTGGCGCGCACGTTCATTGCGATGGAATTCGAGCATTGGTTGGTCTTTTCCCTGATGTGCTGGTGTCCGAGCTTTTAGTGTAGGTGTCTGGTCCATGATGGTTATACTAAGCTCAACCTTAGTTAAGGTTCTAGTTACCTCATGTCATGTGGGGTTTTACGCGGATTTATATGGTTTTATGTTGGATAGTTCGCGACGTGAATCCCTCAAAAGACACTAAACCCCCGAAATTATCGAGGAAATTATACGGAGCCCGCGACTACACAACTATTCGCACATCGCCGTTAGTTTCACGTTTATGACGTTAAACCGAGGTTGTCTGCAGAGCCGGGTTTTCGTTACGCGCCTGCGCAGCTTTTTCATCACGCGCGCGGGCGATCAGGCGTTCCGCATTCTCGACATGCTCAACCACACTCTGCACGCGGCGCTCCACCGTAATCTTGCGGTGGCACTGCACACTACACTCGCCAAAGCACCGCGCCATCGCCAGCGCCTCAGCGCAGAGGGCTACCGCATTACCAGCTTTCGAGAGCGCCCGATGCAGATCCGAGAACGTGCCCTCAGGGGAGGCAGGAATATCCATGCCGTCACTGGGGGCAATACGCTGCGCCTCCATCGCGACGGCACGAACCCGCGGAATAAGATCGGCAAGAGTATTCGCATCCGGCACGATAAGTTCAATCATCTCGGTATCGGCAAGGCGTTCAAGAACCTGGTGGAAACGATCAATACCGCGAATAAACCGGTCGTGCGCACGACGCCAGAGACCACGCCCAAGTTCCGCGTCATCACGCCGTGATTGCAGGAAATCTTTGAGTCCCATAGCCCCTCCTCATGCTCAGCCGGTCGTGCGTCTAGAAAGCTCTATATACTTAGGGTACCCTAAATCTCGTTTTGGTGACAGGATGTCGTACAAAAAATGTTGATGTGGGATTAAGCTCTCGAAAAATTCACGCATTTAGTCCGGCCAAACCGGCACAACACGACTTACATCACACGCAAAACAACCTTGCCGCGATGCTGACCAGCATCAAAATACTCATGGGCCTGCGCCGCCTGCCACCACGGAAATTCACGATCAAAATTCGCCGAAAGAACGCCGCGCTCAAGCAACGGTAACACGTTCTCATGCACCCCTGCCATAATTTTTGCCTTCTCATCTGCAGACCGTGACCGCAAAGACGTACCGTGCACCGATAAGCGCTTCGTCAGCATAAGACCCAGGTCAAGTTCCGCGCGGCGGCCGCCCTGCACAGCAATCGTCGCCAGATGCCCGCCATCGGCTAAAGACCGCAGATTATCTTCCAGGTATTTCGCGCCCATCACATCAAGAATATAATTCACGCCGTGACCGGCACTCTCACGCTGAATAACCTGACGAAAAGACTCCGTGCGGTAATTAATCGGATGCGCCCCCAACGCCCGCACCACCTGAGCCTTCTCGTCATCACCGACCGTCGCAAAAACCCGCACACCGGCGGCGCGCGCCAGCTGAATAGCGTGCATACCCACGCCCCCGGCACCGCCATGCACCAGGAGCGAAGTCTGCTCATCTTCCGCCGGGTTATTCTGCGCAGGATCAAGGCTCATTCCGCACAGAAGCACCAGATTCGAGTACACCGTCGCGGCGACCTCCGGTATGCACGCCGCCTCAACCATGCTCATACCATTGGGAATGGGCAGGGTATGGCGCACATCTACCGCCGCATACTCGGCGTAACCACCGCCAGCAAGAAGCGCCATAACGCGCTCGCCCACCAGGGCGGGATCAACGCCCTCGCCCACAGCCTCTACCACGCCCGCAATCTCAAGACCGTATACGGAGCTTGCCCCCGCAGGAGGCGGATAATGCCCGCGCCGCTGCAGGGAATCCGCCCGGTTCAGCCCGGCGGCATGCACCCGCACCAAGACCTGCCCGGGTGCAGGGGCGGGAATCGGAACCTCAGAGAGCGTTAGAACCTCTGGATCTCCATGTTCTTTCTCGACAATGGCGCGCATAGTAGCCTCAACAACCTTCTTATCTGTATCTTCCTGCACCGAGAGTAGCATGTGTTCTCGGGGCATACCGCAATGTTCAGATTTACAGAAAAGCATAGAACATGAGATAATCGGCGGGTACCTTTTCCGCTCAAGGGCGGAAAATACCGGGATGGTTGTCCGAGCGGCCGAAGGAGCTGGTCTTGAAAACCAGTAGGCGGTAACCCCGTCTCAAGGGTTCAAATCCCTTACCATCCGCACACTAAAACCCCGCGATGCGCCTGAATTTTCAGGTGTATCGCGGGGTTTTCTGCGTAGAATCTGCAGGTTACGAGACCAACCTTGAGAGGAACCACAGCACAATATCAAAGACACCGAGGATACCCCCGATAAGCGCCATAGCGGTATAGCCAGCATTCTTTCCCTTATTAGCAATAAGACCCCTAATACAGGAAACTACGGCAACAATCCCAAAACCGATGGCAAAAATCCCAATACCGACAGCACCTAGAACAAGGGAAGTAATGGAATAGATTTTTGCGTTTTTCTCTGCCTTGATTGCTTCAGGATCAATTGTCGGCGGGTACGGCTGCTGGTAACCCTGCTGGGGGTATCCGTCTTGCGGGTTCTGCTGAGGCTGGAAGTTATAGTTTTCGGACATTACTATCCTTCTTGGGGTAGACGATCCTATCGTCGGACATAAGATCAGTTTTATTATCGGCTTTATTTACTGTACAGGGTTAAAGATAAGTACACACTTTCCAACATGCCGTGTTAACAAATCCGTACCAACACGGCATACGCGTTAAAGCGCCCAGATCATGCACAATAAAGTCCCGCTGTCCTCCCTGTACCAGGATTCTGCGGGGCTTCCACGGCTGCTACCGAGTGCTGGCTATAGCGGCTATCACAAACGCCACCATCGGAATAAAGAAGAACAGAGTCTCAATCGCCCCCAGCGACAGGGCAATCCAGCTGGTGGCAAGACCGCCTCCGGCGGGAACTCCGACACGTGAAGCCTGAGCACCTTTAACCGCACCCCAGATCCCCAAACCCAGTGGAATCACACTCGTGACCCAGAAGAGGGCGAGCACCAAACCAACAATGCCCAGCGCTAAAGAGGTTTGTGCCGCCTGCTCACCGGCAATCTGCTGCGGGGTTTTGGGGACAACCGTCATCATGGGCACGGGCTGCACATATACCGGCTGCTGATAGTAGTGTTGAGGAGCAGGCTGTTGGTAATACTGTTGAGGGGCGGACTGGTGATAGTACTGCTGAGGAACAGTTTGTTGATAGTCTTGCTGTCTAGGAGCGGGCTGCTGTTGGTTCTGATAAAGCTTAGTGTATTCGGGCAGAGAGTCAGAGAGAGGGCGAGTTTTCTCGTAGGCGTCCTCACCCTGATGGGGGTTTTGCGACTGAGACGGTTGCTCTCCCGCGTGATGCTCAGACATAGCTATTCCTTTCGGTGACAAGAAGCGACAACTAGACCTGCCCACTGTCTACCTGCTGTAAGGAAATATCTGGGGAACCGTTTTCAGCCTGCGTGAATGGGCGTGGCAATAACTCTAACTATAGCGCGTTGTTTTTCGCTCATGGGGGAAGTTTGGTCGGCAATTCCGAATTGACCAGCCTGCTTACTCCCGATATTCTTATAGGGATGCACTCGTTTTGTGCACCGTGGAGACGTGCCAGAGCGGCCGAATGGACTTCACTGCTAATGAAGGGTCGGGGTTGAACTCGACCGGGGGTTCAAATCCCCCCGTCTCCGCCATAGAACGAACCCCCACACCGTAAAAGGTGCGGGGGTTCGCTGCGTCCTAGGTGCGTAGGGCATCAGATTTTTGCAGTCTGTACTTATTATGCAGTGGTTTCCGCCTGGCTAACCTTGCCCTCCTCCCGGTCGAAAAGCTGCGGTTCAGCAGAAGAGAAGGCGCGGGCGCAGTGTGCCGACTGCGGATAGGATTTAGAAGCTCATAAAGTCGATGAGGCGCGCATCCGCACCATCAAGAAGCGCCCACTCCCCCGGCACCTCAAAGACCGCTACGGACGAAGGCGAAAAGCCATAGGAAGCGTCCATCAGAGAATTGTAGTCAGAGTCGGGGCTCGCAAGCTGTAAGGTCACATCTTGTACCGCAGGCAGATGCGACACCACCATAAGCGTGCGTACGCTCTCAGAAACCCCGTTAATGCGCGCCAGTACCCGGGATGCAGGAACCTCATACAGACCCTCGTCCAGGTGCGGAGTAGGTGCCTGCTCGCCGAGCGCATCTGAAATCCAGGTGGTGGTCTGCCGGGTGCGCAGCGCCGCCGAAGACATCAGCTGCTCGGGAATATAGCCCTTCTGCTTGAGCCAGGAGCCCGCATCCGCAGCCTGACGATGCCCGCGCTTAGTCAGTGGGCGATCGAAATCATCCATACCCCAGTCGGCTTCAGCATGACGCATGATAATCAGGCGCTTAACGTCTCGGAGTGAGTTCTCAACCATACCTTCATAGTACAACGTAGGCACCCCGATACGCCGGGTTGCCGCGTGATAACGCGCCACAAAAACGGCATGTGAAAACCCCGCGCTCTTAAGAAAGAACGCGGGGTTTCGAGCGTAAAAAGTCTAGATAGAGTATTCGGGGGCGGCCCACACCACAACTTCGGGATGCTCAAAGAACCGGTACCCCTGACCGCGCACGGTACGCACGGTTCCCGAAAGACGCCCCAACTTCGAACGCAGACGCCGAATATGCACGTCAATGGTGCGTTCGTGGGGATGCTCGTCCCCGGCACTCCAGAGCGACTCCAAAAGCTCATCGCGCCCCACGGTGCGGGTGGAGTTCTCAACCAGATGCGCCAGAAGCTCAAACTCTTTGAAGGTGAGCATCAGCTGTTCCCCATCAAGGAACACCTCACGACGTGCCAAATCGATCAGAACGCCATTGGAACTGGGAGTTGCGGGCTGTTCGGCTTCACGCGCCTGCTTGTGCAGCTCAGCCTGGTAGAACACGGCAGTCGGATCGCCAAGCGCATTGCGCACAACCTCAAGATCGCTGCCCTCCGCATGAACGGGAGCCAAAGCAACAG
The DNA here is from genome assembly GCF_000164695.2 of Rothia dentocariosa ATCC 17931. Taxonomy (NCBI): domain Bacteria; kingdom Bacillati; phylum Actinomycetota; class Actinomycetes; order Micrococcales; family Micrococcaceae; genus Rothia; species Rothia dentocariosa. The sequence continues at coordinate 701,467 of NC_014643.1, forward strand.
CGGCATAGGATTCGGCCTCAGGTGCCAGATGGTGTGCATAGGTTCGCAAATCCTGCACAATACGCACCAGCGATGTGCCGTTGGCTGCGGCAAGTTCTTCATTGAGCCCCACATACAGCACAAACCCGCGCGCCTCGTTCTCCTGAGCTCCTGCCTTCTGGGTGCCCTGCTGATCCCCGGAGGAGAAGGTCATCGGGCGCAAAGTAGCTGCGGACCCTTGTGTGCGGTTCTGCTGCGGCACTTGACGCTTTGCAGCACGACCACGCTGGGAGATGTGGACGTATCCAGGTACTGCACCTGACATTGTTCAACCTTCTCTCAAGATTTGTTGCGTACGGGTCCCTTGATTCTGCATAATGCGGAATGCTCAAACGCCGCGCGGTAAAGGCGGCGTTTCCTTTGCTATCAATATTTCTATTATTTGACTCATAAATCAAGCAACTTGGGGTATCTGCGACGTTCTGCTCGCAGCTTCACACCCTCGTGAACTTTGATTCAGTGCCGGGAAACGACGCTGACAAGCACCGTTTCTCCCTCATATTATACATGGAGATTCGGAACCGATACCCCAAAAAGCCGCGCGCTCAGAGCCCCTGACCGCATACGAACCGGGCGCAATTTCCACGTTCTGGAGCGGAGGCTCCCAAGGGTACCGGCGACTCGTACACTACTAGTGTTTTTCGCCGCACTCGCAGATGCATGTGGAGAAAGGGGCACACCGCAGTATGAAGGTGACAAGGAACCGACGCCCCGCGTGCAATCTCAGAATCAAGTCCCAAAGCACATGTTTGCGGCACCCGACGTCTAAGACCGCCCACGCGCAATCGTCAGACCCTTAAGGATGCGCTACTGCGCCAGCCCATAGAGACGGTCGCCTGCATCGCCCAAACCGGGCACAATATACGCCCTTTCGTTCAGACGCTCATCTTTAGCGGCAAGGAACAGGTCAATATTCCGCAGACCCTCAACGCCCTTTTCGAGAGCCGCAATACCTTCGGGGGCAGCAATCAGGCAGACGCAGGTGATGGATTCGGCGCCACGTTCGCGCAGGAATTTAATAGCCTCAATCAAGGTGCCGCCGGTGGCAAGCATAGGATCGAGCAGGTACACCTGACGACCGGTCAAATCTTCGGGCAGACGTTCGGCGTACGTGACAATATCGAGGGTCTCTTCGTTACGGGCCATACCCAAAAACCCGACTTCGGCGGTAGGTACCAGGCGAGTCATGCCTTCAAGCATGCCTAACCCGGCGCGCAGAATCGGCACAACCAGGGGCTTCGGATTAGCGATAACGGTTCCCATCGTGCGCGCCACCGGGGTTTCGATAGGGCGTTGCTCAACCCGAATCTCACGGGTGGCCTCATAGGCGAGCAGGGTAACGAGTTCATCGACGAGCTGGCGGAACGTGGGTGAGGGAGTGTTTTTATCGCGGAGCACACTAATCTTGTGCGCCACCAGCGGGTGATCAAGAATCTTAATACGCATACTCTCAGTTTACTCTGCCTGCTAGTGCGGGTGCTGTTTGCCGGTTACTACAGTTTGCCGTGCGAGTGATCCAAAAGGTACTGTACCCCACTATTGGTTTCGATGGATTCCTCAAGTTTTCGCCGGTCATCAGTGCTATGCGGTTGAGCCCAGCGCCCTTCAGTTATGCGAAAAGCCAAGTGGAAAAGGGATAACTGCGAAGAGGTTTTTAAGGGGCGGATAAGAGTTTTTCTGCCCCGAAAGTCTTTAATGATGAGCTTATCGCTGTGTGGTTTAAAGATGTACTCAGAAATATCTGTATAGGGTATATTCTTCCTACGCCCATAAAATTTTCTCACGGTAATGCCTTGGGAGTCTATGCGCACATACACATCACTGAAAGATTTGTGAATATATAAGAACAGAATAGAGAAAATAGCTATAATTACCCAAAACATGGGAGCAACAAGCACCCTAGGACCTGACATTATCGATCCCCATATCAAGAATATAGCAACCAATAAACAGATAATATCAATGACCAATACAGAAATTTTGTATATCCAATGGAGCCGAAATATCACCTCTTTCTTTAGCTCAAAAACAGGAGGTTTTGTGCTAATAAAACGAGGTATTACTGAAGCTGCCAATGATATAATGACAACAGGAAGAACCGGTATAAGGGCTCGTATTAAATCTGTCAATTCCATAGCTATACCTATATCACCGTTCTATAACACAAGGGGACCAACTCATAAGAATTTCACGAGCCTTCTCAGGCTTATCAATAAAGTTCTGAAGCAGTTGTTGGTCTTCTGGATCTGCACTTTTTGCCCAATAACCATTCTCAACCCGAAATGCCAGTTGTGGAATCAACGAACCAGAACCTGTTAGTAAAGGGTCAAAACGCAAGGTTTTTCCATGATTAGTTTTCACTACAAGCCACGTAAGACCGTAGATTCCCCGTGTCTCGTATGAAAACTTTGTAATGTCTTCGTATGATGCATCATAAGAAATTGACAATAAATTACCCCAAGATATACCTTCGGTTGTTGTCTGTAAGTAGAAGTTCTTGCGATCCAAATATAGCGCCAAACTAATATACCAACCACCGCTTACCAAAAGTAAAAACCAAACTGGAGCATTTTTAAAATTCGGATCATATTTAACGAGCAAGATACTTATCAAAGTCATTATACCACACAACACTAAAACTACCTTTGATATAAAACCGAAAAAACCGTCTTTAGTTCCACGGTATGGAAATTTATAGCATAAGTAATTCCAATTTCTATGCCCCTTAATAATTAATACACAAGATAGCATTTGAGTAACAGCAAGGACTAAAGCTATATTTAATATCATTTCTTTAGACCCTTCAATAAATAACCTGCGGTATCTTTTGCTACACTTTTAGTTTCGGCTGACGTGCTACTGCGACCTGATGCTTTCAACATATCTTCACCAGATTTACGAGCTTCCTTGGGCTTCAGAGCCTCACTTAACCCAAGATTCGCATTAGCGGTACCATAAGCACCAGCAGCATTAATAGTCCCTTTAACTAATGCTTGCGAACCCCTACCCATATTCGGAGCAACGCCAGTAATACCACGATTCAAGCCGCCAGTAAATGTTGACACCATAAAACCAGTCCCAGCGCCCGCAGAACCAGCACCAAGATATGCAACGGGATCAAAGTTTCCACTTGCCATTGAGTTATAACGGTAAGTTTCGGCAGTACTTACCCCGTTAGACACAGTGCCCTTAGCAACATCTTGTGAATACTGACTTGAAAGTGCTTTCCTCATAGGACTTAACTTTTGTGCCTTTTGCTCAGCAATTACCCCCTTACTCGCAGCTTCTGCTGCTTTTTTACCTTTACTTGCTACGTTGGCAGCTTTAACGCCTCGTTCCACCTTACCAATAGCTTTCATACCGGTCGCTGCGATACCACCAGCAAGACCTGAAACGCCACCTATTAAGGCTTCACGCCCAATCGCAGACCAATCCAGGTTTTCCCTTCCTTCAAGCTTCTGCATGAACATCTCAGACCCTGCCCCTAAAAGAGCACCGCCCAAACCACCAGCTAAAATACCTATTGGACCAGCAAACGAAGCCACAGACAGCAACGCACCAGCAACTATCATGGTACCGGCTAATACCCATTCTCCGACGTTGCGAACACCTTTCCAGAACTTATCGTATTGTTCTTGCGAGTATTTCTGGAACTCATCCGGCGACATCGGCTTCAGACCCCACGGATCCATCAGCCCTACCGGGTTGTTCCCACAGAACGCATATACATCCGCGAAGAAACCAGTACCCGGCACCTGGGCCAGCGGATCCGTCGAGAGGAAACGCTTCGAGGCACCATCAAAGACGCGGGCACCCATCACATCCAAACCGGCAACACGCACAGACCCGGCACCGGTAAACGAGAACCCGTGAGCTGACCGGCAGCATCATAGGTATACACCACCAGTCCGTCGGCAGATGCGCCCTGCCTGTTAAGTGAGGACGAAGTTTTTAGCCCACGTGAAATCTCCCGATACGCTCTGCCTGATACGAAACTCAGGCCCGAAATCAGGACCACCAACAGGCCTGTACTCTTGTCCCACCCCGTCGTGGGCTAACCCCGAAACAGTGGGCACCTCCAACAGGCGCTGCACCCACAATTTTTCCCGAATATACTGCACAAGTATTTCAGCATCCTGAGTATTGTTCGGATCAGCCCAATACCCATAATCCAACCGAAACGCCACCTGAGAACCCAGATACCGGCACGGTTCTATATGCGGTTTAAACCGATACACCACCCCTGCGGTATCGGTGAGCTCAAAGAGCCCGTTCTCATCCCCTAATAGGGTGAAATAACTAGAGTCAATCTGCCAGTAGTGCAGCACCTGCTTACGTCCCCGGTTATTGACCCTCATGAGTTTCTCGGGCAGGATTTCCCGGTACGAGACCCTGCACACCCACAAACCCCACACCACAGAAGGAAAACCCACAATAATAAGTCCTAATTCAACCCATTCACTTGTGGTATATCCAGGCTTATAATCCTGTGAAACAAGAGTCGCGATAGTCATAAGGCCCAAAAGAGAAGCCAAAAAGAGTAACAGCAAAAGCGTTACCCATAAGAGCATTTTGATAAACCACGAGGCTTGTAACCGCACCGACGCCAACACCCGCACCACAGCCCGAGGATCAGAAGTTTCTTCTACCACCTGCTGGGTTTTCTGCTCACGCTCACGCCGGCGCCCTTCAAATACTGCTGAGAGCCAAAACGTCCCCACCACAAAGACTAGGCAGAAGAGACCAAAGATAAGTTCACTGCTCATCAGCAGCTACCGTCCCTGATGTGCCGGTCTGAAGAGTAGCCCCGGGAGCTTCGGATTCCCCACGAGCATTTTTAATGGTGCCGCCATAGGTTTTCGCCCCAGCAGTGAACCCAGATTTGATGCTATTCACCCCAACCTTATGAATCATCTTCTGAGCCTTCTCCTCCGGACTCATCTTTTGGTCTAAACCGATAGATATGGCATCAGCACCATTACTAGTAATCCAGTCATTAGCGTAATTACGAGTCCAGGGGTTATTTAATTTGCTGGCTGTTTTTCCTGTTTCTTTTGCTAAATCTGATGAAGCAGTCATCCCTTGGTTCGCACCACCACCAACTGCACCAAATACAAAACCACCAGTAAACCCCATGCCAAAAGCCGATAGTTGGTCTGTACCATTCCAATTATCAGTTGTTGCGGCATATTTCACCGAAGAAGATGTACCATCTTTTACGCCTTCTTGGAGCCCGCTGCCTATTACCTTAGCACCAAGTTCATCAACGCCGCCTTCGAAGGTTTTACCGTAGAGTTTGTTACCAACCCAATTACTCGCCCCATTAATAAACTTACTATTCCTGAACGCAGAGACAAGCTTGGTGTTTCCTATACGGGCAATACCAGCGTTGATTTTATCCGATGCTTTCACACCCATTTGTACAACACGAGAGATTTTACCCGCTTTCTCTGCCGTTGCTAGGCCCTTTGCCACAGTAGCGCCCTTCGCAAAAATACCGCCGACTACACCACCGGCACCACCGGCAAGACCGCCAATCAGAGCATCTCGACCAACAGCGCCCCAATCAACATTCTTACCTTCCATCTTCTGGGTAATCACCGACATACCGCCACTCATCAAGGCGCCCGAGGCAGCACCCAGCAGCACCATACCCAACGGTCCCGTCGCCACGGCAGCAACCGTCAGCGCAAGACCTGCTGCTACCATAATCGCACCAGCGGCCCATTCGCCAACATTGCGTACACCTTGCCAGAACTTATCGTATTGTTCCTGGGAGTACTTCTGGAACTCATCCGGCGACATCGGTTTCAGACCCCACGGGTCCATTAGCCCTACCGGGTTGTTCCCGCAGAACGCATATACATCCGCGAAGAAACCAGTACCCGGCACCTGAGCCAACGGGTCCGTCGAGAGGAAACGCTTCGAGACGCCATCAAAGACGCGGGCACCCATCACATCCAAACCGGCAACACGCACAGACCCGGCACCGGTAAACGAGAACCCGGCAGGAAGTATAGATTCCCACACACCGCTATCATCCGCACTCGAGGTACGGGGAAGACCGGGAATATTCATCCCTTGAGCATCCGGTGCAGAACCCAGCATGGGCGGCACAGCCCACGGGTCAAAACCACCCGCAATACCAACCTGGGAGAAACCGCCGTCAGACCCGGGAGCAGGCATGCCGCCAGCACCTAAGATCTGTGGCATAGCAGCATCCGGATCCCACAACAATGGCACCGAAACACCATTAACCCCGGCTACCTGGGCAAGTTCACCAGTCACATCAGTCACCATACGAACCCGTAATGCAGCTTCACCGCCGTGAGCAGTCACATACGTATCCGTTACCGAGGCCAACCCGGAGTACGCACCCCAAGCGTACTCACGAACCTGCTGTACGCCCCTGTCATCGGTAATAATCTCACGAGTACGTTCACCAGCGGCATTGTACTCATACGTGGTCACTGTCGTGAACGTATGCTCCGCTGTATGGTCGGCTGCAATAATTTCGGTGAGTTGGTTCAAACGGTTATACGCAAACGAACGTTCACCCGACAGCACCCGCGAAGGCTCCTCAGATTCGCCCGTGCCACCAGAATGACGCCAAGTGCGCTCAGAAACCATGAGCCCAGCCTCAAACACCCATTCAAACTCCAGATCACCAGAACGAGAACCCGTCAACTGGCCGGCAGCATCATAGGTATACACCACCAGCCCATCGGCAGAATCCAAGCCCACAATACGACCCTGCTCATCACGAATAACCTCGGTACGCTCAACCGAATCCGCCTTCGCTGTGTTCTCGCGCGAGTACGAGCACACCAGACCGGACTCACTATCAAACTCCCAGCGCGAGAGAATGTCGCCTAACTGGGCACGGATCAGCCTGCCCATCGCATCGTAGGAATACTGCGCCGCCGGGCTCTCACGGTGAGCATCTTGATCAGCGCGTGACATACTCACCACGCGACCAGCACCATCGTGGGCAATCGCAGTCTCACCGTACGGGGTCACCATGCGCGTACGGTAACCGTCGGCATCGTACCCCAACGTGAGTGTGTACGCGCCCGTGTTCGTGAAAGTATTCAACACCTGAACCTGCGCATCTACATCCGCCGTGCCAGAGCACGGACCCGCAGTATCGGTTATCACGCCCGAACGTGAACGCTCCATCAGCAAACCGCGTGCATCATACACAAACCGATGCTGTACAAACGCATCCTCAGACGCGCCAGCTTCAAGGGCCTGAGCACTAGCGTAATCGCGCACCCACACGGTACGACCCTGATCCTCGACCCCAAACTCGGCAGCCTTCACACCATCAACACACGTATGCGCCAGGCGGCCACCAGCAGCGTAATCATAAGTATGCGTATACTCGCGTACACCATCATGAGCACGAATCAGACGACCGGCAGCATCATAGGCGTACTCCTGCACCGACTCATCATCCGTGCCCGCAGCCTTGATAACACGCACCAGACGATCTAGCGCATCGTACTCATAGTCGGTCACCTGGCCGGCAGCATCGACAACGCGGCAAACCTGCCCGGTTGCGGTATACGAGAAATGCGTACGGAACCCCAAACCATCCGTTGCCCGGATAATCTGACCGGCAGCATCGTACTTAAACCTTCGCTGCCCAAAAGAACTATCGCGCACACCAATTAAGCGACCGCACAAATCGTACTCGTACGATGCCACACGCGCACCGGCTTCCACACCGGTCACTCGACCACACACGTCATACGTGATCTTCTCAACCGTACCGTCAGGGTTAATACGCTTAATAATCTGCGAAGCGGCATCATACTCCAGGCGAGTTATCGCCCAAGCAAGAAGGCTCAACAACCCGCGAAACCCCCTCTTCATCGGTGTAACGCTCAGGAGCATCCAGCCCAACGGCATGAGAGATCACCCGCCCGGCCCCATCATAGTCGTAGGTCTCGATACGGCCTTCAGCAGAAATTACCCGCAGCACACGCCCGGCACCATCACGTTCACAACGGGTCAGACCACCGGCGGCGTCAAGAATCTCAACCGGGCGACCCGCAACATCATAAGTGATGAACTCGCTTTCGACATCGGCCTTCTTCGCAGAAGACCCACCCCGGGCACGTTTCTGCTCAGACGTAACCCGACCGAAAATATCCGTGTGAATGAACGAGGACGAGAACGCATCCGCGATCTCCTCAATACCGCGCTGACGATCTACCCTGCGTTTAATTTCAACGCCGGTCGCATCCGTCACCGACGACAACTCGCCGTTCAAATCATAGGAATACCGGGTGGCAGCACCGCTCGGGTCAGTAGCCTCAACCAACTGAGACAAACCATCATAAACGTAATTCCATACGGCACCGCTGGCGGTAGTGAGGCCAACAAGGTTACCCCATGTGTCAAAAGTTCCTTCGGTCGTATGACCTAGCGGGTTGGTGACACTAGCGATTTCTCCGCCTGCATTGTAGGTAAACCGGATGGTAGCACCGTAGGGATCCGTTACCGAAGTAGGAAGATTTCCACAACCCCCAGACGTATTGGTGCTGTTACGTACCAGCGAGGGAAGGGATTCTACGGCAAACTCGGGGTACGCAAAAGTCCAGCGGGCACCATCTGCGTTTTCGATACTTGCAAGCGCACCTGAAGAATTGTACGTCGCCGTACCGCGACGACCAAGCGGATCTATAACCCCAATAACACGTCCGTGGTCATCACGTATCAAGGTTGTAGTATTACCCGCACCGTTTGTCACGAGGACGAGATCACCGTAAGCATCGTACTCGAAGGTTGTGGATACACCCGTTGGCTCAGTGACTCGGGTAAGAAGACCCCTATCGTCCCAGTCATAAAGCGTCTGAGCACCGTCTGCGTCAATCACAGCGCTTGGGTTTGGGTTCACCGAATCCGCATATTCATAGCTCACGGTCATTGGCGTACCCAGATTGCGGGGATCACGTGCATCCCGCACAGATACGCCGGTTATGCGATCGTGTTCATCCCACCCGTAGGTGTAGTCGGTACCCTCGGGAGTACGTTCACGCTTCAGCCTGCCTCGGTTATCGAATACGCGCGCAGTCCTAGAACCATCGCGCTCAGTAATACCCACACGGTTTCCGAAAGAATCGTACCGCATGGTCTGTCGGCTGCCGTCGGTGGCGGTGATTCCGATCAAGCGTCCCTTAGAATCGCTTGTCCAGAGGTTAGAGTTATCCCCTGTTTCAGCATCCGCCACAATAGTAACCAAGCTCGGGGTATAGGTGTACGAAACTTCGCGCCCATACTCGGTGAGCTGGTGAACTACCCGGCCCAGCTCATCGTAGGTGTTGGTAACCTCTACAATCCCATTGGCGTTGATAACCTCACGGATAAGTCCAGCATCCGTGTGAGTATACGAACGGACACCCGCATTTGTTGCCACACTCGTCAGATACTCACCCTCATACGAATATTCGGCAGCCATTAGCGGCGTATCAGCTTCGGCGCCAGTCGTGTTGTAAGTATAAGCACTAATCGGGCGATGCTCGGGAGCCTCAGTGCTTTGACCTAGCTCTTCGTAGTCCACACGAATCCCGCGCTGGGATCCTGGATGCACCAGATCTGTCACCCGCCCCTGCGCGTCGCGGAATGCGACCACAGTATTTGATGGGTGCCCATCAGTAGCACTCACCCAATCCCCAGAAGCGCTGAACCCAAAGGATTCGTGAGCATTATTCATCACGATCCAATAGAAGGGTTCCTGCATGAAAGCTTGAACTGCGGATTCATCTAAGCCACGAGAATTCTTGAGCTGTCGCTGTGTTTCACGCTGCAAGGCTTCGATACGCGCATACGCATCAGAGCCCAGTTCTGCCTTTGTCAGCCACCATGCTTCCCCAGAGGCACGCGCGAATCCTTCACCTTCACGCGCGAACGTGAGGATGCGCCCATCGGCGGTAAACCATGATGCTTTGTCAGCATCAAACTCAAGACGCTGATCCAGAGTAGAGGACCATCCGATGCCAAAAACACCCGAAGGAATATCTTGCGAGTTAGTCACAGCCAAGCTGTTATACATACGTTTCAGGTTCAGATTACGCGCAAAAGTTCCCGGGAAAGAAAGGTCGGTTTCAGGCTCAATGAAGTTACCCGTTGCCACGTTTACCGGATCATTTGCGAAGCCGGAAGTAGGGATTTCGCCCGTGACCTGAGCGGGATGAACCTCGATTTTCTGAACCTGAGGAGCACCAGTTCCACGCTCCTGCATACGCTGATCCAGATACGCATTCGAGACGGTTTTGATGTTACCGGTGCCAGACCCAGCATCCCTAAAATCCTGGGCAACTCCAGAAACCCAGGTATTGACCTGGTTGCTCTGTTGAAGCCACCCCGCCATGCTGTTGATTGTTTCGCTGATATCGAGCGACCCGTGATGGCACGAACTTGTGTAGGTGTTTAGCGCATTCGTAATGTCGGTATGCTTGAGCCCTGCTTCGTTGTCGTAGGATACACAGGCAGTATTGTAGCCGTCGAGGTTCTCTGGAATAGCAGAGGAAGTGCCGCCGGATGCATCAGGGGCGCCAGCATTGACATCGCGCTGCGGGGCAGAGCCGGGCTCAGCAGGTTTCGACGGGTTGGGAGCATAATCGGGACGGTGTTTGTTGAGAACAACACCATCCCAAGTTTGCTGCAAACCGTTGCGGTTCTCCCACTCCCGGGCTTTCTTACGGTTTTCGTTTTCAACATGAGCGCACTCTTTGATGTAATCTACCAGCTTCGCGCCATAACGGAGCATCGTCACAACGTTGGCGGAGTTATTGGCAAGTTGTACGTGGCACATATGAAAGTCGTGGGCGTATTTGCCCTCAAATTTATCTCGTGCAGTATCAAAAAGACCGTCTCGCCCGCCCTGCTGGGTTTCGATAGTGTCTGCGGCAGAATTCAGCGCATTTCTGAGGTTATCGGATGCCCCATCATCAAACTGAACGTCAGGCATAGCGCGCGGCTTATCAGCCGTGCCGATACTCATATTGTCGTCAACAGAGCTTTGCGGAGGATCAACATGCTTGAGCTCAGGCATAGGCGCCGGCTTACCGCCCAAAGAACTTGGTGAACCGCTGTTTTCAGGGGCGATAGGTTCAGGGCGGACGTGCGGCATAGCTGCTCCTTGTGTGGTTGTAGTTATATCAACGTAGATATAGTTAATGTTTGTGAGTGTCACAGAACACTGTATAGGATATATTTACCCTAACCTTCACATAAGGGTTAGTCAAGGATATTCGTCATGAACAGTACATTTAGGCGCGGCATGTCGGGCTGCTTCGTGTGTGAGGCGGTTGCCGAATCATGCATATACGGGAACGGACATGCACCGGTCGAGTACAACCAACCTGACCTTTAAGGGGTGATGTTTAGATTTCTACCTCCGGCTGTGTAGGCGCTGTACTCACTCACGGGAAGTCCTGGCTTAAGGGTCGAAATCATAAGTTATTGGTAGGAATAATAGGGATAAAGAGTATAAGGGGCCTTGGAGAGTAACAGCAATGGGAAACTATATTTATTATTCCCTCATCTTTAGTGGCATCGTTATCTGTAGTTACCTCTCGTATCGAAGCGAGAAAAAACAAAAGAACTACTATCAGAAAATAACCTCAGCGTATGCCATGGGCTGGGGTGCCACACCGTCCTCGCATCGTGTGCCAACATCCGAGAAGGCAGGAGAAGACCCTCTACCTAAGGGAGGTGCTGCGCATGAGAATGAGCGCTCTGATGCTTTGGGAGAAACTCCTGAATCTGTTCCTGCTAGGGATGTCGAGGAGTTTGTGGAGAGTTTTACGAATATTGTTCAGAGGCGGCCTTTGTTATTCCCTATTGCAGGATGGGCCATGATGATAACAATCATATTTTTTGTAGGCTATATTATTCTAGCTTTTATTGCGAGAAGGCCTTCGGAAGAATAAAAACACGACTCTACGATAGGTATTTGAGAAACTTAAGGAAAGAAATGATTCAGGTTCTTGGGGTAGGAAGCCTCGCTCTTTTCGGCATATCGTGTATATTTCTACTATATGCTCAGCGGAACTGGAATTATCGGAATTTGAAATACCCGTACCGGGGCACAAAAGATAAGTTCCAAGGAATTCTTGCTAATATTATACTTTTGCTATCGTCTATCCCTGTTATCATTCTTTCACTCATAGGAATTTATATCCCAGAATACCCTGGGACAGTTATATTTTTACCAGCGATGAATGTAGGGTGGTACTCTGGTGTTTATTATTACCTGAGTCGAAAGAATTTCTACCTGTGGACCACCCCGGAAGGGTTTTCATGGTCGAACACATGGGGTAAAAAATATCAAGCAACCTACCGAAACATTCATAAATATCGGTATTACGCCCGTGAGGGAGATCTGACCTGGATGGTACTCAAAACACAGCACGGTACATTACGCTTCGATCCCAAACTCACTAATGCCGGTCTTTTGATACCTCAGCTTGCCTTCCGTCTCACAACAGGGTATTGGGCTCAGCATGATCACTCAGACGATCAAGACAAAATCCAATGTTTTTATGACGATCTAGAGGAAACACAGGACCTTGTAATGTCTTACTCTGGTCTTACCTTCAAGAGTGAGGAAAGAATATAGCAGAAGGTGCATTCTCAGGGGATGCTCTCATCTCTATAAAATTCTTTTTAGATAAACAGGATGACCCTCATAATAATAAGATTAATAAAAACATTCTGGTAAGGAGGCGATAATAGTGACAGATATTATCAGGCTTATGATACCTCTTGTTGCTGCAGTACTACCTTCGCTGGGGGTATTGATAGCTTCTAAATTTGTTACTACTAAAATAAACTATTATAAGCTTGAAGATGTGGTGACATATCGCCTTAAAATAGTGCATAAAATTGCTGCTGTTATATCATATATATTTTTTGTCTTTATAGTATATATCTATATAACTCTTTATTTGTATGCTGGACTGGAATTTGTGACCGTATGGCCGATATGGACCCCTTTGGTAATATATATCATGATTATTATACATATTTTTCGTAATTATAGATATTCATATATCACTATTGATGATGAAGGTATTACATATAAGGTTTTTATGGGCAGAAAGAAATATATTCCTTATATGAATATTGCAGAGTACAATCTTAAGCCTTACCAGGATCGTTTTATTTTACGTAGCAGTACAGGCCAAAAAGTCGTGGTACGTCCTGTTGGAATGTCTTTGCAACAGCTCCTGTTCTATGTTTCTTTCCGTGTCACTGAGGGTCGTTGGCCTCGTCTGGATTCAAGTATTGATCGCAAAGCTCTAGAAGACTCGCTTGGTTCTAATTCTGGTGTTCTATACCTGCTGGAATATCCGTGCGAGAAGATAGAGTAGTACATGCACCCGCTAGTCCACTAGTCCTTAAGGAGAAGGGTCAGAAGTTGATTCATAAGGTTGGGGTGAATAGCATCAAATCTGGGTTCACTGCTGGGGCGAAAACCTATGGCGGCACCATTAAAAATGCTCGTGGGGAATCCGAAGCTCCCGGGGCTACTCTTCAGACCGGCACATCAGGGACGGTAGCTGCTGATGAGCAGTGAACTTATCTTTGGTCTCTTCTGCCTAGTCTTTGTGGTGGGGACGTTTTGGCTCTCAGCAGTATTTGAAGGGCGCCGGCGTGAGCGTGAGCAGAAAACCCAGCAGGTGGTAGAAGAAACTTCTGATCCTCGGGCTGTGGTGCGGGTGTTGGCGTCGGTGCGGTTACAAGCCTCGTGGTTTATCAAAATGCTCTTATGGGCACTGCTTATTTTGATTCTTTTGATGCAAGTATCCTTCTTTGACCGTGTCCTCTCTGGTGGATCACCTGAGATACCGGTCATTTGGATCAATTTCACGTTTTTGGTTCTGGGGCTTCCTGGTGCTGTGTGGGGTTTGTGGGTGTGCAGGGTCTCGTACCGGGAAATCCTGCCCGAGAAACTCATGAGGGTCAATAACCGGGGACGTAAGCAGGTGCTGCACTACTGGCAGATTGACTCTAGTTATTTCACCCTATTAGGGGATGAGAACGGGCTCTTTGAGCTGACCGATACCGCAGGGGTGGTGTATCGGTTTAAACCGCATATAGAACCGTGCCGGTATCTGGGTTCTCAGGTGGCGTTTCGGTTGGATTATGGGTATTGGGCTGATCCGAACAATACTCAGGATGCTGAAATACTTGTGCAGTATATTCGGGAAAAATTGTGGGTGCAGCGCCTGTTGGAGGTGCCCACTGTTTCGGGGTTAGCCCACGACGGGGTGGGACAAGAGTACAGGCCTGTTGGTGGTCCTGATTTCGGGCCTGAGTTTCGTATCAGGCAGAGCGTATCGGGAGATTTCACGTGGGCTAAAAACTTCGTCCTCACCTAAGCCTATAGCTTTCTATACACAAGGTGCACAGCAGAAAACCCGTCGGGTCTTAAGAATTTTAAGACCCGACGGGTTTAGCTATGCGGTGGTGGAGGGATTTGAACCCTCGTTGGCTGTTACACCAAACATCATTTCGAGTGATGCACCTTCGGCCGCTCGGACACACCACCAATAGGATATGATTCTACCGCATCCGCCCCAAGGGGGCAAAAACTCCACCCCCTCGCTCGGTTCCATCCAAGGTGTTGGGGACGCCCCTCAAATCCTTAGCGACAAGCGCGTTATACCGCTTATTCTGCCTGAGGATCTTAGTTCCTCACCCAGGGGGTTAGCCTTCAGTCAAGAGCGAACCCATAGCGGCTGTGCACCCCAATATCGCCTGAAAGCCGCATCCGTCAGTGCCGAATATAGCCGTCAAATACCAGCATGACCGCACGGGTGGAGTCCTCGATGCTACGCTGCACCCCGTGTATCTCCCGGTCCATCGCCAGCATAAAAGTAGCACCAAAAATAGAAAGCGCCAACGCACGTGTATCCTGGGCGGTATCGATCGTGTAGCGGCTGCGCAGGGCGCGTACCTGCGACTCTATGAAATCCAGGATTTCTTGGCGGTTGTCCACCATTGAGTCGGTCCAGGCGTCCAGCCCCTTCCACACTTCGCTCACCCAGAGCCTGGTGAACCCTCGGTGTTCGTGCAGATAGGTGAGCGCCGTGGAGATGCTTTTGCGCAGCCCTTCGCGCGGGTCGCTCTGAGCGACGGAAGCTTCGCTCATGCTCTCCACGAGCAGGTGCGTGCCGTATTGCAGAAGCCGGTCAATCATGGTTTTCTTCGACCCGAAGTTGTAGTACACGGTGCCTTTGGAGACCCCGGCGCGTTGGGCGACCTCTTCAATGCTCACGTGGGCGCTTCCCCGATGCTCCATGATCTCCATCGTGGCGGTGAAGAGTTTGCGTTGGGTTTTGCCGGTGCGGCCCGGTCGGCGTGCGGGGTTCGGCGTATCGGGCATGGGGATGGTTCCCTTCGTGGCGGTTGCTGTTCTCTCCATACTAAGGCCCTACACCGTGATTTCGGGGATTAGTTTTTTCAGGGACCAGATGCGGTCACGGCGGGTTCCCAGGTACCCCAGCACCAGACCGACGGCACCCCACAGCAGCAGGTACATCATGATCGGCATCAGGCTGGATTCGTTGATGCCGTAGCTGAGCCTGCGCATACCGGTGACGGCGTAGCCCATGGGGAAGAAGTCGTGCATCCACCTCATGGCGTGCGGCAGGGTTTCGTAGGGCATGGTGCCGCCCGCCGTGATGAGCTGCAGGATCATAATAATCAGGGCTATGAGCTTGCCGGGCGAGCCGAAGAACACCACCACGCCGTGAATGAACAGAGTGAAGATCGTTGCAACGAAGCAGAGGAAGAGGAAGGCAAGCCACGGATGCGCCATCTGGAATCCGAGCCCGAATTTCACTGCCGCGAACATGAGTACTGCCTGGGCGATACCGATCAGTCCGAACGGCAGCCAGCTTCCTAGGATGATGCGCGCCGTCGGTGCCTTTGAGGCCAGTGCACGGTTGTTGAGCGGGCGCAGGGTTTGCACGAGCATCAGGCCGCCGATCCACAGGGCTAGGCACATGAAGAACGGTCCCATACCTTCGCCGTAATTACGTCCGTTGGCTAGGGAACTGTGTTCGAGGTCCACGGGTGAGGACATGACGGAGGCTACGTCTTTTTGCTGTTCTTCGTTCAGGTTGGGGATTTGGCGGGTGCCGTTTTGCAGTCCGGTGGAGAGCTGCCCGGTTCCGTCTTTGAGCTGTCCCGTGCCGTCGGCGATTTGGCCGGTGCTGCTGTTGAGTTTTCCGGTGCCGTCAGCCAGCTGAGATGATCCGTCCTGCAGCGTGGTTGCGCCCTCGTGCAGTTTGTTTTGGCCGTCTAAGGCTTCTTTTTCGCCATCGGCAAGCTGCTGTGCGCCGTTGTGCAGGTTTCCGGTACCGTTTTTGAGTTCGCCGGTGCCGTCGGCCAGTTGGGCTGCTCCGTTATTGAGGGTGGAGGCACCATCGGCAACTTTCCCGGTGCCGTCAGCGAGTTTAGCTGAACCGTCCGCTAGGGTGGTTGCCCCGGAATCGAGTTTGGTGATGCCGTCGCGCAGTGTTCCGGCACCCTGCGCTACCGCCGTGGCGCCGGAATCGAGCTTATCCACCCCGTCAATCAGGGTACTGAGTTTTTGCGCTGCAGCGGATTCCCCGGTGGCCACGCAGTTGTCGTTTTTGAGGGTTTGCAGCTTCGCCAACACATCTGAACCGGCTTGTCCGTGCTGCGCCAGATGGTTTTTGAGTACCTGATCGTTCGCTGATGCTACAGCCGATTTCGTCTGTTCGGAGTTGATGTTGGCGACGATCGCGTCGGCGGTTTCCTGGCTGATGGAGCCGGATTCGACGAGAGGCGCTAGTTTCTGCCGGGTATCTTCGGCAACCTTAGACACCACCGTATTTGACAGATCTGTGCCAAAATCCCCGCTTGGGGCGGAGGTGTCGATCGAGTTCAGGTTTTGGCACATGGCGGTGAGCGTTCCGGGAAGTTGACGCACCCCGTCCTGATCCAGTGCATTCTTGAGCGAATGCGTTCCGTCGGCGACCTGCTGGGCACCTTGGGCGAGGTCGTTCGCGCCTTTCTTAAGGCTGCCGGTGCCGTTTGCGAGGGCTGCGGAGCCATCCGCCAGCTGGGAAGCGCCGTTATGCGCGTCAGAGGCACCGTTGGCCAGGGTTGATGATCCGTCCGCGAGCTTGATGGCACCGTCATTGACTTTTCCGGCACCCTGGTTGAGGGTGCCTGCGCCGTCAGCCAACTGGGACGAACCGTCGGCGAGCTTATTTTGCCCTTCGATGAGCCTGCTGGAACCATCCACCAGCTGCTCAGACCCGTCCGCGAGCTTGACGGCACCATCGTTGAGGGTTCCGGTTCCGTCAGCGAGTTGGGTCATCGCATCGGAAAGTTTGACGGTGTTCGCGTTGATTTTGTCGGCGCCGTCGGCTGCCTCATTCATTTTGCCGTGAATGGTCGTGAAGCTTGCCAGCAGAGTGTTCGCCGTCTTATCCCCCACCTTGGAGGCCACGGAATCCCGCACGGCTGTTCCCGCCTTCGTCACGATGTTGGTGAGCACATAGTTATTGGCGTCGTTCGTGATGATTTCCAGCCCGGCGGCCTGCGGGTTAATGGGACCGGTGTTGCCTTTCTCATCAGGTTTGAACGAGCCGGTACTCACGAGCCTGGCCGAGAAGTCTTTCGGAATCACGAGCGCAAAATCATAGGTCCCGTCGCTCACGCCTTGGACGGCCTTATCACGGGTCTCAACGCTCTTCCAGTCGAAGGTTCCCGCATCCAGCAGGCTCTTTTTGACATCCGCACCGGTGTTTAGATCGTTGCCGGAGGCATCTTTCGCACCCTCGTCTTCCACCACGAGTGCGCCCACAATACCGTTCACATTCCCGTAAGCATCCCAGTTGCCGTACAGGTACAGTGAACCGTACAGTAGCGGAATACACGACATAGCAAGAAGCACCAGTACCGGAAGCACCCCGGAGGTTAGACGCTTAAGTTCGACGAGCGCAACACGAAATACACTCACAATTACTGTTCCTTCTCTGCTGGGTTCTTCGGGTTTGATAATTCTTCGAGCTGTTCTTCGTGGTCTTCGAGGAGAGGCTCGGATACTTCGGATGCGTTCGCCGCCGAGTCTTCCTGCGGTGACCGAACGGTCTGTACCTTCTCGTCCGGATCTTCGCCCTCTAGCGTCTCGCGGTCGTTCGGGTCACCGTGATCGTCGTTGTAGTCGCCGCCGAGCAGGTCATCCAGGGACGATTCGGTTTCCTCCCGCGCGACGGTAAGGCGGATACTCTCGCGCGCATCCTGCGGGGTTTCTTCAAGGTCTTCGTGGGCGTCACCAACCACGGCAGTTTTGCCGTCCCAGCTTTCGGAAATATGCGGAACTACGGCGATCACGGCACGCGGATCGTCTTCGTTTTCGGCGAGTTCCTGCAGATACGGCAGCCACATGCGGGTGTGGTCCAGATGCCGTGAGGGAGTATCAAATACCAGAAGATCGGAGCGGGTATGCGCCGCTAACGCGCTCATCAGACGGATGTTCTGCTCACCTGTAAGCTGTTCGGTCCAGAGCCTGTCGAGCTCGCCTAAATCATTCTGCTCCAGCCAGTGACTCGCCCGGGGCCGACCAAAGAATGGCAGAGAGTACGAGAGCATTTCGGAGACGTAATCATGCACGCGCATATGCACTTCGGGGGCGGTAACTTCTGGGGAATCAATAATGTCAGAGATACTGCGCAGGTGGTGCAAACTGACGGGACTTCGGTGATCCCAGCTGAGGGTTCCGCCGCTGAGCTTCAGCCGCCCGGTAAGGGCTAAGCTCAGGGAAGTGCGTTCAATCTGGCTGTCGGCCTGTATCAGGATGACTTCGCCGCGTTCCACCGTGAAGCTGGTACGGCCGAAGAGTGCCTTATGGCGGCCCCGAGCCCAAATATCGTCTGCGGTTAACATGTGTGCTGAACCTTTAAATGAATACGTGTCAGGATTCTTGGCGCGTCTCCACGTTATGTGGCACGCAGGACCCTGAATTACCTCATCTATCGTAGATCCGCAGAAACAGTGCACATGACCATTTTTTGACGATTTCCGATATTATTTTTGAAATTTATGGATTATTTTTCAAAGAAAAAGCGATTTTCGTTCAAATAAGGGGGGGGGAGGAAGTCGTACCGGTCCCTTTCGCTTCCCCCCCTATCGTCCTCCTTAGTCTTCTCCGACCAAAAGGCTCGTGATGTGAATAAAACGTTGGAAACCGCTTGATTACATCGCGAGACTTTTATGAGGGCAGACAAGGAATTTAGGCAAAAATACCCAGCAGCTTAGGCCCCTTGCTGTGGGCGGCGGACTTCAAAAAATGTGCGCATCAGCTCGGCACATTCCTCACGCAGCACCCCGGCGTAAACCTGCACATCAAGCCCTAAACGACGGTCACGGAGCACATCATATTGACTCCCTACCGCACCCGTTTTTTCTTCCCAAGCACCCATCACCACCGTGGGTATGCGCGCCATCAGAATCGCCCCGGCGCACATGAGGCATGGTTCAACGGTCACCACGAGCGTGCACTCTTCCAAACGCCAGGTCTTAAGATGCTGTGCCGCCTGGCGAATCGCGTGGATCTCAGCGTGCCCGGTGGGGTCATGATCGTGTTCACGGCTATTGTGCCCCGAGCCAATAATTTCGCCTTCGGCATTTACCACCACTGCGCCGATAGGTATCTCACCGGCGCATGCTGCGCGCTTGCCTTCGTCGAGAGCCAGGCGCATCCAGCGTTCATGCTCAGCCAATGTCGCAATGGTACTGAGGGCTTCGCCGTCACCAGCATGAACACCACTATTGTTATATTCCATATCGCCTATATGTCCTTGTCAAAAGCTATATATTCCTCATGAGAAATACAATTCTCAGTGTGTCACACCCAATGCGAAGGGGTATACGGCGGATGCTCCGCTCACCCGCAGCCGCTGCGCCAACACGGTGATGCTCCAGCGCGAATCCACAATATCGCTCACTAAAAGCACAGGTCCCGGATGCTCACGCAGCCTCTCAATTACCTCAGGCGGAATCTGGTAGGAACGCATGACATCGGCGCATCGGAAAACACTGTTACCGCCGAAGAAACGCGGTTCGGCGGCCAGCTCAGCCTCGCCCAAATACACGAGTTTACCGACATGGGCCAGCCCCTCCCCCAACGAGCGCGCTAACGTGGGACGCACCGGAGACGGTACCGTAAGTACGGTTTCGGGACGGCCGGTTTCGCCCCAGTCCCATGCCGCAAGAACCCGCACGCAGGCCTGCCCGAGGGCTTGGGGAACGGGCGTATCGAGAGGTTCTCCGGATTCGTCGGTCGCCAAAAGTTCACGCACACGGCTGCCCCACCCCACATCGCTGAGGCGTGCCAGCGCGTAACCCGGTTCGGCGCGCTCCGACAACGGAATCTTACCCTTCGGCGCGTTCTCTCCCGCGAGCTCCTGTAGCCCGGTAGGCCACATGCCGCGCGGGGCTATTTCTACGCCAACCGCGTTGAGGGTTCCTTGAGCCTGCTGCACGGCGCGCTCAGAGACCTGTTCGGGATACCAGGGGCCCGCGCACCTATCGCATTTTCCGCACGGAGCCGCCGTGGTATCGTCCAGCTCGCGTGCCAGAAAGACCATGCGGCACCCTTCGGTACTTTCGTAGGCGAGCATGGCCTCTTGCTCTCGAACGCGCGCCTGCGCCACGGCACGGTATCGCGGCGCATCGTAGCTCCAGGGAGTACCGGTGGAGTACCAGCGTGAGCCGATCTTGCGCACCGCATCCTCAACATCGAGTACTTTGAGCAGAAGCTCTAAGGTGCTTCGGCGTAACTGTACACGTGCCTCCAGCGCGGGTATAGAAAGCCCATCGGGCTCATCCGCCAGCGCCTCACACACGGCGTAGGCGTTCTGTTCGTTGGGCATGGATGCGGTCGCAAAGTACTCCCAGATCGCGCGGTCTTCGCGCCCCGGCAGCAGAAGTACATCCGCATGGTCGGTGCCGCGACCGGCACGGCCTACCTGCTGGTAGTAGCTCACCGCCGAAGAAGGTGCCCCAAGATGCACCACAAACCCCAGATCCGGTTTGTCGAATCCCATACCGAGGGCACTCGTGGCAACAAGCGCCTTAACCCGGTTGGTTTTGAGGGCTTCTTCGGCTTCGCGGCGTTCATCGGGATCGGTTTTTCCGGTGTACGCAAGAACCTTGTGCCCGGCGGTTTGCAGCAGCCGGGAGGTGTCTTCGGCGGCGGATACTGTCAGGGTATAGATAATTCCTGAGCCCGGCAGCGTATCAAGGTGTTCAACCAGCCAGC
This sequence comes from Rothia dentocariosa ATCC 17931, assembly GCF_000164695.2. Classification (NCBI taxonomy): domain Bacteria; kingdom Bacillati; phylum Actinomycetota; class Actinomycetes; order Micrococcales; family Micrococcaceae; genus Rothia; species Rothia dentocariosa. Next base: position 722,825 of record NC_014643.1, read on the forward strand.
CTAGACGCTGCGCTTCGTCGGGCAGCTGCAGCACGCCCAGCCTTAGCGAATCGCGGGTGAGCGAACCGCGTAGCACCACAACATCCTCGGGGTTGGCGCCTGCGGCAAGCTGTTCGGCAATATCGCGGCTTACACGTTCGTTCGCGGTTGCGGTCGTCGCGAGTACGGGAACGTTCGTATCGAGCTCACGAATAAGTGCCCCGATGCGCCGGTAATCGGGGCGAAAGTCGTGCCCCCAATCGGAGATACAGTGCGCTTCATCAACCACCAGAAGACCGAGCCGCGGTTGAAGATAAGGCATCCACTCTTCACGAAATGCGGGGTTATTGAGTCGTTCGGGTCCAATGAGGAGAACGTCCAGATCGTTTGCATCAAGGCGGGCGCGTATTGCCTCCCATTCGGTCACGTTAGCGGAGTTCACCGTAGCGGCACGAACCCCGGCGCGTTCGGCTGCCTGCACCTGGTCGCGCATGAGCGAAAGCAGCGGGGAGATAATAAGGGCAACCCCGGAACCTTGGGCACGCATCAGAAGCGCCGAAATAAAATACACGGCAGATTTTCCCCAGCCTGTACGCTGTACCACGAGGGTGCGGCGGCGGTCGGTGACAAGCGCCTCGATAGCCTCGAACTGCCCGGGGTGAAAGCTCGCATTCGGGCTTGCGGTGAGCTTTCTGAGCAGGGCTTGGGCGTTTTCATGGAGTGTTGGCATGGGGTTCCTTTGTGAGGGGTTTCTCCCATCATGGCAGATTTCAAGGCTCCGCACATGCTGTACGGTTACCTCGTGCATGCAGGTTTGGGAATACTATAACGGTCACGGAATATATGGGTACTGACTTCACTATCCTTTATATTCTTCATCGGGCATAGACGCCATGATTCTATCAGTTAGCCAAGCTCATGAGGCAGGTTCACACTCTTAATCGTTTCTCACAAAGAATCCCGGTAGAATATTGCGAGACACTTCATAGCTTCCACATATTTTTGCCTTAGTGGTCTCTCAGGCAGACCGCATAGGATTGTGTGCAAGCACCGCGCGTGCCTTGTGTTCGACTATTTCAGGATTTTTCTATGGTTTTTTTTATCCCCGTACTTCTTGCCCATCTGCCGCTGGGGCTCCTCGGTTTCAAGCTTGAAGATGTGCTGATCAGCACCGGTCCGTGGGTTCTGGTGGTTTCGGCCATCATCGTTTTTATCGAATCGGGCGTGCTGTTTCCGGTGCTTCCGGGCGACTCTTTGATCTTCGCTCTGGGTATGCTCCACGACCGCATGGGGCTGTCGCTCTGGTTGGCCTTCCCGGTTCTCATTATCGCAGCGGTAGTTGGCGGTGAGGTCGGGTATCAGCTGGGTGCCCGCTATGGCCGTAATCTTTTCAAAGACGATGCAAAAATCCTGAGCACCAAGAACCTGCACGCTGCGGAAGAATTTTTTGCTAAACGAGGCGGTTTCGCGCTTGTTGTAGGTCGCTTCGTACCGATCGTTCGTACCTTTGTTTCGTTGGCAGCGGGTATTTCTTCGTATCCACGCCGTAGGTTCAACCTCTGGAACATCCTGGGTGCCGTCCTGTGGATTGGTTCTATTGGCATGGCAGGCGTGCTGTTGGGTGGTGTCGAGTTCATCCACAACAATATTGAGATGCTTGCGGTCATTATTGTACTGGTTTCGGTTCTGCCCGTGACCTTTGAATACCTGCGCGGCCGTTCCAAAGGCAAGAGCGAGGCAGCCGAGTAGAGCATCGAAATCTCAAAGCTCTGCGTATGCATAAGGGGGCGGCGAATACAGACTGTATTCGCCGCCCCCTTGTATATGCTTATATTCTTATCAAAGCATATACCCTAATAGTTATAGGGTTGGTTCCCCTGCTGCTGGTAGGGATTTACACCGCTCTGATTCTGCTGGTACATACGCCAGATGCGGCTCTGAGCGGTATACTGCGTAGCATCACGCAGCACCATGAACACGATAATGGCGCCCTGCAAAACCGTGGAGAAGATTGTCATACCAATTGACACAGGGTCGTTCATCGTAGAATACGGGGAATAACTTACCGACCCTGTGCCAGCACCCGTGAGGATCATGATCAGGGCAATCACACCGAATGCAGTACCAATACTACTTAAGACCAAAGCTGTAATACGCGCCCAAGTGTGCCCTTTGGCGTAAAAATAACCGATAACGACCGTAAGAGCGACTATGATGACGGCTATCAGAATGCCAACAACAATACTCGTTGTTATCACCGAGTCTGAAAGATGGACGCTACTGTAGTTCCCATACGGAGAGTACTGGTTCTTCTGCTGTTCGAGCAGGGCATTCATCCTGTCTCGAAGGGTTACCGAGTTGTAAATACTTGATACCAGGGTATAAAGCGCATACCCAAAGATCAGATAAATACCTGTTTTTACCACCGTGCTGGGTTCGGGCTTTTTCTCTGGAACAGGCATATAAGCCCCTGGCTGGTACGGCTGGCCATAAGGTCCTTGAGGCTGTTGGGCGTATGAGGGCTGATACTGCGGATCTTGATAATAGGGATTTTGGCTCATGGTGTGTCCTGGTGACTCTTATCGTGTGTACCGGTGTTATGTCTGCGGCAGTCGTATGCATGCCAGCAACACTTCATATATGGTGCAAAAACGCAAAACGCTCGCCGTACTTCAATGGTAGTGTACGGCGAACGTTTTCGCGCTGTTGAGGGCGCATCCGGGTGTCTGTAGGTTAGTTCAGGCGGTATCCATCACTACCACCGTCGTACCGGTCATTAGGATTCTGCGGTGCGGGGTTTGACCATGATTGCGGGTTCTGTGCCTGCGGGTTTTGTACAGCCTGACCGAATCCTTGTTGAGGCTGGGAATCTGTGGGCTGTTGAACGGGCTGCGGACCCTGATCCTGCCGGTAGCTGCGCCAGAGGCGGCTATCGCTCGTGTACCGGGCGGCATCACCACGAAGCATGAAAACCACTACCGCAATCTGCAAAATAATGCCCAATATAAGAACTATGTATACAGCAGGGCTTATAGATACCTGCTGCGCACCATCCATCTGAGATGTAACGGACTGTACCAGCGACTGGGCGAGAAGGGTGAGCAAGAAGTAGAGCAGATCGCGAATGGTACCGATAATCCCCAGAACAAGGGCGGTAATGCGTGCCCATCCGTGGCCCTTAGAGTAGAAGAATCCGAGGAGAATGGTAAACGCAGCAAAAATTGCACTGATGACATAGCCGAGTCCCGTCGAAGAGTTTACTTCGGTCGTCTTGCCGTTCTCCGTGTGGTATGTCTGGAACCCGAAATCGTCTAAGCCAACGATGGCTCGCATGATCATGTACAGCGCCACGGCGTAAATCAGGTAGGTGCCGATCTTGACGACGGTAGTGGGCTCGGGTTTCTGCGTTGGCACGGGTGCGTATTGAATCGCTGGGTGCATGGGCGCGTTAGGATGCGGCGGCTGGTATGGGGGTTGTTGACCATAAGGATCTTGACTCATGGTTCCTCCTCAACAATGTTTTCTGTGGTTGGGCTGCGGAATTCTCACTTCGATCGTTGAGAGTTCCTTAAAAGAATGTTCGTCGTGCCCCCGCCTGAGGTGCATGACGAACATTGTTAGGCATGCACGAAGTGCATCAAACCTATGAAATTTTCAATCTCTAATTCAGATTGTACCCGCTATTACCCTGATGGTCTTGGGGATTTTGCGGGTTTTGCGGCACATTATTCTGCTGAGCCTGCGGATTCTGAGGAGCTTGCGGGTCATATCCATACCCCTGCTGCCCATTCTGAACATGCTGGGCGTTATGCTGTGCAGCGGGTGCCTGTCCCTCGGATACGGGCACGGCGAGAGCGCTGGCATCGACGGGCTGGTTCTTTCCGTGAAGCGCGTCGTAGTAGGCCTTAGCCTTCTCCATGTACTTTGTTGTCGGCGGTATCCAGGTAAGAATAATCAAGAGTGCAAAAACAGCAACAGACGCTATGCCCAGGTAGACCACGTACACGTAGGAGTTGAGGAACCCAACAAACCTCTCCGGAATGAGGTCCGTCTGCAAAAGATCCTGTACACCCCGCGCGTCATCTAACCTTGGCAAAAAGATGAAAAGGTTAAAAGCAGAAGCACCGATTGCAACCACAGTCAGGGTGGCGGAATTCGACCTATCGCCGTATTTAACCTTGTAAGAAAGGTAGATGAAAGCAACGATAGAGATAACGGCACCAATATAAGCCCTCACGCCAAAGTCGAAGGGATTATCTTTTTTAGGATCCAAATCGGTTGCTCGTGCGAATTCTGCGAATTTCGAGGTCACGGTGAGCTCAAGAATTAAGCACGCAAGACTTACAAGAGCCGCAATAATACCCACGATGAGAACGGCGACAACGGTTCCTCGGTACGCGGGCTTCTCAGGAAGTTCAGCGGCGGGAGCGGGGGCGTTCCCATACATGGGCTGACCGGCGGGTGCGGGTTGTTGGGGGTAGCCTTGGCCTCCGGAAGGCTGGGGATTTTGAGGTAAAGCCGGGTCAGGTCTATGCTGCTCGCTCATCGGTGGTACTCCTTTGTTCTCGGTTACCGTGTTAAACGGCTGTATTATGAGCATAGCGGAGCCTTAGTTTCAGGTCATACATTATTGACCGATGTCGTGAAATATTTTTTAATCACGCCGAGCTCAATATGATATTTCGTCATATACAACGAATTTTTGGACACGCCCGATCTCGAATTTTATTCGGGAAAAACCCTTCAGCGACCGCAAACCATCGCTCCCGGATTCAGAAATGCTGGCCACGCTGCCGTTAGCTCAGGAGCATAGCCCGGATATGTCTTGTACATAGGCTCCCAGAACCTACGGCTAACAGTGCGCGCATGCCTGACGGTAGGCGTTGCTCTCACGCATATACAGGGTAACGCTGGCGGGGAACATCAAAAATCCTAACAGCACCAGGTGCGTCAGTGCCGCCATGCTCAGCACCACAACCGACAAATATGACCCCGGAATATCGGGAACGGCGGGGCGCAGCCAGCTCAGAGTCAGCAGAGAGGTTCCCAAGGTCAGCAGCGCGAGTGAAACCAGCAGAGCACGCGCCAGCGCATACCCCCGAAGAATAAAAATTCCTAGAATAATGTGCAAGAAAACGTTAGCAATAGTCAGAGCGTTACCCAGAGCAAAATTTTCAAAATTCCATGATGCCGTCAAATATATGGTGCGGAGAATAGCAATCATCATGCTGGCGCATGCGGCTATCTTCACCGCACGCGGTAAATAAGGCCGCTCTAAAGAGGCTCTCGGTACGGGCGAATAATTCACCATATTCTCTTCGCCCATATACCCAGAGGTCAGTGTTGTTGTGGAGTATTCAGAGCGTACAGCACTGTCATAGCTCATTGGCGGTATTCCTCCTAGAGGGCTGCGGCATTGTACGAAAGTATCTAAGGTCTTAGCTGAGTGTTACGAAGAACCTCCACAACCCTTAAACCACACGTTACAGGTTCATCAAGCAATATGACAATATCTCTAGGTTTTTGCACTATGTTTTAATATTGAAAAGCGTAGGTTTAAGGCGCTTATAGTTTCATTATTTATCGGTCAGATGCCCAGAAATAAAGGCTTTATGGGCATACAAGAAATTATTTACGCGCAACGAGATCAGTTATAAAAAGGGTGCTGCGACATATATGAAATATATGTCGCAGCACCCTCACGAGGTAAAACTCTTATATCCTCAGGGAGCTAAAGCTGCTGCCCTCCAGAAGGAGGCTGATTCCCCGGTGCCTGCCCCGGATGCGGCGCGGGTGCCGGATATGCATAGGGCTGCGGCATTCCGTAGGGGCTATTGGCCTGGTTTCGCGCCCGCCGCACCGAAGTACGCTGGCGAACATACCTATTCGCGGGCGGCAGCCACATCAGAATCAGGGGCAGAAGACCCACCACCAAAATGGAGATATAGATGATGACAAGTCCGAAAGCTTGACTCCGAAGATCCACTAGATCCGTAAAATTGGCAAACTCGTTGTAGCCTACGATCGAGTCCATCAGGAAAAGCATGACTAAGAGCGTATTCAACACTGTAAAAACCGTCAGAACAATACGCGCCCAGTTGTATCCCAGGAAAATAAAAATTCCGAAAAAAATGTAGATGATGCTGAAGAAAATACCAAAAACAAAACGGCCTACTAGACCGACCTGCATATCTCGAAGTTCATAAAATTCCGGTTTAGCAATAAACTGTTGATAAGCGCTCTCCCCCAACGATTGACGGAGCGCTTCCATCAGGCTACTCACCATAGAGGCCATAACGCCGTATTCGATGACGCGTAAGATGGGCATCAAGATCGCCAAGATGAGGACAGACAGCAGCAGAATCGACATTTTCGGTTTAGCGGCTGATTCCGGCGGCGTGGATGGTGACGGTGCCACCTGATGTGCCGGATTCTGCATATACGGCTGCGAGATCTGCGGGTTTACAGGGTGGTTCTGTCCATACTGATTCTGCGGCTGGTTTGAGTATGCACCTGATGTCTGCGGACCTTGCGGTGGCCGGGGGTCTGGACTGGCGGGCTTGGGGTATTCATTCATCGACAATAGTCCTTACGGTTATAACGGGGTGAAGCACCGCTTTGGGCTTCTTTTCGAGAATAGCGGAAAGCGCTCACACTGCCTAGTATCTGGGCTATGAGTTTGTACCTTTAGTCTGCTCTTCCGAGGCTAATTCCGTCTGAGCCGCAAACCGGTCGGCGTAGCTCTTACTACCCGCCTCAAGCGCTTCTTTAGCTTTCCAGTAGGCTTTAGTATTCCGCATATACACGTTCACAGGCGGCATCCACACGAGAACAACCAGGCATATATTCGCCAAGAAAAGTAACATATATACGGTCACCAGAGCCCCTAAATACCCCTGCGCATTCGCAAAAGCCGGCGCCTCTGGGTCGGACATCGTATAAGCCTGCCCCAAAGCGCTCATACCACTCATCAGCACGCCCAAGGAGGCAAGAATAGTCAGCAGAATGCGACCCCAGTTTTTTCCACTATTCACGACGAGCCCAAAAAGAATATAAAGCAGAGCAGATGTCAGTACGGAAAGAAAATGGAATGTGAGCGTTGAGTTTAGCTGCGCCTGTGCAAACATTCCAGATTTCATCTGCTCAAGAGACATATCACCATACGCAGGTACGTATGTGCGCGATTGATGCCATTTAAAAGCCTCACTCAAATATGAAGACGTTAGGACATACTCCACAAAACGCAGGATTGGGCACACGGTAGCGGTAAAAATTGCGAAGACAAAAACAAAAGTAGGTCTTTTAGGCTCCTTAAAGGCGGCAGCGAGACCTCCCGGATTCGATGCTGCCATATGAGGCTGATACGAGGGCGTGCCTTCCGGCATAGGCGCGGCAGAATATGTCATGGTGCAGTCCTTACACGGGTTTTATGAAATTTATAGTGTTACGTGAATACTCTTTTGAGCATACTAAAAAGTTCTTTGAACACCAGCATTGTGGTTCTCTTATGAACTGAACCTTGGCGGCTTAGATTCTGCCGCCGCCCTAGCTGCCGATCACAATCTGTTCGTCTACGACCGCTGCCCGGGATACTGCTGCCCGGTATTGGGGTTGTAACCTCCTGGCTGCTGACCCGCATAGTAACCTGGCTGAACAACGTGATATGCATATACCTGCTGATATTGAGTCTGTTCCATTAAACGCGCCAGCCGATATGCCTTGAGTTTGCGTACATAACGATTAGCCGGGCGAAGCCACATCACAATTATCGTAAGCAGGTTAACCGCGCAGAGGGCAGCGTATAGAATCACGAGCACCCTCATATACCCCTGTACCTGTGGATTTTGTGAGATCCCTTCAATACCTGTCTGTGCGGTATTAAAAGCCCAGCATTTGAAGGCGCTCATAATAATCCCGATAACGGCAATAATTGTCAGCATAATACGCGCCCAATTCCGCCCCACATATGCGAAACAGCCGAAGAGCAGATAAAGACACGAAGACACGAAAACAGATACCAGCAGAAAGGCTGCCTGGGCGCCCGAGAGTAAAAATGCGGGAACCGCAATGGCCTCGCGATCAATATTCTCTGCATACTGTTGGGAGCTTACCCAGCGTGCCGCCTCGTTCATTAACGATGCACTGACCAGATACTCTATGATCCGTAACGCGATGCATGCCAAAGCACCCACAAGAACCAGCGTCAGTACGAATGTTCGTACAGGTTTTTCAATCTTAACCGCGTTATTGTCATATGTGCCCTGAGGGGCAGCCTGAAGGGGAACTGTAGGATTCTGCCCCTGCCCCACCGCCATATGCTGCTGCAAATGCTGCACATAAGGGTTTGAAGGTTGCTGGGGTGAGGGGTCTCCTGAAGTAGGGTTTGGGTGGTTGGTCATCGGCGATTCTCCTTGAGGTTTTAGCTCAATAGAACTGTGAACTTATTTCTGAGAGTAGCCGACCTCAAGGGCGGTTTGCAGTATTTACACCCGTATTCCATATGTGGAATATTTCTCAGCAGGTTTTCTGCGATATACAAAAGGTACCGCACCAGATCGGAAAACATCTAGCACATCACCCTCAAAATACTCTCTCACCTGCATATATTCCAAATAGAGAATATATTGTGGGGTGGTTTAGAACATCAGGGAGTCCTCACGCTGCTCGGCACGCCATAGGCTTCGCGCATGCATATATTCGCGGGCGGCACGGCTCCAGATCAGTCCAAGAGCAATAACGCTCATCACAAGATACGGCATACCCACATAAAGAGGCACATAAAGCGGCGACGAGTTGGAATCTAAGAGGAACTCTACTTCCTCCATAGGAGCCCCATTAAGACCGGCCATGATAACGCCCACCAGCAAGAGCACAATAAAGGTGCAGAGCATTCCCAACAGCAAGGAGGCAGTCAGCACATACGCAGCCCACCTATGCCCGCGTAAATACGCAAATAACACCACCACATGAAGCGCCATCAGCACGAAGGTTGCCATCATGAAAAATACGAGGGGAAGCTGGTCTTTGAGCGTCAGAAAAGTTTCTGATTCCCAGAGCGATACGCCCTGCAGCGGCACCGTAACAACCCAGACGATATACGAGATCAGAATGTACGCCCACATCCCTATAAATATCGTCATGATGAGGGCTGCCAGAGACACTTGAAGGGGCCTTATAGGCTTGCCCGATATTTTCGACACTAATACCGTGGCCCGATCGTCATGCGGATGCTCTGGCTGGTTTTCCACCCGGGTTTTCCCCTCTCGTACTGGTTTCTAGTGTTAGATTAGCAAGGTTTGCCAGCAAGAGACAGATACAACACCGCCGCGCATGTCATATCATGTCGCGCAACCATACGGTGCGTCCCGTACAGATGTTTACGAAGACTAGCGAATACTCAATGTTGGGCGAGCAAGTATCGCACGCAGAGTATTGAACTTATACAGGGTTACACTCAGCAATGCGATTTCAAGAAGCCATAAAGCACCCAGCGCGCAGAGTACAATCATGGGGTCAAGACCCAGTGAAATACCATCCCAGTTCAAGACGAGAAGTAGGAATGTGATGGGTGAAAGTACCAGTCCAACACCGATAAAGCAGATCAGCGAAAATATTCCCCACACGGAATATACGGATGCGTCCGAAGCGTCTTTGGGCGGACGCGCTAACGGCCATACCTGAACAACGGCGTAGATTGTGATAATCAGCCAGAATCCCCACCCCATATTGGTGGTGTAGCGTGCAATAATAGCGCCTTCAAAAATCCCCAAGAGAGCGAGCACTGCTAACCGGACACCAATGGTGATGTTCAGAGAACGTCGTCGTGCATTTATTGTTTCAAGGCCTGCCTGCATTTGAGAGAATGCGCGATCCGGGTTCTTCGGCGTATATGCCTGATGTGGAATACTATTCCGTCGCGGCGATACATCCTGCTCAACCTCTTGCGAGGTTTGTGATGGGGCAGGTTTTGATGCAGCGGATACTTCCGAAGAACTAGGCGCTGGCGGCGTCGGCGTGGGAGCGGGAATAAAACGTGGGGCAGGCGCATCCTGAGGTGCCTGAGGCTCGGCAGTTTTCGGTTTCGTAGCTGCCCGAAGCGCCTGACGAACCGCGCCCTGTTTCTTGGGCTGCGGTGGCTGTGGGGCTGGTTCCGGCTCCCCCGAATTCTGTCGTGCATGCTCAAGGGCGTATGCGGGCGGCGCTGCCGGAACCGCGTGGCGAATCGGTGCCGTGTAGCGGGTGGGCACCGCATCCTGACCAGCCGGCGGGGCTTCGTCCCGAGGGGAGTCTTCGGCGTTCATGCGGGCAGAAGGAAACGCATCGGCATCATGCGCACGAGATTCGTGATCCACAGCAGTTTCCTCCTCCCCATATATCTCAAAGATACATACGGCTTTTTTCGGAAGATAAATTCCCGAAGCCGAGTGAGTTTTTTATCTACGCATACCCTATCACGGTTGATAGGGGTTCTTCGGGGAATATATGCCTCGTTTCATGCGCGATGCATACACTACAAATATAATCGAGAAAACTAAATCAACCGCAGGTGCAACCGTCGCCACTAGGGAGACTAGCGCCCCTTTATCCACGGTATGTCCCCAGGTCACCACGTTTTCTACTGTCGGGAGTAAAACTAGGGCTCCTCCTATAGCTCCCAAGGCTGAAAGCACAATCCCAATAATGTTGATAACGCGCACCCGCAGATAGTGGCGGTTATTTTTAACGGCTAACCAGCCAAAAATATTGCAGATTGGAAAGGCCGCGATAAGCGTTACTAAAATATACCCGGGCACAATGACTATACGTTCACGTGAAAGGCATTTATCCTGATCCAATGCCTCTTTGCACAAATCAAACGTGTCATTAATACCTGAAATAATACCCATCGCATACAGGGCAAGAAGCGCACCTACAATACCTAGACGCACCAGATATATTGATGCATATTTTCTGATCTCGGAATTATCAGGACCCGTCGATAATGCACCAGAGTACCCGTAGGTACCCGGCACACCGTACGCTGCAGACCCGACAGTATAGGGGTTCTGGGGTGCTGCATAAGCGAGCACACCAGGCTGACCCTGCATTGGATAACCCGCCGACAAGGCTGGATGCGCCACGTGGTGTTCCGCACCCCGCCCCGTCGGCTGTACATCAGAATTATTGCCAGATACGTTTTCTACCGGCTCGTGAGCCACATTTTACCTTTCACACCAAGACAACTCGAATGAGGCACGGTGGGGCACCCCGCAGTGGTTATACACCGGGTTTCGTGAAGTAGTCCTTATGGTTCATCCACGAGGCATGCCGGACGAAAATAATCGAGAAAATAAGCTCTGCCACGGGTACTGCCCCAGCCACGAGGAATATGATAAAAATGGCGAGTAATCCCGAGGATCCAAACGCCGTTATCATGGCTATACCGCCCAAGAGCATTAAACCAGCAAGCACAATCCCCAAAGACGAAAGCACAATGCCAATAATGTTAATGACAAGCACCCTCACGTGGTGCTGATTTTTCCTAACGGCAAGCAGCCCAAAAATATGACATATCGGGTACGCGATTAAAATGACAAGGAAAATCGACGCCCCCGTGATTGCTGAGGTGTTATCCTCACGGCATACTCGCTGCGAGTATTCACTCCATGAGTAGCTGCCGGTTCCGCAGTCGCTAAGTTCGATGATCGCACCGATAAGGTTGAAAGTCGTCGCAACAATACCGATCGCAATAAGAGCACCCACAATACACAGGCGCAGCAGGTACATCAGCGAACGTTTGCGGACAATCTCATCGTGCGGGTTTGCAGGATATGCAGTGTACGGGTATGCGGTTGGGCTCGGCACTGCATATCCCGAATATCCGGGTACGACATGCGGATTCGCATAGGGATTTGGAGGCGTCGATGGACTCGGCGCAGGATAGCCCGGTTGCAACCCGACATACCCTGGTGCTGACGGAGGAGTCTGCTGGTTCTGGGTGTTGCCGGAGTTGTTGGGATTTTGTTTATCCTCGGATAAAGGAGCCGACTTTGCGGCGTGACCGCTATGTTCGTGCTGCGATGCGCCGCCGGTTCCATCGGTTTTATGTGCGGTGCTGTCCCCCGAATGCTCATCTACAGGCGACGTCGCCGAAGATTCCTGCGGCGCAGTTCTAGGTTCCTCAGACTGACGGGAAGAATTATCGTTTTTCATGGGGTCTGTGCTCATATATACATCCTCATTACCGGTAATTTCTGTGTAGCCCGGCGCGCGGGTGCCTCGCTACACCAACGTTGGGTTATGTCATACACTACCACGCTTGCAAGGAGTAACGGCTGCAATCATGGCACGTTGGGGAGCGGATAAGCTCAGGAACTCATTATGGTATATCCGAGTCTGTGCGGTGGGTGCTCTGTGCTTCGGCCTTAGTCAGCGTATGGTCGTTGACTGCCTGGTCTTCAGGCGGGGAAGATTCTTGTGACAGATCGCGAGTCTCTTGGGCTTCACGTTCGGCACGGGAGGGGAACCTGCGGAAGATCAGGAAGACGAATATGAGGGAGCATAAAATCTCGATCACGAAGGACGCCATAATCCAAATGGTCAGAATGGGGTACGAGCCTCCCAGGAGTTTCCACAGGGTTCTTGGCCCGTGAATAAACACCAAAATATAGGCGAAAAATCCGGTTATAACGGATGCCGCCAAGGCGCTGAGCAGGTTTCCCACCATGACGAGACCCATAGATTTATTGCGCGCATACGCGACCGCAAACCAGCCGTGCAAAGACAGGTACATGAGGGGAACCGCGCCGATGGGGTCAAGCCCGATAGCCTCGAAAAAATACACCAGCGTCAGTGCAGGCACCACGAGGAAAAGCATGCGGACAAGATACAGGCGCCGCACGGGTGGCGGCGTGGAACAAGCCTGATCCCAAAAACCCGGGTTATATTGTTCGCTCATAGGTACCCTGTCTGCCGCTGGCATTGTGAAGCACTGCCGGAGGCGCCATCGAGAAAGCACTCAATACTACGGTACGAGATGAAACTGAGATAACGCTGAAATTTACGCCCTATTTACTGAAGCGTCACCAAGAGCTTGCAGAACGCAGCAAAAATTTCAGAGTTTATCCCTCGAAAATCCCGCGGGTACGATCCTTACGCACGGTGTGCGCCGGGAAAATTCGGCCGCTCATGCTGATGTAAACGCCCGGTTCCAGCAGGTTAAGCGCGGAAATCGCAGCCCCCAGGTTGAACCCCGCATCCGAATGCGCCATGACCGCTGGCTGCATGGCACCGGTCAGCACCACAACCTTTGACCCCAGCTCGGCGTGCTCGGCGATGTATCGGGCGGATTCGCTCATCGTGTCGGTCCCGTGGGTGATGAGAACCTGGTCGTGTTCAATCGCGTTGAGGGCGGCAACGAGTTCGGCACGGTCTTCGTCGGTCATATCCAGGCTGTCTTTGCCGATGAGCGCACGAATATCAAAACGAATATCGGTGAGCACTCTCGACAGCACATCGTGCGCGGCAGGCTTGCCAATATCGAGGGTGCCCGCCACCGAGTAGAACTTATCGATAGTTCCGCCGGTTGCCAGGATAGTGATAACGTCCGGGTTTTTGATGGTGCTCATGGGCGCGGGCTCCTTAGGGGCTGAAACATCGCCGGGGTGTATCTTTGCCCCGGTACCGCATATATTCTAGGGCATTGACGGGTATTTCTTCATGCCTTATGGGGCACGAAAATGTGGTGTTGGGCCGCGTGTCATTGGCGGGCGTAAAATACCCACCCGGGCGTGGAGGAGGAGTCCGCCCGGGTGGGTAAGCCTTATAGCATGCGCTTATCGCGGTGGTTAGCGGTTGTGCCTGAAGACAGCACTCACGAATTTTGCTCCGCCGTAGGTGCGGCATACGGCACGATCGTTCGCACCGACGTTGGTCCTTCCGCGGGGCTGCTGACGAACATTTCCCCATCGAAGGTGGCGAGCCTGCGGCGAACGCCTTCCAAGCCGCCGGATGCTTTGCTGCCCAGCGCATCCTGTGGGATACCACCGGTGCCGTCATCTTGCACTTCCAACATAATGAGCGATTTACCCTGCGTGATACTCACGGTAATATTTTGGGCGTTCGCGTGTTTGACGGCGTTCGTCACCAACTCCGCCGCCGCGAAGTACAGCGCGGTCTCCAGCGGTTCGGGCAGGCGCCCGGTCAGCGTGCTCGTAAATGTAGTCGGTACCGAGGTGCTGGCGCACAGCGAGCGCACTGCCTCATTCAGCCCGCGGTCCGCCAGCAGCGGCGGGCGAATACCCCGCACCAGGCCGCGCAGCTCCTGCAGGGCCGTCACCGAGCTGTTCTGCGCTTGGGAAAGCATCTGCTGGGCGCGTTCGGGGTCTTCTTTCATGAGTGCGGCAACCTCGTTGAGTGTCATGCCCATAGAGACCAGGTGCGCCTGAACCCCGTCGTGAAGGTCACGTTCGATGCGTGAGATTTCGTCCTGCTGAAAATCCAGGGCATCGTTGCGGGTGTCGGTCAGGTGGCTGATACGCTCACGCAGCACCAGTTCGGAGGGGCGCCCCAGCACAGGCTGAACCCAGTAGCCGTAGGCCTTCAGCAGAGGTCGGGCGATGATGAACGCCAACGGGATCTGGATAATACCCATGATTCCGGCATACCAGTACGCATTGGGGGTGGTCATATCAAGGAACATGTAGTGTGGTCCGCCGGGATCAACGTCAAACAAAGGGGCGAAATAATGCTGCCCCATCATGAGCGCAACACCCCACACACCGCTGAGGAATAGCAAGATTGGTAAAATCCCAAGGAATGTACCCACAAAGACATTTACAAAGTGCCAGAGAATATCGCGCAGCACCAGACTATCGCCCAGCCGGGCGAGGCTTTTGCGGGGGTTGATCGAGTATTTACCGCCTTCTACGGGTTTGTACCCGCCGATCACCTCGACTCCGGCACGGTGGCGTGCGGTATTGCGCTCTGCCTCTGCATTGAATTTCATCCAGTTCAGCATGAACGGCAGGATCAGGAAGCCAATCCCCACCAGGCACAGGCTGATGACGACGCAGAAAAGAGCAAAAACATAGACCTCATAGATGGCACGAATGAAAATACCCGCCATGAGAAGAATAGTTTGCCCGCGCCCGGGCGGATTGTAGTCCCGCCCAGATGTCTGGGTGCTCAGCGGTTTGAGATAGGAAGGTCGTGAGCTGATTGAATCCGGGTTGACTGACTCCGGGCGTGCGGGCGCGGAACCGGGCTGAGGTTTGGAGCTGGGTTGGGGCGCGGAACTCGACTGCGGGTCTGTGTACATCCGCAGGATCGGTTCGGCAACGTTTTCGGTGGGCATCGTGCCGCCTCCTGTCGGTAATCCGTGGTGGTGTGGTTGCGTTTCCATATAATTAATAGTGTCACCGAAGAGCTGGCTCCGTCATGGGTGCTGGCACCACCTTTTTCCGCAATGTTGTATCGGAGGGCGGATGCGCATCGTCATAGCCGAAGACCAGTTTTTGCTCCGGCAGGGGCTTGAGAACCTGTTTACCCGCCACGGTTTTGAGGTTGTTGCCGCCGTGGATGATGGGCCGTCGCTCACGGATGCGGTGCTCACCCACCGCCCGGATGTTGCGCTGATCGACATTCGCATGCCGCCGACCTTCACGGATGAGGGTTTGCGCGCGGCGGTTCAGATTCGCAAGCAGATTCCGGGGCAGCCGGTGCTGATTCTTTCGCAGTATGTAGAGCGCCTGTATGTGGATGAGCTGCATATGGACGGCGGTTTGGGCACCGGCTACCTGCTGAAAGATAGGGTGTTTGACGATGCCGGGTTTGTGCGCTCGGTCAAGGCGGTTGCCGCAGGTGGCGTGGTGGTAGACCCGGAGACCCTCAAGGAGCTAATGGAGCATCGGGCGGTGCAGCAGCGCTTGGAGAGGCTGACTTCCCGCGAGCTTGAGGTGCTGACCCTCATGGCGGAGGGTCTGTCAAACAGCGATATTGCTGAGAAGCTGTTCGTGGCGGAAAAGACCGTGGCGAAGCACATTAACACCCTTTTCGCGAAGCTCGACCTACCCGATACGAACAGCAACGCCCGCCGCGTGCAGGCCGTACTGCATCTGCTGCGGAATGGGTGATACTTTCGGTTTAGCCTAGTTTTCTATTCGGTGAGTTATCGTGCAATGGGCGGTTATTTAAGCCGCCCGATAGACTTCACGATTGTAATTACACAAACGCTTGAACCGGTCTTATGCCCCGCGTATAGTCGCCTACTACGGAACTAAACCTGATGGAAGGAGTACATGATGCGCGCGAACTACCCCGAACTCGTCCCCGAGTCCTACAAGGCAATGATGGCGTTAGAAGGTACTCTCACCCTGGAAACCGCCCTCAAAGAGCTCGTCAAATTGCGCGTCTCACAGATTAACGGATGTGCTTTCTGCACCGATATGCACGCCAAGGAGGCCAAACTCAACGGTGAGCGGGAGCTGCGGCTGTACCATGTGCCGGTTTGGCGGGAGTCCAATCTCTTTAATGAGAAGGAACGTGCAGCCTTGGAGTGGGCCGAAAAACTAACTCGCCTGGATGGCGGACATGTGACCGATGCAGATTATCAGGAGGTTCGCCAATACTTTGATGACAAAGAGCTGGCAGAGCTCACCTTCGTGATCACCGCTATTAATGCTTGGAATCGTCTGGGCGTGGCATACGCCGCCGTTCCCGGAAGTGTTGACAAAATGATGGGTCTGGATAAAGCAGGACTGGAATAAAGGCTCTGTTACTCGACCCGATCGGGTCTATCTGCAACAGATTTAACCTCGTGAGCGGTTGTGAAATACCCGATGGGTTTCGAGCTCTACCGGTTATGAGACTGATACATGACTTACATAGTTAGGTTTATTTCTAGCGTTTTTTACATTATTTCTTGATATTTATTTTTATGGCAGGTATACCAACATGACTCAAGGGTCTTCGACAGCATGCCTATTGCTAAAACATGCCCCCGAAGACCCTTGAGCCGAAAATATATTTTATTTTCAGAAATCTAATGCATTAAATAAAATGCAAAAGGTAATACCATGCTAAAGGTACACTAGTTACCGTGCTGCTAACAGAGGAAAAACCGGGATATGGGTATGGTTCCAGACCACGACGGGATAGGAATCCTCACTCGTCGTCATGTCGCCCTGATCGTATGCAGTAAGGTGAACCTGGTACTTGTGGCTCGGGTTAATCTTAGTGCCATCAACGTTCACATGCAGGTCAAAGTGTCCATCACTACTAATGCTAGACCCGCCTACAGTGGTGCTAACGTCATCATCAACGACGTTCCCGAACTCATCAAGCTCCTGAACAGTCAGAGAGTAATTAAAACTGGGGTTATTATCGTACCAGACACCTCGAACATTCAGAGCATTGTCAGTTTTCTGCGGGTCAATGAATCCGTCAACAGAGTCGATCACAACAAAGATGCTCTCTACAGGAGCACTAGGCTGGCTTACCTGCCTCTGACCATTTTGCGATGCAGAATTCGAGTCGTTCTGAGAAGCGTTAGCGCCTTGCTGCTGGCTCTGAGATGAGCCGTCAGATGCAACCTGCGTAGCACCACCCTGAGCCTGCTGACCTTGACCATTAGTACTCTGCTGTTGCCCCTGTGCATTCTGGGATGCAGAGCTTGCGCCTTCACTCTGAGGGCTTGCAGGCGCTGCGTTTGCCTGCGCAAGCGGAAGAACCGTCACACCCGCAAGGGTGAAAATAGCAGCTCCGGTCATAGCCGAACGAGAATAGCGAAAAGCCATCATAAACTCCATTCATCGGTGACATGAACAATTCAACCCTAAACATAATTGAGGACCGAGACACAAGAGATATCGAGGAATCATCACAATAATTATTCTGAGAACGAACTTTTTTACACCGATATAGGCTATAGCGGGTTAATAGCTCTGAAAAGTTCAATGTATTTCATTCATCAGTGAATGGAATACTGATAAATGTAATATATTACTAGATTTAAGTATAGAATTTTTAACATTAGTTCTTGATATTTATTTATGGCAAATATGCCCGCTAATGTGCCAGCGCAACTCAAAGGGTCTTCAACAGCATGCATATCACTAAAACATGCCCCCGAAGACCCTTGAGCCGAAAATATATTTTATTTTTCAGAAATCTAATACACTAAACAAAATGCAAAAGATAATACGGTGTATTAACTACTGTGCTGCCGACAGAGGAACAACCGGAATGTAGCTACGGTTCCAGACCACGACGGGGTAGTACGCGTAACTCCTCGTTAAGGTATCCTGATCAAACACGTCCAGGTAAAGCCGGTACTGGTGGTTCGGGTTAATCTTAGTACCATCAACAACCACGGATATCCCGAGGTTCCCCTCCGAATCATTGCTAGACGCGCCGCCGACGGTGTTAACGTCATCATTAACGATGTTCCCGAACTCGTCGAGCTCCTGAACACGCAGGTCGGATATTATACGGTGGGTATTATCGACCCCGGTAATCCCTACAGACAGAGAGTTATTAGTCTTCTGCGGGTCAATGAATCCATCGACAGAGGTGATTGTAGCATAGCCGGAGCTCTGCTTCGCGGGTGCGGAGGGCTGGCTATGACGGCTCTGATTATTCTGTGACGCAGAATTCGAGTTTGAGCTGCTCTGGGAAGCGGATGCACCCTGAGCCTGCTGACCCTGACCGCCGGCATTAGCACCCTGCTGATCCTGAGATGCACTAGGCTGGCCCTGCTGCTGTCCTTGACCACTCTGGGATGCGGAGCTTGCACCCCGACTCTGAGGAGCCTGCTGACCCTGACCGCTGGCATTAGTACCCTGCTTATCCTGAGATGCACTAGGCTGGCCCTGCTGCTGTTCACCGCCGGATGCAGCCTGCGAAGGATCCTGTGTCGCACCGCCCTGGGTCTGCTGCTGACCCTGACCGCCGGCATTAGCGCTCTGCTGTTGATCTTGGGTTGCACCATCCTGCTTCTGGCCACTGGCGTTAGCACCCTGCTGACCCTGAGCATCAGCATTGGCACCCTGCTGGCCCTGACCGTTAGCATTGGCGCCCTGCTGCTGACCCTGATCCTGACCGTTCTGTGCTGCAGAATTTGGCTGGCCCTGAGTGGACCCAGAACGAGCCTCATCCTGAGGACTTGCAGGCGCTGCATTTGCCTGCGCAAGCGGAAGAACCGTCACACCCGCAAGGGTGAAAATAGCAGCTCCGGTCATAGCCGAACGAGAATAGCGAAAAGCCATCATAAACTCCATTCATCGGTGACATGAACAATTCAACCCTAAACATAATTCAGGACCGAGATACAAGAGATATCGAGGAATCATCACAATAATTATTCTGAGAACGAATTTTTTACGTTGATATAGAAATATTCGAAGTTATTTAGCCAAGATTTTATAAAAAATTTCTCCATTAAGTTTTTACAGAAAAATATAGCTCTGCTTCTCACAAGCAGATTTGAGTTAAATTCAGGATGGCAAAGATATTTTCAGTTTCAATAACTGGTAAAGATAAACATCTAAAAATTATTGAAAAAATATTAACTACCCCGTTTTTCGCGGTTGTTACCTAAGCACGCCAGTTCCATACGCTGAACTGAAGCACATCGTCCAAGAAATTAAGTATGCACAGGCATCGCTCTGATCTGTCTGGCTATACCGTCGAAAGCCGCGCTTCTACCGTCACCACATGGTGTCAATGGATAAGGAATCTCTATGCCTAGACCGGGTGCTGCACTCCCCGACATAAAAATGAATCAAACAGTGAAAAGTGCGTTTTAATCACATAAACGCTTCTTTTACACGAGAGGGGTGGGAGGGCAGAGAAAAAGCCCGCCGCATCCGACAGCTATACCGGATGCGACGGGCTTTGCTATGTGCGCCCTGTGGCAAAGGTTCTTCCAAGATCCCTCAGTTAACTAATTATGAAAGATCCACATCTACACCACTCTCCTCAAGTAACTTCTTAAGCCTAGCAATTTTTTCCTCAGCTTCACGACCACTTTGTTTCTGCTCGCGTTCTAGTCGCATTGTTTTAACTGTATTCGCAATTTGAATATAAGGACTATCTCCCTTACCGATACGTTGTGGGTCGAATCCTACATCACGCATATTGCTCATAATACTTCCAATAATTTTGGCTAGATTAGACGGTTCCCCATAGAACTCCATGGGATCAAAAGCCCATTCCAATGTTCCTTGTTCTTCGTTCACTTTTACTAAGTTACGAAGACCGTAAATAACAGGCATCATGTAACCTGCTGGCGGAACCATTTTTTCAGGACCTTCGATATCCTTACGACCGAAAGGTGTTTTGAAGTTTCGCCGTTGTTTTGATTCGTTCTTTACAACTTCAATACGACCAAATTTTCCATCATTCATGTTGTATGAATCCTGAAAATTTTCGTAAACGTAATCATACACTTCAAGAACCTTAGGCACCATTTTCAATGCTGATTTAACCTGAGGATTATCTACTACCCAAGTGTTAGTATCTCCTCCAGTCTCCTTATGAGATATTCCATTAGAAGATATTAAATCTTTATAACGCCTGACTGCCTCGCTCTTAGAACTATAAGCAGTCGTTCCTGGAAGTGGTTTAATATTCTTTATCACATCACTCTTATTAAGCTCTTCGAGGGCCACGCCCAGAGTAATCCACACTAAAGAAATGAGGAAACGCAGGTCAATATCTCCTGGCTGGTTGGTTTTCCAAGAAATATTTTTATATACATCTGGAACCTGTTGTTCAAGAGTATTTTTTAGATCATCAAAAATTCCATCCTGATTAGCTAATGTTTCAGCTTTCAACTGAACGTTATTATTCCGAGCTGCACAGATAAGTAGAATACTTGAAAGGAAATCATGGATACTTTCTTCTGTTTTCGCCCCTGGTACCAAAATTTCAACAGGAACTAAAGCATCATGGGATTCTGATTCACTATTTTTAAGAAGATTTATAGAGCGTTCCATTTTCTTCCAGAACTTCTTCATTTGGTCCCATGTCTTTACTTTCCTAAGCTCCTTCTGATTCTTCTCGATTTTTTCAGGATTACTACTGAGTAAAATTGCTTCTTCAAGCAAGTAAAGAGCAATGGCTAATGTATTATGCCCTCCATCAAGAATTCCCTCAAGCTTAAGATTATGGAACAAAAGATGGAACCGATTACGATTAAAATCATCGTACTCAGAAGCGCCAATAAGAATACCTTTTGACTTGAATGGGTATAGCTCTGGTGTTTCCCGGATGGTCTCAATAATCTCGGTAGTAACCTGAGATTTTTTTGCACTTCGTGGATTAGCATCAAGATTCAACACTGTGATCAAATCAATCAACCCACGAACTTTTACAAATCCCGTAATCCTCCGAATATTATTGAAAACACGAGTTTCAGGACTCTCAACCTTGAGAATGACCGAGAGGTCTTCTGAACTATGAACCGTATTAGACATGATTATTGCCTTCTCTTTTTATACTTTCCCTTATCTCAGGTTCTATCCAGAACCTCCAGGGAGGAGAGTCGGCTTGACTCCTCCACACATAAGCTTAACAGGACACCTTCGTCAATACAACTTCTAATCTTCTCTCTAAAAGTAATATATAACACTTTTTAGAAGGTTTTCAAGTAGAGAAGCAGCTGCCAGGAAAGGTATTGATTTTTCTAATGACGCTTGTCGCGGTGGATAATAGGTGATCTTCTTGGAGACAACATTGTCTCTGCACAGGTTCCTGAGCCTTCATATATTGAGGGACAGGGGAGGATTAAACGAAAAATCGCCCCGATCGGCTTTGTACCGAACGGAGCGACGTACCAGATTATTTCTGGTGAAGAGTGCGCCCTGTGGGGCTCGAACCCACGACCTGCGGATTAAAAGTCCGTAGCTCTACCAACTGAGCTAAAGGCGCGCCGTCCCGCGTGAACGCGAAGACATCATCTACTATACACTACAAATCCGTCACGAGTCGCCTTCGCAGATATGATTTTCGTCCGGCTGAATCCTTCGAAAAACTCGTGCCCTGCCCGTTACACTAAACACCTATGGCTCATCGTGCACATCATCGCCCAGTATCTCAGCCCAGCGAAAAGTTTGAGCGTCGCGTTGGCGGTGAAGATCCCGCCGCCCGTGATGAGGCGGCGCATACGTCTGCTCGTATTCTGCTGGAGCGCGGACGCCAAAATTCTGACCCGGAGGTTGCCGCCCGACTCATAGACTTCACTGACGAATACGGTATTGAGGCGCTTGCGCAGCTCTGGTCTCATTCACCCGCGCGTTCCCTCCCCGGGGCGCTATGGCGCATGTATTCCCTGCGCGACATGGTACGACGCTACCCAAAGGCCACCGCACAAGCGTTCTCTACCGGTATGGGTGCCGATTACCGTTCGCATCTGCTGGCGGGGGTGCCAGACCCACCGGGCGCCTCCGAGGTCGTCAAAACGGCGGACAAAATTCTGGCCGGGCTCTACAGCGGCGATATTGATATAGCTCTCGAACGTTTTGCGGCGTTCGCGCGTGTGGTGGCACTGGGGCTGCGTCTCAACTATGAGCGTGCAGATATTAGCCGACTGTCCGGTAACCCGCAGGGAGTGCATCCGCCCAGTCATGAGGTTCGCCGCGAAGGCATTGAACGCATGTTCCGCGTGCCCGAACAATACCGAAAGCTCGTGAAAATCGCCGAGGATTTGGAGGCGACCGCCGCGCACTGGCGGGCAAGCGGCGGACTCGAAGCATTGTAGCCCCGCACGGTACTCGCGCGCTATCAAATCCCGGGAAAATACAGGATTCGGAACTGATGCCGGGTGTTCTGCTTAGAGCTCATGTACCTTGACGGAGGCTCGGCGCGGGCGGATAATTTAAGACAAGATGTCGGGTTGCTAATAGGTAGCCCCGGGCTCCAAATCATTTGCCGCTTCGAGCGGCCTTCCGCCGAGAGGCGCTCCCAGCCCGACATCGCTAACGTTCACAGCGGGAAGGTTATCATGTAGCCTTCCCGCTGTTGTATTCTCAAGCCGCCGCGCGGGAAGCATCAGACCCGCGCGCCCTAAGCACACCCGCGTTAGACTGTAACTATGTTGCACCGCATCTTTCCACAAGCCAACAGCTCACTCACCTCGCTTGCACAAATCTCGGTGCAGGTGGCGGAGGCAGCGGCGCTCCTCTCCGAAATGGTTGGCTCATCTACCTCCGAATACCCCGAGCTCTTCGACCGCATGCTGGTGCACGAAGCGAACTCAACCGACCTGTTCTTCATGACCCTCACCACCGTGCGAAGCTCATTTGCCACCCCGGTACCCCGCGAAGACCTCTACACGCTGGCCCGCAAACTCACGAACGCGGTCGAAAAGCTCACAAGTGCCGCGCACATCCTTTATCTGCACAAAATTGACGGTTTTGCCCCGCATATCACCGCGATACTCGACATTATTCAGCGGCAGGCGGTGCTGACCGAGGCGGTAATTCCCAAGCTCGCCGATATTAAGGGCCTGGATAACTACTGGATGGATATGCTGCGTATCTCGCGCCAGGCCGTTCGCACCGCCGAAGAATACGATGCAGAACTCGCCGAACGCTTCCCGATGGAACGCTACCGCCGGTACACCAAGTTCATTGCCCAACTGGTTGAGGCGGCGAATGCGATGCGCGGCGTGTCCTCTGAGATCGGGCGTATTATCGTGCAGGAGTCCTAGTGGTTCTGCTCAGTATTCTGTGTGTGGGCGCGTTTCTTTCCGCGATTTTTGTGACCGGCATGCACGATGCCTCCAACGCGATCGCGGTGCCGGTACGCACCCGCACGATGGGCGATACCGCGGCCCTGATTACCGCCGCGCTATTCAACGGAATCGGGGTGTTTGCGGCGTATCTGCTGATTACCGATATGAGTGTGCCCTGGATTGCCGTTCCCAGCGGGCATTTGGGCCTTCCGGGGCTGACCGCCGCGCTTATTACCGCCGCCTTATGGGGTGTGGCAACGTGGGCCTTACGCATGCCAGCCTCCTCAACGCATGCCCTCATCGGCGCCCTGGCCGGGGTGGCGTGGTATGCCCGGGTCGATGGCGAAGGTTCACGGTTTATCCCCGCGATTTTCGATGCCACTCTGCTGCCGCTCCTCTACCTGCCGCCCCTGATTTTTCTTCTTTCTTGGCTTTTGGTGATCCCGTTTTATCGCTTAGCGATCCGCTCTTCGCCCAGCAGTGTGAACCGGCACTCGCGTGAGGTGTTGGCGGTGTCGGCATCCGCAATTTCGCTTCTGCACGGTATGCAGACCGGGTACCTGTACCTGTTGGTGCTGCACGTGCTGGGTGCGGTTTTTCCGCTTCCCACGCGGGACCTCCTCCCCTGGCATGTGCTCACTATTGCGCTGGCTCTGGCGGCGGGCACGCTCACGGGTGGGCGGCGCATCGGCTACACCTTCGCCTACCGTATGGTGCGCTTAGATCCAATGCGCGGCGCGGTAGCTCAGGGCACCACGGCTCTTATGCAGGCGCTCGGGTACTTCCTGCTGCAGCTGCCGTTCTCGTCTTCGCACCTAGCGACCGCATCCGCACTGGGGGCTGGGGTGAATCAGCGGTTCAACTCGGTGAAGCCGAAGATCGTTGCGAACATTATGCTGACCTGGTTTGTCACGCTTCCGGCATGTTTTTTGTGTGCGATCGCCCTCATGATGGCTCTTGATGGCATATTTGGGTAGAATTTTTCCCCCTAATGTGGGCTGGAATGCTCGCTTATTCCCGCGCAACTCCGTAGAATTCTAGACAACCCTATATATTTCCGCCCTACGTGCCTTATGCGCAGGCCTTATATATTCCTTGGAGAGCTTTGTTTTCCTCTGTCGCCGTCATTGTACGCACGAAAGATCGCCCGGTCTTTCTCGCACGTGCCCTGCAGAACATCGCCGAGCAACGGTATACGCAATACACCGTATACGTGGTCGATGACGGCGGAAATCAGGAAGAATCGCAGCAGATTATTGACCGCAGCCCGGTTGCGGCGCAGACCGTTCTTCTTCATGCTGCGGGCGGCAATATGGAAGCGGCCTCTAACCTGGGCGTGCGCTCCAGTGAGTCTACCTATATCGCCATTCACGACGATGATGACCTGTGGGATCCCCAATTCCTGGAACGTACCGTCGCAACCCTTGATGAGACCGGTGCCGATATGTGCGTGGTACGGATTATTGAGCGTTTTGAGCGGCAAACCGAGGACGGTTTTATTGTTCTGAACGAATGCACCTTTCACGAGGATCTGCCCGCCATGGGGCTGCAGTTCCTATTCCGCACCAACCGCGCGGTTCCTATCGGCGTGCTGTATCGCCGCACCCTGCACGAGAAGGTGGGGTATTTTGATGAGGAACTTCCCGTGGTGGGCGACTGGGAATTCAATATGCGCGCCGCCATGGCCGGTGAAGTCCAGCTCCTGGACGACCCGCTGGCGTACTGGTGTAAACGCCCCGATGCGACGGGTTCTGCCGCCAACAGCGTAAGTCACGAGCAGCAGCATCGTATTTTTGATGCGCAGGTGCGCGCTAACGCGATCCGTGAAGACCTTGCCGCCGGGGCGCATATTGGGCCCTACCTCTACCAGGCACACCTGACGAACGAACTTGACGGCCGTTTATTGGAAACCCTGGAGGCGCTTCAAGACGTTCAGGAGCGTTTGGAACGTCTCGAAAATATGCAGCAGGAACAGTGCGAGCGGCTGCACCGCATGGAGCGGGCAATGTCGTGGAGTGGCAAACTTTCGCGTTTGCGTGCCATTTTTTCGCCTAAAGATTCATCAAGCAAATAGGTACGCATATGACTCGTGTTCTTGTTGTCGGCGATATTGGTCAGCCCGTCTACCATGTGGGGGACGAGGCCATGACGATCAGCACCGCCGAATACCTGGCGGATGCAGGAATGCAGGTTATCTTAGCAACCCGCGACGCCGATCAGAGCAGGCGTTATCTGGGGGCTCGGGGTTCGTCTGCATACGAATATATGCCGTTTTTACTGTTCCCGTGGGCGCCTGCCGAGCGCGAGATCACGTTGGAACGCCTCGAAGAGTTTCTGGTGAGCGGCGTTATGCCGGATCTGCCCGACTTTTGCCCGTCGGCGCAGCATATCCGCGATTTTGTAGAGGGTATTCAATCGGTGGATGCGGTTGTCATCTCCGGCGGCGGCAACCTGAATTCGCGCTACGGCTGGCTGCTGTATGAGCGCGCCGCTATCGCATTGGTGGCGCAGTATGCGAAGATTCCGGTCTTTGTTTCCGGGCAGTCGATTGGTCCCGTGCTGTCCCCGCGCGATGAAGAAGTTCTGCTGCGTATGCTGCGTTCGGCAGCCTTGGTGGCGGTGCGCGAGCGCAGCTCCTACGAGTGGTGCCGCGAGCACGATCTTAAGGCACTTGCGGGTGTGGATGATGCCAGCGACTACCGGGCGCATACCCCGGAGATGACGCTCGACTATGCGGATGCGCGGGTTGAGGTTCCTGAGCTTCCCGAGCACTATGTGTGCGTGACGGTGCACGAGGTTTCGGGGAACAAAATACATGAACTAGCCGCTTTATTAGACAAGATTTACTCCGAGTATGGGCTGGCGGCGGTCTTCCTGGGGCATATGGGCGACCCGGCGTCGGAGGGCGGGCGCACCGGTGACTATAAGGCGCATGAACTGGTTGCCGCATCCATGACATCCCCTGCGACGGTGATACCGATTCTGCACGCGGATGCGACGGTGCGCATCCATCAGGGTGCCGCGTTGAATATTACCGACCGTTACCATCCCGCGGTTTTTAGCCTTAGTGCCGGTATTCCAGCGGTTGCGCTGGTGCCCGATGCGTTTACTGAGATGCGGATTTGCGGGGTTATGGGGCATTACGGGATGCAGAATTTTATGACTCCGCTTCATATGCTCGGCACCGACATTCCCGAGAAGCTCATTGCGTCTGCGCTCTCGCTCAGCAGGGGGCAACGCCAAGAGCTGCGGGCGCGGCATGAGGTGGTGACCGCGCTGCTTCACGCGTGGCGGAAGTATCTTGCGGCCTCTGTGCGCGGGGAGAAGCAGGCGCATATGCCGGAGAGTATTTCTGCAGCTGCGGCGATTCCCGCCTTAGAGCCGTCCCTAGAGGCGATTAACAATGCGGTGCGCGAGCTTTTGCTGAAGACTTCCCTGGCCGAGGGTACCGAGTGGGCGCTTTCAGATCGCATGCACTCGTGGGAGGCGCATATGCGGGGTGAGTTTGAGCGTGCCGAGGATGAGCTGCAGGCGTTGAAGCGTTCGCGGATGGTGCGGGCGGCGCATCGTACCAGTCGGCAGGTGCAGGCGATGCGGCATATCGGTAGCCGGTTCCGGTAGCCTTACCGCCCCTAACCTCTTTTAAAAAAGAGCCTTGCCAAACATCAGAGATCCCGCTTTGTTTCGAATGAGGAGCCTTTTGATGCATATCATCCAAGGGCGCAAAAGACCCGCGGCGGCACAATTTCAGGGCGGGTAGACTAGACACTATGGCACACGCATCCATGAAGGAACAATTCTTAAACTATGTCCGCGCCGGGGCTCACCGCGTTCGGGCGGGATTTTTTCAGTCTATTCAGATCACGATCGCCTCGATGGGGGCGTATCTTTTTGCGGAGCGGGTGCTGGGGCATGAGGAACCTATTTTCGCGGCGGTCGCGGCGCTGGTGTCACTCGGATACGTGAGCGGCTCTACCCATTCGCGGCGCATCCTAGAGGTTTCGTTCGGGGTGAGCCTGGGTATTCTGATTGGCGATCTGTTTTTGCAGATGCTCGGGCGCGGCATCTGGCAGGCCACACTTGCCCTGTTTATTTCGGTACTTCTGGCCAGGTTCTTGGATAACGGCATTATTTTTACGATTCAGCTCAGTTTTCAGGCCTGCCTGGTGATTCTGCTGCCGCCGACCTCGGATCTGCCGTTTACCCGCAGCCTTGACGGCGTGATCGGTGGTGTTGCGGCGTTTCTCATGATGTTTTTGATGCCTAAAGATCCGCGAAATGGGTCACGTCAGCGTGCCGAGGCTCTTATGAGCGCTTTCTCGGATGTCTTCTTTCTGGCTGCGAAGGCGATTCGCCGGTACAACTACGATCAGGCGTATCAGAGCCTGCAGGATTCGCGTAAACTTCAGCCACTGTATGAGGCGAGTAAGAACGATTTGGTGACGGCGCGCGGTATGGCGCAGCTTTCGTGGGCGGGCAAGAAGACTCGAATCGAACTTGATCGACTGGCGCAGACTCTCGGGGCTATCGATTTGGCGATTCGTAATACCCGCGTGTTTAACCGGCGCATGGCATCCACGATTGCGCATGTGCAGCTGCGCCCGAAAGCTCTTGAAACGCTTTCGGCGGCGCTCGAAGAACTGGCGCTTGCCACCCAGAGTACGGGACTGGGCATGTATTCCAGTACCGAGCATGAGCGTGAACACTATATGGAAGTTGCCCGCGAGCGCCTGATTTCTCTCGCCGAGACCCTGGAGCCGAAGCATCTGGGGGTAGAGACCTTCGAGGGCGAGTCGTTGGTGCTTATGCTGAGGCTTATAACCGTGGATATGTTAGAGGCTACTGGTATGGATCATGAGGATGCAGTCGCCACGCTGGTACCGCTGGGCGAGGCCGTGACGGAGCATGCGCCGCGTACCTCCGAGATTCCGATTGTGCAGGCTGATGTTGCGGGGGCTCAGGAAGAGGATTTGCGCACCCGCACCGTTAATATCATGCTGCGCGATGAAGACCTCGAAGAGGAGCTGGGGTAGGTCTTTCCTGTTCGTATCGTGTGGCTGATGGTGTGCACCTAATCCCTGTGGAATCCGCCCGTAAGACCCTACCGTAGGACCCGTGAGCAGATAGTATTTCGGCGAGCAGATAACGAATTGCTATCTGCTCGCCGAAATACTATCTGCTCACGCATATGAGACACGTTTTATGATGATGTGCGTCCCCGTGCCGCAGGAGGCAGCGGTTCATACCCGGAAATTAGATCCGCTACGATGTGGGCTTCATCCGCAAAGGTACAGGACAGCAGTTCTTCCACGTCCGGGTCGGTATCTATGACGTCTGTGAGTCGCATGCCCAAAATCGCGTTAATGAGCATGCCCCTGGCTAGAATCTTCTCGGTTTTCTGTGCCGTAAGCCCCAGTTCATGATGCAGAACCCGGTAGATACGCGCGAACTCTTCGCGGGCAAGTTTTCCGAAGCGTTCATGATGCCCCATCGTGAAGAGATGCATCATAGTCAACAGAATGCCCCGGTCAGCGACAAGTTCCACATAGGCGTGCCCAAGATGCCTGGGCAGGGTTGTGAGGTCATCGTTGTCTCGCGCCGCGGCCCGAAAAACCTCAATAGTCTTATCGACCGAACGGGTTGCGGCTTCTACGAAGAGACTCTCTTTTGAGCCAAAGGTGCGCACAATATACGCTTGGCTAACCCCGGCTTCCTTGGCGATGGCATCCGTGGTAGTTCCGGCGTAGCCGCGCTCACCGAAGACGATGCTGGCGGCGCTTAGCATCTGTTCACGACGCTCGGCAGCAGGGAGCCGTTTGGGGGTGGAGGATTCTTGATCAACCATATTGACATGTTATCACCTGATAACTTACGTTTAAGTAATCAGTTGATTACAATTCATATCGGAGCTCCACATGGACCAAACTTCACAACGCCGTCCCGCGTGGCTGGTTATTCTGGCACTTTCTTTCCCTATGTTCATGGCTTCCCTCGATAATCTCGTGGTGACCAATGCACTTCCCGTGATCGGGGCAGATCTGCACGCATCTATTGAGCAGCTCACCTGGACGGTAAACGCTTACACGCTGACCTTTGCGTCTTGCATTCTCATGTCTTCGGCGCTGGCCGACCGATTTGGGCGCCGTCGTATTTTCCTGAGCGGGATCTTTATTTTTACCGCAGCATCCGCATGGTGCGGGGTCAGTAGCGATATCAACACCCTCATTATCGCCCGCGCTATCCAAGGGTTTGGCGCATCCGCTATCGTACCCCTCTCGTTGGC
Source organism: Rothia dentocariosa ATCC 17931 (assembly GCF_000164695.2). Taxonomy (NCBI): domain Bacteria; kingdom Bacillati; phylum Actinomycetota; class Actinomycetes; order Micrococcales; family Micrococcaceae; genus Rothia; species Rothia dentocariosa. The sequence continues at coordinate 752,800 of NC_014643.1, forward strand.
GCTTATTAGCACATCCGTTCCCGAGAGGATGCGCGCCGCCGCCATTGGTATCTGGGGCGGAGTCTCGGGGCTAGGTATCGCCGTCGGCCCCCTCATCGGCGGCGCCGTAGTTGAAGGCATGAACTGGCACTCCATCTTCTGGCTCAACGTACCTATCAGCGTCATCTGCATGGCACTCATTTGGTACACCATTGACGAGTCATACGGTCGCCCCCAGCCACTCGATTTTCTCGGTCTTATTCTGGCGGGCGTGGGTCTTTTCGGTTTAACCTACAGCATTGTGCGCGGGAATGATGCCGGATGGACAAGCGCAGAGGTCCTGACCGGTCTTATCGGGGGCGTTGCTCTTATAGCAATCTTCATCTGGTGGGAATCACGCGCCGCCGCGCCTCTGCTTCCGCTGCGCCTCTTCAGGAACCGTAGTTTCAGTGCAGCGAACGTGGTTGGTGTCATCTTCTGCTTCGGTATTTTCGGTGTTATCTTCCTGCTGATTCAGTTCTTGCAGGTAGTTCAAGGAGCAAGTCCGCTCGAAGCCGGACTGATGACCATGCCGTGGACTCTCGCGCCTCTTGTTATCTCGCCCATCACCGGTATCTTTACCCCCAAAATCGGTACACGCCCTATTATCGTGACAGGTCTTATCCTCACAGGTCTTGGGCTTTTCTGGGTTGGCACCTTGCTCAACCCCGATACCCCCTACATACAGCTTGTAGCGCCGTTCTTGGTGTCCGGCATCGGTAATGGCATCGTTTTCGCTCCCTTGGCAACGGCAACTCTGCAGGGTATGGCCGCTGAGGATCAGGCGACCGCCTCAGGGACAAACGCCACTGCGCGTCAGATCGGGGTGGCTCTCGGGGTTGCAACGCTCACAGCGATCTTCACCTCGCTTGGCGGTACCCTCACCCCCTCGGGGTTCTCAGATGCCGCTACCCCGACCACTTTTGTCGGCGCGGCGGCTCTAGTGGCGGCGGTTATTGCCGGGCTCTTCCTCCCCAAACATGTACGTACGGAGGAGAAAGTGCAAAGCTAACCTCCTAGCCTGCGCGAGCAGATAGTATTTCGGCGAGCAGATAGCATTCCGTTATCTGCTCGCCGAAATACTATCTGCTCACGGTTTACGTCACGATGTGCGGCAGTTATTTATCCTGCGGGAAGAGCAGGTTCAGCGCCTCGCCTAAGGTGGCGACCTCGCGCACGGTCACCCCATCGGGCACCTGCCCCACACCCGTTGGGGATGCGGGCACCAGCACATGCGTGAACCCCAGCCTGCCGACCTCGGCGATACGCTGGCGAATACCCGGCACGGCACGCACCTCCCCCGCCAGACCGACCTCGCCAAACACCGCGAGTTTACGCGGCAGCGGCTTATTCTGCGCGGCCGATGCCAGCGCCATCACACACGCCAAATCGGCGGCAGGCTCAGAGATTTTGGCACCTCCCACCGTGGAAACATAGCAGTCGAGCTTGCCCACGTTCAGCCCGGCACGGCGCTGCAAAACCGCCAAAAGCATCTGGATGCGCGCCGAATCCAACCCCGCCACCGTGCGCCTCGGCGCGGGTGCCACCGCTTGATCCAAGAGCGCCTGGACTTCGGCCAAAAGCGGGCGGCGCCCCTCCATCGTCACGGTCACGCAGGTTCCCGCCACCGGATGCGGTGTGCGCGAAACGAACATGCCGGACGGGTCGAGCACGGGCGCGATCCCGTCCTCGTGCATATCGAAGCAGCCGACCTCATCGGTGGGCCCGTATCGGTTTTTGATAGCGCGCAGCATGCGAATATTGGAGTGTTTATCGCCCTCGAACTGGCACACCACATCGACCAGGTGTTCCAGCAGGCGGGGCCCGGCGATCGTGCCTTCCTTGGTCACATGCCCCACCAGCAGGGTACACATGTTGCGCGCTTTCGCGGCGGCAATCAGTGATGCGGCAACCTCGCGTACCTGCGTAACACCTCCGGCGCTGCCCTCAACATCCGCGGAAGCAAGGGTCTGCACCGAGTCGATCACCAGCATCGCCGGGTCTACCTGCTCAATATGCGCCAGCGCGGTCCCCAGGTCGGTTTCGCTCGTCAAGTACAGGGTATCGGCGACGGCGTGGATGCGGTCCGCACGCAGCTTAACCTGCGCGGCGGATTCCTCACCGGTCACATACAGCACGTCGCGGGTTTTCGCGCGGGCACGCTCAGCGGCGGGGGTTCGCGGGGTGTAGCCGCGCGCGAAGGTGGCGGCAACATCCAGCAGCAGGGTAGATTTGCCCACACCGGGTTCGCCAGCCATCAGAATCACGGCACCGGGCACCAGTCCCCCACCGAGCACCCGGTCGAATTCGGGGTTTCCGGTGCTCATATAGGCGGCGACGGTCGAGTCTACCTCGCCGATCACCTGCGCCGGTTTCTGCACGCTGGATGCGGCACGGGTGCGCGCCACGGTACCCCCGGCGGCTTCCTCGACAGAGCCCCAGGTTTGGCATTCACCGCATCGGCCCACCCATTTGGCAGTGGTCCAGCCGCATTCGGTACAGCGGTAGGCGGGGGTTCCTTTAGTGGTTTTTGTGCGTGCAGCCATGGTTTTTATTGTACGGGCGGCCCTGACGTTTTAAACACCTAGGTCGTCAAAAGCCGAAGAAGAGAATATCGGGGCGGGGTACGCAAAAAGGCGGTGACACAGGCTAAAACGATACAATATATTCCGTGCAGACAGATTACAGTGAACTCCTCCTGAAGACCATTGCGCAGATCGCCCCCGGCACCGAGCTGCGTGAAGGGTTAGAACGCATCCTCCGCGGGCGCACAGGCGCACTCATCGTGCTCGGTTCAGACCGTACCGTCACGGGACTCTCCTCCGGTGGGTTCACCATCGACACCGAATTTTCTGCCACCCGCCTGCGTGAGCTCGCCAAAATGGACGGCGCGATCATCTGTGACCGCGACGCCACCCGCCTGCTCATGGCGGCGGTACAGCTCATGCCGGATGCAACCATCGACACCAACGAATCCGGAACCCGCCACCGCACCGCCGAACGCATGGCAATCCAGACGGGTTTCCCGGTAATCTCGGTTAGCGCATCCATGTCCGTCATTTCGGTGTATGTGGACGGCACCCGGTACACGGTCGAAGACACCCAATACCTGATGGCGCGCGCCAACCAGGCAATCCAGACCCTTGAAAGCTATAAGAAGCGCCTCAACAAGGTGCTTTCCACGCTGTCCGCACTCGAAATCGAATCACACGTTACGCTCAGCGATGTCGCTATCACTCTGCAGCGCATGGAGATGGTGCGGCGCATTATCTCTGAAGTCAGTCACTATGTGCTTGAACTCGGTGTGAACGGTCGCCTGGTGGCGCTTCAGCTCGAAGAGCTCCGCAGCCCCGATATGGCGGGTATCGACGTTATTCTGCATGACTATCTGCCGCGGCCCACCGCGCAAAGCATCTCCATAGCAACTCGGGCTCTGCGCGACCTTACCGACATGGATATTGTGGACCTCACTATGATCGCCCAGGCCGCAGGGTTCGGCGATTACGAGCTCGACACTCCCCTGCAGCCGCGCGGCTACCGCCTGCTTGACGGCATCGCCACTATTCCGAACACAATTGCCGAACGCCTCGTTGAACGGTTCGGCACTTTGCAGGCGCTCATGGCCGCATCCCTGGAAGATCTGCGTGATGTTGATGGTATAGGCGAGCATCGTGCCCGCACCGTGCGCGAATCGCTCTCCCGTATGGCGGAAAGCAGCCTCGAAAAATACCTCTAACATTAGCCGGGTACGGTCCGAAGAACACCAGCTACCCAATAGAAAGAGCCTTTATTTCAATAAAGCATTAAAACCCTCTTTATTGAAATAAAGGCTCTTTTTATACGTCTTTTATATATTCCCACAGGGAAATACCGTGGGCGCTATTTCAACAGGAAGTTCACTCGCTGCGAGGTCACCCCATTCACGGTAGCCGTCACCCAGTATGTACCCTTCGCCGTATTCTTCAGCGCATTACATCCGGAGGTATTGAGCTTACGATCCCACGCAACATCGCTGGCGGCTTCCTTACCCGCAGGAATCTCGGTCCTCTTCGTAGGAGTGGGTGTGCACTTCGCAGACGAATACACCTGGGTGTCGCCCGATGTAATGTTGATCTCCACGCCCTCGGCAACCTTCTCGCCGCCAATAAAGCAGGGCTTACCCGAAGAATTCGTGTACACCACGTGGAACGACGGCATTTCACCGGGCGCATACTGCTTCTTTGAAGGCTCGACCGTCACCTTCAGATCCTTGGCATTGCACAGAGCCACGGCTGGCGTTGCGGATGCGCTCGCCGATCCAGACGGAGTTGCACTGTCGGATACTGCGGGAGTCCCAGAAACGGACGGGGTTGCCGATGCATTCGGGCTGCCGGATGCTGAACCGCTCACCGACCCCGAAGGCGCAACCGTAGAAGGTGTGGGGCGCGCGCTGAAATTCTGGAAAGGTTCGCCGGTGGCTGTCGCCTCTGCGGCGGCATCGTCTTGAGGCCCCTTATTAATCTGGTTCACTAGGGTGGTAATACCAACAATGCCAACCAGCAAAACAAGAATAAGCACTACCACGGCAACGATACGACGGCGGCGGTATACTTCGGGGGGTAATTCGGGACCAAGTTCAGACATACCGTTAAGAATAACGGTTTTTTGGGTGTCGTGCATGCAAAACCATATATATAAGCTACATGGAATAGATAAAAATACGTTGCCTGTATATTGTGGGTCAATTGGCACCCGATACCCAATATCACCTACTCTAGAAACAGTAATACATTACAACGCAAGCAATTATTGCCATGTTCAATTTAAAAAACTCACACGAACTACACCACCGCATAAATACTTGGTACCAGCACCATGCCCGCGACCTGCCCTGGCGCCGCGCCGACTGCACGGCCTGGGGTGTGATGGTGAGCGAATTCATGCTGCAGCAGACCCCCGTGAACCGCGTGCTTCCCGTTTGGGAAGAGTGGATGCGCCGCTGGCCCACGCCCGCATCCCTCGCAGCCGAAGACAGTGCGGAGGCAGTGCGCGCCTGGGGTCGTCTGGGCTACCCGCGCCGCGCCCAACGCCTGCACGGTGCGGCTGTCGCTATTACGAAGCATCATGACGGCGAGGTTCCGGCGGATTATGACGAACTTCTTGAGCTTCCCGGCGTGGGGGCATACACCGCGGCAGCGATTACGGTCTTCGCCTTCGGCAGACGCGCCACCGTTATCGACACCAATATTCGTCGGGTGCACGCCCGCGCCGTCATGGGCAAGGCGCTGCCCCATAAGCATTTGAACGTCGCCGAAACGACCCTTGCCGAAGAGCTGATGCCGCAGAATACTGCCGTCTCCTGCGTGTGGAACGCCTCTGTTATGGAGCTGGGCGCGCTCGTGTGCGTCGCCAAGAATCCACGCTGCGAGCAGTGCCCCCTTGAGGATATCTGCGCGTGGGTGAAGGCGGGAAAGCCACAGGCCGAGTATACGCCTACGGGGCAGAGCTGGCACGGCACCGACCGGCAGTTGCGCGGTGCCATGATGGCGGTTCTGCGCGCCGCGCACGCACCGGTGCCGCGGGAACTTCTAACGGACTTCTCCACCGATATTACTGTTCCCGATGCCCTGAAGGTTCCGGTGCAGGATTTACGCAAACTCGACTCATCCCAAGAACAAATCGACCGATGCTACAGCGGGCTTCTCAAAGATAAACTCGCGAAAGAGCGTAAGGACAGAGTTTCGCTCTAGATTCTGACCTTTTATGCACTATTCCCCAACTCACGATAAACCTCGAAAAAATATTGTTTTCACCTGAAATCTTTGGAAAAATGGAGAAAACATGCTGGAAAGCTCATTTCTTCGTGAAGGAGGACTCCATGAAAATAGCGGTCATAGGGGCAACCGGCACCATCGGCTCGAAAATTGCCGCCGAACTGGAAAAACGCGGTCACGAGGTAGTGCCGATCAGCCGCTCACACGGGGTAGATGTTTCATCGCTCGCAGATTTAAGCGCGGCGCTGACCGGAGTGGATGTTGTGATCGATGCGATTAACAACATGATCATGAGCAGCAAAAAGGCGCAGACAGCCTTTATCAGCACCTCCAGCAATATCGCGCAGGCGGCGGCTGATAACGATGTGAAGCGCATCGTCTGCGTCTCGATCGCCGGAGTAGAAAACCCGGCGGTTAGCCGCGGATACGGTTACTATGCGGGCAAGGCGGCACAGGAGAAAACCTATCAGGATTCCGCCGTAGACACCGTTATTATTCGTTCGACGCAGTGGTTTGAACTTCTTGACCCCATTGTTCAGCAGGTTACGGTGGGGCCCGTCTCGGTGCTGCCGACCATGAAAATGGCGCCTATTCCCGCAGATGCGGCAGCACAGCTGGTATGCGATGTTGCCGACGGCTCCGAGAAGGTACCGGGTACGGGCATCGTCTCGATTCGCGGCGAAGAAGAAGGAACAACGGCGGAGTTCGTGAAGCGCCTTCTCACAGCACGCGGCGAGGTCGGCGGCAAAACGCCGAAAGTGGTGCGGCAGCTGCCGTATTTCGGTTCCGCTATTGCCAAGGGCGGGTTGATTCCCGATCCCGCAGATCACACCGTCTCCACTACGCTTGAGGAGTGGCTGGCAAGCCTGTAGAGGTTTCGATACTGCGCGAACCGATGCGGTCTTCGTATGCACGAAGACCGCATCATCGCGTTAAGCGCTCGTATGCCTATGCGCCCTTATGCTCAAGAAAACCGATAAGCCTGTCGAGCAGGTCTTGCAGCTGTTCACGTTCCTGTGAGGTGAATTCGGCGCTCATGGCACGCTCGACGGCGCGAACCTTCTCGTCGGCCTGAACAACCAGCTCTTCGCCCGCATCGGTGAGGGTCACGATATTCACGCGGCTGTGAATTTCGGAGGGCACACGGGTAATCAGGCTTTTCGCATCCAGACGGGCAAGAATAGTGGCCATCGTCTGCGGGGTTACCGCTGCGGCACGCGCCAATTGCGCCGCAGACTGCCCGGGCACATAGTAGAGCGAAGTCATGGCTGCATATTGTGCGACGCTCAGATCATACTCGCGCAGAACCTTAGATTTGACCGCCATCATCGCCTGCTCGGCGCGTTTAATCGACGACCCTATGCGCGACCGGGTTTCGGCAAGATAGGCTTCTTGCCCCTGTCCCGGCTGCGGAGGGTTTACAGACTGCTGTGATTTTTCCGATGATGCGGGCATGTACTAAGCATACTATCCCCCAGCGCCGTCTCGCTTTGTTATTCACCGACATACACACTTATCAGAAGCGCAGTGATATTGCCGGGGGTACAGCAATAATTATTCAGAAGCGCGGCAAAAACACCCTGAACAACTAAGGCTTGTCCCCGAATCCTTCGCGTGAGGATTCGGGGACAAGCCTTAATTAGTGCCTTCCGCAGGATCGCCTACAGGGGAAAGCCGCTAGTCAGATGCCCCTCCGGTAATCTGCTCGGCTTCTTCCACGGCAGACTCCGCCATCTTATTGACAGTCTCCAGGGGTAAATCCCGCATCTGCTGCGAGGAGAAGACGAACTTCGCATCGTCGCCTTCACCCTCGACACCCACGGTAATCTTCTCGCCGGGCTTGATTTCGCCGAAGAGGATCTTCTCGGAGAGAGCATCCTCAATATTACGCTGCATTTCGCGGCGCAGCGGGCGGGCGCCCATCGCCGGGTCGTAACCCTTCGAGGCCATGAGAACCTTTGCGGCATCCGTAAGCTCGATCGACATTTCCTGATCTGCCAAGCGCTTTGCCAACCGGCCCACAAAGAGATCCACGATCTGCAGAATCTCGTTCTCGGAGAGCTGCGGGAACACGATAATATCGTCCACGCGGTTCAGGAACTCGGGGCGGAAGTGCTCCTTGAGGTTCTCCATCACGCGGGCCTGCATGCGCTCGTAATCGGCATCGCCGTGATCCATCGCCTGAAAGCCCACGGGAACGCGACGGTTCACATCGCGCGAGCCGAGGTTCGTGGTCATAATGATCACGGTGTTCTTGAAGTCCACCACGCGACCCTGTGAGTCGGTCAGGCGGCCGTCTTCAAGAATCTGCAGCAGCGAGTTGAAGAGATCGGTGTGAGCCTTCTCGACCTCATCGAAGAGCACCACCGAGAACGGCTTGCGGCGCACCTTCTCGGTCAGCTGACCGCCCTCGTCGTAACCCACGTACCCGGGAGGCGCACCGAAGAGTCGAGACACAGTGTGCTTCTCCTGGTATTCGGACATATCCAGGGTAATCAGGGCGTCTTCATCGCCGAAGAGGAATTCCGCCAAAGCTTTCGCAAGCTCGGTCTTACCAACACCGGTTGGACCAGCGAAGATAAACGAGCCACCGGGGCGGCGCGGATCCTTCAGACCGGCACGGGTGCGGCGAATCGCACGGGAGAGAGCCTTGATAGCGTTGTCTTGACCGATCACGCGCTTGTGCAGCTCGTCCTCCATCTTGATCAGACGCGAGGACTCTTCCTCGGTGATCTTGTACACCGGAACACCCGTTGAGGATGCGAGCACCTCAGAGATAACCTCGGGGGTCACCTCGCCGAAAGCATCGCCGTTTTCGCGCCAAGCCTTCTCAGCCTCGGCCTTTTCGGCGAGTACCTTTTGCTCTTGATCGCGCAGCGCGGCGGCCTTCTCGTAATCCTGGCCCTTGATAGCGTCTTCCTTCTGCGTGCGCAGCTTCGACGCCTTCTCGTCAAGAATCTTAATCTCGGGCGGGGCGGTCATCCGCTTGATGCGCAGGCGAGCGCCCGCCTCATCAATCAGGTCAACGGCCTTATCCGGCAAGAATCGGTCGGAAATATAGCGTGCCGCCAAGTTCACGGCAGCCTCGATCGACTCGTCGGTAATGGTTACGCGGTGGTGAGCCTCGTACTTATCACGCACACCCTTAAGAATCTGCACGGCGAGCTCTTGAGAAGGCTCGTCCACCTGAATTGGCTGGAAGCGGCGTTCCAGTGCGGCGTCCTTCTCAATGTGCTTGCGATACTCGTCCAAGGTGGTGGCACCGATGGTCTGCAACTCGCCGCGAGCCAGCATCGGCTTCAGGATGGAGGCGGCGTCGATAGCGCCCTCTGCGGCACCGGCACCGACGAGAGTGTGAATCTCGTCAATGAACAGGATAATGTCGCCGCGGGTGCGAATCTCCTTGAGCACCTTCTTGAGGCGTTCCTCAAAGTCACCGCGGTACCGAGAGCCCGCGACCAAGGATCCCAAATCCAGGGTGTACAGGTGCTTATCTTTGAGAGTTTCGGGAACATCGCCGTGTACGATGGCCTGCGCCAAGCCCTCAACAACGGCGGTTTTACCGACACCGGGTTCGCCGATAAGCACGGGGTTGTTCTTGGTGCGGCGTGAGAGAACCTGCATTACGCGTTCCATCTCGTGGTGACGACCAATCACCGGGTCAAGCTGACCTTCGCGTGCGGCGGCGGTGAGGTTACGCCCGAACTGATCGAGAATTGTCGAGCCCGCCGGGGTGCCCTCACGGGAGTTGCCTGCGCCCACACCGGCGGTTTCCTTATTCTCGTTGTTGCCGGGGTATCCGGAAATAAGATCCATCACGGCCTGGCGAACCTCGGCGCCCTGCACGCCTACTTTGGAGAGAACCTGGTTTGCCACGCCCTCGGAGGCGCGCACCATGCCCAGCAGGATATGTTCGGTGCCGATATAACCGTGGTTAAGCTGAATGGCCTCACGCATGGAAAGTTCGAGGACCTTCTTGGCGCGCGGGGTGAAGGGAATGTGACCGCTTGGCGCCTGGGGGCTGGGGCCCACAATGCTCTGCACCTGTTCGCGCACGGCATTCAGGGTAACCCCGAGGGACTCAAGAGCACGGGCACCGATGCCCTCGCCCTCGTGAATCAGCCCGAGCAGCAGATGCTCGGTGCCGATGTAATTGTGGTTGAGCATGCGTGCTTCTTCTTGGGCAAGCACCACAACGCGCCGAGCTCGGTCGGTAAAGCGTTCAAACATTGCGCACTCCTTGGAAATTTTGCTTGATACTAGATTACGTGGAAAAGCGCGGCTACGGTGCACTGTTCGCCATCAAGAGAACGTCTGTGTCGCTATTTTTCGAGGAGCCTTTTACCGAGCCAAAACCAGGATGCGCATCGGGCGTTTCTCGACGGTCATAAACATTTTCATGAAACTTTTATCGGGCTCTATCAGAAGACCTAATATCGCTTTAGCTTATAGCAATACTAATGTACCTCCGCGCCCTTTACTAAAACGTTATAATTCTGCTTCGGTATTTAGATTCTTAGGAGACATTCTTGAGGATTGCTCTCATAAGATAACGGGGATTCCATAAACACCAAGAAAAGGCCCGGGGCGATACCCGCCACGTGATTACCTAAATACATATCACGGGGCTAATAAAAAAGCCGGAAGATGATAGCTCTTCTCATGAAGGACTTTTTCTAAAACCTCGTTATACAGAAGGCGGGATAACACTTGATGTGTCATCCCGCCGTCGGCAGATGAAATACCATCACAGAATTAGCGATGGTATCAATACTATTTACTTACCTTCTGCCTTCATAGCTGCGTAGTAAGCATCCTGAATTTCCTGATGGATGCGGCCGCGGTCAGAAACTTCGTGACCGTTTTCGCGTGCCCACTTACGAATTGCAGCAGTTTCAGGGTTACGCTTCACCGGAGCGGAAGAGCCACGACCACCGCGGGAACCGCGCTGGGAGGCGCCTACCTGAACGCGACGACCCTTAGATGCGAACGGACGAATTGCGTCACGAAGACGAGCGGCATTAGCACTGGATAGGTCAATCTCGTAATGAGCTCCGTCGAGGCCGAATCGTACAGTCTCTTCTGCGGGACCACCATCGAGGTCGTCCTCAAGAATAATGCGCACCTTCTGTGCCATAGGGGTTTTCTCCTTAGTTTGGTTTATTGCTCCAACTATGAGTTTTTACACTGCACGTTGTCACACTCTCTAATTTATCTCCTTCATAATAACAGAAATAAATGACTAATGACTACCAACATAGAGAATTCTAAGGAATGACACAGAATAGTGTTGTCATTTAACGGTTATATTTATTGACGCTCCGTTTTATTACCCGTTTTATCAGTACCAAAAGGATTTACCGTTCCTTGTGAACCCTTTACCTTCTCGTACCACTGTTGAGCGTCTTTTTCGACATCACGCTGTGCTGAACGTTCGGCGCGATCTGCCCGGTTAATCCAACGCAAAATGAAATATAACGCAATCCCGGCAAAAATAGGAGGCAGCAGCGCAATCAAAATCTCCATGAAAATCCCTCACAACCTTTCGTGCTGATGACAGCATACCCGATAGCGCAAAATGCCGCCCGATAACGCATACACGTTACGAACGGCATCTACGGTTTAACGCGGTTTGCAGACCTTTACGAAAGAAAAGCCTTGATCAAGCCCGAAATTACGACTCCGGTTTCATCAGCGGGAACAAAATAGTTTCACGAATACCTGGCTGACGCACCACGGTTCCAGGGCGTTCAGGGTCCTGTTCACCCGCCAAAAGCATAATCAGACGGTCAACGCCCAGCCCGAGACCGCCCATCGGCGGTGCACCGTGCTCTAGGGCGCGTAAGAAGTCCTCATCAAGTTCCATCGCCTCGTCATCGCCCGCAGCGGCCTTATGGGACTGCTCAGTCAAACGCTCGCGCTGAATCACAGGGTCGATCAGCTCAGAGAACGCGGTACCGCGCTCCATACCGCCAATAATCAGATCCCACGCCTCAATCGTGCGGGAACCATCGCGGTTTGGCCGCGCCAGAGGCTGGGCGCTTGGCGGGTAGTTATATACAAAGGTCGGGTTCAGCAGAGTTGGCTCCACGATTTCGCCGAAAAGCTCAATCACAAGTTTCTCAGCATCCCAGGCGGGATCCACCTCAACCTCATGCTTGGCAGCGATCTCGCGCAGCGTCTCAGCGGGGGTGTCCGGGGTTATTTCAACGCCCACGGCCTCAGACAGTCCGGGGTAGACGCTCAGCCACGCCCACTCACCGCCCAGGTCGATCGTGCCGTCCTCAGTCTCAATCGCGGTAACCCCGAGCTCCTGTGCGCACGCAACAATAATCTCCTGCATGCGCTCGGCCATCACATACTGATCGGCGTAGGCTTCGTAGCATTCCAGGGTTGTAAATTCGGGGCTGTGCGTCGAATCCACGCCCTCGTTGCGGAATACGCGACCAATTTCGTAGACGCGCTCAATGCCGCCCACCACGGCACGCTTAAGCGGAAGTTCGGTGGCGATGCGCATCGTCATAGGCTGGTCGAAGGCATTCAGATGAGTGCGGAACGGGCGAGCCGTCGCGCCGCCGTGCACCAGCTGCAGCACCGGGGTTTCCAGCTCAATATAGCCGTGATCTTCCAGCACGCGGCGCACAGTGCGGGTAATCAGAGCGCGCTTTTTCACCAGGTCACGCGCCTCAGGGCGAACCATCAAGTCCAGGTAGCGACGGCGCACCCGAGTTTCCTCGTTCAAATCCTTGTGCAGCACAGGCATGGGGCGAATCGACTTCGCGGCCATCCTCCACTCACGCACCATAATCGACAGTTCGCCGCGGCGAGAGACCACCACGCGGCCGGTCACATACACGTGATCGCCCAAATCCACCAGGGATTTCCAGTCGGCAAGCGACTGTTCACCAACCTCATTGAGCGAGAGCATCGCCTGAATGCGGTCGCCATTCGTACCCGCTTGCAGGGATGCAAAGCAGAGTTTACCGGTATTGCGCACGAACACAACACGGCCCGGCACATGCACCACATGGTCGGTTTCATCCCCGGCGGTGAGCTCGCCGGACTCTAATTTCGGGTCGTATTGAGCGCGAATATCGGCGATATGATCCGGTTCGATGCGCTTACCTTCGGCATCCAGAAGCCCAACGGGATACGCTTCACCCGCGGTCTCCAGGAACTTAGCGCGCTTCTCCAAGCGAATCTTCATCTGCTCGGACATATCTGCAATGGCCGGTGTGGCGCTCTGCTCGTTGCTCAAAAGATACCTATCTCGTGTTTTAGGAGGTCAAATGTGACGGTTTGCTACAGCAAATCCATGTTGTCGATCAAGCGTGTGGAACCCACATATGCCGCAACTAGTGCGAGCACCCGCTCGGAATCAGCGGTCGGCGGCTGGAAATTGCTCGGATCCACAAGCTCCAGGTAGTCCAGGCGCACACCCTCGGTTGAGTTAATACGTGCCCGTGCACTCTCTAGATCAATGCTCTCAAACCCGCGGTTCAGCGAGTTTTCGCGCATCAATGCAAGGGTTCGGGAAATCACCAGCGCAGCCTCGCGTTCCTGTTCGCTGAGGAATTCGTTCCGTGATGAGAGAGCCAAGCCGTCGTCGTCACGCACAATAGCGATAGGACGCAGGGTAATGTCGTGGTTGAAGTCGTGAATCATGCGCTGCACGAGCAAAACCTGCTGGGCATCCTTCTGCCCAAAGTAAGCGTTCACCTCGTGCGAGCCCGCGGCGGGGCGCACAATATTGAAGAGCTTGTTCACGACGGTGAGCACGCCGTCGAAGTGGCCGGGGCGGGTGATTCCCTCAAATTTGTTGCCCAGTTCGCCGCTGGAAATGCGAATAAGCGGCTCGCCTTCGGGATACATTTCATCCACGGAGGGCGCGAAGATAATATCAACGCCCGCATCGGCGGCGACCTGCGCATCCGTTTCCAGGGCGCGCGGGTATTTGTCATAGTCTTCGTTGGGGCCGAATTGAAGCGGGTTAACAAAGATCGACGCCACCACAACATCGTTCTGTTCACTTGCGCGGCGCAAAAGCGTGGCGTGCCCTGCATGCAGAGCACCCATCGTAGGTACGTACCCGAGCGTAGCGCTGCGGTACTGCACCTCGCCTTCCTGTTCGGCGGCTTCGGCACGGGCGCGCTCATTCAGCCGTTCCTGGGCGGCAGCAAGCGCCTCCGCAATAGCGGAGCGAAGCTCGGTAATAGTCGTGACGATGCGGGGCATCGAGGTCTCAGTCATGACGAGAACTCCTTATCGTCAGGCATCGCACCGGATTGACGCGTGCCCGTGGTGTGGGTTCGCAGGGTAGATTCAATCCGAGCCTTCTGGTCGTCGTTTAATAAGTTTCTATTATGCGCCCTAGATGCGGTTGCGCGCACCATGGCGGCATATGAGTCAGCGATATCCTGTGTATTTTCGTGGTCGGTGTACTCTATCAGCGCATTAAGATGCGCATCCAGGGTACCTGCATCGCCGCGTGCCACGGGACCGGTCAGCGCGCCTTCGCCACTCGCAAGCGCGTTATCGACGGTCGCACGAACCAGCGGACCGAGGTAACGCGCCGGGTCTTCAATACCGATACTAGCAAGCATCTGCTGGGACTGTCCCAAAAGTGTGACGAGATGGTTCGAGGCATGCGCCAGTGCGGCGTGATAAAGCGCACGATCGGCTTCGGCAACGTGGACGGGCTCACCGCCCATTTCAACGACGAGCGCCTGAGCTATAGGGATAAAAGGCGCAGGCCCGGTCACGGCAAAGCTCGTACCGGTGAGTCGTTGTAAATCCAGGGACAAACCGGTGAAAGTCATGGCGGGGTGAATCGCCAAGCCGATAGCGCCCAATGTGGTTGCGGGAGCGAAAATATCGGTGCCGTGCCGCCCGGAGGTGTGCACAAGCAACTGCCCACTGGTTAAGGACCCGGAAGATGCCAAATACTCGATCAGACCAGCCAATTCATCGTCGGGGACAGCCAACAGCAGCAGCTCGCTGCGTTCGGCAATCTGTTCCACCTCAAGGAGCGGTACGCCGGGTAAGAGCACATCCGCCCGTTCTTGAGAAGCTTCAGAAACCGCATGCACGCCCACCAGGGAATGCCCGGCAGCGCGCAGGGCGGCACCGAGCACAGCGCCGACTTTACCGGCGCTGATAACGCCGATGCCGAGGCGTGCGGGTTTCAGATGATTCGTGGTCACACCCTTAAGTATATTAGGTACCGCAAAATCCGCGTGTTTTTCAGCGTTCACCAGGTGCGTCGAAGATCATGGCAGGCTTGAGCAAGGAATTATGCCGAAGGCGATGTGTAATAAGGCCGGGTGCCGTCAGTACGGGCGATGATCTCGGCGGCAATGCGTTCGGCATCGTGAACCTCTAGGTTCTGGACGGCGGGTTTAACCGGTCCCGGAACGCTGCCTAAACTTATGCACGCGGTTTTGAGGATGCGATTGAGCGGCCCCTGCGACCACTGCACCGCGAGCACCTGCCGCTCGGGGACTACCGAGAGGAACCGCAGCAGGCAGCCGCCACGCAGCAAGAGAAGATCCCGGGTGGGGGCGTGTCCCGAATGGTGCAGGTCGGCCTCAGCTTCCACTCGTTCGGTATTCACCCGCGCGAAGCCGTCACGCCGGAAGGTGAGCGGGTTAAGCCAGCGTGTCCGGTGCGGTGCCTTCACTACGCCTAACTCACTGCTGTCGGCGGGGTTGTACCTTGATGATTCCATAACCGCCTGCACGGTTTCGAGGCTGTGCGGTGACGCACTCGGCAGCAGCAGGTGAAGAAGCCGCTGCATTTCGCGGGCGGTGCCCACGGGCAGGGCGGTGTTGCGGGTAAATAAGTCGTCAGATGAGCCCTCTGTATTTACCGCCACGCCCGCAATATTGACCACCACCCGGTACCACCCGAAGGGCTTCCACAGCAGGGGCTGCTCAATCTTGAGGGCTTGAATACGCTGCGGGAACAGGGTTTGCGTATGCGTTCCCGTGAATCCGTAGGTGATGCGCAGGCTGTCGCCGCGCGCATCCGAAGTATTCTGGCGGATGCGCTCTACCGTGAAATTTGCGCCCTGATCGAAGCTGCTCCACAGCTGCCAGAGAAAACCGAGAATTGGAATCAGGGACGGAAAAATAAACTGCGATATCTGCCCCAGGTCCTTTTGGGGGTTCACCAGCCACCCCACGATCGTACCGCCCACCCAGATAATCGCTACCGGGAGTGCCCACAACAATGCGCTGAGCACGATCGCGGCAAGAACCCGCAGATTGGGGACTTTGAAGAGCAACCGTTCCGGCTTGTGGCCTTCCTCTGCCTGCTGCTCTCCTGCGAGGGTCACTTCGTGATCCTTCTCAGGCGGAACACTCACAGAACCAGCGGATTCTGGCGTATTGGCGGCACGCAGGGTACTCACCCGCTGCAGCAGGCGTTCCTGCAAATCCTGCGCCTTCGCATGCGAGAGGTATTTGATATGCAGGGCTTCTTCGGCGCCGTCCGCAGCCTCAAGCCGAAGCTCGGACAGCCCCAAAATACGGGCGACGAGTGGGCGTGAAATATCGACGCTTTGCACGCTTTCCAGGCGAATCTGCCGCTGTTTCTTGAAAAAAATTCCGCTGTGGCGGTATACCGAATGCGCGCTCACGCTGTAGCGGGTAAACGCCCACGAAAGAACACTTCCGCCAAAAATAAGGACCGCCGCAGCACCGTAGCCATACAGCATTACCGGGTTATGTCCAACGTGGTTCAGCAGATATTCGGGCAGCTGCCGAAGAATATTCCAGTAATCATTCTCGGCATTATTGTTGAAGGAATTCTTAATATAATCCCACGCGAGATAAATAATAAACGCGACGAAAACCCATATGTTCATGATGAACGTGCGCACATCGGTACGCCACCACGTGAGGGTCTCCGCAGCTTCACTCGGGGTTATCTGATGTTCAAGAGTGTTAGAGGACTCGACAGACCGCACTCCCTGGTTATTCGAGTTTTGGGGTTCCTGTGTCATTACAGCGCCGCCATGCGTTCATCGGCGCGGCGTATCAAAAGCTCGCGCAGCTGCTGCCCACGTTCAGCGGGAATACCGTACAGCGTCACCTTAGAAGCGGTCACCCCAGCGGTGCGGATCGTCAGACGCACCAGGTGATGAGCACGTTCCAAAGGACCGGAATCTACATCTACATACTGAATGCGTCCATACGGAATGGACGTCACATGCCGAAACAGCACACCCTGGCGCGCCATCAGATGGTTAGGGCGCAGACTATAACCCAGCGCTCGGGTGCGGCGCGGCAGCAGCGCCATCCACCAGATACCCCACACCACCAGGACAGCGGCGATCGCCCCGGTAAGCACGGGCAGCCACGTGGTTTTGGGCAGGACGCCGGAGGAACGCATCATCTCAAACATCACGGTCAGCGCCGCAAAAACGCCTACCAACGTGGCGAAAAACCCTACGACCTGTATCAGCCGAATCTTGGTATACGAAGGATGCGCGCGCACCCACTCACCCTCGGTCGCGGTCACCGAGCTCTCACCCTCGTGCAAGAAAGAAGCATCCTCAGCATGTGAAAGTTGTGACATACCTACCCTCTATCGACGATCGCTCGTGCGGGAATATCCGTCAGCGGCGAGCTTACCCGAATTCGAGCCGCCCGACGACGAATTACCGTCCGGGTCATCCGGCGGAATACGGCATAGATGCTGCGCCCACAGCCCGCCTGCCAGCAGCAGCACGGCACCGATCAGATTCACCACAGTAGACCAGAAAAACCCAGGAATACCGCGAGCGCTCGCCAACGCCACATCGTAGACGATAAGCCCGAGCATCCAGCCCGCCAGCAGCGCCCCGGTCAAAATTGCACCCTGCGCACACGCCAAAGTACGCGCAGCCATGAGAGAGTTCATGGATTTCGCTTTGCGCCGAGTCTCAACATTGCGAAAACGCGCCACCTGAAACGCAAACCAGAGCGTAATACCCGCTATTACCACGCAGATCAGTGCCACCACAGGCGACATTGCGAGTTCACCGCCGCCTGCGTTTACCACCAGGTTATTCAGGATCGTTGCAGCAACAAGCCCCAGCGCCACGGCACACGCAATAACGGATATTCGGATGGGCTTCATACGCCCTCGCTTTCAGCACCACTATCAAATAGGTTCTTGGGCAAATTCATGTCTCGCATAAATCGTACCGCGTTAACCCCTGCGCGTTCATCGGCTGCGCGTACCCTGCGAGCTAAATCGGCGACGAGATGCCGCGTCTGTTCGCCCGTAGCGGCATCACGAGACGGTATTACCGCCTGCGGGTTTGCCTGTTTCCACGGAACCAGTACGAAAGCACGCTCATGCGCACGCGGATGCGGCAGCGTCAGAACCGGGTCGTCGCTGACGAGGTCGTCATAGGTAATAACGTCAATATCGAGAGTGCGCGGGCCCCATCGCACAAGCCGCACCCGGTGATGATGCGCCTCCACCTGCTGGCACAGCGCTAACAGCGCGTAGGGGTCAAGGCTCGTGCGCACTTCAAGGACGGCGTTGATATAGTCCGGCTGGTCGGCTGGGCCGCCTACTGGTTCCGTCACGTACAGCCCGGAGGCGCGCACTAGCCGCACTGCACCCCCGCTAAGATGCACGAGGTCGGCGGCGGCCTGCTCTAGGGTGGTTTCGCTCTCGCCTAGGTTTGACCCCAGGGCCAGCACCGCCGTATGCGCTAACGCGTCCATGCCGGGCGCGGGGTGCGATTGGTTCGCGTTCGGCACATTACCCACGCGCGCATGCACCCTTTCCGCCCTGAATCTGCGTGCCTTCACGCTCCCGGAATACGGTCACTGCCACGTTCCCGAAGGTCACCTCAATCGGGGCCTTCGGTTTATTGACGGTCACCTCAAGCGCATGCACATACGCGCATTCGTCCAGAATGTTCTGGGCGATCCGCACGGCAAGAGTCTCGATCAAATCGAGGGACTCCCCCACAATATGCGTGCGGATAATCTCGGCAACTTCCGCATAGTTCGTGGTTTGGGCGAGGTCGTCGGTCGCAGCAGCCTGCGTGAAGTCGGTGTATAAAACCGTATCTACCACGAAGGGCTGACCTTCACGTTTCTCAAAATCAAGCGCTCCGTGAAAACCCACGGCGGCAACACCGGTCAGGGTAATGCGGTCGCAGGAGGCGTAGGCGTGCGCTGGGTTCGGCATGGTGTTCCTTAGCTGATGTGAATACTGGTACATAATTTTAGGTCTGTTTGGTGCGGGTAATAGTGCGTAAAGTATTCGCTACGGTCACGGCATCCACCGTGGGGGGCACATTGTGCACGCGGACCCCCCACACTCCCTGGGCCGCCACGAGCGCAGAGAGAGCGGCGGATGCGGCATCACGGTCTTCGGGGGCGCGTGCTGGCGGCATTTGGTCGGGCACGGCGTTCGCGCTCGCGGCGGGATTCTGGGTTTTGGTGCGCGCCGCATCCGCAGCTTTCAGCGCATTCGCCAGAAAACGCTTACGCGAACCGGCGATTAGTACCCGATGCCCCAGCGTGTGCAGCTGCCCAAGGGCGGCGAGCAGCTCCCAATCCTGCATGCCGCCCTTCGCAAACCCCAGCCCGGGGTCAAGGATAATGTTCTCGGCATGAACCCCGGCGGCAACCAGGCGATCACGCAGGGCGGCGAGCTCGTCCAGCACCTCGGCGACGGTGCCGCTCGGGTAGGCGGCGAGCGCATCCATCGTGGTTGAGGTACCGCGCGCGTGCATCAAAATATAGGGTACGCCCAGCTCGGCTACGGTCTGTATCATCTCATCGCTCACGCTCATGCCCGAAACGTCGTTAATGATGTGCGCCCCGGCGGCTACGGCGGCGCGGGCGGTCGCTGCGTTCATGGTGTCTACGCTGATGGTGATACCGGTTTCGGCAAGCCCCTCGATCACGGGCAGAATGCGCCGAAGTTCCTCATCAACACTGATGCGAACCGCACCGGGCCGGGTGGATTCGCCGCCCACATCAATAATGTCTGCACCCTGCGCGATCATGCGCTGCGCGTGGGCGAGAGCGTCGTTCGCGGTGTAGTGTTCGCCGCCGTCGCTGAAGGAATCGGGGGTGACGTTCAGGATTCCCATCACCAGGGTTCGCTCTGCGGCTGCGGCGTCGCAGGGCAGATGTGTGGGGGGCTGCGGGCTCATCATTGCGTGCATGATTTAATCCTAACGGATGCGCGCTTAACCCATTCGTGCCGTGAGCAGGTGGTTTCTGGTACGAGCAGGTCGGAAAATCCTACCTTGTCGGCGAAAAACAACCTTCTCGCAACCGGGTTTAATATTGCATGGTTTATGCGCATTTTTTCATGCAGGGCGTAGCGGGGGTATGCTGGATTTATGACTATAGAGTTCTGTACGGCTACGGTGCCGGGCGGAATGTAACGCATCGTAGAGACTGACGGTTTTGGAGGTTCAGATGAATCTGAAAGTTGGCGCCTGGATTCTTGGCTTTATCGCTCTTGCAGCGTTTATCACGGTTGTTCTGGCGAATGGACTTACCGCCGTGCGCTGGGTCGCGTTCGGTGTCGCAACCTGCGCAGGGTTCCTCTCCCTGGGTATGGTCGTAACCCTAGCCCTCGGCTGGGATGACCCCACGGGAACGAAAACCGAATCTCACTAGTTTGATCTCGTGCAGAGGCGTTCCGCTAGGATTAAACCATGCCGGATGCCCTCACGATTCGACCCGCCACCCCCAACGATGCGCAGTCAATAGCGCGCATCCGTGTTCAGGGGTGGCGGTTTGCATATCAGGGCTTAATATCTCAGGACTACCTCGATTCGCTCAGCGTCGCCGAAGACACCGAGCGGATGCGCGGGTACCTCAGCCAGTTTCCCCGGAACTCGCCACCCAGCAGGTCAGCGTCCGTGCAGGGTTCGGGCGACGGTGAAAAACGGTCGTTTATGCTCGCTGCACGCGGCGATGCGGTGCTGGGGTTCTGCGGTTTCAGCGCCGTACCCGACAAGGCTTACCGCCCCGAAAGGGCTGTTCCGGCCGGGACGATGGTCGGGAGACTCCACTCACTCTATATAGACCCGGATTCTCTCGGGCAGAGTATTGGGCACACCCTCATGAACCATGCGCTCAGCACTTTTGCCGCATGGGGATGTGAGCACGCGACTCTCTGGGTTTTGGAGGGAAATTCCCGCGCCATCAGCTTCTACGAACGGCAAGGCTGGCGGTGTACGGGCGCTACAAAGGTAGACCAGTCCTTTGGACCGTGTCTGGTTGAGCACGAAATGACGGTGCAGCTTTAACGCGAGCAGGTGGTTTTCGACCGAAAAGATAGGATTTTCCTACCTGCTCGGGTCAAAAACCACCTGCTCGCGGAATAAGAAGCTAGTGCTTCGAGAAAATTAGGCTCATCGCCTCGGCACGAGTTGCCGCATTCTTGAGCTGCCCGCGCACCGCACTCGTGACGGTTTTTGCGCCGGGTTTGCGCACACCGCGCATCGACATGCACATATGCTCGGCCTCAATCACAACGATTGCGCCGCGCGGATTCAGGTGCTCCTCCAGCGCCTCCACCACCTGCGTAGTCAGCCGCTCCTGCACCTGGGGGCGGCGCGCATACACCTCAAGCACCCGCGCCAGCTTGCTCAGCCCCGTCACCTTGCCGTCAGCCCCGGGAATATACCCAACATGCGCCACCCCGTGGAAAGGCACCAGGTGATGCTCGCACGTGGAATAGAACGGGATATCCTTCACCAGCACCATCTCGGAATGGGCAATATCGAAGGTCGTGCCCAGCACATCGGCCGGATCAGCGTGCAGACCCGAGAAAAACTCCTCGTAGGCGCGAGCCACTCTCGCCGGGGTGTTCTGTAAACCATCACGGTCAGGGTCTTCACCGATTGCCAACAGGATTTCCCGCACCGCCGCCTCAATGCGCGGCTTATCTACCCCCGAGCCGTTATCCTCGCTCATCCGACCCTCCATAGGGGTTCTGGTTCGGGTTGTTATATGGGTACGGGTTCTGCTGCTGCTCATTCTGCTGACCCGGATACTGCTGCTCAGGATACTGACCGGGGAACTGCCGCTGCTCAGGATATTGCTGTGGAGGCATCGCCACGGTCGGGTCGGTATCCTCAATATCCTGCGTGCCCGGATGCGGCATCTGCTGAGGCTGACCGCCCTGACCGGGCAGGTTCTGGCCCGGCGCCGTGTGCTCGGGCGCAGTCGGCATAGATGCAGTCGTAGGAGCCTTCATCGCCACGGTCGGATCGGAATCGCCCTCCAGACCATTCTTCTCTGCAGCAAGTTCGCTCGGGGCCTTCACCGGCGGAATGTCGGTGCGTTCGCGGCCTTCCTTGGAGTACCAGTGCTCGCGTTCGGGGCGCTTACGAACATCCTTGAAGATCTCAGCGATCTCGTTCTCCAGCAGAGTCTCTTTCTCCAGCAGGGCGAACGCCAAGCGGTCAAGCACATCGCGGTTCTCCACGAGAATCTGGAAAGCCTCATCATGAGCTTCTTCCAGAAGTTTACGCACCTCGATATCGATCTTGTAGGCGGTCTTGTCAGAGTAGTTACGTGCCGCCGAAGGATCGCCGCCCATGAACGGTTCGGTGTCGTCGCTGCCAAGCTTCACCGAACCCAGCAGGGCGCTCATACCGTAGTCGGCTACCATTTTGCGCGCGGTATCGCTCGCCTTCTGAATATCGTTCGCGGCACCCGTAGAGGGATCGTGGAACACGATTTCCTCAGCCGCGCGGCCGCCCATCGCATAGGCCATCTGGTCCAGCAGCTCGTGGCGCGTGGTCGAGTACTTATCGTCCTGCGGCATTACCATCGTGTAACCCAGTGCACGGCCACGCGGCAGAATCGTAATCTTGGTAACCGGCGCGGAGTTGCGCAGGGCGGCAGCCACGAGAGCGTGACCGCCCTCATGGTACGCGGTTACCTTCCGCTCATGCTCACTCATGATGCGCGAAGCACGCTGCGGGCCCGCCATTACACGGTCGATAGCCTCATCGATAGCGCGGTCATCAATCACGTTGCCGTTATCGCGGGCGGTCAGCAGGGCTGCCTCGTTCATCACGTTCGCCAGGTCTGCACCCGTGAAACCGGGGGTACGCTTAGCGACCTGCCCCAAATCGACGCGACGGTCGATCGGCTTACCGGCGGCGTGCACCTCAAGGATGCGCTGGCGACCCTTCATATCGGGCGCATCCACACCGATCTGGCGGTCGAAACGACCCGGACGCAGCAGGGCGGGGTCGAGCACATCCGGGCGGTTGGTTGCAGCAATCACGATCACGTTGGAGTTGCCGTCGAAGCCGTCCATTTCGACAAGCAGCTGGTTAAGGGTCTGCTCGCGCTCGTCGTTACCGCCGCCCATACCGACGCCGCGGCGACGACCGACCGCATCGATCTCGTCCACGAAGACGATCGCGGCGGGGTTAGACTTTGCTTCCTTGAACAGATCACGCACGCGGGATGCGCCCACACCCACGAACATCTCAACAAAGTCAGAACCGGAAATCGAGTAGAAAGGCGCGCCAGCCTCGCCAGCAACAGCTTTCGCAAGCAGGGTCTTACCGGTACCGGGAGGGCCGTACAGCAGCACGCCCTTAGGAATCTTAGCGCCTAGTCGGGTGAACTTTTCGGGCTCTGCAAGGAACTCGCGCACCTCTTCAAGCTCAGCCAGTGCCTCATCAACACCGGCGACATCGGAGAAACGCACGGTCGGGTTGTCTTTGTTGAACTTCTTCGCGCGCGACTTCGCGAAGCTCATGACCGAGGAGTTACCGCCCATGCGGCCCATAAGCAGCCAGAAGATTGCACCAAAAAGAAGCACCGGCAGCAACAGAGAGATCAGGGATCCCAAGAAGCTGTTTTCCACCGGCTGATCGGTGTAGCTCTCCAGCTGGGCACCGTTCATGGCCCGCACGACTTCTTCGGCACGCGGCTGCACATAGTAGAACTTCACGGAGGAACCGTAGTTGTTGCTGCCCTGCTTATAGTCTTCCTTCAGCTGCAGCTCAACACGCTGGTCGCCATCATAGATTTTCGCGCTCTTCACCTGGTGGTCGTTGAGCAGCTGCAAACCAACGTTGGTATCTACCTGGCGTGCGCCCTGCGCAAAAAGCGAGCTCAGCGAGAACGCCACGACAACAATTGCAATAACGATAGCCCACAGCCAGCGACCATTGATCAGCCTGCCTAAAAAGTTATCGGGGCCGTTCGGCGAGTTATTGGATTTTTGCGCCAATGCTTAATTCCTTACGTTTACGACGGCTACACGCCGGGTACGCGCCGCAGCGTGCCGGAGCACTCCGTGACGATAGAAAGATGCAACTTTAAATGTACCCTAACCCCGCCGGATTACGCCTGCATCGGCGGCATTTCACCTCAAGGCTAAAAGGAATCAGTGCGGGTGTGCAGAGGTATGTCTAAGCGGTCGATCCCCAACTCTGTTCCCTGCATACTTCCAAAAAGGTTTGCAGGCTTGCTGTGCCTTCCCGGTGCAGGTCAGCAACGTTATCTGCATAAAAATCTGCGCCACCATTCAAACCAATGAATTCGCCACGTAGCATCTCTGTTTCCGGTTCGTATTGAATGACAGCCTTATGGCCATCAATAATCATCACATTATTCATAGATTTCACTCTGCAGCTCGTCAAGGGAAGCCTTTACCCCTGGCTGCGGATTGGCTAGGGATAGCGCACGGTTTCGAGAAGCTCTGTGTGCAGGCATAAGTGTGCCCGCGCATCCTGATAAAAATTCTGGATGCGTGGGCACCAAAATCTTGCGCGCACGCTGCGCACAACCGAGTTTTAGGAGTATACGTGCGGGTGCAGAGTCGCCACGCAGTCGAGGTTGCGGTACTTCTCAGCGAAATCGAGCCCGTAACCCACCACGAACTCAGGTTCGATATCCCAGCCCACGTATTTGACCTGAACGTCGGTCTTGACGACCTTCGGCTTACGCAGCAGGGTGCATATTTCCACAGATTCCGCGCCGCGCGATTTGAGGTTCTGCTGCAGCCACGCAAGAGTCAGCCCGGAATCAATAATGTCTTCAACGATCAACACATTACGACCGGTCAGATCGGTATCAAGGTCCTTGAGAATACGAACCACACCCGAGGATTTCGTGCCGGATCCGTACGAAGAAACCGCCATCCAGTCCATCGTGTAATGCCCCTTGAGCGCGCGGGACAGGTCTGCCATCACCATAATGGCGCCCTTGAGAACCCCCACGAGGAGCACGTCTTTGCCTTCGTAATCTTCGTCGATGCGCGCCGCCAGCTCGGCAACTTTCGCATTAATCTCTTCCTTGGTGAAGAGTACGTTCTTCAGATCGTCCTGCACGTCTTGAGCCTGCACGGATTCTTCTTTCTCGCCGGGGCGTCTTCACGCCGAACCCGCCCGAACGTTCCGCCGGGTCGGGTATATTTTCTTGGTCCGTTTTAAGTATGACTTAAATTCTGATGCGCGGCTTACGTTTCACGGGTGTCTGCTGAGATGCTGTGGAAGAATGACCCCGAAAACACGAATAAACCGCTACCACGCCGCCTTCGCAGTCTGCTCGGCTAAGTAGGTTGCGGTTTTCAGATCAAGATTCAGCTCTGTGCGGCGCAGCTCGCGAATCAGCTGAACCTCATCTTTCGCAGGGTCAAGACCCGCCTTATCCGCTACGGAACGAGCCCAATCGATGGCGGCTTCCATCGGTTCGTCTTCCTTCGCGAAGAGAACGGAAAGTTCCGCCCTCGGGTTCTTATCGCTGCCAAAAAGTCCCATGCTTTTTCCTTCCGTATACCACCGAATCCTTGTGATATATCGAGACTCAAGGGTTTTCAGTACCTTGCTATCTTAACACGGCACTATAGCCACTTTGAGAGATGCAACACAATAACTGGCTTATGAAGTCGAAGGCTTCTCTTACCGCTGGGAAATAAGTACCAGCGCATCCACGCGGGTGCCGGTGCGGGGGTCTTGTACCCTACGGCGGCGGTAGGCACTCACATGCCCGGGCAGCTGTACCGGCCCGGCGGTGGCGTACTCGGCAACAAACTCATCAAGCGCCTGCAGCCGCTCAAAACCGGGGTTCTCGCCCTGCGCGGCGCGGGTCGCCAGGGCGAGCACGCGCATCCGAAGGGCAGGGTGCAGCGCTGCCGTTTCTGCGCGGTTCAGGGCAATAACTGTGGGAGTAGGTTTCTCTAGCGCGACTTCCGTGGAGTGGTCGCCGGGCACCGCATCAGCCTCGGGAATGTCCGGCAGATGAACCCCGGCGGGCAGCTTCAGGCGGGTGTACTCGGCGGTGGCGAGCGCATCCAAATATTCGGCATCAGGCCCGGCGACTGCGGCGGTTCGCGCCAGAGAGAGTGCCACATCCCCGCCAAGATGCTCTTGCAGGAACGGTAGGATGGTGTGCCGAATGCGCGCGCGCATGAGCGTCTGATCGGTGTTGGTGGGGTCGTTCCAGGGGGTGGCACCTTCGGCTTCGCAGATATTCAGCATGTCGGCGCGGCGCAGCGCGAGGAAGGGTCGCAGGTAGGTGACTCCGTTTTCGATGCGCGCGGGCGGCATTCCGGCGAGGGAGCGTGTGCCCGAGCCGCGCCCAAGCCCCAGGAGCACGGTTTCCGCCTGGTCGTCAAGGGTGTGACCCAGCAGAACAGCCCGTGCGCCGGTATTATGCACCGCACATTCAAAGGCGCTGTAACGGGCGGTTCGCGCCGCCATTTCGGGGCCCATGCTGCCCTGCGGAACCTGCACGCACTCCGTGCGCACGGGGTATAGCCCCAGATTCGTGAGGGTTTCTGCGGTGGACGCGGCAACCTCAGCGGAATCGGCTTGCAATCCGTGATCGACCACGACGGCGCCCACACGCACATCGGAACGACGCGCAAAATGCGCGGCAATGCAGGCGAGCGCGAGCGAATCTGGCCCGCCGCTGCACGCAACCAGCACGAGGGGCTTCTCGGTTTCTGCGCCCTGCTGCGATACGACCGATTCTCGCCGCGCACGCCCGGTTCCCTTGATGGTGCCTTCACCCAGCAGGTTCGTCAGCGCGCGCGCCAGTTCCCGGCGAGCCGTCCCTACCGCCGGATGCAGCCGCCCCTGCCGTCCATGTTGCATGTGTTGTCCTTCTCTGTTGTATATGCCGCTGTGACAAAATCTATTCACAAATTCCTTTGAGCCCCGTGGCAGACGCAGCAACGAATTACGCATTATCAAGCACGCCGGTATATTGAGATATCGCGCGGTTTTGTCACATAAAGTGTCACGTAAAAGGGTTTTACATGACAAAATGTCATGTAAATCTAGAGTTTTGTCACGTAATTTTGTCATATAAACACAAGACTCACAGCGATTAGTCCCGCTTTATACCGGGGATTTACGGGCATATATACCATATAAACACCCCCGTGTTTCGTGACATTTTATGTGACAAAAAATTGTCACGAAACACGCGGTTTTGTCATATAACCCGTTCTGGGATTACGCGGTATTCTCTTCGTCCCTACCACCAGCCACGGCCACCTTGGCGTCCTCGTCCAGCACTCGCTTGATCCAGGCATCCGGGTTGTGAATCTCCCGCTCGGTCGGCAGGTTCTCGGGTCGAGCCCAAACGACGTTGAAGCGTTCCATGCCGACCGCATCCACAACATGCTGCACGAACTTCTGCCCATCGCGGTACTGGGCCATCTTTTTGTTCATGCCCAGCAGACGGTAAATGAGCTTCGTGAGGAACTTCTGGGTTGAGCTGCGGCGGTTGAACCTGCGGCGAATCGTCTTGACGGTCGGCACAATCTGGGCGTCCACGGCATCCATCACCACGTTTGCGTGCCCCTCAAGCAGGCTCATAATAGCTGTCAGCTCGCTCGCAATTTTGCGTGCATTTGCGGTAGCTTCTTTCACAGGATGCGCCCGCCCCTCCCCGGGTTCTTCGGCGCGGGCCTGGGCTGCGGCACGGAAAGCATCTTTGAGGTCGAAGGTGCTGGCGGCGCTATCACCCAGCTCCGTAATCTTGGCGAGAAAATAGTCGCGCAGCCAGGGCGCGGCGGCAAACTGCACCCGATGCGTCTGCTCATGCAGGCACACCCACAGGCGAAAATCTTCGGGTTCAACGTTGAGTTCACGCTCGACGGAGACCACGTTCGGGGCGAGCAGCATCAGACGCCCACCCGGCTGCCCGTACCCGGCCAGCGCCGCATAGGGTTCATATTGCCCAAGCACTTTGGTGGAGAGGAACGAGAGCACGGCACCGACCTCGAAGGCCAACCCTTCTTTGAGTTTGTCCAGGTCAGCATGCGGTTTTTTCTGCTGGATCTTCTCGAATGCGGGCTTGACGAAGGGCACGAGCATGATAGAGAACGCCTGCGCGTTCGCCTTCGCCCAGGTACTCCGATCAACCACCAAAACCTCGGAGTCGCGCAGGTCTTGTGCCGCATCAAGCCCGGTAATGCGGTGCACATGGTCTACGGATTCTTCCGCCGCTTTGCGCAAGGATGCGACCACGCCAGCCATCTCCTGGGGCTTCATGCGCGGCCCGGCGGGCGCCAGGCTGCCCACGATTTTGGCGATGCGCTCAACATTTAGCAGGTTCTGTGTGTTGTTCTCGCTCATATGCACAGTGTATCGAACTGTGCTGAGGTGAAGCCTCATACTCAGGGGGTAAAAGTGGGAGCGGTTTCTTTATTTGGGAGCACTTAAGGTGCTCCCAAATAAAGAAACCACTCCCGGAACACACAGATACACAAGCGGGAGCGGTGCAAGAAATAAGCGAGCTAGGAACGCCTCTCGTTATGATCAAGGGGCATACGGTAGCGATTATCCGGCAGGAACAGATCCTTGACCGCAGGGTCATCAACCTCAGCATTCTTCTGCATCGTCTCAGCACGCTCCTGCGCAGCCTCACCAAACATCTCACGAGTCATCTGCTTAGTCTGCTCAATCTTGCTACGCACCTCTGTCCGAGTGAAACGAGGCTTCCAGGGCTTAAACCATGCCGCGTAGGCCAGATAGAAAACTAAGGCACAGACCCCCACCACGACTGCTCGCCCTATATCTTGAGTTACTGCCAGTGCCACAACCAAGTACACCGGTGGAGGCACTAAGATTTCGTATGCAGCAAACAGCTTCCCTCCTGGAGAGGGGTGCTGTGCACGCACCACCAACGGACGCTGCGCCAATGCGAGTACTAGCGGAAAGATAAGGTAAGAAATCAGTACGGTCTTAGTCGCCTGATACAAAGAGAGGGACAGGGCAGAAAGCCCCAAGGCGGAGACAACAGCCCCAGCACCAAGAATCAGCAGAAATACGCAAAATACTTCGAGCAGACGCCATATAAAACTACCCATCAACGCAGCGCTCAGCGTTACATACTCTGGGTGATCCGGCGTATACTGACTGCTCTTCATATACGTATCCCTTCCCGCATTCTCAACGTTTTGGAGTATTTTCACCGCGTATACGGAAGCGCTCCTCGTTTTTCATAATCGAGGGGCATACGGTAGCGATTACCCGGCAGAAATAGGTTCTTAATAGCTGGGTTATCAACATCAGCGTACTTCTGCATAATCTCAGCACGCTCCTGCATCATCCCGGCGTACTCCTGCGCGATATCGCTCACCAGTTCACGGGTCATCCGTTTAGTCTCTTGAATTTTGTGACGCACTTGGGTACGGGTTAAACCAGGCTTCCAGGGCTTAAGCCATGCCGCGTAGGCCAGATAGAAAACTAAGGCACAGGAACCTACTGTTGCCGCCTTGCCTACCTCCTGAAACATCCCTAGTGTTACCACCAGATACACCAGCGGCGGCACGAAGATATCGTATGCAGCGAATAGCAGCCCTCCCGGAGAGGGATGCTGTGCACGCACCACCAACGGACGCTGCACCAATACGAGTACTAGCGGAAAGATGAGGTAGGAATTCCACACGATGCCAGCGATCTGCAGCCGCGGAAGAGACAGCGCAGAAAGCTTTGAAGCTGGCCCAACGACCCGAGCACAGAGAATCACCAGAAAGACACAGACCGCTTCTAAAAAACCACTGAAGTAACCACCCTTCAGTGCACTCGTCAGCGCTACATACTCTGGATGATCCGGCGTATACTGACGCTCCTTCGTGCGCCCTCCACACAACATAGAGACGCTGCCCCAGACGAGCGATGCCATATAAAGTTGCGAAGATAGCCTCTGGAAGACAGGCTGAGGTAACTCCTTCAAGGGTGAGTATTGCTTCCCAGGGATTTGCGGCGCCTTCACCGACCTCATTGACAAGGTCCTCTGACGGATAGCGTTCCCCAGACCAGACGCGCTATTCCAAAGCCGTTTCGTTTTTCGGCTCCGCCCCATGGCTTTACTATATTCCGTTATTGTGTCGGTCAGAGCTGACACGCGCGTTCGCAGGGCGACAACGGGCTTAGTTTTACCGGTAGTGCCGTGCGACGTATTACTTACATTTTTGATATCAAGAACCTTGCGCATTACGTTCGGGGCAGTAGCCCGCGCAGCAACATCAGCACCCGCGCAAATCACAGAAACCCCTGCTGTGGCAGTTAAACGAATGGCATTTCGACAATCACATACCAAGCCTTTCATTTATACTCCTCACCACGACATATCCATTTCAAGGACGTCATATGCTGCAAATTTCCTGGTGCACAACAAACTCTTAATTAAGAAATACGTAATGCTATATCGCGTACAGATACCCAGATTATGGGCTAATTATCCGTCTCTGTATGTATAGAAGATTTAATGAACAGCGTATTATTTCCCACACTATACGTTCACGCATCGCAGTGCAACGACAATAAAATTAATTTTTAATAAAGCTCCTCGGGAAAACTGCGGCTCCATAATAGCAACCGCGAGAACCACTCTCGCCCCTAATACAAACGGGAGCGGTTTCTTCATGCGGGAGCAAATAAAGTGCTCCCGCATAAAGAAACCGCTCCCGATATTAACAGGAACGCGAGTAAGACCTAGTGGCCTTCAGCAGCGAAGCGGTCAATCGCCTCCTGAACCATCTTCTCTGCCGCAGCGATGTCGTCCCAGCCTTCGCCCTTCACCCATTTGCCGGGTTCCAGATCCTTGTAACGCTCGAAGAAGTGCTGAATCTCAGCCTTGAGCTGCTCGGGCACGTCCGCCAGCGACTTGATGTGATCGTAGCGCTTATCGGTGGGCACGCACAGTACCTTCGCATCGCCACCAGCCTCGTCAGTCATGTTAAATACAGCAACCGGGCGAGCCTCCACGATCACACCGGGAACAATATCAACGTCTAGAACCAGCATGGCATCCAGCGGATCGCCGTCCTCGCCGAGTGTGTTCTCAAAGTAGCCGTATGCGGTGGGGTACTGCATTGAGGTGAACAGCACGCGATCTAGATACAGACGACCGGTTTCGTGGTCTATCTCGTACTTCACCCGGGAGCCGCGGGGGATTTCAATCGTGACGTCGAGTTCCATGGGAACCTCTTTCTATGAATGTAAGCCTCTGCACCGCGCATCAAGGCGGCGAACAACTCCCCCATTGTACCCCCTGAACGCGTGCACGACACCCATTCAATGCCACAAAAATCGTGCTTTCGAATACGTTGCCGCGAACATCATCACGCTATCTCCAGGCGAGCTGGTAGCCTGTAGTCCTCGCGATGCGCGTAACCGGCTCGGTATTTCGCGGCGGAATTCGTTATGCTCTTAAGATGCGTTCACCCCAACCGATAAACACCCCGTTCACTCGCCGCGCCCTGCTCGGTGCAGCACCCGCGCTATTCCTTGCCGCATGCTCAAACCCAAGCGGCGGACAGTCGCAGAGCGGCACCGCATCCGTAACCCCGTCGGTCACACCCACGCCGAGCCCCACTCCGGTACTGAATACTCAGCAGCTTCAAGACCTGAAAATCCAGCTTGATAAGCTCTTTCAGGAGCGCCCCTACCCCGCCCATTCCATGCTTGTGACCGCCCTCGACGGCACACGTGAGCTCTATGCGGATGCCCCGGATACCCCGCGCCTGCCTGCCTCAAATATGAAGATTCTGACCTATTTTGCGCTCGTGCAGACCGCGCCGGAACGCACTTTCACAACCTCGGTGGTGCAGGGTAAAAATGGGCTGTTTCTGGTGGCAGGCGGCGACACTCTGCTCGTGGAAGGAGCCACGGAACCGGCCACCGCGGATTCGCCGACGATGCGCGCCGGGCTGAGCACGCTCGCTGCGGATACCGTACAGCAGATGAACGAACGCAAGGTCGCGCACGGCACCTTCCCCGTCTACCTCGACACCACGATTTACACGGGTTCCGCGACAAACCCCGGCTGGGAGCCCGGCGACCTCGAATCCGGGCAGATCACCCCGATTAACCCGATCGCGCTGGCCTCGCACACCGTGCCCGGGCAGTCCACCCCCGACAAACCGGCACGCCCGCAAGACGCCGGAATCGCCGCCCTAGAAGCGTTCGTGAAGGTGCTCAATAAGGCGAGTGAAGAGCATGCAGAGGTCAAAGCAGGGTACGTATTTACGGTTGCCGACCGCCGCCCCCGTGAGGCCGATGCTGAGCAGATCGCTCAGGTTCAGTCGGCATCCGCGCTCGATCAGGCCTTTGTGATGATGTTAGAGTCCGATAATGTGCTCGCCGAGGTGCTGGGGCGCAATATGGCGATCGCCGCGGGGCGTGAGGGCAGCGCATCCGAGGCGCAGAAACTTGTGCGCGAGAAACTGCAGGAGGCGAAGATTTCGGTTACCGGGTTGGTGCAGGCGGATGTGAGCGGTATGTCCCTGCAGAACCGGGTGACGGCACGCACCCTGGCGCAGACCTTGGGGGCGTTAGCGGCGCATCCGAAGCATGACGAGCTTGAGCGCAGATTCCCGGTTGCGGGTGTTTCGGGTACGCTCAAGGATCGTTTTAGCGGGGAAGCGAATAAGTATGCGCGCGGGCATGTGGCGGCAAAAACCGGCACGCTGTTCACAGCCATTTCGTTATCGGGGTATGCGACCCGCCCAGACGGCACACGCCTGATTTTCGTGAGTCTGCTCAACGATGTCGGCGGTGCGGAAGCTCTGCCCGGCGCGAAGGATACGGTCGATAGCGCCGCTGCGATCGTGGCGGTACGTACCGAACCTCCCGCGAACCCCACGGGAACACCCGCACCTTCGGGCTCGCAGGTACCGGGCTCATCCTCGGCTCCCGATGCTACAGATTCGGGTTCCGCCCCGAATTCCTCGCAGGCCCCGGATGGTTCGTCTTCCGCTTCGCCCGCCGGTGGCAGCGCGCCGCAGGAGGATGCGCCCTCCCAGGCAGTGGGTCAAAATCCAGCCGAGGTTCCCAGCTCGCAGTAGAGCACGAATATGCAAAGTATTGTATATTTATCTGAATGCCGGGTACGTACGCGGGTATACGGCAGCCGCGCATCGCGAGCGCCCCTGCGGTTATCCGTGCATATTTACTCACCCCGTTCCAAAGGATAGTTTCGTGTCTTCACCCTCTGCCGCATCCGCACCCGGCGATCTGCCGAGAGTCGCCGTCGCGGAGCTTTTGCGTGTTCACCGCTGCGAGACGGCGCTCTACGCCGATTTTTCGCGGCATACGGCAGGCACCCGGGAGGACGAATACGACACCACCGCGAACGAGCTCTCTCATGTTGTGCATAGTGATAGCGGCGCACCCCAGCTAATCCCAGAAGTCGTGGCGCTGCTGGAGGCGGCACAGGCTTCATGTGGTACGGGGAATTCGGCGGCTGCCGAGGTGGAAGTACGCACCGCGCAGGGTATGGAACGCTACCCGCTCGCGCGGCTGATCCCGGTGTTGGAAACCCTCACGGAACGCTACGAATTTTTGCGCGCATCGTGGCGGGAGGGTGTGGCACTCGCCGATATTCCCGGCCTGCTGAGCTGCGGTGACTGCCCGGCGTGCGCGGCACGCGCGGAGGCCGAAGTCGGCGCATCCGAAACGCTTGACGAACCCGAGCTCGTCCCTCATAGCAGCGATGATTCAGACGAAGAATCCTGGGAGGATTCCAGCGATTCCCCGGCGGAATCGACGTTTGAGGGCATTCCCGCGAAGGCACAGCATCCGTACCGGGTGCGTCCTGCCGCCCCTGCCGACGATGATGAAGAATACGCTCAGCTTGAGCGCCTGCGGGAACGCCTTGCCGAGCTTGAAAAGCAAAACCAGAAAAATCGGGGTCTATCTTCCGAAAATACCCGGTTGGCAATGCTCCTCTCCGGAGTCGATTTCTACCGCCGTGAAAAGGCGCCGTTCTGGCGGGATCATCTGCGCCGCCTGCACGAACCCTACGAGAATTGGGCTAATACGCGCAATTGTGTGATTTTCGAAAGTGTTGAGACCGCAACCGATTGGGAGCGCGTGCGCGGGGCGAAAATGCGTACTCTGCGTGCGGTCGCCACCTTGGCGGATTCGCACACTCTCAAGGCCGACGATACCGGGCATTATCTGCTTTATAGTGCCGACGATGCGCCCGCGAAGGCATACGAAAGCATCGATTCCCAGGTGGAGGCGTTTCGCGCGACCAACCCGCAGGCTCGCGTACCAGATACACTGCATAGACTCGGTTTTTTCGGGGCGAAAATTATGTCTCTCGAACCGTATGAGGAACCGGGCGAACCCGCAGAGGACGCTACTTTGGCGACAGGCGGCGGGCAGCGTGTTGTGATGGTAGTTGCCGAGCGCATCCGCGTGAACGATGAAGAACATGCGGCTTTCCCGCTGGGGCTCACCCCGGGCGCACCCGTGACAACGAAGCAGCTAGAGGCGTCGCTTGTGCGCGTAGCGGTCGAGGCTGAAGACTCGATCCCCAACGTTGCCGCGACCGGGACGCTTGACCTTATCGAACGCCGCCCGCCGCGGCTCAAAACCCGCGAGAGCCTGCCCCAAGAGACGGAGTTTTCTCACGCCGAGCTGCCCACTGTTGAGGCGGTACTCGCGGCGGTTCGTGACCTTGACCGTTCCTATGTGGCGGTTCAAGGTCCGCCCGGGTCAGGTAAGACCTTCTTGGGGTCGCAGGTGATCGCCAGGTTGGTTGCGGCGGGCGCAAAAGTGGGCGTGGTGGCGCAGTCTCACGCCGTCGTAGAGAATATGCTGACCGCGTGCCTGGAACGTAACCTGTTTCCCGCAGACCGGGTGATGCGCGCCAAGGGCAAATCTCAGCTCCCCGATTACCCCTGGGTTGAGGTCAGTGATAAAGATCTGACCGCTTTATTAGACAAATCCAGTGGTCTTAGTAGCGAAAAATCCGGCACCGGAACTTCGCCCGGCGTTCTTTTTGGCGGGACCGCCTGGGATTTTGCGAACCCGAACCGGATTCCTGAGGGCTCGCTCGACCTACTCGTTATTGACGAAGCCGGGCAGTTCTCGCTCGCCAACACCCTGGCGGTTGGAAGGGCCGCACGGAACCTACTTCTGCTGGGTGATCCCCAGCAGCTGCCGCAGGTGGCGGTGGGTGAGCATCCGTACCCGCTGGATACCTCGGCGCTGGGTTGGCTGTCCGGCGGGCAATCGGTACTGCCCGCTGCATTCGGTTATTTTCTGCAAGTCACCTGGCGTATGCATCCGCAGCTGTGCGCGCCGGTTTCCACACTATCCTACGGCGGGAAGCTGCACTCGGCAGCGGCGGCGAGCGAGCGCATCCTCAAAGTTCCTGAGCGTGAAGAATCCGTTCTGCCCGCCGATCCCGGGCTGTATATGTACGGCGTTCACCACGAGCACTGCACCGTACGTTCCGAAGTAGAAGCGGCAGCCGTCGCGCGCCTAGCGTGCGAGTTCGTGGGTGCTTCCTGGACTCCCGGGGCGAATCAGCCCGCACGCGAGCTCACCGGCGAGGATATTGTGGTGGTCGCCGCCTATAACGCGCAGGTCGATACCATTGCGGAGCATCTGCGCCGCGCCGGGCTTCTGGATGCGGACGGTCACGGCGTGCGCGTGGGAACCGTTGATAAGTTTCAGGGTCAGCAGGCACCGGTGACGATCGTGTCAATGGCGTCCTCAAATGCCGGAGTGTCGGGGCGAGGCGCAGAATTTCTGCTCTCCCCTAACCGCCTGAACGTGGCGCTCTCACGCGGGCAGTGGTGTTCCGTACTGGTCGCATCCGACAGCCTGCACCGGTTCGTGCCGCAGAGCATCCCCGAACTCTTGGCGTTGGGCGGATACCTGGGTTTGGTACGCTCCGCCGCCCCCTGAGGCGCACCCACATTCGAGGGCTGACAAGGCATATTAGACAGTTTTATGCGGCGCGCCCGGTCATCGGCGCCAAATCCGGCGCGATTGTGAGAAACGGCATCGCCCGGGTGTGCTTGCCCATGGCAACCCGTGCCGCGAAACCCTATCAAAACCCGAGGTGCTCAGGCATAATGGAGGGGTGTTCGTGTTAACCTTCATCCAACGTTCCCCACAGGTTTCATTGCCTGCGCTTCTCGACAAGCTCTCCAAGCTCAACCCCCGAGTTGAATTCGCACAAACCTATCCAGACGAAATTCAGGGTGCTTTCGAGAGTTCCGCAGACGCCCTGCAGGCGGCCCTGTATGCTTCGCGCGAGCAGGGATTCTGGGTTGGCATCGGAGTTGGCGAGCTGCGCATTCCCCGATTCGCCGGGGCACTGGGAACGGTCAGCACGAACGATTGCACCGGCGACGCCCTCGAATTCTCGCGGCTTGCCGTGGAGGCGGCACGCACCGGCGCCCCCGCCCGCGGTATTGCGGTATCGGCACACGATCGCGCGGTCGCAGACATGGCTTCGGGGCTCACACGCCTGCTGTATCGGGTATGTTCCGACCGTACCGAGGCCGAATGGCGCGTGGTCGATCTGCTGGTTCCCGGGGTCCGCGGGCAGCAGCGGGCAGTCGCGCAGGCGCTCGGCATTACCACCCAAGCAGTCAGCCGCACGCTCATGCGCTCACTCTGGCACGAAGAACAGGCGGCACGCCCGGCGGTACTCGACCTGCTCAACCGGTTGGATTCTGCCAGCCCGACAAAATAAAACGATGAGGTCATCCAGATTATCTGGATGACCTCACTAAGTTATGCAGGTATAAACCTCAATATTGATAATCTACCGATTAAAAATATTACGAATCGGATTCACCACCACTGTCCACCAAGGCTGTGGAGAATCTTGAAACTTGCTTTGCTGACGTTCTTTGACCTGCTGAGAAATGCTTCGCCGTAGCTCACCAACTTCGGTATCTACGACCTTCTTATAATCAGAACGTAAACGTGCAGGTTTTCCGTTGCGCATAACGGAGTTATATAGTCCTTCAGCAGTGTGAGTACTCATAGCACGTTCCCTTCCCTCACCATTAGTTATCTCAGTTTACCGTGTTCGGCTCACTGTTGGAAGTAGCCTCATCGTTCTCATCAGATACCTCATTTTGTTCAGTATCCTCTGAAATATCAGTACTTTCTTCAATTAAAGCCTGAAGTCTAACAGCTAATTCTTTATCCTCATCCGAAAGAAGAGTTGGAGGAAGTTTTGCATACCGCTCAACCAGCATTAATGCATACACAAACTGATAAGGTGTTACATCCTCACCTAAATGATCTGCTGCCCACTGCATTTGATCCCGGAAATCTGCGCTAGCAGCTTCCTTAGCCCGTGTTGTATTTGTCTTCAAAGCTACCGTCACAGTTGCGATGGCAGCGATTAGAGCAGCCCAACCAGCTGTATTTCTCAGAATGTTTCCCCATCCCTCCCAGTCAGGAGCAGTCACCCACTTAAAAATGCTCTGGCATGCCTCAAAAGGTGAAATAAACCCGAAAATAACGGCAAGGATCCACCAGGCAAATGTAATCATGCCAAGAGCAACAATTCCTACAAAAAGAATGGCGCAGCCAGTTGCAACTTTGGATGGTCTAGAATTATCAAATTCTGCCACAGGTCCCCCCGTCTCATCAGAAACAAACAGTACTTACACTATCAAGAGAACCTGGAAGTAATAGCTGCGTATAGCTTCTTAAAATATGACGAGAACGCTGCGAATATGTTCTGCAATCAGGTCGGTTTTACCGCGCACGAAGAGGTGCACCCCAAGCGAGAGGTAAGGCGAGAAATCTCCGCCCGATGCCCCGCCACCAACCGGTACGCTCGGTGCGCGACGGGGCGCATCGGCGGGTTCAACAAGAGAACCCCAGCGGCACGCAGGAACTTGCCGCGCAGCGTCGCATCCGAGAACGTGCGCAGGGTCAGGGCGATCGCATCCGAACCGTAGATGATCTGCCCAGAATCGTTAATGAACGGCAAGGCGTGGGCGAAACGGCGCGCATCCACGCGGTACTGCACAAGATTTTCGGGCGTTCCAGGCAAGATACGCGCACCCGGCCCGAGGCGACGCAGCAGATTCGCGCTCGCGGTGCAGAAACCGCAGTCGGGGTCGTACAGAAGAACGCTCATGACCCCATCCTAACCGAGTACCCATCCACCCGCGAGCAGATAGTATTTCGAAGAGCAGATAGCAATTCGTTATCTTTTCGTCGAAATACTATCTGCTCGCGGTAAGAAAAGGCACACCCGAACCCGAACTTCGGTAAACTTATCCTTATGCCCTTGTCAGAACTATCTGTGAGCACCCAGAACTACCTCAAAGCCATCTGGTCACTTGAAGAGTGGACGGAAGCTCCCGCGACAGCATCCGCCCTAGCCGAACGCATGGGGCTGCGGGTTTCTTCGGTCTCAGACGGGCTTAAACGACTTGCGGCGGCCGATCTGATCGACCATCAGCGCTACGGCGCCATCGAACTCACCCCGCTGGGGCGTACCTATGCGGTCGCCATGATTCGCCGCCACCGCCTGATCGAAACTTTCCTGGTGGAAACTCTGGGTTACACCTGGGACCGCGTGCATGACGAAGCCGAGGTGCTCGAACATGCGGTATCGGATTTCATGATTGAGCGTATTGACGCGATTCTGGACCATCCTACGCGCGATCCGCACGGCGATCCTATTCCGGATGCGTCCGGGCGTATCTCATTCCCGCAGACCGTTCCGCTCACCCAGTGCGAGCCCGGCGAGCGCGTGATTTTGGAGCGGATCAACGATTCCGACCCGAAGCTGCTGCGCTATCTGCAGGATCACGGTTTTGTTCCCGGCGCGCGTTTACTTCTTGAAGAGGGCGCCCCCTTTTCGGAGGCGGTTAACGTGCGGGTTCTCGCGCACGCCAATAATTCCGATGCTCCTGCCGCTCAAAACCCGAATTCGAGCGCTATACCCTTAGGAACCGCCGCGGCGGCTGGGCTTTTCGTCTCTCGCTCATCATAGCTTTGCCTCGGTAATTTTGCCTCGAGGCTCGGATACCTTATACGCATCGTGGGCGGCTTGCGCCCGGTGAGAGCCTAGCCGCCGGGTGAACTCATGATCCCGTGAGAATCTGCCGCAAACCTAGGCTTCTACCGGTTCTGCCGGGCGGCGTGCCGCGCGTATCCGCCCCAGAATTCCGTAGCGCGGGGCGAATATATACACGGCCAAGAAAATAATGCCTTGGGTAACGACCACGGCACCGCCGGGGGAAATATCCAGGTGGTAGCTACTATAAAGCCCCACGAGTGTACCCAGCGTTGAGACCCCGACCGAGACCGCGAGCATTGGCGTGAAACGGTCGGTGAGCAGACGCGCGGTCGATCCAGGAATCACAAGCATGGCGACTACGAGCACAACTCCCACGATCTGCAGCGCCACCACGCTCGTGAGCGCCAGCATCACCAGAAGCAGCGCACCAAGAACCCTGGGGCGCAGCCCGATAGCGTGCGCGAACCCGCGGTCGAAGGCGTACAGAATAAAATCGCGGCG
The DNA here is from genome assembly GCF_000164695.2 of Rothia dentocariosa ATCC 17931. NCBI lineage: Bacteria > Bacillati > Actinomycetota > Actinomycetes > Micrococcales > Micrococcaceae > Rothia > Rothia dentocariosa. Next base: position 792,338 of record NC_014643.1, read on the forward strand.
TTTAATCAGCAGGACACCCGCCACGATGACGGCGAGAATAGCTACCTGCCAGACATCGGGCCAGGATACGCCCAGCACGTTCCCGAAAAGAATATGGTTCAGGTCGGTGCTTGAGGGCGTCACCGAAACCAGTACGAGCCCGAGCGCGAAAAGAGTTGTGAAGACAATGCCGATAGCGGCGTCCTCGCGCACGCGCCCGCTGCGCTGTACCGCGCCGATCAGGGTGACGGCCACGAGTGCAGCGATCACCGCCCCCACGGCAAAGGGGATGCCCGCAATATAGGCGAGCACTACGCCGGGCAGTACCGCGTGCGAGATCGCATCGCCCATGAGCGACCAGCCGAGCATCACGAGCCAGCAGGAAAGCAGCGCGCAGACCACGGCGGCGATCACGGTAACAACCATGGCGCGCGTCATGAAGGGAAGGGTGAACGGTTCCACCAGGTAATCCAGAATGCTCATGCTATTCTCCCTTCTCACGCCGGGTCTGCTCGTCGGATGCGCCGCTATCGGCGCCCGCCTGAACCTGCATGCCGAACGCCTGCACCAAATTTTCAGGGGCTAACACCGCCTGCGGGGTGTCGTGCATCAAAATCGTTTGACGTAGCAACAGCGCATCGTCGGCAAAAGCGCGTAAGGATGCCAAATCATGGGTTGAAACCAGAACGGTGGAACCCTCGCTGCGCATCTGCTTCAACACCTGAATGAGCATGGATTCTGACCTTTTATCCACTCCGGCGAAGGGCTCATCAAGTAATAGAAGCCGTGCACCCTGCGCTATCGCCCGCGCCACGAATGCCCGCTTGCGCTGTCCGCCCGAAAGTGCCCCGATTTGACGATGCGCAAGCTCGGTCAGCTCCACGCGCTCTAGGGCGTGCTCGACCGCCTGCTTATCGGTGGCACGCAGCCGACGGGTGATGCCCAGCCCGCGGTACCGCCCCATCGCCACGACCTCACGCACCGAGACGGGAAAGCTCCAATCTATTTCCTCGCTCTGCGGCACATAACTGACAATGCCGTTTTTACGCGCAAGGTATGGTTCTTTGCCCGCGATCTCCACGGTTCCGGTATGCGCGGGAATAACACCCATAATGGCTTTGAAGAGGGTCGATTTTCCCGAACCGTTCATGCCGATCAGCCCGCAGATACTCCCGGTACCAAGCTCGAAAGTAGTCTCATACAGGGCGCGCACGGTTCCATAATGGACGCCCAAGTTTTCGACTCTCAGCAGTGTTTCCATAGGTTTTATACCCGACAAATTTCGTTCTCGTACTTCTTCTGAGCCCCGCTCGTCGTCCGTGACGGGGGGGGGCGTCCTCACTACACACCGGCGGGGCGCGGTATGCGGCAGCCTACTCCCCCGCCGACCGGCTAAGATTGCTTACCCGTCAGCCCCGCAACAATGGTGCGCGCATCGTGACGAATCATATCAAGATAGGTAGGGACTGGACCATTCGCCTCAGAGAGGGAATCTACATAAAGCACGCCGCCGAATTTGGCACCGGTCGCATCCACGACCTGGCGCATGGGGTCATCCGAGACGGTAGACTCACAGAATACGGCGGGCACCTGGTTCTCGCGCACAAAATCAATGGTCGAGCTTAGCTGCGAGGGGGTTGCCTGCTGTTCAGAGTTCACCGCCCAAATGTATTTTTCCTTGAGACTGGCATCCGCCGCCAAGTACGAGAAAGCACCTTCGCAGGTTACGAGCGCCCGCTGATTCTCGGGCAGAACGCTAACATCGCGCACCAGCTCATCCTGAACCTGCTGCAGCTGTTTCTTATAGTTTTCCCCATTGGTGCGGTAATCATCGGCATGGGCGGGGTCAAGCTTACTGAATTCGCGCACCATATTATCCACGTAAATCTGCACGTTCTTGGGGCTCATCCACGAATGCGGGTTGGGTTTGCCTGCATAAGCGTCCTCGGCAATATTGATCGGCTGTACCCCCTCGCTCACGGTGGCGTGCGGGGCGTTAGAATCCTGCACAAACTTGGTAAACCAGCTTTCCAGGTTCAGCCCGTTGTCGAGCACCAAATCAGCATCATGCGCCTTCTTAATATCGCTGGGAGTAGGTTCATACTCGTGAATCTCGGTGCCGGGCTTGGTCAGCGATTCGACATTCAGGTGATCACCCGCAACGTTTTTAGCGATGTCCGCCAGCACGGTGAAGGTGGTGAGCACAGTCTTCTTTTCGTCTTGCTTCCCCGCCGAAGTGCAGGCGCTGAGCAGAAGCACAAGGATACTGGCCAGAGCTATCCCCAGCATGAGAAAACGGCGCGGATGTGCGGTACTTACAGTGTTAGCGTTCGCACCGTGACGGTGCGCAGTGAATACGGTTGTCATGATTTCGCTTTCTTATGCTGCGGATGCATTACCCTGCTGACCTGTAGGAATCGCCTCCGACTCATTGAGGCTTCGTACCTAGGTGTCGATCATCCTCGATAAACCGGTGCGAAACAGGATAATTTAACAATAGTTCGCCATGCCGAACTTTTCAACTGAGGTTACACGTGTTTAATCACACGCCCCGGCGAACCTTAGCTGAAGTATGGGGATTCAGGCTATGATTTAGCGAGCCAAGATGCGAGGTTACTGCCTGAATCTAGTGTATAAAAATACCCGCACGATGCGCCCTTGAGCGGGCAATCGTGCGGGTCTACGTGTTCGGGATTCCGCTAAATATGGAATTTCTGGTAGAACCAGCGGCGTATTGGGTTCATCGCCTGAATGCGCTCTAACTCGGCAATACGAGCCTTCATACCTGCAATGGCTTCTTTGGCTTCATTAATCGTGTGCTGCTTCTTATCCAGGTAATCCTGGTGCTCCTCGGGAGTAAACGACTTAACGTCGCGGCGCTCACCACGATAAAAAACGGTCGTCATTATTCCTCCCCTTCTTCTTGAACGTCCAGTGTATTCTCATTATCCAGATGAGTTACCCTGTTTTCAAGGTGCGCAGGGGTTTCAGCTCTGGACGGCTCTTCATTTCCTTGCTCTAATCTCAAAAATTCTTCAGCAACTACAGTGGCTATTTTGAGGTCATCAATTTCAAGCTCCGAGTCGCTGTAGTATTTCAAAATAACTTGCTGTGCCAGTGTGCGTTCAAGTTCCTTATCACTATCCACATGCTCAACTGCCCATTGAATACGGTCGCGAAAATGGGTGCGCACCGCCTCCCGAGCACGTGCCTGGTTGGTTCTATAGGCAACCCTAATCGTAAAATATGCGGCACACACCGCGAGTAATCCTGAGGTATTACGGGCTACATCGCCCAGCACACCCCACGTTTCAGGACTTATCATTGTCACTCCCTAAACATCATTGCCTTCACCATAGCAGGGAGCGGTCGATGCATGTCGGCCTCTTCGTCACGGCCTCACAGGGGCATACGGTTCGCCCGTCAAAAAGTCTCGGTGCAGAATCGGGGGGTGGGTACGGATTACCCCGCCAGTTCTTCCCGTAGGGCGTTCGCCACAAATTTGGGCTGATCCAGCTGGCTGAATGCGTAGCTTTCCGGCACGGGAACCACGCGCGCATCTGGCATGCGGGAGGCTAAACGACGTGCATTCTTGATCGGGAACAGCCTCGTGGTATCGGCCCACAAAAACAGGGTTGGATGCTCAAACCGCTCCAAATCCCGCGCGGACTGCACCGTATATTTCGTAGAAATACCCTTCAGCACTTTCGCCAAATCGCGGCGGACTCCGGCATCTTTCAGCGGCGCAATAATGCTACTCCACTCGGCGGCGTCAAGCTCGCGTTTCACTAGCCACCCGAAGGCAATCGGCAGGCGGCGCACCCACTCCAGATGCAGGGCTGCTCGGAGTGCCTGCATGGTTCCCGGAATGTACGCCACATACTGTAGGTAGCGTAACGGCAGGGGCAAGAAGTTCTTCTCGGTATCGCACGAGAGCAGCACCAGGCGCTTGAGTCCTGCGGGTTCCTGCACCGCCGCCAGCTGAGAAACTACCCCGCCGGTATCGCTGCCAATGAGGGTAAACCCGTGTGGGCATAGCTGTTCTGCCGCTTCGTTCACGGCCTGCGCCAGCGCGGCAACGGTGAGGGCTGCATCTTCTCGGGCGGGAATAGTGTGACTCCCCAAGGGAATATCGAGGGTTATGCACCGAAAATCTTGGGAGAGGTTCTGCACCACTTCGCCCCAGACATCTGAATTCGTCAACAGCCCATGCACAAACAGCAGGGTCTTACCGCCTGCGGCTTCACGGGGACCACCGTATTCACGCCAGCGAAGCTGACCGATTCGGGTTTCTACGATGCCCGTCGCCACTGGTTCAGGGGTAAGGTTCCGACTCATACTGTCTCCTCACATCACATGTTTAGCCTCTAGTCAGCAAGCTCAATTACCACGGGGGTATGGTCGCTCGCGCCGTCCCCTTCGCGCTCTTCCCTATCGATCCAGGCGTTTTCCACACGGGCGGCGAGCGCCGGGGAGCACAGCTGAAAGTCGATGCGCATCCCCTCATTCTTCGAGAACCGCCCAGCCTGGTAGTCCCAGTAGGTGTATTCGCCCTGAGTGTAAGGGCGCACCGGATCGACGAGCCCTTCATCATTGAGCAGGGCATAGAACGCCTCGCGTTCGGGGGCTGACACATGTGTGAGGTCGTTCTCCCGGAAAAAGTCGATATCCCACACGTCGGTATCTTCGGGTGCCACATTCCAGTCGCCGACGAGCGCAAACTGTGCGGCGGGGTCGGCGTGCAGCCAGCCGTTGACGTTGGTGCGCAGCTGGCGCATCCACTCCATTTTGTATGCCATGTGCGGGTCGGTGAGTCCACGCCCGTTCGGCACGTATAGGCTCCAGATGCGCACGCCGTTGCAGGTGGCACCGATGGCTCGCGCCTCAATTTCGGCGGGGTCGCCAGGTTTTCCGAAGGCGGGCTGATTCGGGAAGGTGCGTTCGACGCTGTCGAGCCCCACGCGGGATGCGATTGCTACCCCATTCCACTGGTTCAGCCCGTAATGTGCCACCTCGTACCCCAGGAATTCAAAGAGCTCAAAGGGGAAGGTTTCGTCCTTGGTTTTGGTTTCCTGTAGGGCGAGCACATCGACCTCGGTTTTATCGAGCCAGTCCTCAATGCGGTCGGCGCGGGCGCGAATGGAGTTCACGTTCCAGGTAGCAATCTTCATGTACTCCAGCTTACCGTGTGCGCCCTGCCAGGCAACGGTGAAAGTGTCGCCGGTAAATGACTCGGATCTGACGAGCCGCGCACCGCCCTTCCGAAGCGGGAGCGGAGAGCACTCTTTACACAGCATATTGGAAGAAACGGCCATTTCTTCCAATATGCCCCTGTGCAAAGGCCTGTAAATGGAAAAATCCGCTACTTTTTCCATTTACCTCAAATACGCATAACCTAAGGAACGCAGCTTCTTAAAGTATCGACTCTTTCCCCGAACGAGTAACCGGGGGCAGATTCTTATGGCTGTTCTACGCTCGCCTTCCCCACCACATCCAAGGCGGCGTAGCGGGCGGAGAGCCACGTGCACATCATGAGCTGCACCTGGTGGAATACCATGAGCGGCAGCATCAGCAGCCCGAGCGAACCCGACCCGAAAATAATGATCGCCATGGGAAGGCCCGCCGCCAGCGACTTTTTCGACCCGCAGAACTGAATTGTGATGCGGTCCGCCCTGTTGAACTTCAGCCGCGCCGCCAGCCAGTCGGTCAGCCACAGCATCAGAGCCACCATCAGAATTGTCACCACAATCAGCAACACGATCTGCCACCAGGCAACGCGAGTCCAAATCCCCTGCACCACGGAGGCCGAAAACGCCGAGTACACAATCATCATGACCGAGAACTTATCGAGCCATTTCGTGGTGGGTTTCTTCGCAAACTCGCCCACCCAACGGCGCGTGAGCTGCCCCAGCACGAACGGCAAAAACAGCTGAATCGCAATGTCGAGAAAGACGCTGCCCGAAATTTCAATGTGGTCGCTGTGCATTAGGAGCATCGCCAACAGCGGGGTAGCCACCACCCCCACAATGCTTGACAGCGATGCGCTCACAATAGCGCCCGCCACGTTGCCGCCCGCGATAGAGGTAAACGCAATGGACGCCTGAACGGTAGAGGGCACGAGCGTGAGGAAAAGAATCCCCAGGTACAACCCGTCGCCGAGCACAAACCTTAGGGGGAAAAGCGCCAGCCCAAAGAGCGGAAAAATCACGAAAGTACAGGTCAGGATGAGGGCGTGCAGCCGCCAGTGTTTAAGCCCTGCGATCGCTTCGGATGTGGAAAGGCGCGCACCATAGAGGTAGAACAGAAGCGCAACCGCGAACTTGGTGCCGGTGCTAAACCAGTCGGCGAAGGTACCGCGGGCCGGGATGAGGATCGCAAAAATGACCGCGCAGATGAGCATGACAATCAGCGCGTCGGGTCGTTTTTTCGTGAGTTTGGAGAGCACGTTCTTAATTAAAACGCGAGAAGCGGATTTTTGCCGAAAAGGTGAGAAAATACAACCTTTTCGGTAAAAATCCGCTTCTCGCGGGTTAAGGTCAGAGGCTAGTCAGAGGTGTCATTCCCCTGCTGGTCCTGCTGTTCAGACCGTTTTTGCTCGGGATGCTGGTCATCAGCGGGTTTTATCGGTTGGTTCAGTGCCACGCCAGGTTCCGTTGCGTCCTTAGGAGGCTCGGTGTGCCCCTGCTGCTCAGGCTGCGGGGGTTGAGGCTGTCCCTGATTCGCTTGATCGGGTGCGGGCTGGTCAGCTTCAAATTGCCCCGAACCGGACTGCCACGGCGGCGGCTGGTTCGGCATCGGCTGCCCGTATCCCGGCTGACCGGGCGCTGGCTGCATCGGATAACCGTACCCTGGCACATATCCCGGCACACCCTGGCTGGCGGCATACTGTTCCCAACGGGCGGCGTAGGCGGCACGGGCCGCGCGAGCCTGCGCATCCTCCCATCCTGCGAAGAGCGTTCCCTGAATCTTGGGTGCACCCTGCGGAGCCGGATATGTCTTAACGGTGTTAAGGTTGTAATCCTCCCACGCCGGCTTCTGCTCGTCCATGAACCCGGTTGCCTGAATCGGGTCAGGCCACTGAGCTGGCGGTTCTTGCGAAGGTATCAGGGAAGGAGGCGCACTCGGCGGGTTAAACTGCGGCCGCCAGAACAGACGCCCCGGTTCGTGTCGGTTGCGCAGTGCATGGGCGCGCCACGTCAGTACCGGGTGGGTAGAGATAAGGTTGATAAGCCAAATCGCGAAGCCCTGGTCGTTCACGGCACGGTCGGCAAATTCATCGAAATTCACCTGCTGATTCAGGTATTTACCGGCTGTGAGAACCTTGATCGCGCCGGGTCCGCCTTCGGGGCAGTATCGGTACCCAAAGTTATCGGCGGTGTATTCCTGTGCGCGTGAAAGAGCCTGCCCCACCACGGGAATCCGCATGAAGGTTTGCGTGAAGAGAAGGCGGAAATACCCCACGTGACCGGCAGCGATATGCCCGACCTCATGCCCAATAATAAAGCGAAGCGCCTGAGGGTCACGGCTCTGACCGCCGACCTCGAAAAGGTCAGAGTTGATGGCAATAAACCGACGGAAACCGTGCCCGGATGCGAAGGCGTTCAGCACACCATTACCGCTCACCACATAGGCATCGGGAACACGGCGCAAACCCGCCGCATAGGCGGCCTCGGCAACCATGGCATAAGCCTCAGGAAACTGCGTCGGCGAAATACGAATGCCGCGCACGCGCTGCTGTGCGTAGAAGAGGGCACGGGCGATCAGGATAACCAGGGGTGCCAGGATCAGTAGCGTAATCGCTTGTTCCGCATAGTCGTTAAAGACGCGCTCCGCGTAGCTCATCGTCGAGTATCGAGACGATGACGTCCATTCCAGGTCGTTATATCGGTCACGGCTTACGATCGTCTCAATAAAGAAGATGAGCAGCCCCAAGTACACGGCAAGGGTTACCGCATAGGCCGCCACCAACCAGGGAATCTCGCCGGGGTGGCGCAGGGCGTTGAGCATCTTATGGGGTATTAACGATTGGTATCCCCAAAATTTCGGTTGGGGAAGCGGGCTCTGCGGGGTCTGCCGCTTATCCTCGGGCAGCCACCCCTGGCTCACGTCATTCGGCAGTGGAGGTTCAGCACCGGGCGTATGCTGACTCATGCGGTCTCCAAATCTCTCTAAGTACGTACTAGTTCAACTCTACCGCGTATGCCCTTTGATGCGGTGAATACACGCATACTAAATCCGGGAGCGGAAATTTGCAGCGGGAGCGTGTTCCCCGCTCCCGCTGCAACTTATCACTCCCGGAATCCTCTGTGGTGTTTCTCAAGGGGAATCCAAGCAACTATTTCGTGAGGGTTATTCATTTGGGTGGTTTTGTATCCAGAAAAACAGTGCCCGCACCACCGAGAACACTCTCCGGTACGAGGTGAGGAATCTGCGGAAGATACTAGGATACTAGAGAGTACCCGTCAACACTTGAAGTGTGCGATCACGCGTTCGATGACGACCCGATGGTGATTGATGTGCCGGTTCAGGTGTTTCTCGTCTTCGGTGAGTTCTCCACCGGGTAGTTTCTTCACCGGGGTGATCAGGTCTAGTCCTTGGTAGCCCTTATCGGCCAGAGTATCGTGCGGGTCTAAGAATCTGTCCAATCCGTACCACCGGTACGCAAACGTGTCGTGGTGTGCCCCGGGTACGGGGTCGGTTTTGGTATTTCACCATCATACGTGGACAAGAGGTGAGGGTCCGTTGTTTTTCTGTGTGGTGAAGAGTGGTTAGGCGGTTGGAGTGTTACACCCCTAATGAATAACCCTCCTTAATCCTCCTTTGACCTATTGGCGTTACGTATAGTCTCGTGCGCTCGTGAGCTATCGGAGTTTTTATTGAAGAGAGCCCAGATAAGCGAAATGAGGCCGATTACTGCGAATACGAGACCGACTTTCGCGGGGTCTACTACACCCCATGAAATATTCTGCATGGTTAGCCAGGCTACTCCGCCTACGAGAATTGAGATGATGCTCCAGAAAATTTCTTTCGATTTTTCGGTTTTCATGATGCCTACCTTCCTTATGAAAAAGCTTTCATTCTTAAATATAAATATAGGGGTAAGGAAAACATTTGTATATTGTCCGTTTGTAGGAACGTCTACATCCGAACGGAGGAGCTGACCATTCCTATCTCAGAGATAACCTCTTCAGCTAGGGGCTGAATTGCGTTTTGCCGTTCAACCACGTTTGCTGTAGTGGGCAGGTCTCCCCGTAGTGGATGTGAACTAGCATGCCCAGCAACCCACCACTTTTTGAATCCGTTAGCTCGTTTGGTCTGGGAGTCGACTGGAATCTTTTGATCACTACCCTTAACACCGATTGGGCAGGTGAACGGAAGTCCTGGATTTCCGACGAAGGCTCCGTGTATGTCCCTCCCCTAGAATTTACACCTCGTATTCCTTACACAAAATCCTGATAATGTTTTCGCTATAAATAATTTACATACTTTAGGCGAATAAAATATATTTATTGCTGCACCTAGCAAGTATTTACCTTTCCACTATTTTTATCATAAAGAAAAAGGATGCCGCCATGAAAAATCATGACGGCATCCAAACTATACACATAAAACACCCTATACACATGTGTACAGTTCTAGCACGGATTTAGAAGGCACCAATCCCTATAAGATACCTTCGTGTGCAACGAGTCCCTTCAGAGAACCTGAAGGCTTACAGAAAGCTCAAACCCCTGTTATTCCGCGGAATTATACTCATGAAACGTACAAGGTTTCATGGGAGGAACATACCGCGAGGGTTTTTCACACCGGAGGCCGCGAACATACATGCCCAAAGTCCTGCGACCCCAATTTTCTGCACCTCGTTGTATATGTCATCTAAGTGAGTGATAGATGTGATATACCTGTGCCAGTTTTGATACAAAGAATGCCAGCATTTCCCCACACAACCACGAATAGAGAATGCACACTATTCTTTGTATCTATTAGTTCATCTGCACAAAGCATTCTGAACCAAAACAACTATAGCAAATTTTATGCCGTTAAGTAATTTAAATAATTACTAAAATAATGTGTCAAATATTATTTAGATATAAAGTTCAACATTCCCTCGCCTTACGCTTATTCTTGATGCCCTGACCCTAGAGTTTTTGTCACCCAAAGCCGCGTATACGCTTTCGTGCCAGCCTTGTGCCCGGCGCTCTGCCGCCCATGCTAGAAAGGCTCTTGAACGCGAATAAAGCACAGAAAATCTCGCTTATTCACGATCAAGAGCCTTTAGCAGCATCCCCGAAGGGAAGAAGTAGAAGATACTGCTACGCGACGAGCTCCTCGGTAGCCTCAGCGATCGCTTTCTCCTCGTTGGTGGGGATGACGAACACGGCGATGCTCGAATCCTCGGTCGAGATCAAGCGCGGTTCGGGGGAACGCTTCATGTTCTCTTCCTCGTTGTAGCGAATGCCCAACGGCGCCAGGCGGTCCAGCACCAGTTTGCGGAAGTCGCCGGAATTTTCGCCAATACCCGCGGTGAAAATAAGCGCCTGCGCGCCACCAACCACCAGGTTGTAGCCGCCGATGTACTTCATCAGGCGGTATGCGGTCATGTCCAGAGCCAACTGTGCGCGTTCGTCGCCCGACTGCGCAGACTCCACCACCTTACGCATATCGTTGGAACCCGCCAGCGCCAGCAAACCAGATTCCTTGTTGAGAATGGTATCCAGGCGTTCCGCATCGATCTCGGGGTCGCGGGTGAGAATCGTGGTCAGCGCAGAGGGGTCAATATCGCCCGAACGGGTACCCATCACCAGACCAGCCAGCGGGGTATAGCCCATCGACGTATCCACGGACTTTCCACCCTTCACAGCGGTCACGGATGCACCATTGCCCAGGTGCGCCACCACACCGTTAAATTCGTCGCGGGCAATACCGAGCATATCTGCGGCAACATGAGAGACGTATTCATGGCTGGTACCGTGGAAGCCGTAGCGGCGAATACTGTACTTATCAGCCAGGTCATAAGGAATAGCGTAACGCCAAGCATGCTCGGGCATGGTCGAGTGGAACGCGGTATCGAACACGGCAACCTGCGGCAGGTCTGGCCACGTGTGGAAAGCAGCACGCATACCCTTTACGTGCGCGGGGTTGTGCAGAGGCGCAAGCGGTGAGAGCGCATCGATCTCGTCGATAACCTGCTCGTTGAGCAGCACGGGGTGGGTAAACTTCTCGGCTCCCTGCACCACGCGGTGGCCGATAGCCTGCAGCTGACGGCCGTGCAGCACGCCTTCGAGTTTCTCAGCCATCATGTGCAGAGCGACTTCGTGGTCGGGAACGTCAGTGCCGATATTTTCGATGAGCCCTGAGGTAATCATTTGCTCGGATTCAGGCGCAGAGGTGTCGCGCACCTGGTATTTGAGGGATGAGGAACCCGCGTTCACAACGAGGATAAGCATGAACTTCTCTTCTTTCTTGAAACAAACTTTCATCTCATTCTCGCACTAAAAAGGTGTTTAAAGCGAGATAACCGGTGAAGACACCACATCAAAGAAGGTTAAGCCACATAAACACGGCGCTCGGGCGGGTCGAGGTTCTAGGTTGTCAGCGCATCCGGGTGCACATTCACGCTGAGGGCACTCGGCACGATGCGCGCCTGCAGCCTGATCGCCGAGGGTACTAAATCGCCGTCGACTTCAATAGGCTGTGCGCCCGAAAGCATGTCCAGTGAGACCCGATGTCCCACATAATGGCGCATGACCGGCAGAGAGATACGCGATGAACCGGGCAGGGCGCGGCGAACCACTTTGGCAGCCAGCTGCCCCCATTCCAGGACGGTACGCGGCGATATGATGATCACTTCGAGGTTGCCGTCATTAACCTCGGTAATATCGGTCAGCTGCAGTCCGCCCTGCAGCCGCCCGCAATTGGCGATGAGTACCGAACGCGCACGTGCTTCGAAAGGTTCATCGTCGTCGAGCTGTATTCTGACCTTGTGGGAGTGCCCGAAGATATGGTTCAGCCCGCTGTGCACATAGGCTAACCAGCCGATACGCGCTTTAAGGTCTTCATTGGCGTCGTTCATGACGAGCGCATCGAATCCTGCGCCGCTCATCACGTAGAACATGTGGTTGGTAACGTCACCTTCCGCTGATTCGGCGCTCATGTCGATAGCATCGACCATCTGGCGTGTTCCGTTGAGCGCAATGTTAATGCAGGCGGCTATGTCGGTGATAGGTAGGCGCAGGTTGCGTGCCAGCAGGTTGCCTGTCCCTAACGGAATAATACCGAGCGTGACGTCTTTGCCCCGACTCCTGGCTTCTTGAATGGCGGCGGCGACCGCGCGCACGGTTCCGTCCCCGCCGACCGCGAGCAGGGTATCTACGCCCCGGTCGATCAGATCGCGAGCAGCCTGGGTGCCGGGTTCGTCGATACGAGTGGTACTCGCGAGGGCCGGTTTCCAACCGTTGGCAACCACGGTACGTTCCAGAATATTAACTACCGCGTGGGTGCTCGACTTGCTGGGGTTATACACAATACCGATGTGCCGCTCTTGAGCGACGGGCAGGGTACTCCAGATTCCGAGGGGCGTAACGATGCGCTGCGCATGCTTGCGAACACGCCGAGCAACCGCCGTGAGAGTCGCTGCCGCGGCGGATGCACCAACAAGGTTCCGAAAAAGGGACATATCTTTAGAGTACCGGGTGCAGCGATATTGGGTTCGCCAACACTGACGAAAAGCGCAGGTTTTAGAGAATCACCCAAATATTTGTTGGGTAAAGGTAATACTGCCCTCTTCCCGGGGTACGCCACGGCTTAACCATAATGCAGAAATCCCCGTGCGTTGACTCCTGAGGCAGGAAGGCGGTGGGAAGTTCATGACGTTCTTCGAACTCACGGAAACAGCCCAAGCGATCCTGGTAAGTCTTATCCTTACCGATGGATCAGCTCAGGCTGTTTCATACACCGTTGATGCGCTTAAGGTTATCATTCGTAACCTGAAGTAACATCACCCCACGGAGGGAACCTAGTCGTGACTGCGTCTAGGTTCCCTCACTTTCGTGAGGATCCTCAACTGTGTTTACCATAATGCAGTTACTGATATGCTAGCACACCGTATTTTCGTCGTTTGTGGGTTCCCCTGCACGATTGAGAGGTCAGAGGCTAGACCCTGTGCGTATCCTTACTCAAGCACCAAGCCGCACCCGCCACAAAAATCACCAGCCACGCCACCAGGTTCACCAAAGCCCAAGGATCCCATTCCACCCCCACAGGCAAACGAGCCAAAACACCTAACCCGTACGACGGCAACCAATGCACAATATCCTGAAGCGCCTGAGGAAAATGGGACAACGGAAGAAACAACCCACCAAATACAGAGAACACAGAGATAATAAGATTAATAAGCGTTTGCGCACTATCAGCAGACATAAAATAGCCCACAAAAATACCAAACGCAGCAAAAGCAGAACTGCCAGCAATAATAATGAGTGACGACTGCGCCGCCTGCCACGCATCCAAAGGCATACCCGTCACAAGCCCCAGAACCATCATCACCACAACAGCGATAGCCCCCAGCAACATAGACGAGAGCACCTTCGTAATAACGTACCCCAAAGGCCGAAACGGCGTCAGCGCAAGAGCACGCGACCACCCCTGGACACGCTCAATCGGAATAGCAGCACCGACAGCCGAACTAGAAACAATAGCAGCATAGGCACTGATCCCGATCATATAGTAGGTCCCGGTATTCACCGACCCTTCCAAGCTGTCCCGCTGCGGATAAGCGATCATAAAGAAGAACATAACAGGAAGCAAAATAGCCAGGAGAAAGATCCGCAAGTTACGGAACTTCCTGCGCAACTCCAGCAGAACAACAGTGCTATTAATCCACACAGGACGCACTTGAGGAAGACTCGCCGCCTGGGCACTAGTGTTATTTGGCATTCTTGTGCTCTCCTTCGGAATCGGTCTCGGTCAGTAACACAAACGCATCATCTAAGGAAGACGATGCGATCTCCAGGTTCTTAGCGAACCCATCAGCAAGCAGATGCGAAGCAACAGCGTCCGCATCAGCAGCAGAGATTTCCAAGCGAATACCGTGCAACGATACTGCACTCACACCGTCAAGAGCACGAAGCTCCGCAAGACGCTCCTCAATTTGCTCAGACGTCCACGCATCATTGACCGTCGCACGCAAAGTAGAACCCCGCGCATACGACCTGATCTCAGCAGGAGTCCCATCCGCTACCACATGCCCCTGATTAATGACCACCACACGATCAGCAAACTCATCAACCTCAGCCAAATAATGAGTCGCAAACAAAACAGCACGCTGATGATCCCCCGACTGAGTCACCGACGCCCAAAAATCACGGCGACCCTGCACATCCATACCAGCCGTGGGCTCATCAAGAATCAAAAAATCCGGATCAGTCAACAACGCAATAGCAAAACGAAGACGCTGCTTCTGCCCACCAGAACATTTCTGCACAAGCGTCTTAGCATTACCCTCAAGCCCGGCCTGAGCCAGAACAGCAGAAACATTCTTAAGCTTGCCGTACAAAGACGCCATATATTGCACGGTTTCTTTAACCGTCAAATCAGGAAGTAAACCACCATCCTGCTGCACGGCAGCAACATGCCCTGCTTTAACAGCATGCTGCGGAGTCGTTCCAAAAACCTCAACCGACCCAGCATACGGTTTAGTCAAACCCAAAATAATATCAACCGCAGTACTTTTCCCCGCACCATTCGGCCCTAAAAGAGCAACAATCTCACCAGGATTAACCGTCAGATCAAGACCATGCAAAACAGTAGTACTACCAAACTTCTGAACAACATCACGCATCACCACCGGAGGCGAAGAATACATCATCAGCAGTTCCTTTCAAGAGCTATAAAGGCTGAATACATCTGTGTCATCACATATGAATACACACAAAGGTAGTTACACCCATAAAAGAATAGTTTTATTACTTTTACTGCTGAAGAGGTGAATGAACAGAAATAGAAATAATGTGTAGAAGTCTCAGATGCGTACTTAAACACATATCAACAATACACCCAATATCATTCCATATGAACCCTGTTAAGTGAATGTGTAGACCGTGTTTTCGAGCTTCTGCTTATATTTGTTAGGTAAAGTTAATACTGCCCTCTTCCCGGGGTACGCACGCGCCACGCATATCAAAGTGAAATCCCTGCGCGTTGATTCTTGGGGCAGAGAGGTGGTGTGGTTAGGATGTCTTTCTATGAATTCATAGAAACGACCCAGGCAATCCTCGTGAGCTTCATCCTCACGGACGGATCATCCTGGGTCGTGTCAGCCATCTATGATTACGTCAAGAACCTACTGGAAATCTTGAAGTAATCCCCACCTGGGGCTCGGAAGTTCTCGCTTCTGAGCCCCTTCTTCGTGTGCGAAAAGATGACTTTGCATATCAAAGTAATATCATCATGCTATCACACCACCATAGCTGTTTTATCAGCCTCTTACACCCACCGATTTAGGCGAAATCCACCACATACTTTTTAGGTAAAGTTAATACTGCCCTCTTCCCGGGGTGCGCCGCAGCACATCCATTTCAGTAAATCCCTGCGGTCGACTCTTGGGGCAGAGGGGAGGTGAGTAGAGCCATGATGTTCTTTGAACTCATGGAAACAGCCCAAGCAATCCTGGTAAGTCTCATCCTTACCGATGGATCAGCTCAGGCTGTTTTGCATGCTCTTGATGCTCTCAAGGTTGTTATCCGCAACCTGAAGTAGTATCAACTCGCAAGGAGAGGTTCGGTCGTTGCAAGCCGCCGAGCCTCTCCGCTACATACATAAAGTATGTAGCTTTCCATTTCAGTAATATCTTCATGCTAGCACACCGTACTTCCGCCGTTGGCGGGGTTTCCCATGCGGTGAAGCGGCAGGCTTAGCGACTCGGCGAAGCACCCGTTTTACACCGCAGGAATAACCTCAGCACCGCCCATGATGGATGAGGGAACTGGGTGCGAGCGCGCGAGCACTTAAGAAGTTTCCGAATCAGGCGAGGTAACGAGCCTGGTGCCTCAGGAATACGTACCGAGCCGCCCGAATGCTGAGGGGACGGAGGGCCGCACCTTCCGAGCGCGCGAGGGAACCAAGGTGCGCCCGGAGTGGAGACCCACTCCAACACCCCTCAAACTATCTCAAATCTACGACGCGACCGGAATAACCTCAGCACCGCCCATATACGGGCGCAGTGCTTCAGGGATACGCACCGAACCGTCGGGCTGCTGGTGTGTCTCCAGAATCGCCACAACCCAACGGGTAGTCGCCAAGGTGCCGTTGAGGGTTGCGACCGCGCGGGTGCGGCCCTTGCGTACATTGCCCACATCGTCCACGGTGTCTGCGGTGCGTTCGCGTATGTTCAGGCGGCGTGCCTGGTAGGTGGTGCAGTTCGAGGTCGAGGTCAGCTCGCGGTAGGTGCCCTGGGTGGGAACCCATGCCTCACAGTCGAATTTGCGTGCGGCAGAGGTGCCCAGGTCCCCTGCGGCGGTATCAATCACGCGATACGCAAGGCCGCATTTTTGCAGCATTTCTTCTTCGAGGGCGCGCATCTGCTCGTGTATTTCTTCCGCCTGTTCCACCTGGCAGTAGACGAACATTTCGGCCTTGTTGAACTGGTGCACGCGAATGATACCGCGGGTGTCTTTACCTGCGGCACCGGCTTCGCGGCGATAGCAGGATGACCATCCCAGGTATTTTTTGGGTCCGTCGCTAAGGTCGAGTATTTCGTCCATATGGTAGCCCGCAAGCGCCACCTCCGAGGTGCCGACCAGGTACAGGTCATCACGTTCGAGGCGGTATATTTCGTCGTCGTGCTTGACGTTGAACCCGGTTCCGTTCATAATTTCGGGGCGCACGAGGGTGGGGGTTGTCATCATGGTGAAGCCGTTGGCTGTTGCCAGATCGAGCGCCATCCACATGAGCGCCTGCTCCAGGCGGGCAACCTGCCCTTTGAGGAAGTAAAAGCGCGAGCCGGAGACCTTGGCGCCACGTGCCATATCGATGCCGCCGATGAGTTCGCCTATTTCCAGGTGGTCGCGCGGTTCAAAACCTTCTGCGGCGAAATCGCGGGGGGTGCCGACTTCTTTGAGCACCACAAAGTCGTCTTCGCCGCCGGTGGGTACGCCGTCGATAATCAGGTTTTCGATGGAGCTTAGCAGCTCTTCATATTCGGCGGTTTTCGCCTCAGATGCCGCTTTCGCATTTGCCACGTGGGCGGCGAGTTCTTTCGCCTGCGCTACGAGAGCGGGTTTCTCTTCCTTGGGTGCCTTCGCCACCTGTTTACCGAAGGCGTTCTGTTCGGCGCGCAGGTTCTCGTAGGTGCCGATCGAGGCGCGGCGTGCGGCATCCGCCTCAAGAATACGGTCTACGTGGGCTTCGTCTTTGCCGCGTGCTCGCTGGGAGGCGCGGAAAATCTCGGGGTTTTCGCGGAGGAGGTTAATATCAATCACATATCAATAGTACCCAGTCGCCCCCAGCCGTAAAAAGAGCCTTTATGCGAATAAAGCGGGATTCCCAACGCTTTATTCGCATAAAGGCTCTTTTTATACGGTCGCGGGGGGCGGTTTAGCGTTTCAGATGCGCCGGTCGCCCACCCGGGAAGAGCGATTCCACCCATGCGTGGGCAGCATCGAACGAATTCTCGGAGTGGATGCGCGGCGCAACGGTGGGCTGCCGGTCGGCACGCGGGTACGATCCCAGGTATTTAATGCCGGGTGCTATGCGGTGCAGGCCACGCAGGGCGTCGCGCATTCGAGCCTCATAAATATGCCCGTCTGCGTCCACACTGAACATATAGGATCCCATTTGCCTGCCGGTGGGGCGCGATTCGATGCGTGAGAGGTTAACGCCGCGCGAAGCAAACTGTTCGAGCAGTTCCAGGAGCGCACCCGAACGGTTTTCGGGAGTGCCCTCTCGATTTTCGGGCAGAGGGATCGTGAGCGTCGTCTTATCGGCGCCGGTAGGCTCTGGAATATCCGCGGTACTGCTGATAAGCACAAACCGGGTGACGGCGTTTTTGTTATCGCCGATGTCCTCGGCAAGCACATGCAGGTCGGGGTGAGTTGCCAAAAGCGCGGGCGAACAAATCGCGGCATCATAAGCACAGGAAGGATCAAGCAAACCCACGGCTGCTGCCGCGGTGGAGGAACCGGGCAGGTACTCGGCGGTGGGGATAGTCTCATCTACCCATTGCCGCACCTGGGCCCAGGCATGCGAGTGGGTTGAAACGGTTTTAATATCTTCCAAAGCGAGCGGACGCGCCGCGACCAGCACGAACCTGATAGGTACCAAAACTTCGCGGATAATGCGCATTCCCTCGGAAGCCGCGATCGCATCAAGAGTGGCGCTCACCCCGCCTTCGACCGAGTTCTCAATGGGCACCATAGCTGCATCCACATCGCCACTGCGAAGACGTTCGAGCGCGTTAGGCACGCTGGTGGCGGGAATGCGTTCGGCACCGACCACGCCGGGCACGGAAAGCAGGGCGGATTCGGTGAAAGTGCCTGAGGGTCCAAGGTAGGTGTATCGCATGGGTTCAATCTTAGCGCGAGGTGGGTTCGGCACCGCCACAAGCTCGCAGGATGAGACGTTATTTAACACAAGGTTGAGCTCTATGACGCATATCGTCTTCGTGCGCTGAGTGGTGTTCATGTCGTGCCATACTTGAGGATATGTCACCCAACTTCACGCTTCTTGATCAGCTTTATACCCAGGAAAGGCTGCTTAATTCCGGGTATACCCGCACCACGATGCGGCGTAAACTACGCACAAAAGAGCTGATCAGCGTGCTTCAAGGGGTGTATATTGCCGCATCGGTCTGGGATTCTTTTACGCCTTCTCTTCAGGTTTTGGCGCGCCACACCGCGCTGGCGCTGCGTGACTCTACCTGCGTGTTTTGCCTATCTTCGGCGGCGTTTTTGTACGGTCTGCCTCTTCTGCATGTGCCGCAGAATTTGCATGTGCTCGCCGGATATTCGGTGCGAGGGGCGGCATCGGACGGCGTTCTGGAGCATACAAGCAATGAAGCCTCAGTACAGGTGACGGTCTTACGCCCGAATTTTCGGGTTACTGAGCTCTCGCAGACCCTCCTGGATTGTGCCCGCACACTTCCCGTTCTTGAAGGATGCGCTCTCGTTGATGCCGCGCTGCACCGCCGAATGCTTGCACCCGAAGAGATTTTGCCGCGTTTGCAGGCGAGCCAAAATTCGGCGGCCACCCATATTGCCACGCATGCGGATGCGCGCAGCAGCTCACTTCTGGAAAGCGTTGCGCGTCTGCAGCTGGTTGAGATGGGTCTTCCCGCGCCCGTGCATCGGCTGGATTTTGAGGCATATCTGTTGAGAGCTTCGGATGCACATGCCCCGAACCGAGCCTCGGACTATGTGGGTGTGTACCGCATGTTACGCACCCGGCAGGCGAGTTTCGTGTGGCTCGAACAGCGGGTGGGTCTTGCAATGGTGGCTTCCGACGCCGTGCTTCCTCACGCGGATGCACCCACCCCCGAAGGTTGGCATATGGTTCAGGTTCGGTGGGAAGATTTTTATCCTTCGTCGCGAGTGCTTCGTGAGAAACTGCACCCCTATTTTCCACAACTTAGGTAAGTGCTTTTTGGGCACATAAAATATATTCCGATATAGGAATATAAGGTATTTGACTAGTATAAATAAAAATTTATGCCGATATATGCCATATTCCCGATCAGGCATATAGCAGGTGCTAGGGGCTAAGTAAACACGGTTTATGCACCCTTCCGGGCGAAGGCCCGAACCTTCTCAGTATCCCAATACTGGGCAGGTACTCCCCCACCCATGAGGACACGAGAAATAGACGCCGCCTCGGCGCTTCCAAGCTGCGGAAGCGGAACATGTGAACCCGCCAGAATAATATTTCCGCGCCGCCTTCCTTTGAGCATTGCGGAATCGGCCACAATACTCACGTATTCAAATACCTCAAGCAAGGCGGCGGCTTCGGCGCGGGCGGCATTAAGCGTGCGGTCATCGCCGCAGTTGAGAATATACAGCCCACCGGGCCCCAGAGAGTTATCAACCGTCCGCACGAAATCCACACCCGTAAGTTCCGCCGGAGTTTTATCTACCGCGAATACATCGCGAATAACCACATCGCGCGATGCCGGTGCAAACGAACGAGTGACGGTGCCTGCATCACCCACCCGAATTTTTACGCGCGGCGACTTAGGAATATCAAACCAGTCACGCACATGTTCGGCCAGCTTGGCATCAAGCTCCACAACGGTATTGCGTGAATTTGGGTATACGTCCGCGCAATAGCGCGCTAGAGAACACGCCCCGCCGCCTAGATGGGTGATACGCAGTTTTTCGGGATTAAGATGAGTCTGAATATGCGAGTCGAGAACCGCAACAATCCAGCGCATGTACTCAAAATCGAGCATGCGCGGCTGCCCCACTATTACATGCGACGACTGCACACCGTTGATGAGCAGAAGCCAACCATCAGAGTGGTAACCATCGGGCACAAGCTCAGCCTCACCGGTCGAAATGGGGTACACACCGGCAACCGCACCTGTTTTGTTCGGATGCTCGGCGCGGCGCGAGGCAGCGCTGCGGTTTTTCTTTTTCGCCATGCACATAAGCCTACGCTAGGTTCGGGCAGCAGGCAGGAATTCGAGTCCTAAACTATGAACCTGCCTGTCGCTGCCCGAGCTACCGGGTCAGCCGTATATGCCGCATCTGGAATACAGTTGAGTGTTCCTGCGGCGCAAGCATTTCAACGGCTAGGAGTACCTTCACAAGGACTGTAAGCACCGCCCGTTACGCACGCATAGAGCATCGCCACGATAGCCGTTAATTCTATATGCCGCATACAACATATAGCCTTGTCAAGCCAGTATTCCGAGCTTATTTACCAGATTCCATCTGATCTATAGCCGCATTGAGACGCTGCACCTTACCCTCAATTTCGCCATGATCGTGACCGGGGCGAATATCGGCCTTGACCACCAGTGAGACGCGCGGGGCACGTTTCGTCACCGCCTCGGTAGCGCGTTTAATAACATCCATGCACTCGTCCCAGTCGCCTTCAATCGTGGTGAACATGGGTCCGGTTTGATGCGGCAGACCGGAAGAACGAACGATAGATACGGCCTCGGCAACCGCATCGTGAACAGAACCGTCGGCGGAACCCCCGCCCGTAGGAGCTACAGAAAATGCAAACAACATATTTCAATCGTAGGTTCTCACACGAAAAATCTACAGAGGGCCGATACGCGCCCCGGGGACTTTCGCTGAAAGTACAAGAATTTTGCATGAAAGCGACGTTTGATAGGGCGAGATATTTGATTGTGTGTTTAGTGCATGAAAACATGCTTTTCGCCACAAAATATTTCTCAAACCCCACCTAAAACCATATTAACTGCGAAAATACGCACCAAAAACACACCATGATGCAGTCTTCAATCCCCCTTGCACCGCGACAAAAGGTTTGCCCGACTCTCAACCCCGATAAGATAGAAAGGACAAGACAAACTCGACGAGAGTCGCCGCATCCGGCGCATCCAACGTACGTACCGGATTGTTAGCGCGCCCCCGCCGAACGTTCAACGCCAAAGGAGCACTATGACCACCGGCATTTATCTCTCGGCGATGACCCAGGACTCAGGCAAATCCCTGATCGCCTTGGGCCTCGCAGATTCCCTTGTGAAGCGCGCCGATCGAGTAGGCTTTTTCCGCCCCATTTTCAAGGGCGAAACTGCCAGCGATGACCCCATGATCCGCCTGATGAAAGAGCACTTTAACCTCTCTGACGAGCAGGTGGGCGGCGCAGTATCGCTCACCGAGGCACTAGAGTTCATTGCGGAGGGCAACACCGAAGAAATTTCGGCCCGCGCGGTTTCCGCCTATGAAGAAATTGCCGCCCACAGCGATGTTGTGATCGTGGACGGCATATACCTGACCGCCCAGAACGCACTCGCCGTCGAGTTCGATCTCAACGCCCAGGTATCCCGCGATTTAGGTCTGCCCGTGATCGCTATCGTGGGTGCGAACGAGGCATCCCTCGAAGAGGCAACCAACGCCGTAGAGGTTGCACGTTCCGAACTTAAGGCAGCCAAGGTCGATCTGTTCTCGATTATCGTCAACCGTGCCGACCCCGAGCTGCGGGAGAGCATTGAGAAGAACGTTAAGCTGGGCGAGCATAAGTTCCCCGTCTACGTTCTGCCCGAAATCGCAGACTTGGGTAAGCCTACCATCGCGGAGGTCGTCTCCGCCCTCAAACTCGACGGTTCGCACCTGTCGCAGGAAGATCTTGGCCGTGACATTAACGAGATCAAGATTGCCGCAATGACCGTCTCAAACTTCCTCAACCAGTTTGCCGACGGCGACTTCGTGATCGTTCCCGGCGACCGCGCCGATGTTGTGGCCGCGACCCTCGCATCCGCGCTTTCGCCCACGTTCCCGGCACCTTCGGGCATGCTGCTCACAGGCGGACTCAACAACCTGCCCGGCAATAACACCGCTGTGGGCAGCCTGCTTGAAAGCGCGCCTTTCCCAGTACTATCGACCGACCGTGACACCTTTAAGTCGGCGCGCGCTGTTTCCCGCGTGCACGGCAGCGTGATTAACGGCCAGGCCCGCAAGCTTGCGAGCGCATTCGGCGGCTGGGATGAATACGTGAACCAGGAAGAGCTGCTTTCACGCCTTGAGCTTGAGCGCCCGGCTTCGATGACCCCGCTGCGATTCCTGCACAACCTGATTGAGACCGCTCGTGCGAACCGCCGTTCCGTGGTTCTGCCTGAGGGCTATGATGTGCGTATTCTGCGTGCAGCCGAGATGATTGCACGCCGCGATTTCTGTGACCTGATTCTGCTGGGCAACCCGGATAAGATTTCGGAAATCTGCCAGGCTGAGGGTATTAACTTGCCTGCCTCGATTCGTATTATCGACATTGCGAATAACGAATACAGTGAGGATTTTGCGGCGACTTATGCTGAGCTGCGCGCGCACAAGGGCATGACTATTGAGGGCGCGCGTGAACGCATGAGCGATCCCTCGTATTTCGGTACGATGCTGGTTTACAAGGGTCTTGCGGATGGCATGGTCTCGGGCGCTATCAACACGACCGCGAACACGATTCGCCCCTCGCTGGAGTTCATTAAGACCCGCCCGGGCACCAAGATTGTGTCTTCGGTGTTCCTGATGCTCATGGAAGACCGCGTGCTGGTGTACGGCGACTGTGCCGTGAACCCGAACCCGAATGCTGAGCAGCTGGCGGATATTGCGAAGGCTTCCGCCGAGACTGCGCGCCAGTTCGGGGTTGATCCGAAGGTGGCTATGCTGTCGTACTCGACCGGTACCTCCGGTTCCGGTGCGGATGTGGATGTGGTGCGCGAGGCCACCGAGATTGTGCGCGCCTCTAACCCGGATTTCGCGGTGGAGGGTCCGATTCAGTACGACGCGGCCTCGAACATGTCGATTGCTTCAACCAAGATGCCCGACAGCCAGGTGGCGGGTCAGGCGACCGTGTTCATCTTCCCCGACCTGAACACCGGCAACAACACCTACAAGGCTGTGCAGCAGTCTTCGGGTGCACCCGCCGTTGGCCCCGTGCTGCAGGGTCTGCGCAAGCCCGTGAACGACCTTTCACGCGGTACCACCGTTGAGGACATCATCAACACGGTGGCGATCACCGCTATCCAGGCGCAGGGGATGTAAGCCGCGGTTAAACACCACGAACGCTTCAGCAAAAACCAGATAAAACCCCGGAGTGCAGCAGTGTTTCTGCGCCCCGGGGTTTTTCTGTTTCAGCCTACGACGGGTTACAGGTCGGGAAGAGATGATGCCTGCAAAGTCTCCAACTCTTGCATCACACCTGATAGGTGCTGTGAAGCTATGCGCCACACAATATTGAGGTCGATATCGCCGTAACCATGAGAGATAACATTACGCAATCCGATCAGGCGGTGCCAGCTCTCACTATGGTGAGCCTGGTAATAATCAGGAAACTGCTGACGAATTTTAGACAGATTCTCGCCCATTTCCTGCAGCCGCATACAAATAGCATCTTGTATAAGCTCTGATTCAAAAAATGCTTCTGCAGACTCTGGGGTGTAACGCTGCACGCGTCTGCCTGCATCAAGCGCCATGATGATGTAAGGGTCTGGAACTTTCACAACGGCAGCTCCGTCAAGTCGGGTTCGATGTAAGGGCGAAAAACAGGCTTAATAGAGGTCAGTACGTCGACCGGGTACCCTGTAATCTGCTCAAGCTCCTCAGATAACCGCAACAATACGCCGTAATCTGGGGAGTCTTTCATCTCTATCAAAAAATCAAGATCACTGGCGGGGGTAAGCTCGCCGCGTGCCGCGCTACCGAATAGGTGTGCTTTAACCACCCCATACTTCCGCAGGGTATTGAGCACCGTTTGCTCGTGCGGAAGCGTATAGACCGATTGAGGGTGTGGTGCACGCATAAAGCCAATATATCAAATCACTTTCACCACCTCTTGATATATACCCCCCTAGGGTATACACTGGATCTATGACAAACCGTGATTCCTCAGCACAGCCACACGGGTACACCCCAAACAAGGAGGCGCATTTGAAGCGCCTGCGCCGCATCGAAGGGCAAGTGCGCGGTATCGCCCGCATGGTCGAGGAAGACAAGTACTGTATTGATGTGCTTACTCAGGTCGCGGCGGTTTCCAAAGCGCTTCACGCAGTCTCACTCAACCTGCTCGAAGAACATATGGGGCATTGCGTCACCAACGCCGCAATTGAATCCGAACGTACAGGTGATGCGACAATAGTTGATGAGAAAATAAAAGAGGCAACCGCCGCCATATCCCGCATGATGCGCAGCTGACATGCGGGCGGCGCATCCACAAGTTTTGTAATTCCAAAAATTCTGGAAGGAAACATCATGGCAATCACCACCGTCAAAGCAACCGGCCTCACCTGCAACCACTGCGCCATGAGCGTGAGTGAAGAAGTCGGCGAAGTTCCGGGCGTCACCGGCGTGAACGTAGACGTGGTCAAAGACGGCGTTTCGACCGTCACCATCGAGCACGAAGGCACCCTCAATACGCAAGCCGTAGCGGACGCCATCGTCGAAGCTGGCTTCACTCCCGCCGTCTAATCATGGCGTATTCTCCGCAGTACCAGGCAATGGCGGTCGGGGCAGTGCGCGCACTCGTAGGCACCGAGAACATTCACCTGACCGAGGCGATTTCCCGCGTGGCACGGCAGATGGGGCTCGACTCCGATCTGCTGGATGCGTGGGTGCGCGACTCCACCCCCTACACGGCGCGCGAGGATCAGCGCGGGCTGAAGCGACGGGGCGCATCGCGAATATATTCCTCACAGGATCATGCGGCGAATACCCCCGCAGACGGCACCGGCGATAATCTGCATCCCGGTGTGCACGGCACCGCATACGACGCCCTCGCTCAACGCCGCACATTCAGGCGTGCTGCCCTCACGCGGGTTCGCGGGGTGAACGATCGAGGCTCGAAACTAACCGGGCAGCGACCGCGCAGCAACCGTGCCGATGGACTGCCGGACGAAGGCGAAGTATAGATCAGGGCGGACTGCAGCAGGCAAAGCCCGAAGACAGCACAGCATCGTGAGCATTGAGAACCGAGGCGAAGAACATGGGTAACTCAACTCAAACAGCATCCACCACAGCTGAGAACGACCATTCTCTTTTCGATTCCTCGGCTAATGGCGGGCAGACGCGCATTATCCACCTGGATGTTCAGGGCATGACGTGCGCATCCTGCGTGGGTCGCGTGGAACGTAAACTCCGCAAAATTCCGGGGGTTGATCCCGCCGTGAACCTGCCGCTGGAGTCTGCGCGCGTGATCGTTCCCGCCGATATTACCGATGAGCAGATCATTGAAACGGTCAATAACGCCGGGTATACGGCATCGCTCAAAACCGAGGTTCGCGATGCAGAGTCCGAAGAGACGACCAACGCGCGCAGTGGGGGCTTGGGGTGGCGCATCGTTGTGGCGTTATTGCTGGGTGTGCCGATTTTCTTGATTTCGATGTTCCCCACGTTCCAGTTCCCGCACTGGGGCTGGGTGCTTGCGCTTATCACGCTGCCGGTTGCGGTCTATAGCGCCGAGCCGTTTCACCGCGCCGCTCTCACGAACGCACGCCACTTCAGCAGCACGATGGACACGCTGGTTTCTCTCGGGGTGATTGTCGCCTACCTGTATTCACTCGCACAGCTGTTCATGAACCCCGGGCTGACCGAGCATGTTCACCCCATGCAGGGGGGCATTCTCGGCATGTTCTTGAGCGGTAACCATGCGCCACTGTATTTTGATTCGGCGTCGATGGTGACTTTATTCCTGCTGATCGGGCGGGCAGTTGAGCACCGTACACGAACCCGCTCTTCCGAGGCTCTGCGCACCCTGCTGAGCCTGGGAGCACGCACCGCGACCCTGCTTCGCACCGACAAGCGGGGAACCACGCGCGAGGTGCAGATTCCGGTCGAGGATCTGTTGCCGGGAGACGAATTCTTGGTGCGCCCGGGTGAAAAAATCGCTACCGACGGCACGGTTATTGCAGGGTCTTCCGCCGTGGATGCCTCCCTGCTGACCGGCGAATCGGTGCCTGTCGAGGTTTCGGTGGGCGATGCGGTCACCGGCGCAACCCTGAACACCTCCGGGTCGCTGACGGTGCGCGCCACCCGCGTGGGCTCTGAGACGACGCTCGCAAAAATGGGTGAGCTGGTTGCCGCCGCCCAGGAAACGAAGGCACCCATCGCGCGCCTTGCCGACCGTGTTTCTGCGATTTTCGTGCCAACAATTCTGGTGATTTCACTCCTGACTCTCATCGGGTGGCTGGCTGTATCGCACGATGTGCCGCGTGCGTTCAACGCGGCGGTTTCGGTGCTGGTGATCGCCTGTCCGTGCGCACTCGGTCTGGCTACCCCCACGGCGCTGCTGGCGGGCACCGGGCGCGGCTCGCAGCTGGGCATACTGATTCGCAACGCGCAGGTGCTGGAAACTACGTATGCGGTGAACCGCATCGTGCTGGATAAAACCGGGACCGTCACCGAAGGTACAATGCGCGTGGCACGCTTTGGAACCTTCGACGATTTCACCGAAGTCACAGACGACAACGCCTCTTCAAAGAGCGAACGTTCTGTATCTATTCTGAGCGATGCCGCAGCCGTGGAGGCACTGAGCGAGCATCCAATAGCCCATGCTATTGCGCGTTTTGCGACAGAAAATTATGGAGCATTTCTCGGTACCGTTGAGAACTTTGAGGGCGTGCCCGGAGGCGTGCGCGGCGAGCTCGTGCGCACTCGGGGCGAGGGGGAGTCCCGCCGCCTGGTGCTGGTGGGCACCCCCGAATACCTGCTGCAGGCGGGCGTTCCCCTCACTGAGAAGCAGCATCAGATGCTTGAGCAAACGCGTTCGGAAGGGCTGACCACCGTGGCTGTGGCTCGCGCGATCGGCACAAAGGACCCCTTGCCTGTCGGGCTCATCGCACTGGCAGACTCCCCCAAACCCGAGTCGGCGCAGGCTATCGCCGAGCTTCACGAACTGGGCTTAGAACCCACGCTGCTGACTGGTGACGCCCCCGAAGTTGCCCAGGCTATCGCATCCAGCGTGGGGATTAATCCTGAAAACGTCTTTGCGGGGGTCACGCCCGAACGTAAATCTGAGGTTATCGCGAAGCTTCAAGATGAAGGCTACCGGGTGGCGATGGTTGGCGACGGCGTGAACGATGCGCCTGCCCTGGCCCGCGCAGACCTGGGCATGGCGATGGGCTCGGGTACGGATGTTGCGGTGCAGGCTTCGGATATTGTGCTGATGCGCTCGGATATGCGCGCGATCCCCACGTCGCTGCGGCTTTCGCGGGCGACTTTGCACACCATCAAGTCGAATCTGTTCTGGGCGTTCGCATACAACACTATCGCGGTGCCGGTCGCAGCGGCAGGGTTGCTGAACCCGATGATTGCGGGCGCGGCCATGGCGTTCAGTTCGGTGTTTGTGGTGCTCAATTCGATGCGCCTCACCCGATTTGAGCGTTAGCCCGGTTTGGGACGGGGGGCTTCGTCTTTTGTGCGTCTTTGCGCAAATCCCTTGTACTCCCCTGCTGACGCTGGCATGATAAGAGGAATCATATGACCGCACTATTTTCAGGGGTATGACTCTGAAATTTGTGGTGCAGGTAATACGTGCCGAAGCATCCGGGAGATTCACATGCCCAAATTAACCCCGCAAATGTTCACATTCCTCAACGACCCACCGGTCGAAGACACACTCTATGACCTCTACGACGCCACGCTCAAGCAGGGCAAGCGCATGTTCATACATTTTCTGCCGAAAATCCACCAGATTTTAGGCAGGGGGATTGATTGGGAGACCGAGAACGAAGATTTTTATACCGATAAATACATCCCCATAACCCCGCAGCAGGGAGAGTTTCTGTATATGCAGGCGCTGGCGAGCGGCGCGCGGAATATCGTTGAGTTTGGTACGTCCTACGGCATCTCGACGCTGTATCTTGCCGCCGCCGCAAAACGCAATGGCGGGCGCGTAATCACCTGCGAATATGTGCCTCATAAGGCTGAGGCCGCGCGGAAAAATTTTGAGCGGGCGGGGCTTGCGGACTATATCGAGCTGCGCGAAGGCGATGCGCTGAAGACCCTGCAAGACCTGGATTTCAGCCCCGATTTTGTACTTCTCGACGGGTGGCCTGACCTGGTGCTTCCCGTCTTTCAGCTGTTGGAGCCGCATCTTGCCGACCGCGCCGTGATTGCCGTAGACGATGTTGAAGGATTTGGTCCGTCTATGGAAGATTACCTCGACTATGTGCGCACCCCCGCCAACGGATACGTCTCAGTAACCATGCACCCGAGCAAAGCCCTGGAATACACCGTAAAAGTGGCGTAAACACTGGCGTGCCCACGCCCCATCTCATCACAACCAAATAGATTATAGTTTCAAAAGGAAAGGTAGTCCCTGATGAAAACTTTACCTATTATCTGGCAGCACCTTGTCAATGCCGAAAAACAAACCTGCTCACGGTGCGGTACAACAGGTGAGGAGCTGCGCAAGGCTTTACAGGTATTGGAAGCTGAGCTCTTGCCTCAGGGTATTCAGCCTCATCTGGAAATCCGTACAATGAGTGAAGAAGAATTCTTGACTCATCCTGAGGAATCCAATCGTATCTGGATTATGGGTGTACCCCTGGAAGATCTAGTGGGTGGGATACAGGGAAGCAGCACCTGCGACGATGTGTGCCACGGTGAACAGTGCCGAACCGTCGAGTCCCAGGGGAAAACATATGATGCAGTTCCAGCCTCTCTGATTGTGCAGGCCGCTCACCGGGCTCTTTCACTCGAAAAACCAGCTGAAGATCGGCGGCAGTTTGTCCAAACGATATGTTGTTAGCCGTAGGAGCACATCTAAAGCACGCTTTGGGCAACGCAGTCAATCACGCTGTGCGAAAAAACCGGCGGGAGGCGCATCCCTGCTCGATATACTAAATTCCGTCATAGAAACCCAGCACAGAAAAGGAAAACCATGATTCTCACTCGTGAACAAGCAATTGAAATTTTCAAGCGTCGCGTTTCTACCCGCTCCTACGACCCCGCCCGTACAATCAGCGACAAAGACTTTAACACAATCCTTGAGTTCGGCCGCCTCTCCCCCAGCTCGGTTGGTTCCGAGCCGTGGAAATTTCTGGTGATACAGAATAAAGAGCTACGTGAGAAGCTCAAGCCTATCGCCTGGGGTATGGCAAACACGCTCGATGACGCCAGCCATGTGGTGATTATTGTGGCGAAGAAG
The DNA here is from genome assembly GCF_000164695.2 of Rothia dentocariosa ATCC 17931. Classification (NCBI taxonomy): domain Bacteria; kingdom Bacillati; phylum Actinomycetota; class Actinomycetes; order Micrococcales; family Micrococcaceae; genus Rothia; species Rothia dentocariosa. Next base: position 822,131 of record NC_014643.1, read on the forward strand.
AACGCCCGCTATGATTCCGATTTCCTGCTGCAAGCGCTAGCGAAGCGCAATCTTCCCGAAGACCAGATGCAGATGGCGCTGGATATGTACAAAAACTTCCAGGTGCACGATATGAAGATCGCCGACGACGAGCGTGCCCTTTTCGAGTGGACTAGGAAGAACACTTATATTGCGCTAGGGAATATGCTCACGGGCGCAGCAATGCTCGGCATCGATTCCTGCCCCGTTGAAGGCATGGACTACGATGCGGTCACCCAGCTCCTCACCGAGGAAGGGCTTCTCGACCCTGAGGATTACGGCGTATCCGTTGCCGCAACCTTCGGCTACCGCTCGCGCGAGATCGACCCGAAGCCACGCAAGCCGCTTGATGAGCTCGTTGTGTGGGCCAAGTAGTCTGCTCTCCCTGAGTTCCCGCGCGGGACTCTTATCTGGGGGTCGGGTTCAGGTACTTAGCAGCCTGCCCGGTCCCCTAATTTACCCGGTTTCTGCACTCACTGGGCGTACCTATGCGCTGGCGCTTCACTAGTGGAATGAGTCGGTGCTACGTTCCGTGTCGCTGGTGCGTGAACACGGATTTTCCCCACTAACCCCGCTCCTGGGACATTTCGATGCGCACACGGTCACCGAAAACTGGTTCACCGGGTAGCTTCCCGCCCGGTCTCTTCGTACCGGCCAGCTATTCTTTGCGGTGTTCCCGGTATTTATCGTGTGCCGTGCGACCAAGTTTCTTTCCGGTTTTTGTGGCGATTTTGCGTTCCGCTTTATGGGCGGCGCGTTGGGAGGTATCGCCCGAATCCCGCATAATACCCTTGAGAATAACGGCACCGATAGCCACGAACGCGATAACAACAACTGCAAGCACAACGGGGAGTATCCAGCCGGGCGCATCAGCCTGTTCGTTGAGGGTATCGTGGGCGAGAATGTTCAGAAGTATCACGGAGCCTCCTCGTTCTTATACTGCGCCTGCTTCTTTCCACTATAAAACCTGTGCTCACAAGGCGCTTTATACGGCATCGCGTTCGCTTAAATATCCAAAATTATGCGTGAATTCCGCACCCGTAAACGATAGTCTTAAAGGTGAGGGTTAGTTTTATATGCCTTCGGAACGCCGCTGTGGAAAGGAGTCGCATAATGTCCCTGCTAGATTTGCTGAACCGCCGCCGTTCGGTGCGCCATTACGACGAAAACCAGCCCATTGATGCCGATGTTGTCAAAGAGTGTTTGCGGGCGGCTCAGCTGGCGCCCACAAGTTCGAATATGCAGCTGTACGAGCTCTACCACGTAACTGATCCCGCCACCCTGAATAAACTCGCCGCAGCGTGCATGCACCAACAGGCCGCCAAGACCGCGCAGCAGATGGTGGTGTTCGTAACCCGCCAGGATTTGTACCGCCGCCGTGCGAAAGCCGCACTGGAATTTGAACGCGGCAATGTTGAGCGTAACAGCCCGGCTGAGAAGCAGAAAGACCGCATCAAGAATTGGGAAATGTACTACACCAAGGCTATGCCGCTCCTGTACGCGCGCTGCTTTGGTCTGCTGGGCGCATCCCGCGCAGCAATGGCGAATTGTGCGGGTTTGTTCGTTCCGATGATGCGTGAGGTTTCGGAGCACGATTATCGCGTGGTTGTGCACAAGAGCTGCGGCCTGGTGGCGCAGACGTTTATGCTCGCGATGACCGAGGCGGGGTACGATACCTGCCCGATGGAAGGCTTCGACAGTCACCGCGTGAAGAAACTCCTCAACCTGCCGCGCAATGTCGAGATTAACATGGTGGTTGCCTGCGGTATTCGCAAACCCGGCCACGGCATCTGGGGCGAGCGCTTCCGCCTGCCCTTCGACGAGGTTTACCGTAGGGTTTAGAGACAAGTGAGCTGAGGTTACAAGGAGTTCCCATGAAAACACTTGCTGTCGTCATTCTGGATAAATTCGCCGACTGGGAACCTGCCCTGCTTGCCGCCGGGCTGCAGAGCATCATCGGCGGGTACACAGTGCGGTGGGCGTCCGTCAATCGAGAAGTGAAAACCTCTATGGGCGGGTTGCGTGTGGAACCCGATATGACAATTCCCGAGATTCCCTCAACTGCGGATGCGGTCATCGTCATCGGCGCGGAGGGCTCATGGCGCGCCCTGCCCGCCGAAGATTCCCAGAAGCTCGCCTCAATTCTGCGTAGTTTCAAGGATGCGGGCAAACCGGTCGGCGGTATCTGCGACGGCGCATATTTCTTGGCTTCTGCTGGCCTGCTCGACGGGCGCAGGCACACGGCTAACAGCTTTGAGGACATCAAGGATTTGCCCGCCTACACGAACCCGCATCAGTACGTAAACACCACGCGCGAGGCGGTGCGCGATAAGAACCTGGTGACCGCCAGCGGGCTGGGATTCGTTGATTTCACCTTTGAGATGCTGCATGCTCTCGGTGATATTCCTGACGCCGCCATTGAGCAGTTTAACCAGATGCTGCGATAACTGCCGGGTTCATCTCAACTAGTATATTCACTCCATACAGAATACGGAGGGCGCATGAAACATTCACACGATTCCGCCCCTGACGACTGGTCTTGGCTTGATGAGTTGGGGGAGCTGGACCCGAGTTTTATTGAGGCGATCCAGCAGCTACATGCCGCTCCAATCTACTATCAGATCCCGGAACGAGCACACGGTGACATATAGCGGTTCCGATTATTTGCACATCCTTCATTCAGTAAATAATGCGCCTTTGGGTATATTACGTATGTTTCGAGGGTACTTTATAAGGATTTTCATTATCCCTCATGAAAGGTGAAGAATATGGATTTTCAGTTTGAGGTCCCGCCCCAGCTGGAGCTCGGACAGCCTATCGGTTACTACCACGAGCGATTCAATAAAGACCTTTACGATTCATCATTTCATGGAAGTGAGCGTTTCATGGGTCGCGTTACTCTGGGCAACGCCGAACGCCTGGTAGATCTTGGGTTGGCTGAGGGGAAGGTTGTTCTGTTCTCCCTGCAGATCCTGGATGGTGACACCCTCAACGGCGTGAGTCTGGGGCTTTCACCGCATGAATTTCACGAAAAAATGCGCATAGAGGGCCATGACAGTTCTATATTTTCCGAGCGCCTGATTTTCTTCGAGGATTTCCTCACCCTCGGATGCGAAGGTAAAAACATCGAATTTATCGAATGGTGGGATCGCGGATATTGGGATGACTATTCTTTCCTCGAAGAAGCATATCCGAATACATAATCTTCAGAATTATAAAATATTTAAACTGTGTCGGCATGAACCGCCATAAAATGATCGGTATATATCATCAAGAAAATATTTTTACATTAAATCCTAGAGTCAAAAAACATTCTAAAATTTAAAATAATTCAGCATCAGTGCGGCCTGCGGCAGATACAATAATTTGCCGCAGACCGCATCTGGATATCAATCTTGCCGCTATCCTCGCGGGGAAGCAGTAATAGCCGGATGATATTCCTCGCCAGCGACCGCCACCTGCGTATGGTTTGATACCAGGTGTTTTGTCACCGTTTCGTTCCCGCACGCCGTTACGGTTTCATACCGGGGCTCCTGGTAGTTAATGGGAGTGTAAAACACATAGATAACACTGTGGCACCACCAGCTAGACCCCGGCCCGTGGACCGTGGCATCAATCTCAGTTCGCGGCGGAACGAGACTTGACGTGCTGGATGCAGCATTCGCCGGAATAGCGGCACCGGCCGCAAGAACCGCGCCTGCAACCCCGGCCACCAGGGTTCGTTTGAATGACTTTTTCATAGCGTATCGCCTCATTTCTTTCTTAATCCTGACAGTTTTGAGTATTTTTTATCCACGATTCATTAAGGTATGTGCACCACCTCCTCGCATTTAATAATGCAGAAAACCTTAAAAAATAGATATGTAAGATACTTCCTCATGATCACTTATCCGTGAATTCATGAGGTATTTTTAATGTAATTCCAGAACATTCGTCAAAACAACCTTTTTTAGATTTTTGTCAGCCTACTCTCATTCAATTCTGAGGAATTTCCCCGGATTTATTAATAAAACCCCTTCACTCCCATAATGTATTTAAAAATTTACAACAGCATTCACGAATTTATTATTAAAGCGGATGCTCAAGAATAAGATTTTTTATTTATGTACTACACCGGTCAAGTCCATACCGACCAAAAGCCCATCTGCCAGCGCCCCACCCTCCCTGCCCCACGGCACCAGGAGGCAAGAAGCAGAACAGAAGGACGTAAGAGCACCCTTCACACTAAAGGTGATGTAAAACACTTATAGAACGCGTGAGGATCTGCGCACTCATGGCGTCTTCATATCAGCGCCGTAGGCTTGAGAGACGACGGCAGGCGATAACAGCCCCGTCGAATCACGCAATATGTGACAGGAAAGGCAGCTGAAATCCCGGCTGCTTCTGAACTTTCAGGCAGAACCTCACCGATCTGCGCTTTTAAGACCCCATATCATCACCGTTCAGGCGCGCACGCGCTATGGCGGATACTCACAAAGGAAGAACCATTATGCTTGGACTCATCGGAATGATCATTGCCGGCGCTATCATCGGCGCTCTGGCACGCCTCATCATGCGAGGTCACCAGAACATCTCGGCACTGTGGACCGTTATCTTGGGTGCTGTTGGCGCATTCGTTGGCGGAGGGATCGCGAGCTTCTTCGGCGTTGCAGATACTGCTGGTATCGACTGGATTCGCTGGATCCTCTCCATTATCGCCGCTATTGTAGCAATCTCCATATACCTAAGCGTAACCAAAAAGAACTAATAGCCTATATTCTCGCGTCGCTTCAGCATCGCAGGAACAAAGCCAAGCGGGGTATGCAGAAACTATTCCCAGCTTCCGCATAGCCCGCTTTGGCGTATATGAGGACTACCCGCACGATAGGCAGCTGAGCCGAGCAAACATGGGCAACAGTCGTTTTTGTACACGCTCATCAAAGCAAAGTGTTATATATCACCATTTTGATTCGTGAGGAATTCAGCGCCTCAAGCGTCTTTATAGTAGCGTCACCATCGACCGCAAGGACGGACAAAGGGCGTGGGTAGCGCCTGAACTCCCCAGCCGTCGATGCGTGCCGCACATATCAAACATCATAATCCGCGCAGCGGAAAACACATGAAATGAGGCTCCCATGAGCGATAACTCCATTCCCCAAACCGGTCAGCAGCGCGAGCGCGAAAACAACAAGGAAACCCAGCAGGATAAGACTCCTCGCGGTCCCCTACAGACTTCGCACGGTGTAACCACCATTGAAGAGAACGTTGTTGCCAAAATCGCTGGCATGGCAACCCGCGAAGTTCCCGGTGTGTACGATATGGGCAATGCCGTACGCCGTGCCTTCAGCGCCGTGACCGACCGCATCCCCAACGCCCAGACCAATGTTGCTGGCGGTATTAGCGTCCAGAAGGGCGAGACCCAGGCAGCCGTAGATGTTACCGTCGTGGTCGAATATGGAGTCTCCATTGTGGAAGTAGCCAATGCTATCCGCCGCAACATTATCGAGCAGATTGAGGGGACCACGGGGCTGGAGGTAGTAGAGGTCAATATCGACGTCACCGATGTTCATCTGCCCGACGACGATTCCACTTCCGCTGACTCTGCCGATCTCAAGTAATTCAACGCCCCCGATCTGAGGATCTTTTATGAAGACAACACACCTGGCCCTTTTGGTGGGCCTATTCCTGGGAACAATTCTTGCTTTCGGTTCCTTCGCCGACTTCATCCTGGTGGCACTGTGCGGCCTGGTTGGAACGGTGGTGGGTCTTTACCTGGAGGGCCGGGTCGATGTCCAAAGCATCCTTAATCGATGGAGGAAGTAATGACGGAGACCAATACACAGCCCGCTGCTGTCAGTGTCGAGGACTCTCAGACAGAGAGCCCCTGGCAGGAGCAGCGCGGCGTCACCGTCATTCCCGCCCAGGTTGTTGCGCAGATCGCGGCTCAAGCTGCCTACGAGAGCGCAAATGTGGGCTCGAACGCTGGGGGGCTGCTCGGGATCGGGGCACGTCGAAATTTCCATTCACGCCCCGAGGCAAAGTGTGATCTCTACGGTCAGGTTGCTGTCCTTCACTTAGATCTCGGCCTTACCTTCCCTACAGCACTGGTTTCAACTCTTCAACAGGTGCGTGAGCATGTGAGCCAGCGCGTCGAGTATTTCACTGGGCTGAGGGTTGAGAAGATCAACATTGAGATCTCCTGGCTCAATCCGAACAACCAGGTAAGGAGGGCTCTGCGATGAAAGCTCCCGTACAAAATCTCATCCGGCGCCCATCGCGGAGTTTGCCCGTCATTATCCTGGCGTTACTATTCCTCATCGTAGGAGGGCTGGGAATCTGGGCGCTGGGAAACCGTCTCCTGAACGGAGCGTGGCCGAATGGAACATCCTCAGCAGTCAGCGGGCTCGGCTCCACGATTATAGGGTCGCCAGCGGTACTCGCGGCAGCCTGCTTTGTGATCGTATGCAGTCTGTTCATGATTCTCCTGGCTCTGTGGCCGGGAGCTCCTGAACGCACTGAAGTTCTTGCAGATAACATACCCGGTCAGACAGCTATTTCACGCCGTGACCTAGCAAGGCTGGTACAAGCCCATGTCGAGCGGGTCGATGGTGTTCACAGCGCTAGGGTTCGAGTCCGTCGAACGCGCGTGAATGTGACCGTGTTCAGCGTTCTGGATGACCTCGAACCTGTGCGTCAGGCCGCACAGAAGGCAGCTGAACAGGCTATACAGACCTTGAAACCCGTCGGAACCGCACACAGCCGAGTGCGTATCCAGCACACGAGCTGAAAGAGAGAAAACCATGCGTTCGGTATCTGGAATTCTCAATAGGATAGTCCTTGCGGTAAGCGGTTTGCTCATCGCGGTGATAGCCCTTTGGCTTATAGCTTCCGGCATGGGTGTGGGTCAGTCATGGCCCGCCCTTAACTCGGTTCTCGCCAAAGCTGATACCCGGGTCGATACCTGGGTCGGACCCCAGGCACACTGGCTGTTGCCAGCCGCCGTTATTGGGTCGGTTCTTCTTCTCGCGATTGGCTTAGTCCTGCTCATTAAGCAGGTGCCCCGTAAAGCTGCCGCATCCCCCTTACGTCTGACAGGCTCCGATGGCACACTTCTGGCCACACTCAGCCCCGATGTCATATCCCAAGCGCTTTCTGAGCGAGCCGAAGACGTTCCTGGGGTTCAGCGGTGCTCAGTATGGGTCACTGGTTCACCCAGCAACCTGTGGGTGCAGGCAACCGTCACCGTAGCAGAGAACAGCGAGGTTGCATGGACCGTGAGCGAGCTCAGGAACCGACTTGACCACGACGTTAGTTCCTCTCTGGGAAAGCATGCTCGCCAGATCGACGTACTGCTGCGCCTAGAACAAGCCAGCAAACCCCAGAGTGCAGCCCACACTGTGGCAGGACAACACTCATTAGAGAGCGGCGGTTCTGATAACCATGACCGATGAACAGCGCAGCAATGCAGGGCAGTCCACCGGTCCGCCCACCGAGCATGTGCCTCATCCGAACGCTGCGTCTCAGGGCAAAGACAGGTACCTGGTGCTGCGAGCTCAGGACGGTGACATTGACGCCTTCGGAAAGCTCGTCGAACGTTATCAGGGACGCCTGTTTCGCACTGCCTACATGATCGTGCGTAACCGCCACGACAGTGAGGACATCGTCCAAGAGACCCTTGTCCAGGCGTGGCGGAGTCTTCATCTGCTTCGGGATCCTGATGCCTTCCGGGGTTGGCTCATGCGCATCTGCACTAATAAGGCCACCAGCACTATTCGTCAACTTCAGCGCCGAGCCACTGACCCTTACGATTCAGAGGGTCTTGAGAGCGCGAGCGTCCTCCCTAACACGACGTCGACAGCGACCGACGATCCGGCACAGTCCAGTGAGGTCAACGCCCAGATAGAAGCATTAGCCAAGCTGTTGGCATCCGCTCCTGAAGAGCTGCGTATCGTCTGGGTGCTTCGAGAGGTTGATGACATGTCCTACGAGGAGATATCCCAAACCCTGAACCTAACCGAATCCACAGTCCGGGGGAGGCTGGCACGCGCCCGTTCCCTCGTCATGCGCCATATGAAGGAGTGGGAATGAGTTCCACCACCCGCATCCCACACGCAGAACCGCGGCACACCAAGTCAGCTCAGTCTTATGAGCTTGACGAAGCCTCCACACGGGAGTACCTGCGTCTAATCGCTTCACTCCACAAAACCTGGGACACATTGGAAGCACAGTCGAGCACATCGGTGATGCCTCAGCGCCATATGATGGATGCGGTACTCGCCGAAACGCGCCACGGTGCCCAGGTAGAGATGCCGCCGACCGACTTAGGTCCATATAGTATGTCCGAATTCTCCCTACGCGCCCTAGTGCGACGCAGTGTAGACTCCGTACCCGGAGCTCGCGCACTCAAGTCTTCCTTCAAACATGCCCCAGCCCCCGAAGGTCAGCGAGAGCTGGGGATACCGGATACGATCTTCTGCCGTATCTCTGCGCACGTTACAACCAGTAGCCTCCCCCAACTTGCTCAACAGGTTCGTGATGCTGTGCGCCAGGCGTGTTTTGAGAACCTAGAATTATCCCCAACCGTCAATATCCACATTGAGGATCTGCACGATGACGATTAACCTCTCAGCAGCCGAATTGACTCATGTAGTCACGGCCGTTCCCGGTGTGCGCGGCATTGAACCGGGGATCGGATCCACGCTGAAAGCCATCGGCAACCGTATGAGCGGCGATCCTGCGACCGCCCGATTCGGGATCATCATCGAGTCGGGCGCGCAGAAAGTCATTATCGAGATTGGAATCGACGACTCTCGTACGGTCAAAGAAATTGTCCGTGATGTTCAAGAGGCGGTTCTGCGCTCACTGTCGCAAGCAAGTCGAGAGGGCGGCGCTTCGGGGTCAGGTTCCAAGCCTCAGGTGAGGGTGCGAATACAGTCCCTTCTCTGAACACTGCGTATCGCATAACCGTCCCTGTTTCAGGGAACACATACCGCTAAGGGTATAGTCCGTTCGCCATAGATGCCGTGGGGGGCACCAGTCGATGCCTCAACGCTATGCGTAAGCTAAAAGACCGTGAAATCACTTGTCCTCAGCACCTGAATTCTGCGTAAACCCCGGAAAAATTACGCTTTAATCCACACGTCCGAGGCGGCGCGGCGGCCGAAGATAAACGCCCGCACGCCCTGGTACCACAGGATGTACGCCGCCCACAGCCCCAGGTACCCCACCGTGGCACTCAGCAGACCACCGGAAACCGCCCAGTGAATCCCGAAAATAACGGGCGCATAAACAACCAGCATCACAAATGAGCCAATTGCCAGGTATTTCACGTCCTGAGCACCCATGAGGATACCATCAAGAACGAATACATATGCGGCTATCGGCTGCCCCACGCCAATCACGAGGGTAGCCCACGCGAAGAGGGTGGCGACGGGCGCATCCTGCGTGAAAATCCAGTTCCCGAAGAAACCGATCACGGGCGCAACAACGCCGGTAACGACCCCGTACACCAGGCTCATACGCACCAGGCGATTCTTGAGTTCACGCACTTTCGCACGCCCGGATTCAGCCGTCAGGTCGCGTTCCCCAAGTTCCTTGCCCAGCAGTGCCTGCGCCGCAATTGCAAGAGAATCCAGGGCGAAGAGCAACAGGTTGAACACGCTCATACCCAGTTGATATGCCGCCGTCTGCTCGTCACCCAGGCGAGCCACCACAAATACGGTAGACAGCAGCGCTAGGCGCATCGAGAGGGTGCGCAGCATCAGCCAGGAGCCGAGGGATAGCACGCCGCGCATCCCCGCAATATCGGGACGCCACGTCACGCCCTGCGGGCGCATCTTAAGATGAATAAATATACCGAGTGCGAGCGCCATGCCCCACTGCGTGAGCGATGTGCCCGTCGCCGAACCGGCCACGCCCCAGCCGACCGGGTATATCAGCACCCAGTTCAGCGCCACATTCACCACGGTGCCCACACCCGCAACTTTGAGCGGGGTCACGGTATCTTGCAGCCCGCGCAGGGTGCCCATGAGCGCCAGAATCATCATCATGGGCGGAATGCCCCACAGCGAATGGTGCAGGTAGTCGCGCGCATAGCCGATGGTTGCGTCGTTCGCGCCCATGCCGCGCAGCGCAGGGTCGGCAAAGATATAACCCACACCCATAATGAGCAGACCGAGTCCAAGCGCAACCCACACGCCGTCCACGCCGATGCGGTAGGCGTGCGCCAGCCGATGCGCCCCGAACGCGCGCGCAACCGCCGGGGTCACCGAGTATGCGAGGAAGTTCATGAGCCCCACCACGGTTGTGATGAGGGTTGCCGCAATGCTCATGCCCGCCAGGGTTTCGGTGCCCAGCTGCCCCACGAGTGCGGAATCGGCGAGCACGAACAGCGGCTCGGCAATCAGTGCGCCGAAGGCGGGTACGGCGAGCGCCAGAATACGCCTGTTGAGCGATTTTTCGGGTTGGGTTTTCCCAGAGTCCGCGCCGCCTTCCCCCAGGTGAAGGGGGATGCTGCCGGTGCGCGGGGTCGCATCCAGCAGGTTTTGGGGTTCGTGCGTGCTGGCGGTGCCGTCGGATGTGTTCGCGGCGCCTGATGTGTTGGGTTCTGAGGCCTTGTTGCTCATAGGTACAGCCTACTCCCGCAAAGATGGCACGTCAGCGATGTGTTTATCTGTCTCACGCTATGACCGCTTCTTATTCCGCGAGCAGGTGGTTTTTGGTTTGAGCAGGTAGGAAAAACTCACCTGTTCGGCAAAATCCTACCTGCTCGCGGTTCTTAACGACGATCGCGGGGTGAGAGAAAGCGGAACTGGGTTTAGCCTTTTCGCCCCCGCAGCTCGTCTAGGGCACGGCGTTCTTTCTTGGTGGGTCGCCCGGTGCCGCGTTCACGTTTGGCGACTGGCGGCATCGACAGGTGCGCGGGGCGCGGCCCCGAGAGGTCTTCGTAACAGGTGACGGCGATCGGCGCGCCCACCCGTTTGGTGATGAGTTTTTCGACCTTAAACACCCGCTCCCAGCCGGGGTAGCGCACCCGCACAATGTCGCCTCGTTTGAGTTTTTGTGAGGGTTTTGCGGATGCATCGTTCACGCGCACGTGCCCGCCTTTGCATTCGTCGGCTGCGAGTGCGCGGGTTTTGAAGATGCGCACCGACCACAGCCAGACGTCGATGCGGGCGCTGGTGATCTCTTCGCTCATACTTCCCATTCTAGGAATCTCCCCCATGCGACGCGAGCAGATAGTATTTTGAAAATACTATCTGCTCGCGGATCTACTCGCAGGCGGTGTCGCTATGTGTTTGCCGTTTTCCAGGGAATCTCAACGTTGTCCGGCACATCTGCGTTCGCCTCGGTTTTCGCGCCAACGCTCGCGGTATCATCCTCTGCGCTCATGTGAGTTGCTCGGCGTTCTTTCCACGCCCAGCCGATCGCCCCGGCGAGAAGGCCAAACCCTGCCCAGCCCAACAGCACAGCCCATTGCAGGGAGTTTGAAGCATTCGGAAAATAGGCGATATTCCGCAGCAACGTGTTGGATGCACCCGGCACCATCAGCTGCCCGAAGGCACCCCAGGGTGCGGGGATGAACTGCCACGGCATGTTTGCCCCGGAGAGCGGGTTGCCGATGAACATGGAGATCACGGCGCCAAGACCGATACCGACGGCGTCTGCAAACAGCGCGGACATTCCGATCATGAAGGAGGCCGTCGCGAAAACGGTCATGCCGAAGGTCGCCCAAAGTGCCCCGAAATCGCCGGGAACAAACCCGAACCAGGTTCCTAGAATAAGGGTCATGAAGAGTCCGCCAAGAATCCCGTAGAGTCCTGCAGTCGCGAAGCGTCGCACGGTTCCTTTGACAAGAGAGATACTGAGAACCCCGCCGATTATGCCGCCCATAACAAGCGGGAATGCGGCAACCGCCAGACCCATACCGTTGGGGTCACCGTCGCCGAGTGGTACGACTGCGGTGGTTTTGACCTGCGCCTGCTGCAGTTTTTCCTGCTCGGTTTTCAGCTGTTCGAGCTGCTGGGTGGCGATAGCGCCCTGCTGCCCGCCCGCCTGGGCGGCCTGCTGCAGTGCCTGAGTTTTAGCTGCGGTAGCTTGCTGCTGTACCTGAGCGTTCATCTGCTGGGCTACGCCAGTGAGCATCTGGTTTGCGGATGCGTTTGCGGCGGGCGCGGTCATGACCTCGGGCGCCGCACCTTCGGTGAAGACGATCGCGCCGTAGGTTTCACGTTCTTTGATCTGCCGTTCGGCGTCTTCGCGCGAGGATGCCTGTTTGAACTCGAAGGTTTCGATTCCTCGCTCTTTGAGTCCTTGCTCGAATTGGCTGACGGCTGCTTCCGGTCCCGCGATGGAGACGGGTAGGTTCGTCTCCATGGCTTTAGTGGGCCACGTGAAGGCGAGAATCACGATGCTGACGATGACGGATGCCAGCGTGGCGATGGCGATAACTTTACGCCAGGATGAGGGCGTAATCGCCTCCGGTGTGCGTGCCATGAAACTCTCCAAACAAAATAGATGTTTTGTTTATTAACACCTAAGACTCTACTCTGCATAAAGACCAGACGCAAACACAATAATCATTTTGTTTATAATTTCACAACAGAGAATAAACATTCTATTTTTATCTAGCGCAAACTCCTCGGAAAGGTATAGTCTTAAGGCATGCCACGTCTGACCGAAGCCACTAAACAGGCACGTCGACGCCAAATTATCGACGCCGCCTTCACGTGTTTTACCGCCAAGGGGTACACCCATACCTCCATGACGGACATCATCAGAGAATCCGGACTTTCCTCGGGTTCCATTTACTCGCACTTCAGCGGCAAAGGCGACATTCTTTACGCCACTGTTCAACAGCGTATCGATATGATCGCCGCAGCTTACGGGGAACTCAAAGACCCCTCCCCACGCGACATTATGCGCATGATCTTCGCCACCTCAACCGTCGAAGCGAACTTCACCTCGATGCTGCGCATCCGTCTGGAATCGTTTACCGTTCCCGAGGTGCAAGAATCCACCAACACGCTTTTTACCACTCTGCACGATATCGTTGCCCAATCGCTCATCCCCTGGGGCCAGCGGTATCTTGAGGCAGAGAATAAACGCAAACCTTCTGCCGACGAACTTCAAGCCTTCGTCAGCGACACAGCGGATGCGCTCATCCTCACTTTCCAGGGGTTCATGGTGCGCTCAACCCTGTCCCCCTCGACCGACCGTGAGCACCTTTTCCAGATTGCGCTGAGCCTGCTGCCCGAATAACCTCCCCGCGAGCACCGGTAAGAAAATACAAAAAGCTAGAGGGGCGCATCCCGTATAACATACAGGATGCGCCCCTCAACTCACGCGCGACTCCTCCGGCGGACCGCACGCACGGTTTTATAGCTTACGGAATCTCGTAGACCTCAACGTTATCGAGGCGCGGGCGGGTATCGTAGCTACCGTTCCAGGTCACCTTAATGCCGTAGCGTTCCAGCGTCGGAATCACGGTATCAAGCATCAACGCGAGTGATAGTTCCTCATGTTTGCGGGTGACGGCCGCGCGCTGCTCATCACTGAGTTTCTTCCACGCCTCTTCATCAGAGGGGTACGCCTCAAACGAGCCGAAGCCAATGTAGGTGCTCCCGCTTTCCGCCAGATTCTCGGCATCCTGCTGGTGATAGTAGATATAGCCCTTCCATCGGTCAGAGCCCTCACGCTCATCCCAGATTTCGGCGCTGGCGCAGGTTCCGCAGCACGAAAATTTACCGCGCGCAAGCACGCCGTGCGCCTCCAAATCAGCGAAAGCCGCAGCCAAGTTGCCAGAATCACCCGTAACACCCAAACGCTCGGCGAGCGCACGGCGCTCCCTCACGACTTTCTGCGCGTATTGTTCAATATCGTGGTAGAAGTCGCCTTTGACCTGCGATTCGCCTAGAAATTCTTCTAGGCAGTCGTTGAGGTAATCCGCATATTCGCTGGCGTCCTCGCCGGTGAGGAGCAGGAGCATGATTGCATCTTCAAAGTCTTCTCGTGCTTCTTCGGGCAGTTCCCAGGACGTGGGAACGGGTGGAGTGAGTTGCCATTTAAACCATGCGTCCCGAGCTTCGGGGCTCACAGTCGTTACAGCTTTTTTATCGGTGAATGAAGTTGTCATGCCCCTAGAGTAGCACCTAGATCAGCATCGCCTTAACCCCGCCCGAATTGCTACGGTAACCTGTACCTGACGTCAAACAGTTTTTGTGCACTGCCCAACTTCTTCTTGGCGAACCCGCGGCGGCTTATCCACACAATTTTCTCGGGTGGATAAGCCGCCCTGGCAGCCTGGTTCAAAGGCTTATGCCCATGACTCACGGGCAAGTGCGCGGGTGAGCACGAGCGGACCGCCGGTTGCATTGCCGTGATAGCGGCCGAAATGCACGTAGGGACCGCGGTAGGCGGCATCATGAATCTGCGCGGAATACTGGCCGTTAATCACAAAGTAGAAGTACTTGCCCTTCACCACAATTTTGCCTTCGATACTCTCGTTGGGCTTGATAGGCTTTTTCAAGTTCATGGTGTGCAGAACCTTACCTTCGCGAGACGCACCCGGCCCGCCGTCAAGACGAATCAGCTGTGCAAGATCGCCCGTCCGGTATTTGCCGTGCTCGTCCCGAACCTTCGCGCCGGGGCGAAGAGCGAGCACATAGCAGCCGTCCTCGGATGCACCCCGGAACTTCCCGGCGATACCGAGCGGACCGTCGTGGCTGCGACCGAACGCCATGTACCCGTAATTCCAGGTGGTTGTGGGCAGTTTCTTATCCCAGTGCATAGCGAATTCGAGGGTGTACTGTTCCCTGTCAGTGGCAGCAGCGAGCGGCCCCAACAGCAAGGATTCGTCGTAATTCTGTTGGTGCATGATTGCCCCGCGGGTGAAGTCGGGGTAATCCTGGGCGTTGGTGATGCTGGAGGGCAGCATGCCGTGCTCCCGACGGCCGCTTTCAACGTTGATCGTGGCCTGTTTTTTCCACCCGCACACCCAGGACGGGTCGGGGCTCATAAACCCGCGCACGCCCAGGCTCTTGTAGTGTTCGTAGGTGCTTCGGCGGTGCACCTCCCAAACAATCACGGGCTTGCCGAAGCCGACAATGGCACGCACCTTATCATCCGCCATGGAACCGTACCCGGGGCCGCGCACGGATTCAAAGTAGGGCACGCCGAGCGCATCCACGTTGTTGGATCCCGCCAGCTGACGGATTCCTTCAAGGCTGTCGTTGGCGTCGAAGTAGCACCAGGTCTGGCAGCCCGCGGCTTTCGCTTGGGCCAGATACTTTGAGTTGGGGTTGAAACCGCCGTGGCCGTCGCGGTACATCTTGATCACCACACGATGCGCCAGCCCGCGTTCTTTGATAGCTTTCAACAGATGGCCCTGTGCGCGCCAGTCTTTCGCTTCGATGAAGAGGGGAAGGCGCTTGCCGGTGGGGGCGTTGTTAATCGCATCCACGGCCTCTTCAAAGGTGGGAATCTGCTCCAGCGGTGTACCTTCACCGAGGGTCTTGCGCATATTGACGTAAACGCCGCGCAGTTTTTGCAGGGTAAGATCACGTACTTTGCGATTAAGTCCAGTAACGCGCATCAGCGATTCATCATGAATGCAAACGGGAATATTATCAGCCGTGGTTCGTAAAGAAATTTCGATAGCATCGGCATTTCTTGCAGTTTGAGTATATGCGTATGCGGTGTGTTCGGGATTAATATCGCCCGAACCACGATGTGCTACAAAGAATTCTTTTTGTCTAAGAAAGGTCCAGGCCGCATGTTCCGGGTCAAATTCAATATCTTCGTCGAGGATAGGCTGCTGTTCATCATTGACAGGCTGTTCCTTCTCGCCGGGAAGACTTCCTTGAATTCTCGCCTCTGCTGCGGATGCGCCCACCACGGGCATCATAGCGGCGGCAGCGCCAAGCGTGGTGGCGCCAAGAACGGTACGTCGGTTGAGTTTCTGCGAAGAAAGGCTCATGGGTATGAACTCCCAAATACTATATGTTGCTGAGTGAATGAATAGGCGGACACATCAAAAAATATTTTCTTGACGCGTCACATAAATAGCATAACTATTTTTTACCTGTAAATCACTTTTGCTTGAGCGAGAAAATTTATCTTTGTCAAGTATTTTCCCACGCCTATTTCTTCGAGACAATATCTTTTGCCCGTTAAAAAGTTTTTGTTAAAAAATATGGTTCCACCGAAAATCGGTGAAACCATATGAGAAAGCCTCTTTCGTAAGGTCTGTGCGTCGGCACCTGCGGCACAAGACCTCACATAAAGCGAGGCTGTGTAAAGCCAAAGCATCGTGCCAGACAGAGCGAGAAAACCAGCACCTTCCGCCCTGTCGAAGCATCACAAGGCTCTACGCGTCTTCTACTTCTTGGTCGCTTCCGCCACGTGATCGCCCGCGTTGACGGTGCGGCGTTCTTCGGAGTCCTTCACAATATTGAACTTGGGGGTGTTAGTAACCATCACCATCGTCTCCTTGGAGGGAATACGATCCTTAATAGCCTCCCAATCAACCTCAATAATGGGAGCACCCGCCTCAACCTTATCGCCCACCTTAGCGTGCGAGGTAAAGCCTTCGCCATTGAGATCTACAGTATCGATACCGATATGCACCAGCACCTCGCCGCCGTTATCGGTGCGCAGCATAAAGGCATGCATGGTGTCTTGGATCAAGGCGATCGTACCTGCCGCAGGGGCAACGATCATATTCGATGTAGGGTTAACGGCGTAGCCATCCCCCATGACACCCTGCGAAAATACGGGGTCAGAAACTTCAGACAGCGGAAGGTACTCCCCCGTCACCGGTGCCACATAAATATCAGCGGTTGCGGTCGATTCCGTCGGTGCCGCTGCTTTTTTCTTCCCGAAACCAAACATAAGATCTCCTTTGATGTAGTAAACACCCGAAAGATGTCGTTTGTGTAACGACACAGGCAAATACATGTATTTGCCCTTTAGAATACCGTACTCGTCAGGTTTTTGTTACTGTGTCCACCATAGGTCGAGGGATTTTGAAAAAATATTCCCAGCCTGCATAATATGCCGAATTTCCAGAGTATATTTCATGATGCAGTCGCTCAATCAGGCGGCAGACACAGCACTAGAGCTCCGGAGGATTTCGCTGATCGCTCAGTATTTTTGTAAGCCCTCCCTGCATCGGGTAAACACGAGTACACTTAGAGCATATTGAAGGCTTGAACCCCTAACAACGAGAAAGTGTTCCCGCATGAGTGAGCATACCGAAGAACTAACCGGCACCATCCTTGAGGTTTTCATTCCGGGTCCGGGCGAGAACCCTGAGGACCCTAACGATATGGAACGAACCCTCTTTTTGGGCGCTGCGCAGGAAGCACTCGATTCGGGGGTCGATATTGAGGTTTACTCAACCGATAGTTACCCTTCAGCATTCGAAGAATGCGAACCCGTCGCCGAGCAGATTGCGATGAGCGGTGCCGACGTTCTACCGATTATGCTCGTCAACGGCGAGGTCAAAGTTTCGTTTATGTACCCGACCGCCGAGCAGATTACGCGCTTCTCTAAGGCGCACAAGATCAAAAAGCCGAAGGCGAATGCGGCTGCAGCGGCATGCGGTCCGAGCGGTTCCTCCGGCTTCACTCCCATTCCCGATTTGGCACCCGGTGCTCTGCGCGAACCCGCCGGTTTCGCGGCTACCCTCGCCGGTAAAAAGCCCCAGGTGGTAGGTGGTCCCGATATTGGTAACCGCGTGAACCTCATGGGCGGCGACACCGGTGACGGCATTCCCTCTGAGGGTTCAGTCGCCACCAAATCCGGCGGATGCGGATGTGGTGGCTGCGGGTGCGGCGGCTAAAGCGCGCATCCCTGCACGAGTAGTTCCCTCCCCGAATGTTTATATGCGAGTGCCCCGGACTTCTTGATAAAGAGTCTGGGGCACTCATATGTTTTCACAGCTGGCTACCGGCTACATTAAAGACTCCGCTCCCTGAGTCCAAACCGTTTTGTTCTTCCGGCGGCGAGAATATTCACGAACCGTCACGAAGATAAAGAATATGCACAGGGCTACATCTATGAAATCTAGAGCCCAACTGAGGTACCCCAAGCCATAGGTGTACTGAAGGGAGCCACCCGCAAAGACGATGCTGAACAGTTGAATGAGCGATGCTGCCTCTACACCTTGAAGGAACAAACCAATAATATTGATGCCCAGAATAAATCCCAGCGATTTAGACCTGAGATAGAAGGTACCGGCGAGTATCTGAAGCCCGTAATATACCGGATATGCACACGCCAATGCTATGCGCTGAAAATCTTCTGCATCCCAATAGTCGAATCCATGCTTAACGGTAAGCTCCACATAGTCATATAGACCCCACACGGACATTCCCAGGCTCACTATCATGAATGCGATACGCACCCCATACAGCCAACGGAACGGAAATTTGGGGTCTGCCGTCGTCACGGCTATGGACGCCTCCGTTTGGTTCGCAGCTCCCGGGTGCGCATACTGCCCCGGTACCGTCGAAGCCCGTTCGTCGGAAGGCTGCGACGCCGCCCAAGGTTTTACCGCATCCTGCGGATTCTGTTCGGCAAAGTTTTCTCTCGATGATTGCTCGCTCATAAATTCAAAACTATCACGCATATCGTTCACATCTCGCTATTTTTCTGCCTCTTCGTCACTGAGACTGTTGTTTGAACTTTCCTTACTATCGAGGTCTGCGATATTTAGGGGCCGGGCAGCAGGTTTAGTTTTTGCCGTCCCTGAACCCATCATTTTCACGAAAACAATGCTCACCCCAAGGTCAAAAAGAACCATTAGACACCCAAAGGGGTTATCGTATGCGACGGTAATCATGGTCATCACGAAAGAGAATACAAGACCATAGTTATTCACCTTTTTAACCCAGGGATAGTCTTTGCGCCGTATAAATTTTGCGCAGGCGCGGGTCTGTACGGCCGTAATATATACTGCATAAGGAATCATCAGAAACCCAAGAATTGCTATATGGGATAATGGCCGTTCAACCGATAACAGATTTACAGAAGTTTCTTCGCGATATGAAGTTGAATACCGCGCCATAGAGTTTATCCACGAATAAGCTATAACTACTATCGGAATATACGCCAGAGCTATACGAAGAACATAGAATATCTTGAGATTCTCAAGCCCTAGGGGTTTTGCCGCAGAGACTTCCACTGAATCGTGCGCCTTCTCTAGCGATTTTACGGGACTTCCTGAACTTGTGGGATTTTCCGGCTTTTCGGCATCATTTTCCGGCTCTCCACTAGGGCGGATCACGAGTTCCTCATCCCCCAGCTGGCCGTAAAGTGCCGTATACGCAGGAAGTTCATTATCTGCCGAGGCGCTATCGACCATACCCGACCAAGGAACCTTACGGCTGCTTTGAGCGGCAGGCGCATCGCGAGCAGAATTATGGGGCGAAAAGTCATGGTCAGTACTCATATTTTCACCCTAGGATTACACCCTGGATATTCTATGAAAACCCCCTGAACATTCTCAATGAATATACTCCTTACATATTTCCTCATACTAAAAAGGCTCTTTACGTCAATAAAGCATTGGAAAAACCGCTCCAATGACATAAGCAGATGCGGCAGCTAAAGCGCGCATTTCCACACGGGTAGCGTTCGTTCCCGAATGTTTATATGAGAGCGCCCCGGACCCCTTGAAAAAGTCCGGGGCACTCATGTATTTCACAACTTGAAGAGTATCGAGACTACATTAAGGGCTGCTCCGGCGGGTTCTGAGGCTGTGCATGCTGAGATTGTGCGGTTTGTGCTTGTGCTGGCACATCAGGGGTTTGCGGCACATAAGTATGTGGAGCCGCCGCGTAAACAGGCTGAGTCTGAGTCGTCTTCATTTTCTGGCGGCGAGAATATTCGCGAATCACAATGATGATAAAGAATATACACAGAACCAGATTAATAATGTACAGTCCCCAGTCTAAGTACGTTGAAGCTTTGGCATATTCAAAGAAAATATCTAAGCGCAGAAGATTCTCAATCAGTTTAGGCAGCGAGGGCAACTGGACGATTAAACCTAGGATATTCACGCCCAGAATATAGCCAAGCCCTTTGGACCGTAGGTATAGTATTGCCGCGATAATCTGCATGATTTCGTAGACCGGATATCCAATAACCTGGGGTGCTTCGATAATTTCTGCGAGGGCGAGCGACACATAACCATCAAGAATCGTGGTAACAAGTTTGTAGAGAATCCGCACGCTGAGCCATAAACTCACCGCCGTGACCACGATGCGCACCCCATACAGCCAACGGAACGGGAATTTAGGGTATGCCGTCGTCACGGCTATGGGCGCTTCCGTTGGGTTCGCGGCACCCAGGTATGCATCCTGCCCCGGTACCGTCGAAGCCTGATCGTCGGAAGGCTGCGACGCCGTCCCAGGTTTTACCGCATCCTGCGGATTCTGTTCGACAAAGTTTTCTCTCGATGATTGCTCACTCATAAATTTAAAACTACCATGTACACCGTTCACGACGGCGACTATTTTCGCCGGATTCGCCCGGCAGACCTCTCACACACATACTAAAAAGGCTCTTTATTCCAATAAAGCGGTGGAAAACCCGCTTTATTGGAATAAAGAGCCTTCTGATGCCGGGGCAAACCGGCTAAGCATTACCTACTTGTTCAGCGAGGTGCCTGCCGAGCCGAGCTGCTGGCAAGCCTCAACCACGCGAGCTGCCATGCCCTCTTCAGCCTTAGCGCCCCACACGCGGGGGTCGTATGCCTTCTTGTTGCCGACCTCGCCGTCAACCTTGAGCACGCCGTCGTAGTTGGTGAACATGTGACCGGCGACCGGGCGGGTGAAGGCGTACTGGGTATCGGTATCAATGTTCATCTTGATCACACCGTAGGAAACCGCATCCGCGATCTCCTGAGCGGTCGAACCGGAACCACCGTGGAACACCAGCGAGAACGGCTTCTCCTTACCGTACTTAGCGCCGATCTCGTCCTGAATCTGCTTGAGCAGTTCGGGGCGCAGGTGCACGTTACCGGGCTTGTACACACCGTGCACGTTACCGAAGGTCAGCGCCGCAATGTAGCGGCCCTTCTCGCCCAGACCCAGAGCCTCAACGGTCTTCACCGCGTCATCAACGGTGGTGTACAGGGAGTCGTCAATAGCGCCTTCAACGCCGTCTTCCTCGCCGCCGACGGCACCAATCTCAACCTCAAGCACAATCTTTGCCTTGTTGGTGCGCTCCAGAAGCTCAGCCGCAATCTTGAGGTTCTCATCTAGATCAATAGCGGAACCATCCCACATATGAGAGTTAAAGATGGGGTCTTCGCCGCGCGCCACAGCCTTTTCAGACTCGGCGAGCAGGGGAAGAACAAAGCCATCCAGCTTGTCCTTGGGGCAGTGGTCAGTGTGCAGCGCGATGTTCACGTCGTACTGTTTGGCGATCTCACGAGCGTATGCCGCGAATGCCAGGGAACCAGCGACCATATCCTTCTTCGATGCTCCCGACCAGTACGCTGCGCCACCAGTGGATGCCTGAACAATACCGTCAGAACCAGCCTCAGCGAAACCGCGAAGAGCGGCGTTGAGGGTCTGCGAGGAGGTGACGTTTACTGCCGGGTAGGCGAAGCCTTTTGCTTTCGCATTCTCCAGCATCTCTGCGTAGACTTCGGGGGTTGCAATAGCCATGCTGACTCCTTGACTAGGGTGCGGGAAAACGTAAATTCCCGTGGTTTTGTTGGCGCGTCTGAACGCCATCTACAGAGACTATTTTACCAAGGGGGTTAGGGTTTTCTGTAGACTGAAAGCGCCGGTTTTTCGGCTTATTTCGGGCTTTGATGAGGCATTTTAGCCCGTATTTGAGAGTCATTGTCATCATAATGAGGGGAACGCCGAATGGGTGAAAATAACCCTAAGAATGCACGGCTGGCACGCCTGCAAGAACGCCGCGCAGCGATTCAAGCCCGCATGGATGCGCACGTCATTGGAGGCGGCCCCGTCGCCAAATCCCTCGCCCTCATTGAACGGATGCGCGCCGAAGGTGCCACCGATCTTGAGATCGACACCACCCTCGCCAAGAAGAAGCTCCCCTCCGTCATCGAGGTGGGGCGCAAATCCGCGCTTCACGTACCCGGCTGGTGGCTGCTGACCCGCCGCAAGAAGCGCCTCGACCGAAAGATTCACGCACTAGGCGGCAGCTAAACCCACGACAAGCGAGCGCCGTCTCCTCGCATCCTGTACACCCTACCTGTATAAATACACACATATTTTTCTGTGAGCCAGGGATAATTTTATGTTCCCTGCTATAGCAAGGAATAAACTGTATTTATTAAATTTCAATAACAATTTTCGGAATATTCCCGGCATCACAGTAGTACGTGCATTATGCATTGACGCGCATATTATCGGGGTGTGCTCCCCGTAACATTCTTATACTTGGTCTGCTATAGTCTTAAAAAACTCCATGCGGCTTCCGGAATTTACTATATATCCGCGTGGAACAACACCGTATTGTGGCGCTCTGAGAAGGTACACCATCGTTCCCACTGGGCGCTGCAGGTCATAAGGAAAAATATGAGTCTCGATTCACCTAAAAAACCTATGACGCGACCAGACCACGAAGACGCCTTCGCTCATGAGCAGGAAGGTCTGCACAAGGGGCTAGGCGCTCGACAACTTCAAATGATTGCGATCGGTTCCGCTATCGGTACCGGTCTATTCTTGGGGACAGGCGGGCGCCTCGAAAAGGCCGGCCCCATGCTTGCGATCATTTTCGCCGTCTGCGGGTTCTTCGGCTACCTGATCCTGCGCGCACTGGGCGAGCTGATCCTGCACCGCCCCTCCTCTGGCTCGTTCGTCTCATACACCCGCGAATTCTACGGCGAAAAGGCGGCGTTCGTCTCCGGCTGGCTGTACTGGCTCAACTGGGCTATGACGGCGGTGGCGGATGCGACCGCAATTGCTATCTACATCTCCTGGTTTGGGCGATATAACCAATTCTTTGCCGACCTACCGCAATGGCTCACCGCCTTCATTGTGGTGATTGTGACCGTGTCCCTGAACCTGGTCTCGGTTAAGCTCTTCGGCGAGCTGGAGTTCTGGTTTGCACTCATCAAGATTCTGGCACTGCTGACCTTCATGGCGGTTGGTATTTGGTACCTCATCTTCGGACAGCCCATCAACGGCGTGCAACCCGGTATTCCGCTGATTATGTCGCATGAAGGGCTCTTCCCGCAGGGTGTTCTTCCGGCGTTAATTGTTGTGCAGGGCGTTGTGTTCGCATACGCCGGTATCGAACTGGTGGGCACCACCTCCGGCGAAACAAAGGACGTCAAGAAGATTATTCCGCGCGCTATCAACGCTGTGGTGTGGCGCATTGCCATCTTCTACGTGGGCGCCGTAGTGCTGCTGTGCCTGCTCATGCCGTACACCGTCTACAGCGATGACGAGTCGCCCTTCGTGACCTTCTTCGACAATATTGGCGTGACCGCAAGTGCCCCAATCATGCAGCTGGTCGTGATTACCGCCGCCGCATCGTCGCTGAACGCGGGCCTGTATTCGACCGGTCGCATTCTGCACTCAATGGGTGTTGCCGGGTCTGCGCCGAAGTTCGCAACTAAGGTTTCTAAGTCCGGCGTTCCGGTGGCGGGTATTCTGTTGACCGGCGTGGTGGGGCTTTTCGGTGTGGTTCTGAATTTCATTGTTCCCGAACAGGCGTTTGAGGTCGTGCTCAATATTGCGGCCTTCGGTACGATGGCATCCTGGGTTGCTATTTCGCTCTCGCATCAGAAGTTCCTCAAGCTGGCCAAGGAAGGAAAGTACACACGCCCCGAGTACCGTGCCCCCGGCGGGCGCTTTGCCGACTGGTCGGTTCTGACCTTCATGGCTATTGTTATTGTGCTGATGGCACTCGACTACCCCGTGGGCACATGGACTCTCATCTCGCTTCTTTTCGTGATTCCGCTGCTCATTATTGGTTGGTTTGTGGTACGCGATCGAGTGAATGAGGTTGCGCGTGTTCGTGAGGGCTTCACGGGCGCTGTTCCGGTGATTGCGGCTCCTCCGATGGCGCGTAAGCTCTCGAATGAGGGCGTTTACAAGAATTACTTCACGGAACTTGCCGAACACGACGATGATTCGGATGAGGATCGGAAGTAGCTTTTTACACACATTATTTTCCGGATATTGCACACACTACGCTGACATAATGTCATGCATATTGTCAGCGTATTCCGGGGAATATTATATACATCACAGTAATAATCTATACATTTGACCGCTGATATACTGGTCCAGTATTTCATGTCAGCCTCTCACGACTAAGGAGATTTATCGTGACCGACCACAGGGTTGAATTTGTTGATGTTGCATCCATGGCACAGTGGATTCAGCGTGACGGCGTTGGGAATATTATTGCCGGTATGGTGAATTTCTTGGAAGAAGATTTCAAGAAATGGCAGAGCTTCGATAAGATTCCGCGCGTAGCATCCCACACCCCCTTCGGCGTGATTGAGTTAATGCCCACCTCAGATAACATCACCTATTCCTTCAAGTACGTGAACGGGCATCCCTCGAACCCTGCACGTGGATACCAGACCGTGACCGCGTTCGGTCTGCTGGCTGATGTGGATAACGGCTACCCCGTCTTCCTCGCGGAGATGACCCTGCTGACCGCCCTTCGTACCGCCGCTGTTTCTGCCATGGTGGCTAAGCATCTGGCACGCAAGGACTCGCGGAAGATAGCGATGATCGGCGCCGGTTCGCAGTCCGAGTTCCAAGCCCTTGGGATGCGCGCCGTCCTCGGCATCGAAGACCTTGCGGTGTACGATGTTGATCCCGCCGCTATCGAGAAGTTCCGCCGTAATCTGGAGCCGCTGGGGTTCAGGATTCATGCCGCATCCAGCGTGGACGAGGCCGTTGCAGACGCCGATATTATTACCACCTGCACCGCCGATAAACAGCAGGCAAAGGTGCTTCTAAATTCGCAGGTGAAACCCGGCGTGCATCTGAATGCTATTGGAGGCGACTGCCCCGGCAAAACCGAGCTGGAGAGCGAGATTTTAGATCGTTCGACCGTGTTCGTGGAGTTCCCGCCGCAGACCCGCATCGAGGGTGAAATTCAGCAGAAGGATCCGGATTTCCCCGTGGTGGAGTTCTGGAAGGTTCTGACCGGCGAGGAGCCCGGGCGTACCTCGGATGAACAGATTACTCTCTTCGATTCGGTGGGCTTTGCG
This sequence comes from Rothia dentocariosa ATCC 17931, assembly GCF_000164695.2. NCBI lineage: Bacteria > Bacillati > Actinomycetota > Actinomycetes > Micrococcales > Micrococcaceae > Rothia > Rothia dentocariosa. Next base: position 847,350 of record NC_014643.1, read on the forward strand.
ATCGCCGACTTCTCGGGTCTGCGCTATGCACGCGAGGCAACCCGGGGCACCGATCTGCAGCAGTTCATTGACCTGGTGGCAAACCCGGACGATCCGAAGGATCTTTTCTCGCTCGTGAACGTGAACGTTCCGGTGGGCTAGGGGTTCACTCCCCTACACAACACCGCGAGCAGGTGGTTTTTGATCCGAGCAGGTAGGATTTTCCTACCTTTTCGGCAAAATCCTACCTGCTCGCGGTGTATTTGCTTTAAGGCTTCTGCCCGAAAACGTGGCGGCGCACCCAGGCGTGCATCGCGATCCCAGCGGCGGTTGCCGCATTCATCGACCGGGTTGAGCCGAATTGTTCGATCGAGAGCGTATCGCGCGCGGCGGCGTGAATTTCCTCCGACAACCCTGGGCCTTCCTGTCCAAAGACCAGCACACAGTTCTTCGGCAGATCATAGGTTTCAAGCGGCACAGAATCCGGAAAAATATCGATACCGATAATGTCCAGCCCCTCGCCCTGCGCCCACGCCACAAAATCCTCAATCGTGGGATGATGCCGCACATGCTGATACCGGTCGGTCACCATCGCACCGCGTCGGTTCCAGCGTTTCTTACCAATAATATGCACTTCTTTCGCCAAAAAGGCGTTCGCGGTGCGCACCACGGTACCGATATTCAGATCGTGCTGCCAGTTCTCGATCGCGACGTGAAAATCATGGCGGCGCGTGTCAAGGTCGGCGATAATCGCCTCCATGCTCCAGTAACGGTACTTATCCACCACATTGCGGCGGTCGCCTTCACGCAGAAGCTGTTCATCCCAATGCTCGCCCTCAGGCCACTCGCCCTCCCAGGGGCCGACGCCAACCTCAAACCGGGGCGTTCCGAAAGCCTCGCTTTCGGGGTACTCCTGCGGTGTATTCTGCGGCTCTGCAGGCTCGTTCACGCGGGAATCCTGCCCGTAATCTGAGGGGTCAAGGGGTGTCTGATGGCTTGGGGAACTCATGGTTTCTTTCTGATGGCGCGTACATATAGTGCCGGATGCGCGGCGAAGGAGTCTGGGGTGGGCGGTGCGGCAATGCCCGCACGCCGCTAACTACCGGCACGCGCGGGCATCTATGAAGCTCCCTTAGTCGAGCCCTAAATCATCCTTGGAGTAGGCGTAGAAGCAGGGGACCCCGGCAACCTCTTCGATATGTTCTTTCGCCCCGGTTGCACGGTCTACAATGACGGCGACGGCGACGACCTCGGCGCCCGCTGTGCGCAGCGCATCCACTGCGGTTAAAGCGGACCCGCCGGTGGTGGAAGTATCTTCAACGGCGACCACGCGGCGACCCTCAACGCTGGGCCCCTCAACCTGGCGACCCATGCCGTAGGACTTTTGTGCCTTACGCACCACAAACGAATCGATAGCGCGGTCCTGATCGCCCGCCGCGCGCATAATTGCGGAACCAACGGGGTCGGCACCCATCGTTAGACCACCGGCGGCCTCGAACTCGATACCGTTGCGGTCGAGCAGATCGAGCATCACCTGACCGACCAAACGCGACGCTTCGTGATGCAGGGTGATACGGCGCAAGTCGACGTAGTAGTCGGCTTCTTTCCCGGAGGCAAGAGTCACTTTACCGCGCACCACGGCAAGCTCGGAGATGAGCTGGCGCAAACGTTCGCGGGCTTCTTCGATGGGCAGGGTTTCGGAAAGTTTAGTCATATTTCAAGTTTAGCGGGTTACCCCGGGCACGGGCTGGCGGTGGGTGTCCAGGGCTATGCCTTAGGTGCCTTAGGGGTGCGTCCCGGCTCTCTGCCGCGTAAAAAAGGCTCTTTATTCACATAAAGAGCCTTTTTAGCACCTACTGCCCCTAAATATGCAGGTTAGTTCTGGTACGGCGCCTGGGGTTGAACGGGCTGCGCCTGTACGACTGTGGGCTGGGCCATCGGATTCTGTGCCAGACGGTACGCCTTGGAGTCACGCATAAACCTGTTGGTCCCGGGCAGCCACAAGAAAACAATCAGGGCAACGTTAGCAATAAACAACACCACGTAGATCACAATGAGCGTGGAAAGGGAAGACGTAAAACCGGGCGCGAGCGATGACCTCTCTTCATTCATGCCGCTCAAAGCCGCCGATGTGATAAACGTGTGCAAAACAATACCGGCAAGAGCCAAAACAGCGATAACGGTCATGACGATACGCGACCAGTTGTATCCTCGGTAGATGAAAACACCGAACAGGATGTACAGAATAATGCTGAGGAACAGCGGAAGAGAAATAAAGGACACAAACGATTCTAGAGTATTGTAGTTTCTGAGTGACTGCCCGCCATTCATCGCAGCCACAGTCTGCAGAGAGCTCATGGCAGACCTCATGGTACCGAACTCAACGAGGCGTAAGAGCGCGCACGCCAGACTGACTATAAAAGCGGTCATAGCCAACGCCGTAATTTTGGGGCGAGTGGCTGGTATTGAAGCTGCAGAGGCGTAAGCTGTCGGTGCGGGCTGCATCATAGGCTGCTGAGAAGAAGTTTGCTGAACAGACGGGGAATTCTGCGGTTTTTCTTGACCGGACGTAATGTTCTCACTCATCGGTGATGCTCCTTCAAATATTGTGTGCGGAAAGCTGGTTTTGTGAAACCACCTCTAGAGCATAGCCGAAATTAGGATGGAATAGGGGTATTCTGCGATGGTTCGTCGGATTTCAGATGCACCAAACATGCCGCATCAAAAGAGCCTTGATAGTGAATAAAGCGTTAAAAACTGCTTGATATAAATAAAGAGCCTTTTTACAAGGCGGACGAGGAAGCGAGGGCGCGAATGGCGGCGGCGACCGCATCCGGATGCGGGTCCACCGTCAGATCTGCGAGCGGCAGCAAGGATTCATGCGAGCCCACCGCGACCGCATACCGAGCACCTTCAAGCAGCCCTGCATCGTTCACATCGTTGCCAAACGCGATATAAGGATCGGGTTTTTCGCCCGAACGCGCGCCAAGCGCCTGCGGAAGAGCCGAAACTTTATGCACTCCCCTGGGTGCCAAGTCAATACTCGTGGTGGCATCCTGGTGCTTAGTCACATGCAGGTTTAGGCTCGCAATAGTCTCTTCAAGCTCGGCGTAAAGATGCGGATTATTGATGTCAAGCAGAATTATTTTGACAGGATTCTCCAGGTCTTTCAAAGAAAATAGGCGGTCTGTTCCCTCGGGGTTTAGCCGCTCCACGAGCACATGCGCATCGGGCAAATCAAAGGCGTAAGAGTCCAGGGAATCCGCAATATAGTGCAGTCCATGACGTTCGATAAGGTCCCGAATTTTCGCATAACTATGCGCATCTAGGTGTTCCCGCGCCCGCAGCTGCCCGTCCCGGTACAGCAGCGAACCGTTCGCGCCGATCAGCGCCAACCCGCTATGCGTGCGCACATCCTCAGAGAGCATGGGCAGAATATCGCGCACCGGTCGGGCGGAGGCAAAAACTATGCGGTGTCCCGCCCGCAGCAGCGCATAGATTTCACGCTCAATGGCGGGCTCAATTACCATGCCGTTAAAGCTGGTGGTGCCGTCAATATCGAAGACAAAATTCATAATATTCCTGGGCTTTCCCGGTCGGTCGCGGCGACGCTCTGCTTACTCACACCCTTTTCAACGATGTGCCCCACACTCGGTGGAAGCGCCGCACGTAGTTTCGTCAGCATTTCTTCGTACTCGGCGTTCGGGTCTGAATCGGCGACAATCGCGCCGCCGGCGGCGAGGGTTATAAGCCCATTATCGTGCGCAACCAAGGTGCGTATGACAATAGAGAGATTGGCGCCGCCATCCGCCGAGAAAAATCCGAGAGCACCCGAGTATACGCCGCGGGGGCGCGCCTCTAGATCCTCAATAATATTCATTGTTGAGGGCTTGGGTGCGCCGGTCATAGATCCGCCAGGGAAGCACGCCGCACTGGCATGCACCGCGGAAATTTCGGGTTTAAGACGCGCAGTGACGGTAGAAACAAGCTGATGCACCGTTGCATAACTTTCCACGCTCATGAGTACAGGAACCTGCACGCTCGCGGGGTCACTCACCGTCGAGAGGTCGTTGCGCAAAAGATCGACGATCATCAGGTTCTCGGCACGGGTTTTCGCATCGTGTTGCAGCCAGTGAGCCGCAGCGGCGTCATCCTGAGGATTCGCACCGCGCGGGCATGTCCCTTTAATCGGCTTCGTTTCGGCGTTTCCGTGTGTATCAACCATCAGAAAACGCTCGGGAGACGAAGAAAGCACAGAGAAATCGCCGCACCGCAAATAGGCGGCATAGGGCGCGGGATTGTGCTTACGCTGAGTGCGGTACAGCTCAAAAAGCTGATCGGGCGTGAGAGGATGTTCTACCCGCGCGGTACTTTCGGCGCTCAGGCACACCTCATAACTATTCCCCTCGTAAATATGCCATTGTGCGCGCTCAATATCTGCGCAATAGCTTTCGCAATCCGGGGCTTCAAAAAGCAGATGCTCCACGTGCTGACTCAATGGTTTATCGCCGTCATGTGCGTTATCACCCGGTATCTCACGCCAAGAATCCCGCGCCAATTCGCGCAAACGCGGCTCAATTTTCTCAAGCCAGGGTTCATCGCCAAGCAGCCACGCGCGGCGAGTTTCATGTTCATAGACCAGGTACCGCACGGCGGGCATCCAGAGAGAATCCGGGGTTTGTGCCGTGTGCCGGGGTGTGTATCCGATGCGCCCGGGGTGCAGGGCGGCGCGCGCCTCATACCCGAAATAACCCACGTAACCACCGCGCAAACCTTCGGGCAGCTCGGCAATGTCATCGGGTTCAGGCATACTGGCAAGCGCAGTATCGAGGGCATCCCAAGGAGTCGTGTTTGTTGCCTCACGTGCGTTTTCGATGCGCAGCACAGCCGCCCAATGCGGGACGACGCCCACATACGAGACGCGAGACATAGGCGATTCTTCTCGTGCGGAATCAAGCCAATAGGCGTACCGAGCACCCGCAGCGATCACGGGGTATGCAGCCTCGGGCATGATCTCAAAGTCGAGGGCGCGCACGTGCAGCGTTGGGTATTGATTGGGCTGAAGAATCACGTTTCCTATTGTAGAGTGCGTTGCCGTCGGTCTTGAGCGGCGTGGCTTCGACCCGAATACAAAGGATGCGGCACCAGCAGCCATTTCGGGGGCTGGAGTGCCGCATCTTTATATGTCGTTTTGGCTATATACACTATTCAAAATGGATATATTCCAAATTTTTAGGGTATAGCGTCATTAGTGAACGACGGCAGGTTCCTGCCCGTTTTCGCTTTCCATGGGCAGCTTTGCGGTGAACCAAGCACTTGTTCCGCCAGCAATATTTTTCGCCTGGTATCCGTTCTGGCGCAGGTATTCAGCCGCACGGTTTGAACGCCCGCCGCCGTGGCAGATCACATAGAATTCTTCATCTTTGCTGGGTAGTTCTGAAAGTCGCTCGGTCAGCGTTCCTAGGGTGATGTGCTGGGCACCAGCAACGTGGCCGGCTTCCCATTCGTAGTCTTCGCGCACATCAATAATCTTGGCACCGGCAGGAACATCGGCAGGGGTTACCTGGGGTACGTTATTCATGGATTCTCCTCTGTAGTCTCGTGAGATACATTATCAACTCTACAAAATTTTGAGGTCATAAGGCACGCGCGCGTGCACGCAATACACCCCAGCCCCACCATTAGACATGAGATTTCATGCAGAGTAAATACGGAATTTATGCCTAATTTCTGCACAAACATCTGTATACATATGCATTTTACAGGTATACACTGAGGAAATATAACCTAGAACACTTCCGGTTTGTGTATTCTTGGGAGGCTTTATGGTAGCCACGCAACCAGCGGCGCAGAAGCCGCGAACATTTTTTGGGCATCCAAAGATGCTCGCCAATCTTTTCACCGTGGAAATGTGGGAACGGTTCTCATTCTATGGGATGCAAGCTCTTGCCCTCTATTACCTGTACTACGCTATTGAAGACGGCGGATTAGGGATCCCCAAAGAAGCAGCCACCGGCGCTATGGGAGCGTATGGTGCAACCGTTTACCTCATGGCGATCCTCGGCGGTATTTTGGGCGACCGCGTCCTAGGCCCCGAACGCACCCTCTTTTATTCCGCTATCGGTATTATGGCGGGGCACATTGTCCTTGCGGTCATGCCCGGCGCAGCTGGCGTGATCACCGGTCTGCTTCTGGTCGCGATCGGTTCAGGGTGTCTCAAAAGCAGCGCATCGGTTCTGGTCGGTTCGCTCTACAGCAAAGACGACTCCAAACGCGAAGCGGGGTTCACGCTTTTCTATATCGGCATCAACATCGGCGCGCTTTTAGGTCCGGCGCTAACCGGCTGGGGATGGGGTTGGCTAGGCTTCCATTTCGGCTTCGGAATCGCGGCTATCGGCATGGCGGCCGGGCTTATTCAGTATGTGCTCACTCGCAAGAACCTGCCCGAGTCGGTGCACGAGGTAACCGTTCCTTTCACCCCACGCCAGAACGGTATTTTAGCCGGTGTTCTGGCAGGGATAGCTCTCATAACATTTCTGCTGGTGATGATGGGCTGGATGACTACAGGCAACCTCGCCACGTGGGTGGTAAGTGCCGTCGGCATCGGGGCCATAGCTCTCTTTATTCAGTTGCTCACCGCCAAGAACGTAACCAACACCGAACGCTCGCGGGTGTGGGCGTTTATTCCCCTCTGGATTGCCAACGCTATTTTCTGGGCGCTCTACCAGCAGCAGTTCACGGTCATTCCCATCTATTCTGATGAGCGACTCGACTGGCATATTCTGGGCATGGATCTTCCTCCGACCCTCGTCAATTCCCTTGCCCCTATTTTCGTGATTCTTCTGGGGGCGGGGTTCGCCGCCATGTGGACGAAATTGGGCGATCGGCAGCCGCGCACAACCACCAAGTTCTCACTCGCGCTCGTGATTATCGGCCCGGCATACTGGGTTTTCCTCACGCAGGTGGGTGTCTCTCGCGTGGCGGTCTACTGGATGGTTATCATCATGTTTATCTTCACTGTTGCCGAGCTTACGATTTCGCCCACGGGCATGGCGCTGACCACCAGGCTCGCACCCGAAGCGTATAAGGTGAACATGATGGCGCTTTACTGGACCTCGCTGGCGATGGGTACCGCATTCGCGGGTTGGTGCGCACAGTTCTACAGCCAAGACACTGAGGCTTCCTACTTTATGTGGGTGGGTGCCGTCTCGGTTATTGCTGGTATCGTCCTCTTCCTCTGCCGTGCGCCCATCCAGAAACTTATGCGCGATGTGAAGTAGTATTCCGTTTTAGGCATATATAGCGGTGGGTGCATCTTCAACACTTGAAGATGCACCCACCGATTTTAATTTCTGTGGTTTGACTTGGGTATATGCCGCCTACGTTATATTCCAGGAAGGGTATAGAGCCTCTCACAACATGATTATTCAGCCTGGATGCGCCGCCCAGCACGCGCCGCAAATGCGTCAAGCGCATCGTTAAGGTGAGGAACCGTCCATACGCGCTGACCTGCAACAAAGGTTTTCTCACGGCGTATCACACCCGCTTTCTCAAGGGTTGCGATGATGCGATATATCGTTGCCGGTGCCACAGACGTATTCTGCTCCACCATCTGTACCGTAAAAGCCGGTTCGGTGCAGCAAAAATCGGCGACCGCCTTCAAAGCGGATGTTGTTCGACGTGCTGTTCCCAGAATTTTATCGCGCAATCCGGAGATGTCCTCTGCCAAGATACGAGCGTTCTTGACGGCAGCATTTGAAGCTTGAATAAAGCACCGGATCATAGGCTCTATATCTCCAGCGCGGTATGCGGTAAGCGCCGCAATATAGTCTGCGACGTCATGCAGAAGCCCCGAAGAAATTGGCAGCACAACATGTTCGGTGACTCCACGTGCCATGAGCAAAGCCGAAATAAGCGCCCGACCGGTACGCCCATTCCCATCAGTAAAAGGGTGAATAGTCTCAAATTGTGCATGAGCGATGGCAGCCTGCACCAGCGGGTCAAGATCACGACGCGCCATAAATTCAACGAGGTCATTCATGGCGGCGGGTACTAGCTTCCAGTGCGGTGCTACATAATCTGCTGTTACAGGCGACTGCCCGCCAACCCACACCCACTGTTGGCGGAACTTCCCGGCGTCATCTAGGGTGCCAGCTGTCAGTTCATGGTGCATATGCACGATAGATTCAATGGTCAGGCTCTCTGCCACCCCTAAAGCTGCCTGCATGGCGCGAACATTGCGTGCCACCAACTCGGCATTATGCCCCACAGTGGAACCGGAAGCGCCCACCACCGCCAACGATAACCTACGTGCTGAAACCGTCAGGTTTTCAATCTGCGAACTTGATGCCGATTCACCCCGCAAAAGCACCGCCGCAAATGGCACGCCACCTAACGCCGCATGCTGCTCGTCGAAGCGAGTAATCGTGCGCGTGCAATCCTGCACCAGAGTATGTAGCTGCGGGGAAAGCTGAGGTGCTTGCTCGGCGATGCGCGGTGTAACGGCACTTTTAAACTCGCCAGTGTTCCGCTGACGAGCACGACGGGATGCGAGTGGGTCACGATGCTGCCACAGAGGCTGCTGTTCCCAATCGAGAGAAGCCCATGAGATGGCTGGCATACCCCACGCTCCTTTCTGCTGCATGATAGGGAATGCCCTAAAAAATGAGAGGGTACAGGCAGTTAATGAGAATTTGGAGCTCTATTTTCTCATTAAGAATACTATTGAGAAAATAGAGTTCTCATTTCTCGCTAGGGTAAGCTACTGCACGCTATTCAGCCAGCAGGGGCATGAGGGCAGAATAAGCCCCTCGTCAGCAGATCTGACAAAACACGTATTTTCACTAGTCAGATAGTAAATAGAGGCATTCTGCGCTACCAAAAGTCAGCCAGTTACGCTACCAAAAGTCAGGTGTTTACGCTACCAAAAGTCAGGTTTTGCTCGCTGCGCGTCATCTCCTGTGACTTCTGAAACCCACCTCGAACATTAGACGCCGTATAAATATTCCCGTCACCGCTGTAACATGACGTTTTGTGTCTCCGCATTACTTCATGTGACGGGTGAAGGGTTCTTAAATCTTCGTTTTAGGACTCATAGCGAAAAACATTATGCGCCGCGCCCGCGACCGGTTTAGGGTATATGCCAGACCCGCCGTACAGGCAGGTAAAAGACAACGTCCTATCTAAGGAGAAAACAGACATGGCACTGTACCTGATCGAGCTGACCCCAGCAACCGCATCCAAGGACGAGGCAACCGCGCTCATCGAAACCGTTTCCAGCTCCCTGAGCGAAGGCGCGGAGCTCATCGAAACCCAGGTTTCCGCCGATCACAAGCTGATCTTCGCCATCATTGAGTCAGAAAACACCGCGTTCGCACCCGCCCTCACTGCGGCTATTGGCGAGCGCGCATCCGTGGTTGGCCCCGACGAGGTTCGCCTAGTGGGCGCAGAACTCGACGACATCAAGAAGCTCAAGAAAGATGCAGACTACTTGGTCGAGTGGGATATTCCCGCCGAAATCACGATGGAGCAGTACCTGACTCGCAAGAAGGCGAACGCACCCAAGTATGCCGAGGTGCCCGAGGTTTCCTTCCTGCGCACCTACGTGCGCGAGGATACCGCCAAGTGCCTGTGCTTCTATGACGCACCCGATGAGGATGCGGTACTTCGCGCCCGCAAAGCCGTGAGCACCCCCATCGACCGCCTCTTCAAGCTACACGCATAAGCACACCTGCACATTGCATATAGGAGCTCTCTACCATGTCTGAATTCACTCTTGAACCCCTTGAGGATTATCCTCAGCGCGAGCGAGTGCTTGCGCTTGCCGCCGAACACGCAGATGCCGTCGATGCCGGTGAGCGTTCCCCGTTTGAGAATCTGCGCGAGATTGCGAAGGATGGTCTGCTGACTCTGGGGCGCACCGGGTCTTTGCTTCCGCAGGTTTCGGTTGCTTTTGACCTTGCTTCGCAGGATGCGACAACCGGGTTCTCGCTGTGGGCTCATCGTTCTACGATTGCGTTCTTTGATGCGGTGAACCGTGAGCTGCCCGAGGGCTTGGCTGAGGCCACGACGAGCGGTACAAGCGCGATGGCGGCGGCATATAAGGAGGCTTCGGGGCTTGCGCCGATCAAGGTTTTGGGCACTTTGGTAGAGGGCGGTGTGAAGCTCAACGGCACGGTGTCGTGGGCTTCTAACCTGTACCCGGGCGGCGTGATTGTGCTGCCGGTAGCAGTGCAGAATGCGCAGGAGGGGCATCCGAACCGGTATATTGTGACGGTTCGCCAGGATGTTCCGGGGGTGAAGGTTGTATATCACCGTAACCTGCTGGCGCTCAACGGAACCGAGTCTGGCACGATCATTTTTGAGGATGTTTTTGTGCCGACCGAGGATATTTTGACCGATAATTTTGAGGGTTTCCTCAACGATGTGACCGCGCCGTTCTTGCTGGTGCAGTCCGCGTTCTGCTTGGGTCTTTCCGCCGGTGCGCTGGTGGAGGCTTCGAAGCATCTTGAGGCTTCGCAGGGTATTTTCAGTTCTGAGTTCCCGCTGATTGTGGGCGAGTACGAGAGCTTGCGCGATGAGCTGGTGCGTTTGGCGCGTGAGCCGCAGCGTGCCGAGCGTCGCGATTTGTTGAGCCTGCGTCTGGGTGTTTCGCATCTGGCGACGATTGCTACGCATTTTGAACTGCAGGTTGTTGGAGGCGCCGGTTACGTTGCTTCCTCGCCGACTGCGCGGCGTTTGCGTGAGGCTTCGTTCCTGCCGGTGCAGTCGCCGACTGAAGGGCATCTGCGTTTCGAGCTCTCAAAGTACGACCACTTAGAGGATTTGCAGGCGGCACTGTAGCGGTCCCCCTGTTAAATAGGCTCTTGGTGTGAATAAAGCGGTGAAAATCCGTTTATTCACACCAAGAGCCTTTTTACAATGCGCGTGCAGGAGCCAACAGGTGTAGAATTACTGGGAATTTTGTCCTCACTTTCACCTGGAGATCGCATCCCATGAGCACACAGAAATCCGGTTTTGGCTGGCGTCTGCACGGCGACGGCAGAAGCATTAAACCCGGCTCGGTCGTGGCGCCGAGCGAACGCCTCGCCTGGCCTATTACGATCGGCATCGGCGCCCAGCATGTGGTGGCGATGTTCGGCGCAACTTTCCTGGTGCCGCTGCTGACCGGGTTCCCGCCCGCAACCACACTGTTCTTCTCGGGCCTGGGCACAGTTTTGTTCCTGCTCATCACACGCGGGCGTGTGCCTTCTTATCTGGGCTCTTCCTTTGCGTTTATCGCACCTCTGGCGGCGGCGACAAACCAGCACGGTCCGGCGGGTGCGCTCGGCGGCATCGTCATGGCGGGTCTGTCGCTCTTCCTGGTGGGCGTTATTGTGCAGTTTGCGGGCACCGGCTGGCTGACGAAACTCATGCCGCCCGTGGTAACCGGCGCGATCGTGGCACTTATCGGCTTTAACTTGGCACCGAGTGCGAAAGCGAACTTCATGAAGGCGCCCATCACCGCGCTCGTAACCCTTATCTCGATTATCCTGATTTCGGTGCTGTTCAAGGGTATTATTGGCCGCCTCTCGATTCTGTTGGGCGTGATCATCGGGTATGTGACTGCGGTTGTGCGCGGCGAGGTAGACTTCTCGAACATCGAAAAGACCGTGCAGCAGCAGGGCATTATCGGTCTGCCGCATTTTCAGAACCCCGAGTTCCACTGGGAGCTTGCCGGGCTGTTTATCCCCGTAATTCTGGTGCTGGTTGCCGAGAACATTGGGCACGTGAAGTCGGTGGCGCTCATGACGGGCGAGAACCTGGATGAGTACTCGGGTCGCGCGCTCATGGCAGACGGTTTAGCGACCACAGTCGCCGGTTTTGGCGGCGGTTCCGGTACGACCACCTACGCCGAGAATATCGGTGTTATGGCGGCAACCAAGGTGTATTCGACGGCGGCATACTGGGTGGCCGCGATTTTCGCGATCGCTCTCTCGCTTTTCCCGGCGTTCGGCGCGGCGATTGCGACCGTCCCGGCGGGTGTTCTTGGAGGTGCCGCAACCGTGCTGTACGGCATGATCGGGATGCTCGGCGTGCGCATTTGGAGCGAGAACCGCGTGGATTTCTCAAACCAGATTAACCTGACGACCGCCGCTGTGGCGCTGATTGTGGGCATCGCGGATTACACCTGGGAGTTCTCGGGCTTGTCGTTCGCGGGTATTGCACTCGGCACGGCGGCGACCTTGATTGTGTTCCACCTGATGACGTTCATCGCCAAACGTACGAAAGCGGCGGGCGACCCGCTGGAACCCTTCACTGACAGGGACCACGACGAGCTGGGGCACTAGACCGGCAAAAGTTTCCTTCCGAGGACGCCAAAATGCCTTGGTGCACATAACACGCTATGTGCGCCAAGGCATTTTTAGATGTCATATGAGTATGAAGATACAGCCCGTACTCATTACTCGAATTCGAACTCTTCCTCTTCAACACTCACGATCTCAGGGAAGAAGGGTATAGCGCGCGCTACGCTGAGTGCTGTCTCTTCGCCGCCAATGCTGCCAAACTCCCGGTTTTCGCCGCTAGTTCCAAAAAGGTATAGAGCACTTCCACTGCTGAACCTCGAACGTGCAATAATCCCCTCTAACCCTGCTTCCCGAACCGCTTCTGCCCACTGTTGAGTAACAGAATAGCCCTCAGCGTGAAACAACGCAGAAGAAATATCCCCGGGCGCAAAGCCACCAAATGCTTGACGAAAATCAGCAACCTTAAATACGCGTGGGAGCTGAACACGAGCCACATAAACGCCGTCGAACCTGTTCATGGGAAGCGCTATAAGACCAATAAGTCGAGGACCTAAGCGTTCTCGAAGTGCAGCCTCAGGAGTACTTGCAAGATTAAGCGTCCCGTTGGGCATATTAAGATCGAATCTGCCCCGTTTGGGAGAAAAATATCGACAATCTCGTTTAGTATCGCCTACATATTTTTGATACGACCGGTACCATGTGCCAGGTTCTTCACCCCCGTACCCTACTGAAATTGCAGGAATCCCAGAGAGATCTAAGGGGCGGTTCGGTGGGAGTAGGGTTGATTCATGACGTTCTGTTGGCATCAGTAGTTTGCCCTCCGGTCAGCAGCATCCTGAACTGCACATGCCAGCACAAATTTGAAGTTCTCTTCGGAATCCTTCATGTACTCAGCTGCGGGGCGGCCATCAAAGAAATTCGACGGCATAGCGAGCCAAAAAGCAACTTCCCACTCAGTCAGTTTTCCGTCTAATAGGGTTTTAATAACCTGCCGAACCTGCGGATCCACTGCCCCGTCTTTGAACTGAAAAACCGGATATCCGTTACGTCCCGCCTTGTTTTTGAGGCGCAGAATATTGTTCTTGCGCACCCTATCGTTGAGGGCCTGCAGACTGATGCCGCCAAGGTATTCGCGGGTGCTGCGGCTATCCTTCACCTTGCCAATATACTTCCCAGATCCCCGCGCGCCCTTGCGCACCTCAACCGTATGCGAGAGCGCGTTCGAGAGCTCCTGCATAGACTCGGCAGTGGGAGTGATTTCACCCCGATCGATCTGTTCACGGATGCGCCGCTCAGTATCGTGTAGAACACCTGTGATGAACTCTTCGGTCGCTAAACTCTTAGGCATGATGCACTCCTTCCCTTGTACACACCACCCTATCAGCTTTATATGGCTTTATAAAGCTGATAGGTGCAAGAATTCTTGCACTCGGCAATGTTAGAGTGGGAAAGATGAAGACGAAATCGAACTACCTCATGGTCTTTCTGATTATCACCTTCGGTGTGGACGTGCTAGATCGGCACATGAAAATCGAATATATAACGGTTCCAATAATCCTCATCATCATGCTGATCGTTTTTGTTCAAATTATTTACTATTCCTTCTTTAAAAGGAATGATGCGGAAGATAATCAGCAGAACCGCTAATGCGACGAGTCAGTCTTGACTCTAGATAAATACGCAACAGCACTATAAATTCAGTTAATCAGCTGCTTCACCCATAGTTACCAGCCCATTTCACTTTTGGGGATGCGCACCGATTTGGGGAGTTTTTCGCTGGCGCGCAGGCGGCCGACATCCGTGAGGTACGGGTCGGTGGCGGTGACGACCGCATCCAGCATGCCGAGCACCCGCAGCACACGAAAAAGTACGTCGGTACGCACCGATTCGCCCTGCTCAATGCGCCGCAGGGTCACGGTCGTAATGTCTGCACGTTCCGCAACCATCTGGGCGGTCAGACCCATCAGTTTGCGTTGGATGCGCAGCTGCTCACCTATCGTCCGCGCGGCTCGGCGCACTTTGGTGGGAATATACACCATAATCTTTATACCCTCATATAGAAAGAACTATTTCTAGTATAAGCGATAATAGAAAGAATTACTTCTATATAGACGACCGTTTTATGCCCAGTACGTACTTTCGACGGCTCCCTCATCCAAAAAATACGCCTCTCATCCAAAAATTTTTAGATGAGAGGCAAAAATTTAGATGAAGATTTGGGTGAGGCTGCACGGTACGCAGCCGCGCGGAGTCTACATCGCTCGGTACTGTGCCTCGCCGCGACCCTGAAGCATCGCCTCGATCACCTGCGCCACGCCGTCTTCCCCAAAGGGCGGGCAGGTGCGCCCTACCTTCTTAATCAGCGCAGGCTCGCCGGATGCCATCGCATACCCACGACCCGCCCAGCACAGCATCTCAGCATCGTTCGGCATATCGCCGAAGGCCATCACCTCGTGCGCCTCAATACCGTGTCTTGCGGCAAATTGGGCGAGAGTGCGCCCCTTATTCACGGTCTTCGAACCCATCTCGATCAGCGGCTCGCCCACAACCCCGCGCGTGACCGACACCAGCTCACCCACGGTCTGCGCCACACGCACATGCAGAATATCGGGGTCCATACCGGGCACCCGAACCAGGTATTTAATGATCGGAGTATCACCAAGCGCCACGAATGCCTCCGCCATAGAGGATTCAACCACGCGAGCGCCCTCAAGCACGTCTCCCCCGTCGTGCGGCCCCTGAATGTAGACGGTATCCACGGTTTCGAGGGTGTAGGTGACCTCGGGGAATATCGGCTCAAGCCGAGTGTGGGCACGCTCGATCACGGCGGGTTCGGCACCGTTAACCGTCTCTACTTCGTTGGCGCCCAGATGATACACCACGGCGCCGTTCGAGCAAATGGCGTAAGAGTCAAAATCGGTTTGTTCCCGCAGCGGGGTAAGCCAACGGCTCGGGCGCCCGGTTACGAACACGATGTCGATGCCCGCCGCACGCGCCGCCTCTAGGGCGTGCAGAGTGCGAGGGCGAAAACGAAAATCAGGCCCGATGAGCGTGCCGTCCAGATCGCTGGCGATGAGCTTAATCATGCGAGAATAAGCGCCTACTCCGCCGGTTCTGCGTAGGTGACGGTCAAAAAAGTGCGCGCGATGCCGTGGAAGAAGAGGTTGAAGTTCACGACGGCAGGTGAGGTATTCTCGTCTACCTCAAGTTCGGGTACGTCCACGGCAGTCACGCAGAATATGTAACGGTGCGGCCCATGCCCCGCTGGGGGTACAGCACCCACGAATCCGGGGGTTCCGGCGTCGTTGCGATGCGCTATCGCCCCGGCGGGAAGCGCCGCGCCGCCCTGGCCGCCGACGATAGCGCCCGCGTTGGTCTCAAGCGCGGTAACCGATGCGGGGATGTTTGATACGGTCCAGTGCCAGAAGCCGCTGGGGGTGGGCGCATCCGGGTCGTAGCAGGTGACAACGAAGGATTTGGTCTCTTCGGGGAATCCCGACCAGCTCAGCTGCGGAGACTGATCCTGCCCGCCGGGCACGCCGAAGAGCGCCGAGAGCATGGCGGTGGGCGCGGTGGCACCGTTTTCAATGTCGGTGGAGGTCAGGTTGAAGAGCGGCAGGTCGGGCAGCCCGGCGTAGGGTTCACGCGGCAGGGGTGCGGTGCCGAGGTTGTTAGTCACGGTAGTCCTCCTCGTTTGGTCGGGTGGCTGACTTAGCCGTTGAGCACGGCGTTAAGTTCTTCGCGGGTGGGCGGGTTCGCTCCGGAACGCGAGACGGTAATTCCCGCCGCCGTTGCGGAGAATCGTAGCAGATTTTGAATATCTTCGCGGGTGAGTGCGGCAAGTTTGCTGCGTGCTTGGGCACCGCTGATACCTCTGTCGAGGAGTGCGGCGATCAGCGCCGCCATGAGCGAATCGCCCGCGCCTACGGTATCTGCAACCTCTACGCGATAGGCTGGTTCTTCAATTCCATTGGTGTAGGCACGGGTGTAGGCGATCGGCCCGCCTTCACCGCGGGTTATCACCATCAGCTCTACGCCGAGGTCGAGCCAGGCATGCGCGGTTTCTGCAAGGGAACGGTCAGGATATAGCCACGTCAGATCTTCGTCGCTTGCTTTCACCACCGAGGCGAGCGCAGCAAATTTTTCTGCCCAGCTCTGGGCGAGGGCACGGTCGCTAATAATGGTGGGGCGGCAGTTTGGGTCGTAGCTGATAAGTGCGCTTTCACGTGCCGCCGTGAGTGCTTGAGCGACCACGTGGGCGCCCGGTTCGAGCATCGCCCCGATAGAGCCGGTGTGCAGCGCTTCGCAGCTGGGGGCTAAGGCCAGAATGTCGTCGGCGTAGCTGTCGAGGCTCCAGTCGATATCGAATTCGTAGCGTGCCGCGCCGTCTTCCCCGATATACGCCTGCGCGGTTGAGGTTCGTGCGGCGCGCGGTTCGAAGGGTACCTGCACTTTGGATGCGCTCAGGTGCGCGGCGATGCTGGCGCCGTGTTCGTCGGTTCCGTAGTGGCCGATAAACCGGGTCTTGTGCCCTAGCCGCGCGGCGCCGACGGCGACGTTGAGGGGAGATCCGCCGGGGTAGGCGTGCATGGGGGCGTCGTTGCTGTGGACGACATCTACGAGTGCTTCACCGATGACAGTTAACATGTCTCAATTCTACTCAAGGTTGCCGCGCGACGGGTGTGTTTCTGTGTGTTATTCCCGTTGTTTTCGCTTCTTGTGTGAGGGGTTGTGTGGGCTTTATTGGCTTCGGGCGTAGCGCATCGTGCAAAGCGTGCTAGATTTCACAGATTCGGCGGCGTGAGGGAATAAAACCGTTCGCCACAGCGGTTAGACTTAAAGCAGAGTCGGTTGCGTGCGACCCGATGAATTGGGCATGCGCATCGGCGCGAACAACAAATTCCGACGAAGACGTCCATTGAGGAAGAAGGTCAAGAGTGACGACTCCCGAAAACACTCACGAGCAGTGGATTGCCCGCGAAACCCAGGCCGAAGAGATGATTCCCCTCATCGGTAAGCTAAACCGCGAGAACGGTGTAGTTCTTAATATTCACGGTCGCAGCCTGGTCAATAAGTCCGTTATTCAGCTGTTGCGCCTGCATGATGGTGCCGCGAAGGTTGATGGAACCCCGCTGAACCCCGAGCATACGCTAGAGCTGGTTCAGGCACTTTTTGACCTTAACCTTGGTCCCTGCTCGATCAACATTGCGGCTCTGCATCGCCAGCATGTTGATGCGGGTTCCCCCGACTTCTCCATGTGGCTGCCCGAGCAGGTTGGTGCATCGGTTGGCAAGAAGGGCGAGACCGTCAAGCAGCAGGATGTGGTGCTCTACGGTTTCGGGCGCATTGGTCGTCTGTTGGCGCGTATTCTGCTGGAGCGTTCCTCATCGCTGGGTGCAAACCTGCGCCTGCGTGCGGTGGTGGTGCGTAAGAACACCGAGAACGATCTTGAGAAGCGGGCTTCTTTGTTGGCACGCGATTCGGTGCACGGTCCGTTCAAGGGCACTATTAAGGTAGATGCTGAGAACGACACCATTATTGCTAACGGTCTGCCGGTGCGTTTCATCTACTCGTCAGATCCGACCACTGTGGATTACACCGAGTACGGTATTGAGGATGCGCTTCTGGTCGATAACACCGGTCGCTGGCGCGATGTTCCGGGGCTGACCCAGCACCTTGAGCGCCCCGGTATTTCCCGCGTTCTGCTGACCGCTCCCGGTAAGGGCGATATGAAAAATATTGTCTTCGGCGTGAACGATAGCATCATTACCGACGACGATAAGATTCTTTCGGCGGCATCCTGCACGACCAACGCGATTACCCCCGCGCTGAAGGTTCTTGATGATGTGTACGGTGTGGAACGCGGTCACGTGGAGACCGTGCACGCTTTCACGAATGATCAGAACCTGATCGATAACTTCCACAAGGGTGATCGTCGCGGCCGTTCGGCAGTGCTGAACATGGTGATTACCGAAACCGGCGCGGCGCGTGCCGTTTCTAAGGCACTCCCCCAGTTGGAGGGCAAGCTGACCGGTAACGCTATTCGCGTTCCCACCCCGGATGTTTCGATGGCTATTCTGAACGTGAAGCTGGCTAAGCCCGCCGGTTCTAAGGATGAACTGAACGAGGTCTTCCGTCAGGTTGCCCTCAACGGTGAACTTCGCCGTCAGATTGGTTACTCCGATTCGCATGAGGCCGTCTCCACCGACTTTGTGGGTTCGCGCAACGCGGGTGTGGTGGATGCGCTTGCCACCGTCGTCAGCGACGACTCGGCAATCCTGTACGTCTGGTACGACAACGAGTTCGGTTACTCCTGCCAGGTGGTGCGCGTGTTGGAACGTATGGCTGGCGAAGAGGCACCTTCATACCCCACAAAATAAAGTTTGAGTAGTATATATAGCCGAACAGCTATATAACTTGATAAGAATATACGGGTGGTTCCCTGACATATTTTCAGGGAATCACCCGTATATTTTTATGTACTGCCCTGCAAACAGAGCCGCCTTTAAAATCTTGGTTTCACCACTTCGTGCGCATCGTAATTATGCCTTATTCTCTGCTAATACTTTCCGCAAACTGGCGATAGCATTTAGGGCGGCGGGGAATCCTGCATAGACCGCTATCTGAATCATCAGCTCCACAAGTTCCTCTTGAGTGCCGCCTACGTTCAAGAAGCCGTTGATATGAACATGCAGCTGAGGCACGCACGTTCCTAAAGCGCTGCACGCAGATACAGAGACCAGTTCACGCTCCCATAGGCTCAGCCCGGGCCGAGAATAAACATCGCCAAATGAGTACTCGACAATGTAGCGGCCTAAATCCGGCGCAATATCCTGAAGCGATTCAACCACAGCTTCCCCGCCAGCCCCATCTACACGCTCAAGATACGAAGAGCCTACCTCGAAACGCTTGGCGGGCTCGGTACTATGCGTATCTAAGTTCACGTCAATACCGCGTTCGGTGAAAACCTTACGGGCAACAGAGACAGCATTTAATGCAGCAGGGAAACCAGCGTATATGGTCACATGGATAAAAGTCTCGATAATCTGCTCAGGAGAACAGCCCACATTGAGGGCACCATTAATGTGGAATTCCAGCTGCGGAGCTGCATTCCCAAGTGCGGCCAAAGCAGATATGGTAATGAGCTGGCGAGACTGATCGGATAAACCTTCCCGATCAAAAACATCCGCATACCCAAACTCCACGACGAACCGTTCTAAATCAGGCGAAAAAGAAGCTAAGCTATCAAGAATAGATCCGTGAGGGTTCTGCTCTACCCGAGCAAGTACCTCTTTCCCACGCAGATAACGTTCATTGTTCTCAGCAGCCATAATCTTAACTACCTTCCTGGTGATGACATGATGCGATGGAGAAATCTGCATCCGATTCTATGCGGTCAGCTTTCACGTGAGGCCGTCTCCTCAGGCATGCTTATGAGGGTATGCAGGTTTAAGCCCTTACGCCCGACCGAAGACCTCGTTGAGGTGGGCAGTATAGTCGGCGATATACTGTTCGACCTGTGGATTTTTAATCACATCATTGCAAATAAAGGTGGGTAATTGGGTAGTTCCCAAGAACTCATTAGCTTTATGAAAGTGCATGTAGAGGGCATCTACCCCGACTCCCTCGAAGAAGTCGCCCTCCCGGATAAAAGCTTCGCGAGGCGCGTTCCACGTCAGCGACAGCATATGCCGCCGCCCCTGAAGAAGACCGCCCGTGCCGTATCCTTCAGTGGGGTTGGCACTGCTGCGGCCATCATTAGCGTACAGGGTGCCCGCGCCGGTGGTAAACACCTCGTCCATATATTTTTTCACGGTCCACGGCTCATGCATCCACCAACCGGGCATCTGCCAGATGACCGCATCCATCCACTGGAATTTTTCTACTTCCTGGTGAATATCGTACCCGTCGTCAATCACAGTTTCTCGCACATGATGACCGAGCGCCGATAACGTATCACGGGCGGTTTGATGCAGGGTGTGGTTCAGGCGACCCGCCGAGTGGCCGAATGCTTTACCGCCGTCGATCAAAAGAATATTCACTGTAATTCACTCCTTAAACTCAGCACCACGAGAATAGTTGGTCGTATTCCAACCGCTTGTTCCACAGTACAGGGATGCTGCGCTGTGAATCAGCCCGTTTCTTGACATGAAACGGACTTCATTCCGGTCTGTTGCCACTACCCTTAACAGATAGGCGGTATTCCCACCCCGGGCAGGGTACAGAATACCGCCGTATATACGCTATAGCAAGAGACCTTAAAATTACCGCTTACGGTAAATAACCCCGCGGTGGCCTTCTAGGGTGAGGGTGGCGGGTGCCGCGTTGTTTTGCGCATCTACGAGCCCCTGATCCTGCGGCACGCGCACCATCGTGGTGCGGTCGCTCGTATTCAGAGCCGCCCAGCCGTGCGTGAAAGCACGGGTCTGCACGCTGTCCTGAGCCTCAATCTCACCGGATGCAGCCCCCAAGTCAAAGGACAGCTCGGGCGCGTTCGGAGTACCGTCATAGGCATCGTGCTGAGTTGCGTTGATACCGGTAAAGCGACCGCCTCCAAAAACCCAGAACCCAGCCAGACCATACAGCAGATTCTCATCCGTGCCGCTAATCGGCGATGTCGAGTACCCGTGCGGGGTGCGCAAAATCGTGACCTTAGGAAGGGACTGCTGGGTATTCACAGCGCCGTAGGCATCGCCCGAGCGGTCCTGCACCGCATTCAGCGTTACCAAGCCTTCGGCGCCGCGCCCAATATGGTTTCCCTGCATGGTGGCGTAGGCGCCGCTGAGGAATTCTTGTGCGCCCCAGCCGAGCCACACTTCCTCGAACCCGCCGCCGTAGGCACTGTGGCTTTCCCATTTGCCCCAGCGCAGGCGCGATTCGGCAATATTAGGCACCAGGATTTTGCCGATCTTATTCAGCTCAATACCGGCGAAGGAGATCAAGAAATCGAGATGCTGCCGAATCGTGGTGATGCTTTCAACGCCCTGAATCGGCAGGTTTAGTCCGTAATAATCATTCTCTACGTCGTTATCAGCCATCACGCCGTCAAAGGGCGAGTTACGCAGTTCTTCCACCACGGAGTGCACCCACTGCCAGCGGTAGTCGGCACTCCACACCGCCATCTGGTAGTGCTGCCAGTACCCCGACCACTCAATCAGAGAGCCGTCTAGGCGGCGGGCGAACAAATCCTTACCGGTTGTGTTCAGAAGATCCTGCGCATATTTATAAGAGACACCCGAAGAGTAAATGGGGCCTGGTTCATAGGCGCGACTGGAAGAAAGGCACTTATAGGCGAGCACCACCATATTAGGTGACTGCTCTTTGAGGTAGCGTGCCGCATCCAGCTCCCAGGGCTGCAGAATAGCTACCGCGTAGTTCTGCGCCGCAAAGGCCAGCTGCTCTTCCGATATAGGGTCGCCGCCGTATCGAATCCAGGCACCAAATTTTCCCGGAGTGCCGGCTCGTAGAGAATTATCGCTCATTCTTCAATCTGCTCCGTAACTCGCTGAGGTATTTTACCTAGCTTACGGTATATCTGGTCATAACGGTCCATAACCAGGCGAAGTTGGAAGAACTTTACAACTCGGTTGTAAGCGTTAACACAGTACCGCTCATAGATGCTGGGTTCCTCCATCATGGTGCGAAGCGCCTGCGTGAAGCCTTCAACATCGCCCGGAATGGTTAGAATACCGCAGTTACCTATTTCACTGCCATCCGAGGTGACCAGCACATCATCGATCAGCTGCGACATACCGCCCACGTCGGTACTCACCAGCGGAATGGATGCTGCCATCGCTTCCAGCGCCACAATGGGCTGACCTTCGTTGTAGCTGGGCATGAGCAGAACATCGAAGCGGTCCAGCATTTCGCGCACCTTCACGGTGCCGTGGAAGGTAATGAAGTCGCCCATATTGAGCTCTTCGATCGTGCGCACGCACAGCTCATAGTATTCGGGCATGTGGTTCTTCGGCCCGAGCACATCCAGGTGGAAGTTGTCGAGCCCGGCATCACGCAGCAGCGCAAGCGACTTCACAAGGTCTGTGAGCCCCTTAATGGGCACCACACGCGCAATAAACACGAAACGCCACATGTGACCGCGCCCCTCCGCCAGGATGCGCGCCCGAGCAGTCTGGCGCCCCACATACGCCGGGTACACGCTCTCGATAAGCATACCGTTCGGCAGCACGACCGCGCGGTCTTCTTCACCCTCGTTGTACTGGTCGATGGGCGCACCAATACCGCGTGCCTCTTCAATCGCCTTGGGGTACAGATAGGTCACCATATCGGCGCTGGGGTAGCAGAAACGTCCCATTTCCAGGAACCAGACGCACCACGCAGTCTCTTCGAGCGTGACGGGACCCAGCTCGGGTTTATCGCGCGGCTCCTTCAGGAAGGCGTAATCCGTGGTGACGGGCTTGGCCATATTGCGTTCCAGCTTGGTATTGATAGTATCGCGCACATACAGGTTGTGTTCGGTCAACAGGAAGCTGGTGCCGTAATCGCGCGCACCCGCAGCGCCCAAAAGTGAGGCGTAGCCGGTGGTATGGGCGTGGTACACGCGGGCATAGGGCAGGCGCTCATGCAGCAGGGCGTACACGATAGAGACGAAGTTACGGATCTCCCAGAAGAGTTCGCCGAACGGAATCTGCGCGAGGAAGCCCCAGTTACCGACTGCCTCCATAAACTCGCGGGTGCCGGTGAGAGCGAAGAGTGAGTAGGTGCGGGTGCGGGGGTTAATTCCTTCATCGTAGAACGACCAGAGCGGGTTTACATCGCCGTGAATAAGAGCATCGAAAGCGCTCATAAGTCTCGCCACCAGTTTCTTGCGTTGGCGACGATTCATCTTGAGGTTTTTCGGATTACATTCTTGGGCGAATTCTTCCTTATGCTCCTCTAGGCTCAGGTAGATCACCTTCACCCATTTGACGTTTTCGGGCATACCGTACAGGTCTTTAAGTTCCTGTTTACTATCCCAGGAAATATGAATAATTCCGAAGCTGATGCTCGGGTTTTCCACGATAATATCGTGAACCACTGCGGAAACCCCGCCCTTAAGGTAGGGGTAGGTCGATTCCATCACCAGCGCAACATCGACCTCAGGATAATCAGGGTCGGGTGTTCGGGGTCCCGGCGCGGGCAATTGCAGCGGGGCATAGTGGTTACGCATTGCGGTGTTTATCAATGTATATGACCTCTCATCTACCAGGCTAGGGCACGACGCCAGAAGAGTGAGTATTCGGGATTAGCCCAGGCACGACGGTAGAGTATCCACGTGACGAGGGCGAGAATTGCTTCGCCGATAATGATGGGCAGATAACCGCCATCGTTCGGGATGATTGAAAAGGCGACAGTGACGATCAGCAGGTGTACCGCACCGATAATGTGCACAGTCTTAAACATGGTCATGTATTCCAGCTGATAGATGAAGAGCGCCATAGCCAGGAACAACCATGCCACCGTCAGTCCCGCATAGGCGAGCGGGAAGGTGTTCGGTACGAAGATATACATCAGAATGCCCGTAATGACCGAGCAGATAACTGAGACAATCAACGTGTTGCGCACGGAGGCGTGAGAAATACGCACTACAGCGTGCGCCTCCGGCTCAATTTCATTGAAGGGAAGTTTATTGAAGAGGGTCCACAGACGCTGAATAGAGCCGTTCACGCGGTTAGACTCAACCACGAAGAAGTAGTTGTAGGCGATCACGCAGGGAACCAGGCTCATGTAGATGGCGATAACGTCGATCTTGCCGTTCGTCACCAAGAAGAGCACGTATTTATCAGCCCAGAGGATAGAACCGGTCAGCAGGCCGCGAATGACATCGCGGTAGGCGGCGCCTAGGGGAAGGCGGCTGAAATGGAACAACTGCTTAATTTCACGCCCGATACCGCTGAACAGAATGGCCGACCCCACCAGCGGCGGCAGGAACCACACGGTCGGCAAAGTCAGCAGAACAATCGTGTAGCCTACCCATGCAAAGAACCATAGCGGACGGTTTTTTGCCACGTTCGGCACAATAAGAAGCTGCGCATACGCAACGTTCAGCATACTCAAAAAGAGGAAGGATACCAGCGCCACCATATCCCAGTGCAGTACGAGCACCACGGGAATAGCGAAAAGGAACGCGATGGGCAGGCCCACCAGATAGAGGTAGCCCCAGTGGCGGCTAAACGCCCTCAGCTCGCTAATATGCTGATATTTCGGGTCGGTATCGAGAGTAGCAAGAAGTTCTTGCGCCTCTTTGGATTTGTGATCCCGTTTGAGAATCGCCGCTTCTTCCTGAACCTCGCGGCGCGCATCCTCAACTTTCAGATGTTCGGATTCGAGGGCGCGGTAAATAGGCATGCATACCGCCTGGCTTAACCAGGGAACCACGATGGATGCCGCCAGAATAATCTGGATAAGCGGCACCGACCCCACATAGTTCTTGCTGAGAATGGGGGTTACGAACGGGAATGCGACTGTTAGGAGTGCAACGGGAGATACATAGAGAAGAAAATTGTAGAGGAGTCTCCAGCTCCAGCGGTTTTTCGGGATGTCTGCATGGTGGGAAGACAAGACGGGAACTTCTTTCAGCGCTATTCTCACCTAATGCCTATATGTATATTGCCCCTGTACCTGTGGTTTAAGGGCAGGGATGGGCTACGCGCAGGAAAAACTGCGCTGAACGACTAGGTGATCGGTTTTCGGGATTTCAACCCCTTGTATTGTATACGTGTAAACTATTTTTGACACGCAGCCCGCAACTGGGATTTATGCCACATATTCCCCGCTTTTTAAGGCAGGGGAAGCCGCATACGTGCATCACAAGGTTTCACTACTACTTGAGTATAGCGGTACCGAACCAAGTTTGCGGGGTTTACCGTCAGATGTGCACAAAAATATCTCACGCGTCATGCGCTGAAATACTTAAAAATCCCTGATAAATAGCGGAATATCGGCTAAAAAATATTCTTCATTTTAATCAGCGTCACACCGCGACACGACGACAAAAAGCTGTTCCCTGCCCCACCCACACACGGGCGGAGAGGGAACAGCTTTTGTTATATCTTAAGAAGAGCTTTAGGATGCGCTCGACAGGGTACGCAGCGCCACCGAGATCACGGCTAGGCGCGGGTGCGATGCGCTGTCGGGCTCGGCATTGCGGACCTCATCAAAGATGCGGTCGATATTGCCCACACGGGTCGGGTGGTTCTTAATCCAGGAATCCAACGCCTGCAAAGCCCCCTCGGGGTTGCTTGGCGCGTGTCCTGCGTCCTCCTCAGCCACCGACGTTGCAAGCTCTGCGGCGGTCTCGTAGAGGCTGCCGCGCAGGGCCTGACGTGAGAGGGTCTCCCAACGGTCGTTACGGGGCAGCTCGCTAATGAGGCCGAGCAGCTCATCAACCTTGAAGCGGTCGTAGGTTGCGAAGTAAATCGGTGCCAGCTCAACCGCCTTGAAGTCGTTATCGCGGGCAGAGCGAATAACATCCAAGAGAGCGTAACCCTCGAAGCCGCGAATCCAGATAACAATGAGTTCTTCGGGAAGACCCCAAGCCTCGCCGGCATCGCGCTTGGAGCGAACTCGTGCACGGGAAACATCCGAGAGGTACGCGGGCAGGTTGTTGCGAAGCTCCACCACATCGCCAAAGCGTTCCAGCAGGGAGCTGATCGGATTGCCCGCAACCACACCGCGCTCGGCGATAAACCAACGCACCACACGGTCAAGAACGCGCTGATCATCATGCAGCACGGTGTTCCACGCATCCAGGGAAGTATGTGCGGGCAATTCGCGGTGCAGTTTCGCGGCTTTACCCAGCTCGAAGAGCTCGCGGGCGATGATGAAGGCGCGGGCGACCGCATCCACTCCAACGCTGGTTTCTTCGACCGCGCGGTAAGCGAAGGTAATACCGCCCAGGTTTACCATCTCGTTGGCAACGCGGGTGCAGATAATCTCTTTGCGCAGCGGATGCGAATCCAGGTACTCGCCGAAACGCTCCACCAGAGGCGCCGGGAAGTATTCGCGCAGCAGGCCCTCCAAATAGGGGTCGTCCGCGAAGTCGGTCTCTTCCAGGGCGTGTGTAAGGTAAATCTTCACGTAGGCGGCCAGCACGGAAAGCTCGGGGCGGGTCAGCATCTCGCCGGTGGTGTCAAACCGTGCCTGCAGTTCCTTATCCGTGGGCAGGAACTCGACGGTACGGTTCAGACCGGCGTGCTTTTCGAGGTCACGCATCAGGCGCTTATAGACGTCAATGCCCAACGTGCCGTAGTTGAATTCGCCCTGCAGCAGAACGTTCTGCTCAACGTTGGTTTCAAGCACCTTGGCGCCGACTTCGTCCCGCAGGGATTCGATGAACGATGCGCGCTCATCCGGGGCAAGCTCACCGCGTGCCACCAGACGATCCACCAGAATCTTGATGTTCACCTCGCGGTCACTGGTTTCCACACCTGCGGAGTTGTCGATGGCGTCGGTATTGATGATGACTCCGTTGCGTGCAGCCTCCACGCGGCCCAGCTGGGTGAAGCCAAGGTTGCCACCCTCGCCCACGATCTTGGCGCGCAGCTCGTTGCCGTTCACGCGCAGGGCGTCGTTTGCCTTATCGCCCACCTGCGCGTTGGTTTCGGTGGATGCCTTCACGTAGGTGCCGATACCACCGTTGTAGAGCAGATCAACCGGAGCCCTCAGGATCGCAGAAAGCAGCTCGGAGGGTGCCAGCTCGGTAACATCGTCCTCAAGACCCAGCACCTCGCGCACCTGCGGGGTGATCTCAATGGACTTCAAACCGCGCGAATACACGCCGCCGCCCTCAGAAATCAGCTCGCGGTTGTAATCCTGCCACGAAGAACGCGGCAGCTTGTACAGGCGCACGCGCTCCTCGAAAGAGACGGCGGGGTCCGGGTTCGGATCCAGGAAAATATCGCGATGATCGAAGGCGGCGACCAGGCGGGTTTTCTCAGAGCGCATCAGACCGTTGCCGAAGACATCGCCGGACATATCACCAATACCCACAGCGGTGAATTCTTCGCTCTGGCAGTCGTGGCCGAGCTCGGCAAAGTGACGTTTGACGGACTCCCACGCGCCACGGGCGGTAATGCCCATCGCCTTGTGGTCGTAGCCAACCGAGCCGCCGGATGCGAACGCATCGCCCAGCCAGAACCCATACTCGGCGCTAATAGCGTTTGCGGTATCCGAGAATGCGGCAGTCCCCTTATCGGCGGCAACCACCAGGTAGTAGTCGTCACCGTCGCGGGCGATCACGCCCTCGGGGCGGACTACGGTCTCGGTGCCGTCGGTGGCAACGGAGAGGTTATCGGTCACATCCAGCAGGGAGCGGATAAAGATCTTGTAGGATTCGCGACCCTCGGTAATCCAGGCGTCGCGGTCCACAGCGGGATCGGGCAGCTGCTTGGGGTAGAAACCGCCCTTGGCGCCGGTTGGAATAATAACGGCGTTCTTGACCATCTGCGCCTTGACCAGGCCCAACACCTCGGTGCGGAAGTCGTCGCGACGGTCTGACCAGCGCAGACCGCCACGCGCCACATTGCCGAAGCGCAGGTGCACGCCCTCCACGCGCGGGGAGTACACGAAAATCTCGAACTTGGGGTGCGGCAGAGGCGCAAAATCGATCTGCTCGGGCGCAATCTTGAACGCAAGCGCTTCTCGACCCAAGTATGCGTTGGTGCGCAGAATAGCCTTGAGAATTTTCAGGAGCGAGCGCAGGTAGCGATCGGCGTCCAGGGTTGGAATCTTGTTGAGTTCTTCGCGAATCTGCTCCAGGATTTCTTCGCGTTGAGCTTCGCGCTGCTCATCGGTGAGCCCGTTGTTCGGGTCGAAGCTGGTGTGGAAGAACTGGACGTAGAGCTTTGCGATCTGCGGGTACGCCATCAACGTATTTGACATGAACGACGGCGTGTAGCCTAGGCCCAGCTGAATCAGGTAGTGGTTGAAGGCGCGGAATAAGCGGACTTCTTTCCAGGTGAGCCCGTGGGCCAGAATAAGCCGGTCCAGGGTGTCGGAGTCGCGCTCTCCCAGCAGGTAGGCGTTGAGTGCATCCTCGTAGAGCGTTGCAACAGCGTGCGGGTCTACACCTTCGGGGAACTGCACACCAAAGTCGTACAGGTATCCGTAGTCCTGCCCATCTTCGGGCGCGAACTCGTAGGGCCTTTGGTCAACGACGACCAGTCCCATATTCTGCATCACCGGGAGCAGCTCGGTGAGGGTATGCGGTGCTGACAGGTAGGTCTTCAGACGGGTGGTAGCTAAGTCGCCGGTCTCAACTTTGATAGCGGCGGGCCTCTGGGTATCGCCCGAGAGAGATTCAAAAATCACAATATCCTCGATCGCGTTTTCTACTTCGTAGTCGGCGCGGTAGGTTGCTGGCGCGGCTTCCGCCCAGGCGGAGGCGAGCCGGCGTCCCTCTGCACCGGGTTTCCAGCCCTCAAGCGCGGCGGCGGTAGCCTCTCCCCAGGAGCGGGTAGCGGCTTGCAGGCGCTTCTCAAGGGCGCTTACATCAACATCCGGCACGACGTTCGGGTCGGCGAGCCGGATGCGGAAAAACACACGCGCCAACGACGATGCCGAGAGGTAAATCTGGTAGTCGATGGCGGTTAAATCAAATTCTTCGCGGAATACCTGCTGGATGCGGGTGCGCACAGAGGTGTTGTACCGATCGCGTGGCAGATACACCACCGCAGAGATAAACCGTGCGAACTGGTCGGGGCGCAAGAAGAGACGGGTCTTGCGCCGTTCCTCCAGACCCATGATGCCGCGGAAAGTTTCAGTGAGCGTATTCACCGTGGCGTGCATGAGTTCAAGGCGCGGGTAGTCTTCGATGAAGCCGATGAGCATCTTATCGGAGTAAGAGCCGGGGTGGAATCCAAGGCGACGGCGCACCATGGCGATACGTTCGCGAATGAGCGGGGTTTCTATGGCTGGCAGAGAGTATGCCTGGCGGGTAAACAGCCCCAGAATCACGTATTCGCCGACCACGCGCCCGCTCGCGTTGAAGCGGCGCACCCCAATGTAGTCGAGGTAGTCGGTGCTCTGAATGGTGGAGCGGGTGTTCGCCTTCGTAATGTAGAGTGGGCGCGGCCTGAGCGCGCGAGCGAGGGTATCGTTTTCCAGCCGGATGCGGTGCTGCCCTTCGGTGGACCGCAGGATACCCAACGCCGAGTGAGGGCGGTCTGCCAGTTCGAGAACCCCTGAAGAGCCATCGAGCAGGCGCTCTTTGATACCCATGAAAAGGAAGTTACCGCGGGCGAGCCAGCGCAAAAAGTCCTGTGCGATTTCGATGCGTGAGGAAGGTTCGTTACCGCCGGGATGCGCGGTGAAAGATTCTTCGCCTTCGCCGAGGGTTATGCCGCGCAGCGCATCCAGGGATTCGGCGATAGTGTTCACGCGCTCGGCCATGGCTTCGGCATCGGTTTCGCAGGCTTTAATATCGTCGAGGATTTTAAGTGCGGTAACGCGCAGGCGTTCGCTGTCTTCGTCGTTGAGCTTGCGGGTGAGGCGAATCGCGATCCAAGACTCGATCATGGGATGCGCCGTGAGCTTGCCGTCCTTCGCTGAGAGCACAGGCAGCCCGTAGGTTGCGGTATCGCCGCTGGCGAGGTTACTGGCGCGACCAGCGCCGCGTGCCGAGAGAAGTTTTCCGTTGGGGTCGCGATCCACGATGAAGATGGGGTGGAAGAGCGAGTAGACGCCGCCGAAGTCTGAGGCGATTTCAGCGGTGAGGGAACTGACGAGGTACCCCATATCGTCGGTGACGACGAGCAGCGTGGTGGAGTATTCGTCGTTATGCACGGTAACCGCAGGGGTATTGGGTTCGCGCGTCTCAGCGAGCGCACGGTGCGCTCGCGCTAACTCTTCTAGTTCTTCCGTTGAGAAGACTTCTCGGTCTTCAACGGGGCTGTTCTGGTAATACTGTTCAATCCACGCATCATCGCCAGACCAGCGTTTCATAGCGTTGTCATTCACTGACAAGGTATGCCTCCGAAGTTTGTATCACTTCTCTGTGACGTTCTGTCTGTGTTTTATACGGCGTTGTGTGTAATCTCTTCCTAGCTTATACCCTGTACACCGGTGCAGGCTTCCATTTTAGGGAAATCCGGCAGGAAAATATTTTTATTGCGGAGATAAATCACATATGCTTCCGCTCTGAGCAATATTTGAGGCTTTTCGTGTTGTTTTTGAGGCATTAAACCCGTATTCGTGGCATTTGTATACATTCCGGTGCCTGTCGTGTTTTTAGCCGGAAAGCTGCATGCGTTGAGGGGCTTTATTCCGAGCACGTGGCATGAACACAGTTCCGGGAGCGATGGTTTGCCTTGGGCATTCATCCTTCAAAGCCTTAACCATCGCCCCCGGAATTTTTATCTATCTTCCCGTTTGGGCTTATTCCCCGTATGGTTCGTGCTTGAAAACGAACTTTCCGATGGTTTTACCGGCGCGAAGCCGCCCTAAAGCCTGGGCGCCGTCGCGAATATCGACTTCCTCCTGAATTGGCACCGTCACCTCGCCGGATGCAACCAACGCCAAAGCGCGGCGCAGATAGGCAGTAGAAATATCGGGGTAGGCATTGGAGAGCAGCCCGATGTTGAAGCCCATCATGCTGATACCGTCGAACCAGAAGGTATTGGTGCCCACCGTCTGATCCCCGTCTTGAGCGGCGTTGCCCACCACGATCAGCCGCCCCTCGAAACGCAGAAGTTTAAGGAGTTCGGGGCGGTTGCGTCCAGAAACCGGGTCGATAATCACGTCGAATTGCCGCCCGCTCTTATCCGCAAGTTCATCGCGCAGCCACACCTCGTCGTAGCCGAGGTCAAGGGCGAGTCGGCGTTTTTCTTCGGTACTGACAATGCCGACCACCTTTCCGGCGCCCATAAGCTTGGCGACCTGCCCGAATTGCGTACCCAGACCACCCATAGCAGCCTGCACCAGC
This sequence comes from Rothia dentocariosa ATCC 17931, assembly GCF_000164695.2. Classification (NCBI taxonomy): domain Bacteria; kingdom Bacillati; phylum Actinomycetota; class Actinomycetes; order Micrococcales; family Micrococcaceae; genus Rothia; species Rothia dentocariosa. Next base: position 878,535 of record NC_014643.1, read on the forward strand.
ACGTGTTCGCCGGGCTGCAGACGCGCGGTGCGTTCGAGCGCCGCAAGGGCTGTAGGGGTATTAGCAGGAACGACCGCCGCCAATGCCGGGTTCATGCCTGCAGGCAGGGGTGCCACAAGGTTTGCCTGCGCCAGGCAGATTTGGCCGAAGCCGCCTCCTGCACCCAGCAGGGTCAGCGGAGCCGCAACCTTGTCTCCCACACGCAGGCCGGTTACTCCTTCACCGAGGGCGTGGATGCGCCCCGCGGCTTCGATACCTGGTGCCCAGGGAAGCGGAAGCTCTGCCATGCCTTCAGCGAGAAGCGCATCGACATACCCGACTCCCGCGTATTCTGCACGAATGGTAACCTGCCCGGGGCCTGGGGTGGGTTCGGGCACGTCCTGGTACTGCAGCCCGTCGATGCCGGTGTACTGCGTGATGTTGAGGGCTTTCATGAGATTATCCTTTCTATAGCAGACACCTTAATAGTAACAGCTATCTGTTATAGAAGATACAGAAACGCATCTCTCACACAAAGAATGGGTGCTGGCAGCAATACACTCGCCCGTAAAACGGGAGCATTTTCTTCATGCGGGAGCGGCTTAAGTGCTCCCAGATGAAGAAAATGCTCCCGAAATTTCTGCACCCCGAATACCCAAAATAGCGCTGCTTCTAGCGACAGCGAGCCCTCGCTAAAACTACGCCTGCGCCACGGTAAGCGGATGCGCATCCAGGTAAATCACCAAAAGCTCCTCGGTTACGTCAAGCTCATAGGCAAGCGCGGGCAGGTTATCCGGGTAGAAGGCGGCGGCGCGGCGCAGATCCCCCGGGTCGATCAGATTTTCTGCGGCGAGCAGGTCGCAGCTGCGTTCGCGGCGGGCGCTATAGGATGCATCCCAAGCATCGTGCTCGTCTCCGCGCACGGCATGCACGAGTTCGTGGGCGAGCACGGAGCGTTCTTGCCGGGTGCGCATTCCTTCGCGCAGGGTAATGGTGCGGCTGGCATGGTCGTAGCGACCGAGCATTCCGTGCCCGGGCGTTCCCCAGACTATATCGACCCCGAGCGCGTGTGCGTGAGTGTAGGGATCGTAGCTAGGCACCAAAGAATCCCTCCTCGCTGTCATAGATTTCGCCGCGCTTTGCGGCCAGGGCGTAGTCCTCTGCCGTGTATTTGCGATCCCCTTCGCCGGATGCACCGCTCGCGGCACCCGCGACTGCTCGCCCAGCTTGTGCGGGTGCGGCAGCAGGCACCTCCACGGGGGTGGCAGGGGGTACCGTGGCACGCATCGGCTGTTCCCGGGTTTGCACCGCCGTCATGCGGCGCAGCACCTCGCCCATTAAGTCTTCGTTGGAAACATCGCGAATAGACCCGCCCACCCGCAGGGATTTAGCGCGAGCGGTGGTGATAAGCCCGCTTTCGACCATGAGGTCGAGCAGGTCAAGCCCGAAGCGGTCGGCTATCTTAACGAGGGTTTCTACATCCATTACTCCAGCGCCCGAGAATCGCCGCTGAATAGCGTTAGGGTTCATGCCGAGTTCGGCGGCGAGCGCCCGCTGGGAGAGTCCTGTCTTGTATTTGATGTAGTCACCGATAGCCATGCCACCAGTCTAGCAGACTGATTTATTTTTCGGGTCATAAATATTACAAAATCATTCATTATGCCCGAAATTCCAGGGTTTTAATCGTGTTTTGCATTAATAATTCAATCAAAACGCATGACTTTCTCTTTCGTTTCGGGTATGCTGTCACAAGGTCCCACAGCATACCCCTCTAGATAGAACCTGCCGCCCGCCGCCGCATCTCAACCAGCAGAAAGGACGAACTATGACACGCACACAAAAACCGCGCCAGCAAAAACGACGAGCAGTTCAGCGGTTCAATTGGTTTAAGCATCTCAACGCGATCATTCCTGCGGTAGCCACTCTTCTGCAGGTGTACGGCCTGCTCAGCCAAGAGCAGGCGAGCGCCTGGGCTGCGCTGGCGCTAACCATCATCAGGTTGTGGTTAAACTGGTGCACAGAACGAACCTCGCACGCAGCTGAGAGCACCTCACATTCCGCGTCACAACGCAGGTAATACGTGCTCCCTCCAAAACCGGCAAAAAACGCCCCGGCATTCTGCCTCTGCTAGAGAAGATTGCACACCAGGAAGGCATCTAAAATCTATCCGAGATTTTAGACCATGAGCTTTCTCAAGATATAAGTTCCCGCAGATTCCCCGCGCCTATAGGGAGCCTGCGGGAGCTTTATCCGTCTTAAACATGCTTCCGATAGGTAAACTCTTATACTCGCGGTAGCATGAGTAGCAGACTACCCTACAAAGACGGAGATCCTATGCGTACCCCTCGTACCAGCATCATCATGCCGGTCTACAACACCGCCAACACCGTCATCAACGCCATACAATCCGTCCGAAACCAAACAGACCCCAACTTTGAACTGCTCATCATGATCGACGGATCCCCCGATGACTCCGCCGACATCATCACCGCATACCACAAGAAAAACCCCGACACCCGCATCCATATCTTCAACAACCCCGAAAATAAAGGCGTCTCCGCCGTACGCAACCAAGGACTCGACGCAGCCCGCGGCGACTGGATCACCTTCATCGACTCAGACGACGAATACCACCCCGAATTCCTCGAAAAACTTCACGAGGCGGCGCGCACTCACGATGCCGACATCGCCGTATGCGGGCATACCATCAGACACAGCGACGGTACCGAAGTGCACCGGGCAAAAGTTACCCCCGGAGTGCACGAAGGCGAAGATATTGCCATTGAGTTTTTGGAAGACCGCTACACCGGGTTCATGTGCGATAAAATCTTCCGTGCCCAACTATTTGATGGGGTGCGGTTCGCCGAAGACATTCATCGCGCAGAAGATGCCCTCGTCGTCTTTGCCTGCTGCATGAAGGCGAAGCGCCTGGTCGGCATCACCGATCACCTCTACACCTACAGGATGGAACAGGGCGGGCTGACCTGGGGGCGCATCACACCCGTTGAAGAGAGTATTCGCCACACTGACTATATGCGCCGCGTTGCCGGAGATTTACTGAAAACCCCGCGAGGCAAAAACGCTTTTGCCGCATCTACAAGCGTCACCTTTCTCAATAATGCGCAGCAGGCTCTTCTTGCCGGCGGTTCGGATGCATCCGGCGTTATCTCCGCATGCCGAAAACAGCTTTCGTGGGGTCAGGTTTTTGCGACTCTGCGTTCACGCCCACTCATGGGTGCTGCGGGTGCTCTCTTGAAGCTCTCGCCAAAGCTATACCGGGTGCTTTACGGCGCTTATGTCAAACGTAACTACGGCCTTTAACCCTATATCGATCCAGGAAAAATTTTATGCGTACCCCTCGTACCAGCATCATCATGCCGGTCTACAACACCGCCAACACCGTCATCAACGCCATACAATCCGTCCGAAACCAAACAGACCCCAACTTTGAACTCCTCATCATGATCGACGGATCCCCCGATGACTCCGCCGACATCATCACCGCATACCACAAGAAAAACCCCGACACCCGCATCCACATCTTCAACAACCCCGAAAACAAAGGCCTCTCTGCTATGCGTAATCAGGGGCTCGAACATGCACGAGGTGACTGGGTAGTTTTCCCCGATTCCGATGATGCCCTCGAACCTACCTTTTTGGAACGGCTACATCAGCAGGCTGAGCTTACCGGGGCAGACGTGGTGAATTGTGCTCATAACATGGTAGATACGCGGGGGCACAAGACTAAACGCCTCAAGGGTACACCGGGTATACGCACCGGTGAACAAGCAGCTTACGAGCTTCTGCAAGATGAACTTTCCCCCTACGCTTGGGATAAAATCATTCGCCGTTCTCTTTTCAACGATGTTCGTTACCCCGATATTGAGCGCGCCGAAGATGAATGCGCTCTCCTCAAGTGCTACTTGGCGGCACAGAGCGTATCAGTAATAGACGATCCTCTCTACAACTACTCCGTAACTCCAGACAGTCTGACATGGAGTCGCATTACCCCGGTAGAAGAAACACATCGCCTCATCGCATATTTTGAGGAAGCTCTCGGAGAGCACCGCAGCAAACCCGATGCGCAAAAAGCCCTAACCGTCGCGCGAGTTCTTGCGTTTCTTAACAACGCCCAGCAAGCATTAGTGGTCGGCGGTGACAGTGCGCGAGAGACACTACGTGAATGCCGCAAAGGTTTCACCTATACGCAAGCGCTCACAACACTTCGCACCAATCGAGTTTTTGGAGCAGCGGGAGTACTTCTTAAAACTTCCCCAAAACTCTACCGTGTTTTATACGGAATATATATAAAACGTACTTATAAAATGTAGAATATGAATTTTGGTACTGTCACGTATCTATAAGCATAAACAGCAGTCATAAAACACAAAGGGTTGGTATGGTAGGCTCCACACGCGATAATTCCCTTCACCTTAAGGGAACAAAATCCTCAAAGCAGCGCCGTGTGTACCTTGACCTCATCAATTCGGTGGCAATCATGTGGGTGGTACTCCTGCATGTGCGTTTTATTACCCCGGATAATCCTTCATCTTCGGCGTGGTGGGTTGAAAATATCCTATCTGGCTTCGGGGTTGCGGCAGTTCCTCTATTCTTTATGGCGACTGGCATTAATCTCTTGGATTTTACTCGCCGCGAGTCTATAGGAACGTTCTATCGCAAGCGTTTTACCAAAATTCTGATTCCCATGATCTTATGGGCGCAGGTCTATCTTTTCGTTCATATGTGGACGGGTTCTACTCCGTTTCCCGGAGTTCACGAAATTCTGCGAACATTAGTAGCCCCCAGCAGCGAGGCAGCCACCTTCTGGTATCTTGAGGCCTTAGTCGGCGTCTATCTAGTGCTTCCGATTTTCTCTTACGCCATACGTGGTGCTCAGACGGAACAAACTACCACGGCACGCACCGGATTCTTCTGGCTTATGGCGGCACTCGGACTTGTCTTACCGATTATCACCCAGGCAATCCACCTGATCTACCCTCACGTCCTACCCGAGTTTGTTGCACCCATCACCGGGTATCTTGGGTTCTGTCTTCTTGGGTATGCACTTGCCAATACCGAATTTTCTCGTGCGTGGCGCATCGCTATTTATCTGTTGGGCATCGTGGGATTAGGAGGATTTATCTTCGGCAGTGCTTATTTAATTGAGCATCGCCCAACATTCGTGCCTCTGGCACACGGATACCTTGCAGTTCCAGCAATTTTATGGGCAAGCGCGGTCTTGGTGTTCTGCAAGTATTCACGCATCGGCCAAGCATCGCCCACGGTGCAGAATATTCTAAAACGCCTTGCGGCTCTCACGTTCGGGGTTTATCTGGTACATCTTCTTATCATCCAAATTCTACAGGCGGTAAACTTCTCGCTGACTAAAGTGCAGTGGGAAGTTCCCTATGCACTCTTCGTGTGGGCTTTATCCGCCGCGATTGTGTGGATGCTGCGGCTCATTCCTCCGGTACGCCGCTGGATTCTGCCCTAATAAGTTTTACTCCGAGAAATCGTTGAGGGGTTTACCCACAGTATATTGACGCAACGCTGCGAAATTTGTGGAAGCATAAACTCGCCCTCAATATATAAGTGAGCTCACCGAGAAAGACTGTTAAATTTCTACCGTTAAATAATCTCATCTAAATCACACTGTTCAGGTAGAATTTAGATAGTTTGTGTCACTCACTGATGGTCACTGTAGATCATCTAATAACTCAGGAGCAACCGCGTGCTGCATAACAATATACAGAGATACCCTACGCTTTATGAAGGGGTATTTGAGCGTGCCAATTCACTCAATTTTTTAAGACTTATTCTCGCTTCTTGTGTGATTTTCTCCCATACACCCTACCTTGTCATGGGCGCCAAAGTAGACGAGCACCCTATTGTGCACAACTTTTATGTATTTGGTGACTACGCGGTTAATGCATTTTTCTGCATTTCAGGTTTTCTGATTGCGCATAGCGCCTACCGCAGCGGGGCAGGTTCTTATCTTGTGAAACGTGTGCTCCGTATTTTTCCCGGTTATTGGGTTTCTATTCTTTTTGTGGTTGCCCTTGGCGGCCCGATCTCGGTCATAACGGGGCACGCCGCAACGGGGTGGGACTGGGCAGATGCTCTTCACTACATTCGCAGCAATTACGATCTGATGGCGCTTCAGTATCCGCTCTTTGGCGGGCCCATTGACGTTCCTCTGGAATTTCCTTCATGGAATGGGTCTGTCTGGAGCCTAGAATATGAATTCTTCTGCTACCTCCTATTACTTCCGCTTTTTTACCTGCCCTTGATTCGCAAGAATCTGAAAATCTTTATTCCGCTGGCATACCTCATAAGCCTGAGCTACTACCTGTGTAACCAATATCTGGGGTACGACTTTATGAGCCAAGCCTTCGGGCTTCACCCGCGCGACCTCAACGCTTCGGCACGTATGTACCCGCTTTTCTTTGCGGGTTCCCTACTTTACCTATTCAGCCGCAAAATCAGGGTTTACCCGGTGCTGTCGGCTCTGTGCGTTGCAGCCGGGGTGTATTTCACATGGTTGGCGCCGTATGCGGATGTTTTGCAGTGGACCCAGCTTATTCTCGCTTACGGAATCATTGGTTTAGGATGTTCCATCAACGTTTCTTGGGCGCGCACCAATGACATTTCCTATGGCGTATATGTGTATGCGTGGCCAGTACAACAAATCCTGGTGATGCTCGGGTCGGTATCCCTGGGCTTAGCGGCCAATATTTTCTTGGATCTGATACTCACCTTCGGTATTGCCTGGCTTTCCTGGATGTTTATCGAAAAACCCGCGATGAACCTGGCACGGCATCCCATCGTGACGGGCAGCAAACGCAGGGAACCATCCCCACCACCCACGCACAGTACATCAGATACGCCCGCATCACAGGCGGATGAGCCCGCAGCGGCTCAGATACCGCGTCCTCTGGGGCATCCCATACAGTTCTCATAAAAGCATCAAGGGGCGGCTTATCGTAGCCGCCCCTTTTCTATACGTATTAGTGGGTTTCACCTCGTGAGGTATTCTCAACCAGCATCTCCCGTAAAGCCTCGCCCTCACTGAGCGCCTGCGTGGAACGGGCGTGAATCCTCATCGCCGCCAGATGCACCACGAACCCGCAGATAGGGCCCGCATAGAGCGCAACTAGGGCTCGCCCCACCACCGGAAGAGGAGTTAAAAACGCTACCGCGATAACTACCACAGCGGCGGTTGCCCACCCCGTTACATACGCACGATGGCGCCCAATCGCCAACACCATATTCCCCGACAGGGAAATTAACGCCAGCACGGCGGAGGCAAAAACCAATACCGCCATGACTGTACCGGTGATAACTTCGGCATAAGCATCATTCTGATTAGCTTCCGGCGGGTAAATCAGCCTAAAAAGCATAGGAGCTACCAGGTATGCGGCACCGGCGCCGAACGCCCCGAGCCCCAGCACCGCTACAGCAGGTTTTAGAAAAGCCGCTAACGGGCGATGCTGCTGCTTCAAGAACGCCGAAACAGCCACCCCCTGAAACGCCTGCAGGGGAATCATAATCGGCGAGCGCGTAATAGAAATCGCCAAAAAGAGCGCACCCATAACGAGTTTGGTGTGTTCACTCTGGTTCGGCTCGCTGCCGTCCAAAATATTGGGAAAGCCCATCATAATCACAGCAGCGGATGCCGAGGACAGGAACGACCAGATCAGGTTCATGCTGAGCTGTTTGACCTCAATATCGGCGCGTGCCGCCCAGGCTTTGCGCCCGCCGGGAAGAAAGAGGGCAAGAAGTATCCACAACGCCATAGGGGTTACGGTGGCGACTTCCAGACCCGTGAGCGTGGGAACCGCGAATGCTGCGGCGATCATCAGCACGAGACGACCCGCCGATTCTAGGGCGCCGATCCCGGCGAAGAGATACCAGCTGTCGCGCCCAGCACTGGCACCGCTCATGGTTGCCTGCAATGCGTAAAAGGCTACACCTGCGGCAATGGATCCTACCGCCCACGGGGTATTTGTAGGAATTTGATCGTGCGCCCACAGCGGGGAGGTGAGCACCACGAGAAGCCCCGCTAACAGACCGAAAGCACCGGCAACATATACCACGCGCACCCGGTATACGCCGTCACGCCGTGCTGCGCCAACCGCGCGGGTTACTTCCGGCTGAATGCCCGTAATAATACCGGTTACCGCGAAGAGCGCACCCCAGAACAGCAGAAACTCTTTCATCTGGATACCGCCGAGCGCATGATTAGCGATAACGGTAGTGCCTAAAGTCGCCAGCGCCGTCAACACCGAGGACGCTAAAAGCGCCATCGATTGATACCGGCTGATAGTCCCGCCGGCTGTGCCCTGCTGATCCGTATTCTCGGGGGTTATGTTCTCTGGGGCGGGGTCATCCTGGGGTGTGTTCTTCGCGCCAGCCATAGGACCTTACTTCACCACATGAACGGCAAGGTTCTTCACACCCTGCCATTTCTTCGCCAGGGCCGCCTTCGGAAGCAGCGTCAGCGCGTGAGCACGGGATGAGAAGCGGATGCGCGCCACCCGCGCTGCCTTCTTCCACCCGAGCTCGTCCATCTCGGCGGCCATCGTCTTGTAGTAGCCGCGTTCCTCTTCAAAGCGGGTGCCTTCCAGGGCACGCCATGACGAGTCGGAACCACCGTGACGCCGGTACATGAAGGCTACCTGCGGATCGTAGTAGAGGGCGCCGCCGCGCATCGTAATATCGAGGATAAGCGCCATATCTTGGATAACGTTAAGGCCTTCACGGAATCCGGTATCGACAATAGCCTCAGCACGCCAACCGAGCGAGGGGAAATAGAACCAGGCACCGCGCAGCAGAGAGACCGCGAGCTCTTCACCCTGAAGAACCGCCTCTGCCGCAGGACGGTAGTGTTCTTTCGTGCGCTCCACAAGGGTATTAGACAGCGCATTATTTTCGTCAATAACCACCACACCGGGCTGGAAAATACTGGCTTCTGGGTGGGCGGCGGCGGAATCTACCAGCCACTGCACATAGTTGGGGAGCATCACGTCATCCGCACCCATAACGGTTACAAGGTCGTTCTCTACAAAGGTCAGACACTTACGGTAGTTGGCGTTCGCGCCCAGGTTCGTTTCATTGCGCATATAAGTGATGCGCTCATCGTTCAGCGAGGCAAACCAGCCGGGAATAGACTCGTCCGGGTAGCCGTCATCCACTACAATCAGGCGCCAGTCGGGGTTGGTCTGCCGCACGATAGAAAGCACAGCCTGTTTCATCATTGAAACATCGCCGTAGTAGGGGAAGAGGATATCAACGGTCATCGTGTTCAGCTCCAGAGGTTGAGTCTTGGGGGTCTTGATCGGGATCTTGCGGGGTGCGATGCGCTGGCGCACCACCGGGCTGCTCGTGAAGCGCCCGCAAGATAGCCACTTCTTCGGCAAGGATGCGCGTCTTCTCCGAAAGCCTGGAGACCTCTAAGGTGAGGTGCAGGCATACGGACATCAACAGCACTATAGAGAGCAGGAAGAGCAGGTTAACCGGCAGCGTTAAACCCACAAATTCGGTAATACCGTCCAGCAGTCCGGGGAATATTCCCAGCACAATAATGGCGGCACCGACACCCAGCCACAGGGCCGCGTATTTTTCTTTCATCTTCAGGTTGCGCACCTGAATAATAACGAGCGTACAAATACACAGCGCAACGATAAGGAAGAATATACTAGCGCTCATGCTGATCCTTCCTATCAGTCTTTTTACGGTTCATCGAAATCCAGTAGGCAAAGAGTGAACGAACAAGATAAACCGCCGATTTCACCGGACCGGAGGAAGGTGTTCCGCCTTGACGCTCGCGCATTCTCACGGGGGTCTGCTTCACACGCAGACCCTGTCGAATAGCCATAGCGGTAACGTCGATGGTATCGCCTAAATACTCGGCGGGCAGGAATTTACAGTAGAACTTGATACCTCTGCGGTTGGCGATTTTGAAGCCGCTCGTCACATCGGTGAAAGGAGTTTTCGCGGCGCGGGTGAAAAGGTGTGAAAGCAGGCTCATCGCCCATTTTCGAGGGCCAGATACGTTGTATTCGCCCGAGCCCGCAAATCGGGAGCCAATAACAATATCCCAGTCCTGCGCGTGCGCAATCAAATCTGGAATGCACATAGGATCATGCTGACCGTCGGAATCCACCTGCATCGCATAATCGTAGTCAGCTCGGCGAGCATATTTATACCCGGTGCGCATTGCCGCTCCTACCCCCATGTTGTAGGGCAGATCGATCACAAAAGCACCGGCTCTGCGCGCGATTTCTGAGGTATGATCCGTGGAGCCGTCATTCACCACAACCAGATCTACCTCGGGAACCCTCTGTAAGAGCTCAGTGATGGTGTTACCGATAACCTCTTCCTCATTCCACGCAGGCATAATGACGAGTGTGCGCGGCATCGGCTGCGAACTCTCTGAACTCATGCGTAGGGGATTCCTCTCGGTGATACTGGAATACACGTGTTATGACTGTACTCAGTCTATCAGTCAGAACCATACGCTTTTTACCACTTATTGAGATTCTTACCCACACGCATGAGTTACCTTCAAGCACAAACCCTTATGAAGATGCTCAGGAGTCGCATGCAGAGATACGATATAGCCCCATCTCACCTGATGTATACACAGGAGTAAGAACACCATTTTCAACGGCATCAGACATACCATCGTAAAGATTCTGAGCATCTGGACCGAAATTGAGCGGGTTCTTGAAGTGGACGTACCAGTGCACGTTATTTTCATTAACCACTTTGCAGACTTCAGGATCAGTTTTAGCATCTTTCAGGTGCTTATAGATTGGGCGATACTTTTCGTCTGTCTTGAAATCGAAGTGGTATCCCGTCAAGTTACGATGCACCAGCGAATATATGTATGGGCTGCCATCCCACGGGTTATTAGCAATAATATCCCCTTGAGGCACGTAGTCTGGAATATGCTCAATAACGTTCATTTCATCAGAGGACACTATGACTGACGAAGGCTCTATCCGGTATTCCTTTGATACCGCAAGTGTGGCGTCATGTACCGCCTGAGTGCGTGAAGTAAAACCTGCCGCTACCAACACAATCACGGCGCTCGCAACAAGTAATACCTGCGTATAACGTGTATCGTTCACACGGGGCAAACGAGCCAAAACAAATTTAAGTACACTCTGAACAATAGCACCAAGGCCTATACCTGAAAGGATGACACCGGGAAGGACTACAAGAGTCGCCAACCGGAAGTGATCGGTATACCACGGGCTAACCATGAGCATACGGAATGGACCTCGTTCAACGCTTGCAGAAATTACCCATAAATACCCTACAAGTATCCAACTTGTGATAATCCATAAATTCCTGCGTTTATAGATAAGATATCCTGCCCCCCAGAGGGTCAAAAACGCCATAATGTAGCTAGGCTCAAACTTATCGCCTAACTGGTTTGCATTCTCCAGTCCAAAGAATAAGAACTGATAAACTGCCTCACCCTCAGACATCACGGAAGTCCAGGTATTACTAGCGAACTCACCGGGGCGAATCATATACCAAACTGCTACACAGGTAGCTAAAGCTGCAAGTATTATTCCGCCTGCAATAGCTGTTTGTCGGGATTTGCGGTAGGTACGCACAACCTTTCCAATCATGGCAAGCAAGAAAGGAACCACGAACACAGCAACACTCACAAGAGCGTTTGGATGCGCCAAAGCACAACCTATCAAACCTAAGAGTAGTGTAGGAATTAAAGTCCAGAGCTTCTGATACCGACCTTTAACAACAGCGCGCACGGTCAAAATTATGAGGGCAATTGCAGCAGGCATAACCGCATACCCAATAAGGTTTGGGTAAAGAACTCCCCAGCGCAGCAACAATCCAGGATACGCGAAAAAACCACACGTAACAGCCGGAATTGCTAATGCCTGAAGCTGCGATACCTTCGGAATGCTTAAAGCAAGTGCGATAAAAGAAAAGCTCCAGATAAACCCAACCGTAACCAAGATAGTCACAATAGTTGCTGTTGGAATACTTACCCCACAGGTGCTGTACACCAGGTATACAAGATCATGCCACCCAGCTGGGTAGAAAACAGGAGAATGATGAGTATCGGCTAAAGCACCAAGCGTCAGACTTGAAGCATCGCCATGATCCTCAATCCATTGAATAGCATTAAGATGGAATGAGTTGTCAAGGCTCTGGGAAAATGCCTCCGGGCCATACACCATATCTCGGGTAGTGTGTGACAACAGAGCTCCGCCTACTATAGCTCCTGCTAAGGGCCAGCCTAAAGATACACCTTTGAGGGAGAAGGGTTGCGGAACTTCTAATCGCTTTCCAAGTAAATAATATGCTCCCCATAAGATGCCCACCAGAACAACCATAAAGACGAGGAGAGGGATTACACCCCAATGTATACCAACTTTGCCCGTCACAATTGCGGCAAGGCTAATCACCGCTATAGAAAGAAGCGGAGCAAATCCAACGCGAAAACGTTGAGGTACTTTCAAAGCCCAACCCACCGCGTAGCCAGGCACAAATACGCAGGCAACAGCGAATAGTGTTGCCGGGATTAGACTAAACCAAGTCATATATTCTTCCCCATCGGTGTATTTCGGTGATATTTGATGCTTTTTATATAGCTCCAGCTTCTGCCATTCGCATCTTTCTCAATTCTAGTGGTAATACTGCTCAGAACAATTTCTTCCGGCGTATCTATCGGGCGAATCACACAATTTTAGGCTTCTGCAGGCTGTTTTGGCGGAACGAGACGGGGTATTAAAGCGCTTGAGCGCACAACCGGCGTGTTACGAATGAAAAGATTTAGGCACAGGAACCTGCCAAAATCCCAGGTTTTATTACGTAATGTTGCTTGGTGCCCGTCATAAAAGCCCTGTCAGAGAAATATTGAGCAATAAACGTGTGCTGGGGGCGGCGGCGTTTTACTCTAAAGATAGTTTGCCCCACATTCACTGGCGATGCAGCATGAGAAAGGTCTTAACTATGGCTGAGCCTCTAGAATCAGAAACATCAGAGCTTTTCAAGCAAGCATTCGGACATCATCCTGCCGGAGTTGCCGTTATTACCGCCACCGATGATGCTGGCGAACCTGCGGGTTTTACCGCATCCTCACTCACCTCGGTCGCCGCCGAACCCGCGATTGTAGCGTTCTCGCTCAAGGCAGACAGCGGATCTGCCGGTAAGATCGCGGCCGCTCCCTCATTCCTCATCCACATGCTCGACGCCGAGAATGTGCAGCTCGCCAAGAATTTTGCCACCCACGGCTACCCCCGTTTTGCGGATAAGTCTTCATGGGAGTTCCTCTCCAGCGGCGAGCCGCTCGTGCACGGGGTGCGGCGCGTGCTGCGTGCCACCCCGCTCAGCCGTGTAGAGGCTGGCCCCGCTCTCGTATTCACCGCCAGGGTTGAGGAGTTTATTCGTCACGATTTGGGCGGCACTCCCCTGGTTTATCATTCGCGTTCTTTCCATGCGCTTGGCAAGCATTCCAACGTAGACTACGCCATCTAGCCCGCCGCCGACCGCATCATATGGCTGCATTAAGGCTTTTGGGAGTGAATTAAAGCGCTAGAAAACCCGCTTTAATTCACTCCCAAGAGCCTTTTTACTATGCATGAAAGCCAATTCACAGGTCCATAGAGGCGACAGACGCGCTAAGGTATTAAGAGAACGTAAGCCACATAACCCCACACAGAGCCACAGCATCGAAGGAGAATCCGTGAGCACCGAGGACCCCGCCCAGAGCGCAGCGCACGCCGGCGGCACAACATCAGACATCCCCGTAGAGCCTCAGTCCTTGGAGTGGATGCGCCGCTTAGTTGCCATTCCCAGCATCTCGGGCACCTCGAATCTGGGCGTTATCGAGCTTATTGAGGCGGAATTCGCGCGCTACGGGTACACCGGTCAGCGCACCTATAACGCAGATCAGACCCGCGCGAACCTGTGGGTTACCGTGCCCGCAGCTGATGGCTCAACCGAGGGCGGCATCGTGATTTCCGGCCACACCGATGTGGTTCCGGTCGAAGGGCAAACTTGGGATTCCGATCCGTTCACGCTGCGGGTTGAGGGTTCGCGCGCCTACGGGCGTGGCGTATGCGATATGAAAGGCTTTCTGGGTGTGGCACTGTGGCTTTTGCCGCAGGTCGCGCGGGCGCAGCTGAGGGTTCCGCTGCATTTCGCGTTCTCCTACGACGAGGAAATCGGGTGCGTGGGTGCCCCCACCATGCTTGAAGATGTTGTGAACCGCAATATCAGACCTCAGTTCGCGATCGTGGGTGAGCCGTCAAGTATGCGCGTAATTTCTGCGCATAAGGGGGCGCATCGTGGTCGCGTGGAGATCACCGGCACGGCGAAGCACGCATCGTTGGCGCCGCACGGCGTGAGCGCGGTCAATGCCGCTGGCGAGTTCATTACTTTCTTCTCTCGTCTTGCCGACACGTGGCAGTCTGAGGGGCCTTTTGACGATGCATTCATGGTTCCCTATGCGACCGGCGGCGTGAATTTTGTGCGCGGCGGGCTGCAATACAATATTGTGGCCGAATACGCTGAGCTTGAGTACGATCTGCGCACGCTCCCCTCAATGACCACCGAGTCTGTGGTGGAGTTGATTGAGGATGAGCTTTTCGACAAGATCCTGCCGAATCTGAAGGCGCGTGCTCAGAAGGCAGAGGAGCTTTCCGGCGCACATTCGGGGGTTTTGCAGGAGCGTGTTCAGATCAAACATGAGCTTCTTGCCGCCGTGCCCGGTCTGGGAACGGCAGACGACGCCCCCATCATAGCCCTCATGAACGAGCTTTTGGGCACGAACGAGGCGCCCGAAAAGGTCACCTACGGTACGGAGGCGGGGCAATTCCAGCGCGCGGATATTGAGAGCGTGGTATGCGGCCCCGGCGATATCGCCCAAGCGCACTCCGCCAATGAATGGATTGAGCTGGAACAGGTTCGCGAATGCGAGCGCTTCTTTGAGGCAATTCTGAGGTGGGCCTCGCAGTAGAGCCCCCTCCTTTCCCGCTTTTCTACCTGGCGAGTTATTGTGCATTTCGCGGGTTATTTCGCCGCATGCGCAATAGCCTACGAAACGTGGGCTTCCGACATGTCAGCATCCTCATCTGCTTCCAAATAACGGTTAGCAATTGGAATCCAGGTGAGGGTTAGTGCCAGCAACACCCCGCCGATCGCCAGCACGGTGAGGCGCGTGCTCGTTTCCGCACCCAGACCTACGAGCGGGTTCACCACAATACCCACGAGGCTCCCGACAGAGCTTGCCACGTTCAGCACTGTGGCGCGGCGATGTGCAGGAATCAGTTTATTGGTTACAGCAGAGGTGATCGGCCCGCGCGCGTGAATACCCACCACCACGAGTAAGAACCCCGATACCACGGCAAGGACATGCGGCACCGCCATCAGGCAGAAGCCCGCGGCACCATACCCCATGGCCAGCAGAAGCGCGGTTTTGCGCCCTACCCGCTTCTCGATACGCCCCGCCGCATAGTTATACCCTGCCGCAAGAAGCTGACCGGCACCAGCAATCACGCCCCATGTTGCAATAGGCACATCTTGCGCGGCAAAAAGCGGCTGGTTCAGCGTGTACACCGCGTTGAAAAGTGCAAAGGATGCACTCGAACCTACCGCAACGTATAGCAGAAGCGGTGAGGTAAAAAGTAGTTTCACACCTATTTTTAGCGAAACCCACGAAGTTTCAGGGTGTTTATCGTGAGTTTTCGGATTCTGCTGCGGCAAAAACGCCACACAAACTGCCGCAACTACAGCCATTGCCGCCGATAACAGAGCAGGCAGTGAAATATCGACGGACCCCAACGCAGAACCCACCACGGAACCTGTTACCCCCGCGGTGAGCATCAGGGCACTAAGATGCCCCCACGCGCCAACCGCTTTCGCATCAGCATCATCACCAAGGGAATCATAAATATAGGCGTCTTGCACCCCCGTAAGCATGGCAATGCTCAGCCCACTCATCACAAACGAAAGAGCATAAATGGAGA
This sequence comes from Rothia dentocariosa ATCC 17931, assembly GCF_000164695.2. Taxonomy (NCBI): domain Bacteria; kingdom Bacillati; phylum Actinomycetota; class Actinomycetes; order Micrococcales; family Micrococcaceae; genus Rothia; species Rothia dentocariosa. The sequence goes on from NC_014643.1 coordinate 894,527, forward strand.
AATTTGTGCCAGCTGCAAAAAGAATCTCAGCAATCGCGTTGAACACAAAACCGGCACATACAAGTCTCCGGCGGTCGAAACGGTCGCCAATAATCCCGGCAGGAATTTCAGCCACCAAAATACTAGCGACCAAAACACTTTCCAGCATGAAAATATCGGTAAGCGATAACCCACGGCTTTCCAAGAAGAACGCGCTGACCGGCACATAGAAATCAAATCCGGCGGCAATCATGGCGAGCGCCATGGGTATTAGGGATTTGCTCGACCAGACGATCCGACGTGCGGTATATGTGGTGCTCACCTGTTTCTCCTGATTTTTATAGCTAGTCAGGACGCGAATATGGAAGAGGGTTCCATGTGCCGTGCATCCTTATTTTCTATTCTCTAGCATCCCGCATAAAAAGTGCCTTTGTGTGAATAAAGCGTTAAAACCCGCTTTATTCACACAAAGGCACTTTTTATCGGTAAATCCAGGTGAGGGTTAGCGCCAGTAATTGTTGGCTGCCGCGATGGTCTGGAACTCGATGGCTACCACCTGCGCCGCAGCTGTCAGCGAGTCCGGGTCTACCGCGTATTCCGGGCGCCCCGCTTTGAGAGCATCCGGGTTAGGCTGAATCTGGTGGATGGTATGCCGCGCGATAAGCATCGCCAACTGCCGCCCTTCTTCGGGGGTTTCGGTGATGAGAGTACCGCCGGGAATGCCCTGTAGTTCTTCTGCCGGAAGTCGCTGACTCATGGTAAATACTCCAATCTGCATATACTCCTTCAACGCCACCGTAATGAACTGCCCCGGGCGCCCTCAAGCAAGTTTCCCCTGATGCTCGGGTTAAGCCACCCCTTATAACCAGCGCCGCATCGGCAAGCATATCCGCATCAACATCCGTGCCGCTTAAACACGCGTGATTCGCCTCCAAACCCTGGACTGTCACACGTGATGTACGCCCCACTTTTCCACATAAACCCACGAATACCGCTTATGTCTTTGGGTTACTTTATCCCAAAGTATTGCTATTTCGAGCTTCATCACGTCTTATAGAAACACATATAAAACCAAATATTCCAACATAAACACAAGCGGAGGGTTCCGTGCACACCATCAGCCCCTACCTCGCCGAATTCCTAGGTACACTCATCATGTGCACTATCGGATGCGGCGCCATCGCCACCGTCGAGCTGCGACGCTCCAAAGGGCACGGCGATAACTTCTTCACTATCGCCTTCGGCTGGGGTTTTGCCGTAGCCTTCGGTGTCTACGCCTCACACCCGTATTCCGGCGGGCATCTGAACCCCGCGGTCTCGGTAGGGTTGGCGGCTTTTGGCGAATTTGATTGGGCTAAGGTTCCCGGGTATGTGATCGCCCAGCTTCTTGGAGCCATGGCAGGCGCAGGGCTGGTGTACCTGAACTACCTGCCGCATTGGAAGGCCACCGCCGATCAGAAAATTAAGCTCGGCGTGTTCTCCACAGTTCCCGCCATTCACAACTACTTCACGAACGCGCTCTCTGAAATTATTGGCACGTTCATGCTCGTCTTCTCGGCGCTGTACACCGGCGTGAACTTCAAGCCCACGATTACCACCGGCGGTGTGGAACTCTCCCTGAACCTCAACGATGTGCTCAAACCCCTCGCCTTCGGCTTCATGGTGGCTGTGCTCGTGGTCGGGCTAGGCGGGCAGACCGGTTACGCCCTAAACCCAGCGCGCGATCTGGGGCCGCGCATTATGCACGCTCTGCTGCCCATTCACAATAAAGGAGCCTCACGCTGGTTCTATTCGTGGGTTCCCGTCTTTGCCCCGCTTGTGGGCGGTTTTATGGGAGGAGCATTCTTCAAACTCTATTACGAGAGTGAGTTCACTCTCTGGGTTGTCATCTCGTCGGCATGCGCCATCGCGCTTTTAGGGTTCGCGTATTGGGCAAATAGCCACCTGTACCGCGCACCCAGCGCCGAGGTGATTCCACAAGGCGAAGACACCCAGGCGACGGCGGCGAGGGCTGCGGCGACCTACACCGCGACCGGTTCCATCCCGATTATCGAGAAGCGAACCTATCAGCAGTAGGCTCAGACTAAGTTCGGGAGCGAAAAGTTGCAGCGGGAACGTGTCCTTCTGACTCGTTACCTCGTCAGCTTCGGAACGTTATTAGGTGCCTCGCACGCTCGGAATAACGTCCCTCAGCGACTGCAACTTTTCACTCCCAGATTCTCGATGTACCCTTACCCGATATGATCCGGCAGGTGGCGGTAGCGCATCCGACGGCGGATCCGACGCCACACAAGCACAAGGAGCGCACCGATCAGGGCGCCGACGGTGTTGTTGATAATATCGTCCACGTCGAAAGTGCGGTATGCGCAGGGCACCAAGCCCCAGTTGCCGCTCAGCTGGCTCAGTTCGATGAAGAGAGACAGCCCGAAACCTGCCAAGGCTGAGGCACGCAGACCCCAGCGCAGGCATCCGGCGGTAAACAGCCCTATAGGAATAAACAGGCCGATGTTAAAGAAGAGTTGGGCGAATGCCCGCGAGGTCGCGCCGCCGGTTCCCGGGGTTTGCAGCATCTGGAATGCTTGAATCCAGCTCCAGCCAGCATAGAGGCGTGGATAGTATAGCTCTGAGTGGCATTTTCCATCATCCACCCCGATGGGGGTGAGGGTCAGAACCAAAACCACCGCCAAGAATAGTGAAAATATGCCGGTGATGATATAGTGCCGGGCTGTCAGCGACGATCCCGCGCGGCGAGCGCGCGTTCTCATCAGAAGAAAACCGAGGGCAAAAAGAGCGAGGGTAGCGCAGATGATTTCAAGACTAACCGTCCCCATCTGCTCCGATAGTAGTTTCCTCATCCACATTCCTCGTCAATAATGTACAGCGTCTATAGGCAAGCCGTGAGTGGTAAAAACTCGCCTACCACCAGTGTAAAGCTATTGGGGCAACATCCAAGAACCGGAGCTTCACACGCCGCCGAATGCGCCCCTCACCTGTGCTGCACCCCACACTATTCAGTGCTCTCGTAAGCACATTAATTGTCTATCCTCTTCAAAGGTAAATCCCGTCACTCTTAGAACTGTTTAGTTCCAGAAGTAAATTAGCATCCTAATTTATAAAACCATAAACCTCTATAGTGAGTTTTATTCTAAAGTATTTTATCAACATGTATCGGGGGTACTTCACACTCGTTATGTGTGAAGTACCCCCGATACGTACAGCAGAGACGACTCTGCCCCAATTTCGCGCTAGCGACGGAAAATCCTTTCAACAGCTTCTAACATAATACGTGTGGGAATTACTCGTGTAACAACTCGTGCTACAAAAGCATTTTGTAGCCCATCCACAAAACTGGGCTTATTAGTCTTAAGGGCGCGCATCGTGTTATCAAGAACCTGTTTTGTGGATCGCAACTTGCCGACCTTACCGACGACAATACCGCCGTCAGGGCTCTCAAAAAATGAAGTATCTGTGGACCCGGGGCACACAGCAAGTACTCGGATACCATCATTTTTTGTTTCACGCCAGAGTGCCTCTGTGAAAGATAGTACAAAAGATTTCGTAGCACCATAGACTGCCATATGTGGCATAGGTTGAAAAGCAGCAGTTGAAGAAATATTGATAATAGTTCCATGGTGCCGTTCACGCATCGTCGATAGGTACCGTGCCGTGATCCCTACAACCGCTAAACAGTTCAAACGTACTTCTTTTTCCAAACGTTCAGGATCGTCATCCGCAACATCACATTGGGTACCAAATCCAGCGTTATTCACAAGTACATCAATTTCTAGGCCCGCCCTAGTAGTCTCATTCCACAAGCGTTCGGCAGCATCGAACTCAGAAAGATCAAGCGGGATGGTAGTTACCTCAATTTCGTGTTTGGTACGCATCTCATCCGCAAGAGCGTTGAGCTTATCTTTATTACGCGCCACCAGAACAAGATCATGCTTCTGAGCAGCATAACGACGAGTAAATTCCTCGCCAATACCTGAGGATGCACCAGTTATAAGAGTAGCCATAACTTTTCCCTTCCATAGTTTTTTGAACAATCTTAGACTGTACCGCATCTACAGCATGTCAGAATATAGGAATTACCTAAGAGTGAAATATACTACGACACTAGAGTTTTTTTATTTGCAGAGTTATAACCAAAGTAAACTTACTACTTCTCAAATTCATAAAATTCTGCGGTTCCTACAGACTGGTGAGACTTGTTGCTTACAGCCGCTGCTGCTTGCGTCCATGCACCATGCACCACAACAATGGAAGGTTCACCTTGCTGGTGGAGTTGTGCCAAGAAGCTCTTGGTACGAGGCATCATATCAGCGATAGATTCCCCTCCTTCCGGAGGCCGATAAGTAGCGGAAAATGGATCTACACCAGCTTGACGCACTAGATCCATGGCTTCATTTTGAGTCAAACCTTCATATTTTCCCAGGTTGCGTTCAGTAAGCCGTTCATCAACATGCACAGGAATATTAAGGATGCTCTCGATCAGTTCAGCAGTCTGCTGGGCACGAACTAACGGCGAAGTATAGATCCGTGCATATACCCCTTGCGGTATTTTTTTTGCAGACTCTATCACGGCGTCTTTCCCCTCAGAATCTAATGGAGGGTTACTTACGCCCTGCAAACGTTGCTCTCGGTTCAAATGCGTTTGGCCGTGACGGAAAAAAAGGATTTTCATGGTACTCCTTTGAGATTATTGATGCGGGAGAACATGCGCTATGGAATACTCGCAATCAACGTTGCATCCACTACCATGCCCGTTATAGATACTGAGTTTCTCCTCTTTCACAGGAAGTAACAGATGCTCGTCAGAGACCACATCCGCCTTCAAAAAAGAATCTTCCCCTAAACTTTCGCTGACCCAACCTTCATACTTACGCATCCAAAGTGTATTGCTCTTTTCTCTTGGGATTCCGTCTAACATTGCCATGAGAACCTGTCCAATCTGAGAACAAGCAATAATATTCGCAACAAGGAGTGATTCTCCTGGCAGAGAATTAATAGGTTCAGCTATTTCAACGGTGGCAGTAGCACGCCCCGCAGCTGGATCTATAACCACATCAGTAAGCCCAATCTTAGGCGTCGCTTCGGATATTATTGCCGCAGAGTTGGCGTGATTTTCACCGGCTTCAACTCGATAGTCGGCTATTGTGTACATGTTGCCAATCTGCACTCTAGCTTGGATTGCACGATCTTCGATCGCCAGCTCGCCAGAGACTGGCATATTGTTAAGATCCTCATCGGGTGCGGATCCCGCACGAACCATGACATGCGTAATGTTGATTATTTCTAGTTCAGAGCAGAAACCAGCTTGAAACGCCTCATCATAAAATTTTCTCCCAAGCTGAGCTAGCATGAGAACAGCATCAATAGTGCTCAAATGAGGTATACGTTGCTTACCCCGTCTTTCTCCCCAGGAAGTCACATAATGTACGCTTGCCTTACCAGAGATACCCCATGAGCCATCCCACCTTGGAGTAAATTGAACAGATATATCCTGCTGAGCGGTGCGATAAATCGCACCGAAAAAACGAGATGAAGATTCTCCAAGAACCTCGTCAATCGTTGCCGCCGTAGTTATATTCGTCATAACGGTATCTTTCTACTCTGGGAACCAAATCTAACTGACTGCATTTTCCAAGTAGACAGTTGAAGACAGAAAATAAATTGTGGCTTACTATGCTATAACAACGCAGATACAGCCTATTTTCTATCGCTTCCATCCCAGTTCAGTGAATGTATCAGCAGACAAATTACAAGGATCAAGACGAAGCTGGAGATGTTGATCTGGACGGACTATAAAGGCCTCACGGCCCTGCCCTATAATGCTGGTAAAACGCGGCTCTAAAGCAGTATCTGCAAGGTCAATAATCTGGAAGTAAGCGGGAGCAACTGAGCGAATGCGAGCTACTTCTTGACGCCATTGTTCAGCGGAATAAACAGCACCCGGTGTCAAAAGAACCGATGGAGCCGCAGGATCATATCCATCTCGATAACGCAAAACTGACTCGGGCAGCGGGGGAATACGAATACCATCTTCCCCATAGCAAACATCAAGCTGAGCCATCTGTCGTGGAGAGGGCATACCCATACCAGGAGCTTCCGCTTGAGCATTTTCATCGACTTGCGCTGTCTGAGCACGTGTCCAAGCAAGAACACCATCCACATGAGAGCGACGCTCTTTGTCATACTCGTCGAGGGAACTTTGATCAAGGTGTCCCAAAAGGATATGAGCTAAACGCCATCCCAAGGCGACAGCATCCTGGAACCCTGTATTCATACCCTGGCCCGATGCTGGAGTACTCAGATGTGCGGCATCACCCGCTAAGAGGACTCGTCCAGACCTATACGTAGAAGCTTGTTTCACAGATGCCTGAAATTGCGCTGCATACCGAACACGGTTAACTTGACCTGATATATTCATTTCTTCAAGCAAATCTTGTAGTGTTTCGGTCACAGAATCTACACTCTCAGGTGTAAATGCGCTAGTCGCAAACCGGAAAAGATCCGGACCAATGGGAGCTATCGCCAACCTCCCTCGCATCCCGAAATAATAGCCTGCCTCATTCGCCGGTAACCCACTCGCATAAGCGTCAACAAGAGTGAAAATAACTGGGACAACTTCACCGTTGAACGAGATATTAGACTTCTCACGAACCGTAGATGAGCTTCCGTCAGTGCCTATTACCCACGCAAATTGACGCTGATCGAGCGTACCATCTGAACGCCGAAGTGTTACCTCAACCGCATGATCTTTTTGTTCGAGATCAACAAGTTCTGTTCCTCGATCGACAAAAACACCAGACTGTCGCAGATGTTGTTCAATAGCCGTCTCCGTTACTGGTTGCGGCATAGTGAGAGCAAAAGGATACGGAGTGTCCACAAGGTCTGAGAAATTATATGATGCAATAACCTGGCCATCACGATGAAATTTACCCGCTTGCACCTGGCGTGCCTGTCTCGCCAAAATGTCAGTCAGACCAAGACGAGCAAGAAGTTCGAGAGAACGCGGCCAAATAACATTAGCTTTACTATGCCGAGTATATTTTTCTCGCCGATCAATGATCGTGGCTGTCACACCAGCTCTCGCCAGCTCGCTTGCTACCACAAGTCCTACTGGACCTGCTCCCACAATTAGTACATCAAAATTTTCTACGTCTTTCACATTGGCTCCTTTTAAGTATAGCAAGGGTCAAAATTTCATTAAAAAATTCTAGAAATTAATGAACACTCATTATTCTAGAATTTTTATTTATGTCATGTCAAGCATTTTTCAATAAAAATCAAAACCAAAAATAAGATATATATCACACTTGATTATGCGGCAAGTAACCAACACGTAGGTGCATAAACACTGCTAGTATTTTTATAGAGCTCATTTGACTCAACAAAACAGTCAAAAAAGTGAAAAATTAAATTTAACTAAACTATAAATCATAAATTAATTTGCAAGGTTGACTATCAAAGTAAATTGATGCACTAAGTATTGGGAGGGTCGCAGTGAATAACGTGAGAAGTAATCTAATTTGCTTGCACCACGCTGGCGGAAGTGGATCTACTTTTAATACATGGAAGCACATTGGGGAAATAAATGGTGTTAATGTTATAACTCCTTCAATGCCGGGAAGGGCAGAACTATACAAGGAAAAAATTATAAGATCTCCTAAAGAAGCAATTCAATGGATTTTGGAAGAAGTCTGGGGGAAAGTTAACGGAGATTTTCATCTTTTTGGCCACAGCCTTGGGGGGCAACTCGCTTTTCATGCTGTTTCCGCAGCGGTAGAATATGGCCTACCTCTCCCTACAACGGTTCACATTTCCGCTGCTCGACCGGGAATTAAGAATACTCACCGGCCAATAGATGCCCAAGCAGTTACAGATGAGGAAGCACTTCATCTCCTAAGTACTCTCGGAGGTGCTACCGAAAAACAACTTGCAAACCCCCTGTGGCTACAAAGAGCTCTCCCCTTATTGCGAGATGATCTCACGCTGAGCCGACGATTAACCGCCTGCCAGGGAAAGTATTTCCCCGGTCACTTGAACCTGTACGGTGGGACCGAGGATACCTTTGTACCTGTAGAGCTCCTTCGAGGTTGGGGTGAGATAGCAGACTCTATTCATTTAAAAACATATGATGGTGGGCATTTCTATCTGCATGAGACTCCTACAGCAGCCGAAGATATCATACGTACCATCACTCATACCAAGCCTTAAATTAGGCTTTGACAGAATACTTATCTACGCTCCGGAACAGTCCAACATAACCTATACATGTCTTGAGTTGAGTAAACTAATTCACGGATCCCAAGGCTATTGAGACAGTACTTATCGCGTATAAACTCACGAAAATCGGTGGCTAGACCCGTGCCCATGACTTTACTCATAGCTTCCTTCGCAAGCCACATATCGAGTAATTCATGACGTCGTGCCTCACCATGGAGCAATTCCACTGTCCTCTGCTCTGTCATCGAATAGCATCGCTGAACGATCCCATACCCTTCGAGATCCCGATTTTGAAGCTCTACATCAACCCCAATTGGACCTATACGACTTGCTGCCGCAACCATAAGTCCGGGGGTATGTGCAACGCTCACCCAAATATCTTTCGAGTTCAGTATCTCAGGTCGTTTATTAGGGCGAGATGGTGCAAGTTTCGCATCCTCAGCACCAATCTGGTTGAGAACTTCGTATAGAACTTGACGAGAGATAACGAATTGATGCTTGGCTTTTTCTGAGATAATCCCTAAATACCGTTCTCTATCTTCACAAAGCACACGATGTTCCACCCAGCTGGCAGGATCCTTCGCCTCATCTTCACACGCAACCACAATTTCTTCGGAAACATGCAGGATTTTCAACAGGTCTCACCACTTTCGGCAGCACACACAAGAAACCTCTTCCAGCCCTACGTTCATATCGTGTTTCGCCTTCTCAATGACCTTTTCAAGGGGTAAACCGGTTGACACGGGTATGCATTTTCCCATGCCAACCGATATTTTTCTTCCCCTCTATCTCGTCATGCTTGCTCTAAGTTCACCGTGATGTTCCCGAAGCAAATATGTAACGAGGTCTTGCGGAGTCTGTGCTTGGTCAACCAACAATCGAATATCGATCTCAATTCCAAATTCCGAATCTGCCATAGACACAAGCTGAACTACCATAATAGAGTCAAAGAAAAGATCCTCAGCGAGCCGGGAAGTTAGATGCACTTTTTCCGGAGGGTGACCGCTAATTTTAGCCACATTGGTGAGTATCCACTCTTTAAGGAAAGCAGGTTCTTGGCTCAAATCATCGTCTGAGATCTCAGAAAGTGTATCCGATGAGATCCCATGAGATGCTGTTATTCCTTCTTTCCCTTGCCGCTGGCCCACATACGAAGCAGTACGCCAATAATGCTTCGAGGTGTCAAAGACGTATCCGGGAACCTCGACTGAAGTTCTCTCATCGCTCCAGCCGACTTCTCCTGTCTCAACCATGACACGAGCCAAGACGCGGTATAAGTCATCAGCTCCCGCACTTTCCCGTCCAAGGGTAAGTACTGGAGTATCGCTCAAACGACCTGTACGGATCGAACTTGCCAAAACAGGACGGGGCGTAATTTCTACGATGAGATCCGATACTGGTGCTACCTCGGGGAGCTTATAGAACTGTACCGGTTCACGCAGATGACATATCCAGTAGGCAGCATCAAGACGGTCGTCAGCATCAAGAAAGCGTCCAAGACGAGACGAATAGAAAGGAACCTTGGGCGTTACCGAATCAAATTCTAAATCATCAATAGATTCCGCAAAATCTTGAAGAACGGGATCAACGTGCGAGGAGTGAAAAGCGCGCGTGCTATCAAGCTCAACGCTATGAATACCCGCTTCTTTCAGCCGTGCGGACAGCGCACGTAAAGATTCCCTCGGGCCCGAAAGAACACAGCGATCTTTACGATTACGAACAGCTAATTCAACATCTGGGAACTCCATCAGGTATTCTGAAGGATCACCCATAGCAACAGCGAGCATACCGCCATGTGAACTCATAGCGGCACATGCCTCTCCTCGTGCACGTACTAGGGATCCTGCAGTTTTGAGGTCCATGACCCCTGCGATAACTGCAGCTGAAATTTCGCCAAGACTATGTCCCGCAACCCAGGTAGGTTGGTGTCCCATATCTTTTAAAGCAAAGGACATCGCAAGCTCATGGGCAACAACCGCCGCTTGGGCATATAGAGGCTCATGAGTCCACGCATCGTCGTTTCCTTGCATAAGGTCTCGAAGACCCGGCAAGATATGACCACATATTTCGTCAAGACGAGCTGCGTAGGTAGGTGATGTCTCAGCAAGATGCTTTGTCATACCTGCGTACTCTGTTCCCTGCCCGGCGAAAACCCATCCAGATCTAAACTGCCCACGGTCCATTCTCTTCGAGGACCAGGCCACGGCTGGCGAGGTTTCCCCCTGTGCCACATTCGATAGCGCATCAATAAGTGAGGACCGTTCTTCTGCAACCACCGAAACTCGGTGAGCTCCCATCGACTGGGTGCGCCGTAATGATGCACAAACATCACGTATTGATGATGACGTTTCTTGAAGATAGTCAGTGATATGTGCTGCATTCCGGCGTAACGATTCATCATCCGGAGCACCGAGCAGGATGACAAGTGGTTCGTTTGTCTCATCATGATGCGGAGGCTTTGGCGCTGCCTCAAGAACCACATGTGCGTTAGCACCTCCCAGCCCAAAGCTACTTACACCAATACGCGGCTGTTGGTCTGTAAGAGGGGTAGGTTCTTTAAGAAGTTGGATCTGCTTATCGTGTAAGCGCAGTGCAGGATTTTCTTTCGTAGCATGGCGGCTAGGTGGCAGAATATTTTTTTCAAGACTCAGAACCGCCTTAGCAACTCCTGCAAGTCCTGCTGCGCCTTCAACATGCCCAATATTCCCCTTGACAGAACCAATATATAAGGGAGTATCGCGTTTGCCGGAAAATACATCTCCTAGAGCATTCGCTTCGATCATGTCGCCAAGAATTGTACCTGTTCCATGACATTCCACCGCAGAAATTGATTTCGCAGAAATTCCACCATCTTCAAGGGCTCGAGTTATTACCTGAGATTGAGCTTGACGGTTAGGAGATGTTAGACCATTACTGCGCCCATCATGGTCTACTGCACTACCTCGGATGATAGCGCGCATACGAGGTAATGCCTTTTTGCTACCATCGACCGGACACGGACGTAAATACGCAGCGACTACTGCCTCACCACGCACAATGCCGTTTGCTTCGCGGCTAAAGGGTTTACATTCACCATCAGCAGCCCCAATCCCTGCAATAGCGTAGAATCTGTGCATCGCCGGAGTCATAATAACGTTTACACCCACAACGATGGCTTCGTCACAGTCTCCTGCTTGAATCGCGCGGCGAGCACTGTGCAGCGCAAGCAGAGATGACGAACATGCAGAATCTACAGCCATACTAGGGCCAGTCACCCCAAGTACATAGGAAATTCGGTTGGCAATCATGCAGTATCCGTTGCCAGTACCAAGTTGGGGGGTCATACTACTAGGATCTGTAAGGGTAATCTGTCCCCACTCATTACCCATGACTCCTACGTAAACTCCAACCCTGCGACCAGCGAGAGTGTGTGGGTCTACCCCCGCATCCTCTACAGCTCTCCACGCTACCTCTAGCGAGATTCTCTGCTGAGGATCCATGGCTTCTGCCTCAGCAGGGCTGATTCCAAAGAAACTTGCATCGAAACAACTTGGATCTTTCATCAGTCCTGCTCTGTCTCGTGGAGTTTCAGAATCGATAGGTTCCCATCGCTGATCATCAACAGCTCGTATTGCAGAAGATCCGCCGAGAAGGCTCTGCCACAGCTCATCTAGAGAATCCGCACCAGGAAATCGTCCATCAAGGCCGGCTATTGCGATATCAACCGTTTTAGTCATGGTTTAACCTCTGAACTAGTTCTTCTGCGAGTGCTTCAATGGTTGGATGATCCCATGCGATAGTTGGATCTACCTCAAGTTGGAACGAATCCTCAATCTCACCGCAGAGGGCAAGTGCGTACACTGAATCGAGTCCTAGCTCAGCCAGAGGGCGAGTGGTGGAAATGTCCTCTTTCGGCCTATTACCATATGTGGCAACACGGTCGATAAGCCAAATTTCCACATCTTTTTGGGTGTACTGTGTCGAGTTTGTCATGATAGCTCCTTATGTGAGAGTAGTGTGTTCTTGCGGGAAAATGGGTTCGTTGCTCAACCGCATTGAGCGATGCTGTTCGAAATTCTTGATGAGGCGTTCGACAGCCGACTCCCGTATAGCTGCTGGGGGTTCTGGGGCACCAAGTCCAAGACGGTATGCGAGGCGTCTAATGCATAGTTCGAACCATACGAGGGATGCTGGCTCCTCGCGTGCTTCTGAGGTAGCCCACTGGCCGATGACAGCGCCTGTTGCCATGAGTAGGGTGGCTTCTCGCGCCATCTCGAATATGTCATTATTTGCTGTGACACTGAACGAGGTCAATGGTTGTTCTGTAATCTCACTACGCAGCTCGTTCCAGCGTTTCTCAAGAGAGGTGAGAACTTCTGCACAGTCGGGAGTTACACGAGCGATAGTTTCCTTAGTTGCTGAGTCAGATAACCAGGGTGTAAGGGGATCAGGTCCCCCCAGGCTGAGGCGCAACGTTTTGAAGTCAAGATCTCCACAGGCATTATCGTCAAAGAGGTCTCGATTCGTATCTGGAATTTTCCCTCGTGCCCAGCGTGGCAGTGCACCCAAAACAGCAAGAATGCATGATGTACCGCCTGCGTGTCCTATAGGAAGGACTCTCAGGTCCCGCACGAATTTCTCAATGATTCCATAGGGGGAGACTCGTCCGTAAAAGGTTGATCCGAAAAGTACAGACAAGGCAGAGAGCCCATCCTCTAAAACATCCGGAACTAATGCCTTGCATGCGGCAGACAAAAGACCGGATGCATTAGGGTCAACGTGCAGGGATCGCACAGCGGCATTTGCGAAAATATCTGCAATAACTAAATCTGCAAATGCAGATGCTATGAGGTCACGTGCATGTGGGAGGTCAAGGACTCGACCACCGTAGAGTTTACGATCGGAAGCATACTCAACCGCAAAGTATAAGGAGGCATCAAGTGTTCCCACAGCAAAAGCAGGTAAAACAGCGCGCGTCACCTGAAACGCTCGTAATGCGGTTTCAACAGCTTCACCACGGCGACCAATAATCGCTTCTTCTTTGACGTTCATGCCGTCTAAATGGATGCCATTCAAAAGTACTGTTCGCATGCCTGAAGTAGTATACCGATTTTGGAAGGTACCATTCTTATCTAGGTCATGCCGCTCTGTGAGAACGAGGGTATGAGAGCGAGCTCCGTCCAATTCGCTTGAGCGTGCCATAAATAGCACCTGCTCTGCACGCTCAATATTGTTAATAACTTCCTTACTGCCAACTAGCTGACTACCTACGTTATCACTAGTTTCAAGCCTAAATTCGTTATGTAAAAAGTCATTACCATGTGCAAGCTCATGGAATCCAATAGCAATCCGTCCCTTATTAAGAAGGGTTTTTGCAACCTTAGCTTTTTGCTCTGGAGAACCAGCAGTCCACACATTTACACCTGACATAAGGGATGTGAGGCCAAAGCTGAGGGCCAGGCTAGGGTCGCGACGGAACACAGGCATAAGCCGCTCAACTAACTCTCGGGTTGATCCCCAGCGTCCACCAAGAGAACGGGGCACAAACTCATCGTTTGCTCCCCAACTCATCAGTATCTCTTCTCCTTCTGGGTTGGGGTGCCCAGCGTTATCAAAGTTTAGAACGGTTTCATAGGAGAATGTTCCAGGTTGAGTAGGATTTCCTAGCACATGTTCCAAATTAAGAAGTCTGTTATCTGTAGATCGTGATGTCATGGAGTAACCTCCTAAGCATTGATGTGTGGTGTAAAAGCCGATATACAATATCCGGGAGAAAGCTGTCGCCATTGATCAAGAAGGCGATACGCGGATTCTCTTTCTCGCTTCGTCTTATTCCGATGCTTCCGAGGTAACGATGCACGTTGAGGATTGAGCATTTTAATGAGTCTTCTCAGGGCCATTGAGGCTATTCCTGGATCAGACCATAGGTTCTCGCTCTCGCAAGTAGCTACTTTTTCTAAAACTGCTGAAGCCGCCAAAAGCACGGTGAATTCATGTGCTAGACGGAATCCTTCTGGCTCAGGGTTTCGAACAGGACGCATTGCTTTTGCTTCTTCAGCTAGGGCTTCAGCTCGTTTAACTAAGATGACTGCCATGTCTCGCCCTGTCCCGTCTAAGGCGTCAGAAGCACGATTCGCGCTATCTGTGAGGGACGAGAACATCGTGGCTCCGCCTGTGGTCATTAACATAAGACGCTGATAATTAAGTGGAGTATTATTCTCAGCAGAGATCAAAGATTCAGGCGTTGCTTCGGGTAAAGGTGCCTTGTATCGTACAGCTCGTGGTAGCTGTTGCACAATGGAATGCAGGTTTACTACCGAATTACCATCAAAAATTGAGACGACTCGGTTGTCTCGTACGGTTTTCTGGACATGCCCAAGTTGCCCATCGGCTAGGACAGCACGAGCACCAATAAACCGAGTAATGCGCACCATAATATCGTCCACAATATGCGGAACGAGATACTTCACAGAGGGACTTATCACTGAGGCTTCAGACGGATTGAGTTGAAGATGACGCGCACCCATGACCGACATAAGTTCAGCGATCGCTAGGTCCACTGCGACATCGGCCAGCTGATCTTGGGCAGCGGGCAGATCTAGTAATATATGGCCCATAGTATTACGACCAGCTGCAAATTCAAGCGCCGCAGATAATCCTGAATCTGCCGCACCCAGCGAGAGAGCAGTGCAAAGAGGCCGTGTGACCTGTAAACATCTGAGCACGATCTCAAGACCGTCTCCCGGTGCTCCAATAAGTCTGCCTTGAGGTATCTTAGTATCGCGCAGGGTAATACCGCTGATGTCTGCACCTCTTATCCCATGTGTCTGGATTTTTGGAAGATACTCCCATGTCCCTTGAGCTTCTTCTTTATCCATGTAGAAAAGTGACAGAGAACGAGGCCCTGGTTCGTCACCAGTTCGCGCCAGAATCGTCAAAGCGCGACCCCGTGTAGCATTATTAATCATCCACTTCTCACCGTTCAGCGCCCATCCGCCGTCTGATGTTTTACGTGCCATCACGGATGTTGAGAGCAGATCGCTACCATGCCCACGTTCCGTCAATCCCCACGAGATACTTTCGCCTGCTAATGTATGCTCGGCGACTCTCGCGGCTGTCTCATCAGATGCCGAATCCCATGAGCAGACCGCTCCCAGAAAGGTCTTTCCGTGTCCTATAGCTGCTGTAAGATCTCGCCGAGCGACCGCTCGTACAGCCATCATTACGTCTGCAAAATCATCGGTTTTTCCGCCACGCGAAGTGGGTACATAACCCTTCTGAAGCCCTGCGGCAACAACTGCCTGAAATTCTTCATGCGGAAACAGGGATTCCTGGTCTAGAGCTACGCTACGGACAAATGAGATAGGAGCATCTACATCACGAGGGTTTCCCAAGGCATCTTCAATCTCACATGCAAAGCTTTGCTGTCGCTTTGTACTCATTTTTCTCCTCTATCTCCTGCTGCCATGGATTCGCGTACTTTCCCGCGCTGAACCTTGCCTGAACTTGTTTTGGGCAGAGACCCACGGCGACCAAATTTGATAGTTACGTTGCCAACGCCAAAACGATCCCGTAATACTTGGGCAAGTTCTTGGCGTAAAGGCTCTGTGTTCTCTCGCAGTTTTTCTGGAGTTAACTCGATAACAATTCCTATACCATCATCCAGTTCAAAAGCTGCAGCGGTACCAGATGCTCCTGAGCCGATAGCGTCTAAGGCACTTTGTTCTACGTCCTGTGGGAAGATATTGCGGCCACGCAGAATAATGACTTCCTTCGCACGACCCGTAACAAATAACCTGTCATCGATAAATGTCCCAAGATCACCTGTCCGCAGATAGTCTGCATCTATACCATCAATCCGTGCAGCGAAATCCTGTGTTGTACGCTCCCTGCCACGGTATCCTCGTGATACCCAAGGCCCTCGAACCAGAATTTCACCGACGGTACCCTCCGCAACTTCCTCCCCTGTATCGGAAGAAACTATACGCACATCCGCCTGTGAAGCAGGAACCCCGCAGGAAACAAGCGTAGTAGCATCATGCCCTGCTTCAGCAGGTCTAACCTGGCCTTCTGAAAGTTGATCGCGGTCTGCTTTAAGTATTCGCGGGTATCCATCAGGCTCGTCCCCTGTAATAAGGAGAGTAGTTTCTGCCATACCGTATGCAGGTCGGAATGATGCAAATCTGAAACCCAGCGGTGAAGCCAATTCATCAAAAACACACATTGATTCCCACCGTACGGGCTCAGATCCTGTAATAGCGATTTTTAACGAAGAGAGATCTAACCCCTTAACCTGTGCCGGATGTGTAAGCCGCGGGACAAAAGCATAAGCAAAGTCTGGTCCTACAGTCATCGTCGCACGACGTTCAGAAATCATCTTGAGCCAGAGATAAGGACGCCTGAGAAACTGTGCGGGTGAGGTGAAAACAAGAGAGCACCCCACAGTCAGGGGGTGGAGAAACATGCCGATGAGCCCCATATCATGATAATGAGGCAGCCACCCAACAGCTACATCTGATACATCTGCTTTAGTTATTTCGAGTATTGAAGCTTGATTTTCAAGGAGATTCCGTTGTGTAATCTCAACACCTTTTGGATTTCCAGTAGACCCTGAAGTGTATTGCAGAATTACAAGGTCATCTGGTTCCGTGTTGGGCATACGCCATGTATCTGCCGAAATTTTAGATATCGTATTGGGCTCAGGAAGACACCAAGCCACATTATCAACATTAGCCATTAAGCAGGTTTCCCATCCAGGTTTATCACAGAGAATAAATCCTCCTGGAGACTCTTCCAAAATGAGCTGCAGACGCCGTGCAGAGTGCTCATCATCGGCTACAACAAGCGGAATAGGCGCAATTGCTAAACCTGCATGCAGTGCTCCCAAAACTGCGCGAATAAAATTTATGCCTGGGCTAAAAGCTAATACTACCGTAGTGCCTGGACGATAGCCTTTTTCAGTTATCCAAACTGCGATGCGGCGAGCATCTTCTGATAGTTCTGCATAGTTCCACCGAATCTGTTCTGTTGGACCGTTCCAAAACTCTATCCAACTTTCGGTAGCTTGCTGATCAAGCTTTGCAAGAATATGCTGAGTGAACGTTCTAGAGGAGTAAATTTGGTTCTTCACATTGTCCTCAACGGGTAGGGTTAAAACACCCACGGTGTCCCCCTTTTGGTTATCGGCGTTATAAGATCGTAATCATCTGATACCAGAGGCTTGCAGCATGTACACAATTCAAAAATTGCGATTCACGCCCCGGGTGCGATGTACATACTAAGGAGGATACGGTTGGGGACGATTCTTAAACGCCCATACAAGGGAATTCTTTATCACAGAGTGTCCACTACTGGGTTGCGTAAATTTACGCAGGCGTAGGCTTTTCGCATCACAAATATGATCTAGTCTCTTATGGAAACAGGAAGAATGATTTTCAAAGTACGATATATATACGGCACATCTGTAGTATGGGACAAAATTTTCAAGCGGAACCCTTCTGCCACTATCACCGAAAAATGTTACCAACAAAATTAAATATCTACATGTAAACTTTTTATATGTAAAATTAATATCCGCTTCAGATCTAGAAACGTAAAAATAGAAATATATGAACACTGAAAAATCAATGTTCGATTTTATATTCAACTCACCTACCATAGAAGCATGGGGCTCCGAAAGCAAAATATTTCTAATATAACCTCTCACAGAAACCTCCTTGCACGCACTTAAAACTCAAACTTTGTAGACATTTATATAGAAAACCTCCATATATAAATGTTGCTTGAATCACTGATGGTTATTTTCAATACAAACTCTAGATCTCAATTAAGAGCATACCTTAAATAACTCACGAAGCAAGGGAACTTTAATATCCTGCAGTAAATTTTTTACACCAAGAGGATCCATAAAATATAACTAGTATCATCAAGCTTCAAAGATGTCTAGGGTATACATAGAACAAGTTTCTATAATAAAGAAAATAAATATTTTAAATATTTTATACGTAAAATTTATATTTTACCAAAATTGAACAATATGCAGGATAGGTATACTGAGCAAAATAGAGGATTATACATAAAGAAAGAGTTAGCTATTTATCTGGGGTATCTTTCTCATTAAAATAGCTCATGCACCACAGTATGTATCAGTTACTCTACTGGTTGACCTCTACCTATTTGTTTAGTGAGTTACTAAACCAAGAGTTTCTATGAGGTGGAACTTCTTCAGATATCTGGAGTCAGCCTGCACAGGAGTTTATAGCATGCTAAGTAGAAAGATTCTACTCAAAATTCTGATTCTCTAGAAGAAAATATCGATAGGGATGATGGGTGCTACGTCGTCCCCCAGCAGCAAAACGAAGCAGAGCGTGCCCGCGAGCGCCGCGAGAACTGCCCCGATAACCTGCACGAGCCAGAGCATCAGGAATTTGGCCCGTTTGCCTTCGCGGCGTGCCGTAAGCGCTTCGACCATCGCGGTGGAGAAGGTGGTGAACCCGCCGAGCAGGCCGGTGGTGACGGCGGTGCACCAGAAGATAACGGATCCAGAGGCACCGTAGTGAATATCGAGCGCGTTCGGGTTGGCGACCGGCATAATCAACAGTCCGTAGAGAAATGACCCCACCAGGTTAATCACGAATACGGGGCTGATGATGGAGCGCTCGGTGCGCAGACGAGGCGACATTTTGACGTCGAGAAAATACCTGGTCATTGCCCCTAAACCGCCGAGCAGAAAGACCGTTAGCGAGAACACGATGAGTCCTCCCGAGCGCTGGCATGGCGTGCCTCCCAGCGGGCGGCAATTTTTCCGCCCATGAAAAGACCCAACCCTGCGGCCGCTAAACCGCCGATAAAGAGCACGGCAAGACTGAGCAGAACGTACCACCCGTGCACCGTGTAATTAATAAATACCGCCTGCGAGGTAACCGCCGCGATGGACGAGTAGGTGGTGTATCCACCCATCATGCCAGCACCGAATAAGAAACGGAACGGGCGCACCGCATCCTCACCGTGTATGCGGGCGTGCGATGCCCACAGGGCAGTCAGAAGCCCCAGGGTGAAGGATCCGATCAGGTTCGCAGCAAGCACCCCGCCGGGTGTGTGGATGCGACAGAAGGCACCTATGCCTCCTCCTAAGAAAACCAGCAACGGCGCGGGTATGCGGTTCAAGTATGCGGCGAGCGTTCGTCTTTCTGCCATCGTGCGGTGCGCCCCTTCGATGCGCTCGGGGTGAGAACTCGTGTTCTCGCGGCGATCCCCTACTTTCACCTTAGACCACGGAAGTACAAAGACGTTAATGGGCACGTTTATGTAGCCTACCGCTCATCACCTAAAAAGCGCG
Source organism: Rothia dentocariosa ATCC 17931 (assembly GCF_000164695.2). Taxonomy (NCBI): domain Bacteria; kingdom Bacillati; phylum Actinomycetota; class Actinomycetes; order Micrococcales; family Micrococcaceae; genus Rothia; species Rothia dentocariosa. The sequence goes on from NC_014643.1 coordinate 914,052, forward strand.
AGCAGGTCTTTTTTTGCTCCGACAAGGTAGGATTTTCCTACCTGCTCGGCACAATACGACCTGCTCGCGCGGTATGCGGTATCAGCTAGCGGTTATTCAGTTTTCTTCTTCGCCCAGGGAGTCTCAATGTTTGATGCATCGATATCACTAGTTAAATCAGCAATACCGCTGGTTTTAGTCGAGTCTTTATGCTCCAGCTCTTCCAGAAGGGTTGCGCCTTCCACATCCATATTCGGAACGAGCTTATCGAGCCACTTCGGCATCCACCATGCCTTCTCTCCCAATAGAGACATAATCGCTGGTGTTATAGTCATGCGAACCACGAAGGCATCAACCAGCACACCGAAGGCAAGACCGAAGCCGATGGGGCGAATCATTGAAGATTCGGCGAAGATAAACCCGCCGAACACCGAGATCATGATGATCATCGCGGCAACCACCACACGTACCGCATGGTTGTACCCAGCGACGACGGCGGTCTTCGCGTCTTTACCGTGCACATATGCTTCACGCATGCCGGAGACCAGGAACACCTGGTAGTCCATCGCCAGGCCGAAGAGGATACCGATCATCAGGGTGGGCAGGAACGCCAGGATCGGGCCGGGATCGTGCACCCCGAAGAGAGACCCCATGAAGCCCATCTGGTAAACCGCAACCACGGCACCGAAGCTTGCCAGAATCGAGAAGAGGAACCCGATCGAAGCAACCAGCGGCACCAGAATCGAACGGAACACGAGAATCAGCACGATAAACGAAAGGCCCATGACGACTGCCAAATACAGCGGCAATTTTTGCGCCAGTGTATTGGAGATATCGATGTTGCCGCCAGTCAGTCCGGTCACGCCCAGACGCACATCGGTGCCCTGCACATTGACGTCCACCTGGCGCAGCTGCTCAACCAAGTTCACGGTTTCAACCGAGCTCGGCCCATGTTTGGGGATCACTTGGAATATCTGCAGGGTGTGATCATCAGTTTGCCCCATAGGAACTGCTGTCTTTACATTTTCAGGATCTTTCGCCTGAATTGCACGAGCAATATCAACCTGTGCCTGTTCAACCTGAGCATCTGTCATCCCAGCAGGAGTATGTGCCACTGCAACCACAGGACCACTCAGACCTTCACCAAATTTATCCTTAACAATCTGGTATGCCTGATACTCAGTGCTCTCAACCGGAGAACTTTCTGCTGAGGGAAGACCCATGCGCATCTGACCCATGGGAATAGCGATAGCCCCCAGTGCCGCCACACAGAGCAGAATGGTAACCACAGGTTTAGCGAGCACGATGCGCAGCCAACCGTGTGGAGTAGCCTCGCGCTTTTCCTTCTCGGCGTGATGTGCGGTGATCTTCTCGGGAGTATTGACGGATGCCCATGCCTTCTTCGACATGACCTTGCGACCGATCAGCGAGAGCATAGCGGGGGGTTAAGGTCACCGAAATCAACACGGCCACGAATACGCACAGTGCCGCAGCGTCGCCCATGTACCCTAGGAAGGGGATGCCGGTGACATTCAGAGCGAGCAGGGCGATAATCACGGTTGCGCCCGCAAATACCACCGCGTTACCGCTGGTGCCGTTAGCAATCGCAATAGATTTCCGCAGCGGCATGCCGTCCATCAGGTTAGACCGGTGCCTGTTGAGGATAAACAGCGAGTAGTCGATGCCCACCGCAAGACCAAGCATCATGCCCAGCATATAGGTGGTTGAGCTCATATCGACTAGGGTGGAGAATGAAAGGGTTCCCAGAATACCTATAATTACGCCCACCAGCGCCATGATGATAGGTAGCCCGGCGGCAATAAGAGTACCGAGCATAACGATAAGCGTAATGAGTGCCACTGCAATACCGATGATCTCACCAATACCCATACCAACATCGGGAGATTCAGCAATGCGTTGGTCAAAGTTAACGACAAGCCCCTTTAAATCCGCAGCACGGACCTTTTCCATCAGTTTATCTTTTTCAGCCTGGGGAATCTCCGAATTTTGCATTTTAAAGAAGACTCCGGCGGCTGCGGTAGACCCATCTTCAGAAACCATACGAGCGCCGCTCATTAAATCAAGGAGCGCAGACTTACGAGCAAATTCTTCTTGCTGATTAGGAAGGTTCTTTTCAGCTTCTGCTAGCTCAGAGGCTTTACCATCCAGCTCTTTTTGAGTTTCGTTTATCTGGGTCCGCTGCGCATCCAGCTGTCCCTGTTGTGAGCCCAGCTGCTCACGCATTGATTCCAAAGCGCCAGATGCTTGAGCTTGTTCACGTGCTTCATCGAGTTGTTTTTGTGCTCCTTCAAGTTGCGCCTTACCATCATCCAGTTGCTTCTGGCCGTCTTCAAGCTGTTTCTTACCGTCGGCAATTTGTTGTGGTGCTGCCTCCAGTTGAGGCTTACTCTCTTCAAGCTGTTTCTTACCATCAGCTATCTGCTGTTCAGTAGCAAAAGGATCAAGAACACCGTCAACAGCTGAAATATCTCCTTTAAGACTATTCAGCTCATCTACAAATGCCTGTTTCTGTTCCTCAGTAATAGCTGAACCATCACCAGTTTTAACGATAATCTGCCCGGTGCCACGGTTAGCATCAGGGAATCGCTGAGCAAGCTCGTCGGTAAGACGCTGGGTTTCGGTTCCGGGCATCGTAAGGGTGGTCTTCAGCTGCCCGTGGAATGCGCTATAGCTACCGGCAACACCGGCAATAACAAGCACCCAGATAGCAATAACCGCCCACGCCCTGCGTGCGGCAAAGCTACCTATGGAATATAGCCACTTAGCCACTATGGTTCTCCTCAAATGTCTCTGTATCGGTTGAGTAATGGTGTGCGTATTTGCCGTCGATTAGCTCTTCGACATAGTCAAGACAGTGTTTTATGTTTTTCCGCATTTTTTCGGCATTTTCGGGCGGCTGTGGGTTACCTTCGGCGTCGTAGAAGGAGGCCGCGATTCCCTCGCAGATGGCAGAGGCAATGAGGTTCCCGAAGATTGCGATGCGCATCCGCGGTATGTCCTGTCTCTCCTGCCACAGCTTGTCAATGACCATCTCAATGGAGTTCAAATAGGAGGTTGAGCTGTACTCATTGAACTTATTATCGAGAGCGTAGTCGTGAAGGGCGAACAGCAGCCGAGCGTGGGGTTCTACGTGCTCGGCAAGGCGTTCGGTGGTGAATGCGGCACGCACACCGTTGAGCATATCCCGCTCGGGATGCGCTCCTCTGGGGGTGCAAAAGTCGGGGATGACCTCAAAAATACGGCGCAGATACTCGTTCAGGCGTTCAACGACGACGGCTTCAACCGAGGAAAAATGGTTGAAGATGGTACGCCTGGATACACTGGATTCTTTGGCGAGCGCATCCGCCGTGAGTGCCTTAAGACCGCCTGCGAGCACAAGTTTTTCTGCCGCATCCATAATGGCGATGCGGTTCTCGGCTTTACGCACGGAGCGTTTATCTACAATCTTTTGGGCAATACACACAGTTATTACACTAAGTGCAATATTGCACCAAGTGCAACTATTTTTTGTGTGAACTCAGACATATTTCTGCACTCAGTGCATATTGTTTGAAAAGTCTCTGCTCGCCAGAAAGCCCCAAATCAAGCGGTCTATGAGACCGAAACCCCCTGCCGGATAAGCGGAAGACGTACCGAAAATTCGGTTCGTCCGGGGCGACTTCGCACAGAAATCAGCCCGCCGTGTACCTGCACGATCGCCTGCACGATTGCCAACCCAAGGCCAGTCGTCCCGTCAGAACCCGAACGCGCCTTGTCTGCCCGCGCGAACCGGTCAAAAATCTTGGGCGCAAACTCTGGGTCAATTCCGGGACCATTATCCACAATGGTCATAAGCGCTTCACGCCGATCCGCAGATACCCGCAGCCCGGCAATAACGGTCGTACCTTCATCCGTATGTTTGCGCGCATTAGAGAGCAGATTCAAAATAACCTGCTGAATCTGCGAGCGATCCGCGATCATCTCAACCGGTTCATCCGGCACATCCATGCGCCAGATATGGTCGCGTGCCGCCGCCTGCATATCCGAAACGCTCTCGACAAGCAGCTCGGTTAGGTCGATGTTCTCAAACTTCGGTTCACGCCCTTCATCCAGGCGCGCCAGCAACAGCAGGTCTTCCACAAGACGCGACATTCGTTCGGTCTGCGAATCGATGCGTGCAAGCGAGGACTGCCCGCCGTCGGCGAGAGGCTCCGTCCACCGCAGCATATCGGAATAGCCCTTAATGGCAGCCAGCGGGGTGCGCAGCTCATGGGATGCATCCGCAATGAAGGCACGTATCTGCTTTTCGGTACGTTCACGCACGTCAAGAGCCGAACTCACGTTATCAAGAAGCTGATTGAGCGCATACCCCACAGACCCCACTTCAGTGCGGGGGTTCGCATCCTTGGGGGTCACACGCACTTCGGGAGCAATAGTGTCAGATTCCAGATTGAGGCGCGCCACCTCAGTCGCCACACCGGAGACACGCTCTAAGGGCTTCATCGTTCTGCGAATTACGAACGAACCCAAAAAGCCGGTACCGATCATCACGGCAACCGACCCAATACCCATTGTGATAGAGAGCATGGTAAGGGTCTGATACATTGCCCCCAGCGGCACACCGGTGATAAGCGCGTCTGAAGAAGGCCCTGGTGAGGAAACCTTCACCATGTATTTACCAACGTCAAGGTCCACTTCGGTAAGCTGGCTATCTTGATTTGCAGTGCCTCGAAGAGCATTCAGAGTCGCGCGGTCTTTGTCACTGAGCTCCTTGATACTGCCGTCGGCACTCAAATACCCCGAGAATTTATATTCACCCTGTCGATCGACGCAAAGATTAATGGTTCCGGCACCCTGGCCCGGCGTATAAAGAGGGTTTTTCGGATTAGATTTATCGAGGCATTCAAAACCATGACCACTGGGAGAATTATTGGGATTGGCAGCGCGATTCGCAGTTTCTTTGAGGGTACTGCCAATTTGCGCCCGCAGAGAGTTCTGCAGTGTGGCATAGGTTGAGACACTGGTAATAAAACAGGCAATTCCTAGAGCCGAAACAAGAATAAGAATAAGCCGCCTGCGCAGATGCGGCATTGGGCGTATGGCGGTTTTATCCCGTTTTTTTCGACTACCCTGTGGGGGCTGTGTCTCGGGAACACTGGGAGCTTCCACAATGGTCACAGACTTCACCCCTTCCAGGATATATTACTAAATCGGAATATAAGAATATATACACCTTGACTAGGTGTTTTACATAATCAGAGGCTTAAACTGCCGGTCGAATTACATAGCCAGCACCGCGTACCGTATGGATCATAGGTTCACGACCCACATCAATTTTCTTCCGTAGATACGAAATATAAAGTTCCACAATATTCGCCTGACCACCAAAATCGTAATTCCAGACATTATCCAAAATCTGGCTTTTAGAGACCACGCGCTTCGCATTTTCCATCAGATACCGCAGCAGGTCGAATTGGGTTGCCGTGAGAGCGATAGGTTCACCTCCACGGGTAACTTCGCGGGTATCTTGGTTGAGCACCAAATCCCCCACAACGAGTTCAGCATCGTCAATAGCGGCAACACCCGAACGCTGCACCAGTCGGTGCAGACGAATCATAACCTCTTCCATCGAAAACGGCTTGGTCACATAGTCGTCGGCACCGGCGGCAAGTCCTTCGATGCGGTTATCCACCGAATCTTTCGCGGTCAAGAAAAGGCAAGGCACTTCGGGATAAAACTTCCGGATGCGGTCCAACAGTTCCAGGCCGTCGAAACCGGGCATCATAATATCAAGCACCAGCACATCGGGGCGCCAATCGCGGGCAATAGCTAAGGCTGCGGGTCCATCACCAGCCGACTGCACCTCCCACCCGATCATCTTCAGGCCCATGCTGACGAGTTCTTTGAGCATCTCCTCATCATCGACCACTAGGGCACGAATGGGGCTGCCGTCTGGATGTTCGAGGGTCGGCAGGTTTTTAGCGATTTCGGTTGCTTTGCTGCTCATAGTGTTAAGGGTAGCGGTATTTAAACGCCTGTGTAGGTTTAGCGGCTGCTTTTCGAGCAGAACATAAAATATACATGCCCCGCACACAGCCTGCACACAGTATTCCTAACCCGCCAGTACAAGGATGCCCACAAAAGTGGGTGACGCGCGTTAATCCACGTCACCCACATTATGAGGAATTATTTAGAGGCGAATACCGCTTGGTACTACTGTACGAGCCTGAAGCGGCACAACACCGCCGCCGCCGGGAGAGCCATATCCGTTAACACGGGATGGCGTGGCTGTTTGGGCATCCGAGAAGTCTTCATCCCGAATCTCTCCTCGATCAGTGATCTCGGTGAGTATTTCTTTATCCCGGTCGCCCACCCGTATCTCTTGGGGAAATATTTCAATCCATGAGCCGTTAGAGCAGGTCATGACTTTTACTTCCCGGTCTTTAATATACCGATAGGTGCCGTCCGCGTTAACGTATGTTTCTTGTCGGGTTCCATACCCGTAATTAGCTTCGGTGATTTCCTGCCAGGAACCGTCAGCATGCAGTTCTGCGCTGTGACTCTTTGTTTTCATGGTCCAGGTTCCATCAGCTTTGACTTCCCCATGTTCATCGCCGCGCTTATCGTAGATCCATGACCCATCGGATTCGTTGACAGTGGTCCATTTCTTATCTTTGCTGTCCACAGATTCGGTGGATCTGGGGCGGGGCTTACCTGCTTTGTTATCGTCAGTCAGTGCTATCTCTTTTTCGCTGATACTCTTTTTCTTGAGTGCTTCAAGGTCTGGGTTTTTGCCGGATTCGTGGCTCGGGCAGGTGATTGGAAACTTAACGTCCCGCATAAAATCAAGACCCCGTGCCTTTTCCGGGTGCTCCAAAAGTTCAGATACTTCAATCTGCTGCCCAGCAGACGAGGTGTTCGAGCCGGAGGATGATGCCGCAGCATGCGAGCTTTGGGGTGAGGAATTATTGAATGAAGATGCGGTTCCTGATGAACACGCACCCAGGGCAAAAACCAGAGCAGTGCCCAAAGAAAATAGAGAAAGTCTACGCATTAAAAGTCCTTATCGGTGACTATGAGGGAAGTTACAGAATTAAATATACCCCGCCTCAGGTCTTCGCCACCGAAGACACGCTTCTGCCGGTCATAGGAACCAAACGCAGGTACCCTTCTACGAACACCTTCTAGCGCCCATTATTTAACAGCCCGCAAACCATTATTTAACCCAATACCCATTTTTACCCTTATATTCCAGGGAATTTTTTGAAGGGTGCAGAATCATTATTTAACTCTCAGGCAAATATTATTTAACTCCGAGCCCTTGATGATGTGCGCAAAAGGGTGGCGCATCCAGCCATACAATCTGGATGCGCCACCCTCTACCTTCTTCACAAACATTTTCCGTTAAGACACAGCCTGCTGACCGGGCTGCAGAGGCTGACGCGGGGTCAACGGAATGACCCCTCCCCCGCCGGGACCATCACCTCCACCAATCAGTAAATCTGGTTGAGGAGGAACGTAAATATACCGTTCTTTATCTACCGAAGATACCTCGCTCTTACGTGATGACGATTCCCGATATACTTTGCCGTCCGGAGTGCTGTATACAGTTTCATAGGCGTTTTGAGTACGCCAGGTGCCATCAGATTTTACTTCTTCTGTTCGGTCCCGGTCTTTTCTCTGCCAACTTCCGTCAGGGTTTACGTGAATAATATCTTCCCCGTCGCTGCGTGTATTATTTTTGATTTCCCATGAACCGTCAGCATACAACACAGTAGTTTTATCATAATTACCGGAGTTATCAGAATCTTTCTGCGTCCACGTGCCGTCTGCTGCAACATGTATTGTCGTGTCACCATCGCGCGATTCCCAGCTCCACGAACCATCCGGATTGACCTTAGCCATACCGAAGAAGGGGTCTTTTTCTGAACGTGGTCGGGGTTTGCCCGCTTTGTTCTCATCCGTCAGGAGTATGCCCTCAAGTTCGGCGGTAGCATGCTTATACTCATCGGTTCCAGGAACAGCCTCTTTAACAGGCATTCCCAAAGGCAGAGCCGTACGCGGTTTCAGGGGAATAACACCATTTTGAGGAATATATAACCCCATATCGTACATACTATTCATGTATTCCCTAGGAGTTATAACCCCACTCTGCGCCCCATGTGTGATAGATTTTTCCTCCCCGGTTTCTGTATTCTTTTCCACGGCTGTACCGTCAGGGTTTCCTGTGATGACCTTATCCGAGTATCCGCTAGACTTCCACGTGCCATCGGCATGTGCCTCAACATTGTCTGGGGAAGATGAATCGCTCTTACGCTCGACACTCCACGTGCCGTCAGCATTAACGCGAGTTTTTGTCTGTGAAGAAGAAACTTTTTCAATCCTCTCCCAAGATCCATCTGCGTTAATCGTCATTTCGTGATATATGTCAGACCCCGTTCCACGCTTTACATGGAATGTACCATCGACATTAACTACAACTGATAATTTATCCTGGCCGCTGCCTTCTTCAACAGTCCACGAACCGTCGTCCTTGAGTTTTACATTCTTTCCTAACGAGCTCTGAGACTTCTGTTCAGCGCGCGGGCGGGGTTTACCAGCCTTATTATCGTCAGTAAGCCCCACAATCTGTTTCTCATGACTCTGTTCTTCATTCTTCTGTTTCTCCTCTGTTGGGTTCGTCGTGGGGGAAGCGGAAGAAGACTCGGGTGAGGCAGAAGATGATGCAGAGGAAGATATAGAGGAGACAGGGGAAGATCCCTCAGATTTACTCGGCTGAGCTCGTTCCACAGTCATACAGGCGCTGAGCGCGAGCATGAGGGCGCATCCAGTGGAAAGAGGAACGACGATGCGGGTGAACTTAGTGTTTTTCATCGAAAATTTCCTTAAGACACAGCTTGCTGACCGGGTTGAAGAGGTTTACGCGGTTTCAACGGAATAACGCCTCCGCCGCCGGGGCCGTCCTCTAAATAGGAGAGGCTCGGTTCATGGGGAACTTGAATATGGCTTACTTCATGTCCTCCCGAAGGGAGCTCGGTCTTTCGACCCGAACTCTCCCGAAAGACTTTACCGTCTGAGGTGCTGTACTTGGTGTCGTACTCAGTTTGGGTGCGCCACGTCCCGTCAGCTTTTACCTCTACCGTTCGGAAGGAATCCTTTGAAGTCCAACTACCATCGGGGTTCACGTGAACAAAGTTTTCTCCATCGCCCATTTTTATTTTAGATTCCCAGGAACCATCCGCGAACAACTGCGAACTTCCTTCACGGCCAGTTTCTGCGGAGTCCTTCTGATCCCACGTACCGTCTTCAGAAACACGTATGGCTGAACCTTTACTCAGCCAAGTCCATGCCCCATTCGGGCTGACGATAGCATCATCATCGATTTTCCTCTCTGAACGTGGTCGGGGTTTGCCCGCTTTGTTCTCATCCGTCAGGAGTATGCCCTCAAGTTCGGCGGTAGCATGCTTATACTCATCGGTTCCAGGAACAGCCTCTTTAACAGGCATTCCCAAGGGCAGAGACTTACGAGGCTTGAGCGGAATAACACCGTTTTCAGGGACGATCTCATCAAGTTTATAGGTATCGGCGATCGAGCCTTCATCATGATCTTTCGGGGTTGTGACCATCTTCCACTCTAGCGGCGTAAGAGGTTTCTCCTCCCCCAACTTCGTGTTCTTTTTGATTGCCGTACCGTCAGGTTTTCCCGTTATAACCGCGTTCGCCCTTTCGGTAGATTCCCAGCTGCCGTCGGAACGCATCTCAGCTTTTTCTGGGGATTCCTCACTCCCATATTTTTTCTCGATGGTCCACGTGCCGTCAGCATTAACGTGAGTTTTTTGTTCACTGGAAGAACCTTTTTCGATTTTCTCCCAGGACCCATCGGCGTTGAGGGTAAATTCTTCCGTAGAATCTTCCGAATTTTTATTCTTCACCTGGAATGTGCCATCGGCGTTAACCGAAACCGATTCCGTGCGTCCATTGTTATCTTCTTCGACAGTCCACGAACCGTCGTCCTTGAGCTTTACCTTCTTCGTTGAATCCAAAGGCTTCTGATCAGAGCGCGGGCGCGATGTACCGGCCTTATTATCGTCAGTAAGCCCCACGATCTGTTTCTCATGCGACGTTGCAGAAGCTGAAGAGGATGCGCCGGAACCGCCATGAGTAGAATCTTCCGAACCGATTCCTTGTACAGAGGTCGAGCAAGCACTGAGTGCCAGCATGAGGGCGCATCCGGCAGATAGGGGACCAAATACTCGAGTGTGATTATCATTCTTCATCGGAAGTTTCCTTACGGCTATGTAGTCTATGCGGTGTTTAAAAATACCTTTGCCCTCAGTCTATGGTTCTTGAACAGACCCGATACCGCTAACACCCCACGCTTTCTTCCAACACTCAGCGAATATAGAGTACGTTCCCATATTTCTTCCAGCAAAGCTCCAGGCAGAAGGGTGTTTTAGACACAAAAAAGGTGGCGCATCCAACCATACAATCTGGATGCGCCACCATAATCTACAGAGAGAAGTTCGGGGTTACTGAGCCTTCTCCCCTGGTTTAAGCGGGGTACGCGGTTTGAGAGGAACAACGCTATTGCCGCCTACGCCGCCTTCAGCATATGCAATCGGGTTTACAGGAACCGTCGTAGGGGTAAGCTCTTTCCCAACTTCGCGTTTCTCTTGGCCTGGTTTCTCTTGGTAGACCTTGCCGTCGGCAGTTCCGTAAAGGGTAGAGTACGAATCTACGCTGCGCCACGTTCCATCGGCCTTAACCTCCATGCCCCTAGCACCTTTAGTCAGATCCGTATCGCCGCTCTCGCGTACTCGAATCCAGCTGCCATCGGGGTTTACGTGAACTCGCTCGTTCCGTTGTGCGTCAAAACTTTCCCAGGTGCCGTCGGCATTCAGATTAGCTTTATCACCTTTATTATTAGTCCACTCCCAGGTGCCGTCGGCTTTGGTGGTCATGGTATAGCTCTCGCTCTTATACTCCCATGAACCGTCCTCATGCACTGTCGCTCCAGGGTAGGGGTCTCCGTATGTCGAGGTCGGCCGCGGCTTACCGGCCTTATTATCATCGGTCAAAGCTTTTGAGGTAGCGCTCGAACTTGCCGAAGCCGAGGCACTGGTGCTGCTGGAAGCTGACGCACTAGGCGATGCGGTTTCCGAGGCAGACGCGCTCGCACTCGACGAGCTGGCGGCGGAAGACGAAGGTGCCACACTGCTCACCGAGGAGGAGCAGGCGCTCAATGCGAGCACCGCCACAAGAGCGGCGGAAAGCGGCATCGCTAGACGACGAGGGTTATGCATAGAAGTCTCTTTCAACAGTGATTATTGCACGGTGTTTATAGCACCGACTTATTCATTCTATCGGCATCTCTCCATAAAATGCAGAATATATCCTTCATGTTTTAGAAAGACTGCAATCGTATTTTATGTTTATCGAGGTAAAAGGCGGCAAGCCTAGAGCGCATAGATTCGCTTTCTCACGGTAAATGGCGCGAGGGGGCTGTAAAATCTTGAGAAAGCATTCGATACCGCCCACACGGAAGGAGGGATGCATGCGCATCAGCCGCATCTATAACAATAATGTCGCCCTCACCCGTGATTCCTACGGGCAAGAGGCGGTAGTTATCGGGCGCGGACTTGCTTTTGGCAAACGCAAGGGCGATCTGGTCGATCCGAGTAAGGTCGAGCAGACGTTCATTCCCGAGCACGATATTTCCGCCGAACGGCTCAGTTGGTCACTCTCCGAGATCCCCCCGGAAATTCTTGCCATTGCCTCCGAACTTGAAACGAAGGTTCGCAATACCCCCGATATTAAAATCGCGAACTCCTTCATCATTCCTTTCGCAGACCACCTGCACTATGCTGTTGCGCGCGCTCGCGAAGGACTGCAGGTTGATTATCCTCTCGCACCAGAGGTAACCCTGCTGTATCCGCGTGAAGTTGAGTTCGGGCGCCAGGCACTTGATTTGGTACATGAGCGTTTGCATCTCACCCTAGATCCGCAGGAAGCCATTCCTTTGGCGTTACATCTCGTCAATGCCCAGTTTGCGACGGCCGATATGTCGCGGGCTTTCCGCATGACTGAGGTTTTTGCTCAGGTTTTTGATGTTATCGGAGCGACATATGGCAAGCCGATAGACACAAATTCCATGTCGGCGGCGCGGTTTATTACCCATCTGCGTTATCTCTTCGTACGTGCCGATCGAGAGAGCAATAAACAACAACGGCATATTACTCAGCCCGGTGTTTTGGCGGCACTTCGGACGGATGCGCCCCAAGCCTTCGCATGCGCGCAAAAGGTTCTTCTCCTATTAGAGATGCAGCTCAATCAGCCGTTACGCCAGGATGAGCTCACATATTTGACGATTCATATTGACCGTCTCGCCCAAGAGATGTGGGGTTCTTAGAATTTAAAATCATCACCTCTGCACAATAAAAAGTCTCTTGATCGTAAATAACGCAGAATTTTTAATGTTTTATTCACAATCACAAGAATTTTTAGTCAGAATGCATCTTACCCCCGACAAGCCCTTCCAAAACTCAATATATTCCTATATTGGAATATAAGAATATACGCTATTAATGCATCAAAATACAGCATATAACAGCTTTTTACCCCTGTCCGACTGATGACCTTTCACACTCTCCACCCTCTAGATCATGCCCTTAAGAACGACATAGTTTAGGTCACATATACTATATTTATGTGCCGAGAGGTTCTCATGTAGAAGTATTTTTTCCTATATTTTTCTCTATATTTAGAACCGCTACCGACCGTGATATTCTCAAAGGGTTTAGACCCTTAATACGGAAACAACACACATTCTGTAGTAACGAGAGGACCATCATGGTCACTATCATCGTGGCGGCACACGGGGAGTCAGCACCCGCGCTCTTAAAGACCGCCAGCATGATCCTCGGAAACCTCGATAACGTGTATCCGGTGACATTTCTTCCCGGGCAGGGTCCGGAAGATTTGATCGAAGAGTACACGCGCATCGTTGCGGAAACAGGATCCGAAGAAACCCTTATTCTCGTCGACCTCTTCGGCGGCAGTCCCTACAATGCGGGTGCTCGATTCGCGGCAGAACACGAAAATATTGATGTTGTTGCAGGCGTCAACGTGCCGATGCTCATCGAAGTTATCAGCGGCGCCGGTCGCAAAAATGCAACCCTCAAGAGCCTAGTTGCCAAAGCCCATAAGGCGGGCGTGAAGGGTATTCGCTCCTTCCAAGAAGCCAACCAACCGGTACAGGAAGAAAAGCCTTCTCAAGAGGCAAAACCCGCCGAAACACCGGCGGCACCGGAAATACCCGCAGAACAGCAGGTTGAAGGCGGGCATATGGATGCTATTTTCACGCGCATCGACTCCCGCCTTATTCACGGGCAGGTCGCGGGCACCTGGGTTCCTTATGTGGCACCGCAAACCTTTATTGCCGCATCGGATGCAGCCGCCCACGACAACCTCCGCAAGACCCTGCTGCTGCAGGTGGCGCCCGCCGGAGTCAAAACTAATGTGCTCGATATTGCTAAAGCGGGGCGCGTGTACAACAACCCCAAGTACACCGGCATGAAAACCATGTTTGTACTCGAATCCCCGGTCGATGTGGTGCGTCTAATAGACGAAGGCGTCGAAATTCCAGAGGTCAATGTTGGCGGAGTAACCTACAAAACCGGTATGACGCAGCTTTCTGAGGCAGTTTACGCATCTGAGGAAGACCTCGAAGCGTACCGTGAACTTCTCAAACGCGGCGTCAAGCTGTACGTACAGCAGCTTCCCAACCACAACCCCGTCGATCTGGCAAAAATTTTGAAAGAGAAAGGCCTCGACTCATGAGTCCCCTCGCATTTATTCTCGTCATTGTGGTGGCGTTCATTGCGGGTGTCGCATCCGTGGTGGACGAACGCCAGTTCCACCGCCCCCTGGTGGCATGTACCCTCATGGGTTTCGCCCTCGGCGACCCCACCACTGGCATTATCTTGGGCGGTATGCTCGAACTCATTGCCCTCGGGTGGATGAACGTCGGCGCGGCGATGGCACCCGATGCGGCGCTCGCATCATGTATCGCAACGGTCGTCGTTATTCATGGTCACCTTGATAAAGCGCAGGGTATCGCCGTTGCTATTCCGATTGCCGCAGCCGGGCAGGTGCTCACCATTTTCGTGCGAACTATTACCGTCTTCTTCCAGCATCAAGCCGACCGGTTCGCCCAAACGGCGAATTTCCGGGGTATTGAGCTCATGCATATCAGCGGCATGGTTCTGCAAGGTTTGCGTGTGGCTGTCCCAACCGCCGTGGTTGCCCTTATTAACTCCGAAACCCTGCAGAACTGGCTACAGGCTATTCCCGCTGAAGTAACGAACGGCCTGCGCATCGCTGGCGGCATGATTACGGTGGTCGGTTTCGCCATGGTCATTAACATGATGAAGTCCCGCGCCCTCATGCCGTTCTTCTTCCTCGGATTCATCGCGGCAGCCGCTATTCCGGCGTCCCAGGAAATCACGCTCAGCGGCGGCAACCATGATGCTATCGGCAACCTCGCCGCAACCCTGGCAGATCCCGCGCAGCTGAACCTAGTCGCGATCGGTATTGTCGGGGCGTGCCTGGGACTGCTGTACACCCAGCTGAATCCAATCTTCCATAAGAGTGAGGCGGCACCGACAGCCACACGCCCAGCCGACGACCTCGACAACGAGCTTGAGTAGGAGCGAATCATGATTGAGAACACTCAAGAAAAAGTAACCGCAGAGGTTCCCGACCTCACCAAGCGCGACAAGATTGATACCTACATCCGCTCCACCTTCCTGCTCGGCTCCTTCAACTTCGAGCGTATGCAAGCCATTGGTTTTGCGGTGTCGATGATCCCCGCGATTAAACGTTTCTACACCAAGAAGGAAGATCAGGCGGAAGCACTCACCCGTCACCTGGAGTTCTTCAACACCCAACCCTGGGTCGCATCCTCCATTATGGGTGTGACTGCCGCTATGGAGCGCGAAAAGGCAGCCGGTAAAGAAGGTATTGACGATGCCGCCATCACCAACGTGAAGGTTGGTCTGATGGGTCCGCTCGCAGGCGTGGGCGACCCGATTTACTGGGGTACTGCGCGCATCGTGCTGGCGGCGGTAGGTGCATCCTTCGCTATTGCGGGCAATATTCTGGGACCGCTGATTTTCTTCTTCGGCATGACCGCGATTCGGTGGGCCACCCGCTGGTACGGCTTCAAATATGGGTACGAAAAAGGTACCCAAATCGTGGGAGATGCGGGCGGCAACACCCTGCAGAAGATCACGCAGGGCGCCTCGGTGATGGGCCTGTTCGTGATGGGGTCGCTCGTGTACCGGTGGACGACCATCAACATTCCGCTCAAGCTCACGGAATACGAACAAAACGGTAAGAACGTTGAGGTCACCGTGCAGTCGATGATGGATCAGCTGCTGCCCGGGCTCGCCGCACTGGCCCTGTGTTTCCTGTGCATGTGGCTTCTGCGCAAGAGGGTTAACGCCATTTGGATTATTTTCGGTCTCTTTGCCGTGGGTATTGCAGGTTCCTACCTCGGGTTCCTGTCACTTCCCTCCTAGGTCTGAGCGACCGTTTGATAACCCTGCGGGATGCGCGCTCCGGTAGACTGGTACCGGGCACGCATCCCGTGATTTTTAGCCACCACACAGACCTGAGGAATCCCATGAAAAAACTGATGGCATTCGACTTGGATGGAACTCTGCTTTTTGACCGGACCATCGACCCCGCGAATGTACAGGCTATTCACCGCTGGCAGCAGGCCGGGAACCTTGCGGTGTGTGCGACGGGGAAAAGTATTTTTGCCACGAAACTTGCCCTCGATAAAACCGGCGTAATCTTCGATTACAACGTGCTGTACACCGGCGCGGTTGTGACCGACGCCGAGTACAACATCCTCCACGCGCAAACTCTGCCGGTGTCGGTGGTGCGCGCCTGCTATGAGCGGTTCAAAGAAGAGCCGGGAGTCGCGCTTTTTGCCACGACTTTAACCCATGACTATCGTCTGGCGGATAATGTGGGGTCTTCGACTAATATTCTGCCCGAGTTCCTGCCACTGGCAGAGTCCGAGATTGATACCCAAGATTATGTGGGTGTGCCCCTATGGATTCCCGAGGATGATGCTCGCGAGCGCGCCTACCGCTGGATTCTTGAGGAGTTCGGTGATTCAGGGGATTGTCACAAGAACCAGGATTTTCTGGATATTGTGCCCCCGCGGTGCACAAAGGCGACCGGGCTGGCGTGGCTTGTGGAGTATCTGAAACCGGTTGAGTATGAAACCTACACGATTGGGGATTCCTGGAACGATGTACCCATGCATGAGTGGGCGGATCATGCGGCGTCGTTCAGCTATTCCCCGGATGATGTGAAGGCGCGCACCGAGGTTTCGGTGGATCATGCGTGGGAGTTTATTGACTCTTCGTTGGGTGCATAGATTCTACGTTTCACGTGAAACTTTTTGCGAAAACAACGTCTATAGATTGTTAAAACGGGGTAGATAGCGAATGTCTTCAACAAATAAAGAGCGCAATCCCGAGAGTTTTGGCGATGCTTTTCGGCAGGCCGCCCGTGAGTCTTTGGTGAAGAACCAGCGGGAGCGTTCCAGCGATATTGTTTCTATTGCCCCGATTCAACTGGCGCTCGCCGCGTTGGCTATAGGTATTTACGCTCTGTGGAATAGTTGGTTGTGCCTGATCCCGCTGGGAGTGGTGCTGGTGCTCATGTGGGTGCGTTACACCATGCAGCGGCAGATTTCCCGCGATTTTGTGCAGCTGGATGCGGCGCGCACGGCCTGGCACAAAACCCGCGATAAGCAGTATTTAGAGTTTATGGCGGAAAATGCCGGGCACATCCTGAGGGAGAATAAGGCGCTGACCAAGGATGCGCGCAAGCGTGTGCAGGAGTACGCCGACTACGCCTCATCTCGGCTTTAATTCGCTGCCCCACTCCCCCGCACGCCGCTTTCGATGGAAGTATAAACTCGCAGTTCTACCTGGTATGTGCGCCTCAGTGTGTAGTTCTATGGTGAGATATAAGGGTGGGCGGACTATCAAAGTCCGCCCACTGTTATATTCTTATTTCGGAATATATGCATGCTGACCTGGCAATATTCCATTATTGACATGAGAAAAATGTAGGGGAGATTCAGTACAACAGTGCACCGAATCTCCCCTTGTTATCAGGTTTTCCGTGAGGGCGAATATACGCCACGCTTATTTTCTGAGGGTCTTATGTTCTTTTCACAGAAGCAGCATCTTTTACTATGTTCTGAGCAACCTCTGGAGCATCAGGAAGATCCTCCGGCAGAGGTTCCGCATCCATATCCACAGCCGGTTCAGCAACTTCTTCATCAAGACGCTGCACCACCGGTTCGCCGATCTCTAGTCCTGATTCATCGGGACGTTTGAGCTGAGCGCCAAGATGCGTCAGTTGATCGCGGTTAACCAAGACAACTAACACCAAAGCGTTCAGGAAAAGACCGACAATAAAGAAAATCCAGCCGATCAGCATAAACCTTCCTCCACTGAGCACAGCACCTACTATCAGCAGTGCCGCCGAGCATAGATATGCGGGTGAGAGAAGGAATTTTGTGTTCATAGCAGACCTTTAGCGAACGTTTGAGCGTGGGTGAGAGCCTCGTGAACCGTTGGGTTTTGAGGGAAGAACTCCAAGTTTACCGGTGTCAGACTCGCGGGTCGAAGACTGCGCGGCTTCATCCGATGCGGAGTTTTCTTCTTCACCATCATAAGCCCCGTCATCACCCTCAGGACTGTCATGACGCTCCGCATTTTTATCGCGCATAGCGCCCACAAGATTATTTTCCATCTCACTTAAGCTTGTCACTAAAGCGGGTGTAGGCTCTCCTTGAGCCTTGGAAATAGTGACCATATGTGCAAGAACGTTCAATCCCAGCGCGGCAAGAACTAGAATCCATCCGAGCCACAGCAGCCATGTCTGTGAGAGGCTAATCAGCAAGGCACCGACCACGATAAGAAGTAGGGAGGTGAGATAGGCGGGCGAAAGTTTTTTAGAATTCATGGGTTTTCACAGCTTTTCAATTATGAAGAAACGCATAAAATATTCGTACACATTATGCGTTTGAACGGCGTAAAATTCCTCTTAATCCAATTTTAGATGATATGAGGTCTCAAAGCATTTCATACCGTGAATTTCCTTAATTTTCCCAGGTTCACGGTGTGAAAATCATAGCTTAACGTTGTTCATCAAATATGGCATTAGAAACATATGGCGAAGAAGGGGCATCCTTCACGATGGGAATAGTCGAAGTTCCTAGATGACTGCGGAGCATGTTATACCTTTCAAGAGCTACGCTTCCGGCGGGCAACGAAGGCAGAATAAAGTTATTATTCGTGCGCACATTCTCAGCCTGGACCAGAATGTCCAGCTTACGAATTACTCGGGAAACATCGTGGGAATCGTAACGATCCTGAGCTGAAATTACCGCACGCTGTGCCGCCATCAGCGCCGCATCACGCAGACGAATATAGTCACTTCGCTTATCTTTGAGCTTTTCGATATGGGGCTTATATTCCTCGGGCAGGCTCTCGATAATCTCATCGCGGCGAGTAATAGCGGTGTACATATCCTTCACGCGGGCGTAAGTCTCTGGATCAACCGTTGCCTTTGCTTCTTCCTGCAGGGCTTCCAAAGCCGCATTCTGAGCCAGTTTGAGCAGTTCGGGAACGGCGGTATCTTCCTCATGGTTCACCTGCACCTTCAGGATCCTCACCACGAACGGCAGGGTCAGCCCGGGCACCACGAGGGTAAAGAACAGAATCGAAATCATCATCACGATAGCGTCTTCGCGCACCTGTTCCATACCGTCGATCATGGGAATAGAGAGCGCAAGAATCAGGGTCACTAGGCCGCGCATACCCGACCAGGTCATCACGATAACCTCGGCGAAGGATTCGGGAGCACCTTCATGCACCGGGCGGGCAGCTTTACCAATCAGCCAGACGATTGTGAACCACACAAGACGAATTATCATCGCGACCACAGCAATAACGGCGCCATCGACAAAGAGACCGGCAATACGCTCTGAGTTGGCTTTATAGATAATTTCGCTCGCCTGCAGACCGATCAACCCGAAAGCAATACCGGTCATGAGCAATTCAATAATCTGCCAGAAAGATGAGGTCGTTAGACGATCCTCAGCTTCTAAGGCCACCAAATACTTAGTGCTAGTGAATTGAATTGCGGCGATCACCACGGCAATAACGCCGGATGCGTGAATATTTTCTGCCACCAGGTAGGCAGCGAAGGGAATCACAAGAGTTACGGCATTTCTCGTCACCACATCGTGTGCGCGCAGACGCACATAACCACCGATCCAGCCAAACGCAAAACCGATAATAACCGCCAGAACCGATCCTAAGGCGAAGTCCCTCATAACTTCGAGTGGTTCAATGGCGTGGTGTTCCTCCATCGAATGAATAGCAGCATGAAAGAGCACAATCGATATAGCATCGTTGAAACTACCCTCAGTCTGAAGCGTGCCAATCAGACGTCGTGGAATACCGACCGGCTCGGCAACGGCCTCAACAGCAACGGGGTCAGGGGGTGAAACCGCGGCACCAAGTGCCAGAGCGACAGCGACCGTCATTCCGGGAACCCACCACAGGGCAACACCGGCAACGGCAAGCGCAGATGCCGTGGTGAGCAGCACCGAATAAAGGAGAACGGACTTCCATCGGCGCCGGAGTGTACCCCAAGAGAACTTCACACCGATAGCCCACAGCAGCGGCGGCAGGAAGATCGGCAGAATAATATCGCTGTCGATTTCAATATGAGGTCGATCGGGTGGTAGCAGCAGCGCTCCAACACCCAGGATGGTCATCATCACAGGCCAGGGAAGATTAAGGCGATCACCAACGCTCACCATAATGACTGTTGCAAGTAGAATCAGAACTATAACGGATAAGTAGAGCATTGTCTCTCGTATCAACCCCTTGTATTTTTAGATACACTCATACTCAACTTTACCGGAGAGTCACAGGTAACAGCCCGTCTCGCAGGAGAGTTCGGGTAATGTTCACCTACAAGACGAATAACCGTAAGGTAATACTATTCCAATTTTGGAATATATCGCTTTTTACCCCACAAACACAGGGAACCCCTTCACCAAAATCAACCTCTGCGATATTGGTGAAGGGGCAATTATGTTCCGTGAGGGAAGCTAGATACTATGCCGACCCACAGCCGCCGGAACCGCATCCGCACCCACCAGAAGCGGCGGGTTTCGGAGTCTCAACTGGCTGAGCGGAGTTGTGCCCGCCGCAGCATCCGCCTTCGGAATGCGCGTGCTGTTCTGTCGAGACGGAATCGGAACCGCATCCGCCCGAGCCACAGCCGCAGCCGCCCGAGGATGCGGCAGGCTCGCTTTCGTGTCCGCCGCAGCATCCGCCGCCATCAACGGAACCGCAGGCTGAGCCGCGTGCCTCACGGTGACCCATCAAATCAACGCCGAGCTCCGAAAGATACGCCAAGTACCCGGCGAGCGCATCGCGACTGCCCGAACCGGCGATCACAATCCCGCCGTGGCGGAGTGCCTTAAGGGTTTCATTCACGAGAGGCCAACGCTCAATATCATCGGTAATGGTAATAGCACTCACAATATGCATAGCCAGAGATGCCAGCGAACGCAGCGACTCTTCGTAGCCTTCGGGAAGGTGAATAACCTTATCGGGGGCAGCAAGCCGCAAGACAGAGAGGATGCGCATCAGCGTCATCGGAACCGCCTGCTGAGGTAGTTTTACGGTAATGCCGGTAGATTTCCCGGCTCCTAAAGCCACCATCCGGTCAGCGAGTTCATGAGAATCAATATCTTGGCTTATATCTAAAATTTCATAAGAATCAATAGAAATTGAACGTGTACCTAATGCTTCAGCTAATTCCTCATCTTCAGTATGAATTGCTATTACATTGCGAAATTCTTGGCGGCGAAGTGCGGATGCTGCTTCAATAAGCGCAAAATCTTGACCGTCTTCAGTGCTCAGAAGCGACTGCGCTTCATCGCGGGTCAGCGCCTCTCCCCCGCTAATGCGTGCCACAAGTTCGGAATATGCGTTACTCATACCATTTATTAAACACCTACGTAAGCCTCAATTTTTACAGTTATGCCACTAGCAATTTCTATAGTTTTCTACATAAATACAATTACTTCTTCATACTCTTTACGAGAATTTATAGGTGTTTTTCATGACAGCAGAGAGATTTCACCCGTAAAATAGACGTGTGGTACTTTCTCAAGCAAAAATTTTAGACACAGCATTTGATCTTCTGGTAACCAATGGTTTAGCGGATTTGTCGATGCGCCGTTTGGCAGCTGAACTTCAAGTTGCTCCCGGCGCCCTCTATTACCATGTCAAGAATAAACAGCACCTTTTGGTGCTTCTTGCGAACTATATCTTGGATAAGAAAGCTCCAAAGGAGCTTCTTATGCCCGCGGATTCTAAGGATCCAGAGGCAGTGAAAGAGTCCTTGATCGTGCGCGGACAGGTTCTTTTCGAGACTATTTATTCCATTCCAGAATTTCCTGAAGTTATTCGCCTAGCATTGGCAACTAATCCTGAGCGGCTCAAGCCCGTGGCGGCCATTGCCTATGACGCTCAAAATATGGGGTTTGAGCCTGGGGAGGCGCCGCGCCCGCATGCTCATTCACCTTGCCTTGAGCCTGGTGGAAGAGGCACAGGCTATTCCTGTATTGACTTCGCTGACTGCGGAAGCTGAAGAGAATCCCCTGCAGGAAATTCCTAAGCCGGTGTGTGAAGCATATACGGCTGATATTTCCACCGCGATTGATGGGCTCATGCTCTCCAAATAATTCCCGCATACAGATGCATATGCATCAGCCGGGGCTGCTGCCGTTGTGCAGTCGTGCCCCGGTACGCAGGCGTGCAGATGGTATGTTGAAGAGTACCGTTTTATCGCATTGCCTGAATGGAGTTCTATGACGACCACCGCAATCCCGCAGTGGGCTTCTCTGCCCGAACATCAGGATGAAATTCAGCGGGTACGCCAAGCGTTTCGACAGACCTATGGTAAAGAGCCTGATGGGGTGTGGTCCGCTCCCGGTCGTTTGAACCTCTTGGGTGAATACATCGACTTTCTGGGTGGTTCGTGCATGCCTATGCCGCTACCCTACCGTACCTACATTGCGGGGTCGCTGCGTCGGGACGGGGTGCTGCGCGCATCCTCTCTGCAGATGCCCGGAGACGAACGCACGATCGTGATTCGGGATATTCAACCCGGGCATATTAAGGGCTGGTTCACCTATGTTGCCGGTGTTGCGTGGGCGATGAATCATGAGGGTGGCCGCGATATTATGCTTCCCGGTCAGTTCGGGGCTGATTTGCTCATTAACTCGCGGGTTCCCGTGGGAGGGGGGCTTTCTTCGTCCGCCGCTTTAGAATGCTCCACAGCACTGGCGCTTCTTGACCTTTCCTGCCCGCTGCGCCCCGGTTGCCCGGATACCGATGCGGTTCCTTCCGACCGCTCCCCCGATAACGATGCACTCCGGGCTCGCTTAGCGCAGGTGTGCATCACCGCAGAGAACAAGGTTGCGGGTGCCCATACCGGCGGACTCGATCAGACGGCGTCACTGCGGTCGAAGTCAGGCCAGGCCTTGGTCGTCGATTTTCGTGATTTTTCGATAGACCCTATTCATCTGAACCTGCAGAAGCACGGGCTAAGTTTTCTTGTTGTTGATACGAATACCCCGCACGCGCTGGCGCATAATGGTTTTGCCGCCCGGCGTGCCGCCTCTGAATCGTGTGCGAAAGCTCTTGGTCTCACTTTTCTGCGTGATGCTCTCCCCGAAGATCTTGCGTGTGCACACCACGATGAGCGCGAGGCTAAAGAATGGCGTTTGGAACTGGTAGATTCTTCGGTTAATCGTTCTCTGACAGCGTTGGAGGAACGTGAGGGTCCGGCAACTTTCCCACGCGGCTGGGTCCGCCATGCGTTTCACGATATGACGCTGGTGGGGCGCGCCAGCTACCTGCTCAAACATGCGGATGAACTGGGGTATCGGGCTTTTGAAGAAGCCGGGCGCATCTTTACCGAGTCCTTTATTTCAATGCGCGATGAGCTTCGCGTCTCCCGCCCGGAGATCGACGCTGCGGTTGAAGCCTGCCTGGCACACGGGGCCCTAGGGGCGCGCATCGTTGGAGGCGGTTTCGGCGGCGCCGTGATGGCTCTTGTTAAAACATCCCGACTTGAGGAAACAGCTCAGGTGATCGCCCAAGCATACGCCGAACACGGGTACGCCGAGCCTCGTTTTCTGCCGATGGTTGCCGGTTTTCCTGCGGATTGTGATTGGCTCTCGGAGAACTTTAGATAAATTTCACCCTAACTCATGTCATGATATTTTGAGGGTTGTTTATACTCTGTACAACCTCTACACTGTGTTTCAACCAGTCACCCAAAATAAAGGAGAGTCTTATGGGTTTCGATCCGAAGAACATCGTCGAGCAGGGCATCGACAAGGCAAAGAACCTCGTTAACGACAAGGCAGGTAAGGACGTCGTCAACGACGAGCACACCTCGAAGGCTGAAGAGGTCGTCAATGAGAACGTCCAGAAGATTACCGATAAGTTCGGTAAGTAAGACTCTAGTCTTCAAGAATTCCCCGCACCATGAAAATGAATGCGGGGAATTTTTCTGTATTCGAAGGCCTTTACCAGCAGATTCATGATTCTTTCGCCTATGCTGGAATTATTGTCTCAAACGCTCTGTTTTTGTAGTGTTAGACAGCCCGCATGCAGCCTGTTGCTTTACCTCGATGGGTCACAGTAACCGCGGCGGGCTCCCTATTGTGTTATACCTTTGGAGATCAAAATGCTCGAACGTCAACAAGCAACCCAAGAAGACGCACGCAAAGTTCAGGAAGACGGCGGAGTCGTCATCTATTGGCGCCCTGGATGCCCCTTCTGCGAGCGCCTCGATTCGTCGTTAGGCGATCTGGGCAATCATGCAACCTGGGTCAATATTTGGGAGGATCCTCAGGCGGAGGCCCATGTGAAGAGCCTCAACGACGGCAACGCGGTTGTTCCCACGCTCGATACCGGCGATATGCATTTCGTGGTGGCTGACCGACAAACCCGCGAAAAAGCCGCAACTCTCATTCGCAACACTCTTTCCTAAACCACCGAAGGACTCCCCTATGCCGCGTCCACCGCTGAACCGTGATACGACCCTTTGCATTTCCCTGTCTGGACGACCGTCAAACCACGGCATCAAGTTCCACAATTATCTGTATGAGAAACACGGCCTTGATTACCTGTATAAGGCGATGACAACCACGGATATTGAGGGTGCTATCGCGGGTGTGCGCGCCCTGGGTATTCGCGGGTGCTCCGTTTCTATGCCCTTCAAACAGGCGGTTATTCCGCTCATGGACGAGGTCGATCATTCGGCGCAGGTCATTGGGGCGGTCAATACTATCGTCAATACGGACGGGCACCTGCACGCCTACAATACCGACGTGATTGCGGTAGCTTCCTTGCTGAAATCGCATGCTGTTGATCCTAATCTGCCGTTTCTTCTGCGCGGTTCGGGCGGCATGGCGGCGGCCGTTGCGGGTGCCTTCTACGATGCTGGATTCCGGGCGGGCACTATTATCGCTCGCAATGAGGATGCAGGCACGGCGCTCGCACACCGGTACGGGTATGCGTGGGTGCCTGAACCCGGCGATCTTACCGCTCCAGTGATTGTGAATGTTACCCCGATCGGTATGTCTGGCGGTGCCGAGAGCGAGCAGCTGGCATATCCGCAACCCACGATTGAGGCGGCGTCGGTGGTATTCGATGTTGTGGCGGTGCCTGTGGAAACCCCGCTGATTCGTGCTGCTCGCGCTGCTGGTCGTGAGGTTATCACGGGCGGCGAGGTGATTGCTCTGCAGGCGGCTGAACAATTCCGGCTGTATACGGGCGTCACGCTTAGCCCCGATGACATTGCTCAGGCTGAAGCGCAGGCGAACTAGTCCGTACAAGCGTTCCTCTGGGTGCAGTTCGTTGATCGAACTGCACCCGTTTTTTGTAATTACACATCCTGGGTTTTAAGTTTTCCACAGGTGGGGATAAACATGGGGAAAACCTTACATGCCTGTAATTTCGAGATGATAAAGCCTTCTATCCACAGGTACTTACGGGGTACTAACAAATGTGAAATTACATCACTGTAGTTATTCACAGTGTGGAAAACCCATGTGGATAATCAAAAAATACAGGTGTTTTTCTGTGTTTTAAAGCAATCGGTGGACCACCGTATCCCACCCAGTCCCCACGGGGAAACTTGGGATGCTGCGGCCCACCGAAAATTAGTTATCCACAGGTTTTTCGAGCGTTACCTTCGGATACTTCGTGTTCGCTGAATAATCTGAGGCGCTAAAAGCACCGCCGTAGCAAGAGCACCGATCACAAAACCACCCGCGTGAGCCTGCCAGGAAATCCCGGGAACGAGGAAGCCAAAGGCAACGTTCACAGCGATCATAATCATGAGGGCCCGTATATTATCCCGTTCGCGCAGAACCACCATAATCACCAGGTAGGCACCGATCAGCCCGAAAATACCGCCGGATGCGCCCACAACCTCCGCAGTTGGATCGTCCAGAAGAAGTACGCCGAAAGAACCGCCTACGATGGAGAGCAGGTATACGAGCAGGTACCGCCACCATCCCATCATCTGTTCAAGGGCAATACCAAAGATATAGAGGGAGAGCATATTCATCACAATATGTGAGTAATCGTTCTGTGAGTGTAAGAAACCACTGGTCAGCACACGATAGTACTCCCCCGTGAATTCGGTGTAATCCCATTTCAGGGCAAACATGGAATACACCCAATACTGCGGGATGATGAGCTGAAGCAGATATACCACTACGTTAATCCCGATCAGGGTGTAAGTTACGTAGGGAACGAACCTGCGCGGTGCGCGCGCCTGATATTGGCGTCCATATAGCTCTCGGTAGCAGTCAGGACAGATCATCCCGACATCCAGATTAATTTGGCATTCCCCGCAGGCGGGACGCATGCACCGTTTACACCGTGCATAGCTCACACGGTCGGAATGCCGCGGGCAGGTGGGCTCCGTCTGAGAGCTATTTTGCTGTGGATTAGATGAGTAGTCCACGTTTTTCCTTTCATACGCTCTTACTCAGTCCCTCGGTTCCCGTGGGCCGACCTATGGATACGCGAAGAACGCAGATACGGTGAAGGACCCGTCCCGGTTGCCCAGGCGGGTCCTTTCCCAACACGAAATTAGAGTTTCTTAATGTCGATTGAAGAGATCACAACGTCCTTTACCGGGCGATCCTGTGCACCGGTTTCAACGCTTTCAATAGCGTCTACAACCTTCTTTGAAGCTTCGTCGGCAACCTCACCGAAGATGGTGTGGCGACCGTTCAGCCAAGGAGTCTCTGCCGTGGTAATGAAGAACTGCGAGCCGTTGGTGCCGGGGCCTGCGTTCGCCATTGCGAGCAGGTAGGGCTTAGAGAAAGAAAGCTCGGGGTGAATCTCGTCCTTGAACTGGTAGCCGGGACCGCCAATACCCATGCCGAGAGGGTCACCGCCTTGAATCATGAAGTCCTTGATAATACGGTGGAACACCACATCTTTGTAGAGCGGAGTGTTCATAACCTCGCCGCTGCGGGGGTGCTTCCACTCTTTAGAACCGTCTGCCAGACCGATAAAGTTCTCAACGGTCAGCGGTGCATGGTTGCCAAAGAGATCAACGACGATATCACCGTAGTTGGTGTGAATAGTTGCTTGAGCTGTTGCATTAGTCATAGGTCTATTTTGTCATGTTGTCTCTATGATGCGCTAGAAGCCGCGCTATCACGGCGTCACGTTAAATTTAGCCTGCTGAGAAAACACGGGCGGTTTATCAGTATTTTTAGCTGAGGTGAGGGTTTCAACAAGCATTTTTCAGGGTAATTCCTTATGCTGAGAGGTGAACATTTACCCGCGTACGTGAGGTATTGCGGTATGACTAATGGAGGTTCACGATGTTCTGCAAAAAGCGCAAGGCTCGTAAAGCCGCGAAGAATTCGGCTGTCGTCGCCGCTATGGCCATGGCAGAGAAGGCCGATGACCTGAATATCCCCGGGCACGCAGATATGTTTGCTGAGAAGCTCACCGGCAAGAAAAAAGCCATGAAGAAGGCTCGCAAAACCGCCTCGAAAACCGCACGCAAGGCTCATAAAGAGCTGGCACGCATCGAGCGCAACGGCGGTAAGCGCCCCCGTAAGGGTCTAGCTCTGGTGGGTCTGGTTCTTGCGCTGGGGATTGGAGGCGTTGCCGCCTACAACGCGGCCCGCCCGGTTGAAGACCCCTGGAAGAGCGCCTAGTTACCCCTCTCCCCCATATCCGAAAAGCCATTTTCTTGATTCCCTTGTTCTACAGGGTGGATCGCGGAAGATGGCTTTTCTGTTTTTAAGGTTCCTCTACTGAGGTCATATAAGTCTGATGCCAGTACCAACGTGCAAACACGTAGTTCACTGTGTACGCCCACTGGGTTCTAGAAGCTTCAAGATGGCAATCGAGACAAAGAGAGCCGATACCAACCAAAGGAGATCTCCCCAGCCGAAAGGTCGAAAGAATGCGACGCCAAAGCCCGTGATCATCGCGGATGCTGCCGCTAAGATTACCGAAGTAATCAGCGGAACACGGCGCGGCAGAAAGAAGTGGGCAGTCCATAATAGGGCCATCAGGAAGAAAATGGCAGATAGTCCTCGCCACCACGGTTCCAACTTGGCGATCCCGGTATCGTCCGAGGTGACAACTGCGGCTACCCAGCCGATGATAAAACCAGTGCCACAACGGTCACGGCCATAAGACCTGAAGCCACGCGGGAAATGTCGTTATCCTTTTTCATCATATCGGTCATCAAGGTGCTCCCATCGCCCAGGCAGAGCTTCTATCCCACTGTTTATACCTATCACGGTTAGATCACAAAGGGCGGCGCCAAAAGCATCATTGGACGGATATTGGCTGAATATTCAGCGCCGCAGCAGATAGAGCCTGCTGAATTATCTGGTGAAGAAGACTATTTCGACAAGGATAAGTCATATGCACAGCAGAAGGCTAGTAGGTTCGGTATTGTGCAGACACGCATTCTGACCATTAGCCCGTTGTATATGCAGCAAGCAGGCAGATATAGCAAAGAGGCCTCAGACATAACGTCTGAGACCTCTTCAGAAAACTAGTCCGGCGACAACCTACTCTCCCACACCCATCAAAGTGCAGTACCATCAGCGCAAAGAGGCTTAGCTACTGGGTTCGGAATGGAACCAGGCGTTTCCCTCTCACTATAATCACCGAAACGTGGAGGCGAGGGGACTCGAACCCCTAACCCTCTGCTTGCAAAGCAGATGCGCTACCAATTGCGCCACGCCCCCGCGGTGCTCTACTACTATAAACTACTTTTTATAACGTAAGCAAATCCAGCAGAGCGTTTCTTATGAGAAGTACATCACAAGATTTACAGACCCCTAAAAATTGTTTCCTTCACACGAATGTGCATTTCTTTGAGCCCCTCCAGCGTGACCCTCTGTTCACGCATATACGTTTGAGCCACATCGACGAGGTCTTCGGGATTTCCATCAATAACAATAATCAGACTGTCCTTCTCCCCCGACTTACGGCTGCTGCTTTTTCCTGAGGTATCGTCTATCCAGCGTGCCGTGAAGCTCTTCAAGTTATTGAATTCCTGGGTCTCCATAGCATCCTGAAGCGCCATAGTTATCAGATTCAAACGCTCGGCACCCAAAACCTGAATTGAAATATCCGCGGTAGCACCCGAAGGAACCTGAAGTTTATTGCGCTGCACGGTATATTGCACTCGCATTCCCTGCGAGAACTGCGCGTTTTGCAGGGTTCGCAGATTTTCCTTGATCTTGTTCCATGCGCCCTTCGTGAGGCTTGCATCGACGTCAAGGGTATTCGAATCGTTGTCTTTTTGAATGCTCAACGCATCAACAGCATAGCGAGGTACTGAAACCCCTAGAATTGTTCCCCACTCAGCTTCGGATATTCCTTGTGGGGCAGGAATGGTCATAGCTGCTTCATTATCCGAGGGTTCAAGAGTAATGGACTCGGGGTGTCCATATTCCCACAAGGCCGAAAGAGCACGTGCGGTACCGGCAGAATCTTGTCGCCCACGACTCGTTATCGAGATACGCCCAATAAGTTCAAGATTATCCTCAGAGTTATCGTCCTTGTTCCGACCCTGAATCGTAAATTCTTCGACCTTGAGATAGGTTCCGTCAATATTCTCTCGAATATCGCGCTCCCATTTTTCAAGCTGTTTCCTCCGCGAAACAGTCGCCGCCGCCTCATCGCCTAATATTCCAGCACGGGCAAATTGGGGCATCATCGCAACAACGTCGGCAGCCACGATGCATCCCGCCGTCAGCAAAAGCGAGCGCCTGCTCAGAGAATTCACGCGCTGAGGAACATATTTCTTCCATCCGCTAGACTGAGCATCTTTGTGTGCAACATCGTTATTTTCCGCGTTCTGCGACATTACGATATTCCTTTCACCGGTGAGTGAGATTCTACGTTTTTATCTCTACTCCCAGAATACCCAATACCGTCGCAGAAGAACTCATCAGGACTGTCTCATCCGCTTCACATCACATGAGATTACGTTCAGGCAGATTAGTACGCGCGCCATAAACACTTAAAGCTGTGGGGCAAGAATTACTGCAATTCTTGCCCCACAGCTTTGTCTTCGGATTATCCTAGGCAGATTCAGCTTTTTGAGTTTCTTCTTCATGCTGCCCGGCATTGTTTTGTTCAAGTGCCTCGTTCTGGAGTGTCACATCGGCTGCCGCAAGTTCGGCAATACGGATTTCCCCGGTAGTGGGGTCATCATAGGTGACATATTCAGGATGCCCCTCGATCTCAGTACCGTCATTTACGTGAGTCTCCGATATTAAGAAACCGTGTGCACCTAAAATTTTGGCGACTCGGTCAATATCTTGAGGGGTTGGCGTATGGTCTACCACACGACGAATGTATTCGTTAATGCGTTGGTCACTTACATACGCCTCGCCGCGAGCGGCACGCGACTGCATAAGACGACGCACAACTTCTTGAAGCTGTTCATCAGTCAAACGCATTTTCAAAATTGCCATAACCGCTGCACGGTCTTGAACAGGAACGTCCTTCGGGTAACCGACACTGAGCCAGTCAACAACACGCGAGATGATGTTTTTATCCGGCATCGGATACCTCCTCTATACGTTCATCATATCTATCTTCAAGCATGTATTTAGTGACCTCCACCGGTCACACCAAAGATATTCCACCCAAAAGTATGGAAGATGAAATCTTTGGCGACCCACAGAATGCCAATAAACACAATTCCTATGATGATAGCAAATACAACGCTCGCGGCAATCTTTGAACCGCGACTAGGAGGCTGAATCTCGATGAGTTTACCGTCTGCCGTGTACTCGGTATCCCCCGCCAGCAAGCGCATTCCAAAGGCATAGAGTGCTGGCAAACCGGCACCTAAGAAAAGCCCAGCAAGAACAACAGGGACGATTTTTTCAAACAATTCGAAAAGAGACATTATGCACCCGCCTTTTCACGTGCCGGAGAGGGTAATTCAGTAATGTCTTGATCGTCGCTTCGACGACTCTCAAGAGTTTCGTCCTGAGTCTTCTCAGTCTCCCCATTCTTGCTGTCGTTCCAGTCGGCGGTTACGTTCGATGCATCCACAGCATCCTTCTGGGAATGGCGCCACATCCAGATACTAAAGGCCAGCAGGATCAAGAAGACAACCAATTCACCCACGTAATGAGTGTTCGTCAGGTTATTCAGTCCCGTACCAATCAGCCACGTAATAGCACCGATAGCGGCAGCGGCGGGAAGAGTAATAACCCAGGCGATCACCATACGCCCGGCAACACCCCAGCGTACTTCTGCGCCTTTACGACCCAAACCGGTACCCAGAATTGAGCCGGTAGCAACATGGGTGGTCGAAAGTGCCATGCCAAAGTGCGAAGAGGTCAGAATAATTGCTGCGGAGGCTCCGTCGGCGGCTACGCCCTGCGGGGTATCAACTTCCACAATGCCCTTGCCTAGGGTGCGGATAATGCGCCAGCCACCCAGGTAGGTACCCAAAGCAATGGCTATGGCACAGGATGCTTTGACCCAGAACGGGATAGCATCGTCGTCTTTTACGGTACCGGAAGCAACTAGGGCTAGGAAGATCACGCCCATAGTTTTCTGCGCATCGTTGGTGCCGTGCGCCAAGGACATAAGGGATGCGGTGCCCACCTGACCCCAACGGAATCCGTTGGTCTTCTTATCATCAGATACCGGCGAGGCGACGCGGTATACCAGCCATGTACCCACCGTAGAAACAAGAGCCGCTACAACCGGGGACATCACGGCGGGAATTACGATCTTGGAAACAACGCCTTCCCACTGCACACCATTGAGCCCCATAGCGGCAAGCGCGGAACCGATCAAACCACCAAAAAGAGCGTGGGAAGAACTGGAGGGAAGCCCAAAAAGCCAGGTCAGCACATTCCAGAGAATACCGCCTACAAGGCCGGTAAAGACGATCAACATGAGATCGGCGCCGTTGGTACTGATATCAATCCTGTCAAGGTTTACCAGCCCTTTACCGACGGTTTTAGCAACCTCAACGGATAGAAAGGCACCCACTAGGTTCAGCGATGCTGACAACGCCACCACTGTCTTAGGCTTAAGCGCACCGGTAGCGATGGAGGTCGCCATCGCGTTTCCGGTATCGTGAAAGCCGTTTGTGAAGTCGAAGGCCAGTGCCGTCAACACCACAATCACGAGGATGATAAGTTCAGTAGTCACATTTTGATTATGGAATGTCTCGCGTAAAATCTAAAGTATTCTTCCCCGAAACGAAATAACACTTAAAACAACATAAACCAACACAATGCCTGTGGGCTACAATGCCTCATCTTAACCTAAAAACCCGATAAATAAAGGATATACGGATAATAAATCCACCATATATCACGAGCCTTTTCCATGGTTTTCTGTGGTTTATAGCGTTTCCTAAGATTCTCCCCAACAGCAGGTCTCCTCATGTATAACACGTGTTCATCTACTGTTCATGTAGATGCGAGGATTTATGACGCAGCGCGATTATAAGGTTTGTAGTTCCATCTAGGAACACTACATATTTGAGAGAATTTAGCGGAATTTTGGTAATAAAACGAAGGACCCCGAGTTGCATACTCGGGGTCCTTTTCTAAAACTAGTCCGGCGACAACCTACTCTCCCACACCCATCAAAGTGCAGTACCATCAGCGCAAAGAGGCTTAGCTACTGGGTTCGGAATGGAACCAGGCGTTTCCCTCTCACTATAATCACCGAAACGTGGAGGCGAGGGGACTCGAACCCCTAACCCTCTGCTTGCAAAGCAGATGCGCTACCAATTGCGCCACGCCCCCGCATTAGCGGAAAATCGCTATGAAGTTCTAAATGGAATCTGTAGATTCCTGCCAGGCCTGACGGACCTGCTGCGACTGAACCTTTTTGAAGCCCAGAAATGCCACGATCGAGACAGCCGCAAGAACAAAGAGCTTTTTCATAGCAACCTTTCGTCATGGAGAGTGGGCGTACCAAGACTTGAACTTGGGACCTCTTCGTTATCAGCGAAGCGCTCTAACCGCCTGAGCTATACGCCCTCCCATTCCGGCGGAATTCTCCGCAAGAACGAAATATAACTATACAGATGTTTTACCCTGTTGCCAAATCTCTTAGATGTGCATTACAACACAGACAGAAGCCCCATAAAACCAGAAAACCGGGGGAGTATCACTCCGATACTCACCCCGGTCGATAACGCACAAAGACGGCGGTTTTAGATACTCAGGACTATCTTATGATTCGTCGCTGAGGGTCAGCGTAATACCACCCACGAGCTTAGCGGCCAAGTTATACAAAATTGCGCCGATCATACTCAAAAGCGTGAAGATAACGGTGTTAATGACCGACAGAATAGTCGTTGCCAAAGCCACCTGACCGATATTGACCATCTGGGTAATATCAATATTGGTGTTACCGGTACCCATGGAGGTTAAGATCTGGTTCACGCCAGTAAAAGCACCCGAGGCCTGCAAGAAAAGCCAGAGGATTACCGAAGCCACAATGGTCACAATGCCCAGAGCCATAGAGAGCAGGAAGACCATCTTCGCAACCGACCAGGTATCAATTCGCTGAACCACCAGACGAGCGCGGCGAATACGCGAACGCGGAACCGGGCGGATAGACTGGCGTCGTTGTCCCTTATTCTTAGGACGCGCGCCGTTGGCAGGACGCTTCGCAGAACGCTGCTGTGATGAACCACCAGGCTTAGATGCGTTATTTTGCCGGTTAGAAGCATTCGTACCGCCCGCAGGGGATCCCTGTGCTGCGGGTGCCGTTTGTTTTCCTGGAGCCGACCCCTGTGGGTTTGCGCTCATTAGTTACCTCCGTCTACATCGGTGGATGCGGTGGTTGGCGTATTTTCTTGCGTATCCACCACCTCGGAATTTATCACAGATTCTTCTGTGGCTTCCACCTCAGCGTCGTCTTCTTTCTGTTCATCTAGCTGGCGATCTTGGTTACGAGCAATACCAATAATGCTATCGCCCTTACCCGGCTTCGCAAAGATAACGCCCATAGTGTCGCGTCCCTTGGCAGGAACTTCGCTCACATTGGTGCGAACAACCTTACCGCTCTGCATCACCACGAGCACCTCATCGTTCTCAGATACGATCAGGCCACCCACAAGAGCGCCACGGCCTTCCACAAGCTTAGCAACCTTAATACCGAAACCGTTACGACCCTGAACGCGATATCCCTCAACATGAGTACGCTTGGCGTATCCGCCCTCGGTCACGACGAACACGAAGGACTCAGGGATAACAACCTGTGCCGAGATCAGTTCATCACCGTCACGGAACTTCATGCCGGTCACGCCCGAAGTCGAACGCCCCATAGGACGCAGAGACTCATTGTTAGCGTGGAAGCGCAACGACATACCATTGCGCGAAATCAGCAGAATATCATCTTCGGGGGAGACGAGGAACGCAGAGACCACTTCGTCATCGTCACGCAGGTTAATCGCGATTAGACCGGCGGTACGGTTCGTATCGTAGTCGCTCAGGCGAGATTTCTTGACCAATCCACCCTTCGTGGCAAGAACCAGGTACTCGGCATCCTCATAGGTCTTCAGGTCCATGACCTGGGCAATATGCTCATCCGGCTGGAATTCCAAGAGGTTCGCCAAATGTTGTCCCTTGGCATCACGCCCAGCCTCTTGCAGTTCATAGCCCTTGGTGCGATATACGCGCCCCAAATTGGTGAAGAACAGAATCCAGCTGTGTGTGGTGGTCACGAAGAAATGCTCCACAACATCGTCGCCACGCAGCTGAGCGCCTCGAATACCCTTACCGCCGCGATGCTGGCTGCGGTACTGGTCGCTGCGGGTACGTTTGATATATCCGCCGCGGGTAATCGTCACGACAACTTCTTCCTCAGGAATAAGGTCTTCCATCGACATATCGCCGTTGAAACCGCGCAGAATCTCGGTACGGCGGTCATCGCCGTAACGATTCACGATCTCGCCCAGTTCCTCGGAAATAATCTCGCGCTGGCGATCTTCAGAGGCAATAATCGCGTTGTATTCCGAAATGAGGCGCTGCAGCTCGTCGTGGCGATCCTGAATCTTCTGGCGTTCCAGAGCCGCCAGACGACGAAGCTGCATATTCAGAATTGCCTGAGCCTGCGCTTCATCAATATCCAGGAAGTCCATCAAGGCCGAACGAGCTTCATCGGCTGTGGGGGAGCGGCGGATAAGTGCAATAACCTCATCCAGAGCGTCCAGAGCCTTGAGCAGACCGCGCAGAATATGCGCTTCTTCCTCAGCCTGACGCAGACGGTACCGAGTACGACGCACAATCACGTCCATCTGGTGGTTTACCCAGTGGCGAATAAAGGCATCAAGCGAGAGAGTACGCGGAACGCCATCCACAATCGCCAGCATATTGGCAGAGAAGTTCTCCTGCAGCTGGGTGTGCTTATACAGGTTGTTGAGTACAACCTTGGGCACAGCATCGCGTTTGAGCACGATCACGAGGCGCTGGCCGGTACGGCCGGAGGTCTCATCACGCAGATCGGAAATTCCGGTGACTTTACCTTCCTTGATGAGATCGGCAATCTTAATCGCCAGGTTATCGGGGTTTGCTTGGTACGGCAGCTCGGTCACCACAAGGCAAGTGCGCCCGTGGATCTCTTCGACATTGACAACCGCGCGCATCGTAATGGAACCGCGGCCGGTGCGGTAAGCATCCTCAATACCCTTGGTACCCAAAATGGTGGCGCCAGTGGGGAAGTCCGGTCCCTTAATACGCTCCATGAGGGCACTCAGAAGCTCTTCATTCGTGGCATTCGGGTTCTTCAGGAACCATTCCACACCTGCGGCAACTTCACGCAGGTTATGCGGAGGAATATTGGTTGCCATACCCACGGCGATACCTGAGGAACCGTTCACCAGAAGGTTCGGGATTCGCGCCGGCAATACCGTAGGCTCAAGCGATTTACCGTCATAGTTAGGCTGAAAATCAACGGTATCTTCATTGATGTCACGCACCATTTCCAGGGCAATAGGCGCCATCTTCGTCTCGGTATAACGCGGAGCCGCAGCGCCGTCATTACCGGGGGACCCGAAGTTACCCTGACCGAGCGCCAGAGGATAGCGCATAATCCAGCTCTGGATTAGGCGTACAAGGGTATCGTAAATGGCGCTGTCGCCGTGGGGGTGGAATTGACCCATCACATCGCCCACCACGCGAGCGCACTTATTGAAGGCACGATCGGGTCGATACCCGCCGTCATACATCGCGTAGATTACACGACGATGCACAGGCTTGAGTCCATCACGCACATCGGGCAGGGCGCGACCGATAATAACCGCCATTGCATAGTCCAAGTAAGAACGCTGCATCTCGGTCTGCAGATCTACCTGTTCAATATGACCGTGGGGATCGTCAAGCACAATCTCACCACTATTTGTGGTGACCTCGATATCTGGGTTTTCGCTTTGGTTTTCTTCACTCATAGTTGTTCCGTTCCTCTGTGACTCTCTCGCTTATATTCCGTTTGGGAAATATAGCCAATTGGCTATATGCCAAACCCTTTAGATATCGAGGAATCGAATGTCCTTGGCGTTCTGCTGAATAAAGTCGCGGCGTGCTTCCACATCTTCACCCATCAGAACCGAGAAGATCTGATCGGCAGCAGCCGCATCCTCCATCTTCACCTGAAGCAGGGTACGGCGTTGAGGATCCATCGTGGTATCCCACAGCTCGGTATAGTCCATCTCGCCAAGACCCTTATAACGCTGAATGCCGTTGTCTTTGGGTAGACGCTGATTCTTTGCCTGACCGCGCGCTAGAGCCTCATCTCGCTCGGCATCCGAGAACACATAATCATGCGGAGCGTTCGACCACTTGATGCGATACAGCGGAGGCTGTGCCAAATAAACATATCCGGCTTCGATGAGCGGCCGCATAAAGCGGAAGAGCAGGGTCAGTAACAGGGTGGTGATATGCTGGCCGTCCACATCGGCATCGGCCATAAGAACGATCTTGTGGTAGCGAGCCTTCTCCAGGTCGAAATCGTCGCCGATACCGGTGCCGAAGGCCGTAATCATAGCCTGAATCTCAGCATTGGAAAGCGCTCGATCGAGGCGAGCACGCTCCACATTGAGGATCTTACCGCGCAGCGGCAAAATAGCTTGGCTATTTGGATCGCGCCCCTGCACTGCCGAACCGCCTGCGGAGTCACCCTCCACCAGATAAATTTCGGAGATCGACGGGTCCTTTGAAGCACAGTCCTTGAGTTTACCGGGCATGGAGCTGGTTTCCAGCAGACCCTTACGTCGAGTTGTCTCTCGCGCTTTACGTGCCGCCATACGTGCCTGTGCCGCCGTAATAGCACGGCGCACCACATCCTTGGCGACAGCGGGGTTACGATCGAACCAATCGGCCATATGATCGTTAATCTCGCGCTGGGTAAAGGATTTTGCTTCGGAGTTACCGAGCTTTGTCTTCGTCTGCCCTTCGAACTGCGGCTCGGAAATCTTAATCGAAATAACCGCAGTCAGACCCTCACGCACGTCTTCACCGGTGAGATTATCGTCTTTATCGCGCAGCAGTTTATTCTCGCGAGCATAACGATTCACCAGAGACGTCAGCGCAGCACGGAAACCCTCTTCATGAGTACCGCCTTCGTGAGTGTTGATCGTATTCGCATAGGAGTGCACCGATTCTTTATAAGAACCGGTCCACTGCATAGCCACCTCAAGCGCCATATGACGCACGGTGTCTTCAGCCTCAAAGTAGATAATATCTTCGTTAATAACGGTTTTTGAACCCGCGTTGAGGAAGTGCACGTAGTCGAAAAGACCATTATCGTAACGATAGGTGACTGTGCGGTGCCCTTCAGCGTTTGCACCTACACGGTTGAGGGGAAGAACTTTATCTTTTTCATCCTCTTCTTCGGCGACCTCGTCGCCCCCCTCAAACTGGTCACGCTCATCGGTGAGAGAAATTGTCAGTCCCTTGTTCAGGAACGCCATCTGCTGGAACCTGGCACGCAGAGTCTCAAAATCAAACTCAACGGTCTCAAAAATCTCGGGATCAGGGTAGAACGTCTGAATAGTACCGGTCTTTTGAGAGACTTTACCGCGGCGCAGGGGACCATCAGGAATACCACCGTTAGCAAAAGAAATGTGCCAGGAATAACCCTGACGGTGGACTTCGGTTATAACCTTTTTTGAGAGCGCATTAACGACAGAAATACCCACGCCGTGCAAACCACCGGAAACGGCATATCCGCCGCCGCCGAATTTACCGCCAGCGTGAAGAACAGTCATAACGACCTCGACCGTGGATTTATGCTCGGTTGGATGCTCATCCACGGGAATACCGCG
Source organism: Rothia dentocariosa ATCC 17931 (assembly GCF_000164695.2). Lineage (NCBI taxonomy): Bacteria > Bacillati > Actinomycetota > Actinomycetes > Micrococcales > Micrococcaceae > Rothia > Rothia dentocariosa. Next base: position 952,047 of record NC_014643.1, read on the forward strand.
GCCATCATCTTGAACGCGCACACCACCATCGGCCTGAATTGTAACTTCAATATGGCTTGCGTAGCCTGCGAGCGCCTCATCTACAGAGTTATCGACCACCTCGTAGACCAGATGGTGTAGACCACGTTCGGTTGTCGAGCCGATATACATACCGGGACGTTTACGAACCGCTTCCAGACCCTCCAAAACGGTAATGTCAGATGCGCCGTATTCATGGGGTTGTTCAGATGTCACGAGTGCGTAACTCCTTGGGGTAGATCTCATGCCCGGTGATGTATCACCGCTGCACCCCGACGAGCGCAGTATCGGCATATTCTCTACTATTCTACCGAATTTCACGACTTTACGCCCATATTTTGAAGGGTGTGGAACGGCTTATTTCGGATATACAGCCTTCTAAGGCTTTTCTGAGCATATTCACCCCGGTATGCGGTGGGGGATATATACCGTACCGTTATCTTCGTTTCCGGCGATTTAGGCCCTTATGACGCAAAAGTGTCAAATAAGCGGGTTATCCGTAAGTGTCTCGTACCCCTCGGCCTCCCGGTGCCCGTTTAGGACCGCGCGATGCCCAGCGCCCGTTATTCGGCCCGTAAATACGGATGTTCGTCACCACGCCTTCACCGAGTTCACGCGCGAACATTTGCACAATTTGATTACGCATGAGCCTAAGCTGCGTTGCCCACGCGGTCGAATCACACTGCACATCGACCACGGCATTCTCAAAGCGCGTGGGTTTAGCATGCGTGGCAAGTTCGGGCCCAACAAGTTCACTCCATCGCGCCATAACGCTGGAGACCGCCACAGGCTCTTTCCACCCACGAGAACGAATCAGGTACGAGATCACGCCATCAAGCGGTTTCGGATCGCGAGAATCTTCTCCAGAGGTGGTATAGCCACCCAGCGCGCGCATATCGACCCGCTGGGCACGAGTTTTTCGCTGTCCCGGTTCGGCGCTCATGGCAGAGCCAAATTCACGAAGAATCTTCTTTGCCGAGAATGCGTTGAGTCGCCCCTCACCGCGGGCTGCTGCGGCGGCGCGCATCCGTTCTACCATGGCGGCGGGGGCATCGACCTCATCACGATAGTATTCTTGCTCCGGATCAAGCGAAGATTCTTCATGATTCGACGCTTGCGTGCCTATTTCCTCACCGTCATCCCAGAGTTTCTCGCTCATGAGGGCAAATCCTCAGTCTGCGGTGCGTCTGTGGTTTCGGGCGCATATTCGGCGTGAGCGGCACTCACCCGCACTAAGCGGTACATCCCCAGTTCCTCAGGAATATCGCTCAGCACGGCGCTGGTGAGCAAAACCTGTTCTGCCTGGGCTACTAAAGCACCGAGACGGTGACGCCGTTCTGAATCTAGTTCGGCAAAAACATCGTCAAGAATAAGAATGGGGGAGGACCCGGGGGACTCGTCGTCGGCACGATGTACAAACCAGGAAGCCAACCGCAAAGAAAGCGCAACCGACCAGCTTTCCCCGTGAGAGGCAAATTGTTTAACAGCTAACCCGCCCAAAAGCAGCGTTATATCGTCCCGATGCGGTCCCACCAGAGTCACCCCGCGCTCCAGTTCGGCGGTACGGCGCTCGCGCAAGCGCTGCGCCATCGCATCTTTAATATCGTCGATGCTCATACGCGAAACATGTTCGAGCCCTCGCTCGGTGATTTCGGGAAAAACTGTCGAATCGTAGGTGAATGAAATATCTTTTGACCCGTCGGTCAGCCCGGCGTAGGCGCGCCGCAAGTGGGGAAGCAGAAGCCATAGAACGCGAAATCGTGCTGCGAGGAGCTGTGCCCCTAGCTGAGTCAATTGTTCCGACCATACATCAAGGGTGTGCATTGCGTTTTCATCGTCTACCGCTGAGGAACCGCGGCGCTGCAATGTTTTCAACAGCGAATTGCGCTGGCGCAAAATGCGTTCGTATTCCTGACGGTACCCGGAAACGACGGGTCGCAGCGAAACCGCTAAATCATCAATAAAACGGCGTCGTCCCGCGGGTTCACCCTTGACGAGCTGCAAATCTTCGGGGGAGAACAACACGGTGCGCGTAATCCCTAGGGCTTCACGGGCGCGCACGGGAGCGGCTCGATTAATGCGCACCCGATTGCTCGCCCCGGGTGCTATCTCGAATTCGGTGACCGTTTGTTGTGAACCACGCACCGTGCGCACACGAATATAGGCTCGGGATGCGCCCACCCGCACGAGCGGACCATCATGGCTTACGCGGTGCGAGGAAAGATTCGCGGTGTAGTCGATAGCCTCAATAATATTGGTTTTTCCAACACCGTTAGGCCCTAAAAAAACGGTAACTCCGGCGCTCAGCGGTAGGTTGAGAAGGGGGTAGGTGCGGTAATCAAGAAGCGAAAGATGATCAAGATACACAATACCCCCTTCTATAAAAACGAATGTTTATTCTAATTTTCTATGCCCCGGCGCCGGAATGCACAATTAGTTAGTGGGCAAGCGAATCGGCTGAACCAGGTACCGGTAGCTAAGATCTTCTTCACTCAGCGGTTCATCCTGACCGGAGAGCACAGCAGGTTTAGGAGCCTCAGTGAAGGAGAAACGTACAAAGTCGGTATCAAAGGCACCCAGTCCCTCCGAAAGGTACGTGGGGTTGTATGCCACTGTAATTTCGTGACCGTCCAGCTGTGCGGGCATCGATTCGGATGCGCGAGCCTCATCGCCACGCCCGGCATCGATCGATACCTGTCCGTCTTCGGTGAACTGAAGGCGCAGGGGAGTGTTACGTTCTGCCACGAGGGAAATACGACGCGCCGCCTCCGCCAAATCCGATGTACGGACAACAGCATGAACCGCAGTTTCGGTTGGGAAGAGAGCACGAAGATTCGGGTACTGACCGTCCATGAGAACACTCGTAGTTCGGCGAGAGCCTGCGGAGAAACCGATAAGATCGCCATTTTCAGGAAGTGCGATAGAAAGCTCTCCCGAGCTTGAGAGGGTACGCCCCACCTCGGTCATGGTTTTGGCCTTGAGCAGAACCGCAGCCTCAATTTCAGGGTTCTCAGGATTCCAGGTAATTTCGCGCATCGCTAGGCGATACCGGTCAGTAGCAAGAAGAGTCATGGTTGAACCGGAGATTTCCAGGCGAATACCGGTAAGCAACGGCAAAGTTTCGTCTTTGGAAACCGCAATCTGAACCTGGGAGACAGCCTTAGCGAATTCCGCGCCATCAACGGTACCGGAAATCTGCGGTAGTTCGGGAAGCTCCGGATAGTCCGCCACCGGCATACCCGCCAGCTGGAACTTTGCGGAACGACAGGTCATAAAAATTGTGGAGTCATTAGCCACGAACTCAACATCTGCGTTAGGCAGCGAGCGGCAAATTTCGGCAAGCATCTTACCCGGTACTAAACAGGTTCCTTCCTGCTCTACCGACGCCTCGATCGTTTGCTTAGCGCTAATTTCATGATCGAAGCTCGAAATAGAAACCTCACCACTTTCAGCTTTGATGAGAAGGCCGTTGAGCACGGGAGAGGTGGGACGAAGAGGTAGCGAGCGTGCGGTCCAACCAACCGCCTCGGCAAGTACGTCACGTTCAACGGTAAATTTCATCAAAGAGCCTTTCGGTGATGAAGCAAACGGGTTTGGAAAACAACGATGATGAGCTCATGGATGTGTATGGAATTGAGAACCCTACATCGTGCGTGTGTAGTTTATGCAAAACTGCATAATCCATCCTACCGGATACAGGTTCGTGAAGGAGAGGCTACAGGATAGTTCCGCTCAGAGGGTTTAGAAAATTTTGTAATTACATCTTTAGAAAGGCAGATCATGCAGGACAGCTTCAGAAAGTTATGGAAATTGTAATTACAAAAATCTGGTGCTGTTGTTTCGCTACCATAGTCAAAATAGTTGGATACTGCGTTCGATTGGACCTGCGGGGGTGCACTTCATGTTATGTGAGGGTGTTTTCTTTAAAGTACAGTAATGTTAATAACCCCTGTGGATATCGTGGAAAAACCAGAATTTCCCTGTAAAATCAAGGAAATCACCTGTGGATATTAAGTGGACAAAAATTAGCGTTTCTGAGGATGTATTGTGTATGGATATTTATACATCTATTTTCATCCACACATCATGAATAATCATGCACTTAATATCCACTTAACGCCCCGGTTTAACGCACACGTTATCCACAGGCTGTTTAAACCTTGAAATTCCGGGGAACTACCGACTTTCACGCTGATCCTGCTTGATTTTGTTCGTCAAATCGGTGACCTGGTTAAAGGTAGTGCGTCGTTCGGCCATTTGTGCCCCCACCTTTCGTACCGCGTGCATAACCGTTGTGTGGTCGCGGCCGCCTAATTCCTGCCCGATGCGCGGCAACGACATATCCGTAAGCTCCCGCAGTAAATACATGGCAATCTGACGTGCATTTGTGAGGGTTCGAGTGCGGGATTTTGATCGTAGATCCTCTAGAGTCACATCGAAATAGGAAGCCGTGGTCGCCAGCACTTGCCCCGAGGTAATTTCGGTGTCGCCCGCATCTGTAATGAGATCTTTGAGCACAACTTCGGCTAAAGCAACATCGACGGGCTGCTTATTGAGCGAGGCGAATGCCGTTACACGAATGAGCGCGCCCTCCAACTCGCGGATATTCGCCGTAATATGCGATGCAATATACTCCATCACATCATCAGGAACGTTGAGCGATTCACTCTGTGCCTTTTTACGCAAAATAGCGATACGAGTTTCCAGCTCGGGAGGCTGAACATCGGTAATCAGACCCCACTCGAAGCGTGAACGCATACGCTCGGCGAACCCGGTGAGCTGTTTTGGCGGCAAGTCGGAGGTAATCACAACCTGCTTTTGGTGATTATGCAGGGCATTGAAAGTATGGAAGAACTCTTCCTGTGTATGCTCTTTACCCGCCAAAAACTGGATATCGTCGATCAGAAGCATATCGACATTGCGATAAATCTGTTTGAAAGATGACCCCTCATCGTCACGAATTGAATTGATGAAATCGTTCGTGAATTCCTCAGAATTTACGTACCGCACGCGCAAGCTCGGGAAAAGATGCTTGGCATAGTGCCCGATCGCGTGCAGGAGGTGGGTTTTACCTAGCCCCGAATCGCCATAAATAAAGAGGGGATTATAGGCTTGGGCGGGGGACTCGGAAACAGCAAATGCTGCGGCGTGTGCAAAGCGGTTAGACTGCCCAATCACAAAAGTATCGAAGGTGTAATTTGGGTTCAGACGCGCCGAAGAATCCCAACCGGAATCCGAAGAAACAGCGGTATGAGTATCCGTAGCTGGGGAAGAAATGTCCTCAGTCTCTGCAGGAGAAGAAATCGACTGAGTGGGAACGGCAGAGTCCACATGATGCGGCGTGTGTACTTCGGAAAAATCGGTGGGGGAGGGGGAAGAACTCTGCGGGCGCTCGGCAAAAATGGCGGGATCAACCGGTGACGCTGTTGGTGCATCGGCAACGGGCACATCCGCAGTTTGATGAGGCGGTACAGGGGTGTGGAGCTCGGCCTCAACCTCATGAAGTGGGGGCATAGGAGAATCATCTTCGATCTGCGGTATCGAAGGCGAAACCGTCTGAGATGTTTGCGCAAGCGATTCATCAATCGTAAAAGCCTCTGATACACCGGGACCAAAAACGGTGGTCAGAGCCTGTTGGAAGGGTGCCTTGAGCTGAGACTGAAAAATATTGCGGGTTAGTTCACTGGGAACGGCAATCAGAAGAACGGTTCCCACGAAAGCCTGAGGCTGTGCAAGACTCACAAAACCACGCAGACGCTGAGAGACCTCAGGATTCGCTTGCAGAATGCTTATGACCTGTTCCCAGCGTTCCTGAAGCTGCGTGTGCTCAGCGTTCATCAGTGGTTCCCCTCGTAAAGATGACAAAGATATGTACCGATTCTACCGTAGGTTATATACATCATAAATAGCTTATCCACAGGAGTTATACACAATGTGGAAAAAATGTGTCTTTCCTGAGGATAACCGGTTGAAAAATTCTTGAATTTCGTTATTTTTCCTTGATATATCAAGGAAATTAAGTGTATATCAAGGATGTGGAAAACTGTGGATATGATGTTTTGAAGGCCCGTTGAGAACACCTGTGGATAGTCTAATCCCCACAACCTGGGGATAACCTGGGGTTATGTGTGGGGCGGATTAACTTGCTTTGCAGCATAGACTCTTCTAGAGTTGTTCTGTTGTATGTGTACCGCCTACCTCGAAGTGTCGAGGTACCATCGGGCACGAAAAAGCTTAGAAATCCTAGCCAGCGGGTAGGATTTTGTGTCCAAGGAGATAAGTATGAGTAAACGTACTTTCCAGCCGAATAACCGCCGTCGTGCGAAGAAACACGGTTTCCGTCTTCGTATGCGTACTCGTGCCGGTCGTTCTATCCTGTCGAACCGTCGTTCCAAGGGTCGTTCCAAGCTTTCGGCATAAAGAACTCAGCAAAACCCGCTAACGCATTTGTGTTAGCGGGTTTTCCACTACAGGGAAGGAAAACGTGCTGCCAATCCAGCACCGGATGCGCACCAGCTCCCAATTTTCCACGGCTTTTCGTTCCGGTACCCGCTCAGGGCGCCGGAACTTAGTTGTATATACGGCTCAAAAATCCGGAAATACAACTCGGATAGGTTTCATTGTGTCAAAAGCCGTCGGAAATGCTGTGACTCGTAACCGTGTTAAACGGCGTTTGCGTGAACTCGCTGCCGCAACCGTTAGCGCCTACCCGCAGGGACTGTATATTGCCGTGCGGGCGCTTCCCGCATCCGCTGGAGCGAACTGGGAAGAATTACGCGCAGACTATCGAGGTGCCCTAGAATCCTCCCTGAAAAAACTTGACCGTCAAGATCAGCGCTGCAATGTTGAAAACCGTGGGGGAGGGGACTATGAACCATCGTCGATGTGATGAGCGTTTTCACCCTCATCACAGCAGCACACACCATCCCCACACCCATCAGCTTGATCCCGATGACCGCCTCGCGCAAGCGCCCCATGAGTTTGTGCATCCGGTATCTTTTTTACATGCGGTCTACACCTTGCCGCAGAATATTCTGATTGGGCTTATTAAGGCTTACCGTAAAGTCGTATCCCCTCTCTATGGGGATGTATGCCGGTATTATCCGACCTGCTCCGCCTACGGGTTAGAAGCGGTCACCACTCACGGAGCCCTCAGCGGTCTCAGCCTGACCGTGTGGCGCATCCTGCGGTGTAATCCCTGGGCAACCGGCGGAATCGACCCCGTTCCGCCCGGAAAACGAACCTTTGCCTCCGGTCAGGAACCTAAAATTATGCTCCTGAACCATCCCCTAGAAACTCACTCGAACAACCACTAACGGTTGTCGAGATTCCTACAAAGACTTAGCCGAGTCATAAGGAGAAAAACTCCCGTGAACATTTTTGATATGATCCTTTGGCCCTTTAAATTGGCCGTGTCTGCGGTGCTGTGGTTCTTCCACACGATCTTTACCAGTATTGGTATGGATCCGTCCTCAGGCTTTACCTGGGTGCTGTGCATTATTTGCCTGACTCTCGTGATGCGTGCCGTAACCATTCCCCTATTTATGCGCCAAATTAAGTCGATGCGCGGTATGAACGCCATGCAGGGTGATATTGCAAAGCTGCAGGCCAAATACAAGGGTAAGAAAGATCAGCTTTCCCGCCAGGCTATGGCACAGGAACAGATGGCACTATTTAAGAAGCACGGCACCAGCCCCTTTTCATCCTGTATGCCGATTATCGCGCAGACGCCGATCTTCCTCGGTCTCTATCAGGTGCTCATGGGTGTTTCTGGTGCGGCTGCAAACAACGAAGATATTCTGCTGCTTCCTGCGGAACTGGTTAAACAATTCAACGAAGCCTATATCTTTGGGTCACCCATCTTCTCGACCATGATGAACCCCGGCAACGGCAATCATACCGCCACCGTTGCCCAGGCCATCATCATGATTCTGCTCATGAGCGGTACCCAGTTCTTCATTCAGAAACAGCTCAGTGCCAAGAACATTTCCGAGGCAGCTAAAAGCTCCCCGATGTTCCGTCAGCAGCAGATGATGATGTACGTTTTTCCTCTTATCTTCGCGGTTACAGGCGTTAACTTCCCCATTGGAGTGATGTACTACTGGACCGTCTCAAACTTCTGGGCTCTCGGGCAGCAGTGGTGGGTTATCCGCAATAACCCGAATCCCGGTTCTCAGGCTGAGAAGGAGCTCAACGAACGCCGTGCCGCTAAAGGTCTGCCCCCCGTTGGGAAAACCAAGGAACAGCACGAAAAAGAGCTTGAGGAGGCGCGTGAGCGTGCCGCTGCGGGTCAGCGTCAGCAGCCCATGAGTAAGAAACGCCAGAAACAGCAGCAGCGTAAAGGCGGCGGGCAGAACAAATCGAGCAATAAAAACTCGAATAAGCCGAAACTCAACTAAACACAGCATCGATAAATTCAAGGAAAACCATGACTGAAATATTTGAAGAAACCGCAGAATCGCCAAGCACCGCATCGGAAACTGAGGCTGTCGAAGAAATCGACGAAGTCAGCATGATTGAGGAAGAAGGGGATATCGCCGCTGACTACCTCGAAGAACTTCTCGATATCGTCGATCTTGACGGAGATATTGATATTGAGGTGCGCAACCAGCGCATCTACCTCTCGGTGGTCAATGATGAAGATGGGAACGAAGACCTGCGCCACCTTGTCGGTCGCCGCGGTGAGGTCTTAGACGCTCTGCAGGAACTCGTGCGCCTGTCGGTTCTGGCCGCCAGCGGCAACCGTTCGCGTCTTATTCTCGATATTGCGGGTTACCGTGCACAACGTCGAGAACAGCTTACCGAAATAGCCCTCGACGCCGTCGAGAAGGTACGTGCCTCCGGCGAAGATTTCCACCTGAAGCCATTGGGCGCCTATGAACGCAAGGTTGTACACGATGCGGTTGCTGAACAGGGGCTCTACAGCGAATCCGAAGGCGAAGGCACACGTCGCCATGTGGTGATTTCCCTTCCGGAGGCGTAAATGACGGTTCCTTGTGAAGGTCAAGACCTTATAGCCGCCACCGCAATTTTTGGCGATCGTCTGCCTCTAGCACAGCGCTATGTGGAACATTTGGCGACGACGGGGATTGAGCGCGGGCTCATTGGTCCGCGCGAGGTACCGCGCCTATGGGCTCGTCACGTGCTCAACTGTGCCGCCGTGCAGGAATATATCGCCGAAGGCGCATCCGTGGCGGATGTAGGCTCTGGAGCGGGTCTGCCGGGGCTTTGTCTGGCTATTGCCCGCCCCGACCTTGCGATCACGCTCATAGAGCCTCTGGAGCGCCGCGTGATATGGCTTCATGAAGTGGTTGAGGATCTAGGCCTTGAGAATGTAAAAATTCTGCGTTCCCGGGCCGAGCAGGCTATCGGGCAGGTCGATGCCGATGTGGTGACTGCTCGTGCCGTATCTGCGCTGGTGGGTCTTGTGGATATTACCCTGCCGATTCTGCGCGGTACCGGCGAACTTTTAGCACTCAAGGGGCGTTCTGCACGAGAGGAAATCAAGAAGGCTAAGAAGAAACTCAACCGTTACGGGGCTCGTGAGACCGAAATCCTGACGGCGGGGGAGGGGCTGCTGGATGAGCCCACAACCGTTGTGCGAGTTACACTCTAGCCTCGATAAACTCTGAAGCTGCGAGCTTCATAGGGGTTGAAGATACATTCTCAGATGTATCTTCAACCCCTTTTCTTATGGTCTTTATTTGATACCGAAGAAAATATTTATGGTACGTGAGAGATGAAGGGGAACTTTCGGCGGAGGCACCGTAGTTTTTCGTGAATGTGGAATATTAAAAATGAGTAATAGAACTTGTATAAATTTTCCTGGTTGAGAGGTTGATAATCGGTTCATGATGCTGTGCTGAGAGTGAATACTTGGGGATGAAATCATAAATTTTCGTGAAAAAATACGAATCCTAGACAACTTGTTGAGGGTGTACGTGGTATATCGCTGTTTTGACAGGTAATCTTAAAGAGAAACGCACAGACCGGAGACAGCATCGGTGTTTCACGTGAAACATCCTTGATGCTCTTTATTCAATGTTTCACGTGAAACATGGTGTGCGTATCTTTATCTGGCGAAAGACACATCAACCATCAGCATCAGGCGCGGAGGATATATGACGATCACCCCCGGTGGCTCGACGCCGCCTTTACTGCCCAAGCCCCCACATACACGCGTCTTTACCATCTCGAATCAGAAGGGTGGAGTCGGTAAAACGAGTACCGCCGTGAACATTGCGGCCGCCCTTGCAGAAGCGGGAATGAACGTTTTGGTCATTGATAATGACCCTCAGGGAAATGCTTCGACGGCTCTCGGTATTGAGCATGGTGTGGAGCTTCCCAGCACTTATAACACTTTGATTGACGATACTCCGCTTTCTGATATTGTGCAGGAGTGCCCTGACCTCGACAATCTGTGGTGCGCGCCCGCGAATATAGACCTTGCCGGGGCAGAGATTGAACTTGTTTCGGTCGTGGCACGCGAGAAACGCCTCAAAAATGCTCTGGAGGATTACACTGAGTGGCGTGCCCAGCAGGGGATGGGACGGCTTGACTACGTATTTATCGACTGCCCGCCGAGCTTGGGACTACTGACCGTTAATGCTTTCGTGGCGGCAGAGGAAATTCTGATTCCTATTCAGTGTGAATACTATGCCCTGGAAGGCTTGAGCCAGCTACTCAAGAATATCCAGATGATTCAGAAACATCTGAACTCCAATCTAGAGATTAGTACGATTCTGCTGACTATGTACGACGGTCGTACCAACCTTGCATATCAGGTAGCGGAAGAGGTGCGGGAACATTTCCCGAAGGAAACTCTCCAGACCAAGATTCCGCGTTCTGTACGCATTTCGGAAGCACCGAGCTACCAACAGACCGTTATTAGCTATGATCCAACGTCTACCGGTGCTCAGGCCTATCGTGAAGCGGCGCAGGAAATTGCGCGTCGCTAAGAGGAATACGGAGCATATAGATGCTCTGAAATATCGGCATATTAGGACTGATAATTACTCCGATATTATCCATAAATAAACTTTTTGAGATTTATATCTAGGGAAATACCGAATTTTCTGAGCGCAGATTTTACGGTGCTGCAAGGTTCATATGAAGTGTAATCGGCATGCATGAGAGCGGTAGAAAATTTGGTGTGAGGAAGGAAAAACATGGCAGAGAAGCGACGGGGTCTCGGAAGGGGACTGGGTGCTCTCATTCCCAATAATACGACGCCTGTTGTGACTGCTTCCGATGTTGCCGAGAAAGAGGCGGAAAAAAAGGTAGCGGCGACTCGCAAACCTCAGCAGGAGGAACAAGCCGCCGCATCCTCGGCAAAACGCCCGAAGACTCGCAACGTAAAGCCGGAGCCGCAGAAAAAATCTGCCCCGAAGAAGGAACCGTCTGCGACAACGAAACGGACAGAACAGCAAGAGAACCGCATCTCTTCGTCGCAAAAGGCTACGGATCCGAAACCTCAGGAATCTTCTGCTGAGACTCGGAAACCTTCTGGCTCATCGAAGCCGCAAAAGGCTTCTGCGGTTAAGATGCCTAGTCTTAAAGCCCCTGCCGTAAAAGCGGGGGAGAAAAAAGAAGAGAGTGTACACGTCTCATCTGCTTCTTTGTCCGCATCGCAGCCTGTGCAGAAATCAGATGTTTCACGTGAAACATTGTCTCAGCCTCGCGAAGTTCAGAAGAAGAAACCTCGTATGGATATGGGTGCGGCACTTCGCAATACGACGTTAACACGCCGCCCGGTAGATTTCTTCTTTGGTGAAGAAACGAAGGAAGCTGAGGAAGAGGGTAACAGCAACCTCGTACCCGTTCCTGGAGCTCAGTTTGCAGAAATCAAAGTTTCTGATATTCACCCAAACCGCAAACAGCCTCGCGTTGATTTTGATGAACAAGACATGGCTGAGCTCATCCATTCGGTTCGTGAGATTGGTGTTCTGCAGCCTATTGTGGTGCGCCCTTCACGCGAGAAAGGTGCCGAAAAATATGAGCTGGTGATGGGCGAGCGGCGTTGGCGCGCAACCCAGGCTGCGGGTCTAGAAACTATCCCCGCCATTATCCGTGACACGCAAGATATTGATCTGCTTCGAGACGCCCTGCTGGAAAACCTGCATCGTAGCCAGCTGAATCCCATCGAAGAGGCGGCCGCATATCAGCAGCTTATGGAAGAGTTCAGTACCACCCAGGAGCAGCTTGCAAAGCGTATTGGGCGTTCTCGTCCACAGATTTCGAATACGATTCGTTTGCTTAGGTTGCCTCCTCTCGTACAGCGCAGGGTAGCGGCAGGCGTTATCGCTGCCGGGCATGCGCGCGCCCTGCTGACTTTAACCGATCAGGCAAAGATAGAGACCATTGCTCAGAAGATCGTGAATGAAGGGCTTTCTGTGCGTGCTGTTGAGGAGCTTGTTGCCCATGCGAGCGAAGCTCCGGCAGAGAAAGAGCGGAAGACCCCGCAGCCACAGAAGCATCACGAGCGATTGGACTATATTGCGGATGCGTTTGCCGACAAACTGGATACATCGGTTAAGATTTCGCTCGGTGCTCGTAAGGGTAAGATGACTATTGAGTTTGCTAATGTCGAGGATCTCAACCGCATTATTCGGGTTCTAGATTCTGATTTCAAAGGTTCTTAGTCCATGCGGTAGCTTAGAATCCTTCCTCGCATAATCTACTGGGGGTGGTGATGTTTCACGTGAAACATCACCACCCCCAGCCTTGTATAAGGCGTGTATATCTGGTTTAGTGAGCATCGTGGCGGGTTATTTACCTTGTCCATCTGCCATTGTCTCCGGATAAGAAGAGCTCACAGAGGTCCGGAGCATGTGTGAAAACGGTAGGTATACGAGTCTTTGCGGACCCTACAGCGGTGTATATAGCAGAGCAGGGGAAGTGGGACGGGGAACAATAACACGAACTCCGACCTGAGGGTAATTGTAAGCCTGCGCATCCTTTTATGGATATTGAGGAGACTACAAGATATTTATCGAGACAGGCTAAAATCCTACGCTTTCGACACGGTGAAATGGTTACAGGAAGAACTATGCCGAAGTCATACAGAGATTCATGGATGTATCTTCATAAGATATTCTTATCTAAAATACAACCTCAAAAAGTATATAAAGTGTTTTTAGCTCTGTAAACGAAGTAGGTATAAAGATAGAAGGTGTGGATGTTTCACGTGAAACATCCACACCTTCTATGGGTTTTTGAGGATGAAGGCTTGAAGAAAACCTACTTGATGTATTCCTCAAAATCAGCAATGAGTGCCTGTTTGGGACGAGCGCCTACGCTCTTCTTTACAACCTGCCCATCTTTGAAAAGGTAGATCGCGGGGATAGAAGTAATGTCGTATTCCATAGCGGTGTCGCCGCTCTCTTCGACATTGACCTTCACGACATCGACCTTCTCGCCATATTCGGCGGCGATTTCATCGAGAACCGGGGCGACCATGCGGCAGGGACCGCACCACTCGGCCCAGAAGTCGACGATCACCGGCTTGGAATTATCCAGAACCTCAGCCTTAAAGGTGGCATCGGTTACTGCTTTTGCGTTGCTCATATCTGTTTCTCCTGACTAAAGGTTTTCGAGGTAGTGCTGTGCGTCGAGTGCTGCTACCGCACCCGAACCGGCGGCGATAATCGCCTGACGGTAGGTTGGATCAATGACGTCGCCTGCGGCGAAAACGCCGGGCAGAGAGGTTTTTGACGAGCGTCCCTGAACCGCAATCGTGTTTTGATCGGTAATCTCCAGCTGATCTTTAACCATCTCGATACGCGGATCAGAACCGATGGCAATGAACAGTCCGTCGAGCTTCATATCGCGGGTAGCGCCAGTAACGGTATCGGTCAGAACAACCTCTTCCAGCTTGGAATCGCCGTGAATCTCGCTCACCACGGAATTCCAGAGAACTTCAATCTTGGGGTTGTCGAAAACGCGCTGCTGCATAATATCGGATGCGCGCAAAGAATCACGGCGGTGGATCAGATAGACCTTGGATGCGTAGGTGGTGAGGAAGAGTGCTTCTTCCAGAGCAGAATCGCCGCCGCCTACCACCGCGATTTCCTTATCTTTGAAGAAGAATCCATCGCAGGTTGCGCACCACGAGACGCCATAGCCAGAGAGTGTATCCTCACCTTCAACACCCAGCTTGCGGTACTGCGAACCGGTCGAGAGAATAACGGTTTTTGCGAGGTGCACGGAACCGTCGGAGAGAATAACCTTCTTAATATCGCCGTCGAGCTCCAACTTTTCGACATCCTGGTAGCGAATATCCGTGCCGAAGCGCTCCGCCTGGGCACCGAAATTGGTCATGAGCTCAGGCCCCTGGATTCCCTGCACAAAACCGGGGAAATTCTCGACCTCGGTTGTGGTCATGAGAGCACCACCGGGGGAGAGGGAGCTCGCGAAGAGTACCGGCTCAAGGTTGGCACGCGCCGCGTAGACGGCGGCAGTGTACCCGGCGGGGCCGGAACCCACAATAATAACGTTGTGGACCTTCTGATCGCCCTCAGAGGCCGTTTCTTGGGCTTTTTCTTGGGGAGTGGAGGATGCGGCAAGGTTCAGACCGCCGAGAGCGGCGCCTCCGAACAGATTACCCAATGTATTTTCAGTGCTCATTCTTCTCTTCCTCGAATTTCTTCTGATAGTCGCTCAACGCAACAGTATCCCCAATTATTCCATTCTGGAAGCGGCTAAGCCATATTGAATGGGGTCGAAGCGAACATGATGGGTACCGAAGAGAAATGTGACGTTTTATGTTCAGGGCTGCACTCGACGGAGAATACTGGACGGGAAGCCTTGAAGGAGTGAGATCAAGGCAAAATAAATGGCGCATCCCCATGTATGAGGATGCGCCACTCGTTGAGGCTGTACGCTACTCGGCCTTAATCTCGCCAATGCGCAGACCGTAGCTGTACCCTGCGATAGGCTGCGAGAGCTTGGGTGCTTCATCGAAGACGATGATGATGTAGCCGCCCTTATCGGCAGACTGCTTGTCCTTATCCAGCTCAACCGTGACATCCTGCCCAGAGAAGCTTCCCTTGCCAACTTCGGTGGCACCGCTCATTGAGGCTTGGTTGTTGGTGTATACGGTGAAGGAACCACCGGAACCGCCTGTCTGCTGAATAGTTAGTTTGGAGACAACCGTGGGAGACTCTAGTTTAGCGGCAAGCCCGAATTCCTTGACGACACCACCGAAGGCGGGGCTGCCAAAACCATAGCTGGACCAGGTGCTTGAGGGGTTACCATCGGTCAGTGCGGGAAGACCGGAATCCATATCCGCCATAAAGTTAGGGTTGCTCGGCACCAGACGTGATACGGAGGTAACCTTTACTGGCGCATTGGAGGCGCTGGGCGATGCCGACGGGGAGGCTTCCTCAGATTCTGTAGACCCTGTCGTAGCGCTTGCGCTTGCCGAGGCGTTCTTACCTTTAACCGGATTCGATGCGTGATTCGACCCCAAACCGGTCAGCGTGGTGAGCACGCCACCGGCAACAATGACCAATAGAAGCACGGCAGCGAAAGCAATAGCCCAGGTTCCGCGGTTTGTACCCTCGTCTTCGTCGTCTTCATAGACGCCGTCATCGTTCGGTCCGGAGACCATAGGTGCAACGTTCATCGAGGGGATCTGTGAGACCTCCCAGGCCTTTACAGCGCTGATAGCGGAGGTTTCGGAACCCACCATTGGAATGTTCTCGTAGGTTTGCGGCGCGGCACCGGTAAGGCTGTCACCGAAGATTTCGGCCCCGAGCGCCTCATCAGGGTTGCCATCGGGAGAGACCGAGGGGTTATCGGTCAGTAGGGTGTCAAGCAAAACATCCGGGCGGCTGTATGAGGTCACCAGGTATTTATTGCCTTCGGGGGCGATTCCCATATCGAGAATCTGAATGTTGTAGCGGCTATTGACCGCCAGCGCCCGCGAATTCTTCTCCAAGAGGTGGCTGCGCACGGGAGAAGCCACCACCACCGAAACCTTACGGTTCAGAATCTGATCCTTACCTTCGAGGATCATATCTGATTCGGCGGTGATGATAATCTGTGCGGTGATTTCGTAACGGCCACCCAAAACGGTTCCGACCGGAATCTGCTGCGACAAGTTCTCTCCCGTCATGTATTTTCTCGCCTATAGTTTAGTAGGCTCTTCCAAAGATTTTACCCGGATTACGCGGGATACGGTGTTTTTAGCGGTTTGCGGGCTGGTTTAAGATTCGTTTGAGGCCCCTCGCCGTGCGAGTGCTTTTACCTTGCCCGCGATGGGTGCGAAGAGAGCATCTGCCTCACGCACGCGGAAAATCTTGAGCATCACCACATAGCTGAAGAGCATGGTGAGACCACAGATTATAAGGGTTATAACCGCTGAAATTTTTGATGCCCAGGCGAAGCCATCAAGATTGTATCCGCCCAATACCCACAATACGGCGGCGGCAATAACTCCCGCAAAACATGCCGCGAGGGTAGTACGAGCGTACATGTTGATAATACGCTTCTGCCCATAATACCCAAGTCTGCGGCGAATTTCGTAGTGGCTGATGGCGACCACGAAGAGGTTCTGCACCGGGAAAATCAGGGAGAGCGCATACACGGTGTAGCGCGGGTCAAGCAGGGAGGCAACCCCACTCATAACGACCATAACAATCGCGGCGTAGAACTGAATGAGGAAGGGGGTGCGCGCATTCTCTCGGGCATAGAGAACGCGCCCGTAGAGGAAGGATATGGTCAGTGCGGGGGTTCCCAATGCGGTAATAGCAATGAGGCGCCCAATGACGGTTGCCGCAACCGGGTCTCCGCCGCTAAAGAGCACCGCCACGGGACCGGCGAGGACGATAAGTGCGAGCGCACAGAAAACGGTGGCAATACCGGCGGTACGCATGCCGTGCGAAAGGGCGTGAATGACGCTGTCGCTATCGTCCGCGATGGCGGAGGAACTCATGCGGTTAAAGAGGACGGTAGCGATGGAAATGCCGATCACGCCGTGGGGGAGCGAGTAGAGCATTGAGGCGTAGTTCATTGCCTGCAGACCGGGAATCTGAATACCCATATCGGCATACTGGGCGCGGGCGCTCACCACGGATGCGGCAACCCGGGTCATGTACATATACGACAGGTTAGAGACGGCACCGGCGGCAAGGGTCCAAATCGCCAGACGAGATGCTTCCCGCAGTCCGATACCGCGCCAGCCGAAGTCCGGTTTGAGTCGCAGCCCCAGCCTCCTGAGCGGGATAAAGAGAACGATAGCCTGCAGTGCCACACCCAGAGTTGCCGATCCGGCGAGGAAGATCGTCTGCATCGACGTCCAGCTTTCGACCGAGTGGCGTGGAGGATTGATGGTTGTATCCTGCGCCCCGAAGGTGAAAATAAAGATGAAGAGCGCAGCGATAGCAACGACGTTATTGAGCACGGGCGCCCACATGAAAGCCCCGAAGGCCTCTTTCGCGTTGAGTACCTGCCCAATGACCGTATAAAGCCCGTAGAAGAAGATTTGCGGCAAACACCAGAACGAGAATATATACCCGAGTTCTTTCTGCTCTGGCGTCCATGTAGAGCCCATGACGTTGATAATAGGGATGGCGCACGCCAGCGTAATCGCTGTAATCAGACCGATGGCCGTCACCGTAATGGTTACGAGCTTGGAAATATACCGTTCGCCGCCGTCTTGGGCTTTAGCGGCTTTGATAATCTGCGGCACGAGCACGGCGTTGAACACACCACCGGCGACCAACACGTAGATGAGGTTGGGGAGCGTATTTGCGGTCTCGAAGACGTCACCTACGGTCGAGAGGGCACCCAGTGCCACCGTGAGAAGGATTGCCTTAAGGAACCCTAGAACACGGGATACGAGCGTTCCCGCCGCCATAATGGCGCTTGAGCGTGCATCGGTACGTGCCAACTTCTTCTCCTGGTTGTGACGTTAGAGCTGGGTATTAATATACTCTCGTGCAATATCTGCGATGCGCCGTTCATTAGCGAAAGAGAGTTTCTGGCTAAGCTCTGCCAGGGGTACCCACGCAACATCGACTGCTTCATGATCGGGGTCATGCTCAATGGTTAGGCGGCCGCCGGTAGCACAAAAAAGGTAGTGATGTACCGTTTTATGGATGCGCTGCCCACTAGACGTAAACCAGTAGTCGATATACCCGAGGGTAGCAACAATGTAACCGGTAATTCCGGTTTCTTCGGCTATTTCTCGTTGAGCTGTTTCTATCAGACTTTCATGACCTTCAACATGTCCCTTAGGTAGACACCATTCGAGCTGTCTGTTGCGGTTATAGCGCGCAATGATTGCCACCGGAAGGTCGGGACTATCAAAATTAATCATGAGCCCTCCCGAAGAGACCTCTTCAAGCGCAGGCACCGGAAGCTGGGGCGCGAAGGGGCGTATTTTGGGTGCGCGCGGTACGGGAAAACTCATAGTTCTACCTTATCCGATGCGGCGCTATTTTGGGCTATGGTGCGGCTGATAGGAGCCCGCTAATATGCTCTTGCCGCTAATATCTGGCAGGATTAAGAGACTATGTCGCAAAAACTTGATGTGCTCTCAAAATATCCGGATGCTGTTGAACTCGGCGAACTCTACCGCCAGGCGGGTTTTGATCTCTACCTAGTCGGTGGTCTGGTGCGTGATGAACTACGCAATGCCCCCGGCGAGTTCACTGATTTCGATATGACTACGAACGCCACTCCCGCCCAGAGCGAGCGGATTTTGAGCGCCTGGGGAGAGCATATCTGGGATATCGGCAAAGAATACGGCACCATCAGCGCCCGCAAAAACGGCGCTGTTTACGAGGTAACGACCTATCGCGCCGAAGTGTACGTCGCTGATTCCCGCAAACCCACGGTGGAATTCGGCACCGATTTGAAGGCTGACCTGATACGGCGCGACTTCACCATCAACGCCATGGCTGCTGCGCTGCCTTCGGGGGAAATTGTGGATCTTTTCCACGGCACTAAAGATTTAGCAGAGGGCGTTTTGCGAACCCCGCGCTCGCCTCAAGAATCCTTTTCCGAAGACCCGCTTCGTATGATGCGCGCGGCGCGGTTCGCTGCTCGGTTCAACCTCACTGTAGCGCCGGAAGTATTCGAAGCGATGCAGCAGATGGCATCGCGCATCGAGATTATTTCGGCGGAACGGGTGCGCGACGAGCTCATCAAACTCATCTGTGCAGATTACCCGCGCGTGGGCCTGAACTTGCTCGTAGAAACCGGGCTTGCGGACTATGTGCTCCCGGAGTTGCCCGCCCTGCGCATGGAAATGGACCCTTCACACCACCATAAAGACGTTTATGAGCACTCGCTCAAAGTCATGGAGCAGGCGATCGAAAAGGAAACCGCCGCTGACGGCCCCTGCCCCGCACCCGATTTCGTGCTGCGTTTCGCATCGCTTCTGCACGACATCGGCAAACCCAAAACCCGCAGATTCGAGAAAGACGGCTCGGTATCTTTTCTGCAGCACGATATGGTTGGCGCGCGCATGGTCAAAAAACGGATGCGCGCCCTACGCTTCGATAACGACACCATCAAGGCGGTGGCGCGCCTCGTGGAGCTTCATATGCGCTTCTACGGCTACCGTGAGGCCGGGTGGACCGACTCAGCGGTACGTCGATACGTGCGGGACGCAGGGGAGCAGCTGCAGCGTCTCCACAGGCTTTCTCGGTCGGATGTCACCACGCGCAATAAACGCATGGCGCGCTCGCTGGCGCAGGCATACGATGATTTGGAACGGCGTATTGATGAGCTTGCAGCCCAAGAAGAGCTGGATGCGATGCGCCCTGAACTGGATGGCGAACAGATTATGGAGGTGCTGGGCATCGATCCTGGGCCTCTTGTGGGGCAGGCGTATAAATTCCTGCTGAACCTGCGTTTGGATGAGGGTGAACTTGGTGAAGAAGAAGCGACCCGCCGCCTGCTCGTGTGGTGGCAGGAGCGCGGAGAGTCCTAAAACCCCATAATACGGCGGAATACTGCGGAAATAGAGTATGACGGAGACTACGGCGCATAAGGTTCACTAAATGCCTCTGTGAAGCTAAATTGACGTGTAGGATGGTACTCAGCGGCAGC
The DNA here is from genome assembly GCF_000164695.2 of Rothia dentocariosa ATCC 17931. NCBI lineage: Bacteria > Bacillati > Actinomycetota > Actinomycetes > Micrococcales > Micrococcaceae > Rothia > Rothia dentocariosa. The sequence goes on from NC_014643.1 coordinate 972,126, forward strand.
GTTCGCCGCGCACGAATACACATTCACCGAAAGGGCATTACTATGTCTGATAACTCTGCCTTTAACCCGGCTTCTAAACCTGCATTTAACGGTTCCCAACCTCACGGACAGCCCGTACAACCTATCGCCGTAGCACCGGTCATGATGGTGCAGCAACCCAAATCCATGGCGGTGGCATATCTGCTGTGGTTTTTCCTAGGTTCCCCTGGTATTCACAAGTTTTATCTGAACCAAACGGGTCAAGGGATTCTATACCTGTGTTTATTCCTTACTGGCTGGGCAACTGTTTGGTTTCTTATCGGGATAATTCCTCTTGTAATTTTGGGCATCTTGCTCATCATTGATATTTTCCTGATACCTGGCCGGGTGAACCAACTCAACGGTGTAACCCCCGTTGTTGTGAAGCAGTAACAGCCCATTATCACGACCCCGCTGCGCATTGGCGAATCCCGCATCCTCACAGTCGAGGATGTGGGATTTTTTGTCTGAACGAAGGTTGGTGCGGTGGGGGAGGGGAGGGCAGATTCCCATCGAATACACACCCCGTTCCCAGGGTTTGCGCATGTGAACTGTCTAAACTTGCAGTGAGCGCGTTATATACAGCGCGCTGAAACACTCACGAAGGAAGGAAATATGTCGCAACAGGTTTATGAACCTAAACTTTTCGCCCATGGAACCGTTCCGGGCAGCCGTACTTATGTGAACTCCGAACATGAACAGTCGACCGTCGTTGTAGTTCGCCCCAAATCCGTGATTCTCACCTATGTGCTGTGGCTTTTCCTCGGATGGTTAGGCATCCACAAGTTTTATCTGCGTCAGCCAATTCAGGGGCTGCTTTATCTGGCACTCACCGGTATAACTAGCCTGCTGACGCCCATAGGTTTAGGTTGGATAACCGGTATTCCGCTAGGTCTTCTGCTCTTCAAAGACCTCTTCACGAATATCCTTCGAGTCGCCATCCTCAACCTTCGGGACTCTTCGGTTCGTTACTACTAAACTAGAATTTTTAGCGTTCAAGACTCTAGCTTCAGGATGCGCCCGTTACACCCATGCGGTGTGGCGGGCGCATCCTTCTCTTTGCTGGATTCTACCGCGTATTCTCGTGTAATATAGAAGAATCTGTGTGTGCATCCTGAACAAGAGGATGCTGCACCGGGTGCCACATGAATCTCCTGCTATGGAAATCCCATAGCCGTTTAGCCCAAAGGAGGGGTTTAATCATGCGTGCATACGAACTGATGGTTATCCTCAACCCCGAGGTTGAGGACCGAGCGGTAGAGCCGTCTCTGTCGAAGTTCCTGGAAATCGTCACCAACGCTGGCGGTACCATCGACAACCTTGACATCTGGGGTCGCCGCCGTCTGGCATACGAGATCCAGAAGAAGTCCGAAGGCATCTATGCGGTTGTTAACTTCACCGCGAGCCCTGAGACCGCCGCTGAGCTCGACCGTGTTCTGAACCTGAACGAGTCCGTTATGCGTACCAAGATCATCCGTCCGGAGGATCAGAAGGTCAACAAGTAAGACTCTAAAAACCGCGACCTGATTAAAATGTCAGGTTCCTATGGTTACCTAGAGTTATATACTTGAATCCATTCGAGGAGGCATCAATGGCAGGCGAAACCATTATCACTGTGGTCGGGAATCTCACCAGCGACCCTGAGCTGCGCTACACTCCCGCAGGTGCGGCGGTTGCAAACTTTACGATTGCATCTACCCCGCGTACCTACAACCGTCAAACCGGTCAGTGGGAAGACGGTGAGGCACTGTTCCTGCGTGCGTCTATTTGGCGCGACTACGCAGAGAACGTCGCAGAGACCCTGAAAAAGGGAACCCGTGTGATCGCCCAGGGCCGTTTGAAGTCTCGCTCGTATGAAACGAAGGAAGGCGAACGCCGTACCTCAATGGAGATCGAGCTCGATGAGATCGGTCCCGCTCTACGGTACGCTACCGCCCAGGTAACCCGTTCACAGCGCACCTCTGGAGGCAACTTCGGCGGTCAGCAGGGCGGAAACTTTGGCGGCAATAACTTCGGTAATAACCCCCAGCAGGGTGGTTTTAACAATTCCGCACCGCAGCAGGGCTTCGCTCAGCAGCAGGGCGGAAACGGTTACTCCAGTAATGCCGGATTCGGTGGGGGAGCCCAGCAGGCGCCCGCACAACCGGCACAGCAGCAGGCACCTGCGGCTGATCCGTGGACCTCACAGTCCGGCGGAAACTACGATTGGGGTACCGGTGCCGATGACGAACCTCCGTTCTAAAGAAACGTTCCGTCTTCCTCAAACCAAACCATATATCAATCCATCCCGCGGTTAACGCCGCGGGCTCCCAACCTAAAGGAGCACCACGATGGCTAAGGCTGAAATCCGTAAGCCCAAACCTAAGCAGAACCCCCTGAAAGCTGCTGACGTCACCGTTATCGATTACAAAGACGTCGCCTTGCTGCGCAAGTTCATCTCCGATCGCGGCAAAATCCGCGCTCGCCGCGTAACTGGCGTGACCGTTCAGGAACAGCGCAAGATCGCTCAGGCAATTAAGAATGCCCGTGAGGTTGCACTGCTTCCCTACTCCGGCGCTGGCCGCTAACGAGAAGGAGAGTAACAAGTACTATGGCTAAGATTATTCTGACTCAGGAAGTAACCGGTCTGGGTGCCGCTGGTGACATCGTCACCGTCAAGAACGGCTATGCACGTAACTACCTTCTTCCTCGCGGCTTTGCCGTTTCGTGGACCGTTGGCGGCGAGAAGCAGGTTGAATCTATCCGTGCGGCCCGTGCGGCGCGTGCGAAGGCCTCCCTGGAAGAAGCCCAGGAGACCGCAGCTAAGCTCTCTGCTCGCCCGATTGTAGTGGCACACAAGGCTGGTGCTGATGGTCGTCTCTTCGGCTCCGTTAAGGCAGATGCTATTGCTGACGCTATTGAAGAGGCAGGTCTCGGCACTATCGACAAGCGCACCATTCACCTCGGTTCCGCTATCAAGCGCACCGGTGAATACCAGGTGACCGCTCGTCTGCACGAGGATGTTGTTGCCAACGTTACTCTGGACGTTGTAGCAGCCGCATAAGCAGGGCGTATTTAGACGCTGTGAGGGCGTCGCATTCCGACTGGGATGCGACGCCCTTTTCATATGTGGAGCCAATTATCCGTTTTACCCGAGAAGTGCGGGGTAGGGGAGGGGTATGTTTCACGTGAAACATTGTGTGTTACAGAATACCGTCAATAAAATCTATGACCGCTTGGGTTACCTCTTCCGAATGCCCCTCGATCATATGACCACCCGTTTCGAAGATACACGTGGTGAGATTCGGGTATCGGTACATAGAACTCTGCACATGCCCTCGCGGCTGGGCAAAAGGCACCACTCGGTCATCTTGTGCGTGGATCAGAAAAACGGGTGGTTCCAAGCTCTCAATGGGGTATTCCTCAAGATGAACCGCCATATCCGGGTTCGTGATAGTTGTGTCGATCTTGGCTCCCATACGTCGTTCCCGTAGGGGGAGCATCCCGTATATGGTATTTGAGGGAAGCCCAAATAGAGGTTTGAAAAATGGAGACAGCAGCCACATGACGTAGTCATGGTTCAGAGCGGCAGGAGGCCCCATACGCGTGGGCAGCTTTCGTGGTTTTTCCTCCTGGGGCGGGGCAGAGCTGAGGAGAATAAGACCTGTTGTCCGTTCCGGATAATCCAGAGCAAAACGAAGAGCGAGGGTTCCTCCGGCAGAGGCGCCTAGCACATAGACCGTCTCGATATTGAGGATATCAAGGAGTGCCATCAGAGCCGCTGCCTGTTCTTTAGGAGTTCCTTCACCTGCAACCGAGCTTCCGGGGTACCCAAAACGCGATGGAGCAATAATCCTGTAGTGTTCCGAGAGATCCCTAACGTTCTCAAAGGCTTGGTCGTAGCCTCCATAGATACCGTGCAGAGACAGGATAACGGGAGGGTCGCTATATGCTGAGGATGACCCTGTGGGCATAATGTCGAGATATGTTATCTCTCCATAGCTGAGATGCACCGTTTTGGCCGGATACGACGCGAGTTTGTCCACAGCATCGTGGAGTGCCCGGCGGCATCGTATACCCTGAACACCCATGTAGGTTGTGGCAGCAAGCGCTGTACCACCAAGGAGGAACCAACCCCACCGGCCGTATCCTGCACGGTTTTTCTGTGGTTCCCGTGTACTGCTAGTCCCACGCATAGTTCCCTATTCCTTCGTATACGGTCTATTTTTAACTACACTAATTTCACAAACGTGGGCGCACAACCCTAGGGGACGGGTATTAGGACTATTCTTGGAGATACTTCGATATAGTAGTATTTCTATCTCTATACGTTGGATAACTATATTTCTATAGGAATTTTCTTATAGACAGCATTAATGTTTCACGTGAAACGGTGTGCGTAAAAGATTGAGAAATAATAAAAATATTGGGAGGACCTCAAAAATCCTATATTCTCCGAAGCGAGAACCGTAGACTGGACGTGACAGAATATCCTTAAATTTCTGCAGAAGGATAGGTATAGATGTTACAGGTTCAGAATCTTACCAAGAGGTATGGTGATAAAACCGCTGTTAACGATATGTCTTTTATCGTTCCCGACGGTAAAGTCACCGGTTTTTTGGGTCCCAATGGGGCAGGTAAATCGACCACGATGCGCATGCTGGTCGGACTCCATAAGCCCACCTCGGGCGAAGCCCTTGTGGACGGCAAAAATTATCAGTCCCTTAAATCTCCGCTCCATACGGTAGGAGCCCTCCTCGACGGGAAATCGGTACATCCGGGGCGCAGTGCACGCACGCACCTCATGTCTATTGCGCTTACCCACGGTATTTCGGCGAAACGTGTGGACGAAGTTATCGGCATGACCGGTCTAAGCCAAGTCGCTAAACGGAAGGTTGGCGGTTTTTCCCTCGGCATGAATCAGCGTTTAGGTATTGCCTCAGCAATTTTGGGCGATCCCCATAACGTTATTTTGGATGAGCCGGTTAATGGTCTTGATCCCGAAGGCGTGGTGTGGGTTCGTCAGTTGGCAAAGTATTTGGCATCCGAAGGTCGGGCGGTGCTGATTTCTTCGCACCTCATGAGCGAGATGGCACAGACCGCTGACGATCTCATTATTATTGGGCGCGGTCGCCTGCTGGAACACACGTCTATTGATGAACTTATCTCGCGAGTAGGCGGTCATAAAGTTCTGGTTCGTACCGATGAACGTGACCTTTTCGCTTCACTCCTTGCAGAACGGTCGCTTCCTTTCGAGGCGGTCGATACCGATGGTTTGTTGGTTTCGGCTGATGCTCGTGACCTGGGTGAACTCGCTTTGCGTGAGCAAATTTTGCTCTATGAGCTGGCACCTCATGAAGCGACTCTTGAGGATGTTTACCTTGAAATTACACGTTCAGAGGTTGAATATGTCTCTGACGAGCTTCCCGGTGCTGGTGCTGTAGTCGCAGGTTCTTCGGCACCGAATGCACCGGCAGCCGATCCTCAACTGCAACCGGTGGTTAGTTCTCCAGAGCACAGCTTTATCGATGAAACCCAGCAGGAGAATGGGAGGAACATATAAATGAGTACTCAAACCTACGCTACTAAAAATGCGCCTGCACCGGTTACTCATAACCTATCATTCCTGGGTGTGCTCCGCTCAGAATGGTTAAAGATGCGCTCCCTACGTTCTCAGCAGGTTCTCTTCATCATTACGGTAGTGCTGATTTTAGGACTCGCAATGCTGCTGGCTCCTGTTTTTAACGAACAATTGGCACAGTATGAGAAAGATGTGAGTACATCGCAGATTGTGAATGGGCAATCAGTCAACGGTTCCGAGATCATTGACCAGATGAAGAGCGCATCGTACTCTATCGGAGTTGTAGGCGCTTCATTGGGAGGCATTATTCTTTCTTCCATGGCGACGGTATTTATTGCATCTGAATATGCCACGGGTGCCATGCAAACAAGTCAGCTAGCAGTACCGCGTCGTTCTCTTTTATATTCTGCTAAAGCCCTTGTGGTGACGGTGGTAGCTTTTGTCGTAGGAACCTTGAGCGGTATCTTGGCATTCTTCTTAGGTCAGATGATACTCACGGAAAAGCTACGAGTCTCTTTCGATGGTGAAGTACTTCGAATCGCTCTTCTTCTTGGACTGTATCTTGTGGTACTTGCTTGGATGGGATTCGGGTTTGGTGCTCTCCTCCGTAATAGTGCCGGAGCTATTGTTCTTACAGTCGTTCTGCTTTTTGTGGTGACAATAGTTCTTAGTTTCTTCAGGTCTGCTGAGTGGGCAAGCGATGTTTCCAAGTATCTACCTGTCCATCTGGGCGAAAATATGTTGGTCTACGATACTGATAAGTTTAAAGATCCCAGCTACGAAGTCCGCTGTATCCTCTTCACCCTGTGGGGTTTTGTACCCTTGGTACTTGGCTGGATTCGCTTCAAATTCAACGATATGAAGTCTTAGATTTACGGCTCATCGGATAAGAGGAAGTGCCGCCTCCTGAACCCATACTGGCTGGGAGGCGGCACTCGCTGTTACATCAAGGATCATTGTTGTGGGCTACTCTCGGTTAGGCTAGATATATGGCGAAAAAATCTTTCAATCACCTTCCCCCCAGCACTCAGCTTTTGCGGGTCGGCATCATCTTCGAGGCAGTAAGTGTTGTACTTGTGATACTTGCCTTTATTCCTTTTCCCTCGCTCATGGTGAATGCCATCCTGTTTTATATCACGATAATCGTGGGTAGTTTTACCTCTGTGATCGCCTTTATCTGTGCCATAGTGGGGCTTATTCGGTTTGTGCGCCATCGCATCGCAAATATTGTATTGGCGGCGGTATCGGTGCTGATAAACCCGGTGACCGTGGTTTTGGCTGATGCTCTTCTGAACTCTAACGGCTAAATTACTGTCGCGTGGGGATTGCGCTCTTCCCAGTATTTCTTGCGGGGACTTTCAGGTGTTTTTCAGCCAAACCCCAAGGTTCCTCAAGGTAACTACGGTTAACTAGAGGTGTTGGTTCGAGAGGACTGCGATGTGAATGTGTGTGTTTCAGAGAGCGAATACGCTCTCGTGGAACTGAAAAGCGAGGCTACACAGTAGCCTCGCTTTTCAGTTTTAAAAATTTCGCCTTCTTTCGGGCGGCTATTACAACCTCATGCACGGCACCGGATACAGCGTGTAATTCTCTGCGATATATGCCCTGTAAGGAAGCTCTGACCCCTGGCCTTGTGTCTACAGCACACATGACTCCTCGTATTCACAGATATTCTCAAGGTTTAACTCACGAGGAATAAAGGTTGACGGGTCATAGTTATGTCAGGTAGTTCGAGAGGACTATCTGAAAGTTGGACTTTCCTTAGCGGAAGTGGCTCTGATTTTCGTATGTATGTGTGTGTGATTGAGGCTGAGATCGAATCTTCGGGTTCGGTCTCAGTTTCGTTTAATCCTTAGTCTGCATTCCGCACATAAAGCCACAGAAAACAACGGTTAGTGCCGGCGTGACAGGAGGTTTGCAAGATACAGCATAAGAAAAATGCGGCTACCTCATGATGGAGTGTAGAATTAGAGCATAAAAATCTTGCATATTAAATACGAATTATCACAGGAGAGTTATCGTGCCTAAAACCCCGAACGTTCCCGGTACCGATCGTCCCGCCGAAAAAGCCGCCGGACACTGGCTGCTCGCCCAACTCGGTAAGAAAGTTCTTCGCCCCGGTGGGCGCGAAACTACAAACTGGCTGCTCAGCCGCGCGCTTGGTGGGCAGATCGACGTGGTTGAGTTTGCACCTGGACTAGGCATTACGGCGCTCGAAATCGTCAAACGTAGCCCCAAGACCTACACCGGTGTAGACCTTGATCCAAAGGCGGCTGAAATCGTGCGCGGGCGCATCGGAGACAACCCCAGCTACACGGTCGTGAACGCCGGGGCGCAGGAGACCGGACTGCCTGATTCCAGCTATGACGTGGTGGTGGGCGAGGCTATGCTGACCATGCAGACCGACAAGCACAAGCTGGAAATTATGCGCGAAGCGGCGCGCATCCTACGGCCGGGCGGCTACTACGCCATTCACGAGCTATCGCTAACCCCCGACTACCTGCGCCCTGAGGTTCAAGAAGAAATTCAGAAGGACCTGGCACGAAGCATTCGCGTGAACGCACGCCCGCTTACGGTTGCCGAATGGACCCGCCTTGCCGAAGAAGCCGGGTTTGAGGTGTTAGACGTATATCAAACCGAGATGGCTCTTTTAGAACCCAAACGCATGATTGCCGATGAAGGGGTGGGCGGACTCGCCAAGATCATGTTCAACCTTGCACGCAAACCGCAGATTCGTGAGCGCGTGCTGGGTATGCGCAGTGTTTTCCGCCGTCACGCCGACCATATAGGCGCTATCGGTCTGGTTCTACGGAAGAAATAACTACGATTTGCGCGGTCAGAAAACGGAGCCTGAGTTTTCCCGATACAGTGGGAGGATTACTGAGGCTCCGTTTTACACTAGATATATATGAGGCGTAGATCCCACTCAAGCATGTGTACGCCCCCCTCGCTGGAGAAGACAATGAGCCGTATTCTTTTCTCTCCCGAAAGCTTTAATATGGGTGAAACCACGCGCGGCATCGAAATAGCGCGTGTTGCCCAAGACCGAGGGTACAAAGTCCTCTTCCATATATACTCGCCCAAATACCGTGGGTTGCTGGAAAGCGCGCGGCTTCCCGTGCATCTTCGTGAACCCATCATGACTGATGCCGAAGCGAAACAACTCATGGCGCTTGACCAAGGCAGGGGAGTGCGGCATCCCTTCACCACCGAGAAAGTACGCCAGAGGGTTACCGTAGAACTTGCGGCCATTCGTGACTTTAACGCAGATGCCGTGGTGATCGGCTCTAACCCAACTATGCTGATCTCCGCGCGCATCGCCGGTGTACCTATTTTCTATGCGCGCCCTTACGCATATTCAACGACCTATTTTTCTGCGAAACCTGCCGGTGAAGCCCCCGCAGCACCGGGATGGTTACGCGCACTGGCTCGGACAATATCTTATAAACCAGCCTCGTTCACTCGTGTAGCCCGCGAACATGGAATCAAACTCCCGCGCCGTACCGTCGATATGTTCAGCGCTGACGTAAACCTTATCTGTTCTCTTTTTACCGAGCTGCGCGGCGATTCGTTAACAGCTCCAGATATCAGCGTGGGACCTATCTACTACCGTGCTCCCGGTGAACTTCCGCAGATTGTTCGGGAACCTAAAAAGCGACCACTTATCTACGTGGGGATGGGCTCGTCCGGGTCTGCACGCATCTTGGCGGCGGCGCTGCGGCAACTTTCAACGGCACCGGTAGATGTTCTGGTCGGTGATGGGGTGCTGTTAGCGGATGCTGATGCGCGCTCGCTGGGCGACAATATTCACCGTGCGGGAACTGTTCCGGCTCATCTGCTTGCCGGGCACATTGATGCCTCAATCACGCACGGTGGTGAAGGAACCGTGCAGACAGCGTGTCTGGCGGGGGTACCGTTTGCGGGTATCGCCATGCAGGCTGAGCAACGCTGGAATATTGAGGAATGTGTGCGGTACGGCAACGCCCTGCGCTTCGCGAAACATGATGTGCACCGAGGTCAGATGCACGGCATTCTGGATCGTTTACTTTCAGATGAGATCATGCGTGCCAAGGCCCGGCAGCTCAGCAAGGCAATGCGTGGCATGGACGGTCCAACCCGCGCCGTCGATGTGATTGAGGGCTATCTCAAAGACTGTAATCCTGCCTAAAGGGTGCGAAACTTTGTTCACAGAACCACAGCGAGGTGAAACGATGAATATTTTGGTTGTTGGAGCATCGGGCTATGTGGGGCGTCATATTGTGGAGCAGGCGCATCGTCGCGGGCATCGGGTGCGTGCTGTGGTGCGCGATAAGGCTCGGGCTGAGAGTGCCGGGGCGTGGGGTGCACCATCGCTGGCGGATAGGGTAGATGAATGGGCGGTTGGTGATGTAACCGACCGTTCCTGGGCGGCAGGGGTGTGCGATGGCGTTGATGCGGTTATTTCGGCACTAGGGGTGACTCGGCAGAAGGCCGATCCCTGGGATATTGACTACCGTGCGAACCTAAATATATTGGAGTCTGCGCGCGCCCATGATGTCACACGTTTCTGCTATGTGAACGCCATACACGCCGAGTCGATTCGTTCGCAGCTCACGCGTGCGAAAACGGCTTTCGCGCAGGCATTGATCCAGTCGCCGCTGGCGCATCAGGTGGTGAGCCCGAGTGGATACTTCTCGGATATGAGCGCTATAGCGCAGATGGCACGCCGGGCCGGGTGTATCTTCTGCGACCGCAAGGGCGGCTTAACCCCATTCACGGGGCGGATGTTGCCGCATACTGTCTTGATAAGGTGGAATCTGCTCAAGAAGGATCCTACGATATTGGTGGTCCCGAGGTTCTCTCGTGGCGCGAGGTAGCACAGTACGCTTTTGAGGCGGTGGGACGCCCCGCGAAGATCACAGTTATCCCGCCCCGGTTAGCAGACGGTGTGATGAAGGTGATCGGCCTTATCAAACCGCGCGTGGCCGATACTTTATCGTTTATGCTGTGGGGCTTAACGCATGATTGTGTGGGGGAGCCGACGGGAACGAATAGTCTTCGAGAGTTCTACCGGGAACAGACACAGAATTTATAAGGCGGTGTACATTTCAACAAGCGTTCATGAGAAACTAGCATAGAAGTTCTGCAGAAATTGCTTCTGGAACGCCATAAACATCGGATAAAAACGCGATTTTGAGGAAAAAGCATGTCTGAAACTGCCATCGATTATGGTTCTCGCACCCTGCCGCACGATGATGTCGCGGAGCAGTCGGTGCTGGGCGGCATGATGCTCTCTAAAGACGCTATTGCCGATGTGGTAGAGACTCTGCATGCGGGAGATTTCTATAAGCCGCAGCATGAACTGATCTATGAGGCAATTATTTCTCTGTACGGTCACGGCAACCCCGCCGATGCGATTACGGTAGCGGATGAGCTCAAGGGCCGCGGTGAACTCACACGAGTTGGCGGGGCAACATATTTGCATACGCTCATCGCTTCGGTTCCAACCGCTGCGAATGCCCAGTATTATGCTGAGATCGTCAAGGAACACGCGGTTATGCGCCGTCTGGTAGAGGCTGGCACTAAGATCGCCCAGCTCGGTTACACGAGCGAGGGCGAGGTAGACTCGCTGGTTGATCAGGCACAATCTGAGATTTACGCAATTTCAGATGGCAACGCGAAAGAGGATTACGTTACCTTCTCAGATGCCTTAGAAGCCACGATGAACGAGATTGATGCGAACTCGAACCGTCCGGATGGCGTTTATGGCGTGCCCACGAGCTTTATTGAGTTTGATGAGCTCACCGGTGGTTTGCATCCGGGGCAGATGATTGTGGTTGCCGCGCGTCCCGGCGTGGGTAAATCGACTTTGGCACTGGATATCGCTCGTTCTGCCGCGATTCATCATGATATGACGACGGTCTTTTTCTCTTTGGAAATGGGTCGCACCGAGCTTGCAATGCGTGTGCTTTCGGCGGAGGGCCGCATTTCGATGGGCCGCCTCAAGAAGGGAGATCTTGACCAGGAGGGATGGACCAACCTGGCGACCCTGCAGGGGAAAATAACCGGTGCACCGCTTTTTATTGATGATTCGCCGAACATGACGCTCATGGAGATTCGTGCGAAATGCCGTCGTCTTAAGCAGCGCAATCAATTGCAGCTTGTGGTGCTGGACTACCTGCAGCTAATGAGCTCGGGTAAGAAAGTTGAGTCTCGTCAGCAAGAGGTCTCGGAGTTTTCCCGTAGTCTCAAACTTTTGGCGAAGGAACTTGAAGTTCCGGTCATTGCGCTCTCGCAGCTGAACCGTGGTTCGGAGCAGCGCACCGATAAGCGCCCGATGATCTCTGATCTGCGTGAATCCGGTTCGATTGAGCAGGATGCGGATATGGTGATTCTGCTGCATCGTGAGGATATGTACAATCCCGATAGCGATCGTGTGGGCGAGGCAGACATGATTATTGCGAAGCATCGTGGCGGCCCAACGAAGACTATTCCCTTGGCATTTAGCGGTAAGTACTCGCGGTTTAATAACATGGCTTCTGAGACTCCACCGCAGCAGTATTAGCGGAATCTAGCGCATTTGAACGTAAGAAAGGCGTTGCTTGACCGGTATTTTTACCGGGAGGGCAGAGCCTTGAGTCTTTAAGAATTTTCGGAGTATAAGGAGTTTTCGTGAATGAGGTTTTCATGGAAGTAAACACCCAAAATATTGTGTGACACACTACATATTATTCTGGTTTGCAAAGCACGGAAAGCCTCTGTATAGTTGTATGAGTCGCCGCGGCGAGCGGGGGTAAAAACCCCGAGATTATGCGGCAAAATCAACTATACACCGTATGACTTGAAGTTTATGTGTCACATTTGTGAGACGATTTCAAGAGTATGATGGCTTGAATGAATCTCAAGATTGTGTGATATAAAACACAAAGTTTTAGCTTGTGTTTCTTTCTGGAAGCGAGTATAGTTGTATAGGTTGTCACTCAAAATGGAGTGGCGATATCCCTGACCGACTGATGATGACTCTGATGGTGTGTTGTTGTTGGTGTGGTGTGTTGTTTGAGAACTCAAGAGTGTGCTTTGTTCAATACGTTTTAGACACAACTGTGTGTTGTGTTGTGATGATGTGTATTGGTGAAACGGGATGTTGTGACAGTGCACTGGTACCCCCTTTTTTTGGTGGGGTGTTGGTGTGCGGGGTTGATACCGTATATGTTTTTTGATCTTATTGAGGTCATGTTTTTTGGTGTGGTCTTGTAGTTCTGAAAATTTTGTTGTGGTGTCTGCTGGTTGGGACATTCGTGTGGGACAGGAAGCATGGGGTGCGTTGGTGTGCCTGGTGTTTTGTGTCCTTGTTTTTTGTTTTGTCAGTAGTTCATTGTTTTTTGAGAGTTATGGGATCATGCGTTTGCTTTTTGTTTTTGTAACGGAGAGTTTGATTCTGGCTCAGGACGAACGCTGGCGGCGTGCTTAACACATGCAAGTCGAACGATGAAGCCTAGCTTGCTAGGTGGATTAGTGGCGAACGGGTGAGTAATACGTGAGTGACCTACCTTTGACTCTGGGATAAGCCTGGGAAACTGGGTCTAATACCGGATACGACCAATCTCCGCATGGGGTGTTGGTGGAAAGCGTTATGGAGTGGTTTTAGATGGGCTCACGGCCTATCAGCTTGTTGGTGAGGTAATGGCTTACCAAGGCGACGACGGGTAGCCGGCCTGAGAGGGTGACCGGCCACACTGGGACTGAGACACGGCCCAGACTCCTACGGGAGGCAGCAGTGGGGAATATTGCACAATGGGCGCAAGCCTGATGCAGCGACGCCGCGTGAGGGATGACGGCCTTCGGGTTGTAAACCTCTGTTAGCATCGAAGAAGCGAAAGTGACGGTAGGTGCAGAGAAAGCGCCGGCTAACTACGTGCCAGCAGCCGCGGTAATACGTAGGGCGCGAGCGTTGTCCGGAATTATTGGGCGTAAAGAGCTTGTAGGCGGTTGGTCGCGTCTGCTGTGAAAGGCTGGGGCTTAACCCTGGTTTTGCAGTGGGTACGGGCTAACTAGAGTGCAGTAGGGGAGACTGGAATTCCTGGTGTAGCGGTGGAATGCGCAGATATCAGGAGGAACACCGATGGCGAAGGCAGGTCTCTGGGCTGTAACTGACGCTGAGAAGCGAAAGCATGGGGAGCGAACAGGATTAGATACCCTGGTAGTCCATGCCGTAAACGTTGGGCACTAGGTGTGGGGGACATTCCACGTTTTCCGCGCCGTAGCTAACGCATTAAGTGCCCCGCCTGGGGAGTACGGCCGCAAGGCTAAAACTCAAAGAAATTGACGGGGGCCCGCACAAGCGGCGGAGCATGCGGATTAATTCGATGCAACGCGAAGAACCTTACCAAGGCTTGACATATACTGGACTGCGTCAGAGATGGCGTTTCCCTTCGGGGCTGGTATACAGGTGGTGCATGGTTGTCGTCAGCTCGTGTCGTGAGATGTTGGGTTAAGTCCCGCAACGAGCGCAACCCTCGTTCTATGTTGCCAGCACGTGATGGTGGGGACTCATAGGAGACTGCCGGGGTCAACTCGGAGGAAGGTGGGGATGACGTCAAATCATCATGCCCCTTATGTCTTGGGCTTCACGCATGCTACAATGGCCGGTACAGAGGGTTGCGATACTGTGAGGTGGAGCTAATCCCTAAAAGCCGGTCTCAGTTCGGATTGGGGTCTGCAACTCGACCCCATGAAGTCGGAGTCGCTAGTAATCGCAGATCAGCAACGCTGCGGTGAATACGTTCCCGGGCCTTGTACACACCGCCCGTCAAGTCACGAAAGTTGGTAACACCCGAAGCCGGTGGCCTAACCCTGGTGGGGGGAGCCGTCGAAGGTGGGACTGGCGATTGGGACTAAGTCGTAACAAGGTAGCCGTACCGGAAGGTGCGGCTGGATCACCTCCTTTCTAAGGAGCTCAACTATTGTTTGGTTGGCCATGCTGCTCGCGAGTGTCGGGTGGGTGGTTTGCTCATGGGTGGAATGTCAGCCCCTTTTTTTTGTTGTTTGTTTTGTTTCACGGTGTTGTGTATACGTCATCATCTTTTCGTGTTGTTCGGGTGCGTTCTTGGGTTTTCGGGTTGCACGCTAGGTGTGGTCTGAGTTGGTGACTGGCTGGTGCTGGTGCTGGGTTTGTTCTCGGTGTTGGTGTTGGTGTGGTTTGTTGTTTGAGAACTATATAGTGGACGCGAGCATCTTCTGGGAACTGCACGGTTGTGTGGTTTCTTGATTCTTCTTTTTCTTGATTGTGTGTAAGTTGTTAAGGGCACACGGTGGATGCCTTGGCATCAGGAGCCGATGAAGGACGTGTGAATCTGCGATAAGCCTCGGGGAGCCGATAACTGGGCGTGGATCCGAGGATTTCCGAATGGGGAAACCTCGCTCATCGTTGTGGTGGGTGACCGCTGGTTGAATGTATAGGCCAGTTGGGGGGAACGCGGGGAAGTGAAACATCTCAGTACCCGCAGGAAGAGAAAATAATAATGATTCTGTTAGTAGTGGCGAGCGAACGCGGATGAGACTAAACCTGTGGTGTGTGATAGCGGTTAGGTGTTGCATCATGGGTGTTGTGGGAGTTGTTGTGGTGGTTCTAACTGGTCACCGGCGTAGTGCATGATGGTAGGCGAACTGGCTTGGAATGGTCGACCGTAGTGGGTGAGAGTCCCGTAGTTGAAAGTGTTGTGTGTGCGTTGACAATGTCCCGAGTAGCACGGGGCTCGTGGAATCTCGTGTGAATCTGCCAGGACCACCTGGTAAGTCTAAATACTTCCTGATGACCGATAGTGGATCAGTACCGTGAGGGAATGGTGAAAAGTACCCCGGGAGGGGAGTGAAATAGTACCTGAAACCGTGTGCTTACAAGCCGTTATAGCCCCCTTTTGTGTGGGGTGGTGGCGTGCCTTTTGAAGAATGAGCCTGCGAGTTAGTGTTTTGTCGCGAGGTTAACCCGTGTGGGGTAGTCGTAGCGAAAGCGAGTCTGAATAGGGCGTTGTAGTGGCAGGATCTAGACCCGAAGCGGAGTGATCTATCCATGGCCAGGTTGAAGCACGTGTAAGAGCGTGTGGAGGACCGAACCCACCTAGGTTGAAAACTGGGGGGATGAGCTGTGGATAGGGGTGAAAGGCCAATCAAACTCTGTGATAGCTGGTTCTCCCCGAAATGCATTTAGGTGCAGCGTTACATGTTTCTTGCTGGAGGTAGAGCTACTGGATGGCCGATGGGCCCGCGAGGGTTACTGACGTTAGCTAAACTCCGAATGCCGGTAAGTGAGAGTGTAGCAGTGAGACAGTGGGGGATAAGCTTCATTGTCGAGAGGGAAACAGCCCAGACCATCAACTAAGGCCCCTAAGCGTGTGCTAAGTGGGAAAGGATGTGGAGTTGCTGAGACAACCAGGAGGTTGGCTTAGAAGCAGCCATCCTTGAAAGAGTGCGTAATAGCTCACTGGTCAAGTGATTCTGCGCCGATAATGTAGCGGGGCTCAAGTACACCGCCGAAGTTGTGGCAATCAGTCTTTGTGGCTGGTTGGGTAGGGGAGCGTCCTGCACGAGGTGAAGCTGCCACGGGAGTGTGTGGTGGATTGTGTGGGAGTGAGAATGCAGGCATGAGTAGCGAATCACGGGTGAGAAACCCGTGCGCCGGATGATCAAGGGTTCCAGGGTCAAGTTAATCTGCCCTGGGTTAGTCGGGGCCTAAGGCGAGGCCGACAGGCGTAGTCGATGGAGAACGGGTTGATATTCCCGTACCAGTGAAGGACCGTCCATACTGATATTGTGATGCTAACCATGCCGATCACGGTGTCATGAAGTTTTTCTTTGTGGTGTTGTGGGGTGTGTGGGACCCAAGCTTTGGAGGTAAGCGTGTTAACAGGTGTGACGCAGGAAGGTAGCCAAGCCACGCGGTGGTTGTCGTGGTCTAAGCGTGTAGGATGACTGGTTGTTAAATGCGCCGGTTGTGTGTCTGAGACGTGATGGGACCCCTTGTTTGTGGGGGATTTGGTGATCCTATGCTGCCGAGAAAAGCATCGGCGTGAGGTTTTAGCTGCCCGTACCCGAAACCGACACAGGTGATCAGGTAGAGAATACTAAGGCGATCGAGAGAATCATGGTTAAGGAACTCGGCAAAATGCCCCCGTAACTTCGGGAGAAGGGGGGCCCTGAGCGTGATCTGCCCGTGCGGTGGGGAGCGTGTAGGGGTCGCAGAGACCAGGGGGAAGCGACTGTTTATCAAAAACACAGGTCCGTGCGAAGTCGTAAGACGAGGTATACGGACTGACTCCTGCCCGGTGCTGGAAGGTTAAGAGGATTGGTTAGCCCTGTGTGGGCGAAGCTGAGAATTTAAGCCCCAGTAAACGGCGGTGGTAACTATAACCATCCTAAGGTAGCGAAATTCCTTGTCGGGTAAGTTCCGACCTGCACGAATGGAGTAACGACTTCCCTACTGTCTCAACCATGAACTCGGTGAAATTGCAGTACGAGTAAAGATGCTCGTTTCGCGCAGCAGGACGGAAAGACCCCGTGACCTTTACTATAGTTTGGTATTGGTGTTTGGGTTGGCTTGTGTAGGATAGGTGGGAGACTGTGAAGCCGTCACGCTAGTGGTGGTGGAGTCGTTGTTGAAATACCACTCTGGTCAATCTGGATGTCTAACTTCGGGCCATGATCTGGTTCAGGGACAGTGCCTGATGGGTAGTTTAACTGGGGCGGTTGCCTCCTAAAGTGTAACGGAGGCGCCCAAAGGTTCCCTCAGCCTGGTTGGCAATCAGGTGTTGAGTGTAAGTGCACAAGGGAGCTTGACTGTGAGAGTGGCGACTCGAGCAGGGACGAAAGTCGGGACTAGTGATCCGGCAGTGGCTTGTGGAAGCGCTGTCGCTCAACGGATAAAAGGTACCTCGGGGATAACAGGCTGATCTTGCCCAAGAGTCCATATCGACGGCATGGTTTGGCACCTCGATGTCGGCTCGTCGCATCCTGGGGCTGGAGTCGGTCCCAAGGGTTGGGCTGTTCGCCCATTAAAGCGGTACGCGAGCTGGGTTCAGAACGTCGTGAGACAGTTCGGTCCCTATCCGCTGCGCGCGTTGGAGAATTGAGAAAGGCTGTCCTTAGTACGAGAGGACCGGGACGGACGAACCTCTGGTATGTCAGTTGTACCGCCAGGTGCATGGCTGATTGGCTACGTTCGGGAGGGATAACCGCTGAAGGCATCTAAGCGGGAAGCCTGTTTCGAGATGAGTTCTCCTGGCACCCCTTTGTGGTGTGTGAGGCTCCTTAGAGATGATGAGGTTGATAGGCCGGGTATGGAAGCGTTGTAAGGCGTGGAGTTGACTGGTACTAATAGGCCGAAGACTTATTCACACTATGTTGTTTGTGGTGTTTGCGTTCGCTGTATAGTTTTGAAACAACAAACCTGAGGGTTTGTTAGTTAATTACATATGTATGGAAGAGACCCCGTGAGGGGTCTCTTTTGTTTTAACCACTGATTTGCATTCTCCTTGAGAGCTATCGGCTCTGCTGTGTTCTCATGGCGCGCGTTGGTGAATACTCTAAAGGCTAAGAAGACCTTATGAAATATAATCATCGGCGCATCAGGGCGTTGAAAATCTGTGAGAGCGCGTATGCTTTCTTGTTATCTTAGGAGCATGGAGACTTTACAATCTGCCCCAGACCCGAAGGATTTGACGCTATCGATAGATGAGAGGCGTGAACTTATCGTCTGGGCGGCAGATTGTATGTATCGGATACTGCCTATTTTCGAGAAGCAGTATCCTGCTGATCCTCGGCTTCAGCAGGGGCTTGCTGCGGTCGCTGAGTTCAACCGCGGTGCATTATCTGTTGGAACTATGCGTCAGCACGCTTTGCTCTGCCATGCTACGGCTCGCGACTGTGAGACCCCGTCTGCGCAAGCCGTAGCTAGAGCCTGCGGACATGCGATTGCCATAGCCCATATGGGTGCCCATGCACGCAATATTGAACGATATACTCGCAAAGTGCTTTCAGAAAAGCTTTTGACCAAAGAGCTCGAATGGCAACAGGCACATATTCCTTATCGATTCTTCAGCTATGTTTTTGCGCGCTAAGCAGTGTTATATCCACCCACGTAGAATTTCGAAAGCCAGAGAAGTCCTATATACCGGTCTGTGATAGGTATGCCTGAGGCGTCATGACGGGAATACCAAGGCCTTGCACATACTTCTGAACGAGTTTATGGAACGTTTACTGCATCAAGTACCGACGAATACCTGTTCTCGCGTTAGAGTGAATGTATGGAGTATCCGCTTTTTTCAGACCGACAGCAGGAACCTTATCTAGGAGAGGACACCTCAAAATACCGGACGGTGGCGCTCACCGCCGAGGTTAAGCTGCCTTTAGCGGAACTATGGCTGGCGTGCACCGAGTATATCCATCTGTGGTGGCCGCGGGAGCTTTTGCGGGACGAAGAAAGCTATCTGGAGCTTACGGATACAGTTCTTACCGAGGAAGACTCGCAGGGGTATGTAACAACCCTTGCTGAGGTAATCTACTATGAGCCCGAGGACGTGCTGGGCTTTTTGCCTCTGCCCGATACTAAACTGCATCAGCTTCTGCGTGATGACAGCGGGTTTAGCCTACTTTTCGATGAAGACGGCGCAGAATCTTCGCTTATGGAAATCACCTCTGGTTTAGCGAAACCCCGTGAACTTGCGGCTGAATACGACGAGCTGGGTGTTTATACGATCCAACGCTATGGCGCAGAACTTATTTTGAAGGCGTGTGCACGATTCTTTGGCGCTGAACTTCAAGCAGAGTCTCTTGTATCGGGTATGCTTGACAGTTATGAGCGCTAGGTATGCCGTATCGGAACGAGGCACCGCAGACAGTACAGTACAGAGGCCGAACACGATATCACAGTTCACCGCTCTCTAACGGTTGGGCAGTGGCTGAACCTGCTGGCAATCCCGATTCTGGGGCAGCTGATTCAAACTGTTTTCTTCGTTCTGCTGGTGTTCGGTTTCTTCTCATGGTTTGCCTCTGTTGCTGTTACCGACCAAACCATTGAGCTGTGGGTGGGAACCAAACCCGAGCATCTGAAAATTTTAGGCCTTGAATTCAATTACAACGCGGTTGTGCTTAAGGTGACGATGATCGTTGCAGTATTCTCTGGATTGAGCTTCGCGGCAACGACCAGCAGCGACGACCGGCACGCACGCGACTTCCTGGAACCGATGGTGCTGAGGCTGCGAAAGATTCTGATGATTCGAGATATATACCTTTCCATCTTCAGGATGAGCGCGGAAGAGACGCTGGAGGGCTATGAACTGTGGTCCGCATCGGCGCAAGAAGATAGTACAGAGCCCGTTGCATCTACCGATAAGGAGACGGTGAAGGATAATGGTCTCGAAGAAGCCACTGAATCCGGGAGTACAGACTCATAGCCAGAGGTGAAGGTAGGCTTCACAGCGCCTCGATCACAATGCCGCCAAAACGGGCATTCTTTGCCTCGCAGGTTATTCCATCAACGTAGCAGGTTGAACTGGAGTAGGTTTCTTGCAGCCCGGTATTGGCGTAATATCCGTAAAATCCGCCAAGCAGCGTTACACCCGAGCTATTGGGAGTCGGCAGCACCTGTATATCGTAGAAAACGACCGGGCGGCCAGACCGGTCAGTCACCCGTGCAGAACATTCGGGACAGAGCGAGCGAGGATAACGTTCTAAAGTCTTCACGGGCTTGGAACAAACGGGGCATGCAATTTCCATGAATGGTGGCTTGACCATGGAGGATATCCTTCGGGTGGTTAGATGACAATGTAGACACGTTGGATAGGGATAGTCCCATTGCTTTTATCTTAGAGGTGTGCATCCAAGGTGAAAATGGTGTACGTCAAATAGAACATGGGCAGGGCGCAAAGGTCTGAAAACCCCGTAAACCTAGCTAAGTTATTTCAACGTACGTAAGATGTTCTTATGACACGTTTTACGACCGACCACCTCAAAACATTCGTCACGGTCATCGAATACGGCACCTTCGATGCTGCTGCCGACGTTCTTGGGGTTAGCCCCTCCGCAATATCACAGCGTGTAAAAACAATGGAACAGCTGGCCGGTAAAGTCCTGCTGCAGCGCACCAACCCGGTGACTCCAACGGCTTCTGGACAGAGCGTGTTACGCATTGCACGGCAAAGTGAATTCCTACAGCTTGAACTGGAACGAGAACTCATGGGCGAGGGCGGATTCCAGACAGTCTCTATAGCCCTGAACGCCGATTCTTTAGCAACGTGGTTTTTGGAGGCCATACGCACGCTCGCTCAGGAGGACGAAATTTTCTGCGACCTGCGGCGTGAAGGCGAATTTCATTCCTCAGCCCTTCTGCGTACCGGGGAAGTTATGGCCGCCATAACCTCACAGCCCGGGAAAATCCCCGGATGCTCGGTAGATTACCTGGGCGTGGCGCGTTACTGGTGTGTGGCATCGCCAGCGTATGTGGATCGTTACCTTCCGGGGTTCCCTGCGAAGACTACCCGTGAAGACCTGAACCGGGCACCCGTGGTGGAATATGATCGTAAAGACTTTGTGCAGGATGTTGCACGCGCTCTGATCGAGGAAGACCTAAAACTGCCCAGAGCCGAATTCGAGCAGAGCCCAACGCTCTATATTCCTTCGTCACCGGACTATGCGCAGGCGGTCTATGAGGGTATTGCGTGGGGTCTGCTGCCGGAGGCGCAGTGTAGCGAATATTTCGCCGCCCAAACACTTGTGAAACTCGCTCAGAAGCCCGTGGAGTTCCCACTGTACTGGCAGCACTGGAATATCAACTCGCCCGTTCTGGAAAAAGTTAGCCGTCGGGTTGCTGATGCGGCCCATCAGGGGCTTTTGGATTCATGACGGATAGCTGGGGTGAACGGCATCAAAGCGCCCTCTACCTCACCTCAATGGCGGTGGGCGTAGTACTCTCCCTGTTCTGCCCGCCTAAGGTGTCAGAGGTGAGCGATGCTCTGGTACCTTATGCCCTGGCGGTTCTGCTTTTTGCCAACTTTATGGGAGCTCCTTTCGGTCGGGGCCAGGAACGGGAACGAAACGGGGCACCCGCTGCCGCATCGCGCGGATTTACCCTATGGCTGATAACGCTCAACTTTATTGTGGTACCCCTGCTGGTCATGATTTTGCTTCCCACATTCTTAGGGGATAGTTCCGTGATCGCCCTGGCGGTAGCCCTCGTGGTGCTGGCACCATGCATTGATTATGTGGTGGTTTTTACCCGTTACGCCGGTGGCGACAGCACATTGCTGCTGCGTAAAACACCGCTTCTACTCGGTCTTCAGATTCTCATAATTCCCATTTGGACTAGTATATATATTTATATTGGAATATTTGCATATAAAGATCTTGGCAGTATCTTTCCACTCCCAGCCAGTGCATACGCAGCCCTGCTTGTGGTTATGATTCCAGCGCTCGCGGCGTACCTTGTACAACGTGCTCACTATACGCCGAAGATTGCGAAATACACGAAGACGATTTCAGATATCAGCGAGACATATATGGTGGGGATTATGTGCGTACTCCTAACGCTCATGTGCACTGCCTACGCACGCCGCATCGGCGAAGCACCCCAGCATCTTGTTCACTGGGTGCCGTTCTACTTCATCTTCGCACTCTGCGCGGGGATGCTCGGGTTCTTACTTCCGTATACGGCACGGTACGCGGTGAAAAACCGAAAACCGCTCACACTCAAAGAACGCAAAGCGATTATCTTCTCGGTCGTCACACGCAACGCTCTTGTTATGTTTCCAGTCATACTAGCGCTCTCGGAGCGGCTCAAAGAACAACGCGTGCCACAGGCCGACCTCATGCAGCCCGCAGTACTGACCCAGACAATGGTGGAGCTCATCGTCATGATCATACTCGTACGGATTCTGCAGCCCCTGCGCGAAGAACCAGTTGCAGAGCTTCAGAATGATTAAAAACAAAGAAAACGTGGCGGGCGTATCCCATACAGGACACGGCACCGCCACGCTCATACGCGAGACGATCGTAATCTAGCGGAAGAAAAGAGATGCCAACCAGAATAACGCCGCAGCGACGATAAACCCGATCAACGCCCAGCGGCGCAGCCTTGTCTCCACGCGGGCGGCACGAATATCCGCACGTTTTGAAATATCCTCGGTACTCCGCATGGGATCGGAGGTAGAGCCATGCGGGGCATCCTGAGATTCTTGAGGCGAAGGAGACCCATCTGATTCGGACATAGCCCTAACCTAACGCCACCGAGTCATCATGACCATACCCACCATCATGGCACCCACGCCAATAGTCACATTCCACATGCCAATACCGGGCACAGGAAGTCGACCCTCAAAAATGTAATACGCAATAATCCAGAGAATACCCAGCGCAACGAGCGAAAACATCACTACTCGATACCACAGGGGAGTACCCTCTCTCTGTGTTCCGCTCGTTTCCATCTCGCGAGCGACCTCCAACAGACGGAGCTCGCTCGCATCTTCTTCAACGGCCTTAGCCGATTTCTTGTCTTGTGACTTCTTTGACTTAGTATTGGCAGTCTTTTTCGACTTTTTCGCAGTCGACTTAGGGGACATATTTTCCTCCGCCTCAGATGTATGGGTAACCTTATGTAGTACGTTAAAAACTATCTTTGCAGACTCGCGGGATGATTTCACCTTTCACCGGCGTTGTCATTAAAGAAAGTGTAATGACTGGGACGGTAACATCCCGCTATGGAGGACACCCAAAACTATGGCGCATGCATCCGCGAAAGCGCATCAGGCAGTTCAGCCTCATAAATCTATTCTGCGGTGGACCATCCAAATCACGGGTGAGCTTCTGATCACCGTTGGCCTTGTGCTGCTGCTCTTTGTCGTGTGGCAGCTCTGGTGGACCAATATAGACGCAAACCGTTCACAGTCCCAAGCCGTCGATTCCCTGACGCACGAGTTCAGCTCCGCCGCGCCAGTCGAACAGTGGGATCCCCAAAATCCACCGGAGCCTGAAGCCGAACCCGAACACGGAAAAGGATTCGGGGTTGTCTACATTCCCCGGTTTGGTGCAGACTACCAGCGCCCCACCGCACAGGGTACCAGCGCAGACGTGATCGATACCCTCGGTTTGGGACACTACGACGGAACCGCCATGCCGGGTGGTGTGGGCAACTTCGCGCTCGCAGGGCACCGGCAGACACGCGGTGCAGTGCTCGACTATATCGATAAGCTGCAGGTGGGCGATCACATTTATGTGCGCACCAAAGACGGCTACTACACCTACACCGTGTATGAGCATGTGATTGTGCAGCCTGACAATATTGAGGTGATCGAGCCGGTTCCGAGCAAGCCCGGACAAGAGCCCACGGAGCGCATTATGACGCTCACGACCTGTCACCCGCGTTACGGTGACACAGAACGTTATATTGTGCACGCCCGTTTTGAATCCTGGCAGCCTAACTCTGCTGGCGCGCCTGCGGAAATTGCCCAAGCAGCCCAGAACCCCGCCTAACCCGAGAGGATATAACATGTACGGTTGGATTTTTCGCCATCTTCCCGGACCTCTATGGGTTCGCATCATCATTGCTATTCTGCTTATCGCCGTGATCGTATACGCCCTCATGGAATTCGTGTTTCCGAATTTTGCCGAGTACGGTCCGTTCAACTTTGACGTTACCATCAACCATTAGCGGCGCTTGCCAAAGGAGAAGCCATGACCCGCATCCTGGTTATCGATAATTACGATAGTTTCGTGTTCACCCTCGTCGGATATCTGCAGCAGCTCGGAGCCGAAACAACCGTAATCCGCAATGACGAGTACGACCTTGATACCGTTCTCACAATGGCTGCCGAGTACGACGGCCTGCTGATCTCTCCGGGGCCGGGTGCGCCTGCAGAAGCCGGGGTCATTATCGATACCATTCGCTGGGCTGCGCAGACCCATAAACCCCTGCTTGGCGTGTGTCTGGGGCATCAAGCTATCGCGGAGGCGTTTGGCGGCACCGTCACGCACGCCCCCGAGCTGATGCACGGCAAGACTTCAACCCTGGTTCACGAGAACGACTCGGTATTCAAAGGCGTACCGAGCCCCTTCACTGCGACTCGTTACCATTCGCTGGCGGTCGTCCCAGAGACTATGCCTGAGGTCCTAGAAACTACTTCGACGACTGAGAGCAGCATTATTATGGGGCTGCGGCACCGGGATGCGCCCATGCACGGCGTGCAGTTCCACCCGGAATCCGTGCTTACCGAGAGCGGTTATCTGATGCTGGGTAATTGGCTGGAAGAAACGGGGCTTGAGGGGGCCGCTGAGCGTGCTAAATCGTTGTCCCCACTAATTGCCTAGTGGCAGCGGTAAAGGCGCCTGACAGACCCAAGTAGGTCTGTCAGGCGCCTTCTCTATGTGTGGTACAGCCGAAGAAACATATGTGGGGCGTGCTTTAGATTTTGAATCTAAAGCACGCCCCACAACATATGACCAGGATTTACCTGAGCAAACCAGCCTTACCTTTCTTCTTTCTCCTCATTTTCCTTGCCGTTTTGTACGGCCTTGGATGAAGGAGCAGCGGCACTTGGCGTTGCAGAAGGTACAGGAGCGTTGCCCTGCTGGCCCTGTTGGCCTTGCTGCTGTTGATTCTGCTGCTGATTACCTTGCTGGCCCTGTTGGCCTTGCTGCTGTTGATTCTGCTGCTGATTGCCCTGCTGACGCTGGGTGTTGTTGTTATTATTCGTCGACGGGGTAGTCGCACGCGGTGAGGCAGATGCGGTCGCCGCCGGGGCAGCTGCCACACGAATAGTAACCGTGCTGTTCTGGGCCACCAGAGTACCCGCAGCGGAGCTCTGAGAAATCACCGTATTCGGTGCCGCAGAGCTTGTCTGAACGGTCTCAATATTGGTGTTGAGCAGAACATCGGACGCGGTCAGAGCCTCAATAGCCTGATCCTTCGTCAGACCCACGAGCGAAGGAACCTTGACCTTACCGGAGGACAGCACCAGGTTCACGTTGCTGCCAGCCTCGATCGTGGTCTTACCGTCGGCATCAGTTTCAGCCTTCTCAGGCTCCAGAGAAACCACCATACCGGCGGGAACGGATGCGCTCTCAACGGTGCTGACGCGACCATCCTTAAGGCCGAGCTCCTTCAGAGCGTTGCGCACATAGGCTTCGCTCTGACCCTGCAGGTTATCGGGCAGGGTTACGCGCTCGGGACCATTCGAGTAGGTTAGCGATACGGTAGAACCCTTAGCCACCTTCGTACCCTCGCCGGGGCTGACGCTAATAACATCGCCCTTCTTCACGTTCTCGGAGTATGCCCCGCGGCTCTCCACGGCAAAGCCAGCATTGCGCAGCTGGCTCTCAGCGTTGTCCTTCGATTGGTTCATCACGGTAGGAATAGCGACCTGCGGAACTTCATTGAGCTTACCCTGGTAGTACAGGAACGAGCCGATACCCAGCAGAAGCGAAGCCGCAATAGCAAGACCAACGAGGAAACGAACCCAGGTTCGCTTACGGGGCTGCTCGGCGGGAAGGAACTCTTCCTCTTCAACAAATTCTTCTCCGCCGTACTCATCGTCGTCGAAGAAACCGTTGAGGTTCGCATCTTCTACAGGAGTCGAAACCTGCGGCATGGTCGTGGTGTAGGCATCGAAATCAACCTCACCCGTACCGGTGCCTGCAGCACCTGCCGCGGGAGCCTCAAGAGGCGCAAAAGCGGTGGTCATGGAGTCATCGGGAACTTGTTGCGGCATACCGCCGCCAACCTGCAGACCCGCTCCCTGACGGATCGCCTGCGAAAACTCATCGGCGGTCTGGTAGCGATCATCCGGGTTCTTGGCAAGGCCCCGAAGAATAACTTCATCAAGCTCAGGGGGTACGCTCAGCGGACTAAAAGTACTCGGTGCGGCGGGAGTCTCGGTAAGATGCTTTGCCGCCAAGTCGACGTTAGTTTCCGCATCGAAGGGGGAACGTCCAGCGACCATTTCATACAGCACGCATGCTGCCGAATAAAGGTCGCTTCTCGCATCAACTTCTTTACCACTGACCTGCTCGGGAGACATGTAGCGTGCGCTACCCATCACCACGTTGGCCTTTGTCAGAGCCTCGCCAGCCTCTTCAATAGCTCGGGCGATGCCGAAGTCCATCACCTTAATCTGACCCGGCTGCCCCTTCGCGGCGTCTTCCTCGGTTCGGGGAAGCACCATAATATTCGCGGGCTTAATATCGCGGTGGATAATACCCATTGAATGACTGTATTTCAGAGCGCTCAAAAGCTGCTCTGCGTACCCCACCGCATCACGCACGGGAATGTACCCGCCCGACGAAAGGACACTGCGCAGCGTCCTGCCATCAACGTATTCCATAATGATGTATGGGATCTTAGCCTCGTCATCGTCAGCGGCATCATCAACACCGTATCCGCTGTTGGGATCTGACGGGGAATAAGCGCCCGTGTCGTATACCGCAACGATACCGGGGTTGTTCAGGGATGCGACAGCCTCCGCCTCACGCTTAAACCGTGAACGGAAGGTTTTGTCTTGGGCCTGCTCCGGGCGCAGGATCTTCATCGCGACCTTACGACCGAGACGAATATCCTCCGCCGCGTATACGGTAGCCATCGCACCGGTACCGATAACATCGAGTACCTTATAACGGCCATCTACCGTTTCAGGAACCAACAGGTCCATACGTTCTCCTGGGGTAAAAATAGTTTTTGATGTGAGTGGACTCAGACACTAACGCCCAGTACGAGGACTAGAAGAAGTCGACGCGCCTGAAGGCGTAGCTGCGGATGGCGACGAGTCAGAATCCGTCCTCGTACCTGAAGACTCATTAGCTACATACATCTCTACCTTACTAGGAACTGACACTTTAGTGCCAGAAGAAGGGCTGGTGCGCAGCACCGTACCGGGCTGTGCGGTGTCCGAATGCTCGAAGTGAAGGTTCACGTCAACACCAAGCGAGGTAATCGTCCGAGAAGCCTCTTCGTAGTTCTTCCCATCAACATTAGGTAGGGTCGCGCCCCTGGAACCGCTTGAATAACGCACGGTAATGGTGCTGCCTTCGTCTACCGAACCAGCCGGTGAAATCGACAGAACGGTGTTGGCTGGCTCTTCAGACTCAACACTTTCAGTCCTGGGCGAAAGGCCCAGGTTCTTCAGGTCATTGACAACATCCTGAAGGGGACGACCCTCGTAGCTGCGTGCCTGCAGGTTAATTTTCTGCTTCTGAGTACTGCTCGCAGCCGAGGACTCCTCGCTCGGGGTGGCTACCGTGACGGTACCTTCCGCAGAGCTGGGTGTTGCCGAGCTGGTGGTATTCGGAGTGGGGGTTGCACGGCTATTTGCCGCCCAGACAGCCCAGAGGATACCGAGAATAAGCACTAGTGCCGCAACGATAGCGGCGATCCATACCCAGCTGCGTTTCTTCGGCCCCTGTTGTGCCGTACGCGCGGCCGCAGCCTTCGACCCGGGCTCGGGGATCGGAGCCGTCGAAGGACCGGGTGTGAAGCGCGACCCAGATCCGAACTTCGGAGCGGCGGATGCCGAAATAGGCTCGGCGATCAAGGAGGTCTGGGCAGTATCCAGATTCTCCGGCAAGAACGCCTCAAGCGTGGGCACGGCCTTAATCGCGGCAGGAATATCGCGACGGCGAATAGCATCAATAGCGGATGCCAGCGCGGTAGCATCCTTAGGACGCTCCGCAGGATCCTTAGCAAGCAGGCACATAATCAAGGCGCGGGCAGGTGCCGGGATGCTCTCCGGCAGCGGTGGTGGCGGATCGTTCACCTGGGCTAGAGCAATCGCGATCTGTGATTCACCCGTGAACGGGCGGTGACCGACCAGGCATTCGTACCCGATAATACCCAGCGAGTACATATCGGAGGACGGGGTTGCAGGTTGACCGGTTGCCTGTTCGGGTGCCAAATACTGGGCTGTACCCATCACCTGACCGGTAGCGGTCAGCGGAACCTGGTTCGCAAGCCTAGCAATACCGAAGTCGGTAACCTTCACCCGATCATCCGGGGTGATCATCAGGTTACCGGGTTTCACATCGCGGTGCACGAGGCCCTGAGCGTGCGCAGCAGCCAACGCGCGAGCCGTCTGCGCAATAAAGTTCAGGATGCGATCCGGCGGCAGCGTGCCGTCGCGCTCGATGATGCTCGACAGCGGCTCGCCTGGAACCAACTCCATCACCAGGTATGCAGAGTTATCCTCTTCACCGTAATCGAACATATTGGCAACACCGGGGTGGTTCAAGAGCGCGGTATGGCGTGCCTCCGCACGGAAACGCTCCAAGAACCCGGGGTCACCCGTATACTCCTCTTTCAGGATTTTAACGGCGACGGTGCGTCCGAGAACCTTGTCGCGAGCTTTCCAGACCTCACCCATACCGCCGATAGCGATACGTTCGGTTAGGGTGTAGCGCCCGCCCAAGGTGATATCAGCCGAAGGCCTCACTTGTTCAACACCGCCTCAAAAAGTTGTTTACCTGCATTTGTCGAAAGCTGGGAACCGGTTGTTGCATCCATATCCTCATAGACCACCGCAATGGCGATCTGAGGATCATCGGCGGGTGCAAACCCGGTAAACCAAGAGTTATTCAAACCACCCGTAGTTTCTGCGGTACCGGTCTTACCAGCAACCTTATACCCGGGCACGCCTGCGTTACGGGCAATACCGTTATCCACAGAGTTCACCATCCATTGTTTCACCTGATCGGCGACTTTAGTAGAAGTTGAGGTGCGCAACTTCTCGGGTGAGAACTCGTAGAGCACGCTCAAGTTACTGGTTTTGACAGAACGAATCATATTGGGCTTCATCTGCACACCGCCGTTAGCGATCGCAGCAGAAGTCATCGCCACCTGCAGCGGGGTGGTGCGTACATCGTACTGACCCACGGATGCCTGCGCCAGCTGGCTCTGCGACATACCCTTCGGGAAGCTCGACTTAGCCACCGCCAACGGAATCTTCAAATCCTGACCATAACCAAAGTTTTCGGCAGTCCTAGAGATCCTATCTTCACCCAAATCCATTGCGATCTGCGCAAAAGGAGTGTTGCAGGACTGCGCCATAGCCCATTCAATCGTAGCCTTAGTGCGTCCTCCACACTGACCGCCCGCATAGTTCGGAAGCGACACATTGGTTCCCGGAAGGGGAAGCTGTGCGGGGTTATCAATTGTGGAGTTCGCATCATATTTGCCGGACTCCAGAGCCGCAACGGCATCAATAATCTTGAAGGTTGAGCCGGGCGAATAGGTGTTACCCGCAATAGCACGGTTGTAAAGCGGGTTATTCGGATTCGAGTTCAGTTCCTCATAGTTGCTGACTACCGTAGACCCATCGTGGGATGCGAGCGTATTCGGGTCATATGAGGGAGACGAGGCCATCGCCAAGATTTCGCCAGTCTTGGGGTTGATCGCCACAATAGAACCCTTACGGCCCTGCAGCAGGTTGTTAGCAAGCTCCTGAAGCTTGGAATCCACGGTGAGCTCGACGCTCGCACCGCGTGCCGAAGAACCCGAGAAGAGCTGAGCAACACGATCGTAGAACTGGCTGTCGGAAGTACCCGAAAGCTCCTTGTCCATAGCAGACTCGACACCGGTAGAACCGTACACTGACGAGAAATAACCCGTCAGCGCCGCATACTTTTCCGGCTCAGAGTACACGCGCTGATAGTTATACTCATCATCCGATTTCACCGACGAGGCGATTTCGGTTCCATCGACCACGATAGAGCCACGGTTAGCACCGTAGTTATCGTACAGAGAACGCGAGTTCCACGGGTTATCTTTGAGAGATTCGGTGTCGAAGAATTGGATATAGCTCAACGTACCCATGAGCAGGATAAAAACGCAACCTGCGGCCATCCACATGCGGCGAATTGCCCTATCCATTGCGGTCACCTCCTGCTTGTTGAGTTGAAATACGGGCGAGAACGCTGGTTGCGCCCTCAGATTCATAGCTGTAGTCTTCGTGGTCGATACTTTCGGGAACGTCGAACCCGACCACGACGTGAGGCGCTCGCGCGGTATGCGAAATCGAAAGCCACAACGCCACGATAATCCAGTTAGCCACCAGGGATGAACCACCAGCAGACATAAACGGTGTGGTCAAACCGGTCAGCGGAATTAACCGGGTTACACCGCCAACCACCACGAAGAGCTGAAGCACCATAACCGTGGAAAGGCCCGCCGCCAAGAGCTTGCCGAAACCGTCACGAGTGCCCAACGCCGCGCGGTAGCCACGCGAGATGAGGATGAGGAACATCATCAAAATAGCGCCCAGGCCGATCAGACCGAGTTCCTCACCGAGAGAAGTAATAATCATGTCCGAGTTAGCGAACGGCACCAAAGAGGTACGACCCTGGCCCCATCCACGGCCGAAGAGACCGCCGTAAGACAGACCGAAAATACCCTGAAGGATCTGACCGGAACCACCGCTGGAGGACATATAGACCTCGGGGTCAAAGGCATGCATCCAGCCATAGATACGGGCGTGCACGTGAGAAATGGAGTTGTAGGCGAAGTATCCGCCAACCACCACGCCGACACCGCCGACTACAAGCCAGGAAATCTTGCCGGTCGAGAGGTACAGCATCGCCATGAACAGCCCAAAGAACAGGATTGCAGAACCCAGATCCTTCTGGAAAACCAACACGCCGATGCTGACCATCCACGCCAAGAAAATTGGGGTCAAATCGCGCAGACGCGGCAGATTGATGGGTCCCAGACGCTTACCCGCTGTGAGAATCAAATCGCGGTGTGTGGACAGGTAGCCTGCAAAGAAGATTGCCAGGGTAATCTTGGCAATTTCGCCGGGCTGGAAGGTACGCCCGCCGAGCCTGATCCAAATCCGTGCGCCGTTGATTTCGGTACCAAGGCCGGGAATAAGCGGCATGATAAGCAGGATGAAGGAGAGCACCAGCGAAATATAGGTGATCTTACGCAGCACTCGGTGATCCCGCAGGAAGTACAGCACAACGGAGCAGAGGATCATTGAGAAGCCCGTCCAGAACAGTTGCGACTCGCCCACTGGGGCCTTCTGCATGGCGGGATCCTTGTCGATGCGGAAAATCATCGCCAGCCCGATCCCGTTGAGCGCCACAACAAGCGGCAGAATAAACGGATCGGCGTAACGCGCCCGGAATTGAAGCACCAGATGCGCGATGAGCGCGCACACACCCAACACCACGGTACCTTGAATCCACGGGTTTTTCCCCATATCCCACGCCGTTTCGGGGTCAATCAGGTACATGGAAAATGAACCGATGCCGACCGCAACCACGAGCAGAACAAGCTCAATCAGGCGACGCGAACGGGGTATGTGTGCATCACGCAATAGCCTAGCCACGATTACCACCTTCCGTTGCTGAAGTTTTTTGACCTGTCTGCGCGCCGGACGAAGCCGCACCGGAAGGCTGTGTATTCCGGTCATCCTGCAGATTCACCTGAGCCTGCATGCGGTTTACGATAACCCGTGCATCGTCAAGATTATCCGCGTGAATCGTATTCTTCAAAAGCGTGCGGGTATGTTCGGGCAGCTGTGAAGTTTCCACTTCGCTTTCCTCGACCACATGGGAGAGATGGATTGGCCCCAACGACTGCGGAACTCCGTTATAGACGGCGACCTTACCGTTATTTTCGCCAACGTAGTAGCGGCCCTCAACCCATTTCAGCCCGCTCCAACCCGCAATGAGCGCCAGCACAAGGATTACGGCTGCACTCACCAGCAGAATCGGGCGCCGACGGCGTCGAATTGGGTCCGCCAGAAGCTCTTCAAGCTCGTCCGGCAGCTTTGCGGGTTCCTCGGTGCTCATCGGTACGCGCTGCGCCAACGAGGCTCGATGCTCCAGGGTGCGGCTCGTCACCGCCGGAATACGCCCGGTCTCTGTTGCTACGGATGCGCTGCCCACCAGCTGATGTGGGCGAGAGCCAAGCTCGTGGCGCAAAATCGCGGCATTCGTGCGGGCAAAGTACACCGCATCCTGATCGCTCGCGTCGCCATCGTGAGGGAAGGAATCCGTGAGGTCACGGGCGCGGCGGAACTTCTTGAGCGCGCGGTCGTGATCGGACAGACCCTCTTCGGCGTTTACTTCCTCGGTGATTTCCTCAAGCTCAGAGGTTGTCAGTGAGGTATCGATCTCGCCGGTCTCTGGCAGGGCAGAAGGACCTACAGGTTCGTCGGCGGGAAGTTCTTCGCGGTCAATAACCTGTACAACCACGACCGTCACGTTATCGGGTGCGCCGCCGTCGAGAGTCATCTGGATAAGAACGTCCGCGATCTCACCCAGATCATCGGTGGAACGCATGACGGCTTCGATCTCTTCATCAGAGACCACTGCCTCTAAACCATCGGAAGCAAGCACCCAGCGCTCACCGGGAATGGCTTCTAACGTCTGCAGCTCAAGCTCGGGGGAGGCATCGACATCGCCAAGCACGCGCATAATCACGTTGCGGTGCGGGTGATTCTCCGCTTCTTCGGGAGTGATGCGGCCCTCGTTGAGAAGACGCTGCACGAAGGTGTGATCGGTCGAAATCTGCTCGAAACCGCCGTCTTCATCGGCGCGTAAACGATAGGCTCGCGAGTCGCCAATATGGGCCATCTCGATCTTTTCGCCGTCCACCAGCAGAGCGGTGCAGGTGGTACCCATGCCCGCAAGGCGCTGATCACTGGTTGCCAGATCATTGATAATGGCGTTGGCACTTTGGATTTCGTCGGCGAGGTATATGCCGCCGGTACCGTCAAAGTCGGGGTGGTCCAAAGGGGTCAGGTTCAAAACGGCGGTAGCGGAAGCGACGTCACCACCGACGTGCCCGCCCATGCCGTCAGCAACAACAGCAAGATAACGCCCACCGTACCCGGAGTCGTCATTCTTGCTGCGTTTCACGCCCGTATCGGAACGGGCTTCAAAGCGAAAGGCTATCTTCAACGATTACCCCCTCAGCTGCATAGTCGTTCCGCCCACACGGAAATCGACACCCGGCTCAATAGCAGTAGCGCGGGTCAGCTTTTGGTTGTTTACGAATGTGCCGTTGGTTGAGCCCAAATCCTCCAAGAACCAGCGAGAACCCTGTGGGAACAGACGGGCATGGCGACCGGAGGCGTAATCGTCCTGCAACGAAACCTCAATATCATTGGCGCGACCGATAGTAACCGGGGAGTCACCCAACTGCATCATAGCTCCCGCCTGCACTCCCTTGGTGATCACCAAGCGGGAAGGACGTGCAGGAGGAGCTGCAATATGCTGCGGTTGCGGCTGCGAGTCTGCGGCAGATTCTACGGGTACGGAGCGGAAGTTCTTACCCAGCCCCAAATCGCGGCGGGCGGCTGCCACCACGAAAAACACAAAGAACCAGAGCAACCCCAAAAACGCAAAGCGCAGTATGGTTACAGTTAGCTCGGATGCCATTAACGTATACCTCCAGAGGCAATTGAGCGGAAGAGAACTCGGGCTCCGCCCAACTGTAACACCGCTCCATCTTGGAGAACGGTAGGGGTTTTCAGCGGAAAACCATTCAGCCGGGTTCCATTGGTTGAGCCCAAGTCGGTGGCAACATAGTTGCCTCCCTGGCGGGAAATCTGTAGGTGGCGGCGCGAAATACCCTTGTCAGCCAGCCGCACGGACGCATCGGAACCGCGACCGATGACGAGAGGTGCCCCAGAAAGCTCATACCGTTGCCCGTTAATATCCACAAAAGCATGATGCGCCGCGGCACGTTGCTGCTGCTGCGGAGGATTCTGCGGGGAACGCGGTTTCGGTGCGGACGCGGCAGGTGCCTGCTGTTGCTGCTGAGGCTGTTCCGTGCGGCGCGGCGGATTAGCCCGCGGTTTTGTAATTCTGGTCGGCAGACCGGTATCACGAGCCGGGGCAACGGGGGCGTAGTCGGAGGCGCCGTGGGCGGCACCGGCGGGAGGAACATAGTTCGTCGCACCCGAGGGCGGAGCCTGGAACGCCTCAAAACTGGGCACAACCTCGAACTCGTCGGCTTCGAGATCGGCAATAGGGCTGAAGGTAATACGTACAGCCCCAATCAGTGAATACCCCTGCGCACGCGCATGCGAAATAGCAAGATTGCACAGCTCAACCGCGAATGGGTTGCCCCACTCCCGCACGCGCGAAAAATCGGCGCTCGAAAAGCGAACGTTGAAGATATTTGGTGCCATTGTGTGACCGCCCTGGTCCACATATGAGGCATCATCCATCGACGTGCGAATACGGTTAGCTACATCAGCCTTTGCGAAGGTGCCAAAGCCTTTAGAAAAGCCGACGGTACGACCGATGCCTTGCTCCAGTCGTTCCAACTTATCAAATAACTTCATTGCCTCCTCCTTTATGGCTCGGGCCGGATGTCACCCCTGGCATCCCGTGGTTGGGAACCCGAAGGGTTCAGTCTAGCTTTTGTAGCTGTGCATTTGCTGTGTCAGGTGTGAGTGCACACACCCAACTCTATTCTAGGGGATAGTGTGACCACCATGCCGATAATATACTTTTTACTCGTAAAATATAGACTCGAAAACCCCAAATGTTGCCGACACAACAAAAAATCCCCGGCTCATCAGAACCGGGGATTGCTGGTGCGCGAGGGGGGAGTTGAACCCCCACGCCCTCACGGGCACACGGACCTGAACCGTGCGCGTCTGCCTATTCCGCCACTCGCGCAAGTGTCATACGACCCAAAGAGCCGCAGGCAACATATAGAACTATACAGGCTCCGTAACAGACCGTCCACTTCGGTATTCGTGAACTTACTCACCGAAGGTTGAAATTGTCATAGGATATGTTATTTTCCTTCGTCGTGAGGGTTCGAGGTGGTATCGGTTTGGTCTGCGGCGGGCGCATCCTTTTTCTCGCGATGCACGCGCAAAAACCACGCCAGCGCACCAAAATAGGGGAGCACCAGAATGAACAGAAGCCATTTGAGCTTCTGAATCTCGTTGAAGTAGGGGCTGCGATGCACCGTAAAAATGCAGTACAGCACCGAAGCAATCCAGATAAAAATCAGGGCAAGCACTGTGTACTGGTAGATTGCCTGCGCCGTCGGATTCTGAAAAAGCACAAGAGGAAACACCGAAAAACCTAATGTCAGCACGTCTTTAGTATGCCAGAGGATACGCCAAGCGCCCGAGAACATAAAATTTATGTCCTCGGGCGCTGCGGGGAGAGTTATCTAGGTGAAACGTTATACATTCGCAGCCTTTTTGGCGCGTTTGGCCGCAGCTGCCGCATCACGCTCAGCCCAGAACTCGCGGGTGGTCACCTCATCGGTGCCGTCCCAAGCCGCAAGATTCTTAATCTCAGGCATGTCGGATGCTTTGAAAATAGGCTCCACACCGGATTTGCGCTGCCGCTCGTAGTTCTTGAGCACCGCAACGACCTTCGGCGAAAGCCACACCACCGCAATCAGGTTCACAATCACCATGCCCGCGTTGAGCATATCTGCCGTGGTCCACACCAGCTCCAGCGATGCAATTGCTCCGAAGAATACGAAGCCCAGCACCACCAGACGGAACGCCGTCAACGCCCCGGGCTTCTCAGTCACGAAGCGAATATTCGATTCGCCGTAATAGTAGTTGCCGATGACCGAGGAGAAGGCGAAGAGGAAAATCGCGATGGTTAGGAAGTGGGTGGCCCAGGTGCCGAGCTGGTGGGCAAGCGCATCCTGAGTCAGTCCAGCACCGCGGGTCTTATTGCCATAGGTTGGGTTCGACAAAAGCACGATAAACGCGGTGACCGAGCAGACCAGCATCGTATCGAAATACACGCCCAAAGCCTGTACATAGCCCTGCTTTGCGGGGTGCGAAATAGTTGCGGTTGCGCCCGCGTTCGGGGCGGTACCCATGCCGGCCTCGTTCGAGAGCAGACCGCGCTTCATGCCCCAAATAACGGCGCCCATCGTGCCGCCCACTACGAACTCGCGCAGACCGAAAGCACCCTGGAAAATCATGAGCAGAACGTTCGGGATTTCGCCCACATTGAGCGCAACCACGAACAGTCCCAGCAGCATGTACAGAACCGCCATGAACGGCACCATATACTCGGTGACCGTAGAAATGGTGCGGATACCGCCAAAGATAATCGCAGCCGTCAGTGCGGCAACGAAAAGGCCTACCACGATGCGGAAACCCATATTCTCGGTACCGGAAATACCGATATTCAGGGAGTTCGCACCAGCTTCCACGATCGCATTGGTTTGTACCGCGCAGAACACAAAACTATAGGTGAGCACGATAAAGCCCACGAAAATCAGGCCCAGCCAGCGTGCATTCAGGCCACGCTGCATATAGTAGGCAGGACCGCCAATATAGGAATCCTTGCCGCGTTCTTTATACAGCTGACCCAGCAGGGATTCGGCAAAAGCGGATGCGCCGCCCACGGCAGCAATGACCCACATCCAAAACACCGCGCCGGGACCACCCATTGCAATAGCGATCGCCACGCCCGCAATATTGCCGGTACCCACGCGGGATGCCGCCGAAACGGTGAACGCGCGGAACGAGGAAATGCTCTTGCTCCCATCGGCCTCGTGACCGGACGGGTCGGTGAGTACGCGCAGCATCTCGGGCAGGGAACGCCACTGCACGGCACGGGTGCGGATCGTCAAGAACAAGCCCACGACAATCAAGGCAACGAACAGAAAGTTTTCCCATATCCAGCTTTGAATGCTGTCAACCACGCTGGTCGCACCAGCGGTAGAGGCGTTAATGTCCTGAATAAAATTTACAAGTGAGTCCACAGGTTTTCTCTTTCGTCACGGCATAGAAGCGTAATAGGGATAGCAACTATGCGGGCATGAAGGCGCGAAGGTGCAAACCGGGTAGACCGCACGCCAGGGAAAGAAATTCCCTTTAGAAATTACAGGTACTTATTGTTCCGTTGATGAAGGGTGTACGGCAATCTCATTGGGGGTCTTGCTCAAATTTGTAACGAATAATTAATATAGCCGGAACACGGGTGACATTCCGTTTGACAAGCAAAAACATCAAAAAGTTATGGCTGAACCACAATTCATATCAAACATCGTTTAATAGACATAAAAACACTCTCCAGCGGAGAAAATGAATCTTTGACTACATGCTACTTCACGGGTTTAACAAACGGGAAAGAAAGCACCCCGCGAATCTGGGTCTGTGCCATGAGCATCGCCAAACGGTCAATGCCGATGCCCAACCCGCCCGTCGGGACAAGCCCGGTCTCAAGGGCGTACAGAAAATCCTCATCAATCTGCATGGCTTCCGGGTCTCCCGCCGCGGCCTTGAGAGACTGCTCGGTCAGGCGGCGGCGCTGTTCTAAAGCATCCGTCATCTCGGAATAGGCGGTTCCCATCTCCATACCGTTAATCACCAAATCCCAGCGTTCCACCAGATGCGGCTCGCTGCGATGCGCACCCGCCAGGGGAGAGGTCTCCACCGGAAAATCCGTATAAAACGTGGGGAACACGGTCTTCGCCTCAACCAGCTCGCCGTAAAGCTCCTCAAGAATGGCGCCCGCGCCCATGTCATCACGCACATGAATCTGATGCTCATGTGCCAGCTCAAGCAAAGTCTCAAAATCTGTTTCACTCGAAATATCGCGCCCCAGCGCACGCGAAAGGGCCTCGCATACCGAAACTGCCCGCCACTCACCCGAAACATCCGTGAGAGTACGCTCGGTACTGCCCTTCTCGCCCAGCGGAAGTACCTCAGAACCATAGACGGCCCGGGCGGCATTCTTGATGAGCGTTTCAGTAAGCTTGCGCATGACCGTGTAATCTGCGTAAGGCTTATAAGCCTCCAACACCGTGAACTCCGGGTTATGGGTGGCATCCGCGCCTTCGTTGCGAAAATCCCGCCCTAACTCATAAACCGCGCCCAAACCGCCAACCACCAGGCGCTTAAGATACAGCTCGGGCGCAATGCGAAGCGTCAAATCCGCACCATAGGCGTTGATAAAGGTTTTGAAGGGGCGCGCGCTCGCACCGCCATGAATAGTATTCAGAATCGGGGTCTCAACCTCGGTGAACCCTGCATCATCAAGCGTGCGGCGAATGGCAGTGATCAGTGAGGAGCGCATCCGAAGGTTTTCAAGCTGCTGCGGATGCACCAACAGGTCGGTCGAGCGTTTGCGGATGCGCGCCTCCGGATCATTCAACGCTCCGTACGGAATGGGGTGCAGACACTTCGCCGCCATCTGCCAGCTATGCACAATGACGGATGCGGTTCCGGTGCGGCTAGTCCCCGCCGTGCCGGTCACGAGCAGAATATCACCCGTATCGACAGCGGACTTGAGAAGCCGAAACTCGCGCTCACTCACAAGGCTGCGCTCGGCAATAATCTGTACCTGTTTGCCTTCCTCAGACAGGGTCAGGAAGATAACCCCGCCGTGGTTGCGAATAAACCGCACCCTGCCCGATAGGGTAAACTCCCTGCTCGGAAGCGTATGGCCGCTCAGCCCATCGTGCACCTGCACCGTCGAATACTCGCACGTGACTCCCAGCGGGTACGGGTTCATGCCGACATCACGAAGCATCTGCAGGTGACGAATACGGTGCTTGGTCTGATCGCTGAAGCGGTGTTCGGGGGCCTGCGCCTCACCCGGATGCATACGCTCGATCTCGTGCACTCGCGCGATCTGGTCTTCGGTCAGGCGGTGCACTTCATGGCGCTGTTTACGTGCCGAAAAATCAGGCAGGAAGCCCTCGGCAACCCCGGCCGCCGCCGCAACGTTCAGGAAAGCCAGCGTCGGTTCCGCAACCATATAGCGCGGCATCCACTCCGGGGCGAACTTGAGGTTGAAGCGGTACAGTCTCTCCAACTGAAGGAACCTGTCTAAAACCCCCAGTGACCGAGAGGCGAACCTGCTCCAGGCATTAGCGCCGAACTGATCTGCGTTCTCATACACATGGCGGAACATAGCAAAGTTCAGTGAAACACGCGTGATGCCGTAGTCGGGGGCATCCTCCATAAGCTGGGCAACCATATATTCCACGATGCCGTTGGGGCTGTCGGGGGAGCGGCGCATCACATCCAGCGATATGCCGGTGCGGCCCCACGGCACGAATGAGAGGAGGGCAACCATTGTGCCAGCAGAATCATGCGCCGAAACAAGCAGATTGCGACCGTCTGCGGGGTCTGAGAGCCTGTTGAGCGCCATCGAGAACCCGCGCTCAACCTTGCCGTGACGCCAAGCGTTCACGTTATTTTCCACCTCGTGCAGCTGCTCGGGTGAAAGCTCACGATGCCTGCAGATTTTCAGTGTGTAACCGGCCTTACGAACCCGCTGGTGGGCGTGGCGTACCTCCGTAAGCGAAGTATTGTTCAGGCTAAAACGTGAGACCTCTAGAATGGCTTCGTCCCCCATGCGGATTATGCCCAGTCCCCGGCGTGCGAAGGCTCTGGCGCCGTCTTCGCTCACGCTGATGGCGGCGGGAATCCACCCGTAGCGGCGCACCTGGTACATCCACCGGTCGATTGCGGAACCCCAGGACGCCGGATCGCCCACCGGGTCGCTGGACGCCAAACATACCGAACCCACTTGCCTGTAGGTGACAGCGGCACGCATATCCGCCGAGAAAATCACCTGTTTATCGCGGCGTGTTGCAAAGTACGAGAGTGAATCGTTCCCGCCATACTCCTGTAAAAGTTCGCGCAGGCGCAATTCCCGATCGGCGGTCCAGGTATTGGGGACACGGTACCCCCGCACCACCACATACACCGCGATCAGTGCAAAAATTCCGTAGAACACGGATGCTGCCCCCACCACCGTGGCGCCCGGGTTTGCACCCTTGAGCTCGGGAAAACTATCGAGCCCTAACCCCTGCTTGAGCAGGTGGGGAACCGTAACTCCCGGCACGTGATGCCCAAAATACCAGGCCAGCAGGGTTGTCACCGTTAGCCCGCCGAGGAAGACCACGGTTGCCAATACCCATGAAATTCGGCCTATATGCGCCGGGAAAGCAGAGCGTGCCAGGATGAGAAGCGGAATAAAGATAGCCGCCACGATAATAGCCACGGTGTCGAGCGTGGAGGAGAAAAATTCTTCGCTCGGCATCACGTTATCGGGGAAGAAGAGCAGAAGCGCGCTTCGTGTTCCGATGAGGATGCCGATGACTTGAAAGAAAATGACGGCGTAGAGGGCGGCCCGTTTACGGGTGATCAGGGCGGACGTCATGACCACCATGATGACTGCGCTCACCAGCGTATGACTTGATGGGATGTTGAGCAGGCTCGCGGTGATTTCCCACCAGGTGAACCCGTGGCCCCTGCGAAGCGGGGAAATAATCCAGGTGAAAAGCGTCAGAATTGTTGCGATTGAGTAGATACCGATAACCCAGCGGGCGATGATTTCCGCATAGCGTGATGTCGTGTGATGGGCTTCTGTGCCCTGTTTCTGATGTGCCATAAACCGTTCTCCACCAATCACTCGGTACATTTCATTCTACGGACATACCGTGTGTATGCGCAGAACCTGAGGACGTAAGACAGCGCACCTTTGGGGTGGAGGTCGAAAGCGCTGCCAGGGGTCGCCGTACAGGGGGTGCTTTGAGCGCCATATGGCATACGCGATAGACTTCCCGCCATCGATATATTCCAAAAATAGAATATATCTGAAAGGGCGCAGCATGGTTAGAGGTGTTGGGTTGGATGTTTAGAAGAAAGTTCTCAAACCTGCGAAATATCAACTATATTCCGGAATGAGAATATAAAAATCCGGTGGTGATTCTTAGGAGTGTCACCACCGGATTCTTAATAGTAGAGCAGGGTATTCACCGATCTCTCCCCACCGAAGACAGACCGTCTAGGATTGTGATTTACGCTGCTGGAACACGTCTGGAATGCCATCCATGTCGGCATCCACGCTCTCCTTTTCTGCCAATAAACGGTAGTGCTTATTGCGGCGGGAGAGAATCAGAGCACCCAGAATTGCGGCGGTCACTGAACCGAAGAGAATAGCGATTTTGGCGTCTTCACCGTGCGGCGATCCACCGGTGAATGACAGTTCTGCCACCAGAAGCGATACGGTAAAGCCGATACCGCCGGTAACCGCAAGGCCTATGACGTCAATCCACTGCACATCCGGGTCTAGGTTGGCGTGCCTGAACCTGGTAACCAGCCAGGTGGTTCCCGTAATACCGATGGTCTTGCCGAAAACGAGGGCGAGCATAATACCCAGGGAGACCGAGTCGGTGAGGGCCCGCTTAAGACCGTCAAAACCGCCCATAGCAACACCGGCGCTAAAGAAGGCGAAGACCGGCACGCAGATACCCGTGGAAAGCGGGCGGAAACGATGCTCGAAAACCTCGGCGAGGCCTGCATCCGCGCCCGCAGCTTCGGTACGTTTATTGAATTTAACTGGAACACAGAAACCAAGCACCACACCGGCAATAGTTGCGTGAATACCGGATTCAAGGAAAAGAGCCCACGTGATAAAGCCCAGGGGCAGAAGCAGAATCCACGCCGCGGCGGGCTTGAGGTGCAGCATTTTTTCACCGCGATAGGCGATAAAGGCGAATAGCGAGATAGGGATGATCGCAAGGAGCAGGTATTCGCCATGGAATGTGCCGGTGTAGAAGATTGCAATAATGCAGATAGCGATCAGGTCATCAACCACCGCTAGGGTAAGAAGGAAGATACGCATTGCCGAGGGCAGGAACGTTCCCACGCCCGCCAATACGGCAACCGCGAAGGCAATATCGGTTGCCGTGGGAATAGCCCAGCCATGTATAGCGGTGGGGCTGCTGAAGTTGATAGCGGTGTAGATGATGGCGGGGGTAATCACGCCGCCGAAAGCCGCCGCGATGGGAACAATTGCGGTTGCCGGTGATTTGAGGTCACCGATCGCGAACTCTTTTTTGAGTTCAAGACCGGTCAGGAAGAAGAATATTGCCAAGAGACCATCTGCCGCCCAGGTGCCTATCTTCATGTGAAGGTGGTGAAATCCTGGAACTTCGGGGCCTATAACGGTATCGCGCACCCCAAAATAAACATCTGCCAGTGGGGTATTGGCAAGAACTACCGCGAGGACGGTCGCCACCAGCAGGATGCTGCCGCCCACGGACTCCGTGCGCAAAATATCTGCAACTCGCTTAGAGTTGCTGTAGGATCCGCGGCTGAAAACTGTATTTTCTGAATTCGGTGTCTGTGATTGGGTCATATTCTCTGTAGTTATCCTCCGGATAGGAATAATTCTTACTATTCTAACGCTCCTACCTAGGAGATGGTATTTTTTGCTTCTAAAGGTATAAATATACTTAACCAATATATGCCATTTTGGGCATATATTCTATAACGTAAGCGAAATTTCAGGGTCAATATAAATATTCTCGCCCCTGCCGTAATATCGACTCGGAGCGAGAATATAAAAATTATGCAATTATGAGGTGTGAGGCACCTTAGGACCCTGCAACGGCAGGAGCGGAGCTGTCTTCGCCATGCGACTCATCGAGCTCACGAGCCACATAGTTTTCGATGTCGAAGAGGTTTCCGTTTGCACGCTTCACAATGGTGACGAGAGTTTCCATCGATGCAACTTCCTCAACCTGTTCCTTCAGGAACCAGAGGATGAACTGCTCACCCAGAGCATAGTTTTCGTTGCGTGCTGCGGAGAAAAGAGCCTCGATCTGACCAGTGACTTCCTTTTCCTGCGCCAGGGAAAGATCCACGATTTCCTGAACGTCCTTAAAATCATTCTTGACGCTCGGAACTGCGGGAATCTCAACCTTGTGGCCGCGATCCAGCTTGTACTGAACCATCATGAGGGCGTGCCCACGCTCCTCCAAAGACTGGCGGTAGAAGTAACGCGCCAACTGGGGAAGGTCCTCACCATCAAGCCAAATCGCCATTGAAAGGTATTGGTGGGATGCGGCAAACTCGTGACCGATCTGTTCGTTGAGCAGATCGTAGAAGGACTTAGACATAACTTTTCTCTCCTTGAAATTAGGGTGTGTGTTCTATTCGCGTAGGGTACAGTGCAACGCTGTCGAACCCATCATAGAGGGCCGAATCAGCACTGTATAGAGAGAAAAGGCTAATCTGGAGGCGTATTTAGGGGTTCCTGAGCTCGGTCTATCACACCACAACAGAACCGTTATGATGTGCTCGCAAGCCTCGGAAAATCCGGGTGTATTCGTTCGTGCAGGCTTAGGCGGGGTAACTTCCGCGCCGCAAACTCGACGATGAAATAAGTTTAGAAGGCTTATCGCCTAAGATGCTTTCGCCGATATTAGCTAAAGCACGCACCTGATCTTCCGTGAGGTGGTCGAAAATCTCGTGACGTACCTGTGCTACGTGACCGGGTGCCGCATCCTGAAGCTTCTGCAAACCCTGAGGAAGCAGATGGCAAATGCTGACGCGGCGGTCTTCGGCGCTGAGTGACCGGGACACGTACCCGTCTTTCTCCAGTCTGGCGACCACGCGCGAAAGACGCGCCGGCAGAGTGTTTGTGACCAGTGCCAGCTGCGTCATTGTTAACTCGTGATCCTCTGACTCTGAGAGTCCAACAAGTACCATGTACTCGACATAGCTCAAATCGGCATCCTGCTGAAGCTGATTATCGAGCTGCCGTGTGAGGTTGAAGATGATCGAGCTGATAAACAGCCATCCCTCACGTTCTTCTTCATTTAGCCATTTGGGCTCCGCCTTCTCTGGAAGATCGCCAGAGACGGTGGTTGCTTGTTTGGGCATGAGTGTTCCTCCTCGCACCTCCAGCTTTTAAACTGAGCGCATATATAAGGTGTGTAAAGTTCATTGTACTTGTTAAGACAGCAAACCCTCA
This sequence comes from Rothia dentocariosa ATCC 17931, assembly GCF_000164695.2. Lineage (NCBI taxonomy): Bacteria > Bacillati > Actinomycetota > Actinomycetes > Micrococcales > Micrococcaceae > Rothia > Rothia dentocariosa. The sequence goes on from NC_014643.1 coordinate 1,016,434, forward strand.
GATATTGCTCAAAACTTGGTATGTCTTTCCTTAAAGTACACACTGACGGCACAAATTTGTCCGAAATACGTCACACCATTGTCGGCGTGTCTTCGACAATTTGCCCGGGAAATAGCGCTTCCCGAATGAAATCATTGTAATGATTACCTGTAAAAAATACTTGATAATTCAAGGTTTTACACGTAAAGAAGGTAAAATTTTGAGGCTACTTAGGTAGTACTCGCCAGGAATATTACAAAATGATTAAAAAAATTTGGGAAAAAATACCATTTGGGTTTGCACATGATAAATAAGCGTGTACACTGGTATGCATAACGGGGTCGAAAAAGAAGCCCGCGGGGCGAGACCGGAAGCTCAAACCGACAGGGTTCGACTCTCTATTTATCGGTGATTGTCGTCGGTGTGCAGGTAACCTGCATTTCTACCGGCGGTTGTGCGGTGCGGGTACTGTTCGTGGTTGGGCGGTCCCCGCGCCGTTCTTTTTAAGAATACCCTAAGCACCCCGCCCACACTAGCAAGAATGCCTCATAGGTGGGCAAGCGCACATCAAAAAGATTATGCGGTGTCTACCTCTCTAATCCCCCGATATTTCGGGGGTTTTCTATTAATTTTTCCCCCGACGGTCACGGTCTTGGGGGATTTTTCATACCTTTCTGCACGGCGTGGTGCATGGTGGCTTATACGGATTGTGGGCAGCACGCTAGACCCATACCTTAATATCCCGATCAAGCAGGATGCGCCCGGCGTGTCGCGTTCCTGCGCATTCTGACGTTCACAGGCGTGCATGACCTCTCTCGATACGTGGAACGACAGGGGCAGGCAGTGTAAGCGTGCTCTGGAGATGCGGCTGATATGACCCCCAATGAACTCTTCCCAAGGCTTTATCCACAGTACTTTTCCACAGTGTGGAGAACTTACACGACTGTTATTAGGGAATCTGGCTCACATACGCATCACGCCCACTGTGTCTTAGAACGCGCCCGCTAATCCGTGCAAATACGCAAAAATAACTCTGCTATGAAAATCTTCGGTAAGCGTATCCAGAATTTTGAGGATGTCGAGACAAGTTTTAAACAGATACTTTCCACACCTGTGGAAAACTTTGTGAACAATTTCCACCGGTCATTATCCACAGAATAGGTTGCGCACTATGAACACACTAAATTCTGCTTGTGAAAACTATATGCGGTACTAGCGTGTGAGTTTTTATGGGCGAAAAGACGCTAAAACACAGCGAACACGGTAAAAATTACACGTAACATAACGGCATGAATTTTCGGCTTTTGGCATCATAAATCGTTGCTATCTATGCGCGACAAAAAATATCATTATGAGTTATCCACAAAGTTTATCCACAGCGTGGATAACTTACATACCTGTTATTTGCGGGTCTGAACCCCGCAAAAATCCGGCAAATACTCCGAAATCGTGATGAATTTGAAATAAAATCCACGGGTTTATCCACTCCTGTGGAAAACTTTCTCCACCCTATGCACAGCATCCCCGCACAATGCCCAGAACCCACTGAACTCGCAGGCAAACGCTGGTACCCTTGTAACGACGCCATCTTCTGATTGAAAGGGCATACACCATGGCTGAAAAGTACACTCTTCCCGAGCTCCCCTACGACTACGCGGCGCTCGAACCCCACATCTCCGCAAAGATCATGGAGCTGCACCACGATAAGCACCATGCAGCCTATGTTGCAGGCGCAAACGCAGCCCTAGAGCAGCTTGAGGAAGCACGCGCAAACGGCTCCTACGGCAACGTTTCCAAGCTGTCCAAGGATCTCGCCTTCAACCTGGGTGGTCACACCAACCACTCCATCTTCTGGAAGAACCTTTCCCCCGAGGGCGGCGACAAGCCCACCGGCGAGCTCGCAGCGGCTATCGACGAGTTCTTCGGTTCCTTCGACAAGTTCCGTGAGCACTTCACCAACGTTGCCCTCACCATTCAGGGCTCCGGCTGGGCAATTCTCGCCTGGGACACCGTGGGCAAGCGCCTCATCATTGAGCAGCTGTACGACCAGCAGGGCAACATCTCGGTTGCACTGATTCCCGTTCTGCAGCTCGATATGTGGGAGCACGCCTTCTACCTGGACTACCAGAACGTGAAGGGCGACTACGTGAAGGCATTCTGGAACATCGTGAACTGGGCTGACGTCGCTGAGCGCTTCGCACGCGCAGTGTCGCAGACCAAGGGTCTGGTGCTTCCCGAGTAGTTCTCAAAGATTAACGATGCGCTCGCACTCAGGGCGTATCGTATACGGGCGGGTGCCCGGTGCCTCTTCTAATGAAGGCGCCGGGCACCCGCTTTGCGCTGTAGAACTCATGGGTTAGTGGCTACACGGTGATGAGATGGTATACAGAACCGCGATGCCCTGAGTGTGCTTGCTGTTCCGCTATACCTCGTTTGACCAATTTGGGCAGTGCATACCGAACCTGCCGTGCGGTTAACTGGGTATCTTCTACGAGATCGGCGACCGTAGCGGGCTTCTGCGCTAAGGCAGAATACACCTGTGATTCTGTGGCGGATAGTTCCTGTGGTACGTCAACATGCTGGGAAGACTGTGCCGCCCGTCGATCCCGTGTGGACTGTGCATCGTCCGTGGAGCGGTAAATGATAACGCGTACCTGAATGCCTTCATCAAGGATGCGCGCCTCGCGCAAACCAGCATTGCGTAAGGCCTGCTGTGCCGCCAAAATACCGCCGCCTTCTCCCTCAATGAGCCGACGACCGTCGCTGAGACGAATATTCTGGCAGATAGCGTACAGCGCCTCATTCACAGCCGCAGGGCGGTGCACAAGACCGACCTGACTAGGTAAGATACCCCAAAAACCACCGGGGCTGATGATCTCAACACGGCCACGCTTGATAAAAATCTGCACGAACTTGCCCGAAGCATCCTGCTCATAACTGCGGTGCACAAGGGCATTCGCCACGAATTCGCGCAGAGCCACCAGAGGAATTTCGGGCTCATCCACCAGACCCGCCCCGTCAGGGGTTGTTACGGTGCGGTTTTTGAGATTACGCACAAGCCAGGCAAGCGCATCTTCAAGCATGGCAGGAATAGGGCCTTCGCCCCGAAAACGGTCATCATTACGGGCTGTACCGCTCATAGACACTACGCCGATAATACTTGCCCCAGAATAAAACTGCTGCGGATAATCCCCCAGAGCACATAGTCCGGCCAAGGTTAAATTGTTCTGCGCGGCGGCGAGAACATTGCGTTTGTGCAGAATTTCCTGGTCAGAGTCATGCCGCAAACGTGCTGAGGAGAGTCGAACCTGACGCAAAAAGTCCTCAGTGTACGGCTCATCTAAATCTTTGATGGACGTGCCAGGAATATTTCGTAGGTCATTCTGTGGTTTATGGCGTTGGGCATACATAAGGCTTAGCGCGTAACTATCCATCGGGTAGTCACCGTCTCCGAGGCGTTGATACGCCACATTACCTTTAAAGCAGGGGCGTTCCTGTACCGGTAACCCTGGAACAGATACGATGAGCACCTGATGATCGCCCAGAACCATATCGGTGGTTTCTACCGCGATTTTTGGTTTGAGATTCTGCGCGGCGTCAATAATTTTTGCTCGTAAATCTTCAAGATCGTAAACGCCCACGGGGGCAAAATCTTGGGATTCGTCCACGCCGCATATGATGGTGCCACCGTCAGGAAGGTTGGCAAAGCTACAGATAGTCTCAGCAATGGACGATGGATAACCGTTATGCGCCGACTTCACCTCAACGGTCAGGCTATCCCGACCGAGGAGGCGTAGCTCATTCAGAGTTTGTGTCACTTCTTCAGGCGTATACATGTAAATATTGTAACTCTGAGAGTGACAATATGAGTGTCTGACCGGGGTGAAAGTTACAAATCTGGTGATTTTGGGTGACAAAATGTAACTTTCAGACGGGTTTTTGTCACTTTGGCATGAAAAACGCGAGTGAAGGTGACAAAAATGTAACTCTCGATGGCAATTGTGTAACTTTCACCGAGGAGTCAAACAGGTTCCCTTTGAATTTTGCGGACTTCCGAAGGGGCACACATACTCGTGGCATGCTCTCGAAAGCGTAAAAGCGGGAGCGGGTAAAACTGGGACGGGCCGATGCTCGCTAGGCCGCGCCGAGTTCTTGGGCGAGAAGCGCCATTTTGCGACCGCGACCCCAACGGTAATCCCCGATCACCCCGCTCTCACGAATCACTCGGTGGCAGGGAATAATCATGGCAACCGGATTGTGCCCCACAGCGGTTCCCACGGCACGGGCGGCACCGGGGCGGCCAATACTCTCAGCCACAGACCCATAACTTTGCACGGCACCCTGCGGAATATTCAAAAGCGCACGCCACACCTGCACCTGAAACGGCGTACCCTTCAAATGCAGGGCGATGCGCTCCCCGCCTCCACCGAAAATACTCAACGCCTGCTCGTGAAAAGGATGCTCGCCCTCATGCAGCTGCGCGTTCGGGTATTCGGCGCGCAGGTTCGTGAGAGCCGCATCCGGGTTATCGGCGAAGGCCATATGACATATGCCTTTATCCGTTGCGGCGATCAGCACTGTGCCGAAAGGGGATGCGGCGTAACGCCAGATGATGCGCAGGTTCGCCCCGCCGTTCTTGTACTCGCCGGGGGTCATGCCCTCAATGGTAACGAACGCATCGTGCAGGCGCCCCGTGCCGCTGAACCCGCTCGACCAGGCCGCATCGAGCGTTCTCTGCTGCCCAGCGAGCGCTGCCTTCGCCCGTTCAAGGCTGATATGCTGCAGCATTTTCTTGGGGCTCACCCCCGCCCACTGCTGGAACTGCCGCTGCAGGTATTCGGGGTTCACATGAACCGCCTGGGACACCTGCGCGAGCGTGGGCTGATCTGCGGCGTGGTCATACAGGTACTCGATAGCGGCGGCTATGCGTCCGAACTGGACGGTCTGCTCAATCGGGTCTGTGCTCGCTGCAGAATGGTCTGTGATGCTCAAGGATTCTCCTAGTTCAAGGTCTTAACACTAGAGAATACGGATGTTCCGGGCGGAAAACGACCCGATTCTTGACCTTGTGCGCGGGAGGCGTAGAAGTGGCTGCAGAGTCTAGATGACGAGGTACCTGCAAGGTTCAGGTAAAGACTATGTATGATAAAGATGTTTGTATATCACACTCACTGGTGGGAGCACCATGTCTTCTGTATTTAAGCGACCTGACTACTATGACCGGCAGAAAGCAATTGCCCATCTGCGAGACTTTGCAAGGTTCTGGACCCAAGAACGTATTCAGCAATGGCGCGATGACAATATTAAGAACCAAGAAAAGCAGTACGCACAGCAGTTTTGGTCAGATCTTCTCAGCAGCTTTGGGATTATTCCTGAACGAATTAGCTTGTTCGAACGCAACGCGGAGCGCACCAGCACTGGGCGAAATGGATATATCGATTTCTTCATGTCTGGTATCGCTATTGGCGAGGCAAAGAGCCTTGGTGAAAATCTTGACGCGGCAGAGGATCAGCTTTTCGACTATCTTGATTCCATTAGCCAGAATGAGTACCCGAAATATGGCATGGTTTCTGATTTTGAGCGTATTCGTATTATTCGCCTAGACGGTTCCGAGCCAAAAGTTGAGCTTCTTACTCGCGATATTGCAGACTATTACGACTCATTTGTTTTTCTAATTGGTAAGGAAAGCGTATCAAGGCAGGAGCAGGAAGAAGCTTCGATTGTTGCGGCTGATCTTATGGCGGAGCTCTATACCTCGTTTCTAGGCGATGACACCGATATACCGGTGGGAGAGGATGCTCCGAAGGACGCTGAAGAAGAAGATGAGCGTGTACAGCAGACGTCGATTCTGATGACTCGCTTGCTTTTCCTGCTCTACGGTGATGATGCGGGTTTGTGGCCTGCCGATCTTTTTTATCGCTGGGTAGAGCAGGAGACGACGTCATCATCACTAGGGCCACAGTTAAACCAGCTTTTTCAGGTGTTAAATACTCCGCCAGCTCGCCGTTCTCATCGCATGAGTGATTTAATGGCGCAGTTCCCATACGTTAATGGCGGTATTTTCAAAGATTCGTTGGATGCTGAGTTCTTCACAGAAGAGAGCCGTGAAGCTCTCTTGGATGCATGTCGTTTTCAATGGAACCGAATTTCGGTTGCTATCTTTGGCGCTATGTTTCAGCTGGTCAAATCTAAAGAAGCACGTCGTGCTGCGGGCGAGCATTACACCAGCGAGAAGAATATCCTAAAGACTCTTGAACCGCTGTTCTTGAGCGAGTTCCGTGAAGAGGCAGACCGTCTAATTCGTAACAAGTCCACATCGTTGAAGGATTTCGATAATTTCCTCAACAATCTTTCAACCCACGTGTTCTGCGACCCAGCCTGTGGAGGCGGTAACTTCCTGAACCTTACGTATGCGAAACTACGTGAGATTGAGACGGACGTGTTGGTTGAGAAGCGTAACCGTGGCGGTGAGTTTACAGCTTCACTGGATATTTCTATTGACCAGCGTCTTTCTATCAATCAGTTCTATGGTTTTGAGATTAACTGGTGGGCGGCAAAGATTGCTGAAACCGCAATGTTCTTGGTAGACCACCAAGCGAACCTGCGTCTTGCACAGGCCCTTGGGGACGCCCCAAATCGCCTGCCGATTGAGATTGCTGCCCATATTATTCACGACAACGCGCTTCGTCTGGATTGGAAGAAAGCGATTCCTGAGCCAAAGGGGAAGACCTATATCTTTGGTAACCCTCCTTTCTTAGGAGACCATACGCGAACCGCAGAGCAGCTTGCAGACCTCCAGCATGCCTGGGGCTCATCAGTCCAGCTCTCTCGGTTAGATTTTGTAACCGGATGGCATGCGAAAGCTCTGGATTATTATAAGAACCGCACAGGAGAGTTCGCTTACGTAACCACTAACTCTATTACGCAGGGAGACCAAACTTCTCGATTATTTGACCCAATCTTTAAAGCGGGGTGGGTGATCAAATTTGCCCATCGAACCTTTGAATGGGATTCGGAAGCTCCTGGAAAAGCTGCGGTGCACTGTGTAATTATCGGGTTTACCCGGAATCAACAGGTGAAACCCCGGCTATGGGACTACGAACATCCTAAGGGAAACGCCATAGAACGTAAGGTCAAGACTGGTATCAACGCTTATCTAGTTGATGGTGCTAACGTTTTGGTCCGTAAACAGGGTATGCCTATTTCTAAGAATTTGCCTCCTGTTCAGTATGGTTCAAAACCAACTGATGATGGCAACTTTATTATTAGCAAAGAAGAGTATGTAAATCTTCAAAATGATCCAATTATTTCGAAGTATCTTCGCCCATACATCGGTTCTGCCGAGTTACTTCGAGGAACCGAACGTTGGTGCCTATGGCTGGTCGAGCTAGATCCGGCAGATGTAGCAAAAAGCCCCGAGCTGAAATCACGCATAGACGCTGTTAAAAAGTTCCGTTCGGAATCTAAGGCAAAATCCACCCAGGAATATCCCTACCATCATCTATTCCGTCAATTTGGAATTCACGATCAGGGGCGATTTATTGGCATCCCCGAAGTCAGCTCTAGCCGAAGGAAGTACCTTCCTGTCGCGTACTTTGACGAAAAAGTTATCATTTCGAATAAGGTTTATGGTGCTCCCGACGACGGTGGGCTGTTGTTTGCGATCGCGAGTTCTTCCATGTTTATTACTTGGATGAAAACTGTAGGAGGGCGGTTAAAGTCTGATATTAGCTTTTCCAGTACTGTGACGTGGAACAATTTTCCCTTACCTCTGCTTAGAGATTCTGACCGCCAGAAAATTATTGCCGCTGGCCAAAAAGTCTTGGAAGCGCGAGCACTCCAACCTAATGTTTCTCTAGCTAGCCAGTACGATCCGCGCGCTATGAAGCGTGAACTTCATAATGCTCATAAAGAGCTCGATAAAGTGGTTGATGTGGCTGTATTTGGTGCAAAACAGAGGTGCACTACTGATAAGCAGCGTCTAGAGATTTTGTTCCGGCACTACCTAGAGTTAATGCAAAGGCAAGGATAGTGAGTTGCAGCGGGAACGTGCTCCCTCTGGCTCGTTACTTAGCCAGCTTCGGAATGTTATTGGGTTCCTCGCGTGCTCGGAATAACGTCCCTCAGCGTCTCAACCGCCCCTGCCGTTCCGGGAGCGGCGGTTGAGACGCCTGAGTAATCACCCCGTCTGTGAGGCGAAGAGCCGGGCGAAATAGGAGTCGCGCGCCATCAACTCGGTGTAAGTGCCGGATTCGACGATTGCGCCCGCATCCATCACATAAATACGATCGGCGTGGCGGAGGGTCCAGGCGCGATGCGAGACCAAAATCGTCATGTGTCCCGCCGAAACCTCATGCAGGGAGGCAAAAATATCCTCCTCCGTTTCGGCATCAATCGCGCTGGTAGGTTCGTCCAGAATCCACAGGTCGGTATTGCGCAGAATCAGACGTGCAAGCGCGAGCCGCTGCCATTGCCCGCCCGATAGCCCAACGCCGCCCCACTGCTCACCCAGCTGTGTGTCCAAACCTTCCGGCAGGGCACGCACAAACTCGGTGGCGCGGGCCTTTCCGAGTGCGTCCCACAGCTGCTCGTCGGTTACAGAGCGCCCGGAAATCCCCATGAGGAGGTTCTGCCGAACCGTCAGCTCGTAGCGTCCAAAATCCTGGGTGAGAATAGTCGCCAGTCGGTGCCGTTCGGCGGGATATAGAGCATTCACCGGGGTGTTGTCGAAAAGAACACGCCCCTCGTGAGCGGCAAGCATGCCCAGAATCCCATGTACTAGCGTGGTCTTGCCCACACCGTTTGCCCCTACGAGCGCGACTGTTTGGCCGCGCTCAATCTCGAAGGATACCCCGCGCACCGCGGGTTTTTCAGCGTTGGGGTAGGTGATGGACAGGTTCTCGATGCGCACGCGGCTAAGCGGCGCATCAAGGGTAGTGACCGCCTTGCGGAAAGGATTTTCGGAGCCCTCCAGGAACTCTCGATACCGTGTAATTCCGTTAGCCCCGGCGCCGAGCGAGCTCATATCGTGACTCACTGCAGTCAGCGACATCATGGCGGAAAGTGCGCCCACTATCGCACCAGAGATGATACCCGCGCTCGCCCCGGAGGACACCAGAAAACCTAGCACACCCACCAGGAATACCGCGCACATTACCCCCGATATTACCTGCAAACGCAGGGCATATGCGGTAAGTTTCACCTCTTCGTCAGCGGCCAGCCCGCGTTGCCGGTTAGCCCGTGCCGCAAAGAACCAGCCTGCTTTCAGGGTCGAAAGTTCTTCGGCGGTATTCGGGTAGGCTATTTGGTTGGTAGCGTACCAGGCCCGGTGGTTATGCGTATAAATGCTGTCCCAGGCATGCTCGTTGCGCCGCGTGTACAGCCCCGCCACGAACGCCACCGGAATCAGGCAGAGCAGAAGGCATACCGCTGCCGCAGAGCTGACGCGAGCCACCATGACGCAGAGCGAACCCACCATAAGAAACGTGAAGAGAAGTACGCCGGTGCTGGTTACTTGGGTGTGCAGGTGACCGTTGGCGACCGCATCCTGAGCGACACGCGAGCGCTGCGAAAATGAGCCGCGCGAAATCTGTTCGGGGGTGAGGGAGGCGAGCCTGCGGGCGATCGCCCGAATACCTGTTTGCGCCATACCCGCCCGCAGTGACATATCCAGCGAATTAGACACTTGCTGCAGGGCAAGGTTACCCGCCAGCACGCCCCCGATTACGCCCGCCCACGTGAGTGCAGTGTGCGTATCCCCGGTGCTGAGCGAGTCGGTGATTGCGGCTATGAGGAACATCTGTACGCTGGGCAGAAACGAGAGCACTGTGAGAAGAGTGAACGAGCTGAATACAAGAATAGGATGCGCCCGCAGCGCATACCGCAGGGCCCAGAGAGTTTGTCTAATCGTTTTTAACACGATGGTGTCCCTTCTTTCGTGAACTCGGTGTCGTCTGCGGATTCGGCGCCGTCAGCAACCGGCAAGTCCGACGACGTGTGTTCCGGCGCATCCTCTATCTGTGAGGCGAAAATTTCGGCGAACCGCCCGCCAGCGCCTAATAGTTCGGCGTAGGTTCCTGATTCGACGATGGTTCCGTGATCCACCACATGAATGACATCCGCGTGTTTGAGAGTCCAGGCTCGATGTGAGACCAGAATCGTCATATGATCCGCCGCAACTTTACGCAGGGCAGCGAAAATCTGCTCTTCGGCGTGGGCATCGATAGCGCTGGTTGGTTCGTCCAGAATCCACAGGGCAGTGTTACGCAGGATCAGACGCGCCAATGCTAAACGCTGCCATTGCCCGCCCGATAGCCCGACCCCGCCCCACTGTTCACCCAGCTGTGTGTCTAAACCGGCAGGTAGAGTCTGCACGAATTCGGCGGCGCGGGCCTTTTCGAGCGCATCCCAGAGACACTGATTGTTTGGCGGTTCCTGGCCCTGCGCATGAGTGCCCAACAGCAGGTTTTCCCGCACGGTCAGCTCGTACCGCCCGTAGTCCTGGCTGAGCAGGGTGGTGTGCTTAAAAACCTGCTGCACGCTTAGCGACTCGACCGGAGTATCGTCGAAGAGCACGCTGCCCGCGGTAGTGGGAGTCAGTCCGAGAAGTCCGCGCACCAGCGTAGTTTTCCCCGCGCCACTGGCACCGACCAAAGCCACCATCTGCCCGCGTTTTATATGCAGGTTCACGCGGTGCAACGTTGGTGCATCCGCCCCGGGATAGGTGACGCTCAAATTGCGTACAGTGATCTCGCTCAGAGAATCACCGGTTGCGGGCGGATTATGATGCGTTGTCTCTGAAGCAAGCACGTAGCGCGGATTATCCACAAACGCGCGATACTGGGCAATCGACATCGCCCCGTTCGAGACTTGCCCGAAGGCGTAGCCAACATCCTGGGTGGCCGCGATACAGGTGAGCGTGCCCACCAGCGCACCGGCAATCTCGCCCGCGCTCGCCCCAGAACCGATCAGGCAGTAGAGCGCACCCATCAGCAACACCGAGCAGATGAACCCGGCGAACCCCACCACGATGCTGCGCACCGCCTCCAGATGATATTCCCGCCCGGTGGCACGATCTCGTGCCCGCGCCACACCGTCGGCGAAGAAACCACCGGCCCCTAGGGTCGCGATCTCGCGGGCTGTGCTGGGGTGGGTGAGCGCATCCAGAAAATATGCCTCTTCACGGCGGTCCTCATACACCTGCCCGTAGATGCGGTAGTCACGCTTCGCCAGCAGAACCATCGCGGCGGACAGCGGAACCATGCACCCCGCCACAAAGAACGCAGCCGGAAGGCTCGTACCTGCAATTGTCGCGCACAGCAGCAGAACCATCGCCACGGCGGCACAGAGAGTCACCACGGAATTTGCCTGCGTGGGAATCTCCTGCTTCGTAAGAGATTCACGGGCTGCACGAAGATGCTTCTGCATCTCGGGTTCACTCATCACCCCGGGATTCACCCGCGCCAGGGTGGTATTGAGCTTCTGATGCGCGGCGGCATTCACGCGCGCCTTCGTCATGATGAAGAGCGACATGCTTGCCCGCTGCACCAGAAGGTACGCCGCCACGAGGACGCCGATTACCGCGGCCCAGGTGAGTGATGTTGCAGTATCGCCGGAGGCCACCGAACCCACCGCAGCATTCACCAGTACCACCTGCGCACTCGGCATGAACGTGAGAAGCAGGGTCGTACAAACCGCGGCAAGGAAGGGAACGGACGCCGTGTGAAGGGTCATGCGGAACGCCCACGGGATGGAACGAAGAATGTTTAGCACGGTGCCTCCCTGAGGGTTTTTGCCGAAAGGCTGAGTGTGCGGTCGAGGCGGATGCGCTCGCAAAAATCCTCGTCGTGGCTAACGACGATGAGCGCGCCGGTGTAGGCATCGAGCGCCTGCACCAGCCAATCCACCGACGAAATATCTAGGTTATTCGTGGGCTCATCCAACAGAAGAAGCTGCGGCACCGGGTCGGTGAGCAGAACCGTCGCCAGCGCGGCACGAAAACGCTCACCCCCGGAAAGCTCCCCAATATGCTGATGCACGCTCTCGCGCCTGAACAACAGCCGCGCCAGTTGGTCGCGAAGATGCTGTTCGCTTGCCCCCGGGTTCGCCCGCTGCACGGTTTCAAGGAGGGTGCGTTCAGGGTCAAGCGTGATGCGCTGCGGCAGATACGCGGCGTTGCCCAGGCGGTAGAGCACCCGGTAAGCGGGCGGCACGGGAGAGTGGTATCCGGGCTTGTTCGCGTGCGCTATCGCGTTGAGAAGCACGGTCTTGCCGCTGCCGTTTGCTCCCGTGATGCGCAAATGCTCGGGCCCGGTCAGGGTAAGAGCCTCGGGAAAGTCTTGGCTGCGGGACGAATAATCAACTCCATAAGGTTGTGTTTCATGTGAAACAGTATTTTGGGTGTGCGCATTCTTAAATTCGGCACTCTGTTGCGCAGACGCGCAAGAGTCTTTCCCCACCCGCTGTAATTCCAGTACCTTCCGCCCCGCCGGGAGTGCATCCTGAGCAAGTTCCAGGTAGATACGCTCCTGCATGCGCAGGTTCTCTTGGGCTTCACTAACTGCCGCACGCGCATCCGCCACCATGCTTTCATGTGCCGTGCGAAGTTTTCCAGCAGAGCGCTCTGAACTGTTCTTATCCAGGCCCATCGCCAGGCCAGGTTTCCGCTTCGACCGCTCAAAATCGCGGCCTCGCCGAACGTTGCGATCGAGCTTAATCTGGTTTTCGACGCGCTCGCGTTCAGCCTTGCGCGCCTCATTTTTCGCCTCATTCACGCGGCGATGCACGGCGCTCTCCTCGGCCTTCCGCACCGCCCGGTAGGTGTTGTAGTTGCCCTCATATGTGCGCAGATGCGCCCGCCCCTCACGGTCGGCGTGCAGCTCGGCGATCGCGTTCATATGCGCGAGCAGGTCTCGGTCGTGGCTGATGATGAGCGCCGGGCAGGTGAGGGTTTCAAGAGCCGTGAAAAGCCGATTCTTCGCGGCGGAATCCAGGTTATTTGTGGGCTCATCCAGCAGAATAAACTCGGGGTTCGAGCGCAGAAGCGCGGCGAGGGCGGCAGTGACCGTCTGGCCGCCCGAAAAAGTGCTAAGGGGGCGCATCAGAAGGTCGCGAATGGCGTGCGGGTCGGCGGCATCCGTGGTGCGCGCAGGACTAAAACCGTGCTCGGCAAGGGTCGCAAGGGTGCGTTCTTCAATATCCCAGGCGTCGCCGATGGTGTCATAAAGGCTGGGGGAGTAGTCGCCCGATTCCAGCGCATCAAGCGCTCGCAGAATTTTTGTAATTCCAAAAATATCGGCAAGATGCTGATGCTCGCTCAACCCCAAATCTTGCGGCAGGTACGCTATGCGCGGTGGGGTGCTAATTGTGCCATGACTAGGCTTTATCTCGCCAAGAATAAGCCTGAAGAGGGTAGTTTTTCCGGTGCCGTTATCGCCGATAAGCCCGGTGAGCGGCGCGGAAAATACGGCGGAGAGGTCGGTGAAAAGCGGGGGTTCACCCGGATGCGCATACGAAATATGGTCGAATGTAATGTAGCGTGGCATGGGCCGAGTCCCTTCGAGTAGGTGCTCGGGTCCCCGGCAGCGCAGCGCGCGTTAGGTGTGAGGGCATGAAAAAACCCGAGCACGGTGTTTAGATACACGTAAGCCCGGGTAGTGGGGTGGGCACATAAAAGCGCTCTGACCTGGTATTTTGATCCGGGCTATGCTCGGGAGCTGTTCATGTGCTGGTGCCTCCTCGTGTGCCGATGCGCTTCCGTGCGCCTCGGTGGAATAGATAGGAACAATCCGGAATGTGACCCGGATAACCTCTAGTGTAGGGAGTGGCGATAGCGCCTGTCAATCATGGGGCGCATTAATCTTTTGGCTTGCACGCCACTATCGCCAGGTGGTCGCGGTGCCTTCCGGTGCTGCGGGTGTGAACTTCTTTCACCGTAAACCCAGCCTTCTCGCACAGTGCGGAAAACTCTGGAACGCTCACATAATAGGCGGTTGTCACGGCGTGTGCGAAGGGCAAACCGTGTTCGCCCAGAAACATCCCCAGAAGAAGGCTTCCTCCCGGAATCAACAGCCGATAGAACTCGGTGAGTGTGCCGGTAAGGTGAGCTGGCGGCGTGTGAATGAGCGAATACCAGGCAAGAATTCCCGCAAAAGACCCGTCAGTATAAGGCGTGTGTGCCATATCCATGACCTCGAAGTTAAGATTTGGGGCGCTAGAGGCGGCGCGGGCATGGGCAATAAATTCGGGAGTTACATCTATGCCTGTGACGAGCCGGTCTGCGGAGGCGAGCAGGCGCGCCCAATGCCCGGGGCCGCATCCGGCATCAAGAATACTGCCTGGCACGGATGCGCCCCACGACTTGATCAAGGCAATATCAGTCGGTTCCATCTGATCGAGTGACCCCAGCGCCTCACAATATTCTGCCGCCCGCGCCCCATACCTGCTGCTGACTGTCATTAGGCGATCCCTTTCCATATTGAGGCTGCAGAACGCGTATATACGCAGATAGCTTTATATTTACATATCCGTGCCTGCTGGCGGGAGGCTGACTTTGGACAAAGTGCCTCGTAAGCTCTGCTCGAACTCTCATAAAAATCGAACTCCGGCACCTTCAAAGATGCCGGAGCTCTGTTCCATCATAAGCTACTGTTGCTTACTAATTAAGCTCCTGGTAGCTGGTTTCAGGTATTTTCGGTTACTTGTCTCCATACCCAAAATCGGCAGAGAGATTGCAATGTGCGCTGGAGTAGCCATCTCCTGTAGCTTTCTGCTCATCTTTAACTTCGCCGTTAACGATGATTTTGCATGTTACTTCTACGCCTTCATCGAAGGAGCTAACGTCAAGGCTATAACCATCTTTGCGCTTAGTCTCTGCTTCTTGTTTCCACTCGTTCTCGAAATCTGCGCTGCTGGTGGAGCTTGAGAGGGATGGTCCGTAGGTCACATGCCCTTTACCAGTGGAGGTTGCTACTAGCTCAACTTTGATATCTTCGTCTGCATGAGCTGACGCAGAACTAATGGAATCTGACGCAGATTTTGCGCCAGCAAAAACTAGCGCTGAGCATCCTGCGAAAATAAGAAGAATGATCAGGCAGCCGCCACCAAGAAACCAGGGCCATATAGGTTTTTTCTTGGGTGCGGGCACAAGGTATTGAGGTACTGGAGGTTGAGACATCAGTGTTTTCCTTTGTAAGTGATCTGAGTGATAACGGCACCGGCCATTGGTACCGCAGTAATTATAGATCTCTGCGTGATGAGTATGTTTATTTGGTTTTTACAGTGTAGAGCAAGAAGCGTGACCGTATTTACCGGTGGCACTTTTCTCTGATTTAACTTTGCCGTCAATCATGAGTTTGCATGTGACGACCTGTGAATCATCAGAATTGAAAATGTCTCCACTAACGGAAACGCTGTAATAATCTCTCTTGCCAATTTCTTCGGTGTATGACCACGAGTCTTCAAATTTTGCTGTATTGAAAGAACCTGAGGCTCCATAGGAAACCTGTCCCGAGCCTGACGCGGTTACTTCGATGGTCACACTACGTGTATTTTTCTTTGTGGTTGTGTGAGTGTCTTGTGGCGGTTCTTCTTTCTTTTGTTTAGTGGGAGGTTGCGCGGCGGTGCTGCCTGAGGCTGCTTCTTCGGGCATGTGAGAAGAAGCGACAGCGGTGGGGCTTGTCGATGTTGACTTGCTAGGAGACGATGCGCCAATGACAGCTAATACTCCAACAATGACAAGGACAAGTGCCAATAGTCCGGCACATCCCAGGCAGCCTATGAGTGCGTAGGTGCCTGTCTTGTTAGGTTTGTTGAGTGGAGGTTGGTTACTGTAATAACTACCTTCCATTGGTGTATTCCTGTTCTACGCAGAGAACAAAAATATAATACTCCATCTACGAAAATTATTCATCAAGAAAAATTTTTCATGTCTGATATGAGGATTTTATGTCTGAAAAAGCTGATATAACGCTGAACTTGTCTTGACACCGTGCTTTAGTAAGAAGCTCACATGAAAACTTTTCATGTCTGGCTCTGTTATTTATGTGTAGACATCAAAATTTAATGTCTGAGAGTTCTTCGCTATCAATCGCCGCAGGATTTGCCATAGTAGCAAGGGTCCTTAGTGCAGGATTTTCTGCTAACCGAGACGTAATGACGTGGAGAGTACAAAAAAGGGAGCGTTTTCTTCATGCGATAGCACTTTACTGCTCCCGTATGAAGAAAACACCCCCGGATTTAGAGTGTCTGAGTATTCCAAGTTTTTGAACGTGGCACCAGTACTCCACGCGATCAAAATAACGACTCCTGAGCGACGCAGCTTGCCGTTCCCGGAACTCGTCTAAGACTCGCGGCGCTCGCGGTACATGCCCAGCGGGCCGGCATCCGCATAAGCCTGCGCCGTGTTGTAACGGTATAGGCGCGGCGGGCGGTGGCGGGTACCTTCAATGCGCCGCCCGGTATCAATAATCGACTTTGAGGCTGCAATCTGGCGGCGGAAATTCGCGGGATCCAGCGGGCGACCGAGAATTGCCTCGTACACCTCACGCAGCTGTGCCAACGTGAACTCATCGCCCAAGAATGAGTGCGCAATACGCGAATATTCGACCTTATTCTGCAGGCGGTACAGGGCGTACTCCACAATCTCGTTGTGGTCGAAAGCCAGCTCGGGAAGCTCATCTACCGGGAACCAGCGAATATTTTCGTGCACGCGAGTCTGTGAAACCTCAGTCGCCGGGATCGAGGCCCAATAAACCACCGAAACCACGCGCTCATGATCCGCCCCAGGCGCCGGAACCGGCGTGCCGTTGATGCGCGCCGCACGTGCCTCCGGGGCACGCAAAACATCACCGAACGCATACAGCTGCTCAAGGTACCCAGGCTCAAGACCGGTCGCGCGCTTGAGCGTGTACCCCGCCGCCTGCTCTAGAGACTGCTGGGACTGCAAGGGACCGCCGGGAAGCGCCCACTGTCCCTTATAAGGTTCGCGCAAGCGGCGCACCAGCGGCAGCCAAAGACTTGGGCGCGCACTATTCTTTTTGTGGCGTAATGCAAGAATCACGGTAGAAACCGCTAACGAAACCGAACTGTGGTCGGCCTCGTGTTCTTCGGGGACCTCAGCTGCGTAATGTGGTGATGAGTTCATCCATGACTCCTGTACTTATTTTTGTGTGCCCTATAACCATTTTAAGGGTAAAAACGGCGTTACACGACTTACGGCGCGCGCATCCGGCGGATACACGCGCTGCATGGTTGGACTCTTGAGGTAAAGCGGCTAATTCTCGATGTTCAGCTCGCCCATAGCGTCCCAACCGTCACCGTCGATCTGGCGGGAGATAATCTTCGGAGTCTCGCGCAGAGCCGGGCGCATATCGGTTATGGCTTGGGCGAAATGCGCGGAGTTCACATGAGCCGCCGCGCCGTCGTCCTCGAACGCCTCTACCAGCACGAACTCGTTCGGATCCTCAACGCTGCGCGACCACTCAAACCACTTGTTGCCGGGTTCGGCACGGGTTGCCTCGGTGAAGTCGCGGGTTAAATCCAGCCATTTTTCGGCGTATTCGGGCTTGACGGGAAATTTCACAACAATAAAAATCATGACGACTCCTAATACGCAAGATACGGAACACTTCTATTCTTTCACAGGATGCGCTCGTGCGGTCAGAGGCTCTAACGTGAGAGTAGGTTGGATTCCGCCGACAAGGTAGATTTTCCAACCTGCTCGGGCTAAAAACCACCTGCTCGCGGCTAGTCGTGGGGTGTTCACGGGCGTAGGGTTAAAGGTATGACTACTGCGCAGATAAAGTTCCTTGAGACTGACCCCGCCATGATCTCCGCCGAAACTACTCTGCGGGCGGCGGCGAGTGATGTGTACGCCCTAATTGCCGACCCCGCCCGCCATACCGAGCTTGACGGCGGCGGTTCGGTGCGCGGACTGATATCCGGCGACACCCCCGAACTGCGCGAAGGCGATACCTTCACCGAAAAAATGTTCCTGGGCATCCCATACCGTATGTCTCCCACGGTCGTGCGCGCCGAGAAGAACCAGATCCTCTCTTGGCGCATGCCTGCCGACCACTACTGGACCTGGGAGATCGCAGATAACCACGACGGCACCGTGACCGTGCGTGAAACCTGGGATGCTTCCGAAGCGAAAATTTTTGGGTTTATCCCTGCTGTGCCCGTATTCCGTACGGTTGGTGCGTTCGCGCGTAACCGCCGTAATATTGCGCTGTCGCTGGCGAAACTGCATCGCACCTTCGAGGGGTAGAGGCTGTTTCTTGCCTGCTTCTTCCCTGCGAGCAGATAGTATTTCGACGAAAAGATAGCAATCCGTTATCTGCTCGTCGAAATATTATCTGCTCGCGGTGTTATACCGCCGATACGAACATTACTGCGCCGCGCGCCTGAGAATGTCGAGCGCATCCAGCAGAATATCCCGATCGACCTTGATACGTTTGCGCGCCGCCGGGTTCGCCATGCCTCCCGCAAACGCCGCGCTGTAATACATGCCGTCCCCCAGCAGAAGCACGGTGCGCGCCATCTTATCGTCCCCAATCTCCGCGCGAATCAGCTCATACCACTGCCCCTGAATCTCATCCATGAGTTCGCGTGCCGCTGGGTTCTTATCCTGCGCCAGCCGCGAGAGGGCAACCAGGCATATATCGAATGGGGTGCCCTGAAAGGTTGAGGTGTTGATGTAATAGGCGCTGGCCCCTTCGGGTGCGGCGCGCATCTTCTCAAGGTCTTCGTCTGCGTAGGTGCGGGTGCGGTCTAAAAGCGCTTGGAAGAGCGCCTTTTTCGAGCCGAAATGATAGAGCAGGCCGCCCTTAGAAACTTTCGCTTGGGCGGCGACCGCATCAAGGGTGGCGGCACGTTCACCGGCCTGTACCAGCAGATGTTCATAAGCGTCTAAGATCTGCTCGCGCGAGTTGTTGGCGCGGGTCGCACGGGGTTCGGATGCGCTGGCTGGGGTAGTCATAATCACCATTTTACGGATTAGAAACTTTACCGTCTAGTTGGTATAGTTAGTGTGTCCGTGGTTGCCTGCGCGGCCCATCCTTACTACCCCAAGCAAAGCCTCTAGCAGCAACCCCTCTGCGGACTATGAGCACTTGCCGCCCGGCGCATCTGCCGCAAGTGCCGAAAACTCCCAGATGCGTGTGAACACAACGATGAACAACTCATACCCCGTCACCGAGGCGCTGCCTATTCACGCGCCCGATCAGAAAATCAAACGGTGGATTGCCCTGACCGTGCTCATGCTGCCGGTGCTGCTTGTCTCGGTCGATAACACCGTGCTCGCATTCGCCGTACCCTCAATCGCGCAGGCGCTCGAACCATCCTCCAGCGAGCAACTCTGGATCGTAGACGCATACTCGCTCGTGCTCGCCGGGCTGCTCGTGCCTATGGGAAGCCTGGGGGATCGCATCGGGCGACGTAAGATCCTGCTGATCGGATCCGTCGGGTTTGCAGTTATCTCAGCACTCGCCGCATTCGCACCCACCGCTCTACTGCTTGTCATCGCCCGCGCCGTACTCGGATTCTTCGGCGCCATGCTCATGCCCGCCACGCTCTCACTCATTCGCAACATCTTCCGTGACCCGAAAGAACGCCGCACCGCAATCGCCGTGTGGGCGGCCGGCTTCTCCGCTGGTGCAGCGCTCGGCCCTATCGTGGGCGGATTCCTGCTGAGTCATTTCTGGTGGGGATCGGTGTTCCTTATGGCGGTACCCGTACTCGTACCGTTCCTCGTGCTCGCACCCATGACCGTGCCCGAATCGAAAGATCCAAACCCCGGCCCGCTCGATATGGCGAGCATCCTACTGATTATGATCGCCATGATCGGCATAACCTTCGGTCTCACCCATATTTCCGAAGCGGGCGTGGATGCACTCGCGCTCAGTACCGCCCTTATTGGTGCCGTATTCGGTTTATTCTTCGTGCGTCGTCAGCTACGCCGCGGGCGTGCGGGAACCACCCCCATGCTCGATGTTCGCCTCTTCAAAAACACCGTGTTTACCGGGGGGATTCTGGCGAACCTGTTCGCTATGTTCGTAGATGTTGGGTTCCTGCTCTTCGTCTCGCAGCATTTGCAGCTGGTTTCGGGGTACTCTCCCATGCAGGCTGGACTGTTCCTGATTCCTGGTCTGGCGTGCACCATTATTGCGGGTCTGTATGCCGCTAAGCTCGTTTCACGATTCCACCCGGCGGTGATTGTGTCTTCGGGGCTTGCCTTGGGTGCCCTCGGGTACCTGTTTGTGGTGTTCTTCGGTTCGCGCAACGACCTTCTGCTCATGCTTTCCTTCATGTTCTTAGGGCTGAGCGTGGGTGCGGCGCAGACCATCTCGAATGACCTAATTCTTTCCAGCGTTCCAGCGAATAAGGCGGGTGCTGCGTCGGCAATTTCTGAGACCGCCTATGAGTTCGGCACCGTGCTGGGTACCGTGGTGATCGGTGGCATGCTGACCGCAATTTACCGTGCACAGGTGATGGTTCCCGCCGGTCTTAATGCGGATGCGGCCCATGCGGCGGGCGAAACCCTCGGCGGCGCGACCGCAGTTGCCGGGCAGCTTCCCTCGGATCTAAGTGCCGAGCTGCTGCATTCGGCGCATGCCGCATTCGATTCGGGCGTGTTGGTGACCGCAACCTTTAGCGCCGTGCTTCTGGCGGTGCTGTCGGTCTTCACTTACCGGATGCTCCGCTCGGCACCCGCCGAACTGGAGAAAGCAGAGCACTAGAAAAACTCCGGTGCTAAAAAGAGCCTTTATGTAAATAAAGCGGTAAAAAATACTCTTTATTCACATAAAGGCTCTTTTTATCGCGGAGGTAGATGCCGGTAAGGCGGCAGAAAATGCATAATTCAGGGAAGGAAATTTTACATGGAAACCAAATGAACGCAGCAGGAAGAAGCTCAGATGTTACGGTAGAAGTACCAGCTTCAGCGAGTAGGTGCCGCGTCAGCTTACGCGTTCTTTGCCGCCGCATACGCGCATTCAGGCTACTAGGATGCGCACAAGGGCAGCCGCTACAGTCGCCGCGCGCCGGGAGGATAACCACGTGGATATTAAAGACTGGATGGCGCCTATGGTCACGCTCGCCATCGGCGCCAGTACCATTTTCATCTCCTATAAAAACTACCAATCACAAACCCAAGCCAAACCCTCGGAACTTGCCCGCCTAGAGCTGTGGAGCAAATTGCTTGCGGAAGCGGGAATCGACATTGGCGACCTGCCGCCCGAGGATGAACTTACCGCCGAACAGCGCGAGATCCTTGAAAATTACCGGGTTTTCCTCAAGCGTGCGTCACTCGAATCGAAGCTGCGTAAGGTCGGTATCGAGAATAACCGCCTATTCAACCTGTTGATGAAACGCGCGCATTCTCCCGTAAAGCCTACCCCCATCGGGTTTGGCGACTCCATTATTTACTATCGTCTTATTCTGTGGCTTTTTGCATTTATTTGGATTCCGATAGCCACCATTTTTCTGGGTATTCCGGTGCTGATCTCGTTCGGTGCGTATTTGTACCGCATGTTTGTAACCCGCAGTGCCGATAACTATGTGGACTATTCAATTCCGGTTGGCTCGCTCGTCATTATCATTATTGGGCTTCTCGCCGTTGGTGGACTCTGGTATCTGCAAAACAAGATTCGTTCGGCGATTATCGCCAATAACGTGTACTTCTATTTCTGGGACACCTACGGCGCCAAACGAGGCAGCCGTGATTCCGTGCAGTCGTACACCGAGCGGCTGACCGCAAAAACCTACTCTGACCTGCTCTTTATTGGGCAGCACGAGTTCGCGCAGCAGTTCCGCGAGAACATGTACATGGCGGGTATTCAAGAGATTGATGAGTACCCGCGCGTGCTCAGCGAGGTGGGCATGATTCCACGTAACCACCAGGTAGTTGAGGCGACCGCAGACTACAACTGGCTGGACCGCATTATCAACTGGATGCGCGCCAAAATCGGCATGGAACCGAAGCCTGCACGCGTTATCTACACTCTGGAACGTAAACCGCCGAAGGGTGCGGGGGCAACTGCGACATCCGGGCTTGACGTGCAGCTTCATGAACTCAAACCGGGCAAGAAAAAGCGTTTTAGGCGCAAGCGCAAGAAGGGTCGGGTGCTTATGCAGGCTGAACCGGCGACGGATGCGGTGCCCCTCTATACCGAGCACCCTGACGATGCGGCGAATGACGCCTCGGAGGCTGATTCCGCGTCAGCTTCGCAGCCTCAAGTGGTGAACGGCCCGACTCTGACTGACGAATTGGTTGAGGATCTCAGCACCGGGCAGATTCCGCTGGTTCAGGTTCGCAGAGAGCAGGGGCAGAAGTCACAGAAGAATGCGGGCACCGAGGATGCTGGCTCGGCAGAAACGTATGGCATAGACGGTGCCGCTGAAGGTGTACGTGCGGATTCTCCGAAATCGGCATCGGAAGGTTCACCTGAGTAATACGCATATCTCGGGGTGCGAAAAAGGCTCTTTATTTTAATAAAGCGTTAGAAATCTTGCTTTATGTAAATAAAGAGACTTTTATTATTAGATAAATTAAAAGTATTATTTTTTGAGAATATTCAGGGAGCTTTCACAGAATACCCAGGCTATAAGCTTAGGGTGAAGCCATGACTATTGATGAGAACCTTCCAAAACCTGAGCATGGAACGATCCAAGCTCAAGATGTTCATGAGATAGAGAAAGAATCTGAAACGGATTCGGCTGAGAAGCAGAATTTGTTTCCTCCTAGCCTTATAACTGTGCAGATTATCAGGACTGCTCTTGAGCTCATATTGGTAGTGCCGTTACTGCCATTGCTCTCTAATCCTCTAGGGATAATCCTTTTCTTGCCTTTTGGTTTGTATTTTGTTTTGCAGGCTGCGGCATGGTCACGGACAGAGAAAGAAACTCAGATCGCTTGGATTTTAGGAAGCAACATTTATAGCCTGATGATTGTTGCGCCTATTGGTGCTTTTTATACATGGTTCGTGATGGAGGTGACGGCTCCAAATGCCGATGTTCGACCATTATGGTGGTTTATAGGTGCCTGCGTTCTTGAAGCATTCATGAGCATTTTTATGATCGTTGCGATGAGTGTGATCAAGAGGAACTCTCCGGATGATTTTCAGGACAAGGGAGTCACTGTCTCTAAACCTCGAATATATGACGATGCTCTACACGGTTCTCAGGGAAGGGTACACGAGTTGGGTGATGAATCAGAATCCTTGAAGAAGCATCATGAAGATCCGATTGTAGAAATTCCTTGGCAGCACGTTAACGTTAGGTCGCAAAAGCAAGATCAGGGTGAACAGCAATGAGCACCGATAAGAATTTTTCAACCGCTGATAATAATGACCCGCAGCCTCCCGTGAAAAAGCAAAGTGTATCGGGGAATAATCCGGAGAATGCACGTCAAGAGCCCAAATATACACAGCTGTATGGTCTAGAAGGCACCGACGGTAAGATATCCTTGAATCCCCAGGCGTCCCCGGGGTTTCAGGGCGCTGAGGGAAAGGAAGAGCCTCATAAACGCATATCACAACAGTTTGATATAGATCCCAACACCCGTGAGCCTCTTCTCATAGCACAGGCTATCAAGAATATTCTAATTATTATTCCTGTGTTCATCATGCTGGTTGTTTTTGTCTGTGTATTCATTAACGTTTTGGTATCTGCGCCCAGTGGATATGATGATCTTATCTTGGCGGGTATGTTTATTATTGCCGTTATTGCACTTCCTTACATGATTCACGTTATCTTGCAGGTTGTCGCGTTTATGCGGTTTAGGAGATCAGTCAAGTTTCGGTGGATACGAGGCGCCAATATTTACGGCCTTATTGTTGCCCCGATCTCCGAGGTTACCTATGTGCCGTTTATGCTAGAGCGGATTCTTGATCCATCTTCATCTGCCGAGAGCTCTTTTACAATAGTGGGGGTTATGGTAGCCCTTTACGAGGTTATTTTGGGCATCTTAATGATTGTTGTCACGACAAATAGCATTAAGAAGACAGACAAATCTTCAGAACAAAAGCAGCATGAGGTATCCGAAGGGGTGCCTGATGAATCGCTCTAGAATCCCTTTGCCTTCGGTTGCACTTGGCGATTCCACGCCTAAAGTCTCATTCCCTCTGTTGGGGGCATACGTGTACGGTGAAGACAATCCGCTGTTGAGGATATACGCGGTGCTATGGTTGAGCTACCAACGACACCACCGAAACACATAGAGAGGAGAGCATGATGCGGCAGCTTTACGCGGCGCAGAAAATCTTCAAAATTACCGACCACTATGTCGTCACCGACGAAGGCGGGTACACGGTATATCAAGTTGATGAGAACTACCGGGTTCTCGGCAAAAATATGAATGTGACGAATGTTGAGACCGGCGTGCAGTTCACGCTGGAGCGGCAGCTTGGGCTCGGTACCGTTTTCAATGTTGGCTTTTCCACTGGCGACCAGCTGTATATGCGCAAACGGTTTAAACTCGCTGGGCTCAACATAGAGGCCTACCTCAACCAGACTCCGCTTCAGATCGGGGGTAGTTTCTGGGAAGGTAACTTTGAGATTGTTCTTGAAGGAGGTATCGTCGCCGCTATTCACAAGCCTAGGTTTAAGATGCGCGACAAATATCAGATCACTGTGTACGACCAGCGTTTTCAAGACCTTGCTATTGCAGTTCTCATCGTTGTTGATTATCTATCTGATCAGCGGCAGAAGAACAGGCCTAGAATTAGTTTTCACGGATCCTAAAGTCCCTATGCGTCAGGTTTGATGAGGCGCGAGTAGATAGTATTTTGGTGAGCAGATAATCGATTGTTATCTGCTCACCAAAATACTATCTACTCGCGGGGATTAAAGCGTGCTTATAGAGATTTACTTCTTAAAACACCTAAGAAAAAATATTTAAAGAATGAAGCATTTATAAAGACTTACGAACCATAACGTTATATTTTTATGTGACATGCCCGAATAAGAAATATGACATTTAAAAGTTTTGAACAATGACCACTCTGATATAGAGCATAAAATACATGAACTTCTGTCTTGCGCGATGTGGCAAAACAGCCTTAAAGGGTTGAAAACTCGCCTGTGTGGCTTCTACGGTAGGGGCAGAGGCGTTCAGGAAGGCGCTACGCAGTAAATGCATTATATGAGGTGACCAAACATCACTTTGAGATGTGTTGCTGGTATGTAGCTCTTGCAGATATATTCTGGGCACTCTAAATAAAATCCTCGCTTCGGAAGAGGAAATGTCATAACCCTGCGCCTTCTTTTATGAGGCGTTCACAGATAGTACGCAATCCACAATGCTTTTTGTAGTTCTACAGTGGCGAGTGCGCGTATCCAACCACCATGTGAAAGGAAGATAAGTAACATGACTCTCGAAAATCCCGGACTTTCTCGCCGTAAGTTGCTGCGTACTACCGCTATTGGCGTGCCTGCTGCTGGTCTACTCGCTGTCGGCTCGACCCTTGTGACCGCACCGAGCGCGCAGGCTTATCACGCGCTAGTTGGTGCTGATGGCTGGTGGGGGTCAAAAACTTCCAGTGGGCTCCAAACTTTCTTAAATATTACCCAGCATGCTCAGGTGAGCGTGGATGGTGTGATTAGTTCTCAGCCGTCAAGTCTGCAGGCTTCATGTCCCGGTCTTG
The DNA here is from genome assembly GCF_000164695.2 of Rothia dentocariosa ATCC 17931. NCBI lineage: Bacteria > Bacillati > Actinomycetota > Actinomycetes > Micrococcales > Micrococcaceae > Rothia > Rothia dentocariosa. Next base: position 1,042,056 of record NC_014643.1, read on the forward strand.
CTGGTGGCTGGGAGTGGGTTGATGATGCTCAAGCATCTGGCTCCCAAACAATAGTTGCGATGCAAACTTGGCTAGGTGTTGGAGCTGACGGGATTTTTGGTTCTGAGACTATCAGTGCCCTGCAAACCCATTATGGACTGACAGCGGATGGAACACTAGATGGACCGTCGCCGACAATTCTGGCTCTGCAGAATGAAATTAACCATTACCTTCGCGCAGACAATGATGAGATAGCGAAGAATAATTAACGCTACTACCGGTGATGGTTTTATGGTGTGCTGAAATCTTCTCCAACTTCCTGCACCAGAAAAATACGCAAAGGAGGGTATTCCTGATGACTCTCGAAAATTCCGAACTTTCTCGCCGTAAGCTGTTGCGTACTACCGCTATTGGCGTGCCTGCTGCTGGTCTACTCGCTTTCGGCTCGACCTTGGTAACTGCAACGAGCGCGAATGCTGTTGAAGTTGACGGCTACTGGGGTTCGGAGACCTCGACAGGTTTTCAGAAATTTCTGAATGCCTTTCTGAGTGCTGGATTGGACGTTGATGGCATGATCAGCTCTCAGCCTTTGAGCATGGCTTCTTCCTGCTCCGGCATCGTTGGTGGTTGGGAGTGGGTAGAAGATTCTCAGGCCAAGGGATCTCCCACTATCGGGCTGATGTTTATGTGGCTGACTCATGATCCAGACGATACTCTTGAGGCAAAGACGCAAGAAGGGAGCGCGTCTTTGATTCAAGAAACGGGCGAACCTTTGTCCAATAACCAAATTTCGCCTACACACATCAAGCTCATGCAGGGCCATTATGGGCTTACCCGCGACGGCGTTCTGTCAGCTCCATCGCAGACCATTAAGGCCTTGCAAAAGGAGATCAACCAGTACGTTGGCTAATCCAATGTGACAGTTCTTCACGTGTCGGGAGGGTGGATCGGCCATCTAGTGGTATATCCATCATCCCGACAAGGAAGACATCTTCCAGCTCTAGCTTTCTGTACCTGAAAATACGCAAAGGAGGGTATCACTATGTCGAATGAACATTCTGGTATTTCGCGTCGTCGCTTGCTGCGCACCGCCTCCATAGGCATTCCCGCCGCAGGCGTTTTGGCGCTGGGGTTCAGCATCGTTAGCGTCCCAGCTGCTCAGTCGCTTGAGGCTGATGGTTATTGGGGTTCCGAGACAACCTCGCAGCTTCAAAAGTTTTTCTTCAATATATTTGCGCAGGAACTCGGTCAGCCTACATACGGGTATGAAGACGGTGTCGTGAAATATCAGCCTGTATCGCAGCAGTCCGCAAACCCCGGGCTGGGCAGCGGATGGCAATGGGAATCCGATGGGGGAGCGCAAGGCTACGACTTCACCATCTATTACCTGCAGCGTTGGCTGGGTGGCGTGGAGGCCGACGGCACGATTGGCCCCAATACCATCAAGGCTCTGCAAAATCATTACGGTCTCACGGCAGATGGTCGCCTAGATGGACCTTCAGAGACTATCAAGGCTTTGCAGAACGAGATTAGCCAGTACGTCGGTTAGCTCTGCGTGAGATTTGATGATGCGTGAAAAGCACGTTGGTGCTTCTCTGCGAACATATATTTTCATCCTGAAGGAGAATAAAATGACGAACGAACATTCTGGTATTTCTCGCCGCAGGCTGGTGCGTACCGCTGCTGTAGGCGTACCCGCCGCGAGTTTGCTGGCTTTCGGCTCCACTCTGGTGACCGCAACAAGTGCGAGTGCGGTTAGCGTTGATGGTTACTGGGGCGAGGAAACCTCTGCAGGGCTCCAACGCTTTATGAATGCCGTGCGTGGGGCCGGGTTGTCGGTGGATGGAGTTATTAGTTCTCAGCCATCAAGTATGGCTCCATCCTGCTCGGGTATCGTCAGCGGTTGGGAATGGGTCGATGATGCACAGGCCTCTGGTTCCCCAACCATGCTGGCCATGTATCAGTGGCTAGGATCCGGGACTCATGGGCAACATCTTTTCCTCAAAATTGAGGAATGGGGTGGGAATGTAACTGGCTACAGCATCACAGGCGTTCATATCAAGCTTTTACAAGAGCATTATGGCCTGACGGCGGATGGAACTTTAGATAGTCCATCACCGACTATTGAGGCTTTGCAGAATGAGATTAATCAATACGTCGGTTAAAACCCGGTGTTGCTCTTTCACCAGTTGGTGCACAGTCCTATTCGAACTAATTGAGGAGAAAAAATGATACTTCGTAAATTTGATCGTCCTCGTAAGTCGATGCGCGTAACCTCGCTCGTGACCCCCATTGTGGGTGCCCTGCTAGCGCTTGGCTTCGTAGCGGCTCCGGCGGCGAATGCAGGGATTGCCGATAACTCGACAGGCGCAATGCAGGCAGAATCTGAGCAGCTTCATCAAGAAGCCCGGGACGCTACAGATCTAGCAAATAAGTTTGACCAGGATAACATCGCGATTAATGATTCTGCCGCTGCGGATCTGCGTGATGCTGCGCAGAAGGCTGAAGCGATGGCTCAAGAACGAGACCAGGCAGTTCAGGCTGTTGAAGATGCTGATCGTGACGCCGCCAGCCTCTTTGAATAAATAATTCGCAACTAAGTTGTGTGAAGAAGTGATATTGGGGCTTGTGAGCTTTTGACTGGTGCCAAGATTGCTTCAAACCTTTTATGAGCCTTAGTTGAGGAAGGAGTATTATGACTCTCGAAAATACCGGACTTTCCCGTCGTAAGTTGTTGCGTACTACCGCCATTGGTGTTCCCGCTGCGGGTATGCTCGCTTTCGGCTCGACCTTGGTAACCGCGACGAGTGCGAATGCGCTTGAGGTTGATGGTTACTGGGGAAGTGAAACTACACGTATGTATCAGAGGCTCGCTGCGCTTGAGGTGGTAGATGGCATCGTCTCAAGTCAGCCTGCGTCTCAAGCGAGTGCTAACCCTGGGCTGACGAGTGGCTGGGATTGGGTTTCTGATGATGCCGCCTCCGGTTCAGAAACCATCAAAGATTTGCAGCGCTGGCTCAAAGTGACCCAGGATGGGCTCATGGGCTCGCAGACTATATCTGCACTTCAGGCGCGTTATCACCTCCCTCAGGACGGGGTATTGAGCGAAGAGTCTCCCACCATTAAGAAGCTTCAGTCAGAGCTTATCGCGGTTACCTATGACTAATTCAACATACTGAAAATACATCGGTTACCCGATTTTTCTCCGCAATTTCTATATATGTGAGGAGGATAAAAATGATGAACGAACATTCTGGTATTTCTCGCCGTAAGTTGCTGCGTACCACCGCTATTGGTGTGCCTGCTGCAGGTATGCTTGCCTTCGGCTCGACCCTTGTGACCGCCCCAGCAGCAAATGCAGATATTACCATTGACGGGTATTGGGGCCCGGAGACCAGCAAGGGTATCCAGAACTTCATGAACCTCGTGTACTTTAACGCAAACCTGGAGGTTGATGGTGTGATTAGCTCCCAGCCTTCAGGTATGAAGTCCTCCTGCCCTGGGATCACAGGCGGCTGGGAATGGGTTTCTGATGACCAGGCTCAGGGATCCCCTACCCTGTTCTACGTGTCCTACTGGTTAGGGGAAAAGACGGAATTTAAAAACATTCGGGGCGATCAGAAGATTACCCAGGATCTTATTAAAGCCCTGCAAAGCTATTACAAGCTTCCCGTGGATGGACGTTTGGAAGGGCCTTCCTCCGCTATTGAGGCGCTGCAGAAGGAAATCAATAGTGCTGTTGGGAACTACTAAATCCCCACATAACGTTCGGCCGGGCTGCTCTCTGAGGAGCTAGATGGCCCAGATCACGTACCAGGTAACTTTTATGTCTTGAAGAGGTAAGGAGAACGGAAATATGAACACTACAAGCTCTGGTCTTTCTCGCCGTACTTTGCTGCGCACCGCCGCCATTGGTGTGCCTGCCGCGGGTGCGGTTGCTTTAGGCGCAAACCTGGTGATGGCCCCAGCCGCGAATGCTATCGCAACCGACGGGTACTGGGGCGCAGAGACCACTAAGGCTCTTCAGAACATGCTCAATAAGCTATACCCAGAAGCTAACCTTGTCGTAGACGGTGTGGTCAATTCACAGCCGTCAAGTTTTCAGCCTCGCTGCCCTGGTATTACAGGCGGCTGGGAGTGGGTCGCTGATGATAAAGCGGAAGGCTCGCCAACAATGGAGAAGCTGAGCGGCTGGCTCTTTCTTCAGTCTGGTTTACCGACCGGGCCTACAAAGGTTCTCGCTGATACGGTTCTGTATTCCTTGTTTAGCCGGTACAACCTGAGTAAGGGAGGTGACGAGTACCGTCTGGACGCCCCCTCGGAAGCTATCCGGGGGCTGCAGAACGAAATTAACCTTACTCTGCGAGAGAAGCCTGCATAACAGTAGTAAAACCGTGAAACGTATCTTCTCCGAACCATAAGTTGGTGCGGAGACGAGACACAGTTTAACAGTCTGGTGAATCTGTTACCACAAAGGAGGGGTTGTATGACGCATGAACATTCCGATCTTTCTCGCCGTAAGCTGCTGCGCACTACCGCCATTGGCGTACCCGCTGCCGGTGTGGTTGCTTTGGGAGCGAACTTGGTGATGGCCCCAGCTGCGAATGCAGAGACTGACTTGGGTGCCAAGATGAAAGTAGAGTCTGAGAAGCTTCAGGAAAAAGCTCAGAGGGCTAAAGAACTAGCAGACAGCTTCGATCTTGATGCCGCAGCATTTGATGATCCTGCCCTTGAGGCTGCTGTCAAAGATATCAGCGGCCAGCTGCATGATGCTGCTCAAAAAGCCGAAACGTTAGCTCAGCAACGAGCCCAGGAAGCTCAGGCTGTTGAAGATGCTGATAGTGAAAATGCCAGCCGCTTTCAATAATTCGCAGCCAATTGTGTGAGGAAGCGAGATTGGGGCTCGTGGACTTCTAAGAAAAAAGAACGAGAAAGACGGCATGAGACAATGCAGCGGCACACAGTCTGTAACATGCCCGACAACACGGTAGTACATAATCGTACCCTGACTAAAAAACGTGTTCAGGTGAGTTACGGTTAAAAACTACCAACCGGTTTACCGGTTTCGCATCATGAGGTTGCGGCGTTGGCGCTTATCCTAATGGCGCTGACTCTGCACCTCATGGTGTTTTAACACCGCATAAATAGGAGGACATATGACTGAACTGGGTACTTCACGCCGCCGATTCCTGCGCGCAGCCGCTGTAGGCATTCCTGCTGCGGGCGCGCTCGCGGTTGGTTCGACCCTGACCGCTCCGGCTGCGAACGCTGCGCAGACTTCGTCAACCCCGTCGAATCAGAGCCAGAACCCCGAAGCTCAAGGTGCGGCCACTAACGCGCAGTACCTCAGCGAGAAGGCGAAGAACTTCCATATTCTGCTTGATATGTACAAACAGGCTGGCGACGCAGTAGACGCAACCCAGCTGACCCAGGAGGCGCAGCGCATTCGGGGTGCAGCGGACGAATCAAACAGCCCGTTCCCCAGCAGGCCCGTCTCGTGGGCTGGGGTTCAGCTGGAACGGGACAGGATGCAGCTTGCTGCCAAGATCAACTACGCCGCCATGCGTGCCGAACAGTTGGCTGATGAGCGTACCCGCGCTGGCGGGGGAGTGTCGCAAGGTCAGGATGCGGTGCGCCAGGCTGCACAGAGGCGCGTGATTTATCGTGTGCTCAGCAGCGCATCCCGAGACACCGATGCGCTGGTGACCAAGCTCGAAAACCTGGCGAAGGGTCGGTAAAGCAACGCTCATCGTGAGCAGATTCCTGCATAAAAAGGCTCTTTATTCCAATAAAGATGGGGAAAACCCGCTTTATTGGAATAAAGAGCCTTTTTACGATCCCGGACAGTACACCCCCAAACATGGCTGGCTCTGGGAAAGAGAGCGAAAGGAACCCCTCCGGGAAGGACGGTAAAGAACCCGGAGGGGTTAGCTTAGGGGGCTTACACCCTACTTCTTAATCGGTTCGCGAGAGATAACAACCTTCACCGCATTATGCTCGGCGGCATTTGCGAACAGGTCGTATGCCTCCTCGAACTGGTCGAAGGTGAAGTAGTGGGTTGCCATCGCCTTTGCGTTCAGGCGGCCCGAACGCACCATGTTCAGCAGGTTGCCCACGGTGTTGCAGTTCACCAGACCCATGTTGATGTTCACGTTCGAGATCCACATGGTGTTAATCGGCAGTTCGACCGGCTTGCCGTGCACACCCGCGTTCGCAATATTGCCGTAGGGGCGCACGATCTTGGTGCAGGTCTCGAAGGTCTGCGGCACGCCCACGGCCTCAATCGCCACATCCACGCCCAAACCATCGGGGGAGAGGGCCTTAATTTTCTCGATAAAGTCCGGATCGGCGGCGTTTACCTTATCGGTTGCGCCCAGTTCCAGCGCCTTGTTCATGCGGTTATCGTCCATATCGACGGTAATCACGCGCCCGGCACCGCACAGGTTCGCCGTCATAATTGCGCCCAGACCCACCGGACCTGCGCCGATAACAGCCACCGTATCGCCCGGCTTGGTGTTGCCGTTGAGAATACCCATCTCGAAACCGGTCGGAAGCGCATCCGTGAGGAAGAGAACGTCTTCGTCGGTCAGTCCCTCGGGAACCATGTGAACCGACGTCTCGGCGTAAGGAATGCGCACATACTCAGCCTGGGTGCCGTCAATCATGTACCCGAAAATCCAGCCGACACCGCCCACGGTCTGGCAGTGCGACGGCTTATTATCCTTACAGTATGAGCACTTGCCGCAGTTCGTGACCGCCGGAATAATGATGCGGTCGCCAACCTTCAAATCAGTGACCGCAGAGCCGACTTCAGTAATCGTGCCGATAGCCTCGTGGCCCAGGATGCGCCCTTCTTCAACTTCGGGAACGTCACCCTTGAGGATGTGCAGGTCGGTGCCGCAGATGGTGGTGGTATCAACGCGAGCAATGACGTCGGTGGGTTCAAGGATGGTGGCGTCTGGAACTTCTTCCCAAGCTCGCTTGCCTGGACCGTGGTAAACAACTGCCTTCATGGTGACTCCTAACTGAGATTTTATGAGGGGCTGTAGCTACAGCATCATCGCTTATAGTCTTAACCTATCAAGAGTTCTTTATAGGTTGTACCTTCATTAAACCGGAAAAATCCGTAACTTCCTAGATGTTACGTAGATTACATTTAAGGTTGTGGTGACTGTAAGAATGGCAGGCTCATGCGCGATGCGCTCTATATCGCGAGCAGGTGGTTTAGGTATGCCTTGAAAGTCGAAAACAGCCCTACGCTCATGGCCTCAGCCGTTGTTCCGGACTATATCTGTGCTGTATAGTTAGGGCAGTGAGGAACCCATACTGGCAGGTCTGGGTGCCTCACTGCGATGGCGTTCATCAACTAGATCTACCAGTTGATAACGTCTACTAGGTTAGCAATCGCCCGGATCACGCGTGCTAGTGCATTTAAGACACGCGCGATGTCACGGGCGATTTTGTGTTTAAACGTGAGCAGGTGGTTTTTGGTACGAGCAGGTAGGAAAATCTTACCCGCTCGGCCAAAAACCACCTGCTCGCGTGTGTGCACGAGGGGGGGCGATACCGCACGGGTACCGCCTCATAGCTTAGATACTTGCGCTATGGCCCACCTTCACGTGGCTGTGGCGATCACGTTCCGCATCGTGATAATCCGACTTGAAGCCCTTGAGCACCACCTCAATATCGTTTTCCTTCGCATAAACATTGGAGAAGTCCTCAATCAGCTCCAGCACATCGCTGGCAATATACGAAGAGTTCTCGGCGTTGATCGTGACCTTCGAACCGGGGCGAATATTCTTCAGCGTCTTCTTAATAGCCGCCTTGTTCAGGAACGACACCTCTTCCGCCAAATCCAGCGTGATTTCGTCGGCCTCCGCAAGCTCCTCACGGCTGAGGTAGTAGGCGCGCTTCATATTGCCCTGCAGCACGAAGAAGATACTGATCGCCAGACCAATACCCACGCCTTCCAGCAGGTCAAGGGCAACCACGGCCACCAGCGTGGCGGCAAACGGAATGAACTGGTACAGACCCTTACGCCAGAAGTGGAAGATAGTCTTCGGATTCGCCAGCTTATAACCCACCACCAGAAGCACAGCGGCAAGGGTCGCCAGCGGAATCAGGTTCAGCACGAACGGAATAGCCAGCACGCACACCAGCAGCAGAACGCCGTGAATAATGGCGGAAAGCTTATGGGTGGCACCCGCGCTCGCATTCGCGGACGAACGCACCACCACCGACGTCACAGGCAGCCCGCCAATAGCGGAGCACACCATGTTGCCAACGCCCTGTGCGCGAAGCTCGCGGTTGGTGTCGGTGATGCGGCGGTGCACATCCAGGCGATCGGCCGCCTCAATAGAAAGCAGGGTTTCAATCGACGCCACAATAGCGATCGTGATACCGGTAATCCACACGTGTGAATCTGTGAAGCCGGAGAAATTGGGGAAAGTAGCCAAAGAAGCCATATCGCCCCACGACTTCGGCACAGGAAGCTGAACGAGCTGATTATTCGGAATTGCCAGGCCGCTATTGGTGTTATTGAACATCCAGTTCATGAAAATACCCACGGCAACCGCTACGAGCGCGGCGGGCAAAAGTTTAAGGTTCTTCAAACCGGGGATTTTATCCCAAGAAATCAGGATGATGAGGGACACAACCGTCACCAGAATCGACCCGAGATGAAGGTCTGCGAACACGTCCAGACCGTCTTCTCGCAGCTTCAAATCGCTGCCGAACGCTAACGGAAGCTGGTTAATGATGATAATAACGCCAATGCCCGCCAACATACCCTCAATGACGGCAAGCGGAATGTATTCGGCGATACTGCCCACGCGCAGGAAACCTAGAGCAAGCTGTATGGCACCCGCGATGAGGCCCGCGCAGAGGAACAGCTCGAACGCGCCCAAGCTGGTAATCGACTCAAGAACGATTGCCGCCAGACCCGCTGCGGGACCGGAAACACTGATATTCGAGGTACTCAAGAATCCGATGACGATACCGCCAACAATACCCGAAATAACCCCTGAAAGCGGCGGCGCACCGGATGCCAGGGCGATACCCAAGCACAGCGGCAGTGCCACGAGAAAGACTACCAATCCCGAGGCGAAATTTGATTTAAAGAGAGCGCCTAAAGGCTGTTTTTCGATAGGTTGATTGACCAAAACCGATACTCCTTGATGTGTTGTCTGTATATTGTGGTGCGCCGCATGCCGGTGTGCTCGGGGCAAAAGCTCGCGCGAGCGGGTAGACTTTCACCCAGCATCGGGCGTTTGAGGGGGTTACGCAGACTGTTTGCGTGCGTTAACCACCCATTCGGAATCGGTCAGGTTATAAATGCTCTGGATATCAGCTAGAATATTCTCAAAATCGATATCCAAATCGATCAGACGGCCCGTGCGCATATCGAACACCCAGCCGTGCACGATCGGGTAACCGTCCAGCAGATAACGCTCCTGAACGCATGCCATCTTGATGATATTCAGGCACTGCTCCTGCACATTCAGCTCGACCAGGCGGTCGTACCGTGCGTCTTCGTCGGCGATCGCATCCAGCTCTTTACGGTGCAGACGGTATACATCACGAATATTGCGCAGCCACGGGTTCAGCGGGCCCATATCTTCGGGTACCATCGCAGCCTTAATGCCGCCGCAATTGTAGTGGCCGCACACGATAATATGCTTAACCTTCAGGTGTGAAACCGCATATTCGATAGCGGAACCGGCGTTTAAATCCAGCCCGTGCACCAGGTTAGCGACGTTGCGGTGAACAAACACTTCGCCCGGTTCCAGACCCATCAGCCCCTCTGCAACCACGCGGCTGTCGGAGCATCCAATGTACAGAAAATCGGGGTTCTGACCATCCGCGAGCTCAGTAAAATACTCAGGATGCTGTTGCTTTTTCGTCTCAAGCCATTGTTGATTATTCTCAAAAATGACTTCGTAGGATTTGCTCATGTCTCTTCCTTTCTTTGAATGTTGGTAGAGGATTTTTCGCGCAGAATCATGGCGGACAGTCAGAAGGAAGGGTTGGAAGGGCTGCCCGTCTGCGAAAAAATGGTGACAATCACGGAATATGCACAGAGTTCTCCCTCAAACAGAAGGAAAGTAGATGTGTCTAGAAGAAAATCTGTGAAAATATGCCTGCTAGAAATAAGGCATATTCCGGATTAAAAGATCGTGAGTGCCTTTATTCTGTTACTCAAAATCGTACGGGAGTTCAAAAACTACCCGACTATTCTATGAGGCCGCATGAGAAATCCGGCCGCCACCCTTAGTTATGTAATGACAAAAACTAAGTTCAGCCTATCCTAGCAGGTGAGCCGCCAATGCGCCACCGCGAAGGTACGCGAGGTGCCGCCGGTAAAAGCCCTCATGGGCGGCAGAAAAACACGACGATAAACGCATGGCCACACGCCTCGTAAATGGTAGGGTGGTTGCTAAAAATAGGCTGCATATGGGGGATAGCATGGCGGACAACTACACATACCGGGATATTGCCAGCGGTGAAGCATTCCGCGAGCACCTGGGCTCACTGGGCTGGTCGAAACCACGCAAAAATCAGCCCGTATTCACCCAAGAATACGGTGAAGACCTCATATTTCGGGTCGCTTTTCTCTACGCAACATTCAACCATATGCCGGGGAACTACAGCGGCATCCCGGCGTTTTATGTGATGTCTAAAAAATGGCGTAAAACCCTGCGAAAAATATCGGCACACCTTGATCAGCCTCTTAAATCTGTGCCCTCCCCGCATGACGGCGATATGTACTTTATAAGCGTTGGCCACCCCCGCTACCACGAATTTGTGGATCACGAAGCGAGAATGACTTACCTGAGGCCCGACGGGACACTCAATATAGAAGCATTCACTCGTTTCAGCACCGCCGCTCATCGGTTCATGGAAATCTTTGATCTGGCGGACTATGTGGCGCTCACCGAGCAGGAGCTGCAGCAGCAGCGCCTCGATACCGTGCTGCCGGATGTGCTCGGGTATTTGTCCGTAAACACGATGAACGACCTGCGCGATGAACTCTACCGGAACGTGCACGCACATCTTACCGACCGCGGCGCCACGCTCTTCGCGGATCAGCACGTGCTGCGACGCCGGTGGGATGTTATCGCAGACTATTTCTCACTGACCTGACAGGCGACGGTGAGAACCTTGTGACGGGCACGGCAAAGCCTAAACCGGCAGGGAATGGGCGGTCTCAGGAATGCGCCTGACTCGCTGGCGCATCCAGGTGAACACCCACACCAGCACGAAAGCGGCGACCATCGTCAGCACAATCGTGCCGCCAGTCGGCAGGTTAAACGCCCACGAGAAGTACAGCCCCGCCGTCGAACACAGCACGCCGAAAACCGGTGAGAACAGCATCATAGTGCCTAAACGGCGGCAGGTAAGCCGCGATGCGCTGGCCGGAACCACAATGAGCGCAAGCACCAGCACATTCCCGAGCGTCTGCAAAGAAATCACCACGGAAACCGTCACGAGCACATACAGCAAAATATCCAGCCACAGCACCGGCAAACCCAACGCGCGAGCACTTTCACGATCCAGGCTCACCGTCACCAGCTGCCGATGAAATAGCCACAGAAGCAGCAGAATCCCGGCGGACATAGCCGCCGCCTGGGCAATATCGCCGCGTGAAACCCCCACAATCGAACCGAACAAGAAATCCTGAATCGACCCCGAATACCCCGGTGCCAGAGAAATAATTACAATACCCAACGCGAACGAACCGGCAAAGAAAATACCGATCACCGAATCCTCACGCAGCTTCTGATTCTGGCTAAAAATAGCCACCAAAACCGCCGTAATAACGCCCGCGATCAGGCCCCCGAACACCAGGTTGCCGCCGATAACGAACGCAACCGCCAAGCCGGGAAACACCGAGTGGGCCACAGCATCGCCAATAAAAACCATGCCGCGCATCATCACATGGCACCCCACCACGCCCGTCACCAAAGAAGCCAGCGTCACTGCGGCCAGGGCGCGCGGCAGAAACGCCAGGGAAGGGTTAAAAAGGTCAAACAGAAAATCGAGGGGAGTAATCATGCCGCTGCCTCCTGCGGGGTTACACGATGATCGGCAGGATGCCCCTGCCGGGTGCCGCCGGTCGAGTCGCCGCCTGCGCCCGGAACGCCAATCTTAGGCGATGGGCTTGTGCCCGCGCTTCCGCCTTTACCTGTGTTTTCACCCTCGCCCTCAAGTTCGTGCCCGTGCACCCAGGCGTAAAGCTGCTGCGGCGAAAAATCCTCGGCTTTGCCGTCCAAACTCAAGGAACCGCGCACCCCGCACAGCCGCGAACAAGACTCCCGCGCCGCCACAATATCGTGGGTAGACATCAGAATCGTCACGCCCTCGCCCGCCAGCTGCCGATACAGCTTAGTGAGCGCGGACTGGGTGGGCGCATCCACCCCCGTGAAGGGCTCGTCAAGAAGCAAAAGCGCCGGTTCAACCGCGAGAGCACGCGCCAGAAGCACCCGCTGCCGCTGCCCGCCGGAAAGCTCTCCGATAGGACGGTTTTTCAGCTGCATTAAATCCGTGCGTTCTAGGGCGTGAAAAACCTTGACCCAATCCGCAGTTTTAGGGCGACGAAACCAGCCTATCTCGCGGGTTCGCCCGGTCATGACCGCATCCTTGACGGTGATCGGGAAATCCCACTGAAACTGGTGCTTCTGCGGCACATAGCCGATGCGCGCCCGCGCGGTGCGCGCAGTACTGCCCAGCACTCGAATGCTCCCCGAGGCAGGATGCAGCAGCCCCATAATGGCACGTAACAGCGTGGTTTTTCCGGCACCGTTCGCCCCGAGAAGACCCACAAATTCGCCGGGGTTCAGGGTGAGCGAAAAGTCCCGCAGCACCGCCCGCCGCCCGTACCCCGCATAGAGGTTTTGGATGCTCAGCGTCGGATTTTCACTCCCCGGCGCAGGGTCATTTTTGGAGCCTAGCACAGTGGTACCTTTATTCATCCCGCGTGTCCTTTCCACTCGCCATGATGCGCTCGGCCTGCGCCTGCGCGGTCTTATTGCGGCGCATCATGAAGAGCCCCGCTGCGGCAAGCACCGCTACAGCCCCCGCGCCGAGCGCCACCGGAAGGACAGGGAACCCACCAGATGAGGCCCCCGAACTATCGGAAGCAGCCGCAGAGTGCGCGCCCTCCGAATCGCCCGCCGGTGCCTGACCTGCGGCCTGCTGCGCCAGAGTGTACACCTCGTCCGCAGTCACCGAATCCCCGATGGCGAACTTCATATATCGGGTATCGGAAACAACCGAACCATCCGCAAGTTCCGCACGGGCCGTCACCTTCAGCAGATAGGCGCCGGGCTTGGTAAACACCCAATTGGCGTGGGTATGCGTGTTCTTCTCAACCCATATATCCTGCGGCTCGTGCTTGGACGAATCCCACAAAACCTGCGGCTTCGAGAAGTTCCCATTCTCCAGGTACAGCGTGAACTGCCCCGGTCCCTGAACCTGCTCTAGGGTGAGGGTGACCCCGCGCGGGGTTTTCTGCACAAGCCCCGGGTCCTGAGTGGTCCAGCCAGGCCAGACGACCCCCTTCGTCTCGGTCTGCGGAATCACATACACCTGCTCGCCGGGCTGCGCACCCACAAACGAATAACGGTCATCATCAGGAACCTGGCGCAGGGCCGCATCGGAGCCGCGGTACAGCACATCATCCACGCTGCGCCAGATGGGTGTAGCGGCATGATCGTCATGGATCATGAGCTGAAACTTACCGTCGGTAAAACGCGGACCCATATCAACATGCCCACTCGAAATTTCGGTGCGTCCCGTGCCCACCGGCTGCTCGGGCGAGAGCGTTTGCTGCAGAGCCTTCTGCTCTTTACTGAGGTTATCGCTCGTGGCTGCCGTGCTTGACGATGCACCCGGCGCGGGCGTGTGATCGGCATATGCCGGATTGGCTATAGAGGCTGTGAGAGCCGCGCATAAAGCGAGCGAAATAACCTTTTGACTAGTTTTTATTCCAAAAATAGAATATTTCATGTATGTCTTCTTCCTCAACGTTGATGGATGTATATGCATATGTGGCTATGGACGAGAATACGACTTCACCGCCCAACCGCTCGCTGGATAGCATGTGCGTTGGCACGCATCATATCCGCATAGTGGGGCGCCTCATCATCGAGCGAATCGGAATATAAGGTACCCACCTGAACCCCGTTTTCATGGGCGACCTCACGCAAAACTGGGCTTCGCGTGCGAGTATTCCGATCGAGGAATATAGCCGGTACACGCAAATCCCTGATAGCGCGCTGCAGCCGCTGCCGCTGTTGGATGCTCGGCTCACTGCCCGCCACAGGCGTCACAAACCCCGCCACCGTCAGCCCATAAGTACTTGCCAGGTATCGGTACCCGTCATGGGTGGTAATCAGGTTTTTTGAGGCTTCGGGCAAAGACGCATAGACGCCGCGAATCTCCCAGTCCAGCTCATCAAGCTCGCGCATAACACGCTCGGTATTCGCCGTGTACAGGCTGGTTCCGGGAGGGTCAGCCTCGGCGAGAGCATCACGCATGACCTGCGCGACCGCCTTCATATTTGGCACCGAATGCCATATATGCGGGTCTATCTCGCCGTGCACATGTTTGCCGAGCACCGCCTGCGCCAGCAAATACACCTGCCCCCGATGCTCGCGCGAAGAACCCCTCAAGAACCCGTATTGGCCGCCCACAGGAACCTCCTGCAGAGTGCGCGAAGGAACCGCAATGATCGTGCGAGCCAGGTCGTGTTCGGTGACTTTCCCGCCACTATCGGCACGAATCACAAGCCGGCCCGTATATACCTGAACGGCTATATCCGCATGTCCAGAGACTAAAACGGTCGTATTTGAACCCAGACGAGAGGCAGCCTCGGCAGGGTCCTCACCCACCACAACGTGCAGTGTCCCCTGCGCCTGCCGCACCCCCTCGGGTGCGTTGCGGGGCGTTGCCAGAACATCAAGTTCGTACACACCGGCATCCGCAAAAGCCCACGAAAGATGCGTATGCGCCTGCAACGGAAGCTCCAGCGATCCCATATCACCGGTACGCACCCTCACACCATCCTGTGTGGATTCCTGCGTGCCGCGCGCCTGAGAATCGCACATCATCTCGACCGCGCCGAAGGTCTGTGTAATAAACGCCGCAACCTGCCCGGGACCCTTCACACGGGTAACCGAAAACGCGACCGAAGCATCCGAATCTGAGGGCGACTCAGCGGAATGGCTGGCGGATGCGCCCGAGGACTCGGCGCCCTCAACGCGCAGCCCCAACCAGATAGAATCCAGTGAGGCATCCTCCACCACGGGTTCAAGCTTGCCGCCGTACTGCTCAATCCTCTCGGCAACCGCCACCTGCGCCGAACCCTGCGGCAGGTTAGAGCTCACCATCGCCACCATTTTGCGCTGTTCCAGCAGCAGACCGTTGGTGAACGCCAGCCGTGCGTAGGCGACATCGCGCACATCCCGCAGGCTCGGCTCATAGGAATGCGGGTCTGCTCCATTGGGAATGAGGGCGTGTACCCGAGCACGCTCGCCGCCAACAGCACGCGCCATATCCGCCAAAATCGGGGTTGTCGCCACCACCTGAAGACGCCCGTCGGCATCAAAACCTGAGGACGTATTCTGTGCGGTGCAGGCGCTTAACGCCGCGCAAACGGGCAGAAAACCCAGGAAAGCGCGGCGGCTGAGCGGAAGTTCGAGTGAGCGCTGCGGTGTACAAGACTGACGGCGTGAACCTCTAGAGCTCATGGCGGTGCCGACGGCGCACGGTGTATACGATCATGCCTCCCAGCGCGACGGCAAGCACAGAGGTGCTGACCATAAACGGATTAAATCCAGCCCCGGTGTTGGCGAGCTTCCCGGCGGCAGCGGCCTGCTGCGCATCCTTAAGCTCCTGGTTGGTGAGGGCGCAGTCCTTACCTGAGGCGGTCTTGCCGACAATGCGTACCTTCGTGCCGTCTGGCTTCGTCACAATACCGCTGGCCGCATCCACGGCGCCCCGCTGGGATTGCTGCTCGGTAGGTTTATGAGTGGTCGAGTTTTCGGCGTTCTCAGGGGCGTTCTTCTGGTGGGCGGGCGCGGGGTTCGCCGGATTATCGGCATTGCCCACCGTAAAGTTCAGGGTCGATGTGCTCTCGACGGTCTGCCCGTTCTTCAGATGCACCTGCCAACCGATCGTCACCCGGTAGCGACCCTCTGCGGTAAACACCCAGTTGCTGTGTTGGTGCGTATTCAGCGGAACCTGAAATGAGCCACCGCGGGAATCGAAGACTTTTTGCCCGGCGGATCCGAAGTTGCCCGAGAGGAACACCGACATTGAGCCGGGACCGTCGAATCCCTTCAAACTCATGGTGACCGGTCCATCGGCCTGTTTGAGAAGTTCGGGATCCTGGGTACTCCATCCCAGCCACGGCACGCCTGCCTGCTGGGTTGCCCCAATCATGTGCACGGTACTTCCCGCAGGGGCAATATCTTCCATGCCCGCCGGGAATTTCAGCTTCGCAGCATCGCCGAGGACGAATTCTAAAGAACCGGGTGACACATGTTTGGGCGGGCTGAACCGATCATCTTTCACAGCAGAACTCAACGTGGAACCGTTCAAGACAGGGCCAACGTCAAAATGCCCCTCTGTAGCGCGATCCGCTGCGGCATGATCCGCAGTTGTTACCATCGGCAGAGTACCTGGAATATTCGCCGGGCTTTGGGTTCTTCGTGACTGCACGGAATCCTTGACGACAACCTCGGTCGGAATGCACTTCTCGGATTCGGTTCCGGGATAAGAGCCGCCGCGAGAACCCGAAGACAGCGCGGTATTGCCCGAAGTCCCTGAACCGCCAGAACCCGCACCCCGGACGGTCGGCGCGGTAACATTTTGGGCATTTGACCCGTTAACCGTGCGGTTCGGTGTGCCGGCATTCTGATCGGCTTGCTGCGGTGCCGGGGCGGGTACATCGGGCGCGGGGGCATCACCCGTTGCAATCTGGGGGTTGGGTGTCGCATCCGCCGAAGATTCAGGATGAGCCGGGGCGGCTTCCACACTCGACGAATCCTGATGCGCGGGCTCGATCACCTGATGCTGCGCGTGAGAACTACCTGCGCCATGATCTCCCTCTGATGAGCGCTCATTCGGGGCAACATCTCGATGCGCCTGCTCACCGCCCTCCTCACGCTGCGGCGGAGCGGCAGCTGATTCGGCGGAGTCCTGCGGGTTTTGTGCCCGATGCCCCTGATCGAAAACATCCTGCGGAACTTCGCCCACCACAACGGTGTAGGTCGCCTCAGCGTGAACCTGCGTGCCGTCCGTGAGTTCGGCGCTCGTGCGGAAAGTGAACCGGTAGGTTCCGGCGGCGGTAAACGCCCACGCAGCATGCACATGAGAACCCGCCTCAAGCTCGTAGGGCGCTAACCGATCCGCCGTGCTGAACATGCGCGATGCCCCGGAGAGATTCTCCTGAAAAACCTCAGCGCGTGCACCTTCGGGAACCTCGCTTTTGACGAGTTCAACCGTGATCTTATTGTTTTTCAGAGCGCCCTGCGGAATGTTTTCGGCACTGAAGCCAGGGTAGAGAAGCCCATCGGTATGCTTCTGCGGAATGTACCAGATGGGGGTGCCTTCGGGGGCGATGAAATCATATCCGGCGGCTACGCGGGTTTGGGATTGATCGTTGGCGGGCAGGTTGAAAATGGTGGTGGAGGGGTTGAAAAGACCTTCACCATCCTGTGTTTCGGCCTTGGAGTTTAGTGTGAGTTTTCCGTCGTGAAGCTCGGCGTTGAGCAGTTCGGTATGCACGCCGCGCACGATGTAATTCCCGGTGTAACTGCGCGGTTCTGCCTGTGCTGCACCTGCGCCATGTTCTTCGTGTGCGAGCGCCGCCGGTGCCGTGTTGAAAGCGGGCAGAGTGGGGGAGAGGGCTAGTGTGCATCCCAGGGCGGTGGTTCCGATGATGGTAAATGTTTTGCGGCTGCGTTGTTCCCGCGGCGGGGTTTGCGGGGCGGATCTGCGCATAGTTTTCCTCCAACGACGGTGTGGTGTGTGAGTTCACGACGCATCGGTGCGTGTGATTATGAGAATCACTATACATATCTATTTTGATTATGACAATTATTCTCAATTAGTGATAGGCTGTGTATGCAAAATGAGAAAGGTTGTCATGTACACGAAATACACACATCGTCGTGCGCTGAGTGCATCCCTTGCTCGTATTTCCGCAGTAGCTCTGCTGGCTCTTGCTGGCGCATCGCCTATGCTCCCCGCGCATGCGGGACCCGACGACGGGCGCATTATTACTACTCAGGGCCATGTTGATGCCCCAAAAACCTACTGGGAAAACGGCGGTTTCGCACTCAAAAACGAAGCAAACCCCTATAAGACCGGTGCCGATCTTTATGACCTCGACAAAACCGTCAACTGGGTGGGGAAGGGGTGGGATGGCCGCAACGGTGCATCCCAATACACTCTGACCCTCACCGATTCACCTAATCTGCGTTTTCTGGGCGAACCCGGGCAGACCCTCTACATGGCGCCCACCCTGACTTGGGGCAATCACGATCCCATCTGGGCAGGGCTGGGTTCATCCGTCAAAATTCCTACCGAGAAATTCCGCGACGGCATTTACGCGACCGATATTCTCTCGGTCGAAGGTCCCGGACGCATGGAGCTTTTTCGCTACAACCCCGATGAAGGACCTGCGGATGTGAACCGCATCCTATCAAGCACGAGTACCGGGTGGCACTCCTGGCTGCTCAGCAAAGGAAGCCACACGCATAACACCACAACCTTCACACGACCCGGGCGTTATGTGGTGACCTATCGCACGGTAGCGCGCGGCACGGACGGATCAATCATTCAATCCCCGCCGCAAAAACTCGTGTGGCAGGTGGGCGGGCGTAAACCCGTTCTCGGTGACGGAACCCCGAACGCGGTACCGACCATTGAGCGCTACAATGCTGCACCCGTCGGGAATCTGGACTCCGCCAAATATGTGCTTTCCGTGGCACCCCACAAGCTCGATCCCGACCCCGCGAAGAACAAGGACGCCGACGATAAACTCAGCGACATCACCTTCACCGCAGCCGATAAAAACCTCAGCGGAACGCTCACCCTATACAACAACGGGTATTTCCTCACCGACCTTGAGGTAAAGAACGGCACCGCCACCTGGAGCGAAATGATGGGCGGCGAATCCTCGCATCTGCAGGCTGTCTTCACCCCAAGCGGGAACGAGGGCGCGCGCTGGATTTCGCATAAGCTCGCCTATGAACCCGGGCACGCCGAGAGCGTATACAGCGACGACGGCACCGGAAACTGGCCCGTTGAAGAGCCCGATGAGCGCAATACCGTGCTTCCCACAGCTCAATACACCCCCGCCAGCGGCGACTACACGGTGCGCACCGTGCCCTCCACGCAGGAAGGGTACCGCACGCTTGAGGTGACCTTCGCCGACCCTAATGTTCGCGGGTTTATCCGGGGCGGGTTCTACGCCCCCAACGACTACGAATACCCCAAATTCGATATAGAAACTACGATCGACAACGGGGTAGCGCGCTTCACCTACCGGGAAGACAGCTACTTTGAGAACAGCGAGCTTATCGTGAAAGTGCTGCCGCATCCCGATATGAATGCCCGCACCTCACAGGTGAAACTCACCCAGAATTATCAGCGCGGCGGCGATTACAGTGCCACGGGAACGCTGGGTGCGGATGCGCCCGCCGCAAACCCCCAGCCGGGCGACTCGCACACCCCGGACCCCCAGCCAAGCCCCTCCGCTGACCCGAACGGTCCCGACCCCAACAATAACGATGCGCCGCCCAGCGCATCCCCCGCCCCGGCGGCTCCCGAGCGGCCGAGCGCAAACCCGACTCCTTCGCGAGATGGGGATACACAACGCACGCAAAACCCCGCACCGAAGGCACCCGCCCCCATGCCAACCTGCGAGGCGGGCAAGATCGACGGCCGCTATAAAATCGGCGATGGACACCTAGACCTTCAAGCACAACTGCGTGATAACCGGCTGGAACTGGGTCTCAAAGACGATAGCGGACTCATAGATGCGGACTCGGTGGTACGCCCGTTGGATACCGTGGTGTGGACCGTCAGTGATCGTGCCCGCCGCAGCCGCAACGAGCACATGAACT
Source organism: Rothia dentocariosa ATCC 17931 (assembly GCF_000164695.2). Taxonomy (NCBI): domain Bacteria; kingdom Bacillati; phylum Actinomycetota; class Actinomycetes; order Micrococcales; family Micrococcaceae; genus Rothia; species Rothia dentocariosa. Next base: position 1,062,170 of record NC_014643.1, read on the forward strand.
CGCCCAAACTCGACTTTATTGGACCGGTCGGAACCGCGTTTTACGGGCTTCCACAAACCCAGATGCGCGGGTTGCCCTGGCCCGGGTACAGCACCCAGGATGTGGACTACAGCAGACTCGACGGCGGCGTAACCCTGCACGTTGTGCCCCGCAGCATGCCGAAGGGCGCGCGATTCGGCGTCTTCACCGAGTCGTTGACCGGCCCCGAGGTTCTGCTGGATTCGACCAAAAATCAACATAGTATATCGATCGACTACGCAACCCACGCGCACGCCAACTGGGTATTTACCGAGCCTGGGCATTACATGTTTGACATTCAGTACACCGCAAAACTCAAAGACGGTACTGAGATCACAAGTAAAGTCCAGCAGCTTGCCGTCGCCGTCGGGAATGAGGCAAGCAACGCATGCTCCTTTACCACAGCGTCAGAGTCGGGCAAAGGCACAAACGACGGTTCATCCTCCGACCAGAATGCCGGGCAAGACTCCTCGGCACGGGTGGGCACCCCTCAGGGCGCCGTGCGCGTTCCCAATGCCCCGGCGGATGCGGCGCATCCGCACAACCCGACTGAACCGCAGGATGCCTCGGCAGCCCCGCAGAACGGTACAGAGGGCACGAACCCGCAAGGTTCTGAGCAAGCGGCGAACTCGGGAACAGCCCAGAGGGCGGGTACCCAGGTTGGTGCAACTACAGAGAACGGCACGGTCACCGGATCGTCAGGGAACGGCGCATCGGGCGGTTCAGGTTCGGGCGCATCCGGCGTGGTTCAAGGGTCTGCAGGCGGTGCATCTGCGGGCTCGACCGCGCTGGCGCATACCGGATTTGCCGTGATTCCCGTGGTGATCGCGGGTGTTGCGCTTCTGGGTACTGGTGCCGTTTTGGTGATCCGTCGTCGGCAAAAGTAGCCGCGGCGTAAGACACCGAACACGCATCACGCCTTATGACCTCACCATTTTTGCGAAAACGGTGAGGTCATAACCGTTTAAGAGCGTGTTGAGCAGGGGTTTTGGCAGGTAGAGCACCGGGAGCGCCATCCGTTTTATACCCCCTTAAAATCCCCGCTGACCGTGAGCAAAAGGCTGAATCTTGCGGATGCGCCGGTTACACTAGGTATAGCCGTGAGACCTACCCGAGCACTAGAGCGTGAGGAGCAACCGTGGACGATGCAATAACCGGCATGCGCGAAGGAGCGCCGCTAGGATCTGCCTTCACGCTCATTCGTGCGGTAGGTTCCGGCACGGTCGGCACCGTCTGGGCGGTCTCACGTAAAGGCTCATGGGCGCTGTATGCTGCTAAATTCCTCAAGCCCGAGTACCACAAAGACAGCGAATTTCTTGAGCGGTTTGTGCGCGAACGCACCGTGCTCTCGCAGCTGCACCACCAGTACATCGTGCCGATCGAAGACATGGTGGTTGAGGGCGATAACCTGGCGATCGTCATGGAATACCAGCATGGCGGAAGCGTGCGCGAGTTTTTGCAGAAGCAGAAGAATCTGCTGCCCGGCGAGGCTTTCGGCATTGTCGAGCGCGTGCTTTTGGCGCTGGAATACGCGCATCGTTCCGGGGTTCTGCACCTAGATATTAAGCCCGATAACGTGCTTTTATCGGGGCATTACGGTGATGCCCTCGTGGAGCAGGTGCGGGTTGCCGACTTCGGTATCGCCACGCTCATGGGGCAGACGGAGAGCCAGGGTTTTTACGGTACGCCCGCCTACATGTCGCCCGAGCGTAAGGCCTATGGAAGCTCGGATTCCTCAGCCGATATTTATTCCGCCGGTGTTATGCTGCACGAGCTTCTGGTCGGCGCCGTTCCGCTGGTGGATGCGGATTCTGCCGTTCAGATCAGCGATCACCTTCCCGAGGATGTGCGCACCGTCCTTGAGAATCTTATGAGCCTATCGCCCAAGAACCGCCCGCAGGCCGCGCAGGCTGTGGCGCAGGTTCGGGCTCTGCGCAAGAAATACCAGGATGCTGACCGGTTCGAGTATGAGGAACGTGCCTCAGAAAATCAGAGCACCGGTGGTCGTCAGCGCACGGTTATTCGCGGCGGCGAGCAGGCACCCGCTCAAGCCGCGTCGGATAACTACAGCACCCAAGTACCCGAACTGGGTGAAGCCTCACATCAGACGATTATCCGCCCGGTGACTGAGGCGCCGGTTGTCGAAGAGGAAGAAATCGACGAAGAATTTGAGAATGAGCAGCCGAGAACGGTTGCCTCACAGCTCAAACGCCCGCTCGTGTGGGGGTCGATATTAGGTATTTTGGCGCTTATCTGCGCGTGTGTTTTCGTCTTTATTAACAGTTCCGGTGAGAAGAAGCAAGAGGGGCCAAAAGAGCATTGGACCGCATCCTCAGGCACGAATTCGCCCCTGCCGAGCGGCTTAGGCACCCGCCTGGAGGCCGACTATGACCCGTCGTCCCATACGGCAACCGTGAAATTTGAGTACTCGACGCAAAAATCCGGGCTGCACGGCGATATTCTGCAGGTCATTCCCGGGCTGAGCACCGATTCCTGCCCGCAAACCACGTGGAACCAGGCGAGTGAGGCCGAGGAGATCCGCAAAAACCAGGCCGCCATTACCGGGCTGGATACGAAATGCGCCTGGAATGTGAGTAACCTTAAGATTCCGGCGAACTCAGCCGTGACCATGAGCGCCAAGGTCGATATCGATATTCCCGATCAGAAGAGCCTCGAAAAATGGCTGGGCGAGATCACCAAGAAAACCCAGACCGCCATTAGCGACCCGGACGTGAAGTCGGCTTCATACCCCATTCAGCGCATCCAGAAGATTGAGGTGCAGGTGCCCAACCGTGTGGTTAACCAGTCGGCAGTACCGGTTACCCTGCTGCCGGTGTGGCCCAGCGGCAAGGACGACCTGAACCCGCTCATGAAGCTGCCGCAGACCGGCACACCCTCCCAGGCCATTACCTCGCTGGCGCCGGACACGGGCGATATCGCCTTCACAGACGGATGCTCCGGTCACCTATCAATTTCAGCGGATCAGAAAAATGTGACGGCCCTATCGGTTGCTCCCCAGTGCAAGCTCAACGTTCAGGTGGGTAACTTCACAAATCTGCAAAGTAACGCTTTCAGTATTACATCACGGTAATTGAACATCTGTTGATCGTGCGACAGAGCGTTAAGATTGGCATATTTCCCGCACATTCTACTCATGGCGCGGTAGAATACCTTTAAGTTGCCTCGAACGGTTTACTCAACGCCACACACATACGATGCAACATTACTGTCCATAAAATCAGCCACCTTCCGGAGTGCCATATGTCTACACGCTTTGACGCGTCAGAGTCACGGCTGACGTGGAAGAGCCGCTGTGTGCGGGTGCCTTTAACCATCGGGGTCATTGGCAGTTTGCTCCTTGCGGCATGCTCCTCGTCAGACCAGCAGAATAGTGATCCTACCTCGCCCGGGCAGACGACCCAGCAGAGCGAACAGCAGGTGCAAAACCCCACGCACGTGCTGCAGAACGTGAATCTTAAACTTGCGAGCAACGGTAACGTTTCTGCTATTGACACCAACAATATCTATGTCAATGAACAAGAGCACAAGAGCTCCAGCAAGACCATCAACTTCAAGGTCAAAGACGTTATTAACGACGTCCCGGTGCGCGTCAGCACCCAGTACCAGAGCTCCAAAGGCACCGGTACAAACCTGAAAGACCTGAACGGGTACTCCGGCGAGCTGACTATTAAGGTCACCGTCGAAAACCTTACGCTCAAGTCCCAAGAGGTAAGCTACGATGCGGGCGGCACCAAGCGCACCAACCAGGCGCTCGTCGGTGTTCCGTTTACGGTGGCAGGATCGGTTTCGCTCGATAACGTGAAATCCAACCAGATCATTACCTCCGGCGATAAGACGGACGACAGCGCAACCAACGGCGTGATCAGCACGACCGGGGACGGCAAAGCGAACGTGCAGTGGGGCGCGATCCTGGCGCCTCCGACCTCCGGGGCGAGCACATCGTTCACGCTGAAGGTGAATGCGCAGGACTTCAAAGCACCCGATTTCGATATTGCGGTTCAGCCGGGGTTCGCCTCTGACCTTTCGGGTGAGAGCGTGCTCAACAACAGTTTCAATAAGAACGACGCTAACCAGGTTGCGATGCTTCAGCGCACTATCGACTTGGTGAACAATGTCGATTCGACGATTACCAGCGCCAGCTCGCAGGTGAACGAACTGCGCTCCAGCCTGGACAACACCTCGGACACCCTGGGTCAGGATGCCGCGAAAAACCTGCAGGCTAACAGCGAGAGCCTGACCAAGCGTATGGCGGAGCTTGACGGGCAAATTCAGTCCCTCAAGGATGACCTTGCCAAGACTGCTGACGGCAACAAGAACCAGCTCATCAGCCAGCTGGAAAGCACCGTGAACACGATGGATACCCTGCTGGGTGATACCTCGCAGGTTCCGAATGTCTCGGTTTCGCATCAGAACGGGTCATGCACCGTCGATCGCGGTGCAGCCGGAGGCGGATCGAGCGTATACGGCAACCTCGTGCAGCTTTCCCAGATTCTCAACAACTATGCCGATGCCAGCGGCGACTGCCAGCATGCCCTCGCGGATTCGCTGCGCCAGACCATCGGGCCGGACAACCCCAGCCCCGAGGTCTGTCGTGATGGCTCTTCGGTCACCTGTTCCCTGTACGGTGCTTCGGTCACCTCGCAGGCAAGCCTGATTGGCCTCGTCGCTAATGGTGAGAAGCTTGTGAACGAGCTGCAGCCCGAGTACCTCAAGGGTGCCAACAAGAACTACCGTGCCCTGCGCGGCGAGATAGACAACCTGACGAAGTACCTGCAGAGTGATGAAGGCAAGAAAGCCATTCGAGACCACCAGCAGAACGGTGACGTCACGGAATCGCTCAAATCTAGCCGCCGGTCGGTAGATGAGCTCAAGAAAACCTCGGATGAGCTCACCAAGGCGCTCAACAGCCTGCACAGTAAGGCCGTGGCGGCGCGCAACGACGTGAGCGGAAACTCGAACTCTATAGACCAGCAGAACGAAGATATCGCTAACGAACTCTGCAAGCTCTCGGTAGAAAACGGCGGCAAGCTCTCGCAAGAAGAAGTAGACCGTCTGCGCTCCTACCTGACTTCTACGCCTTGCGGTGAGACCCCGAGAACCCCGCAGCGCGATCAGAATAACCAGAACCAAGGCGATCAGAACACCCCGAACAATAACCAAAACGGGAATAACGGTAACCAGAACAATCAAAACCAGGGTAATCAGGATAATAACCAGAACACCCCCAATAACAACCAGAATGGTCAGAACGATCAGAATGGCCAGGGCGGTGCGCAGGTAACCCCGCAGAACGACCCGACTGAGAATGGCCAGAACGATCAAAACGATCAAAACGGTCAGAACCAGAACACCCCGAACAATAACCAAAACGGGAACAACGCTAACCAGGGCGGCACCCCTGTAGTCCCGGCAGCACACCGATTTGCTGCCGACAAGCTCCAGGCACCCGAAGGTTACGGGCAGGCTATGGATGAGCGCCTGAACAACCAGGCACGTGCTTGGGACGAGGTTATTAAGGAAACCGACCTGCAGAACCCGACCACCCCTCTGGCGCAGAATGCCAAGGGATTCTCTGACCAGGTGAACTCCCTGGACTCCACGCTCAGCTCGGTTGAGAAGGCGTATGCGGGCGAAGGTGACGACCAGAACCGTGATCGTGATGATCGTCAGAACGACCCGAACTCCCTGGATGAAAAGCTCAAGTCGCTGACTAGCGCATCCGACGAATTGGGTAAGAACCTGGATGAACTTTCCAGCCAGCACTCCGAACTTTCGGAAGCTCTCAAGAATGCATTCAAGGACTCTGCTGACGAAACCAGCAAGAACATCAACAACCTGATTTCGCAGGAGATCCGCCAGGTATCGGCTCAGGGTTCGGCAGGTGCCGATTCCATTCAGAATTCCTTCACCAGCTCGATCTACGGTCTGGCGGAAGCCTCGAATGTAATCGTGCGCGATGCCGGTAACTCTCTGGAGGCGCAGCGCCGTGACATCGCCGGTAAGGTTGAGAACCTCAAGGCATCCTTGGACGGGGTCACCCAGAGCTCCCTGGAACAGCTGGATGCGCGCACCGGAAGCGCCAGCCGCGACCTGGCGGGTGCATCCGTGCTTCTTGCCGACGACCTCAACAAGGTTATCCTCGACCTGGGCGATAGCCGAGTCGATGGTTCGGGTCTGCTGGGCGCGTTGAAGACGAACGCCGCGAAAGCTGGCGCCGCCGACTTCCAGCTGGCGCTTGCTTCGCAGAACGCGCAGGGTTACACCAGCGTTCGTGCCGAGGACATTGCGGCCGTGCAGCTGCGGCAGGCACAGTTCAAGGCGTCCTTGGAGAAGCTCAAGTCACTGCCCTCCTTCCACCTGCCAGACGGTGGTAAGGCCGAAGTGAAGGTGGTTTACACCTTCCACATTGGGGACATGTAGCGTGACCCCAGAGCCTCAGCTTGAGGAAGAACAAACCTCCCGAAGGGTACCCCTGACCATCATTGGCTGGGGTGCCCTTCTGGGGGTCTTGTTGTTGGTTATCGTGGTGGCAGCTCATCTGCTGCGACCGGATATTCGGCCCTTGCGCGCACCCGGTGATACCGAGGCGATAGCCCCCGTTGTTCCACAGGAAATTACGCTGCCGAACAACAATAATCGAGACGCCAAGATCGGGATTATTATGACCTACGGCGAGGATGCGGAAGGCTCCGAATGGGTGCTCCCTGCCCAGGGTGCTGCGGTGGCTGCGCACCGTCTGGATCTTGGCAAAACCCCCGTTCAGCTGACAGTCGCTAACGATAAGGGAACTTCCGACGGGGCTCGTGATGCCGTCGAAAAACTCAAATCTGAGGGCGTTCAGGGGATTATTATTTCTTCCTCGGGTGAGCATATTAAAGGTGCGACGAGCGCGGCTCGTGAGAGCAGCATCCCGGTAATTGAGGTTTATGACAGCGTAGATACTGGGCGCGGAGTCTGGAGCCTGGCGCCCAACCCCGAGCAGCTTTCGCAGGCGTATGTGCAGGCTTCGCAGCCGAGTACCCAGAGCATCGTGATAGCTCCCAAGGATACTGAGGTGAAGATTCCACAGGTTGCCACCAAACATGCGTACGACCGCGATACCGATGTGCGCGAGCTTGCACAAGACGTCAAGAAAGAGTCCCAGAGCTACGGGGCTTCGGCGAATATCTTCGTTTCGGGCTCGGCAATTCGCCAGGCCAAAATCGTCAAAGAGCTGCAATACGCCGGGGTGACGGCTCAGATTCTTTTGAGCCCGCAAGCCGTATCGCCCATTTTCGCGCGAACCCTTGTGGCTGAGGGCGGCACGGTCTCGGCAAACCTGACGACCGTCGGGTACAACATGTCAGACTCTTTGGCTTTGCAGTCCGATGACCCCGGGCGGGGGCTCGCCGCCTTCCTCGAAGCGGTGCGTGTTATGGGTCAGGATTCATCCTACATGACCCTGCAGGATGACCAAGCCTTCAAATCCGCCGCTCCCTATGCGGATGCGCGCTCCCACAACGCGGTGCTGGCGTTTGCCTATGCGATCGATAAGGTGCACGAGCGCAAGCCGGAGGCGGTCACTCGCGTGCTGGAAAGCATGAGGCTCGATGCCGCTCAGGCGATTGCGGGCGACGCACTTGATTTCACTCATGAAAACCCGACGACTGCGCCCGTGCAGACACTCCATGCTACGGAGCAGAGCTTGGGGCTGCGACCCGAGCCGAGCAACGATCAGGAACCGCGCATCGTCTGGTTTGCAGAGCGTGGAACTCGAACGGAAACCTACAATGAATAGCAATTGACTAGTATATATTCCAAATAAAGAATATAAGATGCCGTCTTGTACAGGGCTGTGAGATCGTCAAAGGAACAGTATGCGAATCCAAATATCCCTCGAATCTTTTCAGAAAAGTATCGAACTCGATTCGTGGCAGGAGAACACCACGCTGCGGCAGATCGTCTACACGGCGGGCGGCCCAGAGATAGCCGCTGACGACCCGCTCTATGTAGACTCCCAGCCGGTCACCGGTGACACCACGATGGATACCGTCGTGCTGCTCGAAGGCAGCACCATCGGATACGCCCCCACGCCGGTTGCCGAACCCATTCACGGATGGTCTATCACCGTCGCGGGCGGGCTGCATGCGGGGCGCATCCTGCCCCTGCCAAGTGGTCGCGCCCTCGTGGCGGGGCGTTCCCCCCAAGCCGATGTTGTGCTGGAAACCGAGAGTGCATCCTGGGAACACTTCACCGTCACTCAGACCGATGACGGGGTACTCGTCAAAGACTCGGGATCCACCAACGGAACCTATGTGAACGGCGCAAAACTGGGCGAAGATGGGGTAGAAGTAGACGACGAAGCCGTTATCTACGCCGGGGGAGTGGCATTGCTTGTGCGCCCGCAGCTCACCGAAACCCTGGCACCGCGCGCAGGATCGCTTCCCAACCTGACCCCCAGCCGCACGGCACCCTTCAACCGTCCGCCGCGCGCGGCGCTCATGCCCGAATCGGATACCGTCAAAATACCGAAGCGGAAGAACGTTACTAAACCCTCAAAATTCAGTATCGCCACGGTACTTGCGCCACTGATTTTCGCCGGTGCCATGGTCGCCATGATGCGCGAAATCCGCTACGCGCTTTTCGCGCTGCTCAGCCCGGTAGCGGCCATTGGTATGTGGCTCGAGCAGAAAATGCGCTTCAAACGTGAGAAGCGAGAAGAAGAAAACCGGTTCGAGAAAGAACTCGACAAGGTTAAAACCAAGTTCGACGACATCTACGACTATGAGCGTCTGCGTCTGCAGGAACTCGCACCCGACCCCGCCAGCGTGGCGCGGCGCATCGAGCTTCCCAGCGTGGAAGTATGGCAGCGTCGCTTTAAAGCCTCTGACTTTATGACGCTGCATGTGGGGTACGGCAACTACGCCTGGATTCCCAAGAACGATTTGACCTCAAGCCAGGAACCCGAGAAAGAAATTAAAACTCTTCTCGACTCATCCAAGCTCATGGGAGCCCCCATGGTCGCCGACCTGACCGACGCCGGTGTTATCGGCATCGTGGGTGATAGGGAAGGCGCCCTCGCCCTAGCGCGCAGCCTCGTCATGCAGTCCGTGACTCACTGCGGACCCGCTGACCTCACCCTAGGCGTCTTTTTCGACCGCGGAAAAGAAGACGAATGGTCGTGGACCTCGTGGCTGCCGCATACCCGACAGAGCGGATCTTCCACGGGTGGCCGATGGATTTCGCAGGATTACGAGCACTCCAACGCTATGCTCAAAAACCTGCAGCAGAGCATCGATGGGCTGCTAACCCCCGGTCTGATGCTGGTGATCGACTCTGAGGTACTCACTGAAGGCCGTGATGCCCCAGCCCGTAAACTCTTAGGGTACGGTCGGGGTGAAAACCCGCACCTTCAGTCCAGCCGCGATAAAGTAGTGCATAAAGTGTTCGGCATTGTGATTGCCTCGTCCGAAGAGCAGCTTCCCGCTTCCTGTACCGTAGTTGTTACAGTGGACGAAGACGCCGCCGCAACCTTCTATGAACCCGAGAAACGCCGTACCGTCAACGACGTTATTATCGGCGGCATTGACCTTGACTACGTCACAAAACTGGCGCGGATGCTCGCAGAATTCGACGACCCCGAGCTCATCATCCCCGGTGCGGGTCTGCCCGGGCTGGTGCGTTTGCCCGAGCTCACCGGCATCGGCACGCCGCCTACCGCCCAAAAGATTATTAACACCTGGCAGAAATCCACCGGATACAGCACCGAAATCGGCGTTGGTGACCAAGGCGTGTACACCCTCGACCTCGTCAAAGACGGTCCGCACGGTCTCGTCGGCGGTACCACGGGCTCGGGCAAGAGTGAATTCCTGCGATCCCTCGTCGCTGGTCTGGCGGCCCATAACGACCCCACACGCCTCAACTTCATTCTGATCGACTTCAAGGGCGGCGCGGCGTTCAAAGCCTGTGAACGGCTGCCGCACACCATCGGCACCATCAGTAACCTCGACGAACAGCTCGCAAACCGTGCGCTGATCAGTCTCGAAGCTGAAATGGAGAGGCGACAGCGGCTCTTCGCCTCCGTGGGTGAAGGCGTCGACAACATCATCGAATACCACGCCACCAACCCGCCAGAACCCATGCCGCGCCTGCTCCTCGTTATCGACGAGTTCGCCATGCTCGCCAAGGATTTCCCCGATGTGCTCACCTCACTCGTGAGCATCGGTGCCGTGGGCCGTACCCTTGGCGTGCACATGATCCTGGCAACCCAGCGGCCCGCTGGCGTGGTGAACAACGATATCCTGGCGAACACCAACCTGCGTGTTGCGCTGCGCGTGCAGTCCAAAGAAGACTCCTCCAACGTGATTGAAGTGCCGGATGCCGCATCTATTGAGCGCTCGCAGATGGGCCGAGCCTACATCAAATTGGGACAAACCGACATCACCCCCATTCAGACCGCGCTGGTAACCGGGTACAGCGGCGTTGTCGAACGAGACCCCATCGAAATGCGTTCGACAAGCGTTTTCGGCATTCCCTCTGCACCGCGTGCCCTGCCGAAACCGAAGAAGACCGATGCGAACGACCTTGACAACCTGATCGACGCTATCGTCGAAGCCAACCACGAGCAGCACTATGCCCCGCCGCGCAAAGTCTGGCCCGAAGCGCTCGGCGATAACCTGCCGCTGAACGGATTCGATAAACCCCTCTACGGAATTGACGAACCCGCACCCGCAGATAGTGATACTCCGATCGTGGGAACCGTTCAGGGCAGTACCGTCTTCTTCGGTCTCGCCGATATTCCCGAAGATCAGGTTCAGGTACCCGCCGGATGGAATATCCAGGTAAGTAATATGCTCCTGGTCGGAACCCCCGGCAGCGGCACCAGCACCGGGCTAGCCTCCATGGCGTTCACCCTGTGCCTCAACACACCCCCGGATCAGCTCGACATGCTCATCCTTGACATGGGTGCAGGAACCTTAGCACCCCTGAAAGACCTGCCGCATGTGAGCGCCTATGTAGGCCCCGGCGAAGGCTCTAAAGAAAGGCAAACAAGGTTCCTGCGGCACCTCATGAACGAGATGGAACGCCGCCGATCCAACCCACGCGGCAACCGCGACCTCATCATCCTCGTAGACGGCTACGGCACCCTGCGCGACGAATTCATGGACTACACCGGAACCGACTACCTGGGTGCGTTCCACCGCGTTTACGCAGACGGCCCGGCGCTGGGCATGCACATTATCATGGCAACAAGCCGCCTTAAAGGCATTCCCTCCGCCGTTGATGATGTAACCCAGCAGCGCTGGCTCTTCCATCTCTCCGATACGTACGACTACTCCAACTACAAAATCAAGGGACCGGATATTCCCGCATCAGTCCCCGGACGATGCGTCGACAGCGTAAGCATCAGGCAGATCCAGGTTGCACACCCACAGATGAGCCTCGAAGATGCCGTTCAGCAAGTCGTCCAGCGTTGGGGCACGGTCGATAAACCCGATGTTATCGGCCAGCTGCCCTCTCTTGTGCGCCTATCACAGCTGGGCGTTGAACCCTCCATCGGCGGCGAAAACTGGATTATTCCGGTGGGTATTGCCGAGCACAACCTCAAGCCTGTTGCACTGGAACTCTACGAAGGTGAACACGCACTCATCGGCGGATCACCACGTTCCGGCAAATCGACCCTACTTCAGGCTATTGCTGACTCCGTCATAAAACAGCGCGACCGCGGCGAAACGAACGCCCAAGTGTGGGTTATGTGTACCAGGCGCTCGCCGCTGGCGCATCGTGATTTTGATCGGAAGGCAACCACCGCCCAGGATATTGCTTCGCTTGCTGCCGAACTGGAAATTATCGAGGAGCCGGTACTCTTGTTGATTGACGATGCGGAGCGCATTGAAGATGCTGAAGAGGGCATCGCCAATATTATCAAGGCGGAATCTCCGTATATACGCATTATTGCAGCGGGTAAGCCTGGTGATTTGCGCACCATGTATTCGCACTGGACGAAGGCGGTGCGTAAGTCGCGTACCGGTGTGCTTCTGCAGCCGCATATTGACTACGACGGCGATATGTTCTCGCTGAACCTGCCGCGGCGTTCCCCGGTGGCGCTTACCACGGGCCGCGGCTATGTGGCGGTGGGAGGTGCCCTTGCGCTGGCACAGACGGTATGCCCCGACGACCTTGAGATTCAGTCAAAGATGGCATCGTAGCGCAGAGCGTTTTCTCAGAAAAGATCCCTCACGATATGTGTTATCGTGAGGGATCTTTTCTGTATCGGTCAGCATGCACCTAGTTGAGTTTTGGTTCTATGTTTCCGGTGGCCATGCCGGTGATGCGGGGGTTTGCGGTGAGGAAGTCGATGACGCGGGGGTAGTGTTCGATAGCCCAGGTGATTTCTTGCATGTCGTGGGGGTTGTTGGGGTCTGCCCAGCGGTCTTGGGTGCAGCGGAAGTATAGGTGTGCGGGGATGGTGTATTCTTTCATGCCGCGTGGGGAGTAGGCGGCGATGGTGTAGCCTTTGTCGTTCCAGAGCCAGATGCTGTCGGGGTCGGTGCCGTCGTTGTCGGGACGGTTAGATTCTGGGGTGTATTGGTATTCGTTGATGGCGGTGATGGGGGTGGTGCGGAGTTTCCCGGTGAGTCCTCGGTAGGTGATGGTGTTATCGGGGTTGAACCTGAGGTATTTGGTTTCGTAGTAGTACATACCAATCAAACCGAAAAGGACGGCCCCAACAGAAAAAACCACAAGTATTGTTTGGAATTCTGCAAGATGGGTGAGCATGTATATACTCATTCCGGTGAACACTGGGATATAGATGCTCCAGACCCAGGGCTCTGAGCGGGGGAGTCTTTTGACGAGGGCTCCGCTGCGTTTATCGCGGGCGCGGCGTATCTCGTCCCGGGTGATGTAGAAGATGATAAAGAGGAAGGAGCAGATGAAATATATCAGGAATGCAGACATTATTCTTATCTTATAAGTACGGGGCGGTCACGAAGCATCACAACCACCTTAAGTTTTCGGTCTGTACACACCCACAATACAGGGTATATACAGACCGAAAACGTCATTCGTGGACTAACAACAAACCATCTGATTTATTTGTTAAGATCCGTATTGTAGCCGCCAGGTGCCCGGTGAGAAGTGGCTGGTCCTTTAGCCGGGCCTTCTTTACGATGCCTAGGACCCTCTACTCCTTTCTGATGCCGTGGAGTCTTTGAGGTTTCGGGATCTTTGAAACCCTCATTTGGCTCTGCACCATAATGCACTCCATAACGTCCGTGATCATTTTCAAGGTGTTTGAGTCCTGTTCCGGTTGCTATGTTGTCGATACCAGTACCCACGACCTTGTTATAGGCCCCAGTCCCGACGCTATTCAAGTAACTGTAATCCTTGCCGTTCTGGTCGTGGGCGACCGTCTTATCCTGAACCGGCTGCTCTAGTAAACTTGCTCCAGGCAGGCTTGATCCACGAGATACAGCTTCCTGCCTCAGGGAGTATTTCACCTTACCGGGTAAGGTTGTAGGAGTTTTCATCTCCGGCAGGGCAGAGTTGACTTTTTGCTCAATTCCGTGGGTAAGCACCCCAGAACCAAAGCCCGTTACCGCGTTTACAGTAGCCCCCGCCACAGTAGGGTGGTCAGCATCTTTAATATAGCCAAGAGTATTTGCGGCACTGTTTGTCACACCACTCGCAAAGGCTTCAGTGGCATACTTTTTACCGGTTTCAGAGGCAAGCTTAGTGGTAACACCTGAAACTGCTGGAAGTTTAGAACCGACATAGGTAGCTGCCTTACTCGTTCCATTACCAATCATGGTACCTACGCCCGTAGCGGTGACTGCTTTCCCAAGTCCAAAAGTGGTTGCTTGGATTGCTGCCTGCGTAACGCCTCCCTTAATCATTGAGCCTTTATCATACGTCCCGTCAGCGTTCATCTTGGTGCCATCACCTACGCCGTAAACACCTGCCCCTGCGATAGCAACATACGGGGCAGCGGGACCGCAAACAAGACTTACCGCCATAATGGTTGCACCAGCAATATGGTACAAAGTCTGTGTATTCTGTGTATCAACGTATTTTTTGAAATCCTCATGGCTTAATGGAGCTGTTCCCCAAGGGTCGATCATGCCTACAGGGTCATGTCCTAGGAATGAGTACGAGTCCGCGAACCAGCCTGCACCTACGATGGGCGGCAACGGGTCTTGGGAGAGGAACTTCTTCGACGATGGGTCAAACACTCGTGCGCCCATCAGCGCAAGCCCGCCCACCGCGAGTGTGCCGGAGCCGGTGAAGGACACACCTTCTGGCAGTCCCACGCTGGTAAGCAGCGCGGATGCACCCGAAATGCCAGGAGCGCCGAGCGCACTGGGCAGACCCGGGGCCTGCAACGCAGCAGCACCGGGGGCGCTCAGGGCACCAAAACCGACCATATTCCCGGTGTTGGGTACCCCGGGGACACTCCAGGGGTCAAACCCGCCCGGTACTGCCGCTTGGGAGAACCCGCCGTCAGCCCCTGCAGCCGGGATGCTTCCGGCCCCCAGCAGATGCGGGGCAGAAGAGGTCGGATCCCACAGCAGCGGCACCGTCACCCGATCGTTACCAGTGATCGCGGTGGCAACCCCGGTAGCGTCGGCGTGTATCCGAAGACGTGAGCACAGCCCTGGAACCTCGGCACCATGAACGTCGGTAGTTGTATCGCTGACGGTAGTCAGAGCACCGGTGATACCCCAGGTATAGGTGCGTTCTTGGATAACACCATCCGAGGTGACGCTCTTCTGCCCGGTGCGTTGTCCGGCTGCGTTATAGGTGTAGGACACTTCGGTACTCACCCACGCGGCAGAAACACCCTCACCCACTGTGTAAGGTCGTTCAATCGTGGTGCAGTGCAGCAGCTGGTTGAGCCCGTTATAGATGAACTGACGCTCACCAAGCAGAACCCTGCCCTGAGTGGTCTCGTCCTCGGTGGTGTCATGGTGGTAGAGGCGTTCGGCAACCATGAGTCCATCCTCATACACCCATGTGAGTTCATACCCGTCAGCGCGAGCACCGGTCAGCTGTCCGGCCTCGTCATAGGAGTACATCACCAGCCCGGTCGCAGTGGAATCAAGCCCGATAATCCGGCCGGTGTGGTCCCGGATCACCTGCACACCCTCAGCAGTGTTCTCATCGCCCTGCTCGCTGGTGTGTTCATAGGAGGACACCAACCCGTCCTGATCGAAATCCCAGGTCGAGATCGTTTCGCCGACCTGAGCACGTACCAGGTGCCCCATCACATCGTAGGAGAACTCCCCAATGACCGACTCGCGCTCACGCACACCAGGGTCAGCAATCGAGGCGGTGTTGATTGAGCGGATCGGGCGTCCGGCACCATCAAGCACCCACTGGGAAGACCCGTAGGGGGTAAGCATCATCGTGCGGAACCCATCGGCATCATACGCATAGGTGAGCGTATACGAACCTGTACTGGTGAACGTCTCCAGGGCCTCAGCCGTACCGGGATCGCTGGTATTCTCGATCCGATCGACCTGGCGGGTGTACTCGATCAGGTTCCCGGTGGCATCAAAGACACGCCGGTACGTCACCGGGGTATCCCCGGTGTGATCCTTCATCCACGTAATTGCTGATCCCGGTAGCGCGGGTTTACCCGTGCCGTACTCAGCAGCTAGGGAGCCGTCGATGAGCGTGCGGGTCAGATCACCCGTGCGGGCATCGTACTCGAAGGAGCGGGTACGAACCCCGTCATCTTCGGACAGCAGGCGCCCGGCGGCATCCCACGTATAGGTGGTGCGAATAGCCGGAGTCGTAACGGCGCTGTCCGGGTGAGGCTTTTTCGCAACCTCAAGGATGCGTCCGGCGGCATCGTACTCGTACTCGGTGATGGCCCCAGTCGGATCCGTCACTGAGGTCAGCAGCCCGTCCGCGTCGTAGGCGAAGAATGTCCTATTTCCCAAGCCGTCGGTAACCCGCACCAGGTGACCGAGCTCATTATAGGCGTAGCGGCGGGTACCAAAAGTGGAATCCTGCACCCGCACCAGCTGGTTGCACGCATCCCACGTATAGGTGGCAACGCGGCGACCTGCTTGAACCTTTATCAACCGCCCGGCGGCATCATAAGTCATCTTTTCCACAAGCCCGTCAGGGGTGTGTCGCTCGATCACCTGCGAGGCAGCATCATACACCAGCGTCGTTACAGCCCACCGGGTCGGTTCTTCCCACGAGGACGCCCCGGTGACGGGATCGGTCACCCGCACAGGCTCATTAAGCCCCACACGCTCAGAGGACAGCCTTCCGCAGGTGTCGTAGGTGTAATCGGTAAACCGGCCCGCAGCACTAATAATGCGGGTGACACGTCCAGCGGCATCACGTACATACCGTGTGAGCCCACCATTAGCGTCCAGGGCTTCAACGATATTCCCAGCAGCATCATACGTAAACATCTGCCGACCTGTTGGCTGTGAGGGGGCACCGGCAGTCTCAGCGGCTGCGATAGCCTCAGCAGAGGAGGATACTCCATGCGGGATACCCGTCCCGGCAACCCCCGCACCGGCAGCACCGGCGCCCATAGGCGCCTCAGAGGTACCGTTTGAGGAGGACGCAGATGTGGTGGAGGCACCATCCTGCTGGCCGATTTCGGTCACCCGCCCAAGAACATCCACCTTGCAGAACGCCGACGAGAAAAGACCCTCACCGGTACCAGCAACAGACTCAATACCCTCATGCCGGTCAATCGACCGGTGGGAAATAACCCCCGTCGCATCCGTGATTTGTGTGATTTCTCCAGCATGATCGTACTCGAACCGCGTGATGGCTCCAGTAGGATCAGTCAGGCTAATCAACTGGGACAAACCATCCCAAGAATACTCCCACACCCGGTTTCCGGCGGTGATCATCTTCACCAGGTTCCCGAAAGTATCGTACTCACGCCGGGTTATACCTCCGGCCGCATCTGTGACGGTCGCGATATCCCCACCTGCTGTATGAGTGAACTCAACAGTTGCCCCATCAGGGTTAATGACTGCGCTGGGCAATGTGCCAACTGCAGAATTACGGGTACGACCTTGTAACTGTTCGCGAGCCATGTAGGGGGTGCCATCACCAACAGGGGACTCGGGGTAAACAAATGACCACTTGGCACCCAGCGGATTTATCACGGCAGAAATTACACCTGCTTCGTTGTACTCAAGCGTGGTAGTGGCCCCTAGCGGGTTTGTGACAGAGGTTATCTGACCAGCGATATCTCGGGTAAATCGGGTAGTATTGCCAGCAACATCACCTAATGCAACAATATCGTGGTGCTCATCATACTCCAGGGTAATGTACACACCTGTTGGGTCGCTAATTTTCAGGATATCGCCTTCGGGGGAATACTCCCACGTGGTAGCTTCTCCGGCACCATCAAGAACAGCTACCGGGCTCGGATTCACCACTAGGGTACCTTCCTCGTACCGATACGAGTGCACCGGCATAGGCTCGCTGAGGTTTTTCACATCTCGGGCATCACGCACACTCACTGAGAGCAAACGATCTTGCTCATCCCACCTGTAGGTGTAATCGGCACCCTCGGGGGTACGCTCACGCTTAATATGACCACGCTCATCTGAGACACGCACAGTTCGTGACCCGTCACGCTCGGTAATGCTGATCCGGTTGCTGAACCGATCATAGCTCATCGACATGCGCGTACCGTCAGTCGCCGTAACGCTCAGCAAACGCCCTTTGGCATCAGAGACCCACAGGTTTGAATTATTGCCGGTATCAGCATCGGCAATAATGGTTGTGACATTTGGGGTGTACTGGTAGGAAATATCTCGCCCGTATTCGCTAATCTGCCCTATCACACGACCGGAATCATCATAGGTGTTCGTGACCTCAAGATCGCCGCGCACGCTAATCACCCGGTGAATCAAACCCCGCTCAGTATGCGTATACGTACGCGTTCCGATACCGGTTGTTACTCCGGTGAGCAAGCCAGATACCTGCACCGAGGCACTGGATTCAGCAGCTTCGGTATAGGAATAGACAACGTTCTGCACCGGTTCCCCGGCACGTTCACCAATGGTGTTGTATGTGAATGCCGCCGCTGGGCGCACGCCACCGGTTTCCTCAGCGGGCTCATAGTTCACATGAACACCGCGATGCGCCACCGGATGCACCAGATCCGTCACGGCACCATCCTCAGCCAGAATAAACACTGTCAGGCTGCTCAGGTGCCCCTGTCGGCGCGCCACCGGCGCACCAGAGGGCGCATAGAAATACGCTTCGTGCTGGTTATTGTGCACCATCCACACAAACGGGACCTCAGGAACCACAGCAGAACCACCCGTGACTGTAGCCTGCTCGTAGGCGTGCACCTGCGCATCGCGCACCCGGGTAAACAGTTCATCCGTGGCGGGAACCTTCGTCAGCCACCACGGCTCCCGGGCGGCGCGGGCGAACCCTTCGCCTTCCCGATCAAAGAGTACTTCACGCCCGTCAGGCATAAACCACGAGGCCTGCTCGTCCCCAAAGCTCAGGTGGGTATCCAAGGTCGAGAACCAGCCAAGCCCGAACACGCCCGAAGGAACCTCATCCGCATGGGTGACCGCCAGACTGTTATACATACGCGTCAACGACAACGTAGACTCACTCACCGTCCCGGTGAAGACCAGATCAGTTTCCGGTTCGATAAAGTTACCTGTCGCCACGTTCACCGGATCATTCGCAAACCCAGAGGTCGGTATTTCACCAGAAACCTGGGAAAGTGTGACATCAATATGATTAATAGAAACTTGTGGGCCTACCTGAGCGTCCAAAGTGCTGTCGGCAAGAGCCACTGGGTGTCCAGAACTTGCACCAGCGTCACGGAACGCTTGAGCAACTTTATGGAGCCAATCTGTGACGAGACCACTCTGCTCATTGAGAGTTTGCAGACCCATCATAGCTGGGGATATATCTAAAGTTCCGAAGGATGTGTCACGTGCTGCATTAAAAGCCGCAAAGGCGTCATTGATGGCCCTGTATTCCCTATCGTGTGTATTGGTGTCATCGTTGCAGCGAATAACATATACGTCCAAATTTTCTGGTATAGCTGAAGAAGTTCCTACCCCAGAGCTTGGCGCTGGAGCTGCGGGGGCAGCGATGCTTGAAGGCGCAACAGGTTTGGCGGGGGCACCTTCATAGCCAGGGCCTACATCGTCATTCCAAATGCTTTCTATGGAGTTGCCCCACCTTTCCCAAAACCAACGGTCGTCCCAATCACGAGCGCGTTGACGGTTCCGATTTTCGCGGGCCACACATTCCTTGAAATAGTCAACAAGGTCTGCCGCGTATAAGAGCATTGCAGCAACGTTGGTAGCGTTTGCTTTAAGTTGCTCATGCCTATCTTTAAATTCTTCTGAATATTTCCCAGTAAAATCTGCACAGCTTTCGGTGAATTGTTGATCTCGTCCGCCGGAAGAGCCACCCCCACCTGCCTGTCCGTAGGATTTCGTGAGATTATTGCCCGCAGTCCTAAGAGCTTGCCTTAAAGTGTCTGCGGCGGCATTACTAAACTTAACATTGTCTTGAGCTTTAGCTTCTTTTGAAAAATCAACGGATGAAGTGGCGTTGTTCGCGCCGGATACCCCCACAGTAGGAGCGTCACCACTATCGTTGCTGTAGGAACCAGGTTGAGCACATTGGTATGGCTGACCTGCAATAGTGTCCTCTGGAATATAAGTAGGCCAGTTATTCCACCCGTTATTACTGTCTTGGGCATGTCCTGGGGTTTTGTACAGCGGAGTAGGGGCCTGTCCTCCAGCAGCGCCTGCCGCAGTGGCGGCACCTATGGTGGCTCCAGCCCCATTGAAACCGGAAAGCGGGGCTGAACCGGAAGCGTCTCCGCTAGATTGGGGGTATCCCTCTGTTGAAGAGGAAGGTCCATCAAAGGAGCTTGAGGACCCGCTCCCTTGGAAATCTCCAGAATACCCTTGAGTGGACGAAGAATCGTCAAAGGAACTTGAAGACCCGCTTCCCTGAAATCCCCCAGAGTCGCCTCCAGCAGAGCTTGTGCTTCCTGTGGAGACGGGCGCACTAGCGGAACTCTGCGGCGAGGCGTTGCCCGATGTTTCCTCGATAGGGGTACCGCTGCCCCCATAAACGGCGTTGCTTGCGGTTGGTGGCGCGGCAGAGTCAGGGTGAGAACCTACGATAGGTGAAGACTGTGATGTCGTTCCACCAGAACCTTCGCTGGTTATAGGGCTGCTCGCTGTTGTTGATGCATCGGAGCCCTGCTGCGGGTTCGGAAAAGTATGCTGGGGCTGGTTTGCCCAGGGTTCTTGTTGCGCCAGATCTGGGCTGTGCTGGTCTGAAGGCGCGAAGGTATCTTGCTGCACGTTTCCGCTTGCAGACCCTCCGGCGGCATCACCGGAAATCGTGCCCGAGGCATGAGAATGTTGGTTTTGGAATGTATCACTGACTTTGTGGTGGTCTCCCACGATTGGTGATGACTGCGAGGTAGTGCCAGAGGAAGGGGTATGCGGGTCATCGGGCGATATCCAATAACTCGGTGAGCTTGAACTGGGTATCGGTGAGGGAATAGGCATGGCAAAAACCTCGTCTCGAAAGAATATTTTTGTATCGGTGAAGAGTGAGTGAGTTTAACAGTAGAAAAGAAATAAAGAATGTACTTATGCAGATTTTCTGCAAAGTTTCATGGGATATAAAGCTTCCCCCGGCTATGAGACGGGTGTAACGTCTGTACCAGGGGAAGCTTTGTGTATGTGGGTGTGTGAAAACTTGGTTGTTTTCTGTGTCTTATGCGCCGCCGCCTGCTTGGAAGATGTCGGTAGCGATCTTCTGCAGCTGCTTGTTCAGCTCAGTAAGATCCTGAGATGCTTTCTGCAGGGACTGGTGAGTGTGAGGCCAAGTCTCATTACGGAAGGTAGACGCTAGAGGACCATCCCAGTTATTGGGATCAGAAAGCTGCTGGCCTTCGTTATTGAGAGCGTTGATCTGCTCGGTGAGTCCACCGGTGATGATGCTCTGAATTTTCTGGATGGCATCTTTGGCGGCTTGGGAACTAAGGACGCGATCGCTCATGGGCGTTTCCTTTCACGTGGTTGGGTTCTGTCTTCGGTAACAGAACTACATGGTGTAGTTTATGTTTGCTTTTTAGTGAGGGTCAAGGATATTAAAGCCTTGTTATTAAAATGTTATTTAAATAAAGCTATGTTCAAATATATAGTTGAACATAGTTATTATCATGAATTACAAGATAAGAATCAGTGTTCATAATTTTTGGGTATTTCAAAACCTTTATATGCATAATTTTTCCCGCGTGTCGTAATATTACGGCGTTCTTGGTAATATACAAGTGTAAAATTTTCAAATATTATTTTATAATAAATTATATATATCTAATTATTATAAATATATAATATATTTTTATATAGGTTTACTATTATTGTCGGATGCACCAAATCGTCATGGTCTGCTACGACATTACGGTGATAGAGGCTGTACCAGCGTTGTACGTTGTGGCACCTGGCATAGGGGCACAGACGGACTCCTGCGATGTTGAATCATGGTGCGCTTGAGCGAAGTGCCTTCTTAGTAGCAAGACTAGCCAACAACCCCGGTAAGGCAGGACTCGCCATACTTAAGTTAACTTTTACCCTCGAAAGTCTGGTCGGACTCACGGGGGAATTCGAGGGGTTTGACCCAAGCATGATCCTGTAAAAACCGTACCCCCGGCCTACCAGAGAGGATTTGCTGGAATCGTTCATCCTCCCACACCTGCACCCAAACCCCAGTCTCCAGGCGGTACTGCAGTTGAGCATAAAGAATCGTCGCATCAAACTGATTCGTATCAAACCCCAACTTGATACGTTGAGGCAGTTGGGTACTTCTGATCTTCACCCACCCGTTCTTACTGGTTTGCTCATAGGTGACTTTGTAGATGCTGTGGTAGTCAAAGTACCGGACTTTGCGTCGCCAGTTACGCCAGCGGATCCCGGTTTCCGTGAAGCAGTGGTAATAGTTATGACAATGAGCCACAAAAATAAAACCAGGTATACCAAAACCAATAAGACTAAGAATATGAGCCTCTACATAAAAACGACCATATTTCATGTCGTAATATATATAGGGAAAGCTATAAAGGCGATGAAGAGTATCCCGTAGCTGATGATATAGGCAATCGGTGGGCGATGCTGTTCCACATTTAGGGTTTCTAGTCCTTTTTACGTTTGGTCCCGGGCATGATGTTCACCAGGAACCCACCGAGCAGGCCGTAGAACGCAGGACCCATAACCCAATACCCTTCATTACACTACACTTTTTGTCGCTGGCAGAAAGTAGCAGAGGATACACTCACGCAGAATTACATGACCATATCTCTAGCCAATATTAGATGCTGGTTATGATTCCTGATGATGCTCTACGTCAGTGATTTCTTGGTCTTCAGGTTCCTGCTCTTTTGGGCGGTTCCGGCCCGTATCCCAACCAATATAGAACACCCCGATGCTGATCAGCATACTCACAAACATCAACGCCCCCCAGCCTAGCTCTTGACTTATAAAGATATAGACTATGGTGCAAAGGAGAAATAATACCGTGAGTAGTGCCCCTCCGATCATGAGGCTGTATTTATAGATCCTGGTCTCAAGGTCCATCAGAGATACCTTTTAGGGGTAGAAGGTGCGCAATAGTTACACGTATCAGTATAGTTTCTGTGTGTAACTATCAGGTTTTCAGAAGAACAGTACTCTCACTTGGGTAAACGTAGGTTTCTATAGGTACTGAATGAAA
Source organism: Rothia dentocariosa ATCC 17931 (assembly GCF_000164695.2). Lineage (NCBI taxonomy): Bacteria > Bacillati > Actinomycetota > Actinomycetes > Micrococcales > Micrococcaceae > Rothia > Rothia dentocariosa. The sequence continues at coordinate 1,084,952 of NC_014643.1, forward strand.
TCTGTGGGCACTCACCTCTGGACGGTATTCCTGGATGCTCAGGAAAACATAGCTTTGGGATGGTTGATGAGCCACTGTGCATAAATGCTGTCGTCCATAGCGTATATAACCTCTCGCAGGTCTTCCCGCGCGTTCATCACGGCCCACCTTCCATGAGTCTGACGGAAGATTATCTGGCTCATCAGATATGAAAAATCTTGACTGCCGATAGATAGTGTCACACTATTATTTTTGTGATATAAGGTTATTTTCTCTTTGGGTTCTTGAACGTAAGTGTATCCCAGTATTTCATCGTATTGTAAGTGGGTGCTCTTAAACGGTTTATCTCTGTAGGTGAACCCTTGCAGCCTGAAATGCGTATAGGGCCAGCCTCCAACTCGCATTCCTACAATACCGCATGCTATAAGGATGGGATACATGATTAATCCTGCTATATCTGTAGAGTCCAGGGTTTTATCTTCAAAATATAAGTAGATTGTAAATATAAATATTGCGAGAGAAAGCAAGGATAAACCTGCTCCCACTATAAATAAAATTAAGGAAGTTCGTCGTTTCTTGGGTATGATGGATTTTGCAAATTTTTCAATATTATCATCAGGAATATTTTCGATATTCTTTGCAATGGCAGAACGTTTACGCTTTTTACTGCTTGGGCTGGATATGATGTCGCCAATAAGGTCGGGTATTGCCGATAGTATATCTGTAAGGTCAATGAGACTCACTAAAACTCCCTGATTAGAATTTGAAATACAACTGTGACCGCACATAATCGCGACCAACCCCAGGGGCAAGGATTCCGCTTTCTTTGAGCTCTTCCCAAACGAAACGGGGTCATAGGCGCTAACTCAGTTAGTCTAGTTTGAGTTTTTTCTCATACGCCAACCGCTCAATACACCCAAACATCTTCTCATACGACCCAAACCCAGCCACCAACTCCTCAACCTGCTGCGCGTTCAGGTCCTGTGGCCATTCCTTATGCTCCACCCGAGACAAAACCATCGCAAACAGGATAGATACATCAAACTGCCACGGATCAAAACTCAGCCGTACCCTCTTGATATTGCGGCTGCGTACCCTCAGGTACCCGTTCTTCCCATTACTTTGCAACAGTACTTCGCTGATACTCTCATACGGCATATACCGGATCTTCCACCGCCAATTGCGCCAGTAGACCCCCGAGACGGTTTGCTGGATATAAAACGCATGACAATGATTCACCATAGAAAATACTAAAGGACCTGCCAGAACGGTTGTGATGATATAGAACGTTATATCAAAACCTTTTATTACCGAGTGATAGGTAGGTATGGCATATATTCCTATCAAACATGCATAGCTAATCATGAAAGCAAGCTTAGGTCGGTGTTGTTTGACCCCGAGCACGGGCTGACCCATCGTACGTTTCAGCGAGGGAACATTCCGAACGAAAAGACCCGCCAACAACCCAATCAACGCAGGAGGCACCACAACCTACCTTTCTCCTAGAACCCGGCAAACCTACCCCTTTATGAGGGACGCTCCGCTTTCTCTAACCGAGTCACCGATGTCAGCCCCGGAGAACCAAGCTGCACATTCTTCAAGTACACCTTGTAATACCCTCCCGGTTCAATGGAGGCCATATAATCATCCATTGATTGATCCTTATTCGGGGACTCTGAAAGCGCTAATTTCCCACACTCCCGAGTCTCAACCCACCCTACCCGGGTATAGTCGGTATTGCCTGAGAGATCACCGCCAGCACGGTATTCTGCCCAGGCTTTCTCGACCGTGCAATACTTATACTTCCCCTCACTATCATCACCAAAAATACGTGCCAAATATCCCGGAAGAAACAAAAGTAAAAGGATCGCAATGATCAATAAAACAGTGCTAACCATCCCTTTCCGCCTTTTAGTACGTTGGGTACCTTGCTGTGCCATGACAACTCCTAGAGCTTCTACCGCAGTATTGGGGGAGTAACCAACTGACTATAATCATAATTCTGCACCTTAATCGCCGCGATCTGCAGAGAATCAGAAACCAGGACTATTTCTCCTTCTGAGGCTTGAGAGCCTTATAACCGCTCAAAAACAGTAAAACAGCAAGCGCAGTGTTAAAAGCACCGACTCCTATCATGGAAAGACTACTGACCAAGTTATTCTTGGTATCCGCTATCAAAAGTACAATCCCTAAAAGGGCTGCCACACACGACGGTATTCCTAGCAGCAACCCAAACACAAGGTACTGACGTGCGCTAGAGCGATCCATGACGGAAGGGTCATTGATATTTTCATTGCTCGTATCATCAGAGTATTTCATATACCTCTCCTAACACCCTTAGGCATCTTTGGAACCGCTCTTTCGGCAATTTAGCTAACAACCCAATCAATGCAGGAGGCACCACAACCTACCTTCCCTCAAATCCCTGCTCCCTTTTTTATGAAGGTCGTTCTGCCTTTTCAAACCTTGTCACAGAAACAGTCTTAGCATCCGGCATCTGAACATTAAGAAGAGTCACCTTGTAATACCCACCAACCTCCAAAGACCCCACATAATCATCCATCGACCGACCAGGATCCGGGGAATCTGTCATATACAAATTCCCACACTCTTTTGTCTTAAAATCTGCTACACGCTTATAATCCGTATTCCCCGAGACCAGACCACCCCGATCGTGCACATCAACATGCTCGAGGGTGCAATACTTATAATTCCCCGCACTATCATCACGCGAGAAAAAATAATATAAAGACCACACAACACCAAAAACTACAGCAAAAAATAAGAACGATACTATAGTGTCTTTAATATCCTTTTTTCTCTTATCTCCCATTCCCAACTATTCCTTCCTGCAGACACCATTGGCCAATGAACCCAATTCATAAAACTCCATGCACGGCATCAGAAACATAGCTATTCCTTTGAAACCATAGATGCCCCCTCTAGGAATATTCGTGCTTAGTGTCTATCGCAGGATGGGAGGCGTATACAGGTTCCGTATCCCGGTCTGAATACCATCCTTAGCCTTCGTCATGGCAGCCTGCGTAGTCTGCACAGAATTAACCAAACGTGCGCGGTTAAGAGCGGCAGTAGACTCATCCATCTTAGTCCCACTTCTCAAACCAGACTTCACCATATCTTTACCGAACCCCGACAGCGCTTTCTCGCCCATATCGCTCGTTTTGAACTCCTTCTGGTACGCGACAGTCTCAGCAGTATATCTGGTAGCCTCACGCACGCTACCCCCAGCATCATTAACAAGAGGTGAAACGTTAGTAGTGCCCAACAGTGGGCGAAAAACGACCCGCCGTCTGCACATGCGATACGCGGTACTTATTTCGGCAGGTAACTATAAAAATTTTTGAAATGCTACTGTATAGAAATACTTTACAAGTGTAATATGTGACATATTTTAGATATTTTCATCACATTCAATTACCTAGAATTTTTGTGTGAATGACCTGTTCTCGCTATATAAACAGCGGGGTCTTGACCTATTTTGGCTCTGCAGGCGGCGCGACACGAAAAATAAAGATTTGATAAAGACATGATGGTGTCCTTGACCACCTGCAAAAAGTAAACCTAAACTACACCATGTAGTTCTGTTACCGAAGACAGAACCCAACCACGTGAAAGGAAACGCCCATGAGCGATCGCGTCCTTAGTTCCCAAGCCGCCAAAGATGCCATCCAGAAAATTCAGAGCATCATCACCGGTGGACTCACCGAGCAGATCAACGCTCTCAATAACGAAGGCCAGCAGCTTTCTGATCCCAATAACTGGGATGGTCCTCTAGCGTCTACCTTCCGTAATGAGACTTGGCCTCACACTCACCAGTCCCTGCAGAAAGCATCTCAGGATCTTACTGAGCTGAACAAGCAGCTGCAGAAGATCGCTACCGACATCTTCCAAGCAGGCGGCGGCGCATAAGACACAGAAAACAACCAAGTTTTCACATAAAAAGCTTCCCTCGGCCAAACACCAGGTGTTACTCATGGTGAAGCCCGAGGGAAGCTTTTTAGCTCCCTACAACCAGCTCTAGACACACTCGTGGTCGTACCCATATGGGCGTACACCATTTATTCAACGTTATCCCGGTAACCTAATACCCGTTTATTTCTTCCGAAGGAGTATCTTCCAATGGGTGACCAGCCAGATCGCAACAGCCCTCACTATGCCAACCGTAATGATGTAGAGTTTGATGATGCTACGTCAGATGCTCTCGCGAGTGCGTGCCGAAACGCCGCGCGCGACCTTCGGGATAAAGTGCCTGGTCAAAGAACCAAAGCAGATACAGCTATGGTCGAGTTCAAAGGGTACTTCTCAAAACTCTATGACAATAACATCAACACTGCCGTTGATAATGGTAAAGATATTGCCACTGTTCTTGACCAGCTTGCCAAAGTGGTAGACAACCTCAAAGAGGCCGCTCATAAAGAACAAAAAATTCGTGAAGACGCCCGGCATTATGAAGATGATTGGTTCGGACTTCGCAAAAGCTGGGATGATTTCTGGGGTTCCGCTCCAAAACTTCCAGACCCCTATATTCCAGACACCACGATTGATACTACCCAGGTTGGTCAACGTGAGCACCCCACCCCGGGCGCTCCCGGAGGTGGATCGGGTTCTACAAGTGGCACCTCTTCAGCAAAGCCATCAGATTTGCGAGAAAGCGCAAAAACCTCACATCAGCTGTTCGTGGATTTCCGTAATGTCCCCGGCGATATTCGTGCTAAAGCCGCTAATTTTAAAGAAAAATGTAAGTGGGGCACCATCGACTGCGAAAATCTTCTGACGACTTTCGACAAATGGAACAACGCCAATGACCAAGAAGATAAATGGGCAACCACAATCGCAGATGAGTTCGCTAAAGCAGGCAGTGAAAACACCGTTAACACGGTTTCTAACGCCGCGCTCCAGGCTGCCCTCGATAATAAATCCATCAAAAGCAGCCGCGAAGATCTCAAGGTTCCCGCGCCATCCGTCGTAGGTCAGCCTACCTCCAGCGGCTATGCGAATGACCCGGTCAACGTTGCGACCGGTAACTTTATCGAAGAGGAAATCGATATTGCGTTTAGCAACCTCGCTTCCTCGTGTGCCGTCACGCGCATGTACAACAGTTTGGCTGTGCACGGTAATGGCGATGATTTGCCACCGTTGGCTGGGGTTTTCGGTCCGGGCTGGTCTTCTAACCTTGATACGGTCCTGAATTTCTCTGATGAAGGCGCTACCTGGATTATGCCGGACGGCCGTCACCTGTTCTTTGCCCGCGCTGGTGAGGGTTTTGCGCGAGTTGAGACCGATCCCTACTGGCTTACTCGCACTGGTGCCAGCGAAATCGCCACCACACCTATGGGGCGTTTCATCCTGGAAACCTGTGCTCTGAGCACTGAAGCTGACCTGTATATCATCTCTGATAACCAAGGTCACCTGTGGTTCTTCACTCTCACCGGTGCATGGCTTGGCTCCACGGGTGGAGAAGGCACCACTTTGGCGGTCACGCGCGCTGCTGACGGGCTCATTTCCTCCCTGGTGCATGAGCTGAACCGTTCTATCATGTTTGACTATGTGGATGGGCTCGTCGCGGTAGCACGAACCTCGGCAGGGGAACGTGTCGAATACGCCTACGCCCCCGCAGGCAGTACCGCTGCCGGGCACCTGGTATCCATAACCAGCGGTGCAGGAACACGCACCTACGAACACGATGACAATGCGCTAATCCACCGCGTGATTGCTGCAGATGGCACCGTCGAGGTGACCAACACCTATGATGAGTCTGCCCGAATTGCACATCAGCATACCGAGTACGGTCGTGATGTGCGGTACTTGTACCTTGACGGCGGAGTGACCGAAGTTGCTGATGAAGACGGATCCCAAGCCAATGTGTGGATTAGCGATGACAGCGGCCGCCTAACCGCAATTATTGACGCTGACGGTGGGCGCACATCCTTCGGGTACGACCGGTTCAGCAACCGTATTCGGGTGATTGACCGTGATGGTTCTCGTACAACCCGCATCAGCGACAGCCGCGGACGTATTACCCGCGATGTTACCCCAGAGGGTCAAGATACCCGCTACGCTTACGATGAGTACGATCGCGTGACGGCGGTATCTATATCGGCGTTTGAAACGGACCCGAAGAAACGCTATGAAGCCACCCAGGCGCGCCGCAATGCAGCGGATGCTGAGGCTGATACCGGTGAGGTCACTCCGATCTCAACGGTTACTTACGAGTACGCTAACGCTTGGGATCACAATCCCTCCCGCGTTGTCGATGCGTTGGGCGGGGTCACCGAACTAAATTGGGAGGGTGGCTTGCTGACCTCCCTGACCGGCCCCGAAGGGGTCAGCATGACTCTGAATTATGACGAGTTTGGTAACCTGACCAGCTTTGCCGACCAAGAGGGCAACACAACCTCGTTCACCTATACCGCTGCCGGGCACCTCGCTCAGGTTACTACTCCGCTAGGGCTCACAACCTCGTTCACCCATGACGCGGCTGGCAATATTACCGGGCGGCAAGACCCTGACGGTTCCCGCTGGAAGTTCGAGTACACCGCTGGTCGTCGTTTGGTCGCAGTCATTGACCCCTCTGGTGCACGCACGAGTTATGAGTACGGACCCAGCGGTGATATGACTGCGGTTATCGATCCGCTCGGTCGCCGCACCGAACGCACCTTTGATGAAAACGGAAACGTCGCCACAGTAACCCTGCCCAATGGGGGCGTGTTCTCGTATGTGTGGGATGGACTCTCACGGCTTATTCGTACGGTTGATCCGGCCGGTGGTCACTGGGAGAACACCTATGACGCCGCCAGCGTGCTCACGAAGATGACAGATCCGACCGGGGTACGCGTGCATACTCAGGCAGATCGCAAGAGCGGCAGCGTTACCAGCTGGGACGGCACCGACGGCGTGCGGGTTAAGTTTGACCATCTTGGCCGCCCTGTTGCGCGTGAAGAAATTTTCTCCCCGACGGAGGCAGCCCAGGAAGCTCCTAAAGCACGGGCAGAAAAAACCGATACCCCCGAGTCCGCCGCCGAACTGGTGGTTTACGATCCGGCCGGTAACCCGGTAGAAATCCTGGATGCTGAAGGTGGTCTGACCCGGTACGAATACAACCTCGCCTCCCAGCTTGTGCGTCAGGTTTCGCCTGCGGGGCGTATTACCGCATACACGTATAACAGCTGTGGGCGTTTGGATTCTGTTACTGAGGGCGCTGAAACCGCCGAGGCCGTTACAACTCGGTATTCCTATGATGCCGACGGGCGCCTGACCGAGCGGAATCTGCCCGGTATGAGCGAGAAGATTACGTATGACGCAAACTCGCGGGTTATCTCGGTTATTGGCGGTTCTGGCGGGGACGTGTTCTACACGTATGATGCGTGTGGACGTGTGCGCAGCATTCGAGATGCCGCCTGGGGAACCCGCAAGTTTAGTTACGATGCCGCCGGGCAGGTTACCGAAGTCACCAATGGTCTTGGCGGTGTTACCCGGTATACCTACGATGAGGCTGGCAATGTCACGAAGGTGACGGATCCTGCTGGGCGTATCACCACCTATGAGTACGATGTGCTCGGGAACATGGTGAAGACGATGGATCCTGCCGGCGCTATAACCTTGTATGAGTACGATGCTGCTGGTCGTGTATTGCGTGTAGTTGATGCAGCCCAGAAGGTACATGCGTGGGGCTACGACAGCTCTGGTGCGGCATGTGCGTATTCGGTGGATGGTACCGAACAGCTGCGGGTAGATCGTGATAACCGTACCCGGTCGGTGACGGTGACTGACTATGCCGCCAGTATTCCTGCTGATGACCGTGACGGAAGCCTGCCGTGGGTGTCTCGGTACGAGTTGGATAGGCTCGGACGTATCACCGCGGTAGCACGCTCGTGGGGCGAGTCCCAGTCTGCCGCTTCCGGTAGTGGTGCGTATGAGCTGTCGTATGCGTATGATGCCGACGGTTACCGCACTGGGTTTACCAGTCCGTATGGCGCACTGGCCTACACGCGGAACGCGGTGGGGAATATTAGTGCTATCACGAATACTGATACGGGTGAGCAGTCTTCGCTCAGTTATGATGCCGCCGGTGCGCTCATCCGGGCGCAGGTAGCCGATACGGTGCGCTCGTGGACCTATGACGGTCACGGCGCGATAATGGGGTACTCCGAAACCGCTACGGATGCTGATAACTCTGCCGATGTGCGGGTTGAGGTTATTCGTGATGAAGCTGGCCGGATTGTGGGAGTAGATTCTGCCGCCGGGCTTATTACGTATTCCTATGATGGCGCCGGTCAGTTAGTATCTGCCCGTCGCGGGGATGAGCGGATGTCTTGGGTGTGGGATGCCGCTGGGTGCCTGATCCGTGAGGAATACACCCGAAACACTACTACTGGTGAAGACGCTACCGATGATGCTGCCTCTGAGGCTGCTGGTTGGGTGCGTGTGCTGGCGTATGATGATGCGGCACAGGTGCGTGCGATTGGTACTTACACCGCCGCTAATGTTGCAGATAATGCTGATTCTGATTCTGGTGCTGAGCAGGTGCGAGAGTTCCTCTCCGGTGGGAACGCTAGCGAGTTTACAGCCCAACTGCCTGAGCGTGTGGATCTGAATTTTGCCAGTGATGGGCGCACGGTCGAGGGGCTGCCGCTGACCTTGGTGCGGTTGTATTCCTATGATGCTGTTGGTCGTCGTGCGGGTGAGGTTGCCTCGGATGGGTCTTCGGTGACGATGGGGTATAGCTTGGCGGGTAGTATTGCCTCGGTGACCACAGCGGATAGTGGTTCGTGTGCTCGGGTGCAGGTGGCTGCCGGAGTGGCAGGTGAGGTTGCCGGTATTTCTTCTCTTGCTTCGGGGTGGATTCCGGTGGTAATGGACCCGACGGCGGAGGTGCCGACTGTGGTGGGTGTGGGCGAGATGCCTGTGCCGACCCCGGGTGTGAGCATGCTGGGTGCCTCTGCTTCTGGTGGTTCCGGTGTGCGTGGTACTTCGTCGTCGGTGCTTGCCGGTGGTGCTGGTGTTCTGGGTGGTTTCGCCTCGAATGCTGGGGTGTCTTCTGTGCCTGGGCTGGCTTCTTCGGCGGGGTTGTTGGATCCGTTCCAGTTACCGACCACGCCTCTGATGGGTTCTGATGCTGCCGTTGCTGGTGGTGTTCCGGGTGTGGGTGTTGATGTTTCTGGTGCGCTCACGGTTGGTGGGTTTGCGCTGATGGGCGCTCGGGTGGCTGACCCGGTGAGTAGGTCGTTTACGTCTCGGGATCCGCTTTTGCCGGTGCCTGGTGCTGGTTGGGTGGGTAATCCGTATTCGCTGGTGGGTAATAATCCGGTGGGGTTAGTGGACCCGTGGGGTTTGTCGCCGATTAGTGTGGAGGATTTGAACAAAATCCGAGAAGATCGCGCGAAGATGTGGCAGAATATCGGTGAATGGGCTGCTACGGTTGCGATGATTGGCGCTGGTGCTGTTCTTGGAGCTATGGCGACTGGACTAGGTCCTTTAGGCGGTGCTGCTTTTGGCGCGGCTTCGGGCGCTTTGATGGGTGCTGGTATGTATGCATTGGAGCAGAAGGTCTCAGGTAAGTCTATTGATTGGGGTAAGGCTGGTCAAGAGGCTATTAAGGGTGCTATTACTGGTGCTGTCACAGGTGCTATTGGTGGTGGTTTCACGAACCTGGCGAAGCTTAAAGAACTGGGGAAGCTGGGGAAGGTCGGCAACTTCGTTGCTGATAGTAAAATAACCCAAGATGTTATTCAAAACGCTGCTAGTGGTGGTGTCGGTAATACTGTGGAATATGTCAGTAAAGGCGGTCGGGATCCTTTAGAAGCGCTCGGAAAGTTCGGTTCTGGTGCTGGAAGTAGCGCTCTTGGCGCTGGTGTTGGCGGTAAGATGAAGACTAAGCTAGGTGTGCCGGGCTATGCTGACGGGTCAACGATGGGTAGGGTGCAGTCTGGTCTCCGTACCGTCGGCTCAGATGCGGTAGCTGGTGGTTCTCGGGAGTTATCGAAGTACACGATGGAAACAGCTCCTTCAGGTACTTTCAATTTTGGAGAAGCCGCCCAAAAGACTGTGACAGGTATGGCGAAAGATGCAGTAAAATCTACTGTCAAGACTGCTGTGAAGATGGATAAAGAAGATGCAGCATATTACCGGTCAACTGCTGCATTTGCGTTGAAGAATCCGCAACTTACGGCGCATAATGCGGTGCAGGGAATTCAGACAGCAGCTACGAAAGCTAGCGATTCTCTGCAGATCGCGGCGATTAAGGTGCAGAATTATGATTATAGTCAGTTGGTTACTCCCCCAATACTGCGGTAGAAGCTAGAAGGGTTATCAATGGTGCAACAAAGCGTTCGCAATGCCAAGGGATGGAAGGGAATGCTCGTTTCTATTCTTGTTCTTGTGGTTCCTGCTGTAGTTATTATGCTGGCAATACATATTTCTCGTGATGATAGTGAGGGGAAGTATAAGTATTGCACGGTCGAGAAAGCCTGGGCAGAATACCGTGCTGGCGGTGATACTGGAGGTAACAATGACTATACTCGAGTCGGTCGTATAGAGACTCGGGAGTGTGAAAAATTAGCGCTTTCAGAGTCCCCGAATAAGGATCAATCGATGGATGATTATATGGCCTCCATTGAACCGGGAGGGTATTACAAGGTGTATATGACAAATGTACAGTTGAACTCTCCGGGGCTGACATCGGTGACTCGGTTAGAGAAAGCGGAGCGTCCCTAAAAGAAACGAGGTTTTTATCTTTTAGAGAGAGGAGGGGTGTGTTCGTGTATTCTGCACGAGCACACCCCTTAGGCATATATTCTGAGAACTTATTTTCACTAGAAGAAACGGTGAGGGGGTCGCTTATATGGGTCCTGCATTTTACGGTCTGCTCGGCGTGTTCCTGGGGCGTGCCAGTTGTAGGTGGGGATTAGTGCCGTCCACGATGACGGTACCGGTGGCCTTCGACAAAGTATCAGCACGGATGGTACCGCTGGTGTTAAGAGATGCAGCAGCACTGTTTCAATCGTGGTGATGATCCGGCTGATGGTGGGTTGCCAGACTTCGAAGTCTTTGGTGAGGGTTTCTTCGGTGTGGTTGTGCCGCAGGTATCGTAGAGTGGATTTCACCCCCTGAGTGAGGGTGAGCTTATGGGGTTTGATGTTTAACCTGTTCCTGGTGAGGGTCGTGTTGAATATGTTCAGTGGGGTGGCGAATTATGCCGTTAAGCCCGTGGTACGGTGTGAAGGCAACGGTTCCTACCTGTACGCGTATGGGTGGTGGTTGGTCTTGATATTTCACCATCATACGTGGACACAGGGTCAAGGGCCGTTATTTTTATGTCTCGGGCAGGGTGCTTCTACAGTAATAAATAACGCTCATGGCACTATTTATAATAGAATAAAAAAATTTAAGAAGGTGATTACACAATGATAAAACTATTAAAGTCAAATCTTTCATGGTTCCGACAGAAATATATTATTGTGCTTGTGCCGTTGGGATTTTTATTATTTTTTGGTATATATTTTGGGGTTTCGGCTCACAATAAGAATAATCCAATCATTAAGGAATGCACTGTTACCAAAACCGAGGTCAAAAGACATGATTCGGTATCAGCCAACTCTCCAGAAACCACGTATAGTCTGCATATAGAGTCATCGGACTGCCCTCAGATGGTATGGTCCGATATCGGTGAGAAAGACGCAAACTATTATCATAATCTACTAAAGGAAGGGAAGAGCTATAAATTTGGGCTTCCCAGAATTGTCCTCTTTCCTGGTACTGAAAATAGTATTGTGAGGATCTATGTAAACAGGTCTTAGAGATTTATGAGATGTAAGAATATTAAAGAAACGTTGGTAACAAGTATTATTTTTGTCGTTGCTGTAAGTTTTATGCGTTTTTATATTTTCTTTCGCGTGATGATAGTGAGGGGAAGTATAAGTATTGCACGGTCGAGAAAGCCTGGGCAGAATACCGTGCTGGCGGTGATCTCTCAGGCAATACCGACTATACCCGGGTAGGGTGGGTTGAGACTCGGGAGTGTGGGAAATTAGCGCTTTCAGAGTCCCCGAATAAGGATCAATCAATGGATGATTATATGGCCTCCATTGAACCGGGAGGGTATTACAAGGTGTACTTGAAGAATGTGCAGCTTGGTTCTCCGGGGCTGACATCGGTGACTCGGTTAGAGAAAGCGGAGCGTCCCTCATAAAGGGGTAGGTTTGCCGGGTTCTAGGAGAAAGGTAGGTTGTGGTGCCTCCTGCGTTGATTGGGTTGTTGGCGGGTCTTTTCGTTCGGAATGTTCCCTCGCTGAAACGTACGATGGGTCAGCCCGTGCTCGGGGTCAAACAACACCGACCTAAGCTTGCTTTCATGATTAGCTATGCATGTTTGATAGGAATATATGCCATACCTACCTATCACTCGGTAATAAAAGGTTTTGATATAACGTTCTATATCATCACAACCGTTCTGGCAGGTCCTTTAGTATTTTCTATGGTGAATCATTGTCATGCGTTTTATATCCAGCAAACCGTCTCGGGGGTCTACTGGCGCAATTGGCGGTGGAAGATCCGGTATATGCCGTATGAGAGTATCAGCGAAGTACTGTTGCAAAGTAATGGGAAGAACGGGTACCTGAGGGTACGCAGCCGCAATATCAAGAGGGTACGGCTGAGTTTTGATCCGTGGCAGTTTGATGTATCTATCCTGTTTGCGATGGTTTTGTCTCGGGTGGAGCATAAGGAATGGCCACAGGACCTGAACGCGCAGCAGGTTGAGGAGTTGGTGGCTGGGTTTGGGTCGTATGAGAAGATGTTTGGGTGTATTGAGCGGTTGGCGTATGAGAAAAAACTCAAACTAGACTAGCCTGCGCTGTTTCGTTTTAAGATAAAGGTGACTTTAGTGGATCTCGATGTTCTTCTCTATAAATGGTTTCTTATGATTCTAGGGGGAATCCTTACCGTTGGAACCTTGATCGCTACAATATTTACTCTTGTTTTCGGTCCAGGAATAGGTTGGGCGGCTTTGATGCTGTTTTGTTCGCTGATAGGAGCAGTTACCTTCTATAGTGGCTGGGAGATAGGTCGAGGACGTCCGGAAGAGCAGGAACCTGAAGACCAAGAAACCTCTGATGCAGAGCATCGTCAGGAATTATAACCAGCATCTAATATTGGCTAGGGGTGTGTTCGTGTATTCTGCACGAAGCGCATCCCTCTTGCTCTATTTATGTCCTGGTGAGGCTAATAAGACTCTCTGAGAGTACGTGATGAGCATATAAGGAAAAGGTACAGCTGAAAAGACGTATCAGCAGATATGGCGGGCTAGAAAGAGCGCTATGAGATGGAAAACGGTATTTTAGGTGGTCTGCTTGGCGGCCTACTCGTCGGAGCTATGCCCGGCATCCAACGTAAAGGTTCACATGTCTCCGTCGGGGTGAGGCAACACCGCCCGCGCTTTGTCCTCTACCTCGGATGGGGAATATTACTTTTTATCCTAATACCCTTTCCTCTTTTTATAGATATTATGTTTGGGTTCGACCTTGGCATGCATATTTTTATATTTATATTAGGTGCCCCTATGGGGCTGGTAGTCATTATTAATTACTATGTGCTCTATATCCGGTTTGATGAGCACTCGGTCACTTGGCGTAACTCCCTCGGACGCACCTATACCGCACCGTATACCTCGATTGATAGGCTCACGTATCTAGATAACAACCGCAACGGGTGGATTCGTATTATTTTCCGGGATCAGGGCAAGCGTAAGCGGCTGAGTTTTGATCCGGGGCAGTTCGATGGCACGGTGATTTTTGGTCATATTTTGTATAAGGTGCGTACGGGGGAGTGGGCTTCTTCGGTGCAGCAGTTATCGGAGTCTGGGTTTTTAGAGGGTCGGGAGTCGTTTGAGGCGTTACGAGAGATCCGATTCGTACGCAACTTACAAGCCTCAGCACCTTATACCGCGTAATCCCCAGGTACATCAGCAAAACCTGCAAACTCCCCGCACCCGTGGGAACATAGTTTGCCCTAAATGGGTTCTTCCGGTGTATGCACTCTATAATAAATAGGCAATAATCACCGACTGAAAGATAACAACATGCTGACTACTTCTGTATCCCGCCGCGGTGCTCTAGGCGTCTTGGGTCTTGGTTCTGCCGCGTTCTTGGCGGCGTGCTCCTCCTCTAACTCGAACGGCAACGGTGGGGACTCCGGCACATCGGCTTCCTCGACGAGTACCCGCAGCGACTACAGCGGCGAGGCTAAAATCGACAAGTTCGATACCTCAGCTGGCACCTACGAGCCCGCAACTCGCGAGACTCCCGCTAAGAATGTTCCCAAGCCTATCAAGCCTGAGAATATGAACGAAAACTCCGTCGCGGGTCTGTACTCTTCGATCGCATTCATCGGCGCGGCTTTGCAGTACGCACTGCAGACCGGCGATGTATCTCTGATCAAAGAAAGCGCTATGAGTGATGAGGATAAAGAGCGCACACTGTCGGGTGCTCTTTTTGCGGACCTTCAGGGCGGGAAGAGCTGGCTTGCAGACCCTAAAATTGTGATGAACTTTGAGGATGCTCAGCCTAAGGAAGAGAACGGCACCTACACGTGGCCGGTAACCGTGAATGTAACTCAGGGGGAATACGGCGTACATGATGGTGAGGTTGTAGATTTTCCTGAAGAACACCAGAAGCAAACTCAGAAGATTAACTTCACGGCTAAATACGACAATAACAAATGGAGTGTTGGGGGTTTCTATGAAACTGGTGGATCCGACAGCTCCGCATCTCACGATACCCAGGACAGCTAATCACTAGTTCCGCATATAGAGCGGTGTCCCCCGGAATCTTCATACGTTCTAAGGGACACCGCTTTTTGCGTTAGGTTTTAGAACCCTATGTGCAGAAACGGGCGGCAACCCGTGCTACCGCAAAGATTCAGTACCTAGCGCACCCGTGTGAGAAGTCTTCTTGCCTTACCACAGGCTTGCGAAATCGAGCACCATACGCCCGTTGATCTTGCCTGCGTTCATCTCTTCGAAGACCTGCGGAGCCTCATCAACCTTGCGCAGCTGCACTACGGGAACCACCAGCCCGTCTGCGCCGAACTGGAACGCCTCAGCAAGATCCTGACGGGTGCCAACCAACGAGCCGAGCACGCGAATACCGTCAAGAACGACCTTCGCGATAGATAGCTCCATCTTCTCGGGCGGAAGACCCACAGCCACCACGCTGCCCCCGGCACGCACGCTCTCAACCGCCTGGTTAAAAGCGACCCTCGATACCGCGGTCACCACGGCAGCTTGCGCCCCGCCGTCAGTTACCTCACGAACCTTCGCCGGTACATCCTCAACCTCACGACCGTTAATCGTGACGTCGGCACCGGTTTCGGCGGCAAGCTTCAGCTTGTCATCGTTAATATCGACGGCAATAACCTTGGCACCGAAAACCTTCTTGGCGTACTGCACCGCCAAGTTGCCCAGCCCGCCAGCGCCGTAGGCGACCAGCCACTGACCGGGGCGTATCTGCGATTCCTTAATCGCCTTATAGGTGGTTACGCCCGCGCAGGTAATCGAGCTTGCCTGCGCCGCATCCAGACCTTCGGGAACCTTTACGGCATAGTCTGCCGCGACAAGGGCATACTCACTCATGGCACCGTCCACGGTGTAGCCCGCATTCTTGACGGTACGGCATAGGGTCTCCCTGCCGGAGGTGCAGTATTCGCAGTGCCCGCATCCCTGGAAGAACCATGCAATAGAGACACGGTCACCGGGCTTGAGCGATTCAACGCCTTCACCAACTTCGGTGACAATACCAATACCCTCATGCCCCAGGACGCGCCCCGGAACCTTACCGAAATCGCCAGCCGCAACGTGCAGGTCGGTGTGGCAGACGCCGGAGTACTCTAGCTTCACGAGCGCCTGACCGTGCCCCACCTCGGGCACGGGAACATCGGTGACATTTATCGAGCCATCAACAACGTCAGGGACAACTACAGCTTTCATGGGAACCTCCCGTGTACTAGCTCACTATCAATGTTCGTTTAATCGTAAAGCTCATATAGAGACTTTTCTACAGTCCGGTGATATATTCAACCGCTAATACGGAATGGTACTCATGAGCGATTTTATGCTGTGCCGCAGCGCCTCTCTAGGAAGTCCACATAGAGAGCAAATAGATAACGAAATGATGAAGACGTGTCCAGGAGCCCGGGGTTCAACAAAGCTCTAAGATACAATCGACGTAATGTCTCTGGTATGGAGCAACAAACTGAGAAGTTGAGGCTTATCTTCCGCCCCTGACTGCGCAGTTTTGGGCAAAAAGAGTGCTGGACCCGGAACCTCGCTCGTAACCGCATCCCTTGAGAGCACCGATGAAAGGGCAAACATGCCAACCCGTTTACCCCACCATATCTCCCGCCGCGCCGCCTTGGGTGTGCTGGGCGCAGGATCTGCCACCGTCGTTGTCGGATGCGCTCCCGCCGTCAAACCCGTGGATCTCGGGCAGGGGAGCTCGTCCTCCGCGAGCTCATCGTCGTCAAGCGCTTCATCCTCCAGCTCATCATCGAGTGCATCTACTCTGCCCGGCAACTCGAAAAACACGGGCGATGTAAAACTCGAAAAGTACGACACCTCTGCGGGTGAACACCAGCCCGCAACCCGTACCGAGAAGCCGAAGAACGTTCCCAAACCCCTGCTCTCTGATAAAGCCAAAGAGAAAACCATAGACGGACTTTACGAAAACATCGCCTATATCGCGGCTTCTATGCAGTACCTCTTCCAGACCGGCGATATGGAGCCTTTCGAGAAATGCGCTCTGGTGTCATCCGAAAAGTCGAGTCTGTCCAGTAACACTGATGCTTCAAAGATGCTCAAAATGATCAAAGAGGGCAATGCCTGGCTGGACAACCCGACCGTTGTGTTCTCCCTGAACACCTCAACCCCGAGCAGCAGCGGCAGCTTCTACTCCTGGGATGGCACGATGAAGATGAATATGGGTTCCTACGTCGTCGTGAACTCCATGAGTAAAGATGTGGAGTCCAGTAAACAACAGGTTGATACGGATATTACCTTCGAGGCCCTCTATTCGGGCAGCTCGTGGACTATTCGCAGCAGTGGGGGTGCTGCTGGAAGCGGCGGATTCTCCATCTAAAACATTGTTGTTTTAGCGGCTGGGGTTTCTTAGCCTCACTAGATTTGTGCCTTATTCGCTCTGAATGAGGCACATATGAAAGGAAAAAGAATACTATGTCATCGTTGATCGTGACTCGCCGTAACGCAGCGCTGGGCGTGCTGGGTGCTGGCACAGCGGCCGCGCTCGCAGCATGTTCTTCGTCGAACTCAAACTCCAGTGGCAGTTCGTCAAGCTCCAGTAAGTCGGAACCCACTATGGATTACGAGGATGAGGTCAAGTTCGACAGCTTCGATACCTCGGCAGGGGAGTACGTGCCCGCAACCCTCACCGAGCCCGCGAAGAACGTTCCTGTTCCGAAGCTGCCGGAGAACGCTAACGAAAAGTCCGTTGAGGCTTTCTACACGCATATCGGTTACTACGCTGCATGCATACAGTATCTTTTTGCTACGGGTGATGATACTCCCCTTCGTAAGGGGTCTTTTGGAGAGACTGAAATTCAGAAATTTTCTAAGAGTTCTGTCATGGAACAACTTATACCCATTATTAAAAGTGGGGAGAGGTGGTTCGGTAATCCTAAAGTAATTTACATTTTGGGAACTTCTCAGCCTGAAATCACTGTTGACAGTTATAAATGGCCTGTTCAGATGAAGATGGATCTAGGCGAATTTGTAGCATCTCCTAATGGCTACATTTACCTGCCCACTAACGATCGAGTCACCACAGAGAACGCTGACATTAGAGGTACCTACACCTACGCCGATAATAAGTGGGATATCGTTAGCACCGTCTGGTCGAATGTGGTAATATTGCATTGATGGTTTAAAGCCCCGCAAGATTCCTACAATCTTGCGGGGCTTTTGTAATCTCAACCACCGCTCCCGGAACTTGACCGATTCACAAATAGTCGGAAAGTAACCGGTGAAATTCTTTGGCGCATCGCGCGAAAAAACTACCGTATTCTAAGACCCTAGAACGGCAGATATGCGGGCTCCCGCAGCCCCGATACACTAGAGTAGAGAGAAACACCCATGGCGAGTTCATGCGCTCGCCACCCGTGCTTTCCGCAGCCGCCTGCCCGCGGCGTTACGGAAGCCCCGAAAGGAACACCATGCCACCTCATGATGTAACACGCCGTGCCGCCTTAGGCGTTGTCGGCGCTGGCTCTGTCATTGCTCTTGCCGGATGCGCCGCCTCCGTGAGACCCGTCGATGCCGCCGCTAGCGGCTCCTCAAGCTCTTCATCGTCAGCGTCGAGTTCGTCGTCCTCATCCTCTGCATCGGCATCACCCTCGGAGAGCATAAAAGACTACGGTACTACTATCAAAAACGATAAGTACGATACGTCGGCTGGCGCGTATGAACCCGCAACGCGTGAACATCCAGCAAAGAATATCCCTAAACCTGTTTTAGATGATAAAGCTAAAGAGAACTCAGCAGATGGCTTTTACGCTAATCTAGTCTTTATGGCAGGTGCATTGAAGTACCTTTTTGAGACGGGAAGCGACGAAATGATTAATAAGTCTGCATTGGCACAAAGCGAAAAGGATGGTTTCTTAAAAAATGATCAATTCTTTTTCGATAGGATCAAAGATGGTGAGATTTGGTTTGGTAACCCTCAAGTAACGTTTGCCATGCGCTCTCCCCGTCCCTCAAAAGCAAGCGGTGGCGGCTACAATTGGGGCGGTATGATGGTCATCGATTTAGGAGAGTTTCGTGCCTTCCCTGACGGAACTAGCGAGGACTACACCGATGAAAAACAACGTAAGACAGAAACTTCGGTGTATTTTCAGGGTAAGTATTCTGATGGTGCCTGGCAGATCAAAACATTCTAGGTGTTAGTAATTGAATGAATAGATGTGTTTTTCGGAGCATATAGCTGGTCCCGCACGCATCGTATTGATGCATGCGGGACCAGCTTTTGCTATTAGTACTATGCGCACAGAAGCATTCCAAAGACAGCTCTTACCGCCATAAAGAAGAATAAAACCGCCGCTATGTACACCTTACGTACCTCTATTGAACACGTGCACAGCACGCCAAATTTTTAGACAAGGTACCTTTTTACAGGGTCGATAACATCGCGCGGGGTGCGTGCCGCACCGGGCAGCGGGTCTCCAATAGCCCGAAGCTCCCAGCCGCGACCTACGCGTGCCAGCAGGGCTACCATGAGCCCCGTATGTGAGCCCTTTTCCGTCATCGAAAAACGTGCCATCTCCTGGCGGGTAGCAACGTTTTCAACGCGCACAAAGGCGTTGTCAATGTTGCTAAATTGGTCCCCGGAATATGAGGTAATCACCAGTGCCAAGAAAGCAACGCGCGCATCCATGCCTGGGAGGTTAATATCGATAACCTCGTCGTCTCCTTCACCTGCACCCGTCAGGTTATCTCCGTGGTGAATAATAGAGCCATTGACCGAGCGTAACGACCCGTAGAAAACGACCTCAAGCAGGTTACCGGCTGCATCATAGCCGATCACGGAAGCATCCAGATCGACCGCTTTCTCTTTGATACGCCCAAAGAGTCCCTTGGTTTTAATGGGATCCCAGCCTAAGCCCAAACGAACCTGGGTGAGCGAGCTGTCTTTCGAGAGATCTAGTTTCTGGCCTTTTGACAGGTTAATAGCCACAGTGCCTGTACCCTTCGTTAGTTATGTAGTTATGTGGTCATAGAAATGCGGTGGGCGGATGCGCGGCGCACGCTGCGTCCGCATCGTCGCCCACCGCGTTGCTTGAGGGCTATGTGCCCTTGATCCTGCGGTTATGTGCTCTGCACCGGAGCGTCAGGTTCTGCAGTCTTTTCCGCTAGTGCTGCCTCCGCATGGTTTGCCTTGCGGGAGGAGATAATCGACCCGGCGATAAAGACGATGCCGGAAAGGCCGATCACGTAGTCGGGAATATCCCACTTGAGGGTTGCCAGAAGCATAAGCGCGAGAACGCCGATAGCCCAGTGCGCGCCGTGGTCCAGGTAGCGCAGCTCTTGAAGGGTTCCCTTTTCGACCAGGTAAATGGTCATCGACCGCACGAAGAGCGCGCCCACGCCCAAACCGATAGCAATAATAATGGGGTCTGAGGTTACCGCGAATGCGCCGAGAACGCCATCGAAGCTGAAGGAGGCATCAAGAACTTCTAGGAAGATAAACATGGAGAATGCTGCTTTACCGGTAAGTACGGCAACATTCGCCAGGGATTCTTCTTGAGATTCGTTTCGGTCTTCCATAAAGGTTGCCAGGCCGTTGGTCGCCAAGAAGGTGAGCATACCCAGCAGCCCCGAGAGCAGAATGGCGTACTGCTCATGATGCTCGGCACCGAAAAGCTGAGAAGCCGTCACTAAGATAACCCCGGAAACCAATACAGGCATGGAATCAAAGTGCCCGGCTTTGGCGAGGGGTTTCTCGATCACGGATAGCCAGTGGACATCCTTACCAGCCTCGAAGAGGAAGGAAAGGAAGAGCATGAGCAGGAACATGCCGCCGAAGGAAGCGATGGTGTGGTGCGCGGATTCCAAAATGTACCCGTAGGTTCCGGGCGTATGCGGGTCGCCGCGTTCCATTGCAAGGTTCCAAGCTTCAACCGGACCTACGTTGCCTGCCAGGCAGACGATCAGGAAGGGGAAGATAAGACGCATACCAAAAACAGCGACCAGAACACCGACTGTCAAGAAGATATTGCGCCATGCATGCGACATTTTGTCTAGGTATTTTGCGTTCACACCCGCGTTGTCGAATGAGAACACGATCTCAAGGACAATCAGGATCGCGGCAGATACCATGCCGACAATACCACCATAAAAGGCGGCACCTATAAGTGCCGCAAGGGTAATCAAGAGATCGTATTTGAAGAATTTTAATAAAGCCATGAGGGCAGAAGGCTCTCCTTCGCGTTAGAGATAAGGCAGGTTGTTAAACGGTGAAACCGTAGGAGGTCAGCAGATGCGGCAGACCACCGGTGAATGGATCTTCTACGGCTTTGAAACGCCATTCGCCGTTGTGGCGGTACACCATCGCGAAGAGTACAGCGGGCGCTGCCGAGCAGTCTTCGGAAAGGTCGTAACGAGCGATTTCTTCGTTAGTGTCGTCGTTTATCAGACGTACATAAGCGTTACGTACTACACCGAAATTCTTACCGGTTTTTTCGCCTTCGTAGATAGAGGCGAGGATGTGAAGGCGCTGTACCTTTGGGTCTACTTTATCGAGGTTCACGATAATGGTCTCATCGTCACCTTCAGCATCGCCAGTGCGGTTGTCACCGGTGTGGACGACCGCGCCGTCAAGGCTGGTGGGATTGTTAAAGAAGACGAGGGATGCATCGTCAAAAAGGATCCTGTCATTTTCGTCGGTGATCATGACGGATGCGTCAAGGTCATAGGCTTCACCCGCGAGGGATAGGTCCCAGCCCAGGCCGATGGTGAGGTTTTTCAGGCCCGGTGCCTCTTTGGTGAGATTGATGGGGTTTCCTTTGGTGAGCTTAATAGCAGCCACTATATTTTCCTTTCTATTTATGGTGTTGATATTCGCTGAGAAGGGCGATGGCACAGGTAACGTAACCATCCTCACTTAATATTAGCGTACCCTCTCCTAAATCCCGGGTTATGTGCATATCGGGATTAGTGAGCTGAAGGTTCCTGCCGATCAGTTTTAAAGATCGTAGTAGCGTCAAAGATTTAGGGGGAATTGTCAAAACTGTGCCTGCTGCGTTGAGCGATATTCGGGTCATCCGAGAGGCGGCATCAGTTGGGGGAGCGGATGAACCCGACAGCATAACACTCTCACCATCCCAGTTCAGCAGGAATGCAGTCATATCGGTTCCGGTAATACGCAGTTCTCCTACGGCGGTTTGTACCGCATCGAGCATAAAGAGACGTTCGCTCGGGTGAGCGTCGGTGATATTGGGGATGTGACCCCACCAGTGCGGTTCACGCAGGTGTTCGGATGGAGGAGTTATGGTTTTTGCCGTGTCTGCGGGTTGAGAATGCTGCCAAGATTCAGACGATTCCGGGGTGTAGGTTGCCGTCCCGCGAGATTTGCTCATATTTGGGGGCTTAATCTGCCGGTGCTGCACCGGCTGCGCTGTCCCGGATGCGCCCATCGCTCGGTTCGCCTGGCGGCTTATACTCCGCTGAGTATGCTGCGCCCTCCGGTGCCCTTGCTGATCAGAGGGAATATCTGCAGACTGCGGCTCCCGGTTTGTTGCTGCGGCAGCAGAGGGGGATGCTTGAGGACGTGCTTTCGGCTCAGGATCTGCTATGTAGGCAGTGATAAAACTGTAGCGACTCATAACCCAAACCCTTGAAGCATGGCGGAAACACTATGCCATTCATCGCACACAGCCCGCACTTTCCATTCACCGCGGTGCCGGTACACCTGCATCAGCCGTACCGCCGCGCTGCGACCTACCTGCACGAGTGGGGCACGGAACATTGTTTTTCCGGTGGCGGGGTTTATCATGCGTGCTCGAATCCCACTGGCACGGTTGAGCCGCACGGTACTTTCCCCGTTTGTGAAGAGCACGATCTCCAGGGAATCTACGTCCTGGGGCACAGTGGGAAGGTGCAGATCGAACTGCATCTGATCGTCGCCCATGAGTTCGCGGCGGCGAACACTGCCCGCACGGTCTAAGACCTGGTGAGCAAATACAAAGTCTTGCCGCGAAACTAGTTTGCCGTTCGAGGTGAGAAGTACCCCTGCCTCCAGAGATTCACGTAAAAGCGGTTCGTCGGTGCGCCACCGCAGTCCTACCAGCACGTGGTCGAGATCGGGTGCTTCCTGGGTAAGATTGACGTTCTGACCAATGCTCAGTTCCATTTATACCGCCATTCTCTTGCGCATGAACAGGGTGTGCGTTTCAAGTTCAAGGCTGTTATCTGCCCGCACAAGGTTAAGCGCTGTGACGAATTCCTGATTTGCATCAGTAAGAGCCTGCACCAGCTCGGAGGTTTGCTCCGGGGTGGGGTTGTGCGTGCGGGTGTAGACAGTCAACAGATTCGGTACATAGGTGGTTAGTGCCGTCTGGAGCGTGTATTCCGTCGTTGAGGGCAGGGTTGCGCGGGTATCACTGCCCGTTTCTGCCGTTATTTTGCGGTAGGTTTCGACCATCTCGAAGGCGGGTACGAGTGCGCGCGGGGGTACAGACACGGCAAAATCCGCCAAATAATGCGAGGCATCATCTAGCACATGCTGGGACTGGCGCAGGTACGTGGGCTCCGGGGCAGAAGAATGAGCCGAGGCATACTCCTGCGCCGGGGCATCCGTGACGTTTTCTTGTTGGGAGCGGAACGGGGAATCGTCCGGCACACCGAAAAACCGTTTGATAACGCCCACGTGTGCCTCTAATTCTGGGTGAGCGCGCGGTTTGTGGGAGTTCCGCTGGCGTGTGCAGGGGATTCGGGGGCATTATTCCTTCGTGTAACGCGCTCAAGAGATTCTGCCGTCAGTTCGCGCAGCATCTGGTTCGACTGGGCGAATGCTTCTACCGCCCCCTGGCGGAATGCGGAAACTTCGTCGAGCGCTTGAAGTACTTTTCCATGTGCCTGCGCCAAAACCTGCGGGTCGATTGCGGGTTGGGACGCCATCTGCTGGATGCGCGTAGCCTGCGAAGACAGCATATCGGCATTGCGCATAATAGCGTTCTCGGTGGTCTGCTTCAGAGCGCCAAGCTGCTGCAGAACCGCTTCCTGCATGCCTAAGGAACGGGCGATATAGGCGGTCATTTTGTATGCCCATAAGGTGGTGTCTTCGGCGCGGCGGATACCGCGAATGAGCTCTTTGCCGTTGCTGGAGACAACATCGCTTGTCAGGTACGCCTGCCCGGCAATTTCAAGTTTAGTGAGCAGATCGCTGATGCGCTGTTCGGTCACATACAGAACCTTCTCGGTGTAGATGCGCGCGGTTTCTTCATCTCCTTCAAGACGAGTTTCTTCGGCGGCGGCACGCACCATATCGGAGAACTGTTGAAGAACTGCGATCTTCTCGTTCAAATCCGTCATGCCTTCCTGAAGTTTCTCGCGCAGTTTCACGAGCTCCGCCTGCTGCATGACGAGCGCATCGGTGGATTTTTTCAGTTTTTTGCTGATGCCTTCAATATTTCTGTTGACGCTGGCGTACTGGTAGAAGAATTTCTCGATTTTGCTTTTGCCGCGCCCTATCAGGCGTTTTGCGATGCCGCGTTTACCGGGGGTACCGTCAATCGCGCTGTAATCCAGCGAGTTGATTTGTGCACGCAGTTCCGCCAGATTTTGAGATGCTTTGGTTTGTGGGGAGTCCGGCGCAAGCTCAAGCTCCTGCATATTGAGCAGGCGCTGGGTAACCATGTCGATGCCGTTGAAGGTATCGGAACCGTAGCTTGAAATCGTATTTTCGAGGGTATCGAGAAGTGAAGGCGACTTCAGATCGGTGTTGTTGAGAGTGATAGCCAGTTCGTCTGCTTCATGACTGATAGTTGCAACCTCAGGGGCACGCGTTTCCCGTTTTACAAGGTCGATAGCTCCCGCTTGGTTAAGTTTAGGCGGTGCTTGAGTTACGACCGGCGGGGCACCAACTTGGGGTTCGGAAGTAGGGATTTCAGCCATGAGACATCCTCTCGTCATGTCGGAACATACTCTTCTATGGTACTCAGCGCAGTGTGCAGAAGAACGTCCTTTCGTTAGAAAGCAATAAAAGTTGCATAAAAAAGTACCGGTATGCCTGTGGATAACTTCTCCGGTTTCTTCGTTGCGGAGCGTAAAAACCTCGTTGTTTTATGGGTTTTTCTATGAAAATACGTGAAGGTCAAGATCGGTCTGCGAAGCACCACTCCCGCTTTATACTCTGGCAGAATCGAGCGAAATCTCACAGAGCGCATACCGCTGAAATCTGCTATAAACCTCTACTTAAGGTGGATAATGAAGGGACTTCCCGCATTTTGATGCCGCACGAAAGGGGATTCACGGTGGAATATGTGCTAACACGTCGTTCCGCGCTGGGTGCTGCGGGTGCCGGTGCGGTGCTTTTTACGGTTGCTTCATGCTCGAATGAACGCAGTGACTATGCCGGAGAAGTCAAACTCGAAAAATACGATAATTCTGCCGGTAGTTTTGAAGCCGCCACACGAGACACCCCGCCCAAGAACGTCCCCAAACCTATCAAACCTGAGAATGCAGATGAAAAGTCCGTTGCCGGGTTTTACGCGAGCCTAGCCTATATCGCCGCCGCTATGCAGTATATGTTCGCCACCGGTGACACCGGTCCCTACGATGACAGCGCGCTCACCGAGGACGAGAAACACTATGTTCATAATTCCTCAAATGAGCAAATACTGGCACGCATGAGGGAAGGGCAAAACTGGTATGAGAACCCGCGCGTCACTATCTCCCTGAATACTGCACAGCCCGCGATGGAAGGCGATACATATACGTGGGAAGGGAAGTTTTCTATGGAGTTCGGGAACTACCGTGTCGATCGTGGGCAGGTAAACGACCTAACGGAACGGCAAAAAAGTAATAGCGAAGACATGGTTTTCAAAGGAACATATACCAACGGGCGCTGGAGCATTGAAACTCGGTCAAAGACCGTAGCCTCACAGAGCTCTACAGCTACACCATAGCGTTGTACCGTGCTTGGAAGGGATGCGCTCGGCGATGGTTTTTGGGTGTGTGCAGGGAAGATGAGAAAAATATAACAGCTTATGATGACGTCATATAACGCATGTTCGCACGGGTTAACGGCACAATAGTAAGGTACCCAGCCACATCACAGGGGTCTTAATCGTTGAAGATTAAGACGCCGAAAGGAATGAAATATGTCAGAAAGATCCTATGATTTTTCGCGCCGAACCGCTCTTGCGGTAGCCGGTGCGGTGGGCTCTGCGATGGTGCTGAGCGCCTGCGCTCCGAAGGTGAGAGGAATCGCATCCGAGCAGCAGAGTGCGGGGGCAACCGCATCCAGCTCTAGTTCCAGCTCTCCATCTAGTTCCAGTTCAAGTTCTTCGTCCAGTTCCAGCAATTATGCAGGCGAGGTTCGCTTCACGAGTTTCGATACCTCGGCGGGCGCCTATGAGCCTGCCACGAAAGAGCATCCGTCAAAGAACGTGCCTAAACCGACGAAACCCTCAGATATAAGCGACAAGTCGGCGGCAGGATTTTATGCCGCGATTGGCTATACGACGGCAGCCATGCAGTACGCCATGGAAACACTGGACTTTAGCCTTGTGGCGGATGCGTTTCCACCAGAATACAAAGATGTCCTGGAATCTAAATTTAACCAGCTGAAACAACAAACCACGAGCAGTAAATCATGGTTTGGCGGCCCCAAATTTAAAGCGATTCTCAAGAGCCCGGAACCGACGATGAACGGTACGAGTGCCACCTGGGAGGGAACAATATCGTTTTCGCTGGGTACCTTTTACGGGCCGAGTGGAGTAAGCCGAGAGTCTGAGACAGAGACATCAGATACCCTCTACCGCGGAACCTACACGGAAGGGCGCTGGTGGGCTATCTACGGCAGCTCCTCGGGTTCGTCAGGATCTGGATCGTCTCAAGAATTTTCACTCTAGAAACACCACACAGATATTCGGGCTAAGAAGTCCGCACCATGAAAGGAAAAAGAATGTCCGCTCTACATGTCTCACGTCGTACCGCGTTTGGTTTGGCGGGTGCTGCCTCTGCGACCGTGGCGCTTGCTGCGTGCTCTGGAGGCGTTAACGGTGTCAGTTCCCAAAGCGAGCGCACCGACTTTAGCGGCGAGATCAAGTTCGATAGTTTTGACACTTCTGCGGGAGAATACAAGCCCGCAACCAAGGATCACCCCGCCGAAAATGTGCCGAAGCCGAAGAAGCCGGATAACGCTAACGAAAAGTCAGCGGCAGGTTTTTACTCGTCTATTGGCTACCTTTTTGCATCCTTCCAGTACTTCTTCGAGTCTTTTGACCTCGAACCCCTGATGGAGGTTATGGTAGACAACACCGGACAGAAGGTGCCTGCGCCGCAATTTGAGCAGCTTAAGCAGATGGGCACCGGGGGAGTCGTGTGGTTTTATGACATGAAAATTACCAGTAGCCTCAAGACCCCGCAGCCGAAGATGGACGGCGACACCTATACCTGGGATGGAAGCGTTACCATAAAAATCGGCGGTATGGGTGGTCGTGGGGGCATGGGCCGGGAACTGAACAAGGAACAGAGTCAAGACGTTACGTTCAAGGGAACCTATAAGGACGGTCAGTGGCGTATGACAGACCCAGAGCCCACTTCAACATCCGGAAGCTCATCGAGCTCCGGTTCGCTGTTTGGCATCTAGCGAAATTTTACGGTGAGAGTATTCATTTCTCGTTATCGTGATGGATAGCGGGTATATGCATATGCTGTACCTCCGATGATCGATACCACCCGAGTGTCAGGGCTTGGGTTCCGAAAGGACTAGCATGTCTTCATTGAATATCTCTCGCCGTTCCACGCTTGGGTTCCTTGGCGCCGGTTCTGCGGCGGTGGCTCTTGCTGCCTGTTCCGGGGCAAATAATGCCGGCGGGTCAGGCTCCTCCGCATCCGGTGGCCAAGACCAAAAGGACTACAGTGGCGAGGTGAAATTCGACAACTACGACACCTCTGCGGGTAAGTACGAGCCCGGCACCAAGGAACAGCCCCCGAAGAACTTCCCCAAGCCCCTCAAACCAGAGCAGATGGGTGAGAAATCCGTCGCTGGTTTCTATGCGGCTATCGGGTACATGGTTGCGGCATGGCAGTATTTTAATAACGCCAATGATCCTGCCCCATTTATGGAAGTTGCTCTCGATCCTCAGGGGAATAAGCTCCCTGCCGATCAGGTTCAGCAAGCTGTTGAAGAACGGAAAAAGCAAAAAACCTGGGCTGAGGACCATAAACTGACTGCCATTCTAGACTCCCCGCAACCCAAGACTGACGGTGACACCTATACTTGGAACGGAAAGATGAAGGCTACCAACGGCTCCTTTGTTGTGATAGGGGGTCAGGCTATAGATGTCCCTAAAGAGAAGATGACAGAAGAAGCGCCTGCGGTCTTCAAAGGAATCTATAAAGACGGTACCTGGTGGTTGTCCTATCCTCAGCAAAGCAGCGGAGGTTCTTCAGACGCTCAGGGTGGCTCCCAGAATCAGCAGCAGGGACAGAACCAGGAGCAAACCCCGCAGCAGCAGGCTCCGCAGGAAGGAGCCGGGGAAGGCGCATCTGGCAACGGCGGGGCACAGTAGCAATACCGCGCAATCGTCTAGGAGAACCGAGTGTAGGTTCCTACTTAAAGAAAACCCGCAGGAAGCATGGCGTTCTTGCGGGTTTTCCGCGCTCTTAGCTGAATCTTTGCTCAGGGAACACTTAAACCTCGCATGAATTTCTACATCATGTACATAATGGGAATATACCCAACCACAGTTTGCGCCTTGATGCACGGGTAAAAGGCGCTGAAAGGACACCATTTCGATGCCCTCCCACACCTCCCGTCGTTTTCCTCGCCGTTCCGCGCTCACATTGTTGGGCATAGGCTCAGCGGGATTTATCGCCTCCTGCCTATCAAGAAACCAAGGATCTGCCACAAACTCTGATGAAACCCGCACCGATTTCGCGGGTGAGGTTAAATTCGATACATATGATGAATCTGCAGGAGCCTTTAAACCCGCAACTCGTGATCATCCGGCTCAGAACGTGCCTGTGCCCATCAGACCCGAGCATATGAACGATAAATCTGTGCAGGGGCTTTACAATACGATCGCCTATATTTCCGCCGCCCTCCAATATATGAACGCCACCGGCAACACCCGGTTTTATGATGAAAGCGCCGCCGCAGAGCCGGGACATAGCGTCATGCGCGGCGAAAAAGACGAAAAAGCGTTCTCTTTAATGCGTGAAGGGCGCGTCTGGTTCGATAACCCCGCAGCCACAGTAACCCTCAAAACCTCCGAACCGACTATCAAGGGCGATACCTACACCTGGGAAGGAAAGACCACCCTCGATTACGGAACCTTTCAGGTGGGCGAGAAAGAGACCGTGAACCTTTCTCTCGCGAAACGGTACGAAGTTGCCCAGACCACCTTCACCGCGGTGCATCGTGACGGCCGCTGGTGGTGTAAGGTGAGCGTTCCTGAAAAGATTGTGGGAGCCCCCGAAAGAACTGATCTTTTCTCGCATTTTAGGATGCGTGTAGAAGACCTAACCCCTACGCCGGTGCCTACACCGGAGGCAAAGAAATAAGGCGCTGAGGGTTTTCGGTTATGGATGTGCGTACCAGCAAATAGTCAGCTGAATGGCCTCAACCTGGGAATATGCAGAAATACCTGCGGCAATCCCAAGCATAAATCATGGCGCATGGCAGGATAGTTAGAGGTAACCCAACCACAAGGAGCGCTCATGCTCTCTGCCCTAAACACGGATATCTTATTGTTATCCGGGCATAAGTAAGGCGCCGAAAGGAATACTATGAATATCCCAGCACATTATCTGACCCGCCGTTCCGCTCTTGGGGTGATCGGCGCCGGTTCTGCGGCGGTTGCTCTTGCCGCGTGCTCGACCAGTAATTCTAATGGCGGCGGCGGTTCTGATTCGTCGAAGCGTGACGATTACAGCGGCGAGGTGAAGTTCGAGAAGTTTGATACTTCGGCCGGGAACTATGAGCCTGCAACCCGTGAGCATCCGGCGAAGAATGTTCCGAAACCTATTAAGCCGGATAACCTGAATGATAAATCGGTGGAGGGCTTCTACGCCAACATTGGGTTCATCATGGCTGCAATCCAGTACTTGGGGGGAACATGGAACGTCGATCCGTTATTAGAAACCAACTTCGATTATAAGGACTCTCTCGCGCAGACTATAAAAACATATATAAAAGAGGATTACACTGAGAAAAACTGGACCGATGTCAAGTTCAAAATCTCTTTGGATACCCCTCAACCGACGATCGAGGGCGATAAATACAACTGGAATGGCAAAATAATTGTAGACCGCGGAAATTTTTATGTATATAGTCGCCAGGCGCATGATGTTCCCCAAGATCAGCGTATCAGTGAAGAGGCGGCGACATTTATTGGTACCTATCAGGATGGTAAGTGGAAAATCAGCATTGAGACAAGTAAATCCGCGTCCCCTGGCGCTGGCAGCGGGTCGTCCACTGGTTCCGGTCTGGGCGGATTCGGATTCTAACATCATAAAGCAGAAGGTCTGAACAGAAAGGAAATATTATGTCTGATCAGTACGTTATTTCTCGCCGTTCCGCTCTTGGGGTGATCGGCGCCGGTTCTGCGGCGGTTGCTCTTGCCGCGTGTTCGACCAGTAATTCTAATGGCGGCGGCGGTTCTGATTCGTCGAAGCGTGATGATTACAGCGGCGAGGTGAAGTATGACAAGTTTGATACTTCCGCCGGGAACTATGAGCCCGCAACTCGCGAGCATCCGGCGAAGAATGTTCCGAAACCTATTAAGCCGGATAACTTGAATGAGAAATCGGTGGAGGGCTTCTATCAGAATATCGCCTTTATTATTGCTAGTTTCCAGTATTTCTATATGACGGCAGATAGCAGTGCTCTTAAGGAAAGCAACCTTAAAGGCAAAGAACAACTCTCAAAGGCTGAAGAACAGATGAAATCTTCTGGGGCACCAGATAAGCTTTGGTCTGAGGACTTCACCGTCAAAGCTTCTCTTGATACTCCGCAGCCCAAGATTGAAGGCGACACCTATACATGGGAAGGAAAGGTATCGGCGAATCTGGGCAGCTTTACGGTTCAAAACGGTCAGGTGACGGATATTCCCGAGAAATCGCGGCGTCAGGAAGGACCGCAAACCTTTAAAGGCACCTACAAAGATGGCACTTGGGAAATTGACCTTGGAATGAGCAGCTCTGCATCCTCAGGTGCCAGCGGTGGCGCATCCACCGGTTCCGGCAGTGGCGGAGGACTCGGGTTCTAAACCTCTTTCTGGCTGAACCGCATCGGACGTAAATATGGGACAAGCCCGCAGAAACACGTGCGTTTCTGCGGGCTTAATCTATGTCTGCGGGGCTTGTTGCTGTGGCAGGAGTGTCATAATTACCTGTACTGCGGCTCTACTCCGGGATAATAGAGGATGTGCCCGTCACGGTAACATCACTCCCCGAACGAAAATACCGGTAACGACGCCGTATTTTCCGTTTCCATGAGAAAGGTACCCGCCCATGACTTCCTCGTTCATATCCCGCAGAGCCGCCCTCGGCGTGCTAGGTGCCGGTTCCGCGCTCGCCTTCGTCGGATGCGCCGCCCGCGTGCAGCCGCTCTCGGCGGACGCATCCACGAGTTACCGTGCCGACTATTCGGGTGAGGTCACGTTCAACAGCTACGACACCTCCGCAGGAGAATACGTGCGCGCAACCCGTACCCAACGCGCGAAGAACGTGCCCAAACCGGTGAAAACCGCCATGATGACCGAGAAAAGCTCCGCCGGGCTCTACTCCCTGTTTGGATTTCTTGGGGCAGCCTTCACCTACGGAATTATGACTAACGATTTCTCTCCCTTCAAAGAAATTACCTTTGTGGGAGGAATAAACGGAGCCGAAGCCTTTGAGGAAAGCAGTGTGAAAGAGCTTGAAAATATGTGGTTTGAAGACCCTAAAATGACG
This sequence comes from Rothia dentocariosa ATCC 17931, assembly GCF_000164695.2. NCBI lineage: Bacteria > Bacillati > Actinomycetota > Actinomycetes > Micrococcales > Micrococcaceae > Rothia > Rothia dentocariosa. The sequence goes on from NC_014643.1 coordinate 1,116,632, forward strand.
TTTACGCTCAAAGACCCGACTCCCACCCAGAACGGTGACGTCTACACATGGGCGGCAACGACCACATTCTCAACAGGTAATTTTGTAGTGTATGAGGGCACTGCGGTAGACATTCCCAGCGAGGCAAAGAAAGACGTTCACGACGGAGAGTTTAAGGCACGATATAACAACGGACGCTGGCTGCTGATCGATATTCCCACCAATACCGATTTGTCTTCTAGCTTTGGCTCAGCGGGCAATCTGAGTGCCTAATTCCAGGGGATAGTACTGGCCGGGAGTATCCGGGATAATAGTGTTAGAACAATAGTCGCTATCGATGAAAGGTCTTTCTTATGGCACAGTCGTTTGTATCCCGCAGAGCCGCCCTAGGTGTGCTGGGTGCAGGTTCCGCGCTCGCTTTTGTTGGATGCGCATCCAACGCTGGCAGCGTGAAACCGCTCCCGACGAATGCTACGGCAAGCTACCGCAGCGATTTCAGTGGCGAAGCGAAGATCGACGAATACGATACCTCGGCGGGGGAGTACCGTAAGGCGACCCGCACCGAACGCGCGAAGAACGTGCCCAAACCTATCAAGCCTAAGAACGCCGACGAAAACTCGGTGGCAGGGCTGTATTCCAGTATCGCGTTCTATACTGCGGCGACCCAGTACATGATGGAGAGCGGTGACGACAGCCTGATCGAGCAGACCGCGTTGAATGATACAGATAAAAGCTCCGTTAAGTCGTCCTCGTACCAGTTTTCAACGATCTGGTTTGAAGACCCCAAGGTGACGGCCAACCTTACCACGCCGAAGCCCAAGGAATCCGGCGGGGAATACACCTGGCCTTCCCGATTCACCATAGGGTTGGGCAGCTTTATCGCCACCTCAGGAAGGGATGCTGATGTCCCCTCAAGCTCCCGCAGCACCACGCTCGACGTCGATATAACAGGGAAGTATGAAAACGGGCACTGGGTTATTGGCGGGTTCGCCGCAGCCTTCCGTAGCCAGGTAGGTTCAGGCTCTAGCAGCAGTAGTGGATCGAGTATCTAGCCTTCTGCTCTGAGGTTTTGCGGAACGTGGTGAGGTACAGCAGAGCGTACTATCTTATCCCGGCGACGGCGCTTTCACGTATAGGCACCGTCGCCTACACCATTGTGGTGACCTGGTATATCAGCCAGCACGCCGGTCAGCAGATGGTTGGGGTGATGAATGCGTTGAGCGGCGCGGGCATATTCCTCGCCAGTATTCTTGGATTTGTTGTTATTGACAGGTTTAAGAAAAAATCCCTGCTGATTTTCTACGATATTTTTAATAGCCTCTGCTGCCTGTGCGCTCTTATTCTTTTATCGTCAGTACGCGGAGAATTTATCGTTTATATACTGATTATTCTTTCCGCTCTCATGTCTTTAGCCGCGACCGCATACAGCCCCACAAGCCGCGCTATTATTCCTGAAATTCTTGGACATCGAGAATTTGAAAAATACAATAGCACCTATTCGATGGTGGGAGAACTATCCCGTGCTGTGAGCCCCCTCGTAGGAACCATGATTCTCATCCAGAATTTTGCGAATGCTCTAGAGCTTTCAATTATCGTCAATCTGGTGTCATTTATTCTGTCTTTGGTACTCACTTTTATGGTGCCCGCTGGGTCTGTCGCTACCCGACGCTCAGAGGGCTCCGAAGTATTCCAAAAAACGCATATACTTCACGATTTAAGGCTTGGACTAGTATATATAGCCTCTAGTGCATATTTTAGACGCGAACTTATCTTCGCCGCCCTCCTCAATATGTGGGGTGCCTCAACCCTTTTCCTGCTTCTGGGGCGAATTGCTCACTTGGGGTTAGGGCAAGAGGTCTACGGTATTGGTATGTTTATGGGAACTATGGGCGCCGTGGCTGCATCTTTTATCCTCAACCGCATACCTGCGCTGAGGCGATGGGCGCATCCACAAATATTACTGCTGGTTATCAGTGGCGCGTATGTATTGGCACTTATACCTGGAATTATCAGCGTTATTACTGCACAAAGTATAGTGAGTGGAATTATTGTTATCTATACTATTGGTCTTTTCTCGGATTTGCAGAAGAAGAGCGACGCTGGGCATATTGGAAAAGTAATGTCTGTCTTTAGTTTAGCGGCAGCGCTTTTTACATCGCTGGGAAATTTGCTCTTCTCACATCTAAGTGCGCGGGTAGATACAGGAGCGTATGCGTTCGTATGTGCCACGTCCTTAGCCCTTACAACGGCGGTACTTTGGGCAATACGGCATCTTTTAACCCGCGCGAGCAGATAATATTTCGGCGAGCAGATAGCAATCCGTTATCTGCTCGCCAAAATATTATCTGCTCGCGCTATTGGGAACTGGCAGGAGGCTACCAGATACGCACGCGATCCTCAGGCGCCAGATACAGTTTGCTGCCCTCGGGAACATCGAACGCATCATAAAACTCGTCGATATTGCGCACCACGCCGTTCACCCGGAACTCGTCGGGGGAGTGCGGATCCACCGAAATCATCATCTCCGCATGCTGTGGGCGTGACTTAGTGCGCCATCCCTGTGCGGTGGACCAGAAGAGGCGCTGCGCGGCCGTCATGCCGTCGATGACCGGCGCATCCTCCAGCGAGGTGATGCCCTGCTCGGCAAGCGCAATCTCATAGGCCCTCAACGCAATCGACAGGCCCGAAAGGTCGCCGATATTCTCGCCCAGAGTTAGTTCGCCGTTCACCCGGAACTTTTGCGGGTCAAGGTTCGCCGGGGTGTAGGCGTTATACTGCTGAACCAGCGCGCTCGTGCGCTTGGTAAACTCGGCGAAATCCTCCTCGGTCCACCAGTTATTCAGCGCGCCGTCGCCGTCATAGAGCGCACCTTTATCGTCAAACCCGTGACCTATTTCGTGACCGATCACCATGCCGATACCGCCGTAGTTCGCTGCATCGTCGGCCTCAGGATCGAAGAAGGGCGGGCGCAGAATAGCCGCGGGGAACACAATCTCGTTAGCGGGCGGCATATAGTAGGCGTTCACAGTCTGCGGAGACATCAGCCACTCGTTCTTATCAACCGGGTCGCCAGCGCGATCGATCATGAAATCGCTGTTAAAGGCGGCGGCACGGCGCAGGTTCTCGAACAAGTCACCGGGCACCAGGGTCAGCTTCGAGTAGTCGCGCCACTCATCCGGGTAGCCGATCTTCGTGACAAACTTCGAAAGCTTTTCCAGCGCCTTCTCGCGGGTGGCCTCGGTCATCCAATCCAGGTTCGTGATGGAGCGGCGGTATGCTTCCAGCAGGTTATTGACCAGCTTGAGCATTTTCTCCTTATGCTCCGGCGGGAAATGCACCGCCACATATTCCTTGCCAAGCTCCTGATCGAGTGCGTTCTCCACAGCCGCAACGCCACGTTTCCAGCGTTCGCGCAGCTCTTCGGTGCCTGAGAGGGTGCGACCGTAGAAATTGAAGTTTTCCTGCACGAATGCATCCGGCAGGTAGGGTGCGCGGGAACGGATAGCGCACCACAGGGCCCAGAGTTTCCAGGTCATCAGCGGGGTGGACTGCCACATGCTCGCCACGCCCTCTAGGAAAGAAGGCTGAGAAACAATGACCGTGCCCAGCTCTTTGGGGTCTGCCCCCAGCGCAAGAAGCCACTGCTGGAGCGGGAAACCGGGGAACTTCTCGTCAAGTTCGGGGGCTTTGACGGGGTTGTATTTCGCCTCTGCATCACGGTTTTTCACGACATCCCAGTGATGCGCGGCGATCTCGGTCTCGTGCGAGAAAATGAGCTGTGCCGCCTCCATAGGGGTCAAGTTGAAGCTCTCGGCAAGGCCGGTCAGCTCGAACATGGTGGCGATATGCTCGATATACGCGGCGCATACCTGCTCGTACTTCTCTTCGCGGTAGTATGCCTCATCGGGCAGACCCAACCCGGCCTGGGTGAGGTAAAAGACGTAATGTTCGGGGTCTTTCTGATCGATACTGGTGTACCACCCGAGAAGCTGCGCCAGCCCAGCCCGTGAGAGGAGCGCTAGAGTGACGGCGAGCTGCTCGCTCGTGGCGGCGTTGAGAATCGGGGCGACCTCGCGCATAAGCGGCTCTAACCCGTCAGACTCGATCTTATCGGTGTCCATAAAAGAGTTGTAGAGCGCGCCGATGCGGGATTCAGGCTGTTCCTTAGCGATACGCTCAACAATCTCACGCACATGCTTTTCGGCATCATCGCGTAGGGTGTACAGCCCGCCGTCTTTGGAACGGTCGGCGGGAATTTCATAGGTATCGAGCCAGCGGCCGTTCACGTGGCGGAAGAAATCATCGCCCGGTTTAACCGCATTATCGACCCATTCGGTCGTAATTCCAGAGTTCTTTGCATTATCCATGACCCCATTCTAGGGGCTTTATGGCGCGAGAACCTTGAAGATAACACCTCTTCGGCATATTCCCTCAGAGGCGTAATTCGGTGAACGTTGGCACCCTTTGCCCCTTAAAGGCAGCCGCGAGCAGGTAGGATTTTGCCGACAAGGTAGGATTTTCCTACCTGCTCGTACCAAAAACCACCTGCTCGCGGAATTATTGTGATTGTTTAAGCCTGTAATTAAGGCACTTTATAGGGGTAGGGGAGAGGCTCCGCGCCAGAGACTACAGGCTTGCCCGAACCTTCTTCGTGGCGGCCACCACGTTCTCCAGCGTCTTCTTCGTCTCCTCGTAGTCGCGGGTCTTCAAACCACAATCCGGGTTAACCCACAGATCAGAGATGGTTCCGTACCCAATCGCGGCACGGATCAGCTCCTCAACCTCGGCCTGCGAAGGCACACGCGGCGAGTGAATATCCCACACGCCCGGGCCCAGCCCCGAAACATAGCTTTCGGGAATATCCGCCAGCAGCTCCATATGCGAGCGCGCCGCCTCAATACTGGTCACATCCGCATTCAGGGCATTAATCGAATCAATAATCTCGTTGAACTCCGAGTAGCACAGGTGGGTGTGAACCTGAGTTTTATCCTCGACCGCGCTCGTCGCCAGGCGGAACGCATTCACCGACCACTTCAGGTACGCAGGCTGCTCATCACGGCGCAGTGGCAGAAGCTCACGCAGTGCCGGTTCATCCACCTGAATGATGCGGATGCCCGCCTCTTCCAAATCGGCGATTTCGTCGGCGAGCGCCAACGCCACCTGATTCGCGGTTTCCTCGCGCGGCTGGTCATCACGCACGAACGACCAGGCCAGAATAGTCACCGGGCCGGTCAGCATGCCCTTGACGGGACGGTCGGTGAGCGACTGGGCGTACGAAATCCAGGGCACGGTTACGGCCTCGCCGCGCAGCCCTTCACCCGAGCGTTTCACATCGCCGAAAAGCACCGATGGGCGAGTGCAACGCGAACCGTAGGACTGCACCCAGCCGTGCTTGGTCGTGGCGAAACCATCGAAGTTTTCGGCGAAGTACTGCACCATGTCGTTACGTTCGGCCTCGCCGTGCACGAGCACATCCAGGCCCAAATCTTCCTGGAGTTTAATAACGGAGGCGATCTCTTCACGCAGGAACTCGTCAAGCTGCTGCTGCGTGATTTTACCGGCACGCGCCTCTGCACGGTGGCGGCGAATATCGCCGGTCTGCGGGAACGAACCAATGGTCGTGGTCGGCAGCTTCGGCAGATTCAGATCGGCTTGGGCATCCCGGCGGATTTTCAGTTCGGGGCGCTCAAAATCTTCCGGTTTCACGGATGCGGCACGCTCACGGATTGCGGCATTATGCTTACGCGGATCCGCCGTGAAACGTGCCAGCGCTTCGTCGGCGGTCTTCAACTCTGCCTCAACCGCAGACTCACCGTCGGCAAGACCGCGGGCAAGAGTCACGATCTCGGCGACTTTCTGGTCGGCAAAAGCCAGACCGTCTACGGGCACATCGGCGGGGTCTTCAAGGTCGAGATCGTGCGGCACATGCTGCAGCGAGGTTGAGGACGCGACCGCCACCTCGCCGCCATTAATGTTCTGGAGTGCGTGCAGAAGCGCTCGCAGATCGGCACGCCATATATTGCGTCCGTTAATGGCACCCGCCACCAGGGTTACGCCGGAGTCTTTGAAGGCGGTCAGCGCCTCGGCATCGTAGAGGGTGGAAACCAGGTCGAGATGCAGCGCCTCAATACCGGTGTCTAACAGCGCGGGCAGGTTCTCGCGCAGATTGCCGTAGGGGCTTGTCACCAGGATTGCGGGGCGGTTCGTTTCGGCCGCCAACGCGGTGTAAGTTTTACGCGCCAATTCGGCGATTTTGGCGTTGGGAATATCGCGGTCCACGGTCAGTCCGGGTTCGTCGAGCTGCACCCACTGCACGCCGCGCTCCGCCAGCTCGGCGAGCACCTGCTGGTAAGCTTTCACGAAATCGTCCAGGCGATCCAGCGGTGTGAACCCTTCGGGCGAACCCTGCTCGGCTTTCGCCCCGAGAAGCAGAGTGAGCGGGCCGACCAGCTGCGGGCGCACCGTCACCCCGTGCTCCTTGGCGACTTCAAGCTGCTCGTCAATAGCCTCAAGATTCAGCTTGATCTCGGTATCCGGGCCGATTTCGGGCACTAGGTAGTGGTAGTTCGTATCGAACCATTTCGTCATCTCCAGCGGAGGCAGCGTCTCGGTTCCGCGCGCTAGAGCAAAGTATCCGGGCAGATCGAGCAGGCCGCGCGCATCCTTGGCGTCGGCAAGACGCTTGGGTACGAGGGTGAAAAGGCGCACGGCGTCGAGCACCTGATCGTAGTACGAGAAAGTCGCCGGGATAGACGAATCGGTGGCGCTAAGACCGCGCTCGATCACACGGTCATAGTAGGTGCGCTGCACATCTGCGGCCGCCTGGCGCAGCTCATCCTGCGTGATTTTGCCTTTCCAGAACGCTTCCTGTGCCTTCTTCAGCTCGCGGAAACGGCCCACGCGGGGGTAACCGACGATGGTTGCTGCGGGGAATGGGGTGCGGGTCATCCTAGTTCCTTACTGTGGGAGGGTGTCAAATAAAAGGGGAGTTTAGAGGTATTGAAGATCGCTTAGGGGGAGTTTGAAACGGTTCGAGTAGCGCGGAACGTCGAGTTCTTCGAGGACGTCCAGCACAGCCTCATGCTCGTTAAATGTGAAGAAATGCAGGCCGGGGGCGCCAGCATCAAGCACCTTGCGACATTGGTTGAGTGCATGTTCCACGCCGATGCGGTGCAGCTCGCGCGGATTGCTCGCGGTTTCTAGGCGATGCGCCAGCTCGCGCGGCACTTCAAGCCCGGCAAGCTCGCACAGCTTCGTCAGCCGAGTCAGCGAGGTAACGGGCATAATACCGGGGATAATGGGCATCTCCACCCCGGCAAGGCGTGCCGCATCTACCAGCCCCGAATAGCGTTCGGTCTCAAAGAAAACCTGGGTGATGGCGAAATCCGCCCCAGCACGCTGTTTTGAAAGCAGAATCTCAATGTCTTGAAGAAGCGAGGAAGATTCGGGGTGCTTATGCGGGTATGCCGCAACCCCAATCGACACCTTCCCCGCAGCAAGATGCGCGAAATCCTCACGTTCCACCCTGCGAATCAGCTCCACCAGGTAGCGGGCAAAAGGCAGTTCAAGCGGGCGCGTGTTTTCGGGTGGAATATCGCCGCGCAGTGCCAAGAACCCGCGCACACCAAGCCCCAGAATCAGACGAACCGAGCGTTCCAAATCGGCCACGGAATGCCCCACGCAGATTAGATGCGCCAGCGGGTTCAGCGAGGTTTCATGCACTAGGTGATCGAGCAGAGCCAGCGTCTTTTGGCGGCGCTGCGCATCGCCCGAATAGGTGACGGAAACGTAATCCGGGTTGGTTTGCTCAAGCTCGGCAATGGTTTTGAGCAGGGAATCGCAGCTTGCGTGCGACCGTGGCGGATACAGCTCGTAAGAAAGAGCCGGGTGAACTGTCGTCATTTTCATTCCTCCGTGTTCACCCGATAGAAGCGTGCCCGAAGGTACGCCGAATCTTAGCAAGACGCGAAGGGAATTCACTTCTATCGGTTCTGGCGGGAGCACCTTGTCCGTCCACCCCATGGGTGGAGGCTGGCGAGGTTGCTGCGACGTCTAAGAGCCAGATCTCTCGGTCGCTCTGGATAGATAACGTTCCTATTCTAGGCAGGATGCGCGGTGCCAGCAAGAATATGTCGGCACATGTCGTCGAGCGGTCACAACCGCTTAATATTGCGGGATGCGGCGAAACAATACGTCATACGGGTTCGCGGCAGTTCGGATCGGCGGATTGAACCCTCCACCTGATTTGGCCGCAAGTTCAGCCGCGAGCAGATAGCGGAATGTTATCTGCTCGCGAAGATTACAGAGGGGGTGACGCGGCGAGAGGGAGAAGGCATTCTACAAGGAAAAACCGGGTACTGTTCTGAGAAAACATGTCGTGTAAACTGTATGCAAGAGTCCCCCGACCGCCTCTACCCGTGAATCTGCAGGTTCACAGGATATGCGCATATGTCGGGGCCCTTCTTTATCTGCTTCCGGTCTTACTCTAGGGAATTGCAGAGCGCCGTGAACGTCATGTTGCGACCATACACTGTCAAACACGGTAGAGTAAACGTATGGAACGCATCGAATCTCCCGCATATGCACGCCTGGGTAACTCCGGGCTGGTCGTGCCCTCCGTCGGTATCGGCTGCAACAATCTGGGACGCCCCGGCACCCCCACTCAAACTCAGGAAGGCACCAACGCCGTGATCGCCGCCGCAGTCGAGGCGGGCATCGGCTTCTTCGATATTGCCGACCTGTACGGCGCCGAACCCGGGCTGTCAGAAACCATGTTCGGTACCGCGATGCGCGAACTTAACCTCAACCGTGATGACCTGATCATCGTCACCAAATTCGGGCTTCCCACCGGTACCCTCAACGGCAACGACTGGGATGCGCGCGGCTCACGCCGATACATCATGCGTGCCGTCGAAGGTTCACTGCGCCGCCTGGGAACCGAGTACATTGACCTGTATTTCTACCACAGCCCCGACCCGAACACCCCGCTGGAAGAGACCCTATCTGCTCTCGATACGCTCGTGACCAGCGGAAAGGTTCGTTACCTGGGGCACTCCAACTTTGCGGGGTGGCAGCTTGCCCACGCCGAGCATCTCGCCCGCGAACTCGGCACTGAGCGGTTTATCGCCGCCGAAAACCACTACAACCTGCTTGACCGCCGTGCCGAACTCGAAATTCTTCCCGCCGCCCGCCACTTCGGGCTCGGGGTTCTCCCGTATTTCCCGCTTGCCAATGGGCTTTTGACCGGAAAATACCGCCGCGACAGTATCCCTGCAGGGTCACGTCTGTCGCATTCCAAAGCGCAGGTACTTGCGCAAGCCGACTGGGAACAACTCGATGCCTACCACGAATTTTGTGCCGATCTGGGGATCTCTGAGGTTCAAGCCTCCATCTCTTGGCTCAAACAGCAGAACCCCGTCGCTAGCGTGATTGCCGGGGCAACCACCCCCGAACAAGTACACGCAAACGCGCAGGCCGCAAGCGTGCGTTTCAACGATGACGAACTGGTGCGGCTCAACGAGATTTTTCCAGCGCCCGAAAGCATCGCGCTTTTCTAACAATCTCCTTCGCCACTGCAAATATAGCCAGCTGGAAATATAACTAATCGGGAATATACCCAAGCCAGCAAGCGTTTAAAGACTGTGCGGTCTCTCAACCTGTGCCGTACAAGACCCTTCATGAAAGACAAAAATACCCGCATGAGCATCACCACCGAGCCGCCGAACCGCGCCAGTGCACTACCCCCGCTCGGGCAGGGCGCGCACACCCGCCGCCTAGGCGTTATCGCGCTGGTGGCAACCTTCGGCGGGCTTCTCTTCGGGTACGACACCGGCGTTATCAACGGTGCCCTCGACCCCATGAGCCGCGAACTCGGCATGGACAACACCATTCAAGGCTGGGTCACAGGCTCCCTCGCCTTTGCTGCCGCCCTCGGAGCCATGATCACCGGGCGCATTTCAGATGCTCTCGGACGGCGCAGAACCATCATCGGACTCTCAATCCTCTTCATCGCGGGCGCGCTCGCATGCGTCTTCACCCCCAGCATTGCTGTACTGTTGATGGGCCGTACGATGCTTGGGCTCGCTGTGGGAGGCGCATCCGCGGTCGTGCCTGTATTCCTCGCCGAACTTGCACCCTACGAAATTCGCGGCTCACTCTCCGGGCGCAACGAACTCATGGTCGTCGGCGGGCAGCTCGCAGCGTTCATCGTGAATGCCATCATCGGCAACCTCTGGGGCGAACACGACAGCGTATGGCGGTGGATGTTCGCCGTCTGCGCCTTGCCTGCGCTCGCGCTTTTCATCGGTATGCTCCGCATGCCCGAATCCCCCCGCTGGCTTATCGCACAGGGGCGCACCGAGGATGCGCGCGCCATTATGCGGCGCATCCGCCCCGCCGAACGTGCCGATGCCGAAATTGCAGACATCGCGCGTTCACTTGAGGAAACGCGCACCCAAATCGGTGCGAAGGCTAGGAGCAGCACGGGTAAAATCCTGCGTGAAAAATGGTTTGTGCGGATTCTATTGGTCGGTATTTTGGTGGGTGCCGGGCAGCAGCTCACCGGCATCAACTCGATCATGTACTACGGCATTAAAGTGCTCAAAGAGGCCGGGTTTGACGAAGGTTCGGCTCTCATTGCGAATATTGCCCCGGGCGCTATCGCCGTGGTCGGCTCAATCTTTTCGCTGCGCATGATGGAGCGCGTGAACCGCCGCACTATGGTGATCGCTGGGTATTCGCTGACCGCTTTTTTCCACCTGCTGATCGGGGTAGCATCTATGCTCCTGCCGGAAGGCAGCCCCGCGCGTCCCTATATTATTCTGGCGCTTGTGGTCGGGTTCGTGGGGTCGATGCAGACCTGCCTGAATGTTTCGACATGGGTGCTGATGAGCGAGCTGTTCCCGCTTCGGGTACGCGCGGTTGGCATGGGTCTTTCCGCATTTTGCGGCTGGATGATGAACGGCCTGCTTTCCCTCGTATTTCCGGTCATTTTGGGGGCGCTGGGGCTGACCGGCTCCTTCTTCGGGTTCATGGTGGTGAACGTGCTGATCGCCGTGCTCATGTGGCGTAACCTGCCCGAGACCCGCGGCAAAACCCTGGAAGACGTGGAGGCGGGCGTTATCTCAGGCGCCGCCTATCCGTTTGCGGCTACTCGGTAGACGAGGCTTCGCTAGGACGCGAGCAGGTAGGATTTTCCGACCTGCTCGTACCAAAAACCACCTGCTCACGGAAGAATAAGACCCCTGGATGCGGTTTGCGGATTCTGTTTTAGAAAGTCTTCAAGAGAGATGCGATAACCATCATCTTCGGCACGGGCTTTACGCAGAGCCTCAATATCAAATAGCTCTTCGTATTCTTCTACGGGGTTCAGATCAGTCATATGTCCTATTCAGGGTGATGTTATTGATGGAGAATGCTTGTGTTAGTCTTAACATATCTTCGCAAAGTTACCTGCGTACAGCGGAAGACTCAGCAGCGGCAACTACTGAGCCTTCCTGGTAGGTAGAGCACTACTTCAGAAGCTTAATGAGGCTTGAAGCAAAGCTCATGATGTACGAGACGGCCTGAGCAGCTCCATCGGTAAGGGCAAAACTTACCAAGAGCGCTTGGGCCGTTTCTACGTAGTCGTAGAAAGACATCGTATCCCACCGCCTTTCCGCCCCGAGAATCTCCACAGGATATTCTTCGCAAAGTGGCTGTGGGATTACCCTGCAGAAAGAGCATTTCTAACTTTACTGTACGCATATGTTAAATCTGCAAACGTGCGGTATATGACCGTCTTACGGGAGTAAACCGGCGATAGTTCTAGGCTTTACAGACCCATTCAGCAAAGGCATTCCTATCCTGCGAGGGCGCGGGTTAAGTGATAGTGTCAAAGATGTTATAACTATCCTTCGGTTGTGGTGCCGTCGCGCGATATTCCCGCTGCCGACTCCACGGATAACGCACGGTCGCGCATACTTGACGGCACCCGCATACCTGTGACTTCTAGAAGGCAGAAAGTCGTGGCAGACAACGTAAAAAATGATTGGGATTTGCGCAGCGAGAAGGTTCAGAAGAACCAGGTGGCCGCTTATGACGAGATGCGCCGCCGCTGCCCCGTAGCGCACGACGAGTTCATGGGCTACTCCGTGTTCAAGAATGCCGATGTGCAGCATGTGCTCGATCATCCCGACATTTACTCGAATGTCGTCTCGACTAGGCACATCGCCGTGCCAAACGGTATGGATGCGCCTGAACACACAACGTTCCGTGCCGTGAACGACAAATACTTCACCTCCGAACGCCTGAGGGAGTTTGAGCCGAAAATCCGTGAGGTCGTCAAGAACCTGGTGGCTGATTTGCCGCGCGGCACCGAGGTTAATGTGATGGATGGGTTCGCGCAGGCTTATGCGATGCGTATTCAGAATGCGTTCATGGGCTGGCCCGCGAGCCTTGAGAAGCCGCTGATCGAGTGGATTGAGAAGAACCGCGAGGCTACGCTGCGCCGCGACCGCGAACAGATCGGCAAGGTCGCCCTTGAGTTTGACACCTATATTCGTGAGCTTCTGGATGCGCGCCGCGAGCAGGCTGCCGCCGGGAACCCGCAGGATGTGACCGCCGAGCTGCTGACCGACACCGTGCAGCTGCCCGATCAAGAGCCCCGCACTATGACCGATGAAGAGATTGTGAGCCTGATCCGCAACTGGACGGTGGGGGAGCTTTCGACCGTTTCGGCGTGCGCCGGGATTATCGTAAACTTTTTGGCGCGCAACCCGCAGGAGCAGGCTCGACTTCGTGAGTCACTAGGGGAGGGGCATGCGGAGATCGCCGCCGCAGTTGAGGAGATTATGCGTCTTGAAGACCCGCTGGTGACGAACCGCCGCGTGACTACCGAAGATACCGTGCTGGGCGGGCGTACCATTCCGGCGAATTCGCGGGTGACGATCAACTGGTCAAGTGCCAACCGTGATGAGGACGCGTTCGAGGATGCGCTCACCTATAACCCGCATCGTGACCAGTCCCGCAACCTGGTGTATGGCGACGGTATTCACGTCTGCCCGGGTGCGCCGCTGGCCCGCTTGGAGCTGCGCCTGCTCATGGAGGAGCTGCTGAAGGCAACCAAGAGTATTGTTCCTGGTGACGAGTCGGATGCACCCGCCACCGAGAACGCCACCTACCCGATCTCGGGCTACTCGACGGTCCGGGTGGTGTTTGGGTAGGGCTTTGTAGGAAGCTCTAGAAGATAGCGAGTGAGCAGAGTACAGGTAGTTTCATCCTTATATAGTTAGAACCTCGGACTAGGTGTGTGCGTTGGGAGTAGCTAGTAGCTCTATACCCCTGTTTTACATTCTGTGGTTGGATTTTTGCTCACTGGGCTTCTGCGTTTTATGAATTTTGTGCATTAAGTGAGGGTGATTTATGAGTGGATACCCCGATATAAAAAACAACGAATCTTACCTCCTCAGACCCACCGTGAATAAAGCCTCCAAGCCTACTCTACTATACTTGCACCAGAATCATGCCGAGAAAGACTTCGGAACGCCCCAATTTACCATCATACACACATTAGTGAGGCTCAAGACAGCACCCTTGAAGATTCTGCAACCAACCGTGTCTTCCCATTAATCCTTCTTAGGACCATCACTGTAGACGGCACCTATATACAACCTATCACTAGCGCACCGCCAAATGCGTTTGTGTGGCAGTAAACACCACTAGAGCGACATGAACCACCAAATTATCTAACACCGCTGGTGATCAGCAACCCGATGTCGGACTCATCATGACGCTTTCGCGCACCGATATCACGAGCTGGATTATTGGTTCTCCAAAACCTGAGAACATGCTACGCTCCAAGGCTACTGAGAGTTAGAGCTGACTTGATCACAGTGGATAAGAAACAACTGGTGGGAAGTAACGCAGACTGATCTTCTGACTCAGAGACAACAATAGAAGAACACCCATTACTTTCTAAATAAAATTTTTAGTATTAAAGGCACATTATATTTTGTAAAATATAAGGTTGAAATTTATCCATAGGAGTCGTTAGAGTTAACAAAGAGCCAGTTCTTCTGTCTCTGTAAGAAGTTTCAGAATCGTTATGATTCTGGAATAAGTTCAAACAAAGGAATGATGATGAACGTTTCGGATCTCGCGAATTCAATTGAAATTGACACTACCCCGGGTGCTGCTGATTACGCAATGAATAGTGCTCAGCCGTCAATGACCACTCCTGCTGGGGTATATGCTGTAGCAGAAATGGCCGTTGCTGGCAGCACCATCTGCTTGGTTTGCTAAGAGAATAATTTATAGAAAGGAAATCGTATGGGCATCTTCCCCCTCAGGACAAAAGGTAACTATGTTTACCGCTCTTTGGCTCCTGTTGCTGTGAGCCAAGTTTTAAATAGTTTGGAGACTCTGACTAACAGGAGTATATATCAGGATGATAGTTATCTGAGGGGGAATTTGCACCTTAAACTAAGTCGATCGAGGAAAGATTCCATACTGCACAAAGTAGTAGAAATGATCGATTCCCCCAAAACTGTCTCATATTGTTCTTTCATTAATATAGCTGGATGTGTTCTAATACTGTCTGGACAAGATAAGAAATTGCTTCAGGCATTAGGGTCTGGACTTGTTCTGGGTAATAACAAGTTACTTTCCATCAGGAACCATTATGGGCGGGATGGTGCAGATCAAATGGGAGCATTAATACTTAGCTATCGATTTGTTACATCTTTTATCAAAGATGATGATAAGGCAAATGATCTTTTTCTGAAATCTGTAAATGCACAAACTTGTCTATCTTATTTGGTACCTGGAATCGCAAAAGCAGTATCAAGCAAGTGGTTACGTGGAACTGCCCTTGAGGAAATTCTTAGTACACAGGCGTATGGTTCTTCTCCAATCGCAGTAAGGCTTAAGAAATACCCGACTGTTATGAAATATCTGACATGGGGGACTATTCTCTGGGAATCGGCCTTCCCTCTTATATATATATTTCCTGAAAAATATGTTCCAATCCTGTTACATGCGGTAAAAGGGTTTCATTTCGGAGTTGCCTTAACTATGGGTCTTCCAAGGTTCTTTTGGGGGTTTATGGGTGCCCACGCTGCGGTTGAGTATATCATCAAGGGTAAGAATAATGAATAATCTAAATAAGTCAGTAATTAAGCTAACTTCAGCAGTTCTGTCCGTTTCGATAGCTTCTACTGTTAATAGGTACAGGAATGAGTATAAGCGAAGGACTGGTCTGAATGGGAATGAGTTCCTAAAGGATAATGACGGTAATACCATTGAATATAACCTTGACTTAAATGAAAACTCAAATATTTTAATAGTCTTTGAAAATGGCTTGGGAACCCCTTTAGAGTCATGGGATTATGTAAAACTATTTCTGAAGGGCAGTTATAATTTATTATTTTATAATAGGCCTAAACACGGTTTTACATCAACAAACTTGTCGAATTGTGGAGCCCTTGAAAAAATTGTTAAGGAGAAAGTTGGCAATGATATCAGGATTATTTTTGTTTGTCACTCTATAGGAGCGTTGGCAGGATGTACTGCTGTGGAAAATAGTCCGTATATTAAGAGTAGGACAGAGAAAATAATTCTTGTTGATGGGACTGAGCCGGATCTTTTTGAAGCATATCGTAATGATTCTGAACAAAAGGGAGAATTTATGCAGATGTGTTTTCAGAAAGCAATGGCTGGATTTTTTGGATTCCAGTGGTGGGGAATCGATAAATATGCTCGAAGGACAAGCTATCGCCCGGACATTCAGGAATCAGTAAGGCTTTTTGAAGCTAACCCTAAAGAAATATTTATTACTTTAAGTGAATATTTTAATATTAGGGTAGATTCTTTAAAATCTATTCTCATGCAACAACAGGTAGCTGTTTCAATTATTAGTTCCTTTGAACGAAGGACACAACAAAAGAAATTAGCGGAAGATTTTGGTATTCCGTTTAGTTTAATTGATAAGAGCACACATTACTCTATTATCGGGCATCCTGAATTTGCCTGGGAATTAGCGCGTGAAGTTAGGAACGTTCTTGAAAAGTAATTTTTTTGATTCTCTAATTTATGGGGTTTTGGTCCACCATATAACACTTACTGTATTTCAAAACACGCCAGATACCTTGGTTCCCCCTATAAATCATTTTTCGCCAGGTTGGGATATACCGCAGTGGAGGTTTTTTGCACCTACCCCAGGAACTTCAAATCATCATATCTTATACAGGACTAGGACAAAACAGAATGATGAGGGTCAATGGGGTACATGGGAAGAGATGATATCTTCTAATGATTCTACCTTATTATCTACCATCTGGAATCCAAATAGTAGGTATGTAAAAGCGAATTTTGATTTAGCAAGTTCGATTGTAAATATGGTATCGTACGGTGCAACTTTTGATTTTATAAAGAGTAGTGAGAGTTATTTAATGGTGTCTTCTATTCTTAATTCTCGGTTGCAAAATACGGATTCAATAAACTACCAGTTTCTTATTGCGACTTCAACTCGTGATAAACAGGATAGTAGTAGCTTTTCTTTTGAACCAAAATTTTTTTCTGAGGTTCATGAGGTGCGATAATGGACGAAAAAATATCTCTAGATTTTCATAGGATACATCTCCACATTACCGGTTCGGTTAATGCTGCTTTGGTACCATATTGGATTAATTGGTCTAGGAGGATTTATCATGATTTGATTGTTACTGCTTCAGTGACAGAATCAGCATGTAGGTTTGTATCTATTGATGCGCTAAAATCTTTAACGGATGGTAAGGCATGGATAGACTCTTGGGGTAGCGATTATCCTATTCAGGTGCATGAAGGTCTTGAGAAATATACGGATGTGGTAGCGATATTTCCTGCGTCGATTAATACAATTATGCAATTGGCCTCTGGATTTACAAATACACCTATGCAGATGGCTATTCAACTGACTAGGTTACCTGTTTCAATAGCTCGCGCATTTCCTGGAGATAATAATATTATTGAGGATAAATTAAATAATTTAATATCAAAACGAGATAATATTGTTATATCTAAAGAAATGCCTGCGTATTCTTTGTCTAAAAAATCTTGGGGAGGTAGTACTGGTTTCTACTATCCGTTTGTGCTTCAATCACTTCAAGATTTAATATCTGATTTAAATATTTAATTTATATTATTTTTGTGTAAATTCTATAAATAGTTGGTGTTGTGGGATCGGGATTGAAAAGATGAATGATAAGTATTTCGATTTTTGGTAGGATTGTTGGATAAAGTTTATTGAATCTAGCGTATCCCCCGCTGTGGTATACAATGTTTTCATAACTTTGAATATATGAGACTGTATTATTATATTTTTCTGTTGCGCATGCTACAGATATTTTATCGAATCTCAGAATGTAGGGTTTAGAAATTTGTCGATATAGCTAGCTCAAAGAAACTTTTTGTATATGAATTTATATCTGACGATTTACAAAAGGTCGGTGATTATTCATGAGCATTCTAAGCCAGAAGATTAGCCACGTTCCGCCGAGAAAACTCTTTGATAATGAGGTTAGGTTCGGTACTTTTGTGAGTGAATTTGCGGGCAGACGACCCTTTCCATTACTGATCAGCGGTTAGTGCTCTGCCAATGGAGATCTTTCTCGGTCTTAGTAGAGCTGCTCTCCGAGTGTTTCTCCCAAGTGTAGTAATGGGCTCTAATCCCTAATGGAATTAGCTATCTCATATCTTTATCTGGATTCTAGGAATTTGTCCAGCTTGTGATATCGATAGGCGGAGGCATCTTGACACGCACTCGGCACCAATCGGTCATCACCTGTAACATCTTCTAAGGCGTAAATAACCTGATGATTGGTTGGATCCCTAGGGTGGTGTTTATTGTTGTACAGACATATCTGGCGATGCTCTAGGTGCCCTATCTACGGTGGGCGTGGTTTCACAGGTCTTTAGTAAATCGTGTGGATGGGAAGGTGTGGTAGTTTATAGAATAGTTGATAGTTTTTGTCAAGTTTAACTAATGTGTGGCCGATGGTTTGTGGGGATACCCTGAAATCTTCCCCTAAGACTTCTTCGGTATGACTCTTGTGAAGGTATAACAGGTTTTTGAGGATAGGACTGTGGAGGGGTAAATGCTGATATGGTGAGATAGGTGATAATCTCTATCTACAGATGTTATCGGTGTTTGTTTGTTCCGTCGTAAATCTACACAGGTAGAAGAGCCAGTTTTACTATATACCTCGGGGGAGGGGTCCTGTATGAACTACCCTCATGGTTGACCTTTAAAATATTACGAAAGCATAATTAGGACTTGTTCACTCTCAGCGGCTTAAACGCTTGGTCTGGGAGCTTTTTATTAATCTATTCTTTTCATTTAGCTTTTTGTAAGACATGTCTGTAGGGCAGCGTGTATAAGAGATAAATCTTGGAAGTAAGGTGACATGGAAGCAGCAATAGTCGGTAGTGGTCCAAATGGGTTAGCTGCCGCGATTACATTGGCTCAACAAGGTGTCAAGGCACATGTGTTTGAGGCATCTAGTACTCCAGGTGGCGGTATGCGTAGCCATGAGCAATTACGTTCAGGGGTTATTCATGACATGTGCTCTGCAGTCCACCCTTTTACATCAGTTAGCCCGTTCTTCACCAATGTTGACTTGCGCCGTTATGGGCTTCGTTTCGCGTTGCCTGAGGTGGATTTAGCCCATCCTGTAGATGAGGATCGTATCGGTGTGTTGTACCGCGACATTGATCGTACTGCGGCAGGTTTGAGACGTGATGGGAAGATCTGGAAAGCAACATTTGGTCCTTTAGCACGCAACTTTAACAAGATAGCGCAGGATCTTCTGGGACCCGTCTTGAATATTCCCAAACATCCTTTAGTGACTCTTTCGTTTGGTATTAATGCGGTTCTTCCTGCTCAATTATCGGCATATCGTTGGCGTGAACCTGCTACCCGCGCCCTTTTTGGTGGCATAGCTGCGCATGCAATCACGCGGCTTGATACTCCCATGAGTTCTGCAGTAGGGATGATGCTTACAGCTGCTGCTCATGCTACCGGTTGGCCTGTTGCCGTTGGAGGCAGTGGAGCGATAGCTGATGCGATGGTAGCTGAGCTGTCTTCATATGGTGGAGAAATTACCTGCAATACCCGTATTACCTCAATAGAACAACTTACAGGATTCGATATCATTATGCTGGATACCTCACCACATGCTGCAGCGGAGATTTTGAAGGATCGGTTACCGAAGAGGCAGCGTCGTGCGTATCAGGCATACCGTTTTGGGCCGGGGGCGTTTAAGGTAGATTTTGTGATTAGGGGCCATATCCCGTGGACTCATAAAGCTGCCCGTCAGGCAGGCACGGTGCATTTGGGCGGTACGCTTTCGCAGATTGCTGCTACAGAAAAGCAGGCGGTGAAAGGGAACCTATATGAGTGTCCTTTTGTGCTTGTCGGGCAACAGTATTTGGCGGATCCTAGCCGCTCTGATGGTGAGCACCATCCTGTGTGGGCTTATGCGCATGTTCCTCAAGGATACCCATATGATGTTACTGAACATATTGTGCGGCAGATTGAGCGTTATGCGCCGGGATTTCGTGACATTATTGTCGATTCAGTCTCGTATTCTACTGAGACGCTGGAGGGTTATAACGAAAATTATGTAGGTGGTGACATTATTGGTGGTGCCACAGATATGCGTCAGTTACTAGCGCGCCCAATATTTTCCGCAGATCCCTATGCGACGGGGGTTTCGGGCGTGTATCTTTGTTCGGCGTCTACGCCTCCTGGAGCTGGGGTTCATGGTATGTGTGGGCTGCAAGCGGCTCGTCGCGCCTTGAAGTTATTGGTATAAACACAACGTTGAAACAGTTATTTATTTGAGTTGTTTCTAGTCAAAATATTTACGGATTACTACCCCAAACATGCTAAGGGGACGTAGAATAATGTGGAGGTTTGAAGGTGAAGAAACTCTACCCTGCCCAAGACACGGAGAATAAAGGCTCTTTACCTGCCTGTAAAGGTGGATTCTAAAACCATACCCCACCGTACAAACCTTCACTTGTATAGTGGCAGAGGTAACCACTAGATCATCCGCACCCTCAAGGGATACTCTCTGATAGTCCCGACTAGGAAATCACCTAGTGGGGAGCTTGTCAAGAGTGATAAGCAGCTCAATCGTTAAATTAACCGCTACTGTGTCGTCATCGAACGTATAGTCCTCAGATCAAGTGCTGGTGAGTACTCTCCGAGGCGTTCCGCAAATCTCTGGGCTTATGTCACCGGGTATTCTCCATCGCGCGAGGCTTATTTTTGCTTCGATGACACTCAAGTAAATTAATACTCTCATATAAAATAAACTTAATTTAGTTCACTGACTTAAATAAATTTAGAATAAATGTATAAATTTAGGCCTGTAGGTTGTGTAGGAAAATTTTTTAAAAATATTTGTATCCCCTTACCCTGTGCATCGTGTTCAATTCTAGGTGTATAAATAACGACATTAAATTTTGAAAGTTTCCTTTTGAATTTACAGTTCTGCCTTGGTATGCCAAGCTGAATAGAAGTTTTGATTGGCGACTGGTATATTTTACCCAAAAAATAGATTTAAAATAATTATTTATTTATATAATCTTAAATTACTTTAAGTGGTTGTTATTCTTGACTGTGTGCTTCCGGGTTTGTTAGGTTTAAATTGTCAGTAAGCTTTGGAGCTGTGTGAAGCTTCTAGAGTGGATTGGCAAGCTAGGAGGGCTGTATAAATGTTGTTCACGTGTACCTAGTTTTGTAAAATTAATGATGCTTACATGTGAAGGACATATTGCCCTAAAAATTTTAAGGAATTCTGGAGGAGTTTTTATGGATAAGGATACTGTTCTTTTGGAGGAGCTTGCTGGGCAGGAGATTGCTCAGATTAGTGGTGGTGTGGATAATATAGATTTCGGTTTCTGGCACGCATTGGAGAGCATATATCGCGTTTTTTAGTTAGTTTGTGAAATGTGAATCATAGCTATTTTTGACGAAAGAAAGGAAGATTTACAATGCCTCAGGATATAACTCTGTTGGAAGAAATATCTGAACAGGATCTCTCTCAGGTAAATGGTGGTACTGCTTTCCCTGGATGGTATAGCAAGGTAATCGGTAATCGAGGTCGCGTATGTACTGTCACAGTGGAGTGCATGTCCGTGTGTCAGTAATGTAACTTTGTGCAAGTTGTTGTCATTGTTGCTGTTTATTTTTATATAGTTTTTACTATATATAGTTATAAGAAAAGCGTCATACTTTGGTGAGCATCTTAAGCGAAGTCGGTGGGTAAAGGAGAATATGGGTGTTAGTCAGGAAATTTCTTCCTGAGCTGGATGATAATCAATTTCAGCAATTAGTATCAAATATATTGAATACTTCCCTATTGGAGGAATTGGAGACTACCTCAAGGCCTGAGCCTATCGTACTGTTACCGACTCCAGCGTCTATGACGCTGGGGTCGGTTTCTGAGTCTTTTATGTTCCATGCCCTATTCATGAACTTGATGGCGCATGAGGACGAGCATATGTGTCAGATCGTTCAAAAATTTGCCTATGCTAACGCAAAACACATCGATGGTCTCACTGAACAGCTTATGGGTGCTCTCAGGGGGCGACTGCTCAATTTCTATCTACGCCCACTGGTAGCTCATGTCAAAAAAATCTCTGCGCAAGGACTTTTACACGGAGAAACCCCTGAAGAACGGTATGAAGACTATTGTCGTCGCTGGTATGAAGATTTTCAGGACGACTTTTATGCCATTTATCCGCTCCTTCAGCATGTTCATACGACGATCGTAGATCAGTTTTACATAGCAGTGTCGGAGATTTTTGAGCGGGTCCAAACTCATGAGAGTGATATACGAAAACTTCTCGGTGTCACAGATGATGACCCTCTGAAGCTAGAGTCTCTTGTGCTAGCTGGCGACCATCATAATGGTGGGCGTACCGGCTGCGTGCTGGTATTCCAGCAAGGAACTGTAGTGTATAAGCCCCGCAGTATCGAAGGTGAGCAAGCATATTACAACATCATCCAGAAGCTCGCTGAGTATGGTGCCCCCGCTATGCGTGCCGCCCGGGTAGCGGTCGGTAATGGGTACGGGTTCATGGAATTTATCGAACGGGAAGAAGTCGATTTCTCATCAGAGGATTTCCTGGAGTCTTCCGGTCGACTTGCGGCCTTACTGTATGCGCTTCAGACTAAGGACATGCATGAAGAGAACCTTGTCCCTCTATCAGAGGGACCTGTTCCTGTTGATCTTGAAACTATGCTTCATCCAATTCATACAGCAGCTGACGACGATCCAGTTATTCCTGCTGATAGCGCTTTTTTGTATAAACTTCGGGGGATATCAACTAGCGCATTACTTCCTACTCGCCTCATGCGAAGTGATCCCTCCCAAGGGTATGTAGATATCGGTTTTATTCAAGGTGAACAGGGCGTTAACCCGTTTGCTGGGATGAGTGTTGAACGCCCTTTTAGAGATGATGCTGTGGTTCGATTTGTACGGGAATCAGTCCCTGAAGATACTGGTAACACGAGTGAAGCGGGATCTGATGAGCTAGAGCAGCAACGTAATTTACACGCAGCTCGAGCTTATTTCTTTGCCCGCGGATTTGCTCAGATGTATCGGTGGATTTGTGAAAACCGCTATACCGTCTTGGAAGCTGTCCGCGCCGAATGCACAGGAATAATACTTCGTGCCGTCCTGCAGCCAACCATGTATTACAGTCAGCTGGTACGGATGTTGGGCAGCCCCGAGGCGCTTGCTTCTCAGGATGTTTTCAAAACCATTATATTCCGAACTGCTGCTTTTGCCCCCAACCGCCCGTTGAAAATCATTATCGCTGAGGCTGAGTCGCTCTCGCGGTTAGACGTTCCTTTCTTCACACACCGGACAGACTTGTCTGATATCCTCTCTCCTCATGAAACTGCTGCAACTGGAGTGAGTGTTCAAAAAAATGCTCTTGAAGAGACCCTGAGTCACATTACCGATATGAATGAGGCGGATTTAGAGGACCAGCTGAATCAAATTTGGAATGCTTTCGTGTCCCCATATCCGGCTAATACTCTAGTTTCACAACCTGCGGATGCGTGGCGGGGGCGGGACAATTTACAAAGTGAGCGAGATTTTAGTTCCACGGTCGCCGATTATTTGGCAATTCGTTTGTATCCTGGGCTTGCTGAAGAAAGCCCTTGGACATGGGCAGCGCCTGTTCCGGGTACTCAGCAGCAACATACCGGAGCCTGGGATACTGCTGTATTGGGGCTGGATCTTTATAGCGGTTCCATTGGTCCTGCATTATCCTTGGCGCAAGCAGCACATACTCTAGAAAATGAGGAATATGCTCAAGCAGCGTATCGTGTGTTCGATCCGATAGCAGACGTTGTCTTCTCGGAAGATATGTCGTTTGAACTGCCTGACGAGATGCGTGATACAGCCTTCATGGGCGAACCCGGTATTGCTTTTGCGCTTGCCGGTGCTGCCGAGTGTTTGAATGATCCCCGCTTGAAGGAAGCCGCTGCTGTGTTGGGGAACCGGATTGCTGAGCGTTTGGCGCAGGCAGAGCATCCGAGTCCGGATTATCTCACCGGGCAGGTAGGTGCGGCAGCCTTGCTGCTGGGATACGACCTCGCGGATGACCGGGAAGCGCTGCTGGGCGTACTGGATCGGCACGCCCAAGACATCATCGCGGGTCGTGTCGAGGAGGAATGGTGGTCTCATAGCGGGTTCGCCCACGGTATCAGCGCCTCCATCTTCGCGTTGAGCCGGTGGAATAGGCAGATGCCTTCCTCGGAACGTGCCCAGCACGCGGTCAATATTCTACTGGAGCGCCTGCGCGAATTCGATAACGGGGAAAGCTGGGAATCACAGATCTCCGGGCAGGGTAGTCGGAACGGTGTGTGGTGCCATGGTACCGCCGGTATTTCCCTAGCCTTGGCGGCGGTACAGGTGTGGATGCCCGGGCTTTCCACCCGCGCTGATCTTGAGCGTGCTGTACACCATGCCCTGCATGAGGGGACCGGTCGTAACCTCACCTATTGCCACGGTGATTTAGGTACTCTGGATATTCTCGAATGGGTCGTCAATCATGTTCCCGATCTGCCTGATGCCGAAAAAATCCGGGACATCCTAACCAACGGGTACAGTACCTCTCTGCTACAGGAAACCCTAGAGGATAAGTCCGTGCGCTACTCTTTGACCCCATCGTACATGGTGGGTACCTCCGGTGTGCTGTCTTGGCTGTCTCGCCGTATCGGTGGCACCCGGTTGTATACTCCGATTATTCCCGATTCCACTGAAGCATAGGGCATCAAGTCATGGCTTTTCCTGCTGTTTTGCAGACCGCCCAGACCGAGTGCGGTCTGGGCGTGAGTGCTTCCATTCTGCAGCATTATGGGCGCTATCAGACGGTCTCAGACTTGCGTCTGTCTATGGAACCTGGCCGTGAAGGGCTGAACCTCCTGCAGGTGAGCAACCTTCTCACGGACGAGGGTATGGAGGTCGGCGCCTATCGGGCAAGCTCGTTGGAGCAACTTCGGGATATCGGCAAGCCGGTGATTCTGCACTGGAATAATTCGCATTATGTGGTGCTGGTGCGGATGCGTCATGACCGGGTGCAGATTATGGATCCTGGGCAGGGTTTGCGAACGATTAGTCTTGAGGAGGCTGAGAGTTCCTTCTCCGGCAGCGTGCTGGTGCCGACTCCACGGGATGATTTCGAGAAAAAATCCCGGAACGTTTTCAAAGACTGGCAGTTCCATACGTTCTTTACGAAGCAGATGTTCGGTCAGTATGCGCTTTTCATCTTGTTACTTGCGATCACCTATAGCGTGACCTTTGCGGTGCCGATGGTGATTCAGCATGTGGTGGATGCTCAGCTGAAGGGCGAAGAGAATGTTGTGGTTGGCATCACTGCCGGTGTCATTGCTGGTATTGCAGGGTATTACCTGGTATCGATTGCGCGTGCCGCAACGTTGGCGAGTATCGTCTCGTCTATCGGGTATAAGCTTCTGGGGGATCTTTTTGCCAGACTTCTCAAGTTGCCGCTGACGTATTTTGCGCTCCGCTCGCCGGGGGATATTCTCTACCGGTTGGCAAGCGTGAATATTCTGCGCGATTTCCTGTCGTCAAACCTGACCGAGTTCGTTATCAATATCGGCACGATGATCGTGATTCTTATCTTTATCGCCCAGCAGTCCGGCGTGGTTTTGCTCATTACCTGCGGGGTTCTGTCCGTGCTGGCGGTGATTTGGATTGTAACGGCGCGTCCCACCTCTCAGGCGCTTGATGCGGAATATTCGCATGCTTCTGAAACTCAGGTGATTGAGCTAGATGCCATTAACACCGTGGCGACGATGAAGATGACCGGTTCGGCGACTTCGACCTTTGGTAAGTGGCGTGAGACGTATCTGCGGTCGTTGGCGTCGATGCGCCGTCGCATGGTGCTGCAGCAAGGTGTGTTGGGTTCTGCCGCAGCCGTGGTGCAGCTGGGTGGCCCGCTGATTCTATTGCTGTCTTCGTTGCCGCTGGTCAATAACGGAACGTTGACCCTGGGACAGGCTATTGCGACCGAGGGCATTTCCGCGCTGTTGTTTTCCTCGATCTCTTCGGTGATGTTCGGCATTATGAATATCGCGGCGGTGGATCGTGCCGTTGCTCGTATTACCGATATTCAGCGATATGAACCCGAACAGGATGAGGGAACCGTTACGGATGTGATTGACAGTGATATCGAGCTAGAGGATGTCGGTTTCACGTATCCGGGTGGTATGGCCCCGGTCCTCTCGGAGGTGTCTCTAACGGTGCCGGAGGAGCAGGACATCGCGATCGTCGGTTCCTCCGGGTCTGGTAAGAGCACGCTTGCTATGTTGCTGTGCTCGCTGTACACCCCGGTTTCGGGTGCTATTCGTGTGGGCGGAATCGATATTCGTGATTACTCGCTGGATGCTCTGCGCTCCCACATTGGGTATGTGCCTCAGCAGCTGCAAACCAGGACGGGCAGCCTGTACGATAACCTCACGGCGGGTCTGGACGACGGGCGCAGCCGTGAGGAGATCGAAGCCAATATCTACGCTATGGGCATCCTGGATTTTGTGAAGGATCTACCGCTGGGGTTCGACACGATTATGGCCAACGGGGGCGAAAATTTCTCGGGTGGTCAACGTCAACGCATCGCGATTGCTACCGCCCTGCTGCGGTATCCACGGATTTTAGTGCTGGATGAGGCGACCAGTGCGCTCGATACTGCGACTGAGCGGCAGGTGACGGAACTCATCGCACAGTATCAGTGCACGAAGGTCGTGGTGGCGCACAGGCTTTCGACAATTCGCAATGCCCAGCAGATCGTGGTGATGGAACACGGATGCGTGGTGCAGGTCGGTTCCCATGCGGAGTTGATCTCGGTGGAAGGTCGGTACCGGGATTTGTACTACCAAGAAGAAAAAAGCAGCCACAAGGAGTACACCTCACCAATAGCCGCATAGACGATTCCTTATAGTCGACCCTGGGGTTTGGGAAAGTCGCTATGGATATGCGCAGCGGCGCGCACGAGTAAATAACCTGAGCCGTATCGTAACCGAAAAACGTGGATGCTGTCGTACAGGCGTGCTGCCTGGGCGACAGCATCCAAATTTTTTGGTGCTTCTTCAAAAACCAGCGCGGCAAGTTCTCTACAAACCGCATAATATTTCACCCATAAAGTTTAAATTTCTAAGCAACAATACTCAGATTTCTCGGGAATTTTTAATGGTTTTGTTATCTTAAAAATGATACCAAACCGTTACAAAAACTTTTTCAAAATTATTTTTCTAATATAAAAACAAAAGTTACTGTAAATAATAAAATACTTTCCAGGTGCTTTATTTTCTGAGTAAACCAACCCGATCCCTTGAAATTACAGCTCAAACTCGTAATGATTATTGTTTTGAATAAAGTTTAAAATGCTTGACATCAATATTATTTACCATTTTAAAGAGTGCACGATAAATTTTTGACCCCTAGACTACATCTTGAAACACGTTTATCAAGTTGTTACTGTAGAGTCACCGATTTCAATAGAGAGAAAACCGACTCTGATAAGGACTTTTGTTCCATGACCTTGCCGCATGATGAGAATAGAAGATATATCTCACCACCCCTATATGTCGCAGCCCGCGACGAAAGTTCATAGTCAATGGAGATGTGAGGCTTTTGTTGCTTGGCACCTGTAGCACACGCGGCATCCCCACATAATTCAGATGACATAGCTCTGGCAGCCTGTGTCTCATGGCTATGTTTGTAGTGCTACAGAAAATAAGTAACAAATTTTACAAACTTCCTTTCCTTGAGGCGTTAGTGCGTCGTAAGGAAGGGTAGTGGGTTCCAGGTGAATACTGTGGAAAAGCAAACACCTGGAACCCAGTCAGAGAATAGTTTGATGTCTTCAGCATCAAACTAAACACCGATAATATTATTCCTGAACGGATCAGGAATATTAAGGAGGATAACCATGGCTAAGGATATCACGCTCCTGGAAGAGATCTCGGACCTCGACCTGGACCAGGTTAACGGCAGCGGTCACGGTGGCGGCGGCTACAGCGCTGGCGGCGGCTACAGCGGTGGCGGCAACGGCGGCGGCGGCAACTACTGCGGTAACGGCTGCGGCAACTACAACTTCGGCTTTGGCTTCTGGGGCGGCAGCTCTTCCTAAGTCCGGGGAATAAGTAAATACGATAGATAAGGAGATACCAGGTGTTAATCAGGGAACTTCTTCCTGAACTGGATGATGAGCAATTCCGACGCCTAGAAACATACGTATCTAGCACTTCGTTGTTAGAACGTTTGGGTACCGCATCCAATACTCCCGACTCCGAGTCTATCGTACGGTTGTCGGCTCCGGTGCTCAAAGCACTGGGGCCGACGGCCGAACCCTCCATGTTTCACGCGCTCATTGCCCAGCTTGCCGAGGGTGAGCGTGACAATGTTGAACGTGCTGTTGCCGCATCGGGTTACGCCGCACCGTCGCGGCTTTCCCTCCTAGTTAGTCAGTTTTTGGAGAACCTGACCGCGCGTTTGACTAATTTCTACCTCAGACCGCTGGTTGCGCACATCAAAAAGATCTCTTCGCAGGGGCTTCTGCACGGGAGTACACCCGAAGAACGGTATGAAGACTACTGCCGACGTTGGGGCGAAGAATTTAGTGACGACTTTTATGCAAGCTACCCGCTTCTGCCCGGCGTTCACGGCAGGACTATTGAGCAGTTTCATGCGATGATTGCCGAAATTTTTGAGCGCGTGAGCGCTCGTGAAGATGATATTCGCGAGCTTCTTAACGTCAAAGATGACGAACCTCTCAAACTCGAATCCTTCGGTCTGCCCAGAACCCGTTACGGCGGCGGACGCGCCGGTTGCCTTCTCGAATTTACCCAGGGCATGGTGGTCTACAAATCCCGCAATGTTGAAGGCGAATGGGTCTTCTGGAAAATCGTTCAAGACCTTGCCGCGCAGGGGGCTCCTTCGATGCGTGCAGCCCGTGTGATTCGGGGTGAGGGCTATGGCTTCATGGAGTTTATTAAACGTGAAGACGCAGACTTTTATGCCGAAGATTTCCTTGGAGCTTGCGGACGGCTGGCGGCTTTGCTCTACACCCTGCAGGCCAAAGACCTGCACGCCAAGAATTTGATACCCCTGCGCACGGAACCCGTTCCGATTGACCTTGAAACGATCCTCCACCCCGTGCATATTTTGACGGAGGATATTCAGAGTCCCCCCGAGGGCAGCGTTTACCTGCGCTGGCTGCGCGGAATCGCATGCAGCGCATTTCTGCCTACCCGCCGCACACGCCGCGATATCTCGCTAGGGTTCCGCGACGTAGGCTTCCTGCACGGGGAACAGGGGACGAATCCCTTCCACGAGGTAACCGTCGCAAATCCCTTCCGTGACGATGCTGTGGCACGCATCAACCGCGAACCCAGCCCAGAGAACCCGACTACGGAAGACACAGATCGCGCCGAAGAAGCTAACGCTAGCACCCCGGAGGAGCGGCGTATTTCTGAGGCAGCCCGCGCCCGCGCCTTCGAACGCGGATTCACGCAGATGTACCGGTGGGTCTGCGAGCACCGCGAAATCATGACCGAAATAGTTCGCACAAATTGCTCCGGGCTGACGCTGCGTGCCCTGCTGCAATCCACCAGGTACTACACCCGAATCCTCAAAATGCTCAGCAGCCCCGAAGCGCTGGCCTCCGAAAAAGTCTTCGCCACGATCGCGCTGCGTGCCGCAACGCTGAGCAATAACCGTCCCCTTGAGATGATCGGGGCCGAAGTAGAAGCCCTCTGGCGGTTCGACATTCCCTTCTTCATGCATCGCACAGATGGCTCCGAGATCATATCTTTCGACGGGCACGCCGTAGGACTGACCATCGACAGCAGCGCGCTCGATGAAACCCTGGAGCATATTGCCGCCCTCGACGAAGCAAACCTTGAAGAGCAGATGCAACAGATCTGGTCAGCCTTCGTATCACCCTACCCGCCGGATCGCATACTCGCGGCCGCATCGGCAAAGCTACTATCAAACAGGCAGAGCGTGCAGCATGAACGAGAACTCTGCGAGAGTATTGCCGACCGGCTAACAGCGACGAACCATCCGGGTGGCAGAGAGGAAGACGCCTGGACCTGGCTGGCGCCCACCCCCGGACTATGGCAGCAGCACCTTAGCCTGTGGAACACCGAAGTACTCGGCATAGACTTCTACACAGGCTCAACCGGGGCTGCACTCGCCCTCACCCAGGCCGCACGGACGCTCGGAAAACCGGAATACACGCAGACGGCCCGCCGGGTACTAGACCCCATCGCGCAAGACGTCTTCGCTGACAGGCTTTTCAGCATTCCCCCCGAAACCTGCGACGGCATATCTTGCGGCGAAACAGGCATCGCCTTCGTGCTCGCCGCTGCCGCAGAAAACCTTCGGGATACCCGTTTTGCTGAGGCAGCCGTCAAGGTTGGCGACCGCACCGCCGCGCGCCTGGCACAGGTTGAGCATCCTATGCCCGGGTACCTGGATCACCAGGTAGGGGCTGCCGCCCTGCTCTTAGGCTATAACCTCGCCACCGACCGCGCGGCCCTGCTGGCAGTATTAGACAGGCACGCCCAAGACATTATCGCCGGCATGGTAGAAGAAAACTGGTGGCACCGCAGCGGATTCGCCTACGGAATCAGCGGATCAATCTTCGCGCTGGCCCGGTGGAACCGCCAGATGCCCTCACCCGAACGCGCTCGCGAAGCCGTCGAAATTCTTCTGCGCCGCCTCAACGACTTCAACACCGGGGACGAATGGCGGGCCCAGCTCACCGAGCATGACAGCGGCGAAGAGCATGCCAGCGGCACCTGGTGCTCCGGTAGCGCGGGTATTGCCCTCGCGTTCGCGGCACTGCACCTGTGGATGCCCGAACTCGCCAGCCGCACCGACCTCGACCGCGCGGTACAGCATGCGTTCCGCACCGGCACCCGAAGCAACCTCACCCTATGCCACGGCGACTTCGGCACCCTGGATGCGCTCGCCTGGATAGCCGACCGAATCCCCGACGTACCGTGTGCAGAGGCTATCCGGGATGCCATCGAGAACGGTTACAGCGCATCGGATATTCGGGCAGTCCTCGACGATAAATCCGTGCGCTACTCGCTGACTCCCTCGTTCATGGTCGGTACCTCCGGCGTGCTGTCCTGGCTGACTCGCCGGGCAGATAATGCTCGCCCGTACAGCCCTCTTATCCCCGAGCCGTTCGAGGTTCGATAGTATGGGTTTTCCTGCTGTTCTTCAGGCGGCGAAGACCGAGTGCGGGCTGGGCGTGGGGGCGTCCGTCCTGCAGCACTACGGGCGCTATCAGACTATTTCAGACCTTCGCCTGATTGCCGAGCCCGGTCGTGAAGGTCTCTCGATGCGCCAAGTGCGCGACCTTCTCGTCGAGGAAGGTATGGAGGTCAAAGCCTTCAGGGCACCCTCTCTCGAACACCTTCGAGATATCGGCAAGCCGGTTATCTTGCACTGGAACAATTCCCATTACGTGGTTTTGGTGCGCATCCGTAAGGATCGCGTGCATATTATGGACCCCTCCACGGGAATGCGGGTTATGGATCTTCAGGAGGCTGAAGAGTCTTTTTCCGGCAGTATTCTGGTGCCGTCTCCGCGGAAAGATTTCAAAAAGAAATCCCGCAGTGTCTTTCAAGATTGGCAGTTGGGCACCTTCTTCACGAAGAAAATGTTCGGCCAGTACGCGCTGTTCCTGCTGCTTCTCATCATCACCTACAGCGTTACCTTTGCCGTGCCCATGGTGATCCAAACCGTGGTGGATGCGCAGCTCAGGGGTGCAAGAAACACCGTCGTGGAAACAACGGTCGGTGTGGTAGTCGGTGTTATTGGCTACTACCTGGTTTCCATTGCGCGCGCCGCAACGCTGGCGAGTATCGTCTCGTCCATCGGATATAAGCTCTTGGGCAATATGTTCGATAGGCTGTTGAGGCTGCCGTTGACCTATTTCGCGCTGCGTTCTCCGGGCGATATTCTCTACCGCCTCTCAAGCGTGAACACGCTGCGCAACTTCTTGTCTACAAGCCTGACCGAGTTCGTGATTAACATCGGCACGATGATTGTGATTCTCATCTTTATCGCCCAGCAATCGAGCCAGGTTTTGATAATCACCTTCGTGGTTCTTGCCGTGCTGATGCTGATCTGGTTCGTTACGGCGCGCCCCACCTCCCAGGCGCTCGACGCCGAGTATGCGCACGCCTCCGAAGCGCAGGTGGTTGAGCTTGACGCTATTAACACCATCGCAGCCATGAAGATGACGGGTTCCTCAACGCCCACCTATAACACCTGGCGCGAAGCCTATATGCAGTCGCTGGCGTCGATGCGCCGCCGCATGGTGCTGCAGCAGGGTGTGCTCGGGTCTGCCGCATCCGTGGTGCAGTTGGGTGGTCCTCTGATTCTGTTGTTGGCGTCGATACCGCTGGTGAATGATGGAACGCTCACGCTCGGTCAGGCTATTGCGACCGAGGGTATTTCTGCGCTGCTGTTTTCGTCAGTCGCTTCGACGATGTTCGGCATTATGAGCATTATCGCTGTGGATCGCGCGGTTGCGCGTATCGTGGATATTCAGCGTTATGAACCGGAGAAGAGCACGGGATCTGTCACCGATATTGCTGATGGTGACCTTGACCTTGAGAACGTGAATTTTACGTATCCGGGTGGTAATAAACCTGTGCTGACGGATATCTCGCTGCGCGTGCCGGAGGGCCACGATGTTGCTCTCGTGGGTTCGTCAGGTTCGGGCAAGAGTACCTTGGCTAAGCTGTTGTGTTCGTTGTACAGCCCGGTTTCTGGCACGATTCGTGTGGGCGGAATCGATGTTAAAGATTATTCTTTGGACGAGCTGCGTTCCCATATTGGGTATGTGCCGCAGCAGCTGCAAACCAGGTCGGGAAGTCTGTACGATAACCTCACGGCAGGTCTGGATGACGGGCGCAGCCGTGAAGAAATCGAGGAGAGTATTCTCGCGATGGGCATCCTGGATTTTGTGAAGGATTTGCCGATGGGCTTCGATACGATCATGGCGAGCGGTGGCGAGAACTTCTCGGGCGGTCAGCGCCAGCGCATCGCGATTGTTACGGCTCTGCTGCGGTATCCACGGATTTTGGTTTTGGATGAGGCGACCAGCGCGCTCGATACCGCGACCGAACGGCAGGTGACGGAGCTGATTGCGCAGTATCAGTGTACGAAGGTTGTGGTGGCGCACAGGCTTTCGACGGTGCGCAATGCCGAGAATATCGTGGTCATGGAGGATGGGCACATTATTCAGAGCGGACGCCATGATGACCTGATGATGGTTGAGGGCCGTTATCGGGAGCTTTATTCTCAAGAAGAGCAGAGCAGCCAGGCGGGGTACATTTGGGCGCAGTGGCCCCCCACGAAGGTTTCTCGCCACGGCTTTGGCTTGGGAATGTTTACCTCGTAGCGGATGCGCGGTGCACGCGGGGGTTCTGTGCGAGTGTTTCAACGGCACATCTTCCATTGCAAACTATCGTTCCCACTTGGTTGATTTGGAGGGTGAATTATCCGACGACAGGAACCGCGTAGCTGCGCCTGCCGCCGATGTAGTGGGAGAGTACTATGAATGATCCGAGCGTGACATCGTGTAATGCTTCGTCCATGATGTCAATAATATAACCGTATTTAACTCCGAGTCCGGGGCGGGTTATCTTCGCTACCACCTGATTTTCTCGGTGAATCTCGAACCCTTTGACCCATGCGCTTCCATCCATGATGAACTCCGCATCGGAGGTTTTAACACTGAATTTTGGGCGGAAGGGCTTCCAATCCGTGTATTTCACGGTAGCTGCGGTGCTACCGTCTGTGGACTCGATGGTGTAGGTGTGTTTTATGTCGGGTTCGCGGTGTACCGTGATGACTTTTTCCTCGGTATCTGCCTTAGTGAAGACGACGCTTTTCCCACCGAGTCGAAGCCTGCCATCGGTTTCATAGACTGGTTTGAAATCAGTGTTGAGGATGTTGTACCGGTATTCGGGGTATGCCATCTTTGATTTGGCGTAGAAAGTAGTCATGGGTTGTGTCTTTCCGTAGAAAAATTAGTGGTCGTGGAGTTTATTTTTCTGTGTGGAAGATTTCTTGTGTTCACGGTACATTATCCAGAACCCGCAGACGATAAGAACCGCGCCGATAATAAAAGAAGTTGTGAGATCGAGCGGCAATATACGACCGTCACCAATACGGGGTAGCGCTAAAACGAAAGTTGCTAGGGCAAAGACCCAGAGCGAAGACGGCATTTCTTTACGTTTTGGCTGTTTATCTTGGTGATCGTTGTGCGCCATGTTCGCTCCTCTCACAGGTTGCCGACTAGGGGCTATGACATGTTGAGAGAATACGCTCACTAAAACATTATACTGTTCAAATTTATAGAAAACAAGCAATTTATGCACCATTTATGTTCATTATTGTGCATAAAATATGTTCATTTATCGACTGTTTATAAAGATATATAGTAGGGTTTACGCAGCATATTCGTGATGTTATTGTGAGTCAAATAGATATAAAAACCTTTTATTAGATTCTTGTACGTTTATGAATAAGCACAGGTGGTTTTTCGTGAAGGCAGCTTATCCGGGTGCAAGGTTTGCCGTCCTTGGGGTGCTGCTCGCATTATGTCTTACAACGTGTGGCACACCGAAGGCACAAGAGTCTAAGAGTCCGGAAGAGTCGTTGAAGAATAGCGCCCTAGCGGTCTCCGTTGCTGGTGACTACCGGGAAAGCAAGGACCCTGGAGGGGGTGTGGGCTTCTATGATCCGCACACCAACTCGTGGACTAAGCTATCAAACGAAGGCTCTCAGACCTCAGAAATTGACTACTATAACAACAAGCTATATTTCGGGGATAAAAAGAAGGATTATATTTTAGGAAACTCACTGCAAGGTTATGACAGGAACTACGAGTCTGTTTATAACGAGGAGGTGTGGGGACTGGATAATGGTGGATTTATCGCAACCAAAAATATTGGCTATACCGAAGATAAAACCTCCTATATTTATAAAATAGTCACCCATGATGGGCAGAATACCGAAGTTCACACCTCGAATCGTAGTATTGAGAATCCTGCACGGTGCGGTAATGGCAGTGTATGGACTGTCAATAATGAATCACACAATTCTCTGGGGCAGAAGCAGAAAGAGAACCAAGGCGATACAAAAGATAAAAACGAACCGACTAAGCTGATTCGCCTATACCCTAATTTTTCCGATGATCCTGTAACCGAGCATACGTTTTCTCTTCCGAATAGGGGAATCGATGGCATCACGTGTGTTGGGAATAAAGTCGTTATCATAAGGGATACCTACCCTCCCGGCAGTGACCCGCAGAGGAGCAGCTCAAAAAATGTTACGGGGTCGGTTCTTGAGGTATTTGATACAGATACCGGTCAGGCACATGAAGTTCCTATAAGCGGCGACCATGCAGTGCGCGTGAACAATGACATGTGGCAGTCGAAGGAGGGGCATTACCATGCAATCGGCCACGAAATATGGTGGCAGTCGGGCGATGGGACTATTATTTCTACAGATGTAGAAACCGGAAAAAATACCCGCCATTTCACCCTTAAAGACTATAAGAGGTCGAAAGATCAGGGTCTCTTTTATTGGTCCGATAAGTATCTCTACAACATAAACTCAACGGATAATAAGGATACTCTGCGCATATACAGCCTTCACGAGAATAAGCTGATTAAAGAAAAAGAACTCCCCGACATGAAATCCATCTTGTCAAAGCATCAATTTACGTATGCCATGGTGGTCACAAACGAGGAAGAGCTTCTCAAGCTATAAAAATAAGAAGGCTTATCCATAGGGTCTATAAGCCCAGAAACCCTGCCTTCACCCCTCAGCTTGCATCTTTGATAGGCTTCAGAGTAAGTGCCGTGAAGATTTTGCCAGGGTAAAACACTCATGGAAGGGCTGCTTATGGCTGTTAAGCGTATCGTTACTAACCTTGCCGCTGATAAACCCGAGTCTGCCGCTACTTTTTATCGGGATGTCCTGGGTCTGGAGCTGCTCATGGACCACGGATGGATACAGACTTACGGCAATGCGGAAACTACGACTGTGCAAGTCAGCATAGCCAGTGAAGGGGGTTCAGGTACACCGGTTCCTGATTTATCGATTGAAGTAGATAATCTTGATGAAATCCTCGCTCGCATTCATGCGGCAGGTATTGCGCTTGAATATGGCGTTGCTGAAGAACCCTGGGGAGTGCGGAGGCTTTTCGTTCGCGATCCGCTGGGGAACCTTGTGAATATTTTGCAGCATGTATAGAGGATTCGTCATCAAAATTATCGCCAGAAAATGGGTTATCAAATTGTTGGAAGAGCGGCTAAAACCTCATAAACTTAGCTTTCCTTAGACCCGGTGCGCGAAGACGGCACTACGGCATGCATAGAGTCTGCGGCGACCGCATCCGGAGCGGTGGAGTCTTGCGTGGAAGCCTGAGCTTCAATACGCACAATCTGCGACTGCTTAAACCGGTGATCCGGCGTGCAGGTCAGCTTATATTTTGTCTCGGAAAGATCGCGAATCTTCTGCACATAGTTCTGCGTCTCGGGGAAGGGCGGAATGCCCTTGTACTTCTCGACCGCACCGGGGCCAGCGTTGTACCCGGCAAGCGCCAGATCGAGCGCCTCGTCGTCGTTATGGGCGTATTTGCCCAGCCGTTTCTTGAGCGATTCCAGGTAGCGGCCCTGCGCATCAATTGAATTGTGCGGATCGAGGATATCGCCGCCGTTACCCCAATCCTTCCAAGCCTCATCGGTGAACTGGGCTACGCCTCGGGCACCCGCGCTCGAAGCAGCATTGATGCGCCAGTGGCTCTCAGTTTCAAGCTGCGCCGCGATCACACCCGGGCGGATATTCGCCGTCTGACCGGCCTTGCGGAGATCCTCGTGCACCTCTTCCGGTGCGTAGGTCAAGTCGGTCATACCGCAGTAGTCGTCGTAGGTGGCGGCGAGCCCCACCACACCCGTACCCAGGAGCAGCGCAGAGGCAATAATCTGCCAATGCGCCAGCGCCCCGGCGGTCACTTTCGTGAAGATATTCTTGCCGGATGCGGTCTTGAGTGAGCTCTTCTTCGCCATTCCTCTAGCCTAGCACCCCAGTAAGCCCGACTGGCGCGGTTTTCACGGACCGGAATGTAAAATTCCCGTCTCCACTCAGCTCCTTTATTTGAGCGCTGGTATCCGCGCAGGAACGAAGAGTCAGGCAAGAACCGACAGCCCCGAACCTACCGAGCCTCAATACCGTCAGGGAGGTCATCGCTGGTGAGATAGTAACCGTTGGGCCAGATAACGCTCCAGGTGACGGCCCCGCTGCCGCCTTGATCCCCCGAAGAACGCGCGACCGCGCGAACAACAAATACGCTCTGTGGCTTATCCATACCCGGAATCTTGACCTTAGCCTCGCGGTAATCCCGCACCTGAATATAGGTGCCGGGTTCGGGATAGAGCCATTTACGTGCGTACTGCTCCGCCTCCTGCATGGTCTTCAGGCGCACCTTGGAATAGTCGAATGTGCAGTCAACCTCTCCATCTGCCACCTGCTGGTAGGAGACGTCCTCCGGGCATGTAGGTTCTTTCCCCGGGGATGCGCTGGCAGACCCACTGGCACTGGGGGTGGCGCTTGTCGCATCGGCTTTATGCTGTTCCTGCCCAGCGTCAGATGAAGTACTCGGAGACGGTTTGGCGGTATTCGTCGCGGATGGTGAAGCAGATTCCGAGGGTGAATCCTGCGCCCCCTGCGACTGCTGCGGCTGTTCCGGCGCGGGTGCCGCCTGCGCGCTCTGCTCAGAAACCTGCGGGGTTTGTACCGGGGCGCTTGATACCGGCGCGGAACTTGTGGATACGCTGGGCGTCGCCGTTCTGCCGGGTGTCGCCTCGTTCCGCTGCGTGCCTTTATAGAGCAGGAACATCAGGGTCAAGAACGCCACAATCGCTAGTGCTATGAGAGCGTATTTACGGATTTTTGCCACGGAGTCTACCTCGCCATCGGTGTAAGCACTGAGGGTTTTTCTTTAATGGTATCCGTGGAAACTATAAATATGTAGGGGTTTTCCCTTCCTGAAAACGTAAAAATGCTTTTGATAGTGAAGAAAGCGTAGTCGCTAATATTTTATTACATCAAGAGCCTTTTTTTGGGCACGGGGAACCGAGTCAGGGAAGCGGAATGACTACTTATCCGTCACCTTATTCTTGCCCATCGCGCCGCGTTCCATCTCGGCAAACTGGTGGTTCACGAACGTGTACGTGCCGGATGCTGGGAACTTCATCTCAACGAACCCGCCCTGCGCTGGATCCAAATCGAGGGCCTGTGAGTGACCGCCGCTTTCCCCGTATGGGTCTCTGCCGTCCCGCAGTAGGTAGCCAGATGTGCCGCCCTGCTCATTTCCCGACCGCCCGGAAGACTAGAAGTATCGGAAAGAATAGAGGAAGCTAATATTCGTAAGGTATAGCCCGTTTACCATTCAGCCCTGTGCCGCCGAAACGCTTCAGCTCAAACAATGCATGCCCGCGTGAAAACTCGCTACGCACAACTTGCAAGTTGCATTTGAAGGTGAAGGTTTTGCTATGAAGGATCAATATGTATATCACAACGAGGCATCACGAAGGCGGAGCATGTATCTATCTCTTGCATTTGAAGTGCACCGTGGCGTAGCGCGAAAATCGTGAGAAGCTACCCCACGGTGAATCTGTACGTTTTCGGGTTGGTTCTGTGCAGCATCGACTGGGAAGGAAGCGATACAGATGTGTCGGTGGACGCCCTGCTGGGTGCGACTCTTCTAGATATGGGGGAGGGAGAGATTTAGCACAGATTCCCAGGGTGTGAGTGCAGGCTCTGCCCCTCCTACAGACCTATCTGCTACATTCTGTGATTCAATGTGCGCGCTGAAGCACAGCTGATGTAAGGATAAGCCAAAATTGTTTTCTTGACTATATTGGAGCATATTCGACAGGCTACCTGTGACACATGCTCTTACGTAGAATATATTATCGTCAGCGATTTTTATATTCAGGTTAATATATCATCGAGTCCTAAGGCTAATTTTATGGGTTACCTCACGATTTTACTAACACTTTGTTGTATCCCCAGTGAATGATCCCCACAATGACTAGAGCTCTAGAATAAATTAATAACCTTGCTCTTTATACAGCTCAGCATAAAGTTCACACTCACGCAAAAGCATATTATGATCTCCTGAGGCTATGATCTTGCCTTTATCCATGACAAAAATGCGGTCTGCTGACCGTATGGTATCCAGGCGATGAGCAATTGTTATTCGTGTCTGGCACATTCCTTCGAGAGATTTTAGAACCCGTTGTTCTGAAGCACGATCCAATCCGCTTGTTGCTTCGTCAAGAACGAGGACCTTGGGGTCTCCAAACAATGCTCGAGCTAAAGCAATGCGTTGGCGCTGTCCGCCTGAGATATTATCTCCGCCATTGGTTAAGAATGTATCGTACCCCATAGGCATACCTTCAATATCATCATTTATTGAAGCTTTCATAGCAGCATCTCGCACATCATTAAATGATACGTTTGACCTACCAAGTGCAATATTATCCCAAATTGTAGCGTTCAGAAGCTGAGAATCTTGCTCAACGTATGCAACTTGTGCACGAAATGAAGCTTCTTCATGGTAGCGAAGTGGCATCCCGTTAAAAAGTATCTGGCCATGTGTAGGGCTATATAAACCAACAATTAGTTTGGCGAGAGAGGATTTTCCGGAGCCTGAAGGCCCCACAAAAGCGACATGTTCTCCCGGTTTAATCTCAAAGTTTATTCCAGTAATTGCTAGTGGTGACAAATTAGTATACGCAAAATCAACATTCTGTAATTTAACTCGTCCTGAAAGCTCAATAGGCTTATTCCCATAAAATATTTTATCCTTACTATGCGATAGAATATCATCGATTCGCCTAGCTGAAGATATTGCAGTTCCCCACCGTGCCGCAAGTTGTGAAATTACTGTTAGCTGACTAAAAAACACTCCGCTGAGCATCTGTAGTCCTAATGCACCTCCTAAATTCATGGACTGTCCAATAGTTCCACTCAGTGCAGCT
This sequence comes from Rothia dentocariosa ATCC 17931, assembly GCF_000164695.2. Classification (NCBI taxonomy): domain Bacteria; kingdom Bacillati; phylum Actinomycetota; class Actinomycetes; order Micrococcales; family Micrococcaceae; genus Rothia; species Rothia dentocariosa. Next base: position 1,156,257 of record NC_014643.1, read on the forward strand.
ACCGTGAATACCAACGGAGAAAGCGTCTGTACGAAAGTGGCTGCAGTCTGTACCAAGCCCTCCAGAAATTCCCGTTTTTTCCTCCAACGGACCCCATTATCAAAAGGGTTTATCCACTCGTGAAAGGTTGATTCCTTAAGACCTCCTGTTTTGATGAGAGAGACTGCTGTGATTGAATCAACCTGCACCGCATTGGCTAAGGACTCGAAATGCATCTCTGCATCAGCCCATTGAGTTGTCTTTCGCCTAGCTACAACTAAGAGGAGCCACATTCCACTGAAAACTAAAATAGCGAGGCACCCGATCGGTGGAGATAACCAGAGTAAACCAATAGCAGCTGCAGTTACAGTGAGCGCTGAGCCTACCGACCGTGCGACTTCGTCAGTAAGAAAACTTTCAATCTGGTTCGTGGCATGAATACGATATAGAATCTCTCCTCGGTTTCGTAATGCGAAGTACTTGAATGGCAAATCCAGTAGAGAAGAAAACACTTTAGCTGCTAAATCACGGCCAATAGCAACTGCAGCTGAGACAGCAATTAGTACATTTATCACATTGATTAACAGTAAGGTAGCCATTACTCCTAAAAAGAGTACTAAAGCCATCATTGAGGGAGTCGATTGGTTTTCCATTAAGGAGCTAACAGCTCCAGAAACTGCAAGTGGTGACGCAAGCGTTGTCACAACAGTTGCCATCGCGAGTAGCATAAGCATAGCGATGCGACCTCGGTTAGCTCGAGCTACGGGCAAAATGCTCAACCAAGGGCTCGGCTCAGCCTTAGCTTTTTCTCGGATAAACGGAGGAGAACCAACAATAAGTATGCCGGAGAATCCACTTGAAAAGTCAGTAGCTGAGAGTTTTCTACGTCCTACGGCTGGATCCAGAATAGTAAAAGAAGAACCTACACTTTCGACCATGACGAAGTGTGATTTTTTCCAGTAGGCAATTGCAGGTGTAGGAATATCAAATATTGCTGAGTCTGGAACCTTTAAAACTCGCGGAGCAAGCCCCTGGTTGGTCAGCAAATCGCGGATCTGGCGGATGGTGAGACCATCACGGCCCACTTCGTACTTCTCCCTCGCTTCACGCAGGGTAATTGGACTACCCAGAGCCTTCATGAGCATCACACAGGCAACAAGACCGCACTCAGTCTGTGTTACCTGATGGAGCGGCTTTATGCGCCGAACCATAACGGTGACCTAAGTTCATGACGTTGAAGTTTTCCGAGGAAAGCGAGTGGGGAACCTGTTCCTACCATAAGTGACTGAGTAATGGTATGACGATTTACATCTTTAAGAGCTACCGGAAGGATGCGTTCCACGTAGTCTGCTGCTGCTTTCTTAGTCAGAGCACCAATTTCTGGATAATTTAATAACCGTGAGGCATCCAGAAGAACCCAGAAGTTCCCAATATCACCATGACAAAGACTGATATTCCCACCAAAGCATGTGTTGCGAATGCGCTCGGACTCGACTTGCAAATCAGCGTCCGTGAAGGGAGATAAATCTGTCGCATAGTGGTGTAAGATTGCATGAGCTAGATGATGCCCTGGTAACCCATGGCACCAACCCTTAGCTTCTGGTGTTCCTTCGTCACCGAATCGATAACCCCCGTCAGCAGTCTTAAACTTTGTCTCGAACGTAAGCAGTTTTTTAATGAGGCTATCTGTAGCTTCATTCTCTATTTCGAGGCCTTTAGTACGTGCCAATGCAGCGTATAATCCACATACTCCATGCGCAAATCCCGAATATTGGAGTGATGCTACGTCTAGAGCCTGCGCGCCCTGTACCAATGAGTTAACGGAGAAAGCCACCAGATCAGCAAGTGTCCCAGTTGAATCTGAATCGATGTGGGGTGAGAAAGCTAACACGATACCTGCGTATCCACTCGATACGTCCAGATCATAAAGTGTTGACTTACTTAGGCATTGTGCCAACACACGTACAGCTTTCTGATGCCCTTGTTTATCTCCAAGAAGTTCGAACACCTCCATAGCTGCCCACAGGAAAGATTCCACACCGGATTGAGCACCGTGGTGAATGTTTTCCCAATCTGTACCATTCGCTAAGTTCGCAAGAGTCTTCTGGAAGAATGATTCCCCCGCTGAAACCCATGCGGGTTCCTCAAAAATAACTCCTGAGCGTACAAGGTTGAGAGCGACACCAACGCTCCCGGAAAAGAGCTCCAAAGATAACTTGTCAACACGCCAGTACTGGAAAGCAGTATCGGATGTGCGCCCTCCAATCCAGGTCGGAGGATGCTCACCATGACCCTCCACACGGGTCTGCATAAGAGGATGTGCGAGTTCTTGAACCATCTGGTTTACATTTATATCTGATTTACTAGCTTTCACAGCTGATTCAGAAAATAGATAGTCCGTGTGTGCTGCACTTTGTGATATCTTGGCTGCGAATGACAACTGGATTAGCCATAAGTTAAGCTTGAGTTCATCCTCATTTAAGTTCTGGACGCCCTTTAATACATGTGATAACGGTGTAGATTCAAGAACGTCCTTTACAAGAACCTGCGAATCAAAAAAAATGTCAGTGCAATCGCTCAAAAAGTGGAAACAAGGAATATCGCCCTTGATTAATTGCTCATGCTCAGATACTAAAACTTGTTCCGGAACCTGGTGACGGAATAAAGCTGTCCGCCAGAGAGCCATGGAGTGTAATTTTGGATCCTTGTGTAGATCAGGGTGGGTAGCCAGCCTCAGTGTCTCTGAATAACGTTGCGTCTGTTCAGCCACAAACCTAATATTAACCCCTTTGAACTCTTGCCTAATAACATTGCTAAGCTCCGTTTTATGTGCCATCGCCCAGACCATAAAGCTCTGGTACCCACATTGAACTAGAGCTATTTCTTCACGGGGGTCAAGAGATGGCAGGAGGGCTGGATCAGTCCTATCAAGGAATTCAAGAGAGAAATGCATCTCATCGGTTAGTGGTCGGTGAAGTACAAGAGTGGAGAAAGGAGACTTCTGTCCAGGAGTGTAGCCCAACGCACCAACATCTGTTGAGCTTTTGTCCGCTTTCTGTCCTGGTGAGTGCAGTGCACTAGGTAATAGACCTACAAATGTTGCAGTTTGGCTCAATACATACGAACTAGCAGAACTCTTCTTGGCTCCCTGTGGTGGAACTGCTGCCAGAAGGGTCTCTAAGTCAATAGGAAACGGTATATTGTTATGTAATACTATATTTTCAAAATGCATGTCAGTGGCACGGAGAAGATGTAGAAGCCCGAGTAATTCGCCCATTTTACGATATGCGTATTTTGGCGAATTCCCCTGGCGGCTCCTGATAAATTCCATCCACCCATATTCTCCCCGTTCAAGAACTCGGGCAGAGCCAAAATACAGATCTCCCTCAGAATTATTGATGTATTCCACTAGTTTGTGATATGCATACTCTTGCCGTAAAGACCGCGGTTTGTACACAACTGTGTTGTTGTCGTCAAAATGGATCATGGCAACGGCACGGCCCATATGTCGATCCCCAGACGATATATCAATATCTGTAATTCGCTGAGAAGTTACCAATCCAAGTGTCGAAAGTTTATTTGTGTCGCTTGCGTACCGTTTTAGAATTTCATTTATCTCATCGGCAAAATTACGCGCCGCTGACTGTGCCGCAACAACTGACTGAGGAAATACCTCCCTGTACTTTGCGTCTCCTTCTGGTGTGCTTAACCACTGTGCGAACTCGTGATACCTATCTTCGGATGAACTGGCGGTGAGATAATGCCTTTTGCTGCGCATAAACTCAGTTTGACTGCGAAGTACCCGAGGCTGAATAGACATAAGACAACGGTAAATCAATGAGCGTAGAAGGCTGTCCTGATTTGCTATGTAGTCACTTTTTACGACTGTCTGTTCTATGTCAATAAGCTCTTCCGAGATTAGTCGCATAGAGGCATCTCGAAATGGTATGACTGCGTCAGACATAAGTTTCATTAACTTGACCGAAGGGTGACCCGAAGGATGAGGAGAAGCTGTAGAACCGGCATATAAAGCACTCAAATCCTGGATACGCTTCCACTCAGTATCATCGGCTTCTGGGAACAATATTTGTTTTTCCATGAAACCTCCATTACTCATTTGTGTGAACTATATAGGTAAGGTGTTCGAATAACATCTTAAGATGTTATTCGAACACCTTACCGGTTACCTACTTACCGCAGATAAAACCGGAGCACTCCCAAGAGATAGTGCAGAAGTGACCGACGGTAGTGGTCCCGGGAACGGTGAAGAGGCCACCTGCCTGATCACCTACGGTCCCTGCTAACTCCTGGTCGCTGACTTCAGCAATAAGGCTAATGGAATCCATTACCTTCTCCTTTCTGCTAGTATCGAAATCTACTGATATCGGAGGGGACTCGCAAATATGATTGCAAATCCTTCCGATGTTTCGACTCTATCTTACATATGTACAACCTGACAAGGGGGTTTGTGGCTTTCGGTTAACTCGTTATTGGGGTGCGAGAATCGTGCGCTGTGTCAGACTAGAATAGGGCAGGGGGGGTATGGCTCGCCATTGACCTATTGCTGTGACTGCTTGATCATGCTGTTTTTGATCTCTTCCACCTCATAGTACATCCATGAGATGTGACACACTTTTACTGACGTAAGCATAGAGCATAGATACGAATAGTGCTTATTCCTGTCCCAGTATGCATGCAAGTGTCTATTCGAGATCTCAGGGGTTTGAGCAACCGGCCCGAGATCTATGTTGGTTCTGGTATTGCTAGAGCGCGGCGATAAAATGAAATTATAAGCTTCATATATATTACGAAAGAGCATGTTTGTGTGTGTCGTCACTTTTATCTCCGTCAGCCCTCTGCTAGATGCAATTAGCATACATATTTTTTAAAAAACTAAACTTAAGGTATAAAATAGTAGGGGTTTTGCGGTAGGCATCTGCAACAATTAAGGGCATGACTACTACAGAAGCCAGCACTGAAACTCCAGCGGTGTCCACCAAAAACCTGTTCAAAACCTACGGTCGGGGTGAGGCAACTGTACACGCCCTGAATAATGTCACTATTGATTTTGAGCGGGGTAAGTTCACCGCGATTATGGGTCCTTCGGGCTCGGGTAAATCAACGCTGATGCAAACCCTCGCCACGCTGGATACTCCCGATCATATTCCAGAGACCAGCATCCGTATTGGTACCACCGAACTGTATGGGCAGAGGGATAACCAGCTGACCGAGTTCCGGCGTGAGCACGTGGGTTTTATCTTCCAGGCGTTTAACCTGGTGCCTACCCTGACCGCTGGGCAGAATATTGATTTGCCGCTGGGGTTGGCGGGTAAGAAGCCGGACCCGGCCTGGCGTGAATATCTGGTCAAGACTCTCGGTCTGTCGGATCGGTTGGGTCATCGTCCCGAGCAGCTTTCAGGTGGTCAGCAGCAGCGTGTTGCTATTGTACGTGCGCTGCTGTCGCGTCCGGAGGTGGTGTTTGCTGATGAGCCCACCGGTAACCTCGACTCAAATTCGGGTGCCGAGGTGCTCAGGCTATTGCGGGATGCCGCCACTGAGCAGAAGCAGACGATTCTGATGGTCACCCATGATGCGCATGCTGCTTCGTATGCTGATCGTGTGGTGTTTTTAAAGGACGGTGCGATTGCTGGGGAGATGCTGAATCCTACGCATGATGCTGTGCTGCAGGCGATGGGGCAGCTGGAAGGGTAAAGCACTCGCACGTCTAACAGGAGGGGAAATAGCCGCATGTCTACTATGTCTAAACGAACTAATACATCTCTGAATACGGTGGCGCGCTCTAACCTGCGCGCTTCTAAAGGTAAATACGTTCTGACCGGCATCGGCATAGCGGTTGCCTCATTCTTTATTGCCGCCATTATTGTGCTCCTCGGCTCGCTACAGGGAACTATGGATGCCGCGATAGGAGATGCGTTCTCAGAGGACGATAACGTGGTCCTCTCGGCTGGAACTAACAACCCAAATAATTACACGGCGAACCATTACCTCACGCCCGAAAATCTCGACACGATCACCAACGACCCGTCGGTTCAGCGCACCTGGGTCATATATGACGGGCAGGGTAAACTCGGCACCGGAGAGAACTCAGCAAAGGTGCGGTATACACCGGCTCCCACCGACACCGAGCTCTTCCCCTTCCCCATTGACGGCAAACTGCCGGGCACAGACACCGAGCTGTTGATCTCAAAAGAATTTGCCGAAAAACACAACCTGCACCTTGGCTCAACGGTGACCTCACCGGACGCTGTGGCAGCTATTACCGACCCTAACACCGGTGCTACCAAGGAATACACCATTGCTGGCATTTTCGACACCGGATTCTCCGGCTCATTCTCAAACGATAACGTTTATATTGGTGGTACCTCCTACCAGAACGCGGCAGATGAGGCGCTCAAACAGCTTGACCCGAAATCTATGGAGGCAGCACAGCTACCGCACCCCAGCATGACGTTCGTCCAGTTCAAAGGTGACGATGACGCCCACGCACGCACCGAGCTGCAGAAAAAGCTAGCTACCGGTGATCAGAATACCGAACCCGTGGTGAAGTCAGGCGGGGAATACCTGCAGGATCTCAAAGAAGAAACCTCACAATTCTTTGCCTTTATCGGTGTGATTCTGGGGGCGTTCGCGGCGCTCGCCCTGCTGGTCTCATCTTTCGTTATCTCGAATACGTTCGCAGTGCTGGTCGGTCAACGCATCCGCGAGTTGGCGCTACTGCGTACTCTGGGCGCGCACGGGAAATCCCTGGTGCGCATGCTCTTAGTTGAGGCGCTCGTGGTGGGGGTTATTTTCTCCGCTATCGGCGCTGCGCTCGTCTACCCGGTCGCAGCGCTCGTCGGTGTGCTGTTTAAAGATTTCATGGTCTCGTATGACCCGCTGGCGCTCGTGGTGGGTGTGGTGGTCTGCACACTCGTAACGGTTGTTGCATCGCTTGCTCCGGCACGTAACGCCCTGAATATTTCGCCCATCAGTGCCTTGGGGGAGGGTACCGCCCAAGCCGTGAAGAAGCCGGGCATTATGGGTCTGATTCTAGGTATAATCGCCGCCGCGGTAGGGGCGGCAGCAGTGTGGCAGTCGCTGAGTCTGACCGGCACACCGGATGCAGGTGTGCAGCAAAACAGCGCTGGGGTGCTGTTGGTCATGGTTGCGGCGTTGCTTTTGGGCGTTGCCGTGTTCTTACTTCTGCCGTGGTTGTTGCCGCCGCTGATTCGCGTGTTTGGTTCGGTGATCCGCTCTCAGACCGGGAACCTAGCAGTCGCTAACGCGCTACGTTCGCCCAAGCGCACGGTTTCAACCGGGCGTGCCGTGTTGGTGGGTGCGCTCGTGGTGTCTGCAGTACTGAGTGGGTACTCCATTATGACCGCATCTACGGCGAAATCTATGGACCGTGCCTATCCCGTCTCGGCGACGGCAACCTACGGGACCGGTGGCGGCACGGGAGCTGAGAGCCTTGCCAAGGCGCACTCGGTTGCCGATAAAGTGCAGGGGATTAAGAATGTCGAAAGCGTTGCGGTGGCTCCAGCTGCCGGTGCCCTAGAGTACACCCTCACGTCGAAAGACGGTAGCCAGTCAATGAGTAGCACCGCGAGTATGGTGGCGCTCAGCCAGGAAGACTTCGCCAAGGTTATTCCGGCTGAGGGCAAGTACCCGACTGAAGATAACACGGTGCTCGTGCCCGAATCGCTGTATAAAGATGCGGGCTTTGACGATTCCACCCGTCTGAAGGCACGCGGACCCTTAGGAGAGATCGAACTCAAGCCTATTAAATCGACCAGTAAGATCGTGAATCTGTACGTGGTGAACCCAGCCACCGGTGCTAAACTGCAGAACCCGGATGACCCACAGCCCTTGACCCCGCAGCAGCCCGGAGAAGCTGGGGAACAGCCTCAAGGCTCAGCCTCGCAGTCAGGGGGAATGAATCCTTCAGCCGGGGCGGAGACTATGGTGCTGGTACACGCTAAATCCCCGTTGACCGCTACTGAGAATTCCACGCTACAGGATCAGCTTAATAAGGCTAATGACGGCAACGAGTTCACCGGCGGTCTACAACAGCGCAGTCAGCTCGATCAGATTCTGACGATCATGCTGGGGATTACCCTGGGTCTTCTCGCCCTCGCCGTGGTGATCTCGGTGATTGGCGTGGCAAATACGATGACTCTCTCGGTCAATGAACGCCGCCGCGAGAATGCGATGCTGCGTGCATTGGGGCTCTCCCGCAAGCAGCTGCGCCGCATGATTTCGGCGGAGGCAGTACTGATCACCCTCGGTGCGGTGGCGTTGGGCATCCTCGGGGGCGTCTTTATCGGTAGCGTGAGCGCGAAGGTAGTGCTTGCTGCAACAGACCAAAAGGTGGAATTCGTGCCGGATCTGCCGTATCTGGGTCTGGCGCTGATACTGCTGGTAGGTCTTGCATCAGCATTGGTTGCATCCGCTCTGCCGGCAGCACGCTCGGCTCGGATGTCGCCGGTGGAAGGACTCGGCAGTTAGCTAGCCTACGCTGAGCTCAGACTTTTGTCATGGTTGTGCTTTGAAAAGGACCACAACCATGACAAAAGTCTGGGAAGACAGTAGGGATAAGCGGGGAGGCGACAGCGGTAATCCCGCCGCCCCGACTGCCCGGACTACTTATCCGTCACCTTGATGTGCCCCATAGCGCCGCGTTCCATCTCGGCAAACCGGTGGTTCACGAACGTGTACGTGCCGGGTTCGCGGAACTGCATCTCAACGAACCCGCCCTGCGCCGAGTCCAGATCGAGGGCCTGCGAGTGACCGCCGATTTCCCCATACGGATCTCTGCCGTCCCGCAGCAGGTAGCCGCCTTCCTTATAAACGGTGTCAAATTGTGAGCCGACCACGTGGAAACTCATGCCCTTCGACGGTCCCGCAGCCAGCAGCCAGATGCGCACGCGCTCGCCGGTTTTCACCTCCAAAGGCTGATTCACGTACTGGGTGGCATGCCCGTTGAACATGGTGAGCGAAGGAGTGCCCGCCGCAATACCGTCAGAGGAAACTTCGGCGAGCTTATTGCCGTCAGCCGCGGTCTGCCCCGTATCGGTCAGGTATGTTTCATTCTGAACCATCACATACTCTCGATCTACCGGTTCCAGATCCGGCGGGTCGATAATCACGGCACCGTACATGCCCGCCGCCATATGCAGACTCATGGGTGCGGTCGAGCAGTGGTACAGCCAAATACCAGATCCGGTAGCCTCAAAACGGTAGGTCAGCTTCTCGCCCGGGGCAATGGTTTTCATTGTGTTATCGGGCGAAACCATGCCCGCGTGGAAGTCGAGCGAATGCCCCATCGAACCGTTGTTCTCCAGGGTAATCTCGAAGACATCGCCCAGCTTACCGTGCAGCACCGGACCCATATACGAACCGTTGAATGTCCACGCCTTCACATCAAGCCCAGGTGCAATTTCACGGTCGAGCTCCTGCACATCCATGGTCATCTTGTGCACGGTCTTACCGTCACGTTTCTCGCCCGCAGGCACGGGACGCAGCACCGGGTCACGGCGCTCATGGTCCTTGCCGGGGGAGGCGTGCATATCAATATTCGCGTTCTGCGCGGTCAGCAGGTTCGTGTTTGTGCCCGAGCCATTTGACCCGTTATTACCGCCGGATGCGCCCCCGTGATGTCCGTTCGCCTGCAGGTTATTGCCGGTGGTTTTCACGTGAAATACCATTCCCTGCTGGCGGTGCCCGGCCACCGAGCACCAGCCCTCAAGGTCGGAGGTCACCACGCCAACATCCACGCTCTTCGTCTCACCGGGGTTCAGCGTTCCGGTCTTCGCCCCGTTGGCGAAGGTGAGGTCGTGGGTCATACCCTGATCGTCGTTCGTCACCTCAATCACCAGGCGGTTACCCACCGGAACCTGCGCGGTATCGGGCGTAAACCGGTAATTCGAGGTTGCCTTGACCTTCAGCGTTGTGGTCTGCCCCGTGCCGGTCGCCGTAGAACCGCCTATAAAGTTGAATCCTACTGAGCTGGGGTCGGCTGCAATACCTAAGGTCAGCGCCAGAATCACCGCAAGCGCACCGAAAAGGGTCTGCCGGGTATGATTCACAGGTTCCTGTTTGACCTCCGTGACAGGGGCAGGCTTCTCGCCGCGCGCCCGCGCCGCCATCATCTCTTTACGGGTATTGACCGAGGCTTTAACGCCGCGCACCATAAACGGTAGGAACGAAGCCAGACCGAGCGCACCTACGGCAGAGACCGCGACCTTCACCCAAGAGCCGGTAAGCGCATTGGGTAGCATGAAAATAATGAGGCTTAAGTTCACAACCGTCACGCGCCCGGCGGCAAGCCTACTGAACTCCTTATTGGATGCGCGCACCACGGCGGGACCGCCGCCCATACGCTGGGGGAGCAGGTAACTCATAGCACCCAGAAGCACCTGAAGCAGGAAGCCCGCCACGAAAATGGGGGTAACCTCGCTCATGCGAAGCTCCTCAAACGGGGTGGTGAACACCAAGCCAGCAGTCCACACCACGCCGATAATAAGCCAGATAAAACCTGCACCCACCGACATTGGCGGGAACTCGGTAGGGCGCTTCGTACGAAGGGTTCGCACCATCACCCACGCCACGATCAGCAGCCCCAGCAGGTAAACGAGCAGGCCCGCGCCCGCGAGGGGGCGCATCCCGAAGAGTGAAGCGAGTGTGGTAACCCCAACGCCCACGCACATCAGTATGAGGGCGCGCACGCTGGTTCCCAGGGCGTTTTCGACCATCTTGGTGCGCAGCATCGTAGGCCAGAAGGTAATCAGGGTACCAACCACCGTAATCCCCACGAACCCGAGAACATTCACGGCCTCATGCGCAAGCATAAACTGCGAATGTAGCGTGCCCCGCAAACCAGGCAGGGCTGTCATCGCGCCCAGCACGGCACCGACGGGAAGCAGGAACGCGGCGGCGATATAGAAACGAATCGTAGCGCCAAACCGCGAGGGAAGCGCCTGTTTGACCTGGCGAAGAAGAGCATAGCCATGCCAGGCGACCATAGCGCCCACTGCCAGCGCGCCGACAACCGTCAGGAGATAGAACTGCGGCATGAGATCCTGCAGAATCATGCCCGCCATCAGCAGCACAATGCCGCCGTTAAGCGCAAAAATACGTGTGACCTGAATACCGCGAGCCGAATCAGGGATCTTAATTTTCATGAGCGCTTCGGTGAAGTGCTGACTCCAGATCAGAATCGAATTCGTAATCAGCCCCAGAGTCACCATATGCACAATCAGCCAACCGCCCTTGGGGATAAAGCGATGCACCAGAATCGCGATAATAACGCCAAACATCCAGTACGATACCGGCTTCGATGCGCGGCGATGCCAACTGCCCCGACCGGAGGCGCGCTTAGCAATCTCCTCGGGCGTTAGCGAGGCACCGGGGAGTTCGGTGGGGCGCATCCCAATCGTGAGTCCATCGTTGCCGGAACCCGAAACATCGGCCCCGGACCGTGCAGAACTTTGCGCCGCGCTCGGCTTTGAGGATGCGCCGCCACGACCGGTATCGCGGCCGGTTGATCCTTCTGAGTCAGAACCCGAGGGAGTGGGGTTATGGGGATTCTCGCTCACGGTGTTGTCTTTCGATCGCTTTTAGTCACAGTGCATATAGTTCCATTATATTGCCCGATTCATGCGAATTTTAGCTTTGCGTGAGCCGTCATACAGTACGGTGTCGGTAAGTGGTAAACGCTAGAATAGCCCTATGAAGTATCTGACTCTTGCCCCTCTCGCCGCCGTTGCCGCCGTAATGCAAGCGCTCGCTATTTACGCTTACGACCAAGATGGAATGGCGGTGGCGGGGCAGATCTTCTTTCCCGTTCTCTTTACGCTGATGGCGTTGTACCTGATGATGAGGAATCCGGGCGGGTCTGCCAAACAGCTTGTGGTGGTTGTCCTTGAGCTGGCAGTTTTCGCCGTCACGATGGTGGGGGTAAATCAGAAAAATCCTTATCTATACCCCTCGATTATCGTCTACTATGCGTCGTTCGCGGTGCTTGCCTTAGAGGTTGCGGTGCGCATCGCCGAGATGCCCAAGAAGGCGAAGGTTCAGGACGATAGCGAAACCTCCGAATCTTCCGATCAGGATGCGCCCGCCGAGGGCAGCGATGATACCGCCTCCGTAAAAACCGATGAAAAACCCGCGGCGAAATCTTCGGCGGCAGCAAAATCGGCAGGTCATGGACTGCGGCGCCCCCGAACTCAACGCGGTACGCACTTAGTAGCGAAGGTGAAGCCGCGTGAAGGCGCCGAGTCTTCCGGGCAGAGTTCTCAGGGTAAGACTCACGACAACACAAAACCTGAGTCCGAAAAACCTTCGGAAAAGACTTCTGACTAGTATATATTTTGTATTTGGAATATAACGTGGATGGCTTGTTCACATAGGGTGAGGAACCGCATTCGCTGCACATCAGCGATTGGTGCGTGCCTCTTGCGCCCCAAGCAATGTACTTAACGTAAGCATATGTCGCCCCAGAAAGACAGGCTCTCATCTGGGTATATGCCTGAAGAGGAATATAATCTTTCGGCGAACAGAATATCCACGCTACACTAAAGGGCGAGAACTTCAGCTCAGTAAGACAGGTACTAATACGCCATGACTGAATCCCGCGCCCAGACTCCGGTTCTGGGCAAACTTGCAGTAGTGGCGCTCATCCTCATGGTGGTGGGCGGCTATATTTTTGAAGCCTTCGTGAACACCTACGGCGGTCTGGATTTTTCGATCTACCGCATGGGTGCCATGACCATTTTCGATAATGAAGGCTTCGATAAAGAACTTTATGGGCGCGCTATGGTGAGCATCGGCGTGCTGGATTTGCCGTTCACCTACCCGCCCTTTGCGGCGCTAGTCTTTCTGCCGTTCGCCTTCATACCGCTCAAGGTGGGTATGGCGATTATGGTGCTTATTACGACCGCCGCCGCCTGGTGGCTCTCCAGCATCATGTACTCTTATGCCAATGCACATGGCCGACCCTTACCGCTTCAAGATAGGCTCGGGCGTTATGGCACGATCGCCGCACTCACCATAGTGGTGATGCTCTGCGGACCTTGGCGGCGTACCTTTGACCTTATGCAGATTAACCCCATCATTATGGTGCTGATTCTTGCCGATTTTCTGCGCCCGGCAACCCGTGTGCCGCGCGGAGTACTTATCGGTATCGCTGGTGGTTTGAAACTGACTCCGCTCGTGTTCGGGCTTATTCTGCTGGTGCGCCGCGACTGGAAGGGCATTATCACCCTCGGCGCAACCTTCCTCGCCACCATTGCCCTCGGCTTTGTGCTGCTGCCGAAGGAGGCCCCGCAGTACTGGTTCCACGCGGTTTCAGATCCTTCGCGTGTGGGCGATATTAACTTCGTCGATAATATTTCGATTCAGGGCTGGCTCATGCACTATGGGCTGAACGGAACCGCCGCCAAGCTCGGGTTCTATCTGCTGGCGGCGCTCTCCGTTGTGCTCACCGCCGCTATTCTCTATCAGCTCGAACGCCGCAACAAGGTTCTCGCCCAGGTTGCGGTGACCGGGTTCCTGATGGTCAGTCTGTCGCCGATCAGCTGGTCGCATCATAACGTGCTTCTGCCGCTTCTGGTCCTCGTGCTTATTGTGGATGCATTTGGCGAGTTCTTCACATACCTGCCGCCAGCCGTGGTGACTGTGGCGCGCATCCTGACCTGGGTGGGCGTTGTGGGGCTCTATATTTCCCCGCGTGTACTCGGTGGCATGACCCAGTGGAATATGAACGGGCTCGAATTCTTGGCGGCGCCGGGTGTTGCGCTGGGCGGCACGCCGATCGTGTGCCTCTTTATCGTGACCGTTCTGCTGTGGGGGTGGGCGGCCCTCACCCCGAAAGCACGCAGCGCTTCGGTCAAACCCGCCGCAGATTCAGCAAACGCCCCGAACTCGGCATAGCCTTGCGAACCGCGCAGAAGACCCCCGCATCGTTGATCACGATGCGGGGGTCTTCTCTATCTCGGTTTAGACCAAGAAGTTATCGGCTACCTAGCGAATACCGACATTCCAGGTGCCCTGGAATGAATCAATCGCCAAGTAAACATCTTCGGAGGCGTCAAACTTCGCGGTGCCCTGGAACTCCGAGGTGCTGGATTCCAAGATAACATCGTTCGAGCGTGCCGCATTCTTTACACGCAGGTCCATCACCGGCCTATGATCGTAGCTAGCCTCCAAGGTGCCCGAGCCACCCGAGTAGATCACGGCGTAGGAATTAAACGCGGCGCTGATCTTCTCGCCCTTAGAAATCTTCGGTGCGGAGGAAGCATCGTAGACGCGAATGAGCCACTCGCCCTCACTATCGACATTCACCTTGCGGGTGGGGCTGGAAGTATTCAAGTCCATCCACAGGGTGCCCGAGATTTTATCTTTGGTCAGTGCGGAGGTGTACAGAGCGAAGCTGGAAGTTTTATCGTCCCCCGTGCGTCCCTCCAAGGAGTGGCGCGAATTGGATTCTTTGGAGGGGGTGAACTCGTAGTAGACGATAGCCTTCGAATCGTTGCCCTTGGGCTTCTCGATATCGATGGTCTGCTTATCCTTGCCCTTGTACTCCTTGAAGTCGCCGCTGGGCAGTTTCGCCTCAACATTCTTCAGCTCGGCGGGTGAAGAATTTGCTGAGCTCTCTGACGATGCCGAGGCTGCCGACGATGACTCGGCGGGGCTTTCCGATGCTGCTGCATTGGAAGATCCACGCGGCAGGGTGAAAATCAGCACCAGAATGATAATAATCAACAGCGCCACAGCACCGGCAATTACGCTCCACCCGGCGGGAGTCGCAAAGAACGGGCGCTTCGGCTTCTCGGGCTGGTTGAAGGGGGTCTGACCGTTTGCATACGGCGAATCGCTGAACCCGGATGCTGCCGCCGCAGTGAACCCGTTGAGCGCATCCGAGGTGTTTGACTCGGAGTATTGCTGATTCTGGTTCGACTGGTTCTGATTGTACGAACCCTGAGCAAAACCGCTGTTCTGAACGTTATTATTCTGAGCACCGTTCTGCTGCTGGAACTGCTGCGATTGACCGGCCTGGTACTGACCCTGCTGAGGCTGGTTCTGCTGCGACTGCGAGCCCTGGAATTGGCTGGGCTGACCTTGCCCCTGGAACTGGTTACCCTGCTGGTTCGAAGCATTCTGCACCGAGTGCTGCTGATTCTGCCCCGACTGAGAGCCCTGATCCTGTTGAGCGCTCTGACCCTGCACGCCCTGGCTCTGAGAACCCTGCTGCTGAGCCGAAGCGCCGGATGCGCCCGCCCCGGAGGAGGCCGCTGCACCCGCGCCCGCTGCGGCGCCTGCGACAGCACCAGCGGCGGCACCCGCACCAAAGCCCGAGCGTGACCGATCCTGCCCCTGCTGAGGCTGACCGGACTGAGAATATCCTGGCTGGGATTGTCCGGGCCGCACCTGGCCGGATTGCTGCTGCTGAGACTGCGACTGGGCGAATCCCTGCTGGCTCTGCTGCTCTCGATTCTGGGACTGCTGCGCCTGCGAACCCTGGTTCGGGGCACTCTGACCCTGGGTATCTCGGTTCTGAGCGCCTTGGCTTTGGGTGCCCTGGCTTCGCGGATCCTGGCTCTGAACGTTTCGCTCCTGAGCGTTCTGCCCTGCAAATCCCTGCTGCTCGGAGCCCTGGTCCTGCTGCGCAAAACCTTGACGCTGCTCGGAGCCCTGCTGTTGCTGGTTGAAGTTCTGCTGGTGCTGCGTAGAATCCTGTTGCTGACGCTGTGTAGAATCCTGCTGCTGGCGCTGGGCAAATTCTTGCCGACGCTGAGCCTCGTAAGACTGCGGCTGCTGCCCCTGCTGAGACTGTGCGGGCTGCTGCGGCTGAGCCTGATTCTGTTCACGGGACTGGCTGAACTGCTGCTGACCGGGCTGATTCTGCCAAGGCTGAGGGGCCTGACCCTCAAACCCGCGAGGCCGCTGCTGGTTCTGAGAACCCTGCGCTTGAGGCGCCCGATTCTGCTGAGCCTGACCGCCAAAGCCCTGCTGTGACTGTGCGCCCTGCTGAGACTGAGCACCAAAATTCTGCTGGGAATTCTGCGATGCAAATCCCTGCTGCTGAGAGCCACTTCCCGGTGTCTGAGACTGCGAAACGTTTGAACTCGACTGACGCTGCGCAAAATCCTGCTGAGGCTGATCAGAGCCAGAGCCCTGCTGCTGGTTGAAGCTCTGCTGACGCTGTGTAGAATCCTGTTGCTGACGCTGGGCAAATTCTTGCTGGCGCTGGGCCTCGTAAGACTGCGGCTGCTGAGATTGCCCGGGCTGTTGGGTCTGAGTAACGCGTTGAGACTGTGCGGGCTGCTGAGGCTGAGCCTGCTGACCCCGGTTCTGAGCGTTCTGCTCCTGAGAACTCTGCGCGGCAAAGCCCGACTGCTGCTGATTCACGGGAGCCTGAGACTGCCCCTCAAAACGCTGCTGCGTGGGAGGAACCTGGGAAGTGCCGCGCGGGGGAGTAGCCGGTCGGGAAGATGCCTGAGCCTCGGTACCACGCGAATCAGCTGAATCGCGCGCATCGGACTGGGGGCGCGCATCCGTAGGCTGCTCACCCTGAGACTGACCCGAAGACTGCTCGGGGCGCGACTCGCGTGAAGGAACCTGCTGCTGTGCGGACGCTGAAGATACAGGCTCCTGTCGTGCAGCCTCGGGCCGTTCGGCACCTGCTGTTGCGGAGGCAGAACCAGCGGACCTCTGAGAATCTTGTGCGTCGCTGAGGGGCTCTCGCGCATCGTAAGAAACACCAGAACCCTGCGCGACTCCCGGCTGCTGTGCGCTTGCCTCCGGCGCGGACGGGGCATTGTGGGCATCACGAGCGGGCTCGCGAGTAGGCTCCGAAACCTGAGGCTTTGAAGCCTCGGCGGCGCCGCTTTGGCGGTTCACGGGAGTCTCAGAAACGCTTTGCTCGGAACGCACCTGCGACTCGGCCGAAGAGCCTGCCGCTGCGCCCGAACCGGATGCGCCCGCACGCTCACCCGCGGCATCGCGCGGCTCGGAACTCCCGGACGCCGCATCCTGAGCGTGGGCAGACTCCGCCTGAGTCTTCTGCTCAGGGGTCTGCTGATGGGAAGTTTTCTGCTCGGCAAACTGTTCGGAAATGGTCGGCGCGGTACGCTGCTTCGGGGCGGAAGCCTGCGCAGACTCACCGCTCTGCTCAGAGCTTGACGATGGCGAGGGCTTCGCGCTGGAAGAACCCTCAGAAGAGCCCGATGCGGCAGATGAAGACTCCGCCGTCGAGGGCGCCTGCTCATTCTTAGGCTCGGGCTCCTCAATCCACAGCTGCCAACCTTCGGGAACAGGACCCCATGCGGGATCGGGCCGCCACGTCGGGGTAGGAGACCACCCGGCAGGCGGTTTGGGCCAATTTGGGGGCGGATTGAAGACGAGAGCCATCTGAACCTTCCTTCACTACTGGCGCCAAAAACACCCGGAAGCGTAGGCACGAGTAGCCTCAAATTTTAAACTACGGTAACCCTCAAATTATGGCATATTTCCCATAAAATATAAGCCCGAAAAGTTCATAGGCAGGTAAATTATTACACCGTAAGGCAACCCGCACAGGTGGCCCCGGTGTGACATTCGGGGGAGGGTCCCCTCTATTATGGATACTATGAGCACTAATCACCAGCAGGAACCCGGACATCACGGTTCTGAGTTCATTCCAACAAACCAACCACCTGGCGCAGTCACCAATACCCAAAATATGCCCACGATGCTGAGTCCGCATCAGGCAGAAAGTTACGGGTACGGCGCTGAGTCTACCTTCGCCTCCGCTGAGTATTACAGGAGTAACCGCCTTACCCGTAAGGAACTTCTGGAACGCGCCAGCGAGCTGCCCTATCACCGGTTATCGCATGTGAACCCGCGTGCGCGTTGGTTCACCCCGGTTCTTGAGGGCTTGCTGATTGCCGGCATCTATTTTGTGCTCCTGCTGATTGTGAGTTTTGCGCTGCTGGCATTCGCCGTGATGCTGCGCGTCCCTTACGATTACCTGACCGATCTGCAGCGTATTTACGCGAACGTTTTTAAGACCCCGCTTGTTTTTATTGCGCTCCTTATTACCATCATTCCGGTGATTCCGGCGATTTTCATTGCGCGCCTGATTACCAACTTCAAACCCTTAGGGCTGATTCACTCCATTGCGGGCCGCATGCGGTGGTCCTATTTAGGTGTTTTCCTAGGCTTTGGTTTCCTCATTTTCGGTCTTTACTATGTAGGGTTCGCGACTCTGGATGGTTCTTTGACCACGCATAACAGCGTGCATCCGCTGAATTCCGGCATGTTCTGGCTGTACATTGTGCTTATTCTGTTGATAGTTCCGTTCCAGTGCTACGCCGAGGAACTGCTCTTCCGCGGTTATCTCATGCAGACCGTGGGTCGGTGGCTGAAGAACCCCGCATGGGCAATTATTATTCCAGCGCCTATCTTTATGGTGCTGCATGGTTACGGACTGTGGGGTCTGCTTTCTGTGCTGACGATGGCTCTGATCGCCGGGTTCTTGTGCTGGTACACCGGCGGCCTTGAAGCCGGTATCGGTCTGCATATTGCGAATAATGTTTCGATTTTTATCTTTGGGCTGCTGGGTTTGGAGGATCCCTTTGGTGCGGTTCGTGAGGAACAGCCGCTTGACTTTGTGCAGGCCCTTATTCTGCAGCTTGCCTTCGCCGGGCTCGTGTGCATGTACACCTACCGACAAAAGAGGAAAGCCGCTCTGAACCAGGGGCAGGATGCGGCTGCCGCCTCCTCGGCTGAGGGTGCGTCAATGGGCGTGGAAGCGCCCGCTTCTTCCTCGGATGCGCCTGCCACCGCAGCATCGGCTTCGGGTGCTGCGCATGCGGCTGCACAGCCCGGTATGTCCGTGAAAAATGCTGCTGCTTCACCTGCTGCTGATACTTCTGTGCAGCAAGGCTCGCAGGCGCCGGTACAATCACAACCTGTACAACCTGCTGCCTCTGTGGCGGGGAACGCCAAGCCCGCACAGGATAATGCTTCGGTAAAATCGGCGTCTTCGGCTGCCCCCGCCAGCCCGCAAACGGCTGAAGAGCATCGTGCACCCGAGCGGAATATCACGGAGAAACCGGCTGCTCAGGCACCCGCCGCGAAGCCTGTGGAAGGCGCTCGTAAGAGCGAGCAGAATGATACGTCGGTCAAGGCTTCTGCCCCCGTACAGCCCGAACGTTCGGCACCGGCTCACGGTTCGGCGTCGGCTAATAAGCCTGCGCCAGCCAAGGAATCTGCGCCGATTCATGAGTCAGCCCAGTCCCAGAAACCGGCGCAAACTACTCAATCGGCACAGACTCATGAATCGTCTCAGCCCCAAAAGCCGGTACACACTAACGAATCAGCACAGGCTGAGCGTCCGACGAGCGCGAATACCGCAGCCCGCGCGACCGGGAAAGAAGCGCAGATCGCCGATAAGCCCGCGCAGTCTGCACAGGCGAGGACTATCGCCGATGAGCTCAAGCCTGCCGTGGTTGCCCCCGCAGCATCGGAAAAGGCTCCGTCAGGCATAGACCTGGATGCGGCGCAGAAAGCTGCGCGCGCCTCCGCGCAGAAGGCTCAGCAGGGCTCGAATCAGGCCGGTTCTTCGGTGCGTGCCTCCGGGGCACAGGGGTCTGCGTCGACTGCAGCCGCGCCGCAGAAGGGAACCACTAGCGCATCCGCCGCGCAGGCAGACGATACGAAGAGCCCTTCCTCGAAGAACTACGCGCCAGATACATCCACGATGAGCATTCCCGTGCAAAATGCCTTGTCAGCCTATGAGCGTGCCAAGGCTCAGGCCCTAGCTCAGCAGAAAGAAACTACTCAGCAGAAAGAAGCCGCCCGGCAGAAGGAAAGCGGGCAGGGCACATCCGCTAAGAATGCGGCTGCGGACGGTTCGGCTGCAGCCTCGCAAACCTCGCGGGCTCAACAGGAGGCATCCCAGAACACCTCAGAGGTTCCCTGGGCTACCGCTCCGATTCCGAAAATCTCGCCGGAAGCCGCACAATCGCATAAGCAGGGATCAACCGACGCTTCACCGTGGACCTCAGCGTTCCCCGTCATTCCCAAACCCAAGAAGTAGGCGCATAGTATGACCGTTGATGCCGTCAAAAATATCGAAGATCTCGCCCAGTTCGTCTGCGATTCGCCCGTCTCATATCTGGCGGCGCGAACCGTGGCGCGGCGCCTGCAGGCGGCGGGGTTTACCGAGCTGAACGAAACCGAGCCGTGGCAGAATGAGGCTGCCGTCGGCAGGCATTTCGTGATGCGTGACGGCGCGATCATCGCTTGGGCTGGCGGTCGGCGGGCGCAGAAAGCGAGCGGTTACCGGGTGCTGGGTGCGCATACGGATTCGCCGTCGCTTAAGCTCAAGCCGAGTTCGTCGGTGACAGCGGCAGGATGGCATCAGATGGGCGTCGAAAATTACGGTGGCGCACTGCTTAATTCCTTTTTGGATCGTGAGCTGCGCGCCGCCGGGCGCCTGACGGTACTTCGGGAAGACGGCACCCTTCAGGATCGCTATGTGGTGACTGGGCCGTTGGCGCGTGTGCCGCAGCTTGCCCCTCATCTGGACCATAAACGTAATGAGCTGACCCTCGATAAACAGTTCAATATGTACCCCATTTGGGGTGTGGATGATACCGAGAACGATGTGCTCGCCTATTTGGCGCAGCAGACCATCGACGAGGGCGGTTCGGTTGATCCGGAACAGATCGTTGGTTACGATGTGCTCTTTGCGGATGCGCAGGAACCCCGCCGTTTCGGGCGAGACGGAGAGTTTTTCGCCTCGGGCAGGTTGGATAATCTCTCGTCGGTTCATGCCGGATTGTGCGCCTTGGAGCGCTATGTGGCCGAGAATGCTGACGAAGACTCGGCGCATACCGTGATGCTTGCGGGATTCGATCACGAAGAGATTGGTTCTGAAACCCGTAGCGGTGCCGCCGGTCCGTTCTTAGAGGATGTGCTGGTGCGGCTCTCGCAGGCTCGCGGGGAGAGCCAGGATGAGTACCGCCGCTCGCTCGCCGATTCGGTGTGCCTTTCGGCGGATGCCGGGCATTTGGTGAACCCGAACTACCAGGGGCATCACGATCCGACGGTGCGCCCGCTTCCCGGTGCTGGCCCGCTGCTGAAGATCAACGCGAATCAGCGGTATGCAACCGATGCGGTAGGTGCCGGTATTTTCGCGGCGGCGTGCAAAGCGGCGGGCGTTCCCTATCAAGAGTTCGTGTCGAATAACAATATGCCCTGCGGTTCCACGATCGGGCCTATCACCGCCACCCGGCTGGGGATGCGCACCATCGATGTGGGGATCGGACTACTGTCGATGCACTCGATGCGCGAAATGTGCCACGTTCACGATATGGCATACCTGACCCGCGCGGTGGAAGGCTTCTACCGGTTGTAGACGCTGCATCCTTTCACCCCTTCCGTGGGGTGATAATAAAAAGAGCCTTGATCGTGATTACAGAGGATATTTCCAATGCTTTATTCACGATCAAGGCTCTTTTTATACAGGTGAGACCCTGAAAGGTCTAGTCCCTGCGGGCAAGGGCCCATAGTGCGGATGCGCATCCTAGAAGACCCCAAAAACCGACGACTATTACGTCCAGGATTTGTATCTGGCCGATGTCGAAGAGGGCGGCTCGCACAAGGTTTGCCGCAGGCACGAACGGCAGGAATTGCTGAACGTGCACGTACCAGTCGGGCAGCCGCTCGGGCGGGTAGTTAATCGGCGCAAACAGCAAAACCATGAAGGTAATAGACTGCGTCACGATAGTCAGAAGTGACGCTGGAACCCAGTACGCAAGCATAAACCCTAACACCGCCATAACAACTTGAAGCGCGAATACAACGGCAATAGCGCCGATATTCAGGTTCACATCAAAATCAAATTTGAGCTTCGCGGCTACACCGCCCGCAATAATGCCGGGAAGAGCGAGAACCGCCCAAACGAGTACATCCGCCGCCAGAATCGCCAGGCGCGGCACCGGAAGGGACCGCTGATAGTCGAACATGCCGTTCGTCTTAGCGGTAGCGATAAACTGTGGAGCTATTACACACCCCATAGAAATGAAGTTCACCGTCACCGCGCCGGACGCCAGATATTCTGCAGAATTCCGGTCAAGATGCGGCATGAAGACCGAGATGCCGTAAAGAAGTGCAAAGGCTAAAAGGACCTGCACCACCGCAAAAAGCGGCGCGTTGATGGCGTTACGAATTAGCGACCAGCGGATTAGCTCGACCGTGGCGCGTACCGTCGAAATTCGTGAGGACACGAGGGCGCTAGTCATGGTTAATCATCTCCTCGTAGTTATCGGCCAAAGATGCCGAGCCTATGCGGTAGCTTTCGACGCATCCCGCACGAATTCCTGAAAGCACATGGGGTAAGGCTAGCTCAAGCGCATCGGTACTCAGGGTGACGGTAAACTCCCGAGGGATGGAGGAGTCGCCTTCTATGCGCTTTTCGATATATTCCGTATTTGGCATATTTACTAGTGGAGATGATGTTTCTACATCTAGCACGCTGCGAAGTTCTTGAAGGAATTCCGGGGTTGCCGTGATTGAGAGTGTACTTTTTGCTTCTGCCATACCCAGCGCGCTTGTCGGTTCATCACGAACTAGCCGCCCCTTATTAAACAGCAGGTACCTATCGGCATGGCGCTCTACTTCTAGGAGGTTGTGGGTCACGATCAGCACCGTGGCACCCTGCTCGGCTCGCCTTCGCAGCATCGTCCACAGCAGTTCACGGCGCACCGGATCGACATCGTTTGTGGGCTCGTCGAAGAGATAGATGGGGGCGGGCGCGGTGACCGCCATACCGAATGAGGTCAGGCGCTTAATCCCACCCGAGAGCTTATGCCCCGGCCTGTCCGCCCAATCCCCTAAATCGAGAGTATCGAGAGTTTTCTGAACCGCCCGTTGTGCCTGCTTCGACTTCAACCCGCGAATGCGAACGGCCGTAGCGATCGCCTGGCGTGGGGTTACTCCCTCCAGGGACGATGCGACCTGCGGCATGATCGCACATACCTGCCGGGCTTGCTCCGGGTGGGCAATGAGGTCGGTGCCGTCGTACATGATGCTGCCCGCATCCGGCTTTGTTAGCCCCACAATTTGGTTAAGAAACGTCGTTTTCCCAGCACCGTTGTGACCGATCAGCGCCGTTACCTCCCCGGGTATAAGCCGCACACTAATATCGTCATTCGCACGGGTTTTGCCGAATGACTTGCATAACCCCGTGACGATAAGACCGCCCTGCGCTTTCGCGGTGGATACACCCCCGGGTAAGGCGGAACCAGAGATACCTGCCATAGGTGCTTCAACCTGCCTTATGCTCTTGTCGTGAACACCGAATATGCAAAGCGTATCCCCGTTTTTTCGGCGTACCCGTGACATTCGTCAGGGGTGCAGGCTAGGGCATCCTCGCGCCAAAAAATCGACCTTGAAACCGGTTCGGCAATCCATGACATTTAACATAGGCGCCGTCCGCTCGCCGGTGTATGCTCAAAGAGCCCCATTTATGATAGGGATACATTATTCGGCAGCGAGTACCGACGGAGCGAGCATGACAACGACGCGCACACCGCATGTCTCTCAGCGTGATGCGGATACGCCGGAGAACCGCCGCCTTCAGCCAGGTAGCGCAGATGCCCCATTCTTCGATAAATCGGGTATTGTGCGGAGCCTCGTCTGGGGGAGCTGTCTCAACATTTCCTCCAGCGGTTTTATTATTATTGGTCTTAGCGGATCAGCTGAAGCTGAACTCGTCAAAAACAACATGGACCTGTGCACACTGTTGTATCAGACATGTGCAGCGCTGTTCTTCGTGGCGCATACGATGCCTTCGCTTATACCCGTGAAAAACACGATACTACGTACTGCGCTGTGGTGCGTGCTAGTGACGGCGCCTATTGGCTTCATCGCCACCTTTCTATACCCGCAGGGCAGTGCGGGGATTTTCTATAGCATGTCCCCCATGTGGGTGGCGCTGTGGCTGATGAATGTGCACGTACCCTTCAAACTGGGGGTAAAAACAGCTGTTGGTATTGCGGTAGTCTTCACCGCTAACTACTTTGTTGGTGTGGTGGGGCAGGGGTATCTCGACGATTCGCCAACCATCCCGTTCCCCGCTCTAGCGGGGGATAAAGCCCTTAACGGGTTCTTTCTCTTCGATATTTGTACCACGTTCTACGTTGTCGCTTACTTCGTGGGGCGCAGCATGCACAAGAGCCGGGAACACAAGGCGATTGAAAAAGAACTCGGTATCCTCAGCGAACGTGAACGCATCGCCCGCGATGTGCACGATGTTCTGGGGCATTCCCTCACGATCGTGAACCTCAAGGCCGAGCTGGCCGCAAAACTCGTGGAAACCAACGCCCCCGCCGCGCAGGAGCAGATGCGGCAGGTCGCCCAGCTCTCCCGCCAAGCCCTTGCGGAGGTGCATTCTACCGTCACCCGTTTGCGCGTTCCCGACCTTGAAGGTGAGATTCTGGCATCTTCACGCGCCCTGGAAACCGCCGGAATACAGGCGAACCTGCCCGATGCGACAACCGCTGCGAACATTGCGGGCATGAACTCTTCCCTGTTCAGTTGGGCGCTGCGCGAGACCGTTACCAATATTGTGAGGCACTCTCACGCCACCTACGCCACCGTGCGGCTGAACTCCACCGGGTTGGAGGTTATCGACAACGGCATAGGAATTGGTGATGCCCCGTGTAAGAGTGGGCTCACCGGTTTGTGCACCCGCATCGAAGACGCAGGCGGCATCCTCACGCTCGGGAACGCACCCGAACACTGGCTGCAGCAGGCTCCTGTGTCAGGTGTGGGGGATGGGTGCCGCATCCGCATCAGCATGGACGAGAAGACCGACGAGATTATGGGGTAGCCGTGCCGCTGAGAATACTTCTTGCCGACGATCAGCAGATGATTCGTGAAGCGCTTGCCATGATTCTCGATCTTGAAATTGATCTTGAGGTGGTCAAGCAGGTGGGCCGCGGTGATGAGGTGCTGCCTGCCGTGCGTGAAACCCGCCCGGATGTGGCGCTTCTTGATATTGAAATGCCCGGCGCCACCGGGATTGAGGCGGCCGCCGAACTTGCCCGTTCGGGCCTGACATCGCAGACGGGCACGCCGGTTCGTTCGCTTATTCTGACAACTTTTCGCCGTCCTGGGTATTTACGCCGCGCCCTTGAGGCAGGGGCGAGCGGGTTTGTGGTGAAAGATGGCACGGCATCGCAGCTAGCGCAGGCGGTTCGCCGTACCGCGGCGGGGCTGCGTGTGGTCGATTCGGTGCTGGCTGAGGAAGCAAAATGGCAGGGTTCTTCGCCGCTGACCGGGCGTGAGACCGAGGTGCTTCGCGCCGCCGAGACCGCTGGGAGCGTCAAAGAAATTGCGGGGATGCTCGGACTGTCTTCGGGAACGGTACGCAACCACCTCTCGGCGGCCATGGCGAAGATAGACGCCATTAACCGGCATGAGGCGGTGCGCATCGCCCGCGACAACGGGTGGCTTTAGCCTAGCCTCTATCGCCCATAAGTCGTACATTTTCCTGCATATCGTACGTTTTAACCCTCCGAATATGCAGGAAAGTGTACGATATATACCGTTATACCGTGCCTAGGTGCACACATACCGACAACACATTCTCCCGCCGCATCGAGCAGCGGGAGAGAAAGAGAACTCGGTGAAATACCTCAAACCATATTTTGTATTTTGCGCTCGCGTCACGACTTTAGCCTGGCGAGTCTCACCTCCGAAAAACCTTAGCGTACTAGCCGCCGTCATGATCTCTGCGCTCGCTCTGATCGCCTGCCCCATTCTGCTGGGTTATGGTGTTCAGCGCACCCTTGAAAACCCCGATGTTTGGCGTCAAAACCTTGCCGTCCTCGTGATTCTTTACAGTATTCTGTGGCTAATCGGGCAGAGCTTTCGGTATCTTTTCTACCCTGCCTACGGGTTCATCGAGCAGAAAATGCAATCGCGCCATATGGCGGATGCGCTCGTCACCAGCATCGGCGCCGACCCGCGCGCCCGCGCCGCGCTAGGCGCCTCCGAAATTGCGTATGCCGTCGATGCGCAGGCCGCATCCATTCGCGAAACCCTCGCCACCTTGTACCTCTCAATTCTGCCCGCCGGGGTTGGTTGTATCGCCGGTGCTGTCTCGATTCTGGTGATGGGTGGCGTGCCGGAACTAGGCATATTTTGCGGGTTTGTGGCGCTCTATCTGGTTGGAAGTATGCCGCTGATCGCGCGTCATCAGAAGTTTCAAGGCGAATTCTTTGACGGCTCAATGCGCAGTTTCGGCACCCTGGAAAACACGCTCCGCCTGTGGCGTGAAAGCAGAATCTTTGGGGCAGCTCCCTTTCTGCGTGACCGATACGCCCAAGGCCGCCTGCCTGTAGAAGCAAAAGCTCTCAAAAGTTACCGTTACACCATGTTGTTACACACCTGGCAGGGCGCGATGCTGGCTCTATGTCTGCTCGCAATAGTGCTCAAAACCGTATTATTCGGTGAAGGTTCTCCGGCACAGATTACGGGTACTGCGGTGGCACTCATCGGAGTGTGCGCGGCGGCAATTGGCCCGCTCCAAGCCGTCGGCTTTGGGGTATCGACCATCGCGGTCTCGGCGGAGCGTTACCGGCAGGCGCACCATAAAATAGCCACTCCTGCCGCTGAGAATTCGGCGTATCTCATCGACTATGTCGTAACCACCGTAACCACAGGTGAGCTTTCCCTCCGCGTGGATGCACGCAACCTGAGTGAAACATCCTATGGTGTGCATACGGTGAAGCTGGGACGCCCATGTTGGGTGCGTGGCGCATCCGGCGCGGGAAAAAGTTTGCTTTTAGAACGGCTTCTTGGGGTGCGTGCGACAACTACCCCCGCTTATGTGTCGATGAGCGCACCGCAAGGCACTCTTCGGTTCGTCTACCTGCCGCAGGAAGCTGGGCTGCTGGTTGGTACCGCGCATGAGAATGTGGCGTTTGGGCGCGACATTCCGGTGCATATATGCGACCGGTACCTGCAGGCGGTGGGGCTAAGCGAATTTACCTCTAGTGGTGCTCGATGTCATGACACCGTCGCGGGTGAGAGCGGCAGCGTGTCCGGGGGAGAGGGCAGGCGTATCGCCTTGGCGCGTACTTTGGCGGCGGCCGAAACCTTGAATGAGCAGAAAGCCCTGAGCCCCGCGACCGTCATGGTTCTCGATGAGCCGACCGCCGGATTGGATGCGCCTACCCGTGCCCGTGTCTGGGAACTGATTGAGCGAGCGGCTCATACCGCAATCGTGCTGGTGAGTACCCACGATGAGGATGCGCCTGCCCGGCAGGACGATACCGTAATTGAACTCTAACGCGGCGCGAAGTCTAGGAATGAGAGAGTTTTACCTGTAAAACATGCGGTAAAGTTGAATCAACCCTTTTCACCGGGGTAAGAGCACACGGCACGCATTATGAAATTTACCCCCGTGATGACTCTTAGGGTGGAGAGGGGGTGAGTAGGAATGCTGTTCTACGAGATAGTAGAAACGGCTCAAGCGATCCTCATCAACTACATTCTGATTGATGGATCAGCTCAAACCGTTTCTTACATCGTAGGCGTTATCTCAACCTGGATTAAGAATCTGAGGTAACGACCCTGCTCACTGGAAGGGCTTGGTAGCGGCAACTATTGAGCCCTTCCGTTCATGAGCTTTGCATCATGAAATATGCTTTTAGTCTAGCACACCGCCTACTGGCTGCCGAGGGCTGTTCTTCCGCAAGAGAACCTTAGATACAGCCTTTGCCTGGAAAGCGCAACAGCTTCTGCAACCGCCTCGGAAAATACGGCTGCGCGGTACGTTATTCCAACTTATCCCTAGAAATCCCTTAAAGGGGATAACCGGGGATAACTAGTTTTCGCACTTATCTCAACCTATCGGGACTTATCTTAAAAATCCCGATAACCCCCGATAGGTTCCGATAACTTCCTGTAGACTAAAAATCTAAGGAGGCTTCCGCAGATCATGACTCTTAACCCATTCCGCCCGGGCGCCGGGCATACTCCGCCCGAATTTGCGGGTAGGCAAGAACCGCTTAATACGTTTACTAACATCCTGCGTCGTACTGAGATAGGGGCTATTAGCCGCGGCATGATGCTTTACGGGCTGCGTGGGATGGGTAAAACCGTGCTTTTGCGCCGTCTGCAGGAAGACGCAAAACGTGCCGGATGGGTAACGATCTCTCTAGAAAGCGGAATGGGGAAGAATGCATATACTCAAGTTCGCACCCGCCTGGGTAAAGAACTTGCCCTAGCTGTTCGAGGCTACCAACAGCAAAGTCACTGGAAGAAACTCTTATCGAATATTGCTTCTCTATCAGCGACGCTTGGTTTTGCCGGAGCCTCCGTCGTGCTTAAAGCTGATACGCACCCCTCCGATACAACGGGTCTTCTAGACTTTGATCTTCCAGAAACACTACTGTCTATGGCTCGGGAGCTCAAAGACCAAACGCCTAGTACTGGTGTGGGTATTTTCATTGATGAGATTCAAGATCTTGATAACGAGATGCTCGATATTCTGCTGACAACCCAACATGAAGCCGGGCAAAAAGAGCTTCCATTCTATATTTTTGGAGCTGGACTGCCTTCAGTTCCCACGAAACTGGGCGAGATTAAGACTTACGCCGAAAGGCTCTTTAGCTACCATCCTTTAGAGCGTCTCAATGATGATCAGACCAGGCTGGCTTATGCTGATCCTATTGCTAAAAATGGCGGTAGTATCACGCAGGATGCGCTTGCAGAACTTGTGGATCAATCTCACGGATACCCTTATTTCATTCAGCAGTTTGGGCGGGATGCCTGGGACTGTGCCAGCGCGGGCAATATCACTCAGGATGATGTTCGTGTGGGCGTTACTTTGGGCTGGGAAGAACTAAACCGTGGGTTCTATATGACGCGGTGGAACAGGGCAACAGAATCTGAGAAACACTACTTGGTGGCGGTTGCCGATCTTATGTCTGAGGAAGAAGGAGATTCTGTGCCGGTCTCAGAGGTATCCAGCCGGATGAAATCTATTACAACGTCTTTGAGTGCCCGCCGCGCATCCTTAATTGAGAAAGGTGTACTGTACAGCCCTGCATATGGTCGGATCGCTTTTACGGTTCCGGGGATGGATCGTTTCATTAAGCGGTCGGCACAGTAGCTGCACAAAGTTATCTCAATCTATCGGGACTTATCTTAAAAATCCCGATAACCCCCGATAGGTTCTGATAACTTTTGCCCCCATAAAAAGAGCCTTTATGTGAATAAAGCGGTGAAAAATACTCTTTATTCACATAAAGGCTCTTTTTTATACCAGGGGAGAGGCAGAAAAATACCTACCGAATTAGCGAGAGCAGTTCCTCGTGCACGGTGGTATCGCCCGTGACCTCCGGGTGGAAAGAAATGCCGATAATGTTCCCGGCGCGCACACCCACAATCTTGCCCTCATGATGCGCCACCACCTGCACGCCTTCACCGGCGCGGGTCACAATCGGCGCGCGAATAAACGCCGTATCGATCACGACTTCCTCGCCCGAGGGTGTAAGCCACGGCAGATGAACCTGCGCCGAATCGACCTGCGAGCCGAAGGCGTTACGCCCAACCGAAACATCCAACACACCGAGCGACTGCTGCCCCGGAGCCGGATCGTCAATCACGGTCGAGAGCATAATCAGCCCGGCGCAGGTTCCCAGGATCGGCAAGCCCCCCGAAATCGCCTCAATCAACGGCTGGCGCAGCCCAAAAATCCGGGTCAGCCTGTCAATTGTGGAAGATTCGCCGCCGGGCAGAACCAGCGCATCCAGGTTCGCCAGCTGCTCGGCACTTTTGACGAGCACCACCTGCGCCCCCAGGGATTCGAGCATGCGCGCGTGTTCGGCAACACCGCCCTGCAGCGCCAAAACACCCACGGTTTTGCCCGCACCGGGCAGGGCAGCCGGGGGAAGAATCTCAGTCTCGCTCATGAGCCTATCTTTCTGCAACACGAGGTTGCGCACAGTGTAGAACGTTGAGCTTCGGGTTTGAAAGAGTCAAACTCACCCGAGCGGATAACGCATCTGAACAGAGTCGGGGGCGAAGCCCGCACCGAGCTTCACCCCCCTGCACGCCTTGACCGGGCGCCCTCACCTGAACCGAATATATCGATCGGCGAGTGCGCATCCGCCACGTGGCGGCCTGTACTTACCAGCCGCGCTCCGCCAGACGATGCGGCGCGGGTAGATCGGCAACGTTGATGCCGACCATGGCCTCGCCCAAACCGCGCGATGCATCCGCCAGTTTTTCGGGGTCGTTGTAGAACGCGGTTGCCTTCACGATGGCCTTAGCGCGTGCCTCGGGGTTGCCGGATTTGAAGATACCGGAACCGACGAATACGCCGTCCGCGCCCAGTTGCATCATCATGGCTGCGTCGGCGGGGGTTGCCACGCCACCGGCGGTAAACATGACCACGGGCAGCTTACCGGTCTTCGCAACTTCGAGCACCAGGTCGTAGGGGGCGGCAAGTTCTTTCGCCTTCACGTACAGCTCGTCGGGCATGGTGTTGTACAGGCCCTGCAGCTCGGCGATCTGGCGCTTAATGGTGCGGATATGCTTGGTCGCCTCCGAGACGTCACCGGTGCCAGCCTCACCCTTCGAGCGGATCATAGCGGCACCCTCGGCGATACGGCGCAGCGCCTCGCCCAGGTTGGTGGCGCCGCATACGAACGGTACCGTGAACTGGTGCTTGTCAATGTGGTTCACGTAATCGGCGGGGGAGAGCACCTCTGACTCATCAATGTAATCCACCTTGAGGCTTTCAAGAATCTGCGCCTCAACAAAATGCCCGATGCGCGCCTTCGCCATCACGGGAATCGAGACGGCGTTAATGATGCCCTCAATCATATCGGGGTCGGACATACGGGCCACACCGCCCTGAGCACGAATATCGGCGGGTACGCGCTCAAGCGCCATGACGGCGACGGCGCCAGCATCTTCGGCGATCTTGGCTTGTTCGGGGGTGACGACGTCCATAATGACGCCGCCCTTGAGCATGTCGGCAAGCCCGCGCTTCACGAGCGGGGAGCCGGTTACTGGGGAATTAGTCTGTTCAGTCATGCCCCCATTTTCTCACGTTTGGTGCATGTACGCTCGCCCCGTGACGGATTTTCTGCCGCAGGGCGTGCATCTTTGTGCCTGCATGACACGAATCGTCATATTTCGTGAGGTTTGCGGCGCTATAAAGCCTCGTAAGCCGACTCCTATAGAACAGATAACTAGACCGCTCGGTGTGCACCCCTGCACGGGGTATCTTACATTCGCGCGTCTTTTGCGTTTAGAACCACAGTACCGCGAAGAGAGTACAGCTCAGTATTAAAGCCCCGTATTTTTACCCCGTGATATGTTGGAATATGCGCGCCTTCACAGGTGTTATTCTGGCGCTGTTTATTCCTCTTCAACCTCCAACACACATCAAGGAACGTCACCGTGCTTGAAGTCATTATTGCCCTGTCGCTGGCAATTCTTCTGGGTAATATCCTCGCCCATAAAATACGAATAACCCCCGCCATTATGCTCATTTTCATGGGGCTTGTGCTGGCGCTCATCCCCGTTCACGCCATGCACGAGGTGCGCGAGGCCGGGCTGCCCCCGCACGTGATTCTCGAAATCTTCCTGCCCGTGATGCTGTTCTGGGAGACCCGAAATACCTCTTGGCGTGAGGTGCGCGCCCGTCTGCGCGGCATTCTGCTCTCGGGCACGGTGCTCGTAATTTTCACGGCGTTCGTTATCGCCTGGGTGCTTCACACATTTATGGGCATCTACATGTGGCATGTGGCGTTAATTATCGGTGTGGCTCTCGCTCCCACCGATGCCGTGGCTGTGGCAACGCTCAACGGCAAACTCCCCAAATCCTCCATTACCACCCTTAAAGCGGAAGCGCTCATTAACGACGGCACCACTCTAGTTCTTTTCGCGCTCGCACTGCAGCTTGCGGGCGGTCATGAGCTGACCCTGGGGAACGCATCCGGAATGTTCTTCTTCTCGTTCCTGATTGGAACTCTCGCTGGCCTGGCCGTTGGGTGGGGTGCAAATAAGCTGCGTGCGTATATGGGCAGCCCCATGAACTTCAGTGTGTTCATGTTTACCATACCGTTTATTGCTTTCTTCCTGTCTGAAGAGATCGAGCCTTTTGAAGGCATGAAAGGTTCCGGAGTGGTAGCCGTGGTGGTCGCAGCGTTCTACCTGACCTATCGTGGACCGGATACCATCAAACCCCAAAACCGTTTCTATGGTCTGCCCATCTGGTCTTTTGTCTCTTATATCATGAACGGCGCGCTCTTCGTGCTCGTGGGTGTTCAGCTGCCTAGCGCCACCGAGCATATGGAAGGCGTTATCCACGAGTACAACTATGCGTGGGTTTCTGCGCTCGTCGTGATTGTGGTGGCATGGCTCGTTTCCATTGCGGCGCGTTTTATTTTCCTGCACGTCACGATCGGTATTATTCGTGCCCTTGACCGCTCAGAAAAGCAGAGGCTGCTGCGCACAACCTTCCGCGGCCGTGTGGTTTCAACCTTCGCCGGACTCCGTGGCGGCGTTTCTCTCGCAGTAGCGCTCTCTGTGCCGAACGATGTTGTGGGACGCGACTTCATTATCTTCATTGTTGCCGGTGTGGTTCTGCTGTCGATGGTGGTTCAGGGTATGCTTCTGCCGCTCGTTATTAGGTGGGCTAACTTCCCGGTTGACACCTCCGAAGAGGATGAAATCAACGAGGCAATACGCACGATAATTGCCGAGTCCTTCGACTCTGTGGCTGAGGTCGGTCAGGAGATTGGTGCGTCGCAGGAGATTATCGACCGCGTTGCTGAAGAACAGATGTACAACGCGAGTATGTACCGCAACCTGCACACCATTCGTAAGCACGGTGCGAACGCGCCGGAAGAAGCCCGCCGCATTATTGAGGCGGGCGACCTTGAGAAAGAGCTGCGGCTGCGGCATTTAGAGAAGCAACGCAGCGTGCTTAAACGCTTGCGTAATGAGCGCACCATCGATATGAACGTGCTCCACGCGATTCAGGAGATCCTGGATATTGAGGAGATACGCGTGCTCGGTCCGGTTGAGTTGGAGTAGCCCCGAACGGCTCCAGAAGTGCTAAACCCCGGGTGTATTCTATATTCCGTATATGGAATATTAAGGACGCTCCCGGGGTTTTATGCGGAATTTTAGGGGGCTGCACGGTATTCTGGTACACGTGAGCACGAAACCCTCGGCATCGACCCCGCCCCCGAGCGGGAAAGTTCCGCGCGCTGCTGGTACCGCGCAAGGGCGCGCATCGTTAATGCTGCACGCGCTGATATACCTTATCTTTGGGATTATCACCGTTTTTGTGCAGACCCCTGATAATGTCTTCACCAAAATACTTTTGGGCCTCTGGATGCTCGCGCTCGGCACCTCACACGCGCTCACGGCCCGCGGGATGCACTACGGACCCGCGACAAGCGCATCGCTCAGCTCGGCGGCGCTCGTGCAGGCGGCATCTGGGGCTTTACTCGTGATAATGCCGGATACCCTTGCTCTTATTATTCTGGCGGTATGCGCCGGTTCGGGTCTGCCGGGGCTGATTAAGCTGCTTTTGGGTATGCGCTACCGTAGCGCGGTGGCTGTGTGGCGTGACTGGGTTCTGGAAGGGGGCGTGCTTCTTGCGGTTGCTTTAATTCTGCCGTTTGTAGGGGAGATCGGGGCGAAAGCGACCCTGGGAGTTCCCGGCGGCGGGGCGCTAATTATCGGCGTTTTTCTGCTGGTAGGTTCTCTGGGACCGAGCGAGAAAGCGGGCGCTGACCGAACAAAACCTTAGTTCATATAGCACCCAGGTTTTAGAGGTGTATTGCAACGGCGCGTACACTGGTTAGACACACACAAGAGGAGGAACGAGTGGCTGAAGAACGCCCCCGCGGATTTAAAGCGCAGGTGAAAGGTCCCCTGCTGGTTGCCGCTGCTCTGGCTGTAGCGGCTTTCTTCGCCGTATTTATTTTTGCAACCGGCGGCACCCGCAACCACCCCAACCTTGTGTTGGCCTTAGGTGTGGCGGGCGCGGTTTTTGTGGTCACCCTCGTAGTGTGTGCAACCCTGATCTTAGCGGAACGCCCGAACGATCCGTCCCTAGGGCAGGGTACGGGTATCAACAAATCCTCGGCAAAGCTTTACGAACAGGCGAAGGCCAAGCGTGAGGCGGCGGAGCGTGAAAAAGCCCGGGAACAGGAGAACTCGCAGGCGGCTGAAACCAAAGAGGAAACAGCCAAGAATGACGCTGAGCCCCCTAAGCCGACTGACAGCTAATCGGCGCGCTGGGGCGGTATGCTAAGCTGGTTCTATCTTTATGAGTAAAGGCAAGAGGAATCGGCAGTTCCAACTGCCGACCCCTCTCTACGGGTAGAACAATTACCTTAGGCTCTTGGTGCTTTATGCGCATCAAGAGCCTTTTTATGTCGTGTGTGGGGCGGCGGGAAAACTATTTTGTGTGAGAAAGAGCCGTTTTTCGAGCGCCCATCATGGCGCGCTGTACCCCCACTATTGAGGCCAGTACCAGCACGAAGCCAAGCATCGACAGCGGCGTCATGCTTTGCCCCAAGAAAATCCAGCCAAGGATAAATGCGGTGACTGGGCTGAGCGGGCCTAAGGATGCGACCACGGCGGGCGGCAGCTTCGAGAGCCCATGAAAATACACGCAGTAGGCGAGCGCTGTGCCCACTAGGCAGAGGAAGGCGTATCCGCCGATATTTGCAGCGGTGAGCTGCGGTAGCGGTTCCTCGGTCAGCAGGGCAATCGGCAGCAGGAATATTCCGCCCACGAGCAGCTGCCATCCCGTCATGGCGAGAGTCGAGAGAGACGATGTTCCTGAGGCGGTGAAGAAAATACCGCACGCCATGGCGACAGCCCCGGTGAGTGCCGCAAGAATGCCGATCACATCGAAGGTGGTGCTGGGGGATGCGACCAACAGAATAATGCCGATAATGCCTATAAGTGCGGCAAGCCACGCCGATGCGGGAGTCGCTTTCTTGTCGACCGTTCGGGTGAGGACGAGGACGAAAATAGTTTGTGTTGAGCTGAGAATCGCCGCCAGTCCGCCGGGCAGGCGGTATGCAGAGACGAACAGCATCGCCTGGAATAGACCGATATTGAGGATGCCGAGAAGAATAATTCGGCCCAACTCGTTCTTGCGCGGGAACTCTCGGGTGATGAGCAATAGCAGCAACCCTGCTGGCAGCACACGGATCAGTGCGGCAGTGAAGGGACGGTTGGGCGGCAGAAACTCGGAGGTGATGAGGTAGGTTGATCCCCAAACCATGGGGACGAACGCCGTAATGATCAGCAAAGGCAGACGGTTTTTCATAGTTCTTCGCAGTCGGATAGATGCCTTGAGTTCAAGATAAATCCTAATCACTTTTTGTCTTGAAAGCAAGATAAAATAGTAGTGAGTCGATTTTAGGAGGAATATGTCGAGCGCCCGTTCCCGCAGTATCCACCCAGATGCCGTGGACGTCATTATTGATCAGTGGAAACGTGAACTCCCCGAGTTGGCTTCTGAAAATATGGCCCTGATTGGTCGTCTTAGGCGATGCTCCATTCTGCTCGCGCCGCGCCTTGACGAGGTTTTTGCTGCCTATGATCTTAGTAATGGCGCCTTTGACGTTTTGGCGACGTTACGCCGCGCGGGTGCGCCCTATATTCTGACCCCGACCGAGCTTTTTGCCTCGCTTATGGTTACTTCGGGCACTATGACAACCCGCCTGCAGAAGGTGCAGAAGCGCGGGCTTATTGAGCGCATCCCCAACCCGGACGATGCCCGCAGTATGCTCGTGAAGCTGACGGGCGCTGGGCGTGAATTGGTGGAAAAAGTTGTCTTCGAACACGTGGAAAATGAGCGGCGTATTCTGGAAAAGCTGCCCGCTGAGACGCGCCGTCAGTTGGATGCGGGCCTCGCCGAACTGATGCGGGTGCTGGAGGATGCGAAGAAGGATTAGGGTAGTGGTGCGTTAGGCTACGTGCTTTATGGTTTCTCTGGGAGGTGCTTTTTGATATATTAGTAAATGCATTGATAATCAATATATTTACTAATATACGCAATGGAACATAACACTCTCGTAGAAGGGAATACACGATGTGGAGCACCCAGCATTCTCAGATTACTGATGTCAGCATACCTGCTTTGTGGCGCACCTTTATTGCGGTGCACAGCGGAGAACTTACCCTGCCCGGCGGCGACCATTTTGAACCTGAACGGGAACTCGCAGTGGGTACACGCATCGCAATGACTCCTGCCGGTCAGGAACAGGTCATCTCAACGGTCACCGAGTTCGTGCCTGAAAAGCGCTACGCCGACGAGACCCCGTTTAACGGTCTAA
The DNA here is from genome assembly GCF_000164695.2 of Rothia dentocariosa ATCC 17931. Taxonomy (NCBI): domain Bacteria; kingdom Bacillati; phylum Actinomycetota; class Actinomycetes; order Micrococcales; family Micrococcaceae; genus Rothia; species Rothia dentocariosa. The sequence goes on from NC_014643.1 coordinate 1,192,625, forward strand.
TCCTGACCTTCCGTCACGAGTTTGAGCCCGTCAAGGAAGGCACACGCATTACTCACACCCTAGAAATCACAGGGGAAGAGGTAGATACCATAGGTGCACACATAGGGCCTGGTATAAGCTCTGATTTTCCCGCCCAGATGAACGAGCTTATTAAGGCGGCGCGTGCATCATGAGTGTTAGCAAGTTTGCCAATCCTGGTGCCGACAGCCCGGGGTTTGTGCTGTGGAAACTAACCCAGCGATGGCAGCGAGCGGTGGCAGATGCCCTGGAACCGCTGGGTGTTACGCAGACTCAGTTCGTGATTCTCGCCTGCGCCTACTGGCTAACTCAAAAGACCGAATCTGTACAACAGATCGATATTGCTAAAGCAGCTGGTATGGATGCACAAATGGTCTCTGACGTACTGCGGCGCCTAGAGAAAAGCGAGCTTGTGCAGCGTGTTTCAAACCCCACGGATGGGCGGTCAAAGAATGTTCTTCTCACGGACGCGGGGCAGGATATTGCGATTCGGGCGATTCCCGCTGTCGAGCAGGTAGATGCACAATTCTTCGGTACAATGCGCTCGACAACTCTGGCGGACCTGCGGGCGGCGCTTGAGAGGTAAATGGGGGCATTTCTCTCCGGGAGGAGAGTGCCTTCATGGTCTTTTGGCAGTGTGCTAGGCTGGAACCATATTTGCAAACTGGATGCCTGTTATAGGCAAGAGGAGCCGGTAGCGCTAACTGCCAGCCCCTCTCTGTGAGTAGGGTATTACCTCAGGCTCTTAAGCCAAGCTGAGATAAAGCCTACAATATGTGAAACGGCTTGAGCCGATCCATCAATCAGAATGTAGTTGATGAGGATCGCTTGAGCCGTTTCTACTATCTCGTAGAACAGCATTCCTACTGCGCTTGCGCGCCTTCCGCACGCAGATTTGGTGCCTCGCGCGCTCGGAATCTACGGTGCTCCAGCTCATCCGCCCCGAAAGTCATCACTGAATGTAAATTTGCAAACTGTACCGGTGACTCATTCCGGGAAGAAGGCACTCATAACTTTACCGCATGCTTTACGAGGAAATTTCGTGTGATTCTGGAGAATGCTTAAAAATGTGATTCTTCTATTTTTAAATTCTTTTCACGCGCACTAGGGATATTCCTAGAAGAAATATTGCGTCATAAAGCGTTATTCCATAACTTTGCCTGTACTCAGCGTTGATACCAGCGTTACACCCAATCTACGATAGAAATATCCATCCCGGATTTTTGTAAATTCTGCAATATCTTATTCAATCACCAGGAGACCCCATGCAGACCCTTATTATTAACGCCCACCCGGATCCCCAGAATAAAACTGCGTATTGCACCAACCGCCTCGTTGATTGCCTGACCAAGAAACTGCCGGATGCAACCGTGCTGAACCTCTACAATGAGGATATTCCCGAACTTACTGCCGAAACCCTGCCGCTTTACGGGTCGGTATATGATGAAAAATCGTCCCTGAGTAAGCGGGAACAGCAGATTCTTGCGCGCCGTGCTGAACTCATTGAACAGTTTAAAGCGGCTGATCGGCTGATTATCGCTATGCCCATGCACAATTTCACGGTGACTTCACGCCTGAAAGACTACCTGGATAACATTATTATGGGAGGGCAGACTTTCCAGTTTAGCGAGAATGGTCCGCAGGGTCTCATGGGCGGGCATAAGGCGCTGCTCGTGCAGTCAAGCGGCTCCGTGTACAGCACCGGTCCGCTGGCACCGTGGGAGCAATCGTACCCCTTCCTGCGGACCGCATTTGGGATGCTCGGGTTCGATTCGACCGATATTGTGCGTGCCGAAGGCACCATGGATCCAAATATTGGCCCAGACGTCGCTGTTGAGCGTGCCTGCGCCGAGCTTGAACAAAAACTGCCCGAGTTCCTTGCCTAGGCATCCAAGAATTGCTGGATGGGGAGAAATACCACAAAGTTCTAAGGTCTTGAAGCGGTGTGCTAAGCTGGAACCATATTTCATAGGATACACTCATGGCGGAGGAGCCCAGTAAGTTGGAATTACTAAGCTCCTCCTTGTGAGCAGGTTGTTACCTCAGGCTCTTACTCCAAGCTGAGATAAAGCCTACAATATGTGAAACGGCTTGAGCCGATCCATCAATCAGAATGTAACTGATGAGGATCGCTTGAGCCGTTTCTACTATCTCGTAGAACAGCATTCCTACTCACCCCCTCTCCACCCTAAGAGTCATCACGGGGGTATATTTCATAGGATGTTCCGTGTGCTCTACCCCGGCGAAAAGGGTTATTTCAACTTTACTGTATATTTTTTGAAGAAAGTATTTTTCTTAAATACTTGTGGTCAAAAAGGGTCTTTATTCAAATAAAGAGCCTTTTTGCGTGGGAGGTTAGAGGGGGAAACAGGGGAGAGGACCGGGAGGAAAAGCAGCGGGAGGAAGGGCTTACTTCTCAACAGGAAACGGGTACAATAGAGTCCCCTGCCCGCATCCGGCATGTAGCGCTGACCGATATTACCTTGAGCCATGCCGCCCCAGAGACGGGCGCACTCCACAGACCGAGAAACGCATCTTCATGATACATAAACCTACACACGCCCTGCCCGAAAATACCGGCGCGGCAGACAAACCTAACGCAGCAGCAAAACTTGGCACAGTAGCGCCGTCCGAGGCGAACCCGCCCGTCACCGGTGCAGTTCCGGCGGTGATAGGTACCGTGCCCTCCACCACTGGTGCCATCCCGGCTGTGCCCGCACCTGATGCAGGCCCTGGGATGCCCAATATGGACGATCCCAAAAACATCTACCTGCTCAAAGATGCTCCCGTTTTCAAGGCGCTTCTTTCCCTGGGTATCCCTATGGCAGCGGGTCTGGCGATCACCAGCATTTACAACGTCATTAACTCCTACTTCGTGGGGCACTACGGCACCGTCGAAGAGCTCGCCGCCACCGGATACGGCGTACCCGTCTTCGGTATTATCATGGCGATTGCGGGTGTGTTCGGTCTGGGCTCATCAACCCTGGCTTCGCGTCTGCTGGGTGAAGGCAATAAGGCACGTATTCGCAACGTAACCTCATTCGCCCTGTACTCTGCGCTTGCCTGTGGCGTGGTGGTCGCCATTGCTGGGTTCCTGTTCGCAGACCCGATTACCGGCCTGATGGGCGCTTCCGGGTCATCCTTTGAACCGACCAAAACCTTCGTGCACCTGCTCTTTTTGGGTGCGCCGTTTTCGGTCGGCCTGTTTACCCTGGAACAGCTGGTGCGTTCTGAAGGTTACGCCAAACAGTCCATGTACGGCATTATCTGGGGCGTCGTCATCAACTCAATTTTCGATGTTCTGCTGATTGCGGTCCTCGGCTGGGGTATCGCCGGTGCCGGTTGGGCGATGCTCGCCGCAAACGCCGCATCCATGGTGTACTACCTACAGTTCCTTATCCGCAAGAGCCCCAACTTTTCGTGGAAACCCAGCGATTTCGTGATCGCCGGTGACATTATTAAACCCGTGTTCGCCGTGGGTGCCGCCGAACTGATTCAGAGTGCAAACCTAACCGTTTCTGCGCTGGTGCTCAACAATATTGCGGCAGGATACGGTGACGACTCCGTGGCCGCTTTTGGGCTGGCGATGCGCCTGAACATGGTACCCGAAATGCTGTGTATGGGTATTTGCATGGGCGGTATTCCGCTCTTCGCCTACGCCTACGGTGCCCGCAATCGAGACCGCGTGCGTTCGGCGCTGAAAACCGCCGCAATGGTATCGGTGGCAACCTCCATTATCTTCACCACCCCCGTTTTAATATTCCGTCGTCAGCTTCTTGAGCTCGTGGGTGACTCCTCGCTGGTCGCCACCGGCGAGAAAGTACTGGTCGCACTCATGCTTGCCGCCGTGTTTAATGCCGTGAGCATAGTATTCGTCTCGTGGTTCCAGGCCGCCGGTAAAGGCTTGCCCGCCACGCTCATGACCCTGGGCATTGCCCTGCTTTTCTTCCCCGCAGTCATCTTCGGCAATATGTGGTTCGGCTTCGACGGCCTCACCTGGGCATTCCCTTTCACCCAGATTTCGGCGTGCGTACTGGGCGTGATTCTCTTCTTCGCAACCGGCGGTACCAAGGTGAAGGATGCGCCCGCATCGGGCACCCCCGAGCACGGCGTGACCGAGATTAAGGTTGAGTCTGAGTAGCGTGGTCTGCACTTTCTTCATTCGCACCCGTGAAAATACTCTGACCTGAGTGTATGCCCGAAGCGTTATATAGCGGTGACTCCTGGAAACAGAGTTTCACCACTGTATAACACTTTTGGTATATATCGGGCAAAGCAGCTTGAAATAATATGCTCAAAACCGCATATAAGGTTCTGCCGTGCAGCGCAGTATCAGAAGTTATTCCGTCATGGAACGACCTGCATATGCCCCACACGGGCACAGCCGTGTATGATAAGCGAGGCGGCAGCCCCACATTCAGGGTAGAGCCAACCGGTTATATGCGTTTACCGGCATATAAGGAAAAACTTTCGGTATCGGTGCCATGTGAGGTTATTGCATGGCACATACATATGCCGCAGGATTATTCCAGACTGGGTATATACCCTTGTCAGGATTATATGCCTATACTCCATGCGTTCGCACGCCGCCTACGTTCACCGACCATTACCCTATAAGGAGGTACACCGTGCCCCAGGCCGAGCATCTCGGTGTACCCGAAACACAGGTTGCCGGGGAGGCCGCATCGACAGCGAGTGCAGACGAGCTTTCCCGCGAAGTTCTTCATCAAAACAACCTGAGTGAAGACTCCCGAAATATCTACTTCCTCAAAGACGCCCCGGTGATGCGCGCCCTGCTTGCCCTGGGTATCCCCATGGCAACCGGGCTGGCGATTACCGCCATTTACAATGTGGTGAATTCCTATTTTGTGGGGCACTTTGGCACGGTTGAAGATCTTGCCGCGCTTATCTTCGGGTTCCCGGTGGTGGGCGTCATTACCGCGCTGGCGGGGCTTTTCGGGGTGGGCGCATCCACCCTCACGGCACGATTGCTGGGTGAAGGCAACACCGCCCGCATTCCTGCCGTTACCTCTTTCGCTGTTTATGCTTCTCTAATCTTCGGCGTAGGGCTGGCGGTAGCGGGGATTTTCTTCGTCGATCCGCTCACCCGGCTGATGGGTGCTGGTGGTGCCACCTATGAACCGACTCGCTGGTTCGTGACCGTGCTGTTCCTCGGCGCCCCGCCCTGGATGTGCATGTTTACCCTGGAACAACTGGTGCGCGCCGAAGGTTATGCCAAACAATCCATGTACGGCCTGCTGTGGGGAGTACTCGCCAACCTCGTGCTGGATGTGCTGCTCATCGGCGTTTTTCGTATGGGCGCGGCGGGCTCCGGTTGGGCTCTCATGGGAACAAACGTCGCCTGCATTATCTATTACATGCTGTTTTTGACCGCGAAGAGCAAGAATTTTTCGTGGTCTCTCAAGGATTTCACACTCTCTGCCGACGTGCTTAAACCCGTGCTCTCGGTAGGGTCCTCGCAAATGGTATCAAGTCTTTTTCTCGTTGTCTCGGCCCTGGTGCTCAATAACCTGGCGGTTAAATACGGCGATGCGGCGGTCGCCTCATTCGGCGTTTCGATCCGTCTGATCATGGTTCCACAAACCCTGTGTACGGGTATCTGCATGGGCAGCATTCCACTTTTTGCATATACCTACGGTGCGGGGAATCGGGATCGTCTGCGCGCCGCACTCAAGGTTGCGGTGCTGCTCTCGGTCGGAACCTCGGCGGTATTCTCGATTCCGGTTTGGGCGTTCCGTGATTGGGCGCTCTATCTTGCGGGTGGTCCCAGCATCATCACGACGGGGGACCAGGTACTCACCGCCCTGCTTTTCTCGACCGTTTTCTATGCGCTAGTGATGCTGCTTGTCGCCTGGTTTCAGGCCTGCGGTAAAGGCGTGGCGGCGGTAGTTTTGACCGCGAGCGTGGGTGTTTTCTTTTTCGTCACGGTATTCGCTGGCGATACACTTTTCGGATTTACCGGCCTCACCTGGGCGTTCCCTGTCACGCAGATGGGATCGTGCGCGCTCGGGGTGGCGCTGTTTTGGGCGAGCGGGCGCACGCGCATCCGGCAGCGTGAAAAAGTGTAAACGCAGGGTAAGCTGCCGAGCGGAGATCCTCACCCAAGGATTACGCTATTTCCACCACGTATCGGTGATACCCACCGGAACCGTGCGTTTATGTCGACTACGCAGGTAGATGCTCTCTAGCTTCTCGGCAACAACGGGGTCAATCTCTTTACCCTCCAGGTAGTCGTCGATCTGCGGGTAGGTGATGCCGAGTTCGTCCTCATCGGTGCGCCCGGGGATACCGTCAAGCAGGTCGGCTGTCGGCGGCTTAGCCCACAGCCGCTCGGATGCGCCCAGAACCCTCAGAAGCAGCTGATTCTGCCGTTTGTTCAGTCCGGAGAGCGGCAGTATATCCGCCCCTCCGTCGCCGAACTTCGTGAAGAAACCGGTCACGGATTCCGCCGCGTGGTCGGTGCCGACGACCAGCAGGGAAGGGTCGCCAGCGAGCGCATACTGGGCGATCATGCGGGCACGCGCCTTAATATTTCCCTTGTTGAAGTCGCTGATAGGCGTACCCACGGCAGCCGTGTAGGCGGTGTCGAAGCCATCGACCGCATCCGCAATATTGAAGGTGACGGTGCGGTCGGGGGCGATGAATTCGAGGGCTTTTTGTGCGTCTTCTTCGTCTACCTGCGTTTTATAGGGCAGGCGTACCGCCATGAACTGCGCTCGGTATCCTTCGGCGTTGAGTTTTTCGCTGGCGAGTTGGCAGAGCCTGCCCGCCAGCGTGGAATCGATGCCGCCGCTAATGCCGAGCACGAATCCGTGGGTGCCGGTCGCTTTCGCGTAGTCGTAGAGGAATTGTACGCGCCGCTGTACTTCCTCACGCGCTTGCTCTTCGGTCATATTGGGACGAACACCCATCTGTGCCACGATTTTTTCCTGAAGTTCACGCATATTTCTAGTGTACGCGGGCGCTGTCTTGCTGAGGGCACGAAAGATAATGCAACTAATCTAAGAGATTAACCGAATATTTTGCTCTAAAGACCTAATTTACCGTTGTTTTTAATCCAGAAATACTACAAAGTGTCGCGATGTATAAAACAGGCGGAACTATTTGCATTTTTGTTAGCCTTGGATAGGTTCACCGAATATTCGGTGAACCTCACACATCGCACCGATAGACATCGAATGAAAGTACACTATCATGAGCCAACAGAACTTTGACCCTAATCAATATGGCCAGCAGCCCGCACAGGGTATGCCTCAGCCGGTCTCGGGACAGGCGCCAGATGCGCAGGGCAAGGCAACGCTCGCACATATATCCGTTTTTCTCACCTGGATCGTCACGCTTATTATGTGGTCGATCTATAAGGATAAGCCCGGATACGAGGTTGTTAAACGTGCCGCAGCGCGTGCCTTCAACGTCTCGATTACTATTTCGATTGCAACGATTGTGGGTCTGATTATTCCCATTATTTTGGTAGCAGTTGCTGTAGCTGGGGACAACCGTGGGCTCGCGGTTGTAGCCCTTATTCTCATGGTGGTTGTGGCAATCGTTGTTGGTATATGGGGGATCGCTGGTGTCGTATGCCACATTATTGGCGCGGTGAAGGCCAATGCGGGAGAGACGGATTATAAGTACCCGCTGCCCGCCTTGAAGATCTTGAAAGATTAGTAAGACCTAGAGCTCAGATTCTTAGGGTCGATAACAATACCCCCGTTGTAAAAAGCTCCAAATTTATCGAAGGAGCTTTTTACAGTGGGGGTATTGCTTCATCATTTGGGATAACCTATCGAGTGAAACTGGCGTGCGGGATACCCGCCAAAACTTCACGCATAGGCACGGACAAGGCTTTATACCAGTATCGGAATATAAGAATATGCTCTCGATTCCCTCACAGCCGGAGGAACCGAGAGCATATTCGTGATCGGTTATATACCGTGTGGACTATATACCGGAATCGGTATACAGCCAGGTCAGCGTGCTAACACATAGTTGGCGTATTCCGCACGCTATTTCGGCAAAGACGTATCTGTCTTTGGAGATTCCGTGGGCTCTGAGGGGCCCGGCAGTGAGCTATCCTTCGGAGACTCCGTGGGCTCTGAGGGGCCCGGTAGCGAGCTATCCTTCGGAGACTCCGTAGGTTCTGACGGACTCGGCAGACTGCTCTGCTGCTGCTCGCTCAGCGGAACCACCTGGGCGCGTTCACCGGCAGCTCCGTTCTGACCGCTCAAATCGCCGGTACCGTTGTGCAGGTGCAGGAAGAGCGCCGAAGGCTTCTCGCCCTCAACGCGGTGCACCTTTACCTCGCCGCCGTTACGGTCAGCAAAGAGACCCGGAACACCCGCGCTCTCACCCTCGAACCATACCTTCGGTGCGAACGGATTGAAAGAGATCTTCTCGGTGGCATCAACATAGTCGCCGCCAGCCTTCGCATTGCTCCACGTGTTCGTCGAAACCGCATAGTCAATGCTTGAAGCCGTGTCAGCTGTCAAGCCCAGATCCTTGAGCGGCACACCAAGCACCATCACGTTTGTATCCATGATGTTCGTGTCGGTATCGCCCCAAGCGCCATTAAGCGGGTACCGATTGGTTATTTCCCAGGTATCCCCATTCGCCTTCCACACCTTCACGAGCGGGTAATCCAGACCCTTTTCGGGCCCCACCTCAAGGTTGTAGTCGGGCTTACCGTCACGGTTGGTATCGAGCGTTACCTGAAGCTGACGTCCCGGGTGCATGGAATCCCAAATACCCCAGGTTGAAATACCGAAGTAGATCTTACCGTCGTTCGGATTCTGCCCGGCTGCCTTGAGCGCCGGAGCGTCCGAAGCAGCACCTACATACTGCAGATCCATGCTCTGGCTTGAGGGAAGATCCAAATTCTCGGTGGGGATGCGCGGGCTCGCAGCCCCCAGCTCGAAGGCTCCCATCATGGACCGGTAGCCGCCCTGGTTCACATCCTGCCCGGCGAGTTTGACGGTGGTTTCGGTGGCTTTACCATTCTCAAACTGAATCTCGGAGCCTTGAACCTTCATCGTAGAGATAGGCTTCGGTGCCGCATGAACGGGCAGGCGTATAAGCTCCTCCCCGTCGTCCTGGTTCGCATCCTCAAAGATTATGCGGCCGGAGACGCTTGCAATATACTGACGTTTGCCCGAGATAATAGGCTGGTACTGCCCATTAACATAGGCCATGGCAGTTTGCTCTTTCTCCAGGGCGGGATCAATGGTCTTTTCCAGGAAGGGGGTGTAGGTCGAGAAGGTGATAGGAACTTTTACGGTCTCGCCCGGTTCGACGGTCACCAAAGGCGGTACCTCGGGACGTGATCCAGGGATTTCGGGACCATACTGGTACGAAAGCTCGTAGGTGTGGGCCACCGAATCCATATTCCGCACGACGATATTGCGGGTTACGGTATGGCCTTCACCGTCGAGGGGATATTCGAGAACGCCGAATGATAGGGAAACCCGCTCGGGATTTTCCTCATCGTAGACCAAAACCTTCGCGTTGACCGCCTTCTTAGCGTTCACGAAGCCAGACCCCATACGATCAACAGCGTATTTAGACCCTGCATTGTTGGTGAGATTGGTGTCTGCGCTGTTCATGATCGCAGCCTTCACCATTGCCGGGGTATAGTCTGGATGCGCCTGCATCACCTGTGCAGCAATGCCGGAGACATGCGGTGCCGCCATTGAGGTTCCGGTGTTGTAAACCCCTTCGGTGCCCTGGCCGACTGATGCCGAAAAAATATCGACTCCCGGTGCAGCAACATCGGGTTTGATGAATCCTTCGGTGCCGTGCTGGCCGCGAGAACTCATAGAATTGAGGCCGAAGTCGAGCCTAGTAGGAATATGCGTTGCCTTCTTATAAGCCTCATTCGCTTCAACCTTGAAAGTTCCGGCCTCCACGTAGGGTTTTATGTCTGCGGCGAAGGCGGTGTTAATGCGGAACCCGGGGATCGTGGCGTTACCGCCAAATCCTTGCTGGGCAGGATAGTCCTTGAGGACGAGCAGCACGCCCGTGCCACCCGCCTGGGCAACATGATCGAAACGTTCGGCGGAAGTGCACTCGACCTTGTAGCTGTAGTCTACCTCCCAGTCGAGCATCACCCATTTACCCTTGATCTTTTCAGCTTCTTCAGGGGTGAAGGGCTTACAGCCGTCACGGTTGCGTTCGGGCGCGAGGGTTACATAGCCGGTGAGCTTATCGGCAGGTGCCTTATCGAGGGGGAAATTGAGCGAATAGTCACCATCAATAAACTTAAAGTCCCTAAAGGTGCCGTCAATAAAATCAAGGGGAATTCCGTTTTCGGGGCTGACAATTTTGAGCTGATCGGACACGCTCATAGCGCCGTTGGCGTTCGCAACCGAAATGCTGGATGCGGCGTTGGCGGGGCTGCCCGAATCCGAGTAGGTATCGCCCACGCCGTTGAACTCATTAGCGTTACCCGCCGCCGTGACGGTGAGAATACCTTGCTGCGCGAGGGCATCCACCATAGCGGAGTCAGGGTCATCAGCCGGAGAAAATTCGCTGCCAAGGGACAGGTTGATGATATTAGCGCGATCCGAGAAGTCGCCGTCCTCATTGGGATCTAGAGCGCGGTCGAGCCCCTGCATCACCACGTTTGAGCTGCCCTGGCACCCGAACACGCGGATGCTCAGCAGCTGCGCCTCGGGGGCGGAACCGGGACCGATCTTCATGTTCTTGAGATCGTTTTCGGTGAGTTTGGAGTAGTCGCCACGGAAGGTACTGCCATCGGCATTCACCCCGTACCCCGCCGCGGTACCCGCCACGTGGGTGCCGTGCCCGCCGGTTCCATACCCTTCAGGACGGCAGTCGAGCGGATTACTATCGGGCTTAGGGGTCGAACCCGCGTCGAGAGCATTGTAGCCATCACCCACAAGGTCGATGCCGCCAACCACCTTGGACCGGTCGATAAGCCCGGAGCCAGCATCGGGCAGGTCCGTCAGAGTTTTGGCCTTTTCGTAAGCCTCTTTCGTGCCGGGACCGCCAAAGTCGGTGTGGGTGTAGTCAATCCCGGAATCGACCACCGCGATCTTAACGCCCTTACCGGTGTACCCGGTGCTTTCGGCCCAAGCCTGCACAGCCTTAGAATCTATATCGCTATACGCATTCATGCTCTTTTTCGCCACAATGGGGGTGATGCGCTCGACATCATCCCGCCCGGCAAGAGAACGGATTTTCTCAGCATCGCCGTGCAGAGCCGCGCCGCGCATCGTATTGTGCACGGTATAACGTATTTCTGCACCGGAATCCTGAGCCGCTTGGCGAGCCTGATTCTCGACCTGATCCTTGATAGAGGTGGCTTCACCCTGCTTCTTAACGGGTTCCTGTTTATTGTGCAGAACCTCGTTGGGCTGGGTCTGCTCGTAGGCACCCTGACCCTTGAACTTGACGAAGACGAGCACATCTCCCTCCGCCTTTTTCATGGTGGGGGAGAGCGCATCTGAATTCTGCGGTGCGGGGTTTGCGACATACTGCCCGTTTTCGTTGGTACCGCCCGGGTTTATGTCTGCGCTGGCAGGTGTGCCAAGCGCTAACAGAATACTTGTCGCGGCGGCAAGGCACCCTAAGGCGCCTCGTCTGCGATGATTCGGAGGCATATCATACTCCTTGATCCTTTGAAGGTAACAATGTACAGATGATGCGGAGTGAATATGTGTTAACCCTCGTAAGAAGCGGGGATACGCCCGAAAAGGTAGGATTTTCCCACCTTTTCGGGCGAAAATCCGCTGCTTGCGGGGTGGATTAGGGGAAGGGACTAGCCCTCAGCCTTGAGCACGCCCTGGTTGTAGCGGTACAGGAATGCCGCCATAGCATCGCGATGGATAGGTTCCAGCGGGCGGTAGGTCTGATCCGGCCACCCGGTCGTCACCTTCTGCGCGGCAAGCCACTCGATCTCGCGGTAGAACATGCTGTTCGGGGCAACATCCTTAAACGTGGGCTTATCCGGTGCCGTGAAGGCCGGGCTACCCGCATACCGGTAGAAGAACGCCGCCATAGCATCGCGGTTAACCGCATCCTGCGGGCGGAAGGTACCATCCGCATACCCCGTCGTCAGCCGCTGCGCCGCAAACCACTCAATCTCCTTGTAGAACTGGTCGCCGGGAGCCACATCCTTGAACGTGGGCGTGCTCGGCGCGGTGAACTGCGGCGAACCCGCCAGGCGGTAGAAGTACGCCGCCATGGCGGCACGGCTCGTATTCTCGGCGGGGCGGAACGAACCATCCGGATAGCCGGTCGTGATACGCCGCTGCGCCAGCCAGGCGATCTCGGTGTAGAACATATCGCCCTCCTTCACATCCATGAAGCGTGGGGCAGAAGGGGACTCCGTGCTCTGCTCGCTCACCGGAAGCACCTGGGCGCGCTCGCCGCTCGCACCCTGAGAACCCGAAAGGTCTCCGGTGCCGTTGTGCAGGTGCAGGAAGAGAGCCTTAGCCGAGCCCGCATCCGAGGCACGGTGCAGCGTCAGCTCGGTGGCGGGTGCATCCGCGAAAAGCCCGGGGATGCTCGACTCGGTACCGCTGAACCACACCTTCGGGGCGAAGGGACTGTAGGTAATCCAGTCGGTCTGGCTGACGTTCTCCCACTCGTACTGGGTGATGGACTCAACGCTGTAGCGAATCTGCGGGGCGTTCTCAGCCGTCAACCCCAGATCCTTCAGGGGTACGCTCATGATGAGTGTGTTTGTGTCCATCATGTTCGTATCGGTATCGCCCCAGGCACCGTTGAGCGGATAATAGGCGAGCTGTTCCAAAGACCCGTTCTTGTAGCCCAGCAGGCGCACGATCGGGAAGTCCAACCCTGCGGAACGGTCGGTTTTGAGCACATAATCGGCGCGGTTATTGCCGTCCGTATCGATATTGACCGTGAAGGTGTTTTCCTCAGAGATCACATCCCAATTCCTCCACGTGCTGATGCCGAAGGAAAGCGTGCCCTCGTTCGGGTCTTTACCCGCATCCTTGAGCGCGGGCGCGTTCGAGGCCGCACCCACATGCTGCAGGTTCGCCTTCATATCGCTGCTGACCCACAGGTTGCTCGGGTTAACACGATTCACCGATGCGCCCCACTCGAAGGCCCCCAGCAGGGAGCGGTATCCGCCCTGGTTCAGCTCGGTACCCTCTAATGTGACTCGCGTCTGGGAGGAGCCAGCGGGAACCTGAACGTTGTTGCCCGCAACCTTCATGGTCGAAACCGGTTTGGGGGCCGCATGCAGGGGAACGCGCAGGGTTTGGTCGCCTTCGGTCAGCTTAATACGCCCGGATTCGGAGGCGATAAACTGCCGTGCCTGTTCGGGAACCACAGTCTTACCCGTATTCACGTCGACGGACGACTGGGTCTTTTCCATCGCCGGGTCCATAGTCTTCTCCAAGCGTGCAGGGTCAATCGTGACCTTCACCTGGAAATTCTTCTTCTCACCCGGCTGCACCGTAATGCTGGAAGGCATCGAGAATTCAACACCGGGCATATCGGTGCTTCCCGCATAGGAAATCGAGTAGGTGTGCGCCTTGGAATCGAAATTCTCGACCGTCATCTCGCGGGCGAGCGACTGCTGGCCTGCGTCTGCCGCATATTCCAGCACACCGAAAGTCTGCGAGACCTGCTCGGGACGGTCCGCGTTGTACAGAAGCACGCGGGTATCGACGGCAGCCTTCGCATCAATGCGCCCCGAACCCACGCGATCTACCGCATAGGTATGCCCGTCGGCATCGTGCAGGTCATGGTCTGCGCTGTTCATCATCGCCGCCTTGATCTGAATCGGCGAATAATCCTGATGCGCCTGCAACACCTGCGCCGCCACACCGGAGGCAAAGGGCGCAGACATCGACGTGCCCGTGTACTGAATCGAGCCCGTTCCGGTACCCACGGCGGCAGAGGAAATATTGTTCCCCGGCGCAGCGAGATCGGGCTTTGTGTATCCGTACGAGCCGTGGAACCCGCGTGCGCTTGAGGTTGTCAGCTCATCGAATTTACCGCTCTGAACGCGCAGACCACCTTTGAGGTCTTCGCCCAGGCGAATCTCTAGGGTGCCAGCCTGTGCGGCCTCGCGAACCTTATCGGATGCGCTCTTCGCCACCCTGAAGCCCGGAAGAGTTTCGTTCCCGGCTATCCCCAGTTCGGCACGTTCCTCCTGGGAGGAAAGGACGACGCCCTTAGCGCCAGCTTTCTCCGCATTGTCGAAACGGACTTTCGAGCCGCACGAGATAGTGCCGTCTTCGTTTGCCCACTCGATAAAGACCCACCGATCCTTGATTTTGGCGGCGTCTTCGGCGCTGAACGCTTCACACCCGAACTTATTCGATGCGGACGCCGCAACGACTTGACCCCGCAGGGTTTCTTCGGAGGCTTTCGAGTAGTTGTAGTCCACCGAATAGTCGCCCGGAATCTTCCCGGCAATCTGGCTGGGTGCAAGAATCTGCGCCGCATCCATGGCGTAGGTTGAACCCACCGAGTTCGCCACCGTCAGCGCCGAAATGGCATTCGCGGGCTGGCCAGAGTCCGAGTAGGTATCGCCTACACCGTTGTATCCAGTCGCGTTACCCGCCGAGACAACGGCGAGCACACCCTGGCGGAACAGCGTTTCGACGGCGTAGGATTCCGGGTCATCTTCGGGCGAGAACTCGCCGCCAAGAGACATGTTTACCACCTGCGCGCGGTCTGAGAAATCGCCGTCGCCGTTGGGGTCGAGCACCTTATCGAGAGCCTGACCCACCAGGTTGGTGGCACCGCTGCACCCGAAGACGCGGAAACTGTACAGCTGAGCATCCGGTGCAGAACCGGGACCGATCTTCATCTCGCCCAGTTTCTCAGGTGTCAGCGTGGAATAGTCACCGCGGAAGGTCTTGCCTTGCGCATCCACGCCCCAACCTGCCGCAGTACCCGCCACGTGGGTGCCGTGACCGCCGCTGATGCAGTCGATCGGGTTGTTATCGGGCACTGCCGTGTTCAGACCGTTAT
Source organism: Rothia dentocariosa ATCC 17931 (assembly GCF_000164695.2). NCBI lineage: Bacteria > Bacillati > Actinomycetota > Actinomycetes > Micrococcales > Micrococcaceae > Rothia > Rothia dentocariosa. The sequence continues at coordinate 1,207,634 of NC_014643.1, forward strand.
AGTCGTCACCGGCAAGATCGTACCCGCCTAAGAACTTCGCGGGGTCGTAGAGACCGGACGATGCTTCCGGCATATTGGTGAGTTTCGTGGCCTCATCAAAGGCTTCTTTCGTACCGGGTCCGCCAAAGTCGGCGTGCGTATAATCAATCCCCGAATCGATCACCGCAATCTTGATGCCCTTGCCGGTATACCCGGTGTTTTGCCGCGCCCAATTCTCGGCGGCCCCGGTATCGACGACAGAACCCGCATTTTGACGGTATTTCGGCACGATCGGGCTAATGCGCTCAACATCCGGGCGGGATGCGAGATCACGAATCGCCTGGGCATCACCCATGAGCGCCACGCCCGGCATTACGTTATGGGTGGTGTATAGAACTTTTGCGTGCGATTCTCCCGCTACGGACTGCGCCTGTGACTCTACACGGGTCTTGATCGCCTGCACCTGTGCCTGAGCGTTCACGGGTGCCTGCCTGTTCTGCAGAACCGCCCGCGGCTGGGTCTGCTCATAGGCACCTTGACCCTTGAACTTGACGTAGACCGGTATGGTGCCTTGCGCCTTTAGCATGCTGGGGGAGAGTACCTGCTGCTGCGTGTGCTGTTGTGAGGTTCTCAGGTCTGGGTCTTGCCCTCTCAACGGTGTCTCTGCTGCGTTGAGTGGTACCGCCGTGGAGGCGATAAGACCGAGCCCCAGAACCGCCGATAACCCGATGCGGGTGCACGCCCGCCAGGTGTTGGTGGATGCCATGATGCTCCTTGTGTTTGATAGTGTCGAACCCGAGTCAGCACTTTTGGTAACTATGGTTCGGTGTGATATGCAAGCGCATCGCGTTTTTAAAAAACGATGTGTCTTGCACTATCAATTCTAAGAAGTTTTACTCTAGAGTTTTATCAAGGACACTAAAAATATTTATAAAATTTATACATAAATGTAAATTCTTTACTTCTATAGTTTATATATTCCCTCAAAACACCCGGTATTTGTGCCACAAAAATCTACCGTATAAATATGGTGCGCGCTATGATAAAAAGACCAAAAACACCGAATAAAAAACCTTGTCGAAGCTGAGTTGCTCGTATCGTCGAGCACGGTAAGGATGCTGTGCCCGGCTCGCATGGAAGTCTGCATCAGACCCGACGGGGTGGGGCAGCAGCCTCAAGAATGGAATATTGTCATGAGTCAGCCAAATTTTGATCCCAACCACAACCCTTATCAGCAGAACCCGCAACCTAACCAGGGACAGTACCAACAGCCGTACCCATCGGGGCAGCCTATATATGTGACTCAACAAACCAACGATGTCAGTACGGTTGCCATGTGGGGGCATCTATCCGGGCTTTTAGGTGGGTTTATTATTCCACTCGTTATCTGGGCTATCTACAAAGATAAGCCCGGGTACGAACTGGCACGCCGCGCCGCCGCGCGGGCCTTCAATTTTGGGCTGACGGGATACCTTATTGTTCTTATCACCCTGCTGAGCGGGTTTGTCTATATTTTTACGATGGTCGTACCCGGTATGGCATCGACTAACGATCCGAGCACCGCTGTTTCCAGTGCCATGGGGATGTTCGCACCGATAACCCTCATGGTTCTGATAAGCTGCGTTGTTCAGATTATGATGATTATTTTCCAGATTATCGCTGCGGTTAAATCAAACTCTGGTGAAGACTATAAGTACCCTCTGCCCACTCTGCCTATCCTGCGATAGCACCGAGGCGGCGGGCGCATCGGGCAGGGGTCTACCTCAATCCTTACCGAAGACAGAGGCGAGGTAAAACTCGTACACGAAACCACGAAACACAGAGACGACAACACACAGAACGGGTGAAAACATGAGCCAGTCAAACTTTGATCCCAACCAAGACCCCTACCAACAGAATCCGCAGCCTAACCAGGGCCAGCAGCCATACCCGCCGGGATACGGTCCACAGCAGCCGAGCCAAGGCTACCCACAACCGGGTTACGGGCAGCCGGTCTACGTGATACAGCAGCCCACCGACGTTAACAACATGGCGATGCTCGCGCATCTTTCCGGGATTGCAGGATTCTTAATTCCGCTGATCTTCTGGGCGGTTTACAAAGACAAGCCCGGCTATGAGCGAGTACGCCGCGCCGCCGCACGAGCCTTCAACCTGGGCGTGACCATGGTTATCACTATTTTCAGTTCATTCCTGCTGCTGGTTCTGCTGATGGTAATATCCCTCATCATAGGGGCGCAAAGCCAATCCGGCGAACCATTTATGCTGTTCTTTACAATGTTTCCCATACTGTGGCTTCTGATCGCGGGCTTGGGCGTTACCGCTGTCGTGTTCCACATTATCGGGGCGGTTAAAGCAAATTCCGGTGAGGACTACAAATATCCTCTCCCCACGATTCCCATGTTGCATTAAGGTAGGCGGCATATACTGTAAAACACAGCCCAACACGCTGCATTGAGGAGGTTCTTATGACCTACGACCCTAACTACAACAACGGACAACCGAACTACCAGAATCAGCCCGGTTATAACCAACAGCCGGGTTCGGGGTACAGCCAGCAACGGCCAGAATATAACCACCAAGGTATTACCCCGGACGCAAAAAACATGGCGATATTCGCGCACCTCTCATCGCTTCTCGCCATGCTGCTGTCGCTGAACACGCTGAGCTTCATAGCCCCGCTCATCTTCTGGCTCATCTACAAAGACAAGCCCGGCTACGAATTCACCAAAGAATCATCGCGCCGCGCCTTCAATTTCAACTTCTCCATGTGGGTTATTAACACCGCCGCATTCCTCCTGATGGTTATCACCTTCTTCATCCTGTCTCCGATATGGTTTTTGGTGGTATCGGTCACCGGCATACTCATGATTATCTTCCACATCATAGGCGCTATCGCGGCTAATCGCGGTGAAATGTACGACTACCCCATGACCTTCATCAAGATTCTCAAATAAGAAGGTTCATGCGGTACCTGGGGCATATACCCGGGCATAATTCATTGATGCGCGCTCGCGGCAGGTTGCCCCGGGCGCGCATCCTGTATGTTGGCCCTCCAAAGTGGCTTTTACCGCCGAATCACGAGGTTTACGCCGCAGAGACTCACGGAAAAGATGTGTTGCAATCGCTAAATAATAGATGCACCATCACAGGGTCGCGTTATGATTAACAAATGTGTGCCTAAGAGGGTTGAAGAACCCGCGCACGGCCGCCGAAACGGCGGGGAGTACATCCTAGAGGAGCAAGAATGTCAGCTGTTGTGATCGTGGGCGCCCAGTGGGGCGATGAAGGTAAAGGTAAGGCAACCGACCTGCTCGGACCCCGCGCGGACTACGTGGTCAAGCCGAACGGCGGCAACAACGCTGGGCATACCGTGGTGGTGAACGGCCAAAAATTTGAGCTTAAGCTGCTTCCCGCTGGCATTCTGAGCGAGAACGCAACCCCCGTGATCGGCAACGGCGTGGTGGTGAACCCGGAGGCACTTTTCTCTGAGATTGAGGGTCTGCAGGCACGCGGCGCCGACACCTCTAAACTCAAAATCTCGGCAAATGCTCACCTGGTGGCACCGTACCATCAGACGATGGATAAGGTCACTGAACGCTTCTTGGGTAAGCGCGCGATCGGCACGACCGGGCGCGGTATTGGGCCTGCCTATATGGATAAGGTAGGGCGCTTAGGTATTCGCATGCAGGATATTTTGGATGAGTCGATTCTGCGGCAGAAGGTTGAAGGCGCGCTGCGGCAGAAAAACCAGCTGCTCGTGAAGGTCTATAACCGCCGCCATGTTGAGGTAGACGAAATCGTGGACTATTTCATGTCTTACGCCGAGCGGCTCAAACCCATGATCGTTGATACTACTCAGCTGCTCAATAAGGCACTTGATGAGGGTAAAACCCTGCTCATGGAGGGCGGCCAGGCGACCTTCCTCGACGTCGATCACGGTACCTACCCGTTCGTGACCTCCTCAAACCCGACCGCCGGGGGCGCCTGCGTGGGGTCGGGTGTTGGCCCCACCCGTATTTCTCGCGTGATCGGTATTCAGAAGGCATACACCACCCGCGTGGGTGCTGGCCCGTTCCCCACAGAACTCTTCGATAAGATGGGTGATTTTCTGCGCACAACCGGCGGCGAGTTCGGCGTGAACACGGGGCGTCCGCGCCGATGCGGCTGGTACGATGCGGTGCTTGCGCGCCAGGCGGTGCGCATCAACGGGTTTACCGACCTGTTTATTACCAAGCTGGATGTGCTCACCGGACTTGAGAAGGTTCCCGTATGCGTGGCGTATGAGGTGGACGGCGTGCGCTTTGACGAAATACCGATGACGCAGACCGATTTTCACCACGCGAAGCCGATTTACGAGTACTTCGACGGCTGGAACGAGAGCATTTCGGATGCGAAAACCCTGGACGAGCTGCCCGAGAACGCCCGCAAATATGTGCATAAGCTTGAAGAACTTTCTGGCTGCCGCATCTCGGCGATCGGCGTAGGCCCCGACCGCGACCAGACTATTGTGGTCCGCGACTTGATGGATTAGGCTCTTTCCCGCTACCTCCCAAAAAAGGCTCTTTATTCCAATAAAGCGGCGTTTTTAATGCTTTATTGGAATAAAGAGCCTTTTTACGTTGTAGGAATGATGCAGAATTAAATGATGGATAATGTGCAAAACATTTTGCCGGTGATAGCTGCACTGGCGAATGGTGAATCCCGAGAAATGTATGCCAAGGTTATCGTGCAGGATGTGCCGAAAACGCCTAACTATCGTGATCGTAAACTGTTGGCGCGTCTTGAAGCAGTCAGGCTCATTGAGAAGTCAGAGGATGGGCTTTGGCAGGTTACCGAGGTATTCTCCGACTACTTGAGTCTTTTGAAATCCGCGAAAAACCAGGTAACAGATGATGTTGAGCGGTTTTTAGTCAAGGGACGAGTGCATACCTGGCCCTCACGTGCGCAGGATAAGAATGCTCTTTTGCGTTGGATTCTTCAAAAGAGTATTCCTGCCTCCGAGCAGTTTTCGGAGCGTGAGGTGAACGAGCGCATCAGGCGGTACACGGATGACCCTGCCTTGGTGCGTCGCTACGGCGTGGATCACGGAATACTTGAGCGGGACCCCGCAACTCAGATCTACCGGCGCATTTGATAAATCCCCTGCATAAAAAGAGCCTTTATTTGAATAAAGCGGCGAAAAATACTCTTTATTCGAATAAAGTCTCTTTTTAGCACCTGGGGGCCTACCCCTACACTTAACCTATGTCGTATGTAACCGGTGCTATTTATCCGCAGCAGGACCGCATCCGTATGGGGGTTACCCAGTCCGAGGCGCTTGATGCTTACCGTGAGGGCGGCGCAAGCGTGGCGCTCGGCTACATGACCCCGAACGCGCGGGAGCTGCGCGAGCTTCAGCAAACCTTTAACCTGCACGAACTTGCGCTCGAAGACGCCTCGCACGGGCATCAGCGTGCCAAACTTGAAAGCTACGAAGGCTCCCTGTTTGCGGTGGTACGCCCCGCCATCTACCTGGATGCCGAAGAAGAGGTGCGCCTGGGCGAGATGCACATGTTCTTGGGGCATGACTACCTGTTGAGCATCGTGAACGACCAGATACATCCGCAGCAGGCAGTGTACGAACGCTTCAACCTGATCTACGCCACTCCGGATGGCTCGCCCATACGCCTGCTGCACCGCATCATCGACCAGACGGTAGACGGTTACATGCCGGTGCTCGAAGGGCTCGAAAACGACGGCGATGAAATTGAGAATGCGCTCTTCCAAGAAACCGGCGCTGGCGACCGCACACTGTCACGCCGCACCTACGAACTGCTCAACCAGGTTGCCGATTTTCAGCGTGCCTGCAAACCGCTCGATATGATGCTCGCGCGCATCATGCAGCAGATTCGTGACGGCGTACTTGACGTCAGCCCCTATACGGGTGCTACCGCAACCGAAATCGCGCAGGAGAAGGATGAGCTGCAGCGGCAGTTCCGCAATATTCAGGATCACGTGGTGCAGGTTAAGGAGCGCCTAGAGGATCTGCGCACGTCCCTGCAGAACACGCTTACGGTGCACGATACGATTGTGGCGCAGCAGCAAAACGAAGATATGAAACGTATTTCGGCGGGTGCCGCAATCCTGGTGGTGCCCACGATCATTGGGTCTATCTACGGTATGAACTTTGAGGATATGCCCGAGCTAAAGTGGACTTACGGATACCCGGCGTCGCTCGTGCTCATGGTGGTGGCGTGTGTGGTGGTGTATCTCTTCTTTAAGAAGCGTGGCTGGTTCTAGCCGTAATATTAAGCATTTTAGAAGAGTATATTAAAAATATTCTCACGGTATTTAGTATTAGAAATATCGAATAAAATCTAGAGTTTTCGGTGGTCTGCATGTTGTCGTTAGCGCTCTATTGCAGCGAAGTGAGGGCATTGTAGTGTATGAACACTTTGTAGCGACAACTCGTCACAGAGTGGCGTTAAGCTCTTTTGTATTAAGGGTAGGGTGTTGCTACATTAAGGGTGTCCTAACTCAATAGATCAACGAGGATTACACATGTCTTTCACGTTTGCATCACGCCAGCGCACCCTCAGACGCATCTGCGCACTCACTCTCGCAGGCGCCATGCTCTTGCCCGCAACTCCGCTTTTGGCTGTGAACGCTCACGCCGATTCCGGTGTAGCGGTAGCCGCCGAACAGAACCAGAGCACCGGAAATATCACCTGGGGTATCAAAACCTCATTCCGCAACTACATCGGCGAACCGTACAAGGTCAGCGAAGGTGCAAGCTACAACTCCACCGACCTGTTCACCTTCCCCAACCAAGAAGCCAAAGTTTCCGAGGATGGTAACCAAGTTTCACTTCAGGGCTCCGGCAAAGTTCAATATATCTCGCACTGCGCCGACCGCAATAAACCCGAAGAATGCTCGTTGAACCTAACGCTCTCAAACCCGCGCATCGAGATGGATGCGGCACAGGGCACCGGTACGCTCTACATGGTTGTGCGCACCAAAAATTACACCTCCGGGCAGTGGGAAGGACCCCACGAAATCCCGATGGCGAAGCTCTCGCTCAAAACCGCTCAGCAGAGTGAAAAAGACGGCGTTGTCACCTGGAGCAATGTTGCGGCTAATCTCACCGCCGAAGGTAATCACGCATTCTCGAACTTCTACGAAGACGGCGTGGGGCTGGACGCTCTCACCTTCTCGTATTCCGGTACTCAGGCGAAAGATGCCCAAAACAGCGGCTATAAACTGGGTGAGAGCCTGAACTCGGGTACCGATATTAATAATCCGCAAAATACCGTGCGCGCGGGCTCTTATCTTTTCTACGCGGCAGGTAAAAGCTTCGGCGGCGGGGCGGATGCACGCTACGCGGTCATCGACCCAAAGACTTTGCAGCAGACAGAGTCTGCAACCCTGCCGATGGGTTCCAGCGCGCACTTTGCCGCCAACCCCGCCACCGGCGATATCGTGTTTGTGAACGCGAATACTCGCGCCTTGGAACGCTACCGGGTAGATGAATCCGGCAAGCTTGTATCTCAGGGTGCTTTCGCGGGTGTCACCTTCAGCGAATCCGAAAATATTCTGGCGCTCGGTTACAACGAAGCGACCAACAGCTGGGCTGTGCTCACCGCCGATAGCAGCGGGCAGGCGCGGTACGTCAACGTCGCCTCCGATGGCACGGTGAAAGCGCAAACCGTCAAATCTCCGCTGGACTTTGACCCCTCGGTGGCACACGCCGATGACCTGAGCGAATATTATGGCGACGTTTTCACCGGAAGCACCCGCACGCTTGCGCCGCTGCCCGACGGCTCGTTCCTATACAGCCCCAATAAATCTGTGTACAACGAAGAGGGCAATAAGATTCAGAACGGTCAGCTGCTTCACCTGAGCGCTCAGGGTATTTCGGTGGTTGAGCAAACCCAGCCCAAGGATGCGGAAGAGGCAGCCAGCCTCAACGGCCTGCTCACCACTCCAGACGGATATGTCTACCGGTGGAATAACTACGCCGCAAGCGCCAGTGCCGTGCAGGTTCTCAAGTACGATGGTTCTTCCTTCACAACGGTGCGCGAAAGCTCCACCGCGCCGCACGGTATGGGGGCGATCGCCTCTTTCTTCACCGCTGGCGACAAGATTGTGGCGGTCGATTCCGCAAATGGCCGCCTGGTCTGGATGTCAAAGACCCTTGAATTTGATCACGATGTGCCGCTCTCTGACTTGCGTTCGACCGATAAGAGCGGGTCGTACAACGCGCTTGAGCTGCCGAATGGGGATATTATCTTCCCCACGATGGTTGAGAAGAATGACGGTCTGGAATCTAACCTGTGGCTCAACCGCCTGGTGAATACCGCTAAGACACCGGCACCCCCCGAACAGCCGAAACCTGCTGATCCGACCCCGGAACCAACCCCTGAACCGACGCAACCCGCGCCCGAGCCCAGCAAACCGGCTGAAACACCGACTCCCGAGCCATCGGAAAGCTCCGAGGCACCAGCGCCTGAGCCCAGCAAACCTGCTGACCCTGCTCCAACCCCTGAACCGAGTAAATCAGCTGACCCGGCCCCGACGGTCCCCGCACCGGAACCGTCGAAGCCTACCGAGCCGGAGCCCAGTAAGCCTGCCGAACCTGAGCCGAGTAAACCGGCAGAGCCCGCTCAGTCGTTCTCGGATGTGCACGAAGGCGATATGTTCTACCGCGAGATTACCTGGCTTGCCGGGCAGAACATCACAACCGGCTGGGTCGATGGCACGTTCCGCCCGCACGAAAGCATCGAACGTGAGGCTATTGCGGCGTTCTTCTATCGTATGTCCGGATCGCCCGAGGTACAGCTGCCGAAGGATTCCCCCTTTACCGACGTGAAGGAAGGCGACCCCTTCTACAAGGAAATCATCTGGTTCCAGCAGCAAGGTATTACAACCGGCTGGCCTGATAAGACCTTCCGCCCGCACGACCCCGTCAGCCGCGAGGCTATGGCCGCATTCTTCTACCGTTACTCTGGGAAACCACCGGTTGAGGTGCAGAATGCGCCTTTCAAGGATGTTCCCGAACAGAACATGTTCTACCGTGAAATTGCCTGGCTGCATGACAGCAAGATTACGACCGGTTGGGATGATGGAACGTTCCGTCCCCACGAGAGCATCAGTCGTGAGGCTATGGCGGCGTTCCTGTACCGTTACGCACACCGCGGCTAATCCGTAACTGTGCTGGCTCCCCGCGCACCGCATCGCTCGGTGGGTGGGGAGCTTTGCTCTGCCCGAAAACCCTAAGCGGTCATACCGTAATCTTCGCGGATGCGGCGGCGCACATCCCGGCGTTCCCGTTTGAATTTGGTGCAGGCGTCCTTGGGGTTTTCGCACTCCCACAGGTCCCATTCACTCACGTCAAGCCCCATCATGGCGACTTCCAGCAGACCCAGCATATTGAGGAACTGCGCGGTATTAATCCTAAAATCACCGGAACCCGGGCGGCTCTCGGTGGCAAAAGCATACCCTTCTAAGGGCAGCACCCGCGGCGCCCAATGCTTATACCAGGCATCGCCGTAACGGGGGCTGCAATACATATGCGTCAGCGCCAGTTTGGTGCCCTGAATCCGCTCGAAACGAAGACCAATCTCAAGCTGATCGTGCGGGAAAACCATTAGGATAGCGTTCTGCCCCGCCTGGCGTAATTCGTGAAGATTTTGCTGGAATCCGGCCTCGCCATAACGATGCTGAGCGAGCATCCGGGCGCAGGAATTTGACGCCGGGGCGACCTGTAGACAAACACGCTCGGCAATGAGCTGTTCTAGATCGCGGCGAATGGCCTCTATATTGAAGGTTTCGTGGTGTACGAGCGTTCCCGTGGACATGAGGAATTGATGATCGGAGCTAACAATATCCTCGGCGGTTGCAACGATGCGGGATGCGCTCAGGGGGTGCTGTGCCATAGGTGCTGATCCTCTCTCGGTGGGTGCCGCCCCGTGAAAGTGCGGGGTGTTTTTCTGATACCTCGACGGTACCTAGGCACCCTGACACTTTAACCGTGCCGAGCCGCCAAGAGAGGTTTTATACAGCATATATTCCAGATAGGGAATGTGGAATATATGCTCTGACAAGTTTATATATCGTTTTTGGAATATAGCTATGTGGGTTGATTTTGTAGCACGAAAATTATCGAATATCTGAAGTGCACAGGATTTAAAGCGCCTAGGGATGTCAGGCGAGTGAGGTACGAACGAGTCTGACAGGGTCCCTGTAAAGCGACTAAATCCTGCACCTCTGCGGCATGGATACCTCCGCACATTTTTAGAAACCCAAGCTACTTACTCCGGCGCAGAAGCCACAGCATATAGGCACCGCCCAGAGCACCGGTCATCAGTCCGACCGGAATCTGGAAGGGTGAAAGAATCCGTGATGCCGCATAGTCAGCCGTTACCAACAGGGCTGAACCCAGAAGCGCTGAGTGCCACATCGCCGCACCCGGGGTATTCCACAGCCGCCGCGCAATCTGCGGGGCAACGAGCGCCAAGAAACCTATGGGCCCTGACATTGAGATAGCGACCGCCACCAAGAGTACTGCTGCTGCTACCAAAATATTGATCGTGCGCCGTACCGGTAAGCCCAAGCCCGCCGCCAGGTCTTCGCCCAGTTCTAGGGTGCGCAGGTAGCGGGTGAGCATCAGCACCAGTGGAATCGTAATCGCAAGCGCTATCGCTGGTGCTGTCACCTGGGCCCAAGAAATCGCATTGAGCGAGCCGTGCTGCCAGGTCTTGGCTGCCTCCGCCTTTTCCAGATCGGAGCGTGTGATCAGGTAATCATTGACCGATGCGAGCATAGCGCTGACCGCAATACCGATCAGTACCATGCGCTGCCCCATAGAAGCGCCGCCGCGTATACCCGCAAGTAGCATCACCACGGTGGCGGTGAGGAAGCCGCCGATAAGTGCACCCATGCCGATACTCACGCCGGAATTGTCGAAGGAGCCGACCAGAATAATGGAGAGCGCACCGGTTGCCGAACCGACTGTGAAGCCGATGATGTCCGGCGAGCCGAGGGAGTTGCGGGAAACCGATTGGAAGATAGCCCCGGAAAGCCCCAGTGCCGCACCCACCACGGCTGCCGCCACGATTCTTGGCAGATATTGATCCAGAATAAAATACCGGTCAATATCGCTGCCGCCGCCCTGAAAAAGTACGTTCAGCACGTTGGTGGGGGAAATATCGTAGGTGCCATACATGAGCGTCATGCAGGCGGCCACTACCATGATCGCAATTACCAAAAGTGTGCGCGGCAGGGGAGTGCGGTACCGCCCAGGAATAGTCGGTCGTTTACCAGACTTTCTGCGGGGATTCGGGGGTGTGCTCGCCGCATTGAACTTATTTGTGTGCGTCGTTTGGCTCACCGGGAACCTCCCGCAGTTTGCGGAGCCGCCCCTGCCTGTTCGTGCTGTGCCGCCTTCACACCCAGGATGCTGCGCTTGCTACCTTTCGCCCCGGAACTAAGCCGAAGTACCAGGACCATGAGCACGGGCGCGCCGATGAACGCGGTCACGATACCGACCTCAAGTTCCCCGGGCGGAACGATCATGCGCCCGGCAATATCGGCGGTCAGAACCAGCACCGGTCCGTAGACGAGCGAAAGTGGCAAAACCCGCGCAATATCGGTACCCACCAGCAAGCGCACCGCATGCGGAACCACCAACCCCACAAATCCGGTGGGTCCGGCTACCGCAGTCGCCGCGCCGCATAGAGCCATAATCGCCACGATACAGGCACCGCGCACGAGGGTGACCGGCACGCCCAAGCCGGATGCCGCATCCTCACCTAGCGCTAGAGCACGCAGGGGGCCGATCAGAATGAACGATAGAACCAGCCCCAACACCACGAGGGGAAGCGCCGTAAAAACCTGCTCGTAGGTGCGGTTTTCTAGGGAACCGACCACCCAGAACCGGTGTGAGTCGAAAGCCCGGGAATTGAACATAGTAATAATACCGGTGAGCGTTCCCAAACAGGCATTCACCGCAACGCCTGTAAGCACAAGGCGGGCAGTAGAATCCAGGTTTGGCTTGGAATCAATAAGGCCCAGCAGGAATACCGTGCCCGCCGCGAAACCGGAACCAGCGAGCGCTAACCACAGCTGCACGAAGGGGGAAGATACCCCGAAAATGCCAACGCCCACAACGACCGCAACAGCCGCCCCGGAGTTCACGCCCAGCAGCCCCGGTTCGGCGAGAGGGTTGCGTGAGAGCGCCTGCATGATAACGCCCGCAACCGCCAATGCCGCGCCCACCATAATAGCGGCGAGTGTGCGGGGCATCCTCTTGAACCAAATCAGTTTTGATTCGATTGTGGCGGCATCCGGGTGCAGAAAGCCGTCGAGTGCCTTCTCGAAGGAAAACATGCGCGAGCCAACTGCCCCGGAGAGCACGATAAGAACCGCTAAAAGAGCCAACCCTATCAGAAGTGCCAGACCCCAACGTGATAGCGAAGGCTTTGGCGTGCTTGACCGTTCGGCTGGCGCCGCAGTCGTGCTCTGGGCGGATGCGCCCGCCCCGTCAGACCTGGAAGCGACGGGCTGTTTACCCCGGCGGGGCGATGAACTCATAGGCGTACTCTATCTTGTGGTGATCGGGAGGTTATGTGTGGTGGGGTCTCATGCCGGTTTGCTGCCCGAAATTCAGGGTAGTAGCCGCATAATATTTAGGACATATTTATGTGATTTATCCTACGTCAATATGGGGCTGATATGGCATTATCTATTTTATAAGGGTATCCTCAGTCTATGGCTAATACTAGTTCACCCCAACACAGGGACTCTCACCGTTCATTGACCAGACGATCCTTCGGCGTGCTTGCTCTGGGCTCCTTCAGCGCCCTCGCCCTTGCCGCCTGCGGGTCTTCCAATTCTTCTGATTCCAACGCATCCGCATCCTCTGCATCGACGAGCGCAAAGCCCGCTCCTTCAGCCCTTCCTTCCGGCATGGGTTCGGCTGCGGGTGATGGCGAATTCCCGCGTACGGTCAAGCATTTCCGCGGCGAAACCAAGATTGAATCTGCCCCCAAGAACGTGGTTATCCTTTCGACCGGGCAGCTTGACGATGTTCTCGCTCTGGGCCTGGTACCCATCGGTGCAGCAACCGCTAACGATGCCGCCCTTGTACCCGAATACCTCAAGACCAAGTTCTCCGATAAGTCGGCCGAACTCGATAAGATAGCCAAGGTGGGCAAGCGCACCGAACCCAGGCTTGGTGCTATCGCAAATCTGCACCCCGACCTCATCCTGATTAACAACACCAATAAAAAGGAAGAAGTTTACAACTCACTCTCAAAGATCGCCCCAACTGTGGTGACCGAAGGTACCGGACATAACTGGAAGCAGGACTTTCTGATGGTTGCCTCTGCACTGGGCAGCCTCTCTAAAGCTGAGGAGATGCTCAAGGATTACGAGGATAAAGCCAAGAAACTGGGCGAGAAGGCCGGTAAAGAGAAGACCTTCTCGTTCCTCTACGCTGCTGGGGACCGTACCCGCGTATACGCGAAGCCTTCGTTCGTGGGCTCCATTTGTGAGGATGCTTCCCTCACTCACCCCGCCGTGCAGCAGGAAGGCAAGACCTCGATTGACCTGAGTTCCGAAAATCTCGACCAGGCGGACGGCGACTACCTCTTCTACGGTGTGCAGGGCGGCGACGAATCCAAGCTCACCTCTGAGACGCTGTGGGATAGCCTGAAGGCGGTCAAGGAGAAGCATGCTCATAAGGTAGATTCCGATATGTTCTACCTGAACGCGGGAATTACCGCGGCTCTGGGCGTAATTGAGGAAATCGACAAGCACATCTAATATGCGCAGCACGGCGACCACACCCCTGCCTGAATCCTTCATGGGTTCCGGGTGGGGGGCTGTTGTTACTGGTTCACATTGTGTAGTATGCGGATGCGTTCGTTTTTCACCCCACAACGATATTCAAGGCATACTATAAAAAAGTGTGTTCTCATGGTTAATACATGCCATTAACCACGCCTTGGAGGATGTCCATGAGCACTCTAGAAGAAAAAGCGCAGCATGTTGCCGATGCGCTCAATAAAGACCACGTCAAGCAGGCGGTACGCATCACGGCAACCGCCTCTAAGACCCCGCTGCCAAAGACCGCCTCAAAATTTGGGGGCATTCCTTATGTACCTATGGGTGCTTCGGCGCCGACAAACTCCAGTGGTCAGCCCTTGGGGATGATCGCGCAGATTAACTGTGCAGAGCTGCCGCCTAATGATATCTATCCAAAAACTGGCATGGTGCAATTCTGGATAGACCCTAAGGACGAGGCGTGGGGGTTCGATGCCGCGAAGCCTGCATCCCAGGAGAACTGGCGGGTTATCTACTACAAGAACGTGGGCAGGCCAGACCCGAACACGACTCTTCCTGCCGTGGAGCCCAAGGACAACTGGCCCGTTGAACCCACGCAGGCCGAGTTTGCGCTTTCGTTCGAGGTCATCGAGCAGGGTATTACCGGCGCCGCCAACTACTACTATGAAGATTTCGCGCGCGTGTGGAATAAGATGTACCCCGAATCGCAGCTTGAGAGCTACCAGGAGGCGCAGGGTGCCGCCCTCACGATCGAGGAAAACGACGAATTCTCGAAGATCGGCGGGTACCCCTACTTTGTGCAGAGCGACCCCCGATTCTTCAACGAGGCTCTGCAGGGGCATACCGTGAACCTGTTGACCATTGTTTCTGAGGTGGACTGGGCCGAGCCTCATGACGGTTCGCCTAAGCTCATGTGGTGCGGCGGAGGTGCGGCAAACTGGCTGATAACGCCCGAACAGCTGGCGGCGGGTGACTTCTCGAACGTAATTTTTGAGTGGTCGAGCAGCTAACCGACCCGTTTTGATTTTTATTCAGGGGGTGTGGTGTACTCAAGATACTTGATACGCCACACCCCCTGAATCTTTGGGATACCTAGAGTCATGCTCCGAATCATGCAGCGTACGGCCTCCTAAAAAATACACCGTTGAATGAGCGCACGAGTGACGAAGTTCTGCGCGCGGCACCGCAAAATGTGTTCTGATGGTTGTAGCACTGAACCAACCACCCGGAGGAACATATGAATACCACCGAGCAGAACGCAGCTAAAAACACCGAAGCGCAGGTGCGTCGAGTCCTTGACGTTATGAATAAGGGAAAACTCAAGCAGGCTATCAGGATTACGGCAACCCCATCGCAGCAGCCGTTGCCGAAGACCGCCTCCAAGTTCGGGGGAGTGCCGTACCTGCCTGCGGGAGAATCCGCGCCGACGAACGCATCCGGCCAGCCCTTGGGCATGATCGCGCAGATTAACTGTGCGCAGTTGCCGCAAAATAATATTTACCCGAAGAGCGGTATGCTTCAATTTTGGATTGACCCTCACGACGCCGTGTGGGGGTATGACTATAACAAGCCTGCGGTTCAAGAGAACTGGCGGGTGATCTACTATGAGAGCGTGGGTGAGCCGAACCCGGATGCGCCGCTGCCGGTTATTGACTGGGACACGATCGGTTGGCCTATCGAACCGGAGAGCGTGGAATTTGCGCTTTCGTTCAGCGTGGTCGAGCAGGGAGTTACCGGTACTGCGCACTACTATTATCCCGATTTTGCGCGAGTGTGGGATGAGCTGTATCCCGAGGATAAATTGCCCACGGGAGACGACGAGCAGGCGAGGATTCAGCGGGCAAACGCCGTTGAGGAGCTTACTCTCCCGTATGAGGAGAGTGATGAGTACTCTCGGATTGGCGGCTACCCCTATTTTATTCAGAATGACCCGCGGGATTTCGACGAGAACCTGCAGGGGCATACGGTGAACCTGCTGACCATTGTTTCTGAGGCGGACTGGGAGTCAGAGGAAGAAACCCCGGAACTCCTCTGGGGTGATGCGGGCTCCGCGAACTGGCTGATAACGCCCGAACAGCTGGCGGCGGGCGACTTCTCGAACGTGATCTTTGAGTGGTCGAGCTGCTAACCACGAAACATATATGCTGGTGACGCAATTGCTTGCATGTTCTAATTCCCGTCATAATCCGACACAAACGACATAATGCTACGCGCACTTGGCGCATCCGGGGACCGTGGCACAGTATAGGGTTGAGTACCCTGTTCCTCGACCTTGGCGCATCATTCGGCTGCGCTAAGCCAACCAGGAGTCATGCATGGCTGAACATACTTTCGGATTCCGCACCCGCGCACTGCACGCGGGCGGCACCCCGGACGCTGAACACGGCGCCCGCGCGGTCCCTATCTACCAGACCACCTCGTTCGTTTTTAAAGACACCGACGATGCGGCCAACCTCTTCTCCCTGCAGAAATACGGCAACGTTTACTCGCGCCTATCGAACCCGACCGTTGCCGCGCTGGAAGAGCGCATCGCGTCCCTAGAGGGCGGTATTGGGGCGGTGGCGACCGCATCCGGCATGGCTGCCGAGTTCATCACCTTCGCCGCGCTCTGCCAGGCGGGTGACCACATTGTGGCGTCCTCCCAGCTGTACGGCGGAACAGTCACCCAGCTTGATGTCTCCCTGCGCCGATTCGGCATCGAAACCACTTTCGTGGAAGGCACCGACCCCGCAGACTACAAGGCGGCACTGACTGAGAACACCAAGGCAATCTACACGGAGGTTGTCGCCAACCCCTCCGGCGAGATCGCAGACCTTGAAGGGCTCGCCGCTGTAGCCCATGAGGCGGGAGTCCCCCTCGTCGTAGACGCTACCATCTCAACCCCGTACCTGATTCGCCCGCTGGAACACGGGGCTGACATCGTGATTCACTCCGCCACCAAATTCCTGGGCGGGCACGGAACCACCCTCGGCGGCGTGGTTGTTGAGAGCGGACGGTTCAATTGGGCGAACGGCAACTTCCCGCTCATGACCGAGCCGGTGCCTTCGTACAATAACGTTTCGTGGTGGGGAAACTTCGGCGAATACGGGTTCCTCACAAAACTGCGTTCCGAGCAGCTGCGCGACTTCGGCCCCGCACTCTCACCGCAGGCTGCGTTCAATCTGCTTCAGGGCGTCGAAACCCTCCCGCAGCGCATGGATGCGCACCTGGCCAACGCGAAAAAGGTCGTGGGCTGGCTGGTTGAGGATGCGCGCATCGCCTACGTAAACTACGCAGGCTTGCCGGGGCACGCGCACTACGAACGCGCGAAAAAACTGTTGCCGCTGGGCGTTGGGTCTGTGTTCTCCTTCGGGGTGAAGGGCACCGAGAAGGCGAGCGGCCGCGTGGTTGGCAGCGAGTTCATCAGCGCACTCGTGTTGGCATCGCATCTGGCGAATATTGGTGACTCGCGCACCCTGGTGCTGCATCCGGGTTCGACCACGCATCAGCAGCTTTCCAGCGAGCAGCTTGCCGCGGCGGGCGTGGGTGAAGACCTGATTCGTATTTCGGTTGGGCTTGAAGATGTTGAAGACATTATTTGGGACCTTGACCAGGCACTCACCCACGCGACTGGCCTGAACCACGCGGGTGAACGTGTGGGCGAATCCAGTGCTGATAAGCTCGTTGCGGCGCAAGAGGCTCTCGCCGCTGAAGAGGCTGACCCGCAGCAGGGTGCCGCCTGCGCGCTGCCGAAGAGCACCGCAGCTTCGGGCGCCTCAGAGCCCAAGGATGCACTCGCGAAGGAGGGCAACTAATGACTGAGAAACGTACCTGGGTAGGCCCGAGTGCCCCCGAGCGGCTGAACATTCTGCGCAATACCCGCACTATTGCGATTGTGGGGATGAGCGATAAGATTTCGCGCGCCTCAAACTTTGTGGCAACCTACCTGCTGTCTTCGTCGCCGTATACAGTGTATTTTGTGAACCCGATTCTTGCGGCGAAAGGCAAGACTGTGCTGGGACAGCCGGTGTACGCCTCGCTTCAGGACCTACCGGAAGTGCCCGATCTTGTCGAGATTTTCCGCCGCAATGAAGACCTCCCGGGTGTGGTTCAGGAGGCGGTTGATCTGGGTGCGAAGACCGTGTGGATGCAGCTGGGCTCGTGGAATGAGGAAGCTGCCGCTATCGGTGAGGCAGCTGGGCTGAATGTGGTCATGGATCGATGCGTGAAGATTGAGCATGCGCGATTCCACGGCGGCCTGCACCTTGCGGGCTTCAACACCGGTGTGATTTCCTCGAAACGCCAGGTCACGGCGTAGCGTATTTCGGGTCTGCGGCTGAAAGCTGAGTTCCGGGAGCGTTTTCTTCATTCGGGAGCAGTTTAACTGCTCCCGAATGAAGAAAACGCTCCCGGTTTTTGATAGTGTGAGCTTCCTGCTCCATAAGAGGCAGCAAAGGTGTGTATCTTCCCTCTGTCGTGAATGTCTGATGCCCTTGCAGCTCATCGTATACACTGGAATACATAGTAAACAGAATGTTTATTGTGTATAGGAGTGTTGATGATGAGCCGCAGCATCCGTGCCGAAATTACTATCCAGGCGGAACCACAACGTGTTTGGGATATCCTGACCCGGTTTGAAGAGTATCCCGCATGGAACCCCTTTATTATTCGGGCGCAAGGTGTGCCGCGTACTGGAGAACGCCTTACACTCACGATGAAACCGGGCAAGCGCCCTATGACCTTCCGCCCTACCGTGCTGGAAGCATCCGAAAATCAGACTCTTGAGTGGCTGGGGCGCCTTGGAATCCCGGGAATTTTTGACGGTCAGCACCGCTTTGAACTGAACCCTTTGCCCGGCGGCGGTACTCACCTGATACAGTCCGAAATCTTCAGTGGTCTGCTTGTGCCCCTCATGCCTAAACTTCTTGACAATACCCAAGAAAGTTTTCGCCGTCTGAATGAGGCGCTTGCGCATCGAGTCGAAGAAAATTAATCGTCAGAAACACAAAATTATATATTTATATTGTTTCCACCCGAAAATCTAAATCGGGTTAACCACTTGACAGCTTAAAACCCTACCCTTAGGGATAGGTTTACGGGTATGCTAATACGAGTGCCTTGCGACAGGGGGCTTTCGCGGCGGTCGCAGGGTACTTTTGTGGCGGTGGGGTGCTTGGCACACATGAGCATCCCGCCGCCTTTATCGTTTCTTTCCGAACAGCGTTGAGGAACCTCTCAGGGCGAAGTAGCAGACCCGTTACTTACCGCGTTGCTCCCGTTCACGATGCAGCTGATCGCGGTACGCCTGAATCTGGTCCTCTGTAATCACATCCAGCTGATTTGTGAGCGGCGTGCCCGGTGCCCAGCCTTCGTTCTCAAGATGTTCGTGGTCGCGACGGAATACATCCAGCAGGCGCGGGCGCTGAACCTTCAGCGTGGTGGGCATCGGCAGTCGCCAGTCGCGCCACCGCGCCACAATACCCAACACCGTGCAGGTGAGCACAGACATAGCGATCGCCACATGAGGGCGTTCCAGCATCCTGAAACAAATTGCCGTTTCGGCGGCGCCCACGAACGCCACCGTGGCGTAGAGCGAGTTCCCGCCGAAGATAGCGGGGATGCGGTTCACCATAATATCGCGGATCACCCCGCCGCCAACCGCCGTTGTCACCCCCAGCGCGATTGCTGGGAGCCAGTGCAGCCCCAGGGTAAGAGATTTGATGGTGCCGGTAGCCGCCCAACAGCCCATGCCCAGAAAGTCTACGACCACAAGGGCGCGGGTGGCCCAGTTTGAGCTCAGATCCAGCACATACGCCAACGCCGCCGAGGTAATAGCGCCTACCCAGTACCAGCCGTCGGTAAGCGCTATTGGAAGCCCCACATTCAGCAGGATGTCACGAATCATGCCGCCGCCCATGCTGCAGACGACCGCCAGTAGCAAGAAGCCCACCATGTCGAACCGCAGGGCGCGCGCCACTGCTCCGCCGAGCAGGCCATTAGCCACTACGGCTGCAATATCTACGATTCGGAACAGCGTCTCGGGCTCGATATTGAACACGGTCGGCCTCCTTTCGACGGCTCAGGAGTAGAGGAGTGCGGCCCGCAGTTTTAGGCGCAACGTCTGCTATCTTACCGCGTGTGCTGCCGCTACGATACCCGCAGGTTTGTGGCGTGCCGCATACGCCATATCTGTGCGAGACAATGGAAGAAAGTAAACGCAGGTTGAAAGTGCTGAGAGGAACGCAATGGCGGTTTCACGTGAGCAGGTTTTTGAGGTTCTTCAGCGGGTGCATCAGGCACTAGAGCATGGTCTGCCTGGCTGGTCGGTGCGCCCAAATATTACGGGAACCGGCGCGGTGGGGCTGTATCTTGACGGCCCCGAGCTGCCGCTGATGGGCGTGAATCTGGCGGGCGAGCCCGTGGCACGGCATCTGTGCGGAACGGTTCAGAGTGCCGACCGTGGGCTTCCCGGCAAGCTGGATCAGGTGCGGTATCAGTATATTTTGGGTGTGAGCGTGACCGAGCGTGACGAGGAATATCCCGAATTACCCGACCTGCCCAAGACGGGGGAGCCCAGCTGGGTTGATGCTCTGCGGGTGTTGGATCAGCAGGTTCTCGCTGAACGCCGGGATGAATTTTTCATTAGCCGCGGTGGTTATGTGCCTGGTCGTCGGGCTTTGGGGAAACGCCGGGTGGCGCTGCGGCGCGAGTTCTTTCCCGGCAAATCCTGGCTGGGTCTGGGCACGATTGACTGGTGCGCGGGCCTGCGTTCCACTCCTGTCTACGCCGGTGAGCTGGATGCGCTCGCCGCCGCCGCGGTGCGCCTCGCCTCCACCTGGGATGCGGCGCTCCGGTCGGTCTAAAATTCAACTGACATGAGGTTTTATGCGTGACGTGCTCACGTTATACATAAGATTCACGAGTTAGGCATATTACCTGCAGAAGGGGCAGTGGGCGAGTCATCAGCGCTCGGTGCCCACAGTTTTCACCTGTGCGGATAAACCCCCCAAAGCGCCCTTAGATCCTCGGGAAGAGGGGAGTAGAATCAAAGAGGTGCCTCTCACAGGTTCTTTCTCGATGTTCAGGGGATCTCTGACAGCAAGCAAACATCACACAGACACAACCAAGAATTCAGGTTTTCGTGACAACGCATTCACAGGGTGCGGTGGAGAATCCGCGCCGCATGCTTTTTCTCTACACAACACTCAGCGCCCTCATGGCCTGCTCGGCTATCTCGACCGACCTTTACCTGCCGGGCCTGCCGAGCATCGAATCGCAGATGGGCGGCAATATCGAGCTGACGATTACGGGATTCCTCATCGGATTTGCGATTGCGCAGCTGATTTGGGGGCCTGTCAGCGACCGCATCGGGCGCAAAATTCCGCTGATGCTGGGCATGGCAATCTTTGCCGTCGGTTCTGCCGGATGCGCGCTCGCCTCAACCACAACCGAACTGGTTCTGTGGCGCCTGGTGCAGGCGGTCGGTGCGTGTGTGGGTCCTATGCTAGCGCGCGCTATCGTGCGTGACAGGTACCAGGGCGTGCGTGCGGCACAGGTACTTTCTACTCTTGTGCTTATTATGGCGATTGCGCCGATTGCCGGGCCGCTTCTTGGTGGGTTCCTGGTGGTTTCCGGCGGGTGGCGGCTGACTTTCTGGGCTATTGTGACCATCAGCGCCATTATTCTGCTTTTGGTCTTTTTCCTGCCCGAGAGTCTGCCTGAGAATAAGCGTGAAAGCAGTACGGTACTTGCGGCGTTTAGAAGTTATCCGCTTCTGCTGCGCCGCCGCACTTTTATGAGGTACGTGCTGTGCGTGTGTTTCTTTTACGTGGCGATTTACGCTTTTATCACAGCATCGTCGAGCGTGTATATCACGAGGTTCGGGGTTGATCCGCGCTATTACGGTCTGCTTTTCGGCGTGAATATTATCGGGGTGATGGTGCTCAGCAGTTTCAATCGACGATTTGTGCAGCGCTATAGTCTAGATTTTCTGCTGCGTATTTCGACTGCGGTTGCCGGGGCGGCTTCTATACTCGCCGTGATAACTGTTGCTGCGGATGTGGGCGGCCTGTGGGGCGTGGCGATTCCGGTGTTCCTGGTGTTCAGTATGAACGGCATTGTTGCCGCCTGCACGAACGCCGCCGCCCTAAATTCTGTGGAACCTGCCATCGCCGGTTCCGCTGCGGCACTCCTAGGGTCGTTCCAATATGGAAGCGGTATTATTTCCTCGCTCCTGCTCGCGGTAATTCCGGGGGAGAGGACGATTCTGATGGTCTCTATTATCTGTGCGTTCGTCCTGCTCTCGGCGGTGATGGGCTTCCCGAAAACGCCCGAAGAAAAGCCCAAGGAACAGCCTCAGAGGCAGGAAGTGGCTTAGAATTTATTGTCCTAGTTCGAGCCGTGAATCATTCTAACGAGTTAATGTGTTCCCGTTGCCGCTTTGAGCATTGCCAAAGCAGACTGCCGAGCTTCTTCCCCGGTGAGTAGAGTGTTAGGAGCAGGAGTAAATTCTCCCCTTTCGGCTGCCTCCGCCATTTCTTCAAAATATTTGTCGTTGTATGCAGTCATAGGTCTCAGCCCCTTCCCGTTCTATGGTGTGTTCCAGTGTCTAAAATACATACTTCGCGAGGGTTACGCATCCGTTATCCTGCACCGGAGTGAAGCCGAAGCGCCGATAGAGCTCGATGACGGGTGTGTCCACAATATCTGTAGTGATGAACCTCTGGCGAATGCTCTCCCGGTCAAAATCGGCGAGGATCTTTCCCAGTAGAGCCGAGCCGATGCCGTGGTGCTGAGCCTGCGGGTGCACCAGTAGATCCTGGATATACGCAATGGTTTGTCCATCACCCACCGCACGTACCAGGCCGATAAGCCGCTCGGCTCCTTCCGCCGTGTTCTCACGCGCTACATAGAGGTACCGCGACCCAGCCAGCATAGGGGCCAATCGCTCGGGCGTGCGAGTGTAGGCGCTCCAGCCCACCGCATCATACAGTTCAACGAGTTCTTCGGTGCTTGGTAGGGAATTCTTGGCGTTCAAAATACTGTACTGCATACCCGTATTATCCTATGCCCCATACGAAGAAGAGCCTGATAGTGAAAAGCGGAATTTCCAACGCTTATTCACTATCAGGCTCTTCTTGCGCGAGATTACGCGGGGGCGAGGCTGTGTGCTTAGCCCAGTGCTTCAGCCAGCTGAATACCCTGTGCCACGCCGCCCATGGTTGCCGCAATGCGGATCAGGTCATTAACCTGCTCCTTGGAAGCACCCTCCTCGCGGATGGTGTGCTCGTGGGCAGCCACGCAGTGCGAACAACCGTTCACGGCAGAAACTGCGAGCGCCAGCATCTCAAAGTCGAGCTTGTCGATACCGCCGTTTTTGCCGATGATCTGCATGCGTAGGTTTGCGCGCTGATCGTCGTAGGCGCCGTCGAGGAAGCCGCGGGTGCGGTAGAAGATGTTGTTCATCCCCATGATGGTTGCCGCGCCGAGTGCCGCATCGAAGGCGGTTTCGCTCAGGTGCTCTTTCGCTTCTGCTGCGATCTCAACGATAACGGAATCAACCTTGGTTGCCGCCGCAGTGGCCAGGATTGCGCCCCAGAGCTGCTGCTCGGTGAGCGAGGTGATGCGCGGCAGCGAAGACAGATTCAGGTTCATGTCCTTCGCGTAGGAAGGCAGCGCGTTACGCAGGTTCTCAATGCTCATTACTTCATCTCCTTGAAGGCGTCGATGGTTTCTGCACCCTTCTTCCAGTTGCAAGCGCACAGTTCGTCGGACTGGAGCGCATCCAGCTGGCGGAGCACTTCGTCGGTGTTGCGGCCGACTGAATCTGCGGTAATAGATACCGACTGGATGGTGTTGTGCGGGTCGATGATGAAGGTTGCGCGGTCTGCCACGCCGTCCTTGTTGAGGACGCCCAGGGCGCTGGTGAGCTCGCGCTTGAGGTCGGATGCCATGACGATGGGCAGATCTACGAGCTCTTCGTGGGAGCGGCGCCATGCGTAGTGGGTGTATTCGTTATCCACGGATACGCCGATAACCTGGCAGTCGCGTGCCTCGAATTCGTCAGCGAGCTTGCCGAATGCGGCGATTTCGGTGGGGCAGACGAAGGTGAAGTCCTTGGGCCAGAAGAATACGACGCGCCAGGTGTCTTCGTCCAGACCCTCGGAGGAAACGGTGGTGAAGTAATCTTCGGGCTTGTTTGCCTCAATCTCGGCGAGCTTGCCGGGAACAACGCCGGTCAGCTCGTAGGCGGGGAACTGGTCGCCAATAGTTAGCACAGCCATAGTGTTCTTCTTTCCTGATCTAGGTGGGTGCCTCAAGGCTGGCTCGTGTGTGACTTCAGCGGCCTTGAGGCATTCTTCTGTTCTCCTCACAAGAGGAATCCTATCCATTTTAATATGAGTAATTCATAATAATCAACCGTCCGTCGGTATGTTACAAGTGTTTTGAGACACACAATATGGCGATTGGGGAATTGCAGGCACAGCACGCCTCACAAAACAGCGCAGAAACTGGTAATGTCATGTCATGAGAATTCCGGAACTCATCACCGAAAAGTTTACCCTCAGGTCACTGCGCGAATCCGACCTTGACGAACTGGTTCATATCTGCACAGACCCCGAAACCGTGCGATGGACCACTATCCCCCTGAACTATACGCGCGACGATGCGCGAACCTTCCTCAACTTCACCCAGCGTGCCGCAGCAGCCGGGCGTGAACTCACCTGGGTCATTGACTACAGCGGGGTGCTCGCAGGGGTTGTTACCCTGCGCCTGCCCGGAGGCTCCGCAAACGCGCCCGGAACACACGCAGACTTAGGGTTTTATACGGCTCCCCAGATGCGCGGGCGCGGCATCATGACGGATGCTGTACGCACAGTCCTCGGCTTTGGCTTTGACCCGCTCGGGTTTGCCCTAGACACCATCGGATGGACGGCGTTGGCGGGGAACACGGCATCCGAACGGGTGGCGGTGAAGGCCGGATTCACGAATATTATCAACGGGATTAGCACCAGCGCGGCCCGTCCCGATAAGTACGGCAATCGGGTGGCTGTCGCCGTGCGGCAGGCGATGATGACACGCGCCCAATTTGCCGAGATCTGGCGTGATTAAGGCGTTTGCGTGTGCATCCTGGCTTCTCGCTTTTGCGCCGCTCTCGCCGCGTAAAAAGGCTCTTGATGTGAATAAAGCGTTGGAAATCCCGCTTTATTCGCATTAAGAGCCTTCTGATTACTGCATATTTTCAGCAGGGCGGTGTAGGAGTGCCGCCCACAGCACAACCAGTACCACGAGCGCCAACGCCGGAATTGAGGTCACAAATATAACCGGCTGCTCATCCGCCGCCCGCAGAAGCAGGGTATGCGCATCCACCCCTGGATACCTTCCGGTAAACGGGTAAAAATCGACACGCCGCCAGAAGCGCACCACGAGCTTTCCCCAGTCCAGAAGCGTATTAACCAGCATGAGAGAACTCAGCGCATAGCACAGATAACACAGGATGCGCCCCGCACGAGAACGCCACCGTGCCACCAGCGGCAAGAAATCGACCGCCGCGCACACCATAAAAATCGGCAGAATCACGGCGTGATGGAACCAGCTGATCGGCGAGATAAACACCGGCACAAGAACCGCCAACGAGATCTGCGATAGATAGAGGTTGTGCTGCTCCATCTTCCACAAGGCGTACCCTATCACCGCAATGAGCGCGATTGCCGTGATCCCGTACAGACCCTTCAGCACGGTACCATCCTGAAAGGTCATGCGCCCTAAAATACCCTGAATCGCCACGCTATTGCTCGATATTGGGTTGCCCACGCGTGACGGATCCCAGATGACGCTGCCCCAATAGGTGAGAGACTGCTGCGGAAGCACAGCAAATCCCGCTGCAATGGTTCCCGCAAACGAAACTCCCAGTGCAATAATGGATTTCCACTCTTTACGCACTAGAAAAAGAATTCCTATGGCGAGCGGAGTAAGTTTAATGCCCGCAGCAATACCGATAAAAACGCCGCGCGGAATCCTGGTACCTGGCCGTAGAAGATCGTAGAGAATAAGCGCCAATAGATACGGATTTATTTGACCGTACAAGACATTATTGCGCCACGGTGCCGAAAGTAATATAAGCGCAGCACACAAAACAATAAAGGAAAAAGGCGAAAGATATTTCTCAAAAAGAAGCCGAGAATTGCGCTTTACCAGATAATCACGCAGAACCTTGGCGCAATAGAAGGCAATGGGCACGAAAAATGCCAGATGAAGACCGATTGCTACCCGCAGGGGCAAAAACGATGCGGGAATAAAGAGGAGCGAGGCAAACGGCGGGTACGTAAACGCAAGCCACAGGTCGCTGTCGCCGAAAATATATCTAAAGTTTTCTGCCCGCACAGTTTCACGAAGAATGTCGAGATCATAGAGGCTGCTGGGGTAATCAAGAAACCAGTTAACGCTTTTACCCCCGGCATAATAGACCAGATAATCATATGCCAAAAATTCGCGCAGGTTATAAACAATAACTCCGGCTAAGAAAAGGATGCAGGCACCGGTTATGCCCCAGCGATAGCGTGTCATCAAAGACCTTCATGAAATACGTGAATGATATGAGTGAGTAAACTATTATTCCACGTTACCGGGCATTTGGGGCATACTCGGGGTGCATCGGGATCATAAAAAGACTCTTTATGTGAATAAAGAGGCGTTTCAGACGCTTTATTCACATAAAGAGCCTTTTTAGCAGGGCGGCAGGGGAGTGTGCTACCGGGTCCCGAACCCTTTGAACGTGCCCTGCGGTTCGGTGAAAGACGCATCCACAAAGTCCACATGCCCGGCGGTATCACCCGAATTAAGGGTCTCCAGCAGGCGCTCGCAGGATGCGCGGCTTCCCTGCGCGATCACCTTCACTCGACCGTCATCCAGGTTTTCGGCGTATCCGCTCAACTCCAGCGGCTTGGCGGCCCCGGCACACCACCATCGGAACCCCACACCCTGAACCCTGCCTTGAACGTAGGCGGTAAGCTGCGCCTCGGCGGGCTCTTCCGGGGTTTTGTCGGCGAAGAGATCGAAGAATCCCACGGGAACCTCCTGCAGTTGCTCTAAAAATACCTGGTATTTTAGGATACCGAGCGATGCGGCACCAACGGAATAGCCGCCCCGGAACTCGTCGCGAGATAATACCCGCACGCTGCGAGGGCAAACCTGACATGACAAGAGCGCGACCGCGCGCAGGAACGGGGACAAGTACCAGACATCCCGCACCCCGGTGCGCGAACCAACCTTGCGCGAAAGAAAAACACGCCCCGAACCCGTGAAGAGGCTCGGGGCGCATCCGTAATCTCAGCCGGGGCGGGTGCATCCGGCAAACCCTAGCGCAGCTGTGAACTTGACGGTGCCTGAGCGAGAGCCTGCCGAATCTCGGTATCGCCGCCGGTGAAGGGGATGCCCTTGCCGATCGTGCTGGAATCATCGACTACCTCAGTGAGCACCCGCGCCACGGTGGCACGCGGGGTATGGGAGCTCAAATCGGAATGATACACCGGATCGACCCCTACGCTAATACCGCCCTCATCCTCGGTCGTGAGCATGCCGGGACCTAGAATCGTGTACTCCAACCGGGTGCCGCGAAGATGCTGGTCGGCCTCCGCCTTAGCCTCCGCATATGCGAAGAACGGGTTATCTGCGGGTACCCCGTGCTCGGTTCCGGCCCCCAAATACGAGACCATAATGTACCGTCGAAGACCTGCCTGCTGTGCCGCCTCCATAGAGCGAATCGCGGCGTCACGGTCAATCGCATAGGTGCGTTCAGGGCCACCTACACCGCCCGCACCTGCAGACCACACCAGCACTTCTGTATGTAAATCCTTGAAGAGCTGCGCCATCTCCTCGGTGCTCAGGGCGGTAATATCGGCAACCACAGGGTTAGCGCCGGTCGCCATAATATCTGCCGACTGATCTTCACTACGAATAATAGCGTTCACCGTATGTCCGCGTTCACGAAGCATCGGTTCTGCCAGAAGAGCAACCTTGCCGTGCCCGCCAATGATCGTAACGTTAGCCATCGTATCCTCCTGTGTGTTGAAAAATACTTGTATATCCAGGCTAGGCTTGCTGTGCCGCAATGTCTATGGTTTTTCTGTGCTTCCTGAGAACATCAGGAACCCGCGTTCCCTGTGCTGATACGCTCTAACAGCACCGCATGATGAGAATTCTCGTGCGGGGCTCAAGACGGCGTTATGATGAAGTGCTAGGTTTTTATTGCCCGGCGGTACCGCCGAGAAGACAAGGCAGGGAATTTATGGCAGAGCCAGCCGCATCAAAGACGCACCGCAGCGCACCATCAATGGAGCAAACCGCCGAGAAGCCGTGGGTTGCCATGTGGTCACTCGTGATCGGGTTCTTTATGATCCTGCTCGATACCACTATCGTCACCGTGGCGCTGCCCCATATGCAGCATGAGCTCAACGCCTCGCTCTCCGCCGTGATCTGGGTGACCAGCGCCTACCTGCTCTCCTATGCGGTGCCGCTGCTGATTACCGGTCGCCTGGGCGATAGGTTTGGGCAGAAGCAGATGTACCTGCTCGGTATGGTAGTCTTTACCCTCTCTTCGCTGTGGTGCGGTCTTTCGCCCAATGTGGAGATGCTGATCGTTGCGCGCGTGGTGCAGGGGATAGGCGCCTCGATTATGACCCCGCAAACCATGTCCATTATTACGCTCATGTTCCCGCCGCATAAACGCGGGGTGGCAATGAGCGTGTGGGGCGCGGCGGCCGGTATCGCATCGCTCGTGGGCCCTATCGCTGGCGGTCTGCTCGTGGATGGTCCAGGCTGGACGTGGATCTTCTTCATCAATATCCCTATCGGCGTGATCGGCACCTATCTGGCGGTACGGAATATCCCGCATTTCCCCTCCAAACAGCACAACTTCGACTGGCTGGGCGTGGCTCTCTCCGCTATCGGCCTGTTCCTGATGGTCTTCGGTATTCAGGAGGG
This sequence comes from Rothia dentocariosa ATCC 17931, assembly GCF_000164695.2. Lineage (NCBI taxonomy): Bacteria > Bacillati > Actinomycetota > Actinomycetes > Micrococcales > Micrococcaceae > Rothia > Rothia dentocariosa. The sequence goes on from NC_014643.1 coordinate 1,236,398, forward strand.
ATCCACCTACGACTGGGGTACTATCACCGATTCACTGTGGGGAACCGGAATCCCGGTAAGCGTATGGGGCATGATTATCGCGGGCATCATCGTGTTCACCCTCTTTATCGTGTGGCAGGCCGTTAACCGCAAAGAACCGTTGGTGCCGCTGGGGCTGTTTAAAGACCGCAACTTCTCGGTATCGAATATTGCTATCGCCGCAATGGGTGCACACACCCTCACAATGGCATTCCCCACCACCATCTATTTCCAGCAGGTGCGCGGTATGAGCCCCACCCAGGCAGCACTCATGACCGCCCCGCTCGCCCTGTTCTCGGGTGCGCTCTCTCCGGTCATTGGTAAGCGTTTAGGCACGTCAAACCCCAAATGGTATGCGGTCTCGGGGTTTGCCCTGCTGGTAGTCGGATTTGTTGTTCTGCGGGCTCTGATGACGGCGGATCAACCCCTCGCGCTTCTGCTCATACCCTTTGCGATCTTGGGTATCGGCAACTCTATGATTTGGGGTCCGCTAGCGGTGACCGCAACCCGCAACCTGCCGCCTCGTTTAGCCGGTGCCGGGTCGGGCGTGTATAACGAAACTCGTCAGGTTGCCGGTGTGCTCGGTTCGGCGGGTATCGCCACTCTCATGGGCGGTCTGATCGCCGACCAGATTGCGCAGACCATGCAGCGGATGCGCCCCTCAGGTGCCGGCGCAGGCGGAAGCGCCATGAACGCCCCCGCCGTCGGCGGCGAAGGAATGTCCGGCGGTCAGGTTCCCGACTTCCTGCGTGAACCTATCGCCACCGCGATGAACGATTCACTGATGCTGGCACTGGTTCTGGCAATCGTGGGTATGGTCGCGTGTCTCTTCTTCGCCAAGCCGGTGGATAAAGGTGCGTGGGCATCCGGGCAGAATGCCGCTGAGCCACAAACGGAAGTTGACTCGACACGGGACGGCTCACACTCTTCCGATGTCGATCCTGATGCGAAGGTGACCGCTTCCACCGACGCACGCCCCGCAGACGAGACGCAACCGATTTCTTCGGAAAAGGACGCAAAAAATCCTTCTAAGCCATAATTCCATTTGAGGAATATACTACTTGACTAGTGTATATAGCCAGTGCGGCATATAACCAGCAGGTTATATGCCGCACTGTAGTTTTAAGGATATTGGGGGCTACTTCCGTACAACGTTCGCGCTCGCAGGGAACCTTTCTATCAGATTCGGCGCGATACTGCTGCCGAGCGTAACCCTTATGCCGCCTGATCCTCGGTGAACGCATCTGGGTCTACTCGCCCGGTGTCTACGAGCACCTGTGCGATAGCGCCGAGCGCCTCCTCATTCTGAAGCGAAGAAATATCGCCCAGCTTATGCCCCTGGTAGAGCTCGCCCAGCAGACGGCGGGTAATCTTCCCTGAACGAGTCTTAGGAATATCGGCGACCGCGACCACATCCTTGGGCTTAGCGATAGGGCCAATATGTTCGCGCACATGCTGGGTGAGCACAGTTTTCAGCTCGTCTTCGGTGAGTGCCTGACCTTTGTCGGTGAGCGTCACATAGGCGACTGCCTGGTGGCCGGTTAGCTCGTCCTCCACGGGGCACACGCCAGCCTCCACCACGGCCGGGTGCGTCACGAGCGCAGACTCAATTTCGATGGTCGAAAGGCGGTGCCCGGAAATGTTGATCACATCGTCGATGCGCCCCAGGATGTACACGTTGCCCTCATCATCGACCTTCGCACCGTCACCGGCGAGGAACCAGCCGCGCGTACCGTAGTGCTTCCAATAGGAATTCAGGTAGCGTTGCGGGTCGCCCCAGACGGTGCGTGCCATGGAGGGGCCGATCTTATCGACCACAATGAAACCCTGTTTGCCGGGCTCAACGAGGTCACCGTGCTCGTCCACCACGCGCACCGAGACGCCCGGGACTTCGCGGGTGGCGCATCCGGGAAGGGGAGTGCAGTGCGGGGTGCCCTCGGGGAAGGTCCCCTCGGGCGCGAAGGCGGGGTCATGTGGTCGTGGGGAGCAGATGGTTGAGCCGGTTTCGGACTGCCACCATGTATCGATAAACGATGCGGTACCCCCACCCACGTGCTTGCGCAGCCACTTCCAGGCCTGAGGGTTAATGGACTCGCCCACAGATCCGAGCAGACGCACGGAAGAGAAATCGTATTTTCCGGGTTCGGGGCCGTCAGGGAACGCCCCCATGAGGGAACGAATCAGGGTGGGAGCGGTGTAATAATTGGTGACGCCGTAGCGTTCGATAACCTCGAAATGACGGCCGTAATGCGGAGTATTGGGGGTGCCCTCGAAAATAACCTCGGTAACCCCATTCACGAGTGGACCATAGATTTCGTAGGTGTGCGCGGTCACCCACGCGAGATCGGCGGTACACCAGTGCACAGTCGATTCAACCTTCGCCGGGTCGTTCACGGCAGACAGCTCATCGGGGCGCAGCACCCCGTCTTCATCCACATAGTCCGGCAGCAGATCGTACAGCAGCGCGTGGGTGTATGCGGTCTGCACTAAATACCCCGCCATTGTGTGCACCAGGCCCTTGGGTTTGCCCGTGGTGCCAGAGGTATAAATGATAAACAGCGGGTCCTCGGCATCGTGCAGCTCGTACTCATGGGTATCGGGCTGATCGTCTACCAGGTCGTGGTACCAAATATCGCGCCCGGTCGTCCAAGGAACCTGCGCGTGCGCCACGGGGTCTGCGGCGCTTGTACGGTCCACCACGATCACATGCTCGATATTATTCTCACCCGAGCAGGCTTCATCGGCGTTCACCTTCACGGGCACGACCTTGCCGCGGCGGTTCTGCCCGTCGGTGGTGATCAGAACTTTCGCGCCGGTGTCTTCCACCCGGAATTTCAGAGCCTCCGCCGAGAATCCACCAAATACGAGTGAGTGAATTGCGCCGATGCGCGCGCACGCAAGCGTGAAGATAATGGTTTCGGGAATAACCGGCAGGTAGATTACTACACGGTCGCCTTTACGCACGCCGAGTTTGAGCAGGCCGTTGGCGGCGCGGGCGATGCGTCGCTGCAGTTCAGCGTAGGTGATAGCTTCACGGTCGCCGGGTTCGCCCTCGAAATAGAGGGCTACTTTGTCGCCGCGGCCCGCATCCACGTGGCGGTCCACGCAGTTGTAGGCGACGTTGAGTTTGCCGCCCTCGAACCACTTAATCTCGGGTACGGAGTATTCTTCGATGCCCTCAGCATCGGTTCCGATGACCTGCGGTTTCTGGAAGGTATGCGCGTTGTCCCAAGTCTTGCCCCAGGTTAGGCGCTCGGCTTGTTTTTCCCAGAACGCTACCCGCGCCTCGTCAGATTCGTGCGCGGGGTTGGGGGTGGGTGCTAGAGGATTCGTGAATGAAAAAGGGGAGGGAAGTCCCACAGTATCTCCCATCGGTTGCTGGCGTTAGCACCTTCGGCGTTATGAAGGCGCATGATGCGCCACCGCAGGCGAGGTTGCTGCGACGTCGTCGAGCCAGGTCTCTCGGTCGCTCTAGATGGATTACCAATCTAGTAAACCTTGTAGCTGGCGCAGGTGCAAAGACACCCCGTCATATTGCGCGTGTATGCGCCACGTTCGTAACATTCCGCAACATTGTGCCCTCCATCCACCCCACGCCCCAATACCGCGAGCAGGTAGGATTTTGCCGACAAGGTAGGATTTTCCTACCTGCTCGGGTCAAAAACCACCTGCTCGCGAACAGTGCAAGAAAAACACTCCCACCGGGATGCGCCTCGTTAAGAGGATTTACCCGGTGGGAGTGCCGTTTACTCACCCAAAATTACCGATTAGTTCTGTTTTTGTGCGTTGGTTGAGCCTTTCGAGGCTCCGTTAGGGTTTTTCTGCCCGGATAACCAGTCGTTAGGATCGATCTGAATGTCGTTACGGACGGTGAAGTCGCTCTCTTGATCCTTGTTTTTCTGGTCACCCGTTGATCCCGTCGAGTTGGACTTTGACTTGTCGCTGGGGGTGCTGGGAGTGCTCGGATCTGGATTCTCAGGTTCGCCAACATGATCGATGGAGGCCACAGCCTGCTGACCGGTCAGGTCAATATCACTCTTGGGGGCACCGTTCTCGGGCTCATAGCGCAGAGTACCGTTGAGGATCGTCAGGGTGGTGGTCAGTCCGTAGTGTTCGAGATGGATATCTTCAAAATGTGTACCGAACTGGCTGGCCAAGATCTGGTTGTAAACCTGAGTTCCGCCGCCATTGTGGCTGGAAGCTACAACATCCTGCTCAAGCTTGATATCAACGTAACCTATCAGCTCGTTACCGTTAGATGTCATTTCGCTGAAGGTACCGTACATAGCACCACCGTTGAAGGCGACGAGCTTAGGGTTATCGCCGTTTTCTGACGTGGGGTTAACGGTGAGAGAAGCCGCAAAATCTTCAGTGTTTTTGTCCCAGGGCGAAGGCTCAATGCCGTCGGCCTCAAACGAGGTGGGGAAAACGAAACGGTACTCCAAACGTAGGCGCGCACCGGCGAGCAGGGTAGTGGTGCCCGAGTAGTACGTCTGCTTACCGTCTTTAGTGGTTGCCTTGGGTGCTGAGAACCAGAAACCAGCGCCACCCCATTTTGCCTTGCCGATGCTGCCGCCGGGGGTAAACTTACCGCCGCCAGCCGAGTAGAGACCACTGGAACCTGCCGGAACATTGGCCTGCTCGTTCGCAACTGGGCCGCTAAATGAATCTAGCCCCAGGAAGTTGTCATAGGCTTGTTCCTGGTGGGTGACGAACGCCTGAGTAAAAATACCGTAGTCAGGGCGTGTGTCATCATACGAAGCCGCATAAGCCGGAACTACAGCGGAAGAAACAATAATTGGGGTTGTCCATGCGGCGCCCGCCAGAACACGACGGCGCGTTAGACCTCCCCGCGTAGATGCGTGGGTCACAATGACTCCTATGAGTGGTTGGGTGAATAAGTGGCGCTCGGATTACACGCCATTAATGATTTTACGGGATATACCCCAAAAATCCTAAACAATGTAAGATACACATGAAATCTTTACGATAAAACGCTCACTCACCCCGATCTGAGCATCCTCAAATTATGCGGAAGATATGACGTGAGATAAGCCCTGAACCTTCACCAGAGATTGAGATTAATCTCATAACGGCTGATGATGCACGAGAGCAAGGTCTTATTCGCTAGCCTTGTATGCTGCCAGCGTGCGGGAACGGGTTATGTTGCCGGAAACCTTTACTTATTCCTGTGATAGGGTCCGCTCCCAAAACTTGTTTTATGTCACAGATTTATAAAATTTTACGGTGCTAGGATGCAGGTGAAATCTTATCTATCGGTTATTCATATACAACCGTTCATATACCACTCTCTTGCTCAAACGGCACCACAATGCCACTAATGCGCATTGTCGCATGTGGGAATCTGCCACACCATAGGTTCCCTACCATGAATACCGCTCACTCATAGAAAGATTTCCTCTCGCTCAACACAACGACACAAGGAATATCTCTCATGAAACTACGTACTATAGCGCGCCTGATGCTGGCATTCGTCAGCCTGGTGTTTCTCGTCCCTCTGAATTCCCTGCCCGCCTCGGCAGACACGTTGCCAGTCGCCCCTGGTAACCCGGGTGTCGCCCCGAAGGTGACTTCACCTGATACTGACGGTGACGGGCTTTCCGACAGTGTGGAAATCAACGGATACGATGCTGATGGTGATGGTAGACCTGAAGTCGATTACAAGAAAATGGGTGCAAATCCCTACCACAAGGATGTATTCGTTGAGATGGACTATATGCCTGGTGAGCTTGCCAGTGAGGAAGAGCTGGACCGCATCGTGCAGTCTTTTGCTGACTTGAATGTTACTAACCCTGACGGCAGGGCAGGCGTTAATCTTCACCTAGATGCAGGTTCTGCCCGGAGTGCCAAGTATAACTTGGGAGGCGGCAACGAGGTTCCGCACCAAATGCTCACCAACAATATGAAGTCTTCTGGGGAATTGGCAAATATCAGGGCTCGTAATTTTGATTCTGCCCGCTACAACAGCGGTTTCGACTACATGATCTGGGGCGATTACTATGTGGATAATAAAACCGGAAATCGAAACTCATCAGGAGTAGGGCTTGTAGGCTCTCCCGGTTTCATGGTGACCGTTGGGAAAACCTATTGGGAAGGAGCCAACAGCGATATTCGCGTGGGCACTTTTATCCACGAGCTGGGGCATAACCTCAACCTGAAGCACGGCGGTACTGACGATTTCAACGGCAAGCCTCAGTACTACAGCGTGATGAATTACAACTATCAGCTCACTGGCATTCCCAAGGCGGACGGAACCCGATACTTCGGATACCTGCAGCAGGATATGCCAACCCTTAACGAATGGGCACTGAACGAGCGCGACGGCTTTGGCCCCCAAGCGGGCGAATACCTGTATACGCACAAAGATAAAAATGGGAAAGACGGTACTCAGCCCGCAAATCAACCCATCGATTTCAACCGGAACGGCGTTATTGATAATTCTCCGGTCTCGGTAGATCTCAATGGCGATGGGATACTAAATGAGCTAACTGCTCTCAGTGATCTGAAGAAGCTCAACTTTGATATGACGCCTACTCAGGCTGGAGCTGGCGGTCCTGTGGCTCAGCCTGAAGCGGAAGAAAACCCGGTCACTGCGGATGACGCCCGCAACCTGGGCCTTATTCCCTAAATCATTCGGCGTTCTTCCTAAAACGGGGGCGAAGAGGTGTAGCTGCTGAGGGATGTTATTCCGAGCGTGCGAGGACATACATAACATTCCGAAGCTGGCGAGGCAATGAGTCAGATGAAACACGCTCTCGCTGCACCTCTTCGCTCCCGGGCTTTACCCCGCACAACCGTTCATATACCACTTTCTTGCTCAAACGGCATCGTGATGCCGCCCAAGATGTATTCGCATTCGAGAACCCGCAACACCCGCAGGCTCTCGCCGATGAATACCACTCACTTCACTCTCTATGTAAGATTTCCTCTCGCTCAACACAACGACATAAGGAATATCTCTCATGAAATTACGTACTATAGTGCGCCTGATGCTGGCGTTTGTCAGCCTGGTGCTTGTTGCTCCTCTGAATTCTCTGCCCGTTTCTGCGGTGGAGGCGAAGCCCGCTCAGCCTGCGCACGCGCAGAACCAGAATATAGATCCCGTTCAGAGCCCCAACTCGGGTGATCGCGACGGCGATCATATTCCCGACGAGCTGGAAAGAGACGGGTACGATATCAACAACGATGGCATACCAGAGATCGATTTCCCTAAGATGGGCGCGGATCCCAACCATAAAGACATTTTTGTCGAGATGGATTATATGCCCGGTGAGCTTGCCAGTGAGGAAGAACTGGATCGAATCGTGCAATCTTTCGCGGATATAAATATCAGCAATCCCGACGGCAGAACGGGTATTAATCTGCACTTGGATGCCGGTGCCGCCCGGGGACCTAAGTACAACTTGGGAGGAGGCGAACAGGTCAAGTGGCAAGTGCTCAGCGACGATATAGGTAACAACCCTGGGAACTGGGCCAGGTTTAAAGCTTCTCATTTTAATCAGCGTCGTGATGGACTCTTTCATTATATGGTTTGGGGCGACTACTACGTGCAACAACAAAATGGGGAGAGCGGTTCATCAGGATTGGGACAATTGGGAGGTCGTGATTTCATGGTGACTGTGGGGAAGACACACTGGAATAACAATAAAGGTAATATGAGCGATATTCGCGTGGGTACTTTTATTCACGAGCTGGGACACAACCTCGGCCTGCAGCACGGCGGTGATGCCGATGAGAAAGGCGAAAAAGGTAAACCACAGTACTTCAGCGTGATGAATTATAACTATCAGCTCACTGGCATTCCCAAGGCTGATGGAACCAAATATTTCGGATACCTGCAGCAGGATATGCCGACCCTTAACGAATGGGTCTTGGACGAACGCAAAGGCTTTGGTCCCCAAGCTCGTGGGTACCTGTATCGGCCCAATCCAGAGGCTGTACCGAGGCCAGCGGATGGACCGGTTGATCTCAACGGTAATGGCGAAATCGACCATGGAATCTACGCTCTTGATCTTAACCGTGACGGAATGAAAGGCTGGCTGACGGCACCAAGCGACCTGAAAAAATTGAGCTTTGGAGCTGTGTTTGGACGAGGTGCTGACGAGACTATCCCTGAGCCCAAGGTGGAAATAAACCCCATCACTGCGGATGACGCCCGCGAAATGGATCTCATTTCCTAAATAAATCGGCGTTCTTCATAAAACGGGAGCGAAGAATTGCAGCGGGAGCGTTAAACACACTCCCGCTGCAAACTATTGCTCCCGGAACCTAGCCCCCGTGAAGTGCATCCGCCCTCACAGATTTAGTGAGTAGGATACTTCGCCTTCACCCAGCGTTCAAAAACGCCGATGAGCGCATCCGTGAGCTTGCCCAAGATAGCGAGCAGCACAATTGAAAGCAACAGCCGGTCGGTGCGCCCATTATTCTGCGAATCCGTCAGCAGATACCCCAGACCCATAGAGGCGCCCAGCAGCTCCGCCGCAACCAGGAACAGCCAGGCCTGAGCGAGCGCCAGCCGAAGCCCGGAAACCACCGACGGGAGCACGGCAGGCAGCTGAACCGTCGTGAAGAGGCGAATACCCTTGAGCCCGAAGGCGCGTGCCGCCTCCACGAGTTTCACATCAACGTGCGCCAACGCAGCCGAAACGGTGGTGTACACGGGGAAGAAAGCGCCAATAGCAACCAGCGTTACCTTAGAGTTTTCGCCGATCCCCACCCACAGCAGCAGAAGCGGAACCCACGCCAGCGAAGGCACGGCGCGCAGGGCCCCAATCGTGGGTGCGGCTACAAGCCGCGCGGGTACCGAAATCCCAATCAACGCACCCAAAACCAAGCCCAATACGGCGCCGATCAAGAATCCCAGCAGGACGCGCTGCGTCGAAATCGCTACGTGAGTCAGAAGGTCACCGCGCTGCGCTAGCTCAAAACCGGCGGCAATCACCTTCGTGGGCGAGGGCAGCTGAACCGCCGTAAACACCCCGGCGGTGCTCAGGCCATACCAGAGAGCAATCAGCGCAACCGGCAGCAGCAGACCCACCAGCTTCTTCGGTGAAAAACGCTTTACCGACGTATTCACACGGGGTTCACGTGATTTTTTGCGGGTGCGCGTATCCGAATTTTCCGGATGCACCCCCGCCGGTGCCGCCGCTCCTTCGGCGACCGCGTCCAGCACTTGAACCTTCTGGTCTGAACTCTCCTGAACCGCTGACTCCCGTATCGAAGCCTGCCCGCCAGAACGTTTAAGAGTCACACTCATTACTTGCTCACCGCCTTCTGAACTTTCTCGACTGCGGCACGATCAGCCTTCTTCGCAAAGCTGTTATCCACAATGCTGACCAGCGCCTGGTCCACATCGGATTGGCTGGGAACGTCGCCGGATTCCACCAGAATCGGGCCAACACCCTTGAGCACCTGCACCTGTTTATCCCACGGAACCGGGTCAATATCCAGGTGGGTACGCTCCATCACGAGCTTGGCGGTATCGGGTTTAATACCGGATTCTTCTTCAACAATGGTGGTGGCTTCTTCCGTGTTCGCCAGTGCCCACTGCCGGGCGTATTCGTAGACGTTCACGATCGCCTGCGCCGCATCCGGGTTGTCTTTGAGGAAAGATTCGGTGGCATTGAGGAACCCGTACGTGTTGAAGTCCAGGTTGCGGTAGAAGAGCACGTCCTGGTTTTCGACCTCGGCGCTCGCCATGATCGGGTCAAGTCCGCTCCACGCGTTCACCTGTCCCTTATCCAGTGCGGTGCGCCCGTCGGCATGCTGGAGATTTTGAATCGTCACCTCTTTGGCGGAAATACCCTCTTGTTTGAGCGCCTGCAGGAGCAGGAAGTAGGGGTCGGTACCCTTGGTAACCGCCACCGATTTGCCCTTCAAATCGCTGACTTTCGTGATGCCGGAATCCTTCGTTGTGACGAGCGCCGACCATTCGGGCTGCGAATACAGGTCAATAACCTTGATGGGCGAACCGTTCGCCCGTGCTAGCAGGGCGGCGGATCCGGCGGTTGAGCCGACGTCGATATTCCCGGAACGCAGCGCCTCGTTGGCTTTATTAGACCCTGCTGACTTAACCCATTCGACTTTCTTGTTCTGCTCTGAGAGCACGGTCTCTAGCCAGCCCTTTTTCCTGATAATCAGCGAGAGCGGGTTATAGGTTGCGTAGTCAATGGTGACTGTGTCTTTGCTCTTGGGTGCACCTGCACCGGGTGTTCCGGCGCCTTCACCGGCGCATCCGGCAAGAACGGTGGTGAGAGCGGTAAACGCGAAGAATCCTTTGAGGGCTTCGGCGCGGGTGATGGGTTTCATGGGGGTTCCTTGGGGTAGCGTTGCGACTGAATATAGAGCGATCATTCGCTCGGTAAGTGTGTAAAATCCACGAAAATTCACGGGAGGAGAGAGGCTAAGCACGCCGGATTTACCGAAATTACTCGGGCAACCGCCAGCTTGCGTCTATAACAACGATGCGCGTGCGGCCCGCAAGACCTAGCGTTCGTTCACGCCCAGCTCGGCAAGAAGCTCGGCGCGCAGGCTTGTGAGCTTACTATCGGCGCGATCACGCGGTCGCGGCGTATCTATCGTGACGATGCGCTGGATCGTGGCGGGCGCATCGGCTGAACTCTTGCCGAGTACGATCACCCGGTCCGAGAGGTACAGCGCTTCTTCTACATCGTGCGTGACGAGCAGAATCGTGGTCGGGTCTTGCCGGTGAATGTCGAGCAGTAAATCCTGCATGTTGATGCGGGTCAGCGCATCGAGTGCACCGAACGGCTCATCGAGCAGCAGCACCCCGGGGTTGCGAGCCAGCGCCCGCGCCAGGGAAACACGCTGTGCCATGCCGCCGGAAATCTCGCGCGGATGGTGGGTTCCGTACTCGCTTAGCCCCACAAGATTCAGCAGGCGCTGCACATCTCTTGTGCCTTGATTTTTCGGGGTTCCCGGCGGCAGCCCGAGCGCCACATTATCGGCGACGGTGCGCCAGGGCAGCAGGCGCGGTTCCTGAAAACCGATCGCCACGCGGTCATCAAGCCCCTTCACCTCGCGTTCGCCAATGCGCACTCGCCCGCTCGTGATGCGGTTCAGTCCGGCGGCGGCACGCAGCAGCGTTGATTTGCCGCATCCTGACGAACCGATCACCGAGATAATCTCGCCTTCTGCGGCGGTAAACGATACGTCACGCAGAACCTCGTGCGTGCCTTTGCCCGGCTGTGGGAAAGACTGGCCTACGGACTCGAAGGCGATAGGTTGTGCCGTGGTGTTCTGTGCCGCAGTGAGTACGGCTGCATGTGTTTGCGTCATCTCACGTCCATCGTTCCTGGCGTTAGCACCCGCACTCGGGTTGCTGCGATGTCGTGGAGCCAGGTCTCTCAATCGCTCTGGATGGGTAATACCCTTCAACGGTAGGGCAGAGCGCCCGCGGTGCGCCAAGAATATGTCGCAAGATGTCTTTACGTTGCGTTTGTGGTGCGTAACATTACGGGCGACAGTCACAAACATTAATATTCGTCATAATATCGCACCAACCACGGCACCCCTTATACACTCAAAATCAAGGATTATGAGTCCCGGCGTAAAGCTCTGGCTAGCCGGGCGGCAACCCTCTCCCGTAGCGGGGTGCCCCAGATGATGATCTGGCTTCAAGGGATACGAAGCAAGTACGGCGCGAATGCGCCACCTGCACAACTTGGACTACCAAGAAGGTCACCACCTATAAGGAGGCGGCGCGCGGGGTGCAGGAACACCCGAACATTCGCGAAAGGAACGTAGATGGCTGAGCAGAAGAAGCGCATCGCAGTTAACGCATTCGACATGACCTGTGTGGGTCACCAGAGCTTCGACCTCTGGCGCCACCCCCGCTCCCGGGCTACCGAGTACAACACCATCAAATACTGGACTGACCTAGCACAGATCCTTGAGAAGGGCTTCTTTGACGGCGTATTCTTAGCCGATGTTGTAGGCATCTACGATATTTACAAGAACTCCGCCGCACCCGCTATTGAAGGCGGTGCGCAGGTGCCCGTGAACGATCCGTTTATGCAGATCTCCGCAATGGCCGCCGTGACCGAGCACCTAGGCTTTGGCGTGACCTCAGCCGTCACCTACGAGCAGCCTTACACGCTCGCACGCAAGTACGCTTCTCTCGACCACCTCACTAACGGGCGTGTGGGCTTTAACGTGGTGACCTCATACCTGCCTTCTGCTGCCGAATGTCAGGGCCTCGAAACCCAGATTGAGCATGATACCCGATACGAACTCGCCGAAGAGTTCTTGGATGTCTGCTACAAACTCTGGGAAGGCTCCTGGGAAGACGGCGCCGTTGTCAAAGACCGAGAGAAAGGCATCTACGCCGACCCCGCCAAGGTGCACCCGATTCAGCACAAGGGCAAGTACTTCAGCGTGCCTGGCGCGGGTCTGACCGAACCCAGCCCCCAGCGTACCCCCGTGATTTTCCAGGCGGGCGCATCCAGCCGCGGGCAGAAGTTCTCGGGCAAGCACGCAGAGGTTGTGTTTATCGGTGCGCTGCGCCCCGATCTGACCCGCATTATTACCGACCGCATTCGTGACCGCGCCGAAGAGAACGGCCGCGGCCGCGACGAAATCAAGGTTTTCGCGATGCTCTCCATCATTGTGGACGAAACCGAAGAGAAGGCGAAGGCAAAGTACGAAGAGTACCGCAAGTACGTGAACCTGGAATCTTCGCAGGCCATTATCGGTGGCTGGTCCGGTGTGGATCTTTCCCAGTTCGACGAAGACGAGGTACTCAACTATGTGAAGACCGAGTCGATTCAGTCCTTCCTCACCCCCTTCACCCTGCAGGCCAAGGATAAGCAGTGGACGCGTAAGGATATTGCCGAGCACTGCACTATTGGCGGTATGGGCGAGGTTATTGTGGGCGACCCGCAGCAGGTGGCCGACGAGCTCGAACGCTGGATTGATGAAGGCGGACTGGACGGTATTAACCTGGCATACCACGTTTCGCCCGGCTCATTCGAGGACTTCATCGAGTTCGTGGTTCCTGAGCTGCAAAAGCGTGGGCGCTACCGCACCTCCTATGAGGGTGAGACCCTGCGCGAAAGCCTGTTCGGCAAGGGCCAGACTAAGGTCGCAGACTCCCACCCGGCCGCGAGGTACCGCGGTGCCTACGTGGGTAAGCCCTCCACGGCAGACACCCCGGCACGCGCTATCGCGAACTAACCAACTCTGCCTCAGAGTTTCCTCCGCAATATATTGAAAACAGTGCAGAACCCGCCCCTCTCCGGTTTGACCGCCGGGATGGGCGGGTTCTCGCATGCCCGAACCTGGTAGCCCTTTAGAATGGGGTGCATGAGCGAAACAACCCTGTATGATCCTCAAACCCGCTGCCCCTGCACAAGCGGCGAGGTATACGGTGCCTGCTGCGGGCGGTACCTGGGCGAATTTGCCGCATCCGGAACCCTGAACGCGCCCACGCCGCTGGCTCTGATGCGCTCGCGGTTCACCGCCTTCGCCCTGCACGATGCTCCCTACCTGCTGGCAAGCTGGCACCCGCATACGCGCCCCACCGAGTTAACGCTGGACGAAACGCTGCGCTGGTACCGGCTGGATATCCTGGGCTCTTCGGGCGGTCCCTTCGATGCGGCGGGCACGGTCGAGTTCGCGGCGTACTACCGCTCAGTTCCCGGCACGCCCGCCGAAGAACGGGTGAAAGGCACCATGCACGAAAAATCCCGCTTCGAGAAAGTAAACGGCACCTGGTACTACCTGGACGGTGAGGTCAGCTAAGTTCCTCCCGATCGGGTAGCATGGCAGAAATATTCCTCTTATGGTATGTTTTTGCCATGATGTCGGTCGCGGAATATGCCCAGCACGCCGGGGTGAGCCCCCGAAGCGTGCGTGCACGCCTTGAACGAGGATCTTTGAGTGGACAAAAAATTGCCGGGCGGTGGATGGTTTCAGATAACCCGCACGAGCATCACTCCGCACATGGGCGCAAAATCTCGATGTCATCCTTCAATCAACTTGCCGCCTATCTTGACGGTAACAGTGCATCCCTTACCCCCGATGCACGCCGCCGTGCCAAAGAACGTGCACATAACCTCTCCGAACGTGGGGTAGAAGCTCTTAGGCAGTATGCAGTGCGTGCAGATGCGAAACTTCAATTCTATGCTGTGCCTTCTGTTGACCTGCATGACTTGATGGACGAACGAACATTAGCGCTTACGGGTGTCAGCCACGAATATTCGGAAATTTACGGGGCTACCGTAGAAGCATATGTGACTCCCCACAATCTCGAATCCCTGAAATTTATCTACGCACTGCGTGAAGTTCCGGCACAGGATGCCAACGTTATTCTTCGCGCAGTCAAAGAGTTACCTAAGATTCGCCCCCTGCACGTTGCGGTCGATCTCCTAGTCTCTACAGACCCGAGAAGCGAGCGGGAAGCGGAACGCCTGGTGAAAGGACTCATAAGTCGTGCCTGATCAGAAAACGGTGAAAATCCCAGCCCAGGGCGCAGAGCTTGAATCCTGACTACATTGTGAGCTTCCTTGATGAAAGTCTCAAAAACTAGTCCTGCGTTTGCTATGTTTATGCCATGAGTGACGTTATCTCGCAGGAATCTTTCGATGAGCTCGCCCTCTATTTCAACGGGGGAGGGCACCTGCTTACCCCGGATGCGCGCCGCAGCGCCGCCGAACGCGCCCGCATCCTCTGCGCTCACGGGCTCGATGCGCTCCGGCAGTACACGCACCGCACCGGGATGACTGCGCACTACTACGTGGCACCCTACGATACGAGCGACTTGCTGCGAACGGGTGCGGATGCGCTCGCGCTCACCGGGGTTCGGCACGAACTTTCGGGGATGAAAACCCCTCTAATAGACGCCTACATTCTGCCCAGTGACCTCACAAAATTTGCCCCGAATTGGATCCTGGAACCTGCCCCACCCGAGCGGGCGAACGTGATTTTGCGCGAGGTTTTTACCCTTCCGCGCGTGCTGCGCCTGCACGTGGCGGCAGACCTGCTGCACGCATGCGATATTGGCGTGGTGGATGAGCGTGCACAAGAGAGGGCCGAGCGCATCATGAAAGAATTATGCCGCCCAAGCGACCGATAGAATTCTTGGTTTAACCTGAGCCAGCCCGCGCCGTCTCTGAGCAAGAGGGCGGGGCTGGTTCGCATTCAAACGCGTTGTCTGCGTGTATAGGTGCGTTGAATTGGGTCTACCTGAAAGTAAACCTATGCGAAGAATACCAGGAAAAACGGGTGAAATTGTATACCTGCAGCCGTGAAATTTCTGACGTTTTCGAGTGCATATCCACACCCCCCATAGGTGTATAAAAGGCTCTTTTTGAATAAAGCGTAGTTTTCCGCCGCTTCTCTTCAAAAAGAGCCTTTTTACACCCGATATACACCCGGGATTTCAGCCAACGCTAGTGCGTGAGACCGTTGATAATACCCATGCCGAAGTAGATAACGAACACCGCCGAAACTACGTACATGAGCCAGTGCACCTCGCGCCCGCGACCCTGAACCAGGCGGATAAAGGCGTAGGAGACGAACCCTGCACCAATACCGTTAGCGATCGAGTACGACAGCGGCATGAAAATAATGGTCATGAACGCCGGGATGCCTAGACCCCAGTCTTGCCAGTCGATATGCACGGCCTGGCGCACCATCAGGAACCCAACAACTACCAGAGCGGGGGCGACGGCCTCAAAGGGAACGATCGTCACCAGCGGCGAGGCGATAATCGCCACCAGGAACAGCACACCGGTTACGATATTTGCTAGACCTGTGCGGGCACCCTCACCAATACCGGTTGCCGACTCCACAAAAATCTGGTTTGCAGAGCCGGATGCGCCGCCACCGACCACGGAACCGACCGCATCCACGAGCAGCACCTCGTTAATGTTCTCGACCTTGCCGTCCTTATCGATGGTGCCCGCTTCGGTTGCTAAGCCTACCGAAACGCCCATGGCGTCAAAGAAGACCGAGAGCAGAATAGCGAACACCAGCAGGGATGCGCCCAGCACGCCGATAGCGCCGAACGCACCGAATCGTGCAGACCCGATAAGCGAGAAATCGGGGGCTGAGAAGGAAAAATTATTGAGCGCGGGAACGTTGAGCGACCAGCCGGTCGGGTTTCCCTTGCCGCTGCCTATATGGAAAACAGCCTCTAGGATGATAGACAGCGCGGTAGAAGCCACCACGCCAATGAGGATAGCGCCGCGCACATTGCGAATAAACAGGGCGATTGTGAGGAAAAGACCGAAAATAAACACGAGAGTAGGCCAGCCAAGTAGGTGACCACCCACGCCGAACGAGACGGGAACGGTGGTTCCTGCGGCATCCGGCATGCGGCGGATAATCCCGGAATCAACCAGTCCGATAAAGGCAATAAAGAAGCCGATTCCCGCCACGATCGCGGTTTTGAGGCTCTCGGGGACCGCCTCGAATACGGCGGTGCGGAAGCCGGTGAGCACCAGCACGGTCATAATAAGACCGGCGATAATCACCAAGCCCATAATATCTGCCCACGTCAGCCCGGGGGTGGTTGCGATCGTGGACGCCAGCAGCGCGTTGACGCCCAGTCCCGCCGCCATCGCGAAAGGCTGTTTAGCAATAACACCCATGAGGATAGTCATCACGCCGGCGACGAGCGCGGTAACTGCGGCGACCTGCGGCACGCCAAGGGTATTTCCCGCCGAGTCTGCGCCGGTGCCGATCACCAGGGGGTTGAGGACGACGATGTAACTCATAGCGAAGAACGCGGCGAGACCGCCACGAATCTCGGCTGAAATAGATGAGCCTCGTTCAGTGATTTTGAAGTAACGGTCCAGTGCGCCGCCCGATGCGTTGGGCTTGTGTGCCTGGGGAGCCGCGGTGTTCTCAGAAGACATTCGTGAAAATCCGTAGATACTCTCGTAGGATGCGCGCGCGGGTTTGCGCCGCAATAAGAAAAGCGTCCAACCCTTATGGCGGGTGTGACGCTTTTGTTACCACATTATTCTATGACGTTTAACCCTCAATGCGCTACTGACAGGAAATTCCCAGGTCTTTAGCGGGTGTGGGGACGTATATCCGCCTTAAGGGGTAAAAGTGGGTGATAAAAAGAGCCTTGATCGTGACTGAAGTTTTCACGATCAAGGCTCTTTTTACGATGGGAGGGGGGAGAAAGATGCTCTAGCGCATCCACCCCTCAATCAGGCCCATTCCGAAATGCACCGCAAACACTGCCGAAACTACGTACATGAGCCAGTGCACCTCACGTCCGCGACCGGTCGCCACACGGATAACCGTGTACGAAATAAACCCGGCACCAATACCGTGCGCAATCGAATACGACAGCGGCATAATGACGATCGTCAAGAACGCCGAAATTCCCAGGGCAAGATCGTTCCAATCAACATTAACCGCCTGGCGCACCATCAGGAACCCGACGAACACCATTGCGGGGGCGACCGCCTCAAAGGGGACAATCGTCACCAGGGGAGAGAGGAAAATAGCGCCCAGGAAGAGCACACCCGTCACCACATTTGCCAGACCTGTGCGGGCACCTGTGCCAATACCGGTTGCCGACTCCACGAATACCTGGTTGGTTGAGGTTGAGGTGCCGCCACCGGCGACCGCGCCCAGCGCATCTACCAGAAGCAGACGGTCAATGTCTTCGATCTTGCCGTCTTCATCGATAGAACCGGCTTCGACCGCCATACCCATGATAGAGCCCATCACATCGAAAAACGCCGAAATAAGGATGGTAAACACCAGCAAAATTGAGGCCATTGCACCCAAAGAACTGAAGGCACCGAAAAGATCTGCGGAGAACAGAAGCGAGAAATCAGGCAGACCAAAACCGCTGCCGTCCCAGGTGGGCACGTTAAGCGACCAGCCAAGCGGGTTAGCCTGCACGCTGCCGGAGGGGGCGATCGCCTCCAGAATAAGCGAAAGCGCCGTGGATGCGAACATGCCATAGAGAATAGCACCGCGCACCTGACGAACATACAGAATAATGGTCAGGAACAACCCCACAATGAACACGAGAGTGGGCCAGCCAAGCAGATGCCCGTGAACACCGAACACAACAGGGGTTGAGCCGGTCTCTGCACGGCGAATAATTCCGGCGTTCACCAGCCCAACAAAGGCGATAAAGAGCCCGATACCCACCACGATCGCGGTTTTCAGGCTCTCGGGCACGGCATCGAAAACGGCGGTGCGGAAACCGGTCAGCACGAGGGCGGTCATGAGCACACCCGCCCACACGACCAACCCCATAATCTGCGGCCAGGTGAGGTTAGGAGTCGTGGCTATCGTAGTCGCCAACAGTGCGTTCACACCCAGCCCCGCCGCCATCGCGAAGGGATGTTTGGCGTAAACGCCCAGAAGAATGGTCATCACGCCTGCAACAAGCGCGGTCATGGCGGCAACTTGCGGCACGCCGAGGGAACGTCCGGACGAATCGGGCGTGAGGCCGAGAATAAGCGGGTTGAGCACCACAATATAACTCATGGCGAAGAAGGTCGCTAAACCGCCGCGAATTTCGGTGCTGATAGTTGAGCCACGCTCGGTAATGTTGAAGTAACGGTCCAGTGCGCCGCCCGAACTGCTGGGTTTAGGCGTCTGGGGAGCCGCGGTGTTCTCAGAAGACATTCGTGAAAATCCGTAGATACTCTCGTAGGGCGCGCATCCGCCGGTTGGGAATGCGCATAAGAAAAGCGCCAGCCGTGGGGCGTGACGCTCTTGTTACTACAACATTCTAGGGGGAATAACCCGTAAAAGGCTACTTCTTTGCGTCTGCGAATGATGGTCGCTTTTAGGCGATCAGTTTTCCGCGAGGGTACCACCCGCGCTGTAGGCGAAACCCCATCGGCACACGCTCGCAACACTGCTAAGATAAGGGTTACCTAAGGATGATATGTGCCGCCTGGGAATTGGCGCTGGGCGCGCATCCTGAAGCATGAAGAAGGTTGTTATGAGTGAGTATCCAGCCGCAGAATCTCTGCCCGTTCGTCAGCGTTCCACAGTCAGTACCGACCGCCCGGCGCGCTATATTAAACAGCTTGGCTCACATATGGGCCGCAAAATTAGCACCGAGGAAATTCCTGGCGGATTGCGCTTAATCTTTAATCGCGACGGTATCTTTCGCGGGTATGGCGACCTGGTGGCCGATGATGCGAACCATGCGCTCATCATGGAGGTTCGTGCCGAAGACGACGAGAAAGCACAGAACCTTGCAGGCGTGCTGGAACGTCACCTTGTACGTTTTGGTGAGCGCGAAGAATTAGTCGTGGAGTTTCACGCAGTCTAACCCCTATATTCATTCCGCGAGCAGGTAGGATTTCGCCGAAAAGGTAGGATTTTCCTACCTGTTCGTGCCAAAAGCCACCTGCTCGCGGGCTAATAAAACTCACCGAGACTGTATCGGTGGGTTTTATTGCGTTTTATGACGGAAAAATATTTTGAGAAACTTTACCTTGCAAATATGCAGGTCAGGAGAAAATAACTATTAGGGTTTTTGTGGCTTTATGTGGTGTTCTATAGACTTTCGGGTTGCGCTCCCATACAGTAGA
Organism: Rothia dentocariosa ATCC 17931; assembly: GCF_000164695.2. Lineage (NCBI taxonomy): Bacteria > Bacillati > Actinomycetota > Actinomycetes > Micrococcales > Micrococcaceae > Rothia > Rothia dentocariosa. Next base: position 1,255,984 of record NC_014643.1, read on the forward strand.
CGGCGGACAACACACTCTATAACGCGCAAGCTATAGGAGACATCATGAACGCCCTTAACTCGGCGAAAGAAAAGATCAGAGTATCTTTCAAAACCGTGACCGATCCGGTACGCCGCCGCCTCGGAACCGCCGCCTTCGTAGGCGTTCTCGCCGGTATCTTCGGTGGTATCGTCAAATTTGGTTGGGAAGTTCCCTTCCCGCCGCGCACCCCCGAACGCAATGCAACAAACCCGCCCCAAGCGCTTCTGGAGATGTTTGGGTTCTCGCCAGAAATCACGCATCAAACCTACTCATATCTGGGTAACGATCTGCCATATATGAGCTTTATTGTGCACTTCGCCTTCTCAATCTTCTTTGGCGTGCTCTATAGCGTGGTGGCGGAATACTGGCCGAAAATCAAACTCTGGCATGGTGTCGCCTTCGGTATTGTGCTCGATATTCTCTTCCACGTCATTATCATGCCCGCAATGGGTGTTGTGCCCGTTCCCTGGGAGCAACCTTTGGGGGAGCATCTCTCTGAGTTCTTCGGTCATATCGTCTGGTTGTGGTCCATCGAGCTGGTGCGTCGCGATCTGCGCAACCGCCTCACTGGCGAACCGGATGCGGAATACCCCGTCGAGAGTCGTAAAGTCGCTGCTGCCTAGCTGATGACCGTTATAAAGTTCAGGATGCTCATGCTTCGCTTGACAAGGGGTCCCTCATCGCCTGGGAGGCGATGCACCCTTAGGTGCTCGCTATGAGCATCCTGAACTTTTAGTGTGTTCTCGTAACGCAGGCGACGAATTTTGTGCTCGCACACATATTCCGAAGTCATGACAGGAATATTAATGATGGAGCCTTCAAAATCCTTGGGATAAAAACATGAAAAATGTGTCTTTTGAGTGGTTCAGCTCATGTTTCCTGCGTTTGCTCAGGCATGACCGCTAAAATAAGCAAGGATGTTAAGGCTAAGCTCGCCCTATGGGTGAACTTTGAAAGGAAAAATACGTGTCTGAAGCTGCACGCCCGTTGCGCGTTGCCGTTATCGGTGCGGGTCCTGCGGGTATCTATGCCGCCGATCTGCTCACCAAATCTGAGGAAGTACGCTCTGGAGCCGTTGAGGTTTCTATCGACATTTTTGATCGTTACCCCGCGCCCTTTGGGCTCATTCGCTACGGTGTGGCGCCCGATCACCCGCGCATCAAGGGCATTATCACCGCCCTGCACAAGGTACTTGACCGCGGTGATATTCGATTCTTTGGCAATGTCGAATACGGTAAGGATTTGAACCTTGTCGATCTGCGCGAGCATTATGACGCCATTATTTTTGCGACCGGTGCTATTTACGATGCGCCCCTGCCTATTGAGGGTATCGACCTGGATGGTTCCTATGGCGCCGCCGATTTCGTCTCGTGGTATGACGGTCACCCCGATTACCCGCGCACCTGGCCGCTGAACGCGAAGGAAATCGCGGTGCTTGGTAACGGCAACGTGGCGCTGGATATTGCGCGTGTGCTCTCCAAGCATGCCGATGATCTGCTCGTCACCGAAATTCCCGAGAACGTGTACGAGGGGCTGAAATCTTCGCCCGTGACCGATGTGCACGTCTTTGGCCGCCGCGGCCCCGCGCAGATCAAGTTCACCCCCTTGGAGCTGCGCGAGCTCTCTCATTCCCGCGATGTCGATATTGTGCTCTACGAAGAGGACTTCGAGTTCGACGAGGCTTCGGATGAGGCTATTCAGACGAATAACCAGGTTAAGACCATGATGAAGACCCTCACCACCTGGCTTACCGACCAGGAGGAGGGCGAGCAGACCGCTTCGCGCCGCCTGCACCTGCACTTCCTGCAGTCCCCGCACGAGATTCTGGGCGAGGACGGCAAGGTTGTGGGCATCCGCATGGAACGCAATAAGCTTGACGGTAAGGGCGGTATCGAGGGCACCGGCGAGTTCGTGGACTACCCCGTGCAGGCCGTGTACCGCGCGATCGGTTACTTCGGATCTGAGCTGCCCGAGGTTGGCTATGACGCTGATAAGGGCGTGATTACTAACGTTGAGGGCCGTGTGGTCGATGAAAATGGCGAGCACGTGCCCGGCCTGTACGCTACCGGGTGGATTAAGCGCGGACCGGTGGGTCTGATTGGCTCCACAAAGGGCGATGCACTTGAAACCATCACCCACCTGTTGGAGGACCGCGAGAACCTGTACACCGCTCCCGAACCGGATGCTGACACCTTCAGCGATTACCTGGATTCTAAGGGCATTCGCTATACCACCTGGGAAGGCTGGCACCGTCTGGACGATCACGAAAAGGCGCTCGGTGCAGCATCACAGGATGCGAAGGGCGAGCCACGTGAGCGTGTGAAGGTTGTTGACCGTGATGAGATGATTCGTATTTCGCGCGGCGAGTAATAGCTGTACGCAACGATTTTCTGCGGTACATGAGCCGCAATGAAGAATCCCCGCCGGGTCTTCGGCACAGCCCGAAACCGGCGGGGATTTCTTGTATCAAAATCATGGTGTGCGCGTGCGCGCGGCATATTCTACGCCTTTTTGCTGAACCTGTGTAGGGGATGCGCGGCGCTTACCCGGTCATTTCGTGCTGTTTGCGGGGGTTATTCAGAAAAATTTTGAGAAATTTCTGGTGACTATAAAATACCTTCTGACTAGTAACTATGTAGGTGAGCAGGGTATCTTAGAAGGGGGAGTGCGGCGGGTATGAAGAAGTTTTTGAAGAATCCGGCTTGCACGGCTTAAAAATCTGTCATAGACTAGTTGAGGTTCGAACGACGGGATGAAAAGAACCCGTTCGCATCGACTGGGCCCCCATCGTCTAGCGGCCTAGGACGCCGCCCTTTCACGGCGGTAGCACGGGTTCAAATCCCGTTGGGGGTACTTGCAAATCCTCAGATTTGCAAAGCCATGTTGAAGAAGCAGATTATACCCCTGCCGAATCCAACAAGGCCCCGTAGCGCAGTTGGTTAGCGCGCCGCCCTGTCACGGCGGAGGTCGCGGGTTCAAGTCCCGTCGGGGTCGCTCTGGCCGCGTGATTCAGGTGAAGAAATTCATCACGAAGACGCGGTCGTTGCGTATCTGCTTCGATGCGCAAGGCTCTGTAGCTCAGTTGGTAGAGCGTGCGACTGAAAATCGTAAGGTCACCGGATCGACGCCGGTCGGAGCCACAATCCGCCCTCCAGGCTTCTACAGTGGGGGCGGATTTTTTCTTTAACCGCGCCCTGCTCTCAAGCCTGCGTATTCTATGAGGGTTATTCATTAGGGGCGTGACGCCCCAACCGCCTAACCACTTTTCACCACACAGAAAAACAACGACCCCTCACCTCGTACCGGAGAGTGTTCTCGGTGGTGCGGGCACTGTTTTTCTGGATACAAAACCACCCAAATAAATAACCCTCATCGTAGTAGGGACTAAACATGTCCATGGTAATGACTTTCACGCGACTTCTTACCTGTCTAGAATACCGAAGGAAATGATTGCGAATAGTTGCTTGAGTCCGTCCATCTAGGATAGCTAGGATCTTTCTTGTATCGTAGTCCTGTGCAATAAAGCTCATCTTTCCTTTCTTGAAGCTATATTCATCCCAACTCATGTGTTCTGGAAGGTTGTTAAGATCAGTCTTAAATTTGAATTTATGTAACTGACGAATGACTGTCGAAGTGGAGACAGATAAACTTTCGGAGATAGCTGTCATAGGGACTTTCTCAATCAATTTTTGAGTGATTTTCTGTTTGACGATGGTTGCGATCTGGTGATTCTTCTTGACTAAGGAAGTCTCTGCGACAGCTATTTTCCACAGTCTTTACAGCGGAAACGGCGTTTTCTCAATCGAATGAGAGTCTTGTAGCCAGCACATTCGAGGTAGGGGATTTTGGATTCTTTTTGAAAGTCATATTTAGCCATTTGTCCTTGACAGTTGTGACATTTAGAGGCAGGATAATCGAGCTTAGCAATGACTTCTTTATGCGTTCCAGCATCAAGATAATCTAAGATAATAATATTTTTGTCATTCATTCCAAGTATGTTTGTGATAAAATTTAATTGTTCCATAAGATTCTTTCTAATGAGGGTTTGGTCACTTTTTCATTATAGGTCTTATGGGGTTTTTTCTACAACAAAATAGACTCCATAATTCCTACAGTGGTTTTACCCACTACAGAAATTATAGAGCCTAAAAAAGACGCTCCACTTACTCATAAGTGGGGCGATTTTTCTCTTTACGCCGTTTGGCTTCTCATTCCAGTTTTGCCCAATTAGTTCACATACTTACACCACCACGGAGCACTACAGTATTTCAGATATTGTCAATAGCGACAAGACCCCGATACCCGCCGCCAAGGAACTCTACGATGCCAAACTCAAGCTGGCAAAAGAAGGCTTGGCGAAGATTGAGAAAGAAGATCATGAGAAGTACGAAAAGCTCAAGGGTTTGAGCGACCAACAACTCATGGAAGCTATGTTTCCGACGCAAGTCGGCGAGTATGAGCGGGCGCGCTCGACTTGGAAGGAGAACAACAAGGGCTGGTTGCAGTGGGTTGAAATTGATAGCAGTGGGTGCCATTATCGCGGGGAGTGTCCTGAGCGGAGGAACACTCGCTCCTATCCTTATCGGAGCAGGGACAGCTTACCTGGTGGCAGATAGCGGTTATCAGGCGGTTAGCGGGGAGACCATTTCGGGGAAACGGTTGACTGACGGGGAGCGCATCTGGGCAGGTGTGGACCCAGTCTTGACGGCAGCGACCGGTGGCTTTGCGACCTATGCCAGCGTGCTTGCCAAGACAGGGAAAGCCGCAACGACGACGGTACAGACGGTCGGCAAGGTTGTCAATTATGCCGATGATGCCAATGACATCGCTCATACGGTGACCGCGATGCAGGATGACCCCTTGGGCGCAGCACTCCAATTTGGAATAGGGCGTGCGATTGGTTATGGCTCGAATGTCTTAGGCAATAAAGCCCGAGCAAGATTTGGCAAGGGTGGCAGTGGAGCTGATGTGGACTTGCCAAGTAGTGGGAAAGGTGTGGATCTGCCAGCAGGCAATGCAGGCTTGAAGACCCATGCGGACACAGATGTGGATCCGTCTACGCTTGGTACAGGCAAGAAGCCAAAACCAGAGATTCAGACGCCTCAACATCAAGAAATACCAAGCCCAAGCAAGAAGCCAGAGCTTGATGTGACGAAGACAAGCAAGCCTGAGATTGACCGTGCAAGCAGTCCAGAGATAACTGGTCCAAGTAAGAAGCCAGAAATTGATACCACTAAAACGGCGAAACCCGAGATTGACAATCCAAGCCGTCCAGCGGTGGATAAGACCAACAGCAAGCCGAGCGAGATTGATACAGGCAAGACGGTGAAACCGGAGGTCAGCCAAGCTCGTCCGAGCGAGGTGGCGTCACCAAACAGTCGTCCAAAAGAAGTGGATGTGACCAAGAAGCCAGACATTGAAGTCAGTCGCCCAGCCGAAGTCAATCCGACCAAGATTAAGCCAGAAATGGAAACCAAGGTCAAACCGGACATTGACGCTGCGGCAGCTAGTGCTAGTGCCGTTCCGAAGGTCAAGGCGCAAGAGCCCGACCTCCCCAAAGCGGGACAACCCGAAGTCACCCCTGACGCTGGCAAGAAAGTGCAGAAGCCAGAAGAGGTGGATACCGAAGCCACTAAGGCTGGGAAGGTTGAGGAGGAAGATACAAATTGGGGCCCAGATGAAATTTCGCGTTTACGAGAGGATTGGGGAGTTCCAGAAACTGACACACTTGCTGTTGCAAAAACAGATATAGAAGGTCTAGAAGACATAGTATTTAAAGGAGGCTCTCCAAGAGTTAGAAAAGAAGCTGGTCTAGATGATTTAGATGTGTTAAAACCAGATAGAGCGATTAAAAGTTCTGGTAAAATTGCGTCTGCGACTCGTCATGCCGAGGAAGATGTGGCAAATGAGTTCGTTGAAGCTGTGGAAAAAGCAGGTTTATCAAACGAAGAAGTTAAGGGAGTCTTACACTTGTATCAATCAAATCCAAGTGGAGTATATCCTACTTGTTTAAGTGGTTTAGGTAATCCCGATAAGGCATCTGGAGTAATAAAACAACTAAGTGAAAGATACCCAAATTTAAAGATAAAAGTATCTTCCAATCAAGTTGAAGGTGTCCGAGTGACAGGAAGATCAAACTTTACTGTTCAAAACGGGAAATATGTTGATTGAGGTGAAAAATGGAAAATTATAAATTAGCAAACTTCATGCAAATCTTGACGGAGTGTTTACCGTCATATTTGAAGAAAAAGGAAGATATTGTTTTTGTCAAAAAGACGCTTGAGATGACGCAAGATTTTCTTTTGGATAAAGAAACGGTGTCTCCTGACGCTTTATATGACCGCTTGGAAAATATAAACGAGGAAGATATTCTTACTTATTTTGACCTTGACAAAGAAAGTGCTCCGTCAGTCTGGGTCTGCATAGCAGACTTTGTGGCTTATATCTGTAAATTAAGCTACGACGAAAGTGGCGAAAAGTATCTACCCGAGACGATTGAAGCGGTGGATGAAGCGACCTTAACAGAGTTTTTTACTCAGTACAAGGAAAATCTTTCTCTGTTTTCAGATTTGTCAGTGGCGGCTACGACTGCTTTGCAGGAGAAAGAAGTTGATTTGACAGACGAAGCTGTTCATACCTATTATGTACAGTTGTTTGGAGATGATAAATAATCATGGAGTTAAATTTGATTGTTAAACAAGTTCTGCTTGATATTGACTTCATCAACCGCTATGAGGCCTTATCAAAAGAATATAGTCCGGAGAAATTAAGAAATAAAACACCGTTAAAATATCTTGACGGTGAGTTAGTTATGGATATGATTTCAGAGGCTGGCTATATTCCCGGTTTTGACCCCAAAGAGAAATTTTTTAAATTTTATGAAAAGATAGAAGATTATCGGTTCGGTCTGCATATTGTACTTTATAATGGAACAGTAGAGCTCATTTGGGCTGTTAAAGATAAAGAAAAATCAATTGCAGGCATGCCGTGGGGAATTTATTCCAGATTGATGATTGATCCAGACTATCGTATCAAAATGCCCAATTTCAGTGACTACGACGAATTGGAAGATATTTTAAAAACAGCTTTTACGATTTATGAGGATTTCAAACAAGTCTTTTTAGAAGTCGCAGAAGTAAAATAGAGGTCAAAAGAGGGCAATCGTCCTCTTTTTTGCTATACTGGTATCAGCGGGGTGGAGTAGATGATAGATAAAATAGATTTTTTAAACGAATATAGTTTATCTAGTTCAAGTGTAGAAATTGTGACGGATGAAAGCCAAATTGTAGAGACTCCAATTCCAAATTTTTGGAAAGAAGCACTTTTGTCAGATAGTTTGGAAGAAAGAAAAGAAAAAATTCTTTCAGTGTGGAAAGAATATTCTTCTTCTGATTTGCGAAACACAATTTCTTATTTAGGCGATTATTTAAAAAATATAGACTTGATTTGTTTAGACGGCGAATATTCGCTTTTGTATACGATTTTGACTTACCAAACAGGAGAAGAAATCTATTATGAAGGGAAGCAACCCGTTACAGCTGAGGTGCTGAAACAAAAGTTTGGAGAAAACGCACCAACTATAAAACAATCAATAGCAGATTTCTATACTCATATCCACAACGGTTTTTATGATTATACAAGTAAAAGCATGGGGATTGATAACCTTAAAAATGTGAACTCTATGGCAGATTATGACTGGGAATATTTGCAACAGTTAGACATAGATTTAATCCCACTTTATAATTTTTTCAGTAACGGTATGGGGGAATACGTTGTTTTAGACATCGAAAATGGAAACACCTATTTATGGTCGTCAAGAGAACTTCCTAAAAGGCAGTCTGACTTTTGGGCTTTGGTAGACGAATGGATTATAATTGGATTAGATTTTTAAAACAGAGAGTATAATTTGTTGGTACCCTAAATGTTAATCAAGAAAAGTATAACATTTGGGGTATTTTTGTTATTCAATACAATTTACCTTGACATCTTTTCATCTTATGCTATACTAATTTTATTACTTACTGTCTTTATCTGATGATATAAAAAAGGACATGGATAAAGTAAATACCATGCTTACAGCAGGTGATTTTTCGGTTGAGGAAGACCCCAAATATTTAGAACGGGTAAAGTTGATTTTTGATGAATAGTGTAATAGCAATAAGTTCTAAAAAATTAAAAGAAAAAATTGAAAGAGCTAAGGGGGATGTAGCGAATGCCCAGAGAGACGGGGAAGTCTTAATCAAGGGTGCCATTCCACCAGAGTATTTTCATTTTATCGAATAGAAGGATAAACTAATGAACGAACAAGAAATTCATCATTTACTTTACGACATTCCAGAGAATGTTGATTATACGGATATTCCGCAGGAGCTGGATTTAGAAGATGTTCCTAAAGAAAGAGTTGATAAATTACGAGATTTACTCCATTCAGATGATTTGGCAGTGCGTTTTGATGCTGCATTGCTATTGACAAATTGGGGGGTGGAAGACGGTCTGAATACTTTGATAGACTTGTTTGAGAAAGGAGAAACGAAGGGATTTATCCCTCATCATCTACATCCTTATGATGACACCAACAAACATATTTTAGATGCGTTAATTGGCTATTGGGCGAGTCAAACTGATTTACATAAAGAACAAGAAGCTCGTAAAAGGATATATCCTACGATTATTTCAATCATTAAGCAAGCAGTACATTCATCTTATAGTATTGCGCAAATTGGTTTTTTAATAAAAAAAGATTTAGATATTCATAAAGAAGTTTATACAGAATATATCCCAGTTTTAGAGGACTTTTTGACAGCTATTATTGACGATAAAGAGAGGAACTATTGGCGCATTCATGACGCTCTTAAGTTGCTTTTAGAGGTTGATGAACCTTTTGTTCAGAAAATCTTGACTGAAAAAGGCAAAACATTGGCTGATTTTGGCTTAGATGGAGAAGAAAATGACTGAAATTAAATTTTATCGGGTAAATGATGCTTATGGCTATCTGTCGAATTTCGCTCCCTACCCTTTTGAGATAAATGGACTAATCTGGTCAACTTCGGAGCATTATTTTCAAGCTCAAAAGTTTTTGGACAAAGCTATTCAAGAAAAAATTCGCCGCTTGAAGTCACCAATGGACGCTGCTTTAGAGGGGCGCAATCGAGAAAATCCCTTGCGTTCGGACTGGGAAGTGGTAAAGGATGACATCATGAGGTTAGCTGTTTTTGAAAAATTCCGCCAGAATCCTGCAATTAGGAGAGAGCTATTAGCGACTGGGCATGCTACTTTGATTGAACATACGAAAAATGATAACTACTGGGCGGATAATGGTGACGGGACTGGTAAAAATATGCTGGGAATTATTCTCATGGAAACGAGAAAAAGGCTGAAAGCAGAATAATGGAAATAGATCCACAAGTCAAGCAGGCTCTGCTTAATATTGACTTTATCAAACGCTATGAGGCTTTATCGAAAGAGTATGATTTAGAAAGATTGGGTGATAAAACTCGATTGAAATATCTTGACGGTGAGTTAGTTATGGATATGATTTCAGAGGCTGGCTATATTCCCGTTTTTGACCCCAAAGAGAAATTTTTTAAATTTTATCAAGAAATAGGCGATTATACTTTTGGTTTACATTTCATCCTCTACAATGGAACGGTTGATTTTATTTGGGCAGTAACTAAGGGCAAACAAGTGCTTGCGGGAGCCCCTTGGGGTGTTTATTCTAAGCGACTAATTGACCCTAGTTATCGTATCAAAAAGCCGATTTTCAGTGACTACGACGAATTGGAAGATATTTTAAAAACAGCTTTTAAGATTTATGAGGATTTCAAACAAGTCTTTTTAGAAATTGCTGAACAAAAATAGATGTCGAAAGAGGGCAATCGCCCTCTTTTTTGCTATACTGGTATCAGCGGGGTGGAGTAGATGATAGATAAAATTGATTTTTTAGGCTCTTTGTCAACTGTAGTGGGTTGATAAAAAGTTACAACCTGGAGAGGACCAAATTGGTTCTCTCCTTTTTGATATTCAAAGCAATGAGAATTCTCGTTTTAAAATTTTCAAAGTTCCGGAAGCCAAAAGCATTTCGCTTAATGACTTTGATGAGGTTATTTGTGGCCTCAAGTTTTGCGTTTGAGTAGGGAAGTTCAAGTGCATTAATGATCTTATCCTGATCCCTCAAAAAGGTCCTAAAAATGGTCTGGAAGATAGGATTCACAGAAGAAATGGACTCTGTGATCAATTCAAAGAAATAGTCAGCGTGCTTCTCTTGAAAATGAAAGAGTAAAAGCTGATAGAGTTCATAGTGATCTCTAAGATCTTGAGAGTAAGAGAGAAGTTTTTCGAGAATCTCTTTATTGGTTAAATGCGCCTCAAATGTTGGATGATAAAATCGTTTACTGCTCAGCGTATAGTTATCCTGTTGAATGAGTTTCCAGTAACGTTTCAGTGCTTTATATTCGTGCGATCTCCTGTCAAACTGATTCATAATTTTGATGCGTACGCGATTCATTGCTCGACTGAGATGCTGGACAATATGAAAGCGATCGAGAACGATTTTAGCATTTGGAAAAAATTTTCTAGCAATATCGTAGTAGGGACTAAACATGTCCATGGTAATGACTTTCACGCGACTTCTTACCTGTCTAGAATACCGAAGGAAATGATTGCGAATAGTTGCTTGAGTCCGTCCATCTATGAGGGTTATTCATTAGGGGTGTAACACCCCAACCGCCTAACCACTCTTCACCACACGGAAAAACAACGACCCCTCACCTCGTACCGGAGAGTGTTCTCGGTGGTACGGGCACTGTTTTTCTGGATACAAAACTACCCAAATAAATAACCCTCAATGAGATAGGAATGGTCAGCTCCTCCGTTCGGATGTAGACGTTCCTACAAACGGACAATATACAAATGTTTTCCTTACCCCTATATTTAAGGAATGAAAGCTTTTTCATAAGGAAGGTAGGCATCATGAAAACCGAAAAATCGAAAGAAATTTTCTGGAGCATCATCTCAATTCTCGTAGGCGGAGTAGCCTGGCTAACCATGCAGAATATTTCATGGGGTGTAGTAGACCCCGCGAAAGTCGGTCTCGTATTCGCAGTAATCGGCCTCATTTCGCTTATCTGGGCTCTCTTCAATAAAAACTCCGATAGCTCACGAGCGCACGAGACTATACGTAACGCCAATAGGTCAAAGGAGGATTAAGAAATGACAAACCGGTGGAGCACTCTCAGAATCGATGAAGCCTCTGTCATGCACCTCGGAGTCATAGATACCCCTACTCTAGGTCGCCTGCCGATGCCCTAGCTTCTCGTCGTCCAAGCCCTCAGGAGCTATTCCAACGCTGGGATACGCAACAGTGGAAAATTGCTGACATCGAATTAGAAAAGGACATCCTGGATTTTCATACAAGGGTTCCGAAACGTCTTCGTGAAGAGCTGGAACGCCTTCAAGAGCTATCAATCTGATGGAAAAGCGCTGGTGAAGGTTCTGAAATAGCGCTTACTCAGTTGCAACAAGCACGAGATATGCCAGGTTCACTGGTTGTTGACGGAACTCTAATTCCAACCTGGAACTGGCAATCACTCGGAATAATAAACTTCTCATGCAAACACAAATGTGCTGGTTTCAACCACCAAATCATCTGCACCTTAGACGGGAAATTTTTAGCTATCACCGACCCAGTACGGGGAGCTAGATACGACGTTTATGCTTACCGGTTTCACCAGCTAGAAATATTCCTTGATGAGTACGCTCTGGCAGATAAAGGGTACATCGGGTCAGGGTTACTGATTCCGACTAAACGAAAAGCATTAGTGAGGTGAGAGCAGAGCTGCGGTGAAAGAGAATAAGAGTCGGGTCAATCGGCTGAGGTCGGTGGTTGAGCGGGTCATTGCTCAGGTGAAGACTTGGCGAGTGTTACATACAGGGTTTCGGTATCCGCTGAGCTCCTACGGGATGGTGTTTTTGGTGGCGCGGGCGTTGATTTTCTTTGCGGCTGGGTACCCCTTATGAATAACTTTTTATGTCTTGCGCATTATCTTTTGTACGCCCGCAGCCTTTTTTTCTGCTAAAAGAGCCTTAATTTCAATAAAGAGTATTTTTCGCCGCTTTCTTGAAATCAAGGCTCTTTTTACACCAGGGAAGAGGAGAGCAGCAGCTGGCAGACCGGTAAACACGCCGGTTCGTTTCAATTTCCTGGAATTTCCGTTAGGGTGGAGACGTTGTGTTATTTGCACAACGTCTGTACACACGGCGGCAAAACCGGCGCATACGGAAGAGATCGAATGCCAGCATCCACTCCCCAAGAAACCATACCGTCGAACTCCGCGCAGGCAACACGCACTGCGGGAATCGAATTCTCCCAGGTCACCAAACGCTACGGCGCTAACACCGTGGTCAATAACCTGACTCTGAGCATCCCCGCCGGTGAAACCACCGTTTTCGTCGGTTCCTCAGGATGCGGTAAAACCACCACCCTGCGCATGATCAACCGCATGGTCGAGCCGCAGGAAGGCACGATCACTATTGGCGGTCAAAATATCGCAGACCAAGACCCATACAAGCTGCGCCGATCCATCGGGTACGTCATGCAAAGCGGCGGGCTGCTGCCGCATCGTACCGTGCTTGAGAACGTTATGACCGTGCCCCTGTTGAACGGCACCCCCAAACAGCAGGCGAAAGAACGCGCTCTTGACCTTCTGGACACCGTGGGTTTGGATGCGTCCTTAGCGCAGCGCTACCCGGCTCAGCTTTCCGGCGGGCAGGCACAGCGCGTGGGAGTCGCGCGGGCGCTCGCGGCGGATGCCTCTATTTTGCTCATGGACGAGCCTTTTTCTGCGGTCGATCCGATCGTGCGCACCGAACTGCAGGAAGAACTTTTGCGCCTGCAGGGCGAGCTGCATAAGACCATTGTTTTCGTAACCCACGATATTGATGAGGCTCTATTCCTCGGCGATAATATTGCGGTCTTCGCCCCCGGCGGCAAGCTCGCCCAATATGGCGCCCCCGAAGAGATCCTGACGAATCCCGCTAATGATTTTGTGGAATCTTTCGTTAGCCAGTCCGTGGGTGCCTTGCTGCCTGCCGATGTGATGCGCCAGGTGCGGTATATTCGCCGCGAACGCTACCGCCGCACACGCGAAGCCGCAGTATCGGGCGAGGGCGCCGCATCGACCTCTGGGCGGGGATAGTATGGACCTGTTGTTGGCAGATTCGATGCACTGGGACTGGTTGGGAAATAACATCCAGCGCGTCCTTGATTTGACCCTCAATCACCTGTACCAGGGCATTATTCCGGTACTTGTGGGAACCGCTCTGTCGATTCCGGTGGCGCGGTATGCGAGCCGACGCCGCGCGCGGGAAGACGGCGCGAAAACCTACCGGAGTGGTGCGCACGCCCTGGTGCACGGCTTCGGGCTGCTCTACACAATCCCGTCGATCGCGTTCTTCGTACTCATGCCGCTGATTCTGGGGACCAGCATTATTTCGCCGGTGAACGTGCTTGTGGCGCTTACGATCTACACGATGGCGCTGATGGTGCGTTCCGGGGTAGATGCTTTTAATGCGGTTCCCGAGCATGTGGTGGAGTCATCGCGCGCCCTGGGATACACCCCGGCTCGTGCGTTTTTCACGGTGGAATTACCACTCGCTTTACCCGTGCTTTTTGCCGGTATCCGCGTGGCGACGGTGGCAAATATTGCGATGGTATCCGTGGGTGCGGTTATTGGTGTTTCTTCGCTCGGCACGCTTTTTACCGACGGACTGGCGCGTAGTATACCCGCCGAACTTATCACGGGCGTGGTGCTCAGCGCCGTCCTCGCCTACCTCGCCGATGCGCTTCTTGCCCTCACGGCACGGCGCCTGACCGCCTGGAGGACCGCATGAATGTTATAGAACGTACCTTCGCTTTTCTGGGTGATGGCGTCAACTGGCAAGGGTCTCAGGGCATTTTGGCGCGCACCGTCGAGCATCTGGGCATCACCATGTTTGCGGTTGCGATTGCCCTGGTGATTGCCGTGCCTTTGGGGCTGTGGGCTGGGCATACACGCCGCGGCGGGCACGCTCTGCTGGGGTTTACCGCCGCTTTGCGCGCTCTGCCCGCCCTGGGTTTGCTGACCCTGCTTGCTCTCTGGTTTGGTGTTAACGCGATTCCACCGCTCGCAGTGCTCGTGATTATCGCGGTGGCGCCCCTGCTGGCGCATACCCTCGAAGCCGTGACCGGGATTGATCCGGATGTGGTGGATGCGGCACGCGCTCAAGGCATGACCGAAGGGCAGATTCTTTGCCGGGTTGAGATTCCTCTGGGTCTTCCGGTGTTTATGGGTGGTCTGCGCAGCGCGGTGCTGCAGGTGATCGCGACGGCGACTATTGCCGCCTACATTAATGGGAATAACCTGGGTCGGTACCTTTTTGATGGGCTCGCGGTGCGGGACTATCCGCGTATGCTCGTGGCAACCCTGCTGGTAGCTGTGCTCGCCTTCGTGGTGGATGCGATTATGGCCCTAGCGCAGCGGGCCGTGACCCCCGTTCCATTGCGGGGTGGAGGCGCATCCAAACGTCATGGGCAACCGAAACACGAGAGCGCACTGGATGCGGCAAACTCGCACACGGAAGGGGCACACGCATGAGCCTGGTGCATCGCCGAAACACGAATGATCGTTCTTTTCTTTCCGGAAAGAGCGCGAAAAGCCGCGGAACGGCCGAGACTGGAATGGCACGCGGCGTTACCAGGCGGCGGGCATTGGGTGTCGTTGGCGCCCTTGGGACGTTAGGAGCGTTGAGCGCCTGCGGGCTGAGCGGCGAAAACGTTTTCGGCGGTGAACACGACGGTATTATCGTGGGGTCAGCAGCGTTCGCAGAGTCGCAGATTCTCGCCGAAATATACTCCCAAGCGCTAAATAAAAACGGGTTTAAATCGAGCACCCAGCTGGGGATTGGCGCGCGTGAAGCCTACCTGGGGGCGCTTACCTCCGGGGCTATCGACGTGGTTCCCGAATACTCGGGCAACCTGCTGTTGTATCTTGACGAGAATTCCAAGGCGCAGACTAAACAAGAGATTCTGCAGGCGCTCGGTGGGGTGCTGGATAAAAACCTCAAGGCTCTGGACGCCTCGCAGGCGGAAAATAAAGATACCCTAGTCGTTACCCAGCAGACCGCCCAAAAATACAATCTGCACACCCTGGATGATATGGCGAAGGTCTGTACCGAACTGAAGATTGGTGCCGCTCCCGAATTTGCCGAACGCGCCTACGGAATTCCGGGGCTCAAAGATAAGTACGGGTGCGTTCCGGCGGAATTCGTCTCGCTTGCGGATGGGGGAGGGGCACTCACCGTCAAAGCCCTGCAGGATAACACCGTGCAGGTTGTAGATTTGTACTCGACCACCCCGGCAATTACACAGAACAATTTTGTGATGCTCGAAGACCCGAAAAACATGATTCCGGCGCAGCAGGTACTCCCCATTATCAACACCAAACGGGTTCCCGAGGATGCGCAGGCGGTACTGAACCGCATCAGTGCGGTGCTGACGACCGACGATTTACGCTCGCTCAATGACGAGGTATCCGGCGATAAGAAACTGGACCCGTCCACGGCAGCGGCAAACTGGCTCAAGGGTAAGGGGCTGTTGTAGCCTTTCTTCCTTTTCTGCGCGGGGTGCTGGATACCGCTAGGTTCTGGTGCTCAGAGAATATCCGGTTGGGGAGATGAACGGAGAGAACTATAAACGACCGGGAGTTCCGTGAGGGAGAGGCCCACCCGCAGGTCACCGAGCGCATCCGTCAGGTATTCGATGCCAGCCTCTAGGGAATCCAGCACATCCTCGCCCGCGCTAGAGACCACCACCGACGTCACGATGCGCCAGCCCGCCTTACCGTTCGATGGCACGCTGAACCTGCCTAACCCAACAGCCTGTGCTCCCTCATGGATCCCGGCGAGCGCCACCTTGCCCCGCCCGGATGCGGGCACCACGCCCACCGTAAACCCGCCCGCATAGTAGGGGCGCGCAAACCCCAGAACCGGGTCAATCGCGTGCCCATCGGCGGAATCGTCATGAGTGAGGGACCCCAAGAAGGTGCGTACTGCATCCAAAATCTGCCGTTGGGATGCGCCGCCCGGCACCCGCGCCACATCAATCCGCACGCTCAGAAGCAAGTCAAGGTCGGCACGTTGGAAGGTTTCGGAGGGCATGTAATCAAAACTCATGCTCCCACTTTAACTGCGTTTTAAACCGCGAGCAGGTCATTTTTTGCCGAAAAGGTAGGATTTTCCTACCTGCTCGGACCAAAAAACCACCTGCTCGCGCATGTAACCATACCTGTAAATTCCCGTGTAACCGCGCGTGGGTAACCGAGCAATTAATCTGGCGAGCTAAGAAGAAACGATGGGCTCTTCCACGATCAAAGTCAACGATTCGTAGGGGCGCAGTGTAACCTCAACCTCGCGGGGATCGGAGCCGGAAACACCGCTAACCTGACTGAGCGGATTCTTGTAATTACACAAAAGCACCCGTGCAGACTGCACTTCCGCTGGAACTCGTGAGCCTTCACTGCCAGCGACTGCGTCCAGAACCTCGCCCGGCATGAACTCGGCAGGAACACGCACCGCCGTCTCGTCCCCAAAGAAATTATTGAGCACCAACAGCCGCGTGCGCGTGCCTTTAGCGATATGTTCACGCAGGTACCCGAAGACCCGCTCATGGTCGAGCGTATAGGGCGCGTAACTGCCTTCAGAAATCACCGGGTACTGCCCGCGCAGGCGAATCAGCTCGCGATAGTACGGCAAAATAACGCCGTCACGTTCCTCATCCGCCACCGAAATACCTGCGCCGGTTGCCGCATCCACACTGGGCGCGGGTGCCAGCCAGGGGGCGGCGGTACCAAAACCAACCGCGCCGCGTTCCCCACCAGAACCAGACTCCCACTGCATGGGAACACGCGAATTATCCCGCGCCTTGGCGCGCACAACCTCAAGCGCCTCGCCCTCCGAGAGTCCCCGCGCACGCAGGGTCTTAAAAGCGTTATGAGCCTCAACATCCACGTAGTCGTCAATCGAAGAATACACCGGGTCAATCATGCCGATCTCTTCGCCCTGATAAATATAGGGAGTGCCGCGCAGCAGGTGAATCACGGTCGCCAGCATGGTCGCAGATTCCGCCCGATACCGCTGAACGTCACCAAAACGGTTGAGTGCGCGCGGCTGATCATGATTATTCCAAAACAGCGCATTCCACCCGCCGCCCGCCTGCATGCCCAGCGCCCAATCGTTGAGCAGACCCTTCAGCTCAGCAAAGCGGAACGGCACCTTCGACCACTTCTCGCCGTCCTCATAATCCACCTTCAGATGGTGAAAACTAAACACCATATCGAGCTCGCGATTCTCAGGGTTGGAGTAGCCCACGCAGTTCTCGATGCTCGTCGAAGACATTTCACCCACGGTCACGGTATCCCCATACCGCCCGAAAGATGCGCGGTTCAGCTCCCGCAGACGCGTGTGCACGATGGGCGTGTCGGTATACAGGGTCTTATCGATAACCCCGGCGGGCGCATCCTCAAGCTCTTCGGATTTGCCGATCACGTTAATGACGTCGAAGCGGAACCCGCGAACACTCTTGTCATACCAGAAATTGACGACCTTATAGAGTTCCTCACGCACGGCGGGGTTGTACCAGTTCAGATCAGCCTGTGTGACGTCGTAAAGGTGCAGATAGTACAGCGGCACCCCCGATTTGTCCCGATAAACCTTACCCGCCGTATCGGTAAAAGGCGCCCAGGCCGAACCGCCAAATTTTGACTCCCAGTTCGTGGGCGGAACCACCGTGCCGTCAGACTGAACCCGCCCTGGGCGAAGATAGAAATAATCCCAGTACTCGCGCTCGCCCGCCTGCGCCCGCCTAAACCACTCGTGTTCAGTCGAAACATGGTTGAGCACCATATCGAACATGACCCCGATGCCGTGCTCCCCGAAAGCGGCGATCATCTCCTCGACGTCCTCCATCGTGCCCAGCTCGGGGTTAATGGCGTAGTAGTCGGAAATATCGTAGCCGTTATCGTGCTGGGGCGAGGCGAAGAACGGGTTGAACCACACCATGCCCACCCCCAGCGATGCCACATAGGGCACCTTCTCGATAATGCCGCGAATATCGCCGGTTGGCCGACCGTGCGCGGAATAGAATGACTTCGGGTAGATCTGGTAGATCACGGTGCTGCGGAACTGTGCGGGGGAGCGAGACATAGAAGATACACCCAATGGAGAAGATAAAGGGGGCTGCCGTACGAGTCTTCGTGCGTTTGCGTAGCGTTTGTTCGCTAGCTGGCGCAAATCACGCGGCGGGAGTTCTTACCCCACCAGCATAGGGGGCATAATAGACTCATTCCACGCTGCACGGGGATATATTCTCAAGGGGGCAAATCTGCCGCAGATCCGGCATCCTTGCCCGCCCCGCGGCATAAGGTGCGCGCCGCATCCACACTCACCCTTCGGCGCGCCACAGGCACAGCTCATGACCAAGCATCACGGCATGCCAATATATGAAACCAAAGTAACCCTTCGATGATTGGGCGCACGCCTGCGCGTAGAATCTATAGATGCATCACAACGGAAGGTAAAGACATGCCCGAATTACGCTCACGCACCTCAACTCACGGTCGCAATATGGCGGGTGCCCGCGCTCTATGGCGCGCAACCGGCATGGGTGATGATGATTTCGGCAAACCGATTATTGCGATTGCCAACTCTTACACCCAGTTCGTACCCGGTCACGTGCACCTGAAAAATATGGGCGACTTGGTGGCTGGCGCTATTCGTGAGGCTGGCGGCGTGGCGAAAGAATTCAACACCATTGCGGTTGATGACGGCATTGCGATGGGCCACGACGGCATGCTCTATTCCCTGCCCTCACGCGACCTCATTGCCGACTCGGTCGAATACATGGTGAACGCTCACCGCGCGGATGCGCTCGTATGTATCTCGAACTGCGACAAGATCACCCCCGGTATGCTCTTGGCGGCGATGCGCCTGAATATCCCCACAATTTTCGTTTCGGGCGGCCCTATGGAATCCGGCGAGGGCGTTGAAGGCGTTGTGGAGCACCGCCTGGATCTGGTGGATGCGATGGTCATGGCGGTGGACGATTCCGTGAGCGATACCGCGCTCGCCCAGATTGAGAAGAACGCCTGCCCCACGTGTGGTTCATGCGCGGGCATGTTTACCGCAAACTCCATGAACTGCCTGAACGAGGCGATCGGTCTGGCACTGCCCGGCAACGGTACCACGCTTGCGACCCAGATCGCGCGTAAAGAGCTGTTTTTGCAGGCGGGTAAGCGCATTGTTGGCCTGGCGAAGCGCTACTACGAGCAGGATGACGAGTCCGTTCTGCCCCGTTCAATCGCCACCAAGGAAGCCTTCGAGAACGCTATGGCGCTGGATGTGGCCATGGGCGGTTCCACCAATACCGTGCTGCACTCCCTGGCTATTGCGCATGAGGCCGGCGCTGACTTCACGCTGGACGATATCGACCGTATTTCGCGTAAGGTGCCCTGTCTGGCGAAGGTTGCACCGAACTCTACGAAGTATCACATTGAGCATGTGCACCGTGCGGGCGGTATCCCCGCGCTGCTGGGCGAGCTGAACCGTGCCGGGCTGCTGCACAAGAACGTTCATTCTGTTCATGCGGATTCGCTGGATGAATGGCTTGCCGAATGGGATATCCGTTCCGGTACCGCGAGCGAGCAGGCTCAAGAACTGTTTCTTGCCGCACCCGGCGGGGTGCGTACCACGCAGGCGTTCTCGACCGCGAACAAGTACGAGTCACATGAGACGGACGCCGAAAACGGGTGCATTCGCGCTGTGGAGCATGCTTACACGAAAGACGGCGGTCTGGCGGTTTTGCGCGGCAATATCGCCCAGAACGGTGCGATCATCAAGTCCGCCGGTATTGATGAAGAACTTTTCCACTTCGTGGGTAAGGCATTTGTGGTTGAGTCGCAGGATGAAGCCGTGTTTGAGATTCTGTCGAAGCACGTGAAACCCGGCGATATTGTGGTGATTCAGTATGAGGGCCCGAAGGGCGGCCCCGGCATGCAGGAGATGCTGTACCCCACCTCATACCTGAAAGGCCTGGGTCTGGGCAAAAGCTGCGCGCTCATTACCGACGGGCGTTTCTCGGGCGGTACCTCAGGCATTTCGATTGGCCACGTTTCGCCGGAGGCTGCCGCCGGTGGCGCTATCGGCCTGCTGGAAACCGGCGACGAGATCGAGATTGACGTGCACAACCGCATCCTGCGGGCGAATGTGCCGGACGAGGTTTTGGAGGCGCGGCGCAAGGCGAAGGGCGCCCTCCCGTGGAAGCCCACTAAGCCGCGCGAACGTCAGGTCTCGAACGCGCTGAAGGTTTATGGGATGCTGGCCGCCTCTGCCGATAAGGGCGGGGTGCGCATCCTCCCGGAGGGAATCTAGTCGCCTATTGACCGAACATAAAAAGAGCCTTTATTTGAATAAAGCGGCGAAAAACCCTCTTTATTCAAATAAAGGCTCTTTTTAGCAGAGGAGAACAGGGAGAGCAGGCGCTACATCTCGAAGATGCGCACGTCCAGCTCTGCGGCGAGCAGCGGCTCCCAGGTTTTCACAGCGGTGCCGAAATGCTCAGTCGCCATATGCGCTTCGAGTGCCTGTTGTGATTCCCAACGCTCAATGAATGCGAAGGCGCGCGGTTCACCCGCAGGGGTCTCACCGGTGGCGGGGCCGAAATCGTAGCTGATATTGCCCGCATCCTTGCGCGATGCCTCGACGAGGGCGGGGACGGATGCCAGGAATTCTTCAACGTGCTCGGGCTTGACCGAAACACCTGCATAAACACCAATCATGGGGCGCTCCTTACTCAAGGTTAGATATACCGGATAACTCCAACCCTACACCGTCGCACAGATGCGCGCCAGAGCGGGGCAGAACCTCTCATTCACCGCGCATAATTCCCGCCAAGAAACGGTTTTAGCTCCCCTTTTTAAGGTTCTTCGCTGACTGTAAAATAACCTGTTCAACGTTTGCGCACAGACACCGGCGGGCATATAAAAGATAGTGGAACAATTCCTCACTACACGAAAGAAGGAGACTATGCGGCAAGGGGGTGTACACACGTGGGATTCTCACCGGCTCATATTAAACGGTGCACCCTAACCTGGGAGGCGCCTGACTACAGCACCTCATACCCGGCGGGCTATACAACTCGGGGCGTGGCTGTGATTGCAGTTGCCGAATACACCCGTAAGACCAAGGGGTACTGTTACAGCACCCTCACGGCTCTTGTCTATATTTCGCGTGAAAACGGTGAGCGCATCGTCATCAACCAGGAGCCGGTGGTTGAATCGTGTATGCATTCGCTTCTTGACCCGTGCGATGTGGTGCACCCGAAGACTTTGGGGCGTATTGTGCTTAATGCCTGGGATGTTATTCCTTCGGACTATACGCACCATCTGGTGACGGTTGCCGCCGACCGGCACGATTTAAAGCTTCTTTTTCGTAATTGTGAGCAGCTTAAGAAGGCGATGGAGTACCGGGCGTTTGAGAAGGTGCTTGACCCGTACGATAACCATTCGCTGGGTGAGGTTCATGTGCGTCTTGCCGGTACGGATGCCGCCGAGACGATGCGCTATTTTCAGGATCGTGCCGAGCAGCTGACCGAACAGATGATCGCTGATACGCTGGCAGAGGTTCCCGAAAATCAGCTCGTGGACTATAACGTGTTCACCGATTGTTCCTTTCGCGCCACCCACAATAAGAAGTATTTGCGCGGTGGGCGC
The DNA here is from genome assembly GCF_000164695.2 of Rothia dentocariosa ATCC 17931. Taxonomy (NCBI): domain Bacteria; kingdom Bacillati; phylum Actinomycetota; class Actinomycetes; order Micrococcales; family Micrococcaceae; genus Rothia; species Rothia dentocariosa. The sequence continues at coordinate 1,277,802 of NC_014643.1, forward strand.
ATGGGCATTGCCGGGGTGAGCGAGGACGGCTTCTATTTTCACACCCATTATGATGCCGTGAATATTATGACCGGTGAGCTTTCGGCGATGCTCGCGGCGTTTCACGTGTTTTATCATGGCGGTCGCCGCCTGATTATTAACACTGATTCCTTGGGCGCGCTGACCTTTCTTCTGCGGCTGGCGCACAGCCGTTGGGCTTTCGATTATTGGGTGCGTGAGGGCGTGCAGGATGCCCGGGTTATCGCCGAGATGGAGCAGCTGACCGCGGCTATTCGGGCGCATCGGGTGATTGTGAAGCATGTGCCGGGCCATACCGGGCACGGTCTGCAGGAGAGCAGCGATTCGGTGTCGAAGATGCACCGCCATTTTCCGGGGCAGATCGTGGATAAGCGGCATACGGTTGAGTTCAACCGCCGGTGCGAGTCGATTATCACGGCTCTGTCGGGGTGCAAGAAGGCCGTGCGGCTGCCCAGTCCGGAGTGGCTGCAGATTAAACCCTCGGCGATACACACGGGAAATCGCATGTGGCGATAGGCTATATACTATATTTTTGGGTAGAAATGGACGACGCGCGATGCGTCCGCGACGGGTGCGGGCGATCGTGCGTTTTCTGCATTCGCGGGGAAAACATCGCGGATATGGCGAATCGGTATAAAACCCCATGTCAGCTGGTCTTTCAGAGGTGGCAGAAGGTGCACTTGCACACGGTCATCACCACAGCCGCAGGTACCGCTTCGAGAGTGCGGTCATGCCGAACTCCCTCATGTTACGGGCGTTTCCAGACCACGTTTTACAGGAGCGATGACCAGAGTCGGCAGATATTTTCGGTGACTTTAATGCGCTGCGGGCGTGAGGACCACGGGCCATAACGCAGCTCCGTGCAGATACTTTCGTAGGTTCGCGCAACGTCGGCGAGCGCATCCACCATAGCGGGGTCTGCGATAAAGGTTGATACTTCGAGGTTGAGCGAGAACGAGCGGGGGTCCATATTTGATGAGCCGATAAACGCCATTTCGTCGTCCACGTACATGAACTTGGAATGCAGCACTGTGGGGCTGGGGTATTGCAGAATGCGCACCCCGGACTGCAGCAGCGTCTCGTAGTAGGAGCGCTGCGCCATATTAGGGAGGAACTGGTCGCCTTTCTCGCAGACGATCACGGTGGTTTCGATGCCCGAGAACGCTGCGTTGGTGAGTGCCTGCAGCAGGGTTTCGTCGGGTACAAAGTAGGGTGAGCAGATGGTGATGCGTTTTTCTGCGTTGTAGATCATGTAGTTGATTAGACGCAGGTTGTTTTCCGTCTCAAACCCGGGGCCGGAGGGAACTACTTGGGCGCGCATCGAGCCTGGAACGTAGGGGATTTTCGCCTCAATTTCTTCGAGGATCAGCTGGTTTGTTTCGGAGTACCAGTCGGAGACGAACACGGCGTTGAGTTCTTCGACGATGGGACCGGTGCACGAGAAGGTGAGGTCTTTCCATTCCAGACCTTTACGCACGTTTTCTTTGAGGTCGTAAGAGCGGTGGATGGCGTTTTGCGAGCCCGAGAACGCCACTGCGCCGTCGATCACGAGGACTTTACGGTGATTGCGCAGGTCGGGGCGCTGCCATTGTAGTCGCCAGGGTTTGATGGGCAGCATCAGGCGCCATTCGATACCCGATTCGTTGAGCATTTTTGTCAGCTGCCGGTATGAGGGGTATTTGCGCGAGCCGATATGGTCGATGAGCACGCGCACCCGCACGCCACGTTTTTGGGCGGCGAAGAGAGCATCCCAGAGCACTTTGGAGGCTTCGTCGTATGCGGTGATGTAGAACTCGAAGTGAACGTACCGCTGGGCTTTGTTGACTTCCTGCGCCATGATGCGCATGGCTTCGTGGTTGTCGTTGTGCAGGGTGAAGGAGTTCCCGCCGACGAGGGGGAGCGAACCGAGCTTGTAGTTGAGCTGGCTGGCGACCAGGGTTGCTTCGTTGAGCCCGTCGGAGTCGGTGAGCTGCGGGGTGCCGCCGGTGGTCTCGCGGATCAGGTCGTTCATGGCGTGTTGCCGGGCGCGCCGATATTGCGGAAGGTGAGAGGACCCGAAAATCAGGAAGGCTAGGAACCCGATGAACGGGATGAAGAAGATAGCCATGAGCCAGCCGAGTGCGACCACGGGCTTGCGGTTGTAGGGCAGCCAGAATAGGGACAGCACACGGATGCTCAGGTCTGCGAAGAACAGAATAATCCTGAGCCAATCGGGTAGGAAGTCGAGGTATCCGGGTGAAAAAAAGTTCACCCTATTATTATGCCTAGCATCTTGTCTTCTGTGGGGGAGGGGCAGGACACGCCGCGTTGCCCATGTAATGCAGTTGTGCAAAAAATGCAGAAATGCAATAATTGCAGTTATGCAAAAACCTGAGCCGAGTCGCACCGAGACAAGCCTGCGTGAACGCCGCCGCGAACGCACCTGGGTGAACATTCACGAAACCGCCCTGCGCCTCGCCCGCCAGCACGGCATGCGCGGCAGTACCGTCGAAGATATCGCTGCGGAAGCTGGAATCTCGCCCCGCACCTTCTTCAACTACTTCGGAACTAAGGAGGATGCGGTGCTCGGCCTGCGCGCCCCCGCCATCACCGACGAGCTGCTCGCCAGCGATCGGGCGCACGAGAACGACAATCTCATCGTGCGTATCACCCATCTGCTGTTGTACATCGTGCGGCACAGCTTCAACTTTGCCGATCACGCGAAATTCCGGGAGCGCATCGACGAATTCCCCGAATTCAGGCACCGGCTGAAGGTACACCATATCAACTGTGAACAAGTGCTCATCGACTACCTCAACACCGTCGATTGGGATGCCTTTAACGCCGCAGGAAGGCGCGGCCCTTTGATAACCCGCCCCGAAAATATGCCGCTGACAGAAACTGCCGAAGAACGCACCCGTGCCACGGTTCAGCTCGCATCCGCGGTGCTGCGGCAGCTGCACTTCGCCAAGGATATTGCCGACGAAGACGAGGTCGAGCGGCGCATCCACAACACCGTCAAAACTTTTCAAGCCCTGCTGAAGGAAAACTAGGAATGACGTCGCACTCAGACAAACCCGCTGAAGCCACCACGGCTGAAGCTAAAAAACATCAAATAGCGCTCATGTTCTCCGGCTTGGTCATCGTGATGCTCATGTCGGCGCTGAACCAAACCATCCTCGCACCCTCACTGCCGACCATTGTGGGCGAACTGCATGGCGTGGAGCATATGAGCTGGGTAATTGCCACCTTCATCTTGCTATCCACCATCACCATGCCGGTGTACGGCAAACTCTCCGACCAGTTCGGGCGTAAACCCTTCCTGATTTTTGCCATCCTCTCCTTCATGACGGGATCTATCATCGGCGCGCTCGCTCCCGATATGACCTGGCTGATCGTCGCCCGCGCGCTCCAGGGAGTCGGCGGTGGCGGCCTCATGATTCTCTCCCAATCCGTGGTCGCAGATGTGATCCCTGCCCGCGAACGCGGTAAATATATGGGTATTATCGGCGGCGTCTTCGCCTTCTCCTCGGTCGCCGGGCCGCTCATCGGCGGGTGGATCACTGAGGGTCCCGGCTGGCGTTGGGCATTCTGGCTCAACCTGCCGCTTGCCGTACTCGCAATCTTCGCCGTCATTTTCCTGCTCCCACACACCGCGCTCAAAGACCGCGAAAAGCGGCAGATCGACTATCTGGGCAGTATTATTCTCATGGCTGGAACCAGCGCGCTCGTGCTCGCCACCATCTGGGGCGGCAATCAGTACGCCTGGAACTCCCCGCAGATTATTGGGCTTCTCATCGCATCCGTCGTCGCGGCCCTGATCTTCATTCCGGTTGAAAACCGCGCCGCAGAGCCGATCATGCCCATGTACCTCTTCACCAACCGCAACTTCCTGCTCACCCTGGGCGCATCTCTCTCCCTCGGTGTTGCCATGTTCGGTGCCGTCGAGTACATCCCCACCTACCTGCAAATGTCCCTGGGCGTGAGCGCAACCGTGGCGGGTCTGCTCATGATTCCCCTCATGGGCGCCCTGCTTGTGGTCTCCATTATTACCGGGCGGCTGGTTTCCGCACGCGGCAAATACAAGGCATATGTGGTCACCGGTACCGCACTCGTGGCGCTTGGGCTCTACCTAATCTCAACCATCACCCCGAGCACCCCCACCTGGATCTTCTGCAGCTACATGGCGGTCATGGGCGCGGGCCTAGGCATGTCGATGCAGTTCCTCACCCTCATCGTGCAAAACGCCTTCCCCGTCACCGTCGTAGGAACCGCTACCGCGGCAAACAACTTCTTCCGCCAGGTCGGCTCAACCGTGGGTGCATCACTCGTGGGCGGCCTGTTTACCTCACGCCTGAGCAGCCTACTCAGTGAACGCATGCCCGCGCAAGCAGTAGCCTCGGCGGGGGAACACGGAACCTCCTCCCTGACTCCCGAGCTCGTCAGCCGGATTCCCGAGCCGATTCACGGCATTATCGTGAACGCCTACAATGATGCCCTGATTCCACTTTTCCTCTACCTGGCACCACTCGGGCTAATCTCCGCGCTTCTGCTTCTCTTCATTCGTGAGGATGCGCTCGCCACCACCATCGAAACGCACACTACTACCGATGTGGCGCGTTCGGCAACCGGTGCCATTGAGGTCATCACGCCCGAAATGGCGGCGAAAGATGCCGAATGCCTGAAGAAAATGCAGGGTGAATCGCATACCGTGATCGACCCGGAACTTGCCAATAGTGCATCCGAAGAAACGGCTGAAACCGAGCATCAAGCTCAGGATCTAGAGGACACCGGCGAACCTTCGCGCGGCACCAAGCCCTAACGGTTTCTTAGGTAACCCTATACAGTTATTCCCCTCTCACGCTATGCTGGAGGGGAATAACTGTTAACCCCCTCACACGGGTGCGGGTTGCCTTCGTTGCTGAACACCAGCCCGCATGCGCCATCTACAGGAGGACCTATGAAGATTCTGATTCCTACTTCAATTACGCTCGACGAAGAGAAACTAGGGCTTGAACCCGGCGATACCGTGCGGCACTATAACCCCACAGAACCTATCGCCGAGGAAGATACCGATGCCGAGGTTCTGATTGCTTGGGCAAATACTGCCGATCAGCTCGCGGATTCCGCCTGCCGCATGAAAAATGTGGGGCTTATTCAGGCGCTTCTTGCGGGGCCGGATGCGGTGCGCGCGGCAGGCTTCACCCCCGATGCCGCCATCTGTGCAGGTGTGGGTCTGCACTCAAAAACCGTTGCGGAACATGCGCTCGCGCTGACCCTGAACTTCGTGCGTTTCTTGCCGACGCTGGCGCAGGCAACGACCGATCATCGTTGGGCTGAGGAGCTAGGCGGCGCGCAGGAACTTCACCCGAAAGACCAGGTCACAACCCTGCTTGATGCCAATGTGCTCGTGTGGGGCTTCGGATCGATCGGGCAGGAGACCGCGCGGCTCTTCAAAGCTTTCGGCGCGAACGTAACCGGCGTTGCACAGAGCGCGGGGGAGCGTAACGGTTTCCCGGTGATTGCGACCGAACAAATCGATGAATACCTGCCAACTACGGATATTCTCGTGATGGTGCTTCCCACCAGCGATTCGACCTTCAAAGCGCTCGATGCCCATAAGCTGCAGCTGCTGCCCAAGCGCGCCTACCTGATTAACGTCGGGCGCGGTACCACTGTTGATGAGGACGCGCTCATCGCCGCCCTAAACTCCGGCTCGATTGCGGGCGCTGCGCTGGACGTGACGGCAACCGAACCGCTCCCCTCCGAGTCGCCCCTGTGGGATGCGAAGAATATCGTGATCACCCCGCATGCTGCCGGTGGTCGCCCCGTAAATCCGGAGGAACTGATCGCCCACAATATTCGTGCCTTCCGCACCGGTGCTGCTGAGAGCGAGTACCGTAACCGGTTCTAGAATTATCACGAACGTAGAAAGTTACGTGTAAAAGAGATGCATTCTCACCCCGTATTCTATGATGCCATTCATAAATCACAGGATACGGGGTGCTTTTGGTATGAGATTCATAAAATTTTTTGCCCTAAATCCCGAAAATATAAGTTAGGACCTACTTATTTTAGATGTTGGTTTTGCTCCTGTTTACATGGTTTTTCGTGGATTTTTTGGGGTCTGGAGAGGGTTTGAGGCGTTCTGAAAAAATATGACGCCACAAATCTTCCGCGTGTGTAAATCTTTCGTAACTTTTTGCCGAACCTTATTTTGATAGCGATACCGGGGATGCCGCCTCTAAACTCCCCGCAGTACCCCGCAAAATGGTGCTTGTCGGCTGATTTTAAGGCGATGTGGGTTTGGTGGATACCCGAATGTAAATATAAGATAAAGGGACTACGCTTCTAGTGACTGTAGTCACTGGATTATCCGATGACGGAAGCTGTAACACACATGCCTACGAAACCAGAATATCTAGGAGGGGAACCGCCCCATGTTTAGGTACATCCTCCGGAGGTCGCTCACTTACCTCGTGATGGTTTTCTTAACCACGACTATGGGTTATTTTGCGGCTGTTACCACGCTAAAACCTGCCCTTTTGGAGCAGGAAAAGGTGCCGCGCCCTTCGCCTGAACAGGTGAACCGCACCCTCGCATCCCTCGGGCTAGACCCCGAAATGAGTGCGTGGGACAGATACATTCAATGGCTGACGAATGTTGTCACCAAATTTGATTGGGGACGCAGCCCAAACAGCGGATATATCAATCAGGAATTCGGTCAGCGCCTATGGGTTTCTACCAGATTGATGCTCGCGGCGACTATTTTGACCATTATCATCGGTGTGGCGCTGGGTGTTTACTCGGCAGCGCGTCAGTACAAGTTTTCCGACCGAGTTATTACCGGCTATTCCTATCTCGTCTATATTATTCCCGCCCCCGTGGCATACTTCGTGGTGCAGCAGGGAGCGACCGCCATTAACAACATCGTGGTTGAAAACGGTGGCGAAAAGATTTTCTATGTGACCGGTATTTCGACGCCCGGTGTAACAGGCTTCTGGGATACCACCATAGACATGGCGGCGCACTATGTGGTGCCGACCTTCTGTATGACGATTTTCGGATGGGCCAGCTATCAGATTGCTCAGCGGCAGTACCTGCTCGATAACGTGAACGCAGACTTCGTGCGTACCGCTCGCGCGAAAGGACTCACTCGTAACCAGGCGATTACCCGCCACGCCCTGCGTGTGTCCTTCATCCCGGTGGCACAGTCGATTGCGTACACCATTCCCACCATCTTTGCGGGTGCCTTCTTCGCGGAGTCCGTGTTTGCATGGCCCGGCATCGGTAAATGGTCTATTGATGCGATTGGTCAACAGGATGTGAACGCTGCGACCGCTACTCTCGCCTACGGTTCCGTGCTGTTCGCCATCGGTGCCATTATCGCCGATATCGCGACCACGATCGTCGACCCCCGAGTGAGGATCTCATGAGCCAGGTAACTGAAACAAGCACGGTACCTGTCGTGCAGAATGGTGACTTTAAAGTTCTCAACAAGAATGTGATTATCCTCCGCCGCTTCTTGCGCAACAAGGCTGCGGTGTTCGGGCTTATCGTCTTTATCTGTGTGGGGCTTTTCGGGTACTTCGGCAAATATGTTTCCAAGTACTCCGCAACCGAATCTGACTTTATGACCCTTGGCGGTGAAGGCCCCTCCGCAGAGCACTGGTTTGGCACCACCGTGGGCGGTAACGATCTCTTCGCCATGATGAGCGAAGCCGTGTGGACCTCAATGGAAATCGGTCTAGTCGTGGGCATCGCTACCGTCATTATCTCCGCGATTTACGGTTGCGTGATGGCGTACTTTGGCGGCTGGATCGACAGGGTTATGCTCTTCCTCTTGGAAACCATGATTATGGTTCCCTCGCTGCTGATTCTGGCGATTTTCATCAACGGTCAGATTGGTAAGCAGATTCAGAAGACCGTTCCCACGTGGATTGTGCTCTCCTCTGTGCTGATTGTATTCGGCTGGATGGGACCTGCCCGTGTGATTCGTGCGATGGCGCAATCCCTGATTGGGCGCGATTACGTGAAGGCAGCACGTTACATGGGCGTACATCCCTTCAAGATCGTGCTGCGGCACCTCGTACCGAATATCGGCTCGATGCTCGTTCTGAACTTCACGACCGGCATCATGATCGCTGTGCTCTCTGAGGTTGCGTACTCCTTTATCGGCATTGGTATTACCTATCCAAACTACTCACTGGGGTCGTTGATTTCCGATGCCGCACAACAGCTTAATACCCTGCCGCATATGTTCTGGTTCCCCGTTATCTTCTTCTTCCTGCTGGTGGGGCCGCTCTCGCTCATGAATGATGGCCTGCGCGACGCCTTCGACCCGACTTCCATGTCGGTCGGTAAGATCAAGAAGTCAAAGAAAGCTAAGAGCCAGAAATCGGCATCTAAGGTCGAAGACGCGGAGGCTCAGGAAGCCGACGCTGCAGCACCATCAACCGACCCCAATCCCGATGCTCAGGCATCCACCCAGAATGAGGAGGCATAAAACTCATGAGCACTTCTCCCGTTTTGAGTGTTAAAGACCTGCACGTTAGCTTCAATACCGAAAACGGTGTTGTACATGCGGTGCGCGGTGTCGATTTTGACCTTTACGCTGGTAAAACCCTGGGTATCGTTGGCGAATCCGGTTCGGGCAAATCCGTGGCATCTATGGCGATTATGGGGCTGCACCCCACGACCGCCGATATTACCGGGTCTATCACATACAACGGCACCGAACTGCTGGGTCTGAGCGATAAGGAAATGTGCCAGTACCGCGGCAAGCACATCTCCATGATCTTCCAGGATCCGCTGTCTTCGCTGACTCCGGTGTACACTATCGGGGATCAGATTGCCGAAGTCCTCAAAATCCACAATAAGGGTATGAGCAAGCAGGCGATTAAGGATCGCTCTATTGAACTCATGCGCTTAGTGGGTATTCCTTCCCCAGCCGACCGTCTGCGTTCTTTTCCGCATGAGTTCTCCGGCGGTATGCGCCAGCGCATCATGATCGCAATGGCAATTGCCAACGATCCGCGCGTGCTTATTGCGGATGAGCCTACCACTGCACTTGACGTCACCATTCAGGCGCAGGTGCTTGAGGTTATGGATAAGGCGCAGGACGAAACCGGTGCGGCGACTATCATGATTACCCACGACTTGGGTGTTGTCGCCGGTATGGCCGATGACATTCTGGTGATGTACGCGGGTAAACCGGTAGAAATTGCTAAGGCTGAAGACCTTTATAAGTACCCCAGCCACCCCTACACGATTGGCTTATTGGGTGCGGTTCCCCGCGTGGACCGTTCGCAGAAAACCTCTTTGGTGCCCATTGAGGGTACTCCGCCGAATCTGCTGTACCCGGTGGAGCACTGCTCGTTCCGTGAGCGTTGCCCCGTCGCCAAAAACGGCGGTCAATGCTGCAAGGACGATGCTGGTGAGCCCGAGCTCGCTCCGCTCAAGGGCGCTGGTGAGGGGCACTACTCCTCCTGCACTATCTCGCAGGACCTCATCAGTAAGACGGCCGAAGAACTCTATACCGTTCCTGAAACTCCTGTCTCGAAGTTCGAAAGCATTCCGCGCGAAGATCGCGCGCCGGTGCTTGAAGTGCGCAACGTGAAGAAGCATTTCCCGCTCATGAAGGGCTCTCTCATGAAGCGCCGCGTGGGTACCGTGAAGGCCGTGGACGGCGTATCTTTCGATATTCGTGAGGGTGAATGCTTCTCGATCGTGGGCGAATCCGGGTGTGGTAAAACCACCACGCTGCTGGAAATTATGGAGTTCAGCAAGAAAACCGATGGCGAGATTCTGATTAACGGAGTCTCTACGCAGGATCATAAATCTGTTAGCGAGATTCTTGAACTGCGCAAGAACCAGCAGATGGTTTTCCAAGACCCCACGGGCGCCCTCGACCCGCGCTTTACCGTCTACGAGATTCTTGCTGAACCCCTGGAAAACCAGGGCATGAAGCGTCCAGATATTAAAAAGCGCGTGGTTGAGCTGATGAAGATCGTGGGTCTGCAGCCCGATCACGTGAACCGCTTCCCGAACCAGTTCTCGGGCGGTCAGCGCCAGCGTATCGGTATTGCCCGTGCGCTTGCCGTAAACCCGAAACTTGTGGTGCTGGACGAGCCCGTCTCGGCGTTGGACGTTTCCGTTCAGGCAGGCGTGATTAACCTGCTTGAGGAACTCCGCGCGAGCCTGGGCCTGAGTTACCTGATGGTGGCGCACGACCTCGCCGTGATTCGCCACGCTTCTGACCGGGTTGCGGTTATGTACCTGGGGCGCATCGTCGAAATTGGTCACGTGGATCAGGTCTTTGATAACCCGATTCACCCGTACACCAAGGCTTTGCTTTCGGCTATTCCCGTGCCAGACCCGGAGGTTGAGGCTAAGCGCCAGCGCATCATGCTGGATGGCGACCTGCCCACTCCGGTCAATGCCCCGGTAGGATGCGGCTTCTCCAGCAGGTGCCCCATCTTCAAGCTGCTTCCTGAGGATAAGCAGAAGCGGTGCTTGGAGGAAAAGCCCGAGGTTATCACGCTTGACGGCGAAGACCACGGTTACGCTTGCTACTACCCGGATGGTGCAGACCTTCCCGATGTAGCGCTAGAGTCGGTTTCGTAGAACCGCATGTGTGTTGCGGGGGTGATTCTCATAGGAGAATCATCCCCGCAACGTTTTAAAGAGATAAAAATTTATAGTATGCGATAAAGCGAAATAGTGATATGAATTACCAGTATTTGAGATTGCAGGAAATAAATTCTCGCTCTGCAATTCCATGAATACAATTAAGATGTATCAAACGCCGCTACCACGGGCGGTAGCGCTAGACTGTGCGTTTGTCGGTGATAGAAAGAATACGCTCGTGAAAGCTCACTCCACTCTGAACCGCCGCACCCTGTTCGCAGGTGGTGCTGCACTGGGCACCGCTGGTATGCTTGCGGCTTGTTCCGGCAAGAACGGTGGTTCCGGCTCTACTCAGGCTGCAGCAACGGCAGGTGCGAATATCGCAGACCTCGTAAAAATTAATAAGCAGGATATTTCTGCCCTCAAATCCGGCGGAAAGCTGCGTCTAGCGGTTACCAGTTTGGGACCAAATTTCAATCCTTTGCATACTCAGGGTGCCGTTGGCGATAATGCTCGTGCTATTTCTTCGTATAATTCTTTGCTCACGAGTGGTCTGTGGCAGCAAGATTACGAAGGTAAAACTTCACCTAATCCCGACTTCTGTACCGAGTTCACCTCCGCAATGGAGAACGGCAAACAGGTTTTGCATATCACGTTGAATGAGAAAGCAAAATTCAACGATGGTACCCCGCTCGATATTGAAGCTCTGAGAGCGACTCATAAAGTTCTTTCAGACAACAAGACTTATCAGATTCAGAGCACTGGTTTGTACCCAAATATTGAGTCTATTGAAGAAGACGGCAGCGCAACCCGCGTGAAGGTCACGATGTCGAAGCCTTCATACCCGATTGCCAGCCTCTTCAGCTATGTGGTGCATCCGAAAATGACGGATACCGATTTCTTTGCCAATGGTCTAGTGGATAAGCCGAATTCCGATTATGCGGCAGGGCCGTTTAAGGTTGCCGAAGGCGGCTGGAACTCAACCGAGAAAACGCTGACCGTCACACGAAATGACAAATGGTGGGGCGAAAAACCGGTTCTCGAATCCATCACGTTCCGCCTGCTCGATACCCCCGCGCAGCGTTCTGCCTTTGCCAATGGCGAGCTTGACGCCGTAAACGCTAACGTTGTGAGCGTATACAAGGAACTCGAAAATGTTAAGAATGCCGAGTTCCGCCAGGGCCAGCGCCTCTTTGCAGGCGGTGTGGTGATGAACCCCGTCAAAGTCGATACTCCGCTTCGCCGCGCCATTATGGTGGGCTTGGATCGTAAGGCGCTTTCCGATACTCGCTTTAAGGGTTTGCCGTTCAACGAGGCCCTGCCCGGATCGAGGATCCATATGCCGTTCTCAGAGTACTATGCCGATAGTATGCCGCAGGCAGCCGATCGGAAGGCTGCGGCTGCTAAGATTCTGGAAGAGGCCGGATACGCTAAAAACGGCGATTTCTATGAAAAGGATGGCAAACGCGCGAAAGTAGTGGTGAACAACTTTAGCGAGGATAACACCATAAAATCTCTGGCGCGTTTCCTCTCTCAGCAGCTTCGTGATCTGGGTATTGAGAGTGATGTTGATCAGCAGCCTGTTAGTAACTTGGGCAAGGTGATGTCTGCCAAGGAGCACGAACTGAGCTTCATTGGGTACAGCGTAAACAGCGACGATGGCACTGAGGGCACCAAGCAGTTCTACTCCCGCGAAGACAACGATGGGGCTGGTTCCGAAGAGATTGACGCCATGATTGAGGAGCTCTTCTCCATTGAGGATGCTAAAGAACGTAACCTCAAGTGCAACGAGATCGAGAAGAAGCATATGGAGGAATTTGCTACGAGCAGCGTCTTCTACAACGGTCCGCAGATCGTATGCTGCCAGAAGAACCTGGCGAACTACGGTGCGTTTCTCTTTGATGATCCGCAGTACAACCCTTCGGCGTGGTCGCGTATTGGGTTCACTGGCTAGTTGGACGGGCTATACCCCTAGAAAGTAGGTAAGCCGTTTTACAAATATGTATAAGGCGCATCCTACATTCCCTCGCGGGGGAGTGGGGATGCGCCTTGTCTGTACCCTCATAGCCACACATGATATTCAGTAAATATTCTAGATTATCGTAAGTTATGCTCATTATTTCCTGAAAGATACGGAAATACATGCTCAAATTCTGCGTAAATATGCATAAAAATATGTAATCTACAACACATTATTGCTGTTTTTCTTAACTTTCGCATGAAGTTCGGTGTATGGTTCTGGGTATGGATAATTTATGCATAATGCTGCATAAGTTATCTCAAAGCCTTTGAAACACCAAGCCCATCGCAGGGCGCATACACGTAAGGAAACACATCATGAGCATCAGCAAAACCCCAGCAGCGTTCATTCCTCATGCACTGACTCGCCGGTCTCTGCTGGGCGTAGCTGCGGCAGCTGGAACCGTCGGTGTGCTTTCCGCATGTGGCGGCGGCGCGAAGGACGGAAAAACTACCGCTCCCGGGCAGGGCGCAAACCTTAAAGACCTCTACGACATCAATGCTCACGAGGTTTCTGAGCTGAAACAGGGCGGAACCCTGCGGCTGCCGGTCGGGTCGATGGGGCCAGATTTCAACCCCCGGACTACGTCGGGCAATATGACCGATACCCAGACCATCATGAGTACTATTCATGATGCAGGCTTGTGGACCCTAGACTTTGACGGTACTACGACCCTCAGGAAAGAATATGCTCAGTCTTTTACCCCCGGCAAAGAGGGTGAGAAGGTTATCGTCAAGATCGTGCTGAATCCCCAGGCCAAGTTCAACGACGGAACGCCTATTGATGTGAAAGCCCTGCAGACCACCTGGAAAACTCAGCAAAAGGCTGACGGGGAATACAATATTGTGGCCTCGGATATTTATGGATATGTTGAAAGCGTGGAAGCCGAAGAAGATAACTTCCACGTAAAGGTGACATTCTCGAAGCCTTTCTACCCCTTGAACGCCCTGTTCACCTTTATTCTGCATCCGGCGCTGGAAGATCCTAAGGTCTATAATGAGGGCTTTGTGGATAATCTGCATCCCGAGTGGGGCTGTGGACCCTTCACGATCAAAGACGGCGGCTTTAACTCCTCCGAGAAGACCATTACGGTGGTGCCGAACGATAAGTGGTGGGGCGATAAGCCCGTGCTGGAGAAGATTATTTTCCGGCAGATGGATGAACCAGCGAAGAAAGCGGCTTTCAAGAATGATGAAATCGATGCTGCGGCTGCAGGGACTGCCTCTGCCTACTCCGAGTTTAAGGCGGTGGCAGGCACGGAACTCCACAAGGGAGTGCGCCTGCATGTTTCCGGTATCGATGTGAACCCCCGGCGGGTCAAGGATGCCGCCGTGCGGAAGGCTATTTTCTATGGGCTTGATCGGGAAGCCCTCGCCAAGATTCGGTACCAGGGCTTGCCCTATGAAGAAGAGATACCCGGATCAATGCTCCACATGCCTTTCTCGGAGTACTATCAGGATGCATTCCCCAAGGTAGAGGGTAGTCCCAAAGATGCCATCAAGAAGGTGCTTGAGGACGCTGGATACACTAAAGACGGCGATTTCTACGCGAAAGATGGGCAGCAGATTCACTACAAGATCGTGATCTTTGGCGACGATCCTGTTGATAAGGGTATGGCTCAGACCTTTACGCGGAATATGAAAGAAGCCGGGCTCAATATTGAGGTCGATCAGCATCCCGAAGGCGATTTCGGTCGGGTCTTGGGCAACTGGGAGTACGACATTACGTTTGCGGGGTACGAGGCGAACAACCCCGATGCTACGGTCGCCACTCAACAGTTCTTCCACTCGTCCAATAGCGACGGCATCGGCAGCCCCGAGATCGACGCCATGATCGAGGAAATGCTTCTGATTGAGGACGATAAAGAACGGAACCTCAAATGCGACGAGATCGAGAAGAAGCATACCGCCGAACTTGCCTTCTTAGGATGCGCCGCTAACGGTCCTAACTACGTCTTCACGAAGAAGGGTCTCGCTAACTATGGCGCGTTCCTGTTCAAGACCATCGACTGGACTAAGGTTGGTTGGGTGAAGTAGTTTTACTCGCTCTCTGACGGATGGGGTGGGTGTTATGCCCATTTGCACTCACCCTAACCCGGCGAGCAGAGAATATTTTGTCGAGCAGACAACAATCCGCTATCTGCTCGACAAAATATTATCTGCTCGCGTTTTATCGCATTTGCGGATAAAAATTAGTTTTATTCTAAAAAAGCGAATATATGACGGGGGAGAATCTACAGGTTTACACGGTTTTACACGGTAGAAATTCCGTAGATTGGTAAGGCGCGAAAACTATTTGCGGTGGGGTAGGGGGTTCTGTACTATAAAAGCAACATTGTTGTATGTGCCTTGAATCATAGGTGATGTGTCACATCGTATAGACTCGAGGCAGTAAAGGAGAATCCTCATGAACGTTCAGAGAACCTTCAACCGCCGCACCCTGCTGACGGGCACTGTCGCCCTGGGAACTGTTGGCTTACTGGCTGCGTGTGGCGGTTCAAAAGATGACAAGCTAAGCGGCAAAGCAGCTTCTAGCGCGGAAGAAGTTGTCAAGAATCTGCAGATTAACAAGCAAGACTACTCTTCACTGAAGAAGGGTGGCGAACTGAAACTTTCCGTAAGTGCTTTGGGCCCGGACTTCAACACCATGACTCAGAGCGGCTATACCACAGAGAACCTAGCAGCTTTTGGAGGCCCTTGTAACATACCAGCCGTTGTTGGTTTTTATAATACGGACCCTGCAGGCGAACGCTCTATCAACAAAGATTTCTGTTTGGAACACAAGATGGAGACTAAAGATGGAGTTCAGACCGTAGAATTCAAGATTAACCCCAAGGCTGTCTTTAATGACGGTACTCCTATTGACGTTGAAGCAGTCAAAGCATACTGGGAGATCTATAAGGGTGGCGGAGACTCAGGCTACAACATCATCCCCAACCCTTCATGGGAGCAGATGGAAAGTATTGAAGCTGTCGATGGTGACAAGTTCCATGTGAAGATTACTCTCTCAACTCCATACTATCTATCGGATGACCTGGGTACGTTTGCTACACATCCTGCTCTTGTTGATAAGAAGCTGTTCAACGATGGTTTTGTCGATAAGCCTATGGATCAATACTGGGCCGGTCCTTTTAAGGTAAGTAACTGGAACTCTTCTGAGAAGGTTATTACTTTGGCTCCAAATGATAAATGGTGGGGCGAGAAGAAGCCATTGCTGGAAAAGATTATCTGGCGTCAGATGGGTATCGATTCTCTTCGGGCTGCGTTTAAGAACGGTGAACTGGATGCCGCAGGATTTACCGATGCTGCAACTTATAGCGCGGTTAAGGGGCAGAACGGTACTGAAATTCGTTCAGGTCAGAATACTGGTGTGCAGAACTTGCAGTTTAATGCTACTCGCGTTACAGATCTGGCGGTTCGCCGTGCTGCTTTTGCGGCGGTTGATCGTTCTCAACTAGCAGATGTTACCTTTAAGCAGGTTGGCTGGGAAGAACCAATGCCCGGGTCTATGCTCGCTATGCCTTTCCAGAAGGGATATGAGGATAACGTTCCGAAGGATTCGGGAGCAGATGCTGCCAAGAAGATTCTGGAAGAAGCAGGGTACACCAAGAGCGGTGACTTTTACCAGAAGGACGGTAAGACTGCAGGATTCTCGATTACTACTTTCGGCAGTGATACCGTCACCCAAGCAAAATTCCAGCGAATAGAGCAACAGCTTAAACAAGCCGGTATTAAAGTAACCAACGATAATCAGCCAGAGTCGAATTTTAACTCTGTCGTGGGTACGAAGAGTTACGATTGTACGCTTTCCGGTTGGGCTGTAGGCGCGAATATGGCAGATAGCCCCCAGTACTTCTATACCAAGGACATTAACAACGGCGTGGGAGACGACGAAATTGATAAATTGGTTGCTAAGATTTCGGCAACTGAATCTAAAGATGAGCAGATTAAGCTTGCCAACCAGGTAGAAAAGCTCCACATGGAAAAGGTTGCTATTTACTTGCCTTTCGCTAATGGTCCGAGCTACTCGGCTGTGAAGAGTAAGCTGGCAAACTATGGTCCTCGCTTGTTCCAGACAAGTTATACAGATGCTAATCTATGGGTCAATGTAGGCTGGCAGGAGTAGTCAATCTTGCAGCACTGTTGAGCCGAAGTGCCCCTGACCGATATGCGGTTGGGGGCACTTGCTTTTGCTAGGCTGTTTTCTGAAAGATACTAGTAGTCGCCGAGATGAAGCCCTTGAGAGTCTGTGCTGGTCCTATGCAATTCCAACCAGTGAAGGCGGTATATACCTCCGCCGCCGACGGCCACCGGCAACATCAGTGTGGCGAAGATTAAAAGAGTGAAGGGTGTTGCGAAGGCGAAGAGCAGGGCATCATCGTGAATAGTGTGGGCGTAGGTCATACCCACCAGAAACGCCACATAGATGGTATTGCCCAAGATGAGCCCCCACCCTGTGCGAGTCGCCAAGTAGATAAAGGCAATGGCAATACTCCAGAATATCCCGAAAAAACGGCTAAAAGAATCGTAACGCAGCCAGGGGAGGGTACCCGCCACGCATGTGATAGTCAGAATCGCCCATAGATGCAGCCGTAGCTTGATAAGCACGTTTTCAAGGTACACAGTTAGGAATAACCCTGTCAGGGTGAGTGTGCACCATGTGTAGAGGGGCAGTGCGCCGTCTGCTGAATGCTGCACACTCAGCCACCCCTCATACACATTGGCGGTGAGGTGGGGAGGCAGGGCATAGCGATCCATGAGAATTCCCGGCGCAATGGCCCCAAAGCATGCAAAGGTTGCGAATATGAGGGCTAGGAATCCTCGAAAATTACTGGGCTTTCGCAGCCCGAAACCGACGCCCTTAAGGCTCAGCATGCGATGAGCGATGTATATCAGAACCACACCGAGCCCAAAATACGCGATACTCACCCAGTGCTCGGGAATACCGTGAGCGGTTTTTGAATCTAAGTCCGCGTAGACACCGGCGGGTAGTAGAAGAAACGGGCGGTGACCCTCAAGATCTCCAAAAAGATACTGCCAGAAGACGTAGAAGTACAGGATGATCGTCCAGGTGAAGACAAAGATATAACGCTTCAGGGAAGAAGCACTGACCGATGAAGCGGCGTCTTCTGAACTCGCCGAGTGTACAGGTTGCGGCTGGGGATCTGGGCGATGCGCATTGGTGTGAGGCGTTTCGACCGTCGTGGCGCGAGGGCGTGTACTCCCTCGACCCTCCCGGTGAGAGATCTCGGCAAGAGTCGCCTCAACGTTGGTTCCGTTGCGTGATTTGCGGTTTTTGAAGATAGGAGCGGCTCCTGACATTGTGACTGCGTAAACCTAGGTCCTGCGTATCTTTACACTCTATATGGTGATGTGCATCATGTAAACCATGAAGAACTAGAGGCAAAAACTTTACATTTTAAGTGTATGAAAAATTCATCTATTACTTGATATTTATTTGCATTAATATGTAGACTGTGTATCTACGGCATATGCTAAATGCTGTAGATCCTGAAAGCTAGATACTGAGGCTTAGTATCATATTCTGTACTAGTACTAAGGAGGGGGATCCCGTGAAGAAAAAGCTGACTACGTTAGGTATTTCGACTGTGTTGGCGGTTACTTCTATCGCCTTTACCGCTCCGGCAGGTCACGCTGTGAATGAAGAGAGTGAAATTGATTCTTTTATCCAGTCAATATTTCATCCTCCTGCTTGGAAGGGACCTGCGGGTAACCTGGGGGCTTTTGGTGCAGGCTCTTCATATCTTGGAGGAGGTCCAGGAGGTCCAGGAAGGCCCCAAGGTCCGCCTATGAGTTTTTAATATGTGAATTTAGAAGGATCCGCACACCATTTATGGTGTGCGGATCCTTCTAAATGAATTGCTAAGTTAACCAAATATCTAATTGGTGACTTCCAGAGTGTTATTTTTTCGTTCGAACTCCCACATGTCTCCTGATATATTCAGCTTATAAATGTGTTTTCCTCATATGAAACAGCGTGAAATAAGCTCAAAAGACAGGATATCCGGGATATAATTAAGCAGGGATGTTTCACTGTTGTGCATCCGGTATGTTTTACCCATCCATGGCGAACTAGCTCACCCGGCACAGATTCTCCCCGGAACCTCAGGAGCTTCGATGAAGAACGTATCTGTCACCCGCAGAACCCTGCTCACTGGTACTCTTGCGCTCTCAGGAATCGGCGTGCTCACCGCCTGCCAGGCCGGAACGAATGCTTCAGAACTGCCCGGCTCGGGCTGGGGAACAGACTCTCAAGAAGCAACAGCAACCAACCCGCGCGATAGAGCCGAGTTGCGCGAAGGCGGCAGCCTCAACCTGTCATATCCCGCTATCGGACCAAACTTCAACATTACCTCTGAATCCGGGTATGGAATCTCAATGCTCACTATTCACGCGGCCGTGAACTCGGCGGCCGCCACCGGAGGATGGATAAGCGACTACGCCGGAAACCTCACTACCAACCCCGACTACGTTACCGAGTTCAAAGCCGAAACCGCGCACGGTACACAAACCATCAGCATCAAGCTCAACCCAAAAGCCACGTTCAACGATGGAACCCCTATCGACATTGAGGCACTGCGCACCACCTGGGAGATCCTGCGCGGCAAAGACGACGGCGGCAACGACTACCGAATACACGACGGGGGAGCCTGGAAACAGATAGCCTCCATCGAAGAAGCAGGCGACAAACACACCATCAGCATTACCATGAAAACCCCGTGGTACCCAGCCGATGGAAGCCTCTGCATCTTCCTGCACCCAGCGCTGAAAGACCCGGAGCTCTTCAACAACGGCTTTGATAAACCCCTTGATAAATACTGGGCGGGACCCTACAAAGTTCAAGAGTGGAATACCGCCGAAAGATACCTGAGGGTCGAACGAAACCCAGCATGGTGGGGCACACAGCCCCTTCTCGATACCATCACCTGGTACGAGATAGAAGACAGCGCCGAGGAACGCGCATCCTTCAAAACCGGAGAACTCGATGTTGTCAACGTGAGCACCGTGAGCGCCTACAACGACATCACGAGTGTTGCAGACATCGAAATTCGCCGTGGAATGGCGCTCTACGCGGGCGTTTTACAGCTCAACCCCCGCAAAGTTCCGCTGCCCATACGCCAGGCCGTGGTCGCCGGAATCGACCGCAAACAGATTCAGCACATACGTTTCGGACAGCTTGGCTGGAAAGAAACCCTGCCCGGCTCGCTCTGCTTCCTACCGCTCCAAAACGGGTACCGCAACAACTATCCCAGCAGATCAAGCATCGAAAACGCCGTCAAAATCCTTGAGAAAGCCGGATACACTCGCGCAGGTATTTACACCAAAGGCGAAGAAAAAGCCGCCCTGACCATCACCAACTTCACGACCGAGCCGACGGTAGCTTCCATGAGCAACTTCATGATGGAACAACTCAAGCGCATGGGGATTGACGCCAAGGTTGAAACCCGCCCAGCCAACGAATACAGCACTGCGCTCGCCGCTGGCGACTACGATGCGGTTTTCACTGGGTACAGCATCACCCCAACCCCCGTGGAGGCGGTCAACTACCTGTACGCTTCCGCCACGGAAGGCTGGAGCACCGAAGAAATCCGTAGCATGGCGGCGCAGATGCTGGGAACCGAGGATACACACCAGCAGTTAGAACGCGTCAACGCCATTGAACAGAAGCATCAGCAGGATGTTGCCACCTATATTCCGCTGTACAATGGGCCCAACTATCTTGCGGTGCGCAAAAAACTCGCCAACTACGGCCCCGCGCTCTTCGCAGCGCCCTACTACGACCCCAATGTGTGGATTAACGTGGGGTGGGAGAAAAAATCGTAGTAGGAACCGAGGCTTAAGAGGCTCCGCCGCCATGACTAAACAACGGAATATCACAAAAGCCCCACGTGCAGCTGAACTGCACGTGGGGCTTTTGCCGCATCGAAAAACCTACTTGGTGGTCACCTTCAAAACGGTGGATGCGTTATTTGCATTACCCACAACGCCCTCAACCGAGGCGAACTTGCGGGTATTGGTCACAATCACCGGAGTGATGAGCGGGTAACCGGCCTTCTTAATAACCGCCGGATCGAACTCGATCAGCGTATCGCCAGCGGCAACCTGCTCGCCTTTCTTTACCTTGACGGTAAAGCCTTCACCGTCGAGGTTCACGGTATCCAAACCGACGTGCACCAAAAGTTCCACGCCGTTATCCAGCTTGAGGCCCACTGCGTGACCGGAGGGGTAAGTAGCTGCGACTTTACCCGCTGCGGGTGCAACCACGGTGGTGCCGGTCGGCTCAACCGCAACACCCTCGCCGAGCTTACCGGCAGCGAAAATCGGGTCTGGAACCTCGGAAAGCGCCACAGCCTTACCCTCTAGGGGAGAAGCCACCTCAAGAACGGTACCTGCCTCTAGTGTGGGCGCTGCAGCGGTTGCAGCTGCGGATGCTGACCCGGCCTGATCGGCGGAGTCTTTCTTCGCCGATGCGCTTGCCGCCGCATCCCGTGCGGAATCTGCAGGAGTATCGGCAGTCTTTGCTGCGTTCCTGGACTCATACCCGAAGAGCAGAACACCCGTCATTGCACCACCGAACGCAATTGACAAGCCCAGAGCGTACAGGGCGGAAGGCTGCATTGCGGGGATCGACAGGAGCGAGGTGAAGGCGAAAGCGTGCGACTTGACCCCCAGTAGTGAGATGGTGGCACCACCGGCCACAGCCGGTACAAGGATGAGGGGAATAACTCGCTTGTAGCGTAGAACCACACCGTAGAGAGAAGGCTCCGAAATACCACCGAGCAGGCCGGACATAGAAGCACCCACCGCAGTCTGGCGAAGCTCCTTATTCCGTGAAGCCCTAATAGCAACACCGGTTACCGCGCCGAAGACGGCGAAGTTATAAGCACCCATGGGGGACTGGATGAAGTCGGTGCCCAGGGTCTGCAGGTTGTTAATCATTACGGCGTTCAGCGGCCAGTGCAGGCCCAACGGAACCATGAACAGGTACAGACCCGCGATTAGCGCACCCACAGCTCCCGGAGCTACATCGTTAACATTCTTCAGGAAGTCGGAGATACCCATAGCCACGCCAATACCGATGGGACCCACCACGAAGGCGGTTACAGGTACCAGAATAATAACGGACAGCATGGGGACGAAGACCATCTGCAGCATATTCGGAATGATCTTCTTCAGCAGGCGCTCCAGAGGTGCCAAGAGGGCAACCGCCAGCAGGGGCGGGAATACCTGACCGGTGTAATCGTAGGCGTACAGCGGTAGGTGCAGACCCATAATGGATACGTCAAGCATCTTAGTAGCCGGGTCAGCAAGTTTAGTGAGGCTCTGGAAGGTGCTGGTCATCAGCGCCGCCGGAATAGCCGCACCAACCCACATATTCGCGCCCAAACGCTTTGCGGCGGTTGCGCCAAGCATAATGGGCATGAAGTTCAGCACCGACAGAGCGGCGGCCTTAAGGATGTACCAGAAAGCGAACTGCTTCATCCATTCGGCTTCGAGCGCCTTACCGGCGGCTTCATCGGAAAGTCGCGGCCCGTTCACAATATCGATGTTCACGCTCTGGCCGGTCAGGTCAGTGTATTGACCGAAGAAACCGAACTGCTGCAAGAACACGATCAGGGTCAGGATCATGGAGGTGCCCAACAGCGCCCACAGCAGAGGACGGAAGGAATCGGAGAGCACATCGAAGATATTGGTGAGCCAGCCAGCCTTCTTGCCCCCGGAAGCCTTCTTGGACCCAGAATTATCTTCGCCAAGGTTCGCCATGCCGGGCAGGGTCTGCATCTCGTTGTAGACCCCCTCAACACGGTCGCCGAGCACGACCTGAGTCTGGCCGGACTGCTCAATGACCGAGAGCACTCCGGGGATGCTCTTAATCTGGTCCGTATTAACCTTGCTCCTGTCGGCGGGAGTTACGCGCAAACGGGTTGCGCAGTGCGTAAAGTGGGCGATATTCTCGGAACCGCCAAGTCCCGTCAGAATCTTCTCGCCAAGTTCGTGGTTTTTCACGTTGTTATCCTTGCACGGTGAATGGTGTGTTAGGGATGTTACCGGCGGCATCTTCAGAGCAAAACGCCCTGAGGGAAACAAAAAAGACCCGAGCTGCATGCCGCCGTACCGTGATGCATTAAAGCATCGTGGGTATAACGATGAACCCTAGGGAATCTATTCCCTCAAGGTATTCAGCAACTCAGGTCTTGCCTGCCTTACCAGTAACAACCCTGTGTTCTATGGTTATGTGATTCTAAGAATCACAATATCTGCATGTAACTTTAGGCTTAAACCTGCGCGAGCGCAAGATGAGGTTTTGAAAGTTCAGAAAGTGTAAATTATGCCGTTCAGGTCTGCGGTGGGTTTCACGTTATGGCGGGCCAGAGCAGCCGAAAGAGGTTAAACGCCGAACCGGTGCTGTTTATTAGATGTTACGGCACCGATTCTTAGACGAGATTACTGAGGGGAAGATGCGATCTTGAGCTATTTCGTCGCGGAAGGGAAGAAGCTCAGCGAAGCCACCTCAAGCTCGGGGTAGCTGCGTTTCTGCCAGCGGCGACTACGATGCGCGTTCACCTCAATCAGTACGGCACCCAGTACTCCGGCGCCGATAGAGAGCATAAGAAGTTCCGTTGACGGCATCTCAAACTGGTGATACTTGACGAGAAGCGGTACCAGAAGGGCTGCGAAGAAGATACTCAGAAGCGCTCCGAAGAGAAGCATCCGTGCGGTATTGAGTGGGCGTGCTACCGCTGCCAGGTTCCATAGACCCATAATCACCAGGGTGATAAACGATGCCGTTTGAACCTGTCGTATATCGCCTTCCGGGCGGAAGATAAACAGCGCCGCCAGGTTTACCAGAACCAGCATCGCCACCACGATAATAGAGTTCGGAATCGTGTAATTCAGCACGCGGCGCAAGAATCCGGGCACATACCGGCGTGAGTTTGGCAGCAACGCTAGCGCGAAAGAGGATGCGCCCACAATCAGGAAATCTGCAGTCGAGTATTGGCGGGGCAGGAACGGGAAGATCAGCCCCATCAGGCCGAAGACCACACCCAGCAGGATCGCAAAGCCGGTCTTCGTCAGGAATAGGTTTGCCACCATTTCGATATTCGCAATCACCTGGCGGCCCTGCTCCAAGGCGGCGGGAAGCGAAGAGAACTTGCCGTCCAGAAGCACCAGGCGCGAGACGGCTTTTGTTGCGGGTGCCGCGTTGCCCATCGCAATGCCGAGGTTGGCGTGTTTGAGGGCGAGCGCATCGTTAATGCCGTCGCCGGTCATTGCCACGACGTGCCCTTGCTCTTTGAGCGAGATCACCATGTTCTTCTTCTGCTCGGGCGAAACACGACCGAAAATATTGTGGGTTGCGGCGGCCTCGGCGAGTTCGGGGCCGTCTTCCGGCAGGGTAGAGGCATCAATCGCGCCCGCAGAAATATCCATACCGGCGGTCTTCGCAGCTGCCTGCACGGTGTAAGGGTTATCGCCTGAGAACACCTTGAGGGTTACGCCCTGGCGATTGAAGTAGTCCACGATTTCGGGGGCATCGGAACGCACATTTTCGCGGAAAATCACGAAGAGCACGGGGGTATGGTCGGCGGGGATGTGCTGCACCGGGTCTCCGTCATCGTTGCGAACCACGGCGGATGCATGCGCGAGCACCATCGTGCGCAGACCCAATGATGCGAGTTCACGGGCCCGCTCACGCTCCTCGGTGCCCTGGTTCAGCAGAGCCTCGGGAGCGCCGAGAAGCCAGGCTCCCGAAGACTTAAACTCGATAGCACTAAAGCGTAACGCCGATGAGAACGGCACAATGCCGCTGACCTGCTCGGTGGGTGCCTGCTCGAACCCGCCGGTGAGTGCTGCTGCGGTCGGGTTCGCGTTTTCATCATGACCGAACCACGCCAACGCCTGGTCCCAGCCCTGCGGCAGGGATGCGCGCCACGCCTGATTTTCATCGGGTGCTTTTGCTTCGGCCGGAGTCGTCAGTGAGCGTACCGAATCGAAAATCACGCCGCCCTCGGTCAGGGTGCCCGTCTTATCGAAGCACACCGTATCTACGCGGGCGAGCACCTCAACGGCGGGCTGTTCCTGCACCAAAATATTGTGTTTACGTCCCAGCGCCACAGCCGCCGCCGCGAACGCCAAGGTTGTCATGAGCGCCAAACCCTGCGGAATCATTGATGCTACTGACGAAACTACCGCGATAGCGACGTTCTCCCAGAGACCGTCACGATTGACAACCTCAAGGCCGCCCGCCGCGCGCACCTGGCCCCACAGCACAATCGGGATAATGATGGCAAGGCCGAAGGTAATCCACCGCACCACGCGGTCGAGCGCATCGCGAAGCTCAGATTGGATGCGCGAGAACTGACGGGCCTCATCGGAAATTTTACTTGCACGGGACTCGGAGCCCACCGCCGAGAGCAGTACGCGCCCGGTGCCGCCGAGCACGCTCGATGCCGAAAGCACCATATCGCCCGGACGTTTCGGAATCGGGTCATTCTCGCCGGTCAGCAGGGATTCATCCAGCTCTAGCGAGTCGGAGGTAAGGACCACCGCATCCGCAGGAACCTGATCGCCGCGTTTGAGCACTACCACATCGCCCTCAACCAGGGACTCCATAGGAACCTCGATCATAGCGCCATCGCGCACCGCCGTGATCGGGGATCGGTCAAGCAGAGAGATACGGTCGAGCTCAAGTTTAGCCTTGTACTCTTGTACAAAACCGATAATCACATTCGCTACCACAGCGAACAGAAAGAGCAAATCAGCCCAACGCTGGTATAGAATCACAACCAGACCGCACAGCCCAAGCACCAGGTTAAATACCGTAAATAGGTGTGCCCGCATAATGCTCCACAAGGTGCGGGAAGACTTATTATTCTGAGCGTTGACCTTACCGGCGGCGGTGAGCTTGGCAACCTCATCGCTGCTGAGCCCGTGAACAGCAAGCTCTTGGGAACCGCTGTGTGCCTGAGCAGAATATTCGGGAACATAACCGGAGGCTTCAGACAGCATTGTCTTGTGCTGGTCAGAACTCATGGATGGGGTACTCTCCTTCGTGGGGTAGGGGAAGAGTAATACATACGGTTTGGGCTGCACCCGGGCGAGTTCAGACTTCTTATCACGAGAAATAACCCTGCGCCGGGCATTACTTTATTCTAACAAGTAACCATGGTGCAGGGCTTATATGCCGAACTGGGAATATACTGAGAATCCGTCGGATACCGGCATGAAATATTCGGGGTAGCAGCCCAGAAAAAGGACGACTCAAAGCACAGTGCCGCTCTATCGCCGTGGCAGAACCAGAGTCCGCTTCGTCACCGGATGCTCCAAAACCTCAATTGGATGCTGATACACACGGCTTAGCCGCTCCTCAGTACACACCTGAGTGGGGGTACCGCTGGCAGCCACACGACCCTTATCCAGCAGTACGATCCTATCCGAATACGCCGCCGCTACATCTAAATCATGCAGAACCGCCAAAACCGCCGTACCCTCGGCGGCAAGCTCCCGGCTCATCTGCAGGGTCTGTTCCTGATGCTTAATATCCAGCGCCGCCGTGGGCTCATCCAAGAGCACTAGGGGAGTCTGTTGCGCAAAAATACGAGCCAAATGCACGCGCCCGCTTTCGCCGCCCGAAAGGGTTGTCACATCGCGATTTGCCATCATCTCTGTATGCGTGCGCGCCATCATTTGCTCGATCACGGCGTCGTCCTCATGCGCACGCTTGGTACCGCGCCACGGGGTGCGTCCCATCGCCACTACCTCGTGTGCCAGGTACGAAAACGCCACCTGAGTTTTCTGCAGCAGCAGGGCACGCAGACGCGCAAGCTCAAGATACGAATACTCGCCCACCGGCTTATCCTTGAGCAGTACCGCGCCGGAATCGGGCTTAGTATCGCCCGCAATAACCCCCAAAATCGTGGACTTACCGGCACCATTGGGACCGATGAGCGACACAACCTCGCCCGCCCGAACCTCAAAAGAGACATCCTCTAAGATGCGCCGCCCGCCCACCGACAGCGACACCCCATCGACAGTAAGCATTAAAGACCTCCCTTCCCCATCGAACGGCGCAGCAGGAAGAAGAACGTAGGGCCACCCACGAGCGCTGTAAAAATACCGATCGGCAGGTCAGAGACCGGAATGAGCGTGCGCGCCCCCAAATCGGAAAGCGCAATTAACAGCGCCCCGCCCAGTGCCGAAGCAGGCAGCAGCAAACGGTTAGACGGCCCCAAAATAAGCCGAAGCAGATGCGGAATAATAAGCCCCACAAAGGCAATAATGCCCGCATGAGCCACCGCCGCACCCGTCAAAAGCGCCGTAGCAGCAATCGCAACACCGCGCAGACGCTCAACGTTCACCCCGGAATGCTGCGCTGCGCGCTCGCCCAGCGCCAACAGGTCAAGTTTGCGTGAAATCATCAAGCACATGATCAACCCCGCCACGATCACGAACCACACGCTGGCAAGAGCCTTCCACGTAGACCCGTTGAGCGATCCCATCTGCCAGAAGACGATGCGGTCGCGGCTGACATTATCGGCCAAGTACAGGCAGAACGCGATTGCGGCATTTGCCACCGCCGTTACCGCAATACCCGTCAAAATCATGGAGAGAACTTTCGCCCGACCTGAGGAACGCGAGAGAAAATAAACCAGCGCTGTTGCCGCGAGGGCACCGCCAAAGGCAAAAGCTGGAACCGTGTAAATATCGAAGAATTCGAGATTGAAAACAACCGCTACACATGCTCCCACCGCGGCGCCCGAAGACACACCGATAACCCCGGGCTCGGCCAGCGGGTTGCCGAAAACCGCCTGCATGACCGCGCCCGAGCATCCCAGGGCAGCGCCCACGAGCAGCCCTAAAAGCACACGCGGAAAACGAATATTCCACAGGGTGCTGTCTTCAAGATAGGCGGTCGGATCCTTGGGAACCATACCCAAGCGGCGCCCCAGCGAAGCCACCACATGATCGGTCGGAATATTGTACTGACCCAACCCCGCAGACACCACGGTTATGACGATCAGGGCAATACTCAGAAAGCCAAAAGTTGCGAGAATACGGATGCGGCGTTTGCTTCGATAATCCGCGCTGCCGGGAGTCGCCGCATCAGTGCGGTTGGACGAATTCACAGGTGAAGCCTCTTAACGCTGGGGTGCATAGATAGCGCGAGCTAGGGAAAGCAGAACGGCGGGGGTATTCGGACCGTAGGATAGAATCTGCCCGTCGTTCATATCAACCACGCGCCTGCTCTTTCCCGCGTTCGTTTCGGCAACCCCCGGGCGTGCCAAGAATCCATCCAAGCCGCCGGTGGATTCCACGCCGTGAGTCATGGTCAAAATGACATCCGGGTTCACCTTAACCAGCGCCTCGCTATTCGCGGGAACAATGTTGCGTGCGCCCTGCTCGGAAGCCACATCCCTGCCCTCAAGCGCGGCAATCAGATCATCCGCACCGGAACCCTTGCCGAGAATGAAGAACACCCCGGCATTACCACGCACGTACAGGAACGCCATCGACAGTTTCTTATCGCCTTCAGGGGCAACTTCTTTGATGGTATTCAGGGCATAATCAAGGTCTTTCTGCACGCGCTCGGCAACCTTATCGCCCGCCTCCTGCACACCTAAAGCCTGTGCCACAGCCTTGAGCTGGGGAATGATTTTATCCATGCGCCTCTCATGGTCGAACACCACCACAGTCACGCCCGCATCGCGCAGTTGTTCAACAACTTCTTCGGGGCCATTGCTCTTATCCCAGAGCACAAGGTCGGGGTTGGTCGCGAGAATCGCATCCGCGTTCAGATCGTGGCCGTTCTGAGTGACGAGCGGCAGCTTCGCTAACGAAGACTCGGTTGAAGACGTCACACGGCCGACCAGACGATCACCCAAACCCAGCGAGATAACCTCTTGCGCGAGAGTGCCATACAGGTCAAGAGCCAGGATGCGATTCGCCGACTTAACAGTCACCTCATCGCCCTTGAAATCCTTGAAAGTCACGGGAAGCTGCGGGGTTGGAGTCTCAACCATCGGCTGAACTTCGGGGGTGTTCTTCGCGCTGCTGGGACCCGTCAGCGATTTCGGGTCGGAAGAAACATTGCTCTTGAGCTCCTGCGCAAGGTTCTCAAGCTCAGACTTGGTGGTCTGTTCATCAACCACAGAATGCGAGGATGCGCTCGTGCTGCCCGGATTTTGGGTGCCGATGCCGCATCCGGAGATAAAAAACATAGATGCCGCTAATAGTGCGGCGGTAACCTTCTGCGATGCGCTCGTTCTGCCGTGCCGGTGTTTGGAGCGTGTTGTTGCGCCGGGGTGTGAGAGACGAAAAGCCATATGAAGAGTTCCTATCGGCTAAAACTGTGAGTGTATGTATTCGCGATGAGAGCGTGTGCTTAGGGTGAGGGTGCGGGCAGTCGATACTACCCGCACCCTAGCGCATCCGGTGAGTTATGAGGTGCGGATGCTGCACCGAGGAATAAACCCGAGCCTAAGAACCGCCGCATATGCCGGTGGTTGATAGGCCGATCTTAGGTTTATTCGGAGCGCTCAGACATCCTGGAGGACTTGCGACGGCGCGTGTACAGCACGGCACCAATACCGGCGACCAGAGAGGCCAGACCACTAGCAACCCCAACCTCTACACCACTGGCACCGGTATGCGCCAGACGACCATGAGAGCCGCGTGCGTTGAGGGATTCGCATCCCTGACCCTGATATACGGTTTCGGTCACAGTCTGGGTGGCCTGGGTCTTGGTGGTGTTGCCCGCGGGCTGTGCGCCCGAAAGCGATGCCGAGAAGCTCAGCGGAGCCATATCCTTACCCGCCTCGTAGAAACCTGCAAACGCTTTGGCACCCTCAGCGGTAATGGTGGTGCCCGCACCGCTGATGGAAATCTTATCGCCAGAGACCTGCAAGCCGCTTACATTAACGTTGAGCAGAGCAACTTCACCGTAATTATGCGATTTGCCGTCCATATCGTTGCCGACCATCGTTGCGTAGAGAACGGCGGTCTTGCCGTTGATCTCCAGACGCGGGTTTGAGATGGTGGTGTCCAGAATTCCGTGGTGTCCGGTGAAATGCACCGAGCCGGTGAAGGAAATCGAGCCCTTACCATCCTTGAAGGAACCCGTGCCCTTCGCCCACTGGAAGGCGTTATTGGAATAGGTGGTGCCGTTCAGATCCCAGCTGCCGTTAGCGATGCCGCCGCGAATGTAGTTGCGGAAGGAATCGCGCACGCCCCACCCGAGGTCTGCGCTGGCAACCTTACCATCTGCGGATGCGGCCGGTGCTTTGTTCGCTGCCTTAACGGGAACCTGCTTGGTCACGGTCACCGGGGTGCAGACGGGCTGGGCGGGGTTCTTTGAGACGCTGCTGAAGGAACCGTTCTTACCGCCGTTGGGGTGTGTTGCCGGGGTGGAGCCGTTATGGGAATGGGAGGAACTGCCGCCGCCATTGTTCACGGAACCGCCAAAGTTCGTGCCGCCAATACCCGCATTCGCGTTATTACCTAGGTTCGCCGAACCGCTGCCGGTGTTAGAACCCTTAACCGTGGTGTCGGTAACCTTATTTTCCACCAGCTGAGAACCGAGTTTTGCGCTGAAGGAGAGCGGAGCCATAGCGCGCTTGTCGGCGTCATTGTACTGCCCGGCGAAGATTGCCTCGGACCCCTCGACGGTAACGGTAACGGCTGCATTCTTAGCCGAGAGCACGTTATTCTCTAAGGTTGCACCGCTCAGATCGACCTCGGCGAGTACAAGATCTTTGAAGGTACGATTTTCGCCCTGCATGTTGAGCGCTTCGGCGTCGACAACCAGGTAGCCCTTGCCCTCTTTGATGACTAGGCGGGTGTTCTCGAAGCTGCTGTTGAGCTGGCCGTGATGCCCGCTAATATGCACCTTGCCTGCGAAGTTGATCTGACCGGTCTTCGTTGCCTCATCGTACGAGCCGGATGCGCTGGTAAAGTCCAGCCCGCCCGCCGCGTTCTTCGACAGACCCTCGACGGTGATGTTACCGCGCGCAATGGTGTTGAGGTAGTGCAGGAAGGAAGCACGAATATTCCAGGTCAGGTTGCCGGATTCAATAATGTGCCCTTGACCTTTCGGCACGTCGGTTCTCGGCGCTGCATCGGTAGCCGGAGGCTGAGCCGGTGCGGGCTTAGCAGCTTCCTTGCTTTGTGAGGGCTGCGGTGCCGGTTGAGAGCTGGGTGCTTCGCTGGGCTTTGAAGGGGTTGAGGCAGGTGCCTCAGAAGTCTGAGAGGGCTGTGGTGCCGGAGCCTCGGAACTCTGTGAAGGCTGCGGAGCCGGTGTTTCAGCAGGTTTACTCTGCTCTGGCGCAGGCTGAGATGGCTCAGGAGTAGGATCGGCAGGCTTCTCCGGTGCTGGTGCAGGCTGCTCGGGTTGAGTCGGCTCAGGTGCAGGTTGAGTCGGCTCCGGGGTCGGATCGGCAGGCTTCTCCGGTGCCGGTGCCTGCTTGGTAACGAGCTTCGCGGAGAATGCCAGCGCATCCAGCTCTTGACCTGCCTGGTAGAACCCAGCAAACACCGAGGTTGCTTCTGCACTGAGTTTTACCTTGGTTGCATCAGATGCTGCCAAGGTCAGCTGCCCGCCCTCGTTTTTCAGGGAGGAAGCATCGAAAGTACCAATCAGCGTGTGATCGTGCTGTACGGGCGGGTTCGGGGTGGTGTTGCCGTTATAGGGGCGTTCGCTGATATTTGCGTATAGGCTGCCTTGCCCGTCTTTGATGACAAGTTCCAAGTCGCTGATAGTTACTTCGAGCACGCCGTGGTGCCCGGTGTACTTCACTCTGGAACCGGTGAATTTAACGTGGTACGAACCGTCTGCCTCGACGGTACCCTCAGCGGCGGTGAAGTGATAAGAACCATCCGCATTGGAGGTAGCACCGGTTAGTTCCTGCGAACCACCGGCGACAGGACCGGTGATGTATTTGCGGAATGAGGATTTGACGCCCCAATCTACGGATGCATCCTGCAGGCTTTGTGATGCGGCAGCTGGCGCCTGCTCAGAGACGATCTGCGCGGTCGGTGCGGGTTGGTTCGCTAGGGCGGGAGTGGCGGCGATGCCACTGAGGCCAACGGCGGCAGACGCTAGAAACGCCCATGAGCGCTTCGCGTTATGCGACATAGACATGTGTGTCCTCTATTCGTGGTTTTAGTAATGAGCAGTCTTAGTCTAGACCTATTAGCTAAGACTTGTGTAGCTTAATTGTAGTACTTTGCTTAATGATGAGGTTCCCCTTAATAAAATTTTTTGGCAGCGGTGTTGCAAAACCAAAAATTTAGTGACACTATGTCATTTATTGATTTGGTGACACTGTGTCATCAAAAATATTCATGACTCTCAACTCAATCAGGAGGCGTTCCGTGACCGCCATTATTACCCCCGAAACCACCTCTCCCGATGCTGTCGAACAGCGGTTTTCGGCCCGGCTAAAAGCTAGCACCAAGCGTGTGCATGATAATGCTGAGCACTCTACCTTTATGGAAGATTTGATGGGCGGGAAACTCGATACTTCCGCGTATTTACGCCTCATCAACCAGTACACCTATATCTATGAGGCTTTGGAGGAAATCTCTCAGAATCTGCGTGAATCCGGTAACCCACTGACCGATCCTTTCACGCTGGAAGGGTTGGATCGTACCGCCGCGATTCACCATGATATTCGTGCTCTAGGGCAGACCGAGATTGACGTCCCGTTGCCAGCGACTATCGAATATGTGGCGCGTATTAAGGCGACCGCGCAGGCTCCCGAGCGGTTCTTGGCGCATCATTATTTGCGCTATCTAGGAGATCTCTCGGGTGGGCAGGCGGTGGCGGCTCTAGTGGCGCGCCATTACGGCATTGCACGGGATGCGCTGACCATGTACTCGTTCCCGCAGCTTCCTAAGCCAAAGGTCTTCAAGGATGAATATAGGGAGCTTCTTGATCGCGCTCCTTTGAGCGAAGAGCAGCGTGAAGCCCTGATTGACGAGGCTATGGAAGGATTCCGTATTAATGCCGCGCTTTTTGCTCAATTAGGCGAGCAGAGTGGCCGTCTGTAAGCATCTCGATAGATGTTCAAAGTTCGCGTTTGAGGTATATCGCGAGCATTTGTGACAGATTGTTACACTTGTGTAGACAGCGCCTCAGAGTGTTTATTATCACTGAAAAATATACGTAAATAACCGTTATATGACACTTATAGGGCAGATTTAGACACGCGCTTAGGCATTCATCCTGTGACGCGGACATATAAGGGTGCGGTGGTTCCCCAGAGAGGGGGAACCACCGCATCCTTTGTTACCACCGTATGCGCGTTGCAACTCAACTGCACATGACACTACCTGCTGCTACGCGGCCTGAGGCTCGGGTTTGGGACCCGCCGTGACCGCGCGATCGCGATTCTGCGCTATGCGTACGGCCGGGGTGAGCGCCGAACCTGCCCAAAGAGCCATGACCGCATAGAGACACAGGATCGGCACGGTCGAAAACAACAAGGCATACTGCGCAAGATGGTTGAGGCTGTTGAATCCGCCACCGATGGCGGCACCCAGCCACATTGGCGAAATATATAGACCGATAAACGCCACCCACGTCAAAACACGTGCGGTACCGGATAACCAGGCGGGCAGGTGTGTGAAAAACAGAGGGAAAGCATCAAGAACAAGCGTCATGATAATCAGCGGGAACATGACGTTATGATGCGACCAGCTGATGGGGGAGATGCTCACCATCAAAAACCCGCCGACCGCCACCTGAGATAGCACAAGATTACGGCGAATAAGCTGGCGCAGAAGCACCGCACAGAGACCGATCGTAGCAAGAACAAGGGCGTAATATACGGGCCTCAGGGTAGGCTCACGCAGACCCAGGTGCATCAACCAGCCTTGAATCGAAATATTATCGGCGAAGTTAATACCTCCAACGCGGCCGGAATCCGAAACGGCGCTCGTCCAGAACGTAACTGCCTGCTGCGGAAGGAAGATAAACCCAAGAAGAATGGTAGTGCCGAAAGAAGCGCCTAGGGTAAGGATGCCGCGCCAGTCTTTGCGCATGAGTAGAATAAGGCCGAAGGCAAGCGGGGTGAGCTTAATACCGCCCGCGATGCCGATAAGCGCACCCCGGGGAATGCGGGTTGCCGGTCGTATAAAATCGGCAAGCACCAGCGTAAGAATGATGGGGTTGATTTGTATCAGCGAGAGCCCGCGCCGCCATGGCCCGGTCATAATAATGATGAACGTGAGGGCAGCAATGACGCCGTATGTGCCGAGTCTTTCCTGGAAAGGGATGCTGTAGCCGCGGTCGGTGGCATAGTTATAGATAAGGGTTGCCAGCCACCATGCAACACCGATGCTGATCGCATACATGATGGCGATGCCCACCCACGCGGGCAGAAAAGCGAACGGTAAGAACACGAGCGCGGCAAAAGGCGGGTAGGTGAAGGGCAACCTAAAGTCGCCGTACTCCAGGAGATTGCGGGCGTAGAGATCTTTGTGCATGCCGTCGTTATCGAAGATGGTCATGGCACCGAAACGGTAGACATTGAAGTCTAGTCCGCCCGTGAATTCGATATAGATAAGCCAACCGATAACAAAGAGAGCGAATGCCGCGAGCGTTATTCTGCCCGCCTTAGGTATGTCTGGCGCAAAGACCTGCACGGATGGTGCTGCGGTCATGGTGATCTTTCTGTTGTGTCTGTGCATTTTTTGGGATGCGGTTCGGCGGGGCGAATGTGTTATCGGTGTGAACGGTTTATGTAACCTATCCTCCAGTCTAGCGTGTGAAAGCGCAGGTGGGGAGTGCCTTGAAGCAGAAAAAGCTCTTGATGTGAGGAAAGCAGTGGAAACTCTGCTTTAGTCACACCAAGAGCCTTTGTACGGGAAAGGCAGTGCCGATAGGGGAACTTAGCCCTGCGCCACCTCACCAAAGTGAGCTGCCATGGTGCCTTCGTGAGCGGCACGCAGGTCATCAAGGTTGATGGAAACCTCGTCTTGGAAGTCCAGCGCGTTCGAGAGTGCATCCACTACGCCGATGCGCGCGAACGGGAACTGCCGGGCGGTGCACATATCTTTGAAACGCACCTCCTCAGAACGCGGTACGGAAACCACCACGCGGCCTAAAGATTCCGAGAACAGCAGGGTGAACAGGTCGAGCCCGTCGCGTTCGGCAACTTCGCCTAGCCCGATGCGCGCCCCGGTGTTGAAACGCAGGCAGGCTTCCGCGAGTGCTGCGGCAAGGCCACCGGCGGCAACGTCGTGTGCCGCATCGATCATGCCGTCACGCGACATATTTACGAGCATATCGCCAAGCTGACGTTCGACCGCCAGATCAACCTTCGGAGGCAGACCACCCAAGTGCCCCTTGAAACGCGCCCATTCTGAACCGTCCAGCTCGTCACGCGTGGTACCCAGCAGGTAGATGGCCTGACCGTCGTGTTCCGGTGCCCAACCCGAGGGGGTGCGCCGGGTAACGTCGTCCATTACGCCCATCATCGCGACCACGGGGGTCGGATTAATGGCCTTACCGCCGGTCTGGTTGTACAGCGAAACATTGCCGCCGGTGACCGGAACACCCAGCTCCATGCAGCCGTCGGCAAGACCGCGCACGGCTTCGGCAAATTGCCACATGACGTCCGGATCTTCGGGGGAACCGAAATTCAAGCAGTCCGAAACCGCGACCGGGCGGGCACCCACGGTTGCCACGTTGCGGTAGGCCTCCGCCAGGGATGCCCGCGCGCCCTCATACGGGTCAAGGTAGGTAAAACGTGGTGATGCGTCAGTCGCCAGCGCGACCCCCAGGTTGGTGTTCTCATCCACACGCACCACGCCCGAATCGTCCGGCATAGAGAGGGCTGTGTTGCCCTGCACGTAGCGGTCGTATTGATTGGTGATCCAGGACTTGGAGCACATATTCGGAGATGCCATGAAAGCCTTGATAACCTCGCCCAGCTGTTCGCCACGCGGGCGCGCATCGTCGGCAGTGGAGCCTGTGAAATGGTCTGCCTGGAGTGCATCCTGACCAGCCGGGCGCGCATAGGGACGCTCATAGGTGGGGCCGTCGTGCGCCACGGTACGCGGGTCTACATCGACGATCACCTGACCGTCCCATTCAATGGTTAGGCGACCGGTATCGGTCACCTCGCCCAAGAAGGAGTACTCCACGCCCCACTTCTTCATAATCGCCTCAAAACGCTCGACGTTCTCAGGCGAAACGACCGCCATCATGCGTTCCTGCGATTCCGACATCAGAATTTCGCCGGGGGTTAAGGTGGGGTCTCGCAAGAGTACTTTGGTAAGGTCTACGTGCATGCCGCCCTCGCCGTTGGAGGCGAGCTCACTAGTCGCACAGGAGATACCGGCAGCGCCGAGATCTTGAATACCTTCGACCACGGAACCCTTGAAGAGCTCCAGGCAGCATTCGATCAGAACCTTCTCGGCGAAGGGGTCGCCTACCTGCACTGCGGGTCGCTTGGAGGGCTTGGTATCGTCAAAGGACTCTGAAGCCAGTACGGATGCGCCGCCAATACCGTCGCCGCCGGTGCGTGCCCCGAAGAGCACTACCTGATTGCCCACACCGGATGCGTTTGCCAGACGAATATCTTCGTGGCGCATAATACCGACCGCCAAGGCATTGACGAGGGGGTTTGCCTGGTAGCAGGCGTCAAATTCGGTCTCGCCGCCAATATTGGGCAGACCCAGAGAGTTGCCGTAGCCGCCGATACCCGCGACCACACCGCCGACTACGCGAGCGGTATCCGGGTGGTCGATAGCGCCAAAGCGCAGCGGGTCCATAACCGCGATCGGGCGTGCACCCATCGAAATAATATCGCGCACAATACCGCCCACGCCGGTTGCCGCACCCTGGTAAGGCTCAACATAGGAGGGGTGGTTATGTGACTCGATCTTGAAGGTCACCGCCCAGCCGTCGCCGATATCGGTCACGCCAGCGTTCTCGCCGATGCCGACCATCAGGTCTTTTTTCATCTCATCGGTGACCTTGGCGCCGAATTGCTTCAGGTGTACTTTCGAGGATTTGTAGGAGCAATGCTCGGACCACATGACCGAGTACATGGCCAGCTCGGCCGCGGTCGGGCGGCGGCCCAGAATCTTCTTGATGTCTTCGAACTCGTTTTCCTTTAACCCCAGCTCTGCCCAGGGGAGTTCAGTATCGGGGGTTTCCGCCGCATGCTCGACGGTATCGAGGTTAAACTGCTTCTCGCTCATCGCTTGTGTCTATCCTTGTCGTCGTGCGTCTAGCGGGCGTTGATCAGGTTGGAAAGAACGGAGGTGAAGACGCCCAAGCCGTCGGCACCGCCTCGTAGTGAAACATCACCGAACCCGGAGGATGAGGGACCAAAACCGGGCTCAACCGCGTGTTCTGGGTGGGGCATCAGACCGACGACGTTTCCGCGTTCGTTGCTGATACCGGCAATATCGTGGCGTGAACCGTTCGGGTTGAAACCCACGTATCGGAACACCACGCGATTCTCGGCTTCGAGCGCCTCTAAAGTTTTGGCGTCCGCCACGTATTGACCGTCCTGGTTTTTAAGCGGAACAACAATCTCTTGCCCAGGTTCGTAAGATCCGGTCCACGAGGTAGCGTTATTTTCGATGCGCAGGGTTTGGTCACGGCAAATGAACTTGCGGTGATCGTTCTTAATCATGGATCCGGGGAGCAGATGCGACTCAGTGAGAATCTGAAAACCATTGCAGATGCCCAGCACCGGCAGAGGAGCAGAGCCCGATGTTCCCGCTGCATTTGCTGCTGCGATGACCGAATGCATGACGGGTGCTTTCGCCGCGATAGCGCCCGCACGCAGATAGTCGCCGTAGGAGAAACCGCCGGGAATGATGACGGCATCAACGTTTTTGAGGTCTTCCTCGTCGTGCCAAAGTTCGACGACGGTTCCGCCCGCTAACCGTACTGCACGCGCCGCATCGCGGTCATCGAGGGTGCCGGGGAAAGTAATAACGCCGATGCGCGCATCAGCAAAGTCGGGGTTGGGTGCCGAGACGCTGAAGTCGCCAACAAGGGGAACTTCGTGTGCTGCGAGTGATTCTGCCATGCTCTTAGTCCTCCAGAACCGAGACGTTCACAACGTCTTCGATGACGGGATTTGAGAGTAGCTCTTCTGCCGCTTGGCGTGCCTGCGCAAGATGTTCTTCGGTAGCTTCGCCTTCGACGGTCAACTCAAAACGTTTGCCTTGGCGAACGTCGGTGAAGGAATTCAGGCCGATACGGGGCAGCTCGTGAGCGATAGCTTTACCCTGCGGGTCAAGAATTTCGGGCTTGAGCATAACATCAACAACAATACGGGCCATGTGCGGGCACTCCTTGGGTGCGTGAGTTCTGATTGAGCCGTCTTAATGTTACCGCAAGCACGCTTCTTGACGCCCGTTCGGCGAGCGAATTTTGACCGCAGTATTCAGTGAAAGAGCGGCGGGTAAGGGAACGTGAAACTAGATGTACAGAAATATGAAGATACCCATGGTGAGCTATGCCTTACCAAGAAGAAAGTGTGGAATCAAAACTCCTTGTAGGAAAGCGTAATAATTCTTCTCAAAAATCGTTCTCTGTGAGCGAACATCGGAATTTTGAAGTCTCTAGCAGGTGATGTTTCAGAATTGCGGATTAAAGAATAATTTTGGAGATTATGCATATCAGGATGCGCGCCTCAGCTAGTTTTCAAGCGTCGTGTCAATGTTTAAAGTATGCTTGAGCAGTAAACTAATCTCAAAGTTGCTGATTTCACATAAACTATTTACATGTAAATTATAAAAACCAATCTCGCATGCTGTATAGTATATTTCCGTTGTAAACTTTTGCTCCATAAAAGTGACATCAACGATTCATTTTGCTCACATTTTGTTTAAAGTGATTATGTTCA
The DNA here is from genome assembly GCF_000164695.2 of Rothia dentocariosa ATCC 17931. Classification (NCBI taxonomy): domain Bacteria; kingdom Bacillati; phylum Actinomycetota; class Actinomycetes; order Micrococcales; family Micrococcaceae; genus Rothia; species Rothia dentocariosa. The sequence continues at coordinate 1,316,342 of NC_014643.1, forward strand.
CAGAGAATATATGATTACAAATTCTCTAAGAACGTGTATGATGTCGCGCCAGTTTTCAAGCGGCGCCTCATCGCACTCCTGTCATCACCACTGGCAGAAAACAAAACGGGCAAACCCTGACTGCATCAACCGCGTAACCACCGTGGCTTGAAGAGGCATAGCGCGCGGCTATGTTAATTCACTCCGTTCCACCGAGCGGAATGAGCCATCATTTCCGGGGTGGGCGGTGATGCACCGCGCTGAGTCACCGCACAAGCCGTGCAGGACAATCACCACTAAGTAAATAACGATCGCTGAAAATATTCACCGAATACATACGGGCTTGAGGAGTGTGGCACTTCAGAAAAGCTCGAAGATGCTCCTCGGGATGAAAAAGACAGGCTATCGCGATAGATAAACTCAACCACAAGTATTTCTCCCTCGTTTTCCGGCGGGGGAGAAATTAGTTTAAGCCATGATGGCGCGATCGAGAGCGCCCTCAATCTGACTCAAGACGCGACGGCGCAGCGTTACCGAACGCTCCGAAAGCTCGCGTTGATACCGCACATACTCGGCTTTACCCTCGGGGGTCTCTACCTTAATAGGCTCATAGCCCCAATCGAGAAGGTCGTACGGTGCGGCGCGCATATCGAGTTCGCGCGCATCCCAAGCAAGCTCAAAACAGTCCATCACGAGCGCCGAATCAATGAGTGGAATCAGCTTATATGCCCACTTATAGACGTCCATATTGGCGTGCAGGCAGGCAGGTTGCTCCATGGTGCGCTGCGCTTCACGGGTGGGCTGTAGCTCGTTCATGGGCGCCGCCTGAGGCATGAAAAAACGGAATGCATCGAAATGCGAGCAGCGGATGCGGTGCGACTCAACCACCCGGTCAGTACCCTCAGCACCCAAACGCAAATCCAGGTAGTCGTGACGAATATTGTTCTGAACTGATTTATACGCCATAGCCCATTCGTGCATACCAAAGCATCCAAAAAACGCTTTTTTATCGGCTGTATTTGACAGAATTTCGCGGGTGAACGTGAGGGCGGTGCCGCGTTTGTCTACGAATTGGGATACGTCCACAAGAACTGCGTCGCCGCGTTCGGCATGGGCGTGCGCATCCTCGGGGGAGAGCCCAGCTGAAAGGAGCTCGTCTTCGGTTGCCGCACGGTAGAATTTCCAGCTGGTGCGTTCGGCGGCATCCAGCAGAATGACACCAGCTCCCGGATGCCAGCGCTTGAACTGACCGGGCTTGAGCGTGTAGTACGTAAACAGAAAATCCTCAACCGGATGCGCCTGTCCCCGCTCGCGTCGCCGCACAAACGGGTCAGCAAAACGACCCGCCCGGCGCTCATGCTCCTTCGCATAAGCACGCCAGAGCGAGCCGTCAAGTACTGTCACAGAGTGACTTATCTGCATTCTCCGAAGCTAGCGGCCTGTTCCGCCGTATACGGTGGCCTCGCCTTCGGCGTCGAGCTCGAAGGCGGTGTGTACCGCGCGGACCGCTTCATCAAGTTTTGAAAGCTCGGTGATAACCGAGATACGAATCTCGGATGTCGAAATCATCTCGACGTTCACGCCCGCATTGCTCAGCGCCTCAAAGAAGGTAAACGAAACACCCGGGTTGGTCTTCATGCCCGCACCCACAAGCGAAAGCTTACCCACCGCCTCGTTGTAAATAACCTCTTCAAAACCGATCTCGGACTGGGTCTTCTCAAGTACCTGCAGCGCCTGCGGACCCTGCGCCTGGTTGAGCGTAAAGGAAATATCGGTCACGTTCGGGCGGTCGGTCGAGACGTTCTGCACGATCATATCGATATTAACCTTGGCCTCATTGAGCAGACCAAAAACCTTAGCGGCAGAACCGGGGATATCGGGCACGCCCACCACGGTAATTTTTGCCTGTCCACGGTCGTGTGCAACGCCAGAAATCAGGGGCTGTTCCAAGGGAATCTCCTTCACATGGGTGGGGGTTAGTTCCGCGGAATTTTCCGGGATAACAAGAGTGCCTTCAAGATTCGAGAATGACGAACGCACATGCAGTTTCAGATTGAAACGGCGGGCGTACTCCACGCTGCGCAGATGCAGAATCTTTGCGCCATTCGCCGCCATCTCAAGCATTTCTTCACTCGTGACAGTATTGAGCTTATGCGCGGTTGATACGATGCGCGGGTCGGCCGTGAACACGCCGTCCACATCCGAATAAATCTCGCACACATCCGCATGAAGCGCCGCCGCAAGAGCGACCGCCGTAGTATCTGAACCGCCGCGACCGAGGGTCGTAATGTCACCGCTCTGGCGGTTAACACCCTGGAAACCCGCCACAATCGCAATATTTCCGGCCTCAACAGAGCGGCGAATACGGTCTGGATTGACCTCCACAAGCCGCGCCGCGCCATGCACGCCGTCGGTAATCATGCCCGCCTGGGAACCCGTGAAAGACTGCGCCTTCGCGCCTAGATCGTTGACCGCCATCGACAGAATAGCCGTCGAGATGCGCTCGCCCGCAGTCAGGAGCATATCGAGCTCGCGCGAGGGGGTAACGGTAGCGGTTACTTCAGCGGCAAGGTCGAGTAGTTCATCGGTGGTGTCGCCCATCGCGGAGACAACCACGACCACATCATTGCCCGCTTTTTGGGTGTCCACGATGCGCTGGGCGACGCGTTTGATACCCTCGGCATCCGCGACGGAAGAACCGCCGAACTTTTGGACGATCAGGCTCATTGAATTCTCCAGGTCAGTATTGAGTATGCCACCGGCTAGTTTACCGGCTCTTTACATAGTAGGCGGGTGCGGCGCGCGGTGGGAATTGTGCACGTATGTGTATTAGAACGTGAAATATGAAGAACTGTTACGGATGGGGATCTATGGAACTAGACGGTGCACATCCCACTTCTGCGAAAAGCCAAAGCTTGTTAGCTCCACGGGTTAACGTATTTGGCACCGGGCAGAGGCGGAACCTCCGGGGTGGGAGTGCGTAAAGGCTCCTCCTGGATTTTGCGGATGCGCGCCTCATAATCCTCCGACCGGTGCGCGTGGATGCGGTAGGCATCAGCGCGCGTAATATCCACCGGAATCTGCTCAGCCTGAGCCGCCGATTTATGGGACTCGGGCTGGGCTTCTTTCGGGGAATCTGGCGAGTCTTTAGAACCTGGGGCGTCTGCATGGGCAGAATCATCGAGTGCCTGCTCGATAAGCGCCTCATCAACGGTAGTCTGCGTGCCAGGTGAGGGGGAACTATCCGCACGAGAATTATCGTTCTCCGCGTCGTGCGGATTATCAGAGGGAGAGTCCTCGGGCTCACCCTGGGAGGAATCATCAAGGTCGTCGAACATGCTCCCGCTCCAGCGTTTACGCGGCGCCTTTGGCTTAGCATCAGCGCGCTCACGTTCCGTCTGCTCTTCGTCAACCACCTGCTCAAAATCTTCGGCGGCATTCCCCTGAGCGATACCCGCGCCTTCGCTGATCACGCGGCGCCCCTCAAGCGCGCGCCCGAGCGTAATTTCGTCTGCATATTCCAGGTCGCCGCCGACGGGCAGACCGGATGCCAGCCGTGAGAGGCGAATGCCCAGCGGAACCAGCATTCGCGAAAGATAAGTTGCGGTCGCTTCACCCTCAAGGTTAGGATCCATCGCCAGAATAATCTCTTGAATACGCTCATCTGCCAGGCGCGAGACCAGCTCACGAATGCGCAGCTGCTCGGGGCCAAGCCCCGCCAGCGGGTTAATAGCCCCGCCCAGCACATGGTAACGCCCGGTGAAGGAACGGGTGCGCTCAATCGCCACCACATCCTTGGACTCCTCAACCACGCAAATCAGGCCTGGGTCACGCCGATCATCACGGCAGATAACGCACTGCTTCGTCTCCGAAACGTTGCCGCATATTTCGCAAAAGCTCACACTCGATTTGACCTTCGAAATCGCGTTGGTCAGGCGTGCCATGTCTGAGGCGTCAGAGTTGAGAATATAGAAGGCGATGCGCTGCGCCGACTTGGGGCCCACCCCCGGCAGGCGACCAAGTTCATCGATGAGATTTTGGACTGCGCCCTCGTACATGCTTCTCCTCGTCTGTGTGTGCTGTGAGCGCGTTGTGCCGCGCTAAATCTGATGGAGTGGCCGTTCGTCGATCACCTTGCCGCCAATAACCTTTTCGATGGCGCGCAAACCGATATGAACGCTATTCTCAATTCTCTCGTCGTCATCAGAAACGACGTCTTCTTCATCGCTCTGCTCCTGCTGCCCGCGTTGTCCGCGTGCCGGGGCAGTCTCCTGCTCGGGTTCGGCGGGCGGTTCTTCGGGTTTTGTTGCCGCTGAATCCGGTCGCTGAGCCAGGGGTGGTAAAGGTGAGACCGGGGCGGATGCGGCAGCCTCCCGAGCCGAATTATTCCCCGCAGCTAGCGGTGCGGATGCGCTCGGCGCCGGAATATTGCTGAACTCGGCGTTCTCGGCGGTATCTACAGACTCAAGGGAAACTGAGGGGGAAGAGCCTTCACCCTGCGTCTGACCCGGATCCGGCGCGGAATCGTCCGCCGGTTCATCATGGCTACCGGCATCCTGGGGATCTGTATTACCGTTATCCCCGCCCTGCTCGTGCGAGCTCGGAGAACCCTGCTGCGGAATCCCGCTGCCCGAGGCCGCGAAGGAATCGCGCTCGCCAAAACCGCCCTTGGGAACCCGCGTATTCCCGCTATCTTCGGGTATTTCAGGGGGTACAGGCTCTGTTTCGGGAGGCAAGTTCGCTTGCGCCTCCGATGATGTGCTGGGGCGAGACGGGGAATCTTGAGGCGCTGTATCTTGCGGGGAAGAACCGGGCTGTGATGCTGCGGCGGGCTGGCCCTCAGCCGCATCATCCGGATAGGAATCCTCGGAATCTTGCGGGATAGGCGCGACCTCCCAGGCCGTAATGGGCGCATCCACGTTGGTTGTACCCTGTGATGCCGCCTCTTGCCCGGACGAGACGGGCTGCCCGTGACGGTTCCACGCATCCACGCCGCCACGCGGGCCGTCAGCAATCGGCGCGGGATCAGAAGACTTCTGGTTCGCGGCGGGTGCCTGGGCAGGGCGCGCATCTGGCTGGGTTTGGGGACGCGCAACCTCGGCACGCACACGCACCTGCTTGCGGAGAAAATCGCTTACGCGCGCGCTCAACTCCGGCACAAAAGAAGCAACCGCCTTGAGCGTAGGCATATCTGCCCGCACATACAGTTCGCCGCTAATCAGACGCACGGGCTCAACCTGCAACAGTTTTTCGGATGCGCCCGGCGCACTCACCCGCGCGATCACGGCACGCCAGTTGGCACGCACCGAGGCAAGCGGGTCTTCTGCATCCGCGACTGTAACGCGCTTGACGGGAGTTTCCTGCGCGGCCGATGGTTCTGAGGGAACCGAACGGGACGGTTTGGGCTCCGAAGGGGCACCATCGGACGAACCTGTACCTTCTGCGGCAGAGGCCAATGGCGCGGAATTCTGAGGCGCGGAACCCTGAGACTTCTGAGTCTGGGGCGTCTCTTTTTGCTCGCCTTCAGTTTCAGACTTAGGCACCTGCTGATTCGTGTTCTGCCCTAAAACGGGGCCGCGATGCTGTGCCGATGCGTTCGTAGCCTCGGCACCAGCCGCCTTCTTTGACGCTCCGCCGCCTGCCGCCAACGGGGGAGCGGCATGCTGCGCGGGAGGTTGACGTTCGGCGGAACCGCCAGCGCTGGGCGATACGCTATTCTGCACGGCGGAAGGCACCCCCTGCCCCGCTGCGGGATTCCCCAAGCGTCCCCCACGTTGAGGCGCACCCGCACCACCGGCGGCAAGACGACGTTCGAGCGCATCCAGCCGCGAGGTCAAGGCTGTAAGATCGCCGCCAGCACCGCCCGGGCTATCCGCAGGAACCAGCAGCCGCGCGCATAGCAGTTCAAGCTGCAGCTGCGGGTTGGTGGCACCGGTCATAGAATTAAGCACTTCGTTAACGGTGCTCGCCGCGCCGGTCAGCTGGGCCGTGGTGAAGGTTTGCGCCTGCGTTTTGAGGCGTTCTATCTGGTCGGCGGGAACGCCTTGCAGAATCTGCGCGGCATTCTGTGGTACCGCCTGCACCACAATCAAATCGCGCAGGCGTTCGAGCAGGTCTTCGACGAAACGGCGGGGGTCTTGCCCGGTCGCCACCACCCGCGAGACCGCCTCGAAGAGGGAAGGCGCATCCTGGGCGGAAAACGCATCAATCACGTTGTCGAGAAGCTGGGCGTGCGTATATCCAAGCAGGGCGACCGCGCGGTCGTAGCTAATGCCGGATTCGGTGTTGGCACCGGCGATAAGCTGGTCAAGAATGGAGAGCGAGTCGCGCACGGAGCCGCCGCCAGCACGGATGACGAGTTGAAGCACACCGGATTCGACGGGTACGTTCTCTTCGCCGCAGAGCTTTTCGAGGTAGGGCAGAAGAACTTCGGGCGGTACCAGCCGGAACGGGTAGTGGTGGGTGCGTGAGCGGATGGTTCCGAGAACCTTATTTGGCTCTGTGGTGGCGAAGATGAATTTGATATGCTCGGGCGGTTCTTCCACGATTTTGAGCAGGGCGTTGAACCCTTCGCGGGTGACCATATGCGCTTCGTCGATGATGAAGATTTTGTAGCGGTCGCGCACGGGTGCGAGGGTTGCACGTTCACGCAGGTCGCGGGCATGGTCTACGCCGCCGTGGGATGCCGCATCCATTTCGATGACGTCGAGGGAGCCGCCGCCGTCGCGGGAGAGTTCGCGGCAGGAGTCGCATACGCCGCAGGGGGTGGGGGTTGGTCCTTGGGCACAGTTGAGGCAGCGCGCCAGGATTCGTGCGGAGGTGGTTTTGCCGCATCCGCGCGGACCTGAGAAGAGGTAGGCGTGATTGACGCGGTTGTTGGTGAGTGCGGTAATGAGCGGTTCGGTGACGTGTTCTTGCCCGATGACTTCGGCGAAGGTCTCGGGGCGGTAACGGCGGTAGAGTGCTGTGCTCACGGGTGACCTTCTGGTTGACGACGCGGGGTTCTACACTATTTTAGTTCACGGATGCGCGCTTGGGGTTTGGTTTCGTTACTGGCGTGGGATGGTTTATGCCTAAATTCTCGCCTGTGAGAAATGGCAGGCAGGTTATCTCAGATAAGTCTCTTGAAGAAAACGCTCCCGAAGTCTAGAAGAACCTAGAATCCACCTTCGACGCTGAAACGGAAAACATCATTTTGCCAAAAAACACTAGAAACCCAGAGACACTTGCCCCTCCCGCCCCAAGGGAAACGAGATGCAGGTGCATCATGGCTACAGGATTTCTAAGCGCCTAGGGATGTCAGCAAGCGAGGAACGAGCGTAGCTGACAGGGTCCCTGTAAAGCTGGGAAATCCTGTCAGCCTGATGCACTGTGTAATGCATCCGAAGTTTAACGATAAAACCTCTTACGCAACCGCTGAAGCCTCAGATTCCGAGCGCGCGAGGAAATAAATCTGAGGTTGAAGCCGCGAAGCGTGAGCGGCGCGGGCGCGTGAGCGCACTATGACGGTGTGTTTCTGCTGCGAATGTTTTTGGATATAAAAAACCTCTTACGCACCCGTCATAGCTCGAATACCCTTGCTACCTTCCGGTCCTGGGGGAGTTTTCCAAGATAACGCCACGTAAGAGGCACGTACCAGTCTACCTGATTTTGTGGTGGTTGTGAACTTGGTGCCGGGGCCTTGGGGTACCTAGTGGCATTGGGCACTTTCGTTGGGGCAGAATTGCCTTAGTGTTGGGTTCCCTGTATAGTTTTATCCGTTCGCCCTTTTTGGGTGTTTTGTTGGAGGATTCGCCTAGCGGCCTATGGCGCACGCCTGGAACGCGTGTTGGGTTCACGCCCTCGGGGGTTCAAATCCCCCATCCTCCGCTCTTTCCCCGGCTTCGAGTTTTCGAGGTCGGGGATTTTTGTTTTTGGTGTGCTGACCGGGTTTTATTGTGGCTTTGTGCCGTGTGTTGTGGGCGTGGCTTTTCGGCCTGGGGGACCGGCATTTTAGAATGTAGATATGATTTTCAAGAAGGTTGGTTCTTCGCGCCCGTATCCTGAGCATCATTTGTCGCATGCTGATTGGGGTAATGTGCCTCCGCAGCAGGTGCGTCTTGATGCGCTGATTACGACGCAGAAGACGCTTGACCTTGAGACGCTGCTTGCGGAGGATTCCACGTTTTATGGGGATTTGTTTCCGCATGTGGTGAAGTGGCGTGATGATTTGTACCTGGAGGATGGGGTGCATCGGGCGTTGCGTAATGCTTTGCATCGGCGTGCGGTGATGTATGCGCGGGTGCTTGATTTGGATCAGGTTCCGGGTTTTTAGCCGGATGCGCACTCGCTCCTCGTAGCCAGCTTGTGGAGATGAAGAAAGCCCCTGACGTAGCAGTCGGGGGCTTTCGCGTTTAATACTGGTTCGTTTTCTGCCGGACGGGGGGGCGAGTGTCTTTAGGATGCGACGGTTAGGTTGGTCGTTTTCTCGCTTTTGTTTGCTTGAGTTTCTTCGATTTTGAGGGGGTTCCCGTCTGCATCAAACCGGGCGCCCAGCCCCATCTGGATGAACCTGATGGTACTTTGAATCTGGCGTTCGCGGGTTTGTACGTCGGGGGCGTCTTCGGTGCGTCCGGCGCTTGAGGAGAGCGAACCGTGCACGAGCATTGCAAGTTCGCGAATGTCGTTTTCGGGTATGTATTTTTCGGTGATGGCGTCGGAGAGGATGTTTGCCAAAACCATTTGCAGTTCGCTTACGTGTTTGCCGAGGCGCGCGTATGATTCGGGTGAGAGCATGGAGCGCATGGCGGGCCCGGGGGGAAGGTGCCTGCGGGCGAGGTCTTCGATCTGCAAGCGAATATAGACGGCGAGCTGATCGATGGGGTTGGTGACTCCGGCGATCCCTTCATCAAGTTCGTGCAGGAACCGTTCGGTTTCGTCAAGGGCGTAGGCAACCAGGAGTTCGCCCATGTCAGCGAAGTAATTGTAGACTGCTGTGCGACCAATACCGGCGTTTTTGGCGACGTCGGTCATGGTGAGTCCGGGGAGTCCTCGGGAGTAGAGGAGCTTCCCGAAAGATTCGAGGATGGCACGTTTGGTGTTTTCGCGCTGAGCGGCGTTTGTTGCGGCAGAAATACGAGGCATAGTGACACTTTACCGCAGAACGTCAATAAATTGCGACTGTGGCACAAAAAATTACCGAAAAACTTGAGATATTTCTCAACGAGCGCATCACGCCCTGACTAGGAGTAAAAATGCTGTGCCCGAAAATTTAGGAGCCCCGGCTTAGAGGTAGCCCAGTCGTGTGGCGGCACGCAAATCGTCCCGAATCAAAGAGGTCAGCGGATACCCACGATGTCCCTGCTTTGGCAAAATATGCAGCATAGTGCGTGCCTGCCGTCCCCGGTAAAATTCTTCACCCTCATGAGCTGCACGCTGCGCTGACCAGATCTGGCCCGCAGAAGCCGGTGCTTTGCCGTCGCGGTCTCCCACATGCCAGCTGAGCAGCATCCCGTTTAGGGAGCGGCTGGGCCCACGGAAACGCTGCGGAATACCGTCGGAACCGCCTCCGCCGATCATGGAAGCGCCCCCGCCCAGCAGCCAGTCGTTGGAATGCGACAGCAGTTCGTAGGTAATAAATTCCGCTCCGCCCGAATACCCGGCAAGCCAGATGCGCGTGCGATCGTATCCGTAGCGTTCGGCGAGGTCGGCGGCAAGGGCACGAAAAACACGGCCGTTCCTGCGGGCGCGCACCCACCAGGTGGTTGTGGGGTCATTGAAAACGGGTGCTTCGAGGGTCCCTGGTGCCAGCACGGGCACGCACAGCATACGGTGTTCGCGGGCAATATCGGCGAGGTCGCGGCGCAAACTGGAGGCGCGGCTGAGCAGCCTGCTGTTGGAACGAAGCAGGTAATCGCCGTCGAAGAAGAAAAGAATTCCGGGCGGTTCGGCCTGGGATGCTTCAAGATAGTGTGCGTTATCGACCCGATAGTGCAGGGTTCGTCCGTAGGCACGATAGGGGAGGTACCCGATGAGTTCGCTGGAGGAAACGAGCAGGGGTTCCAGAACTGAACCGGCGCGGCGGGCACCGCGCATCGCCGCCGAAATGCTTCGGGGCAAACGCGGGATGTGCGCGGTTGTGCGGCGCACGGATGAGCGAGCAGGTTCTTGGTGACCCATATTTCTAGTTTAAGAGGCGGCAGCCTGCACCGTAAAAAGGCTCGTGATGCGAATAAAGCGGCGAAACTACGCTTTATCACCTCAAGAGCCTTTTTAGGTTCTCACTCAAACGGAGTTACTGGGTAAGATAGTGAGTGCTCGGGTGGCAGACGAGCATAATCTCAAAACAACATTCACATCAAACCTTTCAGGGAGAACTATGTCTACACCCGCTAAGGCACCGCAGGATATTACGACCCCGCCGTGGGCGAAGCGCCGCAGCTATTTTGATCTGCTGCTGGGCGCATCCTGCGTGATTCTGATTATTTCGAATATTGCGGCTACGAAAGGTATCGAATTCGGGCCGCTCCCATTTGAGCTTCCGCCGTTCACGAACGGCAACTTTATTCCCAGTGATGGTGGTTTCTTCTTGTACCCGCTGGCCTATGTACTCGGCGATGTGCTCTCTGAGGTGTACGGGTTTAAGCGCGCTCGCCGGGCTATTATCGCCTCGTTTGTGGCGGCGGCGTTCGCTGCCGGATGCTTCCTGCTGACTGTTGCCCTGCCGCCCGCCAGCTACTATGAGAATCAAGAGGCGTTCGCCATTATTCTCGGTCCCGTATGGCAGATTTTTGCCGGGTCGCTGCTGGGGTATTTGACAGGTCAGCTTCTGAACGCATGGGTGATGGTTGCCATGAAGAAGGCCACCTCCGGGCGGTTTATGTGGGCGCGTATGATCGCTTCAACCCTCGTGGGCGAGCTGGCGGATACCATTATTTTCTGCGCGATTGCTTCGCCTATTCTGGGGATTACCAGCTTGGATCAATTCATCAGCTACACCCTGGTCGGGTATGTGTATAAGTGCCTGGTTGAGATTGTGCTCATGCCTATCAGTTACCCAGTGATTGGCTGGTTCAAACGGCACGAGATCGAGTACGACGGTTAGGCTGATGCCGCACACCGCCGTGAAAAATTGATGATGTGGCGAGAAGCGGATGGGTTGTCCGCTTCTCGCCATTAATATTTGTGGCGCTGTATCCTTGTGCGGTGGTTGGCGCATCTTATGCACAAATTTGCATTACATCGTGGAACACCCAAAAATAACCAAACTCTGAGAATCATAGGGAAAATCTGTTTCGCCACGCACAAACCCATGCAAAAAGTTGCATAGATGATGCTCGACGCGGGATAGTTATTCGATACGCCTTTGCCACATTTGCTGCAGACCGGGTACCGAGCCGCGCTCGGTTTCGACGCGACATACGAGGGCAGGCGCCCAACCGATGAACGAAAAAATGGAAAGCACCACCTGATGAGTAAAGCACAGGACGCCTCAGCACCTAAGACGGCACCGGCAGAAAACGGCGAACTGAAACGTTCCCTCTCGCACGGTCAAATGACTATGATTGCGATGGGTCTCGCCCTGGGGACCGGCCTCTTTCTGGGCTCTGGTTCCGCCATCAAAATTGCGGGACCCGGTGCTATCATCGCCTACGCTGTTGGGTCCATGATCGCCGCTATTATCGCGGCATGCGCGGGCGAAATGGCGGTTCGCCACCCCGTTCCCGGCGGGTTCGGCACTATCGCAACCAGATACCTCAGCCCCTACGCCGGGTATATTGGCCGTTGGGCGTATTGGGCAACTACCGTGCCGCTGACCGGCGCCGAACTCGTGGCGGTTGGCAAATATTTCTCGTATTGGTTCCCCGCAATTCCGCTGTGGGTGACGGTGGCAGCCTCCGGCATCCTGATTCTCATCCTGAACCTGGTGAGCGTTAAATCCTTCGGCGCCCTCGAATTTTTCCTCTCTTCCATTAAAGTAATTGCGGTTATCGTCTTTATTGTGCTGGGGCTGCTTCTTGTGTTCGTTGGCCTGCCCGGACACACTGCGGCGGGCACCGCAAACCTCGTGAACGACGGTGGGCTGCTTCCTAACGGACTCGGCGCCGTCTGGGTTTCGATGGCAATTGTGATGTTCTCTTTCGGCGGTGTTGAGATGCTTTCCATCTCCGCCGCAGAGGCGCAGAACCCGGCGCGTTCGGTGCGTACCAGTGTCAAGGCCATGATCTGGCGGCTCTCCAGTTTCTACGTGCTCTCGATGTTGATTATTCTGTGCCTGATGCCCTGGCAGCAGGCGGCGCAGACCGGCAAAGACCTCAGCCAATCGCCCTTCGTGATGGTGTTCTCTGAACTGGGCATTCCTTATGCGGCAGATATTACCAACTTCGTGATTCTGATCGCCGCGCTTTCGGGCGCGAACGCCTCGCTGTATGCGGCAACCCGCCTGCTCCACGCGCTTGCGGGCGATAAAATGGCACCCACGTTTGCGGGCACCACGAACCATAACGGCGTGCCCGTCACCGCGCTTATGCTCTCTTTCCTGGGTGTGGTGATCGCATCCGTTATGGCGGTGGCAGAAATCAGCAATATTTTCGAGCTGCTGATGGCCCTGGTCACCCTATGCGTCCTGGTGGTGTGGATTATGATTCTGCTGACCTATCAGGCATACAAGAAGCACCAGGGGAACTCCTCAGGATTCACTGTCTGGGGTGGGCGCATTACGGCGGGCGTGGGGCTTGCCGGGGTGCTTGCCACACTGGTCGCTCTTTTCATGCTTCCCGATTCGAGCGCCGTAGTATCCGTGCAGGTGGGCGTGGTGTTCTTCGCCATTATCTCCGTTTTCTACGTGGTGTTGGCGAAAAAACGCGGCGGTTTCCCGCGTGCCGATCTTGACGCGCTTGCCGAACAACAGAAGGAAGACGCATAGCCTGTTGCTATACCACGAGCAGATAGTATTTTGACGAGAAGATAGCGCTATCTTCTCGTCAAAATACTATCTGCTCGCGGTTAATACGGGCGATGTACTACCCTAGAAACACACTCATTCTTTGACATTTTCACAACATCACAGTCCAGGCACTCAGAACCCGAAGAAGGCTTAAACATGACCGACGGCCACACCCCTCAACCTGCTAAGAGGCATAGAAGCGGCGCTGCGCATCCAGCTGGCGGAGCACCACGCAATAAATCCGCCCGCGCCGAACTCAAGCGTTCCCTCTCGCACGGACAGATGACCATGATCGTTATGGGCTCGGCGCTTGGCACCGGCCTATTCCTGGGGTCCGGGCGGGCAATCGCTATGGCCGGACCAGCCGTTATTCTTGCGTATGCTATCGGCTCGGCGCTCGCCTCCGTCATAGGCGCGGCCACTGGCGAGATGGCGGTGCGTTATCCGGTGCGAGGCGGTTTCGGCGCTATCGCCACCAGGTACCTTGGTCCCTATGCCGGGTTTCTCACACGCTTAGCCTATTGGACCGCAACCGTGGTCATCACCGGCGTGGAACTGGTCTCTGTGGCTACCTACCTGAATTACTGGTGGCCGCAGCTGCCTCTGTGGGCGGGCATCGCAGTATTCGGTGTCGCAATTATTATCCTGAATATCACGAGCGTGAAATCCTTTGGGGCGCTCGAATTTTTCCTGTCGTCCATCAAAGTTATTTCGGTGATCGCCTTTATTCTGGTGGGTCTGTGCCTGGTATTCTTCGGACTGCCCTCACATGCGGCGGTCGGCACTGCTAATCTTGTCAATGATGGCGGGTTCATGCCTCACGGGTTCGGCTCGGTCTGGCTTTCACTGGCGGTCGTGATGTTCTCATTCGGCGGTATTGAGATGATCTCTATCTCCGCCGCAGAAGCCAAGGATCCTGCCCGATCTGTGCGTTCCAGTGCGAAGGCTATGATGATTCGTTTGGCAACGTTCTATGTGCTGGCGCTGTTTATTGTGGTGTCGATTATTCCGTGGCGTTCGGCGGGCGAGCTGGGCGAGAAGGTCGAAACCTCCCCGTTCGTTCTGGTTTTCGATCAGTTGGGCATTACGGGCGCGGCGCATTTCGTGAACTTTGTGGTGCTCATTGCGGCACTGTCCTCGGCAAATGCTAACCTGTATGCCGGTGCCCGCCTGATGCACTCGCTGGCGACCGACCGTATGGCGCCTCGCGCATTGGCAGCGGTGAACGCCTCCGGGGTGCCTTCGCGTGCCGTATGGGTTTCCACCAGCGGCGTTGTTATCGCTATTCTGCTGGCGCTGTTCAGCCCGCAAGAAGCATTCCTCTCCATGATCTTCCTGATTATGGTGTGTGCGCTCACCGTGTGGGTGCTGATTCTGCTCGCGTACATTGTGTACCGGCGGGTTGAGGGCAAAAGCTCGGCATTCCGTCTGTGGGGCGGGCGCGTTACGGCGGGCGTGGGCATCATGGTGCTTTTCGCCGTGTGGGTTGCCCTGTTTATGGTGCGCGGTTCGCTCATTCCCGCGATTGTGGGCGTGGGGTACTTCCTGGTTCTGACGATTGTGTACTTTGCGCGTGTGAAACACACACTCACGGTTGATGAGGATGCGTTTGCCGAAGCACAGCAGGCTTCCGCCGAGCACGCCACAGCCTTAGAGGAGGAAGAGGAAGCGTTGAAGACCGCCTCCAAATTCGGCCGCTAGAGCGCTTTGCTGATGCGGCGCATGCTGGGTTTCGTCGCTGAAGTGCGGGGTGATGGGTGCTCTGCCGCAGCCATCACCATAATAATTTGCAGGGGAAACCTCAAGTAATGATGATTTTATCTATCATGTAGTACTTGAAGGTTTTGTGGGTATTCCCGAAAGGCCGCGAAATTCACAAAAAGTTTTTCTGTAACAAACCCGCAATAATGCATCATAGGCTTACAAGAGGGTCTATAGTTATTGGTGAACCGTATGATCTTGTATGCGTTCAAATGTCTGTGTGTTGGGTGTTCCCCGGAGGCGGTGATGCTTCCGGGGAACATCATTTTTAAGGCTATTTAAGATGTTTTGGTATCAGCAGATGACGATCTAGCGAGAATTTCTTATAGCGTGCTGCATAGGCCCAATAGTAGTGCAAGTTAGGGGAAGTACGACTGTAAAACTTTACCCATATACGTATTTATGCATAAAAATGCACAAGGTAGAGTTAAGAGTATGAACGCACATCAATCCACTGCGAACCCAGCAACTTCGATGACCGGCGAATCCGGTCTGACCGTGCAGGTACCGCCGCGCTGGGGTGATATGGATGCCTACGGACACGTCAATAACGTTGCAATACTGAGCCTTCTCGAAGAGGCACGCATCGCCGTCTTCGGGCCGCCACCGTCTTCGGGGCAGAAACCGCAGAATTTGCCCGCGCCGCCCATCCCGCTTTTTGAAACCATGCCCGATGGAGTGCAGGCCCTTATCGCCGAACACGGGGTGCGTTATCTGGGGCAGCTTCCCTATACGGGCGAGCCATTAGAGGTAAACGTGCGTATCGAAAAGGTGAGCGCCGCCTCGGTGCGAGTGGGCTATAGTATCTATTCCCCGGTGGATCATGCTGAGTGCGTGCGTGCCTTCACTGTGTTGGCTTTTTGGGATGCACCTGCCGCCCGCCTCGCGCGCCTCACCCCCGAGCAGCGGGAGCTTTTGGCGCAGTATATGCCGTAGCACTTTGACCGCGAGCAGATAGTATTTTGACGAAAAGATAACCGAGCGCTATCTGCTCGTGGTATGTGCGGTTAGGGGTGAGTGAAGTCCGGTAGTCTGGTCGCCCTATTGTATACAATGTGATGCAGAAAACATGCCCGGCGGTTTATCCGCAAGGGTGCAAGGCAAAATACCACGTGAGGAGGTGTGTATCATGCAGCAGATGATATTCGGCGGCGCAGAGGCATAGGCCACTATCCCTCTGAACCGAAACGAAAGCATGAAAAAACTAACTCAATACTTCAAAACTCCCCTTCTGCTCATCACCCTGATCGATGGATTCGCGGACGCATCCTTCGGGTTGATCCTCATTGTTTATATCTCGCGCATTGCCGAACCCTGGTGGCTCACCGTCATGGCCGTCGGCGGGTTCTTCACCGGCATACTCTTCGGTCCTTTCACAGGCTGGGTTGCCGATCGTTTTTCGGGTCGAGCCTGCTGGTCTGGCTCCCTGGCCGTCTCCGCACTCTGCGCGGCAGTCATCGCGTTTTTCCCGCATCCGGTCACCATCATTGCCATGAGCGTGCTCAATGGAGCCGCCGGAAATCTCACTAACGCCGCCGAATTCAAACTACTGCCGAAGGCGCCGGGTATGACCCCGTTGAGCGCATCCGCCTCTATTGTGGGAATCGGTTCATTCTGCTCGATCGTAGCCCCGCCTGTGGGCGCCTTCTTCGCCACCTGGAACATGACCGCCACTATAGTAGGCTCTTCGGCGCTCTTGCTGATTGCAGCAGTCATCGCCTGGTTTAACGTGCCAGCACGGCGCGGTCATGAACTTTCCGATGCGATTAAACGCGATAGTTTGAAAGATATTTTCCTAGGATTCTCGGCTATTTCCAGCGCTCGCGCCCTCGTGATTTTCTTACCCGTGATGGCGGTCGTGGTCGCTTCCACCACGATGGAAGGCATCGCCGGGGTGTTCTACCTGCAATCCATCACGAACACTGCCTTCGAGTATTCGCTCGTGTTGGCGATGTGGGCTGTCGGGGCGCTCATCGCCAGCGTTTTCTACGGGCGCGGATGGTACAAGCCGCAGCTGGTGAACGCGATTTTGTGGGGTGGATTCTTTATTGGCGCCGCGATTCTGCTGGAAGGGCTGGTGGCGAATCCTTGGATTGTGGGAGCTGGGTTTCTGGTAGGCGGGTTCTTCAACTCGATCCACAATATGGGTATTCGTGACATGGTGTATATGCAGGTGCCCGAGCATCGTCAGGGGCAGTGCTGGGCTCTTATCGGCTCGCTGTTTAGTTCGATGGTGCTTGTGGGTGACCTACTCGGTACGCCGGGAATACTGGGGGATGCGCGCACTATTGTCATGATCGGCGGCGCGACGGCAACCGGTGCGGCGGTGGTGAACCTGCTGCTGTATGTGCTGGCGCGTAACCGCACGGGGCACATCCATCGCGCTTAGATGCGGCTAGAAGAGGAGTCGGTAGGCAGAGAGCGTTTAGGGTGAGGGTAAGCATAAGGAGTAGTTAAGGTCACAGTGCAGAGTCTGAGGCAATCCGACCAGATATATGTGACCTATGATACTTTACATATGTCTAGTTTCTCACTGAATACACCCTAGAGAGGGGTTAAGCAATGTTATCTTTAGCTGTTAATCGTCGTACCGCGCTCCTGTTCCTTGGTTCTGGTGCTGGGGCTGTCTTGATGAGTGCATGTGGTGGGAATGCGTCAAATACCGAAAGCTCTGCTTCGCCTCTCGCAAGCTCTTCATCCGCGAGTTCCACGTCTTCTTCGTCGTCATCAGAAAATTCATCAAGCGCTTCGCCCAGTGCCAGTCCAAGCAGGCGGAATAGCTTCCAGCGAGGATTCGATGTGGAGCTTAATAATGCGGATATGGAGTATACGGGCGAGGGTTATATGTATTCCACGCGCGAAAAGCAGGGATATGGGTGGCCGCATCCTAAAAGGCCTCAAGAAATGAGTGAGAACTCTGAACTTGGGCTGTACTATAGCTGGGCATATGCATCGGCTGGAATAAGTTATGCCATGAAAACGGGTGACGATACGTATATTAAGCAGTCTGGAATGACTGAGGGCGATCAGAAGCTTTTTAAAAGTATTGCTCTTTTGGAAGAAACGCGTGAGGGTAAGTATTGGGAGGAGTCAGGTAACTTCGTGTATAGGTTAGAATCCGATCGCCCCGAGAAAAAGGGTGAAGAATATTCTTGGCCTTATCAATTACAAATGTTTCATGGAGACTTCTACGTGCGTAACGGAGAAGTGCATGAAATTCCTGAGAATACTGATGGTTGGGGGCAGACTGTCTACTCCACTGGGACCCTTAAGGCGAGGTATCTTGATGGTGCCTGGCAGATGGAAGGGTTCTTTGAAGGTATCGCTACCGATGTTGTTGGAAAACCCTTTGATAAATAGTCGGTTATTTATTTGAGAAAAATGCTGTCTCACGCAGTAGCTTTTCTCTGGCTTGAGACCGCAGAAAAAGGTTCTTGGTGTGAACACAACGCTAGATATCCGGCGTTGTTCACGCTAAGAACCTTTTTAGTGTATATGAATAATATTTTATAGTTTTCTCAAAGTTTAAAAGGATAGCAGGGTATGTAAATTTTGAGAATAGTATATGGCTTAGTGCGAACGCTAGAATATCCAGAAAGCACTTAGAGAACCATGTGTACGGCTCGTGAAAGAAAATAATACTAATTATATTTCATATCACTATAAAAACTTTGATGATAGTGTTCCTCGTATGCACTCTGTATCAAAAGACGGAAAGCATCATATTAATCACACACTATGAAAAACTATCGTTATAAAAATTGAGGAGTACTTATGTCTACGAAAAAGATGCGTACTGCAGCCCTAACTGCGCTCGCAGTTCCCGCCCTGATTGGCTCGGTTATGGCAGCCCCCGCCCAGGCAGAGGTGCAATCGGGAACTAACCTGACCTATACCTCACCCCAAAATGTGAGTTCGCAGTACCACGTTTACGCCGATAATATCGACTGGTCACAGCCCGTGGGCGTGGTGTTTTACTTCGATGGTGACTATAACCGGGACGACGTAGATAGTTCTTTCTTCTACAACCCTAAAGGTGACACCATGCAAGGTATGGCGAATGCAGCTCAGAAACACAACAAGGTCTTTGTCTCCGTAGATACGCCCGATGAATTCGACCCAAATAAAGCAAATGATTACGCCACTTGGTGGGAAAACGCTGATGGGAATGGCGACTACTTCCGCAGTTTTGCCCAGGAGTTTATCGCCGATTCAGATATAGATGAGTCGCAAGTGTGGCTTATGGGATACTCTGGCGGCGCCGAATTTATCACCTATGAGCTTGATGCCGATCAGCAGGGAACCTGGCGTTCCGGCGGTGGTTCCATCATGGTTGGCGGTGGCGGTGGAAAGAATGGGCGCATGGAGACTCAGGCACCGCAGAACATTAAATCGCAGCCTATGTTCTGGTGGGTGAACGAAAAAGATACTCTAGGCGCTACTACACCGGAATGGTGGGATGCTCTCAACACGGCTACAGCCGGTCACGACTGGTATACACGAGAAGGGTTTAACACCCAGCCGATGAAAATCGACAAGAAAGAGACGACCTTTAATAACGCTCATACAGATTATGACCTTCCGGGCATCCTCGATCAGCTGTTGTCATAGTCAGAGGGATAACTCTCCGAACCTCTCTGGATAATTGCTCGGGGTACGCCATTAAAAGGCTCTTGATACGAATGGAGCGGGATTTTCAACGCTTTATTCGCATCAAGAGCCTTTTTACGTGGAATAAATCATGATGCTGATGCAGAAGGCATGAAGCCGAAGGATGGAACGGCAAGCGAGGCATAGCAGGGTCGCCGCAGGGAAGTGGCGCAACCTTCATGAAGATCTTGAGAATTCCTGCACGGTTGTACAATGAAACTATGTCCCCACTGTTGAGGAGATCTCTATGAAAACTCGTTCTTTCGTGACTCTTGGTGCCGCCTGCCTGCTGGCGCTGACCGCCTGCTCGGGCGGCGGCGATACGAACGCGCAGAACACTGCCAGCGCCTCCTCCCCGCATCAAAGCAGCTCTGCGAGCCGCAGCGCATCGGCAACCCCGAGTACAAGCGTGAAACCTGTTATGCCTGAGCGCACTCCGGTGGTCAATGATGACTCCACCATGCAGCCTTCCGCAAGCTCAAGCAGCGCACCGAACCCCTCGAATTCCGCCCAGGTGTGGACTTCTCCGGGAGCGGTCAAGACGGGTACGGTCACCACCGCATCGGCTGACCCAAACGCGGGTAATCCCACGAACGTGCGCCGTGCAGGGGAGACTTGCGGATCCATTAGCCAGCAGGGTCACCTGAGGGGCAGCAACGCACAGTTACGTGTGGTTGATGGCGTGGTGGATTGCGATTACGCCATGTCGATCATGACCCAGTACATCAACAGCACCCCCACGCCCGATAACCAGACCCAGCACTGGGTTATGCGCATTCAGGATGCTACCTGCTACTGGCGTCCGTTCTTGGACTATACCCCCGATCGCGGTGCACCCGAATGCGTTGTGGAAGGGCATAATATCAAGATCACGGCGCGTCTGGACGACCCAGAGGCTGCCATGCGTGCCTATAACGAACTCGACCCGGAGAACCCGGAATATCAGTCCGAAGATTAATGCTTCGCTAATGTTCATAAAATACGGGTGGGGAGCGGACAGTTTCTTGTAACAGAGCTGTCCGCTCCCCACCCGTATTGTGCGAGGTCATTTGACGGCCGGTTACGGTGTTTTTTCCTGCTGCAAAAGTCTCAAGACCGCTTGAGCCTATGCCGTATCCTCTTTGAGTAGAGCATCCAGCCGCGCGAAGGTAGACCGCCAGCTGGCGCGTACCTCCTCGTGTACCGAGACTGGCATGGGGCCGATCTCCACGGTGATGCGCGTACCTTCGCCCACGCCCTCGGGGGTAATAACCGTCTCGGGGAAAAAGCGGAATCGCTGATAGATGACCACGCCTCCGGGGTTCCCTAAATGGTCCGGAAGCTGTTCAGCGTATTCGAGCTCCTTGAGCGGATCAATAGCGAGAAACCGACTCTGCAGAACGCATGATACCGAGGCATCAAGCTCGTTAATCATCGATAGCCGCTGCATGCCGCCGACATAAGGTTCCAGCACAATATCTTCGGCACGGGTACGCCACCCCGTCGGCCCATACCAGCGATGCAGCAGATTCGGGTTCAGAAACGCCCCGAAAACCTGCTCGACGGGGGCGGCAATCTCATGGTCGAAGATGAGAAGTTCTTCGTCGGGAACCTTAGTGATGCTCATCGTACACTCCGTGACGGTCGTTGATTTAGGGCTTCTTACCAGAGTAATAGTTACCGAGGAATTCGTCACGGTACTCAAAGTAGGTGCCGTCGGCGATCGCGGCGCGCGCATCATCGACCATGCGCACAATAAACCGCTCATTGTGAATGGAGGCGAGGGTTGCTGCCAGCCGCTCATCCGCTTTGAACAGGTGCCGCAGATAGGCGCGCGTATAGTGTGCGCACGTATAGCAGTCACACCCCTCATAGATGGGCGAGAAATCTGCCTTGAACCGGGCATTCGTCACGTTAAAACGCCCGGTGGGGGAGTAGAGCGCCGCGTTACGCGCCACGCGGGTGGGCGAGACGCAGTCGAAGGTGTCCACACCGTTTTCCAGCCCCACAAAAATATCGTCCGGTTCCGAAATACCCAGCAGGTGGCGGGGCTTAGCCTCCGGGAGTTCTTCGGCGCACCAGCGCACAATGATGCCCAGGTTCTCCTTTTCGAGGGCGCCCCCGATACCGAACCCGTCGAACGGCATATCGCCTAAATCGCGGCAGGCTTTGCGGCGTAAATCCTCATACTGCGCGCCCTGAATCACCCCAAAAAGTGCTTGGTAGGGGTTGCCCGTGCGCTCATCCGTGAGCCGTTCATGTTCCGCAATGCAGCGCAGCGCCCACAGACGGGTGCGTTCCAGCGCCTCTTCCTGGTATCCGCGGGAATTGTACAGAGTGGTCAGCTCGTCGAAGGCAAACATGATATCTGCCCCGATCTGATGCTGCACCTGCATTGAAACTTCGGGGGTGAAACGGTGAATAGACCCGTTGATATGGGACTTAAAATTCACGCCGTCATCATCAATATGCGCCAAGCGCTCCTTGCCGTGAGCCACATCGTCGTCACCAATCGGGCGCCCGTCGGCACCCTTCGCATCGGCAACGGTTCCCATGTCAATCACCTTTTTGAACCCCGAACCCAGGCTCATCACCTGGAATCCGCCGGAGTCGGTGAAGGTTGGCCCGTCCCAGTTCATAAACCGCCCCAGCCCGCCGGCGGCATCTAGAATCTCGGGTCCGGGCTGCAGATACAGGTGGTAGGCGTTCGCCAAAAGCGCCTGCGCCCCGAGTTCCTTCATCGCTTCGGGAAGCACCGCCTTCACGGTCGCCTTCGTACCCACGGGCGTGAAGGCGGGAGTCTCAATATTGCCGTGCGGGGTGCGGATCACGCCCGTGCGCCCCAAAAACTGCCCGCCATTAGCCTCAACACGCTCGGCAGACGGAGATGCGGTCTCGGCAAGGCGGCTCGTGACGGTAAAACCGAAGTCGGGGTTGGGGAACTCGTTGTTCATCTGTGCCTTTGAAATATACGGGTACGACTAGGGGGAAATGCGCTTACTCCGGGGAGGATGCGCACGGCTATTATACAGGCGCAGCACGTCAGAGCATCTGCAGACCCGCGCCGTCTCACCTCGTGTTAGGGCTATGACGGGACGGGTCTGATAAGCGGCGCACCCCACCAAGACCTGGAAAAGACCTTAGTCTTCCGCGCTCAGGCGGGCGGCGGCCTCCAGAGTCATCCACGCCTGAAGCTGACCGGATAGTTCCACGGGCTTACCTGCGGCGAGCGCATCGCGTGCGGATACGGTGAACTTCGGCGAGAAAATAGCGATCGCCCGGTCACGAATTTCGTTCGGATCAATACCCGGTTCATTCAGCGGCAGAGTGGGGTCGAATTCGCGGCGCCCCTCCCACACAGCGCGAGCGCTGCCGTATACAAGGGCGCTCGCCAGGGATCGTGCCTCCGGGCTGAGCATGGTGGACATTGCCGCTTGCGCTAGGTAGCGCACCAGAATACCGGTGAAGAGCGCACCATCGCCGTTGTCACCGGAGTGGAGTACGAGGTGGTGTGAACCGTCTGAGAACTCGAAATCTTCGCTGAGGTTTTTGACGATTCCGACGATCAGGCGTTCGGCGCGCAGCAGGTATTCTTCACGGCGGTCGTCTGAAATCTCCGAGGATTCCGCAAGCGCCAGAAGCACCGCTAGGGTTGTGCCCTGATTGTAGGTGTAGATATTGCGTTCTACGTCGAGGGGAACATCGCGGCGGCCGGTAATGTCATCAACCATCACATCCTGCGGGCGCAGGTTAGCGCCGTCGAAGTAGAGCATACGGTCGCCGTCCCAGAGAACGTCATTGAGCCAGGACATAAGATTCTGCGCGGTTTTTATCTGCCCGATGCGCGCAAAAGCAAGAGCCGTGGGAGCGGTTGCCGGGGTATTGCAGAAGTCTCGTTTGCCTTTGGACCAGCTCATGCCGCCGCAGGAATGAAGGCCGGTGTTAAGCCTTTCAAAGAGTACCGATCCGGCATCCTGCGCCGTAACGTCCGAGGCGCCGGTTATTGTTTTACTAAGCCTATTGAGCCGCCCCACGGCGAGCGCCAACCATGCCATATCGTCATAGAAGTCGTTTGCAAATCCCAGGTTGCGGGTATGGATGCCGCGTACCACGCTCCTGGCGGTGGCGAGCATGTTCTGGGCTTGTACGGTGTCGCCTTCACGGACGGCACGTTCGCCCGCATCTATAATGCAGTCGAGTAAGTGCGCCTGCCACCAGTAATGCCATTCGGCAAACCGTGCTCCTAGGCCACGCGATTCGGGCATCTGTACTGCCCCGAGTAGGGTTCCGGGTACGCCAAAAACGCGGCGGGTGTATCGACTGAGGATAGAGTCGGCGGCACGCGAGGCGCGTTGTGCATGCTCGGTGCTGGGGACTGTTTCAGAAGGGTGGTTGGAGGTCACGTTCTTTCTTCCTTGCTTATGAAAGCTACCTACGATACTGCCACGAGAGGCGAGGTGCTACCACATTATCGCATTATTGGTGCTTGGGTCGTGCCACATTTCGCGGTGCGAGAGAAAGCGTGCGTGCGCTGTACAGGGTGAGCGGTTTGTTCGTGAAGGGGTGTACACAGTCAAGACGATGCGCTAGAAGCTGCAGCGGCACAGACGCATCGTTTGGTGCTGTTGGCAGAACCTGCGGGTAGAGAACGTCGCCGAAGATCGGGGTTCCGAGCAGGTTCAAGTGCGCCCGCAGCTGGTGCATTTTGCCGGTGTGCGGAGTGAGTTCGTAGAGGGCGAGTTCTTCGCCGGGCGCCGGATAGGGCAGATACGGGTTTTGTGCGCCAGATTTGAGAGGAACACTTTGCGGTGCTTGATAGATTTCTCGGATGCGTACCAGAGTTTCCGCGTTTACGCTAAGACCCGCGCGCTCGCATTCGCGGGCCGAGTATTGCCGCACCTGTAGAATATTCCGATCCTTGTCGATGTGGCTGCGCACCTGTACGCCTTCGCCTAGCATGCTTTCGCGCAGGTCCTCGCTTGGCGCCGGGGCGATAGCAAGGTAGGTTTTGGTGACCTGCCGGTTCTGAAACATCGTTTGGAAGGGGCCGCGTGCGTCTCGGGTTTTGGCGAAGAGTAAAATCCCCGCGGTGGGGCGGTCAAGCCGGTGAACGGGCGTGAGCAGAGGATTATTCTTGCGTACCCGCAGTTTGGTGAGCGCGGTCTGTGCGATATAGGCGCCGCGCGGGGTAACGGGAAGATAGTGTGGCTTATCTACGGCGAGCAGATGCTCGTCTTCATAGAGAACCGGAAGGTCATCCGGCAGCGGCGGTTCTTCGGGAAGTGGGCGGTAGTACCAGATTCTCAGACCGGGCAGATACGGGGATTGGTCGGTGAGGATCGTGCCGTCATCGGTGCGCACCTCGTGCCGAGCGAAACAGTCGAGGATTGTTGCGGGGTCTTCGGGCGAGAACCGGGTAATGAGGTATTGAGCCACCGTGCTGGGGTGCGCATCCGCCCCCTGGGTCGTCTCATGCAGCGCTGGATGCGCGGGCAGAGTCAGCGATACGGGGTCTATGCCCGCGCGCTGGGGCAGGGGTGGTGTGAAGAGGTGGCGATTGACTCGTCGTGGCATAGGTTGATTGTAGCGTGCTTTGTGAGTTGGCCTCTTCGGAGGAAACCTCTAGCCTCCTGCGTGAAAGTATAAGGACCGCGCCTTGAGGACAGCACATACTTCGGCCATCATGGCACGCCCCTCTCATGTTTTGGGTGGTAGGTGAACAGTGTGAAGTTAATGCGAAATATTCCTCACAAAAGTGTCTAATAAATAAATAAAATCATAAAATTTGTTTCACTACCATGAAGCATGGAACGGCTTAATAACGCGGCAAAATAGGCGTATAAGCATTAAACTTCATATTAAGTTTTATAGGTAGCGGCTTAGGGTTAGCGCGGTACTATTAAAAAAAGAGGTTCGAGAAATCGAACGATTAGAGGGATATATGGAACACAACGCACGCAACGAAGCTAAGCACACCGAACCCGTACAAAAAGCCTCTGAAAAAGCAGCTAAGAAGACGCGGCAGAGCGGTCAGCGTCTGACTCCGGCGCAACGGGAAGAACAAATCCTGCAGGTCGCGGCGGCTCATTTTGCGCAGCACGGTGTTGTGGCAGCCTGTATGAGCAGCATCGCTCGTGAGGCCGGTATTACTCGGGCACTGCTATACCATTACTTCCCCGGCAAAGAGTCTTTGGCGGCGGCGGTAACCCGGCGCGAAGCACGGGCTGTTCTTGAAGCGCTCAGCGAGCACCACCCTAACCCGGTGGAGGCTCTTCGTGTTGAGCTGCGCTCCTACTTCGCTCATGTTGCTGAAGGTGGCAGTGAAAGCGATGCTCCCAGTACTCCTGACGAATACTTGGAATGGATGCTCGAACGCACCGAAATGCCCGTTAACGACCGCACCCGCATGATTTTAGGCGGATGGCTGCATCTAGTCGATTACTTCGCCCGGCATGTGGTGCAGGGCAGCCCGCGCGGTAACACTCCGGCGGGTGCACGCGCCATGCGCGTTGACGAAGCTATTGACATATGCGTTGGCGTGGCAGATACCATGACCGGCGGGTACTAAGCTAGAGCTTCTCAATGAGACCCCACATCGGGAGTTACCGAAAATATTTCGGTTCCCCTCGATGCAGGGCTTTATGCGCTTAAAGACCCCGGCATTTTAGGGGGAGCGGCGCATCCGCAGACCGCGCGGGTTATCCGCCGTGTTTGAGGTGTGTCTTACCCCGAAAAATCCCCCAGCATATCCATGGTTGGTACGAAGAAGAGCGTGCCGGTTGTGGCGGTGCTGAAATCTAAAAGCCTGTCGTAGTTGCCTTCTGGAACGCCGATAAACATATTTTTGAGCATCTTCTCCACGGTTGAGAATGTGCTGGCATAACAGTTGAAGTAGGTGCCCATTTCGTTGTTACCCACGGTACCGAAGGGCATATTATCGCGAATAACCTTGAAATCATCGCCAACATTAGACAGCGCGGAATGCGAGTTGCTGGGTTTAACGTCGTCGGGCATCTCAATATCGTCCTGTTTGGAGCGCCCGATGACTTTTTCCTGCTCGGATACGGGCAGATTATTCCACGCCGTCATATCGTGAATATACTTCTGCACGAACTGGTAGCTGCCGCCTCGATACTCCGGGTCTTCGTCACCGACCACGCCGAAGTATTCACGGGATGCGGGAGTCTGCGGATTTTCCGTACCGTCCACAAAGCCGATGATGGCACGCCCATCCCAGTAGCGGAAACCGTGCACTTCTACAATACTTTCGGCAATATCACGCAGAGCATCGGTGATGATTGCAGCAATATCGTAGGCGACGCTGCGTTGAGTTGCCCGCACATGAAAGTGCAGATCTCCCGGAGTTGAAACTGCGGTATGCTTAGCTCCCTGAATCGGCTGAAACTCCACGAGTTCTTTCGGTAGTGGCTTCGGCAGATCTAGCTTTAACCAGGCGCTGTGGCTGATACCCATCACCAAGTTCGCCTTTTCGGGGGAGTACCGGTTGGCGGCGGTGTGGTTCACGTTAATGACCAGCGCGCAGAGACTCTGAAAACCCTCAAGCAACGCTTGCTGAGAAATATCGTTCTTGAATTTCCACACCATAAAAACGGTGTTGGTGTTCGGGTCTGCGGTTACCTGTTGTGATTCTGGTGGAAGCATAAAGCCACCCTACAGTTTGCATATATCCGCTGCAATGAACCCATCCCTATACACTGGTTAAGCCTTCCCTGCTCGGCAGGTGTTTTCGGCGTGTTTAGCTCTATGTCACCCGTTGATGCGCAGCACCCCAGTGCCCAAGCATTATGAAAAGTGTATTGCTGAGGTGGCGTGAGTTCTGAGGGTACGTTTAGGGGGAGCGGCGCATCCGTAGACCGCGCGGGGTTGTGTAAAAGCCCTGCGCAAGCAGTGCGCGCCGTAACGCCACCACCGGATGCTCAGGCAGCCGGTTAGAATCGGCCTTGGAGGCTCCCCGATGAGTCGGCGGTTCCGGGGTCGCCAGAATATCACAATCGTTGAGTTTTTCCACCACGATCTTCTCAGCGATACCCGCCTGCACGATGCGCGCCAGCAGCGGTGCCGCAGCCTCAAGTTTGAGCGGTTCAGCCGTGAAAGACAGCAGGGTTTTGCCGCCGCGTTCCAGATAGAGGACCGCTTCACCATCGAGCAGGATGAGGCAGGCACCCGCCTTACGCCCCGGACGATGCCGCACGGACTGGGCGGTCTCTGTGCCTTCGCGCTCGGTTTCTTCCGTACCGCCGGGTGCAGAAGAGGCCGAGAGTAAGCTGGGCACGGAAGGCCATGTGAGTGCCGCACCATAGGGATTCGCCGGATCTGTAGCCGCCAGCAGAACACCCTCAAATAAACCGAATACTTCCTCGTTTTTTATTCGTTTTACTCCGGTATTCTGCGGATTATCAGCGCCAATATTAGCGTAGGAACGCACCGCATCCACCGTTGCCGGGGAGGCAAACTGAGCCGCACCCAGCCCCTCGATAAAGTATCCGCGCCGCACCAGGGCACGTTCCTCTGCAGCCGCATAGACGCGGTACAGGGCCGCAAAGCCGCCGGGAACATCCTCAGAGGCGAGCGCGCCGCGCGTGAGCACACCGTACCTGTCTAAGAGAAGTTCCGCGCGCGCATAGGCGGTAACGGTGGCATCTGCCTCTTGTGGGGACTCGGTGCCCGCAGCATGAGGACGGCTCTGGGGAAGGCTAATATGACTGAACCGCCCGGAATCCCGGGCCGAAACCTGCGGGTTAGAAGAGCCGGCACGGGCGCCGCCCAAGCCGCTATACCTGCGCGGATAAGCACCCGCAGAAGTACGCGCCGCCGACAGTCGTGCGGCACCGCGCCTGCGCACCGGGCGCGCCAGGGGAGCGGCGGGCCGCACCGGATGCGCGCTCGACCCGCCCGCCAGCATGGCACGTACCGGGGCGAAAGTATCGTTCGTGACCAACCCAGCCCACACCAGACGCCATAGCGCGGCGGATACCTCCGAAGCCTCCGGAAAATGCACAACCTCGCCCGAGGCTGCGCGAGAGGCCAAGATTTCGTGCACGCGCTCACGAAGCGGCATAAAGAACAGCCCGCCGCCGGAAAGCGCCTCAAAGACAGCGTGCTCCACCGGACCCAGCTCATCCAAGGCCTGCGTGCGGGAAGAACCGGGCAGGGTCAGTTCGGCGGATTCGGCAAGATGCAGGCTCACCCAGCCGTCATTGCCGGAGATTTCGCCCTCACCGCGCCAAAGCACCTCTCCGCTGGCCAACAGACTATCTAAGAGCTGCGGCGAATAATCACGCACCCGTGCTGGCAAGACGAGGGTCTCCAAAGCGGAGGCGGGCATACGCACCCCGGCCAGCTGATCGATGACCGTCAGTAAGCCTTCGCGACCCTCTAATGCCTCGGCGGATGAATTTTTGCTCTCGGTGAGAACCTGAACCGTGCGTTCGGGCTCGTAATACGCACCGTATTCGGTGGTTTCCGCGAGCCTGCGTGAAACCTTGACCGTCTGCGTGCGCACTCCCTGCCAGGCGGGCAGGAACGCGCCATAGGCACGCTGCGGTACCGGCTCAATCTCGCGGCGCAGCGCCGCCAAAGACCGGGCACGAAGCAGGCGAAGCACCTCGGCATCCACCCATTCCAGGCTTGCCGTGGGCGCGGGGGAGAGCGGTATCGTATCGGCTGCCTCCGCGCGAGGTACACGCAGTTCCTCGGGCAGGTATTCGCCCGAGAACAGCCGATTTTGCGTCTCTAAAGCGCGTAAAACCGGCAGAATAGCACCCGAACCCGTCGGCGTGATGCGGCTGAAGTGGGCGCTCGCCTCGGCTGCGGTAAAGGGGATGTGCGTGCGCGCATACCGCGAGATTAGGTCTTCAAGCGGCGCGGCGACCGGCGTGAGGTATGCCTGAGCAATTCCGACCGGAAGCGGCAGCCCTAGCCCGTCGCGCAGCCGGGCGGCGTCTTCTACGACGGCATAGATCGGTTCCACGTTGTCCGCCGTATTTGAGCGCGGATTGATAACGAACGCTCTGCGGGATTCGACCAGCTCTTCGGCAAGCGTGCGCGCCTCTTCGGCGGTGGCGTGCGGGGTAGTTTCAAGGTCTTCTTCCGGCAGACCCTCGTCGGCATTTTCGGCTGAATCCCCAGTCTCATGTGAAATATCAGCCTTATTAGATCGACTTTCGCTGTCTTTTGGAGTGCTCTGAGAGACCTCGGGCGCGGACTCAACCCCGGACCCCTCATTCCCGCGCAGCCGCAGCGCCAGCTCCCTTGCCGTGAGCGGACCGAGCTGGCGCAGAAGATCCGCCACGCCCTCAACCCCGCGTGCCCGATACTTCGCCCCGGTGCGCTGAAGACGCTCCTGAACCTCAAGAATCACCTGCGGATCCAGCAGATCGCGCAGCTGAGCGGTACCCAGCAGCTCCGCCAAAAGTGCCGGATCTAGTGCCAAGGCGGCAGCGCGGCGTTCGGCGGCGGGCGCATCCGTATCGTAAATATGTTCCGCCACGTACTCGAAAAGCATGGTGCGGGCAAAAGGAGAAGGCCCCTCGGTCTGCACCTGTGACAGGCTGATGCGCCGCGCGGCAATATCCCGATGCAGCTGAAGAAGCGCAGGAACATCATATACATCCTGCAAGCATTCGCGGGCGGTTTCCAGCAGAATTGGGAACTCGGGGTATTTGCGCGCAACATCCAGTAGCTGCGCCGAACGCTGGCGCTGCTGCCATAGGGGAGTGCGCCTGCCCGGATCGCGGCGCGGCAGAAGCAGGGCACGGGCGGCGCTCTCTCGAAAACGAGACGCAAAAAGCGCCGATTCACCCACACGATCCTTGACAATCTCCTCTAGCTCATCGGGCTCGAAGAGAAAAAGCTCGGCACCCGGCGGGGTATCTTCCACCGCAGGAATACGCAGCACAATACCATCATCCGCCGCAAGCGCGCTGGCGTCGATACCGTACCGTTCCTGCACGCGGGCGCCCACCGCCAAAGCCCAAGGTGCGTGCACCGGATACCCGTACGGCGAATGCAAAATAACACGCCAATCTCCCAGTTCATCGCGGCAACGCTCCACCACAAACCGCGTATCGGTGGGGACCACACCGGTAGCCTCGCGCTGTTCCCGAATATAAGCGAGCAGATTATCGCTCGCCCAAGGATCCAGCCCTAACCGGGTCAGCTCGGCTCGTATCGCAACCGTCGCTGAGGCGTCTTCGCTCCCGCCGGACTCAGCGCCCGCAGACTTCGCTAACTCGCGGGTAAACTGCCCCAGACGACGGCCCAACGCTACCGGGCGACCCACCCGCTCACCATGCCAAAACGGCAGACGTGAAGGCTCACCGGGCGCGGGGCTTACGCGCACCGCATCGTGCGAGATGTCCTCGATGCGCCAACTGCTCGCGCCCAAGGCGATAACATCGCCCGCCCGCGATTCGTAGACCATCTCCTCGTCCAGTTCGCCCACCCGTTTAGGTGCCTTGGAATCCTCAGAACCGGCCAGGTAGACAGGAAAAAGCCCACGATCGGGAATCGTCCCGCCCGAAGTCACTGCAAGCCGCTGCGCACCGGGCCGCCCCTCAATCGTGCCGCTTGGCGCATCGGCAGTGGCGGCGCGATCCCAAATAATACGCGGACGAAGCTCCGCAAACTCATCGGAAGGGTACCTGCCCGCCAGCATCTCTAAAGTACTGTCAAAGAGCGCGCGCGAAAGGTTCGCGAAAGGAGCGGTGCGGCGCAGCGCCTCGTACCAGGCATCCACCCCGATAGGTCCCAGAGCGCAGGCGGCGACGGTCTGCTGAGCAAGCACATCCAGCGGGTTCGCGGGAACGGTAAGCGGTTCTAAAGACCCGGCGAGCATACCGGAGAGAGCCACGGCAGAGCCCAACAAATCCCCGCGATGCTTCGGGTAAAAAAGCCCACGCGAAACCTCGCCCACGCGGTGCCCGGCACGGCCCACCCGCTGCAGACCGGAAGCCACCGACGGCGGGGACGCCACCTGAATAACCGCATCAACATGCCCCATATCGATGCCGAGCTCCAGTGAACTTGTGGCGACCACACACCGCAGCGAACCATTCTTGAGGGACTCTTCGATAAGCGTGCGCTGATCCTTCGCCACCGAACCGTGATGCGCCCGTGCCAGTGGCGCAATGTCTGGCTCCTCACCAATATCAGGCAGAGGCTCACCCGCAAGCTCGCGCCGTGAGAGCTCGCGGCGCACATGAATATCGTTGAGAGCCGCGGTAAGTTTTTCGGCAAGCCCACGCGAGTTCACGAACACGATCGTAGAACGATTATTCTCGATATCGTCCACGATGCGTTCCTGAACATAAGGCCAAATCGAGGCACGATACCCGGATGCGCGCTCGCCCTCACTGTCTGGCTTCCGTGCCCCTGCACTCGCCGTTGCGCTCGCAGCACCATCTTGTTCGGCAGAGCTGTTCGGCAGCTCAAGAGATAATCCTTCTTCGCCGGGGAAGGTGCCGATAGCATCCGCAAGAGTATAGAGTGGCGCATCATCGGCTGCCTGAACCTGCAAATCCGGGGCGTCCGGGGCTGGACTGGGCGAGTCCTGTCCGCGCGGTGCCCGCTGCTCCTCGGGGGCATAGCTGCCCTGTCCGTAATCGTTTGCCCCGCCGAGCGCCGCCATATCCGGCACGGGCACCGAGAGCCGCAGATCCCAACGTTTGGGCACCTGCCGCGCCACGATCGTTACCGGGTGAACCCCGCCTAAAAATGTGGCGACGGCTTCGGGTGGGTTCACGGTTGCCGACAGCCCAATGCGCTGCACCGGTCGCTCCACCAGCTGGTCAAGCCTCTCCAGGGACACCGCCAGATGCGCCCCGCGCTTGGTTCCCGCTAGGGCGTGCACTTCGTCCACAATTACAGTTGTCACGCCGGTGAGTGTCGAACGTGCCGCAGAGGTCAGCATAAGGTAGAGCGATTCGGGGGTGGTCAGCAGAATATCGGGCGGGTTGCTGATAAGCTGCCGCCTCTCGCGCGCCGGGGTGTCACCGCTTCGAATACCCACGGTAATATCGGGTGGGGTTTGCCCGGATTCCTTCGCCGTATGCGCAATCCCCGCAAGCGGCGCGCGCAGGTTGCGCTCCACATCCGCCCCAAGTGCTTTCAGGGGCGAAACATACAGGATGCGCGTACCGCCCGCGCGCTGTTTCTGAGTCTTTCGTGTTTCCCCAGCGTCCCCGTTTTTCCGCCCCTGAGCCGATATTGTAAGCTCGCGCTGATCCGGTTCTGTGCTTTTGTCGCGGTAGAGCGCATCGAGCGCCCACAGGAAAGCGGCAAGGGTTTTACCGGAGCCCGTGGGGGCGATAATAAGCGCGTTTTCGCCCTTGCTGATACTCTCCCAGGCGCCTTCCTGCGCGGCGGTCGGAGTGCCAAAAGCGTTGCGGAACCATTGCTGAGTGGCGGGTGAGAAAGGTTCTAGAGCGTCGGGCATGGTCCCATTATCTCGTATGTGCCCCGGATTCTCCTTGAAAGTTTTTTGAGCGTGGCACATATTACAGGGGCAATTGTGCGCGAACACAAGACTTTTCCGTGTAATGGGGCCATAATAATTGAATATGTACATTACGTACATCATAAAATTTTACATGTAAAGTAATTTATTTCACTGAAAGGACACAGGTATGACCCGCTTGACCGAAGACCAGATCACCGCTCTCTTTCGCGAACCTCGCACCGTGAGTGCATTCACCGATCAGCCCGTCACCGATGAGCAGCTGCAGAAGATCCATGAGATCGCCTACCTGGGGCCTACGGCCTTCAACAGCCAGCCCCTGCGCATCACCTGGGTAAAGAGCCCCGAAGCTCGCGAGCGCCTGGTCAAGCACATGATGGACGGGAATAAGGAGAAGACCCTCAAGGCTCCTGTAACCGCTGTACTGGCCTTCGATAAGAACTGGCAGAAGCGCTTTGGGGAATTCGCACCCCAGGCCGCTGCCTTTGAATCCTACTACGAGGCTGAAGAGGCACGTATTCCCGCGGGCGCGCTGAGCTCTGCACTTCAGGCTGGCTACTTCCTGACCGCCGTGCGCGCTCTTGGCCTGGATGCGGGCCCCATGACTGGCGCGGATTTCGACGGTATCGCCGCTGAATTCTTCGAAGGCACCGACCAGCAGCCCTTCCTCGTCGTAAACCTGGGTTATGGTGTGGCTCCCGAGTATCCGCGCGGTACCCGTTTTGAGTTTGATGATGTAACCCGCAGCATCTAAAAGCTGTGCTTCGCTCTTGCTGAGGTGCCGAGGTGCGCCTTCGGTCCCCAGCGGGAATAAACCGCAGGAATCCGGCATATATACATGTACTCAGAGACCTGCGAATATGTGATGTACCGGTGGCTGCCGTATCTGATGATGCGGCAGCCACCGGTTTTTGCTGGGCTCTGAGGGAATGGGGAACTGCCGCGGCGTGAATTCTGGGGGTAGCTTTATGGTGCGAACCGGTGCATGATGGAAAGAACGGCGCGGTAGCCTTACGGGGGACGAATAGATTCACCATGTCGAGAGAACCTGAGGTTATAGGAAAGGATATGAGAGATGACCCGTTTATCTGAGGACCAAATCACCGCTCTTTTCCGTGAGCCCCGAACTATGCGTAAATTTACCGATCGGCCCGTCACTGATGATCAGCTTCGGGAGATTCAGGAGCTTACCTATCTGGGACCTACGGCCTTCAATAGTCAGCCTTTGCGTATCACATGGATCAAGAGCCCCGAGGCACGTGAGCGCCTTGTCAAGCACCTGATCGAGGCTAATCAAGAAAAGGCTCGTCAGGCACCTGTCAATGCCATACTCTCATACGATAAGGCGTGGATAGGCCGTGCAGATGTGTTTAACCCCCGCGCGGCAGAGACTATCAGGAACTATTGCACGACCGAGGAAATTGTTACCTTTGCCGCTCAGCAGAGCGCCAACCTGCAGGCCGGTTACTTTATGACCGCTGTGCGTGCCCTTGGTCTAGACGCCGGTCCCTTATGGGCCGATTTTGAGGGGCTGTACGAAGAATTTTTTGCGGGGACCGACGAGCATCCCATTCTTGTGGTGAATTTAGGGTACGGCGTTCCAACCCAGTACCCGCGCGATACCCGGTTCGGATTCGATGATGTAACCCGCAGCCTCTAGCGGCTCGTGCATCTGCACTAGGATGCACCGCCTACCGGTTTTGTGACGAAGTTTGACGGAATCTATCGGGAAAACCCCTGTGGCTATGCGTTGAAGCTGAGGCGGGTGCACTATGGAAAAGGGGAGTGGTGCGTAACGTGCCTCTTGCTCCATATGCCGCATACTCGCCGAAAGGGAAAGAACGTGAGCTCACGCAGTGCTGCCGACCGGGGCATCGAACCGGAACCCTATCTCGCGAATCCGAGCCGCCAGTCACGCCTGTCCCGTGAACAGCGTGAGGCGCTATATGAACTGCCCCGCACCTCGTATCAGTTCAGCGATGATCCGGTGACTGAAGAGCAGCTTCATGAGATTTATCGGCTTACCGCGCTCGGGCCTACCGCCTACAACAATCAGCCTTTGCGCATTACGTGGGTGCGGTCGAAGAGTGCGAAAGAACGCCTTTTGGGATATCTTCACGAAAGTAATCGCGATGCTGCCGCCAGCGCGCCCGTGAATGCGGTTCTTGGGTACGACAAGAATTGGCAGAAACGGTTCGCCGAGTTCGCTCCGCACGCCGTGGCAGCGCAGGAGTTCTTCGAGGCTGAAGAAGAGCGCATTCCGCTGGGCAGGCTAAACGCACAGGTACAGGCGGGGTACTTTATTACCGTGGTGCGTGCGCTAGGTTTAGATGCCGGGCCTATCACCGGCGTAGATTTTGAGGCTCTTGCCGCCGACCCCGTTCTGCTCGGCGGTGCAGATCAACAGCCTTTCCTCGTGGTGAATCTCGGCTATGGTTTGGGCCCCTATCGGGCACGCGGGCTGCGCTTTGACTTTGAGGATGTCACGCGCACTGTTTAATTTCCGTGCTTCGCGTCCCGCCACGAGATTTTCCTGCGCTTACGGCAGCCCTGAAACGTGGCGGCGTATACCACGTGCGAGCGAGTTCCTAGCGTTTTCCTTTCATCTGGTGGTCTATCTCATAGATAGGTAAGAAATATTTCCGTATCAGAGTGATGAGGTGGAAAACTTAGGTAAACCTCGTGTATAAATAAAACATTGTGTAGATGCTGAAGAGGCGGTTCCTGTATGAGGAACCGCCTCTTGCTGTTATCGCTTCTTCTCGAAGCGCATCATTCGTGTGCTGATTGGTTACGAACCGAACTGTCCCACGGACAGCTGCTGAACCTTGCCGGTGCACGCCTCAGAAGAAGCAGAGACCGTCGTCCAGTTGCCGTCACCGGGAACCTGAACTAAGAATCCGTGCGCCATCGTCGGTGAACAGTTCTTACCCAGCGGACCAGCGTTGACCGAGGTCACTGGGGCGTTTGTAGATTCACCTGTGTGCAGAAGCGTGCCGGTGGGGTTCGTCGAACCTGCCGCTGGGCGTGCTGGTGAGCCAATCTGACTGAAATTAGAATCCGCGTAGACAACCGTCGGGTTACCCTTGAGCACACAGGGCTCCTCAGAAACGTTCGTGAACGTCAGAATGAATTTCCGGGCTCCGGGTGTGCCCTTATCTTCGGAAACAGAAACCGAAAGATCGGTGATCTGGCAGGCTGACGCTAGGAGTGAACCTGAAGAACCGGTTGCTGAACGCCCTGGCTGTTTAGCTTCTGGGCTGGACGATTCTTCAGTGCCGTTATCTCCATCGTTATTCGATGAAGAGCCATCCGCATCTTTGCTTTCCTCGCCGGATGAACTCTTTTTATCGTGAGAATCCTTAGAATTGGAGTCTTTTTTCTTAGCCCCATCCTCGGAATGTTCATCGTTTGAGTGAGAGTCGTTATTATCTGTGGGGTTATCCTCAGGGCTTTGAGAACTATCCCCGCCCGCGGTACTGATAGAACCGGGGGACACAGAATGCGCCGGGTCGGAAGCACGGGTAATTTTACCCTGAGCAACGCTGGCGGATGCGCTCGGTGAAGCGTCAGTCTGCGCAGAATGATCGGCATCGGAAACGCCGCAACCTGCCAGCGTAAGGGCGCAAAGAAGTGCGGTTGCGGAGTAGAGTATCTTAGCCGAACTCGTCATATTACATCGCCGCCTGCAATTGTATAGAGGCGCCATCCATGCCGGGTGCGTATTCCACCTGGCAGCAGAGGCGCGAGTATTCGTTAGCTACGTCGTCTACCATGTCGAGGAGATCCTCCTCAGCGTCGGTACGATCGCCTGAAGCCGCGTAGTGTTCTGGATCAATAAAGGTATGGCACGTGGCACAAGATGCGTTGCCACCGCATGTTGCGAGCACGGGGAACCCGTTCGCTTGTACAGCTTCTAATAGAGTCTGGTGATCCTCCCATTCGATCTCTCGACTGTCACCGTCTTCTCCGGTTACATTGATCTTCACGCTCACGCGCGTGTCCTCCTCACATTGTGTAGATGCACCTCTATTGTAAACTCAGAGCTTACCCCGTAAAACTTTGCGACGGGGGTATGACAGAGGTGTACCCGCGAGAAGGGTACCAAGGTTAACCCTATGATGCAGTGGTGCCGTGCACAGCATATCCGTGACCCGTGCGCCCTAGGGAACGAGTCGAAAATGGTGAATGAGAGTGCCTTTGTTCTGGAGGTTATTCCTCGAAATCTTCCTCTGTTTCCAGGGCATGCACGATACCGCGGCAGGTATCTTTGGGATTGGCGTATCGCAGATCCACACCAAAAATCTCGCGGATCTGACGGGCCGAATTTAGATGCCAACGTTGGCTGTCGGAGGGGGTCACAGATGTGGTAGCTTTCATACCCGGCGCCAATTTTTCGTGACGAATATCGTAGTGCTTGCCACCCATCGTAATCGTAAAACCGTGACTTTCCAGAAGATTCTTAAAAGCGTGAATATCGTGCGGAATCTTAACGCCGCGCTGCGACTTGGTGCCGCGCATCCTGGGCTGCGATTCGAAGGGGTTGCGTGTTTTCACCACACCCTTGCGCACGCTGACAATCTTATGGTTGGTGTTTGAGAACTCTACCGAATAGCCGTGCAGGGAGTATACGGTACGGTTTGTACCCGGGATTGGGCGGCGATCATTCGCCTCTTCGAGAATGCGCTCCACAAGTTCTGCTGTGAGTCCCAGGGCGCTCAGCTGTTTTTCGGCATCAGGGGTGAGTTCGTAGTGTCCGCTGGGGGCGCTGAGCGTAGAGCCATCAAAAGGATGTACCGAGATAACCTCGGAGGTATTCGCGTTCAGAACGGCGGTGTACCCGAGGCGCCGGTTTGAATAATGCTGAACCTCACGTCCGAAACGGTTTTCCTGAGCGGATTCGTCGCGGCGTTCGCTGTCTTGGGCCGTAATGAGCTCAAGGACGAGTGCGTACCCCAGGTTGTTGCGCATCATATGATCGATGACACCCGGCAGTACCGGGTAGATGCGGTCGCCCGGCGGAACATCGCCATAGAAATCATTCTCAATCTGTTCGGCAATGCGTTGGTTCTCGTGCGGAACCTCAAGCAGGGGAATAAGCTGCTGACCTGAGGGTTTAATCGTGGGCTTGACCGCCGCAGGCTTGGGGGCGTTGCGATAGGCGGTCACCAGCGCCTCGTTTTGGGCAATAAATTCTGAGGCAAGAAGCGGCATGATGGTGAAGTAAAGCTCCGCAGCCTCCGGGGAGATTGTGCGCCGTGCATCCAGCAGGCTTTCACCCTCTGGGTTCTGTATAGTCCAGGTGCCCTCCTGCTCGGTGTATTCGTATCGCGCTAGGTGGGAGAGCTCCTGCAGGCGGGCATAAAGCTCGACGGGAATGTCTATTTTCTTGTTCATAAGGTGCTTTCCTCCTAACCCCTATGAGACTGTGGCGTTTGATTCTAGAGAATTTTCCGGGGTATCTTCAGCACCGTTAGCGTCGGTATCTGTGGTGGATTGTCGAATACTCATGACGATGCGGTTATCGGGCGATATCGTAACCTGTATACCGCTTCCGTGATATTCGCGCGTCCAATCGAGGTTTACCCTTACCTTTTCGGGGGAGCTGATGGCGGAGACCATCGCATCGAAGGCTTCGCCGCCGTGGGTTTTAAGATAATTCTGCGCGCCGGAGGTGAAATCGCAGGCGGTGATATCGGGGACGCCAAGAAGCTCGCGAGCGGCTTCGGGGCTGTATTCTGTGCCGCTTCGTCCATCAAAATCATCAAACTCGTCAAGGGCGGTGATAACGGTCATAGACGCGGTATTGACATCGACTCGGTAATCGTTGTGGCGGAACCGAATAATCCAACCGTTAATGCGTTCGGCGCGGCCCAGTGTGATAACTTCGCGGATAGTCACCAGATCGATATTGTCTTTTTTGAAGGTGTCCAACCGTCCCGGATCTACACGATAGTTGGCGGTGCGTTCGGCCTTGGTGATGGGATCATTCAAAGAAGGCAGCGCGGTCTTCTGCGTGTGTCCGTATACCTGTGCGGGATGCTGCGCATCGGATGCTGAAGTCTATGAACCCGCTGGCTTTGGTGTTTGTGATGAAGCCGTCTCGGGCTGCGGGGTTGTATTTTCCGCTGAGGACTGTGCTGCTTGGTTCGTGCGCAGCTGTTGCAGGTATTCTTCAATGCGCGGAGGAGTATAGGTGAGTGTGCTCTTCTTCTTGAACATCGCTGGAGAAGGCATGCGGGCGATGCCGGGCGTGGGAACTTGCGGATGTTCATGGGAAGGTACCGGCTGGGCCTGCTCTAGGGGAGTGGGCACCGTAGGGACGGGTATGGGGCCAGTTTGCGTTGTATCTGCGCTATCATCACTCGCAGGTGCCTCCATCATGTCGGCGGGAGCATCCACCGCGGCGCTAATCGTGGTTTCGGGAACTAGCGGCAGAGAACCGGTGACAACCTCGTCGGCCTGAGATGCACTAACATCTTCGTGCTCTTGAGTCGAGAAAGAAACAATATCGTCAGCGTTTTCAATACGGTGTCGAAAATTCTTATACAGTATCTCGGATGCGGCGCTGAACAGCTTCTCGACGGATGCAGATTCGGCGGGTGCACAAGGACACAGAAGCTCGGTCTGATCTTCGCTATAGACTGCCCAGTGGGCGCATCGGTGATTTGCCGGATAGTATGTAATATCTTTTAGCTGAGCAATATCTATGAGAGAACCCACTAGGGATTGCGGTATTGTGAGCTGAACCATGATGTTGACGCTCCTTCGCTGTTGAAATACTTTCCCTGGAAAATTGGGGTGTATCCAGATTACCGGTATTTTTGAAGCCTGTCTTGGGATGACGGTGTTTTTAATCCCCTAGCAGATAAAAGCGGTGCTAGAGCTTGTGGCACACCGGAAACTGAGGGGCAGACCAAAGTATTTACGCGATGCGTCTGGTTGCACTGATCGTATGGATAGCCGAAATTTCATAGGCTGGTTTTGTGTTGAGACCCCCGATAGTCACCGCTTCTGAAGGCATGGGTATAGTGCCTGAGGTGAAGCTGTTTGTAGATGTGAATGCCTGCATGTTGTGACTCAGAAGGATCGGATCGTGGTTCTCTATACTCGTCAATTATACACTATTCAATAGTTGTTTTAGGGTATAGAAACGGCGAAATCCCCGGCGATTACTCGCCGAGGACTTTCAAACTGCCACGTCTGCAGGCTTTGATAGACAGCAAAAAAGCCCTTCCTTGACAGGAAAGGCTTCGTTCGTACGCCTGAAGGGATTCGAACCCCCAACCTTCTGATCCGTAGTCAGACGCTCTATCCGTTGAGCTACAGGCGCATGCTCCTCGCGACCGGGCTTATAACCACCCGTCGCAGCAACAAACAATACTATACGGGCACCCTTGATAGCGCGCAAGTCGAAAAAGAGTGTTAGTTCTAACAAAAACCCTCAACTATTACTCACAAAGTTCCTAAAAACGGCATAAAAACCGCGTAATTTCAATGTTTTTGCGGGGTGGGAAAATTTTTCAAAAAATTTTGGAATTCGTGGGAACGCTCGGGATTATTCGGTGAAGCTATGCCGCATCCACAGGTAAACCAACTTAAGAACAAGAGTGCTGTAGGGGGTCGAATATAAAATACTCGACTCATCAGCTAAATGCGCTATTCTAGATGAACACGAGGATGTGGAAAATTCCACGGGCGTGTATTTAAGGAAGCTACACGCCCTCGTTAGTTTAAAACATCCTCACAACACACTGCCTGCCGTGCCAGTGAGGTGCCCGGCAATTCTCAAGACTCAAAGGGGAAATAGGTCAATGACTGACATCTCAACCGGTACTCTTTCTGCAGAACTTGAAAAGAGCCTGCAGAACGCTCCCACAACCCACCCCGAGCTCTTAGCCTGGGTGCGCGATGTTGCAGCACTCACCGAGCCCGACCATATCTACTGGGTTGATGGTTCCGAAGAGGAATACAACCGACTCGCCCAAGAACTGGTCGATGCAGGTACCTTC
Source organism: Rothia dentocariosa ATCC 17931 (assembly GCF_000164695.2). Lineage (NCBI taxonomy): Bacteria > Bacillati > Actinomycetota > Actinomycetes > Micrococcales > Micrococcaceae > Rothia > Rothia dentocariosa. The sequence goes on from NC_014643.1 coordinate 1,357,125, forward strand.
GTACGGCTAAGCGATCATGAGTTCCCCAACTCGTATGCAGCGTTCTCTGACCCCGACGACGTGGCACGTGTGGAAGAGCGCACCTTTATCTGCTCACAGACCGAAGAAGGTGCTGGCCCCACCAACAACTGGCGTGACCCCGTGGAGATGAAGCAGACTCTCACCGGCCTTTTCAAAGGTTCGATGCGCGGGCGCACCATGTACATCATTCCCTTCGTCATGGGCTCTTTGAAAGCAAAGAACCCCAAGATGGCGGTCGAAATTACCGACTCCGCCTATGTGGTGTGCTCAATGCGCATTATGGCAACTATCGGCAAGGATGTGCTCGCGAAACTGGACGAAACCCAGGGCTTCTTCGTGAAGGCGCTTCACTCCGTAGGCGCCCCGCTTGAGCCCGGGCAGGCAGATGTGCCCTGGCCCTGCAACCCCGAGAAGTACATTGTGCAGTTCCCCGAGACCCGCGAAATCTGGTCCTTCGGGTCGGGCTATGGCGGCAACGCGCTGCTGGGCAAGAAATGCTATGCACTGCGTATCGCCTCGGTTATCGGTCATGATGAGGGCTGGATGGCTGAGCACATGCTCATCCTCAAGGTCACCAACCCTGAGGGCATTACCCGCTACATCTCCGCCGCATTCCCCTCTGCCTGCGGTAAAACCAACTTTGCGATGATGGATCCCACCATTGATGGGTGGAAGGCCGAAATGGTCGGCGACGATATCGCGTGGATCGAATTTGACGAGAACCACCAGGCTCGCGTCGTTAACCCCGAGGCGGGTCTTTTCGGCGTGGCGCCCGGCACCGGTTACTCCACTAACCCCAACGCCATGAAGGCAATCTCTAAGGGCAATACTATCTTCACCAACGTGGCGCTCACTGATGACGGCTCCGTATGGTGGGAAGGTAAGACCGACGAGGCACCCGCGCACCTGACCGACTGGACCGGCAAGGACTGGACTCCTGAATCGGGGCGTCCCGCAGCGCACCCCAACTCGCGCTTCTGCACCCCCGCATCCCAGGTGGATATGCTCGCTCCCGAGTACTACGATCCCGAGGGCGTGCCGCTGAGCGCCATCGTGCTGGGTGGTCGCCGCAAGACTACCGTGCCGTTGGTCTCCGAATCCGATAGCTGGGAACAAGGTGTCTTCCGTGCGGTCACCCTCTCCTCTGAGACCACAGCAGCTGCAAAGGGCGCCGTCGGCGTGGTTCGCCGCGATCCCATGGCAATGCTTCCCTTCATCGGGTACAACGCGGGCGACTACTTCCAGCACTGGATTGACTTGGGTAAGAAGCACGGTGCTGAGAACATGCCGAAGGTCTACTACGTGAACTGGTTCCGCCGCACCCCCGACGGTGGCTTCGCATGGCCCGGCTTTGGTGAAAACTCCCGCGTGGTCAAGTGGATCTTCGACCGCCTCGACGGCAAGGGCGGCGGCACGCAGACTTTCCTGGGCACCGTACCCACGAAGGAAGATCTCGACCTAACCGGTCTGAGCATCAGCGATGAAGAACTTAACGCAGCACTCGCCGTTTCAAAGGATGAATGGGTGGCCGAGCTGCCCGGCATTGACGAATGGTTAGCGAAGTTCGGCGATAAGCTCCCCGCAGAGGTCAAAGCTGAGCGTGACGCCTTGGCAAAGTCTCTTGAAGACTAAGGAACATTCGACAATATGACATCACGGTGGGGTGGGATGCGCTGACAATGCGTATCCCACCCCACCGTTTGTGGAAGCCTGCTCTTACATTGTTGTAAAGCACATCCCACCGATCGGGTGTGCAGCGCGTACAGTATGATATGGCATACTCAGGCGTGTGGGATGGTGCACACTTTATGCAGAAAAGGTGTAAATATCCACCAATGCCTTAAAATATTGCTATACAGACTCCGCATTTTGTGTGCAGTAAAGCCATACCTAATTTTCGTGCGGGTGGTACGAAGACTAGAATTTTCCGGTAGAACGGACAAGCCCTATATTATTTAGCCCTCAATAAACTGTTGAAAGGAGATACGAAGCATGCGCCTGACGGCTTTTTCAGACGTATCACTACGTATTATGATGCTTCTTTCTTCCTTGCAGGAAGGGGAAAAACTCTCGACTCAGAGGATCTCGGAGGGAGTCGGAACCCCTTATAATCACGTCGCAAAATCTGTGGCGTTTCTCGTCAATCAAGGGTTGCTTGAATCTACCCGTGGGCGATCCGGTGGCGTCCTGCTGTCGGAGACGGGGCGCAAAGCGACCGTGGGGCAGGTACTTCGTAGTACCGAGGGTGATATTCCTATGATTGAATGCGAAGATGAAAATGGCAACTGTCCCCTAGATAGTTTTTGTCGTCTGCGAACGGTTTTAGCCCGCGCTCGTGAAGCTTTCTATGCTTCTGTTGATGATGTTGTTATCTCTGAACTTCCCGCCGGAGCGCGGCCTGCTGGGCCCGTTTTTGTGGAGCTGGGGTTGGGGCCGCTCGTGCACGAGCCTACGGAGCGAGAGCTGCCGCCCGTACCTCCCCGGCCTGCAGTAGCATCGCATTAAAGATTAAAGTCTCAGGGTGACAAATGTTTGTTGCTCAGAGAGTAGATGCACTATGCGAGAGAAAGTAGCGGATAAACCGTGAAAGCGTGGAGTTTTCTCTTTTGATAGCTTGCCTCTGTCAAGGGTTGGCACCGTAAGAATATACATTGACCGTATGTGCCCGGTGTCCGTTTAAGAAGGCAGGTATGTGACCTGAGTCTGCCTCCGTAAGAGGGGCAGGTGACTGGTGTGCCAGTTTATACGTTGTAGAACAACACTGCTGTTCACCCTGCGTGAAACCTAGCGTCAGAGTACAAAATTATTTTTATTCACATCACGGTATATCGCGGTGAAAATAATCACATAAACACTACTGTACAAAACACACTATCTGATACAAAGGCATTTTAAATATTTCACGCCGCAAGAAAACACCATCTTAGCGAACAATAAAAGGTGATAACCTAAAAAGGTTTACAAACAAAATATCACTAAAATCTAAGAAAGAAAGGCGCACATCCCTCATGCTTTCCGAAAAATCACGCCCGGTTATCGAGGCAACCCTGCCGATTATTGCAGAGCGTATTGGGCACATTACACCAGACTTCTACGAGCGTATGTTCGCCGCCCGGCCCGACCTGATGGATGGGCTCTTCTCCCGGTCGTCTCAGCTTGAAGGCACCCAGCCGAAAGCGCTTGCTGGGTCCATCGCGGTCTTCGCCTCCTACATTATGGAGCATCCCGATTCCTACCCTGACGAGGTGCTTTCCCGTGTGGCGCATAAGCACGCGTCCTTAGGGCTTCAAGAGAATGAATACCCGACCGTCTACAAGTATCTTTTTGAGGCGATTGCCGCAGACCTGGGCGAAGCAGCAACTGAAGAGGTCGTGGATGCCTGGAGTGAAGTGTACTGGCTCATGGCGAACGCCCTGATCAAGATCGAAAAGGGACTCTATGCATCCCAGGCAAATAATGTTACCCACGCGCCCTTCAAAGTTGTTGATCGTCAAGAAACCGGCGATAACGTGGTCGTGCTGACCTTTGAACCTGCCGATGACACCCCCATGACTGAGGCGAAAGCAGGCCAGTACATTTCCATTATTACGAAGGCACGTGATGGTCTGCGCCAGCCCCGCCAATACACCCTGCTTCCGTCCGATAAAAACCAGCGCCGTATCGGCGTGAAGCTCGATCCGAACGGCGAAATGACTTCGATCATTCACGGGCTCAAGATTGGCGATGTCGTCGAGATTTCCAACCCTTATGGTGACCTCACCTTGGAGGGCTTCGGCTCTGCGGATGCACCCCTCTACCTTTTCTCAGCGGGTATCGGCGTAACCCCTATGATTAGCTTCCTCAATGAGCTGATTGAGTCCGGTTCTCAACGTCAGGTAACCGTGGTTCACGCTGACCGTCGCCTTGATACATGGCCGCTGCGTGAGGAAATGACCGAGCTGATCGAAAAACTTCCTCACGGCAAGCTCATCTCGTTCATAGAAGACGAAGAAACTGGCGATTACCGTGGCCGTGTGGACATCGCAAAGCTGGGCGTACCTGCAGAGGCGAACGTATACCTGTGCGGTCCGCTGCCGTTCATGAAGGGCATGCGGTCCGCTCTCGTAGATGCAGGTGTACCGGCGCAGAATATCAATTATGAGATCTTTGGACCGGACCAGTGGATGCTGCGCTCGTAAAGGCTACTTTGGAGAACATACTGAAGCCGCTTGGGAGACCCGTCTGACGCTGCACCGAATATCCCATATTCAGGAGGAGAGATAAATAATATTGGGGGCGTTGAGCCCCCAATATTTTTATTTAAGTATTTCTAAATGTCCAAAGGTAAACTAAAGAAGCCCCCGTCGCGGCTACACCCCACGGAACACTTCTGACCTAATCAGCCGTGGAGGGTCGTAGTTCCGAAAGGGGGTGAGACGGAATGCCGAAAAAAGGTAAAAGCAAAATCGCTTTGGCGGCTGCGCGAATTATCAAAGCCCTCGCGCAACTCGTCAAAGCGATTGCTGACCTAATCGACGTCATCGGCTAAGCCGGTGTGACGTTTCAGCGGGTTCCCCTAGCTTCGCGGTTTAGGGGTGCCCGCTATCTAACATTATACCTAAATATCAGTGGGTATATCCCTGTTAAAACTACAAAGCCCTCGCGCTGGCGTTCACGCCCGGCACGCCTACCGGGGCGAAGCGGCTCAAATGCGCTCGTGCCAGGGCTGTAATGCGATTGTATAACCCAGCACCAATAATGCTTAGAAGAAGGGCGGATACCGATAATAATCGGCATCCGCCCAAAATAAGGAGTTCAAAGAACTACTGGCGCACCAGAGCCAGAATCTCGTCGCGCACGCGCTCCATTGTGGGAGTATCCGGTGCTTCAAGGTTCAGACGCAGGAACGGCTCAGTATTGGAAGGCCGCAGATTTGCCCACCAGCCTTCTTCGGTGTTGGTGAAGGTGGTACCGTCTGAGTCTTCGACCTCTACAGGCGCGCCAGTGTAGTGCGCGCGCACACGGTCCACAGCGGCTGCCTTGTCCTCAATCTCGGAGTTGATCTCACCGGATGCGACATAGGGGGAGTAGCTGGCGCTGATCTCGGAGAGCGCCTGGTTACCGCCGCCGAGGGCCGCGAGCACGTGCATCGCGGCGAGCATGCCGGTGTCTGCGTTGAAGAAGTCCTTGAAATAGTAGTGCGCGGAGTGCTCACCGCCGAAAATACCGGATTCTTCAGCCATGACTGCCTTGATGAAGGAGTGCCCCACACGGGTTTTCACGGCGCGTCCACCGAGCTTTTCGACGAGCTCGGGTACGGCCTTGGACGTGATGAGGTTATAGATAATAACCGGCTGCTCATTGCCTTCCGCCTTAGCGCGCGCGATTTCACGTTCTGCCACGAGCGCGGTGATGGCGGAGGGGGTGACCGCGTCACCCTTCTCATCTATCACGAAGCAACGGTCGGCATCGCCGTCAAAGGCAAGGCCGATGTCTGCGCCGTGCTCAACAACCGCTTTCTGCAGATCAACAAGGTTGGCGGGTTCAAGCGGGTTAGCCGGGTGGTTCGGGAAGGTGCCGTCAAGCTCAAAGTAAAGGGGCACAATCTCAAGTGGAAGCGCGGGCAGAAGAGCATCTCCCAAGACGGCGGGTGTGGTCTTACCGCCCATGCCGTTACCTGCATCCACAACAACCTTGAGGGGGCGAATATTGGAGAGGTCTACGAGCTTACGCAAGTACTCGGCGTAGGCTTTGAGAACGTCCTTTTCGGTGACGACGCCGGGATTCTCAACGGTAGGAATAGAGCCTTCGTCAAGGTACTTCTGGGCAAGATCACGAATATCGAAAAGACCGGTTTCGGAGGATACAGGAACCGCCCCGGCCTTAGCCATTTTCATGCCATTGTATTCGGCGGGGTTGTGGCTTGCGGTGAAAGTAACGCCTGCCGCATTCTCAATACCGCATGCAAAGTAGAGCACATCGGTTGAAATGAGACCGATTTTTTGGACGTTTGCGCCGCGTGCGGTGGCACCTTCAGCGAATGCATCCATGAATTCGGGGGAGGAGGGGCGCATGTCACCGCCCACCAAAACGGTCTGACCAGCCAGACCGAGCACATCAACAAAAGCGGCGCCGGTTGCACGCACAGTTTCGTGGGTAATAGTTTCGCCGACGATACCGCGAACGTCGTACGCCTTAAATGAGTCTTTGAGGTTAATAGTAGTCACTCGTTTATTTTAGCGGGTATATCTTTGAAATGTACCTCTATAATTGGTGGGAGTATCCAGAGAATTCCCTGAATTTTATGGGTTTTATATCACGTATGCCGTAGTTTTGGTGATGTTGCGTGTAAAAGTTCCTAGAAAGGCCAAGGCAACATGGGCGAAATTTTTCCGTTGAAGAATAAGATTCAGAATTATGCGTGGGGTTCGCACGAAGTTCTGGGTCGCATGCGCGGTGTGCCCGTACCCACAGAAAAGCCGGAGGCTGAGGTTTGGGTGGGGGCGCATCCTGCGGCTCCGTCTGAGGCCACAGTTGATGGGTCTGTGTCGCCGTTGAACGAGCTGGTGGCGGCGCATCCGGACCGTTTTTTGCGCCCTGACCGCGCGAGCGATTGGTTCCCGTTCCTGTTTAAGATTTTGGCTATTGATGCTCCGCTGTCGATTCAGGTTCACCCTACACCGCAGCAGGCCCTCGCCGGGTTCGAGGATGAGCAGGCGCGCGGGATTCCGGCTGATGCGCCGCATCGTAACTATAAAGACCGGTACTCTAAACCTGAGAACGTAATTGCCTTAACCCCCATGAAGGTACTGACGGGCGTGCGTCCGCAAGGTGAGCTGCGGGAGCTGGCTGAAGCTTTTGGCGCCGATTGGCTGAGTTCTCGTGTGCAGCTAAGCCCGAAGCAATTGCTGACCGAGATTATTCGTCTTCCGCAGGATGCTGCTGACCGCGCCATAGCGAGTTTGGTAACTGCGGCGCAAAAGCTGATGACACAGGACGGTGTCTCTGCAACGGTGTCGGATGCCGCTGACCTGGTGAACCTGGTGGCGCAGAAGTATCCGGGTGATAAGGGGCTACTCGTCGCGTTTGTGATGAACCTGATGAACCTTGCGCCGGGGGACTCTGCTTTTACCCCGGATGGTCAGGTGCATGCATATGTTTCTGGTACGGCGATTGAGCTCATGAATCCCTCGGATAATGTGCTGCGCGCAGGTCTTACCCCAAAGCATATTGATGCGGAAGAACTTATTAAGGTGCTCGGTGAGCGTCAGGATGCGCCGGTAGTACAGCGCCCGGCGGCGAACGGATCGGGCGTGGAACAATACGCCATGTGGGATGAACGCATGAGCGTGCAGCATATACGGGTGCTCGCTGGCAAACCAGTTGAATACACCTTTGAAGGCACTTCTGCCGCGCTGGTGGTGGACGGTTCGGTCACGATTTCTACGGGTGAGCAGAACATAACGCTGCGCGGCACCGAGTCGGTCCTGCACGCTGGGGATGCCACCTCCGCCACCATCACGGGGGAGGGCGAACTGTATATCGCCCGGTATGTGTAGCGTGTTTATTGTGTGGGGAATATTGAGAGCAAGTTTGTGAGTATTTACTATAAGACTTGTATCTTAAGAAAGGAGTAGCGCTATGCGGCCTTCGTTAGCTTTTGAAACACATCGGCGTGCTATACGCGAGATTGTGAAAAAATATCCTACAGTAAATCCCCGTGTTTTTGGCTCTGTTCTACATGGTACCGATCATGAGGAGAGCGATCTTGATGTCCTCGTGGATGCTCTGCCTGGAGCTACTCTTCTAGATCTCGGAGATCTGGAAGCAGATTTGGTGCAGGCACTTGGAACCCGAGTAGAAGTTCTCACTCCCCAAGATTTGCCCCATAAATTCCGTGAACGCGTACTTGCTGAGGCTCAGCCGGTGTAATGATGAGCAAAAATCGTCTTTCTGATTACATAGAGCACATACAACAGGCAGCCGGTGATGCATATTCTTTTACGGAAAATATGACTCATCAAGAGTTTTTAAAAGATAAAAAGACTCAACAGGCAGTTATCCTAAATCTTATTATTATCGGCGAAGCTGCAACAAAAATCATGGATAATTACGAAGACTATACTCGTACGACTCCTGAGGTTCCGTGGCGCAGCATGCGAAATATGAGGAACCGGTTGGCTCATGGGTACTTTGATATAAACCTCGATATCGTGTGGGATACTGTAAAAAATTGGTTACCTTCTCTGCTGGAACAAGAGTTTTAGCTTCATGGAACTAAAATATTAAGAATATAATTTTTAGATATATTCTTTTGTGTCTCGGTGCACCTTCAGATGTAACATGTAAATATTTCAGAGATGCCGGAATGGAATATCCGGCAAAACCCTGACATAAATTACCCGACCACAACCTCCGACGACGAAAGACAGCACCGATGGCACGTAAAATCTTCCTCTTAGCCGGTGCGGCGGGTGCCGGTAAGAGCACCTGGATCGCCGCGCATCCCGAACTTGCAGACCTGACGCATTCTTGGGATGCCGAGCGCCGCAAATGCGGATACATCACCTACACGCTCGATAATCAACCCGCATTAGCCCTATCACAAAACACCAGCGCCGAATCGAAGGCTATCCGCCGGGTGAACGACTGCGTGGAAGAAAATATGCGGCACGGCAACACCGTATTTATCGACAATATGAACGTGCTGCTGCGCAACATGAAAACCTTCCTCGAATTTGCGCGCAAATACTGCTACACCGCATACCTGGTCGATTTTCAGGGCGAACTCACCCTCGACGAGCTGTATGCGCGCAACAGAACCCGCGAATACACCAAGCGCGTACCCGAAGAGGTTATCGAGACCGCCTACAACAACCACCGTGAGCTGCGCGAGAACTGGCGCAGCATCCTCAAGAACTACCGAGATGTGGTCGCCGGGTACATCGCCCCCAACCAGGTTTTTACCGAGCTCTTCACCCCGGTGCGTGCGCTCGATAACTACCATAAAGTAGTCGTAGTCGGCGATATTCAGGGCATGGGCGGTGAACTCGAAAAACTCATCGACACTCTCTCACCCGAAACCGGGCTGAGCGATGAAAACATCTGCTGGATATTCGCCGGTGACCTCTTCGATCGCGGGCAAAACCCCGAAAAAGTCTTTGACATTCTTGAACCCGCCCTTGGCACCCTGCCCAATGTGCACCTCGTGATGGGCAACCATGAACGCTCCATCATGCACACTATTAGGGGCGTGCGCCGCTACCGTGATGCCCGCGAAACCCTGGATGCGCTCGCCGCCCACGGCGTGTACAACAGCCGGGTGATCACCATGCTCAACACCGCCGTGAATATGATGCCCTTTACTCTCGGGCAGGAGCGTTATTTCGTGACCCACGCCGGGGTTGCGCCGCAGCTCTTTGCGGATTCCCATCGCACGCTGGAAGGGGTGGGGGAGGGGTACCTCACGGGGCTGTATGCAGATGAAACGTTCTATTTGGGTTCTAATCCGTACTCGCAGGCGCGGGCGGGTAAAACCCAGTACGCAGGCTACGAAGAGACGCTCAATGACCTGAACCGGGTCGCCGGTATCACCCAAATTTACGGTCACCGCCCGGCGGCACTCGGTTCGGAAGGATACAGTAATCTCATTCCGTTAGAAAGCAGCGTCGAATTTACCGGCGGCGAGCTGAGCGCCGTGGTGTTCAGCCGCGAGGACAGCGCATCCGGTGCACCCGAGAAAGCCTTATGGAAGCGCGAAATCGTGAAAATTCCATCGAGCTCCCTCATCCCCGATCCTTACGCCTCGGGGAGTAGAACGGCGGGCGCCTCAAAAAACGCTGCAAACGGTGCCGCAGAACCCCTCAACGACGGGCATCGCCTGCTAGAGGAGATGCGCGCTAACCCCAACGTGAACGTGCGCGCCACCGAACCTGCGGGAGTACTCGCGTGCAATTTCACGCGCAAAGCCTTCTACAAAGGCGCCTGGGATAAGACCACCGCCAAAGCGCGCGGGCTCTTTATCCACGCCGAAACCGGCAAAATTGTGGGGCGCGGATACGAAAAATTCTTCAATATGGACGAGCCCGGGCATGAGAGCGAGGCACAAGTTCGCAAACGCCTCGCCTACCCGGCCATTGCACGCGCCAAAGAAAACGGATACCTAGCGATTATCACGGTTTTCGACGGCATGCTCGCCGTCTACAGCAAGAGCGGGGTAACCGCCTACAGCCGCCACGCCGAAAGTATCCTGCACGCCGCCCTCACCCAGGAAGAACGCGCCCGGCTCACCGAAGCGCTCACCCGTATGGATTCATCACTAACAGTTGAGGTGGTCGATCCGTTCCGCGACCCGCACATCGTGCCCTACGAACACGTCACGCTCTATCTGCTCGATCTGATTGCGAACACCGCGCAGTTCAGGGTGAAACCGGCCCGCTTTGAAGACCTGTGGCTCTCGCCGAAAGCCTTCGCGCAGCCGCGCCCCACCGAGGAGCACGGCCCCGTGCGTATTTCTACGGTCGAAGAAATTCCCCTCAAAGACGACGCCGATTTCACCCGCCTGCTCCAGGAAGCGCGTACAAGCAACGCTGAGGGCTGGGTTATCCGTGACTCTACGGGCTATATGGTCAAAATCAAGGCGCCCGGGTACTCTGCCACGAAACGCGCCCGCGCGATTCCCGCGCTGGTGGACTACCTGCGCGAGCCATCCGAACAGCGCAGGGGTACCCAAGCCGACCGTGAGAAGCTGGAACGCAACGCCGAACGCCTGGGGCTGAACCTCAGCGACTATATTGTCTCCACCATCAGCAGGCACTATACATGGGATTTACCGCGGTTGGCACCGCATCTAAAAGACCTGCTGCACGGCGTCAACACGCACGGACGGCTGGACTAGCCCACAAGCTGAGGCGGTGCCCGTGAGAACGTGAGCGCCGCCTCAAGCATGTTGCACGGGTCTGCATAGCTATACGTGCGTTACAATTCCTAAACAAGCATTCGTGCCAGCAAACGTGCGAATACCGGGTTTACACGAGTAAAGGAATCACCGTGAAAATTATTCTGACCGTAACCGGAATCGACCACGAAGGCATTATCGCCGCCGTCACCACCAAGCTCACGGAACGCCACGTGAACGTGCTTGACGTTTCTCAAACCATTATGGGCGAGTACTTCACCATGATTATGCACTGCTCCTTTGACGACACCGAACAGAACCTCATCGACCTACAGGAGTCTATGACCGCCGTCGAACACGCACAAAAGGTGCAAATCCGTATTCAAGCGGAAACCATCTTCAAAGCGATGCACAGCATCTAAGGCGCGGGATAACCTTTATGATGAACGACCAAATACTCGAAACCATCCGCATGATCGAGGAAGAAAAACTCGATATCCGCACCGTTACCATGGGCATCTCGCTCCTGGACTGCGCCGACTCTGACGGCGATGTGGCACGCAGCAAAATCTACGACAAAATCACCTCTCGCGCTAAAAACCTGGTGAGCGTATGTGAAGGTATCGAAGTTGAGCTGGGCATACCGATCGTAAATAAGCGCATTGCCGTAACCCCAATTTCCGTGGTCGCGGCGGCCAGCGGAGAAAGCGAATATCTTGAGTATGCTCGTACACTCGACGCCGCAGCAAAAGCCGTGGGCGTGAACTTTATCGGCGGATTCAGCGCGCTGATCGACAAAGGTGCTACCCCTTCCGATAACGTGCTCATGGATTCTATTCCCGCCGCGCTCGCTGAGACCGATGTCGTGTGTTCGTCGGTGAATATTGGTTCGTCCCGCGCCGGTATTAACATGAGCGGCGTTAAACGCATGGGTGAAATCATTCGTGAAACGGCTGACCTCACCGCAGATACCAACGGCTTCGGATGCGCCAAACTTGTGGTCTTCGCCAACGCCGTGAGCGACAACCCCTTCATGGCGGGTGCTTTCCACGGAGTACAGGAGGCAGACACCACGATTTCGGTGGGCGTTTCCGGCCCCGGTGTGGTGCAGCGTGCCCTGCAGCAGGTGCGTGGCGAGCGTTTTGATGCGTGCGCCGAGGCTATCAAACGCGCCGCTTTTAAGATTACTCGCGTGGGTCAGCTGGTCGGTCATTTAGCCGCCGAACGCCTGGGTGTGTACTTCAATATTGTGGATCTTTCGCTGGCGCCTACCGCTGAGATCGGCGATTCGGTCGCGCATATTCTTGAAGAAATGGGTTTGGAAACTGTGGGAACTCACGGTACCGTGGCGGCGCTTGCTCTGCTCAACGATGCGGTCAAGAAGGGCGGTCTCATGGCCTGCTCGCATGTGGGCGGGCTCTCCGGTTCGTTCATTCCGATATCCGAGGATGCTGGCATGATCGATTCTGCCGCCGCCGGGCATATTACACTCGATAAGTTGGAGGCGATGACCGCGATCTGCTCGGTCGGGCTGGATATGGTTGCGGTGCCGGGCGATACCTCCGCCGCGACGCTTGCCGCCATGATTGCCGATGAGGCTGCGATCGGTGTGATGAACCACAAGACCACCGCCGTGCGCGTGATTCCAGCCGTCGGTCTGGGCGTGGGCGATACTGTCGAGTTCGGCGGGTTGCTGGGGCGCGCCCCGATTATGCCGGTGCATACCCCATCTTCGGAGGCGTTCATTGCTCGCTGCGGCAGGATACCCTCGCCGGTGCATGGGTTCAGGAACTAAGAGGTGCCAGCGGCTTCCGTTCTTTCCGGTGCTAAAAAAGAGCCTTGATGTGAATAAAGCGTTAGAAAATTCGCTTTTTCACGCCAAGGCTCTTGTTATGAAGGGACGGGACGCGGCTAGTTAGTGCACAAACCTACCCATAAACCCTTCAATGAGCAGGCGTGCATTCGCGTTGGTACGCAGCCTGCCGTGCACAACCTCAAGCGCCTGCACATGCTCTAGGGTCTGCGCGGCACTCGTGCGTGCGGCGAATTCGGCGAGCGCATCCCGGGCGTGCTCATTCATGAGGGCAGACCCGGAGTTTAGCTGCAGGGTGAGCACATCGCGCAGCACCGTCTGAATCTCCGTCATCGACCGCAGCAGTGTATCCGATTGGATGCGCTTCGCACGCCGTTTCTGCTCGTCTTCCAGTCGCCGAACTTGCGAGCGCAGGCTGGGGGAGATGCGTGCCCCTTCCTTGATGCCCAGGATCGCCAATAGTTCGGTGCGTTCCTTCTCGTCGCGCGCTGCGGCGGCTTCGGCTGCGTCCTGTTCCGCGAGCGTGATAAGCCTGTCCGCTGCCGCATACGCAGAAGAAATAGAACGAATGTTCATGATGAGAAGCGGCAGGGTTTCGCGCCGCTGCAGGGCTGTGGGGTCATGTGCCAGGCGGGCGGCGACCTCGGCATCACCCTGCGCGAGTGTTGCCGCGTGGCGTGCCAGCGCATCCTCAACCCCGTCGGCAACGAGCTTGGCGGCAACATCGGCGATGGCAGGAACCGGCAGCTGTACGGGGCGGCAGCGTGACCGAATCGTCACGAGCACATCGGTAGGGGAGGGAGCCGTCAGCAGCCAAATCGTGTGCGGCGGCGGTTCCTCGATAGCCTTCAAGAGCACATTAGAGGTGCGCTCGGGCATGCGTTCGGTGTCTTCCATAAGGATCACGCGCCACCGCCCAACCGACGGCCTATCCTGCGCCTTCATCACAAGGTCGCGGGCATCGTCAATGCTAATGCTGACCGCCTCGGTGCGAAAATGCGTAAAGTCCGAGTGCGAACCGTTCAGCACGGTCACACAGCCCTTGCAGGTGCCGCATCCGCGATCGGCAGGATCGGGCTGTTCACACAGCAGCGCCGCCGCAAAAATAAGGGCAGCTCGCCGATGCGGTGCCCCCGCCGCCCCGGTAAAAAGCCAGGCGTGCGTGGGGCGTTCGGCGGATGCGTCGCGGCGCAGCTGGTCGAGCGTGCCCGCGGGCAGAATCAGCTCATCCCATAGGCTCATCGGGCGTCCTCCCCGAAACCACCGGAGGTAAAATTCGTGTTCGTATCGCCGTTATCGCGGGCTAACTCTCGGGACTCCAGGAGTGGGCGAACAACCTCAAGCACCCGTTCGTGCACCGCATCCACGCTTCCACAACCATCCACTACATAATGCGCACCGTCAGCGTTCTGCCGCGCAATATCAGCGAAAGCGGTGTGCACGCGGGCTTTGAAATCAGCGCCTTCCGCCTCAATCCGGTCTACGGTGCCGCGGTCGCTCATGCGCTGGGACTCATCGGTGAGGGGAACATCCAGCAGAATTGTGGCGTGCGGTATCAGATCTTCGGTTGCCCAGCGGCTTAAATCCGTGATGGTATCTTTGCCCAGATTACGCCCAATGCCCTGGTAGGCTGCGGAAGAATCGAGATAACGGTCGCTGAGTACTACCGCCCCGGCAGCGAGCGCGGGACGAATCTTCTGCGCCGCATGCGCCGCACGGGATGCAGCAAAAATCAGCGCTTCGGCACGGGCATCGACCTCACTGGAACCATGTTTAAGCACGAGTTCCCGCAGGGCCTCGCCAAGGGGTGTTCCGCCCGGTTCTCGGGTAGCAATTACGGTGTAGCCTTGAGCCTCTAGAGCGGCTTGAAGCCGGGCAAGCTGGGTAGTTTTGCCCGCACCGTCACCGCCCTCGAAGACGATAAAAAGCCCGCGGCGATCGGGCGCTGAACCCGGCTGCGCGGGCGTACTCTGTGGCGTGTAGTGCAGGGAATCGTTCACCCTACTAAGGGTACCGTGCCTGCCGAACACGATAAAGGAAGGTGAACGTTTTCACGGCGTTGCCGAGCCAGAACATGACTTTCTGCGGTGTTCGGCGTGCATGTGAGCCTTAGCTGTGCCACTCTTAAAAGCATGAGTGAAGAGAAGATGTCAGCAGAGACCTATGTGGTGAACGGTGGTCGTCCCGCGCATGAGCATGATGCGCCGGTGAACCCGCCGATTATTTTGTCCTCAACCTACCGTGGAGCCGGTACCGTTGATACCGTCTCCGATAAAGTGTATGCGCGGTTCGCCAACCCCACCTGGGAGGCTATGGAAGAGGTCGTCGCCGGGTTGGAAGGTGGCACACACGGTCTCTTATTCCCTTCGGGCATGGCAGCGATTGCCTCGATTCTGGATTTGGTACCGGTCGGGTCGGTTATTCTCATTCCTAAACATGCCTACATGGCCTCTATTACTATGAGCAAGGATTTGCAGAAACGCGGTATTGCCGAGGTCGTGCGCATTGATCTGGAAGATACCGCTTCGGTGATTGCAGCCTTCGAAGATGCTGTTGCCCGCACCGGTGTCACCCCGGAAACCGTGGATTATGCGGCCCCGAAGGTACTCGCCTGGCTGGAGAGCCCCACGAACCCCATGCTTGAGGTCGCCGACCTGCCCGCTATTTGCGCGGCGGCAAAACGTTTGGGTGTGGTGACTGCGGTCGATAACACCTTCGCCACCCCAATTTTGCAGAAGCCTCTCTCCTTCGGTGCTGACGTGGTGGTTCACTCTGCGACCAAGTTCTTAGCGGGGCATTCGGATGTGCTTCTGGGCGTTACGGTCACCTCGAACGAGGATCTATATCAGGCAATGCTGCACCATCGCATCACCAACGGGGCTATTCCCGGACCCGTGGAGGCGTGGCTCGGCTTACGCGGTCTGCGAACCCTGGCGCTTCGCGTAGAGCGTTCGGTGCACAACGCGCAGAGGCTGGCTGAGCGCTTGAGTGAGCATCCGGCGGTAGAAGAGGTACGGTACCCCGGTTTGCCCGGCAGTAATGGGCATGAGTTGGCCAAGAAGCAGATGCACGGCGGGTTCGGTGCGGTGCTATGCGTGGTCTTGCGTGCCAGCGATGAACAAACGCAGCGTGTGGTAGAGGCTTTGCGCGTGTGGACTCCTGCAACGAGCCTGGGTGGTGTAGAATCCCTGATTGAACGCCGTCGTCGGCATGGGAGCGAACCCGACTCCATTCCGCCGTCGCTGCTGCGTCTATCGGTCGGCATTGAGAATGTCGATGATCTCTACCAGGATTTGGTGACCGCCATCGAGCAGGTCATCCAGTAAGGAAAATATGACTGCTCCTCAGCTTTTGTTTTATGCCACCCTGATTATTGACGGGTTACTTGCCCTCGTGGTGGCGTGGATTTGCATTCTCGCCTTTGTGCGGTCCGTCATGGCACCCGCGAATATGTACACGTTCAACGGCAAACGCTCCAAGAATTTCTGGATGGCTATGACCGGCGGTTCCGCCGCGGTTGGTCTGCTGGGGGTTTGGAGCGCCTTGAGCTTCACTTACAATCCTAGCGCTACGAGCAGCGTGGTGCTTTTCCAGCTGGTCGCCGCTACCATTTCGAGTGTTTTCCTGGCAGGAGTCTGGCCTGCCGTGGGCGGTAACCGCCGCTACTAGGCGCTCGTCAAGGCGTGCAGCCCGTATCTTTCGCCCGAGTATAGGGTGACTTTGACCTTTTCGGCGCGTGGCGCATCTATGCAGGGGTGTGCCGCGTGCCGATTCGTCTTCTGCCGCGAGATGTAGGGCAAGATGGCGGTGTGGTGTTGCTGGCATAAGCATGACAAACCGCCGCCCGCATGAAAAAATAGAAGCTATGACATACAAATTAGTACTCCTGCGTCACGGCCAGTCGGAGTGGAACGAGAAGAACCTGTTCACCGGCTGGGTCGATGTTAATCTGACTGATAAGGGTCGTGCTGAGGCTCAGCGCGGCGGCGAACTACTGAAAGAACGCGGCATCCTTCCCGATATTGTGCACACCTCATTGCAGCGCCGCGCTATCAACACCGCAAATATTGCCCTGGATGCGGCCGACCGCCTCTGGATTCCGGTCAAGCGTACCTGGCGTCTGAACGAACGTCACTACGGCGCTCTGCAGGGTAAGAACAAGTCTGAGATCCGTGAAGAATACGGTGACGAGAAGTTCATGACTTGGCGTCGTTCCTACGATGTGCCACCTCCGCCGCTGGACGATAGCGACCCCTACTCGCAGGCAAACGATCCCCGCTACGCGGATGTTGAGAACGCACCCCGCACCGAGTGCCTCAAGGACGTTCTCGGTCGTATGCTTCCGTACTGGGAATCCGATATTAAGCCCGACCTTGCCGACGGTAAGACTGTGCTGGTCGCGGCGCACGGTAACTCCCTGCGCTCGCTTGTGAAGCATTTGGAGAACATCTCCGATGAGGATATCGCTGGGTTGAACATTCCGACCGGCATTCCGCTGTACTACGAGCTGGACGAGAACTTTAAGCCTCTCAAGCCGGGCGAGTACCTTGACCCTGAAGCTGCGAAGGATGCTATCGCGGCTGTTGCAAACCAGGGTAAGTAATTATTTAACGCGCATGGTAAGAGAACCCATCGTTCCGGTAGTGTTGAACTGACCGGGGCGGTGGGTTCTCACCGTTTTCAGAGCACCTCGGCACTGCGGCGGTCAGGTTTTCGCTTCAGATACAATGCACACCGCACATCAGATAAGCACTTTTAGGAAGGAATCGCCCGTTGAACGCAGGTCTTATCGCTTTTTCCTCCGGCGTTCTCGGACTGGCTCTGGGTCTTTTGAGCATGGGTATTCTGAGGCGGTTCGAGCGTGAACGACATCGCACGACCGTCGCCGAACCCGCCTTGAGCGACGGAGCGGCGCAGGTGCTTGCGGTTATTGGGCGTGCCTATGTGGTGGTAGACGAGGTCGGAGGCGTCGTGCAGGCTTCGCCGGGCGCCTACGCCATGGGGCTGGTGCGCGGGCACACCGTGCTGTCTATTGAGCTTGCCGAGATGATCCGCACCGTGCGGCACCGCGGTATTTTCGTGGAAAAAGAACTTGAGATTGCCCGAGGTGAGGACGAATCCCTGGTGATCGACTTGCGCGTGGCTCCTGTGGGAAACGAATATATTTTGGTGCTCGCCGATGACCGCACCGAAATCTCGCGTGTGCAGCGGGTACGCAACGACTTCGTGGCGAACGTTTCGCATGAGCTGAAAACTCCGGTGGGGGCAATTAGCCTGCTTGCAGAGGCCATTGAGGAAGCCCGTGATGACCCGGAATCTATCGACTATTTCACGAGTCGTCTGCACAAAGAAACAAAGCGTCTGACCGCGCTTGTCCGCGATATTATCGAACTTTCCCGCCTGCAGTCCGCCGATGTGATCGGCAGCGGAAAATTGGTGTCTATCAATAACCTGGTGGCGGAGGCGGTGGACCGTTCCAAGCTCGCCGCCGAAGCCAAGAACATCACCATCCATACGGATGCCCACGCCGACCGTGAGGTTTATGCAGACCCCGAGCTGCTTGGGATCGCGGTGCACAACCTCATTGAGAACGCGGTGCGGTATTCTCCCGAAGATACCCGCGTTGATGTCACGGTCGAAACCTCGCACGAGAACCTGTTGATTTCGGTGACAGATCAGGGCGCCGGAATCTCTGAGGAAGACCAGAAACGTATTTTTGAGCGTTTTTATCGTGTAGACCCGGCCCGTTCACGGCAAACCGGCGGTACCGGTCTGGGTCTGAGCATCGTCAAGCACGTGATGGCGCAGCACGGTGGCATGGTCACCGTGGATTCGACCCTGGGGGAGGGCTCCACATTTACGCTGAGTCTGCCGCTTGCCGAGGCAGATCACTCGACCCCTGAAATCCTGGAATCCGCCGATAACTCGTGAGCTGAGCTACACTAGCTACAGGACTTAAAACAGAGGTAACGATGACGAAAATTCTGCTTGTTGAGGATGAAGAGGCGCTCTATGACCCGCTGTCCTTCCTGCTTGGGCGCGAAGGTTTCACGCCCGTTGTAGTCGATAACGGTCTGGATGCGGTGCCTGCCTTTGAGAGAGAAGACCCAGACTTAGTGCTCCTTGACGTGATGCTTCCCGGAATGTCCGGCATGGAGGTGTGCAAGAAAATTCGCGCATCCTCCTCGGTTCCGATCATCATGCTGACCGCTAAGGATTCCGAGATTGACAAGGTGCTCGGGCTTGAACTTGGGGCTGATGACTATGTGACCAAGCCGTACTCTTCGCGGGAGCTGATGGCGCGCATCCGGGCGGTGCTGCGGAGGCAGAGCCCCGACCACGGCGATGAGCAGGATCAGAAAGCCTTGGCGGCTGGTCCGGTGCGTATGGATGTGGAGCGTCACGTCGTCACCGTGGACGGTGAGGAAGTTTCCATGCCCCTGAAAGAGTTTGAACTTTTAGAGATCTTGCTTCGCAACACCGGTCGCGTAATGACGCGCGCCCAGCTGATTGAGCGGGTCTGGGGCGCGGATTATGTGGGCGATACGAAGACATTAGATGTGCACATTAAACGCCTGCGCTCTAAGATCGAGCCGAAGGCATCCTCACCTCGCTATGTGATTACGGTGCGCGGGCTGGGCTATAAATTTGAGGCGTAGAGACTCGCCCATCTCCATACAGAAAAAGGCTCTTTATGTCATATAAAGAGCCTTTTTCTGTACCTTGAGAGGGTGAAACCCTCACCAGAGCTACTGCACGTTCTCGTAGACGGGCACGCTCGCCGTAGGAGCCGGGGCGGGGACTTCCTCAGATTCGTCGTATGAAGGAGTCTCTGCCGGTTCAGGAGCCGTAGGCACAGCGGTCGCCGTATTCGTGGGAACGGCAGTTGCCGATGTGCTCGGCGTTGGGGTTTTCGCAGGCGTGCTGGCACTGGGAGTTGCCGCATGAGAGGACTGCGAGGATGCACGCGAGCTCGCCGCATTCGGCATATAGGAAGCGTACTCCTTGAGGGTTCCATCTAAGATCGGAATATTCAGGTTTGTGGACTGATCGTTCGAAGAAACCTGAGTATTCGCCAGAGTCTCACCGGGAGTCTGCGAAATCTTCGGCACGATCACCTGAGAATCATTGCTTTCTAAACGTACCTGCTGGCCCTTGGCAACCTTGACGGATTTCTCGCCGCTGGGGAACGCGAAGGTAACAGTAATATCGTGGTCGCTCTTATTCAAGATAGTGCCGAGCAGACGACCATCCGCACCTTTGCCGGATGAAACCATCATGATATTGCGAAGCTCAACGCCGTTAAGATCGGCCTTAACCCCGTCGGATGCAGCATACTGCAGGGTTGTCGGCTGGGTATAGATATAACCGCAGCCGGTTGCTGATATGAGCGCGGCTGCAATAGCCACACCCGCACCGGCGCGCTTAAGAGAGTGGGAAACGGCGAACTTCACGGCGCGTCCTCCTAGATTCTGGTGAGCCCTGCGACTCTGTGTGCGTGCATATAAAGCCGCCTTGCACGCGCAGTCCTTCGAGCGCACAGAAGCGACACAAGATTTGACTCTCGCACTCTAGTTTAGCAATGTGATGACAAATCGTCAGTATGAGACCTGCACATGACGCCGGTTTTATGCCGTCCTCGGGAAATCACCGTGGAACTTTGCGAGTCTCGCTCAGCGTCATAAACCTGCGCAAACATCTCAAAACCTCAGAAGCACACTATCGGGTACCCTCTTAGATGTGACTGAAAACTATCCAGAGGCTCTATCCACGAATGCTTCCCTAGTAGCCCGCACCGCCATCGTCGTGCTCGGCGCGGGTTCCGGCACCCGTCTCAAAGAAAAGATGCCTAAAGCTGCCGTCGATGTACACGGAAAAACCCTGCTGTACTGGGCACTTGAGCGCGCGCGTGCCTCGGGTATTGCGGAACGTCTCGTCGTAACGGTTCCACCTGACTGCGCGCACCGGTGCCCGCAATTACTGACCGATGCCGCCGAATTTGATGCTCTCGTTACGGAAGGCGGCAACACCCGCACCGCATCGGTCATCGCCGCCCTCGATGCGCTCGCCGCCGAAAATCCGTCCATCGAGCGGGTGCTTATTCACGATTGCGCCCGCGCGTTTACACCTCCCCAGGTTTTCCGCACGGTCGCCCAAGCGCTGACTGTTGGGTATCGGGCCGTTATCCCCGTCGTTCCCGTGATCGACACCATTAAAACCGTGGATGCGCACGGCACCGTCACCGGCACGCCCTCCCGTGCACTTATGCGTGCCGTACAAACCCCGCAAGGCTTCAGGATCGACACCCTGCGTGCCGCACATGAGCACAGCCGCACGCTTGAGGCTTCAGTCGCCGAGCAAATTACTGATGATGCAATGGCGGTCGAAGCATACGGAGAACAGGTGCATACCGTGACTGGGCATGCCGATGCCTTCAAAATTACAACCCCGCTCGATTTGCGCATAGCGCGCGCACTTTACCCAACCGCCCCGGAATCCGTCTGCTCCTAAAGGCTAAACACAAAACCGTGATGAAAGGCATGCCATGACAGATACAACCAGCACACAGAACCGCCCCACCCCTCAGGTCCCCCTTATACCCCGCGTAGGAACCGGCGTAGACGTGCATGCCTTTGGGGAGGAAAACACCGAGCTATGGATCGCGGGGCTGTACTGGCCGGGCGAGCGCGGGCTCAGCGGGCATTCCGACGGCGACGTCGTTGCGCACGCGGCCGCCGATGCGCTCTTTGCCGCCTCCGGTACCGGAGATTTGGGCAGTAACTTCGGGGTGGATCGCCCAGATATGGCGGGCGCATCCGGGGTGCGTATTCTCTCGGAGGCGGCGGCAATCGTGCGAGCGGCAGGTTTCGAGATCGGCAACATCAGCGTGCAGCTGATCGGTAACCGCCCCAAATTTTCGCCGCGCCGCGCAGAAGCCAATCGTGTTCTGAGTGAAGCGGCTGGGGCTTCGGTGACCGTTACCGCGACCACGACCGACGGCTTAGGCCTGACCGGACGCGGCGAAGGCGTTGCAGCCGTTGCCACCGCACTCCTTTACCCGGTGGTGTAGTCCCCCCCCGACGGAAGATTATTAAAGAGAATCCGGCGGTACCCACCGCTCGGGTGCTATAACCCGTAAACTAGGTACTGTGACTATGCGTTTTTATGATTCAGCAACATCAAGCATCCGCGATTTTGAACCGGTAGTCCCCGGTGAGGCACGCATCTACTACTGCGGTGCCACCGTGCAGGGCGAACCGCATGTGGGGCATATCCGCTCCGCCCTGGTCTTCGACCAGCTTGCGCGGTGGATGCGCTACCGCGGGTTCAAAGTCACCACCGTGCGCAATGTTACGGATATTGACGATAAAATTTTGGCGAAGTCCGTTGAATCTGCACAGCCCACCTACACCGGGGAGCACCCCAACGAGCAGTGGTGGGCGCTCGCGTATCGATACGAGAAAGTTTTTGCGCGCGCATATGCGACGTTGGGTATTGACCCGCCAACCTATGAGCCGCGTGCGACCGGTCACATTCCTGAGATGTTTGAACTTATTCAGCGTCTCATCGACCGCGGGCATGCATACCCGGCGCTTGACGATTCCGGGGATGTCTATTTCGATGTGCGTTCTTGGGAACAGTATGGCGCGCTCACCCGCCAGAGCGTGGACGATATGCAGGATTCCGCCGACGCAGACCCGCGCGGCAAGCGTGATCCCCGCGATTTTGCCCTGTGGAAGGGGTATAAGGAAGGTGAACCGCTGACCGCAGCGTGGGATTCGCCGTGGGGCCGCGGTCGTCCCGGCTGGCATCTGGAATGCTCGGCGATGGCGGGTAAATACCTGGGGAAGCGGTTCGATATTCACGGCGGCGGGCTGGATCTGCGTTTTCCGCATCACGAGAATGAACTGGCGCAGTCCACGGCTGCGGGCGATGATTTCGCTAATTTCTGGATGCACAACGGCATGGTCACCTACGAGGGCGAGAAAATGTCGAAATCGATCGGCAACACCATTTCTCCCGTGCAAATGCTGCAGCAGGCTCGCCCGCTGGTAGTGCGCTATTATTTGGGTTCGGCACATTATCGTTCGGTGTTGGATTACCGCCCCACTTCATTAGAAGAGGCACGGGTTGCTATCGAGCGTGTGGAGGCATTCCTCGCCGCTACCTCGGAGCTTATGGCCCCGGACCCACAGGAACGTCGCGTACCGCAGGACTTTGCGGATGCGCTTGACGACGATATGAATATTCCGCGCGCACTTGCGGTGCTTCACGAGCAGACTCGCGCCGGTAACGCCGCGCTTGCCGCCGGTGCGGATGCCTCCGAATTCGCAAATGCGGTGTGGGCTATGGCAAATGTGCTTGGGCTGACTTCGCTCATGAATCTTGACGGTTCGGGGGCTTCCGGTGCGGAACATCAGGCATTAGATGCGCTCATTCATACTATTTTGGAACAGCGCGCGAGTGCCCGCGCCGAGAAGGATTGGGCGACCGCCGACAGGATGCGCGATGTGCTCGCCGCCGCAGGTATTACGGTCAAGGACGGCGCGCAGGGCTCTACATGGAGCCTTAACGCATAACACATTCCCCGAAACTCGCCCCGAAGCGGGCACGACAGACGTTGAACTAAAGGATACAGATATGGCTAAGGCAGGTTCGCGCCCCGGCGCTACCGCAAAGAAAAAGGGTGCGACGAAGGGCACCGGCGGTCACGGTCGGCGTGCGCTGGAAGGTAAAGGACCCACCCCGAAGGCTGAGGACCGCGTTTACCACAAGGCGTATAAGATGAAGCGCGCGGCGGAGCGTCGTGCGGCTACCGGCACGAACCGCAAGTTCCAGACTCGTCTGGGCGGCAAGCGCATGAGCGATGAACTTGTTACCGGTCGCAACGCGGTTCTGGAGGCACTTCGCACCAATATTCCAGCGAAGCACCTGTACGTGATGAGCCGTATCGAGGTCGATGACCGCGTGCGCGACATTATGACGACGGCGAATAAGAAAAACCTGCCCATGCTGGAGATCCCCCGCAGCGAGCTGGATCGCCTGACGGATGGTGCCGTGCATCAGGGGATTGCAATGCAGATTCCGCCTTATCAGTACCCGGATGCGACCGATTTGGTACTGGACGTTATGGAGCGCTGGCATGCTGGCAAACTTAAGTCGCCTCCGCTTTTCGTGGCTTTGGATGGTATTACCGATCCTCGAAATTTGGGTGCAATTATTCGCAGCGTTTCGGCATTTAGCGGCGATGGGGTCATCATTCCTGAGCGTCGCTCTGCTGCAGTGACTGCGGGCGCCTGGAAAACGAGTGCGGGGGCGGCGGCCCGTATTCCGGTGGCGATGGCAACGAACCTGACGCGCGTGCTGCAGCAGGCAAAAGAGCAGGGTATTTTTGTGATTGGTTTGGACGGCGGGGGAGACATAGACCTGCCGAATCTACAGCTCGCTTCTGAGCCTCTGTGCGTGGTGGTTGGTTCCGAGGGTAAGGGCCTTTCGCGTTTGGTGACGGAGACCTGCGATCAGATCGTGTCGATCCCTATTGATTCGGCTATGGAGTCTCTCAACGCCGCAATGGCAGTGGGCATTACTCTCTATGACGTATCCCGCCATCGCGCTGAGTCTCACTAACGCTCTTATCCGATGCGCGTGTGAAGCCTGATGTTCAGGTTCCACACGCGCTCGTGTATTGACGATGCAATGGGGTTGCAGCGGCAGAGCCCGAATACATACCGTGCTTGACGGCTTGTTTTGCTAGTGGTGTAAAACACTCACCCGTTGGGTTGCGGTGGTGGGTGTGGGTGTGTATAGTTGTATGAGTCGCCGCGGCGAGGACTTCATTTCTGGTTGTGATCCGGGTGGGGTTGGTTGCGGTGATTTATCATGTGATGACCGGCTGATGATGACTCTGATGGTGTGTTGTTGTTGGTGTGGTGTGTTGTTTGAGAACTCAAGAGTGTGCTTTGTTCAATACGTTTTAGACACAACTGTGTGTTGTGTTGTGATGATGTGTATTGGTGAAACGGGATGTTGTGACAGTGCACTGGTACCCCCTTTTTTTTGGTGGGGTGTTGGTGTGCGGGGTTGATACCGTATATGTTTTTTGATCTTATTGAGGTCATGTTTTTTGGTGTGGTCTTGTAGTTCTGAAAATTTTGTTGTGGTGTCTGCTGGTTGGGACATTCGTGTGGGACAGGAAGCATGGGGTGCGTTGGTGTGCCTGGTGTTTTGTGTCCTTGTTTTTTGTTTTGTCAGTAGTTCATTGTTTTTTGAGAGTTATGGGATCATGCGTTTGCTTTTTGTTTTTGTAACGGAGAGTTTGATTCTGGCTCAGGACGAACGCTGGCGGCGTGCTTAACACATGCAAGTCGAACGATGAAGCCTAGCTTGCTAGGTGGATTAGTGGCGAACGGGTGAGTAATACGTGAGTGACCTACCTTTGACTCTGGGATAAGCCTGGGAAACTGGGTCTAATACCGGATACGACCAATCTCCGCATGGGGTGTTGGTGGAAAGCGTTATGGAGTGGTTTTAGATGGGCTCACGGCCTATCAGCTTGTTGGTGAGGTAATGGCTTACCAAGGCGACGACGGGTAGCCGGCCTGAGAGGGTGACCGGCCACACTGGGACTGAGACACGGCCCAGACTCCTACGGGAGGCAGCAGTGGGGAATATTGCACAATGGGCGCAAGCCTGATGCAGCGACGCCGCGTGAGGGATGACGGCCTTCGGGTTGTAAACCTCTGTTAGCATCGAAGAAGCGAAAGTGACGGTAGGTGCAGAGAAAGCGCCGGCTAACTACGTGCCAGCAGCCGCGGTAATACGTAGGGCGCGAGCGTTGTCCGGAATTATTGGGCGTAAAGAGCTTGTAGGCGGTTGGTCGCGTCTGCTGTGAAAGGCTGGGGCTTAACCCTGGTTTTGCAGTGGGTACGGGCTAACTAGAGTGCAGTAGGGGAGACTGGAATTCCTGGTGTAGCGGTGGAATGCGCAGATATCAGGAGGAACACCGATGGCGAAGGCAGGTCTCTGGGCTGTAACTGACGCTGAGAAGCGAAAGCATGGGGAGCGAACAGGATTAGATACCCTGGTAGTCCATGCCGTAAACGTTGGGCACTAGGTGTGGGGGACATTCCACGTTTTCCGCGCCGTAGCTAACGCATTAAGTGCCCCGCCTGGGGAGTACGGCCGCAAGGCTAAAACTCAAAGAAATTGACGGGGGCCCGCACAAGCGGCGGAGCATGCGGATTAATTCGATGCAACGCGAAGAACCTTACCAAGGCTTGACATATACTGGACTGCGTCAGAGATGGCGTTTCCCTTCGGGGCTGGTATACAGGTGGTGCATGGTTGTCGTCAGCTCGTGTCGTGAGATGTTGGGTTAAGTCCCGCAACGAGCGCAACCCTCGTTCTATGTTGCCAGCACGTGATGGTGGGGACTCATAGGAGACTGCCGGGGTCAACTCGGAGGAAGGTGGGGATGACGTCAAATCATCATGCCCCTTATGTCTTGGGCTTCACGCATGCTACAATGGCCGGTACAGAGGGTTGCGATACTGTGAGGTGGAGCTAATCCCTAAAAGCCGGTCTCAGTTCGGATTGGGGTCTGCAACTCGACCCCATGAAGTCGGAGTCGCTAGTAATCGCAGATCAGCAACGCTGCGGTGAATACGTTCCCGGGCCTTGTACACACCGCCCGTCAAGTCACGAAAGTTGGTAACACCCGAAGCCGGTGGCCTAACCCTGGTGGGGGGAGCCGTCGAAGGTGGGACTGGCGATTGGGACTAAGTCGTAACAAGGTAGCCGTACCGGAAGGTGCGGCTGGATCACCTCCTTTCTAAGGAGCTCAACTATTGTTTGGTTGGCCATGCTGCTCGCGAGTGTCGGGTGGGTGGTTTGCTCATGGGTGGAATGTCAGTCCCCTTTTTTTTTGTTGTTTGTTTTGTTTCACGGTGTTGTGTATACGTCATCATCTTTTCGTGTTGTTCGGGTGCGTTCTTGGGTTTTCGGGTTGCACGCTAGGTGTGGTCTGAGTTGGTGACTGGCTGGTGCTGGTGCTGGGTTTGTTCTCGGTGTTGGTGTTGGTGTGGTTTGTTGTTTGAGAACTATATAGTGGACGCGAGCATCTTCTGGGAACTGCACGGTTGTGTGGTTTCTTGATTCTTCTTTTTCTTGATTGTGTGTAAGTTGTTAAGGGCACACGGTGGATGCCTTGGCATCAGGAGCCGATGAAGGACGTGTGAATCTGCGATAAGCCTCGGGGAGCCGATAACTGGGCGTGGATCCGAGGATTTCCGAATGGGGAAACCTCGCTCATCGTTGTGGTGGGTGACCGCTGGTTGAATGTATAGGCCAGTTGGGGGGAACGCGGGGAAGTGAAACATCTCAGTACCCGCAGGAAGAGAAAATAATAATGATTCTGTTAGTAGTGGCGAGCGAACGCGGATGAGACTAAACCTGTGGTGTGTGATAGCGGTTAGGTGTTGCATCATGGGTGTTGTGGGAGTTGTTGTGGTGGTTCTAACTGGTCACCGGCGTAGTGCATGATGGTAGGCGAACTGGCTTGGAATGGTCGACCGTAGTGGGTGAGAGTCCCGTAGTTGAAAGTGTTGTGTGTGCGTTGACAATGTCCCGAGTAGCACGGGGCTCGTGGAATCTCGTGTGAATCTGCCAGGACCACCTGGTAAGTCTAAATACTTCCTGATGACCGATAGTGGATCAGTACCGTGAGGGAATGGTGAAAAGTACCCCGGGAGGGGAGTGAAATAGTACCTGAAACCGTGTGCTTACAAGCCGTTATAGCCCCCTTTTGTGTGGGGTGGTGGCGTGCCTTTTGAAGAATGAGCCTGCGAGTTAGTGTTTTGTCGCGAGGTTAACCCGTGTGGGGTAGTCGTAGCGAAAGCGAGTCTGAATAGGGCGTTGTAGTGGCAGGATCTAGACCCGAAGCGGAGTGATCTATCCATGGCCAGGTTGAAGCACGTGTAAGAGCGTGTGGAGGACCGAACCCACCTAGGTTGAAAACTGGGGGGATGAGCTGTGGATAGGGGTGAAAGGCCAATCAAACTCTGTGATAGCTGGTTCTCCCCGAAATGCATTTAGGTGCAGCGTTACATGTTTCTTGCTGGAGGTAGAGCTACTGGATGGCCGATGGGCCCGCGAGGGTTACTGACGTTAGCTAAACTCCGAATGCCGGTAAGTGAGAGTGTAGCAGTGAGACAGTGGGGGATAAGCTTCATTGTCGAGAGGGAAACAGCCCAGACCATCAACTAAGGCCCCTAAGCGTGTGCTAAGTGGGAAAGGATGTGGAGTTGCTGAGACAACCAGGAGGTTGGCTTAGAAGCAGCCATCCTTGAAAGAGTGCGTAATAGCTCACTGGTCAAGTGATTCTGCGCCGATAATGTAGCGGGGCTCAAGTACACCGCCGAAGTTGTGGCAATCAGTCTTTGTGGCTGGTTGGGTAGGGGAGCGTCCTGCACGAGGTGAAGCTGCCACGGGAGTGTGTGGTGGATTGTGTGGGAGTGAGAATGCAGGCATGAGTAGCGAATCACGGGTGAGAAACCCGTGCGCCGGATGATCAAGGGTTCCAGGGTCAAGTTAATCTGCCCTGGGTTAGTCGGGGCCTAAGGCGAGGCCGACAGGCGTAGTCGATGGAGAACGGGTTGATATTCCCGTACCAGTGAAGGACCGTCCATACTGATATTGTGATGCTAACCATGCCGATCACGGTGTCATGAAGTTTTTCTTTGTGGTGTTGTGGGGTGTGTGGGACCCAAGCTTTGGAGGTAAGCGTGTTAACAGGTGTGACGCAGGAAGGTAGCCAAGCCACGCGGTGGTTGTCGTGGTCTAAGCGTGTAGGATGACTGGTTGTTAAATGCGCCGGTTGTGTGTCTGAGACGTGATGGGACCCCTTGTTTGTGGGGGATTTGGTGATCCTATGCTGCCGAGAAAAGCATCGGCGTGAGGTTTTAGCTGCCCGTACCCGAAACCGACACAGGTGATCAGGTAGAGAATACTAAGGCGATCGAGAGAATCATGGTTAAGGAACTCGGCAAAATGCCCCCGTAACTTCGGGAGAAGGGGGGCCCTGAGCGTGATCTGCCCGTGCGGTGGGGAGCGTGTAGGGGTCGCAGAGACCAGGGGGAAGCGACTGTTTATCAAAAACACAGGTCCGTGCGAAGTCGTAAGACGAGGTATACGGACTGACTCCTGCCCGGTGCTGGAAGGTTAAGAGGATTGGTTAGCCCTGTGTGGGCGAAGCTGAGAATTTAAGCCCCAGTAAACGGCGGTGGTAACTATAACCATCCTAAGGTAGCGAAATTCCTTGTCGGGTAAGTTCCGACCTGCACGAATGGAGTAACGACTTCCCTACTGTCTCAACCATGAACTCGGTGAAATTG
This sequence comes from Rothia dentocariosa ATCC 17931, assembly GCF_000164695.2. Taxonomy (NCBI): domain Bacteria; kingdom Bacillati; phylum Actinomycetota; class Actinomycetes; order Micrococcales; family Micrococcaceae; genus Rothia; species Rothia dentocariosa. The sequence goes on from NC_014643.1 coordinate 1,386,226, forward strand.
CAGTACGAGTAAAGATGCTCGTTTCGCGCAGCAGGACGGAAAGACCCCGTGACCTTTACTATAGTTTGGTATTGGTGTTTGGGTTGGCTTGTGTAGGATAGGTGGGAGACTGTGAAGCCGTCACGCTAGTGGTGGTGGAGTCGTTGTTGAAATACCACTCTGGTCAATCTGGATGTCTAACTTCGGGCCATGATCTGGTTCAGGGACAGTGCCTGATGGGTAGTTTAACTGGGGCGGTTGCCTCCTAAAGTGTAACGGAGGCGCCCAAAGGTTCCCTCAGCCTGGTTGGCAATCAGGTGTTGAGTGTAAGTGCACAAGGGAGCTTGACTGTGAGAGTGGCGACTCGAGCAGGGACGAAAGTCGGGACTAGTGATCCGGCAGTGGCTTGTGGAAGCGCTGTCGCTCAACGGATAAAAGGTACCTCGGGGATAACAGGCTGATCTTGCCCAAGAGTCCATATCGACGGCATGGTTTGGCACCTCGATGTCGGCTCGTCGCATCCTGGGGCTGGAGTCGGTCCCAAGGGTTGGGCTGTTCGCCCATTAAAGCGGTACGCGAGCTGGGTTCAGAACGTCGTGAGACAGTTCGGTCCCTATCCGCTGCGCGCGTTGGAGAATTGAGAAAGGCTGTCCTTAGTACGAGAGGACCGGGACGGACGAACCTCTGGTATGTCAGTTGTACCGCCAGGTGCATGGCTGATTGGCTACGTTCGGGAGGGATAACCGCTGAAGGCATCTAAGCGGGAAGCCTGTTTCGAGATGAGTTCTCCTGGCACCCCTTTGTGGTGTGTGAGGCTCCTTAGAGATGATGAGGTTGATAGGCCGGGTATGGAAGCGTTGTAAGGCGTGGAGTTGACTGGTACTAATAGGCCGAAGACTTATTCACACTATGTTGTTTGTGGTGTTTGCGTTCGCTGTATAGTTTTGAAACAACAAGCTGGGCCCCGTTTTTGTGGGGTGGGTTGTTGTTTGGTGGTTTTGCGGTGGTGATAGCTTGGGGGAAACGCCCAGTATCCTTTTCGAACCTGGTGAGCTAAGCCCTGTGGTGTTGATGGTACTGCATCTTGGTGGGTGTGGGAGAGTAGATGGCTGCCGCAATAAATATTTTGTTTAGAGGTAAGTATGGGTGGGGGTTTCCTGTGAGGGGGAGCTTTCGCTCATGCTTTTTGTGTTTAACGGTGGTTTTTACTCAACAACCCCAACCCGGTAGCAGCATCCCCTTGACCATGAGTGCGGTTGGGGTATTGGTAAGCTATGCCGGGGGAGGGTCGGCTGCCCTCTTCTAATGTGTTCTGGCTGAATGGGTTTTCTTAGAACACACAAAAAGGTAACGGAGTATAAGACATATTGTGTCTGCCCTGAACCATCTCGTCCTGTCATGACAGCGAACCATCCTATCTAGGGTACGGAGCAAAGGCTTATAGGTAAAATTGTGTGCCTGCTACCGGGCACTTTACCCTGTCACCACAACGGATATAGCCTCGAATAACCACTCAATTAGTGGTTAACTCCGGTACAACACCCAAGAATGGGCCTCAAAACCTCCGCTACCGATGCCCTACCTCTGACGGACCTCTGAAGAAAAACGGTACCACCAGCGCAGGAAAACCCGATAACGATGCATCAACTGCGGGGTCTCAACAACCATTATCGTTCTTATATCGTCTGTGCAGACAGGAAATTGGGTTATGGAATAGAATGTGTGTCTGTTCTAATGTTCCTAACCTGAATTGTGGGTGGGGCTAAGCCGTATTCTGAAGCTCTTACACCGTATCCCTTACCCGCTAAAACCCTAAGCAAGACGGAAGTGTAGAGCATGATTACTCGAACAGCTATAGCGGTTCTGGAGGTTTTGACGGTGCCGATACTCTGCTAGAAGCTCGCTGAGGAACACTGCTTGCGGCGTGTGTAGCCATGAAGTACTGCGAGGCTTGTCCACTAGTACTGTCCACTAGCAGGGTACTCATGAAGAAGAACGGCTGGATCACAACGTAGATAACCGCTAAGTGCACGGGGGAGTGATTACAGGATAAAGGGATAGGTGATGTCCCAAGGCGCCCGTGATAAGGCTCGTCAAATTGTGGCTAAGCAAGTAAGATACTGTCAGCATGAGACATTGACATCGCCGATGAAACTAAGCTGATTGTAGCAGAGCCATCGCATGCTAGTATCCCCTGGAATCTTAGGGTGAAACTAATTGGTTAAAAGCTGTTTTAGTAAATATGGGGTTTATTGCTAGCCTCGACTTCTGACTCGGTCTGCGGTCGAAGCTGTCCTACGATCTTTCCTTGGTAACGCAGTCTTGCAGTATGAGGGTCTTATCCGTGGAACTTATGAGCTATAAACGGGGGTCTCTGGAAAGGTATGGTTCATACATACATGTCACCCAGAGAATAGGGGAACGAGGCAACTTATAAGACACCGAGTCTCTTTTGCTCATACTGCTAGGTTTATCCTGAGATGCTATCCCGCAGAATAACGAGTCTTATAATGGTACGCGCGGCTTATAGCCAGCGCAGGTGACTGTGGTTGCCCCGTAAAATAAGCTGTGAGCGTGAGAAAGCGACACAAAGTGTAGAAAACCCGGCTATGACTGGCAGCTACCAACAACCTTCGGTAGGCTAGAACGGGTTAGCGGTAGGCGCATCCACCGCGTCGATCACAAGATAAAGGAGCAGGCAATGTCCCAGGACGCCCGCGAGAAGGCCCGCCAAATTGCGGCTAAACAATCAAAGCGCGGCAATGTCGCGACGAACCGTCGATGGATACAACTTACCGTACTCGGCGTAGTCGTTGTTATTGTTTTCGTTATTGGCTTTGTTTATATCAATGGTCAGAACAATAAAGTACCCGAATCGGGTCCTGTGCCTGCGAGTTCGAATGAGTACGGCGGAATTGTGCTGACTAAGGACGGAATCGTCCAAAACTCCTCAACACGAGACACCCGTAACTATAAGGAACTAGGGGACTCTAACGCCTCCTACACTCCCTCGGTGAATGGTACCCCGCAGGCGGGCAAGAAGCTGCCACTCGGCGTTCAGTCGGCAGATGAAGCCTCTAAGAACGGTAAACCGGTGCGCGTGACGATCTTCCAAGACTACAATTGCGTGCACTGCCATGAGTTTGAGGATCAGTACGGCGAGGAACTGAAGAAACAGGTTCAAGAGGGCAACATCGAACTCGAAATCCGTAACCTGACCTTCCTCGATCAGAATTCGCCCACCCAGTACTCGGCACGTACCGCTAATGCCGCATACGCCGTTGCTAACCAGGTGAGTGCAGATAAATTCTTGGACTTCCAGAAAGAACTGTTTAGCCACCAGGGAACCGGCGACCTGAACAACCAGCAGATCGCCGATATAGCATCTAAATACGGTGCAAATATCGGTTCGGATATGAACGATAACAAGTGGCGTTCTCTTGTGGATGTTGTGACCGCAGAATCCTCGAAGAATGACATTGGGGGCACCCCGACCGTTTTTGTGGATGGTGAACAATACACCAGCAATGACTTCACTGGCTTCCTGCAGGGGAAGATCGACGCCAAGAAGAATAACAATAACCCGCAGCAGTAATATAAATGGATTCGCCCGCAAGCGCTAAGCCTGCGGGCGAATCCTTTCTATGTGCTTTAGCCTCAAAGGATACTGACACAATAGTCTAAGATTCCAATGCATGATTCTGCATGAGAGGGAATCTCTGTTAAGGCTTATCAACCGTCTAACATTTTCTGAGCCGTATGAACATAGTTCGAAATCTAAAAGACTCAAAAAGTATAGTGATACGGAAAAACAGCGTTTAAGCAGACACATATAAAAACAGTGAACACGATAAACTTTCATAACATCCACTTTTGAATTAGCATCCCTGTGCGTTTGCTGTACACTAGAAGACGTTGCCTCCTTAGCTCAGCTGGCCAGAGCATCGGTCTTGTAAACCGAGGGTCACCGGTTCGAATCCGGTAGGGGGCTCCACGAAAGTCCTGATTCATGCGTTACGCAGCTGATGCGTTGAATCGGGACTTTCCCCTTACAGGTCGTTAGCATTATATGAGACCACACACCGATTTACAGAGCAGCACAGGACACGCGATATTATGGCAGCAGGTCAACCCGCAATGCATCAGCAAGCGGCGCAAACCCCGACTGTATCATCACCCTCAAACTCTTACCCCCTCGAAAACTTTATTGAAACTCGGGGATTCCGCCCCGAAATTCAGGGTCTGCGTGCATTCGCAGTACTCCTGGTAGTGCTATACCATGTCTGGTTTGGTAGGGTATCCGGCGGCGTGGACGTCTTTCTATTCATCTCGGCGTTCCTGCTTTCACTCTCGAATATGCGCAAAATCAACGAGGGCAGGCCGCTTAACCTCTTCACATACTGGCTACACGTGTTCCAACGCTTGCTTCCGGTAGCGACCGTAACCATTGCGGGAACGACCATCGCATCATTTTTTATCCTACCGCCAAGCCGCTGGGCCGATATGCTCGCGGATGCGAAGGGGTCCCTCTTTTACTACCAGAACTGGCATCTTGCTTTTAACTCGGTAGATTACTATGCGCAAAACGCAGCATCGAAAACCCCGTTCCAGCACTTCTGGTCGCTGTCTATTCAGGGACAGATTTTTATTCTGTGGCCGTTGCTCTTCGCGCTGGTCGCATACCTTGTGCATCGTTTCCGCTGGAATCTGTTCACGACAACCATTTTGGTTTTCGATACGGTCTTTGTGGCATCTTTGACATTTTCGATTATTGAAACCGAGACAAACCAGGGGTTCGCATACTTCGATACCCGCACCCGTCTCTGGGAATTTGCTGTCGGGACGCTGCTCGCCATGGTAACCCTCAAATGGAAGGCCCCTGAGAAGGCGCGCGTCATCATGGGGTGGATCGGCGTTTTTGGGCTTGTGACCTGTGGCGCCTTCCTGCCCGTGCAGCGCTCCTTTCCCGGATTCTTAGCGCTGTATCCAGTAGTTTCAGGTGCTCTCGTCATTATGGCGGGCCGTACCAACAGTCGGTGGGGTGTAGACCGCTGGCTGGTCTCTAAACCTCTGCAGAGTCTTGGCAATATCTCCTACGCCCTATACCTAGTGCACTGGCCCATCCTGATCTTGTACAGCACCGCTGTGGAGAAACCCCACGTGAACTTTCTCGAAGGAACCGCCATTATTGCGGTATCTATTGGCTTAGCCTGGGTTCTGATCCAGTTCGTGGAGAAACCGCTGCGTTACCGTAAAGACCCTTTCATTCCCTGGCTGATGAAAATACTGCGGTTTAAGAGGGTTTTCGCGGTCAAAACGTGGGCCGATCAGCTTGCCTTCCTGGCCGCAACCTTTTTACTGGCAGGAATACCTCTTGCCGGTGCGCAGGCGTGGGTAAACTACTCCAATACTCAGGCGAGTATTCAGGCAGAAACACAGACCCAGACTGCAACCGATAATCACTTAGGTGCTCGCGCCATCGGCACAGATCAGGCACTCATGCACGACGACCCTATCCCCAATGGTGATTTGAAGAATCAATACGAGATGTTGAGCGACGGCAAATGCGAAGGCAATTTTGCCCTCTCTCATGACTCACTCAAGAAGTACTGCTCTTCGCAGAAGAACGGAACAGATGATTCGCCGCTTATGATGGTCGTCGGCAACTCCCACGCGGAACAGGCAATGGCCATGTTCAAACCCGTTGCCGAGCAGTCCAAAGTTAATATGCAGTCGATCCTCTTAGGCGGATGCCAGTATCCGCAGCAGGATGCATCATCCTCGAACGAGTGCGCCGAGTTTAACCGGGACGTCACCGAAGAAATTCTGCAGCGTAAGCCGCAGACCGTGGTGATTATCGCAACCATCGCGGAGGCACGGTCTAATGAGGAGCGCATCGACCCGGCCTTGGAGGAAACGGTCAAGAAATTCACGGACGCCGGAATACAGGTGGTCGGTGTGCGCGATAACCCGCGGTACGACTACAACGTATACGAATGCGCACAGAAGGCGGGAGACGACCTGGAATCCTGCGCGCGCCCGGTCTCTGAGAAATTGGCTGAAAAGAACCCCGCCCAAGAGGTCTTTGACAAATACAAGGATAAGGGCGCGGTGCTGGTAGATATGACTGACCTGTACTGCCCGGAAGGAATGTGCCAACCGGTTGTCGGGAACGTCTACGTGTACATAGACGAGAACCATGTGAGCAAGGCATACGGGCGTACTATGGCGAAAACTATGCTTGAACGCGCCGCCAAGGGTGGTTGGATACCCACTGGCATGCTCTCGCTCTAAACACGTGCCAAGAATATACGATGCCGTGTCTTCTTACCGGAAGGCACGGCATCGGTACGTCCGGAGTCTTGAGCCTCGGTGAACGGCAGCCGCAAACCTATTCCGGCATATAAAATTTCTGTAGGCATTTTTATGGCGTCTTCAGTACCCTCATACTTATCTAGTTGCTCGTGCAGAACCGAAAGGAAGGTAAATCATGAAAACCGTAACTGAGCGTACTCTGCGCGTAGACAACGTGAGCCTAGGATACGGCGCACAGCCTATCGTCAAAGACCTGAGCTTAGAATTCCCGCAGGGCAAGGTCACCGCCATTATCGGCCCCAACGGATGCGGTAAATCCACGCTTCTGCGGGGTGTTTCGCGACTCTTGCATCCCCTTGACGGCGAGTTTTTGCTCGATGGTAAGCCTACGCATCAGTACTCCATGAAGGGGTTCGCACGCATGGTCGGGCTTATGCCGCAGCATCCTATTGCGCCTGAAGGTATTACTGTTGCCGATTTGGTTTCGCGGGGACGCTATCCCTATCAAGGGCTTTTCAAACGTAATAGTGCCGAAGATGATGAGGCGGTAGCCTGGGCCCTAGAGGCCACCGATACGATGTCGCTCGCCGAACGTCAGGTAACCGAGCTTTCCGGCGGGCAGCGCCAGCGCGTGTGGATTGCGATGGCGCTTGCGCAGGAGACCGATATTCTGCTGTTGGATGAGCCGACCACCTACCTTGACCTGGCGCATCAGGTGGAGCTGCTGGATTTACTAGCGGACCTGAACGAAGAACGCGGCACCACCATGATTATGGTGCTGCACGAGCTGAATCTCGCCGCTCGCGTTGCAGACTATCTGATCGCCATGAAGGACGGGCAGATCGTCAGTCGCGGATCTGCTCACGAGGTGCTGACCTCCAGAAATCTTAACGATATTTTTGGGCTCAAGGCCGAGGTTGCTGATCCGTTTAGTGACGGGAGCGTGGTGGTGGTGCCGCTTCATCGGTCTGCGCACGCTTCGCAGAAGATACTGGACGACGTAAACCCCTGAAATAAGGCTTATAAAACAGGCAGCAAGAAACCCGAACAAAACGCGGTTACGGTATGTTTGAGTTTACTGCACGGATTGGTTTGCCCTGCCTGAAACCGCACGCAGCTGGATGTCTGCGGTCGATACCTAAGACAGACATATTATTCATGGGATACTGGCGGGTAGATAAAACCAAAAGTTAGGAAGTACCTACCATGCTCAAACTCGATAAAAATGCCAGACTGCACGGCGAACCTGTGCGTTATGTGGCGATGGGCGACTCGTTTACCGAAGGCGTGGGTGATGTCGATACCGACCGCCCCAACCAGGTGCGTGGCTGGGCAGATCGCGTTGCGGAAGCTATCGGCTCAGTCGATGCTCAGGCGCAGTACGCTAACTTGGCGATCCGCGGGCTTTTGATGCACCAGATTGTCGATCAGCAACTGGAGGCAGCCTTAGAACTGAGACCGAACCTTGTTAGCTTCTACGGCGGCGGCAATGACATTATTAGCCTAAACGTGAATATAGATGAGATTATCTCGCACGCAGAGCGAGCCTTTGCGGCTCTGCGCGCGGAAGGAATCGAGGTTCTGACGATTACGGGCCTAGACGTGAAGGGAGAGGGACCCTTTGCTCGGACCCGTCCGCGTACCGCCCTGTATAACGAGCTTCTGCGCACGGTGTCGGATGATTATGGTGTGCACATTATCGATTACTGGCGTATGGACGATTTTCTGGACTGGCGGCTGTGGGCTGACGACCGCCTGCATATGAATGAGTTGGGGCATCAGCGCTTTGCATACCATGTGCTGACGCAGTTTGGGCTGGGGCATCTGGCGCAGGATGTGAACCTTATCGCCGGTGAAGAAGAGCCTCCGCCGCTGCGTGAGAGAGTTGCCGAGAGTGCGTATTGGGTAAGAACGCATGCTCTGCCTTGGATGGGTCGGCAGCTGACTGGGCGCAGCTTGGGGGATGGACTAAGCGCGAGGTACCCGAATTTGGTTCCTGCCGCTGGTCTTGGCGAGCCGGTAGAACTCGAAGAATAACCTGCCGTATGCCGTAAAATACGGGTTTCTACAAGTTAAGATGTTAATCTCACATTTAAAATTTCACCGATGTAATTAGACGTTTGTCACATGGATATCGACAAGGGATGAAAACTTCGTCATGAACTACCTTAAACTCCCTTGTGACTTGAGGAAACAGCGAGAACTGGTAGAATAAGCGGGTAACTCTATCGCGACCTTTCGGCGTGCCCGGAAGAAGTCTGTATCAAATGGTTACCCCTCAAAATCCAAAAAATCCTTGGTTTTTAAGGGGAGTTTCTGGCGTGCAGGCTTGCGTGAGTTGCTGGATTTACCTAGAATTTAACGCTGTTCGTAGTGGTGGAAACGCCTCTCGACACTAAATTATGCTTCACCGTTTTTCCCGCGGCGGGGATTGACATCTGGATCTCACCCAGATGCCGGTCTCAAACACTCTAGCCCGGAGAATAACCCGGTGCTTCTACATTGGTGACGGGACGTACGAGTAACATCGACTGCGTATCCGTCAGAAAAGTCAATCAATAAGGAGTGAAACATGGCAGCAGTCTGCCAGGTGACCGGAGCTGTTCCCGGCTTTGGACACAGCATTTCGCACTCGCATCGCCGCAATAAGCGTCGATTCGATCCGAACGTTCAGAAGAAGACCTATTGGGTTCCTTCGCTTCGCCGTAAGGTGACCCTGAACGTGTCCGCTAAGGGCATTAAGGTTATCGATGCTCGTGGCATTGATGCCGTGGTCGCAGAAATCATCGCACGCGGGGAGAAGATCTAGTACATGGCATCCAAGGCTAAGGACCTGCGTCCTATTATCAAACTCAAGTCCACTGCAGGCACCGGGTACACCTATGTAACCCGTAAGAATCGCCGCAATAATCCTGACCGTATGGTGCTAAAGAAGTACGATCCCGTGGTTCGCAAGCACGTTGACTTCCGAGAGGAGCGCTAAGAATGGCTAAGAAGTCAAAGATCGCTCGTAACGAGCAGCGCAAGGTCATCGTAGCTCGCTACGACGAGAAGCGTCGAGAACTGAAGAAGACGCTGGTGAACGAGAACGCTACCCCCGAGGAGCGCGAAGCAGCACGTGTAGCTTTGCAGAAGCTACCCCGCAACGCATCTCCCGTCCGCGTTCGCAACCGTGACCAGATCGACGGTCGTCCGCGCGGTACCTTCCAGAAGTTTGGTATCTCCCGCGTACGCTTCCGCGAGATGGCACACCGTGGCGAATTGCCCGGTATTACTAAGTCAAGCTGGTAATTTCTGGTATTTTGTACCTAGGCGAGTTATTTTTCCTCGTGAAAAGCAGCTCGACTTAGTCTGAAAAAGATAAGTCTCAGGAAGGGGCACCCCAAATGGCTAAGAACCGTACCGAACTTGTTGCAGAGGTAGCAGAGAAGTCTGGCAAGAGCCAGGCAACCGTGAACGCAGTGCTCGACGCAGTGTTCCAGGCTTTCGAGACCTCCGTCTCTAAGGGCGAGAAGATCACCATCCCCGGCTGGTTGGCTATCGAGCGTACCGACCGTGCAGCTCGTACCGGTCGCAATCCGCAGACCGGTGAAACCATCCAGATTCCCGCTGGTCACGGTGTGAAGCTGACCGCAGGCTCCAAGCTGAAGGCAGCAGTCGCTACCAAGAAGAAGGCCACCAAGGCCACCTCCAAGAAGAAGAAGTAACTTCTTGAGACTTCTAGGACCTGATAGGGGCTCCCACCACACGGTGGGAGCCCCTATGTTTATGGTTTGTTTTCTCTGTCTGAGAGCTTCTGCCTTGTGATAACGCCCGATACCAAACTCCGTTTGAAAAGGTTGTCAGGACGGGATAAACTACCGGGGACGGAATCTTATTCTTCTAAGAACTTCACGTCGATCTTACGCATCGCAACATTACGCTGTAATGCCTTTCGCCCCAAGAAAAGCGGGCAACACCTTGTCACCTAAAAGTCTCAATCAGGTTAGCTAAAATAGTAGTAAGTAATGTTGCAGCCTGAAAATATATCCTGTTATGACACAGAAACACTCAGAAAGACATACCGTGACCATCGTACCGAGAAAGTATAGCGCTCTTCCGTTAGCCCTTGCAGGGCTTGGTCTGTTGAGCGCGTGTGCATCCTCCGAACCTCAGGATCCGGTGACTCCCGCCGTGGTGACAGTGACCGCATCCCCCTCAACACATGGTACGGCTGCGGAACCTTCACCTTCGGCAACCTCTAACTCTTCGGCAGATCCCGCCCATGCCCCCGCCGCGACCCAGGGTAATGGGGGAGAAGGAAATACTGCTGGCGGCTCGGTGAATGGTGATACTAATCAGAATCAGCCCGGACCCGGAGGGAACAATACACCCGCGCAACGTAACAACGGTGGATCTCCAACCGAACCCAAGGTGAATGTGAATGGTTCCTGGACCCACACGAACTCCGAAGGCGATAAAATCACCGTTGAGACGAGCGGCGCGTGGGAAGTTATCAAGAGCGACGGCGAGGTCATTAGAGTGAGCGCAAGCGGCGCATGGACCCAGACCGACCATGACGGCGAGGTTATTACGGTTAATGCCGACGGCTCGTGGTCAGTCTCCGAGAATGGCATTGTTGAGGATGAAGAAGACCGGCCTGAAATCCCTGCAATTCCTGGAAAACCCAATAATCCGGAGGCGGCAACTCCGGTAACCCCTGCAGCTCCGCGTTAAGACGCGGTTCTGTGCGGAAAACTGGTATACACAACATATAACTATGAACGATATAAATGTATAAGTATTATTAAATACTTTATATATAAACTTTATAAGTGTTTCACCCTGTTCTCAAAATATCTATAAATCAAACAGTTCTTGCAGAAAGATCTCTGCGGTCGGTTGCTCGGGTGATACTCTACTAAGCTGAGCTTTCTTGTGTTTCGGCATTTCTTGTTGTTGGGTGTATGCCTCTTGGTGTGCGAATGAAGTTTTTCCTTGTGGGGCAGGGGTTTGCGTGTCGGGAGGATAGAGATCTTCACATAGAACTCTCGTAAGTGTAAAGAAAATATATATAAAAATGCTGATTAAATTTAATCAGTAGTTTCACGTCCGAGATTTTGAAGTGTTTCCCAAGATATTCTTGAGGGTACCCGCAGAAATTAACGTGATATTTTTCAAGAAACGTGTTAATGGATAGCTTCAAGAAGCGGAACACCTTTAGAATAGATGTATCCCTCCTTCCGGAAGGACTATTTATCCCGCAACGACGCTCTTCAGTAGGGATCGCTATAACACCATATTCTTCGGTGCTGTGGTGCGCTCATGCTGAACGTCTGGGTGGTCGCAACGGGACATCATCGCCGGTTTATAGAAAGAAATGCAATGAGCATGAAGAGAACCTACGCCGTTGTATCGGTGGCTGTGGCGAGTATTCTTGCCCTGAGCGCCTGCGGCTCCTCAAATGAGGCGTCTTCCTCCGTAACGTTATCGCCCAACAGCAGCTCCTCAAGCTCAAAATCTTCCCCCACGAAATCTAAGTCTCCAAGTCCCAGTTCCTCGGCGAGTTCATCCCCTTCCGCGACGGCAACTGAAACCGCAACCCCCGAACCTGCGGATGCTACTCCCTCTTCAACCGCCGAAAGTAATACTACAGGTGAAGCCGTGAATGCTCCCACGCTCACAGATGCGGCAACAGCCCCCGAATCTCCGGCTACTAATTCTCCTGAGGAAAGCGCAGCAGCTGGGGGAGCAGATGCGAATAAGGATGTCGATGAAGCGGCGAAGCCAGCTGACGGTTCTGGTGGAAGTAACTCCGGGCAGCAGGGAAATTCTGGAGGTCAGGGAGGGGCAGGATCCGCAAATAAAAATGGCGGTTCGCAAGGGTCTACCGGCAACAAGGGAAATGGCGGTGCTTCTAGTATCAAGGTGAACCGCGATGGTTCGTGGTCTCAGACCGCTGCGGATGGAAGCACTATCAAAGTTGATTCCGATGGCTCGTGGAAACGCAAGAATGCCGATGGAACCCGAATTCGTGTGTACGACGACGGATCGTGGGTGCAAAAGTATCCGAATGGAAGCGAATTCGGCGTCACCGATAACGGCGAATGGTACTCCTCTAATGGATGGCGAATCTCGTCCTACACGCCCCCAGCGCCCACGTATCCTGGACGGGGGACGGCTCGTCCAGCACAGCCTAAGCGCGCTGTTTGGCAGGGGCGCGGGTAATAAAAACGGCTGACTTTCTGCCCTGAGATGGGAAAACACGTGAAAACTGTAAAAATTATAGCGAGTCTTGCTCTGGCATTTGCTTCTGCTCTGACGCTAAGCGCTTGCGTTGCTCATAGCTCCAGCGGTTCGGCCGCCTCTCCATCGGTGTCGAAAACCCCTAAGCCTTTTCCGTCCGTAACGGTACGCAGTATGGAGGAACAAACCACACAGGTTTCCTCGGATGGTTCATGGTCTTATGTGTCCAATGATGGTTTGCAGGTGAAAGTCAATGCTGACGGTTCTTGGACTAAAACCGGGATTATGGGCGAGGAAACTGCGGTGTCGGCAGATGGGTCATGGACCCATAAAGCTCGAATCGAGATTGCAGAGCAGGGAACAGTGCAAGGCTCCCAGGCTAAGGTACAGGCGGATGGCGGCTACACGACTGTGAAGAAAGGCGGGCAGCCCGGAACTACGAAACCTACGGTTCCTCAGATGCCTGAAAAACCTGCAAACCCTCAGGCGGTAACGCCTAAGACCCCGGTTGAGCCCTCGTATGCTCTGCAATAGTTTGTGACTGCGACCTCTGTCGTGAGGACTTTCAGGAACCGAAGCGCCGCATCCACAAGGCTAGGATGCGGCGCTTCGGCTTTTCATCTGCCTGCGATAAGAGCCTGTGGTACGGGGGTATACCCCACCCCTTTACTTCCGCGGGAATTTGGGGGCCTGAAATAGGTATAAAAAACCTTAAGATAATTTTTAAGTTTCTTAGGTTAAACACAGGTTTACATAGGCTCAACATAGCTAGAACCAGTAGAATAAAGGTATTCCCGGGCAGGGTATAGCTCCTGTAATTTCAGTCTTGTGACGCGAAATTTTCGGGTACTGAACAGTAATTCATCATTAGAAAGACTACGCACATGATCACCAAGAAAACTTCCGCCCTTCTTTCTCTAGCTGTAGCAGGCGTTGTAGCTCTCAGCGCATGCGGCGCCAATAACTCCAATAATGCTTCGAGCTCTTCATCGGCATCCGCCTCTGCATCTGAGACTCCCAAGGTCTCCGTCTCCGATGGTTCGGTCACTGTGAATAATGGTGATACCTCTGTCACCGCTGGGGCTGACGGTAATATGCAGATGAAGAACGGCGATTCCACGGTATCTGCTGGTACTAACGGCGGAATGCAAGCGGATAACGGCTCGGGGTCGAGCGCATCCGCATCTACTAGCAATAATGGCGGCGGGGCCGGTTCGCATACTGTTGTATCTGATGGGTCGTGGACTTACACTGAGGCTGATGGTGATAGTGTCGTTGTGGCTTCCGACGGCTCATGGGTTCGCACCGAGACTGATGGCGATATTACCACTGTGAGTTCCGATGGCTCATGGACTGTTATAGATGGTCGTGATGTAACAGCTGTAAACGCTGATGGCAGCTACACCGTTCAGGAGGATGGCAAGCCGTCCACTAAGAAGCCAAGCCTTCCGGATCTGCCCAATAAGCCAAGCGACTCTAAAGCTGTAACTCCTAAGTCCCCGGTTCAGCCAACCACTGCCGGCTAGATTATTCTAGATAGAGAGTCGATATGCCGTGCGTTGCCTCTGACGCGCTACGGTAACTACTGGTCTAGAAGGCTCCACCCGGACGTAGCATCACGGTATACGGCGCGATAATTCAAGCGGTGCGCATCCTTACGATAAGGATGCGTACCGCTTTGTTGTGTGTGGATAAAGGGCGGCAAAATAAAAACCCCGAAACCATAAGATGCGCTTGTATAAGTGCAAGGTATGATCTAAGTTTTCTGAGATCTACGAGAAAGGTAAATATTTTAAAATATTAATTAATTTTAATAACACAAGGAAATACAGTTAATTGTTTAGGGTAGAAATGAGTATGCGTTAAAGGGTCTATTTATTGCTCTTAGCATAAAAAGAGCCACAGGGAGGGGAAAATTCCTGAAAAATGCCGTCAGTGTGTGAGAGAGTTGAAAACCAGTCAATAATCACCGGCAGAAAGGATAGGCGTATGATCGCCAAGAAGACTTCCGCTTTTGTATCCCTGGCTGTTGCGAGCATGGTGGCGCTGAGCGCCTGTGGCTCGGACAATTCTAACGGCTCCTCCTCAAGCTCTTCCGCAGGAAGCGGGGCGTCCGGTTCCGCATCGGCAAACTCTTCCGCTTCCGGCGGCTCAGACTCCTCGAACGCTAGCGGTGGCGCCAGCGGCGATGCTTCGGCAAACTCCAGTGCCGGTTCTGATGCTAGCGGCGGTGCAGACTCAGAGAAGGGGTCTGGTAGCGGATCTAGCGACGGCACAGGATCGGATAATAAATCTGATTCTGGTTCCGATTCTGGCTCACAATCAGGCAGCGAGGGCGGCTCCGGTGGAGGCTCAGGTGCTGAAGGCGGTGGTGGCGCTCAGGGTGGCGCACAATCGGGCAGCGGTGACGGATCAGGCGGCGGAGCGAACGGTTCTGGTGCTGAGGGTGGCGGCGGTGCCCAGGGTGGCACCGCTCCTAACTCTGGAGGCGGTGCTGACGGTAGCGGCGCACAGGGTGGTGGCGCCAATGGCGCTCCCGGATCTGAGGGATACGTTCTGGTCTCGGAAGACGGCTCTTGGACTGCTACTGAACCCGACGGCGATACGGTTACGGTCTACTACGATGGCTCTTGGACTAGGACCGACGCTTCCGATGGTCACACCGATCTGGTGGGCATCGACGGCTCCTGGGTTAAGAACGAAGGCAATACGGTGACGGCTGTGCAGTACAACGGCGCCTACAACGTGATGGTTAACGGTCAGGCTACGTCCGAAAAACCCACCGACCTGCCGGATCTTCCCGTGGTTCCCAATACTCCGGGAGCGGCAACTCCTAAAACGCCTCTCAACCCGACCACTGCGGGCTAGCACCTGCGGATGGCCGTGAAGCGGCTGTGTAATCTGGCGCGCATCCTTAGTTTTTGAGGATGCGCGCCTTATTTTTGCTAAAAATACGGAAGATATAAATATGATGGGGAAATTTAACCGTTGGATATGCAATTAAACTACATAATTTTATGCATGCCATTTCGAAAATATTTATGGAAATGCAATGTATTTACGGCTCATAGCATAAAAACGTTCCGCACCTGGGATAAATCCCTGAAAAATACTTTAGGTGTGTGAGAGGGTGGGTTTTGAACCAACAATTACCGGCAGAAAGGATAGGCGTATGATCGCCAAGAAGACTTCTGTTTTTGTGTCCCTGGCTGTTGCTGGCGTGGTGGCGCTGAGCGCATGTGGCTCTGGCAGCTCTGGTGGTGACTCCTCCTCAAGCTCATCCTCAGCATCTACATCGTCAAGTTCATCAGCCTCGCAGGGATCCGTGACCACGGACAACGGCGGCACATCAGGCGACTCCGGTTCAGGCGGTGGCGCTGGCGGCGGCTCGGGCGCAGAAAATAATTCTGGCGGCGGCTCACAGATGGAGAATGGCGGCGGATCCGGCGGCGGCACTGGTTCAGAGCCTTCAGCGGGCGGTAACATGCAGACTGGTGAGAGCGGAACCGGTGGGCACATGCAGACGAAGCCCGGCAGTGAAGGTGGAGCCCGTATGGATAACCCGCCGGAGGAACAACAGCAACAACAGCCCCAGCAAGGGCAGCAACAGCAGCAGCCTCAGCAGGGACAACAGCAGCCTCAGCAACAGCAAAAGCAGTAACCTGAGGCATTCGCCCCTCTGCGGCGGTATTCTGCCGCCGAAACAGGCGAGTTTCGGCGTATCTGTGCTTATGGCGCGCATCCTTGAACGTGAGGATGCGCGCCATTGCGGCGTTCAAAACGTTACTTAGCCGAACATGTCACATCTTCGCCGTGAAATACCTGGTCAGCTGACAAACCGGTAGAATGTGGGATATTGACAGGTTGCGGGTACACCCGCATATGACGACTACGAGCGAGGGGGCGGAACATGCACACACGCGCAAAGACGCGCCCTCATACCCGCCTTTTCGCCGTCAAAGACTGTGCCGAGCGGGAATCATCGTTGCGTGAGGTACAGTCAGCAACCGCTGCCGCCCGAGGTGCCCGTGTGATGCGTGCTTGGCTTATCTCGGCATCTGCGGTTCTGCTGGGCTCAGCGGGGCATACTCTCGCCGGAGGCGGCGCCGCGCATCCGATGATTCTTGCACTTTGTACCGCGTTAGGGGCGCTCGCTGCTCTGGGACTTCTAGCGCTTCTCGAACGTATAACGCGCTCACGGCAGCGAGCCCTCTACCTGGGCACCGCAGCAGGCGCCCTCACGGTACAAACCCTGCTCCACGGTGTTTTCAACCTATCCCATGGATCCGCTCAGGCAGCGCATCGTGTGGCGGCATTGCAAGGAAACCACGCGCACGGTCATGCACATGCGCCCGGAACACCCCTCGCCCTTGAACACGGGAATGGGTTCAGTCACGCCGTCGCCCAGCACGCTACCGGCACTATGATCGGGGTGCACGCTCTTGCAGCCCTGCTAAGCCTTATACTTTTGCACCGTGGTGAACGCGCCCTCGCGCAGGCATTATGGGCTCTGCACTGTTATCTGAATACACGTTTGCAGTCCGCTCTGCGGGTTCTGGTTCTGGCGCCGCTTCCTGTCTTCCCCCGTATATACGGACGTTTTGTCATATCCGTTTATCTTCGTCGGCTGATGCTGGCGTTCTCCCGCGTGGAGCGAGGACCGCCTGCAGTCTTGGGAAACCCCGCGTAACCCCAACCATCGCCCGTGCTACGAGTCTGCCCACCGGCTGGCTCGCGTGAGCGTATACACCTTCCTTGACTGAAACCGAGCGTGAAGGTGCATGCGGCACGGGCATTCGATGCAGATAAAGGATTTACACATATGCGCACCATGATGCGTACCCTGGCGGCGGTTTTGCTCGCTAGCCTGATGCTTTTCGGCGGTGCCGCAGCGCAGGCGCATGACGAACTGGTCTCTTCCGACCCCGCCGCGAACGCAACTTTGACGCAGGCACCTGCCGAGCTGAACCTGACCTACAGCGCGAACCTCATGAATATTGAGGGCGGAAACCGCGTGCGCGTAGTCGATTCGACTGGCGCATCCGTAGCTGAAGGCGAGCCACAGGTAAAGGGAACGACCGTCACCCAGCCGCTCAAGATCAAGGATGCGAGCGCCGACGAGACTTATACCGTCACCTGGCGCGTAGTCTCCTCGGACGGGCACCCTATTCAGGGAACCTATACGTTCAGCGTTGGCGCAGGTAAAGCCGCAGCACCCTCGCAGGATGCGGGCACTGGCGAATCTTCGCAGGCCGCGGCTGATACCCAGAACTCCACTAAGTCAGATTCCGATTCCGGAGTGAATTGGTGGCTGATTGGCGGCGGTGTAGGTGCCTTCGTCGTGCTGGCTGTGGGGATTCTCGCCCTGCTCAAAAAACGTTCCGCATAATACCTTGTACACCCGTGACGTTACCGGGCAGCTTCCGGACGTCACGCCCATTGGCAGGCGCCGCATTGGGATCTTCCCGCAGACCGCGGCACGTGCGATTAAAAGTCGCAGAATAATCGAACGTCGCGAACTGTCGCATGTGCCTGCCGAAGAATTATTCGCACACACAGGCGGGTTTTACCGCCAGAAAAGAGTAAAAGATCATGAAGAAATTTCAGGCTCACCACAAGCTGATGGCTTTGAGCTCCGTAGCTCTCGCTGGGATTCTTACCCTGAACGCTTGTGGCTCTACCAACACGAACTCTGATTCGAGTGCATCCGCAACGAGCTCTTCCAGCGCAGCAGCAAGCGGTTCGGCACAGTCGTCTTCAGGCCC
Organism: Rothia dentocariosa ATCC 17931; assembly: GCF_000164695.2. Classification (NCBI taxonomy): domain Bacteria; kingdom Bacillati; phylum Actinomycetota; class Actinomycetes; order Micrococcales; family Micrococcaceae; genus Rothia; species Rothia dentocariosa. The sequence goes on from NC_014643.1 coordinate 1,404,510, forward strand.
GATCAAGATTGAGAACACCTGGGCTAAGGCAACCGACGGTGGTATGACCGGCGTTTTCGGCAAGATTACCAATACCAGCGATCACGATGTGAAGGTCGTCTCGGCAACCTCGACTGCGACCGATGAAGTGCAGCTGCACACCACGGTCAAGGACTCCAACGGAAGCACCAAGATGCAGCAGGTGCAGGAATTTATGGTGAAAGCGGGGGAGACCCTGGAGCTGAAGCCCGGAGGCAACCACATTATGCTGATGGGTCTGAACTGCTCGCTCTCGGCGGGTGCCAGCACCACGGTAACCCTCAAGACTGAGGACGGCGCAACCCTGGAGTTCAAGCCTGAGGCACGTGACTACTCTGGCGCTAAGGAAGAATACCAGGGCGATGCACAGTCCACCGGCTCGGCTTCGGCGGACGCATCCGCATCGGCCTCAGGTGACTCTCATGACGGCCACGAGCACAGCCACGAGCATGGTCACGGGGATGGCGAGCACTCTGATCATGAGCATAGTCATGGGGATGGTGAACACTCCGATCATGAACATGGTACGCATGAACACGGTGAGCACAGCGACCACGACCATATGAGCGGCGAAGCCTCGGGGAGCGCATCCGCAAAACCGCAGTGTAAGTAGCCGCAGCGTTCGACAACGGGTGTTTTAACACATCCACCGAGCCTATGCAGGATGCGCGGCGCACGAAACCGTAACATTTGGGGGACTGGCACCGCGCATCCTGCCCCACTCAACTGAAGCGCCGATAGCGCGCATGAGAGATAGCCGCAGGCATAGAGGAATGAAATATTATGACGGCGGAGAATGACAAGATGGGTACCCCGCAGCCTCCGCATGAGCCTTCTTCGACGGGGGCCAACGAGCCGCAGGAGGGTACCGCCGGGATGGCTGAAGGATCGGCAGCTGAGGACTCTTTGCGACATCATGACACCCGGTCTGCGGAATCCCCAGGGGTGCGTCGCCGTACCGCGCTCGCCGGTGCTTTCCTGGGGGTGGGTGCCGGTGTTGCCGTTGGGGCTGGCGCGCGCGGCCTGATAGCGCCGGGGCATGAAACGGGTGCGCACGAGACTGTACCCGCGCAGCAGGCGCTGACCACTCAAACCGTAAATTTTTATGGCGATAAGCAGGCTGGGATTATGACCCCGCCACAGGCTCATGCGCGTTTTATTGCCCTTGACCTGAACGATGGGCTGGATGCTTCCGGGGTGCAGCGTCTGTTGAGGATTCTGACCTCCGATGCGGCCGCCCTGACTGCAGGGCAGACTCCGCTGACGGATCAGGAACCTGAGCTTGTGCAGGCTCCCGCACATTTGACTATCACATTCGGGTTCGGCGAAAAGATTTTTGATATTGTGGCACCCGCCAAAAAACCGGCGTGGCTTAAACCTCTCCCAGCGTTCCCGAAGATCGACCAACTGCAGCAGAAGTGGAACGGCGGTGATCTGCTTCTGCAGATTTGCGGGGATAATCCGCTGACGGTCTCGCATGCCCAGCGGATGCTCACCAAAGACACCCGCTCCTTCGGGCGTATCCGCTGGGTGCAAGAGGGCTTTCTGAGCGCCTTCGGTACCGGTCAGGGCACTCCACGTAATCTCTTCGGCCAGGTAGACGGCACCGTGAACCCGGTCGAAGACCCTCACGAGACACCCGGGCGCGGCGGCGGGTCGGCACACGAGATCGTGTGGGGTGAGGGGAACGCTGAGCAGAACTTCCCCCAGGCCTGGGAACCGGGCGGTACCTCCGTGGTGATTAGGCGCATCCACATGAACCTGGATACCTGGGATGAGGTCGATACCCCCGCTCGCGAAGACGCTATCGGGCGTAAGCTCTCTAATGGTGCCCCCTTGACTGGCAATGATGAATTTGATGACCCCGACTTTGATAAGCTCGATAACCTGGGCTTTGAAGTCATCGCCCCGTATGCGCATATCCGCCGGGCGCACGGCACCGAGCTTGAGAAGAAGCCGTGGGAACGTATCCTGCGGCGCGGCTATAACTATGATGAACCGGTCTTCAACGCCTCCGGGTTCTCAGAACACGGGCAGATCAGCGGCGGCATTTCGGATGCGGGGCTGATTTTCGTGGCCTACCAGGCAGACCCGGTGGCGCAGTTTGTGCCTATTCAGAAACGGCTTGAACAACTGGATATGCTTAACACATGGACGGTTCCGGTGGGATCAGCCGTGTTCGCAATTCCTGCCGGGGTACGTGAGGAAGGCGGGTATATCGGCGAAAGCCTCTTCACTTAGCCGCCCAAGATTTACGCGCATACTTAATATGCACCATCGCACGCACCACAGATGAAAAAGAACTATGGCTACTACGTCTTCACAACCGCAGAAAACCGAGGCTGACCCTCAGCGCGCCTCCGTGCGCCCCGGGCTGTCCGCGCCCTGGATTACCGCCTATGTAGGGGTCGGTCTGCTAACTCTGCTGGTCTCGTTAAGGCTAACCCTAGCGAACTCGGCGACCGAGCTTGCCGATGCTGGTGGTTTTGTACGCTGGGCGCTGCCTATTTCCGAGGTTATTCATAATTTCTCGATGGCGACGACCATGGGTGCGCTGATCTTCGCGATGGGCATTATTCCCCGCTATGCAGCCGATGCCGCCGGAACACACCGAGGCAAACGCACCACGAAAAACGCCGTCGATAAAGAGTACAAGCCATTCGCCGACGTGCTGAACCTTGCCGCCGCCTCCGCCGTGCTGTGGACTCTCGCGGCGCTTGCCGTCTTGATTCTTTCCTATGCCGATATTTCGGGGCGACCCATTGGCTCTGGCACCGATTACGCTAGTGAGCTCATCAGTTATATCACCACCTTAGATGCTGGCAAAGAAAAAGGCATGACCGTCGTGGTCGCCGCCGTAGTCGCCACCGCCTGTTTCGGGGTGCGCTCGCTCATGGGACTGTTTTTCATCTTCATGATCTCGCTCGTCGGTATCGCGGATATGGCGCTTTCGGGGCATTCCTCGGGCGGGCAGGACCATATGGGCGCCGTCAACTCCCTGGGGTTGCACCTGCTGGGGGTGAGCATCTGGTGCGGTGGACTGATCGCGCTGGCGTTTATCTCGCGCGGTATTTCGGGTAAGGACGCGGGCACCGGCACCATCGTCGAGGCACACCGCGGCGAACACACGGCGGCATCTCGTCGCGTGCCGATGGCCCAGGCGGTACTGCGCCGCTACTCGCTGCTTGCCCTCATCGGGTTCATTCTCGTGCTGCTCTCGGGTATTACGAACGCCGGGGTGCGCATGTCGTCGTGGCGGGATTTAGGCACCGACTACGGCAAGATTGTGCTGCTTAAACTGGGGTTAACGCTTCTGCTCGGGGTAATCGGGGCAGCGCATCGGCTTTATCTGATTCCCGCGCTCTCTGCTGGTAAGATGAGCGGCACGCGTGCCCTGTGGAGCGCCATCTCTGCTGAGCTCGTGATCATGGGGGCAGCCTCCGGACTGGGGGCTTCGCTCTCACGTACACCGCCGCCGGTTCCGGAAACTCTCGCGCCGGATGCCACGCCGGTGCGCATTATCACCTGGTACGATATGCCGCCCGAACCGCATTTTCAGCGTTGGTTCACCGAGTGGCGCTGGGACTGGTTCTGGGTTGCTGTGCTGGGGTATCTGGCGATTGTATATCTGTGGGCGTTCGTGAAAGTACGTCGTGCGGGTGACTCTTGGCCCGTGATGCGCGCTGTCTCCTGGATGTTAGGGCTGCTCGTGCTGAACTACATCACCTCCGGTCCACCCGCTGTATATTCGCGTGTGCTGTTTTCGGTGCATATGTTTGAGCATATGGTGCTCACGATGGTCGTGCCGATTCTGCTCGTATTGGGCGCGCCCGTAACGCTGCTGCTTAAGGCGCTGGAACCCCGCCAAGACGGTACGCGAGGTCCTCGTGAGTGGATTGTGCGCATCGTGCATTCGGGGTGGTCGAAAGTTGTTACACACCCCATTTTTGCCGCCATAAACTTTGCGGGATCGATTATTATCGTCTATTTCACGCCGCTTTTCGGGGTGATGCTGCGGTATCATATCGGGCACGAATTCATGATGATTCACTTTACGCTCACGGGCTATATCTTCATGCTGGTGCTTATCGGCATTGACCCGATTCCGCACCGCCCCGAGTACCCGATGCGTCTGATTATGCTGATCGCAACCCTGGGGTACCACGCCTTCGTCGGCATCTCGATCATGAACTCCAAGGCGCTCCTGGAAGCTTCTTGGTTCGGCAATCTGGGGCGCACTTGGGGTTTGTCGGCGCTGGACGACCAGAAGATGGGCGGCGCGCTCATGTGGGGTATCGGTGAAATCCCGACCATGATCGTGGCGATCGCGGTGGGTTTCCAATGGTCTATGGCAGATAAGAAACTTGCCGCACGCATTGACCGGCAGGCCGACCGTGATGGGGATGCCGAACTGAATGCCTACAACGAGATGTTTGAGCGCCTGCATGAAGAGGATGCGCGCCACGGCTCCTAAAGGACTTTCATTCATTCGCTCTTCCAAGCCCCTCGCGAACGCGGTCAAGCTACCTTCGTAGTTAAGCTTTGCCACCGGTGACCGCGTGTGGTGTACCCGCAGCAAAGCCTTTGAATCCAGCCGTTACCGAACGAACATACTTATGGTTTAAAAATAAAGGGCGTAGGGGATCCCCAGAGGGGTGCCCCTACGCCACATAAGACGGTATAGGCAGATGAAGCGGTTCGTTATGACTTGAGCGAGTATTCGATGCCGTCGAGCAGAATGGTCATTTTATGCCGCAGCCACTCTAAGGGATCCGAGGTCACCGAATCCCGCAGAATAGTCCGAATCTCTTGACGCTCGGCGGAAGCACCTGGGTCTTGGAAAGACTGCAGGTCGGTTGAGGTGCGCTGCATCTGGTGCTGAATTTCTTCACGTCCAGCGCCGGTTTCAGCAATAAACGCATCGCTGTGTTCAACGCTTCGTCTGCTGTCGATAACCATATCCAGCAGCATATCGCAGGTGAGAACGGCCTTCTTTGCCGAAAAACCTTGTTTGATGAGAATTACACAAAGCTCTTCGAAAAAGTATGTAGCAATGGGGGGAACGATGCCGCGTGCCACTTCGGTTGCCGCGCCCGGGTATTTCTCAAGGCTGTGCCAGGTATTGAGGGCGTGTGCAGTCAGAACCTCACGCCAGGGACCTTCAAAGGAAGGAACCTCAATACCGGAATAGGCATATTCGAGCCCCATACGTACCAGTTCGTCGCGGTCCGGTGCATAGCGGTATAGGGTGGTTTCCCCTACCCCTAGACGGTCACGAACGGCGGCAAACGTGAGATTGGCAAAGCCTACGTCTAAAACGGTTTTGGCAATCTGCTCACGGGTTAGGCTTGGGGGACGTCCACGGCGGGCTTTGGGTTGGGTCATGGTTGGTTTCCTTGCACGGTGATTGCATATTCATATCTGATAATAGGTCTTTACGAGGCGGAATAAAAATAGCAGTTTGCCCCGGTATCTCAGGGTGAGACAAGAATGAAAATTCTTGTCACCTGATCAAAAAGTCACAGATGTACTTGCCTCACAGCGTCGCAAGAGCAAGGTTTGCGGGTCCTTCCCCCGAAAAACCGCCTCAAAAACGGTGTGTAGCACTCAGCGCTGGTTAATAAGTCAAGCCTTGCCTTATTTATTAGTATGGGTTAGCTTAAGATTACGGGCATTGTGTGGTCCGACCATAACTGTGAATGAACACACACCATACTTTTGCGTTATATCGCGGTATATGACGCTTTGAACCTCGTATAGCAACGAAGCGGCAACCCCGCAGAAAGAAGGCGCCCCATGGTACAACGTCAGTTCCCCAAGCCCAGCGAACTCAAAGAATTTATGACGTTCAAGAAGCCCAGCCTGGACTTCGCCGGGAACCGCCTCGAAAAAGCCCTCACCATCTATGACCTGCGCAAGATTGCCAAACGCCGCACCCCAGCTGCCGCTTTTGACTATACCGATGGCGCTGCCGAAGGCGAGTTCTCCATGAACCGCGCACGCCAAGCCTTCGAGGATATCGAGTTTCACCCCGGCGTGCTCACTGATGTTTCGACCGTAGACACCACTACCGAGGTTCTAGGCGGTACCTCCGCCATGCCTTTCGGTATCGCTCCCACCGGCTTCACCCGCCTCATGCAGACCGAGGGTGAGATTGCTGGCGCCGGTGCAGCAGGTGCCGCGGGCATCCCCTTCACCCTGTCTACTCTGGGTACCACCAGCATTGAGGATGTGCGCGCCGCAGACCCCGATGGCCGCCTCTGGTTCCAGCTGTATGTCATGCGCGAGCGCGAAATCTCCTACGGGTTGGTAGAACGCGCCGCCAAAGCAGGATTCGATACGCTCTTCTTCACCGTGGATACACCCGTTGCTGGCTCTCGTTTGCGTGATAAGCGCAACGGTTTTTCCATTCCTCCGCACCTGACGATGAAGACCCTGCTGAACGCGATTCCGCGCCCCTGGTGGTGGTTCGACTTCCTGACCACACCCAAGCTGGAATTCGCCTCGCTTTCTTCGACCGGCGGCACCGTGGGCGAGCTTCTGGATAATGCGATGGATCCCTCCATCAACTATGAGGATCTGAAGATTATCCGCGAAATGTGGCCCGGTAAGATCGTGATTAAGGGCGTGCAGAACCTCGAAGATTCTAAGAAGCTCGCCGATCTGGGCGTGGACGGTATTCTGCTCTCGAACCACGGCGGTCGTCAGCTGGACCGTGCGCCCGTACCCTTCCACCTGCTCCCAAAGGTTGTGCGCGAGGTCGGTAACGACGTTGAGGTGATGGTCGATACCGGCATTATGAACGGTGCCGATATTGTCGCCTCTATGGCTCTGGGTGCAAAGTTCACCCTGATCGGGCGCGCCTACCTGTACGGGCTTATGGCCGGTGGTCGCCGCGGTGTGGACCGTACCATCGAGATCCTTTCCGACGAGGTACGCCGCACCATGAAGCTGCTCCAGGTGCACAACATTGCCGAACTTGAGCCTAAGCACGTAACGCAGCTGCGCCGCCTGCAGCCGATCCCAAAGGCGTAAGCTCTAAACCTGCATAACCTCCCTTTCGCTAGGGGATGATAAAAGGCTCTTGAGGTGAATACGACGGAGTTTCTAACGCTTCGTTCACCTCAAGGGCTTTTTAGTGTGTGCATGGGGTAAAACCTAGGGTGATGTCTTCGCTTCTATGACAGAATATGACGGCGTATTGCGGGGCGAGTTCATAAACTTTTGTCGCCCGGTGAACACGCCCGCACCGCTGGCATAATAGGGTGGAAACGAGCGCACCCTGTTACTAAGCGGGGTCTGGGCGCGAAACCACAGGGGAGAGAATCGTGAGCGAAACCAGCAACCAGTATTCCGGGCAAGATCATACCGGGCAGAAAACCGTGCGCGTGCGCGCCAGCGAACTAACCGGACGATCCTGGCTCAACACCGGCGAGAAGAGCCTAGACCTGCAGACTCTTCGCGGCAAAATCGTGATTCTCGATTTCTGGACCCTGTGCTGCATTAACTGCCTGCACGTGCTCGACGAGCTGCGCCCCCTCGAAGAAGAATTCTCGGATGTGCTCGTCACCGTGGGCGTGCACAGCCCCAAATTTGAGCATGAGGCAGACCCGGTAGCGCTTGCCGCAGCCGTAGACCGCTACGACATCAAACACCCCGTACTCGACGACCCTGAACTCACCACCTGGCAGGCCTACACCGCCCGCGCTTGGCCCACACTCGTGGTCATCGACCCCGAAGGATATATTGTGGCGCATCTATCCGGGGAGGGGCACGTGCAGGGGCTTACCTCACTCGTGCGTGAGCTCGTTGCCGAACACGAAGCAAAAGGTACCCTGCATCGAGGCGACGGTCCCTATGTGCCCCGGCCCAAAACCGAGGGAACATTCGCTTTCCCGGGGAAAGCTATCGAACTTCCCACAGAGTTCGGGCCCAAAAACCTGTTTGGCACCGGCGCACGCACCTACCTGGTGTCCGATACCGCTAGGCACCGCATCCTGCAGGTTGCCGAGGACCTCAACACGGTACTGGCAACCTACGGCGGGGGAGAGGACGGCGAAAAAGGCTACGCTGATGGGACCGGAACCACTGCACGCTTTAACGAACCGCAAGGGCTTGCCCTGGTACCCGCCGAACTTCGTGAAAAACTCGGGTACGATGTACTGATCACCGACACCGTGAATCACCGGCTGCGCTCGCTGAACCTGCGCACGGGCGAGGTTCGTACCCTTGCGGGCAACGGCGTGCAGCGCGTGATTGATGGAGACAACGCCGTCACGGGCAACGCGAACCATATCCCCGCGGATGCGCCCGCCACCGCTGTAGCCCTCTCATCCCCGTGGGATGCGGTCTACTCGCGTGCAGCCGGGCAGTTTGTGATCGCGATGGCTGGTACCCACCAACTCTTCGGCTACGACCCCGTCTCTGAAACCGTCAGTATTTTTGCGGGCGCCGGGGTTGAAGGGCTGCAGGACGGTACCGCCGAGGACGCATGGTTTGCCCAGCCCTCCGGCATTATCGAGGCGCGTGACGGCAGCCTGTGGGTCGTCTGCTCGGAAACCAGCGGGCTGCGCCACGTAACCTTTACGCGGGATGATCACGGACGCCAGAGCGTACAGGTGACCTCTGCTGTAGGGCTGGGTCTGTTCGATTTCGGGTTTGTGGACGGTGACTCGCAGACATCCCGCATGCAGCATCCGCTGGGGCTCGCGGAGCTTCCCGACGGCTCTATTGCGGTGGCAGACACCTATAACGGTGCGATTCGCCGCTGGGATCCTGCCGCGAAGGAACTGAGCACCTTGCAGCGTGGACTCGCCGAACCTGCCGACCTCCTGGTGGAGCATATTCCGGGTGAGGATCCCCGCCTGATAATTGTGGAAACCAATGCGCATCAGTTGGTGCGTGCCGCCATTCCGGCGCAGGCGCAGAAAGTGGACGAAGGGGCGATTACAACCGCCCGGCCCGCCACGAAGCTTACCGGCGGAACCCTCGAATTTACCTCGCGGTTTACCGTGCCGACCGGGCAGAAACTCGATACCCGCTGGGGAGACCCGACCCAGCTGAAAATCTCATCCACCCCCGAAAATTTCCTGCTGGACGGTGCCGGTACCTCCCAGGGACTCAGTCGTACCCTCGTGCTCAACCCCGAAATTCAGGAGGCGGTGCTGCACATTACCGCCCGCGCCGCTGCCTGCGACGGCACCCCCGACGGCGATATTCCCGAGCACGCCGCATGCCACCTATACCAGCAGGACTGGGGTATTCCGGTCATCGTCACCGGTAATGCCGCGGATGAGAGCGAACTCGTGCTGGATTTGCGAGGGATTAACTAAGCCAGGGTAAAAGCTTTCAGAAGCTTACGTGCACCGCCGTGCCGTTGCTGACGTTCACTGTCGGTTTGATGGTAAACGGAACTTCCTTCTCAAAGGGCTGTCGCTCGCCCGTGTACAGGTCAAGCTGCGTGAAGGATACCTTGACCTTGCCCTGCGCCTGGTCAGCGTTCCATTCGCCATTCGCGGTGACCGTCACGTGTGGATGCGGATACTCCGTGACCGACCAGGTCACCTCGCCATCCACACGCCCGGGGAAAGTGTACTCGAAGGGGCAGCCGCTCGGGTAGAGAGTCTTTTGCTCGGTGCAGGAATTTACGTAATTCTCCACCTGATGCTGTACGGATTCCCGGGCCTGATCGCTCGCCTTCAAATCGAGCGTAACCTGCGAATTTGCGTCCGCTGAGAGTACCTTTTGCGAGTACGGCTGCGCGGTATACACCGTCGAATCATAAGAAATGGAATAGTTTCCGGGGTAGAGCACCGGGAACGTCGCCTCACCGTCATCAACCGCAACCTTGCGGGTGTTCACGGTCGCCGCCTGTACGCCCTTAATAGAAACCTTCAGCTCGGGCAGCTCGCCGGGTTCAATCTCCCACCGCGGGAAAAGACCCCAGTGATCGCCCACATGACGCAGTCTGAAATCGGTGTGTTCCTGGGCGCCGTCCAAGGTGTAGGAGGCTCGCACCGTCGCATGCTCGCCGTCACCGCTGCTTTCCACTACCTCATAGGTAATATTAGACAGCCCCGAAACCGACTTCTTCAGAACCTCACCATCGAGAAGAGAACCGTCACCCTCAGGTACCCGCGCCCCCAAAATACCGAGCGCATGCGAACCATTACCGTCCTGCAGCGCTCTAAAATACTCCTGAACTTGACCCGTGGGGGTGTACACCAGCCGATTCAGAGCAAAGAGCGCACCAAAAGCAAGGGTTACCGACACGAAAACGCCGATAACCCAGGTAGCTAGAACCCGTTCCACGGGAGAAAATTTGTGCATGATTACAGCGTACCGCACCGCGCGGGCGCACCTGACACCGGGCAGATTTATGTACCCGCACGAACCCTCAGGTTTGACACTGCGGGGCGAAAATCTTAGCGTCGGGCAGGTGCGCCCGCTAAAGTGGTGTGTATGGCAGAACGCGCACACGAAATTCCCGCCAAATATGGCGATGTTCTAGAACTCTTCCACCCCCGCATGCGATCCTACGGCAGGCGCATCGAGGCGGCGCTCCCGGGAACCATCACCCTCGTCGCCGCGATCGCATTCTTAGCGTATAAACGCCCCGCCCTGCCGTACCTGGTGCTGGTGCTTATCATCTGTTTTTTCGCGGGTCTAAGCCTGTATTCGGTGCTTAAACCCACGATCGTGGCAATCACCAAAACCCATGTGCTTCGCGCCCGAATCTTTGGCTGGCATGCGGTAGAACGCAAAGACATGGACCACACGGTCTTCGTCGAAAAGCTCTACGGCAAGAAAGCACACGGCCAAGACCTCAGCAACGTTGTAGCCAAGCTCAAGTACCGCAGCTTCCCGAGCATGTGGGCGCTGGATAAGCAGGGAAAGTCTCTTCTTCGCCTCGACGGTCGCGTGTGGGATGCCAAGACTATGTCTACGGTGGCCTCGAAACTTTCCGACCAGACCACGGTCTATAAAAAAGCGAACGTTCTCGATATTGACCGGCTGCATCACGGTCTGATTACCTTCACCGAACTGCACCCTGGCTGGAAATCCGCCACTATGGCGATTCTCGCAGTACTTATCGTGGCTATATTGGGCGGCGCCGCAATCCTGCCCGAAGACATGGCACGTTCAATCCACCTGATCCCCTAGAGGCTACGATTCCCGCGTTCTGTACGGGGCGGAGAGAGAAAAATGCGGTGGTGCGCATCCTGCACAAAACCAGGATGCGCGCCACCGCTTTTATCGGCCATAAAGCGTGCCGCCTAGCGCCGTCTACCGCGAAAGAACCGCCACAATAAACTCGGACCCCTCGGCAAACGGACGCAAATCCCAGGAACTAAACGTCGAATCGACATTCAGGCCGACCTCGCGCGCATCCTCAAGGAACTGAGCAAACGCATAGTCACGACCGGGACCGGAACCATACCCAATTACGGCACGCCCACCCGGAGCCAGCACCTTCCGAAAATTCTCTAACACCGGCTTACGGGTTGAACGCGCAAGAAAACCCATCACATTCCCGGCACACACGATCAGTTCAAAACCATCCTCACCGGCATCGGACTCGAACCCGAGAGCCTGCGGCAAATCTACCAAATCAGCCGTAACCCAGGTGGCCTCCGGGCATACGCGGCGCGCCTCATCAATAAGCTCAGGGTCAATATCAACGCCGGTCACCCGATGCCCCAGCGCATGCAGCTGCTTACCCACGCGGCCCGGGCCGGAACCAGCATCCAGAATCTTCGCCCCGCGCGAGGCCAAAGCATTCACCAGGCGAGACTCACCCGCCATATCCTTACCCTCAGCCTCCATAGCCTTAAAACGGTCGATATACCATTGCGAATGTGCCGGATCGTTCTCTTTCTTGATGAGCCAGAGCGACTTTTCGCGCTCGCCGGGGGCGTTAAAACTCAATGCTGACACCGTATTCTCCTCGGTGGTAGATGAATAGATAGCGTGTGTGCAAACGTAGGGGTATCGTACCGCATACGGGTAAGAACGCGCCTCATGGAACGTCACATGCGGTTATGGATTGAAAACCGCTCTTAGGAAATTTGCCCAGTGGTATTCTGCTCGCTGTGTTCATCCGAGCTTTCGGCGCCGGTGAATTCCTCAATCAACTGGTCCATAACATCGGATACATCGGATGCGCCCCGCACCGGCCCGCCTGCCAACAGGCCGTCAGAACCCAGCACTACCGCCAGCGGGGTGCCTCGGCCGAAAGCGTGCATAGCCGCAAATTTTGGGTCTATCAGCGGAGTAATGCTCTCGGGCACAGACGCTGTCTTTGCGTTGCTCACACTGCTGAAAACAGGATGCAGCTCAAGCTGCGGCAGTTTTTGCGCCCAGCCCGCCAGCTTGTCGAAAATCGACAGGCAAGCGCCGCATGTGGGGGAGACGAAGAACAGCACCCGCGCCTTGAGCTCGGCGAGCTCGCGGATCGAAAAATTCTTGCCGTCGAGCGTATGCAGGGTTGCGTACGGAATGGGCATGCGCACGTATTCTTCGCCGTCGCCGCGATCCTCATAGACGGGAAGCAGAAGATGGTTATCGTCGCTTTCGCCGAAATCTGGCTCAGCCAATGCCTCGCCGCGCTGTACCGCCCACATGGTGAGGGCGATCAGGGCGGCGCCGAGCACCCAGCCCCAATCAGCAGAGTTGAGGTTGTACAGCTCGTAGATAAGTGCTCGACCTGAGCCCAAAGACGCGGCAAAAACCGTAGCTGCGGCTACGGTCAACGCGATATTGCGGATGAGCGTATAGCGGCTCACGGGTGCGGCAGATTTTGAACCGAAACAATTGCACCCCGCAGTGCGGCCTGTGGCAAGCGCCCGCGCAATAACGATCAGGTAGAACAACATGAGCATCAGAGAGATGCCCGATACTGCGGTGAAGAGAATGCCCGGCGCTGCGAGCATCCCTAATGCCAGAAGCAGTTCGGCCCAGGGGAGTGTGCGCGCGGTGAGCTTCAGCGGAGCAATTTTTTCAAGCCCCAGGTTGAGAATACCCGTGACAGTGCTGGAAGGGTCCTTAGCCTTGGCGAACCCGCTCACCGCCAGGGTGATGGCGATCAGCGCCGTACAGAGAAGAAAAGATACATTCGGAAAAGCAGACATGATTCCTTGAAAATTTGAGTGAGTTTGTGTCTACCACAGATTTTACGCCTGGTGAGGGTCTGCACGGCGGATATGGGGGCGCATCCGGCGGCATAAATTTTGGGAAGGGAAGCACGTTCTATCGTGTTCGGAGTCGGAATAATACCGGGGTAGAATAGCTCATGAAGGTGTTAGGTGACTGGCAGAGTCAGTGCCGGATGCCCAGGCCGTGCGCCGGGTCGCGCCTTCGTCACCGTGATAAAAAATAGGGAGTTAAGTGTATGCCTATCGCGTTGCCTGAGCCCGTGTCTTTAGCTGTTGAAGCACTCGACCTTGAGGTCGCTATTACCGCAGCAGAAACCCAGGATGCGACTGCAGAGTTACCGCATGAAGAACTTTTTGACGTAAGCACCGAAGATGGTGTGATCCAGATTGTTCAGCGGGAACGCTACTGGAAATCCAAGTTTGCCAAGCGCACCTCGTTTTTATCCTTTGGGGGACCTAAGATCGTTATCAGCCTTCCACACGATTCTTTTCTTGACGTTCTGCGGGTTCAGACAAACTCAACATGCCGCCTAGAGGGGGTGCGCACCACGCACGCAGATTTGGCGGCGACTACGGGCACTATTCGCTGTTTGAACGCATCGTTTACGCATGCGAAGGTGACCGCGAAATCTTCGTCCGTGAAGATGGTAGACAGTACGGTTGCTGAGGATGCGACTCTCACGGTCACGGGCGGCTCGGTGACGACGACCGGAACTTTTACTGAAATGCCGGGGTACCGTATCGAGGATGTTTCGGGCAAGGTGCAGATTTTGGATCAGCCGTGCGAACCGGGCGACTCACACAATGCAAAGGGGCAGCCCAGCGTGTTTATCAACTGCATCGGCGGGTCCGTGACTCTGGCGTAGGCGCTGTACGCTTCTTTGCCGGATCTCTTTCTGATCGCATAAAAAGGCTCTTTAGTCCACTAAAGCGGGTTTTCCGCCGTTTTGTAGGAATAAAGAGCCTTTTTAGCATGCTGGGGAAGCCCTTAAAGACACCGTATTTACATGGCGGAGCGACGCATTTCATAGAGGTGGGTTATCCAGAGAAGGCAAATCGCTGCACATGCCAAAAAGGCCCCAAGCAACGGTAGAATGCCGAGCCCGAATCCTAAGGAAAGCGCCACCGAACCGAGCCATGCCCCTGCCGCATTAGCCATTTGGAACCCGGCAATATTGACCGTTGTGGCAAGGTTTGGTGCACTACTAGCCGCACCAATGAGTTTCGAGGCAAGGGGCGGAATAATGGAGAAACCTGCGGCTCCTACGACGAACATCCACGGGCCTGCGAACCAGGCATGATTGCCCATAAAGAATAAGGCAAGTAGCGCTAGGGCAAGAGAGCTGAGAGCGATATATAGTGTTGCGTTCATATTCCGGTCTGCACAATGCCCGCCGAGCATATTCCCCAGAATCGACCCCACACCAAAGACGAAGAGCAACACAGTAACGGCACCGGAATCAAAGCCGGAATACTGTTCCAGATACGGCGAAATATAGGTAAACAGGACGAAGAGACCGGCTTGACTGAGCATTGTGAGAGCTAATGCTTTTAGTACCTCGCCCCGACCAAAAACCTTCACTTCAGATGCGATACTGCTGCCTGGGCGTTTGGGTGCGCGACGAGTCGTGAGCACCAATGCAACGACTACTAGTGCTTGGAAAATTGCAATAATAACGAACGAAGAACGCCAGCCGAAGTGGTTTCCCGCCAGGGTGCCCAACGGTACCCCAAGAACGGTTGCAAGATTGAGTCCGAGCGTAATCCTTGAGATCATGCGCCCTTGAAAATCGGGCTCAACCAGAGTGGTTGCGAGGATGAGGCATACGGCGAAAAAGGTTGCATGCGGCAGTGCGGTTAATATCCTGGCAACAACAAGGACAGGAAAAACCGGGGCTACGGCGGTGAGAATATTACCCACAATAAAGAGGATCATAAGTCCGACAATGAGCGGGGTCCTGGCAACACGTGAGGTGATAACGGTCAGAAAAGGTCCGCCCACAACGACTGTCAGCGCATACACCGTGATAAGAAGCCCAGCGTTTGCTTCCGTAACCGCCATATCCCGGGAGATTCGCGGCAGTACACCCGCAACCAGGTACTCGATAGTTCCCACACCGAATACCCCGAGGAGCATCCACAACGTGGCAAGGCCAATGTTGATGGGTGCTTTTGTGGGTGTTGATGATTCAAGAGGTGAACTCATAGTTTTCCTGCTCGACATTGTGGTAGAACATGCATCGTGTACATATGTTGTGTTGTCGAGGTTACCTCATTCATGGAACGATCACAACAGGAATGACAGTGTAACGGTACGCCTAACGAGAATAAACTTGTATCGGTGCGCCTTTACAACACATGATGACGGGGGAGGTCTCTAATGGTTGGAGTACGTGGCCAAGGCAGGAAATTTGATACCCAAGATGCGTTGCGCCAAGCTATGAACGTTTTTTGGCGCAACGGTTATGAGGGCACATCTATTGCGGAGCTTACCGCTGCTATGGGCATTACCTCGTCAAGCCTTTATGCAGCTTTCCAAGGCAAGAAGCACCTCTTTGACAAGGTGGTTGAATACTATCTGGCTCATCAGGGGCGTTTTGTGGGTATTGCTTTTGATGAAGAATCTAATACTCTTCCGTTGGTTCGACGACTATTGTTTGAGGCGGCTGAGGCGTATTCAGATCAGGGTGGGCCTGGAGGATGTCTGATCGTGAGTGCGGCAACCTGCGTGACAGACGCTAACCGGGACGTTGAGAAAAAGCTAGAGAGCCACCGCAGGGCAAATATTGAACGACTTGAAAACGTTATACATGTTGATATGCAACGGGGTGCTGTTTCGCCGGATGTTGATGCCACATCTTTAGCTGAGTTTGTGGGAACCGTCTTGCAGGGTATGGCATTGCGCGGTAAAGATGGAGCCTCGGCTCGTAGTCTGCGGGCAACCGCTGAGATGGCGTACTCCCAGGTTGAGAAAGTTGTTTTGCCATAGGTTTATGTATGCATAAAAGCCGGTGGGCGGGTATTACCCATCTTGGTATAAGTGGGTAATACCCGCCCACCAGGCGCACTATAACCTCTCTGAGAGGGACGTCTCAGAAAGTGTTAATCAGTCGGAGGTTAACCGACGTACTGGTTGATTTCGTTCTGGAGGGCCATGATGGTCTGGGAGGGACCGTCGAGACGATCATCTGGGGAGATTCCATAGTGCTGTTGAAGAGTTCGAATAGTCTTACCATTCATCGTTGAAGTGGCTCCAGAGCCACGACGGAGCTTTAACCAGGTTTGCATTGCCAAAATAGTGGGTGACCCATGGTAATCTTCTACCCATTCCCATCCGCCCACAATTCCTGGACAACGAGCAGCTTCACGAGCGGGTTGTGAACTAATCACTCCATCAACGACAAGACCAGCACCCCTGACAGCATTCATGAACCGCTGTAGCCCTGCGCTGGTTTCTTCGCCCCACCAGCCGTCGGCGGAGATGGCGTTGGCGGAGGTTGCAGTCACGAGGGTGGAGCCGAAGGCGAGCACGCCTGCGGCGGGAACTCCTATGGCACCTGCTTTGAGCAGCTTGCGGCGGGAAAAGCTAGTGCTTTCGAGGGACATAAAAATATCCTTTCATCGGTGATGCAGGTTATTCCTGCATTTTCACTGTAAAAGGATTCATCTACAAATATCAATCCTAAATTTATTCTTCTATAAAGTTAAATAAAAACTTTTTAAACTTTTTCTGGGTATATTCATGAGCAAAATATTATTATATACGAATAAAATTTTTAAGCATTTTAAAGAATTGTAGAATATGTTTATTTAATGAATGATGTACGAAAAATAAAATATTATGCCCCAGTGGTGTTATGGTCCTTGAACTCGTCTATTGCGGATAGATAGTCTAAAGAGACCGTATTAGAACGCAGGGAGAGATAATGATGAAAGCCAGTATTATCACCGGAATCCGAAGCGCCGAAATGCGCGAGATCGAAGATGCGCAGCCCCAACAACCCGATGAAGCTCTCATTCGAGTTGCCTATGTGGGCATCTGTGGAACCGACCTTGAACTGTACGACGGCACCTCAAACTACCTGCGGCGCGGTCTGACCGAGTATCCGCATCATTATGGACATGAGTGGGTAGGTGTGATCGAAACCCCGCCGCAGACCGCTCATGACAGTCGATTAAAACCCGGTGCCGTAGTCACCGGAAGCACCATGATTCCCTGCCTGACCTGCGATTTCTGCCAGCGCGGGCGGCGTAACCTCTGCACGAACCTGCGCGAAGTCGGTCTCTATGAGCATGGTGGCGCGGCGACACAAAAGCTTGTAATGCCAGCGCACGTGTTGACCGTTATTGACGACGGTTCGGGTGCAGAGCCGCATCCCGAATATATTCTGATCGAGCCCCTCGTGACGGTTTTGGAGGGTCTAGCGAAAGCCGTCCCAGAACCCGGCAATAGGGTGCTTGTGCTGGGCGGTGGCACGATCGGCACCCTCGCGGCGCTGGTGCTGGAGCAGTACCCCATTGAGGTTGCGGTTGTTGATCCCTCGCAGCCCGTGCACCTTGCCGAGCTTGGGATTCAAGCCTATAAGACCGTGGATGGACTTCCTGCCGGAGATTGGGATGCCGTATGGGAATGTTCCGGATCTGCGGCGGCACTGCAAGCTACACCGTCCCTGCTGAGGAATGGGGGCGCGGCGGTGTTGATTGGCTTCCCGCCTGCGCAGACCGGCCTTGATGCTTCAGAGCTTGCCCTGCGGGGGCAGTATCTGGTGGGCGTCCGTCACGGCATCGACCACTATGCGGCTGCCGCGCAGTTCGTGCGGGAGCACCGGGACGAGCTGGGCACACTCATCGATCGCAGTTACAGCCTCGACGATGCGCAGGCCGCCTTCGAGCGATTGGAAGCAGGGGAGCGGGAACACCCCAAGGTTATGCTGAGTATCGATTAGAATAATTTCCTCATTTTGCGGGCTAAAAGGCTCTTTATTCCACTAAAACATGAAAATCCGCTTTAGTGGAATAAAGAGCCTTTTTGGGTACTGAACCTGACAGCCGATGCCTGGTACGGCTAGAGATCGGTTAGCCGACGTACTGGTTGATTTCGTTTTGTAGAGCCATGATGGTCTGGGACGGACCGTCGAGCGAGCCATCTACGGAGACACCATAGTGCTTCTGAAGCGCAGCAATGTCAGTCGGAGAAAACTTGCCGTCTGTAGCTTTGTTACCCAGCCATTTATGCATGCAGGTTATAGTGGGTGAACCCGTGGCCTGGTAGTAGGGAACCCATTCCCAACCACCGACGATTCCGGGGCACCAGGTCTGCATAACTGCATCCTGACCACTGATGACCCCATCAACCTCAAGGCTGGTTCCCGTGACAGCAATCATAAACCGTTGGAAACCTGCAGTCGTTTCTTCGCCCCACCAGCCGTCGGCGGAGATGGCGTTTGCGGAGGTTGCAGTCACGAGGGTGGAGCCGAAGGCGAGTACGCCTGCTGCGGGAACTCCTATGGCGCCTGCCTTGAGCAGCTTACGGCGAGAAAGATTGGTGTTTTCGAGTGACATAATGCATCCTTTCGTCTGCACTGCGGATAATTCCTGCACTCTCACCCTAAAATTAATTATCGAAGGATTGCAACCATAGTTTTATTCCAATAAAGCATGCATGAAAGATATATATAATTTATTCAATATTGTTATATATTTAAAATATTCTTGATGGTAAATAAAATAGATTTGCTGATTATTCACTATCAAGATCCTTTTAGTAATATAAAATATAAACGCTAAATTCCAACCAACGTTATACTGTATTCTTCCGCAACCGCATCCCAATTCTTTATAAACTTCGCTGCGCGTGCCCCGGACTTACAAAACACGCCCACGCATTCTCCGGCGAGCGGCTTCAACATGGCGCGCACCGCATCCTCGGTAGTCGCAGACAGCGGAAGGTGCAAAGAATCCGGGTACTTCACCTGGGTTTCGCGTTCGTCCTGTTCGCGCACATCCAGCAGAATCTTCGGCAGTTCATAGGCGCTCAAATCCGTCACGGGTGCCCGCTCAGGATCGGGGGAGAGCGCAAAATTCTGGAAGGTGCCGCTCAGCGCCTCGTATGTGAGCAGCTGCCCCTCAAGCGTGGGCAGCCCCGCCAGGAACTTGAGCGTTTCCGTCGCCATGAGTGAGCCAATCACCGCAGTGGTAGCGCCCAGCACCCCGGCCTCTGCGCAGGATTCCAGAGTCGCGGGAGTTGTAGGGAACAGGTCGCGCAGATGTGTTGACCCTGTGCGGAAGACGCTCACGCTGCCCTGATAACGCAGCACCGACCCCCACACCAGCGGAATACCGGTTATCTCGGCGGCATCGGCAATCAAATATTTAGTCGCAAACGTATCGGTACAATCGACAATCACCGCCGGGTTCTCCTCGGCGAGCAGGTCAAGAATCCAGGATGCCTCCAGGTATCGCCTATACACCGTCACCGTGAGCGCCGGGGCAATCTCACGGGCACGATGCGCGGCAACCTCAGCCTTCGCCCTGCCGCAATCGGCGATCCCGAACAACAGCTGGCGCTGCAGATTCGACAGTTCAATCACATCGTGATCAACGAGCGCAATCGACCCGACCCCGGCGGCGGCGAGCGCCTGCACCACGGGGCAGCCCAGGCCGCCCACACCGATAACGAGCACATGCGCATTGGCGACCGCCTGTTGGTCGAAACCGGGCAGACGATCCTGCCGCAATACGCGCTCAGCTTCGAGAGCCTGCGCCTGCGCGGGGTCCTTTGGCGCTAGAATCTGCGGTACGTCAGGCACCGAAGGGCGATCATGTGAGGTCACATCCATGACACCAGACCCTCCGCTGGGGAGGAAGCCTTCGCGTGCTCGCGCTGGGGAATCCTGCCTGCGTCTCGCGCCAGATAGCCTGCCTCAACAGCGGCTTTCATAGCTTGCGCCATCGCCACCGGATCCTGCGCACGGTTGACCGCCGAGGCCAGCAGCACGCCCGAGCAGCCGAGTTCCATAGCAAACGCGGCGTCCGAGGCGGTGCCAACCCCCGCATCCAGCAGCACCGGAACCGTGGCGCGGGAGCAAATCAGCTCAATATTGTGCGGGTTCAAAATGCCCAGCCCCGTGCCGATGGGTGAGCCGAGCGGCATGACCGCCGCGACTCCCACATCCTCTAAACGTTTGGCGATCACCGGGTCATCAGAGGTGTACGCCATGACCGTGAACCCTTCCGCCACCAGCGTTTCGCAGGCGGTCACGGTTTCGCACACATCCGGCAGCAGGGTATCTTCATCGCTAATCACCTCAACCTTAATCCACTGAGTCCCCAGGGCTTCGCGTGCGAGCCTAGCGGTGATAACGGTATCGCGCGCGGTGCGGCACCCCGCCGTATTAGGTAGAGGCGCAATATTTAGCCTGGTCAGAAGCGGAAAAATAGGGGTACCCGAGGCGTGCCTGCGCATCGCGACCGTGGTCATCTCGGTACCGGATGCGACCAAAGCTTTTTCGAGCAGGTCCATGCTGGTGGCGCCCCCGGAACCCATAATGAGCCGGGATGAGAACTCTTTCTCAGCAATAATCATGGCCTCTACCCGCCCTGAACTGCGGTCAGCGCATCGACCCTAGCGCCCTCGGGTACTTCGGTACTCGCCCACCGTGAACGCGGCACCACAGCACCATCGAGTGCGACAGCGACACCCTGATCGGTGCCCGCCTGCTGAAGAATCAGCGCCTCAAGATTCGGGGTAGAAATGTCTAATAGTTCGCCGTTATAGGTTATTTTCATGGATTATTCCTCTCGTTGTTAGTGCACAAACTGGCGGTATGTACTAGCAAATCGCGTATCAGTGCTCAAACCTCTTCGGTGAGCAGGGCGCGAACTCCGGCGGAATATCCTCGCCCAAAAACACCTCCGCACCGGCTTTCCCAGCGAGTGCCGCCAGTAAAATTCCGTGCCGAAAATACCCGTTTGAGATCAGCTGCCGCCGCCCGGTCGCCGTTATGCGATAGCCAAAGATCGGCAGATCATCCGGGGTTCCGGGTCGCACCCCCACATTCGACTCGATAAGCTCGCATTCCTCCACCGCAGGAACCACCCGAATCGCATCTTTGAGCAGCTGATACACGCCGTCCACACTGGGGCGTGTGCGCGTGTCCTCGCGGCTTGTCGCACCGATACACACCTCACCGCCAGGCCGTGGAATCACATAAACGGGCCGCCCGTTCACGAACCCGCGCACCACATGCTCCACCAGCGGATGCGGGGCCTGCAAACGCAGAATATCACCGTAAACCGGTCGCAGTGGATATTGCCCCGCCGCGCCCAAACCGGTGCACACAATATCCCCAAAATCCGGATCCGTCACACGCTCACGCACAAACTCGACCCCGCGCGCCCTCAACGCCTTCACGAGAGCCTGCAAAAACAGCCGAGGCGCCAGCTGATGATCGCCCTCAATCAACGCCGCACCCGCCAAATCCGGGGTAAGTGCAGGTTCCAGGGCGCGCGCCCGGCTCACGGGAATGGCCTCGGCACTGCGGTTGAGCGAATGGTAATACTCAGAAACATCGCGTAGATGCGCCGCGTCCGCACGGTCACCCGCCACCACCAACGTGCCGGTCGTATCGTAGCCGGTGGGCGCATCCGTTACCGCGGCGAGCCTGCGCATGAGCGAAGGGTACGCATTCGCGCTGGCGGTCATTAGTGGGAAAAGCGCATCCTGCTGAAACTGCACTTCGGCAATGGGCGCGAGCATCCCGCCCGCAAAATAGCTGGCACCCGTGCCGCGCTCGCCGGGGGTTGGGTCATAGACGCGCACCCGCTGGCCGTGTTCGGTAAGCTCAAAGGCGGTGGTCAGCCCAATAATTCCGCCGCCCACCACGGTAATAACTTCTGCCATGATTATGCTTGCAATTCCGGGTTTTCCACGAAGGCGCGTGCCATTGCAACCCCGGCAACCCCTGTTTCGCGGATGCTCGGGCAGTCCTGCGGCCAAATATCACCGATGGCGACTACCGGAACCTTCGAAAGCTCGGCAAGTTCACGCAGCCCTTCAACACCCAGTGGCGGGCGGTTTGAGGCTTTGGTCGGGGAGGGGCGGAACGGCCCAGCACCAATGTAATCGATCAGGTGCGCAACGGTGTTAGCGCGCTCAACAAGCTCGCGAGTGCCGGTCGTGAGCCCAATAATGGCGTGCTCACCCAGCAGACGGCGGGCATCGGCGACGGGCAGATCGTCTTGACCTATATGTACCCCGTCGATGCGCACCCCGCGAGCGCGCAGGGCAAGGGCAACATCCACCCGGTCATCGATCAGTATCTTCTGGTGGGGGAGTGCGATGCGCGCAATCTCTTCGGCAAGGGCATACAGGTCGTGGGCGCTGATGGGCTTGGAACGCACCTGTATGCAGGTAGCATGCCGTGCCCGCCGCACCGTTTCGACGGGGTTTTCGCCGGTGACCAGATACAGTGAAAGGTCTAAGGGTGTGGCGGTTTCGGCGGCGCTGTTGGTTGTCATGGGACCACGATTCGACTGTGAAAGTAGTGTTTCCTGCGTGCTCACGCGGGTGTTGCGGTGATTTTGCGACGATGCGGCACACGCAGATGTTTCCCACTCAGGCTAGCACACAACCTTTATCGTGGTTCTTGGCGGCGTTTTTATTGCTTTGACATGCTGCCTGAATCCGCGAGCAGGTAGTTTTTGACCGAAAAGGTAGGAAAATACTACCTGCTCGGGTCAAAAACTACCTGCTCGCGGGGCTAGCTGAGGAAAATAAAAAAGCCCTGGCAAATACCAGAGCATTTAAGAGCGGCTGACGGGCTGGAGGTAAAAAATCGTCCCTGATGGGGCGATTTTTTAGCGTAAGCGATTCCCGGAAGCCTAAAAAAGAGGTCTCCAGCCGTTAGGCTGGAGACACAAGTGGAGCGGCTGACGGGAATCGAACCCGCGTATCAGGCTTGGGAAGCGTGCGCTCTACCATTGAGCTACAGCCGCGCATCCGTGAACGGACTTAACCTAGTGTAGCGTGTGCTGCCTCGGTTCGCACACTTTGCCGCAGATTTTTATTTTTGACTTGTCGGCTGTTCTTTTTGAGCAATGGTGAAGTATGGAGTCTGGAGTCGGTATCCTTAGAGTGTGCTTATTTCAGACCGCGATATTCGACGAGAAATTGCTGACGGCCGTATCGTACTTGAGCCGTTTGACGATTCGATGATTCAGCCGGCGAGCGTCGATGTGCGCATCGACCGCTTTTTCCGTCTGTTTGACAACCATAAGTACCCGCATATTGACCCGTCGCAGGAGCAGGAGGAACTAACTCGTCTGGTGGAAGTTGCCCCCGACGAGCCTTTTATTCTGCATCCTGGCGAGTTCGTGCTCGGGTCCACCTACGAACAGGTGACCCTGCCTGCGGATGTGGCGGCTCGCCTGGAAGGTAAGTCTTCACTCGGGCGTTTGGGGCTTTTGACCCACTCAACCGCAGGGTTCATTGACCCCGGTTTTTCAGGGCACGTGACCCTGGAACTGTCTAATATGGCGACCCTGCCGGTCATGCTGTGGCCCGGGTCTAAGGTCGGTCAGCTGTGTTTCTTCCGGCTCACAAGCGAGACTGAGCATCCGTATGGTTCCGGCGCATACGGAAACCGCTACCAGGGGCAGCGCGGGCCGACCGCATCGCGCAGCTACCTGAACTTTCACCGTACAGAGATCCCCGTTGAGAAATCTGGCGACTAGTCGCCGTCCGCATGATTTTTTCAAGGAGATACCTTGTCGTTCAAGACAATGGCTTTGAGCCCTGCCGGTGCCGATCTGAAGGTTATTTTTGGTCCCGGTGTTCCCGATGCGCTGCGCGAGCAGATCGTACAGACCTGGGGGAGTCTATCCCCGCGCCTCTTCGATAGTGTGCATGATGCCCTTGAGGCAACCCAGTCTGTGGCGCACGCTATTGTGCTCACGGACGGGAGTGTGAATCTGTTTGACGAGCACCCCGACCTGGTGAACCCGTTCGGGATTCTGCAGATTCTTAATATTCAGAACGAGAAGCAGGCGTTGGAGACTCTGACGTCTAATCTGACGGTTGCTATGATTCAGCAGTTGGCGGGTAAGCGCACCATGCTGCACGCTGCCGCCATTGGCGACCCCGCTACGAAGCGCGCGCTGGTGCTGGTGGGTGCTTCGGGGCGGGGGAAGACGACTGCCGCGCAGTATCTGGGGAAGAAGTTCACCTATCTGACGGACGAAACCACGATCGTGGGCGCCGACCGTGAGATTTACCCCTACCCGAAGCCGCTGTCGCTGGTAGTCTCTGATGACGAGCCGAAGGAACAGCGCAACCCTGTGGATCTGGGTCTGAACGCGGCGGACTGTGAGGATACGAGCTATACAGCCGCTCGCGTCGTCATGGTGGGGCGCACCGATGAGCCCACGAAACCCTATCTTGAGCGTGTGAGCCTGGGGGATGCGCTCATGTCGATTGCCGAGCAGACCTCTGGCGTGGCGCTCAACCCCGAGGGTGTGCTCTCGATTATTCGCCTGTTTGAGCAGTGCGGCGGCGTATGGCGGCTGGTGTATTCCGAGGTTGAAGATATTGAGCCGCTCGTGCGTGAACTTCTCGCCGGGGATGCTGTGCTCCCGAACTCCGAGAGAGTGGACGAGTACGAGACCTTTGAGGTGCCCGACCGCTTGCCGAACGTATACCCTAACGGTACGCAGGTTCTTCAGCGCATGTTCGGTACCGTCGGGTACCTGGTGGATGGAGAAAGATTCCTGCTGCATCACGGAGATTCACTGGATGAGCTTTCCGCCTTCGCAGCAGAGTGCTGGATTAACGCCGCTCACGAGCTGACGGTGCGGGAGCACTACGAAGTCATGCGTGAGTTGTTTGAGGGGCTGCCCGAGGATGCGCATCGCCAGGTTGTTGAGCAGCTATCCGAAAGCGGCATACTCACAATGCGCACCGTAGATGATCCGCTGTATACCGAAGAAGACTCGAACTAAACAAACCCAATAAATACGCGAGCAGATAGCGGATTGCTATCTGCTCGCGGGTTAAGACTCGTAGGTCAAGGGGGCGAGTAAAGAACTACCGCTGCGCCGCCTTGGCCGCTTTCTTTTCGGCGCGGCGTGCCTTGCGCAGGTGAAGCGCTTGTGGCGATTCTAACGGCAGGGTCATGAGCAGGCCCGCCAACACCACGATCATAATGCCGACAATACCCCACACCTGGGCGTTGAAAATCGTGACAAACAGCCCGAACAGCATGGGTGCCAAGAAGCTGGTTGCACGCCCGGTCGTCGAATACAGCCCGAAGAGCTCACCTTCCGTACCGGGATCGGCGATGCGCGCCAAGAAGGTACGCGACGAGGACTGCGCGGGCCCCACGAAGAGGGCGAGAATGAGTGCGCAAATCCAGAAGGTCATGGGGTAGGGGAACAAGAGTAGGGGTACGGCTGCGATCAGGATGGCCACCAGCGAGAAAATAATAATCTTTTTGGGCCCCAGATAGTCATCCAGGTACCCGCCCAGCACCGCGCCTACGGCGGCAACACCGTTGGCGGCAACACCGAAAATAATGACATCCGAGGTGCTGAACCCGAAGGAACCAGCCGCCAGCACGCCGCCGAAGGTGAAGATACCGGCTAAACCATCGCGGAAGATAGCGCTGGCACACAGGAAATAAAGGGTTTGCGGTGCCGTGGTGCGCAGCCGCATAATGGTGCGCCACAGCTCCTTGTAGGCTGCAAAAAGACCGCCTTGGCGTGCCGGAGAAAGCCTGGCTAGGCCGCGTTCTAAGAACCTGAGTTCACCTGTGGGAAGGACCTCCGGAAGCACCCGTTCGCGGCGGCGCATCCGAATTAGCAAAGGCGTGCAGAAGATCAGGCACCACAGGGCGGAGAACAGTGCCACTGCGCGAATATTGAAGGCGTTATCGGTGCTCAGGTGCAGCCCGTTAGGCTCAAGTACGAAGCCCCACAACACGATAATTAGGGCCACTAGGCCGCCCACATACCCCGCCGACCAACCGATCCCCGAGATTTTACCGATATTATTCGGGGTTGAAATGCGTGGAAGTATAGCGTTGTAATTCACGACCGCAAATTCGCTGAATACGCTCGCCGCAGATACGAGAATCACGCCCAGCCACAGATGCGCTTCATCGGGAAATACGAAAAAACACAGTCCAGAGAACGCCACCAGAGAAAGCGTATTAACACCTAACCAGAAAATACCTTTACCGGATTTATCGGCGCGCTGGCCCGAAACCGGAGCGAAAAAGGCAATACAGAACCCGGCAATGGTCAATCCCAGTGACAGTGCCGCCGATGCATCCTCGGTTGAGCCGAAGTAAGAGCTGGTGAGGTAGACCGTAAAAATGAAGGTCATCATGATGGTGTCGAAGCTCGACGAGCCGACATCCCACAGCACCCAAGATGCAACCGAACGGCGGCTGGTACTGTGGTCGGGAATGCGTCTAGTCATAACGGATGTGTTCACTTTCGTGTAAGACGCAGCTAGGCGCCCTCAATCTGGTGCTGGTCTTGTAGCTTACCCCGGCGGCACTGCCGTAGGCATCGCCTCCCAGCGTGCCGAGTGCCTTATTCTCTTCTGAACAGGCAGACTATTCAGCACATCGGAAAGGATGCGCACACCGCTGCAGCGTGAAGGCTGCGGGGGCGGCGCATCCACCCAAAATACACCGTGAAATTATGAGAAGAAACGGCGCTGTGCGCGGGCAATACCGACGCTTACCAGAGCACCCACCACGGAGGTGATGACGGTCCACACAATAACATTGCGCAGAGTGTCTTCGGATTCGGGGCCGATGGTAGGAGGTTCGTTACCGGTCACACGTTTCCACGCTGCGCCAAGACCTTTGCTTGTCAGGGCGGCGGCGGCCATATTGGCACCGGTGATAGCAATCTTTGCTACGGGGTTCATATCTTCTCCTCAAAAATCAGAAGTGACTATCCCTAGCCTATCGGCTTTGCGGCTCAGATGCAGAGAACATGACCTGTTTTAACGCGCGCATACACGAAAAATCGGGGTAAAAACTCTAGAACGTGAGAAAAAGCACAGTATTGCGGGTCTGAAAGGCGTATACCAGCGGCAAATCAAGGAATCATATTACCGACCTGCCACACGTTCTTGTCATAAACCGATTCAAAAACTCAACGAACTCACAGAAAACGACTCATACAGCATAGAATGTAAACGTTTATAGGCTTCGAGCTCTCGAAGCAACACGACAGGGGAGCGCCGCAGACGGGCGCTGAGAGTGCAACGCAGACCCTCGAACCTGATCCGGTTAGTACCGGCGTAGGGAGTCGAAATATGTTTTCTCAACACCCCACCCGCAACGGGTGTGGATGTTCCCCTTCCAATCATGGGAGGAAAATATGTCTCAAAAATCTCGCCTCAGCTGGCGGGTCAATGAAATCGTCATCGTCTCTGTGGTCGCCGCCGCCTGCGCGGTAATCTTCTGGATCTGGGATATTGCCGTAGACCCCGCCACTAAAACGCTCTTCGCGGCGGTTCCCGAATACCGACCCATCGTCGCCGGTATGTGGCTGCTCGCCGGTGTGCTCGGCGGGTACCTTATCCGCAAACCCGGCGCCGCGCTCTACTGCGAAATCGTCGCCGCCGTCATCTCCGTATTCCTCACCGGAGGCGCCTGGAGCCAATCAATCCTCATCGCCGGATTCTTCCAGGGAATTGGCGCCGAGATCGCCTTCGCCGTACTCGGGTACCGCGTCTGGAACCTCAGCACAGCAGCCTTCGCGGGCGCACTGAGCGGGCTCTTCATGGGCGTCAACGAAATCATCATCTACTACCCAGACATGGAAATCTTCAAAGCCGTCATCTACGTGGTATGCGCGGTCGTCTCAGGAATTGTGCTCGCCGGGGTACTCTCCTGGGGACTCACGAAAGCGCTCGCTAAAACCGGGGTACTCGCCTCGCTAGCCTCCGGCGTGCAGGCACGTACCGCACGCGGATAACGGGCAGGCGGCGTATGTCACAGCCTATCTCAACGCTCAAACCCTCAAACACGGAACATCCTGAACCATCCGCAACCCAGGGTGCAACCATGACCGAACCCCACAGTACCGCCCCCGATGCGCCCGCCCGCGGTGCCGCAATCGACCTTCACAACTTCGGTTGGCACCACCCCGGGCGCGAAAAACCAGCGTTCTCGAACGTGAACCTGCGCATCGAACCCGGGCAGAAAGTACTGCTGCTGGGGCCCTCCGGCGCAGGAAAATCAACGCTCCTGCACGCTATCGCCGGGGTGCTGCACGATCACGACGGGCAGAGCCAAAGCGGCAGCGCGCGCATCGACGGCGTAGACCCCGAAGACGCACGCGGACTCATCGGGCTCATGCAGCAAGACCCAGAATCATCGGTCGTACTCGCCCGCGTGGGCGATGACGTAGCCTTCGGCCCCGAAAACCTCGCGGTCGCACGCGAAGAAATCTGGGCGCGCGTTGATGATGCGCTCGCCGCCGTCGGGCTCGACTACCTGCCGCATGAGCATCCCACGAATGCGCTTTCGGGAGGGCAGAAACAACGCCTGGGGCTCGCCGGAATCCTGGCGATGCACCCGCGCGCCATTCTGCTTGACGAACCCACCGCGAACCTCGACCCCGAGGGCGTTCAACAGGTGCGCGATGCCGTGGTGCAGGCGGTCACGGCAACCGGTGCCACCCTGATCGTCGTCGAACACCGGGTGGGCGTGTGGGCGCAGCATATGGACCGCGTTATCGTGCTCGGTGCCGATGGAGGCATCACCCACGACGGCGCGCCCGAAACCGTGCTCGCCCAAGCCCGCGAAACCCTCATCGCCAACGGTGTGTGGGTGCCCGGGTATGTTCCCGAACCCGCCGCCGCTGCGGCACCGAGCGGGCGCATACTCCTAAGCGCCGAAAACCTTGCGATTACGCGGGAATTTCCGAGCAAAAAACAGTTACGGGCACGCCGGCGACAGCTCAAAACCATGCCGGAACCCGCATCCGTACCCCTGGATATTCCCGCCCTGCGCGGGGGCATTAACCTGAGCATTCGAGAAGGCGAGCACCTGAGCATTCTCGGCCCCAACGGCGCCGGAAAATCAACCCTCGCACTCACTCTCGCCGGGCTCCTCTACGCCCCCAACGGAACCCTGCACGCGCACGAAGCACTGCGCGAGTTCGACCAAAACCCAACGGCAGAAAGCTCCCTCACCCGCGAGAAAACAGCCGCCAGCTGGGATATTCCCTCCTGGAGTCCCGCCCAGCTGCTGGGGCGCATCGGCTACGTTTTCCAAGAACCCGAATACCAATTCGTGCGCGGCAGCGTGCGCGAAGAACTCGAACTCGGGCCACGCCGCCTCGCCGCCCTGCGCCGCGAAAAAATTGATGATGATGCGCTCGCCGTCGCCACCGCATCCCTCGCCGAACGCTTGCGTTTAGAAGGGCTTTTAGATGCCAACCCGTTCACGCTTTCGGGCGGGCAAAAACGCCGGCTGTCGGTTGCATCCGCTTTGGCGACGGCGCCGCGCGTGCTGATTCTTGACGAACCGACTTTCGGACAGGATGCGAGCACCTGGGGCGAACTGGTGCGCCTGATTCGTGGGCTTCTTGCTGAGGGGGTTGCGGTGATCTCGGTGACTCACGATCTCGAATTTACGGCGGCTTTGGGCGGGCGGAGCATCACGCTTGAAAGCTTGCCGCATGAGCCCGCAGACCGGAGTCTTCAGGAAGGGAAGTAGCGCATGAATACCGATTTTTTCGGGCCGAGTGCCGAGCGCAACAGCTGGTTTGGCGGGCTTAACGCGGGCGTCAAATTAGTGGTTGCGGGCGTGCTGGTTCTTGCGGCAATCCTCATTCAAGACCCGGTAACTGCAGCTATCATCTTTGGGCTGGAGCTGCTGGGGTTTATTGCGGTCGGGTTTCGGCCGGTAAACCTGCTGGCGCGCAGCTGGCCTATCCTGATCGCGGTGCTGAGCACCGGCTGGAGTGTGGCGATTCTGGTCAATAAAACCGGTGCCGTCCTGCTCGATTTTGGGCTGAATACCATCACGGAAGGGTCGCTCGCGGCGGCGTTTTCGATGATGATTCGTTCCCTGGCGATGATTCTGCCGACCTTCGCGTTTGTACTCTCAACAGACCCAACCGACCTGGGTGATTCGCTTGCCCAAACTTTCCGCCTGCCCGCCCGTTTCGTGCTTGCCGCGTTGGCGGCGTTACGCCTTGTCGGCATCCTATTTGGGGAGTGGAATACGCTGGGGCAGGCACGGCGTGCACGTGGGCTGGGCGCGGGTCAGGGCCCGCTCGGGCGCATCAAAACCGGTGCCGGGCAGGCCTTCGCGCTCATGGTACAGGCAATTCGCCGTGGTTCGCGCCTTGCGGTCACAATGGAGGCGCGCGGTTTCGGCACCGGCAAACGCTCCTGGGCACGCGTGCCCGCCTATTCCCGGCGTGATGCGTATGTTGCGGTTGCCGCCGCCGTGATCGTTGCGTGCGCTTACGGGGTTTCGCTGGGACTAGGAACCTTGCGTTTCTTGTGGCAGTAGCCGCACCGAAGCTGCCGCCAGGTACTCGGGTCTGAAAACCGGGGTAAAGGCGCGGCGCAAGTATCAGCCTTGCGCTGTTAACCCTGTACCTTAGCCCTGTGCCAGGTATTCCAAGAACCGGTGCGTGA
Organism: Rothia dentocariosa ATCC 17931; assembly: GCF_000164695.2. Lineage (NCBI taxonomy): Bacteria > Bacillati > Actinomycetota > Actinomycetes > Micrococcales > Micrococcaceae > Rothia > Rothia dentocariosa. Next base: position 1,435,356 of record NC_014643.1, read on the forward strand.
GCTGCGCATCGTGCGCTAACGCCGTACCGTTCAGATGCGTGACGGGGGCGAGCAGACGCACCGAGGAGGCGAGCCAAACCCCATCTGACTCGAAAAGATCCTGCGGGTATAGCGGACCGTAACCCAGTTCCCAGCCGTCGCGCCGCGCCGCCTCAAAAATAGCGCCCTGCGTGGTACCGGGCAGGATTCCGTGGTTCGGTTCGGGGGTGTACAGCGTCTTTACACCGTTTTCGATACGCGCCATCAACACCGACGAGGTTGCCCCCTCCAGAATGCGGCGGTTGTCGGTCATAAAAATCGCGTCATCCGCACCCCGGCTGTGCACATACCGCAAAACCGCCATATTGACCGCATATGAGAGGGTTTTCGCGCCCGCCAACAGCCACGGGTATGCGGTGTTGTCGGCGGGGTCGTGCCCGCGTGGCAACAGCATGGCCTTCACGCCGTTCTGCCGCTGATTCACGGTAGTTTCGGGTACCGGGGATGCGATGAGCAGGGTGTATGGTCCGGCGGGCATTCCCGCAGAGGCACGTGGCAGCCCGCGCGAGATAATGATTTTGACAATATGCTCTTCGCCAAGTTCCGTGTGAGCGCCGGGTACGGCCTGGGCGAGAAGGTTTGCCAGCGCATCCCGAAGCTGGCGTAGGTCGGGTTCGGGCAGGTCGAGCATACGCGCCGAAGATTCGAGTCGGGCGAGATGCATATCAAGTTTTCGCACACGCCGATCGACGGCGAGCATGGTCTCAAAAACGCCGTCGCCACGGGTAAATCCTTGGTCTTCCACGCCGATAAGCGGTTGGGTGGGGTCTACGAAAACGCCTTGCGGGTTCTCTGAATTTAGGAGCATTACGGAACTAGTCATGTTTCCAGTGTAGTGGCTCACGTGCCCTCACAGCAGTGCACGCCGAGCGGGCCCAGCTCCCAGGTGGCGCTTTCGGCGATAAAGTATATGTCTGCCTCGGCGATGTCCTCGAAGGTTTCGGGGTTGTCGTTGTCCCCCTCGATGTCGAGCCCGATTTTGCCGTCCCGTTCGAGAACATGAACTCCGCTGCATATGCTGATGAACGGGCCTTGCACCCGGTAGTCCGAAATATCTTCCAGGGTTACGGTGACGTACCGCCAGACGTCGTCGGTAGCGGCCTTCTCCCAGCCGCCGTCTACATGGTTCCGGTCCACCGCGCAGAATCGCAGACGAACAGCTGTTCCCTTTGCATAGGTTATGGTGATCGAATCCAGCCAGCAGTCGTAGAAGTGGTTGAACCGTTTGATGATCTCTGCACTTGTGAGGTTTTCGTTAGTGCTCACGGTCAGCCTCCTTAAAATCTTAGGATTTATCAGGATACCAGCAGCTAGGGTGATTACGAGGAGAAGCGGATTTTCGCTCGAAAAGGTGATATTTTCTCATCTTCTCGGCAAAACCCGCTTCTCACGCATCAGCGTGTTAACACGTGCAATGTAAGGAGAGGGCTAGTGCCCGCCCGCGCCGCCGTCTGCCGCGTAGTCGGAGTCTTTGCGCGGGGTTGAAAAGAGTGTGATCCCGGTCAGTACCGCAAACCCCAGAATTGAGAACGCCATCGGCAGGTAGGCGCCCTCACCGCCGAGGGACACCAGAGGGGCTGCAACCCCGCCCAGAAGCGCCTGAATAGTGCCCATGACGGCGGATGCGCTGCCCGCCATGTGGCGTGCCTCGTTCAGTGCCAGGGCCGAGGCGTTACCGAAGATCAGGCCCACCGAGCAGGTGAGGCAGAACAGCAGAACCAGGGTGGGCCACAGCGAAATCCCGATGAGGAACGAACCGGTGAGCAGCACCGAAACAACCAGCAGAGCGCTCACACCAACATTCACGATGGTGCGCTGGGCGACCTTCCCCACCAGGGCGGTCGCCAGCGAGCTCATGGCCACAATGCCCAGGGAGTTCACGCCGAACGCGAGAGTGTACTGCCCGGCGTCAAGCCCCAGGATTTTCTGCAGCACAAAGGTTGAGCCCGAAATGTACGAGAAGAGCGCCCCGAACGCGAAGCACATGGTCAGTGAGAACCCCATGTACCGGCGGATCCTGAACACTTTCGGAATCTCGGAGTACACGCTCAGCGCGGTGCCTTGGTAGCGTTTTTCGGCGGGCAGGGTTTCACGCAGAATAAAGATGACGGCGAGCATAAGGGCACCGGTAATAACAGTCAGCACGTTAAACACTGAACGCCACGTACCCCATGAGAGCACCCACCCGCCGAAGAGCGGCGCCAGCACGGGGGCGAACCCGTTAATCATCATCATGATGCCCATGAGCTTGGCGGTGGTCAGCCCCTTCGTGGTGTCGGCGACGATGGAGCGGGCCAGCACCGCGCCAACTGAGCCGCTGAAGCCCATCAGAAAACGTGCCGCGATGAACACCTCAATGGTGGGGGAGAAGGCGCATAGTGCCGTGGCGGCGAAGCACACGGCTGAGCCGATCAGCAGCGGGGTGCGGCGCCCGGTTTTGTCGGAGAGCGGGCCGATTATAAGCTGCCCGAGCGCCATGCCTATCATGAAGGCGCTGAGGGTCATAGATGCGGCGGCATCGGTGGTGTTGAGCTCGCGGGCAACCGTAGGCAGCGAGGCCAGGTACATGTCGATACCCAGCGGAGCGATAGCGGTCAGCGCGGCAAGGGTGACGATAACGGGGGCAGGAATGCCGAAGGAAACTTTAACGTGATCAGGGTGCTCATGACCCTGCTGAGAGGTAGTCTGTGACGAAGACACGGGTAGAGTGCTTTCTAGGTTTATGAACGCGTAACGGCGCCGAATACACCCGGCTGGAAACGCAACTTTTCTAGTCTAGCGGATGCGCGCATCCGGCGTAAGTGGCGTGGGTGCTAAACTTTTTTGCCGCCGCTGGGCACATAAAACGAGCCTTGATTGCGAGTAAAGCGGGATTTATAACTCTTCATTCACGAACAAGGTTCTTTATATCGGGGGAGGGTAAACACGGGTACAGCAAACGGCAGGGTAGAGGGCTACTACGCCGTGCGGTAGATGATGTCCGCCTGCGCATACGTGGCGGAGTAGGTGGCGAAGAGGGCTTCTTCCTGCGCCGCCCAGCGTTCCCAGTGCGGGCGGTAGGTCTCACCGTCGCGGTCTATTGCCCGCCTGTAGCGCAGTTCGTCGGGTGCCTTCACCACGATGCGAACATCGCAGGTACCGGCGATCGCCCCCACGCCCTCACAAATGATGACGGTCTCCTGGGCGGGGTCTATCGTGCGTTCGGGGCCGGGCGCATCCGCGTGCCAGTCCCATTCCCGGTAGCTGGCGGGCTTGCCTTTGCGCAAGTTCCGCGAGATTTTCCGCCAGGTTTTGGTGCCTTCTTCCAGCCCACCCCAGCCGGGGTAGATGGAGTCGAGGTTGAGCACGCGCACACCAATTCCTTCGGCAGATAAGGACTGCTCTAGGAGCTCGGAGAGCCTGGTTTTACCGCTTCCGCTGCGCCCGTCGATACCGATGATCATCGGTAATGCGGCGTCGTTGAGGGCGTTGGTATCGAGTGGCATTCTGTCTTCGTCGGTGAGCGGCAGGGTGAGTTCGCGGTATGTTTTTAGGCAGAATTCTAAGATTTCCGCAACGTCGTTGGTTTCGTAGCTGTTGCCGAAACCTATGCTCCATACACCCATGCGCTAGTTTTCCTGCGGGGTCGCGCTTAGCTCGGCGATCAGCGCCCGCGCCGCAGTGTCGATAAGCTCGGTCGTGTACTCGAAGTCGCGCATCTGCCCATACCAGGGGTCGTAGATGCCCAGCTCGTCCAGGTTTTTGCCCGCCATTGCGGGGTCGAAGGAGCGCATCATACGGATTTTGGCTTTGTCGTCTTCGGTGCGCGCAAGCTGTTTGAGGTGCAGGTAGTGCGGGGTGTCCATCGCCAGAATCAGGTCGTAGCGGTCGAAGTCTTCGGCAACGAATCTGGATGCGCGGTGCCCGCTGGGGTCGATGCCGCGCGCGGTGAGTATGCGCCCGGCGCGGGTGTCGATGGGGTTGCCGATCTCGTAGTCCGTGATGGCGGAGGAGGCGACCTCAACCTCAAGCCCCGCCTGGCGCGCGTGCTCACGAATCAGGTACTCGCCCACGGGGGAGCGGCAAATATTTCCGGTGCAGACAGTCATGATGCGGTACATGGTTTTAAGTGTATGCCAGCGGCACCGGAAAGGCAGCGGTATTAGGGCTGCCTGCCGAAGAGTCGTTTCTATTCAGAAGAGTTTTTGCATTCAGAAGAGCTTACCGCTTCTGAATGCAAAAACTCTTCCAGATAGGCAGGCAAGTTTTGGCTGTTACCCCTCAAAGCGGGTTTTAGCCTCGCGCAAGTACGCCTCCCACAGAGCATAGAGTCTGTCGATGTTCTCTTGGTGAGTGTACGTTGAAGGGTCATAGTCGGTCGGGGGCATGTATCGCACGAATGGGGTCACGTCCTCGGGGTAGCCAAAATCGGCGTGAAGAATTTCTACCTCGCCCAGCGGGTCGTCAAAGTTCTTGCGGTGCTCATACACATGTTTGAGCAGCAGGTACAGCCAGAGCGCGTGGCGGGGGTCGGTGCTTCCGGGGTCGGGGTTGGTGAGTTCAGGGGGGCCTTCGTGCCGCGCGAGTTCGGCCAGAATACCATCAACCCGGTAAGTGTGGTCGGGTTTGCACTGGTAGAGCTCGTATTCCAGGTCGCTGGAGTCTTCCTTCAGCCGGTCGGAGGCATACCGCAGAATATCTGCGCGGCTGATGTACCCCTGCGCGAGCCCCCAGCGTAGCCCCTGCCAGGTGAGGGCACTCTTCCTGATGCCTTCATAGCCTATGTAATACGTGCCCAGCAGCATAGCGATTGTATCCTATCTCCATAGCCCCGCGAATAACGCAGCTTGGGGCGTATTGTGTGCTCCTTGGGGATAGGTGATACGACTTAATCTGCATTATTCAAGGTAGTTTTACTCGTCGGCAAGATCCTCTTAGTTAGAAGGATCGTCAGGGTCGAAGAGTTCTGTGTCTTTAGGAATAATGAACTTAATGCCGTTATGCTCTTGTTCTTCGGTTTCGATTTTATAAGGACTTTCTGGGTCAGCCTCGAAATTGTAGTCTGTTGGATTAACCCTGCAGGAGAACTTCGCCTCATAGGTTTCATAGTCGCAATCATCTGCTAGGAAAGTAAATGCGAATATTGGATCGCCATGGAAGGTGGTTCCGGAGAAGCTGGCGCCCCGGGTGAAAATGGCCTCAGTGAAGTCAACGCGCTCAGCGAAGGTCGCACAGGAGAAGAAAACGTACCCATCAAAGATGGATTCAGAGAAATCAAAGGTCGCCATGGAGAGCTCAGTGTACACGGTTCCGCATAAGTCATCATTATTCACGGTGAAACTAGCCTTGGAGAAGTCAGTGTTCCCGATGAATTGCGCCTCGGAGAAATCAGCGCCCTGGATGAAGGTAGCTCCAGAGAAATCAAAGGTCGCCCCGGAGAAGTCAAATTCTGCCCCGGTGAAATCAGCGTTCCCGGTGAAGATCGCGTTGGAGAAGTTAGCGCCTTGAGTAAAGGTAGCCCCGACGAAGATAGCGTGTTGGATGAATTTAACCTCGGAGAAGTTAAAGTCTGCCTCGGTGAAATCAGCGTTCCCGGTGAAGATCGCGTTGGAGAAGTTAGCGCCTTGAGTAAAGGTAGCCCCGACGAAGATAGCGTGTTGGATGAATTTAACCTCGGAGAAGTCAAAGGGCGTTTTGGGAAAGTTATAGAATGTTTTGGGGAAGTCAGCGCTTTGAGTAAAGGTAGCCCCAAGAAAGATAGCATTCCTGGTGAATTTCGCCTCGGTGAAGTCAGCACCCTGAGTGAAGGTGGCCTCAGTAAAGTTGGCGCGTTCGGCGAAGGTCGCCCTGGAGAAACCAACCCCGGTGAAATTCGCCTCGGTGAAGTCAGCACCCTGAGTGAAGGTGGCCTCAGTAAAGTTGGCGCGTTCGGCGAAGGTCGCCCTGGAGAAACCAACCCCGGTGAAATTCGCCTTGGAGAAATCAGTATCCCGGGTGAAATTCGCCTTGGAGAAGTTAGCAATCTGGGCGAAATTTGTTCCGCAGAACTCGGCGTACCCGGAGAAAGTTGCCCCAGAGAATTGTAATGAAGCACCAAAATAACTGTAGGTAAAATCAATAGGATAGAAGAAATGGGCGTTTGAGAAATCGTAGTCAAATTTTGACCAAGGATCTTGTGTGCCGATTCCTTGTAGTCGTTCGCGTATTTCTTTGATGATGCTTTGTCGTATCTGACGTTCTTCTTCTAATGCAGCTTTATCTCGGGAAAAAGCTATTTTATTGGCATCGAACTTTTCTTTATCTCCGCCAAAATCTTTTTGTAGGTCTTTTGCGTAGGGTTTATCTAGTTGCTCAGCGCGTTCTGTAAGAAGGAAAGGTGAGCGGATATAGGCGCACAGGTTGTTAATAATGACTTGACCTTCTTTGCGACGTTCCTCAATATCGGGGATGGTCTTTTCATCTGCTAGCCATTCATCAACTAACCCTACGAGAGTATAGACACCGCCAAGGCGGATAGAAGCTTTATCGTTGGAAAGCTGTTCAATCGCTGTTGCGTATCGACTACGCCGTTCGGCATGTACCTGTCGTATATAATCCTGCTCACTTTTGGCTTTATCAGCCTCGATTTTTTCGCGTTCTTTTGCAATGTTTTCGGTAAATTGACGAGCTTGTTCGTCGAGCATCTTTGCCTGGTGACTTTGTGATGCCTGATAGTTCTGAATATCGGCGTCCGCTTTTATTCTGTCTGTTGTGTTTTTACGGTGTGTTTCCACGAGCCCCAGAACAGCAATAGTGCCACCGGTGACATAGAGGATATGAAGGCGAAGATTCGCGTCGGTTTCACCAGTTAAACCTGTAACGTAGAGTAACCAAGGTCCAAAAATTGCCAGAGCACCACCACTAACTGCGAGCCAAACTAATAATCGTACAAAATGCTTACTAACAAATTTCTCAGTTTTACCAATAGGATTAGTGGCGTTGGTTTCTTCGTGTTCTCTTGGTTTTTCTATCATGATTTCCCTCCGAAATATTTCTAATTGTCGATATTAAGAGGATCACAGAGGATCGCATTATCGGGTATTGTAAGTTTTATATTTCCACATGGTTTTTTATCTGTTTTTATTTTGTAAAGACTTGTATTATCTACATTGAAGCAGTGAGAATTAGTATTATATGGGTAAAAATTTTGACGGTAATAAAATACTGAATTTTGAAAATTTGGCTTGCATATAAAGATTGTGTCACTAAAATCCGTATTCCCCCTAAAATTTGCCACTTCAAAACAACTATTTCTGTTAAATATTGCCGAATTAAAATATACATCCCTAATAAAATATGTATTTTTTAAATTGACATTTTTATTAAATGTTGTATTAACAAAGTAAGAATCTTCGTTGAAGGTAACCTCAGTAAAATCGGCTTCTTCATTGAAAATTGCTCCGGAGAAGTCTGAGAACCCACCGAAGTAACTATAATTAAAGATGGTAGGATAAAAGAATATGCTATCTGAGAAATCATAATTAAATAATGACCATGTCCCTGGTTTTCTAGAGTTTCTGAGGCGGTCACATACCTCTTTAATAATATTTTCACGGATTTGACGTTCTTCGTTTAGTGCCGCTTTGCTTTGTATAAAAGCCTGCCTATCTGTGTTGAACTTTTCTTTATCTCCACCAAAATCTTTATGTAAATCTTTTGTATAGGGATTATCTAGCTGTTTTGCGCGTTCTGCGAGAGGAAAAGGTGATCGAATATAGGTACATAGGTTATTAATGATAGCCTGACCTTCACTACGGCGATCTTCTATATTGGGGGTAGTCTTATCGTCTACTAACCACTCGTCTATCAGTTTGACGAGTGTATAAATACCGCCAAGGCGTACAGATGTTTTGTTGTCAGCAAGCTGTTCAATAGCTTTGGTATACCGGCTGCGTCGTTCAGCGTGAACCTGATGCTCGTGGTCTTGGTCGTTCTTGCGGCGGGTTTCACCAAGAGTGATAATTGCCAGAAGTCCACCAGTTGCTAATAAAATCGAGTTCCTGAGTCCGCCCACTCCTGAAGTTGTACTTTTAACTGCCACAGGAAGAAGAATGGCGAGGATACCTCCCATAATTCCGGCGGTTAGAATTCGGAAGAGAAAGTAATGGTGCTCTTTTGGAGAGCCTAGGGTTGGCAGGATAAGGAGCTTAGGGAACCATAATATTAGGGTACCTGCAATAACTAGTATAGCTAGAGCTAAGATAAGACTAGAACTATTCTCTGGTTTGTATAGATTCTCTATCCCTTGTCCAAGACCTATTCCGATATCAGCAGAATAACCAAGAATATTTACCGGCCATAAAATTTGAACTTCAATATAGATAAAAAGTAGCCAAAATAACAATCTCCCAAATTTCCAGAAAGTTAATTTTAGATAATCTAATTCACGAGATGAATACAGGAATAAAAGCCTAAGAACTAATATTATGACTAATGTTAGTATAAACAAAGGAAAATTAGGAGAATTGTTAAAGGAAAATATATTTTTTAAATCTCTCCAATAATTTTCACTGTTATTTTTTAAATGGTCAATAAAGCTTATTGGACGTAATGCCCAGCTTGCCACGAGAAGGGCTATAAACCAGGTTGCACAGTGGTAATATGCATTTTTGTTGTGTGGAGATGAGAATAATCCAGGGATGGAATTTGCGACTATAGGTGGGGTAAGCGTAATAATTGTAAAAAACGAGAGATAAATAATGTTATCGGTTCTGTATAGATTATCTAATATTTTCCAAAAATCTAGTAAAGTTGAGGCGTTGGCCGAGTAACTAGGAATAAGTATCCAAAAGGATAAAATAGTGATTTCAATAAGCGTGAAAACGCCCCATAAAAACCTGGATTTTTTATATCTATATTTCTCTGCATCTTTAGTTTCCTGTCGTGCACGGTCTTGATCGTTCTTGGCCTTTTCGAGACTATTCTTGCGGTGATATTCACCTAAGACAATAAGGCCTAAGAACCCACCGGTTGTACAGAGAAATATCCGACGCAGCGCTGCACCGTCACCGTTCTTACTGAAATCAGTATTAATGGCTAATGGGAAGAGGAAAGCCCAAGCTCCACCAAGAACAGCAAGTACACTAACCCAAATGTAGAACGATCTTACTTTTTTGAGCCCAAACCATCTAAATATCAGGCAAAGAACAGCAATTACCGTAATAGCTCCCAGGATAGAAGCAGGTAAAAGTTGGATGGTCACTATAATCAACTCTTCCGATGGTCTGAAGTAAATGTTCACCTTCCATCATAGGGCGAGGGTGACCGTATGCGTCGGATTTTCCGTTGTTAACCTCATATATTTCGCTGCGTAGAGATAAAAAACCCGCATCCAGGCAAGTTATCGCCCAAATAACCCCTAATTTCCGCCTATTTCCGCACCAAAATCGCCAACACATCGCCCCTTGCCACCGCACCATAACTCCCACTCACTTCAAAAAGTTGAGTCTTTTTCACTCAAGTCTGTTGACATCCACCCAAACATGTGTAAAACTTGAGTACATGAGGCTCAAGGGGGCACTCACCGGGCAGCATCCCAGCACATCTTCACCGTGCATGCGCTCGGTCTAAAACCCCTTACGCCCCGAAGATTTAACCAAGGAACCCGCCTCGCCAAGAAGCGGGGCATAACACTAAGGAGTACAAAACATGGCACGTGCAGTTGGTATTGACCTCGGCACCACTAACTCGGTCGTATCCACCCTTGAAGGTGGCGAACCTGAAGTTATCCCTAACGCTGAAGGCGCCCGCACCACCCCCTCCGTGGTCGCATTCTCCAAGGATGGCGACGTTCTGGTGGGCAGCGTAGCAAAGCGCCAGGCGGTTACTAACGTTGATCGCACCATCTCGTCCGTCAAGCGCCACATGGGCACCGACTGGACGACTGAAATTGACGGCAAGAAATACACCCCGCAGGAAATTTCTGCACGTATTCTGCAGAAGCTCAAGAACGATGCTGAAGCATACCTGAATGACAAGGTGACCGATGCGGTTATCACCGTTCCCGCATACTTCAACGACGCTGAGCGCCAGGCCACCAAGGAAGCTGGCGAAATCGCGGGTCTGAACGTTCTGCGTATCGTGAACGAGCCGACCGCAGCTGCACTGGCTTACGGTCTGGACAAGGGTAAAGAAGACGAACTGATTCTGGTCTTCGACCTTGGCGGCGGTACCTTCGACGTCTCCCTGCTTGAAGTTGGCAAGGATGAAGATGGCTTCTCCACCATTCAGGTGCGCGCAACCAGCGGCGACAACCGTCTGGGTGGCGACGACTGGGATCAGCGCATTGTGAACTGGCTGCTTGAGCAGGTCAAGTCCAAGACCGGCGCAGACCTCTCCAAAGACAAGATCGCTCTGCAGCGTCTGCAGGAGGCAGCTGAGCAGGCTAAGAAGGAGCTCTCCAGCGCATCCAGCACCAACATTTCGCTGCAGTACCTCTCGGTAACCCCCGAAGGCCCGATTCACCTGGACGAGAAGCTCTCTCGCGCAAAGTTTGAGGACCTCACCAGCGACCTGCTCGAACGCACCAAGAAGCCCTTCCAAGACGTTATTAAGGAAGCAGGCATCAAGGTTTCGGATATTTCCGAGGTCGTGCTCGTGGGTGGTTCCACCCGTATGCCCGCCGTGGCTAACCTGGTGAAGGAACTCACCGGTCGTGAGCCCAACAAGGGTGTTAACCCCGATGAGGTTGTGGCAATGGGTGCAGCCCTGCAGGCAGGCGTGCTCAAGGGCGACCGCAAGGACGTTCTGCTGATCGACGTGACCCCGCTGTCCCTCGGTATCGAAACTAAGGGTGGCGTGATGACCAAGCTGATCGAGCGCAACACCGCTATCCCGACCAAGCGTTCTGAGACCTTCACGACCGCTGAAGACAACCAGCCTTCTGTGTCGATTCAGGTGTTCCAGGGTGAGCGCGAATTCACCCGCGACAACAAGAACCTGGGTACCTTCGAGCTGACCGGTATCGCCCCCGCACCGCGTGGCGTACCCCAGATTGAGGTCACCTTCGATATTGACGCCAACGGCATTGTGCACGTCTCCGCAAAGGACAAAGGCACCGGTGCTGAGCAGTCCATGACCATCACCGGCGGTACCTCCCTCTCGAAGGAAGACATTGACCGCATGGTCAAGGATGCTGAGGCTCACGCAGAGCAGGATAAGGCACGCCGCGAGGCAGCCGACACCCGCAACGCGGCAGAGTCCGTGGCATACTCCGTCGATAAGTTGCTGAAGGAGAACGGCGAGAAGCTGCCCGAAGACGTCAAGACTGAGGTTCAGGGCGATGTCGACGAGCTCAAGAAGGCTCTTGAAGGCGATGATGACGATGCCGTGAAGTCCGCTCTTGAGAAGCTGCAGGCATCCCAGACCAAGCTGGGCGAGGCTCTGTACGCTTCCGCGCAGGCAGAGGCTAACGCAGACTCCGCTTCTTCCTCCAAGGAAGATGACGAAGATGTGGTAGACGCCGAAGTTATCGACGAGGACGAAGACGAGAAGAAGTAATCATGGCTGAACACGAGAACACTGCGGGCGACCCACTGGAGGAGGCATTCAACGCCCCCGCCGCCGAGGGTCACCCCGAGGCTGAGGAAGCCCCTGCCGTAGCCGATGCTGCGGCGGGGGAAACCCCCGAGCCGAGTGAGGAAGCACCCTCAGAGGATGCGAAACTCGCGGCAGAACGCCTGGACAGCCTGCTTCGCCTGCAGGCGGAGTTCACGAACTTCAAGAACCGTGCCGCCCGCGAGAAGGAGCAGCTTCGGGAGTTCGTGGCGAGCGATATTGTGAGCCTGCTTCTGCCGGTGCTCGACGATATTGACGCCGCACGCAAGCACGGCGACCTACAGGAAGGTCCTTTCGCTGCGATCGCCACCAAGCTTGAGGAAACTCTTGGCAAGCAGGGCGTGGAACGCTTCGGTGAGGTGGGCGAGCCCTTCGACCCGAATATTCACGAAGCGGTTATGCAGCAGCCAACCGGCGAGGTAGAACCGGACCATATTTCGATGGTTCTGCGATACGGGTACCGCGTGAAAGAGCGCGTGGTGCGCACCGCCCAGGTTGCGGTGGCTGTCGCCGAGTAAACGCTCCGTAGAGCACATAACGGGCGGGTTCTTGAGGAATTGAGAGCCCGCCCGTTTGCCGTATATTTCCGCGGATTTTCTGGGATTTCTCTTCCAAAATTGAGTCTAGTAGACTAAACTTTATATAGGATTAAAAACTAAGGTTGCGCCCTCTTAGGGGCAGTTACAAGAACCCCGGACGACGGGAAAGGAGAACACATGGCAAGCGAAAACTGGTTGTCAGAAGACTTTTACAAAACGCTCGGCGTGAAAGAAGACGCCTCTGAATCTGATATTAAAAAGGCTTACCGCAAGCTCTCACGCAAGTACCACCCCGACCTAAACCCCGGGAACGAGACAGCGGAGAAGAAATTCAAGGAAGTCTCCGAAGCCTACGATGTGCTTTCGGATAAGAAGCAGCGCGAAGAATACGACCAGATTCGTAAATACGGTGCCGCAGGGTTCGCTAACGGCGGCTTCGGAGGCGGCGCTGGCGGATTTGGCGGTGCCGGTGGTTTCGGCGGATTTAACGGCCAAAACGTGCACTTCACAACCAGCGGCGGCGCCGAAGGTATCAACATTGAGGATCTGCTCGGCGGACTCTTCGGTGGTGGCGCTGGCGGCGCGGGTGGTTCACGCCGTACCGCCGGGTTCACGAGCGCCGACTTTGGTGATGCCACCGGGTTCGGGGGCGCTCAAGGTTTCGGCGGCGGGCGCCAGCATACCCCGCAGGACAACAACCTTTCCACCAGCACACGTATTACCCTGCCGCAGTCGTACACGGGCACCAAGGCGACCGTGTTCCTGCCGGACGGTACGAGTACTGAGGCGCGCATCCCGGCGGGTGTGAAGGACGGGCAGAAAGTGCGTGTGCGTGGTAAGGGACGCCCCGGCACCGGCGGCGATCTGATGGTGACCGTGCGCGTTTCAGATGACCCGCACTACAGCCGCGAGGGAAACAACCTGGTGCTGCGCGCCCCCGTCACCCTGGATGAGGCAGTCAACGGTGGCGTGCTGGAAGTACCCGTACCCGGCGGTAAAACCGTCAAACTGCGGCTGACCCCCGGCAGCGTGGGCCGTAAACTGCGTGCGAAAGGACGCGGGTTCACAACCAAGTCGGGCACTGGCGACCTGCTGGTGATCCCCGAGGTACACCTGCCGCAGAACCTAAGCGATGAGGCGAAGGAAGCCTTCGAGAAATTCATTGCTCTGGCACCGCAGGAGAACCCCCGTGAGGACCTTTTGAAGAAAGTTAGGTAGCTTATGAGTGCCCATAACAAGCAGTCGTCGGCATCTGCCTACAGCGCCGACCGGCCGGTTTTTGTGATTTCGGTAGCGGCGGAGCTGGCGGGGATGCACCCGCAGACACTCCGCCAATACGATCGCCTGGGGTTGGTGCAGCCTTCGCGTGCGCCGGGTAAGGCCAGGCGCTATTCGCAGCGCGATGTGGATTTACTTCAGCGTATTCAGCAGCTCTCGCAGGAAGGCGTTTCGCTTGAGGGAATCCGCCGGATTATTGAGCTTGAAGAGATGGTTGAGGAACACCGGGATCATATTGCCCGCCTGCAGGCTCAGCTTGAGGATGCGCACGCCAAGTTGGGGCTGGCGGAACGAGTGTTCGCGGCCAGCACCCGCGGGGATGTGGTGAACATCCAGCGGGGGCAGCGCCCGGCACCGCGCAAACGCTCCTCGGCGGTAGTGCTGTACCGGCAGAAATAGGGGCGGACAGCCAGTGTGGTACGGTTGATATAGCTCATCAGCCAAGATGCTGAAAGAGCATCTGGAACCGTTTGCTAGGCAAGCGGTTCTTGCTTTATCTCCCTAGCTTTATTCGATGGCGTCGCCGGAAGGTATCGTTACCCCCTTCCCTAGCAGATAACTTATTTACGCCTATAGGTCAGGTCGTGGGCACGGCGGCCCGCCTCGCGAGCCTTCCTCTCAAAGCTGGTCAGGATACGCCCCTCCCAGCGCGGCGCCCAACCACCCACGGGGTCGTCCTCGGTAGCGCCTTCACCGGCATGCAGATTCTCGAAGTCGGGGTGTGCCTCCATGACATCGCGCATCACGTGAGCGTATTCTTCCCAGTCGGTAGCAAGGCGCCAGATTCCGCCGGGTTTGAGCACGCGCGCAACCTTGTCGGCAAAAGCGGGGGAGACCAGGCGGCGTTTGTGGTGGCGTGACTTGTGCCAAGGGTCGGGGAAGAAAACCCAGAGCTCATCAACCGAATTTTCTTCCAGCATGTTATCGAGCAGTTCGGGGGCGTTAGCCTGAGCGACGCGCACATTCTCAACCCCGGCCTGCCCCATCTTGAGCAGCAGATCCGCAATGCCGGGGGTATAGACCTCAACGGCAAGGAAGTTTGCCTCGGGCATTTCACAGGCGCGGTGCACGATTGCTTCACCCAGCCCGGAACCGATTTCGACCACCTGGTAGGCTTCGCGCCCGTAGATTGTGACCGGGTCGAAGGCGGCTTCGGGGGCTACAGAGGTATCTGCCCGCAGCCGGGGTATGTCGAGCACATGGGTTTGGGAGTACGTGTCCCACGCTTTTTGGCGGCGCGAGGTCAGGCGGTCGCCGCGGCGCACGAAGGAGTAGGGCTGGCGGAAGAACTCGGGCGGTACCGTTTTCTTCTCGGGCGTCTGGGGTGCATCGGCGTTGGCTGATGCGGTGGTCTGCGCGTTCTGCTCTTGAGATGACATACCTATCAGGATAACGTAGCGGCGCGCGGAGAGAGGCACTGTTAAAAATTCTGGGGAGTTAAAAATTTCGGGAGCAGTTTTTCATTGTACTGAAGAAACTGCCCCCGTTTGGTCTTTGCGACCGCGAAGTCGCCGTGCAGGCTACTTCTTCTTGTCGGAGAACAGCAACGCCAGACCCGCGCCGAGAATCACGATGTTGTTGGCGAGCTGCTGCCCATCCTGGGTGGGGCGGAATGCGCCATCGTGCATGTCGGGGTTGCGGAAGTACATGGTCATGAGGTTCGCGCCGAAGGCTGTCAGCCCTGCACCCGCGAGGCGGGCAGGAATAAAGGGGGTCAGCAGGGTGGCGCCGAGCACGGTTTCCGAGTAGGAAATAAGTTTACCGAAGGTTTTGGGGTCGAGCTTGGCGACGGCGGGCACACCGGATGCCGCCATCTGCTGCAGATATGCGTAGGTACCTTCGTCGGCGCCGAGTTTCTTGACTCCCGCATCGAGCACAAGCGCGCCAGCGGTGAGACGCAGTGCAGCATTTGATAGTTTACCCATGAGTGAGTGTCCTCCTGATGTTTTGTGATGAGATGAGTGATGCGGTATTTCCACATCGGGCATTGCAATTGTAGCGGCAAACCTCAGGAAAGTTTATTTAATCGTAAAGTTTTAACATAATTTTTGCGGTAAGCATTATTTTTCAGCGTTTTAGCGGGGGAGAGTGCTGGCTGAGAGAAGCATCGTCGGCGTGTCGCCACCCCCAGATAGCATAGGCTTAGCCAAGGTTTATGCGAGGTATGCATCTTTTGCGGGTAGAATTCTGTGTAGTCATGGCGTAACGATGCGATTTTCCGTGAGCCGTGCTCGTGCGAAAATCTGAACTGCATCGTGATGCCCCGAAGGTCGGGGCTTCCTGTTGAGGTTGTAGCCCGCAGGGCAGAGCACACACAGAAAAGAGGAATAGTGACACAGCGGCCTTCCAAGCATACAGTTACCGAGAATGAGAGTTCCACGGGTGAAGAGAGCCTGCAGCGTGGATTAAGTTACAGGCACATCCAGCTCATCGCTATCGGCGGTGCAATTGGTACGGGGTTATTTTTAGGATCGGCGAAGACTATTTCGCTGACGGGCCCTTCCATCGTATTTGTCTATGCGATTATTGGCATCATTATCTATTTTGTGCTGCGTGCGATGGGCGAGATTCTGCTGTCGAACCCTAAGTACAAGTCATTTACCGATTTCGTATCTGATATTTTGGGTACTCGCGCGGGCTTTTTCGTCGGCTGGTCGTACTGGTTCTTCTGGGTGACCACGGGTATTGCGGATGTGCTGGCGATTACGGATTACACGCATTACTGGTTCCCCGAGCTGCCCTCATTTATTCCCGCGCTTATCGTAATCGGGGCGCTGTTGGCACTGAACCTGCCGTCGGTGAAAAACTTCGGTGAGATCGAGTTCTGGTTCTCCATGGTTAAGATCGTGTCGATTCTGGCGCTTATTGCCGTGGGTGCCGTGATGGTCGTGTTCGGGTTTACGAGCCCGGATGGAACGGTCGCCTCCATCACGCACCTGTGGGATCGTCCGGGACCTTCGGGCAACGGGGTGTTTATTCACGGTTTAACGGGTTTCTTGGGCTCGTTCCAGATTGCGTTGTTCGCGTTCGTGGGCGCTGAGCTGGTGGGTACCGCCGTGGCAGAGACGAAGAACCCCGAACGTACCCTGCCGCGTGCGATTAACGCTGTGCCTTTCCGCATGGTGCTGTTCTATGTGCTGCCGCTGTCGGCGATTCTTGCGGTGACTCCCTGGGATAAACTCGACCTTAATATGAGTCCTTTCGTGGGGATGTTCTCACTGGCGGGTGTGTCAATTGCCGCCTCGCTCATTAACTTTGTGGTGCTGACGTCGGCAACGTCTTCGGCGAACTCAGGTATTTTTTCGACCTCGCGCATGGTGTATGGGCTGGCGGAGGATGGGAATGCGCCTTCCTTCCTGAAGAAGCTCTCGAAGAACGGCGTGCCCACGAACGCCCTGTACCTAACGACGGTTCTTCTGCTTTTCAGTCTGGTGATGCTGGCGTTTGGGCGTGAGCTTCTGGAAGCGTTTACTGTCGTGACTTCGGTGGCCTCAATTATGGGTATTTTCACGTGGTCGATGATTCTGGTGTCGTACCTGGTATACCGCAAGAAGTTCCCTAAACGGCATGAAGCCTCGCAGTATAAGATGCCGTTCGGTCGCACGATGAGCTGGGTTGGTTTAGTGTTCTTCGCTTTGATGATCTACGCCCTGAGTTTGCAGCCAGAAACCGGGTTGGCTCTGGCGCTCAGCCCTATCTGGTTTATCGGGGTTGAGCTTGGGTACGAGATTATGGTGCGCCGTCACGCGCGTAAGCGCCTTCTTGCGGAGTCGGCACGGGTGGAATCTGAGTAGCGAGTTTATTTCTTCCTCATGAGCGGGCGGGATGCAGCACGTAGAGAAAACGTGCGGTATCCCGCCCGCTGTGTCTTATGAGGCGATGGCATACGGCATGTACCAGAACAGACCCCAATATGTATAGATATTCTTAAATTTGTATAGAAATCATATATGATGAGAATTTTTCTTTTGAAGATGTGGCGAGTTAGGCAGTAAAGGGATGTACCTCACGTGCGCCGTGTTTTCCGAAAGTAAGGCTTATTGTCAAGGGTTTTTCACAGATTCCTTCCGAAATTTTTTGAATTTCGATATAAAGATTTTATTGTTCGTGACGCATGCTATAGATACGCGACACACTTCCTGGAGATAATTACACAATACCGTCCCTGTTATGTAGAATATATATTCAAAAGTTGTGATAGCTCACCGTATCTTACGGGCTGAGTGCTGCACTTGCCGCCCCGAAAGCCGGGGCTGTCCCGCTCGGCTGCGGGACCCAACCACGAAAGAGGAACTGTCATGCAGCAACCTCACGATAATGCCGCATCGGCGGCAGACACGACAGATAATGCTGAAGAACTGCACCGCGGGCTGAGCAACCGACACATCCAGCTCATTGCTATCGGCGGTGCTATTGGTACCGGGCTTTTCATGGGTTCCGGTAAGGCAATTTCTAAAGCTGGTCCATCTATCCTCTTGGTCTACATGGTTATCGGCGCCGCTATCTTCTTGGTGCTGCGTGCGATGGGTGAGATCCTTCTATCAAACCTGAAATATAAGTCATTCTCAGACTTTGCTACCGACCTGATCGGGCGCCCCGCAGGGTTTTTCCTTGGATGGTCGTACTGGTTCATGTGGGTGGTCACCGCGGTCGCAGATATTATCGCAATCGTGGGCTATACCGAGCTGTGGTGGCCCGATTTACCGAAGGCGGTTCCAGCACTCGTCGTGATTATTGCGCTGCTGGCGCTGAATCTGCCCTCGGTGAAGAACTTCGGTGAGATCGAGTTCTGGTTCGCCATGATTAAGATTGTTGCCATCTGCGCCCTCATTATCGTGGGTGCCATTATGGTTGCTACGAGCTTCACGACACCCAGCGGTGCTCACGCTCAGGTAGCCAACCTGTGGAACGACGGTGGGTTCTTCCCCAACGGTGCCACCGGATTCTTAGGCGCCTTCCAGATCGCGGTCTTCGCCTTTATGGGGTCCGAGCTGGTAGGTACTACCGCCGCCGAAACCCAGAACCCCATGGTGACTCTGCCGAAGGCTATTAACTCAGTGCCGGTTCGTATTCTCATTTTCTATGTGGGTGCCCTGATCGTTATTCTGATGGTAAACCCCTGGCGTGAAATTAATCCGGCCAAGAGCCCCTTCGTGACCATGTTTACCCTCGCCGGTATTGCCATTGCGGCGCATATCGTGAACGTTGTGGTGCTGACTTCGGCAACATCATCGGCGAACTCGGGTATCTTCTCGACTTCGCGCATGGTGTACGGTCTCTCGCAGGAAGGTTACGCCCCGAAGTTCCTCGGTAACCTTTCCGGGAGCGGTGTGCCCCGCAATGCGCTGTTCCTCACCTCGATTCTGCTGCTCTCCAGCATCGCCCTGCTCTATGCTGGCGACTCGATTATTGAGGCGTTCACGCTGGTCACCACGATGGCGGCGGTACTTGTGATCTTCGTATGGTCGATGATCCTCGTCAGCTACCTGTGTTACCGCGCGAAGCGCCCCAACCTGCACCGGGAGACCACCTATCCCATGCCCGGCGGCGTGGTAGCATGCTGGATCGTGCTTGCGTTCTTTGCTTTCATCATCGGGATTCTTGCTACCGATAAAGACACTCTCACCGGTCTGATGCTCATGCCCATCTGGTTCATCCTGCTGACTATCGGGTGGTTCGTGAAGAACAGCATCAACCCCGAAATCCCGGAGACCAGCATTACGCAGTCGCATCCGGTGGTGGATATGAAGGCACCGAAGAATAATAAGTAAGGACACTTTGGCGGTTATCTGTTCCGCATTACTTCCGGTATAAAAAGGCTCTTGATGTGAATAGGGCGGCGTTACTAGCGCTTTTTCACATCAAGAGCCTTTTAGCGTGATAGGGGAGGAGAAACGGAAGAATCCGCGCCCCGGATTAACCGGCCTCGGTGCCCGAGGTATCCTCGGCATCCAGCACCAGGTCATCCGTGCGGTAGTAGTCCCAGCGGGAACAGCCCATACCCCAGCGCATCGCCTGTACTACATCCTGCGCGGCCTCATGAGGGTCAAAAACATTCCGGTTCCACATAGGCTGCATGGGGGTCGGTGCCGCCCACCCGCGCGAACGCAGATAGTCGGTGCTGAACTTGGGCAAAACCTCAGCCTCCATCGCAATTTCGCACAGGAACCCGGCGGGGGAGCGGTAGATACACACAAGCGGCATTGCGTTAGCATGCGCGGCACCCGTGAGCACATAATAGGTGCGCAGATGCCTGCTCCAAGGCAGACTCGCCAAACGCTGACCGAGTGAGTTCGTCACCTCATCCCAACGGTCGCGGGCAGAAACCGTCTGCTCAGACTTCACAACCCCAATACCCTGCACCGCAAGCTGCTCGGGCGAAATACTGGGCGGATGTGGCGGCACCCGCACCGGCGCGACCTCACTCTTCGTCATCTGCAGGGCGTCGGTCACCATTGTGCGGCCCACTTGCAAGGCGGTATGCCACGATCCATATTTCGCGCGCACCGCCGCTAGAAACGGCACCCGGCCCAGATTACTGCGCATGGTAGACCAGGTTCCGTAGGCAAGCACCGTCGGCTGCCGATCATACCGAATACAGTAACTCATGAAGCTGCCCAGTTGGTTGCGGAACTCCATATCCGTGAGCGAAGTGCCGCTCAGCTGCCAGTTGTACTCCGCATAATCGGGCGGACACACACCGGTGCGCAGCATGGCGGTTGACCATCCGCCATCGCCCAGCTGATCACGAATGCTCTCGCAGGAGGGCGGCCATACAAACGAACCGTGCGCCACGTCTTGAGACTCAGCCGGAAGATGCTGGCACACATCGCGGTAGGTAAGCTCATCAAGCTGCGTATATGGATGCAGCGCCAAGTACTTGAGTCCAGCACCCACCTTCCCTAGAATCAGGGCGATATTCTGCGGTGAAACCCGTGCGCTCTCCAATAAGCGCAGCATATCCGCCATGACCGTTGCATCCAGAGTTGTTGCGGCATAGGAACCATCAGGTGCCAAACCGTAAGCCTCTGCTACCGCATACCAGACGGCGGTCGCCAGCAAAACATGGGTGGGAGTCTGCTCGCCGTGTGAACCAAACTCCCACATGCCAGAATCTAAAGCAAAATCAAGATGTTCCCGGTTAACTTGCGGAAAAGAACACGAATACGCCGGTGCGTTTCGCTCGGAGTCCAGCCCTGCGCAGCCAAGGCGGTAATCAGCGTGCCAAATTGCTGATGAAATTCGGCGTACCCCGGCGGCAAAGATGAACGTGAAGGCGCCTGTGCGCGATCGTCAGCACGACCATACATGCGAAACCTTCTTTCGGGCGGCTATTCCAGCCAGTCCACCGTGAACCGGCTACCGTCATGTCATCTTCTATGCCCCGGTGCATAACTTCTGCACAATCGCCGGACTATCTGAAAAATAGCGATGTGATGTTATTACCTATTCTAGATGCGGGACCATAGCTGTAAAATTTATTACGCTCCGATGCGCAACATACCCCGCGCCGCACGCCCCGCAAGACTGGCACAGCACACCCGAGAATGCGAAACTGAGAGAATGAGCGAAAAACACGAGCGCACCGAAGCTACGAACACCCGCATCCTGACGATGCTCTCTAACGAACTAGACCTCAAACCCACGCGTGTTCGTGCCGCCGTAAACCTGCTCGACTCCGGGTCTTCGGTTCCGTTTATCGCTCGATACCGCAAAGAAGCTACGGGCGCGCTCACCGACACCCACCTGCGTGCTATCAGCACCCGGCTCGATGCCCTGCGTGCGCTCGAAACTCGCCGCGAGAATATTCTCAGCTCGCTTGCTCAACGCCGCGAAGACGGGCTGATCGATCCGCTTACCTACGAACAGCTCATCACGGGGGTGGGGGCGGCATCCAGTAAACAAGACCTCGAAGCGCTCTACGCGCCCTACCGGAGTGAGCGCATCACCAAGGCGCAGCGTGCCCGCGCGGCAGGTCTGGAGGCGCTCGTTGAAGACCTGCTCGAAGTTCCCCTTGCCGGGGTCTACGATATTGCCGCAGCCTATGTGGACGAACCGGATGAAACCGACGATAAACATGCGGCAGATGCCGGAAAATCCGAAGACGCCGGAATTACAACGGTGGAAGAAGCCCTCGACGGCGCCCGCGCTATCCTGATCGACCGGGCGCTGACCGACCCAACGCTCGCCGAACGCCTTCACGAAAGAATGGTTGCCACCGGAATGATCTCTAGTCGAGTTATCGCCGGGAGAGAAGCCGAAGGGGCAAAATTTGCCGACTATTTCGACTTCTCCGATAGTATCAGGCGTATCCGCCCGCACCGGGTTCTCGCCCTGCTTCGCGCCAAAGAAGCCGGAATCGTGCGGCTCAGTATTGACGGTGCCACACCAGCTCCGCCCCTGAGCAAACTCCGCGGAGAAGCGCGCGCCGCCGCGCTTGCCCTCGCCGAAAATTACGAGAACGTTCGTTCGGGATACGAGCGTGAAGTCGCCGCCGCGCTGCGCATACCCGTGCAGGTTCTCAACACCGTCGACAGCGAAGACCGTGTGCTCGGCTGGCTCGCCGCAACCGTGCGCACCGCATGGCGCAAACGGCTACACCCCTGCCTGGCAGACCGCATACGCAATGCCCTCTTCGAGATGGCAGAACGCGAAGCCATCACCGTTTTCGCCTCGAACCTGCGCGACCTTCTGCTTGCCGCGCCCGCCGGGCAAAAAGTCACCCTCGGGCTTGACCCGGGGCTGCGTAACGGCGTGAAATGCGCGGTTATTGACGGCACCGGGCACGTGCTGAAAACCTTCACGGTGTACCCGCACGCGCCTCGATACGACCGTGCCGGTGCGCTCGCTGCCCTCGAGGATGCGGTGCTCACCCACGGCGTGGAACTTATTGCCATTGGCAACGGCACCGCCTCACGTGAGACAGATAAACTCGCCGCCGAACTGCTGGCGAAGCTGCGTTCTCAAGGGTATAAGGCGGCACAAAAGGTTACCGTATCAGAGGCGGGGGCATCCGTATATTCGGCTTCTGAGCTCGCCAGCGAAGAGCTGCCCGATCTTGATGTAACGGTACGCGGGGCGGTCTCGATCGCTCGGCGGCTGCAAGACCCGCTCGCCGAACTCGTCAAAATTGATCCCCAGTCTTTAGGCGTAGGGCAGTACCAGCATGACGTCAGTGTGACCGCTTTAAGACGCGCCCTCGATAATACGGTTGAGGACTGCGTAAACGCGGTGGGGGTTCACCTGAACAGCGCATCCGCCGCACTGCTTGCGCGTGTTGCCGGTTTTAACCGCACGATTGCCGAAAATATCGTGGCGTACCGGGACGAACATGGGGCTTTCACCACCCGGGAAGAGCTTCTGAACGTTCCTCGGTTAGGGGCTAAGGCCTATGAACAGGCGGCGGGATTCGTGCGGATTCTGCACGGTACCGAACCGCTGGATGCCTCTGCCGTGCACCCCGAATCGTACCCTGTGGCGCGGCGTATTATCGCCGATGCGCAGCGGAATCACGGGGCGCTCTGGCAATCCGGGCGGCTTATCGGCAGTGACGGGGAAGACCCGCTCACCGCGCTCGACCCCGCCGACTACGTGAACAGGAGCATCGGCGAATACACCGTGCACGATATTTTTGAGGAATTGCGCCGCCCCGGGCGTGACCCGCGCCCCGAATTTCGTACCGCACACTTCTCTGAGGATATCTCTCGCTTTGAGGACGTAACCGTTGGGATGGTGCTTGAGGGAACCGTCTCGAATGTGGCGGCCTTCGGTGCCTTCGTCGATATCGGGGTGCACCAAGATGGGCTGATTCATATCTCGCAGATGAGCCGCGAGTATGTTGCGAACCCGCACGATATTGTGCGAAGCGGCGATATCGTGACTGTGAGAGTTGTTGAGGTGGATGCGTCTCGCCGCCGTATTTCGCTCTCGCTGCTGGTAGATGCGGGTGAGCCGGGGCGCTCGGATGCGGTGCATAAGAAAACGAATAAACGTTCTTGATAGGGTTGAACCCCGAATGCGCGTCGCAGGAACGGGCATCCGGTAGCGCGTATGACTAAGAGAGTATTTCGGACGCGGCACCCGACGACACCTTAGCGCATGTCCGTCCTTCGGTCGTAGGGCCTTTTAATGCGCTTTCGGTGCGTCTAGAACCACATCCATCTTCTTAGAGTCTCGTGTACTTACCCGGCGCGAGTTGTTGCGGATGTGCCCGTTCATTCCTCACTGCGCTTCCGCAACAACTCACGGCAGAGCTTCGCGGTACGTTGCGCCTAGAATTTAGGATTCTCAGGGTCCGGACCTATGCGACCATCCTTCCGCGTAAGCCCATCAATCGCCGCAATATCTGCTGTATCCAGGGTGACATTAGCGGCTGCAAAGTTCTCGGCAATGCGCGCAGGAGTAACCGACTTCGGAATCGCCACGATCCCCTTCGCCAGATGCCAGGCGAGCACAGCCTGCGCCGGAGAGATACCGTGCTTACCCGCAATCTCAACGATCACCGGGTCCTTCAGAATCTCGCCACCCTGACCGAGCGGCGACCAAGCCTCAGTCACAATACCAAACTCACTGTGCACCGCGCGCATATCTTCCTGCGAGAAATACGGGTGCAGCTCAATCTGGTGAATCGCCGGGGTCACGCTGGTATCGGCGATAATTTCGCGCAGCTGAGCCTGCGGAAAGTTAGAGACACCAATCGAACGCACCTTACCCTGCTTTTTCAACTCAATGAGCGCCCGCCACGACTCCAGATAGGTACCCTGCTGCGGCATAGCCCAGTGAATCAGATACAGATCCACGTAATCGGTGCCGAGCCGCTCTAGCGATGCATCAAGCGCGGCAATAGCCTTCTCAAAACCCTGATCCGAGTTCCACAGCTTGGTGGTGAGAAAAATATCCTCACGCGGCACGGAGCTGGCGGCAATACCACGACCTACCCCAACCTCGTTCCCATAAATGGATGCGGTATCGATGTGGCGGTACCCTGCTTCGAGAGCCGTACCGACAGCATCGGCGGCACCATTATCCTCAATCTGCCACACGCCATACCCAAGCTGAGGGATGCTGTTGCCGTCATTGAACGTGATGTTTTTGACCATTACTTCTCCTGAAAGTTGATGGGGACTGACGTTTTCAACGGTACCCCTGGATGCGCTCGCACGCTAGGGTGACGGGCGCATCCAGCCCAGCGCGAAACCAGTAAGCCCCTCCCAGACGCATAAAAAGAGCCTTTATTTATATAAAGCGTGAAAAATCCCGCTTTATTCGCCATCAAGAGCCTTCTTAGCAGGGGAGTTAGGAATCAGTCGGGGTGAAAAGCTCACGAATCTGTTCCGCATCCACCCGGGACGAGGCGAAGGAACCGTCGTTGACGACCGCATCAAACAGTGCAGCTTTCGAGGCCTTCAAATCCATGACCTTCTCTTCAATGGTGCCCTCAGCCACCAGTCGGTACACGTGCACATCGCGTTCCTGCCCCAGCCTATGGATGCGGTCCACCGCCTGCTGTTCAGCCGCCGGGTTCCACCACGGGTCCATAATGAAACAGTGATCTGCCTCCGTCAGGTTCAGTCCGAACCCGCCCGCCTTGAGCGAAATCAGGAACACCGGTGCCGCACCCTCGGCGAAATCTTTCAAAACCTGCGGGCGGTTGCGGGTTGTGCCGTCCAAGTACAGGTAGTCGATGCCTTCAGCCTGCAGCCGTTCAGCAATTGTGCGCAGATACCCCGTGAACTGGCTGAACACCAGCACCCGGTGCCCGTCGCCTAAGAGCGAGGGCAGATGCTCCACCAAATATTCGAGCTTGGCGGAAGCCACCCCGGCGTATTCGTCCGGGTCGATAAGCGTGGCATCAAGCGCCAGCCGCCGCAGAAGCGTGAGCGACTGGAAAATCGTGAACCGGTTCTTATCCATATCATCTAAAAGCCCGAGCACCTTCTGCCGCTCGCGCTGCAGATGCATATCGTAAATATGCCGATGCGCCGTCGTGAGCGGCACGTTTACCCGCACATCGTTCTTTTCGGGAAGATCGGCGGCGACCACATCCTTCGTGCGGCGCAGCATCAGAGGGCGAACCCGGCGGCGTAACTTCTCAATAACCTGCGGGTCTTCACCGGACTCGGCGGGGCGCGCATATAGGTCGCGGAACATTCGCGCCGAGGGGAACAGCCCATCCGCCACAATCGCCAAGAGTGCCCAAAGCTCCATGAGGTTGTTCTCCATCGGGGTGCCCGTGATGGCGAGTTTCACCTGCGCGTTTAGGGCACGCGCCACCTTCCACGCGCGAGTTTTCGTGTTCTTCACGAACTGCGCCTCATCCAAAATTAACGCACCCCACCCTGCATGCGGGGAAGTGCTCTTCTCTGCGTTTTCGGGAACGTGGTTACCGAATTCGGTGTATCCATCTTCGTCGAGGCGGAACAGCGCATAGCTCGTGAGCACCAGATGCGCACCCTGCACTAGCTCGGCGATGCTCTTGCCGCTTTTGCTCGTAGACTCGGTGATAGTCACCACCTTCGCACCCGGCACGAATCGTGCAGCCTCTTGCGCCCAGTTACCCACCACGGATGTTGGCGCAACCACGAGGAAAGGTGCAAACTCGGTGTGATCGGCGCGTTGCTCATGCTCGGCGATCGCTTGGGCAAGCAGAGCGAGCACCTGCACGGTTTTGCCCAAGCCCATATCGTCGGCAAGAATCCCGCCCAGCCGGTGCTGCCTCAAGAACGCGAGCCAGCGGAAACCCTCAAGCTGATAAGGTCGCAGGACTGCCGTAAGACCCGGGGGAGAGGGCAGGTGATTCGCTGAAAATACGCCGGAAGAAACAGATAAAGAATCGGAATGTTCGTTCTCTAAAACTTCTTCGGAATCGGCGGTCTCACCCGCACGGTCGGCGGCCTCCACAAGGGCGAGAAGACTCTTGACCTGCGCATCCCAAGAAGCCACGGTTTCCACACTCGAAGCGAGCGATTCCAGCTCAGAGAATAGTCCCGCCTGATGCCGGTTAATACGCAGCTCACCGCCGGTTTCGTTGAGCGTGCGAGCCTCCTCAATGAGGGTTCTCAGCGCCGAAAACTCCGGGCGATTGAGTGAAAAATAGGTGCCGTTACCCAGCAAAATACGATCCTGATTCCGATCGAGCGCCTCAAAAACCTGGGCGAAAGGCACAGTCCAGTTATTGACCTTAATAGCGATACCCAGCCCGAACCAGTCACGCGAATTACCCTCGGTCACCTTGATCTCAATCATGGCGTCGGTTGCCTCGGTAAACTCAGGCACGGAACCGAGCAGCCGCACGCGAACCCCGGGAATACGCCGCAGGGCGGGCAGCACATGAGCGAGAATATCGCGGGTTTCCCATCCCTGAGAACGGCGTTCCCCAAACCCGCCTGCCAACACCGGGTTAGATGCGGTCGCCGACCGTACCGCGCGCAGCACCCGCGCCTCAAAACGCTCGTCGCGTTCTGTGCCCAAGCCCAGCGCCGGCAGGCGGCGAACCCCCGAGTCTGTGCCTTCTTCATCGAGTGGGTTCTTCGGGTACTCCCAATACCAATTCAGGAGCGCATCGTGCGAAATCTCATCATCAAAATGCGCCTCAAACACCAAATAGGGCGAACGAACCTTCGGCAGAGCCAAAGTCGGGTCTGGGGTAAGGAACGGGACGGCCCGCGTGAGGGTAGGCAAGAACTCGCGGTGAAAAGCCTCGCGCTCGCCCGCCGGAATACGCATTTCGCCGCGAGATACCAACGATTCTGCGGCTGCGTCCAAAGGCTCGGCAAGCGGAATAAACGCCAGATTAAGACCCTCCGGCAGATCCGGAATAGTCGGCGTCGCAGCGTTCTCGGACGAAAGTTCGGGAATGAGCCCGCCCGCCTGCGTTTCAGAATTTTCGTTTTCGCCCGAGCTCTTCTCCGCCTGCTCTTGTGAAGATTGAGCCTGAAAAACATCGCGATGCGGCGCGTCTAAGGCGCCTTTGCGCGTGCTCTTCCAATGCACCCGATGCGCCTGTTCCTCGTAAATACGCTGCACAAGAGAACCGAGCGCGAAAAATCCTGAGCGTGGCGAGCCGATGGGGTGGCAGTGCGCGGCATCAAACCAGAGCTGCCGCACCCGGTTATCTTCGCGGGTTTCCCATCCCAAGGCGGCATGAAGAGCCAGGTCAGGAGCGGAATCTTCACTCACGGCAGCCTCTGCGTTCTGTCGGGATTCGACCTCAACGGCTCCGGCGTGTACCCTCACCTGGGCGGGCGGCAGAACCGCCGTAGTCACCTCAAACCCTTCGAGAAGAATCGGCAGGCCAATCTGCTCTGTGCGCGCTAGAACATCCCACAGTAGCGTAGAGTTCGTGGCGGTGAGCGAAATCCAGTCCCGATGCGAAGAGTACATATTCTGCCACGGGCGTGCGATAGCGTATATCTCGGCGAAGAATCGTTCGTGCTCGGGGTACACTTCGTGACGACCGACCGGCCCACCAACGCTGGAGGCGAAGGTCTCCCAGCTGAGCCCGCCCTTGATCCAGCGCCCGGTTTTGGACTGCATCAGCGGTCGCGCCAGCAAATTGATAGGCGGGGTTGCACCGGGAATATTGCGCCCGCGCGCATACGAACCCGAAATGCTGAAGGAAAGGTCGAGCGCCCCCGGAACCCGTGCCGAATCAATACCGGATGCTTCACCCCGGGCAGCGAGAACCTGCGCCATATCGCGCCGCCACACCGAAATTTTCGAGGGCGAAGAATGCGTATTCTCGTGGTCGTTCAGGGAGAGAGATTCTGGTTCGGTGGTGAGCGAGCTTGCCGAACGAATAGCCCCGGATGCGCGCAACGCCGCCAGGGGATCGTCGGCTGCCTCCGCAACCTGTCGCACGGTATCTTCTGGGCTCTCCGGGTTCATAGACTGGCGGATGCGGTCGCCGGGCGCATTGTCGAGGGCTTTCCGCGCGGTCTTGGCGCGGTCGAGTGCGGTGAGCATGAGGGCGACGGCATGTTTGCAGTCGGCGGCGACCGGGCATGTGCATCGTGCGTTGAAAAGATTGGAATCGGCGTCAGAACCCAGGAAGAAGCGAATATCTACCTCATAGGGAATAGGGGTACTCCCGTTCACCAGACCTTCCAGCGTGTTTTCGTCTTCGTCGTAGGTGTAGCGCACCACTTCACGCTGACGGGCATAAGCAAGCCCGCGCTGGTATGCCTTATGCCCCGCCTGCCGAATAATCTGCGCAACGGTGACGGGGATATCGGGGAAGGGATTTGGCGTGCTCACCGTTCCATTATCTCAAGGGTGTCAAAGAATCGCGCGGTAATTCGTTATGAGGTATGTCCAAGATGCGCTGAGCGTTTTTTACGTACATTTTTGATGACTATTGTGAAGAACATAATAAAAGTGATGATGGTGGTCAGGAAGCCAACGCATAAGACGCTCACGGCAAGGGTAGCGGCTGCCTGTGTGAGAGGACTCGACCCCTTGGGCTGAACGCCCCTCCACTCGAAGGCATGGTACTCAACGACTGCTCCCCAGCCTGCCAGGGTGAACAATCCAATACCGAGAATGAGGAATAGTGCAGCTATTGCCCCGACCATACGTGCAGTTTTCATGCTTTCCCCTTGAGTAACTGACTTTATGAATTCATCTGTTCCCGGTCTTCTGCCGAGGGTGTTTTATTCTGCTCAGCATGCTTATTTTGTGCCTTGCGTGCCTTCTTGGTCGCCGTTGTGAAGAGCAGAATTAAGGCGATAATGCCGGTGAGGAAGCCGGTGCCTAGGAACCATAGGCTCAGATTATTAGTCGCCATGACGAGGGGACTTGCTCCTGCGGGATCGATGCCCTTCCACTCGAAGGCGTGGTATTCCACGAGTGAACCCCAGCCGGCTAGGATGAGCAATCCAAACCCGATAACCAGAAGTACTGCGGCTACTGCTCCAACGGTGTATATAGCTTTTTTCATGGGCGCTCCTTAGATGCTGACTCTATGAATCAACCTGGTTATGGTCGCCTTCTACCAAGGGGTTTTTATTCTGCTCACTGTGCTTATTTTGTGCCTTGCGTGTCTTCTTGGTCGTCGTTGTGAAGCGCAGAATAAAGGTGAAGAGCCCGGCGAGAAAACCGGTGCCTAAGAACCAGTAGCTGAGGTTGGCGGTTGCTCGCGTTAGGGGACTTGCTCCTTTATGCTGCACGCCCCTCCATTCGAGGGCATGATACTCTACAAGTGAGCCCCAACCGGCCAGGATGAACAAGCCAAACCCAATGATCAGAAAAATTGCGGCCACTATCCCCATGATCTGTACAGTCTTTTTCACAGTTATCACTCTTTCTTTCCGGAAGCGTAAAGTGGGCGTGACATGGTGATATATCAGAGGCAAGATAAATTTCTGTACATTACCCAGTGTGCCGTGATTTTTCTCGAATGTGTAGACCTGCTCTGAAGGCCCAAAACTTCACACTACGCCGCCATGAGGCAGCTATATACAGGTATGCATTCATAATCGCGTTATGTAAATCACAAGAATTTGACGGGTTCGCACGTTTACAGATTCCTGAAAGCTGTTGTAACCTGGATTCAGCTTCAAGAGTTTCGACTGATAAGCTCCGACTATGGTCGAACGCCAACCCCATGTTCACGGGTGGCTCGGATGACGAAGCGGTTTGTATTCGCCGCCTCAGGTGGCACTTGGTACAGGCAAGAGCAACGCGAAAGGAACGCGCATTCGGCGCATGGTTGTCAATGTACAACAGCTCTTCATCTCCAGCATCCCCCCTTACTCCTGCACGCTCTTATCAGGAAAATCTGCGTGCCGCATCCGTGCCCGCACGCGGCGGTTACCAGGCAGTAAGCATTCAGGATTACGCACGTATTTCTTCTAAGCGCGACGAATTCCTCAATTTTCTGCTTCTTCCCAACCCCGAGGGTATTCCCGCCGTCGAATATGCCGGTCTGCGCGTAGCATAGGGGTATGAGCGCCTCAGGACTGCTTCTCGACTCGGATGTACTCGCCGAGATCCGCAAAGCCACGCCAGATCCCAAAGTTGTTGCCTTTCTGCGCCGCCGCGCCTATAAACACCTCTACATTTCGGTGCTGAGCGTAGGCGAGCTCAAAGGACTCTACCCCTACCCAGAGACCGACCGCTGGATTGCCGAACTTCTCGACAGATTCGCCGACCACATCATCAACGTGGATGCGCGCGTAAGCCTCGAATGGGCGGGACGCAGCGCTCCGCGCGGCACTCACAGTCACGGACGTAAAGATGCCGAGCCCCTGCCCACCGCCGCCCTCGAAGGTCTGATGGCGGCGAGCGCCCAAGCTCACGACCTCGAAATCGTTTCTTCAAAAGCTGAGGTGTACCGGTCCTGGGGCGTACCCGCGGTGAATCCGTGGATTGAAGACTAAATCTTCCGCACAATATTTCACCGTAAGCGCCGGGGGAGTACCTGCGTGTTTGAGAAGGTCGTGAGAAATGCTCGGCACAGTTAGCTGTATGCGTTGCCGCGGCGGTGAGAGCGCATCGGTAACGTTCGTGTAACCCCTCTGTTCACGGTGAGCGGTTAACGAAGGTTAGCCGCCAATTAACCGGAACTATTTCCCCGAAAGCCCAGCAGGCTCACACGCGCTGGCAGGTTTCATGGCATGATGGAAGAACGATGAAAAGTAGCTCTTCTACATCCCGGTATTCTGCCCCTATGCCACTCTGGCTGCAGGGCATCGTTGAATTAGTTTTTACCGCCGCGCTTTCTTTCGGGCTTGTGCTCGTTCTGCTCATGGCGGTGTGGTTTACCAACGGTTTTAACCGTATGGATTTTCCCGCGCTCGCAACTCTTGCCTCCCACCTGTGGCTGCTCATGCACGGTGTGCCGCTGAATATTCCGAATGCTTTCGGTATTATCTTGCCGCACGGCATGCTCACACTGGTGCCCATGGGGCTGAGCATTATTCCGGTGCTCTTATGCTTTAGGTCTGGGCGGAAACTGGCGCGCGCATCCTATGAGGGGGAATTCTTCAAACCCGTACTATTAGGGTGCGCCGCCTACGGTATTTTTGCTGCCGTCGCCTTTGCATGGGCGAGCACCGAACGGCATCTGCTGGGTATTGTTGGTGCGGCGTTGATTCCACAGATCGTGGTGCTGGTCGGGCTGATCTGGGGCGGCTACTATGAATCGCGTTCGCTCGCCCGTATGGTGGGCGTGAACACCGCTGAACAGATTTCGCAGATGAGCCAGTACTCGCGGTGGGCGAGCTCCTATGTGTGGTCGATTGTGCGTGCCTCCATGGTGGCGATTTTCTCGCTCATTATGGGCGGTGCTCTGGTGCTGGTGGTTGCCATGATGATGCGCTGGTCGCAGATCGCAACAATCTACCAGGAACTTCACGCCGGGCCGGTGGGGGCGCTCGCGGTGACCCTGCTGCAGCTGGGTTACCTTCCGAACTTGGTGATCTACGCGATGTCGTGGACTACCGGCGCCGGGTTTGCGTTCGGCGTGGATACGCATGTGGGCTGGTCGCAGACGACGATGGGCGATCTTCCGCTCTTTCCGGTGCTGGGTGCTATCCCTGAGAGCCTGGGCTGGATCGGGTATGCGGGTCTGGCGGTTTCGCTGGGCGCCGGAGCCGTTGCCGGTTGGTGGTTCTTGCGTGAAGGTGAAGACCACGTGGATGAGTGGATCACCATGAAGGTACGTTACCGAGTGATTGCGTTGCCGCTTTCTTCGCTCGTGTTGGGTTCGCTGGTGGGCGTGCTCTGTGGCGTGTGGGCTTATATTTTGGGTTGGATTTCCAGCGGATCGTTGGGTGTGGGGCGTTTTACTGAGGTAGGCGCATCGCCCGCAGCTTTTGCCGTGGCGACCGCAATAACCCTGGGTGCGGGTACTGCGTTGGGTAACCTGCTGTGCCATGTGCTTCTGCCCGACAGCAGTCGTGAGCTGCCGCGTTTTGCCGATGAACGTCCCAATCTGGGCAGTCGCATGAGCGAGATGCTGCAGCAGCGCCGCGCGGCGCGGGCGGAGCGTGAACAGCTCAGGAATGATGAGCAGGAACGCGAGGCACAAGAACGTGAAGAGCAGGCGCGTGAGCGGGCTCAGCAGCGGCGTGAACGCGTCAAACAGGTGCATGCCCGCCGTGCAGAACTCAATAAATTTGCCGAGCAGGAAGAGGCGCAGCGAGCGCATAGTTTAGGTATCAAAACGGAGCAAGAATCCTTGCGTGAAGATGGTTCCGCTGAAGCTGCAGACTCGAAGGCTGCGGCATCTGACGAACAAACCATCGAGCTGGCGGGAGCGGATGAACCCACCGTAGAGCTTGATACCTCTGAGAAATCCGGTGGGGGTACCGAGGATGCGCCGCGCACGGTCAAGCCCGGCAAGCGTGAGAAAGCCCCGGGGAAGCCGGTCTTTAACCGCGTTCCGCGCCCCGAAACCTCCGGTAATGGCGGTGATACTAAGGGCGATCGGGAGACACGAGAGCAGAGCGCTCGTACAGGGGAGTCTGGGTCGCAGAAGGCCTCCTCGTCAGCGGAGTTCCACGAGCCCGGGTATAAGCGTTTTGCCGTGCCGCGCCCGGTTGCCGCATCGCCCGCATCCGATCAGGAGAATACGGAAGATTCGGCGCAGTCGCACGAGACTACCATTCAGGAAAAGCGTCAGCTCACGCCCACTCAGGCGATGGCTGTTATCTTCGGAACCCCTGAGTCGACCGAGGATGAATCTTCGGAGGAAGAGCCCACCACGGGTCAGAAATCCTCACAGAAGAAGAGGAAGAAATAACTTTCGCGCCCGAGTATGGCGATATATCGGGAACACCTAGAGGGCTGGGAGTACAGCGGAATATAGCAATTGTGCCGAGTGAATCATAAGAATTCACTCGGCACAATTATTTGAAAATCTCCCCCAAGAAGGGCTTATGGAGCAGGTTGACCGATCGAAACAGAAGTATTGGCGCGCACTGCATGGTCGAAGGATTCTTGACATTGCTTCATATCTGTATCCGTCAGTGCGTGGGAGTAACACTGCCGATAGTTTTGCGCATCCGGGTTCAACGCCATGACAAGCCCCGAAAGAAGCGTCCACCCCGCAAAAAGAAGGCTTAGCCCCGCGGCAACGTAGAGAATCCACGGCCCCCGCCCTTGGGCATTGCGCACTATCGCCATAATGGTCAGCCCAATCCCCAGAAATACCAAGACAAAAAGCAGAAGAAACAGGGGGAAGGGGCTCAGCAAGAAGGGGGTTCCCGATAGGGTCAGCATAGAACCCGCAAGCAATAGCCATAAACTGCGCATCAGCTTGCGGCGGCGTTCTTCGGGAGTGAGCTGCGGACGCTTCGGCGCAGGCGGCATCGGTTGCTGCGGCGGCACTTGGGGGTACGACGGGGGCATATTTGACATAGGTTAAGGGTACCTCCCTGCGGTGGTCTGCGGTCACGAGAATCACCGTGAAACCCTGAAAATCTGGACTGGGGGAGGGCCGCCAGCTTATCGTTTCGGAATTGGCTTAACTACAGAATTTCTGGTGCGGTGCCCGTGGTATAGGTGCTACCCAGCCGCTATGTGATGCGCTAAACTATTGCTGTGCGAATTGTGATAATGGTCTCTGGATCCGGTACTAACCTGCAAGCTATTCTCGATGCCGTAAAGGCTGACGAGCTAAACGCAGAGATCGCCGCCGTAGGCGCAGATAAGCCCTGCACCGGCCTTGACCGAGCCGCCGCAGCCGGGGTTGAAACCTTTCTGATCGAACCGACAGACTATGCTGACCGCGATCAATGGAACCGCGCTCTCGAAGAGAAAATCGCCTCCTACACCCCCGATTACGTTGTATTCGCCGGGTTCATGCGCATTGTGGATGCGCAGCTGGTCGCCCGCTTCGAGAACCGGATTATCAACACTCACCCCGCGTTGCTGCCCTCATTCCCCGGGGCACACGGTGTGCGGGATGCGCTCGCCCACGGTGTTAAAATCACCGGGCTGACGGTTCATTTCGTGGATTCCGGGGTCGATACCGGCACGATTATCGCCCAGGCTGCGGTGCCCGTCGAGGACGGTGACACCGAAGAAAGCCTGCATGAGCGCATCAAGGTGCAAGAACGTCAGCTCTTGGTGCGGATCCTTGCAGAATTCGCTGCCCTCCCCAAAACTCAAAACCCCTAGAACTTCCTGCCCGCACTGCGCCGCATCCCGGTGCATGCGGGCAGTATTAAAACCCCGCCACGGGGTACCACCCATTCACCGAGCAAGAAGCAACGGAGTAATTAGTGTCTATGAAGAAGCTCGATCGTCTGCCCCTGCGCCGCGCCCTCATTTCCGTGTACGACAAGACTAATCTGGCGGAGTTCGCCCGCGGTCTGCACGAGGCAGGCGTGAAGCTGGTGTCTACCGGTTCAACCGCATCCACGATCGCCGCCGCGGGTGTGCCCGTCACCGAAGTTACCGAGGTTACCGAGTTCCCCGAGTGCCTGGAGGGCCGCGTGAAGACCCTGCACCCGCGCATCCACGCCGGTATTTTGGCCGACCGCCGCAAGCAGGAGCATATCGACACCCTTAACGAGCTCGACGTTGAGCCCTTCG
This sequence comes from Rothia dentocariosa ATCC 17931, assembly GCF_000164695.2. Lineage (NCBI taxonomy): Bacteria > Bacillati > Actinomycetota > Actinomycetes > Micrococcales > Micrococcaceae > Rothia > Rothia dentocariosa. The sequence goes on from NC_014643.1 coordinate 1,470,326, forward strand.
ACCTGGTGGTCGTGAACCTGTATCCTTTCGCAGAGACTGTGGCATCCGGCGCCGACCAAGACGCTATTATCGAAAAAATCGATATCGGCGGCCCCTCAATGGTGCGTGCCGCCGCGAAGAATCACGATGCGGTTGCCGTCGTGGTAGACCCCAAAGACTATGAACGTACCGTGACCGCCGCTCGGGATGGCGGGTTTTCCCTGGAGGAGCGTCGCCGTCTGGCCGCCGGTGCCTTCGCCCATACAGCCGCTTACGATACCGCCGTCGCTACCTGGACCGCCGCGCAGTTCCAGCAGGATGAAGACGCTAACTTCTGGCCCCCATACGCTGGTTTGGGCTTTGAACGCAGCGAGACCCTGCGCTACGGCGAGAACCCGCATCAGCGCGCGGCTCTGTATGTAGACCCCGCAGCAGTCCCCGGTATCGCCCAGGCTGAGCAGATTCACGGCAAGGCAATGAGCTACAACAACTATGTGGACGCCGATGCCGCCCTGCGCGCAGCCTACGATTTTGATGAGCCTGCGGTCGCCGTCATCAAGCACAACAACCCCTGCGGTATTGCAATTGCAAGCCCTAACGCCGCAGACCCGATTGCCGATGCGTACGCTAAGGCTCATGCCTGCGATCCGCTGTCCGCCTATGGCGGCGTGATTGCCGCGAACCGCCCGGTTACCAAGGATATGGCGCAGGCCGTTAAAGATATTTTCACCGAGGTTATGGTGGCGCCCGGATACGAGCCGGAAGCCCTCGAAATCCTGGAAACCAAGAAAAACCTGCGGCTGCTGGTACTTCCCGAAGGATTTGGGCGTGAGACTATCGAGTACCGCTCGATTTCCGGCGGTGCGCTCTTCCAGGAAGCCGACCGCCTTAACGCCGAGGGTGATAACCCGCAGAATTGGAAGTTGGTCGCCGGTGAACCTGCCGACGAAGCCACTCTGCGTGACCTTGAATTCGCGTGGCGTGCCCTTCGCGCTCCCAAGTCCAATGCGATCATGCTCGCCGATAACGGTGCCGCCGTGGGTATCGGTATGGGACAGGTAAACCGTGTGGATTCGTGCAAACTCTCGGTCGAGCGTGCCAATACACTCAGCGGAGAAGACCAGGAGCGTGCCCGCGGTGCGGTTGCTGCATCCGATGCTTTCTTCCCCTTTGCGGACGGCCTGCAGGTTCTTCTCGATGCCGGTATCCGTGCGGTCGTGCACCCCGGCGGCTCGATCCGTGATGACGAAGTTATTCAGGCCGCGAAGGATGCGGGCGTCACCATGTACCTGACTGGAACCCGCCACTTCTTCCACTAAATTTCGGCATTGTCTCAACAATCGAATGCGCCAGCCAGGTAGGCTGATGCACGGTGAATATTGCCAACCCAATCCGTCTGCAAAAGTTATGGTGTGCACGGGTTGGGTTGACACGCATACGGGGTAAATATTCGATAGGATTAAGACGTGCCTAAAGTCAGTGAAGAATACAAAAAGAACAGGCGTATACAGATTGTCGAGGTCGCCCGTGAATGCTTTATTAAAGGCGGGTATCAAAAGACCTCGATGAACGAGATTATTGCCGCCACCGGGCTCTCCGCAGGAGCTATCTACAACCACTTTTCCTCGAAAGAAGAGATCATGGTAGAGGCCGCACGCCTTGATATGGCTCCCTTCGAGAAAGTGCGTGCGGATTCTCCGTGGGATTATGTTCTGGGGTTCTTGAAGATTCTTGATACGGCAAAAACCCGCCGATTTCTGCTCGCCACCTGGGGCGAGGCCGTCTCAATGCCCGCTATCAACGCCGTAGTGGGGGAGCAGATGGATCAGCTGCGCGCCATGGCGATGGAACGCTACCGTGCCTGGGGCGAACATGAACTCGATGTAACCACTGAGGAACTTGAGCAGTGGCTCAACGTCATGGGTGCAGCGGTGCTTTCGGTGCTTAGCGGGTATGTGGTGCAGACTCAGCTTCTCGGGAAAGAAAACCGTGAAGCCTATTTCGCGTATGCAACCGCTATTTTGACCCAGGAATAACCCGGTGTAGATGCGCCGCCTGCGCGTGTCTGCATCTTTCGGGGCAATACTCACGGTTCGGCATGGAAAACTCGCTGCAAGGATCGCCGCGAACATGCCAAAGAGCCCTTGGTATGGCGTCTCATACGGTGGGCGTCATATCTGTGCAGGCGCTAACCTATACGGTAAGATGAGAGTCACATCATAAGCTCTCATCACATTTTATGCAGATTCACACTTTGAGGAGTGGTATGACCGAGCAGACTCGAACCGTGCTTGAGGCTCCCCTCGCGGAGCTTGACCCCGAGGTCGCCGAAGCACTCGATCTGGAACGTAAGCGCCAACAAAACACCCTGGAAATGATCGCCTCCGAAAACTTCGTGCCGCGTGCCGTACTCCAGGGGCAGGGGTCAGTGCTGACCAATAAATATGCGGAAGGCTACCCGGGCCGCCGCTACTATGGTGGCTGCGAATTCGTCGATATTGTCGAAGAGTTGGCTATTAAACGGGTCAAGGAACTCTTCGGTGCCGAACACGCCAACGTACAGCCTCACTCCGGTGCCCAGGCGAATAACGCCGTCATGCACGCCCTGCTGACCCCCGGTGAGAAGATCATGGGTCTTTCGCTGGCTCACGGTGGGCACCTCTCGCACGGTATGAAGCTGAACGTCTCGGGTAAGCTCTACGAGGTTGTTGCCTACGAGGTAGGCGAAGACGGTCGGATCGATATGGAACAGGTTCGGCAGCTCGCACTTGCGGAGCGTCCCAAGGTTATTATTGCTGGATGGTCGGCGTACCCCCGTCAACTGGATTTCGCGAAATTCCGTGAGATTGCCGATGAAGTTGGTGCCTACCTGTGGGTTGATATGGCCCATTTTGCCGGTCTGGTGGCGGCGGGTTTGCACCCCAATCCGGTGCCGCACGCCCACGTGGTTTCCTCGACCGTGCATAAGACCTTAGGTGGACCCCGCTCCGGGTTTATCCTGTGCACCGAAGAGCTCAAGAAAAAGATCGACTCGGCTGTATTCCCTGGGCAGCAGGGTGGGCCGCTCATGCACGTGATTGCCGCGAAAGCGACCGCGTTCAAGGTTGCCGCGACCGAGGAATTCAAAGACCGTCAGAAACGCACGATTGAGGGAGCGCGCATCCTGGCAGAGCGCCTAACCCACCAGGATATGCGCGATGCGGGTGTTTCCATCGCCACCGATGGTACCGACGTTCACCTGGTACTGGTCGATCTGCGCCACCACGAGCTCACCGGTAAAGAGGCTGAAGACCTGCTGCACGATGCGGGTATTACCGTTAACCGCAACGCGGTGCCGAACGATCCCCGCCCGCCGATGGTGACCTCCGGGCTGCGCATCGGTACCTCGGCCCTGGCAACCCGCGGTTTCGACGCCGAAGGCTTTACCGAGGTCGCCGATATTATCGCTTCGGTACTGTTGCCGCAGCACGATATCGCCGCCTTGCGTGAGCGCGTGAATAAGCTCTGCGGTAAGTACCCGCTCTATGTGGGAAGTGAGAGCTGGTAAAACTTATGAAGACCCCGTTGTACGCTTTATGAAGCGTCTGCGGGGTCTTTTGCCCAGTGTAAACCTCTCACGGATGAATCCGTGACATGAACAGAAAGGAAAAACTGCTATGCCGCAGATTCTTGATGGTAAGGCAACCGCAGCCGCCATTAAATCCGAGCTGACTGAGCGCGTTGAGGCGCTCAAGGCACGGGGCATTACCCCCGGTTTGGGAACGGTACTCGTGGGAGATGATCCCGCCTCACACTCCTATGTAGGCGCTAAACACCGCGACTGCGCGGAGATTGGCATTAACTCGATCCGTGTGGATCTGCCTGCCGATATTACCCAGGAAGAGCTTGAAGCTGAGATTGATAAGCTCAATCACGACCCTGCCTGCACGAGCTATATTGTGCAGCTTCCCTTGCCCAAGCACCTTGATACTAACCGTATTTTGGAGAAGATCGCGCCTGAGAAGGACGCTGACGGTTTGCACCCCACTAACCTTGGCAAGCTGGTGCTGAACGTTTCGGAGCCTTTGGATTCACCCCTGCCGTGCACCCCGAACGGCGTGATTGAGCTGGTGAAACGCCACGGCATCGACTGGAACGGTAAGAATGTGGTGGTGCTCGGTCGCGGTATTACTGTGGGTCGTCCTCTAGGGCTGCTGTTGACCCGCCGTGAGATCAACGCAACCGCGACCTTGGCGCATACCGGTACCCAGAACCTTGACGAGGTTCTGCGCCAGGCGGATGTGATTGTCGCCGCCGTGGGTGTGCCGCATGTGCTCAAGGCGGATCAGGTGAAGGATGGCGCAATTCTGCTGGACGTGGGCGTCTCCCGTGCCGAAGACCCCGAAACCGGTAAGAAGAAACTCTTCGGCGATGTTTCTCCTGAGGCGGCCGCGAAGGCATCTTGGGTGTCCCCGAACCCCGGCGGTGTGGGCCCCATGACCCGCGCGGAGCTGCTGGTTAACGTTGTGGAGACCGCAGAACGTCAGGCAGCGAAGAACTAGCCTGGCCGTCAGCTCAACGTTCCGTGCCGCAGCACGTGAGAAGGCTCTGAGGATAACCGCGCGCCATTATGAAACACTCTAGGTACGACAATGCCCGGGTGCATATTGTTGTCGCACTCGGGCACTGTTATCGCACGTCTTATGCCTGTTGTGGAGTTTTTTACAGCAGCATCTCGTAAAAATAGGCATCCCCTTTATAGAGCGTCACGCTGTGCTCAACGGGTGAACCCTGCGAGGTATAGCTGGTGGTGGTCACCTTGAACGCGGCGGCACCCACGGTTGGCAGATGATTGAAGGCTTCCGCATCCGCCTCGGTCATCAGGGTTGCTTCCATGCGCATCATGCCGTGTTCGATTGTGTACTCGCAATGGTCGTGAGGATCTTTGCGTGAACCGCCAGAGGCCATCGTTTCAAGCAGGCATGTTGCAACCTCAGGCGCCAAATAGGCGAGCTCAAAACCGATAGGCTCACCCTCAGCCAAGCGCAGACGCTTAACCAAAAGCACCGAAGAATCTATGGTGACACTCAAATAACGTGAAATTTCTTCTGTCACCTCAACCCACTGGGTTGAAAGCATTCTGGTCGAAGCCTGCAGCCCGCGCCGCTCCATATCTTCGGCGAACGAGCATACCCGCGGAATGTAGCTTCCCTGAGAACGATCGGCAACGTACGTTCCAGAACCCTGAACGTTATAGATAAGTCCGCGTTCCAGTAGAGCCTTGATAGCATTGCGCACCGTCTGGCGGCTTACCTTGAACTTCTCCTGAATAGCGCGCTCAGTCGGGAGTTTATCTCCGGGAGAACCCGGGATTACATATTTTTGTTCTAGGTAGCGAATAACTTGCTCATATTTAGGGCCAGGAACCGGCGGGAGCATGGTGGGATCGTCGTGAAGTTCCTCAGCGTTCTCCATCATAGAACCACGTGCAGAAGCCTCGGGTGCCTCGTGGGAACCCGAGTTAGAGACAGAACCTGAAAAGTTGAGTGAATGAGTCATCACAGATAGTTTACGCCTATCCGGCCCTAAAAGCGTTGCACTACGTGTATGTCGAGGCATTTATCCTGGCATAATTGATGTTATGCACACACGCGAGCAAAATTCTGTGACCACCGCCGACTCCGATAACGCCTCCGTGCGTAAAGCCATCGTTGGGTCCTGCATCGGCGTTGGGCTCCTTGTACTTCTTCTCGTTCTAGCAATTTTCAACGCCAACAGCGTGCTCGGTTGGATCCTGGCCGGCCTTATTCTTGGATGGCTGGCGCTCGCCGTCTACTTAGTGCGTATCGTGCTGGTATCCATCAAACAGGATCGTGCCGAATTTAGCCGCATCCACCGCGAAGAATCGGATGCGATGCTCGCCGATAAACTTGCCCACAGCTTTCAGATCGTGCTTGTGCAGTCACGCGAAATTGCCAACTACCTCACGGACGACAGCGAAGAATCTCGCGCCATGATAGAACGGGCTTTAGATACTATTAACACCACAGCGTCCAATGGGATGGGAATGGTCAACGACGAAATGAGGGGTGAAGAATGAGCCGCGCCGCTAAAACTCTGCGCGTCGCCAGCGTGAACGTCAACGGTATTCGTGCCGCCTACAGGAAAGATATGGCCACGTGGCTCGCTGGCCGCGACGTTGATATTCTCTGTCTGCAGGAGGTTCGTGCCCCCGATAAGATCGTGCGCGAACTTCTCAACGAAGACGACTGGAATATTCTGCACGCCGAAGCCGCCGCCAAAGGACGCGCCGGGGTATTGGTGGCAACCCGCAAGCACCCCAATGCGAACGGTGAACTGCTGAAAAACCAGCCTGTTGCCACCCGCTCCACGATCGGTGAAGACTATTTCGCGGACGCTGGCCGTTGGGTTGAGGCGGACTACACCCTGCCCACCGGCGAAACCCTGACCGTCGTAAGCGCCTACGTGCACTCCGGCGAGGTTGGTACGCCCCGCCAGGATGACAAGTACCGCTTTCTCGACCGCATGCTCGTGCGCCTACCCGAACTCGCTCAGCACTCGGATCACGTGCTCATTGTGGGAGACCTCAACGTGGGGCACACCGAGCTCGACATTAAAAACTGGAAGGCAAACCAGAAACGCGCCGGTTTCCTGCCCGAAGAACGCGCATACTTCGATAAATTCTTTGGCGAAATCGGCTATGAAGACGTGGCGCGTAAACTCGCGGGTGAAGTGCCCGGACCCTATACCTGGTGGTCCTACCGCGGCAAAGCTTTCGATAACGACGCCGGGTGGCGCATCGACTACCATATGGCTACCCCAGCGCTCGCCGCGAAAGCCGTGGAAGCAACGGTCGATCGTGCCGCCTCCTATGATGAACGGTTCAGCGATCACGCGCCGCTCGTCGTCGATTATCAGTTCTAGAATTCACCCGCCGATAAGATGCCGGATGCGCTGGCTAACCGGCCGTCCGCATCGTGCGCCCCTTGAAGAAAGTATCTATCATGTCTGACGAAAAGAAACAGGATAAATCACTCATTCCCAATGCGTCTTTGGATCGTGTGCGTGTCTACTCCGGTGCGCAGCCTTCCGCAGATTCGATGCATTTGGGCAACTATATTGGCGCGGTGAACAACTGGGTTGCCTTGCAGGAGGACCCCGCCAACGAGTGCCTGTTCTTTATTCCCGATATGCACGCTATCACCGTGCCCCAAGACCCACAGTCCCTGCGCGAACGCACCCGTCTGACCGCTGCCCAGTATATTGCCGCCGGTATTGACCCTGCGCGTTCCCCGTTCTTTGTGCAGTCGCAGGTGCCTGAGCACGCGCAGCTTGCTTGGGTACTGAACTGTTTCACGGGTTTTGGTGAGGCATCTCGCATGACCCAGTTCAAGGACAAATCGCAGAAGCAGGGTGCTGATAACGCCTCGGTGGGGTTATTCACCTACCCGGTGCTGATGGCGGCGGATATTCTGCTGTACCAGGTCGATGGCGTACCGGTGGGAGAGGATCAACGCCAGCACCTAGAGCTTACCCGCAACCTGGCGCAACGGTTCAACTCGCGCTTTGGCGAAACCTTCGTGGTGCCCGAACCTATTATTGTGAAGGAAACCGCCAAGATCTATGATTTGCAGGAGCCGACCTCGAAGATGTCGAAATCTGCCGCCTCCGATAAGGGGCTTATCAAACTTTTGGATGAGCCGAAGGCGACTGTGAAGAAGATTAAGTCTGCCGTGACCGACGACGGCTCCGTTATTGCTTATGATCGTGAGGCGAAACCTGGCGTCTCTAATCTGCTCTCGATCTATTCCGCGATGACTGGCGAGAGTATCGACTCTCTCGTCAAACGTTATGAGGGTAAGATGTACGGTCATCTCAAGGTTGATTTGGCAGATGTTGTGGTCGAGAAACTTTCGCCCCTGCGTGAGCGTACCCTGGAGCTTATGGCGGACCCCGCCGAGCTTGACCGCTTGCTGGCACTGGGCGCTCAGAAAGCTCGTGAAATAGCGACTGTTACTATCGAGAATGTCTACGATAAAGTGGGTTTTTTGCCCGCACAGCGCGGCTAGACCGAAGGAGGTACGCTGTGACTGTTAAGAACACCTGCGAGAATCTATCACACACTGAGGCATCGCCCACTCTTCACCCCGGGCAGCGTTATTTGAGTCTGATCGCCCACGTGAACGGACCGTTGGGGCAGCGTCTTGTGGACTGGAAGAAGAGAACCGGCATGACTCTTCCCACTGATTTGAGTAATCATGTGACTGTGTATGTTAGCGAGCTGACCGAGCAGAATGAGAACGACTGGCGTTCGGATGCACTGGCGCATTCACTCGCCGCAATTGGTACGGTGCAGGCGCGCGCTGGGGGAGTGTGCACCTTCCGCCCAAACTCTGAGGTGGAGTATCTGGACATTATCTTAGGCGCCGATACTTTTGCCGAACTTCATGGCGCGTGCGTGCAGGAGTTAGGGCAGTGGGCATCGCCTTTTCCTTACGTTCCGCATATTACCTTGGGGCGTTCTTTGACGCCGGATCAGGTGCGGCAAGCGCATCGGATTTTCGACGATTTACCAGAACAAGAACGCTCGTTCACGGTAGATACTCTGCACGTGTATGCTTATGATGGCGCTGATTGGGAACCTCTGGGAGCACTATCTCTTAAGTCTTAGCTGCGCCCCACAATCTTAATATATATACCTACAGAGCAAGCCCCGATACCGGTTCAGGTATCGGGGCTTGGACTCTCTAACTTCTTCCTAGTGGGATTCCGCAGGTACGGGCGCCGCATTCGCGGAAGAGACACCGCTGAGTTCATTAGGAACCTGCGGCAGATCAATGCTCATGAGGGTCTTTGGATGAGAAGCATCCGAGAGTGATACCGCGTGAAGCTTCTTCGTCTCAGGGTCGGTTACGTAGGCGGTTTTACCGTCTACCCACAATGCCGGGCGAGGATCCTGCCAAGTTTCTGACTCGGTCCACGTATTCATTAGCTGTACAGACCCAAGCTCGGTGCCGTTCGCTGGGTCGTAGATACGCAGCTTACCATCTGTGGTAAGCAACAGAGCCTCGCCGTTAGGTCCGCGGCCCATGGAACGGAAGGTGTAGCTGACTCCTTTGGGGAGCGAATATACCTCTCGCGTGCGGTTGACCGTATCAATGATGGCAAACTTCTCAGGGCGCTCAAGTTTGGTGTCCTTATCCGTCTTATAATCCGCCAGAACGTAAGGGGAGTCCGCCGTTCCTGCCTGGTTGCCCGAGCGTGAATAGGGATCTTGAGGGTTTGTCACCTTTGTGAAAGTGCCGTCCCGGTAGATGAGTACGCCGTCGGTGCATCCGATCGTGAAGGTATTATCCCGCGCGATAGCTTCGCCGTGTACACCGGGGCATTCCTTGTTCTCCGTTATGGTCTTACCGTTAGCGTCTACCACGGCTGCGCCCGTGCGGGTTTTGGAATCCCCGACTGCTACGAGGTACTGGTCATTCGGCAGGGGGATAGCGAATCCGTGGTGAGGATTGGGGAGCTTAACCTGCTTGGTTTCAAGGTTAGTTGCCGTGCGTTTATTGGATACCAGGTTTGCGGGGTCGTATACGTCAAAGGTACCGGTACCGTCTGCGAATGCCGCAACCTTACCGTTATCGGCAATAACATGCCCGGTGTGGTCGGCCTGAAGCGACAGTGTCGAGAGGCTGGGAGCGGTGGTGTAGTAGTGTGAGTGGTCACCATGCGCTACCGACCATGTGCCGGTGTCGAGGAAGGTGTAGCTGGATCCATCGGCTACGATCAGATGGCGGTTATCACCCGCATCGTTCAGGCGCAGGAAACCATCTTTGTGAATATCCTGCAGAAGCTTCATATCTTTACCGTCGTACACCATCACGCCGCCGTCATAAGTGATGGCCAGGCGGGTTGACGCGCCTTTGCCTTCAACGATGGGAGATTGAGAGGCGCTTGCGTTTGAATCCCCTGAGGATGCTCCCGCCGAAGACTCTGAGGAGCCTGCAGAGGATGCACCGCCCGCGCATCCTGCAAGGAGCAGGGAGGATACGAGACCGAGTGAACTTAGTGACGTCAAAAATGATTTTCGTGTGTTGGACATACACAGAGACTATCACACATGAGAATCATTATTGAATAAGTAAGAGCCGGGATATAAATAATGGGTGGATCAGCGCGAATATCATGCCGATCCACCCGATGAGTGAGTGTTGAGAATGTTATAAACGCCATACGGCGTGGTTATTTAAGCGATGGCCGCTTTTAGAGAAGATCAGCCAAGCCGCGATCTTTGAGCTCGGCAACTGTGTCTTTCACGGCCTGAGCCTGCTCACGCGGTGCGACGAGGAGCGCATCGGGGGTATCAACCACCACGATATCTTCAAGGCCAATCACCGAGATTTTGCGGTTGCTGTTCGCGACAACAATACCGCTGCAGCCTTGATTGATCACATTGTCTTCGTCACCGAGAATTGTGAGACCTTCACCATGCTTCTCTTGGTTAAGACGGGCAACGGCATCAAAGTCTCCCACGTCGTCCCAGCTGAAGGAGCCGGGGACCATCGCAACATCGCCAGCAGCAGCGGCAGGCTCAGCAACGGCGTAGTCAATTGCGGTCTTGGGGAGAGTGCCCCAAGTCTGTTCCATAATGCTCTCACGCTCGGGAGTATCCCAAGCCTTGGCGATCTTCATAACCCCGGCGTAAAGCTCGGGCTCGTTCTTTTCAAGATGCTGCAGCATCAGGGATACGGGTGCCACAAACATACCTGCGTTCCAGGTGTAGTCCCCGGAATCTAGGTATTTTTGTGCGGTTTCGCTATCGGGTTTTTCAACAAAAGACTCGACCGCAAGGGCGTTCGGTGCGTGAGCAAGCCCCAGTGGAGTGCACGCTCTGATATATCCGAACGCGCTCGACGGCTCGGTGGGGGTAATGCCGATAGTGACAATCTTTCCTGAAGCTGCCGTGATAACCGCCTCGGTCACCACGCGTTGAAATTCATCAACGGGGTTGATGACGTGATCAGCGGCAAAGGAGCCAATAATCGCATCCGGTTCACGCTCGTGAATAATAGCGCACGCTAAACCAATAGCGGCTGCAGAATCCTTCGGGGAGGGCTCCAAGACGAGGTCAGAGGCTCGTAATTCGGGAATCTGCTGGGTTACAGCGTTGGCATGAGAAGTGCCGGTCACGACCATGACGGAGCCGTTGCTCAAATCAATGAGACGGTCGTAAGTATCACGCAAGAGCGATTTACCTGAGTCTGTGAGGTCGAGAAGGAACTTCGGCGCCTGAGCACGCGAAAGCGGCCACAAACGCGAACCAACACCGCCAGCTGGAATAAGCGGGCGGAAACGGGTTAATGCAGTATTCATCAGTTCCAGAATACCGGGGGCTTTTGTAATATGCCGAATTCTTAGAGTGATTTCCAGGAAAGTCTCAGATAAAAAATATCAAGAGATGCATCACATTAGGTAAAGGTTAGTTCCGCATGAACTCAGCTCACGGAGGGGTATCGCAAAATAACTATTTCGTAATTAACCTTGTAGTTTCCTGCGAAATAGAGCGACGAGGTGTCAATAAGTCTGTGAATTACCTGGTATCTTGAAACTAACAATATGAAATCACAGGAGTTGCTGAGCGCGCTTCCCGCCGAGGTTAAACACACAGACCCCGACGTCGTCTCAGCGGCGACAGGAGGTTATTCAGTGCTGAATAGTTCAAAGGGGACCCTGTACCGCGGCCGATGGGGCATGTGGTCTTGGGTTGCTCATCGTGTGACAGGTATCGCTATATTCTTCTTCCTACTGGTTCACGTACTTGATACCGCCGTTGTCCGTATCTCTCCCGAGGCATACAATAGCGTTCTCGGTCTCTACAAAAACCCCGTGATGGGTCTGGGAGAGACCGCGCTCGTGGCAGCCATTGTGTACCACGCCTTCAACGGTATTCGCATTATTCTCATCGACTTCTGGGGAACAGCTACTAACGCCAAAGTCGAGCACGTGATGAGCAAAGGCAAAGACGGTTCCCCCGAAATCAACCAGAAGGCTACCTACCCGCACATCAAGATTCTGTGGGTTGTTCTGTTCCTGTGGGCAATTACCGTTGCAGGATTCGCGGCTCGTCACCTGCCGATCGTATTCTCACACCTTGGAGGTCACTAAGCCATGTCTACTCCACTCAAATCACGCGTTTCGGTTCCTCGCCTGCGCGATAACAAGATTGATGGTGTGAAATATAACCGCTCCTCCAGCAAGCGCAACAACTTTGAAATGTTCGCCTGGCTGGGGATGCGCCTCTCCGGCGTCGTGTTGGTTGTCCTGATTTTCGGGCACCTCTTTGTGAACCTCATGGTGGGGGACGGCATTCACGCGATCGACTTCGGCTTCGTGGGCGGTAAATGGGCAAACCCCTTCTGGCAAATCTGGGATCTGCTGCTGCTGTGGCTGGCTATGCTCCACGGCACCAACGGCATCCGCGTGGTCATTGACGACTACGCCGAAAAGGATCGTGTGCGTGTGTGGCTGAAGATCATTCTCTTCGCAGCATCCGCTTTTGTGCTGCTGGTTGGAACCCTCACGATCTTTGCTTTTGATCCCTGCCCCTCGGGCGCGGCGGCTAATCTGCTGCCTAGCTTCTGCCCGGCCCACTAAGGGTAAAACACTAAAGATTTTTGACATACGAGAGAGAGCATCATGCAGGTACATAAGTACGATGTAGTGATTGTTGGCGCTGGCGGCGCAGGTATGCGTGCCGCTATTGAGGCGGGGCAGCGCGTACGAACCGCGGTGCTGACGAAGCTATACCCCACCCGCTCGCACACCGGTGCGGCACAGGGCGGTATGTGCGCCGCTTTGGCCAACGTTGAGGAAGACAACTGGGAATGGCATACCTTTGACACCGTCAAAGGCGGCGACTACCTTGTCGATCAGGATGCGGCAGAGATTATGGCGAAAGAAGCCATTGACGCCGTGCTCGACCTTGAAAAAATGGGTCTTCCCTTCAACCGTACCCCCGAGGGGCGCATTGATCAGCGTCGTTTTGGCGGGCATACCCGCGATCACGGTAAAGCCGCCGTGCGTCGCGCATGTTACGCTGCCGACCGCACGGGTCATATGATTCTGCAGACCCTCTACCAGAACTGCGTGCGTCACAATGTCGAGTTCTACAACGAGTTCTACGTGCTCGACCTCATTATGTCAGAAGACGAAAACGGCAACCCCCGACCTGCAGGTGTTGTCTCCTACGACCTGGCAACCGGCGAAGTACACGTTTTCCAATCGAAATCCGTGATTTTCGCATCTGGCGGATGCGGCAAGATCTTCAAGACCACCTCAAACGCGCACACCCTCACCGGCGACGGCATGGCAATCGCCCTGCGCGCAGGTCTTCCCCTAGAGGATATGGAATTTGTACAGTTCCACCCGACCGGCCTTGCGGGCCTGGGTATTCTTGTGACCGAGGGTGCCCGTGGTGAAGGCGGTATTCTGCGTAACTCCGAGGGTGAGCGTTTCATGGAACGATACGCACCGACCATTAAGGACCTAGCTCCCCGCGATATCGTGGCTCGTGCAATGGCGAACGAGGTGCGTGAAGGTCGCGGCTGTGGACCGCATAAAGACTATGTGCTTCTAGACCTCACTCACCTAGAACCAGCGCATATCGACGAGAAACTGCCGGATATTACCGAATTCGCGCGTACCTATCTGGCAGTTGAGCCGCACCACCAGCCTATTCCGGTGTTCCCCACTGCGCACTATGCGATGGGCGGTATTCCAACGAACAACGATACCGAGGTGTACCGCAACAGCGAAGAGACTATTCCAGGACTATACGCAGCCGGTGAGGTTGCCTGCGTGTCGGTGCACGGTGCAAACCGTTTAGGAACCAACTCGCTGCTGGATATTAACGTGTTCGGTAAGCGTGCTGGCCGCCGCGCCGCAGAATACGCCGCATCCGCAGAATTCGTGCCCGTTCCGGACGATGCTGCCGATCGCACTCTCGCGATGCTCAACGGTATTCGTGACGGGCAGGGCACTGAAAAGGTTGGCGCTATCCGCACCGAGCTGCAGCGTGTGATGGAAGCCGATATGCAGGTTTTCCGTACCGAAGAAACCATTCGTAAGGCACTCGCCGCCATTGACGAACTCGAAAAGCGCTACGCAAATATCTCGATTCAGGATAAAGGCAAGCGCTTCAACCTTGACCTGTTGGAGGCCGTTGAGCTCGGCTTCCTGCTACAGCTCGCCAAGGTGATGTCGGTGGGCGCACTGCACCGCCAGGAATCCCGAGGCGGTCACTACCGTGAGGACTTCCCGAAGCGCGACGACGTGAACTTCATGAAGCACTCGATGGTTTATCTAGATCCCGAGTCTGAGTTTGAGGGTGTGCAGGGTCTGCGTTTTGATACCAAGCCCGTTGTCTACACTCGTTACGAGCCCAAGGAGCGTAAGTACTAAAATGGCTGAACACGAAACTCCCGAACCGGAATCGGTCAAGCTCTTTGAAGGTATGTCCGGTTCAGACTCCGGGAACATCCCCACCTATGACGTGACGATTCGCGTGCGCCGTTACAACCCCGAAGTATCGGATAAAGCATACTGGGATGACTTCAATCTGACCATGTACCGCACCGACCGCGTGCTGGATGCATTGCACAAGATCAAGTGGGAACTCGACGGCTCGGTCTCATTCCGTCGTTCCTGCGCGCACGGTATTTGCGGGTCGGATGCGATGCGCATCAACGGACGTAACCGCCTAGCGTGCAAGACCCTGCTCAAGGATTTGGACATTACCAAGCCCATTATCGTTGAGCCGATTAAGGGTCTTCCCTGCGAAAAGGACCTGATTGTCGATATGGAGCCTTTCTTCCAGGCGTACCGCGAGATCATGCCCTTCTTCATCAATGACTCGAATGAACCGGAACGTGAGCGTCTGCAGTCTGCGGAAGAACGCGCCCGATTCGACGACACCACAAAGTGTATTCTGTGCGCGGCTTGTACCTCCTCTTGCCCCGTTTTCTGGACGGACGGTCAGTACTTCGGTCCTTCTGCCATCGTGAATGCGCATCGTTTTATCTTCGATTCGCGTGATGACGCTGGGGATCTGCGCTTGGAAATCCTCAACGATAAAGAAGGCGTGTGGCGCTGCCGCACAACCTTCAACTGCACCGAGGCTTGCCCGCGTGGCATTCAGATCACTAAGGCTATTGCCGAGGTCAAGCAGGCTATTTTGGCGCGAGCCCTCTAAGCCTAGCGGCTGGAGAACTCGTAGAGACACAAAATATGCGGTGTGGGTGCAAGGTTGGTGACGCCCACACCGCATTTTTGTTTGCGATATTAGGACGAACTGATGCTCGCTAGATAATTTCCGCGTCTGCAGGCGGCGGTTTCAGTCTCGTCACAATCCGTCACAATGTCATAAACCGGCCACACAACGCGATGATTCGTCACGTCACGTACAAAAACTTCAACGAACGTAAGAGGGCCGCCGGAAGGTGTGTACTGGCTGCGGATTCGCGCTATTCTCGAACTATGGTTTTTGCAAACTCACGTTACGATCTTTCGACCCCTGTCTTCGACGACTGGGTGGCTCGCATGATGCCTACCCTTGTGGAATTCCGCCGCGAGGTGCACCGTACCCCGGAGCTCTCATTCCGCGAGGTGAAAACGACTGAACGCATTATGACGACGCTGCGTGAGGCAGGGCTGAACCCTATCGCCTGCGAAGGCACCGGCTGCTACGTTGATATCGGAAACGGACCGTTTGCTTTAGCTCTTCGCGCCGATATTGATGCGCTTCCCATCGTCGAACAGACGGATCTGCCTTATTCATCGACCATACCCGGGGTGATGCACGCCTGCGGGCACGATATTCACCAGACCGTCATGCTCGGGGTTGCTCTGGCGCTTCACGAGCTGAACGAAAAGACTCCGCTGGGGCGCAGCGTGCGGATCCTGTTCCAGCCCGCCGAGGAACAGTTGCCGGGCGGGGCTGTGCAGATGATTGAGCAAGGTCTTTTACGCAATATCCCGCGCGCTTTTGCCCTGCATTGCGATCCGAAGGTTGAACTGGGGAAAATCGGCACGCGCATCGGGGCGATTACGAGTGCTTCAGACACGATTAAGATTCACCTGAGCGGTCATGGCGGTCATACCTCTCGACCGCATCTGACCGAGGACCTTATCTACGCGATGAGTCAGATTGCCGTGCAGGTTCCTTCCGTGCTCACACGCCGTACCGATGTGCGTTCCGGCGTGCTGGTCGCGTGGGGGCAGGTGAGCGCCGGGGTTGCCCCGAACGCTATTCCCGCTGAAGGCTATTTGGCGGGCACTATGAGATGTCTGGATGTTGAGGTGTGGCGTCAGGCGGGTAACCTGCTGGACGAGGTAATTGAGCAAGTCGCGGTCCCCTTTGGCGTGCAGGCGAGGGTTGAGCATATTCGCGGCGTACCCCCGGTTGTCAATACCGATGCGGAAACCACCATGTTGGAAAACGCGGCGCGCGCCGAATTAGGCGAAGAGTCCATCGTGCTGGTTGAGCAATCAATGGGTGGAGAAGACTTCGCATGGATTCTGCAGGAGGTTCCAGGCTCGATGTTCCGCCTAGGCACTCGCGCCCCGGAAGATCCTGTCTACGATTTACATCAGGGTGACTACGCTCCTAATGAGCAGGCGATTGGCGTGGGTGTGCGCGTGATGGCGGCGACCGCGTTGCGTGCCGTGCGTTTTGAGCTCGCGAAGGCTGCGAAGGCCGCGAACCCGGTGCGGGATGAGGCGCGTTAATATTACGGACAACCTGTAATAGAGGATATTCCGGGCACTGGCGCCGAAGCACGCAGCACCGAGAAATATTTATGGGGCTCTCCGCCAAATCTTTACGAAAACTTTATGAAAGAACGGGTTTCGTCACAGGAGGAATACGTCAAGTGCGGGTGCATCGCCGAAATAGCGGGCATCTGCCGGGGGAGTGGGATTGCGCCTGAAAAACCAAAATAGTGATGTCTACCCTAGAAAAAACGGTGTTAAGCCGCGCATGAACGTCAAAACCTGCGTCATACCCACTCACGAATAACATTTGCAGGATAAACTATAGGGGATGACCGAACCGCGCCGCATCATTGCGGGGCGCCGAACAGCTGACGAGTGGGAGAACTCTGTGGGATTCTTTGGAATCGGTAAGAAGAAGTGGGAAGAGCAGGCGAAAGCCGCCCAGGCTGAGGCAGAAGCACAGGCTGACGACGTAAAATCCGCCCTCCCTAACTCCGATGCAGAGGCATCGGATCGTACCCTCGCGGAACGTGTGAATGAACAGCAGCGCTGGGAGAATTCCCTACGCCGGTTTGTGCAGGCTGAGAGCACTCGCATGCAACAGGAAGAGCAGAAGAGCAAAGATACTTCTGACCTTAACGTCGATGCTTTGAAACAGTCTGCACAGCACAGCGGCTCTTCTGCTGAGCCTTCGGCATCCACAGCAGGCGAAGCTAGGACTTCCGGGTCAGCAGAAAGCAAGAAAACCGTGGGTGCCTCCTCACAGGCTGCGAACGCAGATGCCGCTCAGACGGGTTCTTTCACACAAGAATCAGTCCAGACATCCGACGCTTCTACCCCGAAGCGTGCACCCCAGATTTCTGAGTACCGCGCAACGAGTATGCCTGCGGATGCCTTTGAGACTAACTCTTCCGCCACTGCGGTTCCTTCATCAGATGCGGCATCTGTTTCGGGTACCGCATCGGTACAGAGCGAAGCAGGCTCCCAGAAACAAAACGTGCAGGACGCACATAAAGAATTTAACGAGACGAAATACGGCACCGAGCACGAGGGGAATACCTCCTCAGTATCCTCACACGCCGATGCGGCTGCTTCCCCGTCTTCTTCTGCAGAGAAAGAATCTGCGGACATCAAGACCCCGAACGTTGAGGATCGTGAGCGGGAGAAACTTGCCGCAGGAGTCGTGTCTACCGATGCCGAAGAGAAGCCTGCTTTCGTTCCCGCGCCCGGTGTTGAGTCTAAGAACTCAAACGATAAGAAGACAGCGAACGCCGACTCGAAGTCTACGCTTGAGTCCACACCCCAAGAATCCGAATCTGCTTCGGACGTAAAAGCCTCTGCACACGAGAAAAAGTCACCTAGCCCTGAGGCTCAGGCGACGAGCGGGGTGGAGTCTTCGGGCACCCCGTCAGCATCGAAGAAGTCCGACAAGATCGAGTTTGTCGGTTCGGGAGCCACGGGTTCCGCCAAACATCTTGATGACCGTAACGACCCTGAGACCTTGGCTCCCGGGAAGAATCGCAGCGTCGAAACTTCGGCTGAGAAGACCTCTGCCGAGAAGATGGCTGTACAGCACGAGAAGACCGTGGCAGATGAGGTCTCAGCCCACTCTTCCACAGATAAAGACTCCAAAAAACAGGACATTGAAAAAACTGCGCGCGATGAAAAAGCCTCTCAGAACGGCGCCGCAGTCGCATCATCACATGCAGCAGCATCCGTTGAAGGGAACGAAAAAGCGGAGGTTCTCACCCCCGAGAATCCGCTGCACGACCTTGTGACTGCGATGCGCGGCTACGGCTCCGGGAAGGTGTCATACGAACTGCGCCAGCTGGGCGACGATATGCACTACCGGATTTTCCATCGCGGCAGCGAAGTCGAACAGGGTGTTGTGGTTCCGACCGATGCGTGGTTCTCATCGATTGCCTCGCTCTACGTGCGAGCCCAGGACGCGGGCAGGGTGTGGAACCGTGCCCTTGTGGTAGCAAACCCCAGCGAGAACGGGCTGGTAGAGGTGCAGGCTTCGTACACGAACACCGCCGATGCATCGAGCTACACCACGGATTACGTTCTCGAAACGAGCGAGAAAGACTCGGCTTCACAGAAAGACTCATCAGCGAAAAGCGCCGAATCGGCAAAGTCCTCCGCCGACCAGAGCACTGCATCCACCGATGCTGCAGATCAGAAAACGTCGACCGCGAAGACCTCAGCGCTGGCTGATTCCTCCGATGATACCTCTTCGCAGAAGGAATCTGAGGTAAAGCTCGCTCAGGATAAGAGCGATGAACAAGCTAAGACCGCTGAGTCTCAGAAGGCGAAAGATTTTGACAACCACACCCAGAACGTCAAGTCTGCTGATGCCGACAAAGCCAATACTCAAGATTCACAGAAGTCTGAGAAATCCGAACATACCGTAGATTCCGAGAAGAAGCCCTCTGGCGCTCACGAAAAGGAGCAGGAAGTTTCGGCGAAGGCTCAGGCAGATACTGCAAAGTCTGATTCTGCTACAGCAGAATCGACCAAGAGCAGTTCAAGTGCGCTCGCTGCAGGTACCCTTGGCGCCGCAGGCGTGACAGCCGCCGGGATCGCGGCATCGTCGAAGAGCGACCGCGAGGATTCGCGCTACGAATACGATTATGATGCGGATCCGCAGAATGTCACCGGTCGTCACGATGCTCAAGCTGCTGAGCAGAGCAAGACCGAGATTGACAGTGCTAAAGCTGGTGCTGTCTCCGAGAAATCCGAGAAATCGGCGGTTTCTGGCGCATCTGCAGCCAAGGACTCTTCCGACTTCTCCACCCCCGAAGCTGAGGTAGAGAAAACCAAGGTTGAGAAATCTTCTGAAGACGAGGAAGAACTCAACAGCATGCAGGCGGCTTTGGCGACTATCGTGGCATCCTCCGAAGCAAAGAAGACTGCATCGAACGCGAAGGAAGACGCTGCGGATACTTCCGCTGCGGTGAAGACCTCGGGCACCGACTTGAAGTCCGCTGCTGATAAGACGAGCGAGGACTCACAGAAGGCGGCTGATTCCGAAAGCACCGTCAAGGCTGAGAGTGATGCCAAGACTGCTGCGGGTTACACCTCGGAGAATCAGAGCGCGAATGTAACTCAGGCTGCGGTGAAGGAATCCCAGGCTGGCACCACCAGTACCGACAGCTCCTCTGCACTGCCCAAGCATGTGGATGACCTCGCTCTCGTCCCCGAAGTCGAGAAGGACTCGCTGACAGGCTCGACCGACACGAAGCCTCAGGAATCGGCGTCGAATAAGCAGGATGCGCCTGCCGCGCAGACCGCATCCGCTGTTGCTGCTCAGTCCGGAGAATCAACTGTAAACGGTAAGACCGTGCAGCACGAATCTGCAGATCTGCCTCCCGCAGAGGCCGAGCCGGATACACCCGCGCATCAGGCACATTCCTCCGTGCTTGCTGGCGATGCGCTTGCCGAGGGTAACCTAGTACTTACCGATGCTAAGGTGATCGAGCATCTGGCACCGGTAACCGAAGCTCTCTTCGGCGAGAATGGCAGCGCCAAGGATGCAACGACCGTGTTGATCCGGGTGCGTTCGGTGGGCTCTTACTACGATGTGCTCACCCACGTGCGCCGCAACGGATTCTGGGAGCAAGTACGAACCTTCGAGTTAGTTTCGGAAGAAGATTTGGGTATTCCTACGCTCAAGGCCGATTCCTACAGCGAAGGTGAAGGGTCGCCACTCGCCATGAGCCTGACCTTCACCCCGGGCGTGCCCGTGCAGTCTGCATTCGACTACTCGAATGAGCAGGCTTTCGTACGGTACCCCCGCCAGCTTGAGGCCGATCGCTACGTAGAGGAACTGCGCATGTTCCCGCGTCTGGGGGCTAAGATTCCGGCGCATATGGCGAATGCTCTGACTCACTGGAGCATGTAGGAGAAGCCCGCCCGTGAATGAAGATAGAGCTTCTGAGAAAACGGTAGCTGAGGTTGCCGCACGCGCAGGGAAAGCCTTCGAGCGTCTGGTGCAGACGATGGCAACCCTGCGCGCCCCCGGCGGGTGCCCCTGGGATGCCGAACAGACTCATCAGTCCCTCATTCGATACCTCATTGAGGAATCCTATGAGGTCGTGGAGGCTGTCGAGGCACCCGAGGGTACAAACCTGCAGCTTCTACGCGAAGAGTTGGGCGATGTTCTGCTTCAGGTTCTCTTCCACGCCGATATTGCGGCGGCAGAACCGGGCGGCTTTACGATCGAGCAGGTTATCGAGGGTCTGGACGCAAAGCTTCACGATCGGCACCCGAATGTTTTCAGTGATTCTTCGGACGAGTCCCAGATGACCGCCGCCGAACAGCAGGTTTTCTGGGATGAGCTTAAGAAGACGGAGAAATCCGATCGAGGCCCACTTGACGGCATTCCCCCTCATCTTCCTGCGCTGGCCCTAGCGGAGAAGACGATTGCTAAGGCTCGCAAGGCCGACATTGTGCTGCCGCCGGAGCCTGTCTCCTTGGACGATGATCTTCCTTTTACCTATAGTGAGGAAGAATTCGGTGAGCTACTTTTTTCGCTTGTGTGCCGCGCGCGGCAGAATGGGCTGGATGCGGAACGTGCCCTGCGCACCTATACCCGTAAGTTTATTGAGTACAACCAATAGCCTCGTGACCGCAGAAGTGGGAGAGAGTATTTATCAGACACCTTTGGATGCGACAAGTCTTTCGCATCTAAAGGTGTCTGTTTTATGCCCTGAACATAGAGCTCCACTGGTTACATGAGTGGGTGGGGCATAAAGCACTGCACACCTGTGTTGCGTGATGTAGGAACCGGCTCTAAAGATGTTCAATCGTTTTAGTAGAGTGTGATAAAGAACTTTGTCGTTATCGGTTGGGGTTCGAATTGGTGCCTGCGGTGCGAGGACATGCTGCGTCCACAGGGGGAATGACTTTTGAGAGGCGAGTTTACAAGGGACTAAAGGTGTTGGATACCCTCAGGAATCGCAAAAAATCCCGTGGTAACTAGTGTGTTTGTGTGGGAGTTTTGGTAAAATTTAGGGCAACGGGACTCGCCCAACATCACAGGAGCGAGCCGTCATATCCTGTACTCTCTAAGGAGCAATTTCATGGCTGTTATTACCGCAGTTCACGCCCGTCAGATTTTGGATTCCCGCGGCAACCCGACCGTTGAGGTTGAGGTTCTGCTCGAAGATGGTGCTTTCGCACGTGCCGCTGTGCCTTCGGGCGCATCCACCGGCGAGTGGGAGGCAGTCGAGCGTCGCGATGGCGACAAGTCCGTATACCTAGGCAAAGGCGTTCTGGGTGCCGTCAAATCTGTTATTGAAGAGATTTCGGAAGAAATTATCGGTATCGACGCCGCTGATCAGCGTACTGTTGATGCAACCATGATTGCTCTGGACGGCACCAACAACAAGGGTAAACTCGGCGCTAACGCAATTCTGGGTGTTTCTCTGGCCGTCGCTAAGGCAGCCGCAGAGTCCGCAGACCTTCCCCTCTACAAGTACCTGGGTGGTCCCAACGCCCACGTGCTTCCCGTTCCCATGATGAACATCCTCAACGGTGGTTCTCACGCAGACTCCAACGTTGATATTCAGGAGTTCATGATTGCTCCCATCGGTTTCGAGAACTACTCGGATGCTCTGCGCGCTGGTGTTGAGGTCTACCACTCGCTCAAGTCCGTGCTGCACGACCGTGGCCTTTCCACCGGCCTGGGCGATGAGGGCGGCTTCGCACCGAACCTTGAATCCAACGCTGCGGCTCTTGACCTCATTATTGAGGCAATCGAGAAGGCTGGCTACAAGCCCGGTGAACAGGTTGCTCTCGCACTGGATGTTGCATCATCCGAGTTCTACAACGACGGTGCCTACGACTTCGAGGGTCAGAAGAAGTCTGCCGAAGAGATGAGCGCATACTACGCTGATCTTGTGGCGAAGTACCCGCTGGTTTCCATTGAGGATCCGCTGGACGAGAACGACTGGGCAGGCTACAAGACCCTGACCGAGCAGATTGGTGACAAGGTTCAGATCGTCGGTGACGACCTATTCGTGACCAACCCCGAGCGCCTTGAGAAGGGCATTAACGAGGGTGCGGCGAACGCTCTGCTGGTGAAGGTCAACCAGATCGGTTCGCTCACCGAGACCCTGGACGCTATGGAACTGGCACAGCGCAACGAATACCGCTGCATGGTTTCTCACCGTTCCGGCGAAACCGAGGACGTCACCATTGCCGACCTCGCTGTGGCGACTAACGCGGGTCAGATCAAGACCGGTGCACCCGCACGTTCCGAGCGCGTGGCAAAGTACAACCAGCTGCTGCGCATTGAGGAAGAACTGGGCGATGCCGCTGTTTACGCTGGCAAGTCAGCATTCCCCCGATTCAAGAAGGCGTAACGCGATAATATACGGACGGCTAGAACCGTATACATCATAATCTGGTGCTCTCGATTGGTACATTACCTGCGAGAGCACCAGATTTTTATCTTCTGTTTTTCTTCGTAGACTTCTCTCTAGAAGGGCGCATACGACGATGGCGCGCTTTATGGTTCTTGAACATGTATCCCTCCGAATCTAACAGCTCAGTTTTTTCCTAGGTGTTAGGGGAATGCACCCGCAATAGTTCGGGTATATCACTTTTTCGGGGGATAACTCCGTCTGAACGTTTACGGTAGCTTAGAATGGTAATCAGAGACTTAGGGGCAGGGAAGGAAAGCACTACATGATGGCTCAGCGCGACGGACGTGAACGACGCAAAAGCCCGGCGGGGCAGGAACCACGTCGAGGTCGCACCTCACGCGGCAGCCAGTCCGCTGCCGCGCGCGAAAGCCTCTCCGATGCGTCAGCATCCACCCGTAAATCCCGTGCTCGCAAGCAGAAGGCGCATAAACCCGGTTCATCCCGCACGACCAACACCGCAGATAAGCGGGCTCAGCAGAAGCCAACTGCGCGGCGCTCGAAGGCCACCCTGCCGCCCCCGCAGCCAGCGCATCGTGAATCGCACAATCAACAGGTTAAGTCCGCGAGCGTCAAATCTTCTGCACCTGCGGCGAAGGAACCCCACAGCACCGCAACCCATCGAACCGTTGAAGAACGCTCGTATTTGCAGCGCCCCGCCTGGATGCGCGCCGCTAACAGCTTCTTCGGTGCCCGTACCCGGGCACATCGCACCGATAGGGAACGCGATGCACGTGAACGCCGCATTCACCGCGAACACGATGAGGATGAGAATTACGAGACTCCCGTCGCGGCGCATCGCTTTAGCGGAAAATTTTTGGGCATTCTTATTATGATCGCAGTGCTCCTGCTGGGTACCGCATACCCGCTGACTAACTATGTTGATCAGCAGCGGGAAATTAACACTACCCGCGCCCGCATTGCTGAACTCAAACAGGAAAACGTGCAGCTTCAAGCCGAGAAAACCTGGTGGCAAGACGACGACTATGTGCGCCAGCAGGCGCGCAGCCGCCTATTCTATGTGGCGCCGGGCGATACCCCGTACACAGTCACCGGTATAGATTCGGATGACGGCCGGGCTGACAGCACCTCTGCCTCCGGGAAAAATGCTCCCGAAGATTCGTGGACGAACAAACTTTGGGGGTCCCTGAATGATGGTAAGGCTCCTTCGCCTAAACCTGCTGATAAGTAACGCCGGTACGGCTGTACACGTGAACTGTACTGTACGATAAAACCTGACGTACCGATTCTTCAAGAAAGATCTATGAGCACTGTAGAAGACCTCAAAAACCGCACCCCGCAGGGTTTCGGCGTTACCGTAGAAACCTTGACGCCCACCGACCAAGATATCCGAGTGCTCTCAGCACAGTTGGGCCGTACCGTGCGGGATGTTATTGAGATTCCCGCACGCTGCGTATGCGGTAACCCGCTTGTTGCCGCCACAGCGCCGAGGCTATCGAACGGAAGCCCGTTCCCAACCGTGTTTTACTTGGCGCATCCGGCGATTACTGCGGCCGCATCCCGCCTGGAAGCGGGGGGGCCTCATGTACGAGATGACCGATGCGCTCGCGGACGATACCGAACTTGCGAGCCGGTACACCCTAGCACACGAAAACTACCTAGCCGAGCGTGAGCGCATACGTCTGATCAGCGGAACCGATGAGGTGCCCGAAATTGAGAATATTTCGGCGGGCGGGATGCCCACGCGCGTCAAATGCCTGCATGCCGTGATTGGTCACACCCTGGCGGTGGGCCGCGGCATTAACCCTATGGGGGACTGGGGTCTGGATGAAATCACCGATTGGTGGACCCCGCAGGTTTGCGCATGTGAACCATCATGGCGGGATGCCTAATTTCAGCCATTTTTAATAACTTTGCCCGTGCCGTTCCCTGTAACCGGTACGGGCACCTAATATGTAAGTAGCTCGACGCATTAATCTGCGGCAGGCTAGATAACTTTAGAACCTCACGCCTTGCGTGGATTGGAGCCCATTATGCGTGTTGGCGCAATTGACTGCGGTACCAACTCTATCCGTCTTCTGATCGCTGACGCCAGCACCGAAACCGTTAACGGTCGCACGGTAACCCGTCTCAACGACGTGGTGCGGCAGATGCGTATCGTCCGCCTGGGGCAGGGGGTTGATGCCACTGGATGGCTTGCTCAAGAGGCCTTGGACCGCACTTTTGAGGCAACGCGGGAATACGCAAAACTTTTGCGTAAACACAAGGTCAAGAAGCTTCGTTTCGTGGCGACGAGTGCCACCCGCGATGCCGGAAACCGTCAGGTTTTTATGGATGGTATTCGTGACATTCTGGGCATTGAGCCCGAGGTGATTACCGGCGACGAAGAGGCGGAACTGTCGTTTGCGGGCGCTGTACTGGCGGTCGGTGCCGATGAGTCTAAGACCGTAGTTTTTGACCTGGGCGGTGGGTCTACCGAATTCGTGCTTGGGACCGAAGACGGTGTGCAGGCGGCAAGAAGCGTGAATATCGGATGCGTGCGCCTGACCGAACGGCATATGGCATCTGCTCCCGCAACCTCGGATCAGATTCAACGTGTTGAAGCTGACACCGATGCGGCAATCGACACCGTATTGCAGAGCGTTCCTCTCGAAAAGGCTACCCGGGCCGTTGCCGTTGCCGGTACTGCAACCACGATCGCTGCCGCGGCATTGGGGCTAAAGACCTATGATTCCGAGGCTATTAACGGTTCTTCCATCTCTGTAGATACGGTGCAGAAAACGGCAGAGATGCTGCGCTCTATGACCCGCGATGAGCGCGCCGCGCTGGGGTATATGCACCCCGGTCGAGTTGATGTTATTGGCGCCGGGGCTACCATTTATGCCCGTATCATGACTCGTCTGCGTGAGATCACCGAAGGAAACATCGATTCTGTGACGGTGAGCGAACATGACATTCTGGACGGCATAGCACTATCCCAGGTACGTTAAGCATGTACAACTAACACCCAACGACGGTAGGTACACAGGTATGACGCGTTCCAACCACATCGCCATGATGACGCGCACAAGCATACGTCGGGTCGTAGCGCTTCTCGGATGCGGGGCGCTTGCGACTAGCTTAGCCCTGTCCGGAGCTCCTGCATCTGCCGCTCCGACAGCCTCACCAACCCCTATAACGCTCACTCCCGCTGAAGCTGCCGTTCTAGGTAAGGACGACGTTCGTCAGCACGAATATTGGCTCACCGACTACAGGATTGTGGATGCGTGGAAACAATCGACGGGATCGGGCGTGACGGTTGCCGTCATTGACACCGGCGTCGACGGCACCCACCCGGATCTCGTAGATAACGTGCTGGAGGGTTATGACGCCTCCGGCGAGGGCTCTCCTAACGGTTGGCAGGGGCTGGGCGTAGAACCCATGCACGGCACCGAAGTTGCATCCCTGATTGCCGGTCACGGTCATAATGTTTCCGGTATTCCTAAGATTGCTGGTCAGCCCGGTAAACCTGCGGGCGTTATCGGCGTGGCACCGGACGCCAAGATTCTGCCTATCTCCCTTAACATGGTCTCGAATGCTGAGAAAAGTATTGATGAGCAGATTCCCGCCGCTGTACGTTATGCGGTAGATCATGGCGCGCAGGTAATCAATCTTTCTATCGGCTCGAATAAGACAACCTGGCCCAAGAGCTGGGACGATGCTTTTGCCTACGCCGAAGAGAAGGGCGTGGTCGTCGTAGCATCCGCCGGTAACCGTGGCAGCGGTATCACGCAGGTGGGTGCCCCGGCGACTATTCCGGGGGTACTGACGGTTGGCGGCGTGGACCGTCAGCGTGAGGCTTCCAAGGGATCTTCGACTCAGGGTATTTCTATTGGCGTGACGGCACCGAGCAACGATATGATTGCTGCCGTGCCGGGGAATAAGTACATGATATGGTCGGGGTCTTCGGCATCCGCACCGCTGGTTTCTGGTCTTGCGGCGTTGATTAAGTCTAAGTACCCCAATCTGAGTGCGGCTCAAATTATTCAGCGTATTACCGAAAGCGCCGACGACACCGGTGCTGCCGGGCGTGACCCGGTGTACGGGTTTGGCATCATAAATCCGCTGATGGCCCTGGACCCTTCAACCCCGCAGGATGCTACGGAGAATCCGCTGGGGTCGTTGAAGGCTTGGATCGCCGTACACCGCCGCCAAGAAGTACCTGCTCCGACTCCCGCCGATGCTTCGGCCACTCCGGTGCATGAAGAAGGCGAGACTATCGTTAAGGCGAAGATTCCAGAGCCCAGCCGACCGGTTGAGGATCGCGGATTTTTACCGTTTATCATCGTGGGCGCTCTCTTCGTCATTTTGGGGCTGCTCACGGTGCGCAGCGTTCGTCGTCTGCATCGCCTGCACGTTAATGTGCGCGATGTAGTGCCGCATCCTCATCTGCACCACGGTGAGCGAGAGAAAGCTTCACACTCTAAGCCTTCCGCAGTTTCGGTTGCTGCTCCGGAGGCTTCCGCACCGGTCGCTCCCGTTATTCAGCCGCCCGCTGCCAGCGCACCCCAGAGCCCCGAACCTGAGGTTGCTGTGCCTAATGCGCAGGCACAAACGCAGATTGCACCTGCACCTGTTTCCTCCTCGGCACCGGATGCCGCAGCCGCGGTACCGTCAGCACCCTCCGCTTCCGGGCTTCAACCTGAGGCAGATCAGAACTTACACAAACAGCAGGATGTGGCTGCAGTCCAGAAGAGCGTAGCCGCAGCGGGTACCGAGCAGAGCGCCGTGCCCACGCAACCTCCTGCCACCGTGCAGAACGCGGGTAATGTGGGTTCTGTACAGAATGCGGATACGGTACAGAACGTCGGCTCGACACAAAGCCTCGACACAGCGCAGCCAGCAGCATCAGGCTCGGTTGAACAGGCCCCGGTGTATCCAGAACAGCCATTACCGCAGACGCAGAAACCGGCAGAGCCTCAGCAGCCCGCCCAGCACAATACGGTAGCGCAGACTCCTGCCGCACCCGCGAAAGCGACTCAACCGGCAGACCAGGGGAATACGCCTGCGCCCGAGCAAAAACCCGTCGCACCTGAACCTCAGGAATCAGAAAAACCTGCCCTGGCTCAGACTGTAGCTCAGAGCGAGGGCGTATCTCGCACCCCGCAGATTCCCGCCGCCGAGCCGGTTAAGGACTCGACCGTAGGGCAGGAATCCTCCGATCCTGAAGCGTCACAGGTATCGGCAGATACGATCGGGAAAGCTTCGCACCGGCCCGCTCAGAAGACCGGTGCGGCACAGCATCGAGCCCACCGTTTAAGTAGGGGTCCGTTACCTCCGCATCGGAAACCTCGTCTGCCTCATATTTCCGGGATTAAGCGCCAAGTTCCGCAAACAGGTGTTCCAGATGTTCCTGACGAGGCAGCGAGTTCAGCATCCGTACAGAATCCTACGGGGCAGGACGGTCGCCCGGCCTCAGCACCGCGAAAGGTCGCTTCCGCCCAGAAGAAACACAGTACTCGCACGCCGCGCAAGAAGACGGCTAACTCGTCGTGCCTTCGTTTGCAGGGTGCCGCTTCGGGGCGTTCCTCAATACCCGCCGCGCCGGAATCCGGCGTTCCAGAGCCTTCATCGGCTCACGAACCTGAGCCACAGAACCCTAGCTCCTCATAGTGTGGTGAAAAGCACGCAGTTAATAAACAACTCAGATAAAAATGTGGAAGAAAACTTCGTGACTCCTAACACCCGGTCTGTGGGTAGAGCAAAGGTTTAAAACACCCTAAGGACGCGCTACATGATGCGGAACGCAACCCCACCGACGGAGCAGAACTTCGGCGCATAAACGCGAAGCGTTATCATTCATGAGCAGTTTTCCTTACTTCGCATGCCTACATAAATGTGTTTTCCTCGAGATAAACGCGTAAAATAGTGGTATACAACATGCAGGAAAAATAGTGTTTTCGCGTTTGCGGCACCGAGTGTCGAGGCTTGCGGAGAAAGCTTAAGAATTTCTGTTCGTTCACATGTCCATGTATCCTGCACCCCCGGGAAGCGCATGTGAACGTATCATTGAGTGCTCGCGCGCTAAAGCGTGGCGGGTAAACAAAATCTAGGAAGTAGCAATATATGTCGTTTCATAAGGCACAGGATCGTCCCCGTATTCTTATTGTCGGTGGTGGCTACGTAGGCTTTACCGTCGCCAAGAAAATTCAGAAGGCTATCAAGCAGACCGGTGGTGTGGTAACCATCGTAGAGCCTAACCCCTATATGACTTACCAGCCGTTCCTGCCCGAAGTCGCTGCGGGTTCGATGGAAGGCCGTAACGCTACCGTTCCGCTCCGCCAGCATCTGCGCGATACCGAGTTGATTCCTGGGCATGTTGTCTCCGTTAACCATGCAGAGCGTACCGCTACGGTCGAGCCTATCGACAATGGCGAACCCTTCGAGCTGAAATACGATGAGATCGTTCTTGGTGCTGGTGCCGTGACTCGTGCATTCCCAATCCCCGGTCTTGCCGAAGTTGCTATCGGCATGAAGACTGTCGAAGAAGCCGTCTCTGTGCGTAACTGGGTGCTGGAGCGTATTGAGGTTGCATCCGTACTTGATGACCCCGATGCACGCCGCCGTGCCCTGACCGTCGTCGTCGTCGGCGGCGGTTTCGCCGGTGTTGAGACCATCTCCGAACTGGAAGACATGGCTCGCGAAGCCGTTAATCGTAACGACCGTTTGAGCGTATCCGATCTGCGCTTCGTGATGATCGAAGCTGCGCCGCGCATCATGCCGGAGGTTCCCGAAGACCGCGCCGAGAAGGTTGTGGCTGAGCTTCGCGCTCGCGGCATTGAGGTTCTGCTCAATACCTCCCTCTCAGACGCTACCGACGGTCACCTGCAGCTCATCAACATGGCGGATAAGTCGCCCGCCGGTGAGATGGATACCGATACCCTCATTTGGACTGCTGGTGTTGCTGCATCGCCGATGCTCAAGAATACCGACTTCCCGATCGACGAGCGCGGACGCGTTCGCGTGAACGCAGATCTGCGTGTGGCTGGCGATAATGGCGTGGTCGAGGGCGCTTGGGCTGCTGGCGATAATGCTGCCGTTCCCGACCTTTCTGGAGGCGGCGTGGGCGGCTTCTGCGTACCGAACGCACAGCACGCATCCCGCCAGGCTTTGGTTCTCGCCAAGAATATTCTGGCATCACGCCGTGGCGAGCCTCTGACCGACTACTACCATGAGACCATCGGTGTGGTTGCCGGTCTAGGTCTGTGGAAGGGTGTTGCAAACTTCAAAGGCAAGACCTTTGCAGGTCCGCTCGCGTGGATCATGCACCGCGGCTACCACGGTTCTGCAATTCCCACGACCGAGCGTACTGTGCGCGTTATGACGACCTGGGCACTCAACCAGCTCTTTGGCCGTGACACCACGACGATTCGCCACCAACGTTCCCCGCGTCTCGCTTTCCAAGAGGCCACCGGAACGGCACCGGCGAAGACTAAGGCAAAGCTCTAAACGAGCCTAATAGCGTCGAAACCCGCAAACTAATGCTATTCTTAGTAGTGGTCTTGCGGGTTTAGACTTTGCCCCTATAGCCCAATTGGCAGAGGCAGCGGACTTAAAATCCGTCCAGTGTGGGTTCGAGTCCCACTGGGGGCACACTATAATAGCCCGTCGCATCCAATGTGTATTCGGATGTGACGGGCTATTTGTATGCCTTGGGAGACGAATGTGTCTCTACCTTATGAGAAGCATGGGATCGCCGGGTAGGGGAAGAGAAGCCACGGTATATAAAGAAGGCACCGCCAGCGATGACGGTGCCTTCAGGATGGGTAGATGAATGAGTGATAGATACGTTCTAGAAGAACGCTCAGGCGGTTAAGCCTTATTGCGGCTGAAGAACGAATCTAGTGAGTACCTGCCTCCACCGGTCAGAATGAACATGATGGCTGCCATACCCAAGACGAAAACGTACTCGAAACCTGCGCCGGTCTTCTGGTCGGTGATGAATGGGTCGTTGATGTGAACAAAAATAAAAGCACCTGCCATAGCGATTGCGATGGCAGCTGCGGCAAAACGAGTTCCTAAACCAAGGATTAAGAGAGTTCCGCCAATAAGCTCGGCACCAATGGTAAAGTACGCCGAAAGCTCGGGCGCAGGAATACCCATTTTGGCGAACGCTGCACCTTCTGCTGCGGGACCGATCAGGAATGCCTTCTGGAAACCGTGCATGACAAAGGTGAAGCCCAACGCTACACGGAAAATCAGGGTGCCAATAGATTTAGTTATTTCATTCTCCATGACTACAAGGTTGTCACGTAAAGTTTTATCAAGTAAAGGTAAACATCTATAAATCTTTTTTACACAGGTTCTACACAGCTTAAACACAGGTTCGGCGTGATGCTGCACTCTTAAAGCACCTGTATGGGTTTCAAGATGAAGAATTGTGACAGTAGACCCCCGTCCTTACTGCTTGTCAAGGCGGGGGTATATGTATCTGTAGGGGAGTGCAGACGGAGGTAAGGCTTAGAGACTTAGCGTGACTCGCATGCTATGCCGTCACCGTCACGATCAAGATGCTCGGAATATCCCGGTGCGCCTCGGTGCATATTACGATACCCCGCAGCACGGGCATCATCGCAGGTTTGGAAAGTTAGGGCCGGGGCGGGGTTCTGCTCCTGCGGCGAATCTGCCTGGGGCACAGGAGCGGGGGCATCAGGCACAGGCTTCGGAGCGGGTGCTTCTGCGGCTCCTGCGCAGGGTGTAAGAACGTTGATCATAGCCTCTTTTTCGGCTGGTTTGACCCACAGGTGGTACTTAGCTTTCACCCGAATCTGACGTGCCACATAAGAGCAGCGGAACGATGCGTTTGCTGGCAGCCAGGTGGCGGCATCCGAATCGCTTTTCTGTTGATTCGCAGGGCCATCAACTGCCAGAAGGTTTTCGGGATCATTGGCGAGTTGTAAGCGTTCTTGAGCCGAAATCTCCTGAGCGCCCGACTGCCAGGCATCAGAAAGCGCCACCACGTGGTCGATCTGAACCTGCTCCGAGGTATCTTTCCCGCGCATGAAATTAATGACCTTCCCGGTGTAAGGATCGTTAAGAATGCCCGAGATCACCACGCATCCGCGAGAGTTTTTGTGCTGTTTTGCGGTGAGATCCCGGTTGAGAATGTCATTGCGGGTATCGCATCCGTTATGGTCGATATCGCTCCAGGCATCTCCGAACTGGGCACGGGAGTACCCGGTCTTAGGGGCGCGGCCTTTAACGGGAAGGGTATTGAGGATGCGCAGGGCCTCACTAGCCTCGTCAGATCCTATAGGCGCCGTTCCCTGAGGCTTGATGGAGCTGGTATCAGGATTGACTATAGTGACGGTTCCGGGGCGAACTTGGGAACCCTGATGAGCCGTCGAAGTATCGGCATTATTCTCTTCAGGTGATTCGCCTACCTCGGTCACGGTGGGTGTTTGCTCCGAATCCTGCGCGGAAACCGTGGGTTGCTGTGAGGCCTCCGCGCTTTGTGAAGAAGCAGAAGAATGTTCAGCTGAGGAGGTGCTGGACGCAGAGACGGTAGACTCAGAAATTGTGATAGTTTCAGAGGAGCATCCGCTCAGTGCAAGTCCTAGGGCTAGAAAAGCTGCGGAAAATCTTGTGCCGAGTTTCAAGGAACGCCCTTGATCTGATGCAGAGGACCAAAAAGCATGCGCATTGGAGCGCGATGACAGTATTTTTAACATCAATGATTCCTAGAGATTGTATGTGTGCATAGAGTGAATGCTTTTCACAGTATAGAAAGAAAACGTCTGTAAAGGGGGAATTTTGGTGATGTCACGCGATTTATGTATATAAAGAAACTAAAATTAATGGAAAAATGTGCGGAGCAGAACGATATTCTCTCTCGCATACAGTCAGCTTGTGTTTATAAACGTAGCCTTTGTACATGCCGATTATTAGAGGAACCCCGATGCCCACACAGCAGGAAAACCGCAGCAACAAGCCCGTGCGTATGGTTGCCGTAGATATGGATGGTACTTTCCTGAATGATGATAAGACGTTCGATGTTGAGCGTTTTGAGAGAATCCTAACCTGCTTGTCTCGGCATGGAATTTATTTTGTGGTAGCAAGCGGAAATACCTACACGAAATTACGCCAGTATATGCATGGTTTTGAACATCGAGACATTATTTATATCGCAGAAAATGGTGCCTATGTAGCGGATGATTCCGGGGAACTTGCGGTGCATCATTTTGCTACTGAGGACTTGCCGCGTGTGTACGAGATACTGAACGGTATGCCTCAGTTTGGGATCGTTGTGTGTACGGCAGAGAGCAGCTTTATACTGGAAAACCGCGAAAAAACGGTTATGAACATTATCCGGGACTATTTTGAGGTGCAGGGTAAGCCGTTGCCGCAGAATATCGATCCCTTCGCTTTTGCCAGTATGTTTTATCCCGGAACCGAGCGTATTAGCTCTTATGAGCAGGTGCGTGGTGTTCCCATCAAATTTTCTCTGCAAGTAACGCATCGGGATCTGCCGGATGCTACAGCACAGTTACGGCGCACCTTGCCGAAGACGGTAACCCCGCTCGTTAGTGGTTTCGGTGCCATTGACCTGGTGCGTGCTGGTGTGAATAAAGCAACGGGGCTGAAAGATCTGTGTGAGCGTTTGCGGATAACCCCTGCTCAGATAGTGGCCTTCGGTGATAGCGATAACGATCTTGAGATGCTCTCGTTCGCCGGTACCGGTGTGGCAATGGCCCACGCTTCAGACGAGCTCAAGACCGTGTCTCAGCGGGTGATTGGCTCGAATAATGACGGTGCGGTGCTCGACTATTTAGAGAGCATGCTCGACGAATTAGACGGGTAAGCCCCCGTACCAATAAAGGAGTTTAGCTCTTATCCGACTTGCAATGTGGGTTCCCTAGCCTCCGCGCTGCCTCCACCACGGCGGCGCGACGTTTGCAGTGCTCCTCTTCGGTGGGCTCGCCGCAGAGCATGCGAGATACCTGCGGCATGGCCGACCACCACCCCACGATAGCGAGAATAAAAAGTACAAGATAGGTGGCGTCTATATCGTCCGTGACGGAACCTGCCTCTTGCCCAGCGCGCACCGCATTCGCTTTGAAGGTGTAGTGACCGCGCCTGTATTTCTCATGGGGGACTTCACCATCAATTGTGAGGGATTCCCAGCGCAGCAGACGCAACAGATCGGGATGTTCACGGTGATAGTCGTACATGCGTCCGGCGTAATCACCAATATCTTCGGTGGCAAGCGACGTAAGACCGACGACTTCGGCAACTTGGTCTAGTTCTTCGTGCAGAATAGCCTTGAAGAGTTCTTGTTTGTTCCCAAAGTAGTTGTAGATACGCTCCTTATTGACCTTCGCCCTCTTGGCGATACGCTCCACGGTCGTCCCATCGGGGCCGTGCGCGGTAAATTCGGCGAGAGCCGCATCTTTGATCTTTTGTTTCGTACTTTCGGTATCCCAAGCCATCATCTGTAATACTCGCTTTCGACACTTCCAACGTTATGGTTGCAATTTACGCCTTAATGGTACTAGGGTTAATTCCAACGCTTTCGTTGGATTGGAGTTTACTCATGTATCACCATGCAGAGAACACGACAACAAGGACCACTACATCGGCCTCTTCAACCTCCGAAGAATATCCTGCTACACGAACTGCGGTGGTAATTCTGGTATCCACGGCACTGTTCGTCTTAGCACAGTTATATGCTTCTATACCGCTGCTCGCCCCGGTCTCGTCTGCCTTTCGAGCTAACGCAACGTTCGCCCTGTCGCTGTGCTTCAGCCTTGCTTACGCCGTGGGATTTCTTATATGGGGACCGGTTTCGGATCGTTACGGACGAAAAAAGGTTGTGGTTCTCTCCCTGAGTGTGCTTACCCTCACTACCCTTGGATGCGCCTTCGCCCCTACGCTCGGCGTGCTCACTATTCTGCGGGCCTGCCAGGGGATGGCTGCCGCCGGATTTGCACCCGTTGCCCTAGCATATCTCACGGAATCTGTACTGCCTGCCGGGCGAGCACGACCTATCGGTGCAATGTCCACTGCGTTCTTGGCGGCTGGAATTTTTGGGCAAGTATTCGCCTCTATTATTGCCCTAAGCCTTGGCTGGCGATGGTTCTTCGGGGTGTGCGGTCTTATCTTTATCGGAACCGTTTCTCTGGTTCTGTGTACGATGCTTGAGCGCCCCCGCACTGGACAAACGACATCGTTGTGGAAACAATATGTGACTCTCGGTTCCCTCTCTATCAAGCCTATTTTCCTCTTGTACGGTCTTGCCCATATAACCCTTCTTCTCGTCTTCGTAGCCTTGTATACGGGGCTGGGGCGGCATCTTGAAACCCTAGGCGTTGCGGCATCCGGCATTGTTTGGGTGCGTCTTGCTGCCTTTCCGGCAATGCTGATAAGCCTTTATGCGGGTTCTTATGCGAAAAAATATGGGGTACTTCGCGTGGCGCAGCTTGGATACGTTTTATCTGTTCTTGGGCTGCTGGGTGGGGTACTGTGCGCGCAGGTACTTGCTGGCATCGTCGTATGCAGCCTTATCTATGTTGCGGGTGTTGCTTTAGCGATTCCCTCGATGATTACTCTCTACGGCGATGCGGCGGCACCGCATCGTGCCAGCGGTATGGCGCTTAACGGTTTTGTTCTGTTCGTGGGAGCAAGCCTGGGCCCTGTTATCGGCGCGTTACCCTTAGCGTTCACCACTCTCATACTTTTGCTGGTGGGTTTCCTAATTCTGGCTCTGCTTTCACTCGCGGCTGCTTCGCGAATCAACAACCGGCTAGTTTGAGGAGGATCATGATTTTGAGACCCTGCAGAAGTCTTAAACTGTGGGGGAGTACAGCTTAGGGTGAAAAAGACATGATGGCACCTCAAAATTACCCTGGAATATGAGCTTTTATGGAGGAATAATCCCCGGAATTTCTCAGAATTCGATAGAATATTGAGAAACTCTTTGTAAATCTCACCGAAGGAGAGAATGATGGCGGGTAACCCGTTTATTAATTCAATCGCCAAGCAAAATAGGCAAGGCGATCCCCGTTTCGGGCGTTTTGGTGCGGGTGGTTCCTCGTCGCAGGGTCAGTATCAGGCACAGCCGAACTACTCCAGTGAACCGCAGCAGTACGGTCAGCAGACCTACGGGTATGGTCAGCCGCAGCCGAACCAGTATGCTCAGTACGAGCAGCCTTATGCTCAGCCGCAGCAGGCGAACTATGACCAGTACCAGCAGGCGCAGTACGATCCGTATGCACAGCCCGGCTATGCTCCCGTTGCCGAGGGCGACCGCCTCACCATGAACGATGTGATCATGAAGACCGGTCTGAACCTGGCTCTTGTGGTGCTCGGTGCCGCAGTTTCCTGGTATCTGCCCTACCTCATGTTCGTGGGACTTATCGCAGGTCTGATCCTGGGTATCGTTAACGCCGTCAAGCGTAAGGTTTCCCCGGCTCTGGTTATGCTGTACTCCGTGTCCGAGGGCCTGCTTTTGGGTGGTATATCCGGTCTGCTCAATAAGAGCTACCCGGGCATCGCTATTCAGGCTTTGCTGGCAAGCGTGATTGTCGCCGGTCTTACCTTGGCTCTCTTCGCAAACGGTAAGATCCGTGCTACTCCGAAGATGACCAAGATCTTCATGATCGGTATGTTCGCTTACCTGATCTACGGCATTGTTTCCTGGCTTGGTGCGGGTCTGTTTGGTTCGCCCCTGGGCAGCCTGAGCATCGGCGGTATTCCGCTGGGTCTGATTGTGGGGCTGTTTACTGTTGCTATGGCAACCTACTCGCTTCTGCTGGACTTCACCAACACTGCCGAGGCGGTGGAAGCAGGTCTTCCCGAGCGCGAGTCATGGCGTTTGGCATTCGGCCTGACCGCATCGCTGGTCTGGCTGTACATTGAGATTCTGCGTATTCTCATGTACATCAACGAGATGGTCAACAGGGACTAACAGCATTGAGGATACGGCGGTACTCACAACCGGTGGGTGCCGCCGATTCTTTGTTTTGAGCCTGCTAGACTTGCGGAATAACTATATGCCGCAGCAACGGCATGGGCGAGAGACGATTTCTATAGCACCGACTTTTCAGGAGATTTGAGTGAGCGAATCCGTAGCCGGACAGAGCACCGGCAGCACGCATCAAAACCTAACGGCAGGGGAGAGTGAACAGGATGTGCGGGCACAGAAATTAGCCCGTACCGGCGTACCCTACGCTCTTAATACTGCGGCGGCCTGGTCGTGGCGTCTGATCGTAGTGGTCGGTGCCGTGTGGCTTGTATGGCAGGGGCTTTCAAAGGTATCTCTGCTGATTATTTCGGCGATGGTGGCTGCGCTTTTGGCTGCGCTTCTAAGCCCCGCCGTGTACGCTATGCGTAAGCACGGTATTCGTGCTGGTGGCGCGACCGCTATTGCCGAACTCGGCATGATTTTAGGAATTGCCGCTTTACTGGCCCTTACCGGGCAGCAGCTTGTGCGGGGGTTTGTCTCGCTTACCAACAACGCCATTCAAGGGTATCAGCAGCTCGTGGACTGGCTTAAGGGCATGGGGTATGAGCTGGGCGCTGATCAGCTTAACCAGATTCTTAATCAGATAGAACAGGCGGTGAGCAATAACCCCTCAACCGTTTTGCGGAGCGTATCAGAGGTTGGTTCTACCGCTGCAGAGTTTGCCACCGGCGTGCTTATTACTCTTTTTACCCTCGTCTTCTTCCTGATGGAGGGAGAGCGCATCTGGCTGTTTATCGTCAAGCTCTTCCCACAACAGGCACGCGATGCGGTGAACGGCGCGGGCCGTGCAGGGTGGAAGTCCTTGGGCGCTTATGTGCGGGTGCAGATCTTGGTGGCCGCTATTGACGCTGTGGGCATTGGTGTTGGCGCCGCCATTTTGGGGGTTCCGCTGGCGATTCCGCTGGGCGTTCTGGTTTTCTTAGGGTCTTTTATCCCGGTTATTGGTGCTCTTATTTCTGGGGCGGTCGCCGTTCTGCTGGCACTGGTAGCTTTGGGGCCGGTTCAGGCGCTCATTATGATCGGCATTGTGCTGTTGGTGCAGCAGCTCGAATCGCATATTCTGCAGCCGCTCATCATGGGTAAAGCGGTCTCGCTGCATCCGCTCGCCGTGATTTTTGCGGTGGCAGGCGGGTCCATGATTTTCGGTGCAGCGGGTGCACTATTTGCGGTTCCCGTGCTCGCCGTTGTGAACTCGGTTGTGCGCTACTTGGCTGCACGGCAGTGGGAGAATGACCCGGAGTTGCGCCGTGAAGAGTTCCTCTTCCCGTATGAGGTTGAGCGCCGTGAGAAATCAAAAAAGCGTGAAGAAAAAGCACAGAAGGTTGTTGCGCAGGCGCGGGAAGCGATTCGTGGTGAAGACGATTCCGAAGGCACCGTACCTGAGACTAGCTCTACACAGGCGACTAAAACCGTCTCGCCTTCCAAGGACGATACGTAATTGTGCAGTTCCCCTCCAGAAAAGCCCGCGTGAGATGAACAACGCGGGCTTTTCTGTTCTGTATTAGGCTTCTTCATCGCCTAAAATAGAGGGCAGAAGCTGATGAGAGCGTAAAGAACGGATCCGATGTGAACGCACCCCTAACCGATCTACCCGTAACCCTGGAGAATATCGAGACAGCAGCGTCGCTCCTCGACGGGGTTATCGAGCGAACCCCTGTGGCGCATTCTCGTGCCCTGAGCCTCAAACTGGGGTCGGAAGTTTTCTTCAAATGTGAGAATTTGCAGCGTGCGGGCTCCTTCAAAGTGCGTGGCGCCTATGTGCGCATGGCAAAACTCAGCGATGCAGAAAAGAAGCGCGGCGTGGTGGCCGCATCTGCGGGTAACCATGCACAGGGTGTTGCTCTCGCAGCGGCGAAACTGGGTATCAAGGCGCGTATTTACATGCCCCTAGGTGCAGCCCTTCCGAAGGTGACCGCAACCCGCGACCACGGCGCCGAGGTCGAACTGCACGGTACGACCGTGGACGAGGCGCTGGCTGAAGCAAAACGCTATGCCGAAGAGACCGGCGCGGTGTTTGTGCATCCCTTCGATAACGAAGATATTATTGCGGGTCAGGGAACGATCGGATTAGAAATCCTGGAACAGGTGCCTGAGGTCGATACCATCATTGTGGGCGTTGGCGGAGGTGGCCTGCTTGCTGGTCTTTCGGCGGCGGTCCGTGCGAAGGAAGAACAGTTGGGTAAAAAGATCCGCATCATTGGTGTGCAGGCTGAGCATGCGGCGGCATATCCGCTTTCCTTGGCTGCGGATGCGCTTGTCCCGTTGAAGAAGGTCTCGACGATTGCAGATGGCATTGCGGTGGGACGCCCCGGTCAGTTGCCGTTTTCCATTATCAAGAAGCTTGTCGACGATGTAGCGACGGTGAGTGAAGACGATATCGCCCGGGCCCTTATCTTCTTGATGGAGCGCAATAAGCTGGTGGTTGAACCCGCCGGATCGGTTCCGGTGGCGGCGCTTATGAACGGCAAACTCAAGGAAACATACGGCGATCTGGGAACTGTCGTATGTGTGCTCTCGGGCGGCAATATTGACCCGATGCTCATGCTGAAGGTGATTCAGCGTGGTCTTTCGGCGGCGGGTCGGTATATGACGATTAAGATGATGCTCTCAGACCGTCCGGGTGAGCTGGCGACGATCTCGCGCATCATTTCGGAGAATGACGCGAATGTTACTGGCGTGGATCACACGCGCGTAGGCGGTTCTCTGTCGATGGGCGATGTCTCCATTACGATCGATATGGAAACCAAAGGCGTGGAACACTGCCGTCAGGTTATCTCGGCTTTGGAGGAAGAAGGCTTCAAACCCATCGTGGTGTACTAATTTTGAGAGGTCATCTGCGCAGGATATAAAGGTGGGGTTCGGTCATATAACCGAACCCCACCGTGCGTTTAAAGCTTCGTGATTCTAACCCTGGAAAGGCTTGACTGAAACAATCTTCGCGGTCAATTCCTTACCGTTAGGGGCAAGATAGGTGACCTCATCACCTTCTTTTGCCCCCAGAATCGCCGCACCCATCGGAGACTTTTCCGAGAAGACCTTCAAATCAGAGTTGGCGGGCAGAGTCTCCTCGATTTCGCGAGAGCCCAGCAGGAACTTCATAGAACGGGAAGCTACTTCGGCCTCAATAACCATGCCGAGGGCAACCACACCGTCATCGCTGGGGGCGTCTCCTACCTGGGCGTTTTCCAGAAGATGCTTAAGCTGGTTGATGCGAGCTTCGTTTTTACCCTGTTCATCGCGTGCCGCATGGTATCCGCCGTTCTCACGCAAGTCTCCCTCGTCGCGAGCGGCGGCGATGCGGTCAACGATTTCTTGACGATACGGACCTGAGAGATATTCAAGCTCCTGAGTCAGCCGATCGTATGCGTCCTGAGTGAGCCATGCGCCGTTGCTTTCAGCCATGCTTCTCCTTTGGTTATGCTCCGGTATAAAACCGGCGCGTTGGTCTGGGGGTTCTCCCCTGGAAAGTATCACCCTATTCTAGGGCAGAAAGTACACATGCCCTAAATATCTGAGTGTTAGGGCGTGTATCATTTCGCTGAGCGCTCACCGAATCGTGGGTG
Source organism: Rothia dentocariosa ATCC 17931 (assembly GCF_000164695.2). Taxonomy (NCBI): domain Bacteria; kingdom Bacillati; phylum Actinomycetota; class Actinomycetes; order Micrococcales; family Micrococcaceae; genus Rothia; species Rothia dentocariosa. The sequence goes on from NC_014643.1 coordinate 1,511,026, forward strand.
TGATACGGCTATTTAAGCCGACAGGAATCCACGGTAACCGTGGTTGCCTCCGAGAGTATGCGCAGGTTCGCGCTGTGTTGTGTGACTCGGGTGTTGCCCTGCTCTGCGCTGTTAGGACCAATTTCGACGTCGGCCCATCCCACCGCAACACGGGAAGAATTAAGCGCCTTAAGCGAACAAACCGCGGTGTCTTGTGGGTTTTTAGAGAGTTCAAAACGCCCCTGTGCCTCGTCATTGCTGATGAGGGTAAACCCGGTATCGCGTGCACTTGGGCGGGATTGAGAATCCATCTGTACCCACACCACAAAAGCGCCCGCCACAACCGTAACACAGGCAGCAAGAAGCACCCACATTCGCGTGGAGAGGGCACGCTGCCGAACAGGTTTGGCGCCATAGCGCTGCGCTAGGGTATCGGCATGAGAACCGGTAGCTGCCGTTTCGCTCGCCTGCGTGTGTGAAGGATCTGTCATAGCTTTCTTCTCGTGGTGTCTAGTGGACGATGCGGTACAGAAGATGGTCTGCACCACGATACTTTACACCGTCATAATGCTTCATTTAGGGTGGTTTTCTTGCGCTATTTCTGTATGATTACACTTTTAGGAGATGCTCTTAATCTCTACCATTTTAAACCCCACAGTATAAGCCCTTTGTCATCATAAGGATTAACGTGAGCGACGCGCTAGAAAAAATCAAAGCAATTCTGCCTGAACATCCCGCAGTGCAGGATCTTAAACCTCTTGATGAGGAATACGCAGGGCTGCGTATCCTAGCCGTCCACGCTCACCCGGACGACGAATCCTCTAAAGGTTCCGCGACTGCTGCCGCTTATACCTCCCGCGGCGCCCGCTATATGGTTGCCACTATGACAGGCGGTGAACGCGGGGACATCCTCAACGAAGAAATTCGTAACGCTCCCAGAGCACACCGTGACCTGCCCGGATTACGCCGCACCGAAATGGCTCGTGCTGCTGAGATTTTAGGCATCGAACATCGATGGATAGGGTTCATGGACTCCGGTCTGCCCGAAGGCGACCCTCTTCCCCCACTTTCTTTCGGCAGCTTCGGTACACTGCCTCTCGAACAGGCCGCCGCACCGTTGGTAAGACTCGTACGCGAGTACAGGCCTCATATTATTCTCAGCTATGACGAGGTGGGGGGATACCCGCATCCCGACCACATCATGACCCATAAGGTTGCCGTCGAGGCCTACGAAAAGGCTGGTAACCCCGAAGCATACGTGGGGGAAGGCGAGCCCTGGAAACCCCTAAAGCTTTATTATGATCGTGCCTTCAACCCCGAACGCACCGTCGCTCTGCACGAGTACCTGCTCGATCAGCGGGGCGAGAGCGTCTTTGAAGGTTTCATCGAACATATGGCGCACCGCTTCAATGATGCACAAGACGGCACCAGGCACGAAACCACCACGCGAATTCTCTGCAGTGACTACTTCATCCATCGCGATCAGGCGCTTTTATCGCACTCCTCACAGGTGGATCCGCAAGGTATTTTCTTTGCGATCTCTACCGATGAGCAGAAGCATATTTGGCCCTGGGAGGACTATACACTTATCGACTCGCGGGTGCCGGTAACCCTGCCGGAGCATTCCCTGAGTGACGGTATATTTTTCTAGCCTATAGCCTCCGTAAGCGATCATGCGGTGCCCCTTGGCGATGCAGAGGCTTGCGGGCCTTGAGTACTGTGAACATAGCTAAACTCTTGGCGCATTCCCAGCTGAAACATGAACCTCAGGCGGGAATATACAAGATGTCACGCGGTAGAATGAAGACTTAGACAATCACACATGACCGGCTTACCGCTAGAAACCGGAATGTTCAGAAGGATAGTCATGAGCCACCTCATTCTTGATACGCTCGCCACAGTCCCCGACCTTGTGGCATTTGCCGCTCACGGTGTTGCGCTTGCAGCAGATAACACCCCAGCCGCCAACCCCGATGGGTCTGTTGCAGGTTCGCCCGGTATTGGCGGTTTCTTTGCAACTGCGGCGCTATCCCTCCTTGTCATTATTCTTGGCATCGACATGACCAGGCGCACTCGCCGTCTACGATACCGCGCACAATACGCTGCTGCTCAAGAAGCTGAGCAAGCTCAAGCCCAGCAGGATGCAGAGTCCGAGGACGATCAGCATGACGCCCGCTGATACTCTGGCGCTGCCCGTTATTACCGTGCATGGGGTTCCCTCTGAACCGGGAACCTCCCCGGAACCGAGCGTCTATGAACGCTCTATGGCAACTTCTTTAACCCCGCAGATGCTTCCTACACACATCGGTGTGCTGGTGGACGGCAACCGGCGTTGGGCCGCACAGCGGGGGCTGAGCACCCGTGAGGGGCACGCGGCAGGAGCCGAGCGCATCATTGACTTTCTGGGCTGGTGCGCCGACTTGGGCATACCGCAGGTCACGTTGTATATGCTCTCAACCGAAAATCTCAAGCGACCCGCCGATGAACTTACCGGGCTTATTGCCGTTATCGACGAATTTTTGCAGCGGCTGCATACCGCGCAGCAGGGGCCCGTGCACGCGGTTGGTAATGTTTCCCTTATTCCCCACGAGCTTCGCAACACCCTGGAGCGGGTTATAGAAGAGACCGCGCCCTTGCCTGGGGTGCGCGTGAATATCGCGGTTGGCTATGGCGGACGTCAAGAAATTGTGGATGCGGTGCGTGAACTTATTCTTGACGCTGAGGCTCAGGGCCGCTCGATGCGAGACCTGGCAGATACCCTGAACGTTGAGGATATTTCGCGTCGCTTGTACACCCGCGATATGCCCGATCCTGACTTGCTGATTCGTACCTCTGGTGAGCAGCGCCTTTCGGGCTTTCTGACCTGGCAAAGCGCCTACTCGGAATTCTATTTCTGTCAGGCTCTCTGGCCTGATTTTACGCGGGTAGATTTCTTGCGTGCCCTGCGGGATTATGCGGGTCGCACCCGCCGCTTTGGATCTTAGCCACTCATGCTTCAAGAACTCTCGAAACTCTTTACACAGGGAGTATCCGGCTGGATCGCCGGTATTCTGCTGATTCTTTACCTGCTGTACGCAGCTGGGTGTACGGTAAAACTATGGGGCTGGGATCTGCGAAAACACAGGCTACCAAACCGCATCGTATTTCCTTTCGTGTTTGCCACCCACACCGCTTTGCCGGTTATTGCTGCTCTGAGCGGTCAGTGGGGAACTATCCTGCGTGTATGGGGGAGTGGTCTTGTACTTTGGGCCTTCTACGTCCTGATGAGGATGCTCTCCTTCGGGGCGCTGGGCCGAGGGGACGTGAAACTTGCTCTCGCGCTTGGCGGGCTCATTGGCTACTTCTCGTGGGCTAACCTATTGTGGGCGACGTTGGTTACCTTTGTTGTGGGCGGATTATGCGCCGTGGTCTTGGTACTGAGCAGGTCCGTTACACGGCGCACCCGCATAGCCTTCGGACCGTTTATGCTGATAGGAATGATAGCGGCGGTTTTGGTGCCAAGCTACTCATTCCTATCGTTCTAAAGGCCTCGGGCCAAAACCACCGATCGACGAAAGGATCTTTGATGCCTACCCCCGAGTACATCGTGAATTTACGCAAGAAAATTGGTCACGAATATTTATGGCTTTCGGGCGCTACCGCAGTGATCCGTCGCGATGAGGATGGCAAGGTACTGCTGGTTAAACGCAGCGATAACGGCAGGTGGACTCCCGTGACGGGTATTGTCGATCCTGGCGAGAACCCGGCGCTTACCTGCATACGTGAAGCCTATGAGGAGGCGGGCGTGCGTATTGAGGTTCTAGAGCTTGCTCAGGTCAAGGCTGACCCCGCGATGCGCTTTAGCAACGGGGATCGCTGCCAGTTTTTAGATCACACGTTTTTGTGCCGGTGGGTATCCGGGCAGGCACGAGTGAATGACGAGGAATCTTCCCAGGTGCGATGGGTAGATGTGACGGATCCTCAGGAGCGTTCTATGCTCTCTGAGCGGATGCTTGACCGCATTGATGCGGCGCTGAACTATGACGGACATTGCCGTTTTGACTATGTATCTCACGCTCCCAAAGATGAACCTGAATCCTCTCGGTAACCGTCAATACTCCCTCTAATACACCCTTAAGCCGATAGCCGCGCGCCCGCATAATACCTGTTTGCTATGCGTTGAAGACCATGTGTACTCCCAAGGTTGTATCTGAGTATTTTTCTCGTACTTACCGTTGTTCATATCTGAGAAAAATAAAAATGGGGGTTTTATGCATTAATTTCGGTTTCTTGTAAAAATCTAAAATCTATAAATTATAGAAGGTTACCACCGAAAATATCTATAAATTTTTCAGATGTAGCACACCGTTAAAAAATAAGCCTATGCGTAATATTGTGATAATGAACATGTGGTGTATTTATGAAAAGTATATGTTGCTTTATGGGGTAGATATTGTTGATATATCAGCGAAGTAGGTTGTGTGATGGGGTAATATTTATAGCGTGTACATTGCTGGGATAAGAATTAAATTATGTTCCAAAAGAAATTTTTAAATGGGAAAACCCTGTATTTTGAGTTAAAGGTTTGATAAGGTGAATATGAGTGTTGAGAGATTTAACTCGCTCACTCCCAACCACATCTATACAAATGGAGAATAATAATGTCTCTTATCTACCCTACAAACAATTCACCTAACGAATCGCCCGGAAGAGCCAGAAATGCTCTCGGACGTAGCGCCTGTGCCCTCGTGGTGGCAGGCGCTTTAGTGCTTCCGCTGACCCCAGCGGGAGCTGTCACCGATCCTGGTGCTTCAACCCCTGCATCCTCCGCTACGGTGACCCCGCAGGTTGTGGCCGATCAGGAACCTCAAGCAACTCCGCAGCTCGTGGTCGAAACCCCCGATGAAGTCAACCCCTACTACGGGAAGACGCTCAAAATCAAAGGAACCGGTTTCTACGGTGTGGCGGCAGATCAGCAGGTCAGCCTCAAAGTTACCCCTTCAGATACACCAGCTAATTCCCCATATTTCACTACGGAATACGGCGTATATAACCTGGGGTATGTGAATGTTCCCGCATCGCAGATTCATGACGGAACCTTTGAGGTCTATTTGAATACCCAGCCGCTGCCGCTGAATGATTTCCATCCGGAACTCGATTATGTCGTCACCAGTACCCTGACCTCGACAACGCAGCAGGCGCAAGGATATGAAATCTTGCCCACCACAGCATACAACACCCAGGCACCGGTGCTGATCGCACGCCAGAACACCAATCTGGAAGTCGAGGGTAAGCCTAACTCGTTGGTGGAAGACTCCGTGAAGGTGCGCGGTACCGGCTATGACCCAAAGTTTATTCCTCAAGGCGGATACTTGCAGGTTTCTCTTATTGAGGGTGATTGGCCCAGAGGTCAGGTTGTTACTCAGGAAAGAACCGTGTCATCGGTGAAAGTTTCTGCCGAGGAGCTCTCGCAGAGCGGCCTCTTTGAAACTGCGCTTCCCTATCCGGCAGGTCTGGATGCACGCCGCAGCTACCGCATCGGAACCCAGGTCATTAATCCCGACGGAACGTTGGCAAACAACGCTCTGACCGAATACCTGGATGTTGAGTTTTCCTCGGAGAGTAAAGCACCGCAGCTGAACGTGAGCGTTCCCGCCGTGACCCCGACTGCCGATACCGAGATCACCGTGACCGGTACCGGGTATTACGGTTCTGGGAACGCCGAGATACAGGGGCAAAGTATGAACCTCGTTATTAACGAGATAGACCCGAAGACTGGCAAACCAACGGGCGCAGTTCTCACTCATCCAGTGGATTATACCTACCGGGTGGAAGAGAAAGACCTCTACGATGGCTTTACCGACGGTACCTTCCAGACCACCTTCACCATTCCCGCGAATACCCTCAAAACCGGGCACGTATACGAGCTTAGTACGGGGGTATATCCAAAGGACCTGAAGGACGATGTTATCTTCGAAGCCCACCAAAAACTCCCGTTAACGACTGCGGATCAACCGGTTCCAAATCCCAAACCGGCAGAGCCCCAGCCGGGCCCCGAACCCGCGCCAAACCCCAAGCCCGCACCCGGTGAGAAACCTACACCCGAATCGGATTTCAAAGATGTGCACGATCGTACCGCACACCGCGATGCGATTCTTTGGGCTTCGCAGCGACAGCTCGTCGATAGCGCGGACGGCTATTACCGCCCCTACGACGCTATAACCCGCGAACAGGCAGTTGTGACCCTCTACCGCCTGGCAGGAAGCCCTCAGGTTACTCTTCCGCAGGAGTCTCCCTATGTGGATGTTACCCCGGAACACCCGCACTACCGGGAGATTATTTGGGCACGCGAACGTGGTATCAGCTTCGGTTGGAGTGACGGTCATTTCCGCCCCGAGGCGGCTGCATCTCACGCCAGTATGGCTGCGTTTTTGTACCGTTACGCTGGGGAACCTGGCGTGAACCTACCGGAACAATCCCTATATGCCGATATGACGGCTGATTCCCCGTTCTACCGAGAGAGTACCTGGTTGAAGAAGAAGGGTCTTGTTTTCTGGTCTGAAAGCTGGTTCCAGCCCGATGGTGCCGTTACTCGCGCCGATTTTGCGGAACTTATCTATCAGTACGAACAAGGCAAATAGACCGAGCAAAATTCTGAGATAGAGATTTATCTATCCGTCCGCACCGCGGGCCTTAGCTCAAACGTTGAGGGGTTTCTACACATCGTGTAGAGGCCCCTCAACTATGTTCTAGGAGTGTTTGTTCGCGTGAAAACGATTATGCTCGGACTAGAAATTGCCCAGCATCTTGGTGACGTCTAGGGCTTCGTCGAGCTGAGCCTCAGTGACTTCGCCGCGTTCAACGTAGCCTAAAGCTACCACGGCATCGCGCACAGTGACCTTGTTTGCTACGGAATACTTGGCGATCTTCGCGGCGGCCTCGTACCCGATGAGCTTATTCAGCGGGGTTACGGTCGAGGGCGATGCCTCCGCTAGGAAGCGGCAGCGCTCTACGTTGGCGCTCAGGCCGTCGATCATCTTCTCTGCCGCCACGCGAGAAACATTGGCGAGCAGGCGGATGGACTGGAGCAGGTTAGCCGCCATCACCGGAATGCCCACGTTCAGCTCGAAGGCTCCGTTGGTGGAGGAAAGCGCGATGGTCGCATCATTACCAATTACCTGCGCCGCAACCTGAATAGTAGCCTCACAAATCACCGGGTTTACCTTGCCAGGCATGATGGACGAGCCGGGCTGCAGATCGGGGATGTGCAGCTCGCCTAAACCGGTGTTCGGGCCTGAACCCATCCAACGAATATCGTTGCTGATTTTCATCAGACCGTATGCGAGGGTGCGCAGCTGACCGGAAACCTCAACCAGACCGTCGCGGTTTGCCTGCGCCTCAAAGTGGTTACGTGCCTCGGTCAGGGGCAGGCCGGTTTCTTCAGCAAGCAGCTCAATCACGCGTGCCGAAAAGCCTGCCGGGGTATTGATACCGGTACCCACGGCGGTGCCGCCCAGGGGAACCTCAGCCACGCGGGGCAGGGATGCGTTCACTCGCTCAATGCCGTAACGCACGGTAGCGGCGTAGCCCGAGAATTCCTGGCCCAGGGTAATGGGGGTTGCATCCATCAGGTGGGTGCGTCCGGACTTGACGACGTCCTTGAACTCTGCGGACTTCTTTTCCAGCGAAGCAGCGAGAACTTCAAGGGAAGGGATCAGCTCTTTGACCAGTGCCTCGGTCACGGCAACGTGCACGGAGGTGGGGAAAACATCGTTGGAAGATTGGGAGGCGTTCACATGGTCATTGGGGTGAACTTCAATGCCCCGTGATTCCAGGGAACGGGTTGCCAAAGTTGCCAGAACCTCGTTGGTGTTCATATTCGACGAGGTGCCCGAACCGGTCTGGAAGACGTCAATGGGGAAATGCTCGTCGTACTCACCGGTTGCTACCAGATCCGCCGCCTCGCGGATAGCCTGGGCGCGCTCAGCATCGAGCACCTGAAGTTCCTCATTGGCGGTCGCGGCTGCCTTCTTAACGAGGGCAAGAGCGCGAATATGGGCTGATTCGAGGGTCTGCCCCGAAATCGGGAAGTTATCGACCGCGCGCTGGGTCTGTGCACGGTAGAGTGCGTTGGCGGGCACGCGAACTTCGCCCATGGTGTCATGTTCAATGCGGTATTCAATATTTTCAGCCATAACTCTAGTTTAGGGCTCAAAATGGCGGGTTTTCATACCCTTCGTGTAAAAATCGGAACATTTGGGGAATACCGTGCATGATGATACTCACCACGCTGTGGGGTTGTGTGGCGGTACCGTATGAAATCAAGTAAAGCCTGTTGGAACTTCTGGGGTTATGTTGGTTTTCTCGGGTAGATAACACGAAGGAGGCGGTGGTCACCGCCTCCTCGTATATAAAACGCGTGGGAACTACTTCACCTCGCGCGAGTCAAAGACAATATCGACCGCGCCAGAATCCAAATGATAGAAGCAGCCCACCACAATGGTCTCGCCGCGAGTAACTGCATCGGCAATAATGCGCGATTCCTGAAGCAGACGGGAAGCCGTCGCAGACGTATGAGCCCGTACCATCTCGTTCACATGCTGGCTTGGCTTCTCGCCGTGGGGAAGTTCTTGGGCCAGCACCGTAGGCTGAATAGTCTCAACTACTCGTGTAATAAAGCCGCCCGGAAGCTGCCCCGATTCCACCGACGAGCAGGTAGCCTGAACAGCCCCGCAAGACTGATGTCCCATAATGATCAGTACCGGCGTCTTGAACTGGGTGATGGAATATTCCAGCGAACCAAGGGCACCGTCATCAAGAACCTGCCCCGCGGTGCGTACCACAAAAGCATCGCCAAGACCCAGGTCAAAGATATGTTCCGGTGGTGTACGCGAATCCGCACACCCAAAAATCGTAGTGAAAGGAAACTGCCCACCCGTGAGTTCGTCGCGACGTGCCACATCCTGGTGCGGATGCGAAAGCTCGCCCCGTACAAAGCGTGCGTTACCCTCCTGCAGGCGTTCCAAAACGTACTCAGCGGTGGGTTGAACCGGACGAGAACCCATGAGCAGGCTCCTTAAAGTGAGAGGTATCTTCCCTCTATTTTACCGAAAACAGACCGTACATTTTGCTAGAGAAGATCACGAAATATTAGAAGTATTGGATGCACCCGGGGAGGCCGTCATCGTCGGCGCTTTCATATAGGTGACTGTCGCATCCGCCAACTGGGCAAACTCCGCCGGGTCTGCCGTGCCGGTGAGTATCACGGTTGTCGTCTCACCGTTGCCGTGAGGCACCTGCGCCACATAGGAATACACTTTTTCACTGTTCTTCTTAGAGGTGGCTGAACGTACTTCCCACTCCACACCGCCAATAGACTCGGTGCCCTGTTTCGCGGCGTTATCGACCTGTTGAGCCACCCAGGTAGGGTTTGTATCCTTCGCTTGGATCAACTCAATAAAATGATTTTTACTGGTCACCTGTCCGCTCTTAAAGTACGGGATATTATCGGGAGTATTACCCGTCCACCGCGCGTAGTTATAGTGCCAACCCTCAAGCTGCGGTACCGCCACCGGAAAACCCGCCTGCTGGGTAGATTCAGCCGCTACCTGCGATAAATTCACCTGCGGGCGGTACGGATTCTTATCCGGCTGCGGCATGAGCCAGAGCACCGGAATGAGAATAGCCACCATCGCCAGCATCGAAATAATCATATTGCGCGCCGGAGCATTAATGCGTTTCGCCTGTTTTTGTGTAATTTGTGGCACAACAGATGAATCGGCAGAAGCATCTGCGTGAGCCTTCGGCGCATGAGCGTTCTGACCATCGCTCTCAGCCGGTGTATGCGCGTGATTCTGAGAGTTTTCCACTCACACATTCTCTCATACGCTCTAAGACATACCGTTTCCCACACCCACCTGGGCGGATGTTCACCACGGTACATGCGCCCACGCAAACCCGTTCAATACACGCGAACATTCCGCCGGGCGCGTTATGCTAGTAAACAGGAGGTGCCGGTTCAAAGCGCTGGAACGAACCAGCCAGCCGGCCATGACAACGACCTCGAAGGTGAGCAATGACTGAAAACAATAACCACGCCGACCGCAACCTAGCTATGGAATTGGTGCGCGCCACCGAAGCCGCAGCCATCGCATCCGGTCCCTGGGTGGGCGCAGGCGATAAGAACCGCGCGGACGGTGCCGCCGTGGACGCGATGCGCTACCGTCTCTCGACCGTGCACTTCAACGGAACCGTTGTGATCGGCGAGGGCGAAAAAGATAAGGCTCCCATGCTATTCAACGGCGAAGTTGTTGGCGATGGTATCGGCCCCAACCTCGATATTGCGGTAGATCCCATCGACGGAACTCGTCTGACCGCATTGGGCATGGACAACGCCCTCTCCGTAATCGCGGTGGCAGACGGTGGTTCTATGTTCGACCCCTCCGCCGTGTTTTACATGGAAAAACTGGTGACTGGGCCCGAAGCCGCAGAGTTCGTAGATCTTCGCCTGCCCGTCAAACAGAACCTTCACTTGGTCGCTAAGGCACAGGGTAAGAACGTAAGCGAACTGACCGTGTGCGTTCTGGATCGTCCGCGTCACGCTAAGCTCATTGAAGAGATTCGTAATGCCGGTGCACGTACCCGCATTATCCTTGACGGCGATGTTGCGGGAGCTATTGCGGCCTGCCGTGAAGGAACCGGTGTTGACGTAATGCTCGGTACCGGCGGAACCCCCGAAGGCATCGTTGCCGCCTGCGCCATCAAGGCTACCGGAGGCGTTATCCAGGGCCGTCTGGCACCCACCGACGATGCCGAGCGTGAGAAGGCGCTCGCTGCGGGGCACGATCTTGACCGCATCCTCACAACTGACGATCTGGTCACCAGCGATAACTGCTTCTTCGCTGCAACCGGTATTACCGACGGCAAGCTGCTGCGCGGGGTGCGCTACGGCAAGAATATTGTGACCACCCAGTCGCTCGTTATGCGTTCCTCCTCGGGAACCGTGCGCATTGTGGAGGCTGAGCATCGCCTTTCTCGCCTGCGCGAGATTCTGTCGCATACAAAGTAACGTCTTGATATAAAGCCTGTGCCGCGCTCTCAATCATTGAGAGCGCGGCACAGGCCTTATCGTGTGAGCGTGGGCTGCCTGGAAACCTAGGCTGCCGAAGTGTCGTTATTTCTTCAGGCGTGCGCGAACCTTAGCTACTGTAGATTTCGCGGTTTCCTGAGCGATTCCCAGTGCTTTCTTGAGTGCGGGACGCGCGCGGTATGCGTAGCCGTAGGCGCGGTAGCCTAGCACGTTTACCGGAATGTCCCAGGTGCCGGGGTACTCAACCGAACGCCCGCCGAAAGACTTCTTAAATTTGGTGAACCCCGCCCATTCGTGATCAGGCTGATCTTCGGGTGCAATGCCGAAAAGATCCACATATTTCAGACCCTTTGCTTTAGCGTCCAAGATGAAATTGGTCACTACCGGAATGCCTGCCGAGAGCTTACGATGCGCAAAAGAGGCCGCCGCGTGAGCATAGGTGCGCGTATCATCAGAATCGTAGACAAATGCCGCCGCGATAGGCTCCTTGGAACCATCCTCGCCGGTCAGCTGAGCAATATAGAGGGACGCGGCATCGGCAGGCATGAGGGTCTTTGCCACCTGCATCAGATAGTCGTCCTGCTGACGGTTGAACCCGTTGCGGTCGGCGGTCTCAGAGAGGAACGTGAAGAGCACCTTCATATCCTCGGGGTTCTGAGACACCTCAATGCTGACACCTTTTTTGTGGATATTACGGTGCAGATTGCGGTTATTGGACTTCATATCCTTCAAAATTGCAGCTTCGTCGCCGGAAAGATCAATAATCTGCGTGTGTGAAGGCTGAACCTGGCGCGGTGCCAACGCAGCGCCGCGTGCCTTCAGGAACTCTGCCGCATCCTGCGAACCCCAGATAGCGGAGTCAATTGGTTCGATGCGCACAAACAGGCACCCGTGAGCCTTTGCTTCTTCTTTCAGCGAGTCGAGCGCGACATCGAAAGCCTGCGCACTCTGTGCCACCGGGCCGTAGGGGCTGTAAAGATACTTGCCGGTGCGCCCGCCCTCAACGGTAGCGAGATAGGACCAGCCTTCGCCCTCGTGGCGAATGACGGTATGACCAAGAGACTGTTGAAAACGTGCCCAAATATCGGATTGAAGAATATTGCTCATTCAACTATTTTAGCCTCAACCGCAGGTTACGCTGAGCGAAGGCGACCTTGGGAGCAGATAAAATACGAGCCGTTCCGTGAAGATACGGAACGGCTCGATAACACCGAGAAACGACCATACATTAGGGCACGTAAGCCTGCGGTTCGTCCCCTTCATCACGTGTAGAGTCGGCGGTCGGGGCGGGTTTGGGAGCCGCCGGTGCCTGTACTTTTTCTTCTTCGGCAACCTGGGCGCGATGCTCGGCGAGCTTAGCGCGCAGAGCCGTTCCCTTATCTACCGCGCTCTGGCGCAGATCCTTCGAGAAATCGAGAAGATCGGAGTGCACCTGCTGCGCGAAGTTGTCGGTGGCGCATCCTAGGATGCGCAGCGCCAGAAGTCCCGCATTGCGTGCGCCGTTGATAGACACGGTCGCCACCGGAACCCCCGCGGGCATCTGCACGATAGAAAGCAGGGAATCCATGCCTTCGAGATTCTTCAGACGCACCGGGACACCAATAACGGGCAACGCGGTAACCGAGGCGAGCATGCCGGGAAGATGCGCGGCCCCGCCGGCACCGGCGATGATTACGCGAATACCGCGCTGATGAGCCTGCTGGCCGTAGGCGATCATATCTTCAGGCATGCGGTGTGCTGAGACGACATCCGCTTCATAGGGGATACCGAATTCTTCAAGAACCGTAGCGGCTTCTTCCATGATGGACCAGTCGGAATCTGACCCCATCACAACGCCAACAACGGGCTTATCTGAATCGTACGGGGAGCTCATGAACAATCCTTCCTGTGAGCTAATAAGACACTACGGACACGAAATATACCGGCAAACTCTTAGAGCGGGCGGCCGTCACGCACAATAGATGCCACATTCGCGGCGGCATCGCGTAGCGCCCGAGTCTCAGCTGCCCGACCGGTAATATTCACATGACCAATTTTACGTCCTGGGCGGGTTTCTTTACCGTAAAAATGAATTTTGGCGCGTGGCTCGGCACTGAGCGCAAGCGGGTACACACCGAAAATATCTTCATTCTCGCCGCCTAGGTAATTCTTCATAATGGCAACTTCGTCGCGCATAGTAGTTGCGCCCAACGGCATATCGAGTACCGCACGCAGATGCTGCTCAAACTGACTGGTTACCGAACCTTCCTGGGTCCAGTGTCCGGTATTGTGCGGGCGCATCGCGAGTTCATTAATGTAGAAGCCTGCTGAAGATCCCGGAACCTCGAAGAGTTCCGCCGCCATTACGCCGGTAACCCCAAGTTCGGTGGCTAGGGTAACGGCTGCATCGGATGCCGCCTGGGCAATTGCGGGGGAGAGGTTCGGCGCGGGTGCAATCACTTCATCACAGACCGAATTCACCTGAATTGTCTCTACGACAGGCCAGGGGAGAACCTGCCCACTCTCACGGCGCGCCACGAGAGCGGAAAGCTCGCGGGTGAACGGAACCTTTTCCTCTGCCAAAAGCGCCGAAAAATCGGTGCGGTGAGGAAGCTCATCAAACCAGGCAGCAGCCTGCTCACGGGCGTGCTGAAGAGAATCCAGCACCATCACGCCCTTGCCGTCATAGCCCCCGCGCGGGGTCTTCAAAACCACGGGCCAGCCGATCTCATCGCCAAAGGCGAGAAGCTCATCCAAAGTTTCAACGCGTGCCCAGCGCGGGTTCGGTAGTCCAAGATCTTCTACAGCCTGGCGCATCATGAGCTTATCCTGGGCATATTGCAGCGCATCCGGATGCGGCTGCACATTCACCCCCTCGGCAATAAGCGCCTGCAAAAATTCGGTGGGAACATGCTCGTGATCGAAGGTAATAACATCTTTGCCACGAGCGAACTCCCGCAAAGTCTCTAAATCCTTATAATCTCCCACGGGCGCGCTGCGCACCGCTGCCACGGCGCCCACCGTAGGGCTTTCAGCGAGAATATGAAGGTCAAATCCAAGGTTCGTTGCTGCGGGCGCCATCATGCGTGCCAGCTGGCCGCCTCCGATAACACCAAGTACAGGTCCAGTTACAGGGTAAGTCACATCACTCAAGTGTACTCTTATGCCCCCAAATACCGGTAGTATTCCGCGCCGCAGACTTGAAAATAACCTGGGAAGTGCATGATAAAACTCAATAAAATAAGGTAAAACGGGATCGGCTGTACTAGTATTTTAGGGATGCTATCAAAATTTAACTCACAGACGCCCAGGTCATCTTAATGGGCAGAAAAGATGGAGAATATGGCTTCAGACTCTCGCTCTACACTGGGTGATCGTCTTAAATCACTGTGGAATACCTACGGTCTAGAGGTACTTAAATTCGGTACCGTTGGCGGTGCCGCATTCTTGGTAAACGCTGCCGTGGTGTGGGCGCTGATGCTTGGTCCTTTCGAGAACGCACATACCAAGGCAAAAGTAATTGCCAGCGTTGTGGCTACCATCTTTGCATGGATTATGAACCGCCTGTGGACCTTCCGCGAAGACCGATCCGAGAACTGGAAACGTGAGGGCATCGAATTTGCCTTTGTGAATATTCTTGGCATTTTGGTTGAGGCCGGATGCGTGTTCTTCACTAACTACGTGTTGGGGCTGCGTTCGCCGGAAGCATCGTTTATCTCCGGTACGATTATCGGCACCGCGCTGGGAACGATTCTGCGGTACTTCCTCTACCGTTTCTGGGTTTACGGCAAGCACCGTAAACAGGTGGATGAAGGGGACGCTACCGAACACGAAGAATTGGGGTACATTTTGAACCAGGCGACGGGCGTGTTGACCGGCTCGGTTCCCGTGGTAGATCCTGCGGCACAGGCCCAGCGTTCGCAACAGAATGTTGAAATTACCGATATTGATAAGCCCTCTACCGGTAAACGTTCATAAATAAATAGACTGTTTGTATACTGCGGCGGATTCTTTTTCTGAGGTTCCGTCGCAGTCTTTTTACCCTCTGAGCGAACTACGCTGCCGTTTTCTAGGAGTGTCCCAAGGTGAGATCTAGAGCTCGCTCAGAACGCAGGAGCGGGTCTAACTCGGTAGCGGTAAAGTCAGCTAGCGGATCGGGTAGGAATACGGCATAACCCGCGATGAGGCAGGCAAGCGCCTCTGTCACGATCGTGAGGGCTGAGGGTGCCGAGTCGAACTCTGAGGGAAGGTGAAGACGAAGCGCTAATGCTCGTTCCCCTGAAGGAAGACGGTAATCGTGACCAGCATGTTCATGTGCCCGAGAGAGCACTCGTGCCGTTAGCTCTGCCGATGTTAAGTTATCGCCCACGGGTGATGAGGTCGAAGCTGGTAAGCCGATGAACTGGTCAGCCTCGCTGCGCACGAGCGCGCAGAAGTCGATAACTTCGGCATCAATCATTGACTTGGCCTCGTGAAAATTGCCAAGGTAGCGCATCGAGAGAGGCCCGCGATCAACGAGAAGAAGATAGTCGGGGTTATTGAGGTTCTGAGCGTGCTCGGTGGTATCTGAGGCGCCTACAAGCGGTTCTTCATCGTCGAAGTAGCCGCCAGCGTAGAGAGTCGCGCAGGCGAGAACCAGAAAACGCCAGTGCAGGGGACCCGTAATCTGCACCCCAGATTCCTCGGTAACTTCGCACTCATTCACCAGAAGATTTGCGCTCTTTGCTACCCAATTCATGAAGACGCGACCGGAGAGCTCGATGCGTTCACCCCCGCGAGCATGCCAGATAAGGGCGGGGGTCTGCACACGCGCGAGAGCATCGAAAATACGCGTGAATGAGCGGGCATTTGCCACGGTCGAGAGTAAATTTTCAGCCATAGAATAACTTTACCGTGTGTAAACTCCCAAAAATTTCGATGCATGATATTACTTTCGGCAGTACACGCGACCACATCATGAGATATTTTTCCTGACGTCATAACAGTTGAAGAAGAAAGTATTTGTAGTCATAAATTTGCGTGCGATGCAAATATACTCTTAAGGATGTTGAAGTTATATTACGGGCGCATTACGGGTGTGAAGTTCATAAAATATCTTGCAGGTGGGTTATTAAAATGTAATAAGTGACACGATTAGGTTTTGAATAGGATATAAAAAACCTGTTTTGACTAGGTGCTTAGGAGTTTGATAGAGCTTCGTTCGAGGCGTAATCTCGGGGGTTTTGGAGGGGGTATGGAGGAACAGATATATACAGAAGATAACGCCCAAAACTTTCATGATGAAGTAATTATTTTGTGGTCTAACACCGTATAAACATTGAAATATTTGACGGTGATCTGCACATACACGGATAAAAGTTATAAGTCCAGTTTGACGAATGGGCGTGTCGCCCTTCTAATAGTTATGTAGGTTTATTTGCGGAAACATCTTTCATGCCCAAAAAACTATAAATCTACAGAGCCAAAAAAGATTCGTTTGCACACCAACGAATCACCGCAGACTCATCTAGCCAATGAGAACACGGAAGGAAAAACTATGGGTTCATACACCTGTGCTGGGTATTCACGCCTGAGCACCGGTATTGCCGGTGAACGCACAGGCGGAACCCGCCAACATACTATGCAAACCGCGCAATCCCTAGAAGAACAAGCAAATATGTTCCTGAGCGTTGCTGACGCAACCACTGAGGAAGGCAGCTTTGCGGCTTCCACAGTTGAGGTAGGCAACATGTTTACCTGCGTCGAAGGCCTCGATATGTGGGCCGCCGCTGCAGGCATGTACGGAACTGAAGGTGATGACGGAGAGCTCGCCTGGCAAACTGATGCGCTGTGTGCCCAAACCGACCCAGAAGCCTTTTTCCCTGAAAAAGGAGGGTCTACTCGTGACGCTAAACGCGTCTGCGAATCGTGCCCCGTTCGTGAAGAGTGTCTAAAATATGCAATGGACAATGATGAGCGCTTCGGAATATGGGGCGGTCTCTCAGAACGCGAGCGTCGCCGGCTACGTAAGCAGGCAAGCTAAGGCGCTAGGAAGGCACAACAGTACCCATGCAGAAAGTTAGACACTGCTCCCGGCAGACCTGTCAACATGAAGCCACGGTGACCCTCAGCTACTCATACGCTGACTCTACGGCGACGATTGGCCCGCTGTCCGAGTACCGCGAGCCACACGCTTACGATCTTTGCGATTACCATGCGGCACGATTAACCGCACCGCAAGGATGGCGAGTCGTCTACACGGTGGAGCTTAAAGCTGAACGATCCTGAGGTACTGCCAGCCTCTCACAACCTTCATAGGAACCTTCCGCCGCTCAGCGGAAGGTTCTTCTCCTATGAAAATAGGACAAACACCCTATCTATACCACTCTATTCAGAAAAGACACCTATGGCACAGGAAAGTCACAGCGGTACCGCATCCTCAGGGCAGAGAGCCTGGGATGCGCTACGCTCCGCGATCGGCACCGAAACCGTTGAAGAAGCGGCGGCGCGTGCTTCCGCCCCCGCAACACAAAGAACACCCGAATCACTGCTGGGAGCATCGGCACAGATGTACACCGAAGCTCCGGATTTTGCAGACAACCCCGATATTCCCAGCGATCTAGCATCCGGCGCACATGACACGAGGCAGCAGGAAGGGGAAAGCGTAGGGCAGCGGGTACGTACTTACACCAGCGTCTCGACCGGGTTTGTTCCTCTTATCCGCGAGGCAAAGGGATCTCCGAAGCACCCCACGCTCAGTACTTTAGTGCAGAAGTTTGACGAGAAAAAGAACGAAGACGCGGCTCCGGCTGAAAAGGCAGCTGCGCCGGATACACCCGCCTCAGAACCCAGTCAAGATGCCGATAACAAAACCCAAAAATCCACCCTGGTGACCGTGGAGAAGGGAACAAAAATCTCAACCGGCTCGCTGAGTTCACGCCCTAAATACCGCACGCAAACAACCCGTACCGTCGAAACTTCAAATGCATGGGAAGAAGATGCGGCACAAGAAGCCGCCGCCGAACGCCCACGCCTGCTCAAGCTCCGTGCCGCCCTCATCACGGCAGCGGTACCGCTCCTCTCGTTTATGATCGCTATTCGGGCCGTCGCGTCCGCACCATTCCTCTGGCTGGAATACCGCAGGCCCGGATTCCCCGAAGACAGCTACGGATTCGACCTCGCCGAACGTATGCGGTTAGGCTCCTATGGGCTGGACTACGTGACCAACCTAGCCCCCGAAGACTACCTGGCGAAAGCCACCACCGGACCGGCAAACACCCCGGCATTCCTCCAGAGTGAAATCCAGCATATGCACGACGTCAAACGAGTCTTGCTCTTCGCAACCATCGCCGTGGCGGTATTCTGCGTGCTGGCCTTAATCGGCAGTATTTCGCTGAAGGAGCGCGCCCCCGGCACTATTCGCCGCAGCCTGTACACCGGCGCTTGGGCTACCGTTATTATGCTTGTGGTGCTAGGTATCATAGGCGCTACCAGCTGGGAATGGCTCTTTACCACCTTCCATACGACCTTCTTCCCGCAAGGCAACTGGCAGTTCCGCATGAGTGATACGCTCATTCGCCTATACCCGCCGCAATTCTGGATCGACGCGGCACTCGCTATCGTGGTGATAACCCTGCTGATAATCGGTGTGCTGCTGGCGTTCACCTGGCCCACGCGCTACCGCCTCGTGAAGGAAAATCGGTATTACAAGGAGCGCTACCAGATTCGCCAGAAAATCAAGGCGATGCGCGCCGAACGTGACGGTGATACCGGAGCTTAGCGGGTACCCGGCACACGTTCCCTCCAGCATAAAAAGGCTCTTGTGGCGAATAAATTGGTGTTTCTAACACCTTATTCACCTCAAGAGCCTTTTTCGTGCAGCATCCTGTTGGTTCCGGGTATTGGGGAACGCCGCCGCTAAATCCAGGTTGGAATCCACATATGCCCGTACCACTGCTCGTAAGGAATAACCTGCCCAGTCCACAGAGGCCAGAAGTATGCGCTCACCAGCAGAACTGCCGTCAGGTATATGCCCACGCACAAAACGCCCACGCGCACGCGTCTGACGGAACTGGTACGGTTCCCCAAAAGCACGCCCAAACAACCCGCTAAGAGGATGAGGAGGAAAGGCTCAAAGGAGAGAGCGTAGAAGAAGAACATGGTGCGGTTCGGGTAGAGGAACCACGGCAGATAGCCTGCGGCGAAAACCAGCAAAAGAGCTCCAAAACGCCAGTCGCGCTTCAGGATAAAAATGACTAGGGCGAGAATTATCGCCGGAATAAATACCCACCAGATCAGCGGGTTACCAATATTGAGGATCGCTTGCGAACAGTTGAGTGCCGTGCATCCTTTTTCACCAAACTTCGGCGCCTCATAGTAGTACGACGTCGGGTGCCCCAGAATAAGCCACTGCCACGCCTGCGACGCGTAGCGATGCTCACTGCTGAGCCCTGAATGGAACTTAAATGCGGATGTATGATATTCCCAGAGTAGGCGCAAATCCTCGGGAAGCCACTTCACAGCACCCGAGTCGGGGAACTGGTTACTCCAGTGGCGGTAGAAAGCGTTTGACGACTTGAACCAGCCAATCCAGGTGGTCAGATAGACGATAAGACCCACGCCAATCATCTGAATAAACGCAGGAATACCCTCTCGAATCAGAGCGACAATACCCCAATTTTTCAACCCTAGGATGCGCCGCGCATTCATATCCCAAAACACCGTCAGCACACCCATTGCAGCAATGAAGAACAGTGAGTTCCACTTCACCGCTACAGCGGCACCGGCACAAATACCGGCGGCAAGACGCCACAGATGCAAACCCGAGCCGGGGCCGAAAACAATCTTCTGCAAGCCCGACTCGCCGTGCGCATCCACAATCTTCATGACATTCGCCGCGAGCCTTCTGCGCGCCGCCTGTCGGTCAAGAAGCAGACAGACAAAAGTCGCTAAAATCCAGAACATCTGGAAAATATCGAGAAGCGCCAGACGGGATTCCACAAACATCAAACCATCAACGGCACCCAGCAGCGCAGCAATAGAGGCAACCGTGACCGAACGGAACATGAGCCACCCGGCAACCGCCAGAAGTGCCACCGAGAGCGTACCAATAATCGCGGCACTCACGCGCCAGCCGAAGGCGTTCTCGCCAAAAATCGCCATTCCCCAGGCAATCATCCATTTACCCAAGGGCGGATGCACCACATACTCGGGGCTGTTCGGTAAGATACCGCTAAAATCCCCCGAAGCGAATGCGTGATCCACGCCGCTTGACCACGAAACTTCATATCCGTAGTGCAGGTACGAATAGGCGTCCTTGGCATAGTAGGTTTCGTCAAAGACAATCGCATTCGGGTGTGCCAGGTTATAAAAACGCAGCACACCCGCTAAGAGTACAATCAGGGTCGGTGCAAGCCAGCCCCAACGGGGTAGCGAAACACGGGCGACGCCCAGAGCCTCGAAAAGATTCGACAGAGAGTACTGCACTCTGGACTTCGTAAAAGAAAGACTAGCGGTTAACATCACCTATCAATCCTATAGGGTGTAAGCCTCCACGTCTTCTTGAAAATACCTGAAACCACAAAAATCTGGCTCACACCATATATAAAATCTATAAAACTACCCCGACATCATGAGGAACTGAGTGCTATAGCGGCACAGCGCATCTCCGAGATGAAAAGCACACACGATACACTGGGGGAGTGAGCGAAAACGAAATGTATGAGCGCGATACACAAAGTACCACCTCCGCCGATACAACAATGCAGCCCCTAGCGTCTGATGAGCGTGAGGAAGGTATTCTCATTCTCGGCGGAACCCCTATCGGCAACCTCTCAGATGCCAGCGACCGGTTACGGCAGGCGCTCGCTACCGCTGATGTGATCGCCGTCGAAGATACTCGCAAGCTCCGCACCCTCACCTCCGGGTTGGGAGTGCACACTACGGGACGAATTATCGTAAATCACGATCATAACGAGGCGGAACGCAGCGCCCAGCTCGTGCAGGCGGTCAGCGACGGGAACACGGTTCTGCTGCTCTCGGATGCCGGTATGCCAACCATCTCAGACCCCGGCTATGTTGCCGCATCCGCCGTTGCCGACGCCGACCTGCCGGCGACCGTGATCCCCGGTCCCTCGGCGGCATTGACTGCGCTCGCGCTCTCGGGACTGCCCACCGGACGATTCACTTTTGAGGGGTTCTTGGCGCGTAAAGGCTCAGAACGTACAAGAAGGCTGAACTCCCTGGCGGCGGAAGAGCGCACCATGATTTTCTATGAATCGCCGCATCGTGTAGCCGCCACGCTCACAGATTTTGCCCGGGTCTTCGGGGGCGAACGGCGTGCCGTCGTATGCCGCGAACTCACCAAATTGCACGAAGAAACCCTGCGCGGCACCCTGAACGAACTCGCTGACTGGGCGCACAAAACCCAGGTACGCGGCGAAATCGTGATTGTGGTTGCTGGCGCCGAGCCTCCCGAAACTCCGCAGGCGCAAGATATCGTGAGCCTCGTCCTCGAACGGGTGGATGCGGGGGAACGCCTCAAAAATGCGTGCGCCGCAGTCGCCGCCGAAACGGGTGCCTCCAAACGAGAACTCTATGAAGCCACCCTCGCCGCTCGAAATGCCAACGTCTAAACACACCTCAACACAGCCCACAGGAGAATACCGTGTGCCATAGCCACTCCGAGCAAACCGAAATCACGCAGGAGTATTTAGACTCCCTTGCAGCCTTGGCACACTATAAGATGCCAAGCGAAGAAGAACTGACGGCGAGCGTGCTTCCGCATGGCTGGCAGATCGAAGAAGGGCAAACTCCCGCGCCCTACCGCGCCGAGCTTTATCGTGACGAGACCGGGGGAGGGATAGCGCAGGAACCTTCGGGCGAAGGCACCCGCCGCCGCTCCACGAAGGGCGGTGACGGACGGTCCCGCAACCTTGTGTTCCCGCCTGCACCCGAGCCCCTGCCTTACGCCATCGTCGATAACCACACCCATATGGATCTGCTTGATGGCGAAGTAGAGATTACTGCCCGGGACGCCCTCGACACCGGGGAAAAACTCGGCATAGGTGCCATTGTGCAGGTTGGCTGCGATATTCCCTCCTCGCTGTATGCGGTTGCCGCCGCCCGCGCCGACCGGCGGGTTTTGGCGGCGGTTGCCGTTCACCCCAACACCGCCCCCGAACTGGAATCCGCCGGTACCCTCGATGAGGCTCTGGAGACCTTGGATGCGCTTGCCGCCGAACCGCGTGTGCGAGCTATCGGCGAGACCGGGCTCGACTATTTTCGCACCGCGGAGGAAGGTGTTGAAGCTCAGCAGCGCAGCTTTCGCGAGCATATTCGCCTAGCGAAGAAGCACGATCTGGCGCTTCAGATTCATGACCGGCAGGCGCACGATGATGTAGTGCGCATCCTCCTTGAGGAGGGCGCCCCCGAGCGTACTGTATTTCACTGCTACTCGGGCGGTGTTGAGCTGGCGCGCATCTGTAATAAGCAGGGCTGGTACATGAGCTTCGCCGGAACCGTGACCTTCAAAAACTCGAAGGATATTCAGGAGTCGTTGCGTGTGGCACGCCCTGAGCTGATTCTTGCCGAGACGGATGCGCCTTTTTTGACCCCGCACCCGTTTAGGGGTCGCCCGAATGCCTCTTACATGACGAACTATACGGTGCGGTTCATGGCGGCGCACCGCGAGCAGAGCCTAGAGGATCTGTGCCGAATTATCCGCGCGAACTCGAAGCGTGTGTACGGCAGCTGGGGAATTGAGGGGTTCTAGACGATGGTAACGAGTGCATAAGGTATAAGTATTTTTTGTGCCACCTTTGTCGAAGCCTGCATGAACTATCACGCGTATATGCTATTATGGTAGATGCTATATCTCACCTTAAGGCTTTACCTCATAATTTCTGGAGCAAATTCTGTCTTTGTGTGATATGGCATCCCGATAAATAGCTTTCTATCCCGTAACGTATCAATAGCATGTTAATGTGAGAGAACTAGGGTAAAGCTGTGTCAATCATTTCTTTTTCAAAAAGAATAAAACATTATATATGGATTAATTATGTCAAAGATGGCGCAGGGATAGATAAGATACGTAGTTGGTACTCGCAGAAAAACCCATATTCTTATGACCTTGAGAAATACACTCATCGTATTGGTGATGTTGTTGTGCCAAACTCTAGTACCTTCTCTGTTAATCACTTATTCTACGATTCCCAACTTCCTAAAGATAATCTTCGAGATGCCCCTAACCAGATATTTGTAGTGTGGACAGGAGATAACGAAATAACGCCTGCCCGTCGGAAATCACTTAATCTTATTCGCTCCACTAACCCTGAGAGTAAAGTTATTCTGGTGACTCCAGATAATCTGGATGACTATATAGTTCCTGGGTATCCTTTACACCCTTCATACGTGAAGTTGAGCTACATTCAGCGTTCCGACTATATGCGTGCCTACCTGATGCACCATCACGGTGGTGTCTATATGGATATAAAACCTATGGATAAGCCCTGGTTACCTCTTCTTGAGGAGCTTAATGCTACCCCAGATATGTGGGTGATCGCGCCGCATGAAAAAAATTCCCGGAATTCGTCACCAGCAAGTGGGGTATTGGGGAAAGACCAGCGTAACTACTATAGGTCGATTGTGAATATGTCTGCTTATGCGTGCAAACCATACAGCAGGTTTACCGATGAGTGGATTTCTGAAATACATCGCCGTATGGATTACTTTTCAACCCTTTTAGAGGGGCGTTATAACTCTCAAGCATTTGAATATATGCCAGAGTATCCTGTCCCCTGGTCTGATTTATCAGGGAATATTGTGAGTCCATTAAGCTTGAAGTATAAAGATAATATAAAAACTATTGCAGGTATGCAATTTGAAATATATTCCGGTGGATACCGGTAAATCATTGTCACATCAAATATAAAGAGGGAAAATGAAAAAATATGTTGTTGCTCTTAAAGACGAAAATCGTCTTGAGTATTTCTTCAGTGCTCCAGGGGGCGCTGGTTTTGATATATTTTGGGGAGTAGATGGGCGTGCTTTACCTATTCCTGGGGAAAGCCCTGAATTTGATAACATCTATTTTGAGAAGAGAGCAGGCCGTCTAGCCCGTCCCGGGGAAGTAGGATGCGCCTTGAGTCATACTTATGTGTGGCGTGATTTTCTAGAAAGCGGGGAAGAATGGGCGCTTGTTGCTGAGGACGATGCATTGATACACGCCTCCATTGATGAAATTGTTTCTCGGGTTATTGAAAAATCTCTCAGTATTGGCGTGGTGAATTTTGCGGATGGCTGGTCCACCCAGATGGGTCGTATGAATGCCCGTACCCCTTACCCCCGGTTGTCATTGTTTTCTCCGTTTATTTGGGGTCGTCACCGTTTAGGGTACTGCGCTAACGACTGGACTGCCTGTACGGGGCTGTATCTGATCTCTCGGTCGGCGGCGCAGAAAATTATTGAGCAGATTGATGCGCGCGGTTCACAATACTGGCTGGCGGATGATTGGCCCCTTTTTGCCGCTGATTTTGGGGTGGATATTAAGGTTGTGCAGCCAGGACTGTGCGGTTGGACAGGAAATAGTCTTATCGAGGAAGACGGGACGCATTTTGTGTACCATAAAGCAAACCAGACAAAAAAACAGCCGCTCCTCAATAAGCTGCGTATTTATGCCGCGCCCAAGGCCCGGCTGAAGAATGCCCAAAACATCGTCAAATCGACTTTCTGGCAGGTACGGAAGAAACGCAGAGTTCTCAAGTAAATTACTCACACCAATGAGTGACGTCCTTCGACCTAGACCTGCAACCTTTCGTAGAATAGATAGGGTGAGAGAAAATCTGAACGATAAACCCCTGCTGGGTCCCCAAGAAATCCGTGACCTTGCCGCGCAGCTGGGCATCCGCCCCACGAAGACCCTGGGGCAGAACTTCGTGATTGACCCGAATACTATTCGCCGCATCGTTACCGCAGCGGATATTACCGACGACGAAACCGTGCTCGAAATCGGTCCCGGACTAGGCTCTCTCACCCTGGGGTTGGCAGATGCCGCGCGTCACGTTGTCGCGGTTGAAATCGATCCGCCGTTAGCGCAGCAGCTACCGCATACTATCGCCAAATTCCGCCCCGATAAGGCACAAAACGTTAATGTGGTGCTTATGGACGCTCTCAAGGTGACTGAGCTTCCCCACACGCCGGATGCGCTGGTCGCTAACCTGCCCTATAACGTGGCGGTTCCGGTGCTTCTGCACCTTTTCGCGCAATTTCCGAGCATTTGCCACGCCTTGGTGATGGTGCAGGATGAGGTTGCCGATCGTCTGGCGGCGAAACCCGGATCCAAGATTTACGGGGTTCCTTCGGTGAAGGCAAGCTGGTATGCTGAGGTCTTTAAAGCGGGGGTTATCGGTAAAAACGTATTCTGGCCCGCCCCGAAGATTAACTCCGGGCTTGTGGGTTTCAGTATGCGCCCGCAACCGCTCGCCGATATTGACCGCGACGAAGTCTTTACCGTGATTGATGCTGCCTTTGCCCAACGGCGGAAGACCCTGCGGGCCGCGCTTGCCTCGTGGGCTGGTTCTGGTGCTCGTGCCGAGGCGATCCTGACCGAGGCGGGTATTACCCCCACTGAACGTGGTGAAAAGTTAGATATTCACGGGTACATTCGGATTGCCCAGGCGGCGCATCGGGTGCCAGCTTTAGTGGCGGATGAAAGTTAAGACCGGAAAACCGGAAGATGGAAAAAGAATGCATGTTCTAGAAACTCGGGCAAAAGCGCCCGGCAAAGTAAATCTCTATCTTGCCGTGGGTAACCCCCGCGAGGACGGCTACCATCCGCTCGCCACGCTCTTTTCTTCGGTCAATATCTACGAAACCGTAACCGCACGCGATGGTCAGAAACCGGGAATTACCCTGAGTCTGGATATTGTGCCCGGCTCCCTGGTCGATCAGCAGCACCTTGCCGGAGAGTTTGATCTAGCCGAGGTGCCGTTGGACGAGTCGAACCTGGCGCATCGTGCAGCCGTCTCTATGGTGCAGGCGCACGGGCTCACCGTGAACGATCTGAACCTGCACCTGCATATCGATAAGGCCGTTCCCGTGGCCGGGGGCATGGCGGGTGGCTCGGCAGATGCCGCCGCCGCGCTTCTTGCCGTCGATCAGTATCTCTATGAGAAGCGGCTTTCCGAACGTACCCTCGGACTCGAAGAGCTGCTTGCCCTAGCTGCGCCTTTGGGTGCTGACGTACCTTTCGTGGTGCGTGCCGCGTTCCCGCTGGGCGGGTTGGCCGTGGGGGAGGGGACCGGAACCGAGCTGCGCATTGTGGAGCTGCCTGAAGACATGATTCCGCTCGATATTGTGCTGGTCGCCGCCTCAGAAGGACTCTCGACCCCGCAGGTGTTTAGCGAGCTTGATGAGGGACGCGCCGCCGGGCGTTACCCCGAAGCTGGCGAGCTACAGGTTCCTTCGGGGCTGCTGCACGCGCTAACCCAGACGGAGGCGCCGATTGCGCGCATCCACGAAATTGGCAGGCAGCTTCGCAACGATTTGCAGGGACCAGCCGTGACCCTAGCACCCGATCTTGAAACTATTTTGACCATGGATAATGAGAGCATGGTTGAGGCGTTTGTCTCTGGGTCAGGGCCTACCGTGGCTATTCTTGCGGAGGATGCGACCGCAGCTGATGAACTCGCCGCAGCACTTCGCCGCCGAGGCCGTCACGCGATAGCCACACAAACCCCCGCGATGCTCTAATTCCTTGGGAATAGTCCCTTATTCCTCTGTAATAGGCGCAGTATCCAGCCGCAGCGGCTTCGGAATACGCTTGAGAATGCGGTACTGAAGAATACCCTCCAGCGCCCCAAGATTGCCGCCCGCCAAATATGCCGCCCGAAAACGAGTCGTAGGGTTTATAAGCTTAGGGGCCTGCCGCAGAATCTCCAGGATAGATGCCTTCGTGCTGGGGCCGCGCATTCCATGCTGCCGATAGTGCACCCACAGCAGTACCTTGTATTTTTGGTAGGCGCGCTGCTGATGAAAAATGCGTTTAGGTTTATCCCGCAGAATATAGTGCAGAAGCGGCCCATGCGTAAGCGCCGCCGGAACGCCTGCAAGCTGCACACGCCAGGCAAAATCGGTCTCTTCGGAACTCTTATATGAAGAATCCATACCCCCGGCTTCAAGATATACGCGGCGAGGAATCGAAAAATTACCCCCGGCAACCGTCGGCAGAAAACCAGCATAGGGGGCGAGCTCATCGTCGTAGAAAATCCTGGTGCGTGTGCTCAGAGTTTTCTGATCATCGCCGGGTTCAAGACCGTAAGCCCGCAGAACTTCAGGAGTATTAACCCGATCATGAAGCAGAGACCCGCTTGCTATGACAGGGGAATATAGGTTTTGCACGTGCAGATGCGAAACCACCCAGTCGGGTTCTACAAGATCATCGCCATCGCAGAAGATGAGGACATCACCCGCGGCTTGTACCGCCCCCATATTGCGGGCGTGGCTGGCTCCGGCACGCTGGGATGCATCTACTACCCGCAGGGGATAGGGGGCATTGTAGCCTTCGACCACAGCGCGAGTGCCGTCGGTACTGCCGTTATCACAAATGAGCACCTCAAAACTGGGGTTGCCGGTTTGGGCTGCGAGGGCATCAAGCTGCTGCGTAATATAGTTGGCGCCGTTATACACCGGAATAATGACGGATGCTGCAATGGGCTTGGGGCGAGTCACGACCGGTCTCCCTTCACCTGCTCGGCTACCGGGTACGAGCTCCCTTCGGCATCAAGGTCACGGATGCGCCGCGCCGGAACGCCCGCATACACACCATGAGGCGCACAATCGTGCACCACCACGGCACCGGCGGCAATCACGCATCCTTCGCCGATCGTAACCCCGGCGGTAATGACAGCGTTTTGCCCCACCCACGTGCCGTTTTTGATGTGTACGGGACGAGTAATATTTGTTCCCGCGCGCTGAGCGGCAGAACCAATTTCATGGGTATCGGCAAAAATGGTGACGCGCGGCCCCAGAAAAACATTATTTCCCAGAGTCGTATGCGCGCCCACCAAAGTTTCTTTATTGACAAAACAATTCGTGCCCATTACGACCTTAGGCATAATAGTGGAACTAGGATCGCAATATGTTCCGGTACCAAAAACAATGCCATTTTTGGTGAGTTCACGTCGTTTTTGCGCATTCGTGCGTTCTCGCCGCATAAGATGCAGGCGGTATTTCAAATCTTTGAGTTTCTGAATCATGAGAATTCGTGTGAGTGAGTGTGACCTATGCGGCTATACCACCGTGGCAAGCCTGTCTGAAGATATTGTAGCCTACCTGCAGGCGGCGGTCAGCGGAGTGTTTTTTGGTAGGGAGTAACGCGAGAGTGTTTTCTTTATACGGGATCAGTTTATGGCACCCGCATGAAGAAAACACTCCTGGAATTTATGATGCACTGAGTATTGCCTCCGTGTCTCTCAATAGTCTGTGATATAAAACCCACTCCGTCATGGTGATTACCAAGTATCCCGGACGATACCTAAAACGTATATACTAAGTGGTATATCGCGCGGTGTGATGACGCACATTTTGCATAGTTCAGGTCAAAATTACGCGCGACCTATTCCCGCTCGAACTCGCACGAAATGAATACCCCATGCCCCACGACGTAGATATTATCGTAGGCGTTCCCGAAGGCGCCGGGTGGGCGCCCATCCATGAGATGGCGCGCCTGATGGCATCGTACTTGGACGCGCGCATCGTCACCCCTGACCCGAGCGCATCGCTTACACCCGCTACCAAAATTTTGGGGCGCCTGCCGCGTATTCCCGGCGGAGGACGTACCGCCCTTGTTATCGCCAGTGACCCCGGACAGCTTTACGCTATCGCGCAGCCGCGCCTCGCTGCACGACGCTATGCTGGGGTTTACGGGTGGGTTATCGATAGTTTCTGGGATGACCGCATTCCCGCCATCGCCACCAACGGAACCTATAACACCGTTTTTGTGGCGGACCGCGACGACGTGCACGATTGGCGCAGTGCCGGGGTCAAAAATGTGCGGGTGCTTCCCTGGGGTGCAGACGTGTGGAGTAAATTCGATGAGCATCTGGAGCATCCGAAAACCACCGATGTACTTCGTGTGGGGCGCCAACCCCCCGCCTATGACGACGATGAACACACTGCAGAACTTGCCCGGCAAGCTGGAATAACCTTCGCTGGGCGGCCGCCGTTCGGCGTAACCGATCGTGAATCCGTCGAGTCTTTGCAGAGAGCACTCGCGGACGCCAAGTTTGTACTGGCTTTTAGTACTTTGGTGAGCCCCGCATCGTACACGCACCCAAACAAGGAGTACATTACCGGGCGCTGGACGGACGCGCTCGCCCACGGGGTGACCGTGGTGGGGCAGGTGCCTAAAACCGAAAGTACGCGCGAGATACTGTGGGATGGAGCGACCGTCGATATTGACCCGCAGGATGCTCGCGCCGGGCTGAATGCGGTGGCGCAGCTTGTGAGCGAATGGACACCTGAGCAGAGTCGAAACCAGGTGCGTATGGCGCTGCAAAGACTGGATTGGCGGCACCGTTTCACCGAGCTATTTCAGGCTGCGGGTTTGCGCAGCCCCCGGCTGGATGCGGACCTAAAGGCTATGGCTGCGGAACTTGCGGATGCTTCCCCGAGTTTATAAAAAGAGCCTTGATAGTGAATGCAACGTTGAGGAACCCGTTTGATTCGCTATCAAGACTCTTTTAGCAGGGGAGCGGGCTATCCGAGGAGTTCCGAGAGTTCCAGCCAGCGCATCTCTAGCTCGTCGATCTCATCCTGAAGCGCCTGCTGTTTTTGCCCCAGGTCGGCAAGCCCGGCGTAATCGGCGGGGTCGTGTATGCTCATCTGCTCGGAGAGCTTGCTCTGTTCCTCGCCCAATTTTCCGAGGCGACGCTCAATCGCGGCGGATTCCTTCTGTGCCGCGCGTGCCTGTGCCCCCGATACTTTCGGCGTGCTCTTAGGGCCAGAGTCCGTTGGTTCAGCTTGGCCACCAGAAACCGAAGAATCGTTCTTTTTCGTTGGGGCGGATGCACCGCCCGTAACACCAGCGGCAGAACCGCCCCGACCCGCTGCGGAAAGTGCCAAATATTCGTCCACCCCACCGGGCAGATGCCGGAAGGAACCGTCAATCACCGCATACTGCTGATCGGTCACACGCTCCATGAGGTAACGGTCGTGAGAAACTACCAGCAGAGTACCGGGCCAGGTATCGAGCAGATCCTCCATCGCCGCCAGCATATCGGTATCCAGGTCGTTTGAAGGCTCGTCCAGAATCAGTACATTCGGCTCGTCCAAGAGAATGAGCATGAGCTGTAGTCGTCGTTTCTGCCCACCCGAAAGATCTTTCACCGGGGTAGAAAGCTGTGCGCTCGTAAAACCTAGTCGTTCCAACATCTGCGAGGGCGACATCTCTTTGCCGTCGGCTATATAGCTGCGCTTCTTGCGACCGATCACATCAGATACGCGGTCGTTCTCAACCTCTTTCAGCTCATCCAGCTGCTGGGTGAGGGTGGCAACCTTGACGGTCTTACCACGTTTCACGCGCCCCTCGGTTGGTTCCAGAGAACCGGTGACCAAGGCAAGCAGGGTAGATTTTCCGGCACCGTTCACGCCCAAAATACCGGTGCGCTCACCCGGCGCAATCCTCCAAGTTACGCGACGCAGCACCTCACGTTTGCCGTCGGGCAGCGAAGAATCCTCAAAGGTGACCGAGACGTTCTCAAGATCCACCACGTCCTTACCCAAACGGGAAACCGCCATCTGCTTGAGTTCCACGGTATTACGTACCGGCGGCACATCGGCAATCAGCGCATTCGCCGCATCAATACGGAACTTCGGCTTCGAGGTGCGCGCCGGGGCACCGCGACGCAGCCACGCCAGCTCTTTGCGCATCAGGTTCTGGCGCTTTGCCTCCGCGGCGGCCGCCTGCCGATCGCGCTCCACACGCTGCAGAACGTAAGCCGCATACCCGCCTTCAAAAGGTTCCACGATATTATCGTGAACCTCCCAGGTGTCGGTACTGACTTCATCAAGAAACCAGCGGTCGTGAGTGACCACCAGCAGACCGCCCGCGTTCTTGCTCCAGCGGCTTTTCAGATGATGCGCAAGCCATGTAATCGCCTGCACGTCCAGGTGGTTAGTGGGCTCGTCCAGCATGAGCACATCCCATTCCTGTATCAGCAGAGCCGCCAGAGCCACGCGGCGACGCTGCCCACCCGAGAGTGAAGAAACCGGCGCATCCCAGGGCAGGTCAGACACCAAACCCGCAATAACATCACGAATACGCGGCTGCGAGGCCCACTCATACTCCGGAGTATCGCCCACCAGAGCATAACCGACCGTATGGGAAGCGTTGAGAACGTCGGACTGATCCAGATACCCGATGCGCGTGCCACCGCGCGCCGTCACGCGCCCGGAGTCCGGTTCAAGACGCCCCGCCAGAATCTTCATGAGTGTGGATTTACCGTCACCGTTGCGACCCACAATGCCGATGCGGTCGCCCTCATTAATGCCGACGGTCACCCCCTCGAAAATAGTGCGGGTAGGGAACTGAAGGTGCAGCGCTTCGCCGCCAAGTAAATGTGCCACATATCCAGGGTAACGCCTGACTCCCACACGCCTGGAAGCCTTCGTATAAATCCGGCGAAAACCACGCCGGTGAGAGATAAATCCCAGGGTATCTGAGGCACCACAGGCACCGCATGAACACAAAAATTAGGGCTTCCCAAGGGCACAGAGTGGCGTGTGTGAGAACGCTGCTATTTTTGCTACACTATGGAGTATCCGTTTCTTTGTCCGTCAATCCGACGGGTGTTCATGCGGATAATCCGCCATGGTGTAATGGCAGCACAGCGGCCTTTGAAGCCGTTTGTCTAGGTTCGAATCCTGGTGGCGGAGCGAATAGTTCGGGGGTAGACTTCCGGCTATATCCCACACCTAACAAGGAGACATCTAGGTGAACGCAGAAAATCGGAAGGCACCTTCGGCTGTTATTGTTTTGGCTGCGGGAGCTGGCACTCGTATGAAATCTGCTACCCCCAAAGTTATGCACGCGATAGGCGGCCGTTCCATGGTGGAACACGCCGTAGCTGCCGCCCGAGACCTAGACCCCCAGCGTCTAGCCGTTGTAGTGCGGCACCAGCGTGATAAGGTAGCCCAGCATATTCTTGACTTTGATGCCCAGGTCACTATTGTCGATCAGGACGATATTCCCGGCACCGGTCGAGCCGTCGAAGTCGGTCTTAATGCCCTCGATAATTCCGATCTCGTTGATGGTACCGTGTTGGTCACCTACGGCGACGTACCCCTGCTTCGCGCCGAAACTCTGCGCGAACTGATGGACTTCCACGAAGAGGGACGCAACGCCGTTACCGTGCTCACCACCAATATCGAAGAGCCCGGTGCCTACGGGCGCATCGTGCGCGACCAAGCGGGCGAAGTTACCGCCATTGTGGAGGCCAAAGACGCAACCCCCCAAGAGCTGGCGATTACCGAAATCAACTCGGGTATCTACGCTTTCGACGCCAAGGTTCTGCGCGAAGCCCTGCTAGAGGTCACGACCGACAACGCACAGGGCGAAAAATATATTACCGATGTGCTGGCTATAGCCCGCGATAAAGGGCACCGAACCGCCGCCCTCGCTATTGAGGATCGCTGGGAGGTTGAAGGCGCGAACGACCGCGTACAGCTCGCGCAGCTTGGGCGTAAACTCAACGAACGCATCCTGGAAAAACATATGCGTAACGGTGTAACTATCGTGGACCCCCACAACACCTGGATCGACGTAACCGTTACCCTTGAAAACGATACAACTCTGCTGCCCGGCGTGCAGCTGCACGGGACAACATCGGTCGCCACCGGTGCAACTATTGGTCCGGACACAACCCTGACCGATATGACTATCGAAACCGGCGCAACCGTCATTCGCAGCCACGGTTTCGGCGCGACCATCGGCGAAAACGCCACCGTGGGTCCCTTCTCATACCTGCGCCCCGGTACCGTTCTGGGCGCGAACTCAAAACTCGGTGCCTTCTGCGAAGCCAAGAACTCACAGATCGGCCAGGACGCCAAGGTACCCCACC
The DNA here is from genome assembly GCF_000164695.2 of Rothia dentocariosa ATCC 17931. NCBI lineage: Bacteria > Bacillati > Actinomycetota > Actinomycetes > Micrococcales > Micrococcaceae > Rothia > Rothia dentocariosa. Next base: position 1,544,149 of record NC_014643.1, read on the forward strand.
TCACCTACGTAGGGGATGCCGAAATCGGCGAAGGCGCCAATATTGGTGCGGGATCCATCTTCGCTAACTACAACGGGGTTACTAAAAACCGAACCGTTATCGGCGCGCATACCCGCATGGGGTCGGGCGGCATCTACGTGGCACCTGTCACCGTTGGAGACGGCGCATATTCTGGTGCGGGAGCCCTGATCCGCAAGGATGTTCCGGCGGGCGCGCTCGCTATTTCTGAGACTTCCCAGCGCAATATTGATGACTGGGTTCTAAAAAATCGTGAAGGAACCGAGTCTGCACAGGCTGCTGAGGCCGCGCAGGAGTAGTTTTCACACACCGAGTTCACAAGGAAAGCGAACACAATCATGTCTAGCGAGATTACCAATCCTGGGATGCGTAAAATGGCAGTGGTGTCCGGGCGGGCGCATCCGGAACTAGCCGAAGAAATCGCTGCTGAACTGGGGCATGACCTGCTGCCGACCTCTGCGTATACCTTCGCCAACGGTGAGACCTATGTGCGCTTCGAGGAATCTGTGCGCGGCGCCGATGCTTTCGTGATTCAGTCGCACCCGGCACCCATCAACGAATGGCTGATGGAACAGATGATTATGATCGATGCGCTCAAACGTGCCTCCGCCCGCTCGATTACCGTAGTTTCGCCTTTCTACCCTTATGCCCGCCAGGATAAGAAGCATAAGGGACGTGAGCCTATTTCGGCTCGTCTGATTGCCGATCTGTACAAGACCGCTGGCGCGGACCGTCTGATGTGCGTCGATCTGCATACTTCGCAGATTCAGGGTTTCTTTGATGGTCCGCTCGACCACCTCTTCGCTATTCCAGTTCTAGCGAATTATATTCGCGGGCGCGTTGAGAACCCCGAGAACGTGACCGTCGTTTCCCCGGATACCGGTCGTGTACGCGTGGCTGAGCATTGGGCTGCTCTGCTCGGCGGTGCCCCTTTGGCCTTCGTGCATAAGACACGCGATATTAACGTGCCGAATCACGCCGTCTCGAAAACCGTCGTGGGCGACGTTGAAGGGCGTTCCTGCGTACTGATCGACGATATGATCGATACCGGCGGAACCATTGCTGGCGCGGTTAAGGTTCTGAAGGATAAGGGCGCGAAAGAAGTCATTATCGCGGCAACCCACCCCGTATTTTCCGGTGAAGCCGTCGATATCCTTTCCGGATGCGGTGCCTCCGAAGTGGTTGTCACTAACACGCTGCCCGTGCCTGCCGAGAAGTCTTTCGATAATCTGACGGTTCTATCGATTGCTCCGCTGATAGCACGTGCTATCCGTGAGGTTTTCGACGAAGGATCCGTGACCAACATATTCAACGATCACGCCTAAATCGTATATATCGCATTAACCCCGTGGCCGAGCTTCGACAGTTCGGACACGGGGTGATGTTATTGGGCCCAGAAAAATGTCCCCGTCTGAGAACGCTAGCGCTCAGACGGGGACATTAACTACTTAGAGGCTATGCACCTCATAATCTGCTGTTTTAGTTCTGCACCTGTGCCTGCGAGAGCCACGGCAGAATCTCGAAGAGCGAGTTTTCAATCTCATCGACCGCAATGCGTGCCGCCTCTTTACCCTGACGGTACGGATCACCAATGTTATCGCTTGAGCGCGGTGCTTGATTATGGCTGTACAGGTATGAGATCGGTTCTGCCTCGGAACCGACTTCTTGCTTCAGGTTAGCTACCTGCTTGATGAGATGAACCTTATGGTGGTACTGCGGCCATTCGCGGATAATCCAATCGGCGTGTTCCGCCTCCGCCACCAGGATCAGGGTAGCGCGTTCCACCATGTCTTCAGTGAGCTGCTTGGCGCGGTACCCGGAAATATCGTAGCCGCGCTCGTCAAGCTGTTTACCCACGTGACGGTATACGCGCGAGCCCGAAAGTGCCGAAGTTCCGGCGCTGGTGAAAATCCAGTCATCGGTCAGACCGTATTCTTCGGAGAGCTGGCTTGCAATAATCTCTGCCGCCGCACTGCGCGCTACGTTCCCGGTACACACGAAGACCGCTTCCATAGGCCCCTGGAGCCGGGGAGCGAGCCTGCGCCTGCGCACCACGCCCGAGCGAACTTCGCCCGGCGCGAGCTTAAACGGAGAAGCATGGGATGCTGCGCGTTTTACGGGACGCACGGAAGCTGTCGGATGCACAGATGCCTGAGCAGGAGCCGAACGGAAACCCGTCGGCTGGGCTGCTGACTGGGCACTCTGCGTATCCGTATCCTGCGCATCCTGGGCGGAAGTGGAGAGCGCGTTGTTTGCGCCATCACGCACCTTCAAGGTCTGGTGAGTGGGCCGCGAGAGCTCTGTGCGGGTGTTCTCGTTAGAAGTGGAACGAGCATTATCACGCTGAGCAAGTTTTCGCGCCAGCTGAGCCTGATTCTGCTCGCGCTGCTCTCGTTCAGACTGAGTCTGCTCGTTCTGCTGCCCGGCATTGGATTCTTCAGCGCGCGTGCGTTGAGCCTGTTCCTCTCGGCGACGGCGAGCCTCTAGACGTTGACGGTGAACTTCCGCGCGTTCACGTTCGCGCCGGGCCGCTTCATCTTCCTGGCGCTGCGTTTCCTCTGTCTGAGACTGCTGATTTTCTCCACTGTGAAGATTCAGTTCTTCCTGCGCGCGGCGAATGGCGATTGCCTCTTTACGGGTCTGCGGCTTATACCCAGGCTGCAGAAGCTTCTCCATATCGAAGCCCGCGAACTCGGGCTTGTTCGCAAGTTTCTCGCTGATAGAGGGTTCGCTCTGCTTTTGCCTCGTTGGAATATCCTCCGGGGTCTGCTTGGATGTTGCCGGAAGGCTATTCCACGGATTAGCGGCAGCAGACTTTTTCTGGGGTGTGGGAATGCTGTTCCACGGGTTATGGGTTGCTGCTGTAGATGCCGTTGCCGTGCTCTGCTGTTGAGTCTGTTGCTGGGGAGTTTCAGGCTTTTTATGAGTCTGAGCATCTTGGCGTGCGCGAGCCTGCGCCGCAGCAACAATTTTGGCGGGGGAGTAGCCAGGGTCGGACTGCGCAAGATGCGACTGAACCGGCTTAGACTGCACAGAGGAACGCGAAGCTACTTCAGCGGGCCTTGGCTGTTGGTGGATCCTTCGCTGCGGTTGATGTGCCTGGGCGCGCTGCTGGGTGGGCTGGCTCTGGTTCTGCTGCGCCGATGAAGGACTCTGCTGGCGCTGCGCCATTTGCTCATTTGCTTGACGCGCAAGGTTGGTGCGCACCGTATTCTTCAAGGCAGCATTCCGAGCTGCAGGGTTCTTGGCAATCGAATTCTTGGGGCGTACCTTTTTTGCGCCGGTTGTTTTTGCGGATGCGGTGCGCGCCTGAGCTGACCTCTGCGGCGCTGTGCCAGACTTGGGGCGCTTGTTCTGCGCCGCAGCTGCGCCGGGTGCTTGTGAACGAGACGAGGTGGAACGCTGGGTTATGGGTATCCGCGCGGTCTTCGGGCGCGGAGAATTCGTGCGCGCAGCAGTATTTTCCACGCGAGGAGTCTGCTGCTGAGATTTATGCTGTTTTGCGTAACGCTGTGCCGCAGCCTGCACATCGTTGGTATCCATGAGAACCGTTTGATCCAGCTCTGCGCTGTTCGTGGTCGGCTTGGTAATCTGCTGCTCTGGCTTCTTTTTATGCTTTGAAATCTTGCCGTGGAATTCGCCGATGTTAATCGACCTAGTTTTCCGAACCATCGGGCTTGACTGCGTCTGCGGTGCCGCCTGAGAATTTTTACGGTTGCCGCCCACGGAACGCTGTGCCCCCGTAGCGGAAGAAAGTATGCTCGCGGCACGGCGGCGAGCATCGGCTGCCTGCTGCGCCCGCCTCTCTGCGGCCTGTTTTTCAGCTGCAGCACGTTCTGCAGCACGCCGTTCTTCTGCTTCGGCGACCGCAATATCGCGTGCCGCGCGTATGTTAATGCTGGATGTTACCGGCCCAGTGTGATGCAAACCCTGGGAGCGAGATTCGTCCTCTCGCGCTTTCCTCTTTTGAGCTGCGAGCGAGCGTACTTCTTGTGGAAGATCCTGTGACCTACGGGAAGCGCTGCGTGCGGAACGTTGGGGCAGGTCATGTCGCGCGCTCAAACGTGCGACCCCGTCCTGAAGGGAAGACCTTGAGGATTCCCCTGCTCGGCGGCGTCCGGAAGCGGTATCGGCGGAGGGGGACTCACGGTTATCCTGCCCGGCAGGTACACCAGAGTCAGACAGATATTTGTCCCTGAGGGACTGAATATTAAAAATTCCCATGGATACCTTTCAGAGTCTCGGACGCTCCAGAAGCGCATTGCATTGCCTCCAGGGCAGGGCTACTCACCTATTATTTTACCTGTAGAACACAATTTGTCAGTCTTTGGAGGGTTCCTAGCGTGTATCTCGATGTTGTGTTAGGCACGAGCAGAGTACACGACGGTAGTGTTTACTCGGATAAATTTTCGCGAAAAAACTATGTATCATAATACGTCTTATACGCCGCAAAGATTAAGTAGAAATATGCATAATCTGAAAATAATCCTGATCTGCATGCTAAAATCTACATACGTATTTTACGTGTATTTTTATAGGCGCCTGCCGTTTCACGAAAGCACAATTCATGAAATTCCTCACCGCACTGCGGACTGAACTGGGGCAGCTAAGCTATTCACTCAAAGCTCGTAAAACCCCTCAACAATGGCGAGATCAATACGCCGCAATTCGTGGTATCCGCATTTTTAACACGCCATCTATACACTATCGAGGCCTCCGTACAGAAGTATGGGGTATTGCGATGGTTAAAGATGAAATAGATATTTTGCCTTCTGTTATTGACCATATGTTTCAACAGGGAGTACATCGGCTGCTTATTGCGGATAATCTTTCGCATGATGGTACCCGGGAATATATTCGTGAAAGATCAACTCACGACTCTAGAATTATCTATGCTGAAGATAATTACATTCCGTATGTACAATCCGAGAAAATGACGTGGTTAGCGCATCTGGCCTGGCGATACGGTGCGCGATGGGTTATTCCTTTCGATGCAGACGAATTTTGGTATGCGCCTTCAGATACGCTCGCAAAATTTTTACAGACCTGCCAAAGCTCGGTAATTTATGCCGGATTCCATCATTCGGTACCTGTCACGGAGAACCCGAGTGATGTTATCAACACGGAACTTGTGATGGATACGGCAGATTCCTTCCCCGGGAAGGTGGCCTTTCGTGCCCATCCTTTTGCTGTTGTGGTACGTGGTAACCACGAAGTATGCCGTTTAGGCGCTCATGAACGTTCCTTTGAGATCGTGCATGTGCAGTATCGGGGGGCTGCTCAGATTACGCGAAAAGTTCGGCAAGGGGCCGCTAGTGCTGTGAGCACAGGCCGAGACGCCACAGTGGTTACTCCGCATTGGCTTGCTGGCAGTAAGCTCAGCGATAGCGAGATTCAAGAGGTATGGACCAATATCTCTCACGGTCTGCCGGATGATCGCATCCAGTTCAAAGCTGAAGGTCCTATGGCGCGCGGAAAATTTTTGCGGTGGAAAAGCTGGAACGAAGACGGTTCCTTGAACAAATTCTCTTCTGATGCCTCAGGTAATGCTGGGGGCTCATCATGAGTAAAGAATCTGCACCCGTTATGGCAGGAGTACCCAGTACTAGGTACGTTATGCTGGATAGCCTGACAATTTTGCGGGGTCCGGCTGCGCTATTCGTCTTTTTCTACCATACGAGGTGGGCGCATGTGGTTCCTAGCGCATCCGTGGGATATGTAGGAGTCGCATTGTTCTTCGTGCTTTCGGGCTTTGTGCTGACCTGGTCGTATAAGCCCGCCGACGGAGCCAAGAAATTCTACCTGCGTCGATTTGCGCGTGTATACCCGCTGCACCTTTTCTTCTTTGCACTTGCCTTGGCAATTCTCGTCCTGACTCAGGAAGCCCCATCTGCGGGTGCTACATTAAGCAACCTGATTCTGCTCCACACCTGGGTGCCGAATTGGGACTATATTTTTTCGGTCAATGGGGTGAGCTGGTCTTTAGGCTGCGAGGCTTTTTTCTATGCCTGTACTCCGCTCGTGTTGGGGTGGCTCAGCCGCCGCTCCCCGAAGGCGGGATATCCCGTTTTGGCGGGTTGGTTCCTGCTGACGGCGGCGGTGGCGAGCGCTATAGCACTTACCTCTAATTACGCCGATGTTGTGGTGTACGCTAACCCGTTGCTTCGTTCGGGTGAGTTCGCCTTAGGCATGCTCTTAGGGCTGCTGGCGCTTAAAGTTCGTGACGGCGATTTAGCGATGCCACGGATACGTACCTGGCAACTGTGTGCGGTAACAGCACTTGCTTTAGCCGGGATTTCTGGTGTTTCTAAAGTTAGTTTGCCGCAGACCATCAACGGGTTTGTTCTTGACCCGGTATGGTTCTTGCTGATTGGGATGTTTGCGCTTCACGATATACAGCGCGCGCAATCGCATCATCAGGTTGGTGCGCCGGTGCCGGGGAATTGGATACGCCGCTCTCTCGTGTATTTCGGTGAGGTGAGTTTTGCCTTCTATCTGGTCCATGAAATTGTTATTTTCCGATTCATCAAGACCTCTTTAGGTCGCGATATGATTCGCGTGGATGCACGGGGAATCTTGATGATGCTCATAATCTTGGTGATTTCTATACTTGCAGCGATTATTGCGCATCATGCGATCGAACGTCCCGCACGTATTATGATTCTCAAGGCTTCCACCCGTACCCTGTGAGGTTTGATGAAAAATATTTATCGTAAACTGAGGATTTTTTTCCCAGGGCGAAAGTTCTCTATTCTGGTTCTGAATATTCTGGGGCTTTTCGTGGTGTCTCTTTTCGAGATGCTGGGTGTGGCGGCTATTCTTCCTATCGTTAACCTGGCGATGGGCGCCCCTATTACCGGGTATTTGCAGTCCGTCGCTGATCTTTTTGGTAATCCCAATCGCACACAGCTTATCGTGATTTTTGGTGTTGCGCTGGTTCTTGCCTTTGTCTTTAAGGGCGTACTTTCGCTGGTTATTAAACGCTGGAGCCTAGGTTTTATCGCTACTCAGCAGAGCGCGACTTCGGTGAATCTGCTTAACCGCTATATGCGTGAGCCTTATCTGGTTCACCGTAAGCGCGGTACAGCGGCGGTGCTGAACTCGGTTACTGATATTGTTGGGCAGGCATACAGCGCTTTCGTGAATGGCGTGATGAGCTTTATTGGGGATTTGCTCTCTATCGTGGTGCTCATGGTGATGCTGCTGGTTCTTATGCCGCTTCCTGCGCTTTTCGCATTCGCCTATTTTGGTGTGACTGCCTTTGTGCTTCAATACGTTTTGCGGAGGAAAAATACGGAGCAGGGCGAGATTATCCTGGAAGCTACGCGCGGCTCGATGAATGCAGCGCTTGATGCTGTGATTGGGTTCCGCGAGATTCGTATGCACGGTGTGACCGAACGGTACCTACACCGATATCAGAGCAAGCGCATGGACTCGGTAAATGCGAATATGCGGAACGTTTTCCTCCAAGAACTTCCAAAGTATACCCTTGAAATTATTTTTATCCTCGGAATCGCCGCACTTCTAGCGATCATGAGCATGACTCAGGGCGCCGACAGTGCACCCTATCTGCTCCTATTCGCTGGTGCCTGCATCCGTATTCTGCCGAACTACACGCGCATTGTGGCGTCTTTAGGTAATATTCGTTCCGGTGAGAAACCCAGCGATGAGCTTGTCCGTGAAATTGGGATGCTTGATGAACAGGGGAAGAAGCTCGATCTTCCGCCTGCTCCCGACTCTGATATTCAGGCAGAGTACGTAAACCGTGAGATTGAGCCCATCACTATTATGGTGGAGAACCTTTCCTTTACCTACCCCGACGGTGATCAGCCAGTGCTGAAGAACATTAACCTGCAGATTCCTATGGGGACGTCGATGGCCTTCGTGGGCGGTTCCGGGTCGGGAAAGACCACTCTGGTTGATTTGATTTTGGGGCTTTTTAGTACCGAGCAGGGGCGCGTTTTGTGCAATGGGGTGCCGATCGAGCAGGATCTGCCCGCGTGGTTTCAGCGCATCGGGTATGTGCCTCAGGATGTCTTCATCGCCGATTCTACGGTGCTGGAGGCGGTTGCTTTCGGGCTTGAACCGCATGAGATTGATGAGGCGCGGGTGCGTGAATGCTTGGCTGTCGCTGAGCTTACCGAGGTTGTGGACTCCCTGGAGAACGGGCTGATGACGATGATTGGGCACAATGCGGTTCGGCTTTCGGGCGGTCAGCGCCAGCGTCTAGGAATTGCACGCGCGCTCTACCGCAACCCCAGCGTGCTCATAATGGACGAGGCCACCAGCGCCCTGGATAACGAGACCGAGCATAAGATTACCCAGGCGATCGAGCGTATCTCGCGGGATATTACCGTGATCATCGTGGCGCATCGCCTCTCGACGGTGCGCAATGTAGATCAGCTAATTTACCTTTCGCAGGGCGAAATCGCCGCGCAGGGAACCTTCACGCAGGTGCAGCAGCAGAACGAAGAGTTCGCCAATCTGGTGCGTTTAGGGCAGCTTCCCGAGTAGTCGAGCGAATCGATCTGAAAAACAGTAAGACTGTGCCCGCCTCCTCAAGATTGGGGAGGCGGGCACAGGTCTATGCTGATGCTAGTTTTAGGCGGTCTCTGGCCGGGCTTCAAGGAACGGTTTAAGGCTGTGCGCATCCTGCGGTATATCGCTGCCTAGTGGGTAGAGGCTTCCGCGCGGCTGCCACGCAAGATTTACGGGAATGGGCCTGCCCGCGATAAGATCCAACCAAATATCGGCAAGCTGTTTCTCGCTCAGCTCGCCATTTTTACGCCAGTGATACCCCAAATCTTCCGGCAAATCGGTGAGCTCAAGCGCCTTTGCCCCCTGCATGAGCTTGCGCTGCAGCTGCTGCCGCGAACGCCAAGGCAAATGTAAGATAACCACCCGATCGGTGCCCTGCGCCCCAGGCCGAAGCACCCGATGATTACCCATAGTGACGACCGATGACCGCCAAGATTTAAAGCACACCTTTGGGTCAAAATGAGCGGTTGTATCGAGCACCAGGTCTCCCGAAGCCGTAGGAAATAGGTTGTAGAGCTGCGAGATTTCTACGGTATTTTTGCTGGTGGACAGAACCTCGGCGAGAGTACCTTCAACGCCGAACCAGAACTCGTCCGCATCGAAAGGTACTACCCAGGTGGCACCGGCTCGCTGGGCACGATGGGTCAGATAGGTCATTTTCTCGGACTGATAGTAGGCGGGCTCCCGATCATGCCCAACACTCAGCGGAAGCTCGCGGCTAAGCCGCTGAAGAAGCTCAAAGGTGCCGTCACTCGAATCGTTATCGACTACCAGGATGCGCGCCACCCCCTGGGCATGCAGGTGCCGTAGGGAACGTTCGAGCACATCCGCCTCATTCTTGACCATCGCGACCGCCCACACGCCCTTGGTCGTGGGCAGGGGAGGGAGTTCGAAGGTCTTCTCTAACGCCCGATAACGGTTCTTAAAATCCCCCGAGCTCAGCAGGGCACGTGCCTCACGCCGGGTACGCAGATCGCGCTGCGCCAGAAAAAGCCGATGTTTTCCAGTGCGAAGCCCGCGAACTGTCGGGTCTAGAAAACGGGGTTTAAAGCGCGAGTTTTCAAGGCGTCCAGAGAAAAAACTACGGGAGTTAGATACGATTCGCTGCGAAAATTTAAACGGCGCGAGAAATTTGATGTTCATGGGTTATCTTCCGTGCTTGAGTATGAGTGAGTTGTGAAAGAGTGAAGTTATAGGGTTTTATGCGATATCGCCTTCTTCAGGCAGAAGCCAGGTTCCCCCGTGCGGCGGTTTAACCGCATGCCAGCGGGAGAAATGCGGATGGGGACGCACAGTTCCGGGCACCACAATAGGCTGGCGGGTTTTCGCATCGTACTCGTGGGCATTCGGTACGTACACCTCAACGGGGTGATCCGCCTGCGCCATATAAGCGCCCCAGTACCCGAACGTGGTGTTTGTAAGAATGAGCCAGCGTGCCTTCGCAAGAACCGCTAAATCCGCGAACATACCCTCGCCGGTCTTATCGTAGAGCACCGGGGCAATATCTTCGAGAAAACTCAGGTTTTCGCGGCACCACTGCGGGTCATCACTCGTGACCACGAAATTGCTGGGGCTCATACGCTTAAGCACCTGATCCAGGGCCTCACGTACATAGGCTACGGTATCAATACCGTAACGCTGCCGAATTGCGGGAACAGAATAATAATCACCGCGCCGAATACTGAGCACCACCGTGTTACTTCCTACAATATTGCCTACTGTAAGAATGCGCTGCCTAAAATGCTCAGAAGAAAGTAATCGTTCACGGGCAAAAATTTCAAGAGAACCGGGCGCAAAACTATCTTCTACATTGGTATCAAGACCAGAATAACGCCGGTGTAAAAACTTAAAATCTTTCGGATCCATCATGAGTTCCTGCAAAGCAGGAAATTCTGTAAGCCAAGGTTCTAAACCGGCAGTATTGAGCATATATGAAAAATCCCCGGCATCGGCGCGACGGTCAGCATCAACGGCCGCCAACAGATAAAGCCAATTACCGCCGCGAGAAAAAGGAGGGGCAATATACACTTTCTCGCGAGAGTGGCGAACTGTATCCAAAACCCGTGCAATACCGGGGCGTAAAAACCCCATCACACGAAAATAAGCTTCAACATGCGGTGGGCGCATACCCTCAAGTTCTGTTAACCGGGTTTTATCTTCAGACTCAGAACGACGATTCACACATAACTCCCTGGGATTTACACACGCAATACCTTTATTATGGGGCAAAATACGCTGTGTAGTCACCTGATATGTCGATACTATATTAGAATTATAAAGTAACACTCACTCACGAGGATATGACGGCAACAACTATGTGCAGTATGCCGAGAGTTTCCTCACGAATAAACACATACGTTTACAGACAATGTTTGATGACCGGAACATAGATGTAAACCGCAACAGAAAGCATTTTTGTGACTTCGTCAGCAGAAACTATCTCCGCCATTATTCCCTTTTATGGCGAACCTGCTCCCGTGCTGAATTTAATTGCCAGCCTGCGCGCGCAGCGGGGAATAACCCCCGAAAATCTTGAGATTATCGTTTCTGATGACCGCTCACCCATACCCTTTCCCGACACCGAAGGCGTGAGCATCGTGCGCCGCGAGCGCAACGGTGGGTTCGGCAGCGCCGTAAACTCAGGGGCTGCACGCGCACGTGGAGACTGGCTGATAATCCTCAACAGCGACCTTGAACTCGGCGAAAACTTCATCAGCTCAATGCTCACGGCGCTCGCCGCCTATCCGCAGGTGCTCGCCAGCCCCCAAGTAGTCGGTCACGACGGAAAACACCAGTGGGTAGCCCGCAAATTCCCCACCGTGGGGCATATCGCGTGGGAATGGTTCACACCCCTGGCACGCTTCAAGCCTACACGCCTGTGGCATCGCGGGGCAGGGCACGATATAAGTGCCTGCACCGCCGTGAGGCCCCACGGAACAGACTGGGTTATGGGCGCTTGCATGATGGTACCCCGCACGGTATACGAACGGGTACAAGGGATGGACGAGCGCTTCTACATGAACAGCGAAGAAGTAGACTTCCAACGCCGCCTAGCCGAGATTGGGGTGCCGCGCATCCTAGTGCCCGAGGTGACGGTCACCCACGAAGGAGGCGCATCCAGCCCCTCAGCCCGGCGCCGCCAATGGCTTACCACCGCACGGTTTATCTACGCCGAAAAATGGGGTTTCGAGAAGAACCTGCGCCGCGCCCTAACCCTCACCAGCTACGCTAACTACGGTTTCAACCTGGTGCGGTCCCTGCGAAACCACCGAGTGAACCCGCGCGAGATTCTGAACCACGAACTAGAGCTGATCCGGCGGGGAACGCGGCACGAAAACTAGTCGGGTAACCGCGCCGAACCTGACTTTTCCGCACGAAGGATCACAGGACAGAGAAGAACCACAAAGGATACACGAGATGAGAGCCCCCACGATTCTGCTGGTTTCGCCAGCGTTCCACGGGTATTGGAAGGCTATTGAGGCTTCGCTAAATGTTGCCGGATACGAGGTTCGCACCCATATTTACGATGCTCCCGGCACAGTTGCCGACCGTATCCGCAATAAACTCGCGCACGAACTGCCCGAAAAATATCGGCCCGCATCCGCCGCAGCCCAGGCGACCGCTCGTGCTATCGCCGCGTTTGATGAGTATCGCCCCGATATTGTGCTCGTCATCAAAGGGGACCTGCTGGGGGATACCTGGTGGCAAAAACTTGAAGAATCCGGGGTGCGCTACGGAACCTGGCTCTACGACGAGCTGCGCCGCATGTCATACACTCTGGAAGATTTACCGCGCCTTGGAGCGCTCGCAAGCTATAGCCCGCAGGATGCCGAATACCTGCGCTCCCTAGGGTACGCCGTCTTGGATATGCCCAACGCCTATGATTCGCACTGCACGATTGCGCCGGTTACCGAAGACGCCATTAGTTTCGTCGGGGCGAATTACCCCAACCGTGAGCATACGCTGCGTGCCCTGCACGAGGCGGGGATACCCGTGCGCGCTTACGGGCGAGACTGGTCGCGCCACCCCTGGGATATAGCCCGAACCCGCAGATTCAAGGGCGCCGGAATTCCCGCACACCGCGATATTGACCGATCCGCCGCCTACGGGGTCATGGCATCATCACCGGCGACCCTGAATATCCACCACAACCAAGACGGCTTCACGATGCGCACCTTCGAAGCCCCCGGCGTAGGCGCACTTCACCTGATCGACCGGGCCGATGTGGCGCGCTACTACGAACCCGGGCGCGAAGTACTGGTCTACGAGAGTACCGAAGAGCTTATTGACCTGTGCGCCCGCATCTTCCGTGAACCCCGCTGGGCGCATACAATCCGTGAGGCCGGGCAGCGACGCACCCTCGCCGAGCATACCTTCGATGATCGCGTCAAAATTTTGGAGAAACTATGGGCCTAAACTATCCCGTCGATCTCGAAGCCTGGCATGTCTGGCAGCAGCGCCAAAACACCCTGCGCTGGGTGAAAGGACGCGCCCAGAACATGGTGCGCGCCCGCAGAGGTGACCAACAGGACATGGTCTCCGGCATGCTCTATACGCGCGGGGCAATACCGCGGGTACTGATTGTGCTCGACTCGTTCTCACCCACAAGCCGCAACGCCCTGCTGGAACCGCTCAAACACCTCGAAGGGGTGGGGGTCGCGCTCTGGTGCCCAAGCGAGGCTTCAGAATATCTCAACGGACAATACGCCAGCACACGCTATAGCCGCAAAGACTGGACCGCAACCCCGATACGCGCCGATGAGCTCGCCGAAAAACTGCCCGGCGTGCGCCTCGTGCTGTCCTTAGGACACTACCTGCCGCGCGGCCACGCGGCCTACCGATTCGCCCGCGAACGCGGCATAGCCTACTGGGTGGTACAGCACGGGCTGCTGGTTCCGCACGCCCCGCCGCTGCCCATCGGTTCAACTCTGCTCGCCTTCAGCGACGAGGACGCCCAATTTTGGGCTTCCGGACGCCGCGACGTGCAGACGCATACCGTCGGCTCACAGCTGCTCTACCGCGCTATCCAAAATACGCACGGCGAAACCACCAAATCCCTGGGCAAAATCCTGTTTCTGGGGCAGATGCACGGCGCGGAATTACCGCGCGCATCCTTCGCCCGCGCCGCGCACAGCTTTTTGAAACGTCACGACGGCATCTACCGGCCGCATCCGAGCGAAACCGATAAACTCTCCCGTGCCACCCATGCGCTCTGGGAGATAGAAGGCATCGCCATAGATCGCTCTTCCACGCCCCTGAACGAGGTGCCGAACCCGGTGGTCTCAGTCTTTTCAACCGGCGTGCTTGAGGCCGCAATCCGCGGTATTCCGGCGTGGGTATACCACCCGAACCCGCCCGCTTGGCTCGAAGAATTCTGGGCACGCTACGGCATGAACCGCTGGGGCGAAGACCCCACGCCAGCGCCCGAACAACCCGCAGTCGAGCCCGCCCACACTATCGCTCAGCTCATCATCGACTACCTGGAGGCATACTAATGCGCATTCTCTGCGTTATTCCCGTGCGCGGCGGTTCCAAAGGCATACCGCGTAAAAACCTGCGCGAGATCGCAGGAAAACCCCTGGTGGCGTGGACTATTTTGCAGGCGCTCGCCGCCCGCGACGAACTAGCGGGGGAGCACGAGGTGCGGGTCGCGGTCTCAACCGAAGACCAAGAACTCGCCTCCATCGCACGCTACTACGGCGCCGAGGTTCCGTTCATGCGCCCCGCGCGTCTTGCCGAAGATACCACAGCCACCGAACCGGTGATCGAGCACGCCATCGACTTCTACACGGGCGAGGGCTGGGCGCCGGATGCGGTCATGCTGCTGCAGGCCACCAGCCCGGTACGCTTGCCCGGCACTCTGGCTCGCGCGGTGCGTCAATTCGCCGAGAACGGCAAGGATTCATTGGTTGGGGTTATCCCGATTGGCCCGTTTATTTGGCGGTGGCATCCGGATGCCGAACCTACCGCAGAGTTCGAGATTATGGCGCGCCCGCGCCGCCAGGAACTTACACAGGAGACCTTACGATACCGGGAAAACGGTTCGCTCTACCTCACCAAAACTCACGTGTACACCGAGCACCACAACCGTCTGGCGGGGTATCCTGGAGGAACCATTGATCTTTTCACGCTTCATGAGGTCGAGGGCGTCGATATTGATGCCCCTATTGATTTTGCGGCTGCCGAGCATCAGCTCAAGCAAATTCTTGAGGGACACCCCGGCGTAAGAAGCTAAGCCTCAGCGTCAAAAGATCCAACACTCACTCTCACTAAACACAAGTTTTCTTGAAGAAAGCATCATAAACCGTGATTATCCAACGTAATATCGCGCCCTATGTGGTCTTCGCCGAAGACCCGATTCTGACTGCGCTTCACAAAATTTCTGCCAACGGTCAGCGCATCATCTTTTTAGTCAATGAATCCGGCATTTTACGCGGTTCGCTCTCGGACGGGGACTTCAGACGCTGGCTGATCGCCAACCCCACCGCATCCCTAGAGACCAGCGCACTGGCGGCGGCGAATACGAACCCGCAGACCGCCCCCGCCGATAGCGACCCCGAATCTTTGCGCGACTATTTCGCGCGCGGTATCGAGCACATTCCGCTCATTGACGAACGCGGCCATCTGGTGGCGTTGGCAATGGACGAACAGAACGTGCTGCGCATCGGAAAGCACACCATCAGCGAGGATGCGCCCGCCTTCATCATCGCCGAGATCGGTAATAACCACCAGGGGAGCGTGGACTTCGCGAAAGAGCTGGTGGACCTCGCGGTGGAATCCGGTGCGGACGCCGTGAAATTCCAGCTGCGCGATCTGGATGCGCTCTACCGCCAGCGCGGCGGCGCCACTGCGGGCGAAGACTTGGGCGTGCAGTACACCCTGGATCTGCTCTCACGGTTCTCGCTGAGTGTTGAGCAGATGTACGAGGTATTCGACCACGTCAAGGAGCACGGTCTGGATATTTTGTGCACCCCCTGGGATGCGCCTTCCGTGCAGGCGCTCGTCGATTACGGTATAGCGGGCATGAAGATTGCCTCCGCAGACCTGACGAACCACGAACTGCTGCGCGATGTTGCATCGCGCGGGCTGCCCATGCTGGTATCCACCGGTATGAGTCGCGAAGAAGAAATCTTGGACTCGGTGAACCTGCTGCGCAAGGCGGGCGCATCCTATGCCCTGCTGCAATGCCAATCCACCTACCCGGCACCCTTCAAAGACGTGAATCTGGCGTATATGGACCGCCTCGCCGAGATTGGCCAATGCCTGGTTGGCTATTCCGGGCATGAACGCGGTTACCATGTGCCCGTGGCCGCTGTTGCGCGCGGTGCGAAGATTATCGAGAAGCATTTCACGACCGATAAAACCCTTGAAGGCAACGATCACACCGTATCGCTGCTGCCCGAAGAGTTCGCGGCGATGGTGCGGCAGATTCGTGACATTGAGGAATCCATCGGCACGGCCGCGCCCCGCGAGGTCTCCACCGGTGAACTGATGAACCGCGTGAACCTGGCCAAATCACTGGTTGCGACCCGCGGCATAGCCAAAGGTGAGGTAATCACCGAGGCGGATGTGACCGTCAAGTCGCCCGGCCGCGGCCTGCAGCCAAACTACCTGCCGCAGCTGCTCGGGCGTACCATCCAACGCGACGTTGAAGAAGGATCGTTCTTTTTTGAGGGCGACCTGAAGGACGACCTCGTAACCCGTCGCGACTTCACCTTCGAACGTCCCTGGGGCCTGCCGGTACGGTACCACGACTACAAACCTCTGATTGAAGAGGCAACACCGGATTTCCTCGAATTCCACTTCTCTTACAAAGACCTTGATATCAATATTGACGAGGTCTTTGAGAAGAAACTGCCCATGAGCTTCACGACCCACTTGCCCGACCTCTTCGCCGGGGACTTTCTGGTTGATCTGGCCTCCCGCGACCCCGAAGTCTGGGAACGCTCCATCGCCGAGGTGCAGCGCACCATCGACATTACCCGCGATTTGACCCGCTACTTCACGGTGGACGAAGACCCCGTTATGGTCGTCACGATGGGCGGCTTCACCAAAGATAAGCACATCCCGGCGAGCGCCCGTACCGCAAAGTACGAGCGCATCGGCGAAGCCCTGGGACGGCTGGATACCGCCGGGGTGCGCCTAGCGGCACAGACTCTGCCGCCCTACCCCTGGCTGATGGGCGGGCAGCAGTACCACAACCTCTTCCTTGACCCGCAGGACACCGCCGAATTCGCGCGCGCCTACGACAGCGCTCTCTGCCTGGACATTTCACACACCATGCTCGCATGCAACTTCCTCAAAATTCCTCTGTCGGAGGCGGTAGCACAGCTGGCACCGCACTCCATCCACCTGCACTTGGTCGACGGTATCGGCGTAGACGGCGAAGGCGTGCAGGTGGGCGAAGGCGATGTCGATTGGGCTGCACTGGGCAAGCAGCTGCGCGAGCTGGCGCCGAAAGCATCGTTTATCCCCGAAATCTGGCAGGGGCATATCAACAACGGCGAAGGCTTCTTTACCGCCCTAGACCGCCTCGAAAAGTGGCTGTAGGTCGGTTTCGTGACACCACCAAGAACCGTTCAACACACCCGAAAACCCAGCGAAGTACTCGATAACAGCTTCATCACCCCCGGGCGATTTAGCGAACTCGACGGGCTGCGCGGAATAGCGGCACTGGCCGTTGTTGCCTACCATTTCGGGTACCCCGCCGTGCAAAACTACCCGCGCATCGCCCCCGAACCGTACTCTATTCCGCTCGGAGAACTAGGGGTGCAGCTTTTCTTCATCATCTCGGGGTACGTGATTTTGTTGAGCGCTATCAAAAGCGGTTCCGCCCTAAAATTTGGTATTTCGCGTTTCGCCCGTCTGTACCCAACCTACTGGTTAGCGCTTGCGGTTGCTGCGGCTGTGTATTTTCTCTACGGTAATCCCGGCAGGGATATTACGGTGGCGCAAACCCTGGTTAATGCGACAATGATGCAGCGTTTTATGCTGGTCGATAATGTCGATCAGGTGTATTGGACGCTCGCCATCGAGTTACAGTTCTATCTGCTCATGGGGCTCTATCTGGCTGTGCGGCGTGGAAGAATATATCGCCGCGAGATCACGATCGGTATTTTTTGCTGGACAACCTTAGGGCTGCTCATCTGCTGCATATTCCACCCGGAGACGTCCCTGACGGGTGCCCCCAAAATGCTGGTGTGGGGCGTAGTTGCCGAGCATGCGGCTCTGTTTAGTCTGGGCATGGTGTTCTTTATGTACAGCCACGACCGCAGGTTTACCTGGCTGATGCCGTATTGCGCTGCGGCGGCCTCTATCAATGCCTTCCTGATGCACGATAGCGCCCACGGGGTGGGAGTCGCCATCATATGTGCGGTATTTTTCGCCGTTATCTATGTGCGCCACGTGCCGTTTTTGGCGCGCGGACCCTTGCACGCGCTCGGCACAATATCGTACCCCCTGTATCTGGGGCACGCGATGCTTGGCTATATGCTGATCGATATGTTCTACCCCTGGGCGGGGGCGTGGGGCGCACGCATATTGGCTCTCGCGCTGGTTCTACTCTGGGCGTGGTGCGTGCATAGTACGGTTGAGACACGAGTTTCTGCCGCCCTGCGTAACTTTCTGACACGAAAGCTGGTGAGGGCATGAGTACAGCCGCAACTTTGACCGCGCTCTGGGTCGTTCCGGTTCCCGACTTCGGGGGAGTGGCGCGACATGTTCTTGACGTCGCCCGAACCGGTATTCCCGGGTATCGCCTGGTTGTCTGCGCACCCGAGGGAAAACTCACCGAGCGCCTCCGCGAGCTTAATATTCCCGTTCACGCCGTACCCTTCGGACCGAGCCGCGGTTTTAGAACCTCGTTCGCCTCGCTCACACACGTTATTGAACAAGAGAAGCCCGCTATCGTGCACAGTCACCTTGCCTATGCGGATGTTATCGCCGCCGCCGTCGTCAACTCCCTCAAGATGCGGCGGCTTGCCAACCGGTCACTGACCGTTCCCACGCTCATCACTACCGAGCACGGAATCGCGGGGGATGATGCCGTCTACCACGGCACCTCCTGGCGTTCTAAACTCATGGAACAGGTGCACCGGGTGCGTCTGTGGGGCACCAATGCGGCTATTGCCGTCTCGCGCTCTACCGCCGAGCAGATGCGCCGTAAATGGGGCGCTCGCAGAGTGAGCATCATCTATAACGGGGTGGATGCACCCCGGCTGCGCGCCGCCGTACACAAGCATCGCGCGCCGACCGAACCGGATGCGCCGCGCATCCTCTCGCTCTCACGGCTCTCGCCCGAAAAAGGTATTGACGTGCTGATAGAAGCATTCGCCCAGCTGCGCACCGTGTACCCCAAGGCGCACCTTGAAATCGCGGGGGAAGGTGATCTTGCCGATACCCTGGCGCAGCAGGTGCGGGAGCTGCATATCAGCGATGCCGTAACCTTCAGCGGGTTCGTCGATCCCCTAGAAGCGATGGGCCGCAGCGATATGGTGGTTCAGCTATCCCTCTGGGAGAACTGTTCTTATACGCTCTTGGACGCTAAAGCCGCCGGATTAAAAACCGTGGCAACCAACGTGGGCGGAAACCCCGAAATTCTTGACCCCAACGAGCTTGTTGACCGCCGCCAGAACGCATTCTGTGATAGCGTTTTAGAAGCTCTTATGCGGAACTGTGAAGCCTCGGCCCCTTCAGCATGGACGTGGGTAACCAACGCCGAGATGACGGCGCAGATCGCAGAACTCTACACTCAAACACAAAAGCATCAAGGACTAGCATGAGCATTCACCTGGGAACATCGCTATCGCCTAGCTCGCAGCACCGGAACGATAGCGCGAACCTCTCTGCGCGCGTTAGTCACGGGCTCAAAAAGAGCGGTGACTATGTGCGGGACAACAGCAATCAGCTGCGCATACCCGAATTCGTAATTTTCGGTGCCATGGTGTTCGCTACCGTGCTGCCGGTCATTAACCAGCCCCTCAGCCAGATTGCCGTGGTTATCGGCGCACTCTACGGGCTTACCAAACCTGCACAGTACGAACTTGGCAGGTTTAAATCTCTGAAAACTATTATGTGGCTGGGCTTGGTCTACATGATGTTCGTATCGCTTTTGCACACCGCCAGTGCTGATGCTTTCGACTGGCGACAACGCTTAGTTCGCATGATCTTCACCACCATTCTGATGTGGAATCTTGCCGAGGGGCGGCTGCATTTTAGGTCCGCTATCGCAGGATACCTCACGGCGCTTCTGATCAACGTTCCCGCCTTCTATCTGGGAATCACCGAGCGCTCGGACGGCAACGTTCTGGTGGGTTTCCTTCACGATAAAAACTATGCGGGCCTGGCGTACGCTATCTTTGGTGTACTCGCTTTCGCTATTATGCGCACTATGCCCGAGCGTATTTTCGCCTTCGTGCTGGGAACTTCGGTGGTGTGGCTGACGAACTCGCGTACCTCCATCACGGCGTACCTGGTAGGCGTGCTGTGGGTACTGCTCGCTTCCAGATTCAACTTTATGGTGAGGATGCTCCTGTTGGGCGGGGTCTGGGCGCTTGTGCAGACGCTCGCCACGGACTATGCCCAGGTAGGGCAGTTCGCCTCGCGTGTGGGCTCCGATATGCTCCGTGAACGTATTGACGCGGTGGCACAAGAAAAAGCCGAAACTGCGGGGTTCTTTGGAAGCGGACTTGGAGAAGCCTACGCGCCCCTGCAGGATAGGAACTGGGTGTATCACAACTCCTACCTAGTGCTTCGTACCGAGGGCGGCTGGGTCTGGACAGTCTTCGTCATCGCTATCACGATTATCGTGGGGATGCGCATCTTCGTCTCAAAAACCTCCTGGACCGTCGAAGAACGAGTGGGACAGGGCGCAGCGATAGCCCTGCTCGTGTGTGGTTTGAGTCTGGGTGAGGTTTTCTACACCTTTACCTGGGCAATTGTCATGGCCTATGCGGTTCGCGCGGGCGCCATCGCCCGGAACAGAGAACTTGGCATGCCGGGGTATGAGGCGGAAAACTTCGTGGGGGTAGACCGGCGTATCGAAATGCCAAAATCACCCGAAAAAATCACCGCCTATATCGCGAACCGGATCAAAAACTCCTAGAACCATCGCCAAATATTTGACTATTCACTTATGATAATTGGCATATCGGTACCGAAAACCTAGAAAGATACACCCGAGATGAGTAAAGAACTCTACCTAGCCACCAATAACGGCGATATAGGCGGGGGCGAAGTCATGCTCCTGAATATCGCTCGGGCGGCGCGAGGGCTCGGTTACCAGGTTGTCATCATCGGTCCGGCAAACCCGCCGGATCTCATTGAAGCGGCCGCCGACGAAGGGTTCACACGCATCGTACTGCCCGCCAAAACGCGCATGCAGTATATGGTCCAGCTGCGGCTCTGGCACCGGGCGCACCGGGATGCGCTCCTGTGGTGTAACGGGCTGGTTCCTGCCGCCGCTACCGGGGGACGGGCAGGGCGCATCGTGCACCTACATCAGCTGCCGACGGGTACCAACGCTAAATTAGTACCGTTCGCTCGCAAAAAGGCCCTTCAAACCCTCGTTCCCAGCGAGTATGTTGCGGCATCCGTACCCGGTGCGACCGTCTTCCCCAATTGGGTGCAGGAAGTCCCCCTCTCGCTGGCGAAGTCCACCGTCCCCGGGGTGGTGCGCATCGGCTACCTCGGCAGACTCACACCTTCCAAAGGGGTTGGTGTCCTCTGCCGGGCGATCGAGCGCCTCAACAGTACTGTTACCGTCCCCGAGTACCGCCTCGTGGTTGCCGGAGCGCCCGTCTTTGCCTCTGCCGAGGAAGAGCGTGAAGTATCCCGTGCCCTTGAAAACATTGAACGCTACACCGATCGTCTCGGCTGGAGCACCCCGCAAAAGCTCTTCGACACGGTCGATATGCTGGTAGTGCCCTCGCAAGCCCCGGAATCCTTTGGGCTGGTCGCTGCGGAAGCGATGAGTGCTCGCGTGCCGGTGATCGTCAGCGATGCGGGTGCCCTTCCCGAAGTCGTGGGGGAGGACTACCCGTATATTTACCCTGCCCAGGATCCCTCGGCCCTCGTTGAAAAGATTCGACATTTAACTCAGGCTTTCTATCAAGAATCTGATATTCTTAATGACATTGTTTCTGCGGCATTTTGGCGTTGGCAGGAATTATATTCACCCGACTCAGGCAGAGAACGAGTTCGCCACCTTTTAGAGAAATATCTCTAGTGCATTCGCTATGCTCACGCTTGTTCCCGCCAATTACTCACTCTCACAACTACAGGACAGTTTATGGCTCACTATCAAGCAGCCGTCATCATCCCGTCGCGGGGCGGAGCAGGGGCTTTACACTACCCCTTAGACGCGCTTTCTGCTCAGACGGAACGAGACTTTCAAGTTATCGTTGTCCTCGATGGTGACATCGACCAGAGCGAAAAAGTTGTTGACGACTATATCGCCCGCGGAACCTTAAACCTCACTAAGATTGTTTTCCCCGAAAATCTTGGGCGTGTGGCGGCTCTCAACGCCGGGCATAATGCGGCGGATGCGGATATTTTGATTCGCTGCGACGACGACCTGGAACCCGGTCCCGACTATGTGGCGAACCATCTTCGCTTGCACCGCGACTATGATGGGGTGATCGGCACCCTGAACAATATTTTCCCCAAGACTGCTTACTCTCAGGTGTACGGAACCTACCGTGATGCAAAGTTTAAGGAAGCGGCGTTGCGCACCCCCGAATCCGAGTGTTGGCACTATTGGAATGGAAACTCGTCCGTCTCTGCAGAGCTGTACCGAACTATCGGCGGCTTCGATCCCGCCTATCGTCTTTACGGCTGGGAAGACGTTGATCTGGGGAAGATGATCGCTGATGCCGGCGGGAAAATCATCATTTCCGATGCGGTTGAAACGAAGCATTATGCTGAGGCGACCACGACCGCCGTGCGAGCTCTCCGTGCCCTGCACGCGGGTAGTGCGCGCACCATTTTCGTGCGTAAACACGGCGAAGATGCGCATGTGGCTCCCAACCCTGCCGGGCTCTGGGGCGCTGCGGTGAAGGCTCTCGCGGTGGTCAGTACCGAGGTAAATATCCGGCGGATAGGCAATACTCTCGATGCGGTACTCCTGAAACTTCCCGCGAAGATCGCCGAGAAGCTGGTGGCGCTGCAGGTGGAAGCGGCATCCTACGCTGGCGTGAAGTACCCGCAGCGCGCACGGAAGGTGTTCTAATGCTGAATCGAGTAGCACAATCCTGGCGCGGCGCATCCGCTCACATTCGTTCTTTGGCCTCGAAAAAATTCCCGAAATCGGCGGAATCTCAGCCTGCGGTTTCGGCAGATACGGGTTCTGTCAGCGTCCCTCGGCTCGCTATCGCTCACGACTATTTGACGCAGCGCGGTGGGGCGGAGCGGGTTGTTCTGGCCCTGCACCGGGCGTTCCCTGAGGCCCCTATCTACACGACCCTCTACAATCCTGAAGGTACTTTTCCCGAGTTTGAGAATGCGACTATCATCACCAGTCCGCTCAATCGGGTGGGCTTGCTGCGGCGCTACCACCGGCTGGCGCTGCCGCTGCTGCCGCTGACCGCATCCTGCCTGAAAGTTCCGGCGCACGTTGCGGTGGTTTCGACCACGGGATGGGCGCACGGGTTCAAATTCACCGGCGAGAAACTGGTGTACTGCCATTCCCCGGCGCGTTGGCTGTACCTGCGCGACCAATACCTGGGCGACGAGAAAAAGAACAGTGTTATTGGGATAGGGTTACGGGTGATAAACCCGCTGCTGCGGTTCTGGGATCAGCGCGCGGCGGCGCGGTCGGAACATTACGTGGCGAACTCGACCGCCATTCAGGAACGTATTTCGCGGGTGTACGGCAAAGACGTACCCATTATTTTCCCGCCTTACTCCGGGGGTGCAACCCGTGTGGAAGAACCGATCGCGGGTCTGCAGGAATTCACGGCTGCGGGAGACTACTTTCTGCTGGTGTCGCGCCTGATGTCCTATAAGAACGTGGATGAGGCGATTAAGGCGTGCAATCGAGCGGGTAAGAAGCTGCTGATTATCGGGCATGGACCCGAAAAAGATAAGCTCCTCAAACTCTCGGGGCCCAATGTGCGCATTATTTCCGGGATTTCCGATGAGCAGCTGTGTTCTGCCTACCGGCATTGTCTAGCACTTCTCGCGGTATCTCATGAAGACTTCGGGATTACTCCGCTAGAAGCCGGGGCAAGCGGAAAACCGGTGATTGCATACCGCGCAGGCGGGTACCTCGATACCATCCGCGAAGGCCTCAACGGCGTGTTTATTGAACAGCCGACCTCGGAACAGATTGAGGCGGCGATACGGAAGTTCAACCCCGAAGAGTGGGATAAGCAGGCAATTAAGAACTACATCGCGCGTTTTAGCGAGGAACGTTTTATCGACGAAATACGCCAGGCGGTTGATGAGCTTACCGCGTCTTCGTCCTCGGGCGCGTAGACTCGGTTCGCCGGGACTATGCGAAGAGCCTTGAGAGTAAAGATCTTTACTCTCAAGGCTCTTCGCATAGTGGGGCAGGGCGGGTTTAGACGGCTTCCAGCAGTTCGTCTTCGACGAGCTGATGCACAAAATCCTCAACCTCCCCGCGAATATCCTCGGGGTTCTGCTCGGTAAGCTCGGCGATCAGCTCAAGGGCCTCAGGCAGGGAAAACGGCTCCTCAAAAATACCCCAAATAATAGATGCTGACCCCTCCAACACCGAAACCTGTGCGGTCCGTGTGTCGGCAAGATACGTCGTGACGGAAGCGTATTCGGAGATCTCTTCAGCGTGTACGAAGGCAACATACTCTGGGATGCGGTACCTCACCGGTGCGGTAGTAGTACTCATTAGGAGCCGCCTCCCAACCCAAAACGCTCAAAGAACCTAGTGCGAATTTCGGCGCGCGTGGGTTTATGCCCCAGTTCCATCGCCAAATGATCCTGATTGACCATAAGAATATTCTTGAGCGTGCGCATTTTCTCGGCGAATCCACGTGCCGACCGCAGCCTGCCCACCCATTGAATATAGCTCGGCACCTGCGTGGAAACCGACTTCCACAGCAGGTAGTCGCGTTCGTGACGGTACGCCTCTAAGCCACCCATTGCGGCGGCGTAGGCGAGAGAAGAATCTAATTCGGCGGCGCGGGCGCGCAGTTTAGCCCAGTCGTAGGAGTCGAGAATATCGCGCAGATACTCAAGATCCGGGTTATAGGCGGAACTCGCCCTAGCGCGGTGCAGCACCACAATCAGCCGGGAATCGAGTACTGAAGGCACGGCACAGGAACGGTGCGCTATCTCGCGTTGCATGTGTGCCGCCCAGAGCTGCTGAAAAACACGTTCGGGATCTTTTCCGAGCCCCGGAAAGAAACGGTGAATATCGGTGAGACCCCAGGATTCGTGATAAAGCGTCATTGCATGTTCAAAAACGGATCCGGTGTCAAAATGCGCCTGAATACTCCAGCCGTCAGCTAAAAGTATGTGAACAAAAGTATCTACATGAGAAGGCCGTACTAAAAGATCTGCATCGGTGCTATGTCTATCAGGTTTAAAAATTTCGGAATTAAACGCATATCCTTTGATATGTAAAATATCTATTCCGTGAAGATTCGCGAGCCTTTGAAAGTAGGCGTGCGCCAGCATAATACGCGCCTTGAGCGGCGTACCAGGTTTGTGCTGTGGCGTAGTGTGCACGATATCCTTTCACACAACGAAAATCTTTGACTATAAGGGCGGGAAAAATAGTCCACCTATTTTCCCGCCCTTATACTCAAGAATCTGATTCAGAAATTTTCTTAAGCTCCGTGCGCGCCGGAAGAAACTTTCTTTTTACCATCCTTGGAGTAACCGTAGTAGCTGGCGTAACCTACATAACTATTGGCATAACCAAATCCATAGTAGGAATTGCCCAAGCCCTTACGCGGGGCCTTATTGAGTACTACACCGAAGAGGTGTGAATTCACACGCTCCAGCACGGCAACAGCCTCGGTCATCTGCTCACGGTGGCTCTTGCCCACGGTACCGACCATAATCACACCGTCCACGGCGTGGGAGAGCAGCGATGCGTCGGTCACCGGCAGCAGCGGGGGAGCATCCACGATGACCAGGAATTCCTTGGAGAGCTCTTCGATAAGCTGGCGCATCTTGTCGGAACCCAACAATTCGGAAGGGTTCGGGGGAATACGCCCGGCGGGAAGCACAAAGAGCTTGGAATCCTCTACCTGGTGCACAGCCTCAGCAATATCAACCTGACCGGCAAGAACCTGCGTCAAACCGATTTTGGCGTTAATGTGCAGTTTCTTCGCGACGGTGGGACGGCGCAGGTCGGCGTCGATCAGGATGACCGGCTGCCCCGAGCTTGCCATAGAGCGCGCCACCGCCAGCGAGACCGTAGACTTACCCTCGCCAGGAACTGCGGAGGTCACAATGAAGGAGCTCGGCGGGTTATCGATATTCACGAAGCGCAGATTCGTGCGCAGCTGACGGATAGATTCGTGGGCAATATGGTCATCGTTGCTGGCATGCACGATGTTTTCTTCCGCCAGATCATCGCTGACGGGCAGCACACCCAGAATATTGCTGTTTGTCGCTTTAATGGCGTCGTCACGAGTGCGGATGCGCTGGTCCACGGAACGGCGCAGGAAGATCGCCAGGTACACGAGCACCAGCCCGGCACCGGCACCGATGAGGCCGTTCTGCATGTAGTTGGGCGATACGAGAGGCGGGTTCACGCTGGCGTTATCCAGCGGGATCACACGAATCAGGGTATTGGTGGTATCGGACGGGTTGGTTGAAGAAACCTTGTTCTGAGCGCTTTCTTGGTTTTCTTCCCCAGCAGGCGTGGGGGTAGCGGTACTGTTGTTCCCCGAGCCGTTCTTCTCAATATTTTCGATGTACTGAGCGGTGGCGTGAAGCGCCGAATTCGCCAAAACCCGTGCCTGCTCAGGGCTGGAAGCGGTCGCCCGCACCTTAATGAGTGAGCTGTTTTCTTCGGTAGTTGCGCTCAGGCTGCCGCGAATCGTCCCGATGCTTAGGTCAGAGTTCTGTTCCTGAATGATCTTGGCGACGGCTTCTGATGAGACGATTGCCGAGTATGAGCGGGCACGTTCTTTTGCGGCGTTTGAGCCGGATAGTACGTCAATAGTGCCACTCTGACCGACGGTCACGTACCCGGAGGCGCTGGCGGCATAAACTTTAGGCTGCAACAGGGAATAGCTGAGCCCTGCGATGGCACCGATCACGATGCCAGCAATGAGCAACAAGAGATTGGCTCTTGTGGTGCGCACAAAATCTAAAATTGTCATTTCTGAATTTGCTCCAGAGTGTTGAGTTTGAGTGGTGAACCCCGTGCGGGGCAGTGAGTTTTTTGTGACTATTTGAGCAGGTGCATCAGATAGTCCCCATAACCGCTTTTGGCGAATTTGGTGGCGATACTGTGAAGATCATCATTGCTTAACCAACCTGCGCGCCATGCAATTTCTTCAGGGCATCCAATAGAAAGTCCCTGACGTTTTTGGACGGTGCGAATAAAGTTGCTGGCATCTGCGAGTGAATCGAAGGTGCCGGTATCAAGCCATGCTGTACCTCGTGGCAGTACCTCAACCTTTAGTTTACCCTGTTTTAGATATACACGATTGAGGTCGGTAATTTCTAGTTCACCACGCTGAGAAGGTTTAATGTTTTGCGCATATTCCACAACATGTTTGTCATAGAAATATAGTCCCGGAATAGCGTAATCGCTTTTCGGTACCTGCGGTTTTTCTTCAATGGAGACGGCGTGAAAATTCTCGTCGAACTCCACTACCCCGTAGGCGCGCGGGTCTGCAACTTGGTAAGCAAAAACGGTTGCACCGTCTTTTTGCTCATATTTTCCAAGCTGGGTTCCTAAACCGGGACCATAGAAAATATTATCACCTAGAACGAGTGCAACGGGATTATCGCCTATGAAATCTGCACCTAAAATAAATGCTTGAGCTAAACCATCAGGTGAAGGTTGCACTTTATAGTCGAAATGTACACCAAAACGAGCTCCATCCCCTAAAAGACGTCTAAATTGTTCTTGATCTTCGGGGGTTGTGATAATAAGAATGTCACGAATTCCCGCCAGCATAAGAGTGGAAAGCGGATAATAAATCATTGGTTTATCGTAAACCGGAGTGAGTTGTTTACTAATACCCTGAGTGATGGGGTGTAAACGACTGCCGGTACCACCGGCAAGAATAATTCCCTTCATAATATCTATTGTGTCATGTTTCTCTCGTAACCCGTGTATAAATTACTCGGTTTTGACCGCTAAAATCTAAAGTATGTCTCACTTACTCGTTACCGGCGGTGCCGGATTCATTGGCTCTAACTTTGTTCATTATCTATTGGATAATACTGAACACACTGTTACAGTACTCGATAAAATGACCTATGCCGCCAATAAAACCTCGCTTAATGGTCTTGACGGCACCAGATTTAACCTTATGGTTGGCGATATTGCAGACCGTGAACTCACTGACGAGCTCGTAGCGCAGGCAGATGCAGTCATCCATTACGCCGCAGAATCCCATAACGATAACTCCCTGGCGAACCCAGAACCTTTTATTCACACCAACTTAGTCGGCACGTTTACCCTGCTGGAGGCGGTACGCAGACACGGAACCCGCTATCACCACATCTCGACCGATGAAGTCTTCGGTGATTTGGCGCTGGAGGACCCCGCAAAGTTCACCGAAACTACGCCCTATAACCCGTCATCCCCGTATTCTTCCACCAAGGCAGGTTCGGATCTGCTGGTGCGCGCCTGGGTGCGTTCTTTCGGGATTGAGGCGACCATCTCGAACTGCTCGAATAACTACGGGCCGTATCAGCACATCGAAAAATTTATTCCCCGGCAGATTACGAATATCCTCTCGGGGCTGACCCCTAAGCTCTACGGCGAGGGCCTGAACGTGCGCGACTGGATTCACGCATCCGATCATTCTTCGGCGGTGCTGCGCATCCTTGAATCCGGGAAAATTGGCGAGACCTACCTCATCGGTGCAGACGGCGAGGAGAATAACATTACCGTGCTGCGTACTATTCTTCGCCTCATGGGTAAAGACGAGAACGACTTTGAACATGTGATAGACCGTCCCGGGCACGATATGCGGTATGCCATTGACGGCACCCGTCTGCGCGAAGAACTCGGGTGGGAACCGCAGTTCACCGACTTTGAGGCGGGTCTTGCCGATACCATCGCGTGGTATACCGATAACCGTTCCTGGTGGGAACCGCTCAAAGCAGAAGTTGAGGCTAAATACGCGAAGGCGGGGCAGTAAATGACGAAAGAACTGAACGTAAGGGCAACCGATATACCGGGGCTGCTCGTCATCGATCTGCCCGTGCACGGCGATAATCGCGGCTGGTTTAAGGAAAACTGGCAGCGTGAGAAAATGCGTGCCGCCGGTCTGCCCGATTTTGACCCGGTGCAGAATAATATTTCTTTTAACACCTCGGTGGGTACCACACGCGGTATTCACGCCGAACCCTGGGACAAATACGTTTCGGTGGCGAGCGGCCGAATTTTCGGTGCCTGGGTAGACTTGCGTGCGGGGGAGAGCTTCGGACGGGTCGTGACCGTTGAACTCGGCCCCGACACCGCTATCTTCGTTCCGCGCGGGGTTGGCAACGCCTTCCAAACCCTGGAGGAGAACACCGCCTACACCTACCTGGTGAACGATCACTGGTCGGCAGATGCTCTCACCGCCTACAGCTTCCTGAACCTCGCGGACGAAAGCACCGCCATCGACTGGCCTATCGACCTGGCGCAGGCTGAGCTTTCCGAGAAAGATCGCAAACACCCGCGCTTACATGAGATCACCCCGCTTACCCCCGACCCTCTTCTGATTGTTGGTGCAAGCGGGCAGCTCGGGCGTGAACTCGTTCGCCAGCTGACCGCGCAGAACATCCCTTTTGAGGCGGTGGACCGTGATCGGCTCGACCTTGGAACCCCCGAAAAATGGCGAAACACTTTCCGCTGGCGGTCATACCGCGCGGTCATCAATGCCGCCGCCTACACCGCAGTGGATAACGCCGAAACCCCCGAGGGGCGCCGCGAAGCCTGGGCCGCCAACGCTCACGGAGTCGCCGCCCTAGCGAGCGTCTGCGAAGAAGCGAATCTTCCTCTCGTGCACGTTTCCACCGACTACGTCTTCGACGGAAATCTGCCGGTAGGGCAGGAATACTCGGTGGAGCATCCCATCGCCCCGCTGAGCGTATATGGCGCCTCCAAGGCGGCGGGGGAGAGCGCCGCGACCGCGTGGCGCAAACACTACCTGCTGCGCACCAGCTGGGTAGTTGGCGAGGGCAAAAATTTTGTGGCGACTATGGCATCGCTGGCCGAACGCGGTGTGGATCCTGCCGTCGTGGCGGATCAGTGGGGGCGCCCCACCTTTACCCAAGACTTGGCGGGTGCAGCACTGCATCTGCTGTTTACCGGCGCACCCTACGGCACCTACCATGTGTCAAATAGCGGCGAGGTTATCACCTGGGCAGATCTTGCCCGCGCCGTATACACCGGCACCGGTCACGATGCTGCCCGAGTAAGCAACACCACCACTGAGGAATACTTCGCCAACGCCCAGGTCTTCGCCCCGCGCCCCGCCAACTCTGCCCTGGATCTTTCAAAACTTATTGCTGCCGGATTCACCCCTCGCGATCACCGCGATGCGCTCGCCGAGTATCTGCACCAGCTAGGCGGGACACGTGAAGACTAAAATCCGTGGCCTTCTCGCGCGCCAGGGCATACAGGTTGCACTCCTTGTAATCGCGCTTGAGGTCATTACCTACTGGTCATACTTCATGCATCTGACGGTGGTTAACGGCGATGCGAATGCCCACTACCTCTCAGATTCTTACTATTGGTGGAATAACGGCGGGATTTTCAACCCACCCGATTGGGTTGCCTACACATGGATGGGTCGCCCCGCCGGGAGCAATATTCAGGGTGGATCGTATGTGCTGCCGCAGGGCATCGCAAACGGTATTTCGCCGTGGAGCCCTACGGTATCGTCTATCACGTCGGCGGTGCTCGCGGGTCTTGGCGCGGTGGGCATGTACCTGTTGGTCCGTCAGCTGACCGGGCGCCACCTTGTTTCGCTGATCGCCCTCGTGGGGCAATTCTTCGCCCCGGCAATCTTTGCAAACGCCCAATTCCTGGATTTTCACCGTGCCGCCGCCTACTGGCCCTGGGTCCTGCTCGTCATTTCCCCGTTATGGGCGTGGCATAAACGCTACGGGATTCCGCTTGCGGTCTTAATCCTGTGGCAGAGTTTCGTCGGTATATACCCGGGGCAGCTTATCGCCGCCGCCGTATGCATTGGTGGGTGGGGTATCGGGTGGATAATCGTCTCTCGAAGCCGCGCCTGGATATGGCGTGTCATCGTCAGCATCCTCATTGCGGTACCGTTGAGCGTCGTCAAATATGTTCCGGCGCTACTGTCGGGAACCGGGCAGCGCGACTGGAGCCCGCAGCGCATTCACCTGACTTTCCCGAACCTGGCCTCACTCATTTACCCGTACGACAACCCGGCCATGAGCTCGGATATTGCGATGCGCCCCTTCTTTATCGTGATTCCGCTTCTGCTCGCTCTCACCTTCGTGCCGTGGCGTTCACGGCGTAACCTGCCGCTCTATCTGCTGGGCGGGCTGTCAATTCTGCTGTTAGGGCTGGCGACCTTCGCACCTAAGCTTCTGTGGAATATTCCGGGTATGAGCCTGAGCCGTTTCTGGATTAACGATTTCAAAAACTTCGTTCCGCTCACCATGATTATTTTGGGCAGCCTGGGGCTTAAACGGCTTTTTGAGGGCAACGTGTCGCGCCGTCGCACCCTGGCGGGATGCTCGATTGTTGCTGCCGCCATCGTGATTTTCGGCCTATCGCTGTCGTGGAATCTAAGCGTTCCTCGCCTTGTGCTGATGCTCGTGCCGGTGATACTTTTTGCTCTAACAGCGGTTGCTGTAACGAACTATACACACGGTTTATGGCGGTTTGCACGGCAGAGCTCAGCCCGAACCTTGGGCATCCTGCTGCTTTGTTTGTCGGTAGCCTCCGGGCTAAATTTCGCCTACTCGGTGACAAGCACGTGGGCCTCGGCGCGTGAACGGCTTGAGGTCGGGCACTACGGGGCTGAGATTTCGCAGCTTATGCACCAAAACCAGGCGTGCGAGCAGAACTACACGCGTCGCCCTGAACGTCGTGTTTCTGATCAGCCCGTCAAAAACTGGGACCACGATAATATTGCCCTGGGAGGCGCCTTCACCTGCACCGATTCCCTGAGCGGATACGCCAATGTTCAAGGAAGCTCGGCACTGCGCGAACAGCATGAAGCGTTCAAAGGCGAAAAGGGCAATGACTTTATTCGGTTCTATGCCGCTGCCGGTGCCGTGGTGCCGCTTTCGGGCGGATCTTTCGCGGATCTTTCCGATGCATGTCTCAAGGAAGGCCGCTGCGCAGGGTTAGAGTACACCCCACTCTCGTACAGCAGGTTCGGCAAGATATCGTACCGGGTTGAGGTTGAGCATCAAACCGAAGTCGCCCTGAACGAATCGTATTACACCGGCTGGACGGGCAAACTTTGCGACGCTGAAAACACCCAGAAATGCCACGCGATGGCGCTGTCTGCCGGACCGGGGCGATACATCAAGACGGTTCTGCCCGCAGGAACATATGAGGTGAATTTGACCTATGATGCACCCTATAAGAATCAGCTGCAGGTTATGTTCTGGGTTTGTGTGCTTTTGATGCTCGCCTCGGCGGCGCTACCGGTAAAGCGGCGCGCGGCAAGCGCAGAGGAGCAAAAGCGAAATCCTTGGGAATCCTTGCGCACCCACCTCAAATCTGGAAAATCTGTAAGAATATAGTGTTGGCCAAAGCGATGGCAAACTGTATCTCTCACCGGTAGTGGACCTGTTCAACCGCGAAATTGTCGCCTACGTCGTGAGCCGCAGGGCCAACAGCGACATGGTGGAGAAAATGCTGCACAAAGCCTGCCGACAAAGGAACGATGCTGCACTCCGATCAAGGCGTACTATATCGTACGCCAGGGTATAGGAACTTACGTGCGGCCATTTCATGGTTCAAAGCATGTAGCGCAGGGGGATTGCGGGAGCGACGCAGCTTGAAATTGAAAAAGCTGGGTTCTGTTGCGTACAGAACCCAGCTTATGCAGAGCACCTGAAGAGGTTTTTATGAGTGTCTAAGAATGGAGAGGGGCAGTTCAACCCGACTCCGGATTTTCAGACAGCCTTTTCTCTACGTCAATCAACGTTCAGCAGGCAATTAATATAACCCTTCGCGCTCTTCGCGGGTGGAAATGTAGATGTTTTTCACCTGCGTGTAGGCGGCGAGCATCATCTTGTGGGTTTCGCGGCCGATGCCTGAAGTTTTGTAGCCGCCGAACGGTGCGCCTGCGGGCAGACGGTTGTAGCAGTTCACCCAGACACGACCGGTTTCCAGCGCGTTGGAGACGCGCAGGCAGCGGTTGATGTCTTTGCTCCAAACTGCGCCGCCCAAGCCGTATTCGCTGTCGTTGGCCATTTTGACGACTTCTTCTTCGGTTTTGAATTTAATCACGGTAGCAACCGGTCCGAAGATTTCTTCTTGGGCAACGCGGGCGTTGTTGTTGTCAGCCTCGATCAAGGTCGGCTCGACAAATTCGCCTTTGCCCAATTCGCCTTCGAGTTTTTTGCCGCCGGTGATAATGCGGCAGCCTTCCTGCTCACCGATTTTGACATATTTCAAAATGGTTTCAAGCTGGCCGGCGTTGACTTGCGAACCCATTTGGGTATCGTCTTCCCAAGGCAGTCCGACTTTGATTTTTTTGAACTCTTCCGCCAAGGCGTTGACGAATTTGTCGTAAATGCCTTCTTGTACGAAGATGCGCGAACCGGCGGAGCACACTTGGCCTTGGTTGAACAAAATGCCTTTTTGTGCGCCTTCGAGGGCTTTGTCGAACGGCATGTCGTCAAAGAAGATGTTGGCGGATTTGCCGCCCAGCTCCAAGGTAGAGGGAATGAGCATTTCGGCGGCAGCGATGCCGATGCGGCGGCCGATTTCGGTTGAGCCGGTGAAGGCGAGTTTGTTGAAGCCTTTGTGGTGCAGCATGTATTCGCCGGATTTCGAACCGCGTCCGGTGATGATGTTCAGCACGCCTTTAGGCAGTAGGTGGTTAATTTTTTGGGCGAGCGACAACAGGCTCAGCGAAGTGCTGGAGGACGGGTGAATGACGATGGTGCAGCCTGCGGCAAGTGCGGGTGCGATTTTCCAAGCCGCCATCAGGAAGGGGAAGTTCCACGGAATAATCTGACCGACGACGCCGATAGGTTCGCGCAGTACGATGGACAGGTCTTCGGAGTCAAGTTGGGTTGCGGTGCCTTCTTCGCCGCGGATGACGCTGGCGAAATAACGGAAATGGTCGGAAGCCAGCGGGATGTCTGCGGCGCGGGTTTCGCGGATGGGTTTGCCGTTGTCCAGCGTTTCCTGCAAGGCGAACAATTCCAAGTTTTCGTCAATCACATCGGCGATTTTGTTGAGTATGGCGGCGCGTTCGGTTGTGGTGGTCTTGCGCCATGTTTTGAACGCTTCCTGCGCGGCGGCGACGGCGGCATCGACATCGGCGTCGGACGCGTCGGTAAATTTTGCCAGTGTTTCACCGTTGGCGGGATTGTAAGAATCCAAAAGCGTGCCGGGGCTCGTCCACGCGCCGTTAATCAAAAGACCGTACTCTTTATCGAACACATTCAAATCTTTTGCCATGATGCTGTCTCCTTAAGTTGTCTTTATTGGGTTTTAGTTGTTTTTATTGGGTTTTAAGTCGTTTATTCAACGTCATTTGAAAACAGGGTAGTATTTTTTCTGTTTCGATTCAAGCGCTAAAAATGAAAGCATTCTCGAAATTCCAAATATGTAATTTTGCAAAACGGAAAACGCAGTCAAGTCACATCTTGATGATGTATGGGGGCGAGGGCGGTTTGTTAATATATTTTAAGTTTTCAGACGACCTTGCGATCACCGCGATGCGCTCGCCGAGCATCTGGGGACCCTCAGCAGTACTTGGTGCTGGGGTGCGAGCCTGGACCTAGGAAAAACTATCCTTGCTCGTATCTGGAAAATCTGTAAGAATATAGTGTTAGCCAAGGCGAGGGCAGGTTCTGCCGTTATCGACGAGGTGGCGCATGGAATCCCATGATTTGCGCCATTATTCTCTTGGCGCATTACCCATGATTAAAGAATGGAGATTACCATGTCTGAAATTAAAATTACTGCCGAGCCCCGCACCGATTTCGGTAAGGGCTATGCACGCCGCATCCGCGCTGTTGGTGATATCCCCGCCGTTATCTACGGCAATGGTAAAGAGCCTAAGCACGTGATCCTCCCCGGCCACGCGACCACTATGGCTGTTCGTAACAAGGACGTTGTTCTGGTGATCGAGGTTGATGGTGAGCAGTTCAAGACTCGCGTGCAGGATATTCAGCGTCACCCGATCCGCCCCGAACTGCAGCACATCGACCTGTTGTTCGTCGACTAAGGTTAGGTAGACGAAGGAGCGCGCGGCGCATCAACGTTTACGCCGGAACCTGTTTTAGAGGTTTTTCGGCAACGGTACGGCTCGTATCTGCTTCTGGCGGGTGCGAGCCGCTTCCATATTTCCCGCCAACTTACGGCGTACACCCATCTTTACCGTTTGGCTCAGATGCGAGATAGCCGACCAGTAACCGCCTAATCCGCCCATAGTTTTATCCGGTTTACCGAGTAATCTCTACCGAGCATTTTTTTATTTCTCACCCTATAACCCGCAGGAAGGTACACGAGAACATGTCTGATGCGTGGCTCATCGTAGGCCTGGGCAACCCCGGACCGCAATACGCGAAAACCCGCCATAACATCGGGCAGATGGTGCTCGATAAAATCGCCCGTGAAATGGGCAGCACCTTTAAGAAGCATTCCAAAGCATCCGCCGTAGTTGTCGAAGGCCGCTTAGGCATGGGCGGTCCCAAGGTCGTACTCATGAAATCCCTCGGATACATGAATACCTCGGGCGGGCCCGTATCTGCGGTCGCAAAATTCTACGGCATCGACCCCGATCACATAATCGTGGTGCACGACGAGCTTGATATTCCCTTCGATACCATCAAACTCAAAATCGGTGGGGGAGAAGGCGGTCATAACGGCCTGCGCGATATTACCAAGGCGCTGGGCACCAAAGACTATTACCGTGTGCGCGCTGGCATTGGTCGTCCACCCGGGCGCATGAACACCGCCGACTACGTGCTCAAACCCTTCACGGCAGCCGAAGTCAAAGATCTGCCGTTCCTGATCGACAACTCCGTTGACGCGGTCGCCATGCTTATCACCGACGGGCTGACGGCGGCGCAGCAGCGCTTTCACAGCGCATCCTAAATATGCGCAGGGCACGGGCACTCGACAAACCGCATAATTCGGTGCCTCTACATCTGTCGGGTGCGCCTAGCAGCAAACATGACGCCCCGTTACGCCCGTAGCTATGGTTAGGCAGATTTCCTAGGCTGTTGCACACACCTAACTAGGTTTTGCCCGCGCCAAGGAATAAGCTAGAAAAGCATGACGTTATAGCCCCACAGACACTAAGCCCGGGCGTACAGCCCCGACCTAACGTGCCAGCAGCAGGGGTCTCGACGCCATGCGGCGTGCCTGAAACCGGTCAAGAGAAAAGGAACAACCGTGGCAGAATACTCAGTCCCCGCCAACACGCCGCTCAACGATGACACCGTGCGAGCGTTGCGCGCAGACTTCCCTATTCTCAACACCGTCGTCAATGGCAACCCGCTCGTTTACCTCGATTCCGGCGCCACCAGCCAAAAACCACTCCAAGTTCTTGATGCTGAACGCAACTTCTACCTGCACGCCAACTCTGCGGTACACCGCGGCGCGCACACCCTTGCCGTCGAAGCCACCGAACTCTTCGAGCAAGCCCGCACCACCGTTGCCGCCTTCGTAGGAGCCCGCGACGAAAACATCGTCTGGACTTCCAACGCTACAGAAGCGCTCAACCTTGTCGCCTACTCAATAGGCAACGCCTCCCAAGGACTCGGCGGTGAAAAAGCCCAACGTTTTGCCCTGAAACCCGGCGACGAAATTCTCACCACTGAAATCGAACACCACGCCAACCTCATACCCTGGCAGATCCTAGCCCAACGCACCGGCGCAACCCTCAAACACATCCCCGCCACCGACGACGGACAGATCGACTACGAAGCCGCAGCCAAACTCGTCACCGAGAAAACCCGCATCCTCGCTTTCAGCCACGTCTCCAATGTCACCGGCGCCATTGCGGATGTGCCGCGCTTCGTCGCACTCGCCCAAAAAGTCGGTGCCCTCACTGTCCTGGACGCCTGCCAATCCGTACCCCACATGCCAGTAGACTTCCCCGCACTCGGTGTCGATTTCGCCGCATTCTCCGGGCACAAAATGCTTGCCCCCACCGGCATCGGCGCACTCTACGGCCGCACCGAACTCCTCGACGCCCTGCCCCCATTCCTCACCGGCGGCTCCATGATCACCCGCGTCGAACTCCAAGACGCCGACTATATGCCCGCCCCCATCAAATTTGAGGCGGGAACCCAGCGCGTCTCCCAAGCAGTTGCCTTTGCTGAGGCAGTACGCTACCTGCAGCACCTCGGCATGGACAACGTACACGCCTGGGAACAAGAACTCGGCGCGAGGCTCGTGGCCGGAGTGCAGAACATCGAGGGCGTGCGCCTGCTAGGACCCACCGACCCGAACAAACGCGCCGGGCTCGTCTCCCTCGGCATCGACGGGGTACACCCGCATGACGCTGGGCAGCTGCTCGATACGAAAGGTATCGCCGTGCGCGTAGGTCACCACTGCGCCCAGCCGCTGCACCGCGGCGCCGGACTGACGGCCTCGACCCGCGCCTCCGCATACCTCTACAACACCACCGAAGACATAGATGCGTTCCTTGCCGCGCTCGCCGAGGTGCGCCCCTACTTCGGGCTGTAAAGAAGCCGTTACTCATATACACAGGATTGGATAATTCATGTCGCTAGAATCGCTCTACCAAGACATTATTCTGGAACACTCAAAGCAGCGCACCGGCGAACATCTGGTGGAGGTACCCGCCGGGCACGCCAGCGCCGACAACCACCAGTACAACCCCACCTGCGGAGACGAAATCAACCTGCGCCTCGTGCTATCTGATGAGCAGAAAAACGGTGAAAAGGTTGTCGAATCGGTCTCGTGGGAAGGCGACGGCTGTTCCATTTCGATGGCGGCGGCATCGGTGCTCTCCGAGATGGCACCGGGTATGACCGTGGGGGAGCTGCAGAACCATGTAGATGCGTTCCGCGAGATGTTGCGCTCGCGCGGTCAGATTACTCTGGATGAGGAAGAATACGGCGATATGGCGGCATTTTCCGGGGTTTCAAAGTTTATGGCCCGCGTCAAATGTGCGATGCTCTCGTGGGTGGCAGTCGAAGAGGCGGCTCGCGTGGCAAGCACGAAATAGACGCACCTATGGTTGGCTGCTGCGCTGACCCTAAAACATAGCTTCACCCATCGAGCGGCTCTCCGGTCACCATGACCGAAGGGCCGCTCTTCTATGTGCATGCACATATGGCATATAGGGTTTTGAACTCCAGAGAAGGAGGACTTCAAGAATATGAAATCGTAGTACAAAAATTTTTGAACATTTTTATAACTCTCTACCGAAAGTACAGATTATTTTCAAGAACCCTTGTAAGATGAAGAGTAACTCTAGCTATACCTAACTTCCGGAGAGACCTACGAAGCCATGCCTTCTATCCTTTTTCACTCTAACACCCAGCCCATTGAGTACAGTTTTACTGATGCT
The DNA here is from genome assembly GCF_000164695.2 of Rothia dentocariosa ATCC 17931. NCBI lineage: Bacteria > Bacillati > Actinomycetota > Actinomycetes > Micrococcales > Micrococcaceae > Rothia > Rothia dentocariosa. The sequence goes on from NC_014643.1 coordinate 1,582,590, forward strand.
GCCGCGCTTGCAAATACATTTGACAGCGCTGCCTCCAAACTTCAGGAGTACCACGGAAGAATTCGTTTAGAAGGTATACGGGCGGCCGAGGAATTTCGGGGGCGGTACGCAAACCTCTTCGTACAGAACTACAAACAGTGCATAGATGATGCGCATCGACTAGAGGATGCGTGCCGTCGAGCAGCTCATGCAGTGAGGCAGATTTCCCGGAATGCTGAAATAGAACAAGATAACCGTAGGAAAGCCCGAGAAGCAGAAGAAGAGTATAACAGAAAACTCAACGAAAATAATCTGTTTAATGTGTTATCTGGATTGTCTGTATCCAAGCAGATCAAAAGGAATTTTCTGAATGGTCCAGCATATGTTCCTTCTGAGGAACCTAACGTTAGAATCGATACTTATGACCTAGAACGGGGAATGTGCAAAGCGCCTGAAGGTGGTTCCTCCGAATTTGTTTCGTCTCTTTCTCGTTCTGATAGCGAGAAATATGCTGACAGCCTTGCCTCTTCTGGCGGTGTCTCGTCCGCTGTGCCTGAAGCTTTGGAGAGATATGCAAAGTTTCTCTCGCAAGTTGTCTATGAAGACATGACCTATTACTTCACCTCTATTAATACAGCGTATGAGCGGTATTTAAGCTCATGTAAGTGGGGTGTTCTTGATATTACCGGTCTTTTAAAAGCAACTGTTGAGTGGATTAATGATAATAACCACGATGCAGCCTGGATTGATGCTGTTGCTTATGCATTTCGGATTGCTGGTAGTAATGGGCAGTATGTTATTGCGGATGCGACGCTTACGGCTTTCTTAAACGATAATGGTCTTAACCCTGGGCGTAAAAACCTTGTAATTCCTGACGTTTCAATTTATGGAACTATGCCTACGAGTGGCTATGCGAATGATCCGGTGAATGTGGCGACGGGGAATTTCATTGAGGAAGAGCGGGATCTTTCTGTCGGGTCTGTGTCGTTGGTGCGGATGTATAACAGTATCGCTGCTGCTGGGGCGGCGTCTACGCATGAGGGGTATACGGCTCCGGTAGGCGCGTTTGGGCCTGGGTGGTCTTCTACAGTGGATACGCATTTGGGGTTTACGGCTTCTGGTGTGGTGTGGGCTGATGTTGATGGGCGGCAGGTCTTCTTTGCTCGTGCTGGGGCTGGGTTTACTCGGGCTGCTGGGGAGGCGTGGTGGCTGCATCGATATACGGTGAACCCAGCGGATTCGTCTGCGTCTCAGGCTTCTGACTCTGAGAATGGTGCTGCTCATGATGAGGCTAACGGTGATGTGCGTGCGCAGGCTGCGCGTGCTGGGTTTGCTGCTGTGATTTCTTTGGCCGCTGAGCATTCTGACCAAGTGGTCTCTGGCGGTGAGTTTTATGCGGTGTCGAATAATGCCGGGCAGTACCATTACTATACGCGGGGCGGTGCCTGGCTGGGCTCTTGGGGTTCGGAACCTGGTTCTGCGGTTGCCGCTATCTATGAGGATGCTTCCAATGGTGGTTCTTCCTCTCGTGTGCGGGCTATGGTGGGTGCTTTCGGTAAGGCTATCCGCCTCTCGTATGATGATGTTTCTGGGCGTGCGGTGGCTGTTACTGGGGCTGGATCTCGGGTGGAGTATGCCTATAGTGAGACGGGACATCTGGCAGAGGCGACAACCTACGCCCTAGCCTCGCAGACAACATCCGATCCCGTGGATGAGCCTGAGAGTGCTGTCAAGGGTGGTACTGCTGCGGCTTGCGGCGTTGTGGTTGCCTCGCGCGTGTATACGCATACCGAGGATGGTTTGGTGCAGACGGTCACGGGCACTGGTGGCGTGCGTGAGGTGACTAATGTGTATGGGGATCCGGATAATCCGGGGCGTGTTACCCAGCAGGTCAGTGAGCATGGTCGTGTGATTGACTATACGTATTTGCCGGGTGGGATTACGCAGATTACCACCGGTACCCATGAGAACACTCTAGCGGCTGACTCTGATGGCTCTGATGCTGCGGACACTGCTGAACGGGCGCTGCATCCGAATACGTGGGTGTCTGATAGTAAAGGGCGTTTAGTCTCGGTTACGTCGGCAGAAGGGTCTACGGCTCGGTTTATTTATGACGCGTTTGGGAACCGGATTCAGGTGACCGATCTTGAAGGGTCGCGGACGGTGCGGTCTGCGAATACTCGTGGGCTTGTGGTGAAGGAGCTTGCTTCTACAGGTTCGATGAGTATTACCGAGTATGACGACTTGGACCGACCGGTTCACAAGCGGACATATGGCTCGAAGGATGAGTGGATTCGTAAAGATGCTCCGGTAAAGGTTGTTTCATATGAGTATGCTGAGGAGGGTTTTTCGCGTCAGCCGGTTGCGGTGACGACTGATGGTGCCACCAGCCGGTATACCTATACATCGACGGGACAGATGTCGTCAGTGACAGATCCGACAGGGGTCGTGACGCGGCTTTCCTACGATGCTCGGGGGAATCTGACCGGAGTGCTTAATGCTGTGGGCGACATGCTCAAGGTTGAGTATGATGCCCAGGATCGACCGGTGGCGGTGATCTCTCCATCGGGGGCAACTATGCGTGTGGAGTATGACGCTGCCTCGCGTCCTGTTCGGGTAATTGACCCGGTGGGGAACGCAACTGTGTATACATATACTCCTGCGGGTAAAGTCGCCAGTATCACGGATGCGGTTGGGGGTGTGCGCCGGTTTGAGTACAACGCCGCTGGGGAACTGGTTGCGCAGGTGGCACCTGATGGTGCCCGTACCGTGCGTGAGATCAACGAGCTGGGATACACGGTTGCTGAGACTGATCCGCTGGGGCATGTGACGAAGTTTGTCCATGATGGTATGGGCAGGGTTACAGAAAAGATTGACCCAGCCGGGAATGTGTGGGCGAGCAGGTATAACGCTGCTGATACTTTGGTGGAGCATACCGATCCGACGGGTGTGCTCACACGGGTAAGTCGAGATAGTGCTGCCGGTGAGATCACGCATCAGGACGGTGTTGGGAACACCGCGACGGTGGGATTTGACGCGCTGGGCCGGGTGATGAGCAGTATTGACCCGTCCGGGGCAGTCACGTCGTGGGCGTATCAGTTTTTGACTAACACTACGACTGCCTCCTCGGGTGAAGGGGATCGGGGTGCCGCGCATCATCAGGGTACTTCAGAGCCTGTTCGCGTGCAGGATCCGACCGAGAATCTGGTGAGGGTCCCCGGTGCCCATGCGTTGCGGACGTGTACTGATGCTGCTGGTCAGGTTTCGGGTGAGGTGTGTGATGCTGCTGGGCGGTTACTCAGGCAGGTGAGTGCCTCGGGGGCTGTGACGGAGTATTCGTATGATGCGTGTGGTCGGGTTGCCTCAGTGACAGATGCTGATGGGGTGATGACTGAGTACCGGTATGATGCGGATTCGCGTTTGGTGGCGAAGACTCGTGCTGGCGTGGTAGTGGAGTCTTTTGTGTATGATCTGTGTGGGCGTGTGTTGGAGCGTCGTGCTGGGACTAAGCTGGTGGGCAGGTATGCCTATGATGCGTGTGGGCGTGTGGTGCGGTGTGTGGATGCTGCTTGGGGCACCCGGTCGTTCTCCTATGATGCGTGTGGGCGTGTGGTTAAAGCTGTTTCCGGCGTGGGTGGAACATGCTTTTTTGATTATGACGGTGCGGGGCGTTTGCTAGCGCGTCGGGTAGCTACGTCTGAGGGCTTTGCGACAACCTCGTATGCCTATGATGCGGTAGGGAATGTGATGTCGGTGACGGACCCATTCGGGGCGGTGACCAAGTATGCGTATGATGGCGCGCACCGGTGCACTGAAGTCATGAACCCAGATGGTTCGCGGGTGTCGTATGCATACGATGGTGCCGGCGAGGTGGCGAGTATGCATGTGGCTAAGCCAGGTGAGCGCTTGGGTCGGTTGGCGTGTGCGTGGGTGCGGGATCGAGCCGGTCGGTGCCTGACGGTGAAGGATTATCTGGCGGGGGAGAATCTGGCACGGCTGGGCGCTCAACGGTCTGCAGCTGCTACGGTCGCTACAGCAACAACCACCGTTGGTTCTGCTAACGCGAGTGCAACAACGGCTGCTGGTAGGTCTTCTATCGGTGTCTCGGATGGCGCGGAATCCGAAGCTGATGTGTATGTTCAGACGACCTATGTCTCAGATGCTTTGGGACGTTTGGTGAGGGTGGATTCTGCCCCGAAACTCGGGGATGAGGTTTCTGATATGGCGTTCTTTGCATCGGGTAATCGAGTATGTGCTGCCGGGGATGCTTCTGCGGCTGAGGTGTTTGCATCTACGGGTGCGTGGAGCCTAGCGTACTCCTATGATGCTGATGGGAATGTGGTTCAGCGTACTACTCCGTATGGTTCTACCGTATATGGGTATTCTCCGGGCGGGCGTATTAGGTCTACACAGCAGGTCCCTGCCGGTATCGGGGTAGAGGACTCATCGAGTGCTGGTGATAAGCCTGGGGTGGCTGAGTTTGCTTATGATGCGCTGGGGTATTTGGAACGTGTTCAGGTTGGGGAGTGTGTCTCTTCGTGGGTGCGTGATACGTCCGGAGCCGTTATGGGGTACACTGAGGAAGTTCTCGGTGAGGCCGACGAGCCTAGTGGTTCATCGTCGGGTATGGTGCAGGGTGTGCGGGTACGCCGGAATCCTGCGGGGAAGATTACTCGAGTGGAAGATACCGTTAAGGGTTCCTGGTGTGAGTACGCCTATGATGCTTCCGGCAGGTTGATTCGTGCGGTGAGCTCGGATGATGTGTTGGTGGCGTGGGTGTATGATCCGGTCGGGTTGCTTATGAGGGAAGAAACCCATCAGGAAGGTGCCCTGGTTCGGGTGCGTGCGTTTTCCTATGCGGGGGAGCGGGTACAGACGGTACGCCTGTATGAGGCACTAGAGGATGGTGGTTCTTCCGCTGCACCTGTTGCGGGTGTGGTGGAGGATCTAACCGGGTTAGATACGTCATCTTTGGTGTGTACGGGGTCGGTTCAGTATTCCTATGATGTGCGGGGTTTCCGTACGGGGGCGGCTGATCATACTGGTGCTGCTGTGACGTGGGGCTGGGATGCTCTGGGTTCTTTAGAGCGGGTGGAGCGTATCAACCACAGCTCCGAGTCTTTGCTGGGCAGGCATGTGGCTACTGGTGGTGAGGATTCTCTGATGGGTAACTCGACGGTGTGGTTTGCGACATCGTCGGTTCGGAATATGCCGGTAGCTGTTGGGAGTCAGCAGGATAGGCAGGATCCTGTTGTCTCGCCGCTGGTGTGGGATACGACAGTACCTGATGCTGCTTCGTTGGTGGGTGTTGGTGTTACCGAGGCGGTTTCGGCGGGGTCTGTGCTTGGTGGACGCGATAGTATCCTCACCGGCACAGGTATGGGGGCGTATGGTTTTGGCACGGATATCTTCGGTGCCGCGTCTCCGGTGACTTGGGGAAGCAACACCACTGCAGCTGCTGGTAATGGGTTGCCGGGTTTGCCTGCTGATGTGGGTTTGACAGTTCAGGGTGCGTTAGCAACCGTTGGCGGTGAGTTGATGGGTGCGCGCTTGTATGATCCTGTGACGGCTGGGTTTTTGTCGCCGGACCCTGTGGAGCCTGTGGCCGGGTCGGGGTATATGGGTGCGTCGTATCTGTTTGCGTCGGGTGATCCGGTGAACCTGCACGACCCCACAGGTTTACAACCATTATCTATTGATGCTATCCGTCAGTATAGGGATTTCTTTGGGTTTGAGCTGACAGTTCAGGATAAATTTATCCGCTACTGGCTATCTGCTGCAGCGGATTTTGACAATTTTAATCGTGAGTTTTGGAATGATCCATCTGGATGGATAGCTTCGCATCCTGACGAGGTGGATGTTGTCCTTACTTATGGACTCGCTGGTCTTATTGCTCTAGTTGGAGGCCCCGCTGGATGGTTCATTGGTGGAGGCATGTTTCTTTCAATGAATACTTCCATAGTCGTTCAGCGCTGGGAGACAGGGCATGTTGATCCTCGTGAAGTAACGCGTGAGGGGCTCATCAGTCTTTTGCTTGATGTGGCCACATTGGGCTTGGGGAAGATTTTCAAAATTGCTGCTAAGCCTGCTGTTGATTATTTGCTCGCTCGCTGGGGCATTCGCTGGGGAAGTTATGAGGTCCGTCATCTTCCTGTAATGAGACCAAGTGCAGCTTCAGGCGATGCTGTAAGTGTTCGCGCTCAGACAGAGATGCTACGTAAAAATGCTATAACGATCAAATATCCTGTGCTTTTCCGCAAGAGTGCTCAAGAAGGTGCTGAAAAAGCGGCTTCTAAAGAAAGTTTAGAGGCAGTTTCTTATCAGGGGCGTTATGGCAATCTCTTCGACCGTTCGCACCTGAATACCACAGGATATGGTTTTGCTGCTCCGCGAGTTGCGGCTCCTGAAGCAGGAGCACACACCCCGCTGCCCTATAGTACCCGTGGGGTAGCCCAAGAGTCTTCAGTGCCGCTCAAGCCTGTGGAGGCTCCGCAGGTGGGCGAGGTTCCTCCTGCTTCGGGTGCTGGGTCCGGTGCTGTTGGTATGCAGGCTGTTAAGCCTGGTGGTGTGGCTGATGATGCTGTGGTGGCTCGTGGTTCTGCTGGTGTGCGTGAGCCTGAGGTGCAGCTGAAACCTGTTGAGGAACCGAAGGTTGAGAACCTGCCTCCGGCAAAGGGGGCTGGTGCCGCTGAGGGGCCGACGGTTTCGATGCGTGATGTGCAGACTCATCTGGACGAGAAGTTGGAGGGTGTACGTCGTAAAGAGTGGAGGGGGAAGGATAAGAAAGGACGCTCACGCACTGATTATTACGATTACGAAAAGTTTAAAGAGGCTGAGAAAAACTACTTTGACGACAGGGCTAATTTACAGGAATACGAGGCTCGTAAGAAGCAGGCTGAGCTTGAGGGCAGAGAATTTACCGAGGCACCTCCAAAAGATCCGGGGCCTCGTCCTCAGCATGCGTTATGGAAAGACGCCGAGGAGCGATTTGCGCCAGATTTGCAGACTGCAATGCAGCTTGATGAGGAGGGTTTGAAGCACCACCGGGTGGTGAAGAGTGAGGACTATCAGGGTCAGATTCCTCAAGAAACTGCTGAGCATCTCCAGCAGGCTACGCAGAAGATCATAAAGGATGGAGCTCCTCCGCACTATCCTGGCGCTAATGAGGGTCGGGTCTTTAATAATGAACCTTGGAAGGGAGAAGGAAAAGGAAAAATCCTACCCACTACCGATGTTGAGGGGAATCCTATTACGTATACGGAAATGGATTTCATGGCGCCTAAACCTAAGATCGGTGAAAACGGTAAAGTTGAGTTGAAGCCTAACGGGAAACCTGATACGACTCGTGGTGATGACAGGTTGATAGTGGGTAGTAATGGCAGTATCTATTACAGCCCGGATCATTATCACACGTTTATCCTGATAGTAGAGTAAATGGAGTAAACAGAGTAAGACGAATAGAGAGAAAGATGAGTTACACGCTTAACGGAACTGTAGAGTTCATTGCCCCTTTGTTTATTCGTGAGGGTGGGTACTGGGAGAACCATATGCTGCCTTATCTGGAGGCGGAGGGGTGGAAGGTTATTGTTGTTGACTGTGCTGGGGTAAAAACCACGTTGGATTTTGCCTATCGTCTGGTTGAGAGTATTGAGAGTGTTTATGCTATTCCGGATGATTTTAACCTGCGCTGGGCTTCAGAAGATGCTTGTCTGATTGACTGGTTTGATATGCGTCAAGGACTTTTTGTGTTGTACAAGAATTTTGATGACCTCTTCGTGATGGATGACGAGGACGTGAGCCTATGCGTAAATATTATTGAACAGATGGACACACGTTATACAGTACGTCCGATCCATGGTAGTGGTCTTTATCAGGTTCTTTTTGGGTGGGGATTCGAAATCTCGCAGGAGAGTGTGCCGCGTGTAGAAGAGTTTTTCGAGGGCAAGGTTGTGTTCGCCATGGACGGGGTCGAATATCCTTGGTCACGTGTGGAAAGGTTTAAGAAAGTGTTTTTTCCTCAGGGTTTTCCTGATCCGTTGTATGAGGATGGTACGGAGTGGATTGATGATCCTGATGAGTACCCCGAGAGCACTTCCTATACTGGTGATCGTAAGGGAGAAAGTTCATCTGAGTAAACATAGTTAGACTCCTTTGTCTGTCTGCATTTTAGAGAGAAACATGCCTTATCAACAAGAACGGTCTGCCGTAGAATTTACAGCTCCTTTGTTTATCCGTGAGGATGGATACTGGGAGAACCATATGCTGCCCTATCTGGAAGCGGAGGGGTGGGCTGTCATTACTGTTGATTGTGCTGGAGTGGTATCGTACATGGACTTCGCCAGGCGATTAGTTAAAACTATCGACCCTAACTACAGTTTTCCCGAAGGTTTCAATATGCGCTGGGCATCCGAAGAAGCATGTTCAATTAGGGATAGGGATATGCAGCAGGGGCTTTTCGTTTTGTATAAGAATTTCGAGCAGCTTTTTACTATGGCTGATGATGATATAAGCGCATGTGTAAATATCCTTGAGATCATGGAAGTAAATTATGCTGGTCGTCCACTACATGGCAGTGGTCTGTACGAAGTTCTAGTTGGGTACGGTTTTGACATTTCACAAGAAAGCTTGCCGCGGGTGAAAGAGTTTTTCGAAGGCAAGGTTGTGTTCGCCATGGACGGGGCCAAGTATCCTTGGTCACGGGTGGAAAGGTTTAAGAAACTGTTTTTCCCAGATGGTTTTCCTGACCCGTTGTATGAGGATGGTACGGATTGGATTAATGATCCTGATGAGTACCCTGAGAGCACTTCCTATACCGGCGGTCGTGAGGGAGAAAGTTCATCTGAGTAAACATAGTTAGGCTCCTTTGCCTGTCTGCATTTCAGAGAGAAATATGCCTTATCAACAAGAACGGTCTGCCGTAGAATTTACCGCTCCTTTGTTTATCCGTGAGGATGGGTACTGGGAGAGTCATATGCTGCCTTATCTAGAATCGGAGGGGTGGGCTGTCATCACTATTGATTGTGCTGGGGTGGTATCGTATATGGACTTCGCCAGGCGGTTAGTTAAAACTATCGACCCTACCTACAGTTTTCCCGAAGGTTTTAATATGCGTTGGGCTGCTGAAGAGGCATGTTTGATTAGGGATAGGGATATGCGTCAGGGGCTTTTCGTTTTGTATAAGAATTTTGAGCAGCTTTTTACTATGGCTGATGATGATATAAGCGCATGTGTGAATATCCTTGAGATCATGGAGGTAAATTATGCTGGTCGTCCACTACATGGTAGTGGATCATATCAAGTACTTGTGGGTACGGTTTTGATATTTCACAAGAGAACGTGTCCCAGATGGAAGAGTTCTTTGAAAATCGAGTAGTCATCGCGGCAGACGAGGCAGAGTACCCTTGGACTGAAGTGGAAAAGAGCAAGAAGTTTTTCTTTCCGAATGGTTTTCCTGACCCGTTGTATGAGGATGGTACGGAGTGGATTAATGATCCTGATGAGTACCCCGAGAGCACCACCTATACCGGCGGGAACAGCTAACAAGACACTGATAGCCAAGGAGTAACCAATTATGAGCTACTACGACGACGGGTACGGCAATAGCTTCTTCCCAGTTGTGTATGTGAAGAATAAGGATGAGGTTTTGGAGAGCTGGAAATATGAGAGTAAATAATACCAGGGGTTCTCATTTTTTGGCTCTTTAACCAGATTTTACAATATTTATTCACGTGGAGTTCTCTTCAGGTAAATTAGTGGAGATAGTCTCATATAAAAACTACTGGTTCCTGCGGTTTTGCTTTGTTGCAGGGGTCAGTGTTTTTGTATTTTAAATTTATTAGTCGTGTTTAAGGGTTGAGTATTTATGTGTTGTTTTTTACCTCAATGTTGAGGGTGATCCTATTGTTAGTGCTAATGAGGGCAGGAATTTTGACAATATTCCAGAGGAGGGTGAAGGTATAGGAAATATTTTACCGACAGCTGATGTTAAAGGAGGCAATATAACCTACACCGAAATGGATTTTATACCTCGACGACCCAGAATAGATAAAGATGGTAAAGTAATTCTCAAGGCTGATGGGGAGCCTGAAATGACACGAGGTACTGAACGCCTGTTAATAGGTAGCAATGGAAGTATTTACCTTACTTTAGATCATTATCATACATTTATTCTACTAATAGACTAGCGAGAAATGATGAGTTATACGACAAAATACCCTGGCCTCTTTAAAGCTCCTCTCTTTATTCGTGAGAGTGGATATTGGCAGAATCATATGGCACCTTATCTTGAGGTAGAAGGTTGGGCTGTTATTGTTGTTGATTGTGCAGGTGTGACTTCTATACAAGATTTTGCTTATCGTCTTGTGGAAAGTATTGACAGCGGTTATTCGTATCCTGAAGGGTTTAATCTGCGTTGGGCTTCCGAAGAAGCATGCCTCATCAGGAACAGGGATATGCGTCAAGGGCTTTTCGTTTTGTATAAAAACTTTGAGGATCTTCTGATACTCGATCATAGGAAGTTAACTGCATGTGTCAACATTATAGAAACTATGGATGAATATTATAGTGTTCGCCCATCATTTGGTAACGGTCTATACCAGGTTCTCTTTGGATATGGGTTTGAAATTTCACAAGAGAGTCTACCTCAAGTGAAAGAATTTTTTGCAGATAATATTGTTGTTGCTGCGAGTGATGTTAAATATCCGTGGGATGGTGCAGAGAAATTTAAAAAAACATTCTTTCCCAATGGTTTCCCTGATCCTCGTTATGAGGATGGATCATGGGTTATGGATCCTGATGAGTACCCGGAAAGTACTTCCTACGTTGAAGATAATGAAGAAGACTCGTCTAAGTAAAACTTTATATATCTTCCCCTAAAAATTCGAAGAGAAAAAGATGAGTTACACGCTTAACGGAACTGTAGAATTTACTGCTCCTTTGTTTATCCGTGAGGATGGGTACTGGGAGAACCATATGCTGCCTTATCTGGAGGCGGAGGGGGGAAGGTTATTGTTGTTGACTGTGCTGGGGTAAAAACCACGTTGGATTTTGCGTATCGTCTGGTTGAGAGTATTGAGAGTGTTTATGCTATTCCGGATGATTTTAACCTGCGTTGGGCTTCTGAGGATGCCTGTCTGATTAACTGGTTTGATATGCGTCAAGGACTTTTTGTGTTGTACAAGAATTTTGAGGACCTTTTCGTGATGGATGATAAGGCTGTTACAGCGTGCGTAAATATTCTGGAAGAAATGGAAGTATATTACGCCACTCGCCAATTACACGGCAGCGGGCTATATCAAGTCATGGTTGGTTATGGTTTTGATATTTCACAGGAAAGCTTGCCGCGTGTGAAAGAGTTTTTCAACGATAGCATCGTGGTCGCTGCTGACGGGGCCAAGTATCCTTGGTCACGGGTGGAGAGGTTTAAGAAACTGTTTTTCCCGAATGGTTTTCCTGACCCGTTGTATGAGGATGGTACGGATTGGATTAATGATCCTGATGAGTACCCTGAGAGCACTTCCTATACCGGCGGCAGTAATGGGTAAAGTACATCCGAACAAACCTCAGTATTCAATATTATAAGCTTGATGTTCGTGATTCTGGATACATTATCCGCAATGAACCAAGGATTAGAGGAAGACGAGACACAGAACGTTTAGTCGTTGGGAGTAATGGAGATATTTATTATACTCCTGATCATTACAGGACTTTTGTTCTTCTGAAAGGACTATAAATATGACTATTGATTTTAAAATGGATGAAAGATATCCTATAACACCAAATATTTATCTAAAAGGAGAGCCTATTCACCATAATAGGATAGATTCATTAGTTTCTTCTGGGTGGGAAATTATTGAAATTAGAGGAAATGTTATTATCGATTTTGATACCATGACATCTGAAATACTTCGTGCTATTAAATGTCCCTGGGATATTCCGGATTATGGTTCGCAATGGACATTAGATTATATTGAGGATATTGATCAATGGCTGGATATATCGCATGGTTTTTTTGTGTATATATCTAATTTTGATGATATTATTCTCAAGAATTCTCGAATAGCAAGTTATCTTTGCCAGCATCTCCACCGGTTGCAAACCAGGTACCGTTGGGAGCTTTTGGAGGAAGGAGAAGCGAACCTTAAATTTACCTACGGTTTTGAATGTTCTGAGAAGAATCTTTCGCTGGTGCGGGATTTTTTCCAGGGATATGTGGTAGTTGTGGATAGGTTTGAACCTGAGCATCCTGAGCTTGAGAGTGCGGAGGCCCTGGGTCCTTTCGTGGATGAGTATCTGCATTTGCCAGAGTAGCGGAATAGAATCAATGAACCTATATATAAGAAAAGGCAGGGTTGTCTATGATCGATTGGTGTCGCTTGTGGGCAGCCCTGATGTTCTATATGCCGAACCATGATGAAACGTTTATTTTGATTAAGGAATAAAAATATTATGAATTATTACGAACCTATGGGTTTTTATACTGATGAGTGGGATGACGTCTTTTTCCCGGTTGTTTATGTGCGGGAGGATGGTGTTTTAGAGCGACAATTAGAGCTGTTGCGGCAGGCTGGGTGGAAGATTATTGAGCTTTCCTGTGAAAAGTTATTGGAGTCTTCGGGGTCTGCGGAAGCTTCTGTGATGGTTTTTGAGGCTATTGAGTTTCCTGAGGAGATTCCTGATATGCCAGATGATTGGATTCATGAGTATCTTGAGGATTTGCATTGGCTGGATTTGAGTCAGGGGTTCTTTTTTTGCTCTGAAGAATTATGATGCACTATTCCAGAGCCCTCATGATCCTCATTATTATATGGCGAAGTGGGCTGCACAGCTGTTGCAGACTGTGGATACTGAGTTGAGGTACCGGTATTCGGAGGATGAGGATGGGGAGTATGATCCTGCGAATATTCTTTATGGTATGGAGGTGTCTCAAGAGCATCTTGATCAGGTGTTGGAGTTTTTTGAGGGTCGGGCGATCGTGATTCCTGATTTCGATGAAAATGACCCTGGGGCTGAGTATCCAGTGTATGTTAGAAATAAGGAAGATACTATTAGGAGTTGGCGAGGGATGACGGTTGACCCAGAGGATACTGAGGGTTAGAAGTCGTCCGCGCGCACGGAGAAATCTTCACGCCCATTGAGAAGTAGAAATATTATGGTTTTTTATACTGATGAGTGGGATGACGTCTTTTTCCCGGTTATTTATGTTCGGGAGGATGGTGTTTTAGAGCGACAATTAGAGCTGTTGCGGCAGGCTGGGTGGAAGATTATTGAGCTTTCCTGTGAAAAGTTATTGGAGTCTTCGGGGTCTGCGGAAGCTTCTGTGATGGTTTTTGAGGCTATTGAGTTTCCTGAGGAGATTCCTGATATGCCAGATGATTGGATTCATGAGTATCTTGAGGATTTGCATTGGCTGGATTTGAGTCAGGGGTTCTTTTTTGCTCTGAAGAATTATGATGCACTATTCCAGAGCCCTCATGATCCTCATTATTATATGGCGAAGTGGGCTGCACAGCTGTTGCAGACTGTGGATACTGAGTTGAGGTACCGGTATTCGGAGGATGAGGATGGGGAGTATGATCCTGCGAATATTCTTTATGGTATGGAGGTGTCTCAAGAGCATCTTGATCAGGTGTTGGAGTTTTTTGAGGGTCGGGCGATCGTGATTCCTGATTTCGATGAAAATGACCCTGGGGCGGAGCATCCTTTGTATGTGAAGAATAAGGATGAGGTTTTGGAGAACTGGAAATATGAGAGTAAGTAATACCAGGGGTTCTCATTTTTGGCTCTTTAACCGGATTTTACAATATTTATTCACGTGGAGTTCTCTTCAGGTAAATTAGTGGAGATAGTCTCATATAAAAACTATTGGTTCCTGCGGTTTTGCTTTGTTGCAGGGGCCAGTGTTTTTGTGTTTTAAATTTATTAGTCGTGTTTAAGGGTTGAGCAGTTCTAAAGTTTTCGAGAATAGGCCTATGGGCAGTAAAGATGGTAGCATACTCCCAACAAAAGATAAGGATGGTAATCTTATTACATATACTGAATATGATGCAAAACCGCCAGAGTATATCATCAAAGAAAATGGTAAACCAAGACTTAATCGGGGAACACATCGTATCGTAGTAGGAAGCAATGGAAGTATTTACTATTCGCCAGATCACTATTTAACTTTTGTCCGCCTTGTTGATTAATTTGGAAAGGAAACGAATATGCCTTATGAGGCTTTATATTCTAAACCGTTTAATATCCCTGTTTTTATACGAGATAATAATTATTGGGAAAACTATATGCTTCCTTCTCTGCGTCAGGAGGGGTGGCATGTTGTTATAGTTGATTGCGCAGGGGTTGTGGATGCCTATGATTTTGCTATTCGTTTTATGAATGCTATCAGTTTTGATTGGAGTTCATTCCCGCATAAATTTGATTTGAAATGGGCTGAAGAATATGCAGAGGATATCGATTGGCTTGATATGCGTCAAGGATTGTTTGTCTACTATAAAAACTTTGAAGATGTTCTATCTATGGCTGACGGTTTAAACATGGAGGGTTATGTTAGGTATAGTGTGGATATCCTTTACATTATGAATGCTTATTACCCACGGCGTCCTATGTGGCGTGATGACGAATACGAGGTTCTTTTTGGGTATGGGCTTGAGGTGTCGAAAGATTCCCTTCCTCGCGTTGAGGAGTATTTTGGAGGTCACGAAATAATCTGTGCTGGTCCTGATACTGAATACCCTTGGTCTCAACAGGAAGAGCGGAAGAAGAAATACTTCCCTAATGGTTTTCCCGATCCTCGGTATGATGAGAATGGTACGGAGTGGATTAATGATCCTGATGAGTACCCCGAGAGCACATCCTACACTGGCAGTAAGGACTCATAGTATCAAGGCATCTGGTGGTTAGCTAGATGACGTATATGGGTTACACCTCAGGTCGTGCTCTATATCTTTATTTGCCTCGTGAGTTAATTTTGGGAAAGAAACAGTATGCCATATCAACATAATCTTTCAAAACCCTTCATCGCCCCGATCTTCATTGAGGAAGATGGGTATTGGCAGAATTGTATGAAGCCCTATCTTGAGCGTGAAGGGTGGTATATCGCAGAGGTTGATTGTGCTGGGGTGGTAGATGCCCGGGACTTTGGGCGTCGTCTTTTAACAGCCCTGGATTTCGACTGGGACTCTTTCTTGCATGAGTTCGATACAGAGTGGGCTTATGAATACGCTACTGCAGTCGATTGGCTTGATCTGCGTCAGGGGTTGTTTGTGTACTATAAAAACTTTGAGGACGTTCTGTCGATGGCGGACCGTTTAGGGAACGATAGTTACGCTATTTATGCCGTGCATATGGTTGATTATATGCGTCTGGTCTATCCTATGCGTCCTAGCCCACGTCCTCGGTCTGGGGATGATTATGAGGTGACTTTAGGGTACGGGTTCGGGGTGAGTCGGGCTTCTTTGCCGCGTGTGGAGCAGTTCTTTGCAGGAAATAATGAGATTCTGATTGCTGGCCCGGAGGTGGTGGAGTATCCGTGGACTTGGCATGAGGAGCGGAAGAAAAAATATTTTCCTCAGGGGTTCCCGGCTCCTCGGTGTGATGAGAGGGGGGAGTGGATTTTTGATCCTGAAAGGTATCCGGAGAGTCCCGCGTTTACGGGTGATGCAGGATATCCTGTGGATGAATAGTCGTCTTGAGGTTCAGCCTGTATCCGCATAATTCAACCGGTACTGGGTTCGAGAATCAATCTATAGATCAGGCATGGGTGCAGGCTTATGAGTTCGATATGGTCAAGGCCGTTCAAACTTTTACAGATTGGTCGCTTGAGAATTTTATGCTGACCCTGACTGCGAGTAAAGAACCTAGCCTGCAGCAGTACCGGTTTAGTTCTTATGCTGAGTCGCGGTTGTTATCGGCTGCGTTGTGTTCGGTGATGGATTCGGTGGATAAGGCTGGTATAACCGAGATCGTGCGCTCGAGTATAACCTATTTGGCGGATTAATAGTCAGAATAATGAAGTCAACTAGCTTGCCGAATAGAGTTTCTGTGTACCCTAGATGGCCCGAGGCTTATAGAAATGGGATAAACATGATAGTATTTGAGGTTGAAATTTTGGAATGTTGCTTAAGGGTTTATTCATAAGGGACTTAGGTAGGTTCTTTATGAATCCCCCTGTGTGGGATTTCTTAAGGAAATAACTATATGGTTTATGAAAAAGAATATAAGGATGAGTTCGTTGTTCCGGTGTTCACTCGGGAGAGTGGGTATTGGGAGAAAGTGATGAAGCCTCGTTTGCAGCAGCAGGGTTGGTATATCGCTGAAGTGGATTGTGCTGGTGTGGATACCTCGCACGAACTTGGGTGCAGGCTTTTACGAGCGCTTGGGTTTAATATTGCTCCGGATCAGTGGGTGAATGGGTTTTGGGTTAAAGATGCTGTTGAGGAAGCTGATTGGAATGATATGCGTCAGGGTCTTTTTGTATTCTATAAGAACTTTGAAGTTCTCTTTAGCGTACGGGAAGAGTGTTCGCCTTTTTATGCTCCGGAGTATGCGCTTCAATTAGCTGAACGTATGAGCTACTACTATTCTGATCTTCGTGGGTATATCTATGAGGAATATCCTGTGGTGGTGGGGTATGGTGTTGGTCTTCCCATCTCGTATATTCCGCAGTTTGAGGAGCTGATGGGTGCTGAGAACGTGATGGTTGCTGGTAAGGGTACGCGGTATCCGTGGTCTGATTTCGAAGAAGAACAGCGAAGGAATTTCCCGAATGGTGCCCCGGACCCTCTATACGATAAGACAGGTCAGCTCTTTGGTGGGGTTATAAACCATGATCCGCAGGCTACGGGTATCTATGTTGCTGATCCTCGGTATTATCCTGAACCACCATTTTATGACCCTGCTCTTGCCTCCAAGGTGCACCTAGTGCATAGTGAAGATGTTGATGATACAGAATAGTATATAAGCACGTTCGTATATATTGAGGGTTATTCATGATTGGGGTACTGCCGCTTCATGGATGACCCTCAAATTTTTTTATTTCCGCATCATGATGAGACGTTTATTGTGATTAAGGAGTAGAAAATGGGCTTTTACGCAGATAAGTCGAATAAGACTTTTTTCCCGGTTGTTTATGTGCGGGAGGATGGTGTTTTAGAGTGGCAGTTGGAGTTGTTGCGGCAGTCTGGATGGGCGATCATTGAGATTCCCTGCAAAAAATTCAGAATTCCTCAGGGTCGGAAGAAGCATCCGTCATAGTTTTTGAGGCTATTGAGTTTCCGTATGAGATTCCTCGGCTTCCGGATGATTGGATTCATGAGTATCTTGAGGATTTGCATTGGTTGGATTTGAGTCAGGGTGTTTTTGTTGTGCTGCGCGATTATGATGTCATGTTCCATGATCCTAAAGATCCTCATTATTATATGGCTGAATGGGCTGCAGAGCTGTTGCAGTCTGTGGACGGTGATTTGAGGTTTTATCGTACCTGGAATGAAGATGGGGAGTATGATCCAACACCTGTGCTTTATGCTATGGACGTTTCTCGGGATACGCTTGATACTGTATTAGAGTTTTTTTGAGGGTCGGGCGATCGTTGTGCCTGATTTTGATGAAGAGGATCCTGGGGCGGAGCATCCTTTGTATGTGAAGACTAAAGAAGACGCTATCAGTAATTTGAAAGGTATAACGGTCGATCCAGCAGATACTGAGGGTTAGTTGTATCTTCTGAAGAGATGATGTGACGAATCGTCCAGATCTTCAATTTACTAAAGATGGTAAACGGTACTATGTTGAATGGGATCGTACTACTTCTGGACGTGAAATTGGGCATGCCGAACGTATTGCGGCTAACGATCCCGCACATGGTGGCATTGAGCTACGTATTGTTGATCCGTATAAAAAATAACTATGTTTGAAAGGGTAACCCCTATGGTTGAGGATGTTAACCGTTATCGTCTAGCTGGTGGTCGGTATGAGCCTACTACGTATAATTTGGTATTTTTTAGGGGCGATTACCGTCGAGTTGCTACGTATTACCAAGACTGGGCAAAGAATATAATATTTCCACAGTTTCTGACTAATACTGAAGAAAATCTTGCTGGGGAAGCAATATTTGATGCCTTAAATCCTTTAACACGTGCAGAGTCAAAGATTATATTTGCTCAATGTCGTAATGGTTGGACCGTTATGTTAACTAATAGTCCTAAGCCGGTAGATTATACAACGATAATGTGGAATATGAAAAAGAAATATTTATTGGATAGTGTTTTTATACGTTATGTACCTAATATATACCCGCCAAAAAATTATAAAGAACTCGAAAAATATCGAGAGTCTTATGGAAGTATTCGGCTTACATATTATAATGGCTCTGGACAGAAAATCTGTGGTAATAACCGTGGTCGTTCACTGCACCTGGGGCGTGAAGGTGTAAGGAAATGGTTTTTTCAAAGTAGTGGTAATCCTTTTGAATTTGAGGATACAAATGTTTACAGTAAACATAAAGTAACTGACCGATTCTCTCCAGAAATATTGCTCCATTATGCACGGCAGCTGGGGATTGACCCATATAATCTGAGTTTCTACACTGGTCCTGCACTTGTATGCAATGTAGATGCACCTTGGATGCATGAAAACCCTGAGTCTTTGCGGCCTTTGAGCTTTGCCCAAGCGCGCAAAGAATATAAACTTGATCATCTTTACGATAGCTATGGTGATGATGAAGACTCATCGAAACCATATCTTGATGATGTCCAGAAGAATGAACCTGAAAAATCTGATGAATTCGAGCCTTTAGATGAATATCAGGCTGATTCTCTACGTCTGAGTGAGCTGCAGGCATTGTTGCCATTACCGGTTGAACAGGTTAGCGTGGGAGATTTGAATTTCTCTTTCACATGTAATAAAGATAATTCTTCCTTTAAGCTCTATGTGGATTGTGACTGGCGTATCGCTCCAGCACTAGAGAAAAATCGCCTAGAGGAGTTTCCGAAGAATCAGCAAGAGCCTATTAAAGCTCTCCAAGGCGGCATGATAATTGCCGTTGAAGCGGATACACCAGATGCCTATGATCCGCTTATTACCGTTCGCGATATTCATGGTGAGGACTGGGTAATTCACATCCTGAGCGAAGATGAAAATGCTCCGTGGGGTGTCATACAAAATCGGGAACAGATTATCGAAGGCCCCAGTTGGCAGGCTCACGAAGCATGGAAAGAAGCACGCTGCCAGGAGACCGGAAGGTAAAAGCCTAAATATTGGTGACGAAAACTCGTACACCTGCAAACTCTATCCGATACTATCGCTAATGTAGATCATTACATCCCCCGCCCCATGACGAAGGAATAAATACATGGCACTCATAAGCCCCGTTACCAGTCAGAACGACGACTTACAGCGCACCATCGAGCAATTACATTATCAGGGCGCTGAGGATATTCTTGTTAATGCCCCTCAGCAGAGTGCTTACGGCTACCAAGTAGGGTATAACCATCCCGAGTTGCAGTACACGCTTGATGGTAAACGGTACTATGTCCTCTGGCTGACTGAAGAGAGCAAGCTCGCGCAGTATAAGGCACAGCGTATAGCTGCTAATGACCCAGAACATGGAGGGATAGAAATACGTACTGTGCGGGAATACGATGATCCTGCAACGAAGACCTTTACCCGTTCCGCATCCTAAATTCTTACGTAGCGATAACAGACAGAATAGAGTGTTATGAATCCCCACTATACGTTAGCTAACGGTGCATATGAGCCCACTACCTACGAACTTGGCTATATTTATGCGGACCTGCAGGATATCGCCCAGGCATATATCGACTGGCAGCAAAAGCTGGGCTACCGCATGCAGTATGAGGTTGTTGAATCAGGCGGGTTAGCTGCGGCGATATCGTACCTTGAGCCGCTGCGTCGTATCAGTGATGCTGTTGTGTTTACTGAGTGTGAAAATTATTGGGTTTCGGTTTTGACAAATCGTGTGCCGAGTAACGATGTAGATTCTATTGTGCACACAACCTCTCGACTATTGAATACTACCGGCGTGCTGATCTCAAATGTTCCGAATCGGTACCCCATAGCTTCTCATGCTGATTCTCAGGTGAATGTGCGAGGTCGTCGCCGGTTTGAGGTTCTTTTTCAGCCTGATAATCCCGGCGATATTCACACGGAACGGGCTCGACGATGTGTTGAGGTTAAACGTGAGATGGGCTCTCGGTGGCGTTTCGTTCATGAGGGGCTCCCAATTAACTTTGAGAAGGAAGAAGCATATAAGGTTGCGCGTATTCCTGACCGCCTCAGTGCGGATATGCTGATCGATTATGCGCACGCTATGCGAATTGACCCGTATGATGAGAACTTCTACACGGGTCGTAGCGTGGCGGTGTATCGGTACAAACCAGAGTTTGAGGTAGAAGAGAATAAGAAATTTATTGTGCCTCATAGTTTTGCCGAGGCACGCCACTATTTTGGGTATGTTCCTTCTGATGGCACAGCCCCGTTGGAACCATCGGATGAGACACCTGCGGGGTGGGATACCCGTTCAGTACTTGAACGTATGCGTTCACACCTCCCGCTAACCGTTGATGCAGTGGAGATCATGGGCGAGAACGCCTGCGCAGTTTTATCTGGGAAAGATTGGGCACTTCAAGTTAACTGTAGCGGTGTTCTTACCGCAGCAGAGGGCTCTGTTCCCAAGGGACCCCAGCCCCAGGATAATCATTTTCCGGATAGTCTGGGGCAAGTTCAGGGAACGGTAATCACTGAGGTTTCCGGTTCAGAAGACGGGTATAACCCCGTGATAACACTGCGTGCTTCTGATGGTTCCCCGTGGACTTTAACCCTGCAAGCGGGCGCGGTGAACGATCCATGGGAGCTATTTGCTCATGGCGAGCGTATTGCTGGCTTTTCGTGGCAGGATCACCAGGCTTGGCAAGCAGGAGATCTTACCCAAGGGTAGCTCATATAGAAGGTGACTTCTCGACATAGCCATCGGGAAGTCACCTTTTTGCCGTCCCTATCATGTTCCTGCGGTTATCCAGACGGAAGCTGAACAGCGTTCCGGCTGGTAAACTGATGGTGCTATACGTGCGGTATAAAACCGCGCAGTCACCGTGTGAATGTGCCCCAGGCGTCTGCCGTAAGCACGTACCCTAAGAGAGGGTTTCTTATGATTATTGGATACGCCGCCGGCGCCTACGACCTGTTCCATTACGGGCACCTCGAAATCCTGCGCAAGGCGAAGGAAAACTGCGACTACCTTATCGCCGGTGTCGTGCACGACGACGTTCTTGAACAAACCAAGGGGCGCCGTCCCGTTATCCCCATTGATGAACGTGCCGCAATCGTCAGTCATATCGACTATGTGGACGAAGTCTATATCGAAACCACCCCCGATAAGATCGAAACATGGCACCAGAAGCCCTTTAACGTCTTTTTCAAAGGCGATGACTGGAAGGGAACCCCGCAGGGCCTCGCCCTTGAAAAACGTTTCGCAGAGGTCGGTGTGAGCGTCCATTACTTCCCCTATACGGAGCACACCTCAAGCACCAAGCTCCGCAAAGTTGTTGACCTGCTAGAAGCTGAGCACGACCTGCGTGTTGAGATGCGTCGCTTCGCCGAACTTCTTGGTGACCGTGCCTATCATGAGGCGGTAGTCGCCGCTAAAGCAGAGGACCCCGTAGAAGGGGCAGAAGCTGAAGCATCCTAAGCCCATCGGTCGCTAGCATTCAGCACCCAACAGAAAAAGGCTCTTTATTCGAATAAAGCGGGTTTTCCGCCGCTTCATTCACATAAAGAGCCTTTTTAGCAGGTAGACTAGCAGGTCAGTAATTAACCCTGCTGAGCGGTCCACTTCTCAGCCGAGGTACCAAGAACCTTGAGCACGCGACCAACCTGAGGTTCGGCAGCGGCAGCAATCTTCTTGCCCACCAGCGGAATCGAGCAGGAGACCTCACCATTGACGTCCACACGTGCCTGGCTGTCGCTCACAGGAGTGAGGGTCTGGGTAGCCTGTGCGCTTACAGGCATACCGCTAACCTTAACCTCGGTGTTTACGGTGCGGGTGCCGTCGGCAGCGGGCGCGCTCACCTTATCGGTCTGGGTCATACCCACACCGTTAGAGACGAACTTCTTCGCAATATCCGGCACGCGGTCTGCGGGGATGGTGCGCTCGGTGGTAATGGTGTACTCACCGGCGGGGTCACCGTCAAGGTTGAAGCTGACGAAATTAACACCAACCTCATTGCATACAAAGCGTGCGAAATCTTCGCTGGCGTATGCTGCAGCGATCTGCTCAACTGATACGTTGACGTCGTTGGACTCTTGAACTGCCATATTTTCTCTTTTCCTTCCATGGCGCGTGCGAAGCCCCGGGCATCCTATCCGGAAGATAAGCGCTCCGAGGCTTTCGTACCTAACAGGTAACAGCCTTCGTGGCTGCACAACTTGAGTGGAACACCCGCGTATATGTGCAGTCCTCTGCCTCATATAGCGGCGGATGCTCCGGTGTAGCCTTACGTCTGAAAACTCGGCGGATACATGTGCACTATATCGCCGATAGCTACTTAGATTCTACTCGCTGGGTGTAATAGCGTTAATTCGAGCCATTTCTTGCTTACCCGCAGCGTGGGCACGTGCTGCCTGCTTGAAACGGGCTATGTATCCCTCAGCACGGCGAGTCTTCCCCGAAAGCAGGTTATCGAGCCCCTGCGCCAGCTGTTCTGCTGCGATACTTGGGTTCGCCACATAGGGCTTTGCCGCATGAAAAAGTGAGGGATTTTCAAAGGCTAGAGTAAGCTTGTCGAACAGGTCTGCGCGGCTCTCAACGATAACGGCGCCGCCCTGCTTCTCCATCATGGTAACGAAAGGGACCTGGTGGTTATCGACAACTTCATCAAACTCAACGCGGCGCGGTACAACGAGGGGGATAGCACCGGTGGCACGCGCATCCTGAATAGACCCCGGGCCGCCCTGAACCAGTACAACCTGCGCCTTGGCATATAGGTGTTTGAGGGTGCCTGCGGGCAGAAGTTTAACGTTGTCTGCTCCTTCAACGGGGGAAGTATGGCCGTGTTGAATGAGGCATCGTACCTGAGGATTCTCCGCCAAATAAGCCTTGACCCACCGTAGCAGCCGATCAAAGGTGTGATAGTCGGTTCCGAGAGAAACCACAAGATCATAAGTATCCGCCGGAAGACGTGAGGGAGCCTGGGCGAGAGTGAAGCTCGCCGGATCGAGAATAATGCTATGCCCCGCAGTATGGGGCACGTTCTGAATAGACATATATGTCTGATCCTAACTCTAATCGGTGAGTGCGGAATCGGTCAGCCTAAAGAGTGGAAGTAGGCCAGCTAACCCCGAGTGGTTGGTAAATCGGAAGAGTTTCTGCGATTGACTCCGGTGGTTAGTCGAAGGTAATGCTCGCCCGCAGATGTTGTTATCAGTTTGTTATGTATTAAGTATATACGCGCAGACGCAGGATTAAAGTAAAACTTCACGGTCATGAAAGCGGTGAAAATTATTAATCCCACGCCCGCGCATATAATGCGGTGCTGCGCCCTAGAAAATCGGGTGCAGAATCGTCGAATCCGGAAAATTCTTCTGCTGTTCCTCATTCTGAACGTTAAAGCTATCGGCCAGAATATAGAGCATTTTTCCCGTCATCGTCGGCAGCGTCGGGCGATCATAGCACTCAATGTACATGGTCTTGACCCGAAACAGCTTCGCCGCTACGAAGAACGGAACCGCAACCCCGGCCCCCGCAGAAACTACGGCCTGCGGTTTCTCCTGAGGAATAACCTTCAGAGCCAAGAAGAAATTCCGAATAGCGTTCTTAATATTGCGGGTCGTAGGGTAGTAGGCCCAATGCACACGCTCGTTCTCAAGCGCCGCCTGAACATCGGGCTGTTTGAAACTCACCCACACCCGCTCGTAGTTTTCCCATGCAGAAGCGGTCTCGGTCAGATGCTTCAAATGCCCGCCGCTGCTAGAGACGAGAAGTAACTTTGCGGACTTATCCGACGAATTAGCCATCGTTTATCCCTCTTTCTGCGGTTCCATAAATACTGCGATGCTCACGGTATTTTCAAGAGTCTGCAGGTACGAGAAGAGCTCGCGCAGCTTTGCCCGGTTAGTATCTTTGTTCACCGGAATCAGGCACAGACGAGTAGCACTGCTGAAGCGCACAACCTGCGGAAGCGTAGCGGAGTTCCCCAAATCAACCACAACGGGAATGGAATTACCCGCAACATACTTCTCGGGGTTCTGCAGCGAGTGACTGTCTTTGAGCGACTTGTAGTCGATAAAACGCACCTGATCGCTTGGCAGCGCGGTGTAGAGAGCCTGGTACATACGGTAAGCGAGTTTGCCGGATGCAGAACTGAGGGTAATACCGGCATAACCGGCCTTCTTGAGGTCACCATCCGTAGCGCCTACACGGTGCAGCAGCAAAAGCGCTCCTTCGGTGTCGTTCGGCTTGAGCTCATGCGAATCGATACCCATTTCCTTGAGACGACCAGCGTAACCTAAGGTACGCATCGAACGGTCATAAATGTATGCTGCAGCAATACCCACCAGCAGACCGAAGGCACCGCCAACGACCATCAGAACCATGGGGGAGAGACCCTTCTGGCTCTTTGGAACCTGAGCCGAGGATACAACACGACCGCCCTCCTGAGAAATCAGCTCAAGCTGAGAAAGGCGTTCACGAAGCTGAGTAAGTTCGGAAGCTGGGATGGTATTGCTATTTTGTGCTTCGTCAATCTTCTCATTGAGCTTCTTGCGCCGGTCCTCCACATTAGCCTTGAGGCCTTCACTGCGCACCTCCAGATAGGCTTCAGCCACGGCATTTGCGTAGTCAGCCGCTTGCTGGGCGTTAGGCAGAGTCACCTCAATATCCAAAACGGCCGACTGCGAAGTACCCGTTACCTTTGTGGCAGCCATGAGCTTATCAACGTCCATCGCCTGGTAGTTGGGCCCCTCTTGGTTAGCCTGAGCCTTGGTAATGGCACGCCCGGCAACCTGGCGGGAACTTGCCGCACGGGACTCGGTGTTAATATCGACCTTCAAGGAGTTCGCGCTGCCGGTTCCAGAAAGGTCGTTCACGAGCGGATAAACCACCACAGTTGATTTCGCGGCGTATGATGCAGGCGAAATCACACCGTAGGTGCCCGCAAGAATCGCCATCACCACGATCGGAATAAGAACAATGAGCTTATGGCGCCATACTCGCTGAACCTGCTCAAGCAAAGATGCCGAAGGCTGTTTCTCGGAAGTGCTCGAATTTTCCATGGTGTTCTCTTTCTGAACGATAATCCTGGGTCGTTCGTGGTTCGTGATCGGTGTTGTGTTGTGAGAGTCCGTCGTATCTTCGGAAGACTTCGCCGGGGCTTCGGCGTCTGTGCTTTCCGTTGGTGTCGCCTGAGTCTTAGCGGCGGGCTGCGCGGGTATCATGCCCGTGGGCGTATCCGGGGCACCATTTGCGGTAGCCTGTGCAATCGCAGGAAGCCTCGGCTTCTTTACGGCTTGCACGGGCTGAGCTGGCTCGGGAGATTTATCGGCTTCAGGCTGTGCAGAATCCTGCGGCAGAGCATTTCTGAGGGTACCAACCGCAGAATCGGGTGAACCCGGCTCGTCACCAGCCGCCGCACCCAGGAATATTGGCACGGTTGGCGATTTTTCGATATGCGGTGTTTTCCCCGTCCGGGGGTTGCTGTGATCCTGCGACGATGCGTTAGCCTGCGGCGCAGACTCTTGTTCTCTCCCCATGTGCGGAGTTTGTCCCTTCTCGTGAAGTTGTTCGTGGTGAACCGCCGTTCCCTCGGCGGGAGGCGTAGCTGACAGATGTGTCTCAGCTGCGGTATGTTGCTGAGAGGGCGCATCCGAAGACTGCGCCGGTGGTGTTTTTGAAAGCGCCGCAGTAACGGCGGAAGCAATGCTGGAGGAGCGCTGAGGATGCTGCGGGGAAACCCCGACGAGCTGAACCATCGTTGCTCCGTGGGCAAGCGCATCATTCAAGCGCTGTGCATCGGCACCGGAATCGGTATACTGCGGGAACGCCTCACGCCGCCCCTGAGCAATAGCGGCACGCACCGCCGAAAACTTGCTGGGGGAGCGAACGATCGCCATCACCGTGGTAGGCGCGTTTTCCGGGGTCTGGGCTGCAACAACTTCTTCCGCGGTTGCGGGCTTCTTGCGTGCCGAGAGGAAACGTTCAACGCCCAACGGCTTGCGGAAGCGCTTCAGCAGGTAGCCGTAGCTTGGAACCAGAAGAACCAGGTACAGTACCAGAGCTACTAGGCTTTGCCCCAGAACCGCAAGCGGAATAAGGGCGCATACGGTCGGTACCGCACCGCCAAGGATGAGCGCCGGAGCCATTTCCTTGACGGTAGCGCGAATACCCACCAGCTTGAAGACCTGGTAGCTTGCCAAGAACGTATCAATCAGCAGCGCCGCCGCCCAAGCGGTGACGGCACCATAGAGCCCCCATAACGGAACCAAGGTAAGGTTCAAGATAATCGCCAGAACCAGAGCCGAGAGCTTATTGAGAAGCTGCCAACGGCTTTTACCGCTCATGAGCAGAACTGACTGCACGCCGCCCGCACTCATCGCGAGCATCGCCGCCGGGCAGATAACCCAGAGAATACCGGCGCCAGACTCGAAACCTTTACCAAAGAAACGCAGCAAAACCGGGCCGAAGAAAGCAAGTGAAAGGTAGAAAGGCCAAGCTAGGGCGGTGAGCACGCGGGTGGTCGCAAGGAAGATTTCACGGGCACGAACCAAGTTTTGGGTTGCCAAAGCCGCGCTGATCGATGGTCCGGTCACGATGCGCCCGGTGTGTTCGACCATAGTGCCAACACGCACACACCGGTTTACCGCGCCGTATACACCGCCTGCGGCCGGTCCGAGGAATGCTGCGATAACCAGCACATCAATCCATTCGAGTGCGGTCTCGACAATGGCGGCAACACCGCGGGCAGATGAGAACATCCAAAAAGAACGCAGCGTTTCTTCTGGGGCGTCCTGATGCTCGTTCGTGGTGGGCGGCTTATCCTGGCTCATTTCTTCGGGAAGAGGGCGGTTGAGCAGGTATGCGGTGACCGCCGTGGTGATAATCACCGGAATAGTCCATGCCCACACTAAGCCCATCAGAGAACCCGCGAGAATCACCGCAAGAGCTACGCCAGCTAGGCGAAGAGTCGGGAGCACCACGTTCTGCAGGAGGGTGAATGTCACTACCTGGTTTAGACCGCGTAATGCGCCGAACCCCACCGTCATGGCGGCGGCAATTATCAGGAACGGAGCGCTCACCCGTAGAGCGGTGGCGTATTCGTCGCTTCCCGGCATGATTAAGCTGTACACCAGCGCTGCGAGGGCTACAACAACGGCAAGGAGTACCGAGGGGAAAAGAGCGAAGCGGATAAGCTGGGGGAGCGCAGAGTATCGTCCTAGGGCACGCTGTGCGGACATCGTACGTACAAGCCCGGTATCCGCGCCGAAGACTGAGAGCGAGGTCCCGATCGCAAAGAGTGCCATTAGACGGAAGAATTCACCGGCACCGGCGGCGCCGATTCCGTTTGAGACCACGAGGGTTGTAACGAACGCAATACCGGCACCGTACATCACACAGAGAGAAGCCAGCGATCCGCTGCGTGCTAAAGAAGCATGACGTGCCATTAAAGCTCCTCTCTGTAATATTGCGCACGAATGCAGGCCATAGCGCTGAGCAGAAGAACGCTCAGCTGTGCCACGTCGAAGCTGTAGAAAATAATGACAACACAGCTGCAGACCGGAATGGAATGTAGCCAGAATCCGGCGGGGGTGCGCACCTTCAACCCTTCCCCCAAAATACTGAGAATAAAGAGGGCATATATAGCAAGACCCACAAATCCGAAACAGAACATTAGAGTCCATAGATACCCCTGAGTACCCATCGAAACACCCACGCTCAATTCCATGCGGGGAGTTCCATACCCCACAATGGGAGACTCTAAGGACGCTGCCCAGGTTGAGCGGTACAGCGCCGCGCGACCGCCGGTCGAGTCAGAATACTGCTGACGACCCAAAATAGCTGCCACCGTGCCGGAGGCAATTAACGCGGTCACCACCCCGACAACCATCACCCCGGCCGCTGTTACCAAGCCCCAGTAGCGACCAATAATCAGGCGAATAATGACGTATGCAGTCGCAAAACCCAGACCAATGAACATACCGCGGTTACTGGTCGCCACGAGCGGCACGACCGACGCTCCGAGGACGATCGCCAAAAAGATGCGCAGAAGCCACGAGCGTGTGCGAGCAAAGAATGCGAACATCACGGGCGTAAGCACGGTAAAGGCAAGACCCCAGCTATTGGCGTAGGGGAAAGGCGCGGCGGGGCGCACGTAGGGTTCGGGTGCTCCCCAGGGGTTTTGAACCTCCGCGAAGGGTGGGAGCATATAGTCTTTCACCAAAGAGTTCGACATGAAACTCTGTGGCACGACGTAGCTCATTGGTGTTTGAACGCGCACTTCCGGGAAGAGCACGCCGCCCCATCCGAGTACGACAACCGTAACCCACAGGGCGGTTAAGCTTCCCAAGAGCTGATTGATCGAGATGCTTTCTTTAGCGTTGAAATAGTAAAGCGCATACACGCCCGCGTTGAGAATATTGACGAAGCGCAGCGTCCAGGCGATATAGTCTGTCACATCTTCTAACGAGACGGTACAGACAATCACCCAGAAGATGAACGCAGCCCATATCCAGAGCGAGCGGGGCACTCGCACGCCGCCGCGGATAGTCAAGTAAATGACCATCGTAACCGAAAGCACCAGCGGCACGATCTGAAGCAGCCCCAACGCCCAGAATGCCGGGAACCCATAGAACAGGGTGAGAAGAGGCCACGCAGGAAGACGTTTACGGGGTGCCTGTGCGGATGCACTGCCCGCCGCGGGTGTGGACGCGAGCTTCCTTGAAGCACCGAGGGTTGGAAGAGCTAGAGCAGTAGACATTACAGACCTCTTCCTGTCTTCTGAACGAGATCAAGAAGCAGCTGAGGTTTCACAATCCCCAGTGCTACCACGTATGCCGCCCAGGCACGTAATTGCTTTTTATCGCGTTTAAGGGCCGAGCGGGCGTAGGAACGAGCAAGATCACGGTGACCGAGCGCCGCATGCACAAAAGCTATCTGCCCGGCAATACGTGCCAGTCCACGCGGACTACGCTCAAATTCGGGGAATTTTTGCAGTATATAGGTAAGCCCGTCCGCCATAGCCTGCCACTTGCCGGCAAAAAATGAGGGACGATCCCACAGCACCAGAATAAGTGGTTTCTGCACCGAAAAAACGTCGCCGTAGCGGGTTGCTCGTAAGAGTAAATCATAGTCTTCGCCGTAGGAAGCTGGCAGCTCCTCATCGACTAAACCGAGATGGTCGGTCACAAGGTCTTGCCTCGCATAGAGCATAGCGGAAGGATGAATTTCCGTAATGCGTGAGAGCAGAAAGTCATCGAAGGATGCACGCTTAGGCGCCAGCCGCTCAATATCACGCCCACCCGAGCGAACGGTGATACCCGAAGAAACCGCGACTGCCTCCGGATGAGTATTCCACAGCGCGAGTTGTTCGGTCACCTTGGTGGGCATCCAATAATCGTCGTCGTCACAGAAACCAATAATTTCTCCAGTGGCGGCAAGAATCCCGCTGTTACGACCACCCGCAAGACCGCCCGTGCGTGTGTTTACTATCGTAATGAGCTTCCGATTTTCCGGAACCTGTATGTCTTCCAGCAAATCGGGCTCTACCCGGTCATACACCACGACAACCTCAATAAACCCCGCATAATCTTGATCGAGAATAGAGCGTACCGCAGTGCGCAGAGTTTCGGGACGTTTACCGTTAGTTGCGATCACGGCGCTTACGGCGGGAACTGAAGATTCAAACTTCACGGTTATGCCTCCTGCGAGGGGGACGATGCGGGGGTTGCGAGCGTGACATATTTACGGCGCATAGACATCAGAACGGTCGCCGCATTTGCCAGGAAAAGAAGCGCGTAGACGAAGACGAAGATCACGCCAAAACCCCAAAAAATATAGATCCAGCAGAGCGTACCGGCGTCCATATGCAGATTGATGAAGGAACGGAGGTTACCCCCGGTCGAAGGTGCCGCAGTTTTACGATTTTTGCGCAGCTGCTCAGCGAGAATCTGACTCATAAAATGTCCGGCGGTGAGTACTGTGAACGCCATGGGCAGTGCCCAAAGAACCCAGCCACCGGGAAAACCATCGGCGGTATGTGATACAGAGAAGTACTCGGGAAAACGGATAAAACCTACCAGCGTCGCTAGGTGTACGGTGGGCACTCGCATGGAATCTACTACATGGTCAAGCCATTCTCCTGCGGGTGAGGATGCGCCGGTCACGCGGGCTACCTGCCCGTCCGCTGAATCAAGCCCGTAACCGAGGGCAAACAGAAACGCAACGATAACGCCTGTCAGGATTGTTGGGGGAGCGGTTAGAAGAACGATAACACCTGCCGCTGAGATAGCTGCGCTGACCGCCGTAACGCCGTTGGGCGTAATACCAAGAGAGACAGCGGCAGCAGCGAAATAGCGTGCAATCCTGCGGTTTACCCATCGGGTGTATGCGGGAACTCCAATACCTGGTTTTTGCGCCTGCTCAAGCGCTCTCAGAGTATCCGAAAAGCCGGGGCGTTTTGCTGTGCTTGGCGTAGTGATATGACCCATGTGAAGAATCCT
Source organism: Rothia dentocariosa ATCC 17931 (assembly GCF_000164695.2). Lineage (NCBI taxonomy): Bacteria > Bacillati > Actinomycetota > Actinomycetes > Micrococcales > Micrococcaceae > Rothia > Rothia dentocariosa. The sequence continues at coordinate 1,613,289 of NC_014643.1, forward strand.
AATCGGTGATCAAAGTTTGAGGTGGTGCCGCGGGTGATGACGACGTTTGCTGTTACCTAAGCCCGCCGGAAGACATGCGATCTAAAACCGAGTGTCCGAGCAAAAAGTAAGTCATAAAGATTATAGAAATAAAATGCTCTAAAAAGTAGGACTTTGCCAGGCGCGCCTTATTTTGCTGACTCTTAGTCAAACATTGAAGACGGTATCGCGCTGAAAAACGCCCCCGTAGCCGAATACTAAATCCAGCTACAGGAGCGTTTATGCAGTCCCTACAAAGGGGCTAGGTGATTACCAACCGAATCCGTAGTCGTAGAATGCACGACCGAAGAATCCGTGGGCATAACCGAAGCCACCCATGTAACCAAAACCACGGTGATCGTAGTTATAGGCTACGCGTTGGTTACGACGACCGTAGTAGTCACCGTTACCATAGTTGCCGTAGTACTCCGGGTAGTACCAGTACCAGACCTGAGGGCGGTGCTGCTGACCGTTATCCTCCTGATTCTGTACTTCAGGAAGGGGATTCTGGTGCTGAGCGGTGGAAATAACCTGCATATCGAAGCTGATGTTGTTGCTCCAGTGCGAGTTAGCGTGAACCTCAACGGCGATTGCGTTGCGACCTTCGCGCAGGTACTCAGCAGGAACGTCAACTGAGAACAGCTGAGCGTTCTGGCTTTCCGGACGCTGGGTTGCGGGGGTATTAGCCGAGATACGACCCTGCGGCATGTTCTTACGAGCAACTTCCTTGCCGTTGACATAAACCACAGTACCGTCATCTGCGTAGGTGGTGAGCTTCAGATACTGCTGAGCCTGTTCCTTCGTGAGGGTAACGTCCTTACGGGCGTAGATGCTCATCGGAGTACCAAAGAAGGTATTCACCTCGGTCTCAACGTTCACCGAGCCAGCACCCAGGGGAGCCTTGCCGCGAGACCATGCGCCGCCGAGCCATGAACGAGTTTTCCATTCGCTTTCGGCGCGGTCGCTGCCTACGCGGTAGACCCATGAAGAACCGCTATCGACGAGAACCTGATCGCCCTGGGGCTTCTGCTCCTGCTTCGGATCCTCTTGTTTGGGCTGCTCTTGCTTGGGGTTGTCCTGTTTAGGATCTTCCTGCTTGGGCTGCTCCTGCTTCGGGTTCTCCTGCTGCTTAGGCTCGTTCGGCTTCAGATCATCGTTGGGATCAGCGGGCTGAACCTGGTCGTCTGTCGCAGGGTTTTCCGGCTGAGGCTGTTCATCCTGTTTAGGATCTTCCTGCTTCGGCGGGTTGTCCTGCTTGGGCTGTTCCTGTTTAGGATCGTCCTGGATGGGGTTTTCCGGCTGAGGCTTGACGATATTCTTATTGTCATCCTGCTTGGGGTCATCCTGTTTAGGCTGCTCTTGTTTAGGATCTTCCTGCTTGGGGTTGTCCTGTTTAGGATCGTCCTGCTTGGGCTGTTCCTGCTTCGGGTTCTCCTGCTTAGGCTGCTCTTGCTTGGGCTGTTCCTGCTTGGGGTCCTCTTGCTTAGGATCTTCCTGCTTAGGGTTTTCCGGCTGAGGCTGCGGATTCTCCTGCTTGGGGTTCTCCTGCTTAGGCTGCTCAGCCTTCTTGCCAGATACAGCAACCGAAGTAGAAGCAGAGTAGTTACCGTTTGCATCAGCCGCACGCACGAAGTAACGAGCGTTGTCGGTGTGCTTTACCCTGTAGCTGGTGCCGTTCACAGTAGCAATCACGCGATCGTTACGGAGCACATGGTAACGTGCACCCGCCTCGCCAGATGCGCTCCAGTTCAGCTGATCGTTATCACCGGATTGAGTAACAGTCAGGTTACTCGGAGCAGGCGGGGGAGTAACATCGCGTGGTGCGTAGCGTACGAAGCCAACAGATTCCTGCTGTACACCATTTTCACCTAGGGAGCGGTTCAAATCGCCGCCAACCCACAGTACACCATTGGAGTCCACGAAGGATTCCCAGATGCCGTGACCACTCTTACCCTTAAGAGTAGGAGCGAACTCGGGGAGAGTTTTACCGCTGTCCTTATCGAACGCAGCAACCAAACGGATGCTGTCGGTCACGGTAGAACCACGCCATGCGTAGTCGTGGGTGCCGCTGCCCTGGTACAGGAAGTCACCACAGTGGCAGGCGCCGTAGATGTTATTACCGTTGAGATGCAGATCCTGGAAATCACCGCCGTTGCGGGTAATACTCGAGCTCAAACGGGTCATTGGTTCGTTCTTAGTGTACTGAGAAATCATGTGCTCAGTACCGCCAAGCCATACGGAGCTGCCAGCATCCTGAACGTCAAAGTGGAAGCCCCACACCCTTTTCTCGCGGGTTTGCGCATCCGGAAGGTATGAGGGAGTGACCTCCCATGTGCCGACCTTCTTGGCGGAATCGAGGATACGTGCCACACGGAATGCGCGTTGGTCATTCATCTCGGTGAAGTAACCGGCGGCAAATACCTCGGAGTTATCTGCCGATGCACTCATACCATTTACTGTTCCGTTGAAACGCGGGGTCCACGTGCGATCAACCTGGTTGGTGGAGATCTTCACGCGAGCAGCGTTACGGGAGTAAACCTTATTGGGGGTTCCTGAGCTCTTGAGATGGGTAAACGTACCGCCCAAGTACAGGTAATCTCCCTGAGCTTGCAGAGTCTTCACAGAAAGAGCTGAACCGGAAACGTTGTTTTCAACCTGCAGGTTCAGTTCGCGGTCAAGCTGTCCGGTTGCGGGGTCAAGCACCGCAAAACCGGGCACCTTTTCGCCGTTAACCTCGGTGAATTCGCCGCCAACGGCCAACTTGTTGTTCGGCAGAGCCTCAAGAGACTTAATCTGACCATTGAACTTCGGCTTGAAGGTCTGTACCAGTTCACCAGTATTGACGTTGAAACCAGCAAGATAAGACTGATCCACATGAGCACCGGCTGCAGACTCCAGGTATGCAAAGTCACCGCCGGTGAAGACAGTGTCGCCTACCTGAGTAATAGCCTGAACGTAGGTGTTCATTTCGTTGACGTTACCGGTTCCGGACTTATCGCTTGTGCGCCACTTCCATGGCATAGAACCGCTCTTGGGCAGTGCGCGGCGGTTACTTGCCGCAGTACCGTTATCGCCAATAGCCTGTGCACCCATGTTCTGCTGGGTCAGCTTCGGGCGCAGGTACACCTGAGTGAAAGCGAAGGGAGTAGCGTTGGAACCGCTCGGGCGGTACAGATATGAGTTGCTTGCGCTCTCATTGCGATTTCCGTTAGCACGAACATCACGGCTGTAGCTAAAACCGAGCTTCCATCCCTGCTCACGCTGCTCATCAAAGTTCAGCACCGAGTAGGTGCCATTTTGCTGAATATGGCCCTCAGTCTTGTCGAAGTGGGTACGGTCCCTCTGCATGTACTGGGGGTTATCCGCGCTGACGTCAATATTGGACCAGATATTGTTGCTTCGCAGAGCCCAGGTCCAACGCTCGGTCTGATCACGATGCGCCGTGATGTTCTGCCATTCCGTGCCGTCAGTATTCAGGGCGCGGCGGAAGCGCACGCCATCTTCAAGATCCTGCGGCTTCTGACCGTTCAGCAGCTCATCAACAGTGGTAGAGGGCAGCTGTACCGGAGTCATTGCGTCGTCACCCTCAGGGCTGGTGTACAGTTTAGACGCAGCACCTCGACCGTGGTAGTTCTCGGTCCAGCCGTCACGACCGCGACCAATCAGAACCCAACCGCCGCCGTCAGTCTCCTGGTCGCAGTAGAACTGCTGTGGAGCCGACATCGAAGGGGTGTACAGCCAGTACTTACCGGATTTTGCATCCTTGTTGACTTGTTTAGCTTCATAGCAGGAAGCGGCTGCTTTGTCGCTGGAGGAGCCGTCGTGAACGGACGCATCCTCAGCAGCGTAGGCTACGGGACCTACCGGGGCTAGCCCGGAAAGTCCAAGCGTCAGGGCAAGCCCTACCGCCGTAGTCGCTTTTCTAGCAAATTTCATGGTTTTATTGCACCTCCGTTGAATGCTGAATACGTATTGAAGGAGTGGAATAAACACGGGCAGACACCGAAGGATAAAACGGCCTTATGATGCCTGTAGGTACGACGTACCATGTGCTTAGCAATCGGGATTGTTAGGGAAGTCGTGTTGGGCTATTTTCCACGTGCCGTCAGATTCGACCAGCGTATATATATTGAGAGTCCGTTTGCCTCCGCTCTGGAGTTCCCGACCCGCGCTGTCTTTGGTCTTGACTTGGGAGGAATCCAGGCATACCTCGACGAATCGTGCACGCTTGCCCTGGTAGGTTCCTTCGGCAACTTTGGGGCTGCCGACGACCGTGCTGGTACCCTCGTAATGCCAACCGTTCTGGGCATACTCGGCAGCGGATGCCGCGTATTCTTCGGCGGCGTTGTCTACAGCTACCTTGTTGATGGAGTTCATGGTTGCCTCATCAACAAGCTGCCGGGGTTGACCGGAATCTGATGAAGTAGTATCTGCTGAGCCTTCAGGCGCGCTTGGAACAGAAGACATGGTCTGCTCATAGGAGTTTACGAGACCGTTGACTTCTTTAACCTCGGCGGCGTCAGTCGAGACAGTTTTAGCGTCTTTGAGTTGCTCTGCCTGGGGATAATTTTCGTCCTGCGCAGGAACTTCAGCCTGCGCAGATTCAGAGGAAGTAGCATTCTCAGAAGAAGAAGGGGCGGAAGAAGCGCTAGATGCGCTGGAAGTAGAAGATGACGAGCTGGCTGAAGCTGAGCTGTCAGGGCTCGCAGTCTGTTGATCTGATGACTGAGAGCATGCTGCAAGGGGGACTATCAGAGACAAGCTCAGAAGTAAGCCCGTTGCTGCCCGTCGCTGTTTCGGAAGTGAAGAAAACGTACGAAGCACGATCTTTCTCGTTCAGTTGTAAGGTGGTTGGTTATCGGTAAAGTGAAGGCACTTCTGCCAACAATAACGACAACCCACCCTTTGTGTAATTGTAGAAGTGAGTGAATTGCTATTGCCGACGGGAGTACCCGTTGGTTTTTATGATTTTCCATGGGGCTACACCGCGCCATGAAGGCACAGAACTTTCCGTGGATACCTATAGGCTAGCACAGCGAACGAGAGTTGTGACCGCGGTGAGGTCATAATACTCACGGATAGTCCGAGGGGTGGACAAATACTATAAGAAAACCTAATAAATATTTTATGAACCCTTATCAAAAGAAAGGTGTAAATGGTTGTCTCGATACAAAGTTGATAGTTGTTCTCGCATATAGAAATTTACCCATAAAATACCTATAAAACTTCTCAGGGGGTGGGTGGATTTGAGGCTCGCCAACTGAGTCTACTTGAAAGATATCTAAAGCTCTTATGTTTATAAATATGCACTCAATATACGTTCTGAGACTTGGCACATACTTTACCTATCAAATAAAAAATAATAGTATATACCCCCAGAAAACGGGTTCCCTGTGATAACAAGGGAGAAGGGAGGTAGGCGAGCCTTACTATAAATTTCCTAGCTCCAGCCTTAAAACCAGGATTTACAAGGGGATATACCTTAAGGACACTCTCATGAACAGTTAAAAATATGCATTTCGCATGCCATCCTCAAAAATATGAGCAGATAGGAACCGACGAACAATAGATTTTATCGTGAAGGTCCACCCCACCGGCTGTAGTTGAGGAGATAGACAAAAAGCCTGAGCGAGATACCCCTACGGTATAAGATAGACGGGTACCCAAACGCATCAACGTGGCAATATAGAGCGCACGCGTTATTGGGAGGCGCCGCCTTGATAGCCACCGCATCCGGTAGAAGGAGTATCCGTGAAACTAACTGGACTGAGCCGTCTTCTGGCAGAACAGCCCTCCTACCGTCATATTCTTGAAGCCTGCGATGTTCCCGCTGCGGAACGTCCTGTCCAAACCCTGATTGGCGCCGTTGCCGGTGTACAGGCACCCCTTATAGCTGATCTTGCCGTTGCAGTACGGCGCCAGTCCAGAACCGGAAAAACTCCGCTGACGCTCATTATTACACCAACAGAGCGACAGGCTGAGGATACAGCGCATGCCCTGCACTCATATTTGCCCGATCACCATATCGAGAGCTTTCCCGCGTGGGAAACTCTGCCGCATGAACGGCTTTCGCCACGCAGCGATACCGTGGGAAAACGTCTGAATGTTCTGCGCTCTATAACTCATCTTGAAACGCCGACTCCACAGGTTGTTATAGCCCCGGTGCGCGCGGTCATTCAGCCCCTCGTGGCTGGTATTGAGAACCTGGAACCGGTAAGCCTGGCACGCGGTGAAGAATACTCTTTCAAAGACGTTATTAAAGGTCTAACAGATGCCGCATACTCGCGTGTAGATCTCGTAGCAAAGCGTGGTGAATATGCGGTTCGAGGCGGTATTATCGACGTCTTTGCACCTACCGCACAGCATCCGGTTCGCTTGGAATTCTTCGGTGACGAACTTGACGAAATACGTTACTTCTCAACGGCAGACCAGCGCACTCTAGGGCAAGAAGCAGACCACCCAACGCACGTTACTTTACTCCCATGCCGTGAGCTTCTCATTACCCCGGAAGTTATGGGACGTGCTGCCCGACTCAAAACGGACTATCCGGCGGCATCAAGCATGCTTGAGAAAATCGCGGGAGGTATCTATGTCGAAGGCATGGAATCTCTAACCCCGCTTCTTGTCGATAAAATGCAGACTCTTGTGTCTCTGCTCCCCGAAGAATCACTCATTATTTCTCTGGAACCTGAGCGGGTGCGTGCCCGTGCCGAAGACCTTGTGGCAACCAACGAGGAGTTTTTAGCGGCCGCTTGGGATGCTTCCGCTGATGCGGGCTCGCGTGCGCCTATAGACTTGGGACAGCTTCGGGTCAGCGACAGCGGGTTCCACACGATTGCCGCGACCCAGCAGGAATCTTTGGACCGTAACCTATCCTGGTGGGAAATCACCGAGCTTGTCGATAGTGTAGATCTTCTCAACAATGCTCTCGATGACGACATCCCAACTATGACGGTCGCGGCACAGGCTCCAGCATCCTTCACCGGTTCGGTAGAACAAATGCTTCACGAGGTTGGTTCGCTGGTTCGTGACGGCTGGACGGTACTGGCGCTTACCAATGGGCGAGGATCCACCGACCGCCTCATCGAACTTTTCCGCGAGAGTATCTCAGGAGAAGACCCAATTCCGGCCATACGCCGGGAAACCCTCGACGGGGGAACGGAAGGCGCTCTACAGCCCGGAGTCGTCGAAGTTTGTGAGACCCCAGCCTCTGCCGGATTTTTAATTCCTGAGGCGCGCCTTGCTGTCTTGACTGAAGGTGAAATTTTGGGCAGGCGCGGCACCTACGCGCCACGTGGCGCGAGCGGTAAAAAACTCAAACCCCGTAAACGACGCAACGCCGTCGATCCTCTGGCGTTAACCCCTGGCGATTATGTGGTTCACGAACGCCACGGTATCGGTAAATTCATTGAAATGGCCTCGCGCCCAGTCGCTGGAGTGTCCTCAAAACATGGGGAAACCCCTTTGAAAGAATACCTGGTGATCGAGTATGCGCCTTCCAAACGCGGGGGAGCCCCTGACCGCCTCTTTGTGCCCTCCGATCAGCTGGATCTCATTTCGCACTATGTGGGAAGCGAAACCCCGACCCTCTCTAAAATGGGCGGGAGCGACTGGGCTAAGACAAAGAGTCGCGCACGTAAAGCGGTTAAAGAAATCGCCGCTGACTTGGTTAAACTCTACTCGGCGCGGCAAGCTTCGCGCGGTCATGCATTCTCAGAAGATACTCCCTGGCAACGGGAACTTGAGGAATCTTTTCCTTATAATGAGACTCCCGACCAGCTCACCGCTATTCACGAGGTTAAGGCGGATATGGAGAAGGAAATCCCCATGGATCGCCTGATCTCCGGGGACGTCGGCTTTGGCAAAACGGAGGTCGCTATTCGGGCGGCCTTCAAAGCCGTGCAGGATGGTAAACAGGTTGCCGTACTCGTACCCACAACCCTGCTGGCGCAGCAGCATTTTGAGACTTTTACCGAGCGTTTCTCGGGATTCCCCATCAAAATTAAGGTGCTATCGCGCTTCCAAAAAGCTAAAGAAACCCGCGCTATCGTGGAGGATATTGCCTCCGGGAGTATAGATGTGGTGATTGGTACCCACCGCATCCTCTCGGAAAACGTGAAGTTCAAGGATCTTGGACTCGTCGTTATTGATGAGGAACAGCGCTTTGGTGTGGAGCATAAGGAAAAGCTCAAGCAGATGCGCACTAATGTGGATGTGCTTGCCATGAGCGCCACCCCAATTCCGCGCACGCTTGAAATGTCGCTTACCGGTATTCGGGAGACCTCAACATTGGCGACTGCGCCGGAAGAGAGGCATCCCGTGCTGACCTTTGTGGGGCCGCGTACCGATGCCCAGATTACTGCCGCTATTCGACGCGAACTTATGCGGGAAGGGCAGGTATTCTTCGTCCATAACAGGGTGGCGAATATTGATACTGTCGCCGCCGAAATCGGTAAGCTCGTGCCGGAGGCGCGCATCGCCACGGCGCACGGGCGCATGAGCGAATCTCGGCTTGAGCAGATTATCGTGGACTTCTGGGAGCGACGCTTCGATGTTCTGGTGTGTACAACCATCGTGGAAACCGGGTTGGATATTTCAAACGCCAATACCCTGATTGTCGATAACGCCCAGAATTATGGTCTGAGTCAGCTGCACCAGCTGCGCGGGCGTGTGGGCCGCGGGCGTGAACGGGCTTATGCCTACTTCCTGTACCCGACGGATAAGAGCCTGGGTGAGGTCGCGCATAAACGCCTCAAAGCTGTAGCTACCCATAACGAGCTGGGTGCCGGTCTGCAGCTGGCGATGAAAGACCTTGAAATTCGTGGCGCCGGAAACCTGCTCGGCGGCGAACAGTCCGGGCATATCGCGGGTGTCGGCTTTGATCTGTATCTGCGTCTCGTGGGAGAAGCTGTAGCCAACTTCCGCGGCGAACAGGAGAACACCGAGGCCGAGGTTAAGGTTGATCTTCCTGTCAACGCCCATATTCCGCATGATTATATTGATGCGGAACGTCTACGCCTGCAGGCATACCGCCAGATAGCCTCCGCAGACACCGAACAGAAAATCGCGGAGGCACGCGAAGAGCTTCATGACCGTTACGGTGCCTTACCCGAGCCCGTGGAGAATCTGCTTCAGGTGGCGGTGCTGCGCCGCGAAGCACGGGAAGCAGGCATCCACGAGATTACTGCGCCGGGACCGAAACTGCGCGTGGTCAGCGGTGAACCGCTGCCGGAATCACGGCAGATGCGCCTCAAACGTGTGTATCCCGGCTCAACTCACACCCAACCGAAGGGTCTGAGCACGTGGCTGACTCTGGTTCCGCGTCCTAAGACTCTGCCGGTCGGTGGCGTGGACCTTATTGACGGTCCTATGTTGGAATGGTGCTCGAAGTTCATTAACTCTATCTACTCGGCAGACCCGAAAGCATTGGAGGAGTCATGATGTCATCGGCACCTACCCCGCGCACCCCAAAAGGCTGGATGCGACTTCTGCTGAGTATCGTGGGATGGGCTGCGCTAGGTTTTGTCGCCTTGGGAACGATTGTCTGGGTATTTTTCAGCTCGTACGGGTTAACGATGTACTTCATTGTAGTGGCGTACCTGCTGATCGCGGTTGCTTGCGGTGCACCTGCCCTCCTGTTTTATGTCGCCCATCGAGCTAAGGTTCGCAGCGGAGAATTTGGCACGAGCGGACCGGTAAGGTTTGGCAGCAAGGAATAGCGTGGGAGCAACATACTGCCGGATGGTGCCACATTTCTTATAGATTGTGACACCATCCGGCAGATAAGAAAAACTATAAAATGGGGTGCTTCAGTTACTTCTGTACCTTGTTCTGATCCGTAATCTTACGGGTTGTCTTCGAGGGCAGCAGATGGAACACAACACCAAAGAAAATTCCAAACGCAACGAGGGAACCGGCATACAGAACCGGACCGCCTTCGGGGTAGGTGCCCAGCAGGTAGAGGGATAGAAGCAAAAATACGAAGCAGCCGATGAACAACACTGCGTTCTCAAGATGCCTGCCCTGCCCGGAGTAGGCGGGAGGTTTCGTCGTTTTAGCCATAATTTTCCTTCATCTGTAGCGACCTGCATTGGGTCGATGATGTGTGTGCTTCACCCCGGTTTCAGTGCCCTATAAACATTTGTAAACCGAGAAATCCTTTCTCAAGTATAGTGTTTTTACCCGCACGAATGCACACTTATGACGCAGCGCAACTTCAAAATATGGTTCATGACGTTACCCAGCAAATATAAGACTCTCGTAGGCAGCAAGATGTATCCGTAGCGTTCTCGACGACTCTGTCGCTCCTGCAGGCATCACGGTACCTACTCGGCACCAAAAATCGGCATTTAATATCCTAGAGACGACGGCGGTTTCGGTTGAGTATTTCAGTGTGATAGCACACAATGAAAGTGTGACTTCAACAGTGAACTATGCATCCCAACGAATCGTGATACTAGGCGCTGGGCCCGGCGGCTATGAGGCCGCGCTTGTGGCAGCATCATCGAACGCTGATGTAACAATCATCGAACGTAATGCTCTAGGCGGCTCCGCAGTCCTAACCGATGTAGTACCTTCGAAAACGCTTATCGCTACTGCAGATATGATGACTCGTTTCTCTGATGCTGGGCGATTGGGGATCGAAAATACAAAGGGCAAAGCGCCGCAGCTGCAAGTAGATATGAACCGGGTGAATAGCCGTGTTTTGGATCTAGCGCATCAACAATCTGCCGATATCAAACGGGCCCTTGCCTCCGCCGGGGTCAAAATTATCAGCGGCACCGGTAAGCTTACCGGTCCACACACCGTCGCGGTTACCGATAATACCGGGCTGGAATATGACCTGCATGCAGACTTTATTCTGCTTTCGGTCGGGACGCACCCACGTGAGATGGCGACCGGGCAGCCTGATGGGGAACGGATTCTCACCTGGACACAGCTCTATAATCTGCGTGAGGTCCCCCGCGAACTCATCGTAATCGGTTCGGGTGTTACCGGTGCCGAATTTGCCTCTGCCTATAACGGGCTTGGCTCCCAGGTGACCCTAATTTCTTCGCGAGATCGTGTGCTTCCGGGCGAAGACGAAGACGCCGCGCGTGTGCTGGAAGACGTCTTTGAGCGCCGTGGTGTTCGGGTAATGCCGCGGTCGCGTGCGAGCGCCGTGGAACGCACCGACGACGGCGTGGTAGTGACTCTCTCCGATGGACGCAAGGTTTCCGGCACGCATTGCTTGGTCGCAATTGGTTCTATTCCCAACACTGAAGGACTGGGTCTTGAGACCGCTGGTGTAGAGACCAACGAGTCGGGATATGTGGTTGTCGATGCTGTTTCACGTACGTCAGTACCGCATATTTACGCTGCTGGAGACTGCACGGGTGTGTACCCGTTGGCTTCCGTAGCCGCTATGCAAGGGCGCATCGCGATGGCGCATCTTTTGGGCGATACGGTGCATCCGCTTCGCACCGATCGAGTGGCAGCGAATATTTTCACCACCCCAGAGATTGCGACCGTGGGTATTAGTGAGAAAGACCTTGCCGCCGGGGTTTACCGAGGCGAGGCTGTCATGCTTCCGTTGACTACGAATCCGCGCGCCAAAATGATGGCGTTCCAAGACGGCTTTGTGAAGATTTTTGCCCGTAAGCACTCCGGTACTGTGATTGGCGGGGTTGTGGTCGGTCCGCGTGCATCCGAACTTATCTATCCTATTGCGCTGGCTATAGAGAAGAAGCTGACGGTGGATGATTTAGCCGCTACCTTTGCTGTATACCCGTCTCTATCTGAGGCGATTTCTACGGCATCGCGGCAGCTTCACACCCGTGTTTAGTTTTCACTACAGCTCTTGATATAGGTTGAGGGGCGTGACTCATATAGAGTCACGCCCCTCAAATGCATACAGTATTCAGGTTATTTAGTGCTGACTGCGTTCATATCGACGTCGCGGGTTTCATGGGTGAGCAGGATGAAGAGAACACTCAGCAAGGATGCACCTGCTAGGTAGTATCCGACGGCCCCAACACCAAACTTTGTATTCAGCCATACCGCTACGAACGGGGTCAAGGCTGCACCCAGAATAGATGCCATATTGTAGGCGATACCGCTCGCGGTGTACCGCACATTAGTGGGGTATAGCTCGGGCAGGTAGGCGCTCATGGACCCGAAAGAAAGCCCCATCAGGCACATTCCGATGAACATGAAGATGGTAATAATAACGAGATTAGCGTCTTTACCAGTTCCCACGACGGAGGGAGCAATGACCAAAGCGAAAGTACCGCCAAAGACAGCCATAGCGATAGTGGTCCACAACTGCTGTTTGCGGCGACCGTATTTGTCGGCTAACCATCCCGAGACTGGAATAAAGAGCGCAAAACCAATGATAGAGATGAGCTGAATCTCCAAGAACTTGTGGTAGGCGATTCCTAACCCGCCGTTTTTAACATCAGCTTTACCGTAGGAGAGAATCCACGTCGTCATTAGGTAGAACAGCACATAGCATGCCACCATAATGAAAGTGCCCTGAATCATGGGCCACCAGGCAACTTTGAACGCCTCAACCAGTGGGGTCTTAACCTTCTCATCATTCTTGACAGCTTTGGCAAAGACAGGGGTTTCTTCGAGCTTGAAACGCACATACAGACCCACGGCAACCATGACAATGGAAAGCAGGAACGGAATACGCCAGCCCCAGACGAGGAAGGGGTGATCGAGGTTCTTACCGTCTGTGGCGGAGTTGAAAGTGATCCACCCGGTTAGAAGCAACATAAGTCCATTGGCAAGAAAGAACCCGATAGGCGCGCCCAACTGAGGCCACATAGCGGAACGTGCACGTTTGCCTTCTTCTGCATATTCGCTGGCGAGCAGAGCCGCACCCGACCATTCGCCACCCAGACCTAGACCCTGGCAGAAACGCATAATGGTCAGAATGACCGGTGCCCACAGACCAATCTGATAGTAGGTGGGCAACAAGCCGATGAGGAAGGTCGCTAACCCCATAGTGAGCAGAGCGCCCACGAGTGTTGCTTTACGGCCGATCTTATCGCCGAAATGACCGAAAACGATAGAACCCAAGGGGCGGGCGATAAAGGCGACCCCGAAGGAAGCGAAAGAAGCTAATAAAGCCGTAGTGTCATCTTTGGACGCGAAGAACAGAACCGGGAAAACCGCTACCGCTGCGGTGGCGTAAATATAGAAGTCGTAGAATTCGATGGTGGTGCCCACCAGAGAGGCGATAATAACTCTGCTCTTGGGGGTCGTATTCTCAACCTGCGTGCTGTGCCCGGCGGAAACGTCGGGCGCGTGTGTGCTCATCGTGAACAGCTCCTGAAAAGGGATAGTAGCGACTACGCTCGATGCTGTGAGTGTAGATTTTCAACTTTTATATTCTACGCCTCGCGATGCGGTGCCAACATCCTGTATTCATCATCTGGACCATTCAGCTGTATTTCAGTGTTCGAGGATGAAAAATTAGGAACACACGAACAACAAACCGCCGGATGCGTATGAGAGAACGCATCCGGCGGGCTATAGACATAGAGTCCCGTTAGAAGGCTATTTGATGGTGGCTAGAACGGCACCTGCGGTGACGGTATCGCCCGCCTTCAAGGACAGCCCGGAAATCTTACCGGCCTTATGCGCGTTGATAGGCTGTTCCATCTTCATAGCCTCTAGCACCAGGATCAGATCGCCTTCGGCGACTGTGTCTCCATCGGCAACGGAGACCTTCACGATCGTACCCTGCATGGGGCTTGTCAGATCGTCGCCGCTGACCGCATTTGAACCGCCGCGAGCACGGGACTTACGGGTTTTCGATGCGGGCTTTGAACTGCTCTTGGCAGGAGTACCGCCCAGCTCGGGCATAACAACCTCAAGACGCTTACCATTAACCTCAACGACCACGGTTTGACGTTCGGCATCGTCATCATCCACGCTGCCGGGAGCACCGGAGTAGGGCGAAATGGTGTTCTTGTAATCGGTTTCGATCCACCGGGTGTGAACCTTGAAATCTGCTCCTGCAGCGGGGGCGAAATCGGGTTCGTCCAGAACTGCGCGGTGGAAGGGAACCACTGTCGGAAGGCCGTCGAGTGTGAGCTCGTCTAGGGCTCGGCGAGCGCGTTCGATCGCCTGCTCGCGGGTAGCACCGGTCACGATGAGCTTGGCGAGCATTGAGTCGAAGTTGCCGCTGATAGCATCGCCTTCTACGAAGCCGGAATCCCAGCGTACACCGGGGCCGGAAGGAACACGAAGTTTTTCGATGGTACCCGGTGCTGGCATGAAGGAACGCCCTGCATCTTCGCCGTTGATGCGGAACTCGAAGGAATGACCGCGCAGCTGGGGGCTCTGCGGATCGATTTTCTCGCCGCGGGCAATGCGGAACTGTTCGCGCACCAGATCAATACCCGATACTTCCTCGGAAACCGGGTGCTCAACCTGCAAGCGGGTGTTTACCTCCAGGAAGGAAATCGCTCCGTCGGGGGCAAGCAGGAACTCGCAGGTACCCGCACCCTGGTATCCGGCTTCCTGCAGAATCTTACGGGATGCTTCATAGAGCCGGTCGCTTTGTTCTTCTGTAATGTATGGGGCGGGGGCTTCCTCTACGAGCTTTTGGTTACGGCGTTGAAGAGAACAATCACGGGTCGAAACGACTTGCACATTGCCGTGAGCATCGGCCAGGCACTGGGTTTCGATATGGCGCGGGGAATCTAGGAAGCGCTCAATAAAACATTCTCCGCGGCCGTAGGCTGCGACCGCTTCACGCACGGCGGATTCGTAGAGCTCGATAATATCGCTGCGGTTGCGCACAACCTTGATGCCGCGACCGCCGCCACCGAACGCTGCCTTGATCGCGATGGGCAAACCGTGCTCGTCGGCAAAGGCGAGCACTTCATCGGCAGACTCTACGGGATCCTTGGTCCCCGGTACCAAGGGGGCACCCACTTTCTGGGCGATATGGCGCGCGGCGACTTTATCGCCCAACTGGGTAATAGATTCAGGGGAGGGGCCAATCCAGGTTAACCCGGCATCAATGACTTTTTGGGCGAATTCGGCGTTTTCTGAAAGGAAACCGTAGCCGGGATGCACCGCATCCGCGCCGGAACGAATAGCTACCTCAATGAGCTTGTCCATCACCAGATATGACTGGGGCGCGGTCGCCCCTCCTAGCGCGTAAGCCTCGTCCGCGAGTTTAACGTGCTGGGCATCGCGATCCGGTTCTGCATAAACGGCGACGGTCTCTAAACCTTCGTCACGGGCCGCGCGAATAATACGTACCGCGATCTCGCCGCGGTTAGCAATAAGAATTTTACTGACCGGACCGGTATGGTGTCCGGGAACAGCTGTAAAGTTTTTGATGGCTTTTGCCGGGTTGTGAGTCACTGAGGCTCTCCTTTTTATCCTGCCGAAAGCATAGCGAGAAAAGCTGAGAATGGCGAATATATAGCGCCGAATGACGCGAAAAATATAAGAAAAGTGAGGATGCTTATACCGGGTTTGGCTTAGCGCTCGTTAGTCTGATGAGGACTTCCAGAACATGTTTATCGATATCCCATATTGTGAGAGCATTTCCTTGAGTGCATTCACCGATAGCCCAATCACCGTATGTGATTCCCCGCGGATGCCTTGAATAAAGGCAGCACCATATCCGTCGAGGGTAAAGGAACCCGCTACATGAAGTGGCTCACCCGTGGCAACATAAGCATCAACCTCTGCGGCGCTCATCGGCGCAAAGTTTACGGTAGCGCTGCGTACCTGCTGAATAGCGGGAAGCTGTTTATCCTCGGTCTCACCGATCCCATCACGTAAATCTATGAGGCAATGTCCGGTGTGAAGCACCCCGCTTCGACCGCTCATCGCAGTGATGCGCTCGCGTGCTTTCTCAGGGGTGTGCGGTTTGCCGTAGGCTACCGATTCAAACTCAAAGACCGAATCGCATCCGAGTACAAAGGCGTTTACTATACCCTGGGCGGCAAGAGAATCAGCAACCGCGCGTGCCTTCGCCTCCGCAAGAATGCCGGAGACCTCCGCCGGGGTTAGGTCAGTGCGGCCCTCTTCGCGGGCACGCTGGGCAGCACTGGCGAGCACCGCATCCTCATCGACATCGGAGACGTGAATATCAAACATAATGCCGGAGTCTTCAAGGAGCTTTTTACGCGCGGGTGATGCGGAAGCCAGAATCAGGCGCGGTGCGGGCTTTGATGCCGAATGCGACGCACCGGATGGAACAGAAGATTGGGAAGTCATATCTTTATTTTAGAACGAGTATCAAGATTGGTCTTCATGCGAGAGAACGACCTCCGTACCATACCGATGCGCTGCATACCCTATGCCGTAGCCAAGAACCGCCTAGGACGCAGCGGTAACCTTGGCAGAACTAGGCGAGGTATCCTCGCCACGAATCAGCTTCGACTGGGCGGCTTCCACAAGATCCTGCGGCACAAACCCGTTAGCGCTGCGCGGTGCATTGTAGATCTCGGCGCTGAGGATACCCTCGCGCTTAGAGACAATCGTGGGAACCAAAGCTTGCCCGGCAACGTTCAAGGCGGTACGTCCCATATCAATAATCGGGTCAATCGCCAATAGAAGACCCACTCCATCAAGGGGAAGACCCACAGTCGAAAGGGTCAGAGTGAGCATCACGATAGCGCCCGTTGTACCTGCCGTAGCGGCAGAACCCAACACCGACACCAGAATAATCAGCAGATACTGCGAAATATCCAGGTGTACTCCGTAGAATTGCGCCACAAAAATAGCTGCCAGCGCGGGGTAGACGGAGGCGCATCCATCCATTTTGGTCGTAGAACCCAGCGGCACTGCAAAGGATGCGTATGCACGCGGCACGCCGAGATTACGTTCGGTAACGGCCTCAGTCATGGGCATAGTGCCCATCGAGGATCGTGATACGAAACCAAGCTGCAATGCGGGCCATACGCCCGAGAAGTACTGTTTCACAGAGAGCCCGTTGAGCTTCACGATCAGGGGATACACCACCAGGAACACGAGGAGCAGACCCGCATACAGTGCCGCAATGAACTTCACCAGCGAGCCCATAGATGTCCACCCGTAGGCATAGACGGCATGCCCGATCAGCCCGATCGTGCCCAGCGGAGCGAGGCGAATAATCCACCACAGTACCTTCTGAATAATGGCGAGCGCGCTCTTGACGATATCAATAAAGGGCTTAGCCGCATCGCCTACCTTCAGGGCCGCAATACCGATAGCCCCCGAAATCACGAGCATTTGGAGCACGTTAAAGGAGACCGAAGAGGTTATACCGGAGTCGGTGGTTTTCGTGGTGACCTCAAGCCCTAAGAAATTGGAGGGGATAATCCCGGTCAGAAATGCTGTCCATGATCCCCGGGTGCTGGTGCTGCCCGAGGCGCTTACCTCGGCACCCACACCAGGCTGAACGAGCAGCCCCAGTACGATACCGATGGAGACCGCAAAAAATGCTGTAATAGCGAACCAGATAAGAGTCTTAACCGCTAAACGCGCCGCATTCGTCACCTGCGAGAGATTCGAGATTGAGGCAACGACGGCGGTAAACACCAGCGGGATCACCGCGGCCTTAAGGAGAGTCACATAGGACGTGCCGACAGCGTCTAGAGTGGCCATGAGCCAGTTGGGGTTATTTTTTGCATCGCCGCCGAGGGTGAGTGCAACGTACCCGAGCGCGATGCCCAGAATAAGGGAAGCTATAATTTGATGTCCGAAAGAAGTAGCCCAGCTGGGAAATCTAGATTTTTGCGGTGTTTCATGTGTAGTAGGCATGGCGTTACTGTAGACCCGTAAGAGAGAACAGCGGTAATTAGTGTGACGAACTATGACTGTATGACATAGCGTGACCGTGCAAGCGCCACCGAAAAAGACCCGAGGCACGTATTATTGCTAATTTTTATCGGCTAAGAAAAGCCTTTGTGCGAGGTGTGCTTGGTATCCTGAAAAGAGCCTGTTATCACCGAGACAGGATAGTGTGAAGGAGAAATGACCCGTGAGCGGGGCCGAACATCAAACCGCAGATGTCGCAGACGTAGAGCATCCGGAGAACGTACAGGACAGTCAAGACCTCAAGTCTCCTCCTGCACGCGGTACCGGTAAGAAAGCGCTCGCAGTGTTCGGCGCCGGTGCCCTTTTGGCAGGCGGCGGCATATTCGCCTATAACTCTTTGCATCAGAGCGAGGAAGCCTTTAGCGCGGACGGTGAAGAATACGCTCAGGTTTGTCAAGACTCCAACACCGGGCTGCGCGTTGAGGATGAGCAATGTGAGAGGGCAGAGAAAGAGGCTGGGAATACTTCTTCGGATTCCAGCTCTGGTTCTTCGGGCGATTCTCATTCCGGAACTCAGAATTCCGGTAATTCGGGCACGACACACCATTCCGGTACAACCAATGCGTTCCTGTGGTACTACCTAGGGCGCCGCAGCGCCGGTACCACATCCATCCCCGCCGTGGGATCATCTCTGAGCGGCGGCAGCACCACACGCCCCAATTCGGGAACGGTATACAGCGGTCTTTCCCGCAGCGGCGGCGGATTTGAATCCTCCTATAAGAGTGCTAAAAAGACTTCCACCTATTCCTCGGGCAAGGTGACGGAATCGCGCAGCGGCGGCAAGACTACGACCTCTAAGGGAACGGGGCTGACAGGGAATAACTCGGGCGGTAAGGGTGGAAGCAGCTCGAATAATAAAGGTGGCGGCTCCGGGAGTAAAGGCGGCTTCGGCGGAGGCTCGAAGTCCGGAGGCGGTACCTCCGGCGGATAGCCCGCCTCGCGTATTTTCTCAAGGGATACAAACACCCGGCCGACGTATCTATACCTGCGCCGGTTGCTCTATACGCCCCGCAGATGAGAATTCTCTACAAGTTCCTATACTGCACATCGTACTCAGCGGCGGTGTCTTATCACGAAAGATAATATGAAACGCGAAGAATTTCCGGTGGGACGCCCCGGCTGGGAACAAACCATTATTGACGAAGGCCTGACCTATAGCGTCGATGGTCCACACGATCTGCAGCACTATTGGAATGAGTATGCGGCCTATGTTTTTACACCCGCAGAAATGACCAATCTGCGGGACCAGGCGCGTGAGGTTCATCAAATGTGCCTGCACGCTATTGAGCGTATGGCATCTGGTGCCTACGGAACGCTCGGTCTTCCCGAAGCCGCCTTTAACCTGGCTAAAGAATCGTGGAACCGCCACGAACCGGATTTTTACGGTCGCTTCGATTTCATCTACTCCGGGGTGCCCGGCGATCCTCTCAAACTCCTGGAATACAACGCCGATACCCCAACTGGCATCGTTGAGGCCGCTATCAGCCAAAAGACTTGGGCGAGCGATCAACGCCTCGATACCCGCGGTTACGTGCACTGGGGTGAAATTGGTGAGGCTTTTACCGAACGCTGGCGGCAAATGTTTGCGTACGATCTCTCTCATGGGCGTTCGCCACGACTGCACTTAGCGAGTGTAACCGAAGAAATCGATGTTAACGATGAAGACTATAACAACCTCTGGCTTATAGCCCATGCCGCCAATCGTGCGGGCCTGACCACGAAGCTTATCCGTATCGACGAGGTTATTTTCGATGAGACCCTAAAAATCTGGAAAGACCCTGAGGGAGAACGCATCGAGAACCTTTTTAAGCTTTATCCCTGGGAAGATATGGTGACCGATAGCGAAAGCGGTTACGATAAGCTGCTCTTCGCCTACCACGATATGATGAACCGTTGGATTGAGCCCGCATGGAAGATGTTCCTGTCGAATAAGATTCTGCTCGCCGCTCTATGGGATTTATATCCCAACCATCCCAACCTCTTAGAAACCCATGTAGGCACGCGAGGCGGTCTGAAGAACTGGGTGCGTAAACCGATATTTGGCCGCGAAGGCGATGGTATTGAGATCAATGCTCCCGATTATGATGTCTTTGTGCGTGATGAGGACGATGACCACTTTATCAACGTACCTGAAAGCGAATTTGTATATCAGGATTTTGTTGCCCCGCCGGTGTACTCGGGGATTATTAACCGCACTAACCTGCCGATGCTGGGCATCTGGATGGTCAATGGCGAGGCGGTCGGTATGGGTATTCGCGAATCGGACAGGCCTATCACCGACTACGAATGTCGTTTCGCCCCGCATCTTGTACAGGTCAAACCGAACCTTATTCCCTAGCTGATGCGCCGCGTTTAACCACACTAAAACCCGTACACTTTGCTGTATGTTCATAGGTTTATGTACGATACGCAGCACAATATACGGGTTTTAGCGCCAGCTCTCTAGGGTTTAGCTTTATTCCCCGGTAAAGCGCAGGGGTTTAATCATCGTCGTCGTCATCCTCATCATCGCTATGGGGCATGACCTCATCGGTGAGGGCGCGTCGTAGCGTATCGAGCCCTACTGAACCGAGCATAAGAGCCTTCGTGTGGAACTCACGTAAAGACAACCCATCACGAAGCGCATCGTCTCGAAGTTGAAGCCACAAACGTTCACCCACCTTATAGCTGGGCGCCTGCCCGGGCCACCCTAGATACCGCAAAAACTCAAAACGGATAACGCTCTCGGTACCCTCTAGATTGAGTTTCAAGAACTCGTACCCCAGCTCAGGAGTCCACAAGGTACCTGGTGCAACCCCCAGCGGTTCAGCCCAAGCATCGGGGATCGGAAGCTCACAGTGCACGCCAATGTCGAAAACCACGCGGGCGGCGCGCATCCGCTGACCATCCAACATGCCCATACGGTCTCCAGGATCGGTCAAGAACCCGAATTCTTCCATCAGGCGCTCAGCGTAGAGCGCCCAGCCTTCACCGTGCCCGGAAACCCAGATCAGCTGCGAGCGCCATTTATTCATGCTCTCACTCATGACCAGCGCAATAGCAGTTTGCAGATGATGCCCCGGAACGCCTTCGTGGTACACCGTCGAAGTCTCGCGCCACGTGCCAAATGTATCGTCGCCCTTAGGAACAGACCACCACATGCGCCCGGGGCGCGAAAAATCGGGGGAGGGGCCGGTGTAATAGATGCCGCCCTCATGGGTAGGGGCGATGCGGCATTCCAGACGCAGCATTGGACCGTCAAGATCAAACTGGGTACCTGCGAGCTCGTGCACCGCGCGGTCCGAGAGCGACTGCATCCACTCGCGGAGCGCATCGGTTCCGTGCAGAGTGCGTGACGGGTCGGCATCCAGGATCTCTTTGGCACGTTCAATCGATGCTCCGGGTTCGATCTCTTCGGCAACCTGCCGCTGTTGAGCGATAATGCGGTCAAGCTCCTGCACACCCCATGCATAGGTTTCATCAAGATCGACAGAAGCCCCCAAGGATGCCCGAGAATGCAGGGCATAGAGTTTGCGGCCGACCGCATCCTGCTGGGGAGCTGCCGGGAGCAGCACCTCGTGCAAGTACGTCCTGAGCGTGGCGTACCCATCTTTTGCCGCTTTAGCACCCCGCCGCGCCTGCTCGGCAAGATCCGGTACCGCCTGAGTAATCTCGGCGGCAAGCTCATCGAAGAAACCGTCCTCGGCGATATACGCGGCGATCTGCTCGATAACAATCTCTATCTGTCGACGCGGTGAGACATAGCCGGCAACCCGAGCCGTATGCAGAGTCTGAACAAACCCGGTGATCGCCTGCGGAACGTTGAACAGACGCCCGGCAATATTAGCCCAATCCTGCTCGGTATTTCGCGCCATCAGATCGAACCCGCCGCGAATCTCTTGAGGAACCGAAACAATGTTGTTTAACTGCCAGCCGCCCAGTCCGGCACGGTGGCTCTCAAGACTAAGCCCCAGACGCTCCTGCATGGCATCAAGAGTCACAAGATCAACATCGTCTATGGGAATGACCTGATCAAGTTTCTTGAGGGTTGCTCGCACTAACTGTATGTAGGCTTCCTCCCCGGCGGGGGAATAGTCGCGAAACTGAGTCGCGACACCCGTGCGCCCCTGCTCCGTTGCAATGACGGGATCTAAATCTAAAACCGCTTCGTAGAATTCGTTGGCGATGTGATCGACGTCGGTCAGCGCTCGCTTTACGTGGTAAATCTCCGGAATTTCGTGGTGAATGCTCATACTTTTCATACTAACGTAGCGTGGCATACAGCACGGCATTATTGCGCTGTATGTCCAGTACGTGAAGCGCCGAAACTTACGTACACCGCATACGCCGCGACGGCGGCTGAGCAATCCTGAGATTATCAGCCACCGTCGCGTGAGGGGTACTTAAGATAATTACGATGCAGCGGAGTCAGAACCGCCGAAATACGCATCATCGAGCTCTATCGTCCCGGGCACCCGACCGTCACGAATACCCAAACGATGGGCAATTAGACGGTTCATGAGCTCGTCGCCCGCGATAAGATCCACCAGAATATGCGGGTACTTGGTGGAGCATCGAATGTACTCATCGTATGCATCATCACCGAAAGTTCCATCCGTGATAAATGCACCCAGTTGACCGCCCAATTGCTCTAGAGAGAGGTACAGGTTGGTAATATCCTGTACGCTGACCGCACCGTCGGCTGAACGCTGAGCCCGCACATAGAATGCACGGTCGCGTTGCCCACCAGAGGGGTAAGCAATAACCTGAACACCCTGTGAAGCATCCGCACGTTCAGCCGTATATCCGCGTACTGAGAACAAGTCTGCCGCAATATCGGTGAAACGGTCCTTCGTCACTGCCTGCAGCTGGGGCTGAAGAAGAGCACGTTTGAAGACATCGCGGTAGCGCCTCTGCGCATCCTGCACAGCATTCCTTGCGGCTTCGACGGCGCTGAGAGCGTCCGAAGGCGCATCCGACGACTGCTCTACACCGGGTGTCTGAGACGGTACCGGCGCAGGTGTCTGGTAGGCGGGGGCAGGCTGGGTGAAGGACTGCGAAGCGTAAGCTGCCGAAGAAACACCCGAACCGCCCTGTGCCTGGGCAATGTTCTGCGGGGTCGCCTGAACGGGAGCACCATAGCCCGAGCGGGAACCTGACCCGTAATGCCCGCGCGAATTCTGGTAGGAATAGGAATCCTGAGGATGTTCTCGCTTCTCATACGGTTTACGGCCAGTATTGAGCGCAGCCGCGATATCCTCGGGAAGTTTGTGTCGAAGTGCCTGCTTCTGAAGCGGTACGATACGCGCGGCAACAGTCTCCGGAATACCGTTGGGGAAGCGCTCCAAAAGCTCTATGGCGCTCTGCGTGAGTGTATACCGTTCGGGATCCTTACGAGAAAGCCTACCGCTCTGCCCACCATGAACTTGCAGATAGCCTTCCTGTTTCAAAACCTGAACCGCAACCGCGTACCGGTTGCGCACGCGAGGAGTCGTATTGGAGCGATGCGGCGCTAAACGAGCCTGCAGATACGGCAAATCCAGCGTGTCCTCAACCTTCGCGAACAGGTCGTAGAAATTGATATCCGGGTTGTCACGCACCAAGGTCAGAATATCGAAAAGCATATGATGCGGATGCGGAATCTGTTCCGCCGCCGCGGGATCGAGGAACGCACGGCGCATCAACTCGTCAATCGAGCCGTCCTCTACGCTATTAAGAGCATCGGCGTAGGCAGACCCCACCATGAAGACCTCTTGCTCATCTTCATCTCCCTCTTCAAGGTAACGGTGCGCCAACAGCACGTCATAAACATGCTCGCGTCCCTGCAAATACTCAGGAGAGTCTTCGTCTGCAAGCTGCTGAATCTCAGCATCCTGGGCAATAGCATGATCCACATCGGCCAGGGGCAGCTTTGCGTTCTCGCCTTTGGCGAGTACCGCATCCATGATGACGTGCCCCATACGAATGAGAAGTTTCTCATGGTGTTTAAGCTGATCCACCGTGAGCAGGGAGACGGGAGCATCATCGAAAATATCGCTGAGTGCTTGGGCAGGTACCCCGTGCGGGAAACTGTACCGCAGATTCTTACCCTCGGTCGTGAGCGCATATGCGATCTTATCGTGGTGCTCCTTAGGGCGCAGGTAGCCTGCATCAAGAAGCCCACGCACAGATTCGGCGCATGATGTCTCAAAAAGCTGCTGTTCCAGTTGGGTGAGACCGTACCATCCCTGCACAAAGCCACATTCGCGCATCACAAGCTCACGAAGTTTACTCTCTGTAACGCTCAGATGCAGCGGAATAACCGATAGGGCAATAGGAGCAATATTGCGCACATTAATTTGAGCCAGCAGTCGCGGATAGTAATCCTGCATATAGAACAAATGCGTGCCAATAATGGGATAGAAAAGATCCTCTAGAATTTCACGCTGTTCGTCCTCAGAGCGTTGAAGAAAATCAAGCCCACGTTCGCTCAAAGAATAGAGCAAATTTCCCGGATGCAGATTACTGAGCGATACATCAAGATAATCATGATTTACGAATGCGACAATAATTTTGTCAATCGCATCACGAAATAACACGGATTTACCCACCGCAATATAGCGCTGGGTCATGGTGAAACCTATTTCAACCCCAACTGGAGTGTAAAGTTCGGGAAAAAGCAGTTTCTGTCCGTGCTCATGTGCTCGTTCAAATTGGCGCAAAAGCGCTAATGCCGCTCGAACCGCAATATCACGGCAATCATCGCGGTACTCCTCTGGAATATCATCCCAGGAAAGCGCTTTAAGAATGTTATCTACCGGTGTTTTCTCATGCCGAAGCATGTTCGTATTTACGATGGTCACAAGTACCCCTGTTGATATCTATATTTACTGTTCTACTAGTATAAACGGGAAAAAGGAATAAGTGTATTCATCCAAAAGGATGAATTATGACAGGAAGGTGCGCAGAACTGCTGATCTAGCTTTGCGGTCTATTTATACAGGATTCTGCTGCCCTTCGAAGGTGTCACTCATGAGAATCCTGCGGAATTCCGCGGGAGAAGTACTCTTCATCAATTCTGTAGGTGCATTCTCCCGGAGCATGAATGACCCCCACACGGTGTCGAATCATCAGTGAAACTAAACGGTCACGGTCAACCAGAGCAATGCGGTTGCCCCCGGGAAGAGCTTCCATTTGTTGCGGAACCTGCGCAGCAAATTCTCCACAGGTAACAAAAACACCCTGTAACCCATTGTGTAAAAGAACTGCTCCAGCAAATTTTTGAATATCGCTGAGGGTTACTTTTGATGATCCGCAATAATGTTTTGCTTGAACATAGATAGGCGGAAAACAAAGTTCTTTAGGATAATGTACAAGAACATCAATCCCGTGATCGTTAGGGCCGCCTATAACTGCTGCATGAAAAGTCCCTAAAGAATTAAAGACATCTGCCACAATATATTCAAAATATGTTGGTGAAACAGCATAAATACGTTCGATAAGATCACCGGCAAAATCTGCCGCATATGCCGCCTGAGCCAAAATAAGATCGGGATGCGCATCCCGCAAAGACGCACCGGGACTCAATGGGGTGGTCATCGGGGTATACGAACTATGTTCGTGTTTATCTTGGGATGGGGTATCGTGGGAATCCAGCGTGTCTGGGTCCTTAGGAGCGCTTGCGTAAAGCGGAGTAAACAGTTTTTGGAGCTCATATCGAGCGCTTTGGGGAATGACGCTGCCGCGGCGCCGAATCTGCGCCGTTAGAATGTCGGCACCGGAATCGCTGAGCAGATAGCGAGTTTTCGAGGTTGTGGTTTTGGGAACGACCAGCACATAGCCCAGGCGAGCCATCGCCTGGAGAGTCGCCTTGACCTGGTGTATAAAAGCACCGGATTTGAGATCCTGAAGTTCTTCTTTGGTGCCTAAAGCGTGTGTTTGTTCAGAGAGGGACTGCGATATATCCGCCACGGTGCGGGGGATTGCACGACTAAGCCGCCGCAGAGCCGGCAGAAAAAGAATCTCAACGGCCTCAAGCGGCACAGCATAATTTTTGTATTCTTTAGACATATCTGAACCACCTTTCGGGCATTTTAGTGTGGTTCGCTATATATACCTAGTATATAGGGCATCTAAATATCTTCCAGAGAAGCCATACATATTTCTCTTCATATACGTCGAGCCTCGTACGTTATAGCGCACGAGACTCGATATTTTGCCGCAGCGACAGCAAGGTTACATCGGGCGAGCCCTACGCCACGATCCCGGGCCGGGACGCAGCGAAGCCCCCAGCCGCTGACGCCGGTTAAGCAAACGAGAAGCCGCCGTCAGAATCGAATTGTGCTCCTGCTGAGCCTGCGAACTCTGATATGAAGCTACCAATACGGTGAGTGCGGCAATCTCCTCAACCGTCGGATTACCCTTGATAACACGCAGCAGAGGCTGCTCGGAAGATTGTGAATCCTCCTGAATGTCCGCAGGATCCACGGTATCAGCGTGCGGGGCAGCCTCCGAGGTACCGTCCTGTGGTAAAACCTGATCAGCGGACTCTTTGGGAGTCGTATGAGCATCCTTCTTCTTCCCGAAAGAGAAATAATTCAGCGGATTGTAGCCTGCCACAGGCGCCTCCTGACAATAAATAACCGATAATGCAGTATCTTGGTGCGAACCCCGGTCAGTACTGCATCACAACGTGAACTAAGAGCGGTCAAGAACTACAGCGGAATATTTCCGTGCTTTTTCGCAGGCATAGCGGCACGTTTATCATGCAGAGCGCGAAGAGAAGAGATAATACGCACACGGGTCTCATGGGGGGCGATAACCTCATCCACATACCCCAACTCGGCGGCCTGGTACGGGTTCAGAATCTCTTCCTCATACTGCTCAATCAGCTCAGAACGGCGTCCCTCAACATCTTCGCCAGCCTCCGCAGCTGCGGCAAGATCACGACGATAAAGAATATTGACCGCCCCCTGACCATTAAGCACACCTACCTGGGCGGTAGGCCACGCCATGTTAATATCGGCTCCCAGCGTTTTTGACCCCATCGCAATATATGCGCCACCAAAAGCCTTGCGAGTAATGATTGTAATGAGCGGTACAGTCGCCTCCGCATAGGCGTAGAGCAGCTTAGCACCGCGGCGAATAATACCGTTGAACTCCTGATCCGTACCTGGCAAGAATCCGGGAACGTCCACAAACGTCAAAATCGGAATATTGAAAGCATCGCAATTACGCACAAAACGCGCAGCCTTCTCAGCGGCGGCAATATCGAGACATCCCGCAAACTGTGTAGGTTGATTTGCCACAATACCCACTGTGCGACCCTCCACACGGGCATAACCAATCATGACATTCGGGGCGAATAACGCCTGAAGCTCGAAGAAATGCCCATCATCAACCACGGACTCGATCACATCGCGCATATCATAAGGCTGATTCGCAGAATCGGGGATGAGAGTATCAAGATCCAGATCATCCACCACGACCTCAAACTCCTGGTCATGATCCAACGGCAGCGACTCTGACAGGTTATTGGAGGGCAAGAATTCCAAAAGCTCCCGCACGAAATCGAAAGCGTCTTCTTCATCTTCGGCAAGGTAAGCACTCGTGCCGGTTATTGCATTATGCTGACGGGCGCCGCCCAAGGTTTCCATGTCAACCTGCTCACCGGTGACCGCCTTAATAACGTCCGGACCCGTGATAAACATATGCGAGGTTTTATCGACCATCACAATAAAATCAGTGAGCGCGGGGGAGTATGCGGCACCACCTGCGCAGGGACCCATAATAATTGAAATCTGTGGAATAACACCCGAAGAACGCACATTCATCCGGAAAATATCGGCAAACAGCGCCAGAGAGGCCACCCCCTCCTGGATGCGAGCCCCGCCGCCATCGTTAATGCCGATCACCGGGCAGCCATTCTTGAGGGCAAACTTCTGCACCTTCACGATCTTCTCGCCGTTCACCTGCGAGAGCGAACCCCCGTACACCGTAAAATCTTGAGAATAGATAGCGACAAGACGCCCATCAATGGTGCCGTAGCCCGAAACTAAGCCGTCACCGAGCGGTTTTTTCTTGTCCATACCGAAAGCCGTGGTACGGTGGCGAGCTAAGGCGTCAAACTCTACAAAAGAACCCTCATCGAGAATCATGTCGATGCGCTCGCGCGCCGTATTCTTACCGCGTGCATGCTGTTTATCTACAGCTGCCTGCCCGCCGGGGGCAAGGGTCTGCTCGCGACGAGCATAAAAATCGGCGAGTTTACCGGCGGTCGTACTCAAGTCGTATTCCTGAGCGTTCTCAGACATGTATTCCTCGATTCGTGCGGCACGCATCATGGGTAGAGGGTGTTTATGACGTGCGGTGTCGATACAGATAGTAGGTTTTCTCAGGCTAGAAAAGCTACCCTATCAACTATAGTGTGCGGGGCGGTCATGGTGCCAGGTACCCGCGTATTTTCGTTATACGTGTTGCCGGTCAGATTCCTATGCCCCATCGTGATAAACCCGCCGGTTCGTTGCCTGGTGAGGGCACAAAGCGGCGGGTCGAAAACGGTACTGAGGGGTAAAACTAGCGGATGCTGCCCAGAACCGGGTTCCATTCGCCGATAGTGTAGGACTCGACGGCACCGCCAATTTTCATGGGGTCGTTCTTGACGATGGTCTCGGCGGCATCAAAAGAATCAACTTGAGCGATTAGGAGAGCACCTACGGACACCGAGTCTTTCAGAAGCGGACCGGAAACTACGATCGTACCTTCCTGAACGCGTGTAGAGAGGTATTCACGGTGCGCCGGACGATGTGCATCCTGAAGGGCTGGGTCTCCGTAGACGTAAGAAATGACATAGTATGCCATGGCGGGTTCCTTTCCTGTGGTATTTACCGGTGGTTATCTGTCTCCAAGGGTACGCGCAGGGCGTAGACCCCAGTTACTCTACTATCTCACACCCGTACGAGAGCTCAGCATCACGAAGTACAGAGTGTACAAGGCTCCGAGCCACTATGATGGTACATATGTCGCTACCAGACCAGAGGCCTGCAATCCTTGATCCGTCCCGTATTCTCCCCGAAGCACGTGAGGCAGGGTACAGCTTCGTGCGCGTTTACGATGTTGTCGATACGACAAACACCGAAATTGTTCGGCGCCTTACACGCGGGGAACCGTGCGAACGTACCGAATTGGGGGAATTGTCGGTTTTTACCACCCTTTATATGACTGCCGGAAAAGGACGTATGGACCGCGCGTGGACAGCTCCTGCGGGTACTTGCTTAGCCACCAGCATTGTGGTGCGCCCCCATGCGGGTATTGGGCAACAACTGCCACCCACAAGCTACCATTGGCTGACTATGCTTGCCGGGCTGAGCGTGCTTGATGTCTGGCGTGAGTTGGGGCTTGATGCCGCCTTGAAATGGCCCAATGATCTGGTCATTCAAGGTCGTAAGGCATGCGGTATTCTCGCCCTGCTTCTGAGCGAACCGGCTCAAGCGCCGGGGAGGAAAGAGCGCCTGAGCATTGTCGTGGGGATTGGGCAGAACCTGAATATGCGTGAAGACCAGGTGCCTGTACCGACCGCCACGAGCGCTCTTATCCAACGCGGTGAACCCGTTGATAATCATGTGGTTTTGAACCGTATGCTGACCATTTTTGCCCGTCGCTATCGTGAGTTTGTAAGCGTTGGGGGAGACCCCCAAAAAACTTTGCTGTGCGGACGGTCTCTGCTTGATCAGGCACGTGCCGCCACGGTGACGCTGGGAGCCGAGGTATCGGTGCACCTTCCTGATGGACGCATCGTCACCGGAGTCGCAACCGATCTTGATGCTCAAGGGCGCATCCTAATTCGTGATACAACCGGTGCCGTGCAGGCCTATTCCGTAGGAGACATTGAACATTTGCGTCCGGCGGATGGAAGCTACGGTAATTTTTATCCTGCCCTTAGACAGGAAGATTCTCCAACGCTAACACCGTCTGAGATAACCCCTAATACTTCTGCAAAGGCATAAGCATGAAACTGCGTGGCAAACTCTACCCCGGCGAACAGACCATTATCTTGACGAGGGCTCATCCCGGCGCTCTTGTGGGAGCCTTCGTCTACCTGCTGGTGGCCTTTACCTCAGCAAGTTTTGCCTCGACCGCACGATCATCGGGGCTGCTCTTCTGGGCGGGCAGTGTGGTAGCTGCGGTTACCGCTCTGGTGGCTCTTCGTAAGATATGGCGCTGGTCTGTCACACGATACGCTATCACCACGCATCGCATCATGATTATTAAGGGTCTGATGCGCCGTAATGCTGACATATCCTTGCTGCTTGACGGCATGGGAAATCGTTGGGTTTCGCAGAGTAGCCTGGGTGCTTGGATGGGGTACGGATCTTTCCATGTTGATTATGCAGGAGGGTTTCGGCACCAGCTTATGCACCTTCCAAACCCCGAACGGTTCCGGAATATTGTCGAGCATGCCTGGCAGGACTACTATCCGTTACGTGTTAGTTATGTTTAGGGTCTAGCGGGCGAGATTTTTGCCTGGTAAGGGTAGAATAATGTGGGCAAGCATACTTTTTATGTCTGCCCGGAAGAGCACACGGGTATTCTTAATGTGAAATATTGCACCCGAATACAGTGTGCTGCATATATCCAGGGGACAAGGAAGGAGAACTCAACGCCTATGACTCATGAGAGCCTATCTGGCGATAGCGTTGAGGCTACCCCGTATAAGAATCCCCGAACGTTGGGCCCCGAAACCCAGATGTTGAATCTGCGTATTCTGCAGAACCTGGCGCAAAACAATATTTACCGTGACGAAACCTCAAAAGAAGGCGTGCGCGTGCTTGAACGCGCCCTGCTGGGAGAGGGCCGCCGATATAAACCCCGAGAAGCCGCTGCTGCCGCGCAGATGAGCCTTGAAGATGCTCGCCGGATCTGGCGCAATATGGGTTTTCCTGATATTCACGCTGCCGATCCTCATTTCACGGAACTCGACGTCAGTATGCTCGAAGACCTGGAGAATCTCAACCGAACGAATCTTGTTGCGG
Source organism: Rothia dentocariosa ATCC 17931 (assembly GCF_000164695.2). Classification (NCBI taxonomy): domain Bacteria; kingdom Bacillati; phylum Actinomycetota; class Actinomycetes; order Micrococcales; family Micrococcaceae; genus Rothia; species Rothia dentocariosa. The sequence goes on from NC_014643.1 coordinate 1,644,113, forward strand.
AAGAGAGCATTGTCTCTTTGACACGGTCCGTAGGGCAGCTGACCGATCGCATTGTGGCGTGGCAGATTGAAACGCTGGTGCACGACATTATGGATCGTGATGGTGTAGACGATGCGCAGGCACGCCGTCAGCTTCTTTTCCGTCTTGCAGATCTCATGCCGGTTCTCGAAGAACTCGCTCTCTATGCTTATCGTCGTCAAATGTATACGGGTGTTCTTCGTCTCGCTCTGCGCGAGAATAAAAAGCTGGGGCCGGAGCCAGCTCAGCTTCCCCTCGTGCGGGGTGTAGGTTTCGTTGATTTGGTGTCGTATACCTCCCTGGTTCGTAACCTGAGTGCCCCCGAATTAGCGCGTCTTATCAACCGTTTTGAGCAAAGCTGCCTCGACATTATTGCTCCGAGCGGCGGGCGCATCATTAAGACTCTAGGCGATGAAGTTTTCTTCCTCACGGAGGCTCCCGAGGCTATCGCCGAGATCAGTCTGAAACTGGCGGAGCAAATCGGAAAAGACCCTGAACTGCCAGAAGTGCGTGTAGCATTTATTTGGGGCGAGGTCCTGGCGAATCGTGGAGATGTTTATGGTTCGAGCGTAAACCTTGCTTCACGGCTGGTATCTCTCGCGGAACCTGGTTCTGTGCTGACCGACAGCGAGACCGCCGAAACGCTCAAAGAGTATGGCGACCGCTTTACTCTGACGTACCAAGGCACACGCAACGTGCGTAGCTTTGGTAATGTAGACCCTGTGGCGGTTACGCCCGGCGCTAGTTACATAACGGAGAACGATACATCATGGCAACTCCCTTGAACCTGACCCTGCGCACCGGTGGTGCGACTCATCGTGGGGCTCATCGTGACAACAACGAGGACTCGATGGCTGTAGCGGGGTCTCTATGCGTGGTGGCCGACGGTATGGGCGGTCACGAAGCGGGAGAGGTCGCATCGCGGTTGTGTGTACGTCAGCTGGCGTATTCGCATTTTTTTACTCGACCCGGCGGTATGAGCGAAGAAGAACAAGAAAACTACCGCCAGCGTGTCGAAAAGATTAAACAGGACTACCAAGATAAAAATTCAAAGCAACGTCATCGTCGTTTAACAAATGAACTGAACCATGAAATTGTGCGTGCCCTTGATCGCACACGTGAGATTTTGGGTGAAACGAACGACAGTATTAAAGATGCGCTCTCGCGTTCAGGCGGTACCACCGTAACCGGCGCGTGGCTTACCAATATAGGTCAGCAGTACCTGTGGGTTGTCTTTAATATTGGCGATTCTCGTACATACCGGTTGATGCGTGAAGACGATGGTATTCACCATGCTGAAATGGAACGCCTGCCGGGCAACGAGGGCAATGTATCTCTTGAGCAGGTCACTACTGATCACTCTGAGGTTCAATATTTGGTGGATGAAGGGCAGATTACTCAGCTTGAAGCCCTAACGCACCCGCGCAGAAATGTGATTACCCGTGCACTAGGTACAGGTAATTTTTGGGAACCCGATTTTTGGGTGCTTCCCGCACGAGTGGGCGACCGTCTGATGCTCTGCTCGGACGGTCTTTCTGGCGAGCTTTCCCATGAATATATGGCGCGTGTTCTTACCTCTATACGTCACCCGCAAGATGCCGCCGATGTGCTACAGCATGAGGCGTTGCGCTCGGGTGGTCGCGATAATATTACCGTGATTGTTGCTGACGCCATAGAAGCGCAAGACTAGTCTTTCCCCGTGACATTAACCGGCGCATCGGGGAGAGCGAACGGTTAGACTAGTGGGGTGACTGAAAATCTTGCTGAAACTCCCGCATCCCTTGACCGTGCCCTCAAGGCGCTAGATTCGAGCGCTGAGCTGACTGATACTATTCGCGCCGAATATGCCGAGCTGACCGATACTATTCGCACCGCCCGGCATGACTACTATCAGGAAGATGCCCCGACTCTCTCAGATGCCGAATACGATAGGCTCTACCGCAGGCTTGAGCAGATTGAGGCACAATATCCCGCGTTGATTGCTAACGATTCGCCTACCCAAGAGGTAGGTGGAGAAGTCAGCGAGGCTTTTTCGCCGGTAACCCATCTGGTACGCATGTACTCCCTTGAGGATGTTTTTTCTCTTGAGGAGCTTCGGGCATGGCTAACAAAGGCCGAGGAAAATACCCGTCTTCTCACCGGCACCGCACCGCAGTGGCTTACGGAGCTGAAGATTGATGGTCTTGCGGTCAATCTGCTGTATCGTAACGGTGTGTTGGTGCGTGCGGCTACTCGTGGTGACGGTACTACGGGTGAGGATGTAACCCATAATGTGCGCACTATAGCCTCAATCCCACAGAAATTAGCGGGGGAGAACCACCCGGCGGAGCTTGAAGTACGCGGCGAGGTTTTCATTTCATCGGCAGACTTCAAGAAACTCAACGAAAAAATGGTGTCTGAGGGGAAGAACCCGTTCGCCAACCCCCGAAACGCCGCGGCAGGATCCCTGCGTCAGAAAGACTCTGCCGTGACCGCTGAACGCCCTCTGAGTATGTATGTTCATGGCGTGGGCTCGCGGACCGGGTTAGATGTGAATTCCCAGTACCAAACCTACGAGCAATTGGCCGCTTGGGGGCTTCCCACCAGTCCATACAGCAAACTTTTTACTTCAGTCGATGATATTCTTCGGTATATTGCCGAGTACGGTGAAAAGCGCCATTCTCTGGTGCACGAGATCGACGGCATTGTCATCAAGGTCAATGACTTTGTAGCGCAGACTCAACTGGGGTACACCTCGCGAGTGCCGCGCTGGGCTGTAGCGTACAAATACCCGCCCGAAGAGGTTAACACCAAGCTTCTCGATATTCGCGTGGATGTTGGGCGTACCGGTCGCGTGACCCCCTATGGTGTGATGGAACCCGTGCTTGTCTCGGGCTCTACCGTTGAACGCGCAACCTTACATAATCAGGATGTGGTGAAGGCTAAGGGTGTGCTTATCGGAGACACCGTGGTTCTTCGTAAGGCTGGCGACGTGATTCCCGAGATCGTGGGGCCTGTTGTTGCTCTTCGTAACGGTCATGAACGCGAGTTCGTTATGCCCACCGAGTGTCCTTCCTGCGGTACGACGTTGGCTCCCGGTAAAGAGGGCGACGTCGATATGCGCTGCCCCAATTACCGTTCCTGCCCGGCGCAGCTGACCGAGCGCATCTACTACGCCGCGTCGCGGGGTGCTTTCGATATTGAAGCACTCGGCTTTGAGGCGGCTAAGGCGTTGACAGCTCCCGCCGAGCCTGAGCAGCCTCCGCTCACGAGTGAGGCGTTCCTCTTCGATCTCACCGCCGAAGATCTACGCGATGTGAAAATTCGCCGCGAGAAGAAGGTCAAGGGGGTGGGTACCGGCAAGTTTGAGCTTGTTCCATACTTCTATACGAAGCCCACGAAAGCAAAGCCAGACCCTGTTCCTACGAAGAACACACAAAATCTCTTCGTAGAGCTTGAGAAAGCAAAATCGCAGCCTCTCTGGCGCGTGCTTGTGGCCTTATCGATTCGCCATGTGGGGCCAACCGCGGCGCGAGCCCTTGCCACCGAATTTGGCTCTATGGATGCGATCGCCCAGGCTGACCGGGACAGGTTAGCGGCTGTTGATGGTGTGGGCGGCGTTATCGCCGATTCGATTATCGAATGGTTTGCAACGGATTGGCATCGCGAAGTTCTTGCCCGTTGGGCGGATGCCGGTGTGCGTATGGAAGATGAGCGTGACGCGTCAATAGAACGCACGCTCGAAGGCGTAACCGTGGTTGTGACCGGAACCCTTGTGAACTATAGCCGTGACAGCGCGAAGGAAGCGATTATCGTGCGGGGCGGGCGTGCCTCCGGGTCTGTGTCTAAGAAGACCCATTTTGTGGTTGCCGGAGCCTCTGCGGGGTCAAAACTCGATAAGGCCGAGGCCCTGGGAATTCCGGTTCTTGATGAAGACGGGTTTACGAAACTTTTGGCCCACGGGCCCGATGCGCTAGCACCGGGGGAGTAGGACTCTTACTCCGAGTTATCTACCAAATAACGGCGAAAGGTTACGCTGTAGCTGGTATTTGGTGTGGGGTAGCGCAGCTGCATGATGTACTGCGATGAAGGTCCTGAAACCCGGTAATAGAGTTGTTAACGCCCGAAAATAGCTCTATATGGGGTGACATAAGCACATAATCTCCCAAAGACCGTGCATATATGCTAAGGCGCGCCAGCGCGCCGCAGAGCTGTTAAGCGGGTTGGGCTCATGTCGTCATGAACCCTTAAAACACGCCGCAAGCGAAAAATTTTTAAAAATTTTTAAATGGGTGCAGGGTCACTATTACGAAATGATAAAGCCCACCCCCAGAAACAGAATATAGAAGAGTCGTTCTTGTATGCTTCCTTGGTATGGCAATGGATGAGTAGGAATCGAGGTTTTAAAAGTTTGAACTTAGCCTACCCTGAGTTAATTTACCTGGGAGTTCCCTGTGAGAACTCAGAACGCTTGCTGGGAGCATAGAAGAGGTTGGAATCTTGAGTTTTCTCAGCTATCTTTATCTGCAGAACGATTCCTTTATTGGGAGTCAATCAGAAATTTAGTTTTGGGACCGGAAACCCCAAAACGATGCCCGGTTCTACCGCACGTCCCCACGTGAGGATGCGCCTCTGCCGTCTACCCCGCAATACGCGACTATGGTGGAAGCGCGAATCACGTGGATAGCCGCTCACATGGTAGAGCCTCGACAAGTAATCAATTTGTTAAAACGGGTGAGCGGTAACGCTATGAAGCTCCGGGGACGGAGTGAGCGTGGATGGCCTTATTTGGAGCATTATGAAGAACACTTCCGCAATCCGCCGTACTGTTGCTGCTCTCGCTATTGGTGGTGCAGCTGCAGCCGCTGCCGCGCCTGCTGCAAACGCAGCACCGGCATCCACCTGGGATGCTTTGGCACAGTGTGAGTCCGGTGGTAACTGGGCAACCAACACTGGCAACGGTTTCTACGGTGGTCTGCAGTTCACCCAGCAGTCCTGGAACGGTGTCGGCATGTCCGGTTCCCCCATGAACGCTTCCCGTGAACAGCAGATTGAGGCAGCAGAGCGTCTGCTTGCACAGCAGGGCTGGGGCGCATGGCCCGCATGCTCCTCGAAGCTCGGTCTGTCCGGTAACGCAACCCCCTCCTACACCGATCCCGGTGCAGCTCAGCAGGAGGTAGCACCTCAGGCACAGGCTCAGCAGTCCTACTCCGAGCCCGTTCAGGAAGCAGCACCTGCTGCTCCCGCACCTACGACTCAGGCTCCTGCTCAGGAAGCTCCCGCAGCACCTGTTCAGGAAGCAGCACCTGCAGCTCAGGCACCCGCAGCAACCGCTGCTGGCACCTACACCGTGCAGTCCGGTGATACCCTCTCCGGTATCGCTGCTCAGCTCGGCGTTGCTGGTGGTTACCAGGCAATCGCAGCTGCTAACACCGACGTTGTCTACAACGTTGACCTGATCTTCCCCGGTCAGGTTCTGAACATCCCCGCATAATTTAGGGAGTTCACCTTAACGTAGACATATGAGCCCCACCTTCCTTCGGGAAGGTGGGGCTCATATACGTCTAGGCACGATACTGCCCTTTACACTTCAGACTTATGAATGCCAGAGCGAAAATCTATTCTGTGCAGGCTATAGGTTTGGAGCCCCTGCAAATCTAAAAACTCTCTCGCTAGATCACCGATACGTCAGCATACCTGCGAGCCGGCGGGTACACTAGATAGAGAATTGAAAGTATACCTAACGGAGAATCATGTCTGCCATCACCACCGAGCAGGTTAAGCACCTTGCCGAACTGGCACGCATCGAGATGACCGAGGACGAGCTCAATGCTATGGCGGCAGAGCTCGATATTATTGTCAGCTCGATGGAGCATCTGTCTGAAACCGTCACCCCAGACATACCCCCGACCAGCCATCCGATTTCGCTTCAGAACGTCTTGCGTGAAGATGTTGTGGGGCAGACCCTCACCCAGGAAGAGGCGCTTTCAGGTGCCCCCGATGCGCAGGATGGCAAATTCCGCGTGCCCGCAATTCTCGACGAAGACTAAGGGGAAGACGTGAACGAACTTATTGTGCTCACTGCGGCTGAAGCCGCTCAAAAACTTGCAGCCGGTGAGATTTCTGCCGTTGAGCTTACCCGGGCGCATATAGATCGCATTGAAGCAACCGATGGCACCCCACTCAGCGAGAGCCGCGCTGACGGTAAAAGTGGTCTGAACGCTTTCCTGCACATCAACCGTGAGGAAGCCCTGGAGACCGCGCAGGCTGTTGATGCTGACCGTGCGGCAGGTCAAGAGCTGCCCGCGCTCGCTGGTGTACCCATCGCCGTTAAAGACTTGATCGTCACAAAGGGACAGCCCACCACCGCCGGATCGCGCATGCTTGAAGGATGGATGAGCCCCTATGACGGTACCGTAACTCGCAAGGTGCGTGCAGCACGCATGCCAATCTTGGGGAAGACTAACCTCGACGAGTTTGCTATGGGTTCCTCGAATGAGCACTCGGCATTCGGCGTAGTTCGTAACCCATGGGCGCTTGATCGTGCCCCCGGCGGCTCTGGCGGCGGATCTGCCAGCGCTGTTGCGGCTTTCCAGGCTCCCTTAGCTCTTGGAACTGATACAGGCGGATCTATTCGCCAGCCTGCTTCCCTCACCGGTTCTGTAGGCGTAAAACCGACCTACGGTTCGGTATCCCGCTACGGCGTAATTGCTATGGCATCTTCGCTTGACCAAGTAGGTCCCTGCGCTCGTACCGTGCTCGATACCGCGATGCTTCACGAAGCTATCGCCGGTCACGACCCCATGGACTCTACCTCTTTGAATGAACCAGTCGGTTCTTTTGCAGCTCAGGCTCTTGAGGGTGCCAACCCTGAATCCCTCAAAGGGATGCGCATCGGCGTTATTAAAGAACTCGGTGGCGGTTCCGGCAGTGGCTTCCAACAGGGCGTTCTTGACCGTTTCCACGACGCACTAAAGCTGCTGGAGAAGGCTGGGGCTGAGGTTGTAGAAGTTTCCCTTCCCTCGGTAAAGGAAGCGATTAGCGCCTACTACATGATTATGTCCTCCGAGGTATCTTCAAACCTGGCAAAATACGACGGTGTGCGGTACGGCCTGCGCGTTATACCCGAAGACGGCCCGGTGACCATTGAGCGCGTCATGGCAGCTACCCGCGAAGCTGGTTTTGGCGACGAGACTAAGCGCCGCATCATTTTGGGTACCTATGCACTATCAGCGGGTAACTACGATGCCCACTACGGTGCGGCATTGCGCGTGCGTACTCTTATTCAGCGTGATTACACCGCGGCTTTTGAGAAGTGCGATGTGCTGGTTTCTCCGACTTCGCCAACGACCGCCTTCAAACTGGGTGAGAAAACTAAAGGTGACCCCATGGCGATGTACTTGGGCGATGTGGCAACCGTGCCGGTAAACCTTGCAGGGGTTCCTGCGATTTCGCTTCCGGCAGGCGTTGCTGACGAAGACGGATTGCCAGTGGGCATACAGTTCACCGCCCCCGCACGCGAAGATGCACGCCTGTACCGAGTGGGTGCCGGTTTGGAAGCGCTTCTGAACGATACCTGGGGTGCGCCGTTCTACACCCGCATTCCCAACACCGAAAATCTGATTAGCGACTTTGACTTTGGGGGTACCAAGTAATGAGTGAAGAAGTCCTCAGCTTCGAAGAAGCCATCGAGAAATATGATCCGGTGCTTGGTTTTGAGGTGCACGTAGAGCTCAATACAAACACCAAAATGTTCGATGCCGCTCCGAACGTTTTCGGGGATGAACCGAACACCAATATCACCCCGGTCTCGCTTGGGCTGCCCGGTGTGCTTCCCGTGGTGAACAAGGTTGCAGTTGAATCAGCTATTAAGCTGGGTCTTGCCCTGGGATGCGATATCGCACCTATCTCGTATTTTGCGCGTAAAAACTACTTCTACCCGGACTCCCCGAAGAACTTCCAGACCTCGCAGCATCACGGTCCTATAGCTGAGAACGGCAAGCTGGATGTAGAACTCGAAGACGGAACCGTCTTTACCGTTGAGATTGAGCGCGCGCATATGGAGGAAGACGCCGGTAAGCTCACCCACGTGGGCGGCGCCGACGGGCGCATCCAGGGCGCGGCATTCTCGCTGGTGGATTACAACCGCGCCGGTGTGCCGCTAATCGAGATTGTGACCCGCCCGATTGTGGGCGCTGGCGAGCGTGCACCCGAACTGGCACGCGCCTATGTTGCGGCGATTCGTGAGATTGTCAAAGGCTTGGGTATCTCGGATGCTCGCATGGAGCGCGGTAACGTGCGATGTGACGCAAACGTTTCGCTCATGCCCAAGGGGAGCGAGAAATTCGGTACTCGTTCGGAGACGAAGAACGTTAACTCCCTGCGCTCGGTGGAACGTGCGGTACGCTATGAAATTCGCCGTCACGCTGCTATTTTGGAGCGTGGCGAGAAAATTCAGCAGGAAACCCGCCACTGGCATGAGGATACCCGCGAGACTTCATCAGGGCGCCCCAAATCTGATGCCGATGATTACCGCTACTTCCCGGAACCCGACCTGGTGCCCGTGGTACCCGAGACGGCGTGGGTTGAAGAGCTGCGTGCAAGCCTGCCCGAGCCTCCTGCGGAACGTCGCCGCCGGTTGAAGGCGGAGTGGGGATACTCAGATGAAGAGTTCCGTGACGTGGTCAATGCCGGTGCTCTTGATGTTGTTGAGCAGACTATTGCCGCTGGGGCTAGCGCATCCGCTGCCCGCAAGTGGTGGATGGGCGAGATTGCGCGCCAGGCCAAGCAGGCCGAGGTTGAGCTGACCGCGCTGGGTATTGAACCTGTAACCGTGGTGGAGCTTGAGACCCTGATCGCCGAGGGCAAGATTAACGACAAGATTGCGCGTAAGGTACTGGAGTATGTGCTCGCTGGCGAAGGTAAGCCTGCCGAGATCGTTGAGGCTCGCGGCCTTGCCGTGGTTTCTGATGACGGTGCGCTCACTGCCGCCGTTGAGGAGGCTTTGGCGGCCATGCCGGATGTTGCCGATAAGATTCGTGCCGGTAAGGTTCAGGCGGCCGGTGCGATCGTTGGCCAGGTGATGAAAGCTACCCGGGGCCAGGCGGATGCGGCTCGCGTGCGTGAGCTTATTCTGCAGGCCTGCGGCGTGGAAGGCTAAAACCGATCCAACCCAGATAAGGCTCTCTGTTTGAGGGCTAAAAGGCTCTTTATGTGAATCAAGCGTTTGAAACTCCGCTGTATTCACATAAAGAGCCTTTTTACGTTGCAGCATGGGACAGGCAATAGCAGACATGCGGTGCGTTTAACCCTACGGTAAAGTAGTGATGAACAACATAGTGGGTGAGAGAGAGGAACACCAATGAAGGTTATGCGCAGCCTAAGACCCAGAACCCTTGTCATGCTTACAGCGTTGACCCTTATCTTGTCGGCCAGTTCGGTTCTTGAGAGCGTCATCATCAAATACTTGACTGATGCGGTCACATCTTATGACCACATCCTCTTTGCGTGGATGCTTGCGGCTGTGCCCACATATCTTGTCGTTGACGCGTTTCTCCATTATGTACGCCAGTATCGTGCCGCTCTCGCTGGGGTGCAGATTCAGAATAATCTGCGTGCAGAACTGTTCCGCCGCATCGGGCTTTCTCCCGTAGCGCGGCTGACGGGCAGGAGCTCCGAATACTATTTTTCGCAGTTCACGAGTCAGCTTGAAAGCATTAAAACCAACTATATTGACGTTATTTTCTGGGGCGGATACCTCACCGCGCAGCTTATCTTCGCCATTGTGGCTGCTTTTATTCTGAACCCGTTCATGGCGTGCGCCGTTCTTGCGCTGAGCCTGCCGGTGGGTTTGATGCCGATGCTGACTCGAAAACGTATTGGTACCGTGACGAAAGTTTATGCTTCGCGGACCGACGCATTGAACGAGGTTAGCGGTGATGCTCTCCGCAGCGCTTTGGGGTGGAAGATTCTGGGCGCATACTCATTCGTGGCTAAACGCTTTTCTGAAGAATTGAGTGAATGGTACGTGGCGGCGCAGAGCTATCAGCGCACGCAGGAACGTGTAGACGCCGTCAATAGTATGTTCACGAAACTTCTGTATTTGGGAACGTGGCTTGCCGGTGGGGCGTTGGTGCTCTTGGGGCTATCGAGCGTGGGCGAGGTGGTCGCTTTTGCCCAGTTGACCGGTATGATTTGCATGCCGCTGTTTATGTCTACAGGTTTGCTGACCCAGTATTATGCAGGTCGTGAGATTATTCGCAAGATTAATACGGAAGTACCCGCTGTGGAAGATTACCGATCGGGCGAGCCTCTCACACTGGACGCGATTACCTATCGTGACGTCAAGCCGTTGGGTGAAAAGTCGGCGGGCTATGGCGTGAGTTTCATATTTGAGACGGGTAAAAAGTATCTGGTGATTGGCGCATCCGGCTCGGGCAAATCTACGCTTTTCAAACCTCTTTTTGGAAATCACCCCGAATACAGTGGAACTATTGAGGTACACGAAGATGGGCAGACGCGCGATCTGCGTGAGATTGCTGAACAGGATATGCATGCTTCCCTAGGGCTGCTTGCGCAGGACAGTCATCTGCTGCACGATAGCCTGCGCGAAAATGTTCGCCTGTATGATCCGTCGGTGCCGGATGTGCAGATTCTCTGGGCTTGTGAGCGCGCAGGTCTGGGCGAGTGGGTTTCCGCTAAGGGCCTTGATTATATGCTGAGCGACGATTTGAGATCGCTTTCTGGCGGAGAGAAACAGCGTATCTTGCTCGCACGTATGCTCTTGCACGAACGCTCTTTCTATATTGTGGATGAGCTCACCACTGGGTTGGACCACGCTACGGCGGGACGGGTTGAGCGTGCTCTTTTCGAGAGCATGGAAGGGTTTGTTTACATTACGCACCGTACGGTTCCCGAGGTTTTGGAGGCGGTCGATGAGGTACTTGTCATGGAAGACGGCGAGCTTGTAGCCTCCGGAACCTGGGATGATGTGCACGCGGCCGCCCTAGAACGCGGGCTTGTGGGACATCCCTGATAACCTGCTAAAAAGGCTCTTTATTCCAATAAAGCGTATTATTCGCCGCTTTATTGGAATAAAGAGCCTTTTTGCGTCCCCAGGAAAGGGTATACCCGCTTATTTGGTAATCCCTAGGTGTGTGAGGATGAAGGCGTAGTCCCACGCGATCTCATGCCAGCGGGCTGGAGCATGCAGATTCCGAGCGCGCGAGGTACCAAATCTGCGTGCGGAAGGGTGTACCCGCTTATTTGGTAATCCCTAGGTGTGTGAGGATGAAGGCGTAGTCCCACGCGATCTCACGCCAGCGGGTATACCGCCCGGAGCCCCCTCCATGTCCGCCGGTCATATCGATCTTCAACAGCGGGGTGGGGGATGACGGGTCGATGGTTTCGCGCAGTTTTGCAATCCATTTGGCGGGTTCCACATAGAACACGCGCGTATCGTGCAGGCTGGTCACCGCCGCGATAGCGGGGTAGCGCACGGGGCGAATGTTCTCGTAGGGGGTGTAGGACTTCATGTACTCGTACACTTCCTTATCTTCAATGGGGTTGCCCCATTCTTCCCATTCCAAAGCAGAAAGCGGCAGGTCAGGGTCAAGGATGGTGGTGAGCGCATCCACGAAGGGAACCTGGGCAATTGAGACTGCATATTTCTCAGGAGCCAGGTTCAGCACGGCACCCATGAGCAACCCGCCCGCAGAACCACCGTAGCAGGCGATACGCGCAGGATCCGCCCATGGCTTGGTCGCCAGGTAATCGGTGACATCCACAAAATCAGTGAATGAGTTCTTCTTGTGAAGCTTCTTGCCGTTGAGGTACCAGGTGCGCCCCATCTCGCCACCACCGCGAATATGCGCAATCACGTACACCACTCCGCGGTCCAAAATAGACAACGTGGGGATGGAGAACATGGGGTCCATCGAAATTTCATAGGAGCCGTAAGCGTACTGAAGCACCGGATGCGGCTGTGTCAGGTCAAGATCGGCACGGTGAATCACCGAGATGGGGATGAGGGTTCCATCGGCGGCGGGTGCCCAGTCACGGTAGGCACGATAATCCTCACGCTGATAACCGCCAAGCACCGGGGTCTCGCGGCGCAGAAGCAGGGTCTGCGACATGGGGAAGTAATCGTATACGCGGCGTGGAGTTAGGAATGAGGTGTAGGCAATGCGGATAACCGGGGAATAGTTCTCGGCACGCAGCACGCCAGCGGTGTACAGTTCCTCATCGAACCCGGCAGGCTCCATGAACGTGATGCCTGCGGGCTTCTTGCGGCGCCACTGCACGGGCAGCTGCTCCCGCGGGGCAAGGAACAGGCGTGTGGTTGTATCCGCGCGGGCGGTCACCACCAGGTGGGTCGCAGAGAGCGTGAACCCTTCGAGGCGAACGTTTTCGCTGTGGCGAATCACCGGAACCCAACGCTTCGAATATTCCTCTAAAGATTCGCCTTCTTTCGGCATATCGGCGAGCACCAGCTCTGAGTTCAGCGCCTTATAGTCGTGCTGAATCAGCAGATGGGTTTCACCGGCAATCGTGATCGGCTCCGCCTGGTACTCAATGCGTGCATCCCTCGGAATGATCACGCGCGGCGTGCTCTTCGGGTCGGCAATAGGCACCAGGCTAACCTCGGTAAACTCGGAGTTACCGCTTGAGAGCACGATGGACGAACGGTCGGCGCTCATTGCTGAACCCAGCCACATGGTGGGGTCAGTTTCCTCGTAGATCAGGTGGTCTTCGGTGCCCGCCCCAATATCGTGCACATACACGCGGTAGGGACGCCACGAATCGTCCGGCACCGTGTACACGAGCTGCTGTGCATGGTTGATGAAGAACGACCCGCCGCTAATATTCGGGATGGTATCGGGCAGGAACTCGCCCGTTTCCAGGTTGAGGAAGCGCTGCTCGTAACGTTCGTCGCCTTTCTCATCAACCGAAATGCTCAGGAGTTTACCGTTACGCGAAGGCTGGAACACACCGAGTGCGAAGAACTCCATGTCTTTGGCATACTCATTGCAGTCAAGCACCACCGATTCGCCTTCCAGCGGCTCGCCGGGCTTAATAACCGGGGGAGTGTAGCGCACCACCTCGTCGCCCTCATGCAGGGCAGGGTAACGGTAGAAAATCGGGTACTGACCGCCGGGAACCATGCGGCTGTAATACCACCAATCGCCGATGCGATTCGGAACCGTCAAATCTGTGAGCAGGGTGCGGGACTTGATCTCTTCAAAGATGCGCTCGCGTAGAGGCTGCTGATCCGCTGTGACGGCGGCAGTGTAGTCTGCCTCCGCGTTCAGGTAGTCGAGGACTTCCTGGTCTTCTTTATCGCGCATCCACTCGTAATGGTCGATAAAAGTATCGCCGTGATACTCACGAATATGTTCAACCTTTTTAGGGACGGGAACGAGGGGAACTTCTTCTGCCGGTGTGGTGTTCGATGCGTCGCTCATGGGGCTCCTTGATTCGGGCTCGACTAGTTGGCGAATGCTTTGTTAGCTTGTTCTCTAGTGTAGCGACTTGAGAGGTAAATTACTGCCCTAGCACGGTTTTTGGGGTGATATTGGGATCAAGAACGTGTAGAATGGAGGCAATCGTTCAGCCCGCCTCGATTTACGTTGAGAGTGGGCTGGATCTCTTTTTGTATATCAAAGGCGGATACATTGGGAACAATACCTCTAAAGCCACCAACGACGCTTGAGCAGCAGATTGAGCGGTTACGTAAGCGGGGGATGAGCATCGAAGATGATATAGCTCAGCAGTGGCTAAGTAATATCTCTTATTACCGTTTGTCAGCGTATTGGTATCCGAATCGAATTATAACTAAAAATTCTGATGGACAAATATGTAGAGGTGACCTGTTTATGCCCAGAACCTCGTTTGAAGATGTTATAGCTCTTTACGAGGCTGATCGTAAGCTTCGTACGCTTATTCATGATGGTATCGAACGTATTGAAGTAGCTTTACGAGCTCGTATTGGTGAGTTGTTAGTTTCTGAAGGATCACTAAGTTATCGTAATAAGATTATATTTCGGCCTAATTTTAAACATGAAGAATGGCTAGAAACTGCTGATAAACGCGTTTCTCGTGCTATGCGACGTAATGAATCTATTAAGCATTATGCAGATCAATATGGTGGTCAATACCCTTTTTGGGTTCTTGCTGATGTCCTTGATTTTTCTGATATTTCAAAGCTTTATGAAGGGTTGAAAACAACTGATCAATATAAATTGGCGGAAGATTTAGGCGTGAATATTGACCTAAATCTGCTGTCCGCAAACCTGCGGAGGAAAACACTTCGCAGTCATCCACTTGTACGCTGGTTTGAGCAGCTATCCATTGTGAGGAATACATGTGCTCATCATGGAAGACTCTGGAATAAGTCTTTTACCCCTGCCTCTACCAATGCTTTGCGTACGGTACATGGGCTTTCTACTTTACCTGACGGGCAAAGTGGACGGATCTATGGAACTCTTGTCCTTATGGCATTTTTGTTGCGAACTATATCCCCTAATTCATCGTGGCAAGGAAAAATTGTTAATCTTCTTGAGGATAAATTTATACCGAATCCAATAGTATCCATGAAAAGCATGGGTTTGCCGAATAGTTGGTCCGGCTCCCTTTTATAGGCCTAATAAGAATTGTTATTCTTTTTAATAACTTGCCCTTCGGAGTTATTTGCAGTGCTAAAACTGTGCTATCAACTAGTTTGAGACAGATATATCCCGCAATAACGATGGTAAACCAGAAGGTTTTTACCAGGGGGTAAGTACTTCGTCAAAGAATGCCGGAACCAGCAGGCGAGCCCCACGGAGCCAATGCCTGCGCTGGACATAGAAATCTGCAGCGGTGTATCTGTCGACGCCATATCTAGGGATGTACGCAGTGACCCTTGATAGACAGCTCAACTTCCATTTCACTATGCTTGAAAGATGATGTTGAGTTTTCAGCGTCTTTCACAGCTCATGCAAGGAGGAAAAATGGCACAGATTGCTCTCGTCACCGGCGCAAGCCGCGGTATTGGTAAGGCGACCGCAGTTCGGGTGGTGAAGCTGGGGTATCACGTGATTGCGCAGCACCGTGCGGGAAACCCGGACTTTAGCGAGGTAGAGGCTGCCGCATCCGAGCGCGGGGTAAAAGTAACACCCGTACAGGCTGATTTCTCAGACCCGCAGTCCGTTTCTGCCCTCTTAACTCACGTGAAGGATGCGCTGGGTGGGGATACCCTCGACGTTGCTGTGCTCAACGCAGGTGTTGGTACGCAGGGAACCTTCCAGGAGCTCAACGGAGAGGCTCTGCGCAGTCTGCTGCAGATCAATACGGTTGCCCCCTACGAACTTGCTGCCGGGCTGGTGCCGCTTATGAGCGCACCGGGCGGGCGTTATATTTTCACCGGGTCGGTGCTGACTCGCTACGCGTTCCCTGCCATGACGGGCTACGGCATGAGTAAGATTGCACTGGAGTACCTGGTGCGTAATATGGCGGTTGAGCTTGGACCTCAGGGGATTACGGTGAACCTTGTGGCGCCCGGCGTGGTCGATACTGACATTAACGCCGCCTGGCTGCGCGATAATGCGGAGGCAGCCGAATTCGTGAAATCCGGCAACGCGATGAAGAAGGTTACCCAGCCTGAGGACGTAGCAGAAGTAATTGGTCTGCTGACTCAGAACGCATCGCAAACAATTACCGGGCAGATTATTGACGTCTCGATGGGCGATAAGCTCTAAATCCTGACGTCCGCGAGCAGGTAGGATTTGACCGAGTGAGTAGAAAAATCCTACCTGTTCCGGACAAAAACCACCTGCTCGCGGCGAAACTTTATGGTGTGAGAGGCACACATCTTGAGGAGTCACACATGTACGACTTTAAACGCGAGGGTTTTCCCGGTTTTCCTCTAGGGCAGAAGATTGAATTCTATGAGCGGAAACTCCCGGAGCCGAGGATGGTAGTTACCGATCTGCCGGGCACAGACAGGAGCATCCGTACACTTCATAGTCGCCTCGCTCTTGAAGGCTCAGAACATAGTAGTATCGCATGCCAACTCGGAGAAGACGACCTTATTTCTCTGATTGAAATCTCATGGGTTGATGGCGATGAATTCTCTTTTGAGGGGCTGCCTCTGGCTGAGCTTTCCGCCGAAGAACTCGTGGCTCAGCTGAGAGAACGGGGCATAGTTGCAGAGGTTGGTTCCGTGACGGTGGAACTGCCGGAACTTAATATTTCTTTCTTCTTTTTCGAGGATGTTCCCCGTACGGTCTCCTGGCAGACGCCTGAGGCTTTCTAGCATCTCTCAGTACTTTTGCGTATTCAGTTGTGCGCGGTGTCTATACCCTCCCGAGCAGGTGGTTTTTGGCTGAGTGGATAGAATTTTCCTACCTGCTCTGGACAAAAACCACCTGCTCGCAGGAGGCGTGGGGTTTTATTCGCCAGTTTCCAGAACTCGTTTGAGGCCCGCCAGCACAAACGACCAGCCCCGGGGCGAGGCCACATTCTGCGCCGTAACGGGAGAGTCTTCTAGGCGGTCGTGGGTGACCGTGAGTTTCGTGGCACCATCCGTCCACGGCTCAAGCTGCCAGGTAACGCGGCTTGCCGGTTCGTGTGCCGCATCGGGAAGATAAAGCGAGCGCCACTCTACGACGAGAAGCCGCGGTGGGTCAGACTCCAGAATCGCGCCGTCTCCCCAAACTTCCTTCCCATCTGGGGAAAGGTAGCGCAGGCGACCCGGCTCGTTCTTGGTGATTTCAACTCGTGAGCCAAAGAAATACTGGGAAGTGAATTCGGGCTGGGTAATTGCTTCCCACACGCGCTGCGGCGGGGTGTTTTGAATAATT
This sequence comes from Rothia dentocariosa ATCC 17931, assembly GCF_000164695.2. Classification (NCBI taxonomy): domain Bacteria; kingdom Bacillati; phylum Actinomycetota; class Actinomycetes; order Micrococcales; family Micrococcaceae; genus Rothia; species Rothia dentocariosa. Next base: position 1,660,951 of record NC_014643.1, read on the forward strand.
ACCGAGCTGATAATCCTCTGGGGACGTGGGGGAGTGTTTGGGTTATCGGCGGTGCTCATGATTCTTCCTCCTCTAAATTCTTCTGCAGGTCAAGAAGTGCTGAACTTTGGTGGGCGGTGTATTTATCGATCCAACGGTCGTGGATGCGGCGAATCGGCACAGCGTTGAGGTAGTGGAGCTTTTGGCGGCCTGAGCGCTGTGTGATCACAAGGTTTGCTTCTTCGAGGATGCTCAGATGCTTGGCCACTCCGAAGCGAGTCATTCCCAAACCTTCTTCAAGCTGTCCCTGAGTGAGGCCGCCGGTAGTGTAGAGCTTATCGAGCAGCTTTCTGCGGGTGGGGTCTGCGAGAGCTTTGAAAACTGCATCATCATCCATAACACGAGAATATGTGACTATATAGTCACATGTCAAGGGTGGGAGGTTATTTTGGGTACACACAAGCAGCAGATTTTTGGTCGAGAAGGTGATTTTCTCACCTTCTCGACCAAAAATCCGCTGCTCGCGGGAGACATAAGACCTCAGAGCAGGTTCGTGCGTGCACCGGAGCGGATGCGTCGCGCAGCGGCATGCACTAGGACAAGCCCCGCGAGTGCCCAAAGTACGCAGACTAACACCTCAGTCACGACTGTTGAATCCACCAACCCAGAGGAGCCACTCACCAAAGCAATCGTTCGTCCGCCGGGAACCAACGTACACAATGCCGCCAGCCACGCCGGGTATGCATCTATCGGCACGATCACGCCCGCGCTGATAGGCAGAAGCGCTCCTAAGATAGTTCCTCCCAGGTATGGGTCGGAGAGATAAAGCCCCAGCCCAGCGGCGAAAACACCCAGACATACGCCCGCCATAAGAGCCAGAGGTAAGAGTGTCACAGAACGCACAAGCATGGACAGGCTGCCTTCAAGGGAACCACCGAAACCGGCATAGGCAGTGGCAACACCCAGGTTCGTGATGCCAGTGATCAGAGCTAAAAGCGCGGGCATTGCAGAGACTCCCAGCCAATAAGCCGCATCAAACCGTCGAGCGGTGCACACCTGCTCGAACACTCCTAGCCAGCGGTCGGTCGCCGCGCGTGCCACAACGCCGGCCGCCACTCCGAGTACCACGCTTGCCAGGGCAGAGGCACATGCGATCCGCACAGGATCAGGTGCGGAAAGATCGCGTCCTAGTAGAACGCTGAACAGCACGCTCATCCCCGGTACGACCACGAGGGTGCTGAGTGCCGTGCCAACTGTGGCGAAGGTAATGGATGAAGACCATCCAACTTTGGCGGTACTGTTCAGGCGATAGAGAAAGTTCGTTCGTTTAAACATCGCAGCCTCCTAGATTGCGCCCAGAGTGCCATGCGCCGTTGCCGCGCGCAGGGCTCGCCTACCCAACAGATATGCCGCAAGCATCCAGAGGGCTGTGACCGCACAGGTTTGCAGTACAACGCTCAGAAAATCACCGAATGAGTTCATAGGCATTTGCCCAAGCAGAACCTTCACGGGTGCCTGAATCGGAATCAGCGTGCCGAGCTCATCAAGCCATGCAGGCGCGGAACTCTCGGTAAAAAGCACCCCGGCAGCCACGAAAACCGGCACGAGCAGCAGCTCCTCATAGGCGATAGCGTTCGGGGTTGCCACAAAGAACCCTGCAATCACGAAGGTCACCGCCAGACACGAGATCCACAGCAGCGGAAGGCCCACCAGATAGCGTGCACCCACCTGAGTAAAGTCCGTGAAATTTACCGAGAAGGTGCACAGCGCCCAGAAAGCCCAGGCCAATGGCAGGGCGGCAAGTCCAAAAATGGAGGCAGTTGAGACCACCGCTGCGAGCGCACGCAGCGGGTTCACGGCACCATTGAGCAGATACACGAACGTTCCCCGGTAGCGCTCGAAGTTGAGGATTCCGGCGGCAACAATGCACATGTTCCAGGTACCGATAATACCTGCGCGAGTCCAGGCGAGGGTCGCATCTACTGGCCAGGCACCGGCGGCGAGTGCTTGCAGGGCCGTTGCTCCAAAGGTGCTCAGCAGCAGTAACTGCAGGAAGTAGGGAACCGTGAGGAATTGGCGCAGGGAAAAGGACATTAGGCGAAGCTGCCGGTTCATCGTTTCAATCCTTCCGCCATAGCCAGATATGCCTCTTCGAGGGTGGCTGGGCGAGTATACAGCGGTGTGAGCATCTGAACCTCACGCTCAGTGAGAATACGGGTCAGCAGAGCCTCGGCGCGTTCGTTACTGAAGGGGTGCGGCTCTTCCGAAACAGAACGTTCATTCCAGTACACGGTGATCTCCCACTCGCTACCGTGCGGGGTTAGCAACAGTGTTCCCGCATCGCTCAAAGATCGGGCAAGTTCTTGAAGCACCGCCCCGGCATTCGCACCCACACGCCCGACAGTGCTAGCGGAGATTCCGGCGTGCGTAGTAATATCCGCTACCGTGCCCGAAACCGCCATGCGACCGGCACCGATGACCGTGACCCGATGCGCTAACTCCTCAATCTCGCCCAGCAGATGGCTCGTGAGTAAAATGGCGGTGCCGTCGTCAGCGAGGGAGCGAATTAGCTGGCGTATTGTCAGCGAAATATCTGGGTCAAGCCCGTTCGTCGGCTCATCCAAAAGCAGCAGTTTTGGCTCGCCCAGCAGTGCCCGCGCGATGTGCAGACGTTGTTTCATGCCGCGGGAAAACTCTTGTACTTTCTTCGCGGCGACATCTGCAAGATCGACCCGTTCCAAAGCGCTCGCCACCTGGGTGCGGCGTTTGCGCGCGCTAACCCCGGCAAGGTCGGCGAAGAAGAGAAGATTATCGCGGGCGGATGCTCGCGGATAGAACCCGGTATCCCCGCCGAGCGCAAGTCCCAGGGATGCACGCGCACGCTGGGGGTGTGCAAGCGCATCCACCCCGTCGATGCGAACGGTACCGCTTGTGGGAGTCAACAGTGTTGCGCACATCTGTACAATTGTTGTTTTCCCAGCTCCGTTGGGACCGAGCAGAGCATGAATTTCGCCGGAGCTTATACTGAGCGAAACATTATCGACAGCGGTGAAAACGTGTTCACCTTTGCCAAAGGTGCGGCATAGCTGTGCCGCGTCAAGAATTGTAGACATTGTGATAAAATCTTGCGGTGCTTAGTCACCCGAAGCCTCTTGAGCACGGTGTTCGCACGCCTGCAATATGTGGGACGGGTGAGATGAATAGTCGTGAGAGAGGCACTTCGTAGTGCCTGAATAATCCCAAGTCACCGACTGCAGATGCGGAAGGTATAACAATGAAACCCTCAGAACTTTGGTGTTCAAGGTGCTCACTATGCGCTCCTGGAATGTATCGAACCAAAGCAGGGTTATTTCTGAAATTTTTAAAGCCCACCATCTGGGCGGGCATTCCGCGAGCCGGTGCGACTTTAGCGGGAGGTCATACCTCATCACTCCTAGATTCAAGGTTTCCATCAGTGTAGCATGGCTCACGGTTGTCTACACTGATGGTAATTTAGCGGCGGCTAACTGCAGATCACATGGCTTTAGCGGTTAGGGTATAACATACGTACAGTCACAAGCGCATAAGTATTGGTGCTTCTCCCAAACAATAGGCTGTCGCGAAAACAGTTCATAAAACGTCATCTTTGCAACAATGCGCCGAAAACACGCATCCCGCTTGACCATGTGCGCTTCCTATGAAACTCTAGATGCAGGTCATGAGAGCCAGTGATAAGCCCCAGCTAGCTGGCCGGCAACCCTCCTCCGCGGTGGGGTGCCCTGGGTGAGGACCAGGCGTTGAACACAAAGTACAACGCAAGCGCGGGACCGATGTGCCCGATTCTGGTACATCGTTTTTTCGTTTGCAGAGAAGAAAACCCAAGAACTCTGTACCGAAATCGGCATGCGGCCCCCTGAACTATCACAAGGAGCTTCGCATGAGCAACACTACAGTCCCGACTCCCGCCAACCCCGCCGGTTGGAAATTTGAAACCCGCCAGATTCACGCGGGGCAGGCACCGGATGCCGCAACGGGAGCTCGGGCGTTACCTATCTACCAGACCACCTCGTTCGTTTTCGAGAACGCAGAACAGGCCGCTAACCGTTTCGCTCTAGCTGAGCTTGGGCCTATCTATACCCGTTTGAACAACCCCACCCAAGAGGTTATTGAAAACCGCATCGCATCCCTTGAAGGGGGAGTAGGGGCGCTTTTGCTGGCCTCAGGCCAAGCGGCTATTACCTATGCGATTCTCAACATTGCGGGTGCGGGCGACCATATCGTGGCTTCCCCATCGATTTATGGGGGAACCTACAACCTACTTAAATACACGCTTGCCGACCTCGGCGTTGAAACTACGTTTGTTGAAAACCCGGACGACCTGCAGCAATGGCGCGATGCGGTTCGCCCCAACACGAAACTCTTCTACGGAGAAACCGTACCTAACCCCCGGAACGATGTGCTCGACATCGAGCCTATCGCCCAGATCGCCCACGACAATGGCGTTCCCCTAATCGTCGATAACACTGTTCCCACTCCTTACCTTGTGCGCCCCATCGAATTTGGTGCGGATGTGGTAATCCATTCCGCCACGAAATATCTGGGTGGGCACGGCACCTCAATCGGCGGCGTTATCGTGGACTCCGGGAATTTTGACTACGGAGCCAATCCCGAAAAGTTCCCCAAGTTCAACGAGCCAGCACCTGGCTACCATGGTCTAGTTTATGCCCGTGACTTGGGCAAAGACTCCGCCTTCGGTGCGAACCTTTCCTATATTCTCAAGGCGCGAGTTTCGCTTCTGCGCGACACCGGGGCGGCGATCTCTCCAACCAACGCCTTCAACATTGGTATCGGTCTAGAGACCCTTTCGTTGCGCATCGAACGCCATATCGAGAACGCTACTAAAGTCGCAAACTGGCTGGAGGAGCACCCGCTGGTCGATCAGGTGATCTGGGCCGGTCTGCCTTCCTCGCCCTGGTACGAGCGAGCCCAGAAGTACCTGCCGAAGGGGCCGGGCGCTGTTGTGGGATTCACCCTCAAAGACGCCGACTTGGAACAGACCCGCACCTTTGTGGACGCCCTGCAGCTGCACTCCAATGTAGCGAATATCGGCGATGTACGCTCGCTCGTGATTCATCCCGCATCCACCACTCACTCGCAGCTTTCTGAAGAAGAGCTAGAGGCAATCGGTGTGAGCAAAAACTTTGTGCGCCTCTCGGTAGGTATCGAAAATATTGACGACATTATCGCAGACCTTGAATTGGGCTTTGCAACTCTGAACGCCTAACCTGCACCGCCGCGACCGGGCTGCACAGTAAATGCCCGGTCGCGGTATCGGTTTCTCGCCTGCCATTACCAACTACTGGTTATCGAGGAGAAAACATGACGGAAAATATCGTACACGCCACCTATCTGTCGCAACTGCAGTATCCCAGCGCTCAGGGGTACCTGCGGCAGATGGCGATCGGTGATTTCACCCTCGAAAACGGTACCGTGCTTCCACAGGTAAACATTGGGTACGAAACGTGGGGAACTCTTAATGAAGCTGGGGACAACGCGATTCTTATTCTGCACGCCCTCACCGGCGACACCCATGTTTCGCGCGGGATTCCCACATCGGATATGCCTGCACCCAGTATTCGCGCAGTCGAAAGTGATGGTTGGTGGGAAGGTATTGTGGGGCCGGGCGCGGTGGTCGATACTACCAAGTATTTTGTGATAGCTCCCAATATCTTGGGCGGATGCTACGGTTCGACTGGTCCGGCAAGCATCGTACCCGAGGGGTACCCGGGCGCCGGAAAACCCTGGGGATCACGCTTCCCTTACGTCACTATTCGCGACTCGGTACGAGCCGAAGCCGAACTTATCGCCCGGTTGGGGATTAAGAGTTTTCACCACGTAATCGGCGGATCGCTCGGCGGGGCACGCGCTATCGAATGGGCGGCAACCTTCCCCGAGCTGGTACGCGGATGCGCAGTTATTGCCGCCGGTCCCGCTGCTACCGCCGAACAGATTTCCTGGGCGCACACCCAGAACCTCGCCATCCGTGCTGATGCCAATTTTGCTTCCGGCGATTATTATGGGGGAGCGGCGCCCACGGCCGGGCTCGCGCTGGCGCGGCGCATAGCCCACACCACCTACCGCAGCCCAGCAGAGTTGGAGCACCGCTTTGGGCGGCAGGCAAACCGCGGAGAATCCACCGACGGCGGGTCCATCGGTGAGAACCGCGGACGATATGCGGTCGAAAGCTACCTAGACCACCACGGCGATAAGCTCGTTGAGCGTTTTGACGCCAATAGCTACCTTGCCGTGAATGAGGCGCTAATTTCACATGATGTTGCACGCGGGCGCGGCAGCCTCTCGCATGCGCTTGCGCTCAGCGACTGCAAGTGGACTATCGCCGCCGTAAGCACCGATCGCCTGTTTTTTCCGCACGAATCGTACCGTCTGGCGGAGGCGCTGCCGGTTCCCGTGAAAGTCGATATTATCGAATCCGACCACGGTCATGACGGTTTCTTAGTCGAATCCCGCCAGTTGGAGGCGATTCTCGCTAAGGCTCTCGGAGTCCCGGTTCCCGAGCGAGAGCGCGCTGTCGATGAAGAAAAATCCTTTCAAGATATAGCTGCTCTTTTCGGTTCGCCTCTTGAAACACAAAAACAGAACTAGCTTTCGTTTTTATATATCCGAACATAGAAACCGTACATAAAAGCCTTGTGAGGACTATATTTCGGCGTGAAATAAGTCCCCACAAGGCTTTTTGTACGGTACCGATAATTGTGAATGGACGAGGTTAGCACCAGGTCACATTCTCGGGGTCAAGGCCGTGGGCGCGGGCATTCTCGTAGATGATGTCCCGTAACCAGACAGCCAGTCCCGCAGCGAGCTTCTCGTAGTGCTCGTTGAAACGGGCGTCCTCAACATAACCGCGTGCCAGAATTGCGTGCTTGGCGGGGGTTACCTCGAAGAAGAAAAGTGAGGCGCGGTGCCGCTCGGCAAGCGCATTCGCTTCCTCACTGCCCGGCTGCACGCCACGAGTGAAAGCCTCGACGAGGGCTTGCTCAACTGCGTCAAGCTCCTGCTTGCCCTTCACCCAGTCGGTGCGGCTCATGGCCGCAGTACGGCGTTGGTATTCAGCCCAATCGTCGGTGTGCCCGTAACGTTCCTGCGCTTCTTGCTCACGTGCGGGGCTGAACCCGTCTCCCATAATTTCTGCTTTTTCTGCAGCGGTGAGCTGTTCGTTCTTAGGTGCCATTGCATCCTCCAAAAGTTGATCTAGTGTTGTTAGCATGCGCTCATAGGCGGCCATTTTGCGCTGGAGCATATCTCGCTGGGCGAGTAGATGCTCGGTGCTGTTTGCTTCGTCCTGCAGTACGCTGCGAATGGCTTTAAGGCTCATGCCAATGGCGCGATACCCCATAATGACGGTGATGCGCTCAAGATCGGCATCACTGTAGTAGCGGTATCCGTTGAGCTCATCGTGCGCGGGGCTGATCAGACCCCGCTGTTCCCAGTGGTGAAGCGTGCGCACGGTCAGCCCGTGCAGGGATGCGGCCTCTCCCACGGTGTACTCGTGCTGCCCGCCATCTGGTGTAGTGTTCGCGTCCATGTTTTTACTGTAGATCCTGACGTTGGGTGAGGGTCAAGCCTTGAGCGGAAATCTATTTCGGTTGTTTATGGCAGGCTCCTCGGTAAGATGAAGATATGAGTGAAAATACGTACATTGTCGAATATTCCCGACCCGAGGATGAACGCGCCGGAACCCACTTGGTGCTTCTGCTGCACGGGTACGGTTCGCACGAGAAAGACCTGCTGTCGCTGGCTGAACATCTGCCGCAGGAGGGTGTCACCTATGCTGGGATGCGCGCCCCGCAGCCGGTAGGCACCCAGTTTTCGGCGGACACAACCGGTGCCCACATTCCCGCCGAGGCCATAGGCTACCAGTGGTACCCGCTTGATCAGCAGCTCAACGCGGATGTGCGGACCATAGAACAGGCCAGCGACTACGTGCTGGAGTGGGTCGAACAGCAAGAATCACACTACGCTTCGGTCGCGCTGGTGGGGTTCTCACAAGGCATGGCGGTGGCAACTTCTATGGTGCGGCATCGCCCAGGAAAATTTGCTGCACTGGTGGGGCTCTCCGGGTACGCGGTCGAATCGGACTCTCCTTATTTCAAGGACGACGAGCTCAAAGCCACCGAGCTGCCCGTTTTCTTCGGCAGGGACCAGGAAGACCCTATTATTCCGCAGCCCTTTGTGGATTACACCTACGAGTGGATTCGCGCGTACACCGACGGCATCAAAGTTCTGTATGCGGGTGCCGGGCACGGGGTAAGCGCCCTGGAAATACGGCACGTAGGCGAGTTCATCGACGTGAAGGTGCTGGGAAACGCGCCGCGCATCCGTGACGAGAAGGTTGCGGATGCAGCGGGTAACGCTGGGGTGTCAGATCAAGGGTCAGCCGACTAAAAGGACCTGAATAAAGCATTTTGGGTTGTATAACGCACCGCAGGAAGGCGCGTTATACAACCCAAAATGCGTTATTGCGGGAAGGGAAAGGACAGAAAACCTAGTCCTGAGCCACCTGCACACTTACCCCGTTGAAGCTCACCGTATCGCCCGGATGCAGCTGTTTGCCCCGCGCCTCCTCAATCTGCCCATTGACCTTTACCAGCCCATGCTGGATTACTTCGCGTGCCTGCGCACCGTCTTCGACCAGATTAGCCAGCTTCAAAAACTGTCCCAGACGAATCATTTCGTCACGAATATAGATTTTCTCCATGTCACCAGTGTATCGGCGGGAGGGCGCCATGTGCGGCAGTCATACTAACCCGCCACGTGTTCCTCATCTACACGCTCTAACTAAACACTGTCTACCGTTGCCCAGAAACTACACGGTAACGCAGGCATGCAATGATACCCTAGTATCTTGTACTTGTGACCGTATATCCCGGCGCTTACCGCGCGCGGAAGAACACTGAACTCACGCACGCCACAGCCGGTGGCGGGGCATAAAGGAGTAAACATGGCAGAAAAGTCCACTCTCGATAACGTTATTGCGCTCGCTAAGCGCCGCGGCTTCGTCTTCCAGGCGGGTGAAATCTACGGCGGTTCCCGCTCCGCATGGGATTACGGTCCCCTCGGCGTGGAGCTGAAAGAAAATATCCGTCAGCAGTGGTGGCAGCGTTTCGTGCGTTCACGCGCGGATATGGTTGGGCTGGACTCTTCGGTAATCCTGCCTCGTCCGGTGTGGGAAGCATCCGGGCACGTGGCAACCTTTATGGATCCGCTGGTGGAATGCCTCTCGTGCCACAGGCGCCAGCGCCAAGACCACCTGATTGAGGCTTTCGAAGCTAAAAAGGGGCGTGCACCTGAAAATATGGGTGAGGTTGTCTGCCCGAACTGCGGCACCCGCGGCGAATGGACCGAGCCGCAGAACTTTTCGGGCCTGTTGAAAACCTACCTGGGTCCTGTCGATAACGAGGAAGGGCTGCACTTTCTGCGCCCCGAAACCGCGCAGGGCATCTTCGTAAACTTCAACAACGTGGTAACCGCGGCCCGTAAACGTCCGCCCTTCGGTATCGGGCAGATCGGTAAGGCGTTCCGTAACGAGATCACCCCCGGCAACTTCATCTTCCGCACCCGCGAATTCGAGCAGATGGAAATCGAATACTTCGTTCACCCCGATGAAGCAGATAAGCACTTCAACGCATGGGTTGAAGACTGCTGGAATTGGTTTGTCGACCTGGGTATTAACCCCGAGAACATGCGCCGGTTCGATGTTCCTGAGGACGACCGTGCGCACTACTCGGCGGGCACCATCGACATTGAGTACCGTTTTGGTTTCCAAGGCGGCGAATGGGGCGAACTCATGGGTGTGGCAAACCGCACCGATTATGACCTGGGCGTGCACAATGAACACTCGAACGCGAAGCTTGAATACTTTGACCAGGCCAGCGGCGAACGTTACGTGCCCTACGTTATCGAGCCTTCCTTTGGCCTGACACGCTCCATGATGGCGTTCCTCGTCGATGCTTACGTTGAGGATGAAGCCCCGAACACTAAGGGTGGCGTTGATAAGCGCGTGGTTCTTAAACTCGATCCGCGCCTGGCGCCTGTGAAGGCTGCCGTTCTGCCCCTGTCGAAGAAGCCCGAGCTCTCCGAGCCCGCCCACAAGTTGGCAGCCGATCTGTGCGGTGCCTGGAATATCGACTATGACGAGGCGGGGGCTATCGGTCGCCGTTATCGCCGCCAAGACGAAATCGGCACCCCGTTCTGCATTACCGTAGACTTCGATACTTTGGAGGATCAGGCGGTCACCATCCGTGAGCGTGACACCATGAGCCAGGAGCGCGTGGCACTCGATCAGGTGAAGGCATACTTGGCGGCGCGTCTGGCTATATAGATTCTTTTCAATATGTACATGGGTGGGGTTCTCTGCAACGGAGGGCCCCGCCAGTATTTTCAGGCAGTTACTAGGATCTGGTGCAGAACCTAGCCGATACGTACAATAGTGAGAACCCTATCCTCGCGGTGAAACCCGCGCACCCTGTGGAAGAAAGGCATCCCATGAACACCTACGAATTTCGTCCATGGCGCGAAGGCGACGATTTAGAACTTCTGCAGGTGTGGGGAGATCCGCGAAGCGAGCAGGAGGCGCAGCAGCGCGCATCGTTCGGAGAGGCCTCGGACGCACCTTTTAGCCGGACCCTTGTGGTCACCGACTCGGGTGTGCCTATCGCCGCTGGTGTGGTGACCGCGTCACTTCTGCATCCACAACGCCTGTGGACCTATCTTGAGGTTGCCGAAGGGCACCGCCGCGCCGGGTTAGGTACCGAGCTTTTAGACCGGCTGCGTGAGATCGCCGCCGAAAACGGGCAGGTTCCGAACCTCCGCGTGAAGCTGGCACCATTTAGCACCGGCGAGGAATTTGCGCAGGCAAAGGGCATGAAAATGATTCAGCGCTCGCGTTTGGTTCATATTGATGCAGGCGCGATTCCGCCGGTGCCCCTGCGTGAGGATGAGAACGGCAAACCCACCCAGGCAATTGAGGATTTGGCGACCGGCTCGGTTGAGTTGACCTCAAAACTCTGGGAGTTCTACCGCGATTCACACGATTGGGATGTTCCCGCCGAGGTCGGGTTAGGGACCGTAAACCGGTATTTCCTCTCGGACGAGGCACGCGCCTTCGGGGCGTTGGTACTGCGCGATAACATTCAGCAGGCTGAGAAAGAGGGGAAGAAAGGCGAAATCATTGCCTTTGCGGTGAGTTATCACCCCTTTGAGACTGACCCCGCCGCCGCGCTGGTCGATGAGAATACCGCGACTGAGGTTTTGCTCGGATATGACATGCAGAACGAAGGCGCGGTCGAGGCTATTATGCAGCTTCTTTCGCTATTGACGGCGCAGTACCCGGTGTTGGTTGAGGTAGACGACTCGATGACCGCTCTCGTAGAGGTAACCGATGCTCTTCTGCGTGCCGGAATCGCGAGCGTGGAAGGCGACCCAACCTACATTTACGCAAGCGATTATCCGGGTGCCGCTTCCTAAAGAACAAAGTGCCCAGAAGAGGCCCCAGAAAACTCGCAGCGTGAGGGCTTGACAACCTTGCCGAACGCTGACCGGTGCGCCTGTCGTGAACCGGGGTAGGTGCATCCGCGCCGATTTGCGTGTGTATGCCACAATATAGAGGTGAATTCTGAAGCCTCCCACCTGAAATTACCGCCGCTGAAACTCGGTAAACTGACCGTTGAAACGCCTGTAGTGCTCGCCCCGATGGCGGGTGTGACGAATAAGGCGTTCCGTCGTCTGTGCCGCGAGTACGGCGGTGGATTATATGTGACCGAGATGGTGACGGCGCGCGCCCTCGTGGAACGCAAACCCGAGTCGATGCGTATTATCGAACACGATGCGGATGAGCAGATTCGCTCCATCCAGATTTACGGGGTAGACGCGGTTAACGTGGGTAAGGCTATTCGGCTGGTCGTGGAGGAAGACCGTGCGGATCATATCGACTTGAACTTTGGGTGCCCGGCGCCGAAAGTCACAAAACGCGGCGGCGGCGCGGCGCTTCCGTGGAAAACCGATCTCTTCACCGCGATTGTGCACACGGCGGTCAAAGAAGCATCGCGCAACGATATTCCCCTGACCATCAAGATGCGTAAAGGCATCGATGATGACCACATCACATTCCTTGAATCCGCTAAGATCGCCCGGGATGCGGGAGTCGCCGCCATAGCCCTGCACGGGCGCACCGCTGCCCAGCACTATTCGGGAACAGCGGATTGGGACTCCATCGCGCAGCTTCGCGAGGCGATTTCAGACGTTCCCATCTTAGGCAACGGCGATATTTTTGCCGCTGAAGATGCCGTGCGTATGGTCGAACAGACCGGTGTGGACGGCGTGGTGATTGGGCGCGGCTGCCAAGGGCGCCCGTGGCTTTTTGGCGATCTGCAGAATGCTTTTGAGGGTAGTACCGAGCGTATCCGACCTACTCTGAGTGAGGTTGCCGCAATGATTTACCGGCATGCCGAGCTGCTTGTTGAGACTTTTGCGGATGAGTACAAGGGACTGCGTGAGATCCGTAAACATGTTGCCTGGTATTTCAAGGGTTACCCGGTGGGCGGCGAGCTGCGTGCCAAGATGGCGACCGTACCTGATTTAGCGACTTTCCGCGAACTGCTGGGGCAGCTTGATCACAGTATCGGGTATCCGGGGGCTGCGGTTGAAGGTTCGCGCGGCCGGGCCGGAAGTCCGAAGAAACCGCATCTGCCGGATGGGTGGCTTAATTCTCGTATTCTAGGGGATGCTGAAAGGCTTGGACTCGTGGAGGCGGAACTCGATATCTCGGGCGGATAATCGGTTGGAGTTTGTCGTAGTCTGATAAAAACATTGCGTCTGAGTGAAATAGTGCTTATATAGGTAGTAAACAATGTGCCAGACGCACCGGAAGCAGGAACGGAGGAGCGATGACTCGCATTGCCGAAGAGGGGCAGGAACGTTGGGAATGGAACCTGCCCGCAGGGTACACCCCCGACGATTCGGAACGCTGGGTGCCCGAAATACATCCGTTCCGGGATCGCACCCCCTTTGAACGTGATCGTGCCCGTGTGCTTCACTCCTCAGCGCTGCGGCGTCTAGGCGCTAAAACCCAGGTTATGAACCCGGATACGGACGATTTCGTGCGTACCCGTCTCACTCATTCCCTTGAAGTCGCCCAGGTCGGGCGCGAAGTGGGCGGGATGCTCGGATGCGATCCAGACGTAGTTGATACTGCTTGCCTCTCTCATGACCTGGGGCATCCGCCCTTTGGACATAACGGTGAACGTGCCCTGAACAAGCTCGCCGCCCATATGGGCGGGTTCGAGGGCAACGCCCAAACCCTTAGGCTGCTCAGCCGCCTTGAACCGAAAGTGATCGCCGAACATGACGTATCTGCGGGTCTGAACCTGACACGAGCATCCCTGGACGCAACCTGCAAATATCCGTGGACGCGCACAGATGCACCACGTCGCGCAGATGGTACCCAAACCCACAAATTCGGTGTTTACGAGGATGACCTGCCGGTCTTTGAATGGTTCCGCGAGGGCGCGCGTGATGCCGGGGTAGAGTCCCAGCGCAAATGCCTGGAAGCGCAGGTTATGGACCTTGCCGACGATATTTCATACTCGGTGCACGACGTTGAAGATGCAGTCTTCGGCGGGCACGTGCAGTTAGAACAGCTGCGTGAGGCGAAGCATCGGCAAGCCGTCTTCGACATGACCCGCCAATGGTATCTGCCAGCCGCTACTGACGAACAGCTGGATGCGGCACTCAGCCGGTTAGAGACCCTGAACCGGTGGGTTCCGTGCATGACCGGTTCGCGCGCCTCCCTAGCCCAGTTCAAGGGACTCACCAGTAAACTCATCGGTCGTTTCGCCTGGAGCGCTGTGGAAGCAACCCGTGAACGTTATGGGCGAAACACCCCGCTAACCCGCTACAGCGCCGAACTGATCGTACCGGAAGATACCCGAGACGAAATCGCCGTCATGAAGGGGATCGCAACAGCATTCGTTATGACGGTTCGTGACGCCCAACCCCACTACGAACACCAGCACGAAATACTGGGTATTCTAGTTGAAGCGCTCTACGAAGATTCCCAGCGCGCAAACCCGCAGTATATCGACAGCATCTTCAGAACGGACTACGCGCAGCTGGGGACTCATGACGACGATGCACGCCTGCGCCTTGTCATTGATCAAGTGGCATCCCTAACCGACAGGTCGGCGGTTGCGCTCTATAAACGCATTAACGGAACCCCCTGGATGCTGGGGGAGAAGCCCTTGTGGTAGCCGCAGCCTTCCACGCGGCAAAGACAAGACAGAGACCCGTGTATAGACGGGCATGAAATACCTAAAACTGTATTACAGCACGGTGCAGCAGAAATGAGACGATGGCTGGACTAATCCGCAAAGAAGACATTGATGAAGTACGCGCCCGTACCGACATCCGCGAAATCGTTGAGGGATACGTAACCCTCAAAGGTGCAGGTATCGGCGCGTACAAAGGGCTGTGCCCGTTCCACGACGAACGCACGCCCTCCTTCAACGTGCGCCCGCAAATGGGCACCTACCACTGCTTCGGATGCGGCGAATCCGGTGACGTCTACTCCTTCGTCATGGCGATGGAACACACCGGGTTTACCGAAACCGTTGAACGCTTAGCGGCGCGTATCGGCTACACCCTGCACTATGAAGGCGGAAACCCGCGAGACAGGTACGAAGCAAGCCTGCGCCGCCGACTTCTCGACGCACACAAAATCGCCGCAGAATTCTTTGAACGCAGCCTCTACTCAGCGAACGCAGGGGAAGCACAACGCTTTCTCGGCGCTCGCGGGTTCGACCCAGCCGCCACCAAAACCTTCGGGGTCGGATACGCCCCCCGCGGCTGGGACAATCTGCTCAAACATCTGCGTTCCCAAGGATTTACCGACGAGGAACTGCGCGCTACCGGTATGTTCTCTGAAGGGAACCGCGGCCTCTACGACCGTTTTCGTGGGCGCATCATCTGGCCCATCCGCACCATAGCGGGCGAAACCATCGGATTCGGTGCACGCCGTCTCTTCGACGACGACCAAGGCCCCAAATACCTCAACACCCCCGAAACGCCGCTATACAAAAAATCGCAAGTGCTCTACGGCATCGACCTTGCCAAACGTGAGATGACCAAAACCAAACAGGTCGTCATCGTCGAGGGCTATACCGATGTTATGGCGGCACATCTGGCAGGCATTAAAACCGCCGTAGCAACCTGCGGCACCGCCTTCGGTGCAGGGCACATCAAAGTGGTACGCCGCATGATCACCGATGACGGTTCCGGCGGAGAAATTATCTTTACCTTCGATGGCGACGCTGCGGGGCAGAAAGCCGCGCTCGCAGCGTTTGAAGAGGATCAGCGTTTCGTGGCACAAACATATGTGGCGGTCGCCCAAGAAGGTATGGATCCGTGCGACCTTCGCTTGCACAGGGGTGATGCGGCGGTACGATCCCTTATCGCCTCTCGCCGTCCGCTCTTCGAATTTGTCATCGACACAACCCTCAAACGCTTCGACCTGACCACCCTAGAGGGGCGTGTGCTGGCGATGCGTGCCATCGCGCCCATTATCGCCGGAATCAGGGACCGCGACCTGCGCCCGGCCTATATGCGTAAAGTCTCTGGACAGCTCGGTATGGAACTTGAGGAAATACAGCGTGCAGTTGCCTACGCCCAGCGCCACCCGCAGCAGAAAAAGCGTTACGAACCGGTGGCTCAGCAGGCCCAAACGCCCCGGTACGAGCAGGTATCTGGATACGGTCAGCAGGTTCCGCAGAACTACTCAGCTCAGCCGTGGAACGCATCTGCTGGAAACCCTGCGTATCAGCCAGAAGGATCCGTGAACCCCGGAAATACTATGCCAGACACTCACAGTGATACTAGCGTGGCAAATACCGCCGGGGGAGAGCCAATACTCGCCCCCGATCCCGCCGACCCCGTGGCGCGTTTGGAAAAGGCCGCGCTCGAAATCGCCCTGCAGCATCCTCACTTGATGAGCGTATCCCAGTGGCAGGAATTCGCCCGCGTAGAATTCCGCTACCGTATGCACCGCGAAATTTCTCGCGGCATCATACACGCGGCCTCCACGGTAGCGCCCGCTGCCGGGGTTGAGTGGCTCAACGTAGTGCGTTCCGGTACTATCGCCGAGGTACACCCCGCGATCGCCGAACTGAGTGTAGCGGCGCTGCCCATAGCCCACGAAGAGCACCTCCCCAGGTTTATTGAGGGTACTCTCAACAGCCTCTTTATCCACCAGATCACCCGACAGAAATCCGACCTCATGATGCGCCTGGAGCAGCTCAGTTCGGCCTCTGACGGTGAAGAGTATGCGCACGTGCAGCGAGAGCTTTTAGAGCTTGAAATGCGCCGCAGAACACTCACAAAAAACTAGTAAGGTACATCACTATACCCTAAGTTGCGGAGGCAACAAACAGCCGGTATAGTTATTACTCGTTGCGGATAAACGCCGTAACGGGATAATCCCCCGTAGCTCAATTGGCAGAGCATTCGACTGTTAATCGAAGGGTTACTGGTTCGAGTCCAGTCGGGGGAGCATTTAAAAGCCTCAGAGCAAAGCTCCGAGGCTTTTTTGTATGGTGACTGGACTTTGCCAGTAACCCACTTCGCCCTACAGAGGCGCTGGGGCACCTCCTATCGGGCTTCGTCTATTTCGAGTCCAGTCGGAGAAGCTTAGTAAAGGGCCTCAGAGTACGCCAGAGGTCCTTTCTCTATATGGTGACTAGATTCGAGTCAGTAAACCGCTCCATATTTTCTCAACGCTGGGGGTCTCTAAATACCCTCGCACAAGAACCCTCTCGCGCCTCAAACATCGCTGTCTCGAACACTATATGAATGCATACGCACAAAAGTTTTCGAGAAATTACACAGCACACGGTAGAATGCGAAAGATACCCTACGCACCATAAAACCGTATACTGCCGCCTTCTGAAGATTTGATGAGAGCAGAAAAACCATACGGTTTGGTTGGTGTGATCGCTGGGGCGGCTGTGTAACAACACACCTGCGGTAAGAATAGAGCTAGAATAATAACCGTGGGGTGCTAAACAGAAGCTCCACACAGAACAATCACGGAGAGGTGGGCATGACCACAAACACTAATCCCCAAGGCATACGAGCAGGCATTGCAGGGATTAAGTCAAGTATCGCGGGTCTCTTTGATGCCGCTAAGGTACTTAAAACCCTAGGTATTAACCAGGTCAAAGACGAAGTCCAGATTGCAAAGCACGAGCTTAAGACCAAAGGCGTCGCTCTTGGCAAAGGTGCAGCCTTCCTCGCCGTCGCAGCTGTTTTTGCGTGCTTCATGGTCATCGCTATTATCGGTCTGCTTATCTTCCTCCTTGGACAGCTTGTACCTTTATGGGCCTCGGCGCTGATTTGGGCAGGCGTCTTCCTCATTATTCTCGCCATTTTAGGGCTTATCGGATATAAAAAGGTTAAAGCCCAGCTGCCCTTTGCTCCCGAATCGGCAATCTTCGGCGTTCTCTTCGATCTCGGTGTGCTTCGTGAGGGCAGCGCAATGACAGCCTCCCGTTTGAAACAAGAGCAGGCTGAACGTGCAGCGCGCAAGCAGGCAGAGCGTGAGGCCGCTGCAGAGAAGGCACGCCAAGAAGCTGAGGAGCGTAAGGCACGCGGCGAAGAAGAACCCAAGCCGCTCACCATTGAGCAGATTCAGCAGCGCACTAAAGAACGTCGCGCACACCTTGCAGCTTTGCGCGATGATATGCAGAAGTACGCACAGAATGCTCAATCCTTCACCCAATCAACCGTAGACTCCGCAAAGACCGGTGTGCAGAACGCGCCCAGCAGCGCGGCTACCGTTGGGCGCAACATGGTCAGCAATGCATCCAAGCCTGAGGTTGTTAAGGCTCGGTGGAAGTCCTTCGCAGCTCTGGGCGCATCGCTCTCTGCAGTCGTACTCTTCCTCCGAAAGATTGTGCGACGCTAACGTAAGTATCTGCACCACAAACTCCGTATCATTGGCCCGTCACCTTCGCGGTGGCGGGCCATTTTTTGAGGGTTTTTGGAGAGACTCTCAGAGAACTCCAAGGCCTCTCTATGCTGAGGAACGCGATAACACCCGATAAAATAATGAAGAACACCCCATACACCTGAGAAGTCAGACCAAGGAGAACAGGCGATGCAGCAGGCAAAGAAGATCCTGATCGGTGCTGAGACCTATCCCCCCGATGTGAACGGCGCGGCACAATTTGGGCACCGCCTAGCGACCTCTATGCTCAAGCGCGGGCACGAAGTACACGTGGTTGCCGCAAATCCCAGCCGTGGACCTAGCTACCGAACCGTCGTAGAGGGCGGCATCGTCGAGCACCGTCTGCGTTCGCATCTGCCCCCCACTCATGAAACCAACCGCATTTGTATTCCCTGGGAAATCCACGCTGAGGTGGGTCGTATCCTTGACGAAGTTAAGCCGGATGTTATTCATGTGCAGTGCCACTACATTATCGGGCGCGCATTACTGAAGCAGGCACATAAGCGTGGAATTCGAGTTATCGCCACCAACCACTTTATGCCCGCAAATTTAGATCCATTCCTGCCGTTTCCGGAACCCATCAAAAAGGTGTATGCGCACATTACCTGGGCGGATATGCGCCGTCTTTTCAAATATGCGGCGGTGGTGACAACTCCGACTCAGATCGGCGCCGATGCGATGCGAGATCTTGGAAGATTTACTCGCCCCGTTATGCCTGTTTCTAACGGCATTGAAATCAGCGACTACGAGCTTGCTGAGGGCGCAGATTTGGGCAAAGCACCCGGCGAACTGCGTGTAACCTTCGTGGGCCGTCTTGCTGAAGAGAAGCACGTGGATGTGCTTATTGAGGCGCTCTCTCTTCTCCCCGAAGACCTTGACCACGTTCGCCTTGATATCGCTGGAGGCGGCGAGCTTCGTGAAACCCTCGAACAGAAGGCACGCGAATGCGGTGTTGAAAACCGAGTAACGTTCCGCGGGTTTGTTCCGGACGAAGAACTGCCGGGTGTTTACCAGAGGGCAGATATTTTCTGTCAGCCTGGGACCGCAGAGCTGCAGTCGCTTGTCTCCTTGGAGGCTATGAGCGCATCCACCCCCGTAGTCTTGGCAAACGCCCTAGCGCTTCCACATCTCGTGGAAGAAGGCGTTAACGGATACCTCTTTGAGCCTAATAATCCGCAGGATTTGGCGGATAAACTTACAGCAATTCTTCGTCTACCTGCCGCTGAACGTGAGCAGATGGGGCGTGAGAGCCGCCGTATTGTGGAATTCCATAGTGCGGAGAATACCTGGCGCACTTTTGAGGAATTATATGTATCGGATGCCCCCTATGAGCGTTTTCTTGCTCAACGTTCTGAAAAATAAGGTGTGTCTAAGATTCGCCAAAACTGTACCCCTCAGGTACTCTAGAGACGTGGCTTACGCGCTAAGCCTCTAGGGGAGTTAGCTCAGCCGGTTAGAGCAGAGGACTCATAATCCTTTGGTCGTGGGTTCAAGTCCCACACTCCCTACAGACCCCGCTCGGTATGACTCATTTATTACATGTCGCCGAGCGGGGTCTTTTCGCTTTATATCGGGGTTCGAGTTACGCGAGTTAGAACAGAGAGCATAAACACGCTACATTAGATACGAACATTTGAGAGATAAAGTGTTTGCCAGCTACTTTTGAAAAGCACCATTTTCTCTCGGAACCCCTGCTAGAGACTCCGGCTCACTCAAAAGAGGAATAATGACCACCGATAAATCCTGCATGAGAGCGCTACACGGTTTATATGAGCGCCGCTTTCTGCGTTTTGCCACCGCGTTTACCCTCGCCTCTGTTCTTGGCGTGGCGGCACCCGTTCTCGCGCCGGTGCCTACACACGATCATGGCTCGGCCTTCCTGACAGCGGCTCGCGCAGATCAGCAGGATGTTCCTTCGCCTCATGTTCGCAATCTTATTTTTGTGCTTCAGCTCAAGGAAGACGGTACCTTTGAGGGGCACTTGCTTCTCGGAGATTTTAAAGGTGAGATTGGGCAAAGCGAGCTTCAAGACCTAGATACCTATCTGGAGGCCGTCAAAGTTGATAACCAAAAGGTAGAGTCCGATATTCATTCGTATCAGCCGTATTTTGTGGGTAAAGATGCTCTTATCCCGAAAGAAGCGCAGGGTCGGCACGTAACATTTACTGCGAATAGCATCGACCAGGTTAATAGAGACCTCGAACAGCTTCTCGGAACCAAGAATAATTCCATCTCTTTCAGCGAGTCCACAGGAGAAAATCAAGAGCTTTTATCAACCGCAAATGTACATATTGATTGTGCCGGTATTTGTGATGCGAGCATGTCATCCCCGCCATTGGGGCTTGTGGCAGCGCCCGCATCCTGGGGTAAGAGCGGCGACGAAGCTCTGTACAGCGTCAACGAGGCAGCAAAATACGATTCTGGTACATCTTCGGTTGTTAGCTATACGATGAGCCGCCGAGTGGTTCCTGAGAAATTTTCAAGCACTTTCTACATCAGCTCCGAGTCTTCTTTGAGTGCGAGCTTCCAATATACCTTTAGCCCGCTCGATGCAATGCTTTTTAGCCGGAGTATTAATGAGATCTTTGGTGCCTCCAATACAAAGACCGGTGAACATAATATGGAGCGTAATGAGCAGGGTATAGGGCGTACCTTTACTACCCGGATCAGCAATATCAAAGTTCAAGATTTCCAACGTTTGCTCAACAACTATATGCCCGGCAGCGAGGTAAGTCTTGAGAAGGGTGAGAACGATCAGCTGACGTTGCGTGCCAAGCTCGTTGCGGATGCTAAAGTCACCGATAGATTCAGTGGCGACAGTGAATATATTGTGGTGGCTCCGGACGGTATGGCGGTGGTAAATCCTCCTGCTAATACTGTTGTAGATCAGTCCGATGGGGCAATTCATGTGCGCGCCAAGGGTATTAACACCGCCACAATGGAAATTCATATGCAGAAGGCCCCCCGCAACTATAGGCCAATTATGATTGCTGGGATTGTCGTAGCATCCCTGCTCATCGTGGTGCTGATCTCTATCCCCATCGTGGTGACTCGTCGCGTGAAGAAATTAGAAGAAGAATAAATACCTTATTTTCTGAAGATATGACGAATTATCGTGAGTAGAAGCGAGATTTAAGGTAGGGTAAAAAGTAACCTCGCATGCACACGCGAGACATCGCCGATAAACACACGGAGTACTGTTGCTCCAGCGCCTTCTTCCTGGAATAAGGCTTAGCCACGAGATCTTCAGACTTATCTGGTTTCTTGAAGCAACGTCCCGAGTGTATATCGGCTTGTTGCATAGGAAAATCCGAGATAAGGATAAGATGATGAGTGAGAATATTCCGCAGTCCGGTCAAGGTCAGCCACAACAACCTCAAGGCTATGGCAATGGCGGGTACCAGAACCCCAACCCCGCTCAACCGTATGGGAACCCTAATATGCACCAGTCTGTACCTCCCCAGGATCAGGGCGGGCAATACCAGCAGGATCCTAATCAGTTTGGAAACCCTGTTCCGGGTGCTCCGAACCAGCAGATTCCCCAGCCGAACGGGTTTAACCCGCAAAACCCTGCACAGCCTCAGGGAGACCCGCATGCTGGTTTCGCCCAGCCAGCAGCACCGGCAGCGCCAAACCCTTTTGCTGAAGCTCTCAAGAATGTTTGGGGCAGCTTCCTTGATGTCTTTAAGAGCCAGCCGGGCGAAGCACATAAAAGACTGCAGGACAGCCAACCTTGGGGATGGATTATCGCTGTAGCAGCACAGTCCTTCGCAGGCTCTTTGGTCATTACGCAGCTGGTCAGCGGTCTTCTTGGGCTTTTCTACATGTTCCGCGGATCATTCTACAGCAGCCGGGGGAGCTCCTCTCAGGGAGGAAACTTCGGGCAGACCGTCATGATTTTCCTGATTTTCTTTGTCGCAATTTTTGCGATTCACGTTCTGCGCGGCTTGCAGCTCATGCTGACCGCTCGTATCGGAAAAGTTCAGTCGAGTTTCAACGACTGCATGAGCGCGGCAGGTGTTGCGGCTCTTCCTTTGGTTGGCTCCTATCTTCTGCTCTACCTCTTTGTTCTTCTCACAATGGGTACAAATGGGAAGAACTTTGCAGAGAACCCCATCCTGACGATATATCTTCTGGTAGCAATCTTTGCGTTCTCGATTGTGATCGGTGAGTCTCTTATCTACCTAGGGCTGAATCGCCTGGGCCGTTTTGAGAAATCGCCTGTGTTAATGCACGCTCTTCTTACAACTGCATGGGTTATTGTGGCCATCATCGTATACAACATTGCGTTCCAGATGATGCCTAACCCCATGGCATCAAGCCTCTAGGAGCATTGTAAGATGAGCCAGCTACTACAGCAGCGCTCGTCAAGACGGCAAGGAAGACTTGGGTTCCTTGCCGTCTTTCTGACGGTTCTAGCGCTCGTTATGTCTGCCTGTGGTGCAAAAGTTGAGACAAATCTCGGGCTTGAAAATTCCGAGAAGGGCTCCCGCACCATTACAGTGTCTTTCAGCTTGAAAGATAATAAAGATTACCTCAAGGGTGACGTTAACGCTCTTGATGCTTCGATTAAGAAACACAAACCTCAAGAACTTGATTACGAGGGCATTCGAACCGAAGGTGATAACGCTCAGGCCACCTTCAAAGTGAATTTTAATAGCGTAGATGAGTACCGCACTAAAGTCTCCGCTATTTTGAGAGCTTCGAGTTTTGACAAAGAACCTCAGATTCTGATTAGCAACAGCAAAGACGGGTTGGTTCAGGGCATTGAAGTTTCCGAAAACTTCACCTCGCAGGACCTTATCAAGTGGCTTCCCGAAGCACTTGTAACAGACGGCTTGGTCGAAGCAAAACGCAAAGACAACGTCCTGCAGTCAAGTGGGAAAAACAGCGTTACCTTTGAAGGTCGCGAAATTAAAACAACAGAGTCCTCCAACGAGGTTCAAGCTAAAGACCTCAAAGATAATGGGTTTGACGAAGTTGTGATTGCGGTCGATAAGAAGGACGGTAAATATAACGCCAAGATTGTCTTTCTCGCAAAAGAGATCATGGTACCTGACCGGGTAAATGCTGTAGACACTTATCTTAACTCGGTGAAACCTGAGGGAGCTGAGCTTACCAAGGGTATTGACGAAGAAATCGCCAAAAAGTCTTACCGGAGCTTACCATCCACGCAATCTGGTAAAGATGAAAGTGGTCGCAACTTAAAATTTACTGCCGATTCTTTCGAGGATCTCAATGCTAAACTTCAGAAAATTCTGGGTACTCAAGAGACCGCGTTAGAAAGTTCCCAAGAAGTTAAAACTGATTCTTCTGGGGCGAAGATCATTGAGCATGTAACAGGTTCAGTTGATTGCAGCCGTGTGTGTTCACCGGGAACCAACTACGGGGTGAAGTTTAGCTTCTCTGACGACGGTAAAAATTTTGACCAGGACTACGGCTCGTCGAATAGCTCAAGCTCAAGCGCATCCGCGTCGGATAGGGTAATAAAAGTCAACCTAAAGAATTCGCGCACGATTCAGCCTGAAAGTCTAAACGTGACTTCTGCGCTGGGTATGGACGGTTCTGTTGAAGCGAAGTTTGAACTTGCCTTTAAGAGTTCTGATGTCGCGCAGGCTGGGGATGCCCTTAAGTCTTTCGTTCAGGGGTCTGATGAGGCTCAAGCGACATTTGAGGAACGTACTGACGGCGATAATACGATATATTCAGCAAAGATACGAGGCAAAGATTCTGCGGAATTCAATACCCGTATTGGTACTTACCTACCCGGTTCTGAAATGACGATTCATCATCCTGGCGGGGTTAATCTTTTCGGGGCAGACTATACGGTTTCGCCCAAGTTTAACCTGCAGGAGCGTTTTGGTCAGCTACAGCCCAAAAACTACGATTTCAAGTTTGAACTCCCTATCATGAGCTCGGTTAAAACCGATGCTCTGCAGGGAAGTAACTCTATGTTTGGTCGCCAAGATTCACATCTTTCTGGCGACGGGCGTAACGTTAGGGTTAATAGCTCAGAGGGTTATGTCAATACCTCATCCCTCACCATTCCAGCGCATGGGTTTACCATGACGGACTTTGTGGTGGATGCTATTTTGCTCGGTCTGCTTCTGCTGATTCTGTTGGTGCTCTTCATCTTCCGCAAGCGCATTCGTCGCGCAAGCCAGAAGGCACGCGAACGCCGAGCTGCACAGCAAGCGGTGCAGCCGACAGCAGCCTACACAGCTTCAGACTCGGATGTTCTCAATTACGGCGACGATTCGCCGACCGTTGCGTTCTCGTCCGGAAGCTCCTATGCGGCTGAAACGGACGGTACTATTCCGCTGCCCGCCCAACAGGCTCCTACCCCGAAGCACGCTGCAAAGTCACAGCAGAAACCCGTTTCGGGTGATAGTGACCAGGACTTTTTGCAGTAGTGCCGTGCCATAACGTATAGCAAAGCAGAGACCGGTTGGTCAGGCACACAGTGAGCCCCGCATCGTGTACGATGCGGGGCTCACGACATATAGGTAATATTTCAGGCGTTGAAACTCTCGTCAACGGGAAGTAGTATAGTCGGTTCTGCTGGTCCCAACAGAAGCATAGGGTTAATATATTCTGCGTTTTTGCCGCTTCCATTCTTGTGGTCGCCGCCGCGCCGAACGCTCCAGTAAAGGCATGTGGTAGAGCACCGAGGTTTTGTGGGATGCGCATCCACCCGAGCGATAACCTGCCCCGCCTGAACGTGAGTACCGACTGGCAGAGGATCGGTGACAGGCTCGAAACTCGACCTATACCCGTTCGGATGCTCAATGACTACTACCTGTCGATCGACGACAGTTCCCGAGAAAACTATGGTTCCAGGCGCTGGAGCGCGTACTTGGTCCTGTTCTGTTGCCTCAAGATCGACTCCGCGATGCCCTGCCGACCACCGCTGACTGGGCTTGATAAAGGCATGAATAACATGAGGTTTTCCAGATATAGGTGAAATCCATGAACGCGCAGAAGTGTGCATGATCTGTAGGGGACCGTGTCGGTACTTTATACCGTTGACGTGTGACCCGAAGCCTAAAGATAATGCCACGGTAAGGACTATGATCTGGATCGTTAAAACCCGCAAGAATATTGGATAAGGCACCCAGACTTTTATAGGATGCCCTGAGCGCCAGCATGCTAGAAGAAACAGGGGAGTACGCCGCAGCGCAGATACAAAGTGTCGTCTGGACATCGTAAAAATACGTGCCTGTGCCGCCAGACCCGCGCGGTGCATCCACGCCCCTAACCAATCACATATCATTCTTCGAGCACACCACAGTCGAAGACGCATAAAGATATGTACAAGGCTGTACTGTGGAAAACTTACCCTTTCGGGACATTTTTATTCGATATCCACAGACGGTATTTAGCGTTTTCGTGAAAAACAGGTGAGACGGTTCAGCGTTTTTCACAAACCTCCAAAATATGAAGACTCGTGATTCTACGGATTCAAGTGAGGTGGTAGCAACAATTTTTACAAAAACCACGTTTATACGAACGAAAAGCTCACGGTACTAAAGACTTAAGACCCAAATATCAGGTACAATTTTCTATTGCAGTGTGCCTAGCCTGGTAACGGAAAGGCTCGCTGACGACGCGTGGCGTGAGCACCTGGAACCTAAATACCAGGTGATAAAAGACCTTCGGTCCGCTTAGAACAAGCGGTCAGGGCTTGAGACACGGGGCAACCCGAATGTCTAATCGCCACTAGGATAAACCGATAACTACTATGCGCGCGTGTGGCTAGCCCGAGATGGGAGGTCAGCGCGGCACCCTGATATAAAGGAGACGACATGCCCGTCGTAACTATGCGTGAGATGCTGGATTCCGGCGTTCACTTCGGTCACCAGACCCGCCGTTGGAACCCCAAGATGAAGCGTTTCATCCTCACCGAACGCAACGGCATTTACATCATCGACCTGCAGCAGTCCCTCGAATTCATCGATAAGGCTTTTGAGGCTGTTAAATCCACCGTTGCACACGGCGGCAACATTCTGTTTGTGGGTACCAAGAAGCAGGCACAGGAAGTTATTGCTGAGCAGGCTACCCGCGTGAATATGCCTTACGTTAACCACCGCTGGCTTGGTGGTATGCTCACCAACTTCTCCACCATCGCTAAGAGCATTGAGCGTATGAAGGAACTTGAGCAGATCGACTTTGACGATGTCGCAGGTTCTCGTTACACCAAGAAGGAACTGCTCTTGATGCGCCGCGAGTTTGAGAAGCTCGAAAAGACTTTGGGCGGTATCCGTAACCTGAGCAAGGTTCCCTCCCTCGTATGGGTTGTTGATACCAAGAAGGAGCACCTGGCGGTTAACGAGGCTCAGAAGCTGGGCATCCCCGTGGTAGCTATTCTTGACACCAACTGTGACCCTGACGAAGTTGCATTCCCCATCCCTGGTAACGACGATGCGATCCGTTCCGTCAACCTGCTCACCCGTGTGGTGGCAGACGCTGTCGCTGCAGGTCTCATTGAGCGTAATGCTAAGAAGACCGGTAAGGCAGAGGCTGCTGAAGAGCCTATGGCTGCGTGGGAGCGCGAACTGCTAGAGCAGCACGAGGCAGCTCAGGCGGCTGAAGCTAAGTAGGCTTTAGCTTTTCCACGATGGGAAAAGCAGTACGGACGGTACCTACCCTGTGGCGGGTAAGGTGCCGTCCGCTCATAGCTCATGGGCGTTATCACGCCCACATCTTAAATTAAGGAAAAAGAGGAGTTCACATGGCGAACTACACTGCAGCAGACATCAAGGCACTGCGTGAGAAGACCGGCGCAGGTATGCTCGACGTCAAGAAAGCTCTCGATGAGGCTAACGGCGACCAGCAGAAAGCAATGGAGATTATCCGTGTGAAGGGTCTGAAGGGCGTCACCAAGCGTGAAGGTCGTGCAACCGCTGAAGGTTTGGTTGCAGCTCGCGTAGAAAACGGCGTTGGTTACATGGTTGAGGTCAATTCTGAAACCGACTTCGTGGCTAAGTCCGAACCCTTCATTACCTTCGGGCGTAACGTGCTGGAGGCTACTATCGCGGCTAACGCGTCCACTCTGGAAGAGCTGCAGGCCGCATCCTTCGAGGGTAAGACCGTTGAAGAACTCACCACCGATGCTGCCGCCCTGCTGGGTGAGAAGGTCGTGGTGCGCCGCGTAGCACGTGTTGAAGGCGAGAACGTGGCAGTTTACCTGCACAAGACCTCTAAGGACCTGCCCGCACAGGTTGGTGTTCTGCTTGCTGTTTCCGGCAATAACGTTGATGAAATTGCGCACGACGTAGCAGTCCACATCGCAGCGATGAGCCCCAAGTACCTGGACTCTGAGTCTATCCCGGCTGACCAGGTTGAAGCTGAGAAGCGTGTTGCACGTGAGACCGCAATTGCTGAGGGCAAGCCCGAGAAGATTCTGGATAAGATCGTTGAGGGTCGTCTCAAGGGCTTCTTCAAAGAGAACACCCTGCTTGACCAGGACTTCGCAAAAGACACCAAGAAGTCTGTGGCACAGGCTCTCTCTGAGGCTGGCGCAACCGCTACCGGTTTCGCACGTTTCCGCGTTGGTGCCTAGTTTCTAGGAGCTTTCCTCAAGCAGACAGCCTTTATCTGAGGCTATATGCTAAAGTCGGATGCTTGCCCTGTGAAGGGTGAGCATCCGACTTTTTTTTGTATAAATATTGTGCAGGTTGCGCACCTAGCGCAAAGAAAGTTCCAGAACCTATTTTCTGTATAGATTATCTTGCAGATACAGTGTTGACCTGAGGTTTTATAGGGTTTTATATGCCCGGAGCATTTAGTCTCTCAATCTCTACGTCTTCTGGCATGTCGAATGAGAGAGAAAAATATCGAAGGGTGTACCACAAGACAGTGTTTCCGTAGCGTATCCTTGATAAGGACTATTGAGTGTTCACCCCGTTATCAGCATAAGTTTTATCCGTTGGAGGGTATTTATGACCGACTCGCACACGCACCCAATCCATCGAGACGACACCGGTCGTCGCCGTGTTCTACTCAAGCTCTCAGGCGAAGTTTTCGGCGGGGGAGAAGTTGGTATTTCGACCGGGGTTGTGCGTAATATTGCACAGCAGATTGCAGCAACTGTGGGTAAGGTAGAGACCTCCATCGTGATTGGCGGCGGTAACTTCTTCCGTGGCGCCGAGCTTTCACAGGCAGGTATGGATCGTTCCCGCGCAGACTATATGGGCATGCTCGGTACCGTGATGAACTCTCTGGCTCTTCAGGATTTCTTGGAGCAAGAAGGTATTGATACCCGCGTACAGTCTGCTATTACTATGCCGCAGGTTGCAGAAACCTACATTCCTCGCCGCGCTATTCGCCACATGCAGAAAGACCGTGTGGTTATTTTCGGTGCCGGTGCCGGTCTGCCCTATTTTTCGACCGATACCGTAGCTGCCCAGCGAGCCTTGGAAATTCACGCTGACGAAGTTCTGGTAGCAAAAAATGGTGTGGACGGTATCTACACTGCAGATCCGAATAAAGACCCTCAGGCTGAGCGCCTGTACAACCTCACCTACGATGAAGCTATGCAACGCAACATTCGTGTGTTGGATCAGACCGCATTCTCCCTATGTCGCGATAATAACGTGACGATGCGCGTCTTCGGCATGCAGGGCGAAGGTAACGTAACCCGCGCTATTCTGGGGGAGAAGATGGGTACTCTTGTAACCCGCTAAAGAAACGTTATGCCGTTATACTCCTTGCATTAGAAGCCGTTCAACAGCTTAGCCATAAGGAAAAAACGGTGAGAAGTCGCCCGAGATAGTCTCGGGCGACTAAACTATAACTAGGTCGCGGTTTGCACCGTTTGGTGTTTCCCGTAGCCGTAGCTACCAAAATCGGCATGAGCCGACTTCCCCTATAAAGGAGATTCCGTCGTGATCGAAGAAACCCTTGCCGAAGCCGGCGAGAAGATGGATAAGACCATTGAAGCTATCAAAACAGAATTCGCCAAAGTCCGCACCGGACGTGTGAACCCTGCGATTTTTAGCTCTATTACCGCAGACTACTACGGCGCGCCGACTCCATTGCAGCAGCTGGTGTCGTTCAACGTTGAAGATGCCCGTACGGTTAAGATTGTTCCATTTGATGTGAGCGCTTTAGCTGCTATCGAAAAAGCAGTGCGTGACTCTGACTTGGGTGTAAACCCCAGCAACGACGGTGCCGCTATCCGCGTGGTTATGCCCGAGATGACCTCTGAGCGTCGTAAAGAATACATAAAATTGGTCAACCACAAAGCCGAGGAAGCTCGCGTTTCGGTACGTAATGTGCGCCGCCATGCTAAAACCGTCATTGATAAGCTTGTGAAAGACGGCGAGATCGGTGAGGACGACGGTGCCCGTGCCGAAAAAGAGCTTGATGCCCTCACTAAGAAACATGTAGATACTATCGATGAGCTCTACAAGCACAAGGAATCTGAGCTGCTTGAGGTTTAAGGCTCAGAGATGAACACACGAGAAGATACGGGGGATAAGAAGAGCGAAACAGCCCCCGCCCCAGGGAAAACAGCATCCCGAGCGGGGCGCAACTTACCCGCCGCTATCGGCGTAGGCGTAGCATTCGGCGCAGTGCTGACTACAGGGCTTTTCTTTCCTCCGTTTCTTGTGCTTCTCTGCGCGATCTCTACCGGGCTGGGAAGCTGGGAGCTTGCCTCCGCACTCAACAAAAAACGCGACTACAATTTACCCCTGACCCTGGTGACGGTGCTGGCTCCGATCCCCACAGTCTCAGCGTATATTTGGGGATTCACTGGTTTGGGGATCTCCTGCGTTGCTGTCGCCTTAGTACTTGCTTGTGTCACCTTGGTGGTACCCAGGAAACGTACAGTCTCACGGTATAAAGTTTTGAGGGGTCTCATTCTAATTTTGGGATGGGTACCCTTGACCCTCGGAATTTCGATGGTGTACTTTAGCACCGAGCGCGGTTGGGCAGGCATCCTGATGATCCTTCTGATGGCAGTCAGCAACGATACTTTCGGGTATATTGCCGGTGTTATATGGGGTAAACATCCTATAGCACCTACCATTTCGCCAAAGAAGAGCTGGGAGGGCTTTGCCGGTTCCTATCTTGGGTCTGCCGTGGTAGCGTGTATTGCGCTAAGTATTTTGGGGCAGAAATGGTACTGGGGAATACCACTCGCTGCAGTCATGGTCATCGCCTCTACGGCGGGTGATCTTGTAGAATCTGTTTTTAAACGTCGAATAGGCATCAAGGATATGTCAAATATCCTGCCTGGGCACGGCGGCATGATGGATCGTCTGGACTCGGTACTTTTTGCGGCCGCGGTTGGGTGTTTGATTTTTACCTTTGTGCTTCCTCTCTAGAGTGGAACACAAGATAGCGAAAACTTTATGCGTAGGGTACGCACACGAGCCACTCACGTCGTGTGCCCTGCCTGATGATAAGGAGAATCCTTGGCAACGAATACTAGTCGTACAGATAACGGCTTCAGCCGTGCGGCAGAACTCGAACCTGGTTATAAACGAACCGAGGTCGATCGTCTCTTTGCCCGACTAGCCGAGGATTACGAACAGCTAAGCGGCGCTGTACAGCAGCACGCTAATATCTACACATCGCGGCTTATTCGCCAGGTTGTTTTTCGTACCGAGCCCGGCGGCTATGCGGTAGGGGACGTCGATCGCGCTCTAGAGCGTATAGAAGAACGTTTTGCCAAGCTGGAACGCAGCCGTTATATCGAACAGTACGGTTTAAGCAATTGGGAGCTGTCCCTCGTAGATGCGGGTGAGCTTCTGGCGCAGCGCCTAGAGCGACCGGATGGTGAACGTTTTCGCCGCCCCTCTAAACGCAAGCACGCCGGGTATTTTGTGGGTGATGTTGATAAGGTATGCCATCATATCTATGCTCAACTCAATAGCGAAGAACCGCTTGATACATCCGTTATTCGTAACGCTGTCTTTAGGTCTGCGACCGGCTCGGTGAGCTATGAAGAAACTCAGGTTGATGCCTTTATGGATCGCTGTATCGAGCTTATCCAAGATCTGACCTAAGACGTTGCTGGTAGCCGCAGGACCTTCTGAGGCCGTGCTGGCAGCATGCGATACTAGTAAACATGAAGTTTGGTTCCTCTACTCGGGTTGGGGTCTTCCGCGAAACCCTCACTGATGCTCTTAAACATGGACTTTGCGATGCTCGAAGGGTTACTTTACTCGGTTCCACCGGGTCTATTGGCACCCAAGCAGTACAGGTTATAGAGCATCTTGCGCGTCTTGCAGGCACCACCGTCGATGCTGAGGATGCACCGCTGAAGGTTGTAGCTCTCAGCGCCGGTTCACGCTCCCTCGAATTATTAGCACAGCAGGCGGTTCGGGTACGTGCCGAGCTTGTTGCCACCAGCGGCCCGGCGCAGGATGCACAACGGTTGCAAGAATACCTTGATGCGGCCGCCCGCAGTGTGGGCATTAGCGGGTACAGTCCGCGCATCGTCTGGGGAGAACGTGCCAGCGTTGAGGCGGCGGTGCATCCGGCAGATGTAGTGCTCAACGGCATTACCGGATCTATTGGTTTAGAACCCACACTGACCGCCCTCAAAACGGGACACCGGGTTGCCCTTGCAAATAAAGAATCTCTGATCGCGGGTGGACCGCTTGTGCGTGCTGCCGTTGATGCCTCACCGTTAGAAACCCCGATGGTTCCCGTGGATTCGGAACATTCGGCTCTTGCCCAAGCATTAGCCAGTGGCACCGACGCCGAGATAGACCGGCTGATTCTCACGGCCTCAGGTGGACCTTTTCGAGGATATACCCGTGACATGCTTCATGACGTTACCCCACGGCAGGCGCTGGCGCATCCTACCTGGGATATGGGGCTGGTGGTCACAACCAATTCGGCAACTATGGTGAATAAGGCCCTTGAGGTATTAGAGGCACACCATCTTTTTGGGGTTGATCTTGACCGCATTGATGTTGCGGTACACCCGCAGTCGATTGTGCATTCGATGGTTCAGTTCGTAGACGGCGCGACTATCGCCCAGGCGTCCCCGCCGACCATGCTTCTGCCTATTGCTCTGGGACTGACGTGGCCGCATCGCATTCCGCAGGTAGCGGCTCCCTGTGATTGGACTCAGGCGCAAACATGGACTTTTGAGCCGCTTGATTCGACGGCTTTCCCTGCTGTGCAGATGATTAAAGAGGCGGGCAAGCGGGGCGGAACCTTTCCCACCGTTTTTAACGCCGCTAATGAGGAAGCGGTTAGCGCTTTCCACGCCGGTAAAATTCGGTTTACCGATATTGTGGATTCCGTGGCGCGTGTTTTGGAGGCGCACGCCGCCAGTAGCGAGGTTACGGCTGAAGCCGACATGAGCTTAGAGGCTGTTCTGAACGCCGAAGCTTGGGCACGCGCATACGCTCGTGAGCTCTGCGCCACGAAGATGCCGTCATAACCATCACGAAGGTTTTCCCTACGCGGCGCATAACCTGAGCGCCACGTACCCTATAATTTCACAGCTTAGGGGAGTACCCTAGAAACTTCGCGGGAAACCGCTTGAGAACCCGTACCTTTTGTTGCGAAGGAGAAACGTGGAGATTCTGCTCTACGCCACAGGCGTCATCATTATGGCGATAGCTATTGC
The DNA here is from genome assembly GCF_000164695.2 of Rothia dentocariosa ATCC 17931. Classification (NCBI taxonomy): domain Bacteria; kingdom Bacillati; phylum Actinomycetota; class Actinomycetes; order Micrococcales; family Micrococcaceae; genus Rothia; species Rothia dentocariosa. Next base: position 1,693,578 of record NC_014643.1, read on the forward strand.
GCTGTCTATTGCTCTGCATGAGGTGGGACACCTGGTACCTGCAAAACTCTTTAAGGTGCGTGTACCGCAATATATGATTGGTTTCGGCAAAACTATTTTTTCGTTCCGCCGCGGTGAAACTGAGTACGGGTTTAAAGCTATTCCTTTAGGCGGATATATTTCGATGATTGGCATGTATCCGCCTGCGCCCGAACACGCGGAGCGTGCGAAACGGGCAATGGAGCATCCCACAGAGGGGAACGCCGAGGGTACCACTGGCGTGGAGGAAGAACACGAACCCGAGATCGAAACTCTTCGCGCCGGAACTACCAGTCCTTTTGGGTCTTTGGCGAATGCGGCCCGTGAGGCTGACTTAGAGCGCCTGAAACCCGGAGATGAAAATCGTCTGTTTTATAAACTTCCCGTGTATAAACGCATGATTATCATGCTGGGCGGGCCTAGCATGAACTTGCTCATCGGGATCGTATGCACCGCCATTCTTATCTGCGGTTTTGGAACCCTGTCTGCAACTAATAAAGTGGCATCGGTTTCCGATTGCGTGCCAAAAGCAACGATCACCGAAGACCGTATCTCATATTCCGAATGTACTGACTCTTCGGCACCATCTCCCGCGAAAGCGGCAGGACTGCGTAAAGATGACCGTATAGTTGCTATCAACGGCAACCGTACGAGCACCTGGGAACAGGTTTCTTCTAACATTCGTCAGGCAGGGAATAATACCGTAACCGTCACTATTGAACGCGATGGTTCTGAGCAGCAGCTCACCATGACCCCGGCGCTTTTGGAGCGTCCGGTCGTGGATGAAAAGACCCGAGAATATGTGCGTAACGACGATGGGTCATTCAAGATGATGACCGGCGGCTTTATCGGTATCTCACCAACTTCGGAGATGGTTCCAGGCTCGTTGGGCGATGTTATGCCCAATGTGGGCGACACTCTGGGACGTATTGCACATTCCATGTGGTCGCTGCCGCAGCGCGTATGGGAGCTGGGAGTAAATCTCTTCTCTAATCAGGAACGCGATGCGAACTCCCCGGTATCCGTAGTGGGGGTAAGCCGGATTGCTGGTGAAGTGGCCTCGACAGACCGTATCGATCTGAAAGCAAAAACTGCGACCTTAGTCTCGCTGATAGCCGGAATGAACCTGATGCTTTTCGCCTTCAACCTACTTCCGCTTCTTCCCCTGGACGGAGGGCATGTTTTTGGTGCCCTGTGGGAGGCAATTCGACGTGGCTTCGCCAAGCTTACCCGCCGTGCCGATCCCGGTCCGTTTGACCCGGTCAAGCTTCTGCCGCTTACCTATGTTGTAGCAGGTGCTTTCATTCTGATGTCCATTGTGATTATTGCCGCCGACTTTATTAAACCCCTGCGACTGTTCTAAATGGCGGAGCAAGCTATGCACCGCATAGCGTCTAGTGAGGATCGTGTACGCAAACGAATTGTGAGCGGGACTACCGCTTTTTCATCTCATCGTGATATTGCTCGCGGTTAGGGTATCCGTATTAGTGGTTCTGCGCGCGACGGTGGCACAATAGGAAGCTGAGCGGCGCATCCCGCGCCCCAATTTTTATGACATTTGGAGGATTGCCTTGTCGGTTAGCCTTGGTATGCCGAAGCCTGCCCCTGCGGTTCTTGCGCCCCGCCGCAAGACCCGTCAATTCAAGGTAGGTGCCGTGGGTATCGGTTCCGAATCTCCCATTTCGGTACAGTCTATGACGACCACCAAGACCCACGATATCGGTTCGACCCTGCAGCAGATTGCCGAGCTAACCGCCGCCGGATGCGATATTGTGCGCGTGGCATGCCCGACCGATAAAGACGCTGAGGCACTACCCATCATCGCAAAGCAGTCTAATATTCCGGTGATCGCGGATATTCACTTTCAGCCCAAGTACGTGTATGCGGCTATTAAAGCCGGATGCGGCGCGGTGCGTGTGAATCCCGGTAACATTCGTAAATTTGATGACCAGGTAAAAGAGATCGCCGAGATGGCTTCAGATCACGGTACCTCTATCCGTATCGGCGTGAATGCTGGTTCGCTCGATAAACGTCTGCTCGAAAAATATGGCCACGCCACCCCGGAGGCGCTGGTTGAGTCCGCTGTATGGGAAGCCTCTCTTTTTGAAGAGCACGGGTTCCGCGACTTCAAGATTTCCGTTAAACATAACGATCCGGTGGTTATGGTTGAGGCATACCGGCAGCTTGCCGCACGCGGCGATTGGCCTTTGCACCTAGGCGTAACCGAAGCAGGTCCCGCATTCCAGGGAACCATCAAGAGTTCGGTAGCATTCGGTACCCTCCTCTCTCAGGGGATTGGCGATACGATCCGTGTTTCTCTTTCGGCCCCTCCGGTGGAAGAAGTCAAGGTGGGAACCAAGATTCTGGAATCCCTTAACCTGCGCCCGCGCAAGCTCGACATTGTTTCGTGCCCCTCATGCGGTCGCGCCCAGGTGAATGTGTGGGAACTCGCCGAAAACGTGACCAAGGGCTTGGAGCATATGAAGGTTCCGCTTCGCGTCGCCGTGATGGGATGCGTGGTGAACGGTCCAGGCGAGGCACGTGAAGCAGACTTAGGAGTGGCGTCCGGTAACGGTAAGGGACAGATTTTTGTGAAAGGGGAAGTCATTAAAACCGTTCCGGAAGATCAGATCGTGGAAACCCTTCTTGAAGAGGCAACCCGTATTGCCGCCGAGATGGAAGCTTCGGGGGAGTATGTGCCCGAAGGCGCCCCCGCTGTTACCGTCAAATAGTACGGCTGTACCTCGTCCGTAGCGTTGAATATAAACGCGACGAGTCTGAAATCTCTAAGCGCCTCGCCTTCAACGGACGCGGGGCGCTTTGCTATGACACATTCAAAACCGCGATAGCTCTCTCGTTAGATAGAATCGAAAGCGTGCTCAAAAAGTTTTTCTCCTCATCCGCCCCCCAAGTGGTAGCTCTCGATCGGCGCGATGCAGATGCCCTCGAAGAGCTTCTCTATGCGGATACGCTGGGGAACCTCTACGCTATTGAGCATTACGATATTTACGGGCTGCCGCCAGCATCAGCATCCGGAGCACGCCTGACGGGGAATAAGCTGCCAGCACAGTATCGCGGATTCGTGGGGATTTACGAAGATGGCATCTTGCTGAGCGCGCTGTTGCTAGGTAGCAATACCGTTCCCATCTGGTTACCTGACGACGATCGAATGCGCTCACATGCCGAGGTTTTTGCTCACCTCATTTACCGTTCTCGGGGCAGCATTGAGTCTCTTTTTGGGCCCAGTGAATGTGTGCTTCCAATCTGGGAGCACTTGAGGAAACGCCTCGCGAGTCCTTTCTCTGTTCGAACGATACAGCCGCTACTGTACCTGCCCCCAGAAACAAATCTATTCTCACTCTATTCGGCCTCTCTGCCTGAACTGCCCGGCTATCTACCCTCGTTACAGTCGGTTCCAGAGAGTCCTGGAGGATATGTGCGCTGTACTGTTCTGTCAGATTACGATGATGTTCTGCCCGCCGCAGCCGCTATGTTCCATGAGGAAGTCGGTATTGAACCCATCGCACGGTACGGCAGCAACTACAGAAACCGTGTACGGTCGATGGTATCCGAAGGCAAAAACGTGATTGTCACTAACGATCTCGGCGCGGTGGTCTTCAAAGCTGATCTGGGTATATCGCATCTGGACGCTGCGCAGATACAGGGCGTTTGGGTGCACCCCGACTATCGCGGTCTGGGGCTTGCGGCTCCGTTTCTTGCTGCGGCCTGTGAGCTTTTCCGAGAGAGGTACCCGCATCTGAGCCTCTACGTTAATAACTACAACGATCGGGCACTTTCTCTCTATCAGCGCACCGGATGGGAAGATATTGGGCAATATTCGACCATTATCCTTACTCGTTAGCGTCTGAAAATATACACGTTGGTTTTTTATACCAACTATGCTTCGCCTGTGAGCGCGGAAACCTATAGACTTGTTATATTATTCATCGCCGTTCGCCGCCGCTTTCGGGTTAAGGAATGTGGGATGCGGTGAAGGTCTAGCATCAAATCCAAGGAGAACACACATGGTACTTCGCTTGTCCAACCTCTTCGTGCGGACCCTGCGTGAAGATCCTGTAGACGCTGAGGTAGCAAGCCATAAGCTTTTAGTGCGCGCAGGTTATATTCGTCGTGCCGCTCCTGGCGTGTATACCTGGCTGCCCTTGGGTTTGAAAGTTCTGCGCAAGGTAGAAAATATCGTGCGTGAAGAAATGAACGCAATTGGAGCCCAAGAAGTTCTCTTCCCGGCATTGTTGCCGCGAGAACCCTATGAGGCGACTAACCGGTGGGAAGAATACGGTGATAATCTCTTCCGCCTGCAGGACCGCAAGGGTGCCGATATGCTTCTGGCGCCCACCCATGAGGAAATGTTCACTCTGTTGGTGAAAGACCTTTATTCCTCCTACAAGGATCTGCCGCTGTATATTTACCAGATCCAGAATAAGTACCGTGACGAGGCGCGACCCCGCGCCGGTTTGTTGCGTGGGCGCGAATTCGTCATGAAGGATTCCTACTCTTTTACTGTGGACGACGAAGGCTTGAATGAAGCTTACGAGGCTCACCGAGCCGCTTACCAGCGTATTTTTAACCGCTTGGGATTAGACACAGTCATCGTGACCGCGCAATCGGGTGCTATGGGCGGTTCACGCAGTGAAGAGTTCCTGCATCCGACCCCTGTAGGTGAAGACACCTTTGTGCGTTCAGCTGGTGGCTACGCCGCAAATGTGGAGGCAGTCACTACTGTTGTGCCTGCAGACATTGATTTCACGGATACGCCCGCAGCTATCGTGCTCGATACCCCCGAATCTCCCACGATTGAAACTCTTGTAACCCAGATGAATGACTTGCACCCTCAGGTGACCGGTGGTGAACTCACCGCAGAGCAGACGCTTAAATGTTTTGTGGGCGCAGTCATTACCCCCGCCGGGGAGCGTAAACTCTTTGCCGTGGGCGTACCCGGTGACCGCGAAGTTGATCTGGGACGCGTCGAGGTTAACATTGGTGCGCTCATGGGTATCGGCGGCGAAGTCGAGGTTGAGGCAGCTTCTGAGGAGGATCTAAAGAAATTCCCGCAGCTCGTCAAGGGCTATATTGGCCCGGGTCTTACTCTCGATCAGCCCATGTTGGGTGAGAATACCGAAGAGCGTCAAACTGCTACCGGTATTCCGTTTTTCGTTGATCCGCGCGTGGTTCGCGGTACCTCGTGGGTTACTGGTGCTAACGAGCACGGCAAACACGTGGCAAATCTCGTTTACGGGCGGGACTTTAGCGCAGACGGTACTTTGGAAGCGTGTGAAGTACGCGAAGGCGACCCAGCACCGGATGGTTCCGGACCGCTTATTGCCGCACGCGGCATTGAGATGGGACATATCTTCCAGCTTGGTCGTAAATACGCCGAGGCACTGGGGCTGAAAGTACTCGATCAGAACGGTAAACTCCAGACCGTGACGATGGGATCTTACGGTATTGGCGTTACCCGTGCGCTTGCCGCAATCGCTGAGGGCAATCATGACGAGAAGGGTCTGATCTGGCCGCGTAACTTGGCACCCGCCGATGTGCACATCGTCATCACGAATAAAGACGCTCAATCCCACGAGTACGCAGAAACCTTGAGCGCCGAACTTGAAGGTGCCGGGGTGCAGGTGCTTTTGGACGACCGTCTGAAAACCAGCCCGGGCGTTAAATTCGGCGATGCCGAGCTTCTGGGCGTACCCACCATCTTAGTGATTGGTCGCGGGTTCAAAGACGGTACTTTGGAGCTCAAAGACCGGCGAAACGGAGAGGCACGCGATATTGCTGTATCGGATGCGGTGCGCGAAATCCTCGCCGAGATCCGGTCTTAGGTCCTATTCCCAGGCATAGACGCGTTCATCATCCTCGACAAGATTATCGAGAAGAGAAGGAAGATATGGCGTATAAACCTAAACGGTCCGGTAAGAAAGACGGCGCCCCCAATGCTCGCTCTCGGCGTGCCGCATCACGAACCGCCAGGGGTGTAACTCGTCCCTTCGAATCCGCAGGGGCAGAAAAATCGGTACCGGCAAAAATTGGGACACGCTCTCTACATGAGGACGAGGTAGGCGAAGCTATCAAACCTGTGCTCAGCGAGTTTTCGCTCGTGCTTGAAAGGATTAAGATCAGCGGTCCGGCAGCTAACCGAACGGTAGAAATTACCGTGGACTATATGGAAGATCGGACAGATTCTCTTTCTCTGGACAGCCTTGCGGAAATCTCGGGGGCTATCTCACAGGCTCTGGATAAAGCTGATGAGCATGATGAGTTCTTCCCCTACATGTTGGAGGTTTCCTCTCCTGGAGCTACCCGAGAACTTACTGAGCGCCGCCATTGGAAACGTGCTCGCACTCGACTTGTGGCGGTGACACAGACAGATGGCACGGAATACGTGGCTCGTCTTGACGAGATTACGGACGAAGGCCCTGTACTTCGGCGTAAGAAACAGACTAAGAAAGGGCAGAAGCAGACATACCATGACGCTGTGATTGTGCCCTGGGAAAATATTGGGCACGCTAATGTTGAAATTGATTTCAATTCTACTCAAGAGACTGTAGAATAGGTACAAAATAGGCTTTCTGTTTGTTTTTTCACACTCAACAAACATAAAGCAAACCGTTCGGGAGCCGGGGCGCAGAAAAAGCGTCCCGGCGCCGTGCTACAGGGAAAGGCTGAAGAGCGTGGACAACAATATGACGATCGACTTAGGCGTTCTGCATGCACTTGCAAAGCAACGAGGTCTCGTTTTGGAGGAACTGTTCTCGCTGGTTGAAAATGCTCTGGTGCTTGCCTATATGAAGCAGCCCGGCGCCATTAAAGGCTCCCGAGCCGTCATCGATCGAACCACCGGCGACTTCGCTATTCTTGCGCCGGAACTTGACGATGACAACCAGAAAATCGATGAGTTCGATGATACGCCCAATAACTTTGGGCGCATTGCTGCGGCGACGGTGCGTCAGGTTTTATCGCAGCGTCTGCGCGATGCCGAAGATGCATCCGTGCTTGGTGAATTTAAAGACCGAGAAGGAACCTTAGCATCCGGCGTTATTCAGCAGGGGAATAACCCCCGTATGGTTCAAGTCGATTTGGGAACTATTGAGGCTGTACTTCCCGCGAACGAGCAGGTTCCCGGAGAACAATATCCCCACGGAACCCGTATTCGTGCATATCTCTTAGAGGCGCGCCGCGGGCAGAAAGGGCCCTCGATTGTGCTCTCGCGGTCGCATCCGAACTTGGTGCTTCGCCTATTTGAGCATGAGGTTCCAGAGATCGCCGACGGATCGGTCAAGATTAACTCCATTGCTCGCGAGGCAGGACATCGCTCGAAGATAGCGGTAAGCGCAACGAACCCCAGTATCAACGCTAAGGGTGCCTGCATCGGTGATATGGGCGCTCGCGTGCGTGCTGTTGCCGCTGAACTTAATGACGAGAAGATCGACATTGTTGATTACTCGACGGACCCTGCAGAGTTTATTACGGCTGCGCTCTCGCCCGCTAAGGTGACCGAAGTTATTATTGCGGACCCCCGCGAATATTCTGCTCGTGCGATTGTCCCCGATGAGCAGCTTTCGCTGGCAATCGGGCGGGAAGGCCAGAACGCGCGCCTTGCCGCGAAACTAACCGGCTGGCGTATCGACATTTTGGCAGAGTCAAAATATGCTCAGATTCGTGCCGAAGAAGAGGTGGCTGAGCGAGTAGCCCGCAGCCTTGATTTAGACGAAAACGAGTAGTAACCGGTATTCTAGTAGGAGTACCCTGTAGCCCCTGAAGGGTCTTCCGCATTCGTGAAACCGAATACGGACGTGACCCAGATGAGGGGCTACACTTAAGATGTGCGTTTGGTGCGTGCACCTCAGTGGTGTGCCTAAACGACTGTGACAGTTTTGATGGGGAAGAGGGGAGAGCAATGAGTGAACCTCTCCGTACCTGTATTGGCTGTCGCCTCCGCGATAGTCCGCGGAATATGCTCCGTATCGTCCGTTTCGGCGGCGACGGAGAACGGATGCGCATCCTTCCGGATGTGCACCGCACCTTGCCCGGTCGCGGTGCGTGGCTACATATGCGTGAATCCTGCCAGCAACAGGCTTTTCGTAAAAATGCTTTCGCCCGCGCCTTTAAAGTTTCAATTGCTCGCGCAGACCTTATGGTTTTGACCGAATACTTCGCTCAGCGCAAGCCCGAAACTACGGGCTATGAGTGAAACTCACATCCCCATAAGTCAACGAGTTTGACGACTTCTTGCAGATTACGAAAGCGAGTCAGAAAACTGATGGATATCTAATGAGTGCCGCGACATGAGTACCCATCTGTGCTCACACCCCGGCAAGTTTATGCCCACGCGTGTGTTAGGCGTAACCGAGAGCCTAGTGCGCGCATACACACATCATTAGTGTTCGCACCGTCCTGGTGCGAGCCAGGACAGGAGAAAATTTGGCTAAGCCTCGCGTACACGAGATTGCTAAAGAACTTGGTGTAACGTCAAAAGAAGTTATTGCAAAACTAGCCGAACAAGGCGAATTCGTAAAGGGCGCATCCTCGACCCTTAACCCGCTCGTGGTTAAGAAACTGCGTGAAGCGTTCCCCGCCCCCGCTCAGGCACCTGAAAAACCAACTAAAGCGTCAGGGAAATCTGCAGCTTCCACAGCTAAAACTGCTAGTGCTAAGCCCGCCGCTCCAAAGAAGTCGGCGGACGCGAAATCTGCCGCTAAACCTGCGGCACCGAAACCTGCCCCTAAACCGGGTGCAAAACCTGCAGCTAAATCTGCGGCTCCTAAGCCCGGTGCCAAGGGCGCCGCTAAATCTTCTTCGGGTCCTCGTCCGGGCAACAACCCCTTCTCCTCACAGCAGGGAATGGCTCGTCCAGAGGCTCCGAAGCCTGCTGCTCCAAAGCCCGCACCGAAACCTGGTGCATCGGCTCCAAAACCGGGCCCGAAGCCTGGTCCTCGTCCGGGCAACAACCCCTTCTCCTCACAGCAGGGAATGAAACGACCCGAACGCGGCGAACAACGTTCTGGCGGTCCTCGTCCACCCCGCGGTCAGCGTTCAGGCAATAATGCCCCTCGTCCCGGCGGTGGGGGCAACGGTCCCCGTTCCGCATCGGGGTCGCGCTCGCACGCGCCTCGTTCCGGCGGCGGCAACCGTCCTAGCCCGTCCATTATGCCGTCCAAGGTCTCGAACGTCGGTTCCGGTCCCGGAGCACCCGGTGGTGGTGGCGGAGGCGGTAACCGTCGTGGCGGAGGCGGCTATAACCGCGGTCCTTCGCGTCCGGGGCCCGGTGGCCGTGGAAATGCACAGGGCGCTTTCGGCCGCGGCGGATCCAAGCGTAAGAACCGTAAGTCGAAGGCAGCTCGCCGCAATGAAATCGAGCAGATGAATGCACCCGCACCCGGTGGTGTGGTAGTACCTCGCGGCGATGGTTCGACCGAGGTACGCCTGCGTCGCGGCGCGTCCATTATGGATTTTGCCGAGAAGATTGGTGCTAACCCGGCCTCGCTGATTACCGTGCTCTTCCACTTGGGTGAAATGGCTACTCAAACCCAGTCGCTCGATGAAGAAACCTTCGAGCTATTGGGTGTCGAGCTAGGGTACGTCGTAAAGATCGTGTCTCCCGAGGACGAAGAACGCGAGCTCTTGGAGTCATTTGACATCGACCTTGAAGCCGAGGCAGAGGCGGAAGGCGATGATGTTCTTGAAGCTCGTCCTCCGGTCGTGACCGTGATGGGTCACGTTGACCACGGTAAAACTCGACTGCTGGATGCTATTCGGAATACCAACGTCATTGAGGGTGAAGCCGGCGGTATTACCCAGCATATCGGTGCGTATCAGGTACACACCACCGTCGAAGGTGAAGACCGTGCGATTACCTTTATCGATACCCCCGGTCACGAGGCGTTTACCGCTATGCGTGCCCGCGGCGCGAAGGTTACCGACGTAGCCATCCTTGTGGTCGCTGCGGATGACGGCGTGATGCCGCAGACTGTTGAGGCGTTGAACCACGCTCAGGCAGCTGATGTGCCGATCGTCGTAGCTATCAACAAGATCGATAAGGAAGGCGCATCGCCCGATAAGGTCAAGGGCCAGCTGACCGAGTATGGTCTGGTACCTGAAGATTACGGTGGAGACACCATGTTCGTGAACGTTTCGGCTCGGAATGGCACGAACATTACCGAACTGCTTGAAGCCGTAACCTTGACTGCCGACGTTCTGGAACTGCGCGCTAATCCGAATAAGGAAGCTCGTGGCGTTGCCATTGAAGCGAATCTGGATAAGGGCCGCGGTGCGGTCTCCACCGTCTTGGTGCAGTCCGGTACTCTGCATGTGGGCGATGCGATTGTCGCCGGTGTGGCGCACGGTCGCGTGCGCGCCATGTTCGACGAGAATGGTCACGCAGTGAAAGAAGCCGGTCCGTCCCGTCCCGTTCAGGTTCTGGGTCTTTCGACCGTTCCCCGTGCGGGAGATACCTTCCTCTCGACCGAAGAAGAGCGCACCGCACGCCAGATTGCTGAGAAGCGTGAGGCCGCAGACCGTAATGCACAGCTCGCGAAGCGTCGTAAGCGTGTAACTCTTGAATCCTTCGATGCTGCTGTGGCTGAGGGCAAGATGGATACCCTCAACCTGATTATTAAGGGTGACGTCTCCGGCGCTGTTGAAGCTCTGGAAGAGTCGCTCATGAAGATTGATGTGGGCGGCGACGAAGTTCAGCTGCGCGTCATCCACCGCGGTGTAGGTGCTATTACTCAGAACGATGTGAACCTGGCAACCGTGGACAACGCGGTGATCATTGGCTTCAACGTTCGTCCTGCAGAGCGTGTCTCTGAGCTTGCAGACCGCGAGGGCGTCGAGATGAAGTTCTACTCGGTCATCTACCGCGCGATTGAGGAAATTGAGCAGGCTGTCAAAGGCATGCTTAAACCTGAATACGAAGAGGTCGAACTCGGCTCGGCGGAGATCCGCGAAGTGTTCCGTTCCTCCAAGTGGGGTAACATCGCAGGTTCGATGGTCAAGAACGGCATTATCAAGCGTAATTCCAAGGCACGCCTGGTACGTGACGGTGTTGTGGTGTCAGAAGACCTCACCATCGAGTCGCTGCGTCGTTTCAAGGACGATGCTACCGAAGTACGTGAAGGCTTCGAGTGCGGTATTGGACTCGGTTCCTTCAACGACATCAAGGAAGGCGACGTCATCGAAACCTGGGAGATGCGCGAGAAGCCGCGCGTCTAAGACCCGCAGAAACGCGCCCGCTCCCCGTATCTCGCTTCGTTCCGGTTTTGTACCGGAAGATGCGGGATGCGGGGCGGGCGTTTCCACTATCTGTACTTGACCACAAGGAGAAAACTATGGCTGATGCAGCACGTGCAGCCCGTCTCGCCGATCGTATTAAGGTGATTGTGGCGCAGGCGCTTGAACGCCGAGTCAAAGACCCCCGCCTCGGTTTTGTGACGGTTACCGATGCCCGGGTCACGAATGACCTGCAGCACGCAACCCTGTACTACACCGTATACGGTTCTGAAGAAGAACAAGAAAACACAAAAAAGGCGTTGGAATCCGCTAAGGGCATTTTGCGCTCTGAGGTGGGAAAAAATATTACCGCGCGTCTGACGCCGACCCTCACCTTCGTGCCAGACGAAGTGCCGGTCAATGCGTATCATCTCGAAGACCTCTTGAAGAAAACCCGTGAACGCGACGCCGAACTTGCCGCAGCATCCACGGGCGCCCAATATGCGGGTGACGCTGACCCTTACAAGAAACCTGAGCAGGCCGAAGTAGAGGAAGACTAATACAGTGGCAAAAGCTCGGGAGCGTGGACCGTCAGGTTTGCTGGTGGTGAATAAACCTGCTGGCATGACGAGCCATGATGTAGTCTCGAAGATCCGCTGGATTGCCGGTACGCGGCGTGTTGGTCATGCAGGTACTCTTGATCCGGCGGCGACCGGTGTGTTGGTTTTGGGCTTGAATAAAGCGACAAAGCTTTTGACGTATTTAGTTGGTCAGGATAAAACTTATGAGGCTCGCCTGGTGTTAGGGGCCGCAACTCTGACAGAGGACGCTGAGGGAGAGCTCACCGGGATTGCTCGCGCGGAGGCTGTGAGGGCTCTGACTCGGGAGAAGATTGAAAACGCTGTACGATCTTTGACGGGTAATATTATGCAGGTTCCCTCCGCCGTTTCGGCGATTAAGGTTAAGGGTGTGCGTTCTTATGCTCGGGTTCGTGACGGCGAGGATATTGAACTTGCCGCCCGAAAGGTCACGATTCATGAGGCCGCTGTTCATGAGGTGCGCGATAGCGAACTTGATACTCGACTATATACTGTTGCCGAGGGGCTTGATATTCCTGCGTGTGTACCAGTTGTTGAGGTAGATATTACGGTTTCCTGCTCTTCTGGAACCTATATTCGTGCTTTTGCTCGTGATGTGGGTAAAGCCCTGGGCGTTGGGGGCCATTTGAGTGCTTTGAACCGTATTCGTGTAGGGAATGTGTATCAGCGTGAGGCGCTTGATTTAGCTGAACTCATGAAGGAGCGCGAGAACGCTGATGGGCCGCTAGACTTACCCGTACTTTCTCTTGAGGAGGCGGCACGGCGTCTGTTCAACGTTCGGCAGCTTTCGACGCAAGAGGCGACCGATATTTCATTTGGTCGGTGCATTACAGCCGGTGAGGAGGGCTCAGATGTTTTTGCTTTAGGTACACAAAGCCCGGAGTCTCAGCATGCCAGTACCGAGGGGATAACTGCCGCATTTGCGCCGGACGGAACACTGGTGGCTCTTATAGAGAATGTGAAGTTTCGGGGAACCCGATGTGCGGCGCCCGTGCTCGTATTTGAAGCAGGAATTGACTTCTCGCGGGAAGCGGGGGAGCGGTTATGATCGCTGGTTTGGACTGGTGGTTTTGGATTACTGTGGTACTCGGTACGTTATCGTGCCTGGCCTCTTTGGTACAGTATTTCCGTGGTTATGAACCCGATGACTATTCACAAGGCCCGATGCTCATTCTTGAAGCATTTTTAGTGGTATACCTGGTAGGGTCGATCATCATGCAGGCCGTGGGACCGGGACCTCGTGGTGATTGGCTAGAGTATTACGGGTATCTCGTTACTGCCATGCTTATTCCCGCCGGCGCGTTCTTCTATTCTCTCAGCGAGCGTACGCGATGGGCGACTCTGCTACTGGCGGTTCCAGGGCCCGTGCTCATCGTGATGGTTCATCGAATGAATATGCTGTGGTATTACTATTAGACACAGGTTTTACTCCACATAGCTGGGGCACAGAGCCTGAATTATAGAGCAAGTACGCAAGCATCTAGAGACACCTTCTGCGCACACACCTTGGGAAGGACACGATGTGAATAATACTTTGAACCCTTGGGGTTCCCGCACTACAAAAGGCAATTCTAAATCCGATGCTGTTTCCTCAGCTGGCCATGCCTCCGGTCCGGGTAAAGTTATCGCTGTGGTGTACGGGATTTTTACACTGTCGGCGGGCGCTCGCGCGTGTTATCAGCTGATTCGTAAATTTGATGAGGCGCCCTTGGCGATTCTGCTTTCGCTTCTTTCCGCAATTATTTATGCTATTGCTGCTGTTTCTTTAGCAAAGCGTGGAGAACGTGCTAGGCAGCTTGCGGTTATCACCATCGTAGTGGAGCTTCTTGGCGTCCTTGGCATAGGAGTTTTCTCGTATGCCGCTCCGCAGTTTTTCCCCTTAGCATCCGTGTGGTCGCATTTCGGGCAAGGATATGGGTATATCCCCTTGGTACTGCCGGTGGTGGGGTTGTGGTGGCTGTACCGGGCAGCGCATCGCACTACGAACAGGTCGCAGAATTCTCGGTGAGGATAGCGAAAACTAAAAGGAGAGAACTATGACTCGTGATAAGAACTCGCAGAAGGCCGAGAAAAAATCGCATTCAACCTCTGAACCGGTAACTCAGCCGCAGCCGGTGATTTCAGCGCAGTCGGAGTATCCGCAGAAAGCGCGCACTGCGTCGGCCCAACAGCCTGCACAGAAAATCGGATCTGAATCCAGTGCTCAGAAATCTGCTCGCGGATCAAAAAATACTGCCCCTGCAGGATCGCAGAAAACGACGGCCGTGCGTACGGTGGAGGACGTCGCCAAGCCTCAGAACCAAGGGGTTTTTCGCGCTGTGACCGCACTTTACGGTGCTTTGGTTATGCTCTATGCGGGGTGGCAGATCTTCTCAGGCGCCCGTGCTGTGCCAGAGAATGATGGTCTGGCGGCAAATGCTTCTCTGGAATCAAATTATGCGTTTTTCGCCGCAATATACTTCGGCTTGGGGCTCTCATTCCTTGTTATCGCTGTGAAGTTCAAGTGGGTCAATATGCTGGCAATATCCTGTCTGGTGGTTTTCTTAGGCGGCGTGGGACGTATTATGTCGTGGGCTACTCACGGTACCCCGCATTGGTCGCTGATCGTGCTGATGGTGACTGAGCTGGTCATTCCTCCATGCCTGTTGATTTGGTACGCCTGGATTAATAAGTCCAATAAGATTCGGCAGGATATGCTTCAGGCTTCGCAACAGGGAAAATCCTCTCGTTAGCGTTGGGTCTCGAAAATCCTTCAGGTTTATCGGGGTGGTAATTCTACATACGTCTTCAGACTGGTTTAGGATGTATAGGTACATTATTTCTTACCAGGAGAGCCCGTGACCCTCTATACCGAGTTGAGCGATATTCCAGCGGATTTCGGTCCGTCCGTAGTGACTATCGGCAATTTTGATGGCGTGCATATTGGTCACGCTCGCGTTATTTCACGTGTTGTCGAGGTAGCGAATGAGCACGGGCTTGTTTCGGTTGCTGTTTCGTTTGATCCGCACCCTATGCAGGTGCATCATCCTGAACTGAAGCATCAGGAAATTATGGGTCAGGGGTCAAGACGTTATTTCATGTGCCAGCTTGGCCTGCAGAACTACCTACTGCTGCATTACGACCTAGAGTTTGCGAAGCAGAGCCCCGAAGAATTTGTGAAGTCCGTCTTTGTTGATACCCTGCGTGCACGTTATGTCGTGATCGGCGATGATGTGCGTTTTGGGCACAAGAATTCGGGCGATTTAAACACAATGCGCGAACTGGGGAAGAAATACGGGTTTGAGGTCATCGTGGTTGATGATTTGATGGCCGATGAAAAAACTCGATGCTCTTCAACCCGCATCCGCGAATATTTGAACGCGGGGGACATGGAAGGTGCGGCTCGGCTGCTTGGTCGTCCGCACCTGATGTACGGGGAAGTCGTGCACGGCTTGGCGCGTGGGCGTGAACTGGGGTTCCCTACAGCAAATTTGGAGCTGGAGGCGCGCGGCTTTATCCCGGTTGATGGTGTGTATGCCGGATGGTTGACCGATGAATCTGGTGAAAAGCATCCGGCGGCTATATCCGTGGGTACAAACCCAACCTTCGACGGCATTGAAAACCGTCAGGTTGAGGCGCATGTTATTAACCGTCCTCAAGAACGCGTTGAGGACTTTGACCTTTATGGGCAGCATGTGGTTGTGGAATTTGTGAAGCACCTGCGCCCTATGGTTGCGTACCATGGCATTGATGCTTTGATCGAACAGATTAATCAGGATGTTGCGCAGGCGCGCGATGTGCTTGCCGCCGGGTCTTACGCTTAGGTAATAAGACTCTGGCGTTTTCTGTCGTCTGTAATCTTATGAAGACCAAAATAAAACATAACTGATTCTGCAACTTTCATGTTTATCGTGAAGGTTTAAAATATTTTTTATATTAATTGTATAAATGTATAGATAAACCGCACCCTGAGAATTTAATTGTAATATTTTTGTTTACTTCGAGAGAAATATCTAATTTCGTCTCTTGCTGATGTGTGCATGAGATACACTAAAAATTACAAATTCCCGATAGCTTATTGACGCATGCAATATATCTTGGGTCTTTGATGACATAAGATATATTAGAGAGTAATCTACCTGGAGAATATATCCCTGACTTATTGCGTAAATCAGGGATAACAATCACCTACTCAGCACAAAGGAATATTGTGAATACTTCGAAAACACTGTCTCGGCGCACCTTGGCAAAAGGTACCGCCTGGGCCGCCCCTGTTGTGATAGCCTCCTCCGCTGTACCCGCATATGCGTCCAGCGTGCCGGATTGTTCATGGCTTGCGACTCAGAATGTTGTGGAGACGAGCGTTTCTAATGAATTCTCGGATAACGGTAATCCGAATATTACCGTCGCGGACTGGGGGAACCAAGGGGGTGCTGGTGTATCTTATAAGTTTGCCGATACATATGACAACGGTCGTAATCCTTACGCCGTTAATACACCCATTGAGAGAAACCCTTACCACGATTTCACCTTTACGTACCGCATTACAGAAGATTTGCGGAGTTTTAAGGCGACCCCCTGGGTTAACCAGGCAACTCCAGTGGGCGAACAAAATGCAAAGAATAACGCTGTGCTCGATACTCAATTTAACGGTGTTGGGTATAAAGTTACAGGCGCTCAACCTATCAAGCAGGCAACCTTTGGGTGGGGAAGTTTCAACCACAAAAATATTGATGGTATGCCTTCAAAAACTACTGGGTCTTACGGCTGCTATGAGGACCGCAAGTTCTATCCGTTCTCTCGTTCTCAGGCACGTTCCGTAGTTGAAGGCAGCCGCTGGCGCGGACAGGTCTATCTTGATTTCGGGCCGGTGAGTGCGGGAACGGTTATTAAGGTAACTATTCGTGTTTACTCGCTTCAAGAAATGTCCGCCTCGTACATTAATCAGCGCTACTACAACAACAACTGCAATCCAACCTATAATGGTGGTCCCAAACGTTGGGCTGGAGATAACGACCAGGTTGGTGTGGTGGGCGAGTACTCTTACGCACTCAAAGATCCCCGTGTTGCAGAGTGCAGCAGTTCTGCCAATAAGCATGCGGTGCCGGTCAGCGGATACTGGGCTTTCGGCGGTAACTGGACCCAAGAGTAATATCCTCCAGCAAAGCTATGCACCATCAAGCTGTTTGGCACTTATATAAAGAGGGCTAGTGCAGCAGTGCATGCTGTACATGGAATACGGCGGTATTGCAATAACGCGATGCCGCCGTATTCTTGCGTCATGAGACCGAGCTCAGCGGCATTTATGCAATGAGAATGCAGGAACTCTCTTAGGGAGAGTATCTTATGAAGGGTTCCGACGAAGCGGGTGCTTAAGAGAGAATATAAGCATGAAAAAAATGAACGTCGAGTCTTTCAACCTTGATCATCGTGCCGTTGTGGCCCCCTATGTGCGGATTGCAGACCGCAAGGAATTGCCCGGTGGAGATACCCTCATCAAATACGATGTCCGCTTCACTCAGCCTAACAAGGGCCATCTTGAAATGCCCGTCGTACATTCGATCGAGCATATGAGCGCCGAGCACATGCGCAACCACACCGATAAGCTCATCGATTTTTCACCAATGGGATGCCAAACTGGGTTTTACGCCCTCACCCTGGGGCTAGAGCTGCAGGAGTTCTTGCCCATCCTGGAAGCGACTCTACGAGATATTCTCACGGCTACCGAGGTGCCCGCCGCGAATGAAATACAGTGCGGTTGGGGCGCTAACCACACCCTTGAAGGGGCGCAGAATGCTGCACGTGAATTCCTCGCCGCACGTGCTGACTGGGAGCAGGTGATGGCGGCGTGAGCGAACAGCATCACTCTGGCGAACAGGGGCACTCCGAAGAAGCTGCGCAGATGTTCCCCACAGACTTTACGCCGGCGGATATTTTTAACGAAATGTATGCCGACTTGGAGAACCTGAACGACCTCATGATGAGCTTCTCAAACGCGATCGTCATTCAGGTTGCGATGGATGAAGAGCTAGCCCCGTTCCTCGCAGCGACCGAGCAAGCACAGCCCTCCTTCACTGAAGGCGTAGCAAAATTCTACCCACGTTATCTTATGCTTGAAGAAGATCAGGTTCCCCTTCTGCTGGTTCGCTCCAAAATTGGGTTAGTCAATGCCGCATCCGCCGTCACGGAAGCTATCAACTACGCGACTAACTGTTTGGGGGTTATCAGTGCAGGAACCGCCGGTGGTCTTGCGCAGCACATCAACGTTGGAGATATAGTACTGGGGTCAAATTACCTGTACACTGATGCCGACGCAACCATTTTTGGATACGAACGCGGGCAGATTCCTGGGATGCCCGTATCCTATGGCGATCGTGACTCGGACTGGGAAGAGGCGATTGAAGCGGCGCTTTCAGCTCTTAAATCGGCACAGGAGGAAGGTTCCTGGGCGGTGCACCAAGGGCGGATGCTTGCGGGTAACTCATTCGTGACTGAGTACAACGTGAAGGACACCCGAGAGGCCTTCGATGCGGCACTCAGCACCGATATGGAGACCACGGCGATCGCGCAGATCTGCAGTAACTATGATGTTTCTTTTATGGCGGTACGCTGCATCTCTGATTTATGCGGCCCAGCAGCAGATCAGGAATTTCATCTTTCGGTCGATGTGGTGGCTCCCCGCTCGGCGCGATATGCGCTGCAGATTGCCGCTGAGCTCTGGACACAGCAGGAATTACCCGCTCTTGAGTTGAACCTTGAAGACTAAGTGGACGGATCTGCTTAAGAAGACCATGATGCTTCAGGCCCCAAGTGCTCAGACGGTTGCACAGAAACACTCATTACAAGAAAAATTCCGAGAGAATTCACATTTAAGCCGTCATAGCGTATGGTTAACACAGCAATAACGTACTCGTGACTCAGGAGAGCACCATGAAAATCTGCCCGACCTTAGCCTCTGCGGCTGGTCTTCTTGGCGGTTACAAGGTCGCATCTACAACCGGCAACCGGCCTCTTGGTGGTGCCGTGCTGGGTCTTGCGGGTTTTATTGCTTTCAAGAACTGGAAGCGTAAAGCTGGAGTTGGGCGTGCTACGTTCCTCACCGGCGTTTACCTTTCTGCCTTCGGTTACTCCCATCCACTCGCCAAGAAAATTGGCGCGTGGCCGGCAGTCTATACCGTGACTGGCGTAACCGCTCTGTTGTCGCTCATCGTAGGACGTAAGCGTAAACAGAAATAGTCTTCAACAAGACGGCGGGTTGGCTATCGTTGCCAAACCCGCCGTCTTTTTGCGTTACGGTTCACTGCAACTAAGAAATCGCAAGGATGCACGGGGAGTACGCTGGGCGCATCCCACAACCTCGATAGGGGAGGTGCACGGCATACGGCAACAAAAGCCACACCGCAGAACCAACCAGAACACAAGATTTTCGAGAGGTTACACCGCTAACCCGCGAGGTGAGGAAAAATGAAGAATAACGCTAACTCTGCGGCAACCACCGCAAATGGCGCTATCTCCACCGAGGATGCGCCCCAGCTATCGCGCGGACTCTCCCTGCGTCACATCATGTTCATTGCGCTTGGCTCGGCAATCGGCACCGGACTCTTTTACGGCTCCGCCTCCGCTATTCAACTGGCGGGCCCCGCTGTACTACTCGCCTATGTGATTGGCGGAGCTGCCGTTTTCATGGTGATGCGCGCTATGGGGGAGCTCGCACTGGCACACCCCGTATCTGGCGCATTCTCGGAATACGCAACCCGGTATCTGGGACCTTGGGCTGGGTTCGTCACCGGCTGGAGCTATGCTCTGGAAATGGCGCTCGTTGCCATCGCGGATGTGACAGCATTTGCAGTATATATGAAATTCTGGTTCCCCCAGTCGCCCTCGTGGATCTGGATCGTATCGGTGCTGCTCATTTTGCTCGCCATTAACCTTGCCAAGGTGAAAGCCTTTGGCGAGACAGAATTTTGGTTCACTATTGTCAAGGTAAGCGCTATTATCGCCATGATTGTGGGCGGAATTATTCTGCTTTTCGTCGGCGTGCAGGCACACACCTCGGTGAAGCCGTCCGTTACGAATCTGTGGGCGCTTGATGGTGGTTTTATGCCCGAAGGGTTTACTGGTTTCCTGGCATGTTTTACCGTGGTAATGTTTGCCTTTGGCGGTATTGAGAATATCGGTATTGCGGCGGGGGAGGCGGAAAACCCACGCACGTCGATTCCTAAGGCTATTCGTACTGTGCCGTTCCGCATTCTGATCTTCTATGTGCTGACTCTCTCCGTCATTATGTCGCTCTACCCTTGGTACTCTGTCACTAAAGAGAACTCGCCTTTTGTGCAGATCTTCGAGAACCTGGGAATTCCGGCGGCAGGATCAATCCTCAACGTGGTTATTATTACCGCCGCCGTGTCTGCGATGAATGCCGATGTTTACGGTGCCGGGCGTATGATGTACGGGCTGGCAAAGCAGGGGCTGGCCCCGAAATCATTCGGCAAGGTTGCAAAAAACGGTGCGCCCTGGATGACGACTCTTCTGATGATCGTGGTTATGGCGGTGGGCGTGATCGTGAATATCGCGTTCGAGAATGCTTTTGAAGTAGTCGCTTCGCTGGCAACATTCGCGACCGTTTTCGTGTGGGTTATGATTCTGCTGGCGCACATCGCCTATAAACGTGGGGGTTGCGAAGACGAAGTGCAGCCCGTGCGGCTTCCTCTGGTCGTCAGCTATATAACGCTTGCGTTTATGGCGTTCATCGTCGTGCTATTCGGATTCTTCGATGACACTCGTTTGGCTCTTGTTGTTGGCGCTATATGGTGTGTTTTCCTTCTCGCGTACTATCGCCTAGCGGTAGCGCCACGGTTGGCAAAGAACACAAAACTGGCGATCACGTCTGATGCTCAGGATGGATAAATGCGGTATTGCGGGCGGAAATGCTAGGCCTAAATACGGAATGTGCTGCGGCGGTAATCTTTCAAAATCCGTAAAAGTAGCGTAGAATATGTTAAACGCGTGTCTGCGGTCCGCGGCAGAAGACGTGAGGGGCATACGCCCAAAACCCCGGCGACATACGGTCGTACGGGCAGCTACGCGGCACTAACTCTAGGAGTTATACAGTGGCATTGGATCCCGCTATCAAGCAGGAAATCATCAAGGAATACGCAACTCACGAGGGTGACACTGGTTCTCCCGAGGTGCAGATTGCAGTTCTGTCTCGTCGAATCTCCGATCTGACTGAGCATTTGAAGTTCCACAAGCACGATCACCACTCCCGTCGTGGTCTGATGATCCTCGTGGGTCGTCGTCGCAATATGCTAGGCTACCTCAAGGATATTGATATTGAACGCTACCGTTCGCTCATTGAGCGTCTTGGTCTGCGTCGCTAAGGTTTTCGTACCTTGCAGGTAACGCTAAGCGGGCGCATCCTCCGTCGCACGGCGGGGGATGCGCCCGCGTTATCATGTACGGAAACCCGTCCATTTTTCAGATAAACAGTTTATAAAGAGTGCTCGTTCCAGGCACGCCCCGGTGCGGTCCTCGGTAGCGAATTACGGAATACTCCTGTGTACAACAGAGGTTCAGGGTACGACGTCCGTGGTTTCCTATCGAAGGCCGATAGATTGGGTGAAAACGGCGACGGGCACACGAACACAGAAAGAAGGAATCGTGGAAGGTCCCGAAATCCAATTCTCTGAAGTAGAAATTGACAATGGTATTCATGGCAAACGCCATGTACGTTTTGAAACTGGCCGTCTCGCCAAACAAGCGGCAGGATCCGTGCTCGTCACGATTGATGACGAAACAACGCTGCTTTCAGCAACCGCAATTGGTAAATCTCCCCGCGAGGGCTTTGACTTCTTCCCGCTGACCGTAGACGTTGAAGAGCGCATGTACGCCGCCGGTAAAATTCCCGGTTCGTTCTTCCGCCGCGAGGGGCGACCCCCGACCGAGGCGATTCTTGCGGCACGTCTAATCGACCGTCCGCTGCGCCCCGCTTTTACCAAGGGTATTCGTAACGAAGTGCAGGTTGTCGTCACCGTTCTGACCATCGAGCCAGACGAAATTTACAATACCTTTGCGATTAACGCAGCATCCGCATCAACCGCGTTATCGGGTGCGCCCTTTAGCGGGCCTATCGGTGGTGTGCGTATGGCCCTTATTGACGGGCAGTGGGTGTGCTTCCCCAAATACTCTCAGCTGGAAAACGCCGTATTCGATATGGCTGTGGCCGGTCGCATCGTGACCAAGGCCGATGGCAGTGAAGACGTTGCGATCATGATGGTAGAGGCAGAGGCAACCGATAATTCTTGGAAGCTCATCAAGGAAGACGGACACGCTGCTCCCACCGAAGAGATCGTGGCTGAAGGTTTGGAGGCTGCGAAGCCCTTTATTGCTGCTCTGTGCAAGGCGCAGGTTGATCTTGTTGAGCGTGCCGGTAAACCCGATCTGGAGCTTCCCTACTTCGGCGGGCATGGTGAAGACGTTGACGCCGCCGTGAAGGACTTCGCGGGCGAGCGCCTCGTGGAAGTTTACTCCATCGCGGGTAAACAGGACCGTGAAGCCGCTGCCGCTGAGCTTGAAGCCGAGCTGATGGAAGCCCTCACCGGGGAAGGTAAAGAGTTTGAGGAGCGCGCTAATGAAGTTTCAGTGGCGTTTGCGGCTCTTACCAAGCACACCGTGCGCCAGCGCATCCTCACTGAACAGGTGCGCATTGATGGTCGCGGACTCACCGATATTCGTCAGTTGACCGCCGAGGTTGAAGTACTGCCGCGCGTGCACGGTTCGGCGATTTTTGAGCGCGGCGAAACCCAGATTATGGGCGTGACTACCTTGAATATGCTCAAGCTGGAACAGCAGCTCGATTCGCTGTACCCGGTCACGTCCAAGCGTTACATTCACCACTACAACTTCCCGCCGTACTCTACCGGCGAGACCGGCCGTGTTGGTTCGCCCAAGCGCCGCGAAATCGGTCACGGTGCACTTGCGGAACGTGCACTTACCCCGGTGCTGCCCTCACGCGAGGAATTCCCCTACGCGATCCGCCAGGTCTCTGAGGCTCTGGGCTCGAACGGCTCCACGTCGATGGGCTCGGTCTGCGCTTCGACCCTGTCGCTGCTCAATGCCGGTGTGCCTCTGCGCGCGCCCGTTGCAGGTATCGCAATGGGTCTTGTCTCTGATGAGGTTGATGGCGAAACTCGTTACGCCGCACTGACCGATATTCTGGGTGCCGAAGATGCCCTAGGCGATATGGACTTCAAGGTCGCCGGTACCAGCGAATTTGTGACTGCTATTCAGCTGGACACCAAGCTCGACGGTATTCCTGCATCTGTGCTGGCGGGCGCACTGACCCAGGCACGTGAGGCTCGCCTGCACATTCTGGATGTGCTCACCGCAGCCATCGATGCCCCTGATGAGATGAGCGAATTTGCGCCGCGCATCATCTCGGTGAAGGTTCCGGTCGCTAAGATCGGCGAGGTGATCGGCCCGAAGGGCAAGATGATTAACCAGATTCAGGAAGATACCGGTGCCGATATTTCGATTGAAGACGATGGTACTGTCTTTATCGGTGCAACCGACGGTCCTTCGGCTGAGGCTGCACGCACCGCTATCAACGCGATCGCGAACCCGCAGGTTCCCGAGGTCGGCGAGCGCTACCTGGGTACCGTTGTGAAGGTGACCGATTTCGGTGCGTTCATTTCGCTTACCCCTGGTAAGGACGGTCTGCTTCATATTTCTGAGATGCGCAAGCTCAACGGTGGTAAGCGTGTGGTGGATGCCGAAGACGTTGTTTCGGTGGGGCAGAAGGTGCAGGTTGAGATCACTAAGATTGACGATCGCGGCAAGCTTTCGCTCTCCCCGGTGATTGATGCTGAGGATGCCGAGTAGAAACTCTCCCCGATATAAACCGCACCTTGACTAAGGAACTTGCTGGTTTTTCTGTCGGATAAGCAGCGCCAGCTCGTCCTGAGACTCCTGAGGGTTGTTCTCATGATGGGCTGGCGTTTACTCTGACTTGTACGGCTCGCTATATACATTTGGTTTGCTAAGGATTATTCACTAATGCCTATTTCTCTTCCCGTTGCGCGCGATGAGATTACCGCTGAGCTCGACTATGAACGCGGTCGCCTGGTTTACGAGGGCGTAAATGGTAATGAAGTTCGCCGATCGATTTTGCCCGGTGGTGTTCGGGTGATAACGGAGCGGATGCCTGGCACCCGCGGCGTTTCCCTCGGATTCTGGGTGGGGGTCGGCTCCCGGGATGAAGCACCCGGTATGTTGGGGTCTACCCACTTTTTGGAGCACCTGCTCTTTAAAGGAACTCCGTCTCGAACTGCTTTTGATATTGCCCAGGCATTCGACGCGGTGGGAGGCGAATCAAACGCCCTCACTGCGAAGGAACATACCTGCTATTATGCGCGTGTACTTGACGATGATACCCCGATGGCGGTTGATGTTCTGGCTGATATGGTGAGTAACGCTTTGCTCGATCCAGAGCATCTGGAGCAGGAGCGCGGGGTGATTCTGGAAGAGATTGCCATGGACCAGGATGATCCTACGGACGTTGCCTTCGAGAATTTTGTAGAACAGCTTATGGGCCAGAACCCGCTGGGTCGCCCGATTGGTGGTACTCCGCAGGAGATTATGCAGGTTCCGCGGGATGCTGTGTGGGAACATTACAAAAAGTATTACACGCCGGATCGCCTCGTCATCTCGGCGGCTGGGTCGCTGGAGCACTCGCACATCGTAAACCTTGTGTTGGATGCGCTCACCCGCTACGGCTGGAACCTTCTTGAGGGTGTGGTTCCGGTACCGCGCCGTGTGCGTACTGAGAGCGGTATTGTCCCGTTTTCCAAACTGCACGAGGTGCAGAAGGGCTTTGAACAGACCAATATTGTGATGGGGTGCCCGAGTATTATCGCTGGGGATGAGCGCCGCTACGCGATGAGTGTGCTGTCGAGTGCTTTTGGGTCGGGCATGTCTTCGCGGCTTTTCCAAGAGATTCGTGAAAAACGCGGGCTGGCGTACAGTACGTTTGCGTTCTCGGGCGCCTACTCCGATGCGGGGTATTTCGGCATGTACGCAGGGTGCTTGCCCGCTAAAACCGAGCAGGTGTGTGAACTCTTGCAGTATGAGTTTGATAAGTTGGTGTCCGCAGGAATTACTGAGGAAGAGCTCAGTAAAGTACGTGGGCAGCTGGCCGGTTCAACTGTTTTGGGCAGTGAGGACTCGGGTTCTCGGATGTCCCGACTGGGGCGTGCCGAGCTGGACTCAGGGAAATTCACGAGCACCGATGAGCTATTGGAAAAAATTCGTGCGGTTACCCTTGACGATGTGCACGACCTTGCCAGGTATCTGGGGGAGCAGCAGATGATCACTACGATTGTGCGCTAACACCCTTTATTATTCCCGAAAACCCCGCAGCGCGTAGACGTTCTCGTGTCTGATGACGAAAACGTCTGTGTCCCTGCGGGATTTGTTATATGGTGGCATGTAATGCGGTAAGGAGTATTCATAGAGAGAAGGCTGGGGGAGGAAAGAAGCTTATGCGAGACCTATATATTGACGTATCGCACGAAGTACTTGAAGACCTGAAGGTCCGTTTGCGGGGTGCACGTTTTCCTGTTGTTCTAGATGAACAGGAAAGTAGCGCAGGAATCTCGGTCGAGTTTATGAAAAATCTCGTGGACTATTGGCTTACCGAGTATAACTGGGCGGCGCAACAGAAAATATTGAACTCGTATCGTCATGGCATCTATACAATACAGGGCAAAGAGCTGCACGCTCTTCATGAGCAAAGTCCACAAAATCTTGGTACAGTTCTGCTGATTCACGGCTGGCCCGATTCTTTCTTACGGTATATTCCGGTGATTCATCCTCTTGTTGAGGCGGAGTATAACGTTGTTGTTCCCTCGCTTCCCGGATTCGCTTTCTCGGAACAGCTGGAAAAACATACTGTCGCAGATATTGCCGAGCGGCTCCATACGTTGATGGAACAGTTGGGTTATGAACACTATATGGTACACGGCGGTGATTGGGGAGCCTCGATTGGTCAGCAGATGGCGCTGCGTTATCCGCAGAGTATCCTGAAACTGCACTTGACCGATGTCCCGTTTTCAAACCAGTATTCTCTCGATAGGAGCACGCTTTCGGATGCAGAACAAGATTATTTGAACCGGGTTGCGCGTTGGTCGCAGGTTGAAGGCGGTTACTATATGCTGCTTTCCACAAAACCTTTGACTGTTTCTTACGGTTTTGCCGATTCACCAGTATTTTTGGCTGCTTTTATGGCGGAGAAAATGCAGTCGTGGAGCGAAAACGGGATTTCATGGGATATTATTATCGCAAATACGATGCTGTACTGGATAACGAATACCGGGCACTCTGCCGCAAGGATATATCGGGAGGCTTTGGGCACCGGGAATATACAGCAGGGTAGGGTAGAGGTGCCAACCGCATTCGCGATTTTCCCGCACGATATCAGTAATCCTCCACGCGAATATGCGGAACGGTTTTTCAATGTTGTTAGGTTTACACATCCTGAGCGCGGCGGACACTTTGCGGCTCTGGAGGAGCCGGAGCTTTTCGTTCAAGACCTCCTGGAATTTCTGGCAGCCTAATCGTGCTGACCTTAACTTTTTACCGATCTGCTAGATATGCCTCTGCATCAGTGCAAAGCATATCGGCCGTGTAATCCTCCGATAAAAGAATCCGCAGAGCCTTCAGGAGGCGCGTTTGCCCTTCACACTCGAAGAACAGCTCGTACTGGGCGTGGGCGACGCGGGCAGCAAGATCAACTTGAGAGTATGCGGGACTGCTCAATTCACCAAGCGTATCCGCGAGAATGCTGTACTTCTGCATGAGCCGCTCACTGTCGGCAAAAATCTCATCGTCAGACGTGCGAAACAGCTCGTGCCAGTCAAGCTTGGGAATACCGACTGGATTCACCACATCCTCCGAGCCTATTTCCTGAAGGAAGGAACGCAGATCATCCACGGGCCAGGTGACGGATTCAAGAAGACGTATACCAAGGTCCGCGAAGACTGCCAGATCTTTACCCTGATCCGCCAGCTCGCGGCAGAGGTCTGGTAGTTTAAGCAGACACGCATGCCGATCAAGGTAATCTTGAAGATCACGTGTGAGGTCTTCAACCGAATAATCTTTTCCCACAAGCCCCTCAATCGCACAGCTAACACGCCTGCGCGGGTCTGGCTCAAAATACGAGCTGTAGTGGGCATTGACGATTTTCCACAGGATGCGAAGATCGTATCCTGCCAGGGTCGTATCTCTTGGAGCGGCAGTAGATATGTGATGGGAAGTTACCGCCTCGTCGAAAGCTTCTAGAAGGATAGAATATTTGCCCATGATCCATTCGCTCTCCAGAAACTTTGGGTTTGTTCGGAGCTCGGCAGGATCGCGTGGAGCTGCCATATCTTCGGGCTCTAACCCCCGCATAAAAGCCTTAACATCCCAACCGTGCTGTGGAGACCGCGCAAGCAGACGAAGACAGAGACTTATGTAGAAACTAAAGTCTTCTTCACGCTCTACAAACTCTTGAAGAAGAGACTCTAATATATCGTGTGATGTTTCCTGCTGTGACTCCATAGAATCCCTTTGATATTGGGTATAGGGGCGGTGCTTTTATGGTAGAGATTATCGTGTACAGCTTTCACGAGTTTCTCATGAGGAGATTCCTCCCTGTTTCACTTTATCCTTGTGCTAAGGTTGGGAGAATTCGCGAAAGGAACCCCGCTATGTTCACTATCGTTGTCCCTCCCGACTATACCGAAGAACTACAGCAAATCTGCGGTCTAGATGCATCACAACGTGAGAAACTTATCAGCCTTTTAGCATTGGCGTGGCTTGACTGGAAACAGCAGCACCTTTCAGCGCTTGAAGTGGCTGAGGATATTGTGCGTATAGTGCGTGAGCAAGAAATATTCTCCCACGCCGAACGTCTCCAGCAGTGGGCAGAGAGCATGGACGAGATGTACCTTGAGGAGCTCGACGCCGATAAACCGTACGATATTGTACAACCGCTTTTCTACCGTGCCCGGTTTGCCGCCTCTTTATCGTATGCTCAAGACGCTCTTACGGAGGATAAAAGCCTGGATTATCTGCTCTACGAGTACTCCTTCTCACAGGAGACCGATACGGATCACCTGATGCTTGATGCCCTGCGGGTAGCTCGTCAAGGCTCTTAGCGGTAGAGAACTTTCTGAGAGATTTTTAGCGACATCACCGTCTAAGAGACAACTAACATCACCGCTGGTGTATTTTCAGCATGTCAGAGAGAAAACCTATAACTCATGATGAACTTTGAAGATTTTGATCAAGCTTACGATTGGTTTACGCCGCGTCATAAGCCGATGCCGTTCGACGTAATGACTAGAGCCCAGCTGCGGCAGGTCGTTAAAATGTTCAAAGAGGATCAAGGGCCAAGGATCGCGTATGTTGCAGAGTATCTAGGCTCCACGAGCGGCAAAGAATTTCCCACTCTCAGTGATTTAGAACAGCTGTTGCGGTTGGGGAGGGAATCTATGGATAGGACTGGGCCAGAGATGGATGATATTTCTGGTACTTTTTTCAGCTTGGCCAATGATTTTGCTTTCTGCCTGTGTGTATTCTTGCAAAAGTATCGGGATGATGTGGATTGGGTGGCATCGAAAACCTCAAAGAAGTCAGGTGCGTACAATCGACCATTGATAGCTCGCCCTAATTATGAAACCTCAAAAGGGTATATTGATGGTCTGCAGTTCTTTCTTGGATCAATAAGGTCATCTATTCGGCGGGAGGAAACGGTTGATGATGTGATGGATGAGTTGAAGTTTGCGATCAAAAGGAATTTTGACATAGATCTCAGCTAACGCCTTCAGGTAGCAGGAGGGAAGACACATGCCAGACTTTAGTGAGATGATGCGCCGTAGCCCAACCATCAAGGAGTTCTATTTTGAGTGGGAGGGGCTGCAGATTTTCGGAGCGATTGATATCACGGATGTCCCGAAGGAACTGGAAATACGGTTCACGTCACCGCATCAGGCTGGAGAGGTAGCTTTACGATTAAATGCCTATGGCTGTAAGTTTACCCATCCAGACGGAAAGCTATCGGAGAGAATCAGGTTGGTTCATGGTGATGTGAACCCGACACAGGGCGACGAGAATTACGCCCGAATACCTATTCATGGTGCCACTCAAGAATCATCAATCCTTGTGTACAACGAGTATTTAGCTGGTCCTCGGGGACTTACGGATGTAAAGCAACTAGAGTCTTTCACCGGTGATAGCGGAATGCTAGTTGAGCGCTGTGAAAACAGCATTTTGTTTCGCTGCAATTCGTGGAAACCTGCCGATAGGAAGGCTTTTGCTGATATGCAGGGGAGTATTACTTTGTTGTACTAATGTACTAAGCAAGCAAAGCTGGATCCCAAAGACGTCTTGACGATGTGGAATAGATTTAGCAGGTCATGCAGACGTACACATGATGCTACTCCAGGTACGTGAAGTTCTTGAAAGGTTTAATTACTTTCAAAACTCCTTCCTCCAACCTGCCAGTATCAAAACGGTTTGTTTTTCTTGACCCGTAGTTTGAAGCGTGTGGATTCAAAAGGTTTAAAAAACGCCACCAATACACTACACGTACGATTTCCTCCTAACTTTGTGCCCGAGCAACCGCCTCCGTCAGAATACGGGCGTAGAGCATCTGCCCCTTAACCTCCGGATGCACACCGTCCGAAGTCATCAGGCTTGGATCGCTCCGCACCGCCTGCGTTATTGCACCGTTCCAGTCTGCAATATAGACGCGGGAAGAATTTTTCTGCGCAAACTCACGAATCAGATTATTTGAAGAATCAATCCAGGTGAGGGTTCGCGGACCGTACCCCGTTGCGAGCACCAACTTCGTGTCTGCCGGAAGCGCCCGCAAAACCTCTTCAAGCTGACCGGGCATCAGCGTCGAGTTAGCGGTTACCGAGAGTACTAAAACTTTCCCAATTTTTCCCTGCGATGACCAGGATTTAACCATGGGCAACGCCTGAACAATGGTGCGTCCCTCCGCCGCATCGATCGTGGCGTCCGGCATCGCATCATAAATATCGGGCTCTGCAGAAAGCACTACAGAATCGCCGATCACGGTTACATCAGCAGAATTCACCTGCGGATATTCATACGGCACCGCCGGGGCTGCAGAGCTAGGGGTCGCTGCTGCCGCACTTGCTGTTGGCGAGGCGCTCGCATGTGCTCGTTGTTCCTCACGCGCTTTTAAACGTTCCTGGGCGCGCTTTTTGCCTTCTTCAACGGCGCGTTGTGCACTAGTTTGATCAGGAGCAGTTCGTACCGCGACGGCAGTCGCTGAGCCTGCGCCCATCACAAGGGCTAAAGCAATAATGGGTAGAGCACGATACCTGCCGTAACGAATGCTTCCAAAAAATTGTGCGAACGAGCTACGGAAACCATATCGCCGTACTGGAGTTTCAAGGTAACGATAAGAAAGCTCAGCAATAATGACGGTAACCAGCAGAACGACAACGTTCCACAGCGGTGAACGATCCACACCCAGAAGATAATGCGCCATAACGGCAAGCGGCCAGTGCCAGAGGTAAAGTCCGTAGGATCGCTGCCCAATCCAGGTGAGGGGACCGAAAGATAACACCGAACGTAATAGAGACGATGCCCCGGCGAGCATATCCGGCAGGATTCCTTGAATAACTCCAAGAGTCAGCAGCGAAGCGCCGAGGAGCCCCCAGGGGATAGTGCCCGGCGCCTTCTCAGGCATAAGAAGAGCAAGCGAAATGAGAGCAACCAAGCAGAGCCAGCTGAGAATTACACGCAGGAAAGTCACCGCTCCAAAGGGTTGCGCCACTCGATATATAACGTGTTTATCACGAGGTGGATAGAGCGACCACGGGATCGAAAAAGCTAGTAAAACACCTAGAAGCAGACCGTAAACATGGGTATCGGTACCGTAATAAATACGGCTGATGGGCGCTCCAAACGCCAACATAACCGTGCCGCTTGTTAAGGATGCAATGATAGCTATAAAGATAATGAGGCTGAATCGTCTCCACCGTCTGCCGAGGATAACACCCGCCGCTACCAGGAGAAGAGGCCAGAACAGGTAGAACTGCTCTTCAACGGCAAGCGACCAAAAGTTCGTGAAAAGTTCGGGAGAAGTCTGAGCAAAATAGTCGTTACCGCTGAAAATAGAGAGCCAGTTAGATGAGAATGTGCCTGCGCCAGTAAGCTGTCTGCCCAGATTGACCTGTATATCGCCGCCTATTGCTAGTGCGATGGGTCCGGTTACTAAAATGAGTAGCGCAATCGCAGGGAGGAGCCTGCGAGCGCGGCGCTTCCAGAAAAGGAACAGGTTAATACGTCCAGTTATCGCCCCTTCACGGAGTAAGAGGGCGGTAATCAAATATCCCGAGATGACGAAGAAAATATCGACCCCGATCATACCGCCCGGCACCGAAGTAGGCCAGAGATGATACACAATTACCAAGAGTACGGCGATGGCTCGCAGGCCGTCGAGCCCGGGCAACATAAAAGAGCGGTTAGCCTCATGGGGGCTGACCGCGGACGGAAAAAGTTGCTTCATGATGTGTTGTTACTCCGGGGCGATGAAAGAGTGAAGAAAAATACTGTTTACTAGTATAAAAGTTTATTTGTTAGATAGAGACGTTTGGAGCCATCGGGAAGTTTTGTGAAATTTAAGAAACGCGGTTACCAGATATTTTGGTATCTATAAGGGTGTTGTGCTGGTGCTTGAGCGTTGATGGGGCGTAGTACATAAGCAACATAGTGTCTCGATTCGTGCTGTACACCACATGCGATAATAGGGTAGAGATAACTGGGCTATTCGTAAGTTTTGGAGGCAACAGAATGGTAGAAGCAACGCAGACTAAAATACGGCGGGTGGCGGTTCTTGGCGCATCGGGGCGTATGGGGTCGGAAGCGGTCAAGGCTATTACCGATGCCCCCGATCTTGAATTAGTTGCCGCTTTAGGACGTGAAGACTCTCTTGAAAAGCTCGTTGAAACCAATGCTGAGATTATGGTTGATCTGACTGTGCCGACCGCTACCGAGACGAACGTCCGTTTTGCCGTAGAGCATGGAGTGCATGCTGTTGTGGGTACTACCGGCTGGACTGAAGAACGTGTGGAATCCTTGCGTGAGCTTCTTGATGAGTACCCGCAGGTGGGTGTGCTGATTGCACCGAATTTTGCGTTGGGCTCCATTTTGGCGACGGAATTTGCCGCTAAGGCAGCGCCGTATTTTGAATCGGTTGAGATTATCGAGATTCACCACCCCAATAAGGTCGATGCCCCCTCGGGAACAGCCGCTCACACAGCACGCCGGGTTGCGGCTGCGCGAGAAGAAGCGGGACGTGGGATCAGCCCGGATGCTACCGAGAGTGATCCTCTGGGCTCTCGCGGCGGCAAAGTTGAGGGTATTAACGTGCATGCGGTGCGGCTTCGCGGCATGGTTGCGCATCAGGAAATTCTGCTGGGCGACCCCGGACAGCTTTTGACAATCCGCCACGATTCTTTCGACCGCGCATCCTTCATGCCCGGTGTGCTCTTAGGTGTGCGGCAGGTTGCGGCGCATCCGGGGTTGAGTGTTGGACTCGATAAGTATATGGATCTGTAGATCGTGCGGATACCGACTCCAATGACCTCAGAACAAGAAACGGTAAAGTCTTCGCGGCGCGGTGCGTGGCTGACCTCGCTGAGATTATGGGTTGCGATTGCCTGTCTCTTATTAGTCTGTACCGTGCTTCTGCTGCCTCTGCCGCTGGGTATTCGTGCGTCAATACTGGGCGTGCTGATTTTTAGCGGAGTATTTATGCTGGTGGATGCGGGCGGTAAAGGTAAAATCTTTGCGGCGCTCACAGTGGCGCTCTTGGGGCTGTATCTGCTGTTTACGGCACAGCGTGGGGTCGTGCTCATTGCGTCGGGGAATATCCTAGGTATTCTGCTCGGGGCGGGACTATTACTTTTGCCCGCAGTGGGTGCGTGGGCGCTTGTGCGCGAGGTGATATTTGGTGCGCGTATACAGCGGATGGCTCAGGAGCTTGATGCCCAGGGTAAACTTCCCGAAGATACGCTGCCGCGAAGTCCTTCCGGAAGGGTTGATCGTGAGGCTGCTTCAGTAGAACTTGAAAAATTTGCCGATGTTCTCGAAGCAAATCCGGACAGCTGGGAAGCCTGGTTTAATCTCTCGTGCATGTACGATGTCTGCGGTGAACGTAAACGTGCCCGCGCCGCTATGCGAAATGCGATTTCTCTGCGCCGCGGCCGTGGTGTGACCGACCTGAAATAGCGCGGCTGTTAGGGGAGTCCATGGGTGTTCATGAGGAGTGCTTGAAGTTGCGTTTTGAGCTCAAGAATGCAGAACTCCACAAAAAAGTGAAAATTTTCGGGACAAAAGCAAAATTAATGTAGCGTAAGAATAGCTTAAGATAGTACTCTGGGGTGTATGGCTGAGAACGTGATGAACCCCGGTACTTTTGTAAACCCGCCCTTTGGGCGTCTGCTCACGGCGATGGTAACGCCCTTCGCTCAAGACGGATCTGTGGATGAAAAACAGGTTGCACACCTGGCGGAATACCTCATTGACAATGGTCATGACGGGTTGATTGTCTGTGGCACCACAGGAGAATACTCGACCATGACCGATGATGAGAACGAGCGAGTTTTCGCCATCGTCAAAGAAGCTGTAGGAGACCGTGCCTCTATTGTTGCTGGCGTGGGCTCGAACGACACCGCGCACACCATTGAGCTTGCCCGTCGCGCTGAAAAGGTTGGTGTTGACGGTTTGCTTGTAGTGACTCCC
Organism: Rothia dentocariosa ATCC 17931; assembly: GCF_000164695.2. Taxonomy (NCBI): domain Bacteria; kingdom Bacillati; phylum Actinomycetota; class Actinomycetes; order Micrococcales; family Micrococcaceae; genus Rothia; species Rothia dentocariosa. Next base: position 1,727,225 of record NC_014643.1, read on the forward strand.
TACTATAACAAGCCCACTCAGCATGGCGTTTACGCGCATTTTAGCACCGTAGCAAAAGCCACCAGTACACCCATCATGCTCTACGATATTCCGGGGCGTGCCAGCATCCCGATTGCCCCCGACACCTACCGTCGGCTGGCAGAACTTGATAATATTGTTGCTGTTAAGGATGCGAAGGCTGACTTTGGCGCCGCAACCGACGTTATGGCAACCACAGATTTGCATTACTACAGTGGTGATGATGGTTTGACTCTGCCTTGGATGGCAGTAGGAGCCGTAGGCTTAGTTTCAGTTACCGCGCATGTGGCACCCATGCTCTTCCGTGAGCTTATCGATGCCGTTGTAGCGCAGGATCTTGTGAGTGCGCAGCGCATTAACCTGCAGCTCGTGCCCATTGTGAACGCCACCATGGGACGAGCCCCTGGCGCCGTTGCTGCCAAAGAAATCCTGGCTTGGCAAGGCGTTCTTGGCACACCTGTTGTACGCCTGCCCCATGTACTTTCCGAACCCGAGGTGGCGGAGGCTATCCGAGCGGATCTGCTTTCCTCCACTATCGCGCAGACTCTTAAAAACGCATAAGACTTTCTGCGGCTAGTTTCGGGCGGACCCAGCGTGACTCGTATGTAGCGAGAAGATCACGCGGGTCCGCTTTCCGTGCAGAAGCGGAACGTGAAGGCGTGGACCCCCTCCTCTAGAGGCGAGATGCGTCCACGACCTTTGGCGAACGGACTCTCAGCCCCTCAAGCCGCATGAGCAGCACCCGCGAAGCAGCCCGATACGCTTCGGAGTTTGATACTCACAGTGGGTGCGCCCTTAGACGACACGAAAAATAGAATCATAGAAAATAAGGAGATACGCATGAGCGTTTTTGAAAATGATCTGCCGGCGCCTCCCAAACTGCAGAAAGACACCCTGCGCGTGGTGCCTCTCGGTGGTCTGGGTGAAGTCGGTCGAAATATGACCGTCTACGAAATCAACGGCAAACTGCTGATTGTAGACTGCGGTGTGCTCTTCCCTGAAGAGTCCCAGCCCGGTGTAGACCTAATCCTGCCCGACTTCAGCTATGTGGTCGATCGCCTGGATGATGTAGTCGCCATGGTTCTCACTCACGGGCACGAAGACCACATTGGGGCGGTACCTTATCTGCTTAAGAAACGTCCCGATATTCCCCTCATCGGTTCCGAACTCACTCTCGCGCTGGTAGAAGCGAAGCTTGCCGAGCATCGCATCAAGCCTTATACGCTCACCGTAAAGGAACACCAGATCGAAAAATTTGGTCCTTTTGAATGCGAGTTCATCGCGGTTAACCACTCTATTCCGGATGCACTCGCCGTATTTATCCGAACCGCTGCAGGAACTGTGCTACACACCGGCGACTTTAAGATGGATCAGCTTCCACTGGATGGGCGCATCACCGACCTGCGTCACTTCTCGCGTCTGGGCGACGAAGGTGTGGATCTATTCCTGCCTGACTCCACAAACGCAGAGGTTCCCGGGTTTACACCCACCGAAAAAAATATCGGACCTGTTATATCGAGCGTATTCCGCGATGCGCCCGGTCGTATTATCGTGGCCTCGTTCTCCTCACACGTTCACCGCGTGCAGCAGGTGCTCGATGCCGCAGTCGAGCGCGGGCGCAAAGTTGTGCTGGTCGGACGCTCCATGGTGCGCAACATGACCATCGCTGAGAAACTGGGTTACCTCAAGGTACCTGAGGGCGTTCTTGTAGATTTGAAGAAGGTCGATGAATACCGCCCCGATGAGCTTGTACTCATGTGTACCGGTTCGCAAGGCGAGCCGATGGCAGCTCTGTCGCGTATGGCTAATGGCGATCACAAGGTTCAGCTTGAACCGGGCGACACCGTCGTGTTGGCTTCTTCGCTAATTCCGGGTAACGAAACCAGCGTGTACCGCATCATTAATGCCCTGATGAAACTTGGCGTGACTGTTGTGCATAAGGGCAACGCAAAGGTTCACGTTTCCGGTCACGCGGCGGCGGGAGAGCTGCTGTACTGCTACAACATTCTGGAACCGAAGAACGTCATGCCTGTTCACGGCGAGGTTCGTCACCTGATTGCTAACGGGGAACTGGCGAAAGAGACAGGTGTTCCCGAAGAAGGCGTGCTCCTGTGCGAATCCGGTACCGTTGTGGATCTCAAAGATGGCGTAGCGAAGATCGTTGGCGAAGTTCCCTGCGAATACTTGTACGTGGATGGACGTTCTGTCGGTTCGGTGACTGAGGACGATCTTAAGGCCCGCCGCGTTCTGGGCGAAGAAGGATTCGTCTCTATCGTGACGGTGATCGATCGTGCTACCAAACGTGTGGTAACCGGGCCAGATATTCATGCCCGCGGTATCGCCGAAGACGATTCGGTCTTCGACGAGATCACCCCCAAAATTACCGCCGCCCTTGAGGATGCGCTTCACCGTGCGCCCGAGAAGGTACATACGGTACAGCAGCTTCAGCAGATTGTGCGTCGTACCATTGGTGCATGGATCTCCCGCCGCCTGCGCCGTAAGCCCATGATCGTCCCGGTGGTCGTTGAGACTAAAACGGATGAGGAGCCTAAGCCGACGGTGTAGTGAGCGCATAGCCCACGGCGAAAGGCGGTGCGGGCACGCTCTGTGCGAACGCACCCCGCACAATACACGACAAACGGGGCCGATAGCTACTTGAGCGGTCGGTCCCGTTCCCGTGTACGGTAGCATATGAATACTATGGATGCGTATCACGTTCTTGCCCCGATTGCATCGGTCGCGAGAGAATGACGGCATCTAGCCCCAAGCACATGGAAGGTTGCTAACCTAGTAAATATGGCTTCACGGAGTAATCAAGGGCGTAAAAGCAAAACCGGATCAGCCAAGAAAACCTCGGCACGCGGCTCCCGAGGCACGTCTAAGCGCGCGAATACCCCCGAAACCAACCCTGTAGCAAATGCTATTGCGAAAGTGTGGTTAGGCATCGCCCACACGGTGGGCGGTGCTGTGCGTGCTCTTGGGGTGCATCGCACAGATTTAGATCCACAGGCACGCCGAGACGGCGGAGCGCTCTTCATTCTGCTTTTCGGCGTTATTACGGCGGGGGTCGAATGGTATAGCTGGCGCGTCATGTCTGCACCGGCCATTATTCATGCCCCAATTTCGGCATGGCACACCATGCTGGGCGGCGTTTTCGGTCAGGGTGCTATCTTGGTACCGATTCTGAGCTTTATCTTGGCATGGTGCGTTTTCCGTACGCCGGATGATGTTCGCCGCACCAATCGAGTCTCGCTCGGTCTGCTGCTTATCCTTATTGCAGCGTCGCTTTTCTTCGCGATGAATGCCGGATACCCCAGTTTTTCGGGCGGTTTTGAGGTTGTCTGGGCCGGGGGTGGCGCCATTGGTGCACTTCTTGGGCCTCTCATGCAGCGCATAGCATTTGTGCAGTGGCTCGTTATTCTGGTTCTCTTCGTCATGGGGCTTATGGTATTGACGGCTACTCCGGTGCGTCAGGTTATTCCGCGGCTTACACATCTCATTCGCGTGGCCTTGGGTGAAAAGCCGGTTGCATCCACCGATGACGATCCGACCATCGCATACCCGCAGGACGGCTATGATGCGGATTCCACGGCAGCGACTCAGACCGTCGATTTGAGTGCCTCGGAACATGATCGCAGCTATCTTTATGGTGATGAGGAAGAACGCCGTACATCTCGCGGCGGTATCTTCGGGTCAATTAAGCGGTGGTTCGGATTCGGTCGTTCCCAACAGGCCGATCAGGGACTGGATGAATACGTTGGCGATGAGGCATTCGCCAGCCCTGTGGTTAATACTCATGAAGAGTTTTCCGCAACCTCTGCGGATGCACCCGCACCGCATTCTTCGGCGTCGTCTCAGGGTAGGTTGAGCCGCCTGCCCAAACGCCGCACCGAGAACACCGTGTTCGATCATGAGGCTTCGGATGCGCCCTCGGCACGCCTGGCTCAGGCGCAGCGTGCCGCCGTTGAACACGGTCGTGTAGCACCGGATGCGCTCTTTGATGTAGAGGCATTTGATGACACATCGGCGCAGTCGGTTGTGCCCGCTGCATCCGAGCAGAATGTTGCGACAAAGCAGATAGCAAGCCCTCAGATGCAGCCTCCTCAACAGTCACAGCCGGAAGCAGTGCAGCAAGGTACATCAGCTAAACCGCAGCAAAGTAGTGGTGCATCCCGCATGCCCCAGACGAAGCCGCAAGCTACGGTCAGCGGAGCAGCGGCTGCCGGTACGGGGGCGTCACGACCCCTGCAAAACAACACGCGCACCGCGCATACCGAGCAGGCCCGCCCCGAACAATCCGTCGAGTCTTCGCAGGGCACTTATAACCTGCCCGCAGAGCAGATGCTGGTGGCAGGTCCCCCTGCTAAGGAATCATCCGAAGTGAATGAACACGTGGTCGAGGCACTGACCAATGTTTTAGAGCAGTTTAAGGTTGATGCGGTTGTCACCGGATTCTCGCGCGGTCCGACCGTGACCCGCTACGAGATCGAGCTGGGTGCCGGTACGAAGGTTGAACGTGTGACCGCGCTGAGTAAGAATATCGCCTATGCGGTCGCCAGCCCGGATGTGCGTATCCTATCGCCTATCCCCGGTAAATCGGCGATCGGTATTGAGATCCCAAATACCGACCGCGAGACGGTATCTCTGGGTGATGTCTTACGGTCCCCGCAGGCTCACTCGAACCCGCATCCGATGGTTATGGGCGTGGGCAAAGATGTCGAGGGTGGTTTTGTGCTTGCGAACCTGGCGAAAATGCCGCATATGTTGGTTGCGGGTGCAACCGGTGCCGGTAAGTCTTCGTTCGTGAACTCGATGATCACCTCGATTCTTATGCGTTCTACACCTGATCAGGTGCGTTTGGTGATGGTGGACCCCAAACGCGTGGAGCTTACTGCCTATGAGGGAATTCCGCACCTGATTACGCCTATTATTACTAACCCGAAGAAGGCAGCGGAGGCGCTTCAATGGGTAGTACGTGAGATGGATGCACGCTATGACGACCTGGCGCATTACGGGTTTAAGCATGTGGACGATTTCAACAAGGCCGTACGCGAGGGCAAGATTCAGCCTGAGCCGGGGAGTAAACGAAAAATTCACGAGTACCCGTACCTGTTGGTTATCGTGGACGAGCTTGCCGATTTGATGATGGTTGCCCCGCGTGACGTTGAAGAGGCGATTGTTCGTATTACGCAGTTGGCGCGTGCAGCTGGTATTCACCTGGTGCTTGCAACTCAGCGTCCTTCGGTTGACGTGGTGACCGGTCTGATTAAGGCGAACGTTCCTTCGCGTATGGCGTTTGCGACGTCATCGGTCACGGATTCGCGTGTGGTGCTGGATCAACCAGGCGCTGAAAAACTGATCGGTCAGGGCGATGCGCTCTTCCTGCCAATGGGTGCCTCGAAGCCGATGCGTGTGCAGGGTGCGTGGGTCTCTGAATCCGAGATTCACGCGGTTGTTGAGCACGTGAAGCAGCAGGCTCCGACAATTTACCGTGAAGACGTTATGGTTTCTGCCGCGAAGAAGCAGATTGATGAGGAAATCGGCGATGACCTTGATGACCTGCTCCAGGCGGCTGAAATCGTGATTACCACGCAGTTTGGTTCTACCTCAATGCTTCAGCGTAAACTCCGCATGGGCTTTGCGAAGGCGGGGCGCATTATGGACCTGCTGGAGTCTCAAGGCATAGTTGGTCCTTCCGAGGGTTCGAAGGCGCGCGATGTGCTGGTGCGCCCGGACGATCTACAGAATACCTTGGCACGCATCCGGGGTGAAGAGGTGCCCGAACCCGTTGAGGAAACTTTTGAAGACCCGTACGCGCAATCGGTGAACCCCGCAGAATCTGCCGAATATGCGGTGGAAGAGAGCGATGAGGGCTCGGAGGACGCCTGGCAGCTCACGGGGCGATAACCCAAACAAGTCGTATTCAAAGTAGTTCTCACACCCTAGAGAGATTCCCGCTTCTGCTGGCATATCGTGTTGCGGAAGCGGGAATTTTTCTATTACTACGAGCCCAAACAAGGATTTATCGGAACGCCATTCTTATGGGAACGATACCTCGTATACTGGAAAGATATGAGGCGAGGGCTACGCTCTGGGAGTTCCTTGCAGCCAACAACGAGTCGTTGGTACCAGACTGTAGAGACGAAGGGTAACAGTGAGTCAGGAATCAGTATCGGCGGTATCGCAGACCGAGCGTCATGTATCTAACTGGAATCTGCCGAATATTCTGACGGTTGTGCGTATTATTGCAGTTCCTTTTTTCGTTGTAGTGCTCCTTGCGGGCGGGACATTCGGAGCTGAAGATGTGGCGCAGCGGTGGCTTGCTTTCGCCCTCTTCATTGCTGCGATGATTACCGACTGGGCGGACGGTTACCTGGCTCGAAGCCGTAACCTCATCACGAGCTTTGGGAAGATCGCTGATCCTATTGCTGATAAGCTCCTCACCGGTGCGGCGTTCATTACCCTTTCTTGGTTGGGCGAGCTGTGGTGGTGGGTGACCGCTGTAATTCTCCTTCGGGAGTGGGGAATCACCATCATGCGTTTTTTCGTTATCAAATACGGGGTTATGGCGGCAAATAAGGGCGGAAAGATCAAAACCGTTTTACAAACCATTGCTCTCGTGGTGATGCTTTTACCCTTAGGACTCCTCGGCAAACCTTGGTTGGTTCCCGGATGGGTTCTTATGGCGGCGGTAACCGCTATTACCGTCTGGACAGGGGCGGTTTATGTGCGTGATGCCCATCAGCTTCGCCAGACATGGCTGGCGCAGCATCCCGCATAGGCATGAGGCTGGGGACGGTTCTAGATGGACTGTCCCGGTATTTTATACGTCGGATATATCTCGTTGGGAGGAGAGGAGTACTTATGGACGTACTCAAAACGGTACCGCATAGTGCGAAGGAAGCCTCTCAGATGCTTCACGATGCGTTGGTCGGTACAGGTCTGACAATCTCTACGGCGGAATCTCTCACCGGAGGAGACGTCGGGGGTACTATCTGCACCGTTGCGGGAGCCTCGGAATACTATCGCGGCGGGGTTATCTCATATGCGAGCGCGGTCAAGGCATCCGTTTTAGGCGTAAACAAGGAGCTTTTAGCTAAGATTGGCTCCGTTGATCCGGAAGTTGCCCGGCAGATGGCGCAGGGAACCGCACGAATCTGTGGAGCTGACTACGGGGTTTCGACCACTGGAGTTGCAGGGCCAGAGCCGCACGATGGTAAGCCCGTTGGTACCGTATTTTTGGGTGTGCACACTCCAGAGGCAACCTATGCCGTACAGCGGCACTATGAGGGGGATCGGGTACAGATTCGCGCCTCGGCAACGGCGGATGTAATTCTCCTGCTGACCCAGGCTGTGCACGGTACTAAGGACGCATCGTAGCCTTATCTAGAGGTCAGCTGAAGTATCTTTTCACGGGATACTTTAATCAAGTTTCCAGGGATTTCCCAGGTGCATGGGAATAAAACTATAGCTTGGTAAGTTTGAATATATACTAGCCAGGCTCATATAAACGCTACAGTACCCGAGGCTAGCCGAGAACTAAAAAATGAGTTAGGCTTAATAACTGTAAGAACCGAACACTGGTTGACCTACGTACGAGGAGAAACAACGCATATGACCAAGAAGCGTGTATCTATTAATGGTATTACCCGGTGGAAAGAAATTAACCCAGCTCCGCAGCAGGTAGCTCCTGTTGTGGAAGAGGCAAAGACTGTACCTCTGCGCCAGGCTATTGGCGAGGTTCTTCGTGACGTTCGTCAGCGCCAGGGTCGTACCCTACGCGAGGTTTCACAGAGCGCACGTGTTTCCCTGGGTTATCTCAGCGAAGTTGAGCGTGGGCAGAAGGAAGCTTCTTCGGAGCTTTTGGCATGGATTTGCCAGGCGCTTGATATCCCGATGTACCAGATGCTCCGTGAAGTCGCCGACCGTATGGCAATTCTAGAGGGCGTACACGTTCCGGATACCGTTCCCGCCGAGCTTGCTGAGCAGTACCGTAACGATTACATGATGGCTTCGCTCTAAGAAACCTATGTGAGCGAACCGCGCATCCGTTATGATGCGCGGTTCGCTTTTTTATGCATTGACAACGGTAGAGGTCTACCTTCGCAGGGGACTCTGATGAAGCATTCTCGTGATTTTTTCGGATGTGCTCTGAAACAGGAGAGCGTAAGGAGGGATGATGAAACTCAGCGAGTTTTGGACAAATATGGACTACGAATTCGGTGCTGGGTATGCCCGAGTTTTGGCGGGAGATTTGGTGCTTGGGTCGCTTGGGAATATGACGGCTTTAGAGGCACTTGAAGCTGGGGTTGCACCGAAGGATGTTTGGCTTGCGGTCTGCGAGACACAGGATATTCCGGAGGTTCGCCGTTTGGGACCCGACCGTGAACCGCGCAGGTAGCCGAATCCATGAATTGCTGCGGAATAAGTCCGGTTTAGGGGTTGTTGCGACGCTGTATGTGGAGACTCTGAGATAGACACGGCGAGCATAAATTCGAAAAAATTTGCCGAAAATTTGTGCGATTTATAGGATTTTTGTTCGAGTCATGCTAATCTATCCACAGAGTAAAAATATCTGTACTTTCTGGGGGATTTTTCCACATTCTTCCGCCGCCGGTCTTAAAGTGTCAGGCGGACTTCGTAGAGTAGTGTGCAGAGGGTGGCGAGAAGCACCTCCCGAAGAATCATTGAGACCTTCTATTGATAGAACGAGGTAACTAACCGTGGCAAAGAACAGCAAGGCACAGGGCGTCGCTCGTGTTCCTGAAGAAGGCCGTGCCAAGGCACTCGAAGCCGTGATGGCTAAAATCGACAAGGATTATGGTAAAGGCGCGATTATGCGTCTAGGCGATAAAGAGACCGTGAAAACGGAGGTTATTTCAACCGGCGCTATCGCTTTGGATGCTGCTCTCGGTATCGGCGGACTGCCCCGCGGCCGTGTGATTGAAATTTATGGTCCTGAATCTTCTGGTAAGACCACTGTCGCTCTGCATGCTGTAGCGAATGTGCAGAAAGCGGGCGGTATCGCGGCGTTTATTGATGCTGAACATGCACTCGATCCGGTCTATGCTGCCAAACTCGGCGTTGACACCGATGCCCTCTTGGTATCGCAGCCCGATACTGGGGAACAGGCACTCGAAATTATGGATATGCTGGTTGGTTCCGGCGCTGTTGATATCGTTGTAGTCGACTCTGTAGCGGCTCTCGTTCCCCGCGCCGAGATTGACGGCGATATGGGTGATTCTCATGTGGGCCTGCAGGCGCGTTTGATGAGCCAGGCTCTCCGTAAGATTACGGGTCGCCTGGCATCCACCGGCACTACAGCAATCTTCATTAACCAGCTTCGTGAGAAGATCGGCGTGTTCTTTGGTTCTCCCGAAACCACGACCGGCGGTAAGGCCCTGAAGTTCTACGCCTCGGTGCGTATCGATATTCGACGTATTGAGACCTTAAAGGACGGGGCGAACCCCATTGGCAATAAAACTCGTGCCAAGATCGTGAAGAATAAGATGGCTCCTCCCTTCAAACAGGCCGAGTTCGACATTTTGTATGGTGAGGGTATCTCCGTTGAAGGCGGTATTCTTGACCTCGCGGTAGAGCATGACATCGTCAAGAAGTCTGGCGCCTGGTTTACCTATGATGGCGAACAGCTGGGGCAGGGGCGCGAGAACGTGCGTAAACTGCTCAAGGATAACCCGGAATTGACTGAGGAACTACAGTATAAGGTCCTCGTAAAACTCGGAATTATCGATCCTGAAGGCGAGGAATCTTCGGAAGAAGCTGAAGCCACATCGGTTGAAGCCGATCCTCTCGACGAGCTCGCAGAAGAATTCTAAATAAGATGGCGTGTGCCGCGCATCCACGATAGCCTAGCTTTGAGGATGCGCGGCACACGCTCAGCATATCTGAGGACTCTACGCCTTTGAGGCGTTGTACCTACAGGATTACAGCATCGAATCAGCACAGGAAGGCGGCATGGGTAACGATTGGTTGGCGGATGCCTGGGGTGATAACCCGTTGAGTGACCCTACGATTTCTGACGCTGAAACAATTTCTGATGCTGCAGAGGGCAAAGCCACAGGATTCTCTGATTGGCATCCCGCCGCACACGGATATGTGGAAGACAAACCCGACCCCGATTCTGTACCCTATCGTTCTTCCTCATCGCGCTCGTTCCCAAGCACACGAGGGGGAGGGGCGGCAGCTCAACATGATGCAGAACCCCGTACACAAAACGCTTCATCAAAAACTTCAGCAGAGCGTACATCGGGCGCCCGTAAGAAGCGTCGAAACCCGGACTGGAAAAAAGGATTCCGGCGCCCCAAGAACACCGAAAAATCGCCCTTCGCCCCGGCTATTGGGGCTCATCGTGCAGAGGAAGAACATCCAGAAAAAGTACGAAAGAAGAAAAGGTCATCAGGCCCATTATTTCGTGAGGGGAGTGCCCTCAACGAACCTTTGAGCACCGAAGAAGAAGCTCTTATTCGAGGTATCGCTGCCGAAGAAAAGACGAATGTTCCGGGCACCAATCGCTCAGGACGTTGGAAACAGCGCGAAGAGCCAGATCCGTACACGCGAGCAAAGACTCTGGTTTACAATCAGCTGGCGTATTCTGCTAAATCCCGCGCGCAGTTGCAGAAAAAACTTGCCGATAAAGGGTTTGAGGAAAGTCTTATAGAGCCGCTGCTCGATAAATTTGAGGCGGCTCACCTAATCGACGATGCCGAGTATGCGCGTTCCTTTGTGGAACAGCGGGGAAAACATAAGAAGCTTTCCCGAACCGCTCTGCGCCGTGAACTCAAAGAGCGAGGAATTACCGGAGAACTTGCTGAAGATGCGCTCGCTGCACGCACGGACGAAGATGAGCACCGGGATGCGGCGGAGCTCGTGCGCAAAAAACTGCGTCCTTCCATGAACTTCTCAGATCGTACCGAGAATGAGAAAATCTTGCGTCGGCTAGTAGGGATGCTGGCACGTCGAGGATATTCTTCATCTGTAGCGTTTTCGGTGGTAAAAGAAGAAATCGAGAGGTACCGCAGCGAGCAGGAAGAAGACTGTTGAATATTCTTCATCAGAAGAGTATCCAGCGGATCCAGCAACAGATAAGAGGTAATCTATGCAGCCGTTACAAGAACTTCGTGCCAGGCGTATGATCGCTCAGCTCCTCGCTCCAAGTGCAGCGCATCGTGGTATAGGTGTAGACGCTGACACTCTGTACCAAGAGACAAGCGCCCCGATACATGTGTTAAATCATCTCTACGCTGTTCAGGGGCAAAACTATAACGCCGGTGTGCGTGCCATTGCGCTACGAGCTGGGTGCAGTACTGACACAGTTCTTGAAGGCATTCACGACTACAGCATTGTACGTTCGTGGCCCATGCGCGGGACACTCCACTTTTTGACTCTTAACAGTGCAGATTCGCTGTATGCTGCTGTCGCCGGCCGAGGCGCGAAGCCTCAACCCACCTATATGCGTCAATGTAACTTTACGCTCGAAGACTTTGAGCGGTGGCGTGAGCACCTTCATGACGCTTTACAAACCAGGGGACATCTTGAGCCGCTCACTCGCACTGACCTCTACACCATTCTGGATGAATACGGCTATAGCGGGCCAAGTTCGCGGCGCAGCCACCTCATTCGACTCTACGGCGGTGAGGGCACGGTTCTTCAAGGGCCGCTCCGGGAAAAAGAAGAAAGCTTCGTGCACCGCGACTCCATACCTGTGCCCCGCACAAAATATGAGCGAAAACAGGCACTGGCTGAACTGGGTACACGTTATATATGCGGTCACGGGCCGGTGACCGCGGAGGATCTGCGCTGGTGGGCTGGGATTACAATAACCGATGCCCGGTATGCGTTTGAACATGCTCGCTGTACCCAGACTATTGTGCTGGGCGGGCAAGAATATGCGGTAGGTTCCTGGCAAGAAGGCATTACCCGTTCGGAGCTTAAGGATGCACTCAACCGCGAGCTTAGCCTCCCGGCCTTCGACGAGTATCTGCTGGGGTACGCCGATAAGAGTTTTGCATTGCGTGAGGAACTGCGTCCGCAGGTTCTCACCTGGAACGGAATTAGCTGGGATTTTACGCTTGCCGCCGGTGAGGCAACTGGACGTGCCGTCTAATCTACTTTTCGAGGTTCTTACCGTAATCGCCAAGGCGCTGGATGAGATCGTAAAGCGCAGGGTCTTGGGTGTTCCCAAGAGTAAGCAGGATGCGCATCAGCTCAACACCCTGGCGGCAAATGCGGGGAAGAACCCGCACCCGAGCTCCGTCGGCGTAAAGCTCCAAAAGCGTACACACTGTAATAGCTGCGCACACCGCAATGTCTTCTGCAAGCCTGGCATCTAAAGGTATTTCACCGAAGAGGACCGTATAAAATTTAGGAAGCTCCTGTTCCCTATCTACCCGGTAAAGCGGGTACTGGGGCGACGAGGGAAACCCGAGCATCGCCTCCACAAAAGGGAATCCGCGGTGGTGGATACAGGTTCCCTCCGTATCAAAAGCGCGGGTGCCGATACCGCGAGAAGGTGCCATATCGGCAGGGGAGTACAGCACGTTATGCGGCGAAAAATCTCCCGACGAGAGCATATAGACCTGTCCGCGGCTACGTTTAAACTGCTCGGGTACCGGCGGGCGTTTGAGGAAAAATGGCTGAGTGATGCGATGGAACCGGAAGATTAGTTCTTGGAGATCGTTTGTAGGTTCTTCGGCATCTTCGCTCCGTTCTGCTGGGAGATCGGGATATAGGCGTTGAAGCCCCTTCTCGGCAAGTTTCGGGGAGGGCATTGCCCCCGGGAACTGTGCCCTACGGTCCGCCCTCGCAAGCGATGCGCGATATTCATCGACGGTGTCGTCAAAAATTCCCTGCCGAGCAAATTCACCCCACACTGCCGCGTAAGCCGCAAAAGCGCGTGCCGTATTATTCTGGTTGAAAAGCTGCGTGGAAGTATCAGCTATGAGGGAGTTTGCAACGGGTACCGACCCTTCAAAAACCACGTCTTCGAGTGCTAAGCAGCGTAGATCATCATCAACACCGTAGAGGGCAGGGTAGATATCTGGAACCATTTCATCGAGGGCAACCGCACCGTATTTTTCCCGAAGGTATCCAAAACCGCCTGCGTTAGTCGCCGAATCTCCGCGGCGATAACGTTTTAAGATGACAGATTCGGGCTGCCAGGGTGTATGCGGGTTAGATCCATAGCGTACTCGCAGCACTACCGAGCGCATTCCGGTTGATAGGATCGTCAGCGAGAGCGGAATCCGATCTCCGATAGCCGGTAGGGTTGCCGCCCACGAAAGCATCTTGAGAACACTGACCCGGAACGCCTCAGAATCGGCGGGGGAGTGCGTGGGCGCGGGATGGTATTCCGCGATGGCACGCTCAAGAATAGTCGCGAGGGGATCATCAGGATATTGGCCGGAAGAATTACTAAGGGATACCTGCATAGAGCCATTATCCACCATCCGCTACCCTAATGGCGTGAGCATGACCCTAAATGATTTTTCTGCTGAATCCGCAACGTCCGCCGAAACTCCCCGAACCTATGAAGTTCGCACCTTTGGCTGTCAAATGAACGTTCACGATTCTGAACGTATGTCTGGTTTGCTAGAAGCGAACGGGTATGTACGCGCCGCCGAGGGAGAAGAACCCGACCTCGTGGTGTTTAACACATGCGCGGTGCGCGAGAACGCATCAAATCGTCTCTATGGACATTTGGGACAGTTGGCCTCCGTGAAGCGACGCCACGAAGGCATGCAAATTGCTGTAGGCGGATGCCTGGCTCAAAAAGACCAGAACACTATTATCGAAAAAGCCCCTTGGGTAGATGTCGTGTTCGGCACCCACAATATTGGTTCGCTCCCCACACTCCTTGAACGCGCTCGCCACAATCACGAAGCGCAGGCGGAACTGCTCGAATCGCTTGAAGTGTTCCCCTCGACCCTACCCACGAAACGTGACCATGTGTACTCGGGCTGGGTTTCAATCTCCGTAGGATGTAACAACACTTGTACCTTCTGTATCGTGCCGTCACTGCGCGGTAAAGAGAAAGATCGTCGACCCGGCGATATCCTCGCTGAAGTTCAAGCGCTCGTCGATGACGGCGCGATCGAAGTAACTCTGCTTGGGCAGAACGTGAACTCCTACGGCGTGGAATTTGGGGATCGTCAGGCATTCTCCAAACTATTGCGCGCCTGCGGTGATATTAAGGGACTGGAACGAGTACGGTTCACGTCACCGCATCCAGCTATGTTCACCGACGACGTGATAGAAGCGATGGCAGAAACCCCGAACGTCATGCCTGTTCTGCATATGCCGCTTCAATCGGGATCAGATAAGGTGCTCAAAGACATGCGCCGCTCATACCGATCCAAGAAATTCTTGGGCATTTTAGAGAAGGTGCGCGAGCGCATTCCGCACGCTGTCATTACCACCGATATTATCGTGGGGTTCCCCGGTGAGAGCGAAGAAGACTTCCAGGATACGCTACGCGTGGTGGAGCAGGCGCGGTTCTCGTCAGCATTTACCTTCCAGTACTCAATTCGCCCCGGCACCCCGGCGGCGACTATGGAAAACCAGATTCCAAAAGATGTTGTGCAAGAGCGCTACGAACGCCTAGTGGCTCTGCAAGACCGTATTGCGGGCGAAGAGAACCATAAACAGCTGGGGAAGACTGTCGAGTTGATGGTTGTCGCAGAGTCTGGACGTAAAGCGCAGCAGACGCATCGTCTGGCGGGTCGCGGACCGGATCAGCGCCTCGTACATTTTTCGGTGCCCGCTGGATGCGAAGAGCCTCGCCCTGGAGACATGGTGACCGTTCCTATCACTGAGGCAGGGTCATTCCATCTGATTTCAGATCCCACCGCTGAGCAGTATCAGCTTCGCCGCACCCGAGCCGGGGAGGCCTGGGACCGTTCACAGGCCGAATCTTGCGGTGCCGGAACTACCCAGGCTTCGGGCGGTCCGGTGGGGCTTGGCATGCCCACTATTGGGCCTAAATCCTAGATACCGTAGGGGGTGCGCGCGGTCTCATAATTATATGTAGACCCGTACAATAGACCCATGACGTACCCCTTGGAGCCTCCTATTCTCGCTATTGTCGGTGCCACCGGTACTGGTAAGAGTGCGCTCGCAATTGCTCTTGCCCGGCATCTTGACGGTGAATGCGTAAACGCGGATTCCATGCAGTTCTATCGCGGTATGAATATCGGAACTGCTAAGATTACCGCTGAGGAAATGCAGGGGGTTCCTCACCATCTGCTCGATATTTTGGATATCACGCAGGAAGCTTCGGTAGCAGAATTTCAGCATCAAGCCCGGCAGCTCTTTGCGGATATTAGAGCACGCGGTAAGTACCCTATTCTGGTGGGCGGATCCGGTCTCTATGTTCGGGCAGCTCTTGATAAACTCGAATTTCCCGGCACGGATTCGGCGGTACGGGCTCGGCTGGAGCAGGAAGCCGCCCAGCAGGGGCTCGGTGTTTTGCGCACACGCCTGGCTCAGGTCGATCCTGACTCTGCGGCGCGTGTTCACGACGAACGGCGCGTTATACGTGCCCTCGAAGTTTTTGAGGTGACGGGACGTCCCTTTTCTGCCTTCATGCCAGTACGCGAATATGTCTCACCCGCCATACAGATTGGGCTTGATATGGATCGTGAACGCCTCCATGAACGCCTACACCGCCGGGTGGTGAACATGGCGGAATCAGGGCTTTTAGATGAAGTACGAACGCTGGAACAGCATGGTCTGCGTGAGGGAAAGACCGCCTCACGTGCCATCGGGTACGCCCAGTTTTTGAAGGTTTTGGATGCGCAGACTACCGCCTCCGACCCCGCGTTGAGCGCGACGTATACTCTGCACGATGCGATCGAAGACACCGCGACGGCAACCCGACAATTTGCGCGCCGTCAGATAACCTGGTTTCGCGGGGACGACCGCGTACACTGGTTTGACGCCGAATCGAAGAACCTGCTCAGCCAAGCGCTTGAGGTCGTGCACCAGGCGAGTCAAGGCTGTAAAGGGCCGAAACCCGCTTAAGCAGCGCATCCTCTGCGGTAAACCGGTAGAATTTACAGAGATTTAGTCACGAAGAACGAAGGGTAGAAAACGAGCATGACCGATGGCGTATCCACGTGGGGAGAACTAGCCGGGCGTACTCTGACAAAGGGGCATGGAACGGGTAATGACTTTATATTTCTGACCGACCCAGCCTCTGAGATCCCGCTCGATGCTGACCTCATCGCGCGTGTCTGCGATCGTCATTTTGGAATCGGTGCTGACGGCTTTATCCGTGCAGCGTATACCGAAAATTTCAGGACCGGGCAGAATATGCTGGAAGAACATCCAGACGCTATCTGGTTTATGGATTACCGTAATGGTGACGGCTCGATCGCCGAAATGTGCGGGAATGGTGTGCGTGCCTTCGTCGATTACTTGCGTACTGAGGGAATGATTGACCTTGAGGTAGGTGAGACCGTCAAGATTGCTACGCGAGGTGGCGTCAAAATCGTGGCGCGCACCGAAGAAGGATATGCCATTGATATGGGTCCGTGGAGTTTTATCCACGGAGACACAGCACGCGAAAGTGGTGAAGATTCGCATGTTTCGGCGCGTGGACTGATGACTCCCCGAGCCGGTCTGTCGATTTCGATGGGTAACCCCCACACTGTGGTGATGCTGGGTCAGGAAGGCAAGTTGGACGGACTCGATCTGAACAGCCAACCACAGGTAAATCCAGCCCCCGAAAAAGGAACTAACGTTGAGTTTGTGGTTCCGGTTGATCTAGAAACATCCGACGAGAATAAAAATGTTGGAGCCATCAGGATGCGCGTATACGAACGCGGCGTAGGTGAGACTCTATCCTGCGGGACTGGTGCATGCGCGGCCGCGGCGGCAACCCGTTTTTGGGGCGGCGAAGAGGCGCCCGATGAATGGCTGGTTCATGTTCCCGGCGGCACGCTCGCAGTAACCTTCGTCCTAGGCCCCGACGACCTCGAACACGTCGTTCTAGCAGGGCCAGCTCAGACGGTTGCCAAGATTGAGCTCCACTAACCTACGAAGGAGTTTTGAGAACTTATGCCCGTCAGCCTTCTTCTGAGGCGGAGAAGCTGGCGGGCATTATCGCGTGAGCATCCACCTGAAGCCTTTAAGAACCTTTGGAAGAACGCACAACCTCCAAGATACGGAACCCCTTCGACATGGCATATCGAGATACCGAAAACTCGGGTCCAAAACGTTCGGTGAGCTGTGCATCCAGCCATTTTTGCAGGGAATCAGAACCCAAATTCTTTTGAACCACCAGATAGGCAGCACCGCCGGGGGCTAGCCGCGGAAGCCACGCGAGCAGAATATTGTGCAGAACCTCTTTACCCACGCGAATCGGAGGATTGGACCAGATAGTATCGAAACGTAATGTGGGATCTATCTCATCAGGGGTGCTCACCGAGACGTTATGCAGCCCCAAAGCGCGGGCATTCTGTTCCGTGAGCGAAAGCGAGCGGGAATTGACGTCAATCCCATAAACCTCAGATTGCGGAGCAAGCATAGCTAAAGATAATGTGATGGGTCCCCAGCCGCATCCAATATCGAGCATATATTTTCCGTGCGGCTCAGGTACTTGCGCTAAAAGAACCGCAGTTCCCTTGTCTATTCCCGAAGGACTAAAAATACCGTTCGCGGTCGTCACGGAAACCTGACGCCCCGCCAACTCAACCTGAACCGTTCGAGGTTTGAACTCGACCTCGGGAGACGAGGAAAAATAATGCTGTTCGCTCATGAATCCAGTGTACCCGGCTGCACCCCGCATCATCGCTGCTACGCTGATGCGCCCACAGCGAGAGATAACCGAAAACCGCGACAACTGCGGCATGCGACCGCTAAAATAGAGGAACATATGAAATTAACAGATACCTCTTTTTCCAGCGAAAAGCTGCCCAGTGATGAGCAGCTACGCCGAACCGTAGAACGAGTCTTAGGCCGTGCAGATGCAGCGGCACAGACCACTATCTACCCCGAAAGCACCGGTAGCACCGCACAACGCCGCGTGCTCGATACCCGTGCCCGAGAAATTTCCGATAATCAGCGGGAACACTCAGAATTTGACGGCGAGCAGGAAGACCTCGCCGAACGCCGCGCATTACGCCGAGTCGCCGGGCTTTCTACCGAGCTCGATGATGTGACTGAAGTTGAATACCGTCAGCTGCGCCTAGAACGCGTGGTTCTCGCCGGGCTGTGGACCGAAGGGACCGTCGAAGATGCTGAAAACTCCCTGCGAGAACTCGCTGCACTCGCCGAAACCGCAGGATCTGAAGTGCTGGACGGGCTAGTTCAGCGTCGCCTCAAACCAGACCCCGGAACTTTTCTTGGCTCAGGAAAAGCCCTCGAACTCAAAGACATTGTTGAGGCAAGCGGTGCTGATACTGTGATCGTCGATTCTGAATTAGCACCCTCACAACGACGAGCCCTCGAAGATATCGTTAAAGTCAAAGTGATCGATCGTACCGCCCTGATTCTAGACATCTTCGCTCAACACGCGAAGTCTCGTGAAGGCAAAGCACAGGTCGAACTTGCCCAACTCGAATACATGCTTCCGCGTCTGCGCGGCTGGGGCGCATCCCTGTCACGCCAGGCAGGCGGGCGTGCAGCATCCGGTGAAGGCATTGGTTCACGCGGACCTGGTGAAACCAAAATCGAGATGGATCGCCGCCGTCTGCGTGCCCGCATGGCAAAGCTCAAGCGCGAAATAGCTGCTATGGCGCCCGCACGTGAGACAAAACGCCTAAGCCGTAAACGCAACAGGGTACCCTCGGTCGCTATCGCGGGGTATACGAACGCAGGTAAGTCGTCGTTGCTGAATCGTCTGACCGATGCCGGTGTTCTGGTGGAGAACGCTCTCTTCGCAACCCTGGATCCGACCGTGCGCAAAGCACAGACTCCGGACGGCATCGGCTATACGCTTTCGGACACTGTAGGATTCGTGCGCTCGCTGCCCACCCAGCTCGTGGAAGCATTCCGTTCCACGCTCGAAGAGGTAGCCGATGCAGACGTGATTCTGCATGTGGTAGACGCATCTCACCCAGACCCTGAGGGGCAGATTCGCGCCGTGCGTGAGGTTATCGCAGATTTAGATGCTCGCCGTATACCCGAGATTATTGCGCTCAATAAAGCGGATGCGGCAGATCCCTTTATCCTCGAACGCATGCGGCAGCGCGAATCGAACCACGTCATCGTCTCGGCGCGCACAGGGGAGGGCATTGACGAACTCAAGCAGAAGATTGCGGATACAATTCCGCGGCCATCGCTTGAAGTTAAATTACTGATCCCCTACAACCACGGTGAAGTTATTTCCCGTCTTCATGCTTGGGACGCTGAGATTAAAAGTACTGCGTTTGTCTCAGATGGAACCTTTGTCACCGCTTTGGTGCGTGAGGATGTTGCCGCAGAACTCTCTGACTATGTGATCGACGGCGAGCTCCTTGAAGTGCTTGAATTGGAGCTTCAAGACTCTGCCTCTGAACCCGAAAACGTCTGTGAACTCGCGTAATGAGAGCGTGAGCGTCCGTGACCGATGATAATATTACTGCGCCCACCGGAGCGGAGCTTGAAACTCTGCCCGGTGCAAAGCCCGTGTTAGATTTGCTCGATCGTGCGATTGAAAAAACGGGCGGGCAAAAACGCCTCGGACAACGTAGGATGGCAGCCCATGTTGCGCAAGCTTTCGACCTTGAGCGGCATCTCCTCGTGCAGGCAGGCACCGGAACCGGTAAATCCCTCGGATATTTGGTGCCAGCCCTGCATCATGCGGGTGCGAGCACAAAACCCATTATCGTGGCGACCGCAACCCTAGCCCTCCAAGCGCAGATCGTAAAACGAGACCTTCCAAAACTTATGGAGGCGCTCTCTTCTGAGCCCGAATCTGAAGCTCAGGTCGCAATCCTCAAGGGCAGGAACAATTACCTGTGCCTGCACAAACTCGACGGGGGATACCCCGAAGAGGAACCTGATACCCTCTTCGACATGCCTCAGCGTAGTATGTCTCGCATTGGTGAAGAGGTGCTGCGGTTAAGGTCCTGGGCGGAAAAAACCGAGACCGGCGACCGCGATGAACTTAAACCCGGTGTATCGGATCGTGCCTGGGCGCAGGTATCCGTGAGCGCCTCAGAGTGTTTGGGAAAACGCTGCCCCCTCGTTGAGGAGTGCTTTAGTGAGCGGGCGCGCCAAGAAGCATATGAAGCCGATCTTGTGATTACTAATCATGCGCTGCTTGCCATCAACGCTTTTGAAGGCTTAGGTGTACTTCCCGAACACGATATCGCTATTATTGACGAGGCGCATGAGCTCGCAGACCGCGTGACCGGCGCGGTGACGGATTCTCTTTCTGCTTCCTTAATTAGGCGTGCTGCTCGCGATATCCGCAAGAACTCCAAAGCAGACTCCAGCGCGCTTGAACAAGCCGCCGGTTCTTTAGAAACCGCATGTGAAGGTGTTTCTGAGGGCTTGATAGAAAGGCTCGAAGGGCGACTTCTGAACGCGCTCGCGGCTGTAGCCGATGCCGCACGGGCGGCGCTTTCCGACTCTAAGAGTGACAATAAAGAGGCGGATGCCGGGCTTCAGATGGCTCGTTCACGTGTCTCTGAGGTACACGATGCCGCAACGCGCATGCTGGAGTCTGCCGAACACCGCGAAGTGCTGTGGCTATCTCGCCAGGGTAATTGGGAAAACGGACGATATACGGCGGCATCCGATCAGGATCCCGCCACACTCCACGTTGCTCCTTTGAACATCGGAAGCCGTTTGCGTGAGGGGCTTTTTGAGGACCGTACCGTTATTCTTACGAGTGCAACCCTTACCGTGGGCGAATCCTTCGATGCGGTAGCAGGTGCCCTAGGGTTAGCGGGGCCGCAAGCTCCGCGCTGGGAAGGTCTTGATGTAGGCTCTCCTTTTGATTATCCACGGCAGGGAATTCTGTACGTGGCTTCCGACTTGCCCAAACCGAGCTTTGGCGTGAATCCTCAGCAGCTCGAACGATTACGCGAATTATGTGAAGCTTCTGGTGGTGGGGCTCTGGGGTTATTCTCATCGAAGCGAGGTGCCGAGCAAGCGGCTGAATATGTACGTCAGCACACGGATTTGAATATTCTCTTGCAGGGAGAGTCTTCGTTGCGGGCTCTTGTCGAGGAGTTTACTGAAGATATAAATGCTTGTCTTTTCGGCACCATGAGCCTTTGGCAGGGAGTAGATGTTCCCGGAGACTCCTGTCGTCTGGTACTGATGGACCGTATACCGTTCCCGCGCCCAGACGATCCACTCGCTCAAGCGCGTACCCGTGCCGTGGCAGAAAAAGGCGGGAATGGGTTTATGGCTGTTTCGGCATATCATGCGGCAATCCGCATGTCTCAGGGAGCAGGGCGATTGATACGTTCCGTCCACGATCGCGGGGTAGTGGCGATCCTTGACTCTAGGCTGGCGACTCAGCGATACAGTGGGTACCTGATGCGGGCGATGCCTAACCTTTGGACCACCCAGGATAAGAATGTTGTTTTGGGTGCTTTAGAACGGCTTTACCAGAGTATTGACTAAAAGCAATAAGATACGCGGGCTTAATGCACGTTGTATTCCGGTACTGGTGCCGAGACATAAACGTAGCGAAGCGTCCATAGATGTAATGTGAGAAAGGGAGGGTACCGTTCAACGGTGCCCTCCCTGATGTATTGTGCGCTTATGGCTGCCTATAGTAATTAGTTAGTCTATCGGGGAAACTCGGATACGGTTCCCATCTAGATCACTTGCTACGAAAGTCATCCCAAATACATCACGATGGGGCTCTTCCAATATGACAACCCCTTGTTCCACCCAGGCTTGGTACTGCGTGAGGATTTCTGCATCGGAACCCTTGAGATTTATACATACCTCAGACGTACGTGTTGAAGTTTCATGAAGAGTATTGCTTGCTCCGGTCCACAACGCTAGCGAGACTCCCGGCGCTAAATCCATGGTGACATAGCGTGGCGAGGTAAAACTGACCTCAAGATTTAAAATGCTCGTATAGAAGGACACTGAGGCCTCGATATCCGATACATAGACAATAAAAACGATCTCACGGTCAATCATTGTGCTGTTGTTCCTTCTGGACATGAGACGGTTGAATACGCAGGAACGGAACCTCTAGCGCGTGTCTTTTGAGAAAAACGCGCGCAGTTCAGAAGATCCCTGTTAGATGCTTCGCAGAACAGAAACTACTTTACCCATCACCGTGGCGCGGTCGCCGAGTATGGGCTCATATTGGGAATTTCGGGGGAGCAGCCAGGTATGACCATCTACTTGGCGGAATACTTTGACGGTCGCTTCGTCGTCAAGAAGAGCCGCAACAATGTCTCCATTATCAGCGGTGTGTTGTTCACGCACAACAACCCAGTCACCGTCGCATATGGCGGCGTCAATCATAGAATCCCCTTTGACGCGAAGCATGAAGAGCTTCCCGCTGCCCACGAGCTGGCGGGGGAGAGAGAGAACATCCTCAACGGATTGCTCAGCCGTAATAGGCCCACCAGCAGCAATGCGACCTACGAGGGGCACGGGAACCATATCCTCATCGCTCACCTCAAATGTAGGCAGCTCCGGAAAATGGGCTGAAGTGCCCTCATGCTCTAGATCGTCAAGAATCTCAATGGCACGCGGTAGTTTTGGATCGCGGCGAATATACCCCATCTTCTCAAGACGACCGAGCTGATGAGTCACCGAAGAAAGCGAAGCCAACCCAACGATATCGCCAATCTGACGCATCGAAGGGGGATATCCCTTCTGCTCGATTTCTGTACGAATCGCATCCAAAATTTTCTGCTGACGCGGAGTCAGCGGAGGGCGCTGAGCTTCGGGTGTCATGCGGAGCCTTCTTTCTAACTATTTACGCACGCCATGGTTCCTAGAGTATTGACTGGATCCAGGTAAGCATAACGATGAACCGTCTCGTTCTCAGTCTAAAGCATCAGAGAGAAAACTTCAAACAAATATTCTATGAACCTCGAATATAATCGAAGAAATATTTAGTAACTTTCTACTAGACTATCGAAACTAGATTCGATATAGTTGGTGTCTACGGAAGACATATTCGATAAAAGTTGAGGTCTTTCGGTGAAATGTTCTAGTTCAGGCTCTTGCTATGCAGGGATTATCGGTCTTCGAAATACTTCGGTATTTCTAGAGCATCTTGAGAGAATCCGAAAGCAAAATATGTGCTTTCTGCAGGAATATGAACTCATACCAACCGCATTATGAGCATTGAGAATGGTGTGTAACGGCGAGGATATGAACTTGTCACACACCAGAGGAAAGGAAAATACTATGGCAACGGCTGCTTCTTCCTCCCGGATTCCGGCGGGGTTAACCGTCATTCACCCGGCTCGTGTTCGTCAGGGCTCTTATCGAGCACGTACACACTATGCTTCACCGAGCCGTTCCCGTGTGCCTCATCCTCATCCTCGACTGACTTTTCCTCAAGTACAAGCTGTATACGAGACTTCATTCTCAGCTGCACCACAGAAAGTGAACGTCACATCTTCCTCTCAGACTCAGCAGAGCGTAACCGGTAAAACATCAAGCGGACAGCGGCGGGTTCCAGAAAAACTTAAAGGTGTGTCGGTGGTTAATAAGCGCAATCCCTCATTTTTCACACGTGCTATGCATTGCTCTAGGGCTCTGAAAAATTGGGTTTTTGGCATTCCGCTGATAACGCTGGCGGCCCTTGTCGTTCTTGGGGCGATCATTCTTATATCGCCGCATACAGCAAACGCTGGAAATAATTCTCAAGGCGCAGGAACCCGGTACGTGACCGTTCAATCTGGAGATACGCTCTGGGATATTGCACAAGAGGTAGACCCGAAGACTGATCCACGCGACACCATGGTGCAGATCAGTAAACTTAATGATCTGCAGGGTTCAACTGTCAAAGTCGGGCAGCGTCTAGAAGTCCCAAATGTGCGATAGCAGCCATAGTTGCTATCTAGAAAACGTGACTGGATGTGCGCTTATTATAACTATTCCGCATTCTTTGCTCTCATGACTAATTTGCGACTGGTGGCTTTGAAGGGACCTGTATCGCGTAAGGCCCTTTTATGGACATATGGTGCTCAATACAGGCGATATAACATGCGGTATGCGATGATAGCGTGAGATTAGGGGCAGAAACCTTGGAGTTTGTACCCTAGAGATACATGACATTTGTATGCTCGCCCGGTTGTTCGTCTGGAATCCGGTGGGAGCGGAACTAAGGAGTCTCTATGCCCACACGTCCCACAGTAGCTATACTTGGCGAATTTGGCACATATGGCGAGCTCCAGCAAGCGTGCGAGCGCGTCGGTGCCCAAGCGTTCGTTACCACAGATCTCGATTCTCTACGAGACGCTGATGGTACGGTGATTGCTGGCCATAAGAAATCTCTCGAAACATACGAGGCTGTGCGGAAACTCCACGGTGATCGGGTGCTTGGCAGGCGCGTTGCAGGCGGCCGTCCTGTCCTTGTTGCGGGGGCTGGTTTTGGGATGTTATTTGAAGTTATCCGAACCGTGAACCCAGAGCTTGGAGACCTTGATATTTCTGCACTAGGAGAGTGGCCGGGTGCTGCACAAGATCTAGCCACCGCTGGGGCTCATCCAGGATGCTATAGGGTTGAGGCCGCTGTGTCCAGTAAATTTTTACAGGATCTTCCTGAACCCCTAAATTTCAAAGCAGAGGATGGCGTGTTTACCTGGGATTTTGACCAGAGTATAGACTATATGGAGCCGCCTGCTGTCAGTTGGACTGATGCAGATCCGCGTTATATTGCAGCTGTCGAGAATGGTCCTCTCACAGCAATTCAATTTTGTCCGGTAGCTTCGGGTGCTGCAGGTGAAGAATTTCTTCGCCGCTGGGTTGCGCATCTTCCCGTCATGAACCGTTTGTAGCATCATAAATTTTACGAAAAACTGCGAAGGAGCATCACATGTCACCTCTATACTCCGGACTTATTCTTATGACTGTTGGGGCATTCTTTGCCGGTGGGGGTATATCTTTCCGTAAACAGGGCATATCTCTTGGCGCGCAGATTGTGCTGTGGATTATTGCTTTAGCCCTCTTCGGCTACGGAGCATATGTAACTTTCGTATACGGGTCACAGGGATAAGAATATGGGTACTCTAGAAC
The DNA here is from genome assembly GCF_000164695.2 of Rothia dentocariosa ATCC 17931. Lineage (NCBI taxonomy): Bacteria > Bacillati > Actinomycetota > Actinomycetes > Micrococcales > Micrococcaceae > Rothia > Rothia dentocariosa. Next base: position 1,752,419 of record NC_014643.1, read on the forward strand.
TTCTTCCCGCAGTCGATATTGCTCAGGGGCGTGCAGTGCGTCCCGTAGGCGGTCGCCTCTCCCAACAGAGTGAGGGTACAGATCCGGTGGAAGCGGCTCTATCGTGGCGCCGCGCGGGGGCACGATGGATTCATCTTGTTGATCTGGATTTGGCGTTTGGCCGTGGTAACAACATTCGCACCCTTCGCAAGGTTATTGATCGAGTTCGTGCGATAGCTCAGAATCCTATAAAAATACAGGTCAGTGGCGGTGTTAAAGATGAACGTTCTTTGGAAATCGCCTTGAGTCTTGAACCCGATCGCATCAACGTGACGTCGGCGGCGCTGCAGCATCCGGCATGGTTAGAGAAAACACTAGGGCACTATGGTGAGCGGATAGCTCTGGGTTTGGATGCTCGCAATGGAACCGTTGTAGCACGTGGGACCGAATGGTGTGGCGATTCCGTGCATAACACAGTGCGATGGCTGCAAACTGCGGGAGCATGCCGATATATTGTGACAGATGTAAGCCGAGATGGTGCTCTCTCAGGGCCTGGGCTACAGCTGCTTCGTGAAGTTCTCAGTCTCACTGAGCATCCCGTTGTGGCTTCGGGAGGTGTTGCTTCACTGGAAGATATTCGCACTCTTCGTGCGCTGACGAATCAGGGCTTGGAAGGTCTTGTCCTAGGGAAGGCACTGTACGTCGGCAATTTTACTTTTGAAGAGGCTCTTAAGGCGGCTAATGATGATGCCTCATAACCCACAAGAACAACGGAATCTGTCTGAACCCCAAAAGCGTGCAGTTGCACAGCGCGCGTTGCCGGAGCATATTGCGGCTCAATTGCGCAGCGCTGGGAGGCAAACTGATACTGGCGGACAGCCCTGGAAAGGGAGGAACCTGGGAGAGGGAACGTCACAAACCCATCAATACTATGGAGACGATGGTTTGACAAACCCAGATTTAGTCCGGGTTCTGACCTCTTTTGAAGCTGATGAAGTTGATGAGGCAGCAGTTGTTGAAGCGTTGAGTGAAGTGCGAATATTTGCTCCGATTGTTGCTCAGCTTTCACAAGCTCATATAACCCATGATGGTCTGGTATCTGATAAAGAAGCTGATATGGCATTAGTTAGCTTGCAGGCTCCAGATGGTCGAAAAGCTCTTCCTGTTTTTACGAGTGTTGATGCTTTGACGCAGTGGCATCCGCAAGCTCGCCCGGTTGCGGCCTCTATGCGTAAAACGGCATTGAGTGCTGTGGAAGATGATAACCAACTCATCGTTGTGAATCCTGGTCAGAACCTCACATTTGTGGTACGTCGCCCCGCTGTTTGGTCTTTGGCGCAGGGGAAACCGTGGATCCCTTCGTATCTCAGCGACGAGGTACTAAATGAACTAAAGCGCCTTATCTCTACACAACCCGCTTTGGTGGATGTTCAATGCGATGTTGGTGACGGCGTACAGGCACGCACAGGCACGGGAAAGATCCTAAGGGGCGGAGGACCTGGTCCTGAGCTTGCGATTAAACTTGCTGTTCTTCCCGGACTCACCCGCGAACAGCTCAATATGGTAATTCAGGATTTTCAGCGGAGTCTGGCGAGCAGCGACCTTATGTCACAGGCGGTTGATTCTGTGCAAATTAAGCTTCTTTCTGCTTCATAGATTTGTGTAGTCTCAGTTGATGATGTCTTGGTGAACTTTAGAGAGTGTGAGATTCTAGAACCATGAGTAATATGACGAATAGTTTTCAATTTGGCGCATCATCAAATGAATCTGTACCTGTACACGGCGGTACAGAGCTAACTGATGAACAAATGCATGCCGTTAGTGAACAGATGCGGGATATTGCCGATGTGCCAGCCGTTGAGATTATCGGTGCTGCGGCTGTCCATCTCATGAGCGCTGCAGCCGTCAAATGCGGTCTGGCTGCCGAAGATAATGCTGCGGAGTTACAGGACTTGGATGAAGCACGCAAACTTATTACTGCATTGGCGGGGTTTGTGACGGCGGCGGCGCCGGAAATTGGTTCGCAGCATGCCGCCCCGCTGCGTGATGGGCTGCGGACGTTACAGCTGGCGTTTCGGGAAGCATCGTCAATCCCAGATGAGCCGGGGCAAGGGCCTGGCGAGAAATTTACCGGTCCTGTGTACTAATTCTGCGTGCTGAAGTACCTTGAACGATCCGTGAATGTAAATCTTCATATGTTCGCTACACAGGTTTTCAGATAAGATTTTGCCTTGTGCGGGGTAGCGTAATGCGCATAATCGTAGCTGCCCCTCACGGCAGGTTTACTGGGCTGACTGACCGGCTTCACAGGGATAAAACGGGAATATGACGAAGAAGGTTATCGTTCTTGGCATTTTCTTGTGAATTAGCTGTAAACCCGGTAGACTAATGTACTGTTTGCAAGTGGAGTCTACTCCCACCCGCATCCGCCCGCATATGGTGTGAGGCAGACGGGTTAGATAACCGAATTTTCGGTATTCGATGTGTGCCTTCGCTTGTAAACGGCGAGGGCTTTTTTAGTGCTCGCCACGGATAATATTCACGGGGAAACCCACAGAGCACAGGAGCTACTCATTAGCGAACCACGCATAAACGATCGTATCCGCGTTCCGGAGGTCCGACTTGTTGGCCCCGGTGGCGAGCAGGTAGGCGTTGTTCCTCTTAAAGATGCCTTGCGTCTTGCTGAGGATGCCGAACTCGACCTTGTCGAGGTTGCCCCGAACGCGAAACCGCCCGTTTGTAAGCTCATGGACTACGGTAAGTACAAGTACGAAGCTGCGGTCAAGGCTCGTGAATCCCGCAAGAAACAGGTTAACGCCGTTCTGAAGGAAATCCGTTTCCGTCTGAAGATTGATACCCATGACTATGAAACCAAGGTTGGGCACGCTCGTCGTTTCTTGACCGGTGGGGATAAAGTCAAGGCCATGATTCAGTTCCGAGGTCGTGAACAGCAGCGCCCCGAGATGGGTGTGCGTCTGCTTGAGCGTTTGGCAGAAGAACTGGCTGAGGTGAGCACCATTGAGTCTCGTCCTCGTCAGGATGGACGCAACATGGTGATGGTTCTGGCACCGCTTCGCGGTAAAGCAGAAGTGCGCCGTGGACAGAACTCAGGCAACCGCAAGGGTCGCGAGCGTCTCGACACGACTACGGCGAAGCCCGTTAGTAACTCATTGGCAGATGCTATGCCTGCCGAGTTGAAAGCTCAGGCTTCAGCCGAGTAATAGAGCCGAAACACAGCTTGGGGGCGCCCCTCGTGGAGGTGGCGTCCTTGAACTTTGAGTTTGGCACGGCGGGTTAATCCCCGATCGTAATTCGTCCTTGGGGGAGGGCACTCTTCCCCCTCAAGCTACTCCGCTCGCGCGGGGATGAATGTAAGGAGAACGGCAGCTATGCCGAAGCAGAAGACCCACTCTGGTGCTAAGAAGCGCTTCAAGCTCACCGGTAGCGGCAAGGTTAAGCGCCAGCAGGCGAACCGCCGCCACTACCTGGAGCACAAGTCATCTCGTCTGACCCGTCGTCTGGCATCCGACCAGATTGTTACTGGTGGCCAGGCAAAGGTTGTTAAGAAGATGCTGGGTAAGTAAGCTACGCTTACAATTCGCCTAGAGAAGCGGGAAAATCCGCATCACAGACCAAGACTCGCTCCTGCACGGTATAACATGATGGCCGTTCAGGACATAAGACGAAGGAGACACACGTGGCACGTGTGAAGCGCGCGGTTAACGCGCACAAGAAGCGCCGTACTATTCTCGATCGTGCATCCGGTTACCGCGGTCAGCGTTCGCGCCTGTACCGTAAGGCTAAGGAACAGGTCACCCACTCGCTCGTATACAGTTACGACCACCGTCGTAAGAAGAAGGGCGATTTCCGTCGCCTCTGGATTCAGCGTATTAACGCTGCATCCCGTGCACAGGGGTTGACCTACAACCGTTTCATTCAGGGCCTTAAGGCTGCCGGTGTTGAGGTTGATCGCCGTATGCTGGCTGAGCTCGCTGTGAACGAGCCAGCAGCTTTCAATGCTCTGGTTGAGATCGCTAAGAAAAACCTACCTGAGGATACCTCGGCTCCTAAAGCATAACTGAGAGCCAGGTAGTACCTGCAGCAGTGCGGGTATTAAAGCGTAAACGGTCGCCGTGTCTCATGACGGCGACCGTTTTCTTACTGATATAGAAAATCCCGTAAATGCAGCCCCACTTCAGCGTGTGCGGGGGAGCGCATCGGTTACCTGTTTGCCTGTACCCTTAAAGGGTGAATCTTCTAGAACGCATAAGTTCCCCAACCGTGATGTCGAATCCGCATGCTGATCGTGTACGTGACATCGCCAAACTGAGCACTCGTCGTGGGCGTGCCAAGAAAAAACAGTTCATGGTCGAAGGACCCCAAGCCGTGCGTGAGGCACTGAAAGCGCATCTGCAATCACCGGTGTTAGACGCCGTATACGTTACGGAAAGCGCCTATGAGCGTCACCCCGATATTGCTGAACTTCTGGAACAAGCGCACGGTACCCCTACACCTGAGGAAGGCCGCCGTGTCTTTATGCGTGTCGTGACCGATGAAGTCTTGGCGGCTATGGCGGATTCCGTAACCCCGCAAGGTATTATTGCCATTTCGTTCATGGTGGATACTTCGTTCTCTGTCTTATGGGGTGAAAACGCTCTCAACCCTAAACTTATCGCTGTACTATCCAGGATTCAGGACCCTGGGAATGCGGGTACTATTCTGCGTGTGGCGGATGCGGCAGGGGCCGATCTCGTTATCACCACGAAGGGGTCGGTTGATCTTTATAACCCCAAGACAGTACGTTCAACGGCAGGTTCTCTCTTTCACGTTCCCATTATTCAAGGTGTTGAGCTGGAAGAATTTGCCGAGGATGTAAAATCTCAGGGAACCGTTGTGCTTGCCGCCGATGGGTACGGTACTGTAAATCTTCAAGACCTTATTGACCACGCGGCAGTTCTTCGCGCTGGTCTTGACGGTGAAGCTCCGGCGGGGGTAAAAGGTGCTTTTGACCTTTCTCGTCCTACTATGTGGCTTTTTGGAAATGAAGCCCAAGGACTTAGCGCCGAGGAGAAATCTGCGGCTACGATGCGCATTGCAGTTCCAGTGTATGGCGCGGCCGAATCGTTGAATGTAGGTACTGCTGCAGCGATATGCCTCTATGCTTCGGCAATGGCACAACACCAGACTCAGTAGCTTCCTGACTCGGCGGCTCATATAAAATAAGAACTTTTGAAACACAGACATGTATTGGAGAAAGAATGTCCGCTCATTCTGGTCACACCGGATCAGGCGCAATTTTTGCGGCTTTAGGCGCAAACCTAGGCATCGCGGTTCTTAAATTTATTGCCTACCTTCTGACCCGTTCATCCTCAATGTTGGCTGAGGCTATTCACTCGGTAGCAGACTCGGGTAACCAGTTACTTCTGCTGGTAGGCGGCAAAGTAGCGCAAAAAGAAGCAGACGAAGAGCATCCTTTTGGTTACGGGCGTAACCGCTATATCTATGCCTTCATCGTATCTATTATTATCTTCGCGCTTGGTGGCCTCTTCGCGCTCTACGAGGGGTACGAGAAATGGCATGACCCTCACGGAATTACGGAATGGCAGTGGGTACCGGTTGCGGTACTTGTAGGTTCTATTCTCCTGGAAGGTAACTCGTTCCGCGTTGCTATTAAAGAATCGCGCGAGATGAAGGGGCAGCAGAGTTGGCTTCGTTTCTTGCGTACCTCAAAGAATCCGGAGCTTCCGGTGCTTCTTCTGGAGGACGCGGGCGCACTCCTTGGTCTAATCCTGGCTCTCTTTGGCGTTTCAATGACTTTGCTGACCGGTAACGGTCTGTGGGATGCCGCCGGAACTTTGGCTATCGGTATACTTCTGGTTTTTATTGCTATATTCCTTGCTTCTGAGATGAAGTCTTTGATTCTGGGGGAGGCTGCTTCCCCGGAGGATCTCGCGAAAATTCGTGCTGCAATCGAAAACGGGGACCAGGGTCGTGTTATTCATATTAAGACTGTGCATCTGGGACCTGAAGAGATTTTGGTTGCGGCTAAGATTCGCATTCATGATGCTGATACGGGAATTACTGTTGCGAATGAGATCGACAAAACTGAAGAACGTATTCGTGAGGCGGTACCGGCGGCACGTGTTATATATCTGGAACCGGATGTTTACCGTCCCGAAGCGCAGGACTCCACGAGCGTATCCCATTAGCCGGTAGAAATCCCGGACTTATAGATCTTCTTGGTCTGCTGGAATGCTTATTCTCGAAAGGAACAGATGTCGGAATATTCCGTTCAAGTGGTGGGCGCTGCTATTGTAGACAGCCTTGAATCACCCTCTTGGATGCTTGTTGCGCAGCGGTCTGCCCCCGAATCCCTTGCGGGTTTATGGGAATTTCCGGGTGGCAAGGTTGAGCCGGGGGAATCTTGCGAGCAGGCACTGGAACGTGAACTGATAGAAGAACTTGGTGTGAGCGTACATCTTGGTTCTGAGGTACAGGGAGATCATCCGCAAGGCTGGGTCTTAAACGAGAAGGCTGCTATGCGGGTGTTCCTTGCCGAGATTAGCAGGGGTGAGCCTTTACCGCTCCAAGATCATCGTGAACTTCGATGGGTTTCGGTGAAGAAGCAGAGCGTTCAAGATATTCTTGATTTACCCTGGATTCCTGCCGACTTGCCTATAGTGCGGGAGCTGCTGAGCATACTCCATCGGAGCTGAAATATAACGGTGTGTCTTGTGAGGCATTTCCAGAGCGTAAAGGCATAAGTATCCGTTATTTCTGTAAAAAATGAAAGGTTAACGGATATTTCTCTCTGAACAAGCGTTGGGTCCCTTGTTATTATGCAGACATTCTGTAGGTAAACTATGCCTATCCCAACACTACACTTATGGTGTGCTAAGTCTCACACGATCCTGATGGGGTGTGTAACCCAGGGAACCTTTAGAGTTAAATTAAAGAAAAGAAATTTTGTCTAATCTAACGTGGTGACGAATTATGGGTCTTGATGCACAATCATGGGGAATATTCATTGGTAACTTCCTCATCGGTCTACGGGAAGGGCTAGAAGCCGCGCTTGTCGTGGGTATCCTTATTGCCTATGTGCACAAGACCAAGCGTAATCACCTTCTCCCACCTATTTGGATTGGTGTTGCAGCCGCCATAGCTGTTTCGCTCATCTTTGGAGCAATCCTGACCTTTGGACCTGAAACGCTGACCTTTGAAGCTCAAGAAGCCATCGGTGGGTCTCTCTCGATTATTGCGGTTGGATTTGTCACCTGGATGGTGTTCTGGATGGCGGAAAACGCTCGCGCCCTCTCTGCGGAACTCCAAGGAAAACTTGACGCGGTTCAAACTAGCTCATGGGCCGTGATAGTTCTTGCGACTCTCTCGGTAGGGCGTGAAGGTCTTGAAACCACGCTCTTTATCTGGTCTGCCACTCGCGCCGCTACCCAAGGTACTGAGATTGGTACGGTGCTTCCCGTCATTGGCGCCATTGTTGGTATCTTGACGGCAGTACTCATCGCGTGGGCTATGATGCGCGGCGTTATGAAGATCAACCTTGCGAAGTTCTTCACCTGGACCGGTGCCTTCCTCATTATTATTGCCGCTGGTGTGCTCTCCTATGGTATTCACGATCTACAGGAAGCACGGATACTGCCGGGACTGAACAATATAGCATTCGCTTCTCAAGACTTTATCGAACCGGGCGGCTTCCTTGCCACGATCCTGAAAGCAGTCTTTAACCTTTCGACCACTACCACGTGGGTCGAAGCTATAGCGTGGGTGCTGTATGTGGGCATCGTTATGCCCCTCTTCTTCTGGAAACAGAAGCGAGGCCATATTCCTTCACGCAAAGTTGCTGACGCGCCCAAAGCATCCGGCATGGTACACGTGTCGAAGGTGGTTAATAAAGTCACGAGTGAAGCTACTTCTTCGTCCAGCTCGGCAGATAATAAAACCCCTACTTCCGACGCCGGATAACTGATTTTTCATATTTCTCTGTCCCCGAACAAAGGAAAACACAATGCGAAAGTCCCTTTACTCCGCAGGTGCTCTGCTGTCAGTCGGTGCTATCGCGCTGACCGGGTGTACACCCAATAGCGCGAACAACGCCTCGGGTAATTCTGGTGGAACCGCCGATGGTTCCATTTCGGTAACTTCAACCGATACCGCGTGCAAGCTTTCTGCCACTGAAGTCAAAGCTGGTAAGGTTACCTTCAATGTAAAGAATGAAGGCTCGAAGGTGACCGAGTTCTACGTCCTAGGCTCCGATGGTCTGCGCATTATCTCTGAGGTCGAAAACATTGGTCCCAATCTTTCTCGTGATCTCACTGTTGAGCTTCCCGAAGGTTCGTATAAGACGGCCTGCAAGCCTGGCATGGTTGGCGACGGCATTAAGGGTGATCTTAAAGTTGTCAAGAACGAGAGCGCTAAACCTATCTCTGCTGATGAGCAGGCTATGCGTGATACCGCGGTAACTCAGTACTCTGCATATGTGAAAGATCAGGTAGAGGCGCTTAAGACAGATACCGACGAATTCGCCAAGCTCTACCAAGAAGGCAAGAACGACGAGGCTAAGGCCAAATATGCGGCAGCCCGTATCCACTACGAGCGTATCGAGCCCATTGCCGAAAAAAGCTACGGTAAAACCCTTGACCTGAAGCTGGATGCACGCGAAACCGATCTTGAAGAAGGAAATGTTCAGGAGTGGACCGGCTGGCATAAGATCGAGAAGGATCTATGGCAGCCTAAGGCAGACGCCAACGACGGAAAAGAATACAAGCCGCTCACTACGGAAGAGCGGAAACAGATTAGTGAAAAGCTCGTAAAGGACACTCAAGAGCTCTACGATTACGTGCACTCGGATGAATTTAAGCTTGATGCTTTCCAGATTTCAAACGGCGCGAAAGAACTCTTGGACGAAGTCGTAAACACTAAGCTGACGGGTGAGGAAGAGAACTGGTCGCACACCGACCTCTCCGACTTCCAGGGTAACGTAGACGGTGCGAAGGTGGACTACGAAAACCTTCTGCCGATTCTGCAGAAGAAGAACCCTGAACTTGCCAAGACTCTGCAAGAGAAATTCGACGCCGTGCAGAAGATCCTGGATAAGTACAAGCAGGACGACGGTTTCAAACCCTATAACGAGCTGAGCAAAGAAGAAGTCCGTGAGCTCTCCGATGCCGTGACTGCGCTCGCAGAGCCTGTCTCGCAGATGACTGAGACCGTGGCAGGCGGTGAGTCCGCTGAGGGCAAGAGCGGTGATACTTCTTCGTCGAAGCCGGCTGCGTCATCTGAGTCGTCCGCTGGAGCTTCGCAGGATGCTTCTGAGCCAGCGGCAGGTACCTCATCGGCAACAGCTAAGTAACGTATCAGCATTTCAACGTACAGATCCTGATCACACAGGGGATTGATGGCGTTGGGAGATGTTGCCTAGACGCTGAGCCGTCCGTGAGCGTTTCTACATTCGCGAGATAATCGCGGATACAGGGACGCTTGCGGGCGGTCGGTTCTCAAATATTCAACTGACACACAGTTGTCACATAATCTCCAAAATATTTAGGGAGAATATCTCATGCGTGAAGAAAAGACACCCACGACACAGGTTCAGCAATCCCACACTGCTGACCAGTCAGACGTATCTCGTGGTACCAGTCGACGGACTCTGATGACGGGCGCAGGTATAGCGGCTGCCTCTGTGGCAACTGTAGGCGCTCTTGCTGGATGTTCCGCAGAAGACCAAAAAAATGCTGAGGCCTCGGGTAAGTCTGCTGTTAAAGACTCATATTCTTTCTTTGGTGAGCATCAAAGTGGTATCTCGACAGATGCCCAAGACCGCATGTATTTTGCGGCTCTCACTCTTAAAACCACATCGAAGGATGAGATTAAGAAGCTTTTTAAAGAATGGTCAGAAGCATCGCGTAAACTCATGGCGGGAGAAATCGTGGGGGAGGACTCCTCCTATGAAGCACCTCCAAAAGATACAGGCGAAGCTATGGATCTTTCTGCTGGGCATCTAACTATCACCTTTGGCTTGGGGCGATCGTTTTTCGTGGATTCAGAAGGCAAAGATACGTACGGGTTTAAAGATAAACTTCCGCCCGCCTTGGTAGACATTCCCAAGATGGCGGGGGATGTCATAGAACCCGAACGAAGCGGCGGCGATCTGTGTATTCAAGCCTGTGCTGATGATCCCCAGGTGGCTTTTCACGCTATCCGAAACCTAGTGCGTATTGCTGCGGGTCGTGCCGTTGTAGCGTGGAGCCAGCTCGGATTTGGGCGTACCGCATCCACGTCAAGTACGCAGGATACCCCGCGCAACCTCTTCGGGTTCAAAGACGGTACCAACAATATTAAGGTTCAGAATCCAGAGTTGTTGGAAAAGCATGTCTGGGCTTCAAAATCTAATTCGGAGGGGCACCCCGATTGGATGGACGGCGGCACCTACCTTGCGGCACGCCGCATCCGCATGATTATCGAGACATGGGACCGCTCCCGGCTACGGGAACAAGAAGAAATCGTGGGGCGCACCAAAGTAACAGGCGCGCCGCTGTCAGGCGGTGAAGAATTTACCGCTCCGGATTTTAATATGAAGGGCAAATACGGTCCCATTATTCCCGATGATTCGCATATGCGCCTGATGCACCCAGACCAAAACAACGGGGTGCAGATGCTTCGTCGTGGGTATAACTACACGGATGGTTCTGACGGGCTGGGGCACCTGGATGCCGGTCTCTTCTTTATCGCTTTTATCTGTGACCCTCGCACGCATTTTATTCCTTTGCTCAGTACCATGACGGCATCGGATGCTATGAGTGAGTATCTGCGGCATACCGGGAGCGCGGTCTTCGCTATTCCGGCAGGAGTTAAAGACGAGAACGATTTTATAGCATCAAAACTTTTTAACTAAGCTTCGTATTCAACCTTTAGCGGCTGGTCTACGTTCATATAGCGGACGTTGGCCAGCCGCTATGCGTCATATTGTGGAAATTTAATTTGTTTCCGTAAGCCCTCAGGGTACTATTGAGCTAGAAATCACATATACATCGTGGGAGACAATGATGACTACTCCAGCACCTCAGTACGATCCGAACACTTTTAGACGTGATTCAGCCCCGTCGGATACTCAAGCGATTTACATCCAAGAAGGCGGCGAATCACACGACAGCCTATTTAATTCACCATCGAAACACCCTAAAATTTTCCGTCTTCAAGAAATCATGATTGTATCGGCGCTTTTGTGCTTTCTTCATGGTGTTATCTCAGCTTTTGCGCCAAACAACTTCAAACCGCTTGAAGGCCTTCCGGAATTTGGGGTTTGGGGCGGTCTCGTGCTTCTTGCCGTGGCAGCGGTCGTTTATCTATGGGTTTATTTCACCATTCAGAAAGGTAAACGCATCGGTCTTACTTTTGGACTGATATTTGCGATTTTGGGCGCTTTTATCGCTATTATGTCGATGATCGGCAATATTCTTAACTCCCAGCATTACGGTCTTGTTCCCATCTATGCTGGCTGGTTTATCACGAACGTCCTATGGATTCGTTCCGCTTTTGACCCCGCTGTTAAAGAGCTCCTCGTCTAAATACATAAATGACGACATAATTCCTGGCTGCATTCACAGAGGTGATGCGGCCAGGATCTATTTAAATTTAACGCTGGTTGCGCTGAGATTTTGTGGAAAGCTTTCGGCTACTCTGATCGGGAGAATGTTCTGTAGTTTTTCATGCCTAGGGCCTATAGACACAAGCTATCGTGAAAGAAGACTCCAACTGCACTAAACTAGAAAGATAGCGCGTGTCTGCGTGCCCTGCGGCGCGCCCGCCTGGTGAGAACAATGCACAAATGCAGAGAAGAGTAGTTATGACCGATTCCGTGCAGGAACATGAGAACGCGCCCGAATCAGCGCACATTCTTGCCCGTATTGCACAGGTTTTAAAAGAGAACCCTGAGAACGGTTTAGAAACCGTTCGAGAAGCCTTCGAGGCAGAACGTGAACGCGCGCAGAAAGCTCTGCGTGAGCACGCGCAAGACTTTGACTCGCTCAAGGAAGTACGTCTTGGATTCTTTGGCGATAAAGGCAGCTTAAGCCTTGCCAACCGGCAGATGCGTGACCTTGAAAACCAACATAAGGGGCCGGTCGGTAAACTTTTGGGACAGGCGCGTGCGGCACTCACCGAGGCTATTGAGGCCCGTACCGCAGAACTTGAGGCAGAGCGCGAGGCGCGCATCCTTGCGGAAGAAGCGGTAGATGTCACCGCTGCCACAGCACGCCATTCATTGGGTGGGCGTCACCCTGTTGCGTTGATGCAGGAAAAACTTACCGATATTTTCGTGGGTATGGGCTGGGAAGTCGCCGATGGACCGGAACTAGAGTCCGAGTGGTATAACTTCGATGCCCTGAATATTAAGCCAGATCATCCGGCACGCGAGATGCAGGATACTTTCTATGTAGAGCCTAAAGAAACGCATCTTCTTTTGCGCACCCATACCTCTCCGGTACAGATGCGTTCCATGCTTACCCGTGAGCTGCCACTGTACATTGTGTGCCCTGGTCAGGTTTATCGCACAGATGAGCTTGATGCTACGCACACTCCAGTATTCCATCAGATTGAAGGCTTGGCAGTCGATAAGGGACTGACCATGGCTGATCTGAAGGGCACTCTCGAATATATGGCGCGTGCAATGTTTGGTGAGGACGCGAAGATTCGTTTGCGTCCGAACTTCTTTCCCTTCACGGAACCTTCTGCAGAGCTCGACCTATGGCACCCCCACGCGAAAGGCGGGCCCCAGTGGATTGAGTGGGGCGGTTGCGGCATGGTGCATCCCAATGTTTTACGTGCCGCTGGCATTGACCCCAATGTATATTCGGGTTTTGCGTTCGGCATGGGTATTGAGCGTACCCTCATGTTCCGTAATAATGTCCTTGATATGCACGACATGATTGAGGGCGATATCCGTTTCTCTGAACAGTTCGGGATGGAGATTTAGACACTATGCGTATACCCCTATCATGGCTGCGCGAATTTGCGCCTGTTCCCGCGGATGCTTCGGCTGAGGACGTTCTTGCAACTCTCGTGAAGGTAGGTCTAGAGGAAGAGGATGTTCATCGTCCTACCGATGAGATTTCCGGTCCCATCGTGGTCGGTCAGGTGCTTTCACTGGAGCCCGAAACTCACTCCAACGGCAAGACCGTGAATTGGTGCCAGGTGCGCGTAGTTCCCGAAGGACAAACACAGACTCTCACCGGCAAAGGCATTGAAGAATCCGGCGTGCAGGGTATTATCTGCGGTGCCCACAACTTCAAGGTCGGCGACAAAGTCGTAGTAACTCTTCCCGGCGCCGTACTGCCCGGAAACTTCGCCATTACCGCCCGCAAAACCTATGGGCACAAGTCTGCCGGTATGATCGCTTCTACCCGAGAGCTGGGGATTGGTGAAGATCACGGTGGTATTTTGGTGCTCTCTACGCTGGGTCTTGACCCGGAACTTGGTTCCGATGCGTTGGAACTTTTGGGTCTGCATGACGAAGCAGCAGAGGTTAATGTGACTCCCGACCGCGGATATGCGTTTTCGATTCGCGGTATTGCCCGTGAATATGCGCATGCGACCGGAACTTCTTTTAACGACTTCGTTCTGGAATACGGCGCTCGCGCCCCCAAGGCTAACTCTGAAGGCATCTCGGTACGTCTAGAGGATTCCGCGCCAATTCACGATAACCCGGCAACTATACGCTTCACCATGCGCCAGGTTAATGGTGTGGATGCAACCGCGCCAGTACCCACGTGGATGGCTTCACGCTTGCGCTTAGCGGGTGTGCGTTCTATCTCGCTGCCGGTTGATATTTCCAATTACGTGATGCTTGAGACTGGTCAGCCGCTGCACTTCTATGATGCCGATAAGGTACAGGGAGAAATCGTTGTGCGCCGAGCAGTCGCAGGGGAGAAGCTGACGACTTTGGACGGCGTTGAACGCGACTTGCATCCAGAGGACATCGTGATTACCGATGATTCCGGCGTTATCGGTCTTGCTGGTGTCATGGGCGGTGCTTCTACCGAGGTTACGGCTGAGACGAAGAATATTCTGATCGAGGCGGCGCGTTTCGATGAGGTATCTATTGCGCGTACTGCCCGTCGCCATAAGCTGATCTCTGAGGCATCTAAACGCTTTGAACGCGGGGTCGATACAAAACTTCAGCCAGCGGCTGCCCAGCGTGCAGTTGAGCTACTTGTCGAGCTCGCAGCAGGAGTTGCGGATGCAGGGGTGACCGATGTAGTGATTTCTCGCGATCCGGTGGTCATCGACCTTCCCCGGGATTACGTGGCGAACCGTATCGGGGTGGAGTACTCACCCGAACAGATCGTCAATACTCTCACAGAAATAGGATGTGAGGTTGAGGCGACCGCGACGGGATACACCGTAAAAGCTCCTTCGTGGCGTAATGATTTGCTGGCTCCGGAAGATCTAGCGGAAGAAATTGCTCGTTTGGATGGATACGAGAATATTCCGTACACTCTACCCGTCGCTCCCGCAGGTCACGGATATACCCCAGAACAAGCCGCCCGTCGGCGAGCTGCTAATGCGCTCGCGGCAGCTGGGTTGACCGAGGTTTTCGCTTACCCCTTCGTCTCGGAGGAAGCGAATAATCTTTGGTCTTCGCCAACCGCTGGCGAAAAAGTGAACTCGGTACGGTTAGCGAACCCAATTTCTTCTGCTGAGGGATGGCTGCGTCGCTCGCTCCTGCCCGGTTTAACAGAGGTTTTGCAGCGGAATCTCTCGCGCGGTTTCAAAAACTTGAAGATTTTTGAAGCTGGCCGCGTTTTTATTCCTGGTGAACGACAGGGCTCCGCTAGTATCCCTCCTTTGGGTGAACGGCCCAGTGATGAGGTTCTTGCGGATTTGAACGCGGGTATCCCCGAGCAGCCTGTGTATTTTAGTGGCCTGTTTGCTGGTGCTGAGCACGAGCCAATGCCTGGCACTCAGGCTCGTGCCTATGACTGGCGCGATGCGCTGGATGCGGCGCGCCTCATCGCGGATGTTTTAGGTGTTGAGATTGTGATTGCCCAAGGAACCCATCAGGCATTCCATCCTGGACGAACCGCTCAGCTCCGCACACAGGACGGACAAACTATTGGTTATGCTGGCGAGCTGCATCCGAAGCTCCTGCAGACCGAGAATCTCCCTGAACGTACCTGTGCTTTTGAGGTGAACTTTACTGAACTGTTTGCTTCCCGCTCGGGTGTGCCTCAGGCATCGCCTATTTACGGTTATCCGGCAGCTACTCAGGATGTTGCTCTTGTGGTCGATGAGGATATTCCTGCTTCTGAGGTAGCTCAGGCTCTTCGTGATGGCGCTGGGGAATTGCTCGAAGATTTGCGAGTCTTCGATGATTATCGTGGTCAGGGTGTCGAGAGCGGTAAAAAATCATTGGCGTTTGCTATGCGCTTCCGCGCACCTGATCGCACGCTCACTGCTGAAGAAGCAAGCGCTTCGCGTGAGGCAGCGGTTGCTGTTGCTGCGGAACGCTTTGGGGCTGTGGCGCGTGTGTAGACGCACTATGGCATAGTTCATCACTCTAGCGCCCCTTCGCCCGTTACATGGATCAGAAGGGGCGTTAGCTATGTGTTCATACGAGTCATGTACTTGCCAAGTTGTAGGTGAGCGTTAGAAAATCGTCACTCTGTGAAGGTTCTATCACGTCTTAACTTTCCGTAAGGCTAAGGCACCGGTACCCTAGTACAGGAAACACGATAAGGAGAGCGCATGACACAGCGTGATGACGAATACGAAGACGTCGATTACGAGGGTACTGAAGAATCCAGGGATGATTTTTTCGGCATGAGCGATGCCGACGATGAATACTACGAAGAACGACCCCACATCAACTGGGTATCGGTATTTAGCGTACTTCTGGCTATCGTGGTTGCAATCGTTCTGTGCGTTGTGGGTGTTCGTGCGCTTTTCTCCGCGAATCAGGACGCGGAATACGAGGGCAAAAGCTGGGTTATTGAAGGCAGTTACGTTGATTTGACCCCCGATTTAGAAACAGACTCGAATGTAGCGCAATATAAGGGTAATCTGCCGAAGGATAACCGCATCGACGGCATGAAATATCGCTCGAACCTGAAGGACACCTATGAGGTCCATGCGGGTGAAAATATCGATTTCCGTGGTACGCAGACTGGAAACTATGCGCAGGATTTCCCCCGTGAGGTAAGTGCTTTAGTCGCAGAGACCTCTGACCACCAGATTGAGGTTGTTCGTACCGGTGAAAAAGGAAGCGTTAAAGCGATTGAGCAGGGCAGCGTAGGTCAGCAGTACCTTGTTGGCTGGGGTAGTTTTGCGCTAGCTCTTGTTGTGTTGATCGGTGGATGCGCCTTTGGCATATGGTCTAATCGCCGCTCTCGTGTTGATTATGTAGATGTCGACGGATTCGAGGAATCTGACGACTATGAAGAGGACGATGAGGGCTACATCGTTGAGGAAGAATCTTCACAGGACGATGTAGAGTCGCGGCAAAAGTAGCACAGTAGTAGGCGGAACCTGACTTTGTAGAATATGCGAGGTCAGGTTCCGCTTTTGTATGCGGGAATAGAGGATATAAAGTCCACAAAGTATGCTAGGAACGTAAAAGTTTTCAAATAAAGTTGCGCATAATCGATATTTAGGTCGCATAATTATGTGTATATGTATTATCTTTGAGTATTGAGAGCGGTGCGGTACCTCGTGGGGTCCGTGACTAGACTCAACCTGTGGTTGGAACCGAAGGAAGTAGAAGACAAAATGCCTTTCCCCTCGACAAAAATCGCGCGTCAGGCACGTATCGTGGAATTGTTGCAGACCCGCCGTGTACGTTCTCAGGCTGAGCTGGCGCAATATCTTACCGATGACGGTATGAAAGTTACTCAGGCTACGCTCTCACGTGATCTTGTAGAAATTGGTGCTGAACGTATTCTTGATGAGGGTGCTGGTCTCATATATGCTGTTCCAAACTATCCTGCGCGTCGTGGGGGAGGGGCAGCTCCCGATGCACGCATGATTTCGCTCTTTAAAGAGCTGCTTATCACGGCGGAAGGCTCGGGCAATATTGCGGTTTTGCGTACCCCACCCGGTGCCGCGCAATTCCTAGCGTCCTCTATCGATCAGAGCGGCTTAGAGGCAATTCTTGGCACAATAGCTGGAGACGATACCGTAATGGTAATATCCCGCGATCCTGCTGGTGGACAGGAACTTGCAGCTAGTTTCTTGGCATGGTCTACAAACTAATAAAAGACTTTATTGAATATTCAGATACGTTGAATGCCGTGTAAAGCTATGGTTTGCACGAGGCGGTGGGCGCAAAATTGAGACGTGATGGTTTGTTCCCACTGCCTCTGTGCTATTCAGCGGTTGATGCTGCCGTAGCAAGAAGTTCTTGCATACGTGGTAGGTCGAAGAACCGGGCAACATCCGCAGGGGTTTGTGTACCTAAAGACGCATTGGCGCCAGCATCAAGAAGCAACTGAGAGATAGTGAGGTTATCGCGGAATACCGCGCAGACTAACGCCGTTTGCCCACGGTCATTGAGACGATCTGGGTCTGCGCCCGCTTTGAGAAGAACGCGCACGATTTCTTCATGCTCATGGTAAGCGGCAAGGATGAGGAGGGTGTCTCCGTGGGAGTTTGTGAGATTTACCGGTATGCCTTGATCGAGGAGCGACTGGAGCGCAATAGGCTTATTATTGCGGGCAAGGTCGAAGATCGAATTGAGGAATTCGAGCTCTTGGTCTTTTAGCTCGGGGGAGACCTGAGATGATGTTGAAAAGTTATCGGTCATGGAGGCTTCCTGCATGAGAGATTATCGTTTATTTTGATTTATTCGTAAATACTATTATGAATTCATCAGAATACAAATTTGTTGAATAAATGTGACAGGTAAAAAGCTCGGTTTATAGGTATGCTGTAAACTCTGCCTGAGATTGACGGGTTTAGAATGGAGAAGGCTAAACAAACGCCATATTGTGCTGTTAGCACTACCCCGAGTTAGAGCTTTTTCATGCTACGCAAGAACATACAACAGGAATAAAGAAACGATGCCCGTTACTGTTGAGAATGCCTCCGCCCCTGAACCGGCAACATCGCACAATATTGCACGTCTGCTCGCAAGCCGCATACACGAGAACACTCCAGCGCTAGTATTTTCAGCCTCCTCGAATATCGCTACGGTGACATATCGAAAACTGGGGCAGGCGGCGGCTCGGGTACAGACACATCTGCGAAAATGTGGTGTGAAGGAAGGCGATCGAGTAGCGCTCTCTTTGCCTAATGTTCCCCTGATGCCCGCTCTATACTATGGCATTCTGGCAAGCGGTGCTCTCTGTGTTCCGTTAAACCCTCTGCTGAGTGGTGCCGAGCTTGAACATCATCTGCAGGATAGCGGCGCTACCGTGCTCTTTGCCTGGGAAGGAACCCGCCTAGCAGCGGAAGCACACCAAGTGCCCCTCGTGTGTGACGGAACCGTGCATCTTGAGATATTAGGCGGCACGAGTGCAGACCCTCAATCTTCATTAGCTCCCTTTGGAACAGACCATCCGTCTGAACCAGAACTCAAATTATGCCCCGTAAGCCCGGCGGACCCGGCGCTTATTCTCTATACCTCGGGAACCACAGGAAAGCCCAAGGGTGCGACCCTAACGCACGCTAATATTCTGAGTAATGCCCAAAGCTGTGCTCAAGTGTTCGGATTTACCGCTGAAGATATTATTTTTGGTGGCTTACCTCTTTTTCATGCATTTGGGCAAACAGTCACCCTCAACGCGGCATGCGCTGCTGGCTCAACCATCGCTCTTTTGCCAAGGTTCACTCCCGAAAAGGCAATCAAACTCATCGACCAAGCTGATGTGACGGTTCTTGCAGCAGTACCCAGTATGTATGCTGCGCTTATAGCCGCACTCGAAGAAAACCCGTCTAACGCTCGCCAGCTGAAAGGACGCATCCGATATGGTATTTCTGGAGGCTCGCCCCTGCCCGCATCTGCGCACAGTGCATTTGATGCGTTAATTTCCTGTCCTATATATGAAGGGTATGGGCTGAGCGAAACCTCACCAGTTGTCAGTTTTAATCAGGCCCAGTTTGGGCACGTAACTGGCTCCGTCGGACGTGTGCTTCCGGGAGTGCAGGTGCAGATACGTGACGATGAAGGTCGATCTTTACCTGCAGGAACTCATGGGCAGCTTTGGGTTTCGGGCGAAAATATCATGGCGGGATACTGGAATAACCCTCAGGCTACGGACGAGGTTTTCGACGGTACATGGTTTGCCACCGGAGATATAGCTCGTCTGGATAACAACGGCAATATTTATATTGTGGACCGCATTAAAGACATGGTGCTGCGTAATGGGTATTCCGTTTATCCTCGTGAAATAGAGGATGTTCTTCAAGCGCATCCGCAGGTTCGAGCCGTTGCCGTTATTGGTCTTGATGATGCGCTTGTTGGCGAGGAGATTACAGCTGTTGTCGTCTCTCGCGGGCACAAGGATGATGAATCGCTGATTCAAGAATTAGATACTCTCGCGCGTGAGAAACTCGCTGCTTATAAGTATCCGCGCCATTATCGAATTGTAGATTCCATGCCGTTGGGGCCCACTGGAAAAATCCTTAAACATGAACTACGTGCCATGTTTATCGAAAAAAGGTAGAATTCTTGAGGCTGTCAAAGCCACCGTGCCGCATTAATTCTGCGGCGAACATACATCGACTGATCCCAAAACCCGCTGACCTCCGAAAGAGAGAGTAATGAACGTTTCTGCGCTCGCATCCATGCAAGAGCTTATTCCGGCGGCATGCGCAACCATTCAGGATTACCCACATCAGGGAATCCTGTTCTACGACGTCACCACTCTCTTTGCAAACGCTGAGGTTTTTAAAGCATCTATTGACGGGATAGCACGGCTTTTTGAAGGTACTTATGACGTTGTCGCTGGTGTAGAAGCCCGTGGTTTTCTTATGGCTTCAGCGCTTGCTTATGCCTCCGGCAAAGGCATTATGACGGTACGTAAGGCCGGTAAGCTGCCCCGTGAAACATACCGCGAAGAATATGAGCTTGAGTATGGTACTGCAGCTATCGAGATTCACTGTCATGATTTCGCACCGGGAACCCGCGTGCTTCTACTCGACGATATCTTGGCAACCGGTGGCACGCTGGTGGCTGCCGCGAAGCTTATTGAACGTGCGGAGCTGAAAGTAGCAGGAATTGGCACTCTCTTGGAGCTCAAAGGTTTGGGCGGGCGTGAAGCTCTGGCGCAATACCGAGTAGAAACCTTAAGTGTAGTTTCTGAGTAACGTCCTGCCTCAAAGCACATAGACATAGCTTTTGAGCGTGCATATAACCCTGTAAAATAGATACTCTGTTTTCGGCATCGCCGTAAATCATGAGTTAATCGGCGTTATGCCGTTAAAGGAGTTTTTATGCCCGCAGAAACATCTAAGAATGTTTCCGAGAATGTTGCTACACGTGTCTTTGCGCAGCAGCTTGCCCAAGAACGCGAACATGTTGCAAAAATCTATGCACGACTAGATGATTTACGGGAAGAAACCTCACAAAAACTCGCGGATGTTCGCAAGAATCAGGCGGTTGGTGGGCATCAAAACCGTTCCGAACGGGACTCTTTTGCCACCCATTACGAAGATCGCCTGGCCCAGCTTAACGCAGTGGATGCGCGGCTTGTTTTTGGCCGTCTTGACCTTACAAAAGACGGAGCCGATGAGGTTCGGTATATCGGCCGTTTAGGAATTATGGATAGCGACCAGAAGCGGCTTTTGATGGATTGGCGTGCCCCCGAGGCCGGCACGTTCTATCAGGCTACGGCGTTTAATCCGTTAGGGGTTCGGCGTCGGCGGCATCTGATGCTGGAGGGACGTACCGTCACCAACATCGAAGATGAGGTGTTCGACTCCGAATTACTTCAGGATAGCGACACTTTGCATGGTGAAGGTGCGCTTCTCGCGGCTTTAAATAAGAAACGTACCGGGCGGATGAATGATATCGTCGCAACCATCCAAGCCGAGCAGGATGCGATTATTCGTTCCGAGCTGCCCGGCGTTCGGGTTGTTCAGGGCGGGCCGGGTACCGGTAAAACTGCAGTTGCTCTGCATCGTGCGGCATATTTGCTGTATACAAATCGAGAACGCCTCGCTAAAGCGGGTGTATTAGTGGTAGGACCGTCGCATTCATTCATGTGGTACATTGAGCGTGTTCTGCCTTCTCTGGGGGAAACCGGAGTGGTCATGGCATCCTTGGCAACACTGTACCCTGGGCTTCGCGCTGTACCAGAGCACGATCGTCGTATCGCTGCGCTTAAGGGTGATTTGCGCATGGTAGAGGTAATCAAGAAAGCAGTTGAAGATCGCCAAAAAGTTCCTGAGCGGGAACAGCGCCTCAACGTTGAGGGCACTGATGTTGTTCTTACTCCACAGATGGTACGTTCAGCACGTTCTCGGGCTCGTGCTACTGGAAAACCACATAATGAAGCTCGCGAGACGTTCGTCAAAATTTTGCTTAAGGAACTGACGAGCGTGCTGGACGATCAGCTTAATAAAGCCGCCGGTCGCATTGTGGACCGCCCTTATTTACAAGATGATGTGCGTGCTTCTTTGGATGTACGACGTGCTCTTAACCTTGCCTGGATGCCGCTTTCACCTGAAACGCTGGTGCGTTCCCTGTTCTCGAAACAGCAATATCTAGAGTCCGCAACTCAGAATTTTACTGAGGCAGAAAGGGAACTTCTCAAACGCCCTGCCGATGCTCCTCTGACTGAGGCTGATGTTCCTTTACTGGATGAAGCTGCGGAGCTTCTCGGTGATTTCTCCCGGGTCACGGGTGCGGCAGCAGCAGCGCGCGCAGAGGCTGAGCATCGAGCTAACCTTGAGAATGCTTCAAAAGCACTTGAGAATGTGCATCAGACACTCGCCGATATTGGCGCAGACGGCGTTGTTACGGCCGAGCAGATCGCCGCTCTCAACGAGGTAGGTATCAATCGTATGACTGCTGCAGCTGCGGCACAGGCGGATCGCACCTGGGCCTATGGGCATATTGTTGTGGATGAAGCGCAAGAGCTTTCGCCTATGCAATGGCGCTTGCTGATGCGACGATGCCCTATGAAATCGTTTACGGTAGTGGGAGATATTGCGCAGGCATCTTCAGCCTCTGCCGCTTCATCGTGGTCTCAGGCTCTTGAACCTTTTGTGGGGGAGCGGTTTACCCTTGAAGAATTGACGATTAACTACCGTACCCCGGCGCAAATTGCGGATGCCGCAGTCGCCGTTGCACGCGAAGCCGGGTATGAAGTGTCAGCACCTCGTGCTGTGCGTGAAGGACAATGGGCACCTTTTATCCATCAGGTGCCCCAGGAACATGTGGTTGCTGAGACTGTCCAGCGCGTGAGTGATGAGGTTGCCCTGGGAGATGGGGCTCTTATCGGAGTAGTCTGTTCTCCCGCCCAGTACACACAGGTGGCGCGTGCAGTTATGGAAACACATGCGGATCGTACAGGAACCGCTGAGGACGCCGTCGAAAATCAGGTTCTTGTCTTGACTCCTTGGGAAGCTAAAGGGCTTGAGTTTGATGTTGTCATCATCGTGGAACCGCAGCAGCTTCTTGACGATGCACAAGGTGCTGTAGGTGATCTATATGTATCAATGACTCGCCCCACACAGCGGCTTCATCTGGTAGGAACCTCAATGCCCGCAGGTCTAGGTGCTGAAGCAGCCGGATCTGCCCAGTCGTAAAGTGGACCCGTAAGTAGTGTTGGCATGTATCGCAGGTAGCGACGTAGTGCTAGGCTATAACTATCAATCTTGGGTGTACTTACTATGTGCAGGCTGTATTCTGCGCATCAAATATTTTTACACCGTATGTCATGGAACGGAGAACATAGAGAACCATGTCTGCCGACATCCTTAATGCGCAGCACAATGACGACACGTTCGAGAACATCTGGCAGGAGCTCAAATGGCGCGGACTCGTGCATGTGAGTACTGACGAAGAGGCACTCGAAAAAGCATTGAGCGATGAAAAGCTTACATTCTATACCGGGTACGACCCTACTGCCGCATCCTTGCATTTGGGGCACCTTGTGCAGCTTTTGGTAATGCGTCGTCTGCAACTTGCCGGGCACTACCCCCTAGGTCTGGTGGGCGGTTTTACTGGCCTAATCGGAGACCCCCGGCAGACATCGGAGCGCGTACTTAACTCCCGAGAAGTCGTTGCTGAATGGGTTCAATCTCTACGGTCTCAGATTGAGCGTTTTCTTTCGTTTGAGGGCGAGAATGCGGCTCGTATGGTGAATAATTTGGATTGGGGCGGGCAGCTTTCGGCTATCGATTTCTTGCGCGATATTGGTAAGCATTTTCGTGTGGGCACGATGGTCAAGAAGGAAATTGTTGCTAAACGCCTAAACTCTGAAGAAGGTATTTCTTATACCGAGTTCTCGTACCAAATCTTGCAGGGCTTGGATTATCTTGAGCTTAACCGTCAGTACGGATGCACTTTGCAAACCGGTGGTTCTGATCAGTGGGGTAATCTCACCAGCGGCACCGAGCTGATTCGCAAGGTCGAGGGAAAAACTGTTCATGCTATTGGAACCCCTCTGATTACAAACTCTGATGGCACGAAGTTTGGTAAGAGCGAAGGCAACGCAATTTGGCTGAACCCCGAGATGTGTTCTCCATATGCCTTTTACCAGTTCTGGCTTAATACCGCTGATGCGGATGTAATAGATCGTTTGAAGGTCTTTACTTTCTTGACTCGTGCGGAGATTGGCGAATACGAGCATAAGGTCGAAGCCGAAGCGTACAAGCGTGAAACACAGAAACGGCTTGCTTATGAGGTTACGGCCCTTGTTCACGGTGTTGAGCCTACGGAACAGGCCATAGCGGCTTCGGAAGCCCTTTTTGGCAAGGGAGACTTTGCGGCCTTGGACGAGAGCACTCTTCAGGCTGTAATGGATGAGCTGCCTTCGGTTGAGCTCTCTTCGGATCGGCTGGATCTGATTACTGCGCTTACGGAGCTTGGTTTTGCTTCTTCCAAGTCTGAGGCGCGACGCATCCTGAAAGAAGGCGGCGCATCTGTCAATGGTGTGAAGGTTCAAGGTGAAGATGCCCGGATCTCATCTGAGCAGCTTTTGCACGGTAAATATGCAATCGTGCGTCGGGGTAAGAAAAACCAGGGCGCGATTACCGTAGTATAGGGTTTACTATTCCCGTTTACCACAGGATCTTGAAGGGTTTCCACACAGTTTCGATGTATGGGAACCCTTCATTTATATCTTCAGTATGGTGGTCTAGAGGGAAAAGAATATCTTAGCGATTCGAGTTTTTGAGGTGACATGACGGGAGTACGCGCTTTTTTAAGAACAGTGAAGAGCTGCGTAGTTTCGGGGTCTTTTGCACCCCCAACCAGCACTGTAGAATTTATAGATATCTGACTAGTGTTTTTGTGAGTGTTCTATCTCATTACTCCTCGGGTTGCGGTGGTGGGTGTGGGTGTGTATAGTTGTATGAGTCGCCGCGGCGAGGACTTCATTTCTGGTTGTGATCCGGGTGGGGTTGGTTGCGGTGATTTATCATGTGATGACCGGCTGATGATGACTCTGATGGTGTGTTGTTGTTGGTGTGGTGTGTTGTTTGAGAACTCAAGAGTGTGCTTTGTTCAATACGTTTTAGACACAACTGTGTGTTGTGTTGTGATGATGTGTATTGGTGAAACGGGATGTTGTGACAGTGCACTGGTACCCCCTTTTTTTTGGTGGGGTGTTGGTGTGCGGGGTTGATACCGTATATGTTTTTTGATCTTATTGAGGTCATGTTTTTTGGTGTGGTCTTGTAGTTCTGAAAATTTTGTTGTGGTGTCTGCTGGTTGGGACATTCGTGTGGGACAGGAAGCATGGGGTGCGTTGGTGTGCCTGGTGTTTTGTGTCCTTGTTTTTTGTTTTGTCAGTAGTTCATTGTTTTTTGAGAGTTATGGGATCATGCGTTTGCTTTTTGTTTTTGTAACGGAGAGTTTGATTCTGGCTCAGGACGAACGCTGGCGGCGTGCTTAACACATGCAAGTCGAACGATGAAGCCTAGCTTGCTAGGTGGATTAGTGGCGAACGGGTGAGTAATACGTGAGTGACCTACCTTTGACTCTGGGATAAGCCTGGGAAACTGGGTCTAATACCGGATACGACCAATCTCCGCATGGGGTGTTGGTGGAAAGCGTTATGGAGTGGTTTTAGATGGGCTCACGGCCTATCAGCTTGTTGGTGAGGTAATGGCTTACCAAGGCGACGACGGGTAGCCGGCCTGAGAGGGTGACCGGCCACACTGGGACTGAGACACGGCCCAGACTCCTACGGGAGGCAGCAGTGGGGAATATTGCACAATGGGCGCAAGCCTGATGCAGCGACGCCGCGTGAGGGATGACGGCCTTCGGGTTGTAAACCTCTGTTAGCATCGAAGAAGCGAAAGTGACGGTAGGTGCAGAGAAAGCGCCGGCTAACTACGTGCCAGCAGCCGCGGTAATACGTAGGGCGCGAGCGTTGTCCGGAATTATTGGGCGTAAAGAGCTTGTAGGCGGTTGGTCGCGTCTGCTGTGAAAGGCTGGGGCTTAACCCTGGTTTTGCAGTGGGTACGGGCTAACTAGAGTGCAGTAGGGGAGACTGGAATTCCTGGTGTAGCGGTGGAATGCGCAGATATCAGGAGGAACACCGATGGCGAAGGCAGGTCTCTGGGCTGTAACTGACGCTGAGAAGCGAAAGCATGGGGAGCGAACAGGATTAGATACCCTGGTAGTCCATGCCGTAAACGTTGGGCACTAGGTGTGGGGGACATTCCACGTTTTCCGCGCCGTAGCTAACGCATTAAGTGCCCCGCCTGGGGAGTACGGCCGCAAGGCTAAAACTCAAAGAAATTGACGGGGGCCCGCACAAGCGGCGGAGCATGCGGATTAATTCGATGCAACGCGAAGAACCTTACCAAGGCTTGACATATACTGGACTGCGTCAGAGATGGCGTTTCCCTTCGGGGCTGGTATACAGGTGGTGCATGGTTGTCGTCAGCTCGTGTCGTGAGATGTTGGGTTAAGTCCCGCAACGAGCGCAACCCTCGTTCTATGTTGCCAGCACGTGATGGTGGGGACTCATAGGAGACTGCCGGGGTCAACTCGGAGGAAGGTGGGGATGACGTCAAATCATCATGCCCCTTATGTCTTGGGCTTCACGCATGCTACAATGGCCGGTACAGAGGGTTGCGATACTGTGAGGTGGAGCTAATCCCTAAAAGCCGGTCTCAGTTCGGATTGGGGTCTGCAACTCGACCCCATGAAGTCGGAGTCGCTAGTAATCGCAGATCAGCAACGCTGCGGTGAATACGTTCCCGGGCCTTGTACACACCGCCCGTCAAGTCACGAAAGTTGGTAACACCCGAAGCCGGTGGCCTAACCCTGGTGGGGGGAGCCGTCGAAGGTGGGACTGGCGATTGGGACTAAGTCGTAACAAGGTAGCCGTACCGGAAGGTGCGGCTGGATCACCTCCTTTCTAAGGAGCTCAACTATTGTTTGGTTGGCCATGCTGCTCGCGAGTGTCGGGTGGGTGGTTTGCTCATGGGTGGAATGTCAGCCCCTTTTTTTTGTTGTTTGTTTTGTTTCACGGTGTTGTGTATACGTCATCATCTTTTCGTGTTGTTCGGGTGCGTTCTTGGGTTTTCGGGTTGCACGCTAGGTGTGGTCTGAGTTGGTGACTGGCTGGTGCTGGTGCTGGGTTTGTTCTCGGTGTTGGTGTTGGTGTGGTTTGTTGTTTGAGAACTATATAGTGGACGCGAGCATCTTCTGGGAACTGCACGGTTGTGTGGTTTCTTGATTCTTCTTTTTCTTGATTGTGTGTAAGTTGTTAAGGGCACACGGTGGATGCCTTGGCATCAGGAGCCGATGAAGGACGTGTGAATCTGCGATAAGCCTCGGGGAGCCGATAACTGGGCGTGGATCCGAGGATTTCCGAATGGGGAAACCTCGCTCATCGTTGTGGTGGGTGACCGCTGGTTGAATGTATAGGCCAGTTGGGGGGAACGCGGGGAAGTGAAACATCTCAGTACCCGCAGGAAGAGAAAATAATAATGATTCTGTTAGTAGTGGCGAGCGAACGCGGATGAGACTAAACCTGTGGTGTGTGATAGCGGTTAGGTGTTGCATCATGGGTGTTGTGGGAGTTGTTGTGGTGGTTCTAACTGGTCACCGGCGTAGTGCATGATGGTAGGCGAACTGGCTTGGAATGGTCGACCGTAGTGGGTGAGAGTCCCGTAGTTGAAAGTGTTGTGTGTGCGTTGACAATGTCCCGAGTAGCACGGGGCTCGTGGAATCTCGTGTGAATCTGCCAGGACCACCTGGTAAGTCTAAATACTTCCTGATGACCGATAGTGGATCAGTACCGTGAGGGAATGGTGAAAAGTACCCCGGGAGGGGAGTGAAATAGTACCTGAAACCGTGTGCTTACAAGCCGTTATAGCCCCCTTTTGTGTGGGGTGGTGGCGTGCCTTTTGAAGAATGAGCCTGCGAGTTAGTGTTTTGTCGCGAGGTTAACCCGTGTGGGGTAGTCGTAGCGAAAGCGAGTCTGAATAGGGCGTTGTAGTGGCAGGATCTAGACCCGAAGCGGAGTGATCTATCCATGGCCAGGTTGAAGCACGTGTAAGAGCGTGTGGAGGACCGAACCCACCTAGGTTGAAAACTGGGGGGATGAGCTGTGGATAGGGGTGAAAGGCCAATCAAACTCTGTGATAGCTGGTTCTCCCCGAAATGCATTTAGGTGCAGCGTTACATGTTTCTTGCTGGAGGTAGAGCTACTGGATGGCCGATGGGCCCGCGAGGGTTACTGACGTTAGCTAAACTCCGAATGCCGGTAAGTGAGAGTGTAGCAGTGAGACAGTGGGGGATAAGCTTCATTGTCGAGAGGGAAACAGCCCAGACCATCAACTAAGGCCCCTAAGCGTGTGCTAAGTGGGAAAGGATGTGGAGTTGCTGAGACAACCAGGAGGTTGGCTTAGAAGCAGCCATCCTTGAAAGAGTGCGTAATAGCTCACTGGTCAAGTGATTCTGCGCCGATAATGTAGCGGGGCTCAAGTACACCGCCGAAGTTGTGGCAATCAGTCTTTGTGGCTGGTTGGGTAGGGGAGCGTCCTGCACGAGGTGAAGCTGCCACGGGAGTGTGTGGTGGATTGTGTGGGAGTGAGAATGCAGGCATGAGTAGCGAATCACGGGTGAGAAACCCGTGCGCCGGATGATCAAGGGTTCCAGGGTCAAGTTAATCTGCCCTGGGTTAGTCGGGGCCTAAGGCGAGGCCGACAGGCGTAGTCGATGGAGAACGGGTTGATATTCCCGTACCAGTGAAGGACCGTCCATACTGATATTGTGATGCTAACCATGCCGATCACGGTGTCATGAAGTTTTTCTTTGTGGTGTTGTGGGGTGTGTGGGACCCAAGCTTTGGAGGTAAGCGTGTTAACAGGTGTGACGCAGGAAGGTAGCCAAGCCACGCGGTGGTTGTCGTGGTCTAAGCGTGTAGGATGACTGGTTGTTAAATGCGCCGGTTGTGTGTCTGAGACGTGATGGGACCCCTTGTTTGTGGGGGATTTGGTGATCCTATGCTGCCGAGAAAAGCATCGGCGTGAGGTTTTAGCTGCCCGTACCCGAAACCGACACAGGTGATCAGGTAGAGAATACTAAGGCGATCGAGAGAATCATGGTTAAGGAACTCGGCAAAATGCCCCCGTAACTTCGGGAGAAGGGGGGCCCTGAGCGTGATCTGCCCGTGCGGTGGGGAGCGTGTAGGGGTCGCAGAGACCAGGGGGAAGCGACTGTTTATCAAAAACACAGGTCCGTGCGAAGTCGTAAGACGAGGTATACGGACTGACTCCTGCCCGGTGCTGGAAGGTTAAGAGGATTGGTTAGCCCTGTGTGGGCGAAGCTGAGAATTTAAGCCCCAGTAAACGGCGGTGGTAACTATAACCATCCTAAGGTAGCGAAATTCCTTGTCGGGTAAGTTCCGACCTGCACGAATGGAGTAACGACTTCCCTACTGTCTCAACCATGAACTCGGTGAAATTGCAGTACGAGTAAAGATGCTCGTTTCGCGCAGCAGGACGGAAAGACCCCGTGACCTTTACTATAGTTTGGTATTGGTGTTTGGGTTGGCTTGTGTAGGATAGGTGGGAGACTGTGAAGCCGTCACGCTAGTGGTGGTGGAGTCGTTGTTGAAATACCACTCTGGTCAATCTGGATGTCTAACTTCGGGCCATGATCTGGTTCAGGGACAGTGCCTGATGGGTAGTTTAACTGGGGCGGTTGCCTCCTAAAGTGTAACGGAGGCGCCCAAAGGTTCCCTCAGCCTGGTTGGCAATCAGGTGTTGAGTGTAAGTGCACAAGGGAGCTTGACTGTGAGAGTGGCGACTCGAGCAGGGACGAAAGTCGGGACTAGTGATCCGGCAGTGGCTTGTGGAAGCGCTGTCGCTCAACGGATAAAAGGTACCTCGGGGATAACAGGCTGATCTTGCCCAAGAGTCCATATCGACGGCATGGTTTGGCACCTCGATGTCGGCTCGTCGCATCCTGGGGCTGGAGTCGGTCCCAAGGGTTGGGCTGTTCGCCCATTAAAGCGGTACGCGAGCTGGGTTCAGAACGTCGTGAGACAGTTCGGTCCCTATCCGCTGCGCGCGTTGGAGAATTGAGAAAGGCTGTCCTTAGTACGAGAGGACCGGGACGGACGAACCTCTGGTATGTCAGTTGTACCGCCAGGTGCATGGCTGATTGGCTACGTTCGGGAGGGATAACCGCTGAAGGCATCTAAGCGGGAAGCCTGTTTCGAGATGAGTTCTCCTGGCACCCCTTTGTGGTGTGTGAGGCTCCTTAGAGATGATGAGGTTGATAGGCCGGGTATGGAAGCGTTGTAAGGCGTGGAGTTGACTGGTACTAATAGGCCGAAGACTTATTCACACTATGTTGTTTGTGGTGTTTGCGTTCGCTGTATAGTTTTGAAACAACAAGCTGGGCCCCGTTTTTGTGGGGTGGGTTGTTGTTTGGTGGTTTTGCGGTGGTGATAGCTTGGGGGAAACGCCCAGTATCCTTTTCGAACCTGGTGAGCTAAGCCCTGTGGTGTTGATGGTACTGCATCTTGGTGGGTGTGGGAGAGTAGATGGCTGCCGCAATAAATATTTTGTTTAGAGGTAAGTATGGGTGGGGGTTTCCTGTGAGGGGGAGCTTTCGCTCATGCTTTTTGTGTTTAACGGTGGTTTTTACTCAACAACCCCAACCTACTAGCCCGCCTTCTACGAGTAGATGCAGAAGACAAAGCTATCTTGGATCTAGTATCTCTAGGGTATCGGTCTATGCCAACCTGTACTAGAATATAAAAGGTGCATTTAGCACCCTGAGATTATCTTCCAAAATTTGTAGCGAAGATTCTGTGTTTGATCCCGCCTTCCCCTTTGAGGAGATTCATGTCTGAGACCCCCCAGTCTAAAAATAAGCAGGGTGCTATTGGTGCTTCCACTGCGAAAAACTCCCAGAAGAGCAACTACCACAGTAACGCTCAACATTCTGATGGGGCTGGGGCAAATCATAAGGATAGCGATGGAGGACGCCGAAACGACTTGAAAAACCCGAATAAATCGCATCGTTTCGGTTTTCGGAGTAAGTCACCTAGGCAGCACGCGTATAAGACAGAGTCTCAGGAGAACGTGCGATCTGTTGACGGTCGAGCGGGTTATCGTCCTGCCAAGCCAAAGGCGCCTGAGATTGACAGTGATGTAACAGGTCGTGAGTTAGACAGTGCTACAAGCCGTCAACTTCGCGCGCTTGAGTCTAGGAATGCCGCTACCGTTGCAAAACATCTTGTTATGACTGGACGATATCTGGAGCTTGATCCCCAGTTTGCGCTTGAGCATGCTGTTGCTGCGTCTCGAAGCGCAGGACGTATTTCTGCGGTACGTGAGGCTGTAGGTGTCGCCGCATATGTCGCTGAAGATTACGAATTAGCATTACGTGAATTACGTACGCACCGTCGCATAAGCGGTTCTCTGGATCATCTTGCGCTCCTCGTAGACTGTGAGCGCGCTCTTAACCGTATTTCTAAAGCTCTTGACATGATAGAGGAAGCTAAACGCGAAGAGCTTCCTGCCCAGGTTCGCGTTGAACTCGCCATTGTTGAATCTGGGATATATGCAGATCAGGGCAAAAAATCGCAAGCGATATCGGCCCTTCAAATTCCGCAGCTAAACCCAAAACGTGCTTTCGAATACAGCCCTCGACTCTTCACAGCATATTCCGAGGCGCTAGATAATGCAGGACGAAGCCAGGAAGCAGAGCAGTGGGCACGCCTCGCGTTCAGGGCCGAAGCCGCTTTGGGACAGGGTGAGTTCGCCGAGCCTGAGATTTTCGATATTTATGGTGAATCCGAGCTCTTTGAACCTGAGGAACCTGTGTTAGAAGACCTCGAACAACAAAGCAATACTGACGAGGGAACACAGTCAGAGAAAGAAGAGGCATATAGTTCTGATAAGTCAAAGAACTTGGCGGTTGCATCTTCTGAATATGAAACGAAGCCTTCCCAAAATGAAAAAGAGCAGTAGAAACTATCCGTTCCTCACCTGAGAACACTTGCTTTATCTATAACCAGAAAGAATTGAACATTATGACGAGCGAACCCCTACTAGCTCAGTACGATGCCTTACTTTCAGATCTCGACGGGGTAGTATATGCTGGGCCCTACGCTATTGAGGGAGCACCCGAAGCCTTGAACCGTGCTGAAAACAGTGGGGTTCCCGTCGTCTTTGTTACTAATAATGCCTCGCGCTCTGTAGAATCTGTAGCGGCTCACCTGCAAGATTTAGGCGTGCGCACGCAGGCGGAACGTGTTGTCAGTTCTGCCCAGGCTGGTGCTGCTTTATTGGCTCAACATGTGCCCGCCGGGTCTAAAATTCTGGTTACCGGTACTGAAGCTTTAGCAGATTGTCTACGTGCCGTTGGGCTGGAACCTGTATCATCACAGTCCGACAACCCTGTTGCCGTGGTTCAGGGTTTTAACCCGCAACTCAGCTGGGAAGATTTGGCAGAGGCAGCGTACACTCTCGCTGATCAAAACGTCTTATGGGTTGCCACGAACACAGACCAAACTATTCCTAAGGAACGAGGGCAAGCGCCCGGTAACGGTACTCTAGTAGCGGCGGTGGGTATTGCGGCACGCCGTACTCCGATAGTCGCGGGGAAACCTGAAGCCGCTATTTTTGAGACTGCGGCTCAATCAGTAAAAGCCTCAAAGCCCGTTATTGTAGGGGACCGCCTTGACACCGATATTCTGGGAGCCAACAAAGCTCATATGGCGGGTGCACTTGTGCTGACCGGTGTGCAGACCTATCAGGATGTTATATCGGCGGTCCCTGAACAACGTCCCATATATATTTTGCGCACTCTTGATGACTTTTTCGAACCATATCCACAGATCGAAATTCTCCATGAGGACCACGCGATTACAGCGCATGGACCATCATGGACTGCCAAGGTGCAGGGAAATAACCTCTATTTAACCGTCCAAGGCTCTTTCGCGCCAGAGGGTTTTTCCGGCAGCGATGCGGAAGCAGAAGCCTGGCGCGTAGCCTGCGCTGCCTGGTGGGCGGCGCATCCGGAGCAGGCAGTGACCCCGAATATTCA
Organism: Rothia dentocariosa ATCC 17931; assembly: GCF_000164695.2. Lineage (NCBI taxonomy): Bacteria > Bacillati > Actinomycetota > Actinomycetes > Micrococcales > Micrococcaceae > Rothia > Rothia dentocariosa. Next base: position 1,785,102 of record NC_014643.1, read on the forward strand.
AGGCCTTCCCGAGGTTTAACTTATGGGTAAGAAACAACAAAACTCTACAGAAAATGCTGATAGCCATGAGTCCCTTGAAGAAGCTGATTACCAGGAGTTTGAAACACAGCTGCAGGCTGTTTTAGCGATGGATCCTGTAGAGCGTATTCGGGCCTATGGAACCTTAGTTGATAACCTCGAAGATAATGTACGTTTTTCCCGAGAACCCGGGGAGAACTCCTAGGTGCGGCTCGATAAATTTCTTGCCGAGCATGGGCTTGTTGCATCTCGTACTTTAGCGGCAAAACTTATTGATGCCGGGTGCGTGAGTGTTAATGGGAAAATTGTGTATAAGGCATCGCAGCCTGTACATCGTGACGATGATGTACTGGTACAAGAAAGCCCTCTTACAGAATATGTGAGTCGTGCCGGGCATAAACTTGCTGGTGCCTTAGATATTTTTACGCACATAACTGTAGCCGGTCGTCGCTGTCTGGACGCAGGTGCCTCTACCGGAGGATTTACCGACGTACTCTTGCGCCGTGGGGCTTCACATATTGCAGCAGTTGATGTGGGTCATGGTCAACTTGTTGAGTCGTTACGTGTGGATCCCCGGGTCGATGCTTATGAAGGTCTTAACGTACGGTATCTTACCCCAGAAGATATTGGGGGGTTAGTTTCCCTAGTTGTCTCTGACCTATCTTTTATCTCGTTGACGTTAGTCATAGATGCTCTTGCGCAGGTAACCGAGGAAGATGGGGACTTAGTGCTCATGGTGAAACCACAATTTGAAGTAGGAAAACATCAAATTGGGCGTGCAGGAGTGGTTACAGATCCTCAAGCACATGCTTTCGCCGTGCGTAAGGTGCAAGACTCGGCTCAATCATGTGGTCTTCGCGTGATAGATACTGTGCAAAGTCCTTTACCCGGGCAAGATGGTAACGTCGAATTTTTCTTATGGTGCAAGAAGCAGAAATAACAGACAAACCTTTTTATCGAAATAATATTCTAGAAAATATGTTCCAGTATAATGGGAAATTCGGCTATACTAAAGAAGTAGTCGTGGGATAATTCGCAAATAATGCCTGCTGTGAGGAGGGTAGAACGTGTCAATAACGGAAAATCGTAAAATTCTAGTCTTTGCGCATACTGGCCGCAAAGAAGCACGGGATGCAGCCCGCCAGGCGTGTAAACAGCTGCATAGTGCAGGTCTAGTGCCCGTGATGAACCGTTCTGATCTGGAAGCCTTGACGGAAAATTGGGACGATCCGGTGCCTGTGCAGGTGGTGCATGAGAGTGTTGCGCTTATTGATATTGAGCTTGGTATGGTCCTCGGCGGTGATGGTTCTATCTTGCGTGCTGCAGAAATGGTGCGACATACAAGCATTCCGCTGATCGGCGTGAATCTGGGACACGTAGGATTCTTAGCGGAATCGGAAGAAAGTGATCTGCAAGAAACTGTAGACCGCATCGTCAAGAGCGAGTATGCGGTCGAAGAGCGTATGGCAATCGACATTGAAGTATGGCACGAGGAGAAACGTGTTCATACGGATTGGGCGCTTAATGAAGTAAGCGTTGAAAAAGGCAACCGCGAGAAGATGATTGAGGTCATCATTGAGGTAGATCGTAAGCCAATAAGCACATTTGGCTGTGATGGTGTGGTGATAGGTACGCCCACGGGATCCACCGCATACGCATTTTCAGGTGGGGGACCGGTAGTCTGGCCCGAGGTAGAAGCTATATTATTGGTGCCGCTTTCAGCACATGCCCTTTTTGCACGACCGCTAGTAGCATCTCCGTCTTCTATGGTAGCTGTTGAAATGATGGCTCATGGTGCATCCGGTGTGTTGTGGTGCGATGGACGGCGTATGAATGATCTGCTGCCCGGTTCCCGTATTGAGGTGCGTAAATCTGAAAAACCAGTGCTTTTGGCACGTATCCACCCCGCCCCGTTCTCTGAACGGCTGGTTCGTAAGTTTGCTCTGCCTATTCGAGGATGGCGAGGCCCAACCTCTGAGGAAGAGCGTGAGGCGTGTGATGCCGGTGAAAAAAACAGCTCACAAGATCCTCATTAGTTTATATCTGGTACTCACACGGAAACCGAATGTTTGGGTACTCCAGCAGGAAGTCGGTCAGTGCAATAGAGTCGCACATAGCTTGCGTATGTGGCACGACTCCAGCCCCTATGCGGTAAGGACTTTAAGGTAGACGCATCGTGATTGAAGAAATCCATATTCGGGACTTGGGCATTATTACTGATGCTCGATTACCCTTGCAGCCCGGGCTGTCGGTTCTAACAGGTGAAACTGGTGCCGGTAAAACTATGGTCGTTACGGCGCTTGGTATGCTTCTTGGGGCACGTAGTGATGCTGCAAGTGTGCGTCAAGGGGCAAAGAGCGCCTTAGCGGAAGCCATTGTGCGCCTACCTCAAGAACATAAGGCTTTGACCCTCGCGGAAGAAGTGGGCGGAACAGTTGACCCGGTAGATGAAAAAACAAGCGAACTTCTCTTAGCTCGCACCGTTAATGCTTCTGGGCGTTCTCGAGCACATGTAGGAGGATGCACCGCGCCTGTCGGTAAGCTTTCAGATATTGGGCAAACTCTTGTAGCTGTGCACGGTCAGTCGGATCAATTGCGTCTCAAGTCTGCCAGCGAGCAACGTCGTGCACTAGACCTTTATGCGGGCGAAAAGCTTTTTGACCTGTTGGAGAAGTACCAGCATACCTATGAGCGGTACCGAGTCGCAGCCGCTGAATATAAAGAGGTTCGTGAGAATTCTCGTGCACGAGCATTAGAGGCGCAAAGCTTGCAGGGGGCGCTTGAAGAAATAGACTCCGTAAACCCACAGATGGGCGAGGACGAAGCGCTTAAGAATGAAAGCATCAAACTGATGAATGTTGAGGCGCTTCGTACCGCAACCGGTGTTGCAGCGGCGGCGCTGTCGGGCAGCGAATATACGGAAGGTACAGAGGCAAATGTACTGAGTCTTCTGGATGCGGCACATACATCTCTTTTGGGACAAGCCGATGCTGATAGCGATATAGAGAATTTAGCTCAACGGGTTAACGAACTTTTAGTTCTGGCGACTGATATTGCCACCGATATTTCTACCTATTCGACCTCGTTAGATTCTGAAGGGCCTGAACGCCTAGCGCAGGTACAGGAGCGTCGTGCGCAGCTGAAAACTTTGACGCGAAAATATGGTGCAGATATTGCGGAAGTCCTTGAGTGGGCCGAAGAATCTCGTGATCGCCTGACTCACCTTGTTGATGATCCAGAGCGACAGGAATCTCTGGAACAAGAGCTCACCGACCTGCGTCAGGCTTTAGGAGAGCAGGCAACTCAGCTTATGAAAGCGCGTCAAGAAGCCGCTTCGCGTTTAGCGGATTCTGTTAGTGAAGAACTAACCGCGCTTGCCATGCCGAATGCTTCTCTTGTTGTTGAAGTTGCCGAGGCAGATAAATTTTCAATTCATGGTCGTGACACAGTGACCTTTATGCTTGCTCCGCATCGTGAGGCAACCCCTCGTCCACTTGGGAAAGGCGTCTCTGGAGGTGAGCTTTCGCGCGTAATGCTTGCGTTGGAGGTTGTGTTGGCGGAAGTGGATCCGGTACCTACCTTTATCTTTGACGAAGTAGATTCGGGCGTTGGCGGTAAGGCTGCTATTGAGATTGGTCGCAGGCTTGCAATGCTTGCCCAGCATGTACAAGTTTTGGTGGTAACTCACCTACCACAGGTTGCGGCTTTCGCGGATCAGCATATTCTGGTCCTTAAAAATGATGACGCATCGTTATCGAAAGTACAGGTGCTTTCTGACCAAGAGCGTGTTGTGGAACTCGCTCGTATGCTCGCCGGACACGATCAGTCGGAAGCAGCCCAAGAACACGCGCGAGAGCTTTTACGCGCAGGGGACCAGCTTGAGTAAACAGGTGCTGAAAAGATAATGGTCATAGCTGATATATCTGGAGGAGTATTCCAAGGATATTCGGTAGTGTTGGGGCGCAGATATTTCTAGAGGCCGTTGTGGTGCAACACGGTATTCAGCGGTAGGTGAAGCGTTTATTATGGCGTAAAAACTGCGCGAAATACGGGAAAAAGCTCATTAAATCTAGGGAAGAGAAACGCTCTCGTTCGCTAGTGTTCTATTGGATAGGGGAAAAGAAAATGGTAAGCTTGAATTCCGTGGTGAATGAAAATAATAACGCTCTTAACGCGTCCGCTAACGGTAAGGTAACCCGCCAAATCTTTGTTACGGGTGGTGTTGCTTCTTCTCTCGGTAAAGGTCTTTCAGCTTCTTCTCTCGGTCAGATTCTACGTTCTCGTGGCCTATCGGTCACGATGCAGAAATTTGACCCGTACCTTAACGTAGACCCCGGTACCATGAACCCTTTCCAGCACGGCGAAGTCTTTGTAACTGACGATGGTGCTGAAACAGACCTTGATATTGGGCATTACGAACGCTTTCTTGATGAGAACCTTGACCAATCCGCTAACGTTACAACCGGTCAGGTGTACTCGACCGTTATCGCAAAAGAACGTCGCGGAGAATATTTGGGCGATACCGTGCAGGTTATTCCTCATATCACTGATGAAATCAAAGCACGTATGCGTTACGCCGCCGAAATCGAGAACGCGCCCGATATCATCATCACCGAAATCGGCGGTACGGTAGGCGATATTGAATCGCTGCCCTTTATGGAAGCGGCACGCCAAGTACGCCGTGACGTTGGACGCCAGAACGTGTTTTTCCTCCATGTATCTTTGGTACCCTTTATCGGCCCTTCCGGCGAACTCAAAACGAAGCCTACTCAGCATTCCGTTGCAGCATTACGTGGTTTGGGTATCCTGCCCGATGGCTTGATTCTGCGTTGTGAGCGTGATGTTCCGGAATCGCATCGCGCCAAAATCGGTAACGCCTGCGATGTTGATACTGCCGCCGTTATCTCATGTCCCGATGCCCCCAGCATCTACGATATTCCCAAAACCCTTCATTCCCAGAAGCTCGACGATTATATTCTGGATTACTTTGGCATGACTGCCCCTGAGCCAGATTTCACGCAGTGGGATCGTTTGTTGGATGCGGTGCACCGCCCCTCCGCCGACGTTAACATTGCCCTCGTGGGTAAGTATATCGATCTTCCCGATGCATACCTCTCGGTTTCTGAGGCTCTGCGCGCCGGGGGCTTTGCGAATAATGCAAAGGTCAATATCAAATGGGTCGCTGCAGACCTATGCGCCACCGATGAAGACGCAGACCATCAGCTGCACGATATGGATGCCATTTTAGTACCCGGCGGTTTCGGTATTCGCGGTCTGGACGGCAAGATCGGCGCATTGAAATATGCTCGTGAACATAAGATTCCTACTCTGGGCATTTGCCTGGGGCTGCAGTCCATGGTGATTGAGTACGCTCGAAACGTTTTGAATCTTTCTGACGCATCCTCAACCGAGTTTGACCCGGAGACATCGGTTCCGGTCATTGCCACGATTGAAGAACAAAAGCAGTTTGTGGAAGGCGCAGGTGATTTGGGCGGAACCATGCGTTTGGGCCTGTACACAGCTAACCTGGTTCCCGGTTCACAGGTTGCTCAGGCCTATGACGAGACCGAAGTGGCGGAACGGCATCGTCACCGGTACGAAGTTAATAACGAGTACCGTGAACAGCTTGAGAACGCGGGCTTGGTTATCTCCGGCACTTCACCGGATTCCTCGCTCGTGGAGTATGTTGAGCTCCCCGCTGATGTGCATCCTTACTATGTGGCGACTCAGGCTCATCCGGAGTACCGTTCGCGTCCTACGCGGCCGCATCCGCTTTTTGCGGGGCTGGTGAAAGCAGCTCTCAAACGTAGCGGTAAAGAATAAGAACTTCCTTCATAAGAAGTCGCGGACTGCCGATGTAGTCCGCGACTTTGCTCTGCCAAAGGAAAATAGAAACGTCAGCGCTGTCAGCTGATAGCTCTGTCCTTAAGGTTCTGATTCTGGCGACCGCAAGTATGCAAATTAGAATAGGGATATGAACACTTCAGAGAACAAGAATCCGTATCGAATAGACCCTATGTATGCTGATGTGATCGATGCTCCCTCTACGCGAGAAATCCTAAGCCGTGAGGTGCAGTATAGCGGATATGTTCTCCAAGCAGCCGTGGAACACTATGATCTCGACGGGCACGGTACCACTTTAACGCGGGATGTTATCGACATGCCCGGTTCCGTTGCGGTCGCCGCATTGAACAACTGGAATGAGATTTTGCTTCTGCGTCAGTATCGGCATCCCGTGCGTATGAACCTCTGGGAGGTTCCCGCAGGACTTCTTGATATTACTGGTGAAGACCCTCTTTATGCAGCCCAGCGCGAACTCGCGGAAGAAACCGACCTTGGGGCTCATCGCTGGCGCAGCCTGGTCGATTATTACACGACTCCGGGAGCCGCTTCGGAAGCGGGCCGTATATACCTTGCCCAAGACCTGTACGAGATTCCTGAAGCAGACCGTATAGTACGCAGGGACGAAGAAGCGGAGATTACCTACCGGTGGGTTCCGCTTGAACAGGCCGTACGCCTTGTGCTCGCGGGCCGACTACATAACGGTTTGGCTATTCAGGCTATTCTCGCGGCATATTGCGCGGTCGAGGCTCGGCAAGAGCAATTGCCCTTGCGAGATGCCGCCGATACCTGGGATTTTCACCCTTATTTGGGAGAGCGCCGTATCCGACCCGAAACTTTTAAACACGAGGAATAATTCGCTATGGTTTCTCAGCACCTGAGCGAAGGAATACATCGTATAAGTCCGCTTGAGCGGGATATTGAACAGTATCTTATTCACCTGCGAGTTGAAAAAGGCAGCAGCGAGAATACGATAGCTTCGTATGCACGTGATTTAAGGCGGTATGTAGAATTTATGGCGTCACGCGGTATCATTGATGCCCACCGAATTCGCACTGCCGATGTGCGTGCCTTTATGCGTGAACTTGCCCAACCGTCACTGCCGCGTGCGGGGGAGAACAGAGATTCGGGGCATCCCAGCAAAAGCCAGGGAGAAAAACCATCTGAATCTGATACCCGAGCAGAGGAACTCGAAGACACCCTGGAGTCTTTGGCGGTTTCCCTCTACACCTCGGATCAGACAAAGGCTCCTTCAACGAGTACGCGTGATGTCACACTGCCTCTGCCGCTGGGCCCTAATTCAATTGCACGTACCATGGCTGCAGTTCGTGGCGCGCATAGTTTCTGGCATGCTTCGCGCATCCTGGAGACCGATCCTGCCGCTGCCGTGAAACCGCCTAAAAATGTGAAGCGATTGCCCAAAGCCGTATCCGTGGAGCAAATGCAAAAGCTCCTTGCCATTCCCAGTCTTAAGACTCCTACCGGTCTGCGTAATCGAGCGATACTTGAGTTCTTATATGCTACCGGTGCGCGCGTGAGCGAGATGCTGGCAACAGATCTGGACGATATACACCTGGGCGAAAAACCCCGCGATGAAAACGGGGAATCTATTGCCGTGCCTGGGTATGTGCGTCTTTTCGGCAAAGGGGGTAAAGAGCGTTTAGTACCTTTGGGATCCTATGCGCAGAGGGCGCTGGAAGACTACATTGTGCGCGCTCGCCCCAAGTTTGCGTCGCACGGCAAAGGTACTGCTGCGCTTTTCCTCAACGGGCGGGGGAGCCGGCTGGGTCGACAGGGAGCATGGCTTATCCTCAAAGAAACAGCTGAGGAGGCGGGGCTGAGCTCTGATTTTTCGCCCCACTCTATTCGACACTCGTTTGCGACGCATCTTGTACAGGGCGGCGCCGATATTCGCGTGGTTCAGGAACTGTTGGGACACGCCTCGATTGCGACTACACAGGTGTATACCAAGGTTACTCCGGAAGGGATGCTGGAGGTTTACCGTATGGCGCATCCTCGTGCACATGAGCGTACTTAGTAGGTGATTAGTAGAAGTAGACTGTGGGGAATAGCTGCGATGAAGAACGACGACACTATGTCTGTATAGCTATGCCGACAAATATGTGTTTAAAGAGAAAATACGCCAATAAGATACTATAATTTAGCTTATTTATACGATTTACACTCTAAAGATGTAATATTTATGCTGTTTGTAACAGACATGTAAATATTCTGTTGCAATGGCATATTTTAGTCAGAAAACACCCGCGTTAATGTTGCCGTAGGTGTAGCCTGTATAACATCCTGAATCCGGAACAATAAAGTTCTGGTCGGTATAGACACACAGCACCGTGCGTCCCCGGCGCGAAAGGAAAGAATTAATGAGTACGGAATCCGCAAAGAAACCGTTCTACAAAGACCCAACCCATATGCTTTACCTCTCGGTGATTGCCGCTGTGATCCTTGGGTGTATCTTGGGAATGACCGTTCCCGATTTTGCAAAAGAGCTGCAGCCCATCGGTACTGGTTTTATCGCTCTCATCAAGATGATGATCGCCCCTGTAATTTTCTGCACGATTGTGCTGGGTGTAGGGTCTATTGCTAAGGCAGCAACCGTCGGCAAGGTCGGTGGATTGGCGCTGCTGTACTTCGTACTCATGTCGACCTTTGCCTTAGGAATTGGCTTGGTTGTAGGTAATATTATCGAGCCGGGAAGCTCGCTGCACTATGACCCGGCAACAACGAAATACACGCTTCCAAATTCGTCTGAAGGACATGGCGGTGACAGCACTGTCTCGTTCCTGCTCAACATCGTGCCGACTTCTTTGCTTTCGGCATTGACAAGCGGTAATATTCTGCAAACCCTTTTCGTGGCGCTTTTGACCGGCTTTGCCCTGCAGAAGATGGGGCCGGTTGGCGCTCCCATTCTCAAATTTCTGACCTACTGTCAGGCGCTCGTATTCCGTCTGCTCATGATGATTATGTGGTTAGCGCCTGCTGGTGCGCTTGGTGCGATTGCAGCTGTTGTAGGTTCTACGGGTTCCCGTGCGATATCCTCAATGTTTATTTTGATGGTGGCATTCTATATCACTTGTATTCTCTTTGTCGTAATCGTTCTGGGCACTATTCTCAAGCTCGTAACCGGTGTGAATATCTTTACCCTGTTGAAATATCTGGCGCGCGAATATCTCCTCATCTTCTCAACATCCTCGTCTGAGGCGGCGCTGCCGCGTCTTATCGCCAAAATGGAACACTTAGGTGTTTCGAAGCCTGTCGTAGGCGTTGTGGTTCCTACGGGGTATTCCTTTAACCTGGATGGCACCGCAATTTACCTGACGATGAGCGCCCTCTTTGTTGCGGAGGCTATGGGGACTCCACTTGCATTAGGCGAGCAGATTTCTCTGCTGGTCTTCATGATCATTGCTTCGAAAGGAGCTGCCGGTGTTTCGGGCGCAGGGTTGGCGACCCTGGCAGGCGGTTTGCAGTCACACCGCCCCGACCTTGTTAATGGTGTGGGCTTGATCGTGGGAATCGATCGCTTCATGTCTGAAGCACGCGCGGTCACTAACTTCACAGGCAACGCAGTGGCGACGTTACTCATGGGGAAGATTGTTAAAGAGGTAGATATGGATCGTGTTCATGCGGTGCTGAAAGGGGAGATCCCCTTTGACGAATCCACCATGGGCGGCGAACTACACGGTGACCAATACGTGGATAATGCGGTAAGTCAAAAATCTCCCACCAAACAGATGTCCGTTGTGGCTGAACCAAAGATTAAAAATACTGTGACGCTACCGGAAGATCAATAAGTTAAAAAGTATGCGGGGAGGTGTATCTGTTTCTAGGGGGAAAGCGCCTTCCCGCATATTGCAAGGTCTGATTTAGCATGAGAATTACATAACGCTGTGGCTTATGGTGAGCGGGGCCTCTAGAATTCCCAAATATTTGGTTTATAGACCTGAACAGAGCGCGATGTAACATAATTCGTACGTAAAGCGAACTCACAAACCTGCTGAGCGGGCGTGTGTGGGGTAACCTTATACATGAAGAGAAAATTCGTTGACGAAGGTGAAGATAAGTTGACCGAAGCACCGGCACAAGAACTCGGACCAACCGGCCGACCCCTACGTGAATACCCCGACCCTGCGCCTATAAGCCAACATGGTCCCGCCCGCATCATCTCAATGGTGAATCAGAAGGGTGGCGTAGGAAAGACGACCTCAACCATAAATCTTGGTGCTGCACTTGCGGAGTGTGGTCGTAAAGTGCTCCTTGTAGACTTTGACCCTCAGGGTGCCCTGTCCGCTGGTTTCGGTACAAATCCGCATGAGCTTGAGCTGACCGTGTACAACGTGATGATGGATCGTAAGGTCGATATTAACGACGTTATTCTACCGACCGATATCGAGAACATCGACCTTCTTCCCGCAAACATCGACCTTTCTGCGGCTGAAGTTCAGCTAGTAAACGAAGTTGCTCGCGAGCAGGTACTCGCCTCAGCCCTACGTAAGGTACAGAATGAGTACGATGTTATTCTGATTGACTGTCAGCCCTCGCTCGGCCTGCTAACCGTAAACGCATTGACAGCATCACATGGCGTTATCATCCCGCTTATCTGCGAATTCTTTGCCCTACGAGCTGTGGCGCTTCTCGTGGACTCTATCGAGAAAGTGCAGGATCGCCTGAACCCAGATCTAGAAATTACCGGCGTTCTTGCGACCATGTTTGACGCCCGCACCATCCATTCTAAAGAAGTGCTTGCACGTATTATTGACGCTTTCGGAGATAAAGTATTTGACACCGTGATTAAGCGAACCGTTAAATTCCCGGATGCTACAGTATCGGCAGAGCCTATCCTCTCATATGCCAGCAACCACACCGGGGCTCAAGCTTACCGGCAGGTAGCCCGTGAACTTATTTACAAGGGCGGAGCCCGATAAGACCCTGGATCCCATGTGCCTTGACACCACCTATAAACCTTGAAGGTATGGTGTCAAGGCACGTATAATATGGGCGGTGCATCCCGTATCTTTTATAATCTCGCAGGTTATCCTGCAATCCCCAGTAAAGGAAATCGGTCAACTATGACCAAAAATGTCGCTGCCGTGAGGGTACCGACACCGCATGAGACGTCTGATGCCTCCAATCCGGTGAACGGTGCTGGATTCACGCTTAATTTACCGAATTTTGAGGGCCCATTCGACCTTCTCCTAACACTGATCACACGTCGTAAGCTCGATATTACAGACATTGCGCTTGCTGAAGTAACCGACGAGTTCCTGGAGTATCTGCATGCCCTATATTCACAGGGCACCGAACGCGCATTAGACGAGGCAAGCGATTTTTTGGTAACGGCAGCGACTCTGCTAGAGCTTAAAGCCGCCCGGCTACTCCCGCAGAATCATGAACCATTGGATCAGGATGTGGCTCTTCTAGAAGCGCGTGATTTGCTTTTTGCCCGGTTGCTTCAGTACCGCGCCTACCGTGAGGTAGCCGCTATTTTCGCTGATCGTTGGCGCGAAGAGACCCAGCGCTTTCCGCGGACCGTGGCGCTTGAACCTGTATTTGTGAAGGCCCTTCCAGAGCTTGTTTTCAAAGGGGGAGTGGAGGAATTTGCGCGTATTGCAGCGCAAGCATTTGCCCCGAAACTTTCGACTAATCTAGAACCGAATCCGGCTGATGTTGCTGAGGAACTGAATGAGCACCTTCACGGCGCCTCAACAACGATTGCACACGAAGAACAATATATTCTGGATGTACTTCTTGCGTGTAAACCGACGGTATCATCGGTAACATTTTCGGCACTGGTGCATGATGCTAAGGGACTTGACATTGCAGTTGTGCGTTTCTTGGCGCTCTTAGAACTGTATAAAGAGGGTGCGGTAGACGTACATCAGGATGCGCCGCTTGCCGAAATTTCGGTACGTGCTACCGAATATGCGCGTGCTTTTGTTCCTGCTGAACCGGCAGTGTCAGCACATGATACAAGGCAGGGCTACAGTCCAGAACATCGCGATAGCGCGGATGATCTTACCTTGTCAGAGAACGTTAAAAATGCAGGGGAGGAGACCGCATGAGCGAAGAATCCTTCGACTCTGCTGGTAAGACAGCCGTGCAGCAGCAGGGGAGCCGATTTGAGGATGAATTCACCGAGAATGATTTAGCGATGGTGAACCTAGGCTACTGGGACCCTAATGCCGATACTGAGACAGACAGTGAATCCGGAGAAGAATCTGATCGCGAAAATGCCTCGGTACCCGAGCAGACTTCTACTGACCAGGAACACAAAGCCGAAACTGAGCGCGATTCTGATAAAAATATAACGTCTTCGGATGCTCGGCATCCCGCTAAGATAACCCGGGCGGTTGCCGCTGATGCAGAGGAATTCTCGCGCGTTGAGCTTATTCCTGGGGGCGTGAAAAGCGCTATTGAAGCTATTCTTGCTGTTGCTGATACTCCTGTAAGTGTGCGCGAACTCTCTGCTGCCTTGATTGTCAATGAGCGCAGTATTGAGCACGCTCTTGACGAGCTTTATCGTGAATATAACGGTGACGATTCGGAATATGGTGAAGACACTCCCGCCCACGAGCCGCGTGGTTTTGAGCTTCGCCAAGTTGCCGGTGGCTGGCGGTTGTATTCTCGCGCCGATTTTGCTCCCTGGGTAGCGAGGTTTGTGACCCGTTCACAGAGCGCTACCCTGAGCAAAAGCGCATATGAAACCCTGGCAGTTATCGCTTACCGGCAGCCGGTTACGCGTGCCGCAATAGCCGCAGTCCGAGGAACAAACGCGGATGCATCGGTACGTCAGCTTGTACAGCGCCAGCTCGTGCGCGCGGCCGGTAAAGAGGAGGGAACCGGCGCGGTTCTTTACGAGACTACGGAACTTTTCTTGACAAAATTAGGTCTCAATTCTCTGGAAGAGCTTCCCGCGCTTGCGCCTCTTTTACCTGATGAAACCGAGGCAGCAGTGCTCTCTGACAGCCCCTCTGAACACGGTAATCGTAACTAACCTATCCGCCCGCGGACTAAATCTAGGAAGCGGCGGGCACCAAAATCTTGTGAAAACTTCAGACGAACGACATAAGGAATAAGACTATGACATATGGAAACTCTCGCGGTAAAAACCCCGAGTCGCGGAAACCTCGACCCGGCGCGAAACGTAATGGCGTGGGCGCTAGCTCCTCAACCCGAGGCGGTAAATTTAGCGGCAAAACTTCAGGCGGTGGAAAGTCTAAAGCCGGTACATCAGGGTCTCCACGCGCCGCGCGTAGCCACGGTGCGGGTGCTTCCAAGCGGGATAGGCGGGCGCCGCATCGCCCCTATCGTTCCGGTGAAGCTTTCCCGCATGAGCGCGGCGAATACAGGGTAAATAACTACTCTGGGCCACATCGCCCACGCCGTCCCCGTAATGCGCCTGTGGATCATTTTGATTTCTATGATCACGAAGGTGTACGCCTGCAAAAATTGATGGCGCAGGCAGGTGTTGCATCGCGTCGTGTATGTGAAGAGATGATCACGGAAGGACGAGTGACCGTTAACGGTGAGGTCGTGACCGAGCTGGGGGTGCGTGTTAATCCTGCCGATGTGATTGTGCAGGTTGATGGTATGACCGTGCAGACTAACGAAAAGCTCATCTACATGGCGTTCAATAAACCTGCTGGCGTCGTTTCCACGATGGAAGACCCCGATGGCCGCCCCTGCATTAAAGATTTTCTACGTGACTCTATGAATGAGCGCGTTTTCCATGTGGGACGATTAGACGTGGAAACCGAGGGTCTGCTGCTTCTTACTAACGACGGCGAGCTCGCAAACCGTTTAACACATCCTTCGTATGAGGTACCCAAAACGTATCTGGTGCAGGTGCGCGGTCCAGTAGAATCAGGTATTGGCGCTGAGCTAAAGAAAGGTATTCGCCTTGAAGACGGCGTATCGAGGGTGGACTCCTTTAAACTTGTGGATTCGGCACCCGGCCATGTGCTGATTGAAGTGACCATTCACTCGGGCAAGAACCGTATTGTGCGCCGCCTCTTTGAAGCCGTGGGGTATCCTGTGGAGAAACTTGTTCGTGTGCAGATGGGTCCCATTCGTATCGGATCGCAGAAGCAGGGGACTGTTCGTAATCTTTCTAAAGTCGAAATTGGGCATCTGCTTGCTTCGGTGGAGATGTAATGACAGAAACAACTATGACCCCCATGCTGGAAGGACCGGTCCTCGTGGTAGGGGCTGGCCTATTGGGTGCATCTATCGGGCTAGGTTTGCGTGCTGCGGGGCTTGAAGTTTATCTGCAGGATATTTCGCCCACCGTTGAAGCCGTCGCCGAAGATATTGGGGCAGGAACCCGGCTCGGTACCCTTGAGTCCGATGAGCGTGAATCCTTCGCCCCGCAGCTGGTAGTTGTGGCTTCTCCGCCGGATATAGCCGGAAAGCTTTGCATACAGGCATTGCGGGAGTATGCGCCTAGCCCCGGATATGCGGGCGCTACCGTGACCGACATTGCCTCCGTTAAAGTACAGCCTTTAGAGCAGGTACTCGCCTCTGATGCTGATGCTTCACGATACGTTGGTTCGCACCCGATGGCTGGGCGTGAAAAGACCGGCCCGGTTGCGGCGCGTGGGGAGCTTTTTCAGGCGCGTCCCTGGATTATCTGCGAACATGACGATGCACGTATCGAGTGCGTGCGATTAGTGCGCGCCCTTGCGGTAGAGCTTGGGTCTTTCGTGACGACTCTTAGCGCTGAAGAACACGACGAAACTGTTGCGTTGATTTCACATCTGCCGCAGGCTATGAGCTCCCTGCTAGCGACTCGGCTGCAGGAAACTCCCTTATATGCGCTTGGTTTAGCAGGGCAAGGGCTTCGCGATACGGTTCGCATCGCTGCTTCCGACCCCGCACTCTGGGTGCAGATTTTTGCGGCGAACGCAGCGCCTATCGTGAAAAGCCTCTATGGTGTGCGAGAAGATTTAAACCGTCTGATTGAAACATTAGAAGATCCTTTGGCATCGGGCGCCAGGCTTGATCTTGCGCAGCTGATGAGCGAAGGTAACGCCGGTGTGGCACGCATCCCTGGTAAACACGGCGGAGTTCCGACGGCTTTTGCGACCCTCACCGTTTTGGTTGATGATGAGCCCGGAACTTTGGCACGGATGCTGGCAGATATTGGTGACTTGGGGGTTAACCTTGAAGATTTGCGACTGGAACACTCCACGGGCGCGCCCGTCGGTATGGCTGAGGTTTCGGTAAACCCGGCAAAACACGACTATTTGGTAGACGGGCTTACGGAACGAGGCTGGAAAGTCGTAAAATAGCTGGCGTTCTTCAGCAGTTACCCCCCGTAAGCCTGGATATTCAAGATTATTTTGACACTCAACATGCGGGACCCCTCGCAGACAGAAAGTAATGTTATGCATGAGAACCCTAAACTTACGATCGCGATCGATGGACCGTCAGGTTCTGGAAAATCATCGGTCTCAAAAGAAGTCGCACGCCATTTTGGGTTAGCTTACCTAGACACAGGCGCTATGTATCGTGCCGCAACCTATCGTGTACTTCAACTCGATATTGATCTTGCTGACCAAGACGCTATCGGGAAAGCTGTGCGAGAGATGCCGCTCGTCTTCGGAACCAATATCAAAGAAGAAGAAATTTTGATGGGCACCACCGATATTCGCGAGGAAATCCGCACTGAACGAATTTCTGGTGCCGTCTCTGCGGTAGCCTCTGTGCCTGCCGTTCGTGAACACCTCATCGAGCTACAGCGCTGGACGATCAACCACGCAGTCAACGGTATTGTGGCAGAGGGGCGAGATATTACGACCGTGGTGGCACCGGATGCAGATGCACGCATACTGCTAACCGCATCGGAAGAGGTACGCATGGCACGCCGTGGACTAGAGAACACCGAAAAATCAGGGGAGTCCGGCGACCTTACGCAGCAGATCTCTGAACGCGATACCCAGGATTCTAAGGTAAACAATTTTATGGAAGCCGCCCCCGGTGTAGCCTTGGTAGACAGCTCGGATCTGGATTTTAACGAGACCGTATCAGCAGTTATTAATGCTGTTAATGCACAGGTGAAGGCGAAACGACAAGCATCACGGGATGCCTCTGCAGGGACCGAGACCGCATAAAATACTTGAAAAGACAGCGAACATACTAGTGAGAAATTAAAGCTGCTAGGACAAGCCTTAAGCTGGCGTTCGCGCAGAAGAAAGGACGGCGCATGGCTGAGAACGACGCTACCCGCGACGACTACGAAGACAAATACCTAGGCGGCGGAGAAGATGACCTCACCGAACGTTTAGCCGATATTGACGACGAAACCGCAGAAGCGCGTGCGCAGGCTCTTCTGGAAGGACTCGACGACTATGACCTTGATGAAGAAGACCGTGCCCTTCTTGGCGCTTGGGGCTTTGACTTTGACGAAGACAACGAACAATTCGCCGATCCTGTAGTAGCTATCGTGGGGCGCCCCAACGTGGGAAAATCCACCATTATTAACCGCATTCTGGGGCGTCGGGAAGCCGTGGTAGAAGATAAGCCGGGCGTGACTCGCGACCGCGTCTCCTATAAAGCCGAATGGGTTGGCAAACGCTTTACCCTTGTCGATACCGGCGGCTGGGAGTCCGATGCTCGTGGTATTGACGCTCAGGTAGCGGATCAGGCAGAGATTGCGGTTGAGCAGGCCGATGTTGTCATCCTCGTTGTGGACGCACGCGTGGGAATTACCGCCTCAGACGAACAGATCGTGCGTATGCTTCGCCGTGTCAAGAAGCCTATCATTCTGATGGCAAATAAGATCGATGATTCCCACCTGGAACCGGAAATCTACAGCCTGTGGTCGCTGGGCATGGGACAGCCCTTCCCTGTTTCGGGTTTGCACGGTCGTGGCCTGGCGGATGCCCTCGACGAGCTTCTAGAGGTTATGCCCGAGCACTCCCAGTACGCGCAGCCGGAGGCACCGGGCGGACCTCGCCGTGTGGCACTTATCGGCCGCCCCAACGTGGGTAAATCCTCACTGCTGAACAAACTAGCGGGTTCCGAACGCGCCGTCGTGAACGATCTCGCGGGTACTACACGCGACCCTATTGATGAGGTTATTGATCTGGGGGGTTACCCGTGGCGATTCATCGATACAGCAGGTATTCGCCGTCGTCAGCATATGGCGAAAGGCGCTGAATTTTATTCTTCACTCCGCACCCAGACAGCTCTGGAACGCTCTGAAGTCGCGGTCGTACTTCTGGATGTTTCCGAACCGCTGAGCGAGCAGGATGTGCGCATCATTCAGACCACGATCGATTCCGGTCGCGCTATGGTATTGGCCTTCAACAAATGGGATACCCTCGATGAGGAACGCCGCGACATGCTCGAACGCGAAATTGACCGCGACCTGGCACATGTGAAATGGGCTCCGCGTGTGAATATCTCGGCAAAAACCGGCTGGCATAAAGATAAGCTGGTTCCCGCCCTGGAACGCTCGCTGGAATCTTGGGATTCGCGTATCCCAACCGGGCGACTGAACGCTTTCTTAGGTGAATTGGCGGCGGCGCATCCCCATCCGCTGCGTGGCGGTAAGCAGCCGCGCATCCTGTTCGGTACACAGGTGTCTTCACGCCCGCCGAAGTTTGTGCTCTTTACAACCGGGTTCTTAGACCCGGGGTATCGGCGTTTTATCACGCGCCGCCTGCGTGAAACCTTTGAGTTCACAGGTACGCCGATCGAAATTTCGATGCGCGTGCGCGAACGCCGCTCCCTCGGGGACCGTCAGGGGAGCAAAGCGAAAAAGAGCGGCAAGGGCTCACGCAAACGCTAACTTGCTACCCAAACGTGAACGAGCATAAGCACCCCACCCTTTATATCTTTGGTGGGGTGCTTATGCTTCCCTTGGCTAATTCGTCGCGCTCATCTAAAAAGGTACGTTTGCGAGTAACTGGGCGCGTTGCTCAGCTGTCATTTTGTCTACCCGCGCATAAGGAAGCCACCGGAAATTTTTGATCCCGGTCTTCCGGAAAATACTTTGTTTGAAAATTCTGACGGCGGGCGCTCGCATGATGTATTTGTATATGGGCAAGGGCATACCGAGCGGGGTTACAAGAACGATTTCGGTATCGTGATTCAGCGTAGTGACAAGCCGGTATTCGCTAGGCTGTGTGTACAGCAGATCTTTGGCGTAGACTTTATCGATAAAGCCCTTGGTCATGGCGGGCATAGAATCCCACCAGATAGGGAAGATAAAGATCAAGCGATCTGCGGATTTTACACGCGCCTGATAGTCCGCTATCTGGTTAGTGATGGGATTACCACGACGCCAGTTAGCAAGATCTTCTGCTCGCATGACCGGGTCGAAACCATCGGCATGTAGATCAAGAAGATCGACCTCGTCGCCGCGTGCCTCAAGTTTATCGGTTATATTCTTGCATAGGGCAGCGCAAAAAGACCGCTGATGGGGGATATTACGCCAAGCCTCGGCAGTGTAGGGATGATCGAAAATAATGAGGTTTTTCATGATGCCCTCTCTAAAAATCTGTAGCGTCTGTGAAGAGTCAGTGTGTTTTAACACTGTCATCGCAGTAGCCCATATGCAAGCAGGGCTTTGGCAGGAATCCAAGCATTCTGAAGAGACGCTATGTTCTCAAAGTTCCCTTAGTCGTCTGTGTGGAATATATATTGAGCGGCAGCGAAAAATCCAGTATTTTCGCGTTTTCTAAGTTGCACGGGGTGAGAACCTGGGGTATAGTTATTCGAGTGTTCGCAGGGATTTCCTGGAAACACGGTACATAATAGTGTGATGTACATCGGGTTGTGGCGCAGCTTGGTAGCGCACTTGACTGGGGGTCAAGGGGTCGCAGGTTCAAATCCTGTCAACCCGACGCAGAAGACGCTCTAATCGGTAAAACTATCGATTGGAGCGTTTTTATATTGGGTTTATCGTATATCGCTGTTTTCTGTCTACAACGCCGTTTTTTGTTAAGCTCTGCCGTGGTACGGGTAATCCCCGTCTTGGTTATTGGGCTGCTACTCTCGTATTTTTTACCGCATCTGAACATTCTTTAGATCTGTGAGGGCGATGTCACTGCAAGCTCTTTCTTGGATAGATTATTTCGCGAATCAATATCGTTTTTTGTCTCGATTCGTATAC
The DNA here is from genome assembly GCF_000164695.2 of Rothia dentocariosa ATCC 17931. Classification (NCBI taxonomy): domain Bacteria; kingdom Bacillati; phylum Actinomycetota; class Actinomycetes; order Micrococcales; family Micrococcaceae; genus Rothia; species Rothia dentocariosa. The sequence goes on from NC_014643.1 coordinate 1,804,096, forward strand.
TTTGCGTATTATGGCTTTCACTAGGCAAGAATACGCTTTAGGTGAAAGTACAACTATGATGTTCCTGTCTTTGAGTGGGAATACTTGCGAATTATTCTGTCGATAGTGGTATATTTTGGAGTGGATGAGGTGTCTACAGCTGGTCTGCCAAGGTAAATTCCTTGACACTACAAAGAGGTACTGGTAGCGCAGTGTGGAAGCAACATCCGCACACACTGGCTTTCATAGCCAAAAACCACAGAATCGCAACCGTGGATCTTGGGTAAAAGTTCATGAACCCACGTTAATCCACATTAGCGGTACGCAGTGACCACTAAGAACCGCGTATGTCGCGGAAAGGAAAAACCATGTGGCAGCAGGTATATGACCCGCTCAATTCCACTATGCTCTCAGCACTAGTAGCGGTAATCCCCATTGTCTTCTTCCTCCTTGGACTAACCATTCTCAAACTCAGCGGTATCAAAGCGGCGATTATTTCTCTCGCACTCGCACTCGGTATCGGAATCTTCGTATTTGGGCTGCCAGTAGGCGCTGGAGCGGGCTCAATCCTTTATGGTTTCTTGGCTGGCCTATGGCCTATCGGCTGGATCGTGCTCATGGCGGTGTGGCTATACCGCATTACAGTGCGTTCCGGTCACTTCGACATTGTTCGTTCCTCTATCTCGGCCATCTCCACTGACCAGCGTATCCAGATGCTGCTGATCGCATTCTGCTTCGGTGGATTTCTCGAAGGCGCGGCAGGGTTCGGTATTCCGATCGCAATTTGTGCGGCTTTGCTGGTCAGCCTCGGGTTTAACCCGCTCAAGGCCGCAATGTTCGCGCTGGTTGCTAACGTTTCATCCGGTGCATACGGTGCTATCGGTATTCCGGTCAGCACCGGCGCCGAAAAAGGCAGTATTCCTCTGGCCGAATTATCGGCAAATATGGTTCCTGTGCTGCAGATTTTTGCGATGCTTATCCCAGTGCTCATGGTCGTTATCCAAGACGGGATACGCGGGTTACGCGAAACCGGCTTGGTGGCTCTGATTGTTGGTGCCGTTTACTCTGGCGGACAATCCCTTCTGCTACTGACCTTGGGAAACCCTGAGCTGGTTGATATTATTCCGCCGCTTCTATCATTGATCGTTTTGGCTCTCATCATGCGCGCATGGCAACCCAAGCATATTTTCCGTGAGCCTACCGCTCCCTCCCTGGAGGAAGTGCAAGCACAAGGCGAGACCAAGCATACCTCCGGTGAAATATTCAAGGCTTGGAGCCCATTCATCTACCTGTCCGTCGCAATTCTGCTCTGGTCTACGGTTCTAAAACCGGTATTCGCTAAAGCAGCTAAAGCAGGGGAGAGCGATGGCCCCCTAGGTTTCACTAATATCCTTGTCAATGTTCCTGGTATTCATGGGGCGATCGAGCAGGTGGCTCCTATCGCTAAAAACCCGACCCCTGTGAAAGCCGTCTTCACCTGGAATATTCTGGGAGCCTCGGGTACCGCGATCCTTGTGGCTGTTATTATTACCGTGCTGTTCTCCTCCATCAGCTGGAAGGCCGCTTTCGAAGAGCTGGGCGGTGCTTGGAAACAGCTGCAGACGCCCATCATTATGATCTGTCTTGTGATGTCAGTTGCTAACGTGATGAACTATGCGGGTATGATCTCTTCCATCGCACTGGCCGTTGCGACGGTGGGTACATTCTTCCCATTCTTCTCACCGATTATTGGTTGGATTGGCGTTTTTGTGACCGGTTCGGTGGTTAACAACAATATTCTCTTCGCGGGTCTGCAATCGACTACCGCTCACCAGATCGGCGTGAACCCCACCCTGCTGGTGGCATCAAATACCGCCGGCGGTGTGATGGCGAAGATTGTCTCGCCGCAGTCTATCGCTATTGCGGCTGCATCTGTGGAAAGCTCTGGGCAGGAGTCGAAGATCACCTCAATGGCGATCAAGTACAGCGCCATTTTGCTGGTGCTGACCTGCGTGTGGGTATACCTGCTGTCGCTCGTCGTCCACTAGCACATACCCCCGAATGCGCCAGTCTTGTGCCTCGAACGAGGTATGAGCTGGCGTATTCTGTATGTAAGTGGGAGGAGGTTCCTCTTGTTTATCCTTGAGCCTTGGCTGTCTTACGGATTATGACGATGAGATAGTAGAATTGGTGCTTGATTTACCGACTACCTTCGAGAAAGAGGAAATAACAATGTCTACCTTGGCAAGCGTCGTCACGGTCTTCGCATTCGTGTCCATCGCTATTCACGTGTATATCTGGATTCTTGAGACTTTCCTGTGGACTAAACCTCGGGGTCGGAATACCTTCGGTACCACGGAAGAATTTGCCGAAGCCTCCAAAGAAATGGCTGCAAATCAAGGGCTCTACAATCTCATGCTGGCCTGGATTGCAGCAACCGGCCTGTTAGCGTTCTGGGTTGGTGGTCTGCCTCAAGTTGGCATAGCCCTCATGTTTGCCGGTCTAGGTTCGATGGCCGTCGCGGGAATTTATCTCTTCGCGACCTCACCGGATAAGCGTAAACCCGCGCTGATTCAGTGCGTGCCGCCAATCCTATCTCTCGTACTGCTTTTCACGATGGTGTCATAACGCAGAGCTTCACGAAATAAGACCGAGCTTGCAACATGATAGAGGTTTCTGCTTTCGCCTTTCAGTAGGCGGGGCAGGAATCTCTTCGTTTTAACCAAGACCCTTTATATCTATGAGCCCCGACGCAATTCTCCTTCGGGAGTGAATAATCCTGATGATCCACGCCGGTGTGAGTCCAGTAGGTGCGCATCTACCATACCAATGGCACACATTAAGGCGTAACAGCTGGTTGGACCTAGAAATTTGCCTCCGAGCTTCTTGAATGCTTTCGACATGGTTACAGAGACGTCGTTTTGTGTAGGAACCTCCTCAAGGGTGCTTGGAGTAATAGTGCTTTCGGGAAGGAAAGACCAGATAAAAGCGGGTAAACCAGGTTCAACCCATAACCCGTTCGGAAGGTGAAATCCCGCTAATGACTCGTCTCCAGCAGCTGCACGCTCGCGTAGGTTAAGAGTTAGTCGTGCGTTTGAGATAGTGGCACGAATCTTGAGGTTGTTCCGAATAATACGTTTATCGTGGAGTAGCCGTTCGACATCATCGTCTGTAAAGGCTGCAAGTTTTTCAGGAACAAAATCGGCAAAGACTTCTCGAAACACTGGCCTTTTGACTAAGACCGTATACCACGAAAGCCCTGCCTGGAATCCTTCGAGGCACACCCGTTCAAGCATCCCGGTTTCATGGGTGATAGGTATGCCCCACTCCTTATCGTAGTAGTCGCGTTCAAGGTCATGACGTACCCAAGCAGGATATTTTCGGTCTGCACTCGTTTCGACTTTGCCAGAAGCGACAGCGTTCGCAGAATTATCTGACGCCATGACTACCTCCTAGTATCGTAAATATGTACTAGTATAGTATATAGAAATTCAGCTGGAAGGCAACTATAGAATATTATTTCGATAAAATAGTCGAGAGTCTAAAAGAGTCGACCCTCGCGAATTTCTGCAGGTTCTTCGAGGTTTAGAAGGAACTGTTTGCGGTCGAGCCCGCCTGCGTAGCCGGTGAGCTTGCCATTAGACCCCAAAACGCGATGACAGGGGATGATGATTGAAATTTTATTGTGCCCAACAGCTTGTCCTACCGCCTGTGCGGGTGCTCCCGGTCCCACGGCATGCGAAATGGTTCCGTAGGTCGTGGTGTATCCGTAGGGGACTGAACATAAATATTCCCATACCATGAGCTGAAAATCTGTTCCCTCAGGCGCTAAAGGAATTGTGAAGGTTGTACGTTTGCCGCCGAAATACTCCTGCAGTTCGCGAGTGGTGTGCTTAAGGATGCTCGCTGCAGGCGCTGGCTCGCTGTTTGCAGCGATTGCCGAGGGGTCTGGAATAAACTCACCGAGCTCGTCTGGTATAGGAAAATGTGTCTGTTCTTCATACCAAAGCCCGGTAAGAGCTTTGGAGCTTGCTGCAAGATAAAGGTGTCCTACTGGGCTGTCGATGAGGCTGTGCCAGCGCTTTGTTGTGGTGTTAATGGGCTCTTGTGGTGCTTTAGGTTTCTTCTCGCTCATGACAGCTCCTTTGCGTTTTTACTTCCTTAATCATAAACTCTGCCGCGAAAACATGACATAGAAAAACTTTACATTGCATATTACTATATAAAAATATGATATAAAATACATAGTTGTTTTTAAATTTTTTAGTTATTTTGGGTAAAATAAAACTTACACACTCACTCTTTCACTCATATAATTCGGGACCCAAAGATGACTTCCTTGACTTACCCGCAAAAAACTGTGGGCGCGCATACCGTACATTCGGTGCCAAACCTAGATTACTGGCGTAATTTAGTTCTTGACTATCTTGATGATAGTGATGACATAAATCTTTATTTCGCTGCCCAAAAGCTCAACGTTTTAGTACCTGAAGACCCGGTAGGTTTATATGGACTAGCTTGCGCTCAACGGTATAGAGGGGAACTTAATACCGCATATTTTAATGTTATCCAAGCACGTCGACGATTGGCATACAATTCCGGGTTTCCCGTAACCTATGAGGAAGCTCTAGAACTTGAAGCAGCTATTGCCGTCGATCTGGGACATATTACAACTGCGATCGATCGGTATGGGGAACTCATTGAGTTGAACCCCTTAGAACCTAACTATGTATCGGCTCGCGCAAAGTTATTCGATACTGCTGAGAACATGACGGTTAGCGCGCATAAGCGACGGCAGGGGCAGGACGATTCCTCTCTGACTGATGCGCAGACCAGCCTGTTTTTGCGCGCTGCTGAGGCGCACGCAATCGAGTTTGAAGGTAAGCCTGTTTTTGTCTCTTACGAGGCCGCTCTCGATGCAGCCAAGACGCTGGGGCGCATCCGGGATATTCAGAAGGCGTCGCAAAGTCTCAGAACGCGATATGCCGAATTGCAATCCGCTGTTACCTATGCTCTCCGTAGAAATTTTGTGCGTTACCAATGGTGGCAATTTTGTCTTTACGTTCTGTGCGGAATGACTCTGCCAGGATCGGTCATGAACAATATTGCAAAAGATATTGCAGAAAAGGGGAGCGCTGGAGTTTTCTCTGGAATATTCACGAGTATTATGATGATTTCTATCTTTACGCTTGTGGGACTTTATTTTTTCTACCCCGCAGGGCATAAATACAATGCTCGTCGTGTGCGTAAACGTGATGCAAAACTACGTGCAGAGATGCTTGAAGAACCTGAGAGCATCTCTAGTTAACCCTGCGAATCCTGCGATGATAGACTCGTATCCCGTACACTTTCCTGCATATCGTCCGCTTTTCCCTACGAAGATGCAGGAAAGTGTACGGGATATTTCTAATCCTCTAGGTGTATCACCTAATCTTCTGAGACGCTGGCTGCTTTTTCGATAGGTTTGATACCCTAAACATACGCAGCGCCGAAGGGAGTGCGTAGATGCCCATACGTTTTTCTAGCGAGCAGGAAGCCAGAGACTATTCTCAGAGCGTGCCGGTTCTCCCGCTTTCGACGATGCGCGTGAGTATCAGTCCTGATGCTCGTAAACACAAGCGGCTATTTTTTGCCCCGGTTTTATTATATAGATATACAGTTTGAGACCAGCCAAGAGACCGTTGTTATTGGTGGGTATGAGTTCTATGACCGTGCGTTGACCATGTTAGACACTGATCCTGATCACGTGCTTATTGGTGATAATAGGCCACCTTTTCTGATGGGCGGTGGTTTCCCAGGTGTGTATGCAGGAGAACTCAGAGATGCATATCATGTCCCAGAAGATTATTTAGCTTTAACCAGCGCAGATTGTGAACGTATTATCGCGACCGTTGACCCGAACGAAATTCCTATGCTTCGTACTTGGATGGCTAGAGTTGTCTCTTAAAATCCGAACGGTATACCTTATATCCGGTGGCTTAACTACTCGACAGCATAGTTTGTCAATGTATAGGGGACTCTGCTTCCCAAATTGCCAGCGTCTAGGATAATCATCAATATCAAGTGTGATGGTGCCGGAGTTGGACTCTTTCACGATTTCAGGTGCACTATAGGTTACGCGAAAACCTATTGGAGGGGTTTGCTATGGAATCGATGCGCCAGATGATGACGGTGCTCCAGCGCGCGATTCCTGATGCGGGCGTGTGGTGGCCAGCCGAAACAAAATTCGAGATCTTGGTAGGCGCAGTATTGGTGCAAAATACCACGTGGACGAACACCGAAACCGCATTGGCAAACTTGCGTACCCTTGACCTTCTCACTCCTGAAACATTCGCTGCAGCTGATTCGGCTGTGGTACAAGAAGCGATCCGCCCCTCAGGATATTGGCGTACTAAAACCGTCTATCTGCAAACCGTTACCGATTGGTTCCTCACTACTGACACCCTTGCTGAATCTATGAGTGATACACAGTTGAGAGCATCGCTGCTCGGGGTGAAGGGTGTAGGTGAGGAAACCGCTGACGATATTTTGCTGTATGCCTACCACCGAGGCGTGTTTATTTACGATGCTTATGCGCGCAGGCTTCTCGCAGCGGCTGGATGGGGAGATTACACCACCTATGCGCAAGCACGCAAAGCGTGTGATGAACGCATCCGTTCTGAAGCATTGAGTGTTGAAGAGTACGGGCTGTTACATGGGCTAATCGTCCAAGCAGGAAAAGCAGCCCGAACCGCCGGAGGATGGCAAACCTATTGGCCTGCCATTGCTGGTAACTAGGGTTGTTCTCATACCTGATATAGACACGTGCTGTAATTACCCCGTACATTTTCCTGCAATTTCGTAGGGTAGAAGCGTACGATATGCGGCGAAATGTACGGGATACAGTAAAAATTAAAGCCCGCACTCTTTTGCATATCTCGAACAGCGGTGCTGTGCGTTTTACGCAAAAGAGTGCGGGCTTTATGTACGAAGAAAATTCTTAGGAAGTCGGCACGTCCTCATCCACCCAGTCGAGGGTACGTGCCACGGCCTTCTTCCAGAGGCGGTACTGGCGGTCTACCTCGGACTGCTCCATGGCAGGCAGCCACCGCTTATCCTCAGCCCAGTTTTCGACAACGTCTTTCTCGCCGTCCCAGAAACCGACCGCAATACCGGCTGCGTAGGCGGCACCCAACGCAGTAGTCTCAATAACCTTCGGACGGATCACCGGAACCCCAAGAATATCTGCCTGGAACTGCATCAGGAACTCGTTCGCGGTCATACCGCCATCCACACGCAGCTCGGAAAGCTTCACACCGGAATCGGCGTTCATCGCATCCAACACCTCGCGGGTCTGGAAAGCGGTTGCCTCCAACGCCGCGCGCACAATGTGCGCCTTGTTTACATAGCGGGTTAAGCCCACGATCACGCCGCGCGCATCTGAACGCCAATGCGGTGCAAACAGACCCGAGAATGCGGGAACCACATAGCAACCACCCGAATCCTCAACCGAGGTTGCTAGTGCTTCGGAATCAGAGGCGTTGGTGAGCATGCCCAGGTTATCGCGGAGCCACTGAATCAGCGAACCGCTCATCGCAACCGAACCCTCTAGGGCATAAACGGGGTCAGCGTCCCCAATCTTGTACGCCACGGTCGTAAGAAGGCCGTTATCTGAGAATACGGGCTCTTGTCCGGTGTTCATCAGCATGAAGTTACCGGTGCCGTAGGTGTTCTTTGCCATGCCCTTCTCGAAACAAGCCTGCCCGAAGGTTGCCGCCTGCTGATCGCCCAGAATACCGGCAATGGGTGTGCCGCGCATCAGACCGGTGGGGCGACCATAGCCGTAGACCTCAGATGAAGACTTGATTTCGGGGAGCATGCTCATGGGAATGCCCATATCGGCAGCGATCTGCGGATCCCACTCAAGAGTACGAATGTTCATGAGCAAAGTGCGGGATGCATTCGTAACGTCGGTTACATGTACACCGCCATCAACGCCGCCGGTTAGGTTCCACACTACCCAGCTGTCGGTGTTGCCAAAAAGCAGATCACCACGTTCGGCACGTTCACGGGCGCCGGGAATGTTATCAAGAATCCACTTAATCTTGGGTCCTGAGAAGTAGGTTGAAAGATTCAGACCCACAACATCGTGGTACTTACCCACGCCATCATCGCCAGCAATTTCATCGACAATCTCTTGGGTGCGGGTATCCTGCCAGACAATTGCGTTATAGACCGGCTCACCAGTGTTCTTATCCCACACCACCGTGGTCTCGCGTTGATTGGTGATGCCCACTGCAGCAATCTCGTGATGGTTTACCTCACCGTTTGCCATGGCCATTGCGGTGGCTTTACGCACGTTATCCCAAATCTCAACGGGGTTGTGCTCAACCCAGCCTGCCTTGGGGAAAATCTGCTCGTGCTCAAGCTGACCCACAGAAACGATCTTGCCCGCCTTATCGAAAAGGATAGCTCGGGAACTGGTGGTGCCCTGATCGATAGACATAATGTATTTACGTTCAACATCCAAAGTTGCCGAATGCAAGGAAGTAGTCATGAGTAACCTCACTTAAATGGTTGGGGGAGGCGCATGACCTCGCCATAACAAGGAATAATGGGTGATGCCCATTCATTAAAATATCTTTAAACCGTGCAGTGGTTTCTAGAATCCCAAGACTGCAGGCACGATCAAGCCAGCCAATACGCCACCGATGATGGGGCCCAGAATCGGAACCCAAGAATACGCCCAATTCGAGCCGCCCTTACCGCGAATAGGCAGAACAGCATGGGCCATACGAGGGCCAAGATCACGCGCAGGGTTAATAGCGTACCCGGTAGGTCCACCTAGACTCATGCCGACAGCTACTACAATAAGTGCCACGGCCAGTGGACCCAAGCCGGAAGGAGTCTGTCCGGAGGCAACAACCCAGCCAACAAGTACGAATGTACCCAGAATCTCCGTCACCAGGTTCCAACCATAAGACTTGATCGCGGGACCGGTCGCAAAGATACCCAGACGATTACCGGGCTCTTCATCAAAGTGCTTCTTATAGGCCAAGAACGCGGCAACAGCACCTAGGAAAGCACCAAGAATCTGCGCCACAATATAGATCGCAATGTTTTCCGGAGTTGCTGGAACCCCCTTGGTCAAATCTTTACCGGCCGCCGTTAAACCAAGGGTAACCGCCGGGTTAAGATGCGCACCCGAAGGCCCGGAAAGATAAACGGCCGCAAAAACCGCAAATCCCCAAGCAAAAGTAATGACAACCCATCCGGCGTCCTTCGCATATGATTTGGGGAGTGAGACACCGGCGACCACGCCAGCGCCCAGAAGAATCAAAATGAACGTTCCAAAGAACTCGGAGGCAAAAAGCCCAAGATGGGTAGCAACACCATTATCTCCCACCAGCAGGCTTACCGCCTGTACGGGAATGGTTGCAGCCAAGAGAGACATATTTTTCCTTTCGTCGCCGCACAAGACATCCGCCCTAGGACACGTTACCGGGTAGTCCGGTCGCGCCATTGCGGATGCGCCATGACGGTGCGTTTGTGAGGTAGAGGAATCTCATGGGATACAACATATCGTAGGATTCCAAAATTATGGGTGGTGTGCCTGCTGGAAAAATACTAAATCAAACAGGCATACCATGCAGGATACGGCAATGATAAATGCCGTATCCTGCGGCAGTATTGAGCGAAACTCTGAGCTTCGCACAAGTTTTAGTGGTGCTGCACGTTGAGCTTCCTGCGGGGAACCACCGGGTCTACAGCCACAATCTTGGCAGACGCCTCAGCATCGGTAGAAGTGGACTCTGCCTCGCGAATAGCTTTTACCCGTTCGGTGTAGAGTGCAAGTTCGCGCGCGACCTTCGCATCATCCCAGTTGAGTTCGGATCGTATAATCTCAAGGATCTCAGGGGCCGCAGCCAACCCGCGATCACGTTGTTCGAGGTCAAGACGCACGCGGCGAACCAGTACATCCTCAAGGTGCAGGGCACCTTCGTAGCGAAGAGCGAACACGACATCGGCGCGTAAGAACTGCGGTGCATGTTTAAGAGGTTTGCCAAGATCTGGATCAGCATCAATAAGCGCACCAAGATCTTCAATCTGCGCGCCATAGCGTTCCAGCAGATGGGTAATACGGTCTTCATCCCAACCATAGCGTTGCGCGTAACGGTCACGGCCTGCCTCAATAGCGCGATATCCCTCGGCACCCACCAGCGCGATTGTTTCCGTCACCGACGGACGTTCCTGCGCACGATCACCGAGTGCAAAATCAACCGCATCCGCCGCCATTACGCGGTAGGTAGTCAGCTTGCCGCCAGCAATGGCACTCATACCGGGGGCAACCTCTGTGACAGTATGCTCACGAGACACCTTGGTGGACTGTGCGCCATCACCCTTAACCTTCGGCTGCAAGAGGGGGCGCAGCCCCGAATAGGTACCGATGATGTCGTCGTGGGTCAATGGATTAGCAATCAGCTTATTCGCCTGCTCCAGCACATAATCAATATCCTGACGCGTTGCCACAGGGCGCTCGCGATCCTCGGTATACGGGGTATCGGTCGTACCAATAATCCAGTAGCGCTGCCACGGGATAATGAAAAGCACTGATTTTTCGGTCTTCGTGAAAATACCGCTAGTAGCCTGGATACGATCACGCGGCACGACAATGTGAATACCCTTAGAAGCGAGTACTTCAAGGCCGGCATCCGGGCTTGCCAGAGATTCGGATTCTTCGGTCCAGACCCCGGTGGCGTTAATAATGTGCTTGGCTTTGACCGTGAGTTCCTGTCCGCTTTCAAGATCGGCCAGTCGCGCACCTACCACCTTGCCAGAGGTGTCTTTATCAATACCCACCACCTGGGTACGTGAGGCAGCCAGGGCACCATAACCGCTGGCGGTGCGAACAACATCAACGACCAAGCGGGCATCATCTACACGGGCATCGTAGAACTGAATAGCGCCGGTAAAAGCGGAGTCTTTGATATCTGGGAAGACTGTTTTGGTGCCCTTTTTTGTAAAGTGACGCTGCAAAGGAACTCCCTTTTTACCACGCGAACCGATATATGCGAGAGTATCGTACATGCCAATGCCGATAGCGGAATAGGAGCGCTCAATGACCGGCGTCTTCAATGGCCACAAAAAGGGCTGCGCGTGCACAAGATGAGGTGCAATTTTTTCGAGCAACAGACCGCGTTCCTTGAGAGCCTCGGTTACGAGTTTGAAATCTAGGTTATAGAGGTAACGTAGGCCACCGTGAATAAGTTTTGAGGACCAAGCGCTGGTGCCCGCAGCCCAGTCCCCGGCCTCCACAATACCTGTGCGTAGGCCGCGAGTCGCCGCATCAAGGGCAATACCGGCACCAGTAATGCCGCCGCCAATTACCAGAACATCAAGTTCAGTACCGCTGCTCATCTCAGCTAGGGCACGTGCACGGGATTCTGTTGTTAGGTGCGAGAGTTGCGCAAATTGTTGAGAGCTCATAGGTATCTTTCTTCTTGTGAGTATGGAGGCCGGACTACATGCCGAACCGAGGACGTATTGCTCTCAAGTAAAACTTAGTGGTGAAATAATTACCAAGTGGAGTGAACGGATTTTCACTTAAGGTTAGGAACGAATGAACGAACGACTCAGCCAAACCTATGAGGTCGCGCAGCTGTATTACATCCAAAATCTCACAATGGATACTATTGCATCCCGCCTAGGAGTTTCACGCGCAACTATCTCGCGTTTACTCAAAAATGCGCGCGAGACAGGCATGGTGCAGATTCGCCTCGACGACTCGTATAGAACCCGACATGAGCTCGAAAAACGGTTGGGGGAGCGGTACAAAGTTCGCGTTACTCTTGTGAATACCAAGCAGGACGCTACCCCAATCGCTAGGATGAGCCAGGTTGCGCGTTCTGCCGCGCAACTTCTTGATTCGCTAGTCGATAACGGCACAAGCATCGGGGTGGCCTGGGGTGCAACTCTCACAGAGGTTTCGCGGCATCTGCCTAAACGACCACTAGAGGGGGTGAGCGTGGTGCAATTAAACGGGGCAGGGAATGCGCATCATTCTGGAATACCATATTTAGGCACGCTACTGGGACGCATGGTAAGCGCCTACGATGCTTATATGATTCATTTTCCGGTACCCGCATTCTTTGACTTTGCCGATACCAAAGCTGCGATGTGGCGCGAGCGGAGCATCCAAGCAACACTGCAGGTGCAAAGCCGGGTCGATGTAGCAGTTTTCGGTATTGGTGCTTTCGGAGGGGCTATTCCCTCTCATGTGTACTCGGGTGGGTACTTTGATGTGACAGAACAGCGCTTACTGCGTGAGCAGGGAGTGGTTGGCGATATATGTACGGTGCTTCTGCGGGAGGACGGAAGCTGGAATGACCTTGAGATTAACCGTCGGGCATCCGGCCCCAGCCCTCAAGAGCTTTCCCGCATTCCTCGTCGTATATGCGTAGCCTCCGGAACGCACCGTGCGGCAGCGCTAAGAGGAGCGCTGCGTACGGGCGCTATTACAGACCTGGTGCTCGACGAAAAACTCGCCCGAGCCGTGATGGAGAAATAGTGTTAAAGAATTCTTGTTATGAGCCGAATGCTTCTTTAACGGCGTGCTGAAGCGCATCACGAACCATTACTAGGGCCGGATTCTTCGCGGACTCTGTGCGCACTGCGGTAAAGATCTTGCGTGAAGGCTTACCCGGAAGATCTACTGTGCGAATACCCTTTGTGTTAGATAGGCTTGAGAGTACGAATCCTGGCACTATAGTGGTTGCGCATCCTGAACGCACCAAGTTTGCATTAGTGATCATGTCGTTTGCGCTGTACCGAATATCTGGTTCGAACCCTACAGTGCGGCACTGATTGATAGCCCACTGACGCGATGTATTCTGTTCCATCTCAAGAACCCAAGGCAATTCGTTGGCTTCTTTGAGAGATTTGATGCTGGATTCTTCGGGGACGATAAGACTCAGGGGATCCTCTACCAAAAGCTCAGAGTGCAGGTCTGGATACTCGGGGATAGGATGGTGCGGATAAGCCTCTGAAAGAACCATGTCGTACTCGCGGCTTCGAGTGAGTGAAGTTCCCGTCTCTGGGTCGATCTGTAGAACGTGCAGAATTAGACGCGGTGCATGTTCTTCGAGGTACTTGATAGCGCGGGGCAGAAGCGCAAAGGAAGCGGATTGGAAGATCGCCAGGCGCACGGTTCCTGCTGGTTCTCCTGCAAGGTTTGCTACTGCTGTCTGCATGCGGTCTATCTCGCGCAGTATAGTACGAGCACTATCGACCATGACAAGACCGGCGTTCGTGAGCTGAACGCGCCGCCCAACACGTTGTAATAATGCTGTACCTGTATCTTTTTCGAGGTTTGCAATTTGCTGTGACACAGCAGATGGGGTCAAGCTGAGAGCATCCGCAGCAGCGATAATGGTGCCGCGTTCGTGAATCTCCAGAAGCATTTGCATACGCCGGATATCAGATACAGACATAAAGTCTCCTTAAATTAGCGCGGTCGTGGTTGGTTTAGTGGAGTAAGTGTGCGCTGTTCGCATCGGTCTTGCTGCCCCTCATTTTGCGGAGTACTAGGCTGCCTGATGCGGTATCTTAAACCACCTTAAGCTTTTCTTCATGGTATCGAAATAGGTACTTTCTGTGTCGCAGAAACGACGGACGCAACGATAAAGTTTTCATAAACATTTTGGGATGTCATTCTCTTGTAATAAATGAACTCTGTTCGTTTTGTCCAGTACTAAGTACTGTATTTTGATTGCAAACAAGTCTGGTTTAAAGCCGTAAATCTTTAAGGTTTAAAGTGCTTGTTGAATGTTGGATGAGGTGGGGTTGGATGGTAGTTGTTTGGCTTGTAGTGCGCTCAGGCCCTTCCGCCTATTTCATGGGGCTTAGTGGGGATTTGCGGCCGTCAAAAATATTTAGATATTCTAAAATATTATTGGCAAAAACATTCAGTTTTTCTAATGAGGTATTCAATACCCTTTTGTGGTGAAATAGAGACATCAATACGCTTCGTGTGCTTATAGCACACCGTAGTTAGTTAGGAGTCAAGGATGACGCATCCTTTCGCATCTGAGCATTACCAGAAATTGGCTCAGGACGCTCGTGCACTCGTTCGTCAATGGGTGACTGAGTCTCAGTCCATTAAGCCAACTTATGCTGCCAAGCAACTGGCTGGTGTTTTGAAAGACCCAAAGGGTCTGCCCTTTACCGTTGGATTTGTCGATGGCGTCATTCGCCCTGAGGACGACAACGTTTCGGGTCGTAACCTATCTCGTATTTCTGGTCTAGCTCCTTCCTTCTTGCCGTGGTACATGAAGTCCGCCGTTGGCTTCGGCGGCAAGCTGGCCGGTAAGATGTCGTGGCCTACCGTTCCTGTGGCGCGTCGCGTATTGCGCGAAATGGTAGGTCACCTGATCGTCGATGCTTCCGAAGAGAAACTGGGAGATGCCATCGCAGAACTTACCAAGAGTGGTAACCGTTTGAACGTTAACCTGCTGGGTGAGGCAGTGCTGGGTGATAATGAAGCCGAGCATCGCCTCTCTGAGACTAAGCGTCTGCTCGCTCGTGACGACGTTGATTATGTTTCTATTAAGGTATCTGCTGTCTCTGGTCCTCATCAGCACTGGGCATTTGACGAAGTTGTCGAAGAAGCAGTTCGACGTTTGACTCCGCTGTATGAGCTGGCCGCATCCTCTTCCCCCAAGAAGTTCATTAACCTGGACATGGAAGAGTACAAAGACCTCGATATGACCATTGAGGTCTTTACCAAGATCCTGGATCAGCCTCATCTGAAGGATCTTGAAGCAGGCATCGTGCTTCAGGCATACCTGCCCGATACTCTCGCCGCAATGCAGCGGTTGCAGGCGTGGGCAGCGGAGCGCGTTGCTAACGGCGGTTCTTCCATCAAGGTTCGTCTGGTTAAAGGCGCCAACCTCTCCATGGAAATCGTGGAAGGTGTTATGCATGGTTGGCCTGTTACCACCTGGGACACCAAGCAAGCTGCAGACACCAACTACAAGCGCATCCTCGATTACGCACTGCGTCCCGAGCATGCGAAGAACATCCGCCTAGGCGTTGCCGGGCACAACCTCTTTGACGTTGCGTTTGCGTTACTTTTGGCTGAAGACCGCGGCGTTAAGGATCGCGTGGAGTTCGAGATGCTGATCGGCATGGCCGAGCAGCAGGCAGAAATCATTCGCCGTCGTGTGGGACACCTGCTTCTGTATGTGCCCGTGGTGAACCCCAAGGAATTCGACGTTGCTATTGCATACCTGATTCGTCGCCTAGAAGAGAACGCATCTTCCGAAAACTTCATGTCGGGTATTTTCGATCTCGCAACTGACGAAGAAATCTTCAAGCGCGAAGAAGACCGCTTTATGCGCTCACTGAACTCGGTCACTGATGAGGTTCCGGAAGGCAAACGCCATCAAAACCGTCAGACTGAGAATGCAGATAACGTCTTCGTACCCGCAGGTCGTTTTGAGAACACACCCGATACCGACCCATCGCTGTCTGGTAACCGTGAGTGGGGCCGAGCTATCCTTGAGCGTTCCAAGACCACTCAAATCGGTATTGCTACTTTGAAGGAAAACGAGCTAACTTCTGCCGCTGAGGCTGAACAGCTTGTTGCTGATGCTGAAGCATCGGGTAAGGTTTGGGGTCGTCTCTCCGGCGCTGAGCGTGCTGCTGTACTGCGTAACGTTGGTAAGGAAATCGCCCTGCACCGTGCCGAGCTTCTGGAAGTTATGGCTGCTGAGGCCGGCAAGACTCTGGATCAGGGTGATACCGAGGTTTCTGAAGCTATCGACTTTGCCTATTACTACGCAATGCTTGCTGAGGACTTGGAAAAGATTGACGGTGCTCAGGTACAGTCGGTTGATTTGACCGTGGTTGTTCCGCCGTGGAACTTCCCGACGGCTATTCCCGCCGGTGGTGTTCTTGCCGGTCTGGCTGCAGGTTCGGCTGTTATCTTCAAGCCTGCAACTATTACCGCACGTACTGGTGCTCTGATTGCTGAGATCATGTGGAAAGCAGGCGTTCCCAAGGACGTTCTGAAGCTCGTCAAGGTTGTTGACCGTGAGGCTGGCAAGGTTTTGATCTCTCACCCCGAGGTTGATCGTCTGATCCTCACCGGTGGTTACGAGACGGCAGAGCTCTTCCGCTCCTGGCGCGATGATCTTCCGCTGTTTGGCGAGACCTCTGGTAAGAACTCTATCATCGTGACCCCCAACGCTGACATCGATCTTGCTGTCAAGGACGTTGTATACTCGGCATTTGGACACGCAGGTCAGAAGTGCTCCGCAGGCTCTACCGTCATCTTGGTAGGCGCTGCCGCACAGTCCGAGCGTTTCCGTCGTCAGCTTCTTGACTCCGTCAACTCTCTGCACGTGGCACATCCGCAGGATATTGAAGCTCAGATGGGGCCTGTTGCACAGAAGCCTGAAGAGAAGCTTCTGCGTGGTTTGACTACTCTAGGGCCGGGGGAGCGCTGGCTCATTCAGCCTAAGGAACTTGACGATACCGGTCGCCTATGGAGTCCCGGTGTTCGTGAAGGCGTTAAGCCTGGATCTGAGTACCATATGACCGAGTATTTTGGTCCGATCCTGGGCATCATGACCGCGGATACTTTGGAAGAAGCTATTGAGCTTCAGAACGCACCGGATTACGGCCTCACCGCTGGTCTGCATTCGCTGGATGCTGAAGAGCTTGAGCTCTGGCTCTCCAAGGTGCAGGCAGGTAACGTCTATGTGAACCGTGGTATTACCGGCGCTATCGTTCGCCGTCAGCCCTTCGGTGGCTGGAAGAAGTCCACTGTTGGTTCTGGTACCAAGGCAGGCGGTCCCAGCTACCTTATTGCATTGTCCGATTGGGAGCGCACCGAGGCTACCGCAACCGCTGTTCCTCAGTCAGTTGCTGTACGTGAAGTTCTGGCAACAGCAGATAACGCCGATTTGTGCACCGCAGAAGATTTCGCCTTCCTGACCCGTTCGGCATCCTCGGATGCTGAGGCTTGGGAGAGCGAGTTTGGTTACGGCTACGATCCCTCAAAGCTTGGAGTTGAGCGTAACATTCTGCGTTACGTTCCCACTCAGGTGCTGGTACGTGCTGACGAATCCGCCTCTGTGGCAGATGCTGTTCGTGTGGTTCTTGCTGGCTTGGCTGCGGGTGCGCCGATGGCTCTGTCTGTGGGCAAGGATCTGCCAGTCGCTGTACGCGGTATTCTTGAAAACAAAGGCATCAAGTACCTGGTCGAGTCCGATGAAGCATGGCGCACATACTTGGCTTCTAACGCTAAGACTCCGGTTCGCGCTCTGGCTGGTACTCCGCTTGAAGGTACTCGTATCCGTTACATCGGTGATGACGTCAAGTCCGTGTACACGGCCCTGGGTGGTCGTCCCGATGTTGCTGTGTACTTCCACCCCGTGACCGAGGCTGGTCGTATCGAGATGCTCCCCTTCCTGCGTGAACAGGCCGTTTCGATTACCGCACACCGCTTCGGTAACCCGAACCCCTTCTCAGAGAGTGTTATCTCCTCTCGATAAGATAAGTGCTGTTCTAGCCTGAGTTGGGCTAAATGGAATGAGATGCCTCGTCTCTGCTATACGTAGAGGCGAGGCATCTCACTATATTCTGTCTGGTTTTCAGAGTGTGAAGTTTTAATGAGGTACGTTTTCAACCTTATAGAAATTGCTTCTAAGAACCCATGACACGATTCGGAAAAAACGTGCTCAACATTACGTATCTATGAGATAATTTGTGTATTGCCTCTCGTATCCCACACCGTGAGAGGTTCGCACAGAACCGTGCGTAGCAAGAACACACTGAAAGGAAATCGCTGCTATGAGCAACGTTCCCGCAGAACTTCTGTACACATCTGATCATGAGTGGGTTTCCCCCCTTTCGGCTGAAGGTACTGTTCGCGTCGGTATTACCGATCACGCGCAGGATGCGCTGGGTGACGTGGTTTATGTAGACCTGCCCTCTGTCGGTGACTCCCTCGATGCTGAGGGTAGCTTTGGCGAGATTGAGTCCACGAAGTCCGTATCCGATCTTCTGTCACCAGTTGCTGGTGAGGTTGTCGCCGTCAATGAGGCGCTGGCTGATGACCCCGCACAGGTGAACTCCGATCCTTACGGCGAGGGCTGGCTTATCGAACTTCGTCCTGAAAATGCTGATGATGTGGCAAAGCTTCTTTCAGCGGAGGCCTATCAGGCTGAGTTGGACTAATTACTGGTACCTAGGCGTAGATATATATCTGGTGATTACCGCCAAAAAGACGGTAATCACCGGATAATTTTGTAAAATGTGACGAACAATAAATACAAATAATTCTAAAAATTTATCAATACCTATACTTATGTGTCGCGTGGAAAAATAAGGGTTTTTGGATGAATTGGTATTGTTTTACTACTTGATGGTTAAAGTTTTGTAATCTTTCGGCATCGAAAATGCCGTTATTCGGCGGTTTTCTAATGGAATTCTGAGACGGAACACTATAAGATTGACTCAAAGGTTCAGTGTTTATCATTTTGTGATAAATTATCTGAACCTCACTCACTCACAATACAAAAGAACAAGTAACGCCGTCTGCGAAGAAGCCGATTAGGTACTATGCAGCACGCCGAGGCGGTCTGCGCATCGGCGTAACTTTGACGAGCACAATTTCTCAAAGGAATACTATGAACTCCCGCATTGATGACAATCTCGCTCGGGCAGAGGCTCTAGTAGAGAGCGCTGAACGTGGCAAAGATAGTCGTGACCCCCGAGATATCAAGAGCCGCACTATAGGACAGGTTTTAAGTCAACTGGATCTTGATTTTCCGGGGATCAGCGCCTCTAAGATTCGTTTTTTGGAGGAGCGTGGTTTGGTCCACCCCAAACGTACCGATACTGGGTATCGAAAGTACTCCCAAACCGACATCGAGCGCCTGCGGTATATCTTGACGATGCAACGCGACTACTACATGCCGCTCAAGGTTATTCGTCAGCATCTTGACGATCTTGAGGCTGGTCGCGCCATTAACTCTGTACCTGCACCCGTTTCGGACGAGATGTTGGACCAGGTTTTGGGATCCACCAACGTTGCGGAAGGGCGTACATACAGTATCCGTGAGCTTGCAGAGTACTCGGGTGCTTCTGTTGAGCTTATTCGTGAGCTTATTGACTTCGGACTTCTGGATGACGAAGCAGACGCAAAATACACTGAATATGATGTGCTGATCGCCCGTGCTAGCGCCGAGCTTATGGGGCATGGTATTCAGCCCCGTCATCTGAGAGCTTTCAAATCTGCAGCAGACCGTGAAATCTCTCTTGTTGAGATCGCGGTGGCTCCTTTAGCTTCGCGCCGTGATGCAGCTTCTCAGACACAGGCCCAAGAGCGAGCCGATAAGATTCGCAAACTTTGTCTGCAGTTGCATGCAACCCTTGTAGAGTCTGCAATGCCGACGTATAACTAGGGCTTTCTGTACGCATGTAGTTAGAAGCTTGCGCTGGCTTCTGCCTCCGTAGATGGAGCAGGAGTCAGTCCTGCCAAGAAAAATATCACTCAATCTCAGTGTTGGATGCGTGAAAGTTTGATCGCTTTTGCGCATCCAATTTTTAAGGTTTGTTGCGGATATAGTGCTCAGAGTGAGGGTTTACATGTTTCCATGATCGTATTCTAGGCGCGTTCAGACGTTGTGCGGGCGAAGAATAATTTACTAAAGCTCAACTCCCACCCTGAAGATGTGCAAGTTTTATGCTAAGGGGAGAGATAGGTTAAACTATAAAGGCTGCCGTAGCTTTCAGAAGGCGCGGTTCCTCTTTTATCCCGTAATGTATTTGCTCTCTAAACGTGTAAAAACTGCTGGAGCTTAGTGCCCGGTATTTCCGTGCATTTGAACGGGTAACAAGGTAGGATAACAAACAGAAGTAACCCGTTCGGCTACGGACATCGGATAAGAAGGAGGTATTGCCAATGGCGCGATACGGCGTCGGTGACAAGACCACACCAGGGAATACCTCAAAAACTGGATCTCGTTCTTCTGAGGCTTACCATGATATGCATGGTACAGCCGAGCAACTAGAAGGGTTTGAAGTTCTTCTTCCGATGGCACCGCCTCCGCGTGGTGAACAGGGGGTTCTTTTTAAAGATCCTGTATCAATCGTCGACGAGAACCTAGGGTATCGCGGGTCTGTTGCCAGGAAAGCCGCCGGGATTAGCTATCGGCAGCTTGACTACTGGGCTCGTACGGAGCTTGTGGTGCCTACTGTGCGCTCCGCCTCAGGGTCTGGGACTCAACGGCTCTATAGTTTCCGCGATGTATTGGTTCTCAAGATCGTTAAGCGCCTTCTCGATACCGGAGTATCTTTACAACAGATTCGTACCTCTATTGACCATCTTCATACTCGGGGGATCGAGGACCTTGCAGGAATCACTCTGATGAGCGATGGAACCACCGTTTATGAGTGTACGTCGCCGAGCGAAGTTATTGATCTCGTACAGGCTGGTCAAGGTGTCTTCGGAATTGCTATTGGGCGAGTATGGCGTGAGATCGAAGCGAATCTGAATGGACAACCTGGTGAAGAGATGCAGACGGTATCGGACGCGGAAGACGAACTTGCCGCACGCCGCGCCCGTAAAGCCTGACGTGCACTAAAACCTCAATACTCTAGTAGAGTGGTTTTAAAGACATACGCTGTGGCACCACATATGCGTGATATACACGAGTGTAAAGATTATTGGGAAAACTTGCGATCGAGAGTTATCGAACGCAAGTAATTTCGATAAAATAAGAGTGCACTCATTCAATTGTTGAACTTATAACTTCGGAGCGCCATGCCTAGAATTGTCAGTGTTAGTAGCCTCAAAGGTGGCGTGGGTAAGACCTCCATTGTGTTAGGTCTTGCATCAGCAGCGTTGCACGGTGGGCTCAAAACCCTTGTCATAGATCTCGATCCCCACGGGGACGCTAGTACCGGACTTGCCGCGGAAGGCGGGTGCCCGGACATTGCCTCTATCCTGCTTACCCATGACACCGATGCGCTCACCCGCCTTGTGAGCCCGTCAGCTTGGAATAGCCTGGTGGGTACACCTACGCTACTCACGAGCAATCCTATAGAGGGCGGCGAAATTCATGTAGCTCGTGGTTCGGCGCGTTCGGCCCTTCTCGATACGAAAGAGCCTGCGCCCTTCATTGAACGGTTGCAGAACCTTATTGAAAATACTGGGAGCACATACGACTTAGTCCTCATCGACTGCCCACCGTTTTTAGGGACCCTTACAGCAACTGGATGGGGTGCAAGTCAGCGAGTGCTTTCGATTGCGGAGCCTTCACTTTTCTCCGTGGCGGGTACTGAGCGTACCCTCCGTGCGATTGTTAGGTTCCAGAAGGACGAGAATAGTTCTGTTGAGGCTGCTGCCGTTGTCGTGAATAAATTACGTGCCGACGATCCCGAGCACAGCTATCGGTATGAAGAATTGAAGGCACTCTTCGGGCAGCTTGTTGCTGAGCCTACGTTCAACGAGGAAGCTGTTATTCAGCGTGCTCTTGGGGCAGCACATCCGATTCACTTCTGGCCCGACGAAGAAGCTGTGGAGCCCTCCATACGATTTACACGTCTGCTTGCCGGACTCATGGCAGCACTGTAGAGCCTAGAGACGGATGTCCTGTGCCCCGGAATAAAAAACCCGGGGTATAGCGTTGTAACGTACGTATCAAGACTCAGTAATCTTTATTGCAGGTGAGGGACTATGAGTATCAAAGAGCTCGAAATTATTGATGGCGTAGCACAGTACGACCTTATCGTCATCGGCTCGGGATCGGGGAACACCCTGATAGGACCGGAATGGGATAACAAAAAAGTAGCGCTTATAGACGGCGGTACTTTCGGCGGAACATGCCTGAACGTTGGGTGCATCCCCACGAAAATGTTTGTGTACCCGGCAACTACTGCGCAGAAAGCACGTGAGCTCAATAAGTTAGGTATTGAGGCTGAAATTACTGCGATTAACTGGGCACAAATACGCGATCGTATTTTCCCTCAGCGCATCGATAAGATTTCTGCTGGTGGGCGTGACTGGCGCGCTGGTCTACCTAACGTGGATTACTATCCCGAATACGCTCATTTTATTGATGCTCATACAGTGCAGACAGAGTCCGGGCAGAAACTTTATGGTCGCCAGGTTGTAATTGCTGCGGGTTCGCGGGCGGTTCTTCCTGCGGTTCCCGGTATTGACTTACCACAGGTTCATACAAACGACACGATTATGCGTTTGGAAGAGTTCCCTCAACGTCTTGTGGTGCTTGGCGGCGGGGTTGTCGCTGCTGAGTTTTCACATGTATTCTCTGCTTTGGGGGCACAGGTTTATCAAGTTGTTCGTTCTAACCGTATTCTCCGTGAGGTAGATAAAGAAGTTGTAGACCGGTTCGTGGAAGCCGCATCTCACCAGTGGAACATTCTCCTGGAACGCTCTCTTGTTGAGATTCGCGAGAACGGCGATGGAACCGTTACCGTCGTAGTTGAACACGATGGCGAGGTAGAGGAGATTGTTGCGGATGCCGTACTTGCCGCAACTGGTCGTCGTTCCAATAGCGATACTCTTAAAGCATCCAGTTTCTTTGACGTCGATAGCCGCGGGTTTATTGGAACCGATAAATACCAGCGTGTGCTGTATAACGGTTCTCCCGTACCTGGAGTATTCGCGCTAGGTGATGTCTCCTCGCCATTCCAACTCAAGCATGTGGCAAACCATGAGGCACGGACCGTTCAACATAACCTTAGCCATCCCGATAGCTTTGTTGCCAGCGATCATCGTTTTGTCCCTGCTGCGGTTTTCAGTAATCCGCAGATAGCAACTGTGGGGCTCTCGGAAGAGAACGCCCGGAAGCTGGGGGAGCGTGAGGGCTTCGAAGTTACGGTGAAGAGCCAGAACTACGGCGATACCGCTTATGGATGGGCTATGGAAGATTCCGTGGGACTGGCGAAACTTATTGCCCGCAAAGACACGGGACAGCTCTTAGGCGCCCACCTTGTAGGGGAAGAAGCTTCAGTGTTGATCCAGCCGCTTATTCAAGCCATGAGCTTCGGATTGGGTGTGAAAGACATGGCCCGTGGTCAGTATTGGATTCACCCTGCTTTGACTGAAGTTATAGAAAATGCTCTTCTTGGGCTAGATGTAGATAACTAGTTTTCATATATAAAGCTGTGGGGGCTCTCACCAATCTTGGTGAGAGCCCCCACAGCTTTTAGCCTCTTTTCGCGTTCAAGAGCTACGATTCTTCCGAAGAGATTCATGAAGCTTTTTGTTGTTTTCTAAATCTCCGCGCATGTGCTCTTTACCATCAGGGTATGTACGTTCTTCATCTGAAGGTGTGGCTCGGACTGGCTGATGCTGAGATAACTTTTCCGCCGCTTGTCCTTTAAACTCTTCAAGGCGTTCAGTCGCTTCGACCTTTAGATCATGAAGTTTTTCTGTCTTCTCTGTTTTGAACTCTTGGAGCCTATCAGAAGCTTGCTCGGCGTAGCTTTGCAGACGTTCGAGTTTATTATTAGCGCTTTCCGAAACACGGCTATAGATGTCATCCACATAAGCAGAAAAATCCTGCAGAATCTTAGCCCGTTTGAGCTTTTGAGAAGGTGTTAAATAGCCGTCCGCCTCCGTCAAATCCTTACCCATAATGCGGAATTCGCGGATAGCTTCTGCGCGAGATACCAGTTGATTAGCCTCGTCAATAATGCGCTGGATCGCGGCACGCACGGCAGGATGCACGGCGGCCTCCGGCATGGAAAGGGAACGCGGAAGCCCCAAATGTTCAAGCTGATCGGGGAGAGTATCGGGATCGAGAGTAACTAAAGCCGCAATAAAGGGTTTCTGATCTCCCACGAGCATAGCCTGAGATACCAAGGGAGAAGTTCGTAGATGGTTCTCCGCAGTGCCCGGAATAACATTCTTGCCCCCGGCCGTCACGATGATTTCTTTTTTGCGCCCCACAATTTTGAGGAGCCCTTGATCATCGAAACGGGCTAGATCACCGCTCTTGAACCATCCATCGTCAGTGAAAGACTGGGCATTTTCAGCGGGGTTTTTGTAGTATTCCTTCATCACGCCGATTCCACGCAGTTCAAGCTCGCCATCTTCGGCAAGACGGCCTTGAGAACCTGGCAGAAGCGGACCAATAGCCCCGATCTGAAAATTGCTGATGCGCCCGGCAGCAATCGGCGCACATGTTTCCGTGAGACCATAACCCTCAACCACTCGGACTCCTACTGCATGGTAGAAATGATTCAACCGTGGGGAGAGAGGCCCGCCTCCACAAACCGCGTAACGTAATTTGCCGCCCATAGCGGCACGCAATTTCGCATAAACTAGCTTATCGTAGAGTGCATATTGCGCCGCTAACTTGAGAGGAAGCCTCCCAGAAACTTTAGCCTCAGACCAAGCGATAGCGGCGTTAACTGATCGCTTAAAAAGATTTTTGTTTAAGGTACCGCCTCGCGCCGCCTTTGCTAATGCTCCCTCATAAATCTTCTCAAAGACCCGCGGTACTACCAGCAGCATAGTGGGCTTAAAACTATCCAGATCAGCAGCAAGATTCTTAATGGTAGGGGAGTGTCCAACAACAACTCCGGAATCCAAAGCAAGAATCTGAATAAACCTTGCCAGAACATGCGCTAAAGGTAAGAAGATAAGGGAAGAACTGCGCGGATTAGCGATTTCCGGTTCCACTATGCGCGTGTTAAGACTCAAGTTAAGAAAGTTTCCGTGCGTGAGTGCGCATCCCTTAGGTTTACCTGTTGTACCGGACGTGTAGACGATGGTTGCAAGCGAATCGGCATGAGCATGCGTGCGGGCCGCTTCAAGTTCGGCATCGGAGACGTCTAAACCTGCTCTGATGAGCATATCCAAATCCCCATTTTCAATGACCCAACGGTTCTTAATACTGAGAGGCTGAAATTTATGCGCTCTATCAGTAATCTGGGCCAGTTTATCGTTCTCCACAAAAATCGCTTGTGCCTCAGAATGCGATAAGGCCCAGGCAACTTGTGCGGGTGCGTTCGTCTCGTAGATAGGTACCGATATGGCTCCGGCATACCAGATAGCAAAATCTATTAAAGCCCACTCAAAGCGGGTGCGGCTCATAATACCTATGCGATCACCAGGTTTAACGCCATGGGCAATGAGTCCCTTAGCTACGGAAACCACCATGTCATGAAACTGATGTGCGTGAATGTCCTGCCAATTGCCAGGCGACATCTGCCACCGATACAGCACTGGATTTGAGGTGTCGGAGGCATGGCGTTCCACAATACTGGTGAGATTCAACGCTGGATCTACCATAGCTTCTGCGGGTACGGAGACAATTTGCATACAAGGCCTTTCAACGCTGTAGCTTGGATTATGCTTCACAGTCAACGACAAAATCTTGTATCACGGATAAGATAAGTTCCGCGTCGTAGTCTAGAGTCGGCACATGGTAACTGTGAGTCAACCATTTAAAGTTTACCGGTGCTGAGCAGTGTTCTAGAAAATAGCGGTGCGAACTATCTGAGACAACATGATCGTGGAGGGAACGCAGATAAAGCACCGGAGCCCGTAGCAAGGGTATCAGCTCACGAGTCTCTCGGCCCAAAAGGTGAAGCTGCCGTACAGAAACGGTAGGAGTTCGTGGATATGCACCTTCATCAACTCCAGGACGGGCAATGTCAGATCCAACAGACTTGAGCGAAGGAAATATAGGGGCAACTCGGTGTGCCACTTTCATCATGGGGTTTACATCCACAAAATAGGGGTTAATGAGCACCATGCCTAGAACATCATGCCGAGCCGCTAAATTGGTAGCAATGCACCCGCCCATAGAAATACCGATTACGATAACCCGATAGCCTGCATTGAGGAGTTTCCAATATCCTTCTTCGACACCATCAACCCACTCTTTATACTCGGTCGCCACCATGTCTCGCCAGTGTGTGCCATGCCCAGCAAGACGAGGCATCTCAACAGGGTAGCCGAGCTTAATAAAGTGATCTGCTATAGGTCGCATACTGTGCGGGGATCCTGTGAAGCCATGAATGATGAGAAGGCCAACATCACCCTCATAGAGTTCACGGTCAGCCGGATGGGAAATAGGATCGTGGTTGAACTCCGACTCTAAAGAGTTTTGCACACGCATTGTTGAGGGCTGGACGGCAAGCTCACGACGCTGATGTGCCTGACGGCGGATGCGGCGCAACGGTTCACCTGCATTCTCGAAAATATTCATGGCTTCCTTTCAACAGTACGCTCTCACTTTGAGACTTGGAACCGTTCAAGAGTTGAATAGGTTCGTGGTCAATTATTACCTACAGCTCTGGGATAACACCGTCTGAGCTACGCTAAGAGCGCGAAAACGATAATATTCACAGATAACTATCAGACAAAAGTCACCTCGGCGTCGGGAAAGAGGGGATTTCGGCACGGTACTGCTAAAACCGTTACAATCTAATCACGTAGAGGTTTCGCATTGTTGCCGTCCTCTCGTGATATGTGCTCGCTAACCACATCCGTCATATACGGGTACGCGTGCCTATCCCGCATTTATTGTTTTATGACGGAAGAGCTATGACCCTCGCCTACAGCACCCTCAAATTTCTTAGTACGCCCATTCTGCATAGTCTCTATCGGCATGAGATTATCGGGCTTGAGAACATACCCCAGGGACCGGTCATTATTGCAAGTAACCACCTAGCATTTTGCGATTCAGTTTTTATACCTCTTGCGCTCGATCGCCCTATTAATTTCTTGGCGAAAAGTGATTACTTCACAACATCCGGTGTCAAAGGTCGCGCTATGGCTAAATTTTTTACAAGCATGGGTCAGCTTCCCATGGATCGTTCCGGTGGGGTCAAAAGTCAAGAATCTCTTGCCAGAGGCCTTCGGGTGCTAGAATCAGGCGGCATACTGGGGATCTATCCCGAAGGCACCCGCAGTCCTGACGGGCGTGGCTACCGTCCCAAAGTTGGAGTAGCAAGATTAGCCCTTGAATCTGGAGTTTCCGTCGTACCAGTAGGGCAGATTGGTACGGACCTGGTGCAGCCGCTGGGAACAAACAGGCCGCACCTGCACAATCGCGGACAAAAGATAACGATTCGTACAATTTTTGGAAAGCCGCTAGATTTCTCCAGCAGAAGTCACGAAGCGCATCTTTTCTCCGTACAACGTGAGATTGCGGATCGTGTAGGTGTAGCTATTCGTGAGCTTAGCGGGCAAGAATATGTTGATGTGTACGCGGATGCGGTGAAAAAACTCATGGCGTCCGACAGCTTAACCGCCGAACAGGCTGTAAACCGTCTGTGTGCAGAGTGCCCATAAACTTATCTAAGACTGCGCCATATGCTCAGATACGGCATTTTAGGAAGGTACAATAATCTTTATCCTTGTAACGCCGCGTCAGCGTGCTGAACCATACAGAAATTCTGGAGTACACACCCATGAGCAACGCGAACCATAACCACCAGCTTGGCGCAGATTACGGGTTGGATACCTGGCGGAATCTGCATATAGATCAGCAGCCTACATGGGCAAATCACGCTGATTTTGACGCAACTGTTGCCGAGCTGAGCTCTCTGCCCCCGCTAGTTTTTGCTGGTGAGGTAGATTCTATGCGCGAACAGCTGGCGGAAGTAGCCGAAGGACGTGCGTTCTTGCTACAGGGCGGTGACTGTGCCGAAACTTTTGAAGGTGCCACAGCCTACAAAATCTCTGGTCGCATCAAAACTCTTCTCCAGATGGCGGCGGTTCTTACCTACGGCGCTTCGATGCC
Organism: Rothia dentocariosa ATCC 17931; assembly: GCF_000164695.2. Taxonomy (NCBI): domain Bacteria; kingdom Bacillati; phylum Actinomycetota; class Actinomycetes; order Micrococcales; family Micrococcaceae; genus Rothia; species Rothia dentocariosa. The sequence continues at coordinate 1,831,830 of NC_014643.1, forward strand.
TGTGGTGAAGATGGGTCGTATGGCTGGCCAGTTCTCAAAGCCACGTTCCTCGGATACGGAAACACGTGGCGATGTTACTTTGCCTTCCTTCCGGGGCGAAACCGTCAACGGTTTTGAGTTCACGCCTGAAGCTCGTGAGCATGATCCTAAACGTATGCTGCGCGGCTACCACACCAGTTCCGCCACCCTTAACCTTGTGCGTGCTTTTACAAAAGGTGGCTTTGCAGATCTACGCGCGGTACATCAATGGAACCGCGGGTTTACTTCAAACCCAGCGCATGAGCGATACGAACAAACAGCTGATGAAATCGGCCGCGCCCTCAAATTCATGGAAGCCTGTGGAGTTGATTTTGATGCGCTCAAAACTACCGATATGTATGTGGGGCATGAGGCTTTAGTCCTTGACTATGAAAGGTCCCTCACCCGCATCGATTCACGAACCGACTTGCCCTATGACACCTCAGCCCATTTCTTGTGGATTGGTGAGCGAACTCGTGGGATTGATGATGCGCACGTGGATTTCCTCTCTAAAGTGCGTAACCCCATCGGCGTAAAACTCGGTCCCACAACCACCGCCGAAGATGCACTGGCCCTTATCGATAAACTTGACCCGAATCGTGAACCCGGTCGCCTCACTTTTATTACCCGTATGGGGGCTAAGAATATTCGAGAGAAGCTGCCTCCTATCGTCGCAGGGGTACAAGCTGCTGGTGCACAGGTTATCTGGGTAACCGATCCTATGCACGGTAACACAATTTCCGTTCCTTCCGGCTATAAGACCCGCCGTTTTGACGATGTACTCGATGAAGTTCGCGGTTTCTTCGAGGTACATGATGCTCTCGGCTCATTCCCTGGCGGTATTCACGTTGAGATGACCGGGGATGACGTTACTGAATGCCTAGGTGGCTCAGACGCTATTGATGAAGAAGCCCTAGCTGATCGTTATGAATCTCTTTGCGATCCCCGGCTGAATCACTCGCAGTCGCTTGAAATCGCGTTCTTGGTATCCGAGTATCTCAGGAACCGATAAGCAATCTAGTTTTAGCTTTATGCTGAAGGTCGCATAGAACTTTACAGAGTTTCTATGCGACCTTCGCATATGGGATTACTCTATAATCCGCCGAAAAGCCTGGAAAAATCTTGCCACCAGGCGGCCTGCAGCACTGATGTGGCGAGCATCCAGCCCGTAAAACCAGCCGCCATAAAGAGAACGACCACCACTAATGCGGCGAGGCTCCACGCTGTAGCTGAAGGTGGCTCGGCAAGAGACTCGGTAGGGAATCGAGGATCAAGAATGTGCCGACGTTCGCGCTCCTGCGTTTGAGAAATCCAGCTTTGTTCAGAGTCTAGAGAGGAATTTTGCTCCTGGTTTGCTTGGACAGGAACACTTGAATTCCGGCGATCATATATTCGTTGCGGATCTGCATAGGCAGAGAACGATTCATCATCTAGCTGCTCTTTGGACATAGACTTTTCTTGCTGAGGAACGTGCTGAGTGGAAGGTGATTCTGATCGTGGTACTGGCGATGGCTCTGGTTGTAGCGCGTTATGGAGATTCGCTGGTGCACTAGGGGTTGAAGATGGGGGAGATATTAGGCTCTCGTCGGGACCATGTGGTTCTGGACCAATACCGATATGCCCTTGTTCATGGACAGCAGGGGAGAGAGGGACACCGAAATCGTCAATTACTGAATTCTCTGCATCTACGTCGAGAATCAAATCTACCGCGCTGCCGTACGCGCTAATAGGAGTATCACGCACCATTTGCGCCATGCCGCTGCGCTCAGCAATATCACCCACCTCATCCCAAAGTGCAAGCTCGGGAGGTTCAAGATGCGGGGAACGCCATGCACGATCTTTAGGAGTCATCCGCTGGGCTATCTCGGATAAAGCAGTGAAAAGTTCCGTGGCGTCCTCGGGGCGTGCATCCGCTTGTTTACGTGTGCACCACCTGATAATCCCCGCTATATCGGGGTCGATTCCCGGAGCTACTTCCGTAATTGGAGGCATCTCAATGTTGGCGTTGTGGTAGAGAACCTGTTGATCGTTGTGTAAACCGGTAAACGGTAAACGACCGGAGAAAATACGGTACATCATAACGCCCAGCGCAAAAATATCCGCTGGAGCACCAACACGTCCTTGCGGGTCTAAAATTTCAGGCGCCACATAGGCGGGGGTACCCATAAGAACCCCAGAGTCATATTGGTCGTTGCGGCGTGTAAGACCAAAATCTGCTAACTTAATGCGCCGCTGAGTATCTAAAAGAATATTCCCCGGCTTCATATCGAGGTGAACATACCGATGCGCATGCACCTCTGAAAGCCCTTCAACAACGGGAAGCAAAATTTCAAGACCTTCCCCCATAGACAGCGCTTGGCGAGAGCGAAGGAGCTGGCTGAGCGTACACCCATAAACGTACTCCAAAGCGATATACATAATGCGCTGCCCCTGAAGATACTCGGTACCTGAAGACAACACACCTACTGTGTGACCCCCGCCAATTTTACGCAGAGAGCTTTCCTCACGATGGAATTTTTGCCTGTTCTCCGCTTGTTCGGCAAGTTCGGGTGTAAGCACTTTAATAGCTACGGGATTATTCGACCACAAGTCAGAAGCGTAATAGACTTCACTCATGCCTCCGCGGGCTATCATTCGTCCCATGAGGTAGTGCTTTTCGAGCACTTGACCGGTTAACCGCAGCGGCTGCTTATGATTCGTTTGGGGAGCAGGACCGGGCACAGAGGAACCGGAATTAGGCTGTGGAGTATGACTCATAGTGATAAAAATTTTAGGCGATGCATTTGAATGATGCGACCCTATTTGTCATGTCGGAACCTAACCCTCAGCAGATTTTCAGGAAAGGTGTATACCTATGATTTAGTCGTAGGCTAGATGAGCACGCTACTTGCAACACACCAGCTTGCGGCACGGAATAAGTGGTAATTGATTAGGCTCTCTGGCACTCTTAAAGGGTGACTAACGAAAATATTGCTCAGACCTTTGCCCTTGTAGGCGAGTGGGTCACTATTCCAGAGATCTCTGAGATCCTCGATCTGAAGATCACTCGCATACATAATCTTCTTTCTGACGGGTCTTTGATAGCCTTGCGCGATCCCGAAACCAACGTGCGTAAAGTCCCCGCACTCTTTTTGAACGGGAACCGCGTCTTGGAATCTTTAAAGGGAACTCTAGTCGTACTCAAAGACTCAGGGTTCAGCGATGAAGAAGCAATCGTCTGGCTATACACGGATGATGACTCTCTTCCTGGGCGCCCTATTGATGCTTTGAAAGACGGACGCAAGACAGAGATCCGCCGTCGCGCACAGGCGCTTGCCTGGTAAAACAAAACTAAGAAGAGTTTTTATCAAGATCGAGTTCCAACGGTACCCGAAAAATATATAGTTATGCGGCGCATCTAACAGCTTGGACGCGCCGCATCACCATTCTCTACTAAGCTTTACGGTGCAGCGCCTTAGCCGCTATAGCGCTGAGCGCGCAGCGTATCGGCTCGGATACCGGCAGCGCATGAAGAGCAGTATCTACAGCTTCTGACTTCTGAGCGATAAGCTCTTCGACATGCTCTAGAGCCCCAGAGCCTATCATAAGCTCTCGGATTTTAGAGATTTGCTGGTTCGTGAGTTCCGGGTTCCCTAAGGCGCCTTCAAGCATCCTGCGGTCTTCAGCAGAGATATTTTGTGTTGTTAGCGCTATGAGAACGGTGCGTTTTCCCTCACGAATATCATCTCCGGCGGGTTTGCCTGTGGCGCTAGGTTCTCCAAAGACACCAAGTTCATCATCACGAAGCTGAAATCCTTCTCCCAGCGGAAGTCCGAAAGCACGATATTTCCCAAGAATCGGGTGGTCTTGATGCGCGATTGCGGTGAGTGCTAAAGCCCCTCCTAAGACGAGTGGGTGCTCACAGGAGTACTTTGCGGATTTGTATTGAATAACACGGTGAGCACGAGCGAGAGCGTTCTCAGGAGTCTCTGCTGGAATAACTTCGGAAAGCACATCAAGGTATTGGCCAGCCATAACTTCGGTACGCATAGTATCGAAGATGTTTCGCGCTTCGGTGCCGGATAAAGCACCTTCTCCGATGGATGAGAACATCTGTTCCGACCACGAAAGGCACAGATCGCCCGCGATGATTCCACCGGTTAGTCCGTAGTTGAAAGTATCGCCCACCCATGAGTTCTGGATGTGCTGTGTTTCAAACTTTTTATGTACTGAGGGCTTTCCGCGGCGTGTATCAGAGCGATCGATAATATCGTCGTGAATAAGAGCCGCTGATTGAAAGAGCTCAAGGGCAGCCCCTGCTCGAATAATAGGGGCAGGAGCCGACCCTTCGAGTATGGAGTCTCCTCCAGCACCTCGCCATCCCCAATAGCTCAGAAGAGCCCGGAGACGTTTCCCCCCGGAAGAGAGCGACTCGATAGCTTCAAGAAGGGGCAGTGCATCGTGAGATATAGCGGTCAGCAGAGTGCGTTGTTGTGCGAAAAATTCTGACATAGTAGCTTCGACTGCGCGTAGGTAAGCTTCTTGCTCAGACTTAACGCCGTCGCTGAGATTTTCAGGTTTCGGCTGTTCTGCCATGTTTGTGTTCCTTAGGGGAGTGCGCGCGAATACTCCTCTAGAGTAAAGCACCGGTCGATATTTGCGAATATTATAACCTTCCTAAGGTCTGAGGTTTCTATAATGTAGAATACAAGTACTAATTATAGAATATATATGCTATTATATTGTGAATTGGGAAGGAGGGGTATGAACCAGCAGCAGGGGCGCGTTGTTATGCATCTTGATATGGACGCTTTTTTCGTTAATGTGGAGCTTCTGGAGAGCCCCGAATTACAGGGTGCACCTATCATCGTTGCTCCACAGGGGCCTCGCGCCGTGGTGTGTTCTTCCTCGTATGAGGCTCGCATATATGGAGTTCGTTCTGGTATGCCCCTTTCACGAGCTCTTTCTCTATGTCCTGCTGCTGTGGTCATGCCTCTTCGCGGTAACTATAGGTATTATTCGCAGGCTGTTATGGATATTTTGCGTGCAGAAAGCCCGTTGGTAGAACAGGTAAGCGTGGACGAAGCTTTTGTGGATCTCACGGGTGCAGTTATCCATGGAACGAGTCCTGTAGATATCGCTCAGCGTGTGCGTTCACGAATTGCGGAGGAATTTCATCTGCCAAGCTCGGCAGGCATTTCCGTCAATAAACTTATTGCCAAGATGGCTTCGACCGGTAGTAAACCTAACGGGCTATGGGTGGTTCCTCCCGCAAAAGTCCGTGAGTTTTTAGATCCACTTCCTGTCTCAAAGCTCTGGGGTGTAGGGTCTAAAAGTGCTGCAGCCCTCGGTAAATACGGTATTACAACAATTGCTGGTTTACGCGAACTCGACATAAGCTGGCTGCGTGCACGGTTCGGACGAGCTGCTGGAGAGCACCTTTGGGCTACATCTCGTGGGCTCGATAGCCGTGATGTTGTGCCCTATCGTGAAGAGAAAAGTATAGGCGCTGAGCACACATTCGGGACTGATACTACGTCGGGGTATGAGATTACAGATGCTTTGCGCTCGCTTTCGTTTAAAGTGGGTATACGTTTGCGCCGTGCACGTAAGCTGGCAGGTTCTCTCAGCCTCAAAATTCGGTATGAAGGATTTGAGACTCATACGAAATCTGTGCCGTTGTCAGTTTCTTGCGACTCAGGTATGGAAATTTATCGGGCATCTCATGCTGCACTGCGCGGGATGGGGCTTTTGGCCTTTTCTGCTGAGCAGTCTCAGGAGTATGCGACACGCGCTATTCGCCTCATTGGTGTTCGCGCCGAAAAACTTGAACGTAGTGAGCTCGGAGTGCAGTATCCACTCTTCGACGATGCAATACTGTTAGATTTAGAGGCAGGTTCTAAACATCTTGAAGATACTGTGGGTGATGATAGATTCAGGCCTGGTGCTTGGAGTGGAATCCGCAATGCTCCTGACTGGAGCGCAGTGGAACATGCTCTCGATAGTATCCGTCAGAAGTTTACTGATGCAGCTGTTTCTAGTGCTTCTGATCTTTCATATATTCACAAGAGCAGCCCAGAAAAACAGAAAACTTCTTAGGGGAGCGCTCTGGAGTATAGGGGAGTAAAAAGTGGAGGGAATCGAAGGATCTGGGGTAGAAAAATCTGTCCTGAGGTGAATCTTCCCATAAAGAGTGTAAAAAAGACCATATTTGGTTAGAGAAGAAAATTTTCACGCGAGCGAGCGGTAGGTATCTTAAAAAAGGATTGCGGGGTAGTATAAAAGCAACGGAGTGTTGTAGGTTTAGGATAGACGAATAAGCACTCATGTCACCGGTTCGTTCAAGGAGAATGAAATGGCACTTTCTGAGCGTGAACAGAAGGTTCTCGACCAGCTCGAAGAACTGATGAGCGCTGAGGATCCACATTTTGCGTCATCAATGTCATCAACGGGTAATACAGCTCCCGTATTTAGTGCCCGACACATGGCTCTCGGCATTTTAGGCGTGTTAGCTGGGTTGGGTATTATTATCGGTGCCGTTGCCTCAAAGATGATATGGCTGGGCATTATTGGATTTATTATTGCTGCCGGTGGTGTTTATTTGGCGACAACAAGTAAGAAGACTCCGGTGGATTCGTTCTTAGGAGACAAGGCGCAGGGAGCAACCCAAGCTCGCCAGGAAGGTGCGGGTTCTTCTGAAAAATCTACAAAGCAGTCGAAGTTCATGTCTCGCCTCGAAGAGCGTTGGGACGATCGTAACCGTGGTGAAAACTAACTTTTGATGATTTAAATTTTACTAATAAGTTTAAAGAAACGTCCGAGAGGGCGAGTGGTTTTTGATAAACCACTCGCCCTCTTTGGCGCTTAAAACTAAGGAAAAGCTGTGTTCTTTCTGAGAAAAATCCTCATGAGGTAGGAATAGTGGAGCAAAATGGAGTAAAGTGGAGGGGAAGATAGTTTCAGGGGTAGACATGCCTAATTGGAGTCGCGGGTATTCCGCTTGTCAGGAAAGGGGTGCCGCATGTTTCTTGGAACATATACACCCCGCCTGGACACCAAGGGGCGCATCATCCTGCCAGCGAAATTTCGCGATGAGCTATCAGCTGGTCTCGTGCTAACACGCGGTCAGGAACGCTGCCTATACGTGTTTCCTGTCGCCGAGTTTGAGCGTATCCACGAAACGATGCGAAGCTCTCCGCTTCCTGGGCGGCAAGCACGTGACTTTATGCGCATGTTCCTTTCGGGAGCTTCTGATGAGGTGCCTGATAAGCAGGGACGTGTAACGATCCCGCCTGTGCTGCGTGAGTATGCAGGTCTGTCGCAAGAGCTGACTGTGATTGGTTCAGGAAGCCGTGCGGAAATCTGGGACTCCAAAGCATGGGAAGAATATATGGCACAGACAGAAGCAGAATTTGCGTCGTTGGACGAAGATCCTTTCGCCCCAATTCTGTAATGACTATGTCACCACACAGTTTTGTTGCCCCAAACGTAACCTGTGATCCGCTGTGAACGACCGCTAGAGCTATGGGAAGGAGCATCATGATCGCCGAGTCTCACTCACTTACCGGCGTGGTTGCCCCAACGCACGATGTTTCGACATCCCCCAATGCTGTATCTGGCGACCCTGGATATCGGGAAGGGCTTTTGGGGCAGCTTTCACAACGACAGGCACAGGAACGCCATGTTCCGGTTATGCTCGATCGTTGCCTGGAGCTGTTGGAACCCGCTATTTCGCGTCAGGATGCGGTTGTCATTGACGGGACTTTGGGTATGGGGGGTCATACAGAAGCAATGCTTGAAAGGTTCTCCAACCTAACAGTTATCGGCATAGACCGTGACGCACAGGCACATGCTATTGCTGTCGAACGTCTGGCGCGTTTTGGAGATCGCTTCGTGCCTGTGCACACCGTATATGACCATATAGAAGATGCGATGTCTGCGGCGGGAGTCACCTCTGTAGATGGCGTTCTTCTGGATCTAGGCGTGTCTTCGATGCAGCTGGACGAGCGTTCCCGTGGGTTCGCGTATTCCTATGATGCACCTTTGGACATGCGCATGAACGGTGATGATGAGCTAACTGCCCGCATCGTTGTCAATGAGTACAGCGAGAATCAGCTGCGTCGCATCATCAAAAACTGGGGTGAGGAGAAATTCGCTGCCCGTATTGCCCAGCATATTGTGGAACAGCGAAAACACACACCCTTCACCACGACTGGGGAACTGGTAGCTGCCATTCAGAAGGCTGTACCCGCTGCAGCACAGCGCAAGGGCGGTCATCCGGCTAAGAGAACTTTCCAGGCTTTGCGTATCGAGGTTAATCATGAGCTAGAAGCTCTTGAACGGGCGGTTCCTGCGGCTTTGGATGCTCTGAGACTCGGCGGTCGTTTTGTCGCTATGAGCTATCACAGCCTTGAAGACAAAATCGTCAAACGTGCTTTGACCGAGGCTGCTACGTCGAAGGCCCCTAAAGGCTTTCCCGTGGAGCTTGACGAACATCAGCCGACGATAAGAGTTATTACCCGCGGTGCAGAGCCGCCTACAGAGGCTGAAATCGCCGAAAACCCGCGTGCAGCAAGCGCTAAACTGCGTGCCGGAGAAAAAATCAAAGTATCCAGCTGAATCTCTAAGACAGCTTAACTCTCCCGGCACATCTACCTAATTGGCATAACAACAGATACAGACTTGAAAGAGTAGGATATGACCCCTCCGCAACACTCTCCGAGCGTTACCACTCCCGAAGCGCCGACTGTAACCGGCGTAGAGGAGACGCCCCGCGCTGCCACTCAGCGCAGGGGAACTCGGAACGCTAATTTGCGTATTATTCCTGAGCATAAACCTGCTCAGAAACACCCAACGCGCCGGGGTGTACCGGGGCGGAATAAACCTGCGTCAAACGTGAAAAGCCGTGTTTCTCAAATCCAGGTTCCACGTACTTCTGTAACTTCTGATACGCACGCTCGAATTGCTCATCGTGCACAGAACCGGTTGTCGGAACATGTAACCGCATACGCTGGTCCGCGCACTGGCGGTGCTCAGCATCCGCGTACTATCGGATACCCGGCGAAATCTGCATACCCAGCTCGTTCGATTGCGGCTAAGAGCTCACGAGTAAAAGCCCAGGCTCGGGAGACTCGTCGTGTACCGCTTGCCCTGTCACTGGTACGTCCGCGAAGCTGGAGTCCTGTGGCGTTGGTGGGTGTATTTGTTGCTATCCCGTTGACCTTGGTCTTTATCTTGATGCTCAATATCTTGATCGCAACCCGTCAATACGACCTTGTGGACTTGCGTACCCAAGAGCAAACACTGACCCAAGAGAACCAAGCCCTGCAACAAGAAATTGGGTACCAACAGGCCCCGCAAAACTTGGCGAACCGTGCAAGCTCGCTGGGTATGCATGCGACGGATATTCCGGCAACTTTGGATATCAACAGCGGGCAGATTAACGGCACGGCTACTCCTGTAGCGAAGCCTAAAGATGATGCCCCGGGCGCTCGCAACCTCGTGGATGCCCCCGCCGTTCCCAGTCAGGGGAGTCGCGCTTCGACATCTGCAACGCCGAGTGCAGCACCGTCTGCATCGGCGGATAAACAGCAACCGGCTTCGAGTGCGTCTGCTTCATCGTCGGCGTCTGCAAAACCCTCGGCATCCACTAACCCTTCAGCATCTCAACGATAGTATATTGGTGGGGACTGGAACGAACTGTTTAAGAGTTTGAAAGGACACCTTTGAGCTTTCATGAGAATGCGCCCGTGCCGCCCGAGCCTCAACAGCTTGGGCGTCGCGGGTTTGTAGTGGGTGCTTTGGCTACTGGCGGCTTGGCGGCCGTGGGTGCACGGCTTCTCTATCTACAGGGGTTTGATCCACAGCATACTGCCGAGAAATCGCGTGAGAAACGCATGCGCTCTCAGACTGTTCCAGCGGTTCGAGGTCAGATTCTCGATATTAACGGAGTGGTGCTTGCTCGAAGCGTGCAGCGGTACAACATCATTGCTGATCAGACTATTGTTGCTTCGTATAAGCGCTACGATAATGACCGCGATACTAAGAGTGAAATCACTCCAGAACAGTTGGTGTATGAGCTAACCGACATTCTGCATACCGTTGACCCTACGGTTACCGACGAGTTTATCAAGTCTAAGCTTGACGGAGACTCAAAATATGCCGTCGTGAAATCAAATGTCACCCCTGAGATATTTCGCCGTATTGATGCTCTAGGAGCCCCGTTCCTTTATGGGGAAGCCATCTCTGAGCGCCTGTACCCAAACGGACCCGTGGGCGGCTCTGTTGTGGGTCGTTACCGTATTGTTGATGAGGCAACCGGTAACGAGAACGAGACGATCAAGAAGAATTTATCTGTAGGTATTGAGCGCGTCTTTGAAAAAGATCTTGCGGGCGTGGACGGTCAGCGTACCTACGAAATTAGTGCCGATGGTGTGCGTATTCCTGTTACTAAAGAAGAGGCGACCGATGTAGAAAATGGGAAGAACGTACGTTTGACCATTAACCAGGATATCCAGTATTTCGCGCAGCAGATTGTCAAAGCGCGTGTGGACGAGCTCAAAGCGGAATGGGGAACCGTTATCGTTATGGATGTGCGGGATGCCTCGATTTTGGCAATGGCCGATTCTACGATGATGGATCCCGGCGCTGAGAAAGTTAAGAACGAGCAGGATACAAGCCCACGTGCTATTTCCCAGGTTGTTGAGCCTGGCTCGACTGAGAAGATTCTGACTGCATCAGCTTTGATCGAAAGCGGCATTACGACCCCTACCTCGGCGTATGATGTTCCGGAACGTTTGGTGATCAACGGGCAAACATTCACGGACGCCTTTGACCACCCCGCACAGCGCCGGACTTTTTCAGGTATTATTACCGATTCAATGAATACCGGAACGGTACTTGTCGGGCAGAAACTCCCCAAGGAAGATCGCTATAACTGGCTCAAAAAATACGGTATGGGGGATTATACGGGTATTGAGCTGACTGGCGAACAGCAGGGACTAGTAACTGATTGGCATGAGTGGGACGGTCGTCAGGAATACACAGTTTTCTTCGGGCAGGGTATTGCCCAGACCCCTCTACAAACCGCCATGATTTTTCAGGCACTCGGTAATAACGGTGTGAAACTTAAACCGCGCATCGTTGACGCTTTGATTGATGCCGATGGTACGGTGCATAAACGCGATGTGGAACCCGGCACCAGGATGGTGAGCGAAAAAACTGCTGAACAATGTCGAGAACTAATGGAGAATGTTGTACTTCAAAGCCATGCGAAAACAGCCTCTGTCGAAGGGTACCGGGTCGGCGGTAAGACGGGTACAGCTGAAGCTCCCAGCGATAAAGGCGGATATGACGGATACACCACATCCTTTATAGGTCTTGCGCCTATAGACAACCCGCAGTTTCTCGTAAGCGTTACTCTGCAGCGCCCTCAGGGTGATGTGCGTAGTGTGGGAGCAACAAGCCAGTTCTCACAGATTATGGAGAAAGTACTGCATACGTATAACGTGCCTAAATCCACCACAGATCCAGTAAAAATTCCTATTTTTGCGGATGGAAAATCTAACGGGTAAGTCACATGCGGTCACCCGACCGTGTAGAACTTATTACAATAGGAACGTACCTTGGCGTTGATCGAGGACGATAACAATAAAAATCTCGGCGGCAAGAAATGCGTATGACCGTCAGGAAAGAAGGATAATGGACAGCGAAACGCGCTTGGCTCAAGACGCTCGTCGCACCTCGCACTTGGGAGGCGATGTGCAGAGTCTGCGACCTCGGAATCCACGAGGGAGCACGGTTACTGAGCTCGTGGAGCATCTAGAGGCTTTAGGTGCGCATCCTGTTCTAGAACATCAAAGCTCTGAAGAAGATGTGCGAGGGATCAGCATGGATTCTCGTGCAGTTCGTCCTGCAGACCTATATGTTGCTCTTCCAGGCGCGAAAGCTCATGGTGCACAATTCGCGCAAAAAGCGCTGGAGGCCCAGGCTCACGCTATCCTCACGGATACTGCAGGCGTTCGGATGATTCGGGAGGCAAATCTTTCTTTAGATAGGTGCTCCCTGCTGGTCTGTGACTCTTTACGTCCTGTTATAGGATCACTCGCCGCTTTGATCTATGGGTCACAAGATTACAAGGGTCTGAATCGCTACGCTGTCACAGGAACCAATGGAAAAACGACGACTACCTACATGCTGGAGTCGGTATTCCGAACTGCTCTCAAGGCTAAGACCGGTCTTATCGGTACTATCCAAATTCTTGTTGATGGTGTGAGCGTTCCTTCAGCTCTAACCACCCCAGAGTCTGTTCACGTTCATTCTCTCCTTGCGATTATGGGGGAGTGCGGCGTGTCTCATGCAGCAATGGAAGTTTCCTCGCATGCTATCGACTATCACCGTGTGGATGGTGTAGTTTATAAGGTCTCTGGGTTTACAAACCTCACCCAGGATCATTTAGATTTGCATGGCACCATGCAGAATTATTTTGATTCTAAAGCACAGCTTTTTACACCCGAGCGGACTGAGCGCGCTGTCATCACTGCCGATGACGAGTGGGGCGAGAAGATGCTTCGCCACGCCCAGATTCAGCTGGGGACAGGTAATGCTGTTCGGCTTGTTACTGAGTACGGCATGGGTCTAGCCGAGGTTCCAGCTGAGTTCGGTCCGCTTGATTGGGCGGTAATCAACGTTGAACGTGATGGGTTAGGGCATCGTTTCACGCTGGCTAACGGCGCGGGAGACACCATTCCCTGTTGTACCCATCTTCCGGCAGATTTCAATGTTTCAAACGCCGCACTCGCCGCACTGATGGTATATATTGGTGCTTCTGAGGAAGAACGCATTATCCTACGACCTGCCCTAGCTGATGGCACGGCACTAACCCCTATAGTGCCCGGGCGTATGCAGCTGATTTCTCTGGCACCGCATACTATTGTCGATTTTGCCCACAACCCTGACGGGCTCACTCGGGCGCTTGAAGCCATGGACCGACCAGGTGGTGGGCGAGTCATTATTGTTTTCGGGGCAACAGGCGAACGCGATCATCTCAAACGTCCCCTAATGGGAGAAATTGCTGCACAGCACGCCGATATTGTGATTGTGACCGATGACGATCCGCACGGTGAAGATCCCGCCCCAATTCGTGAGGCTGTTGTTGCCGGGGCTGAACGAGCTAATGCCGAAGGTGCGCGAGCATCCCAAATCCTTAATCTTGCTCCGCGAGAAGTGGCGATTGCTCGGGCAATTGAACTCGCAGATGCGAGAGATGCTATTCTTATCGCCGGTCGTGGACATGAAACGGCACAGGATGTTGCCGGTACCGATGTGCAACTTGACGACCGCGTGGAGACCGCGAAAGCGCTTGTCTCCAACGACTTCGAAATTCTTCCGGATTATCGACGCATGCTTGAAGAAGCATAAGGAGCATAGATGATTAAGCTTTCCGCCGCCGAAATTATTACGGCAACAGGCGGCTCACCGCTCGGCTTAGCCGGGCGTGAGAGCGAGCTAGGTGCTACCTTCGCGACCACCGATTCGCGTGAGGTTATACCAGGCACCCTATTTGTTGCTAAGCCAGGTGAGGTGACCGACGGACACAACTTCGTGTCAGGAGCCTTCGACAAAGGTGCTGTCTTAGCGCTTGTCGAACGCCCTGTTAAAGATGAGCGGGGTATTCTGTACCCCAGCATCCAGGTTGATGATGTGGTTCTCGCCATGGGTAAGATCGCACAGTACGCTGTTGAAAAGATGCGGTCTCTAGGCGATCTTACGGTTATCGGTATTACCGGTTCTGCGGGGAAGACCACCACAAAAGATTTATTAGCAGCGATCCTAAGTTCTCAGGGCGAAACTATAGCCCCTGTAGGTTCGTACAACGGCGAAGTTGGCGTACCTTTGACTGTATTCCGCGCTGACGAAAGTACTCGCTACCTTGTGATTGAGATGGGTGCCGATCATGTGGGGAATATCGAATACCTGGCAAATATTGTGCACCCTGACCATGGTGTGATCCTTAAAGTTGGCACCGCACATGCTGGCGAGTTTGGCGGGGTCGACAACATCGAACGTACTAAAGGGGAGCTTGCCGAAGGTATTCGTACTGGCGGAACCTTGATCCTCAATGCTGATGATGAGCGTGTTGCACGCATGTCAGCTCGTGCAAGTGCGCCGGTAACCTACTTTGGGGTGGGGGAGAAACCGCAGTACGAACGCTATACTGCCGCTTTGGGGCTGCATACTAATGATGCTGGTTGTCCGGAATTTACTCTTCGCCTTCCCGACGCCAGCGAATATGAGATTTCCTCCAAACTCATTGGTGAGCATCATGTATGCAATATTCTGGCGGCTGCTACGGTAGCCTATAACGCTGGTGTTCCTGGAGACGCTATTGCGCATGCCCTCAATAACACCGGGGCGCTGTCTAAATGGAGGATGGCTCGCACAGACCGCGCAGACGGCGTGACTGTTATCAACGATGCGTATAATGCTAATCCCGAGTCAATGACAGCCGCTTTACGCACTTTGGCCCAACTGGGACGAGGCGCGAAGCCACGACGGACTTGGGCAGTTTTGGGGGCCATGCTCGAACTGGGCGAGGCCTCTTTGGAGGAGCACGATCGACTCGGTCGTCTGGTGGTACGCATGAATATATCAAAGCTTATTGCGGTTGGGAATGAGGCGAAACCAGCCTACAACGCCGCGCATCTTGAAGGTTCATGGGGTAACGAAGCTACCTGGGTAGAGACACCGCAAGAAGCACTAAATATTTTGCGTGCAGAGTTACGTTCTGGCGATATTGTGCTGTTTAAATCTTCAAATGGCGCTAAACTAGGTTCTTTGGGCGATGAGGTTGCCTTCTGCACCGAGACCTTTGGCGAGGCTCAAGAACAGGCTCCAGCTTGGCTGAGTGCTGGCGATTTTGTTGAGGTGACGGATTTAACGGGCGCCGCTCTGAGCACGGTATCAGCTGGTAGTTCTGCAGCGCAAACCTCGACGACCGCCCTAGACCGTAGCCATCTTCACGAAGGAACACATTAACCATGATTACTGTGCTTATTGCTGGAATCCTAGGGTTTATTATCTCCTTCTCAGCAATACCGCTCTTCATCAAGCAGATGCAGAAGCTCAAGTTGGGGCAGCTGATTCGTGAAGAAGGCCCCGCCGCGCATCAGCATAAGGCGGGGACGCCCACGATGGCAGGTCTTATTTTTATCCCAGCCGCCGTTGTTGCCTACTTGCTTGCGTTGCTGATTAACGCTGCGGTTTTTGGAACCTCGCCGGTTCCTAGTGCGACGGCTTTATTGACCCTCGGGTTTACACTAGGAATGCTCGGAGTCGGTGCCGCCGACGATATTATGAAGTTCCGCAACCAGGGGAACGAAGGACTTACCGAGAACCAGAAGACTATTGGTCTGCTGGCGGTGACTCTTCCTTTTGCGTATTTGGTGTTTCAATTTCCTAATGCGGCGGGAGTGACCCCCGCCTCGACGGCGATTTCGTTTGTGCGTGATCTTTCGTTCGACTTCATGGCTGCTGGGGCTATAGGCGGTACTATCCTCATGGTGTTGTGGATTACCCTGATTTCTCTTTCGGGCACTAACGCCGTGAATTTCACTGATGGTCTCGATGGACTTGCGGGTGGCGCAACGATGACCATCTTTACTGGATACCTTGCCATGACTATCTGGCAATACGTACATGCCTGCAGCGGTGGGGCGGGAAATGCATGCTATGATGTGCGGGATCCAGGGTCGCTGGCACTTATTGCAGCCGCACTTGTTGGTTCCCTCGCCGGGTTCCTATGGTGGAACGTTTCTAAGGCACAAATCTTTATGGGAGACTCTGGTTCTCTTGCTTTGGGGGGTGCACTGGTCTCCTTCGCTATTTTCACCCGTACCGAGCTCCTGCTTCCCATTATCGCGCTTGTGCCGGTTCTGGAAGTGTTTTCGGTGATTGTGCAGAAAGTTGTCTTCAAAGTTAGCCGTAAACGTTCTGTATCTGTTGGCGATAAAATTCCTCATGCCTACCGTTTCTTCCGCATGACTCCTTTCCACCATCATCTTGAGAAAACCGGTGCAAACGGAAGATACTCCATAGATAAGAAGGGTCTTGTCCCCGGCTCTGTCAGCAGTGGTGAAGTGAACTCGGTATTCCGTCTGTGGATTGCAAATGCGCTTTGTGTGCTGGTTGCTCTTGCAATTTTCTTTGGAGATTGGTTCTCACAGACGTCTGGAGTGATTCACTAATGCCTGACGCTAAGAACTCGCAGCGGGCCTCCAAGTATCAGGCACAGCGTGCCCAATATGCAGATGCTATCGCTGTCAATCCAGTCGTCAATAATCCTCGGCTTGCTGAGCTCACTACCTGGGACGGGCCTTGGGCGGGGCTGAAGGTTGTCGTGATAGGCCTCGGCACCAGCGGCGATGCTGCAGTGGATGTGCTGGCCCAGAAAGGTGCCCACATTACCGCTATTGATGCGCAGGATACGCAAGAAAAGCGAGAGCGCATCCGAATTTACCAAGAGGCCTATGGAAACGTGGCGGGTTTATTTGGTGAGGAATACATGGAATGTGTGCCTCGTGTCGATGATCAAGACCCGGATGTTATCGTGACTTCGCCAGGAATTCGTCCAGATAGCCTGGTCATGCTCGATGCTTATGAACGGGGTATCCAAATTTGGAGTGAAATCGAACTGGCATGGCGTCTGAATCAACGTCAAGGTCGGGTTACTCCAAAGTGGCTGTGCCTGACGGGAACCAATGGGAAAACTACGACCGTGGGCATGGTCGATTCGATTCTTAAAGCAGCCGGTAAAAAATCTCTGCAGGTTGGGAACGTGGGCATGCCAGCAGTCTACGCTGTTGCCGACGATGAACCCTATGAATTTTTTGCGGTAGAGCTTTCGAGCTTTCAGCTGCATTGGACTTCTTCACTATCGCCATACGCTTCCGTGGTGCTTAACGTAGCGGAAGATCACGTCGATTGGCACGGTTCCTTTGAGGCTTACAAGGCCGATAAAGCACGTGTGTACGAAAATACTCAGGCAGCGTGTATTTTCAATACCGATCATGCTGATACTTTGCGTATGGTCGAAGAAGCAGACGTTATAGAAGGTGCCCGTGCCATCGGTATTAGCTCAACCGAGATCCCCTCAGTCTCCATGTTGGGCTTGGCGGAAAACATTATTGTTGACCGTGCGTTTTTGAAGAATCGATACAGCGAGGCACTTGAGCTTGGTGTTCTTGAAGATTTAGCGCCCGTTCCCGGTCAAGCTCCCGCACAGCACACCGTGGAGAATGCGCTAGCCGCTGCCGCATTATGTCGTGCTGCAAATATTGCTCCTGAGGCTGTGCGGGATGGACTGCGTTCTTATAAGCCTGGTGCGCATCGTAATCAGACGGTGCTTTACCGCGATGGAATCCAGTGGGTCAACGATTCTAAGGCTACTAACCCACACGCCGCTAACGCTTCAATGAGCGCTTATCCTTCGCTGATTTGGATTGCTGGAGGTCTTTCTAAAGGGGTGGAGTATGATGATCTTATAGCTCAGCATGCTTCACGTTTGAAAGCAGTATTAATCATTGGCACTGATACGGCGGGACTTAAAACATCTTTGGCGAAGTATGCAAGCCATGTTCCTACCTATAATATGACGGCTTCGGCGAATGATCCCTCTGACGGGGTTACTGTTATGGAAGCTGCCGTAGTCAAAGCAGAAGAGCTAGCCGCTGAGGGTGATACAGTACTCATGGCGCCTGCCGCTGCTTCGATGGATCAATTTAACAATTATGCCGTTCGTGGTAACGCTTTTGTGGATGCGGTCAAATCTCATATTGTCGGTATCTGAAGGCATATTGATTGCTCTGAAACGATAAACGCCGTGTAGACTTTTCTGCTGTAGGAAAAAATCTATTGAGTTTGTCGTGTTAAGACACAGAAGAGGAGAACGCATGAGTAATGCACCCGGTCAGACTCACTCGTCGACCCGTGGAGGCGTAAGTCATGCACAGCGCCAGGGCAGGAACGGCTCAACGAGGCTCGGTTCTTTTCTGCATAACGCTATCTCGTCTCTTTATAAGCGTTCCGCATCGCGCGATTTAGCGGATGTGCCGCGACTGATTCTTTTAGTATGCGCTGGTCTCACAGTTTTTGGCGTGATCATGGTACTGTCTGCATCATCTGTGAGCATGATTTCACAGGGAATGTCCCCTTTCTCACAGGTAACCCGTCAGGTAATGTTTGCCGCTCTAGGCGCCGCTGCATTAGGGGCTATAGCAGTATTGAAAGTACAGCGGTACCGCAAAATGTGGGTCGTTAATATCCTCTTAACCCTGGCGATTCTTGCCCAGATTGCCGTTCTTGCTATTGGTACCGATATTAATGGCAACCGTAACTGGATTAGGTTCAGCGGCATTCAGATTCAGCCTTCGGAGTTCTCTAAACTCGCTATTGTGCTGTGGATAGCGATGGTCATGACTCGGCAGGGCAGTAAACTCAAAGAGAAGACATCTCGTGCAATTTTTCCCGCACTTTTTGGACTCTTGCCTTTGATGCTGCTTATTCTGGCAGGTAAAGATCTCGGTACCGTGATCGTCTACGCCTTTATCTTCTTGGGCATGGTATATATTGCGGGCGCAAACCGTAAGACTATGGTATGGCTTTCGATTATTCTGATCGTGAGTGCCGTAGTGGGGTCAATTTCGAGTTCAAACCGTCGTGAACGACTGATGAGTGTTCTCGGTGTGTGCACCGGTTCTGTCTGTGATCAATCTCAGGCTGGCGGGGTTGCGTTGGCAACCGGTGGGTTCTGGGGCGTTGGTCTAGGACAATCCCGCCAGAAGTATAACTATTTGCCCGAAGCACATAACGATTACATTTTCGCCATTATCGGCGAGGAACTGGGGCTTTTGGGCACGCTTACCGTAGTGCTTTTGTACCTGGGCCTGATCTATTGTGCGTTACGCATTATCGCCCGAACCGCAGACCCGTTTATTCGTATTGCAACGGGCGGTATTATCGCATGGCTTTCCACTCAGGCTATTGTGAATATGGCGATGGTTTCCGGTATTCTTCCCGTGATTGGTGTGCCGCTTCCCTTTATTTCATACGGCGGTTCATCCTTGATTTCATCAATGCTTGCCGCAGGTATGCTCTATGCTTTTGCGCGGCAAACTCCACTTGTAGGTGGGCCCATACCGGCCGCCGATTTAACGAAACAGACACCTCGCGAAGTGCGACGCGCTAATGAAGACTGGAAGCGACGACTGTCTCTTCAAGCCATCGTTGAAGATGAGCGGCTTCAACTGCAAGAAGCCGGTGGAGCTCTTGGTAAAGATTACTGGGGTGGGGGCTTACTGCGTAGAGTTAAAGAACTGCCATCCTGGTTGGGCATAACCCAGCGACAGCGTGAGCATACTCGCAAGACGTATGAGCAGCGCGCTCAAGCACGTGCCGATCGTGCTGCTGAGCGTCGCCGTGAGGCGGAGCATCAGGAAGCTCTCGCTCATGAAGAGCAGCGTATTCAGCGTGAACGGCAGCGACTTCGTGAGCAGCGGTTCCAAGAGGAACATCCAAATGGATTGCATACCCATGAACGGGTTCCTCAATTGCGCCGTAAGGGAGATGCGCATCCTGCATCTCGCCCCTCGCAGGGCAAGCAACGGTCAACCCCTGCAGACCATGAAGACACAATTCCCCTGCAGAACCTGCAAAAGCGCACAAACGCCAATCGAGCGCGTCACCGTTCTTCGTCATCGGGACGTTTGCCAGCCGGGTTGCGACCTTTGCACCCTCAACCGGGTTCCCAAACATCTTCTTCAGGGCAGCCTTCTGCGGGAACATCACGTCAGATACGTCGGCAGCAGCCTTCACAGAGTCAGCAGAACCCGCGAGGCCGTAAACCTGGCCAGGGTGGTTCACGCTCATAGCCTCTGAAATAGGGAAAGGAGGAATACCAGGCTCGGGACGTGGGTATATACCCGACTTCATATTCTTTCACTACGGGGTTAGTCCTGCTATGTCGTAAAATGAGGTGAATGTATTTGTTGGGAGTTATTATCTATGTCTAAGGCACCCTCTGTGGTTCTCGCTGGCGGCGGCACCGCTGGTCATATTAACCCGATGCTTGCTATAGCACGCGAAATCCGCCGGATTGAGCCGGAAGCTAATATTCTGACTCTTGGCACCAAGGATAAGATGGAAGCTCAATTAGTTCCTGAAGCTGGATTTGATATTGAGTTTATTCCGCGTGTAGCTTTCCCCCGAAGTCTATCGCTTAACGCATTAACCTTTTTACCAAGATTCGCAAAAGCGATTTCGCAAACCCGTAAAATTCTCAAAGATGCGAATGCAGATGTTGTAGTAGGCGTAGGTGGTTATGTGTGTCCGCCAGCATATCTTGCCGCTTTTTTCTCCCGCATTCCTGTTGTTATTCACGAGGCTAATGCAAAGCCCGGTCTGGCGAATAAACTGGGTGGTCCTCTAGCGAAGTTTGTGGGTGTGGCTTTCTCCAACACCCCTTTCCCTCGCGCCAAACTTGTGGGTATGCCCATGAAAGATGAGATCGCGCATCTGAACCGTCGAGCGGCACGAGCACAGGCGAGGCATACTCTAGGTCTTGACCCTGATAAGCCTGTTCTGATTGTGACGGGCGGTTCCTTAGGCGCACAAAGCCTTAATAACGCCGTCGCTGAGAACATTACGAATTTTGAGGACTGGGGTTTTCAGGTTTTGCATATTACTGGTAAAGGCAAAGCTATTGTGGATGATTCAGGCGAGCCCGTTACAGCCCCAAATTATCGTCAGATTGAGTTTAGTCACGGCATGCAGGATGTTTATGCCGCAGCCGATCTTTTGATAGTCCGTGCTGGAGCCGCAACCGTAAGCGAAGTTGCTGCGGTGGGTGTACCCGCAATTTTTGTTCCGCTCCCGTTTGGTAATGGTGAACAAAGTCTCAATGCTCGTTCTCTGGTTATGGCAGAAGCCGCGCTTCTCATCGAAGATAAGAAAATGACCGGGGCGTGGTTTGCCCGTGAAATTCCATCGTTGATGGCTGATGCTCAGAAGTTAAAAGAAATGGGTCGTCGAGCATATAAATTGGGCATTCGTGATGCCGCACATGTTATGGCTGAGGCAACCCTGAAGGTGGTTAAATAAATGTCCGAACTGATGAACCTTAACATGGTGCTTCCTGAGCCCCTGAACCCGCCGTTTCCCGCGCGCGCATCTCTGCAGGAGTTGGGACGTGTGCATTTTGTAGGGATCGGCGGTGCCGGTATGAGTGCTATTGCAACGTTGATGCTGAAAGCTGGTATTCCCGTAAGCGGCTCTGACCGAGCAGAAACGGCGACTATTCAGGCTTTACGTGAAGCGGGCGCTCGTGTTTATACTCCCCAAGATGCTGCGAATATTCACGATATTGATACCGTTGTTATCTCAACGGCCATTCACGAAGATAACCCCGAACTGATTGCGGCTCGTGCTCAGAACCTTCGGGTATTGCACCGCTCTGAGGCTTTGGCTGCCGCTATGGGAGCATCACAGGTTGTAGCGGTTGCTGGCACGCATGGTAAGAGCACAACCAGTTCCATGATTGCCGTCATGCTGGATAAGTTAGGGTTTCACCCGTCTTTCGCGGTAGGAACAGTTATTGCAGGATACGGCAGCAACGCGCGATTGGGGGCCACTGGTGAAGGCTCTTGGTTTGTAGCAGAGGCTGACGAATCCGATGGGTCTTTTGTGCGCTACCAGCCTGCGATCGCAGTGGTTACCAACGTTGAACCTGACCACTTGGATTTCTACGAAACTCCCGAACGCGTGTATGAGGCGTTTAACCGTTTTGTTGCCTCTATGGTCCCTGGTGGCGTCTTGGTGACATGCTGGGATGATGAAGGCGCTCGTGCGCTTGCAGAACGTGCGCGCGATGCTGGGATTGAAGTGGTAACTTACGGCCAGTCTACTGAGGCTGATCTACGGGTTTCACGCATTACGAGCCACGGCTCGGAGTCTTCGGCAACACTGCGCTGGTCTTTCGAGTGCGCGAGTAAACATTACGAAGGCGAACAGGATGCTCAGCTGCGGGTACCCGGTATTCACAATCAGTTGAACGCAGCGGCAGCTTTTATTACCGCTCTTCTCGCTGGAGCACAACCTGAGGACGCGGCCGCCGCGTTATACGGCTTCGGAGGAGCAGATCGACGTTTTACTCTGCGTGGTGACGTAGCGGGTATTAAAGTCTTTGACGATTATGCTCATCACCCAACAGAGGTATTCCGTGCACTTGAGACCGGCCGCACGGTTGCCGATGGGCATAACCTCTATGTGGTTTTCCAGCCGCATCTGTTCTCACGCACCCAAGAATTTGCCGCCGATTTCGCGCAGGCTCTTTCGAAGGCTGATCGTTCGTATGTACTGGATATTTATCCTGCCCGGGAACTTCCGATTGAGGGAGTCACGAGTGAACTTATCACCGGTGCTGGATTTTCTGAGGTGCATTATGCGTCGGATGCAGCTGCAGCCATTGAAGATATTGCTATGTGTGCTGTTCCAGGCGATATTATTATGACCATTGGTGCAGGTGATGTTACCGCATTAGGAGAGCGTATTCTGCATGAGCTACATGCCCGTTACCTTAAGGAGTAATAGTGGCTAAAGGACGTCAAAAGCGAAAACCGGGCACGGAAGCGTTTGCAACCTCGCCGATACGTACTCCGAAGTTACCGGTTGTTCGCGGCAAAAAGAAAGCTAAACCTGCTGAAGATACGTCAAAATCTTTTGAAGGTATGAGCCCTCAGAACCAGACGAATCCTGTTGAGCAAGAAACTCATACCGAAAGTAAGAGCCAGACGGGTTCTTCCCGTGCAACGTATTCTGAATCTTCAGAGCTCAAGGACCGTGATATACGTCTGGATGCAGGGGAATCTGAACCGGATGAGTTGGATTCACAATCGGCGAAATCTACGTCTAGTACCTTTGGCCGATGGCGTCGTGAACGTGAGAAGGAACGCCAAACCGAGATAGCGCGGGAACAGGAGATCCGCGAAGAGCAGGGGCGTATCGCCCAATTACGCAATGACCCTGGGCTCGACGGGCTTTTGGCAGAAGACCAAAGTAAGAGTCAGACTTCGAAGCGCCGACGTCCGCTCACTCGCTTGCGGAAAATCCTTTATGGCGTTGGTGCGTTTATGCTTGCTGTGCTTCTATATATCGGTTTGGTCTTTTATTCTCCGCTGCTCTCTGTTCAGACTATTCGAGTTGAAGGCGCTTCGCTATTGGATAGCGTGCAGGTTGAGCAGAAACTGGAACCACTCAAGGGCACGCCGCTGACTCGTATTAATGATCAGAAGGTGCGTGAACTTATCGACCAGGAGCATGTACTGCGCGGCGTGCAGATTGAGGCGCATCCTCCGCATGAACTAGTTGTAAACCTCAAAGAGCGTACCCCTGTTGCCGTCATTCATCAGGACGGGAAATATATGGTTGTTGATAGTGAGGGAATCAAACTTCGTGAAGTTGAGAATGCTGATGGAATCAATGTTCCGCTTGTCGATGTTGGACAGGAAGCTCCCCAGGACTCTGCGGCCTTCCGCACGGTTGCAAATGTGCTCTCTGCTTTGCCCTCGTCAATCCTGACACAGGTGAAGGAGGCACGGGCAAGCTCAACCTCAAATATTAACTTAACCTTGAAGGATGGGGTTGTCGTACAGTGGGGTACAGCTGAAGAGAGTGACCTTAAAGCTAAGGTTTTAACCAAACTGATGGAGGCGGTACATGAGGACCAGTCAAAAACCGCACAACAAGGACAAGCTACTAATAAAGTAAACACTTATGATGTTTCTTCGCCGCGTGTTCCGGTTACTCGTTAGCCTTTAACCTTATGGTTAAGCATCGGGTAAAAAGATAGATTTTTTATAAAAATCTATAAATAATACACGTCAAATACCTCAGGCAACTAGGAACCTGGTGAAACTGTTGGTATCCTTGCAGATAAAGTCACTATGAGGTTAGGAAGACTAAGGTTCTACTTGAACCTTTGGTTTTTTCTAGAGATTTACACGAAATAATCGAGGGATAAATGGACGCTGGAACTCCCCAGAACTACTTGGCAGTCATCAAAGTCGTCGGTATCGGTGGCGGTGGCGTCAACGCAGTCAACCGTATGATCGAGGTTGGCCTGCGAGGCGTAGAATTCATCGCTATTAACACAGATGCTCAGGCACTTTTGATGTCTGACGCTGACGTCAAACTTGATGTTGGTCGTGAACTAACTCGCGGTCTCGGAGCGGGCGCAAACCCCGAGGTCGGTCGTCAGGCTGCTGAAGACCACGCCCAGGAAATCGAAGAGGTTATCAAGGGCGCAGACATGGTCTTCGTGACTGCAGGTGAAGGTGGCGGCACCGGTACCGGCGGTGCTCCCGTTGTAGCACGTATTGCACGCTCTTTGGGTGCCCTCACGATCGGCGTGGTAACTCGTCCCTTTACCTTTGAAGGTCGTCGCCGTTCGAACCAGGCAGAAACCGGCATTGCTGCACTTCGTGATGAAGTAGATACCCTCATTGTGATTCCGAACGATCGTTTGCTCTCTATCTCTGATCGCAACGTTTCGATGCTTGACGCCTTCAAATCGGCAGATCAGGTTCTTCTCTCCGGTGTGCAGGGTATTACCGACCTGATTACTACTCCGGGTCTGATCAACCTTGACTTTGCAGATGTTAAGTCTGTTATGCAGGGGGCTGGTTCGGCTCTGATGGGCATTGGCTCTGCCGCTGGTGAAGACCGCGCTGTTAAAGCCGCCGAGCTCGCTATCGCATCCCCACTTTTGGAAGCATCCATTGATGGGGCACACGGTGTACTCCTCTCCATTCAGGGCGGTTCCGATCTCGGTCTATTTGAGATTAATGAGGCTGCACGCCTGGTCCAGGAAGTCGCACATCCTGACGCAAATATTATCTTCGGTGCTGTGATTGATGACGCCTTGGGTGATGAAGCACGTGTGACCGTTATTGCCGCTGGATTTGACGCTGTCAATCCTGAGACTAACACCAACGCTAACAGTTCAGCTTCGGCAAATGCTCAGGCGCAGCGTACTCAGCAGGCATTCGGCGGCTCTGCGCAGGCCGCTCCTGCAGCTCCCGCATCAACCGGATATGGTTTCGGCGGTGCGCAGAATGGTACTCAGCAGAATGATGTTCCTGCCGCGGCTGGCTTTGATGTTGATCTACCGCCCGTCGTGGAAGAGTCCCCGGCGCGGCGCGATACCCTCGATGTGCCCGACTTCTTGAAGTAAGTCGCACACATCCTTTTTAGACATAAGGGAGCCAAGGACATATACGTCCTGGCTCCTTTGTGTATGCTTTGACCTTATGACAGCAGAAAGAACCATGAGTACCCTCAACCCGTTCTACTCCACAGGAACTTATACCAGCGGCCCATATACCGTGCATATCGGATTTACTTCACGGTCGGCCGGTAATTTGGGGCTTCATGTTAATGCGGGCGAGTCCCATACCGCAACGCTGAAAAACCGTGCTGATGTACAAAGTCTCTGCGGTTCGGCTCCTTTCCTCTACCTCAATCAAGTACACGGTGCAGATATTGTATGCGCCGATCATATTCTGAGTACACAGATTTCTCCGAATGACGAGCGTGGAGCATATACGTTGAAACGTGCCGATCAATTACGCGAGCAGGCTCCGCAAGCAGATGCTGCCTACAGTACAACAGGTCAGCCTCTAGCTATTATGGTTGCTGACTGCATTCCACTCGTGTTCGTGGGAGAGAAACCTACCCCACATGACGTGCCCATTATTGCTGTGGCACATGCAGGGCGTCCTGGGCTACTTGCAGGAGTTATTCAACGCACAGTTGCGACGATGCGAGAGCAGGGCGCAACACAGATTCACGCGTGGTTAGGGCCTAGTATATGCGGAAGCTGCTATGAGATACCTGAAGATATGCGCGAACATGCGACACAGCAGATTCCTGAAACGTACGCTCAGACAAGCCAAGGAACACCGGCTTTAGATTTGCCAGCGGGAGCGATTGCTCTCTTGAATAAGCTGAAGATAGAGGTTTCTACCGACTTGGCAGCCTGCACTTATGAAAGCACCAGTCTTTTTTCGCATCGAGGATTTATGAATCGAGGTGAAGCACCCGGACGTATCGCTGGGCTCGTATGGGTGACGAAACCTTCCTAAGATCTTAAAATCGAAGAAGAGCTGAGTATGAGGGTATATCGGTAAAGGGGACTGATGATGAGCGAAGAACAGACATTGACGTACACCTCGGAACGCGCGCAGCAGCTTGCGGATAACTACGCACGGGTTATGGCGCGCGTCCGCGATGCTGAAGCCGATACCAGTGGTGTGCGCACCGAGCATAGCCCTACAGTTCGCCTTGTCACCGTGACCAAGTTTTTCCCTGCCTCTGATGTAGCAGCGCTTTACACCCAGGGGGTACGTATTTTTGGTGAGAACCGTGATCAAGAGGCGGCTCCTAAAGCTCGTGCTCTTCGAGCCATCGAAAAACCTGCCGACCCCGCTTACTGGACGTTTATTGGGCAGTTGCAAACGAATAAGGCAAAGTCCGTCGTAAAATATGCCCATCAGGTACAGTCCGTAGATCGTTCGTCTCTGATTGATTCTTTAGCAAAAGCCTATCGCAACCAAGTAGCTCGCTATGAGGCGGGGGAGCAGGATGCCCCAGCGGCTCTATCCCAAGGAGCTCTAGAATGTCTGATTCAGGTTTCGCTTGAAGCGCAGGCAACGGCCGGACATGCATCGGAAGGGGCGCGTGGTGGAACGGACCAAGACGAGATTTTAGAGCTTGCTGAGCGTATCGAAGCTCAAGAAGAATTACGCTGTGGGGGTATTATGGCGGTGGCGCCACTGGGTGCGAACCCCGACGAATCCTTTGAAAAACTCTGGGAATTGGCGCAGGGCCTGCGCGCCGAGTTTCCGCATGCAGATCAGATTTCGGCGGGTATGAGTGCAGATTTAGAAGCCGCTATTCGCTGGGGGTCTACGTGTGTGCGGGTAGGAAGCGACATCATGGGGAAGCGAGATTACCCCTAGATTTTTACCAGGTTTTGTTGTGCAAGGCATGCAGCAGATGAGAAATACGCTGATAGGATTTTCAAGCGCTGGTAGAATGTACACCTGTGAGGGATGGTTGACGTCGTCTTTAAGAATATGCATCATCGTCAATAAAGCCCGTGGGAATACCCCCAAAATTCTCTGTGAACATATATAATCGGTGTCGAACCGACAGCATGTGCGGTGCTATTTCCCACGTTAGAATCTCAGGTATCGGTGGAGCGAATCTCCCGCATATATGTGAATGTACGACTGCGAAACGAGAGTAAAGAATGGCGAAACAAGGCGGTGGCAAACTTGCCAATAGCCTCGGTTCTTTCTTCGGCGTGACTCGTTATGGGTCGGAAACTGAAGAATTATCGGAAGGTATGCAGGATGTCCATAGTCATGATTCGACGGATGAGGCATCTATTCCTTCCACTGAAACTCCCGCTCCATCACCTGGAATCCGGCTGAATGCATTACCCACACCAGCATCTGCTAACCCTGATACCGCAGCTATGCCACAGGCAACGGGCGCTGCGGAGCCACTATCTGTAGAATCAGAAGCGATTACGGCATCGTCTGCTTATCAAACTTCAGCTCAGCGGCAAGAAACCAACCAGTTTGCCGCGACTTACACGCCAATCCCACACCGGGAACAGAAAACTAACCGAGAGGAATACCAGGTGCAAAATCACTACGAGACCGACGAGTACCCCTACCCTTCCTCCGGCTACGATCAAGTTCATGAGCTTGATGTGAACTCTTACGGCATTGACGAGGGTCTTGGTGCCGGATACCCCTACGAGGAAGATGAGGACGAATTGCGCCGCATTACAACAATCCACCCCCGCTCATACAACGACGCCAAAATTATTGGTGAAGCGTTTCGTGAGAATATTCCTGTGATTATGAATGTCGCTGAAATGAGCGATTCGGATGCTAAACGTCTTGTGGACTTTGCCTCCGGACTCGCATTCGGGCTCTCAGGTCGCATTGAACGTGTGACCGGGCAGGTATTCTTGCTAACCCCCGAAAACCTAGAGGTACTGGGGGCTGACACGACTCCGGCACCGGGCGCTTTTGAGGCTGAGGGTCCGTTTCCTTTTGACCAGGGGTAATGCATGGGGTACATCTTCGCCATCATTACCATAGCCCTGCACATTCTGTACATTGGGTTGCTCTTGCGGATGCTTCTGGACTGGGTGCGTGTCTTTGTGCCGGGGTGGCGTCCGCGAGGGATTGCCCTGCTGTGCGCCTCTGGAGTGTATGCTCTGACGGACTGGCCTATGAACCAGCTTCGCAAGGTTGTACCGCCACTGCGTATTGGTAATTTCGCCCTTGATACTGGGTTTCTGATTCTGATTTTAGGCGTGGGACTTTTATTGTCAGTGATGACCTCTTTGACACTAACTTTTTCACGCTAAATAACAGTTATATTTCCTGGTCAAAGCATAAATTTTTCTGATATGCATAAAGATGTATGAAGCAATAACGGCGAGGCAGACTTTCCGTCAGGAAATACATTTACTATGATGGTAAGAGGTTCTCTGCGCCGAATTCCTGGAAAATCGGGTCTTGAAGTGTAGAGAAGAGTAGAATAATGGGCGGTACCCTAGCCAGCACCGTAAGTTTATTTAATAAATTTATGGGCATCCCAAAACCTATTCACAGATAACTTTATTCCAAAGGAGATAAGCTGTGGCTATCACCCCCGAAGATCTGATTAACAAGAGCTTCAAAATTGTGAGAAACGAATCCGGGTACGACCGCGATGAGGTTGATAATTACCTTGATGAGCTTGTTGTTGAGCTCCGCGCGCTGTACACCGAAAACGAATCCCTCAAGCGTAAGCTTGCAGCCGCCCAGTCTGGTTCGGCAACTCCGGCGACCAACAATACGTCTTCTTCGTCCGCAACGGCTAAGTCCGCTGCACAGGATAAGACCAGCACCCCAGCACCCGTTGCTGCTGGCGGCGCTCAGGATGCAGCAGGTCTGCTTGCCATGGCCCAGAAACTCCATGACGAATACGTCTCTCAGGGTGAAAAAACCCGTGCAGAACTCGTTGCTAAGGGTGAGAAAGAAGCTAAAGATCTGGTGGCAGCTGCACGTTCTCAGCGTGATGAGGTTCTTTCCAAGCTCACCGATGAGCGTGACAGTTTGGAAATCACCGTGGAATCCCTGCGTGGTTTTGAGTCGCGTTACCGTTCGAAGTTGCAGGAACACCTCACCTCTCAGCTTGAAGAGCTGAAGACTCTTAAGTCTTTTGAAGCAGATGCTCGCTAAGCTCTAAGCTTCGATACCTTTTTATAAACACCGTCCGCATCCGTGGCAAGAAGAACTTTGCTACTGGCTTTGCGGGCGGTTGTTTATACCTGGCTTAAGATAAGCTAGAGGAGGGCGAATTCAGGTACAACATCCGCCGCCCTGCTCATTGCCCTTCACCGAGGAGATACATGGAATCTGAAGAGACCACTGCGTCTGCCGCTGGTTCAACAGCATCGCATAAATCTGTTACGCGCATACTCTCATCACGCGGCGCATGGGTAGTCGGGATTCTAACGGCTCTTACTATTTTTTTCATTGACCAGGGCACAAAACTTCTGGTGGTTACCAAGATGCAGATTGGGGAGCGCATCCCCGTGATCGATGGTCTTCTGTGGTGGTATTCCATCAGGAATTCTGGCGCTGCCTTTTCTCTCGGCGAGAATGCAACCTGGATATTTACGGTTATTATGGCGCTTGCCGCTGTAACCGTCCTTTACCTCTTCCGAAGGACGCGGGCTCTGAACTGGACCCTTGCCCTTGGAGGGCTGCTGGGCGGTGTTCTCGGAAACCTTTTTGATCGTCTTTTCCGTGAGCCAGGATTCGGTATGGGACACGTGGTGGACTTTATTTCGGTGCCTAACTTTGCCATCTTTAATATTGCCGATTCGGCGATCTGCGTTTGTATGGCTTTAATCGTACTGCTTAACTTCCGTGGCATAACGCTGCTCGGTACACGTGCTAAATCCTCTGCGAAGAAGGCTTCCGCACTATCTACCCACGTGAAAACTCAGAAGATCTCCGAAGGGGAATAATTGACCGATAATGTTGCGCCAGCAGGCATAACCGCCGAGTTCGATGTTTCTGAGGCTCTAGTAGGTATGCGATTGGACGCTGCTCTCGCCGGTGCCCTTGAGATACCGCGTACCCGCGCATCCGGCTGGATTCGCGACGGGCATGTGCGTGTGGTTCAGTGTGGAAATGAGCTGAAAATCGGTAAGTCGCATAAACTTTCTGCGGGCGAGACTGTGTTTGTGAATGCGCCTGCTCCGCGTGACCTTGCCGATATTCAGCCCGAAAAGGTAGATGGCTTCGGCATAGTCTATTGCGATGACGATATTGTGGTGGTCGATAAACCTGCTGGCGTTGCCGCGCATCCTTCTCACGGGTGGCATGGGCCTACTGTTCTTTCGGCTCTTCTGGGAGAAGGCGTTACCGTGGCTACCTCCGGGGCGGCGGAGCGTCAGGGGATTGTACATCGGCTGGACGTCGGCACTAGCGGGCTTATGGTGGTGGCACGCAGCGAGCGGGCATATACCGAGCTTAAACGTGCCTTTAAGGATCGTACCGTTGAGAAGGTATATCATACCCTGGTACAAGGACTGCCGGATCCTCTCATGGGGACTATTGATGCTCCTATCGGCAGGCACCCCGGACATGAATGGAAATTCGCCGTTATTGAGGATGGACGTTCTTCTATTACCTACTATGAAACTTTGGAATCTTTCGGGTCTGCCTCTCTTGTTGAGGTGCATTTAGAAACGGGACGGACTCACCAGATCCGTGTGCATTTCTCTTCATTACGGCACCCCTGTTGCGGCGACCTCACTTATGGAGCCGACCCCCGGTTTAGCGCCGAACTTGGCCTGACCCGGCAGTGGCTGCATGCGCATCGTCTAGGGTTCACTCACCCTACCACCGGAGAGCGCGTTGAATTTGAGAGCCCCTATCCGCAGGATTTAGACTATGCACTTGAGGCACTTCGCACCGGGAACATTACTAGAGCATAACTAAAACTCAGTCAGCACACTAAGAGACCAACAACCACAGCTAACGAGGAGAAAACGTGGCTAAGAAGGGCTTCGCGCATCTGCACGTGCATACCGAATATTCCATGCTGGACGGCGCTGCCCGCCTAGGCGATCTCTTTCAATACGCACGGGAACTCGGAATGGACTCTATGGCCACTAGCGACCACGGGTTCCTTTTTGGTGCTTTCGACTTTTGGCGTCAAGCGAAGGCCAATGACATTAAACCCATTATCGGTGTGGAAGCGTACCTGACTCCCGGAACCCACCGTACCGACCGTTCACGTGTGCGCTGGGGCGATGGCTCTCGCGACGATGTTTCCGGTGGTGGTGCATACACCCATATGACTATGTGGGCGGAAACCACCGAGGGCATGCACAATCTTTTCCGCGCATCATCTGTCGCCTCACTGGAAGGCCAGCTGTACAAGCCGCGTATGGATCGCGAAGTACTGCAAACCTACTCTAAAGGGCTCATTGCCACGACCGGATGTCCTTCCGGAGAAATTCAGACTCGTTTGCGTTTGGGGCAGTACCAAGAGGCAGTCGCCGCGGCAGCAGAATTCCGTGACATTTTTGGCAAAGATAACTTCTATTGTGAGGTCATGGATCACGGGCTTGATATCGAGCGTAATGTGCAAGCAGATCTGCACCGTCTGGCCAAGGAACTCAACCTGCCGTTTGTCGCGACGAACGATCTGCACTACACTCGCCAAGAAGATCACACCGCGCACGCTGCACTTTTGTGCGTGCAGTCTGGTTCGACCCTGACCGACCCTAAACGCTTTAAATTCGATGCGGACAACTTCTACCTGCGCTCGCCGGAAGAGATGTATCAGATATTCGGCGATGTTCCGGGTGCCTGCGAAAACACTCTTGAAATCGCCGAACGATGCAACGTCGAGTTCAATACCAAAGCGAACTATATGCCAAACTTCCCTGTACCCGAGGGAGAGAACGAAGAATCCTGGTTCGTGAAGGAAGTTGAACGAGGACTGCACTACCGATTCCCCAATGGCGTGCCCGATAAGGTACGTGAACAAGCGGAATATGAGGTAGGCGTTATTACCTCCATGGGATTCCCCGGATACTTCCTGGTGGTGGCTGACTTTATCAACTGGGCAAAGAACAACGGTATCCGTGTGGGCCCAGGGCGTGGCTCCGGCGCAGGCTCGATGGTCGCCTACGCCATGCGTATTACCGATCTGAACCCGCTCAATCACGATCTGATTTTTGAGCGCTTCCTCAATCCCGACCGCGTGTCAATGCCCGACTTCGACGTGGACTTTGACGATCGCCGCCGTGCCGAAGTGATCGACTATGTGACCGAGAAATATGGCGAGGACAAAGTTGCACAGATCGTCACCTTCGGAACTATTAAGGCGAAGCAGGCGCTCAAAGATGCTTCTCGCGTGATGGATCAGCCTTATTCGGTAGGTGAGCGCCTCACGAAGGCGATGCCGCCGGACGTTATGGGTAAGAACATTGCACTTGCCAATGTGTATAACCCCGAAGATAAGCGCT
This sequence comes from Rothia dentocariosa ATCC 17931, assembly GCF_000164695.2. Classification (NCBI taxonomy): domain Bacteria; kingdom Bacillati; phylum Actinomycetota; class Actinomycetes; order Micrococcales; family Micrococcaceae; genus Rothia; species Rothia dentocariosa. Next base: position 1,864,495 of record NC_014643.1, read on the forward strand.
ACTCCGAGGCGGGCGATCTGCGTGCACTTATCGAGGATCCGGTCGATAAGATTTACGGCGAAGTCTTCGAGACCGCAAAAGGTCTGGAAGGTCTGAAACGTCAGTGGGGCGTGCACGCCGCGGGCGTTATCATGTCGAGCAAAAACCTGACTGACGTGATTCCTGTGATGCGCCGCGAGGCTGATGGACAGGTTATTACCCAGTTTGATTACCCCACCTGTGAAGGTCTGGGTCTTATCAAAATGGACTTCTTGGGTCTTCGCAACTTGACGATTATTTCTGACGCACTAGATAACGTCAAGATGAACCGCGGTATAGAGATAGACCTTGAAAACCTAGAGGTTGATGACAAAGAGTCCTACCGCCTACTGGCGCGTGGTGACACCCTAGGCGTATTCCAGCTCGATGGCGGTCCAATGCGCAGCCTGCTCAAGCTTATGGAGCCTGAAGAGTTCGAGCATATTTCCGCTGTGCTTGCCCTGTACCGCCCTGGACCTATGGGCGCGAACTCGCATACGAACTATGCCCTTCGTAAGAACGGTAAGCAAGAGATTCAGCCGATTCACCCCGAGCTTGAAGAGCCTCTTGCCGAGATTCTTGATACTACCTATGGCCTGATCGTATATCAGGAGCAGGTGATGGCGATCGCCCAGAAGGTTGCGAATTATACGCTGGGTGAAGCGGATCTGCTGCGCCGCGCGATGGGTAAGAAGAAGAAAGCTGAGCTGGATAAACAATATGAGGCTTTCCACGATGGCATGATTTCTAACGGGTACTCGGAGGGCGCAGTTAAGGCTCTGTGGGATATTCTGCTTCCGTTTTCCGATTACGCATTCAACAAAGCCCATACTGCGGCATACGGTTTGGTATCGTACTGGACCGCCTATTTGAAGGCGCATTATCCGCAGGAATATATGGCGGCTCTGCTAACGAGTGTGGGCGATAACAAGGATAAGCTGGCTCTGTACCTCAACGAATGCCGTGCCATGGGTATTACCGTGCTGCCCCCGGATGTGAACGAATCCACCCTGACCTTTGCGCCTGTGGGGAAGGATATCCGTTTCGGTATGGGCGCTATTCGTAACGTGGGCGCAAACGTGGTCGACGGCATGATTGCAGCCCGCGAAGAGAAGGGGCACTTTGAGTCTTTTAACGACTTCCTGAAGAAAGTTCCGCTGGTTGTGTGTAATAAGCGCACCATAGAATCGCTGATTAAGGCGGGTGCTTTCGACGAACTGAAACATACTCGCCGTTCGCTTTCGCTGGTACACGAGTCGGCAGTGGACGCGGCGGTCTCCGTAAAGCGCAAAGAGGCAGCAGGCCAGTTTGACCTCTTCGGCTCCCTGGGTATGGATGACGCACTCGGTGACGATCTTTCGGTGACAGTTCCAGATATTCCCGACTGGGAACGCCGCGAGAAACTGAATTTCGAACGTGAAATGCTGGGTCTGTACGTCTCCGATCATCCGCTGCGCGGTCTGGAACGTGCGCTTTCGGACGCGGCAACCGCATCTGTGCACGATATTATCGACGAGGACTCGCATATTCGCGACGGCGAAGTGGTAACGATCGCGGGCATGCTCACGAGTGTTTCGCGGCGTATTGCCAAGTCGAGTGGTAATCAGTATGCTTCGGTAGAGCTTGAGGACTCATCGGGTGCTACCCTGACCGTCATGTTCTTTTCCCGTGCATATGAGACGATGGGCAACGCCCTGGCAGATGACCTGATTTGTTCTATTAAGGGCCGTATTCAGCGGCGTGATGACGGCAGCGTGAATATGAGTGCTCAGGAAATGCAGATTCTTGAGCTGAGCGATGATGGTCGCGGCGCCCCGATTACGATTTCGGTGCCCGAGTACCATGTGACGGAGGACCGTCTTAAAGAGCTGAAGGACGTTCTGCGTGATCATCGCGGGAATGTGGATGTTCGGATGCTCCTGCGCACTCGCGATAAAGAGCAGCTGGTCCTTCTGGATTCGAGTGTGCGAGTTGATCCCAATCCCAGCCTCTTTGGTGAGATTAAGACGATTTTCGGTCCCAGCTGCATTCGCCGGTAGGGGAGAAGCTCTCAATATCTAGCGGTATGGGTAAGGCTTATTCAGGAGGGGTAATTCCCCTGGATAATCTTTACCGAACCGTTAGGTCAGTTCTTCAGAGATCTACACGGCGGGCTAAAACTGGGTGTTAAACCATCGTGGGCGTGGCTAGGATGGACACAAGCCTCTGACGGTTCTCTTGACGGCATCTGTAAAATAAGAATGATGATGCTCGACGCGGGTGCTGCACAGTGCCCACCTGAGGAGACACCATGTACTGCCCGTACTGCAAGCACACAGACTCTCGCGTAGTAGATTCGCGAACCACCGACGACGGCGCGGCTATCCGCCGCCGCCGCCAATGTACCGCGTGCAGTCGGCGTTTTACAACCGTTGAAACAACCACTATTTCCGTTATTAAACGCTCCGGCGTGACCGAGCCATTCGACCGTTCTAAGATTGCTGCCGGTGTGCGCAAAGCCTGCCAGGGGCGTCCAGTGGGCGAAGACGATTTGGCAAAACTCGCCCAAGAAGTCGAAGAACTTATTCGGGCCCGCGGACTCGCCGAAATTAACGCGCACGAAGTGGGACTTACTATCCTTGAACCGCTCTCCAAACTGGATGCGGTAGCCTACCTGCGCTTTGCCAGCGTTTACCAAGCGTTCGAGAACCTTGAAGACTTTGAATCCGCGATCGCTCTTCTGCGTGAAGACCGCGTGGGAGACGCCGAGCCTCCAGAGGACGCGGTAGCCTCTTCGGATAAAACTTCCCAAGACAAACGAAATAAAGACGCGAAGCCTGCGAAGAAAAATACCGCCAAAACTACCAAGGCTCGCTCCGGGAAATCAAACGAGAGCAACCCGCTTCAGGGGACGTTCCTCTAAAACTTCAACAGCTACTCCTCGCGAGCAGATAGTATTTTGACGAACAGATAGCCGATTGCTATCTGTTCGTCAAAATACTATCTGCTCGCGCTTTATGAAGTTTTACGGGCTTTAGAGTTCGCCGCGCCGCTGACGTTCGGAAGGCATTCCGCCAGCCCAAAGCGCAGCGCCCACGATGCCTGCATTATTGCGCAGAGTCGCCATCACCATAGGGGTACGAATCTCGTCCTCGAAGTAGGGCATAAATTTTTCGGGGTTCTTTGAGATGCCTCCACCAATAATGAAAAGGTCAGGGGAGAACAACGCTTCAACATGCTGGAAATACCGGCGCAGACGCTTTTTGGCGTACTTCTTCCACGAAAGATCATGAACTTCGCGTGCTCGCGCGGATGCGCGGGACTCCGCATCATACCCGTCAATTTCAAGGTGTCCGAGTTCGGTGTTCGGTACCAAAACCCCGTTGTTAATCAGGGCGGAACCAATACCGGTTCCTAAAGTGATAACGGCGATGAGCCCCGTCTTGTCTCGTCCTTGCCCGTAGGTGGCTTCGGCAAGACCTGCGGCATCAGCATCATTAATGCCGTAAACAGTCCTTGAATCCAGAGCGTCGCTGATGAGCTGCTCAAGGTTAGTGTTAATCCAGGCGGGATCAACATTTGCAGCTGAGAAAACCACACCATTCTTCACAACGGCGGGGAAATCGACGCCGATAGCAGAATAAGGCTCTGGCGCTATCTCACGTGATTGAAGCTCATCAACAATCTGGCGTGCCACCTGTGCGATAGCCTGTGGGGTTGCTGGCTGCGGGGTGGGAATACGAAAACGCTCGGATACCAGGTTACCGGTTCGCAGATCGACGATACCGCCTTTCATACCGGTACCGCCAATATCAATACCGATCATCAGGTCTTTGGGGGTGGGCGCCGGAACATCGACGTATTCTACCGAGTTTTCGACCGGAGGAATTGCAGCAGTAGTCTCGTTCATAGGTCTCTCTTTCGTCGTGTCTGTGTTATTGGGAGGAAACTAAGGTAGGGTGAGAACATCCACGCCGTCTGCTGTGACAACCATGGTGTGCTCAAATTGGGCGGTGCGTTTGCGATCGCGGGTGACCACAGTCCAATCGTCATCCCACAGATCCCATTCGATCGTGCCGAGGGTCAGCATGGGTTCGATGGTGAAGATCATGCCCTCTTTGATTTCCATATCATAGGCGGGTGCCGCATCGTAGTGAGGAATAATAAGGCCCGAGTGGAATTCGCGCCCCACGCCGTGCCCGGTATAGTCACGCACTACACCGTATCCAAAACGCGCCGCGTATTTTTCAATCACGCGACCGATAACGTTGATCTGACGGCCCGGTTTAACCGCCTTCATCGCACGGTTGAGGGCTTCTTCAGTACGTTCGACCAGCAGACGGGATTCTTCATCGACATTGCCCACCAACAAGGTTTTATTGGTGTCGCCGTGCATTCCACCAAGGTATGCGGTGACGTCAAGGTTCAGAATGTCGCCGTCCTCAAGTACCGTGGAGTCTGGAATGCCGTGGCAAATAACCTCATTCAGTGATGTGCATACCGATTTCGGGTAGCCGCGGTAATCCAGGGTGGAGGGGTAGGCACCGTGATCGCAAATATACTCGTGGATCAGCACATCGATCTGATCGGTTGTCGTGCCCGGGACGGCAATCTTTGCCGCTTCCACAATAGCGCCTGCAGCAACCTTACCCGCTGCACGTACTCTCTCAACCTCTTCAGGGGTGTACATATTTGAGTCGTTGCCCTCATTGGGGGTTTTCTTCCCCACGTATTCGGGGCGAACAATATCTGCCGGTACAGTGCGCATGGGGGTGACAACTCCGGGGGTCAGGCACCCTATGGGCGCGGCACCCGGTTCTGCGGGAAGATTATGAGAAGTAGCCATAAAATTATCTTACCGGCAGAACACAGGTGTATCGCTAGGTACCCCATACAAAACCCGAACCTTTTTCCATATATGCAGAATATTTTTCATCATGCGCGCACAAGCTCTAAAACGGCTATAGAGTAGTCCACGAAAAATAGTGAAACGGTACATGAGGATGTAAAAGATGTGTAAATACGTTACTGTAAAGGGCATAGAAAACCCGCATAGTTTTCTGTCACCAAAGCGCAGGCATGCTGAAGGAGAATAATGAGTATTACCGACAATGTCACCCCAGGCCCACACCCGGTGCAGTACTGGTACAACACCTTTACTGGGCAGGTAGAAGAAGGGCAGCAAAGCAAGATTACCCACCTGTGGGGTCCTTATGCGACACGCGAAGAGGCCGAAAAGGCCATGGAAACAGCGCAGAAGCGTAATGAAGAATGGGACAATCAGGACTAGCCGATTTCCGCGCAAATCTTAAGAGCCAGACTCACCGTGTGTGAGGCTGGCTCTTGTGCTTTGTAGATTTTCTGCTGCTCCCTAAGACGGTTTTTCTGAGGAGATCCTACTCAAAAGTGTGTTCGTGTGCGGGGAATTCACCCGAACGCACCTCGGCGCGGTAGGTACGTGCCGCATCTTCAAGAAGCGAACCGATCTGCGCAAATTGTTTGACGAACTTGGGGAGTTTACCCTCGCGCATTCCCATAGCATCTTGCCAGACGAGAACCTGGCCGGTAGTGACGTTACTTGCGCCAATACCGATAGTAGGGACTGCGCCCACCGCCTGATCAACGCGGCGCGCGGTCTCTGTAGTCACCATTTCAAGAAGCACACAGAATGCGCCAGCTTCGGCGAGGGCGCGTGCATCCGCAACAACGGCATCGCTTTTTTCGCTGCGGCCCTGCACCCGGAAACCCCCGAGAGCATGCTCCGACTGCGGGGTGAAGCCGATGTGTGCGACAACTGGAATACCTGCACGAACTATGGCGCGAACCCACTCGGTCATAGCGGCGTTGGCCTCGATTTTGATAGCGTGTGCCCCGCCTTCTTTCATGAGGCGCGCCGCCGATGCGACCGCTTGTGCGGGAGACTGCTCATAACTGCCGAAGGGGAGATCGGCGACCACCATAGCACGGGATGCGCCGCGTGCTACCGAGGCTACGAGCGGAATCATCTCGTCAAGAGTGACGGTGAGGGTGGACTCATATCCGTAGACGACATTAGCGGCGGAGTCACCGATAAGAAGCATATCGATTCCCGCGCGGTCAAAAATCTGGGCTGTTAAGAAGTCATAGCAGGTGAGCATTGAGAACTTTTCGCCCGCAGCTTTAGCTTGCGCGAGGTGGAGGGTACGCACTTTTTTCACCGCTTCAAGGCTGAAAGGCTTATCCCCGGTTCCCGTGGGGGTGGCACTCGTCGCGTTGTGCGGGTGCTGTGCAGACGCGGATGGTGCGTAAGGGGCGTTTTCGTTCTCGCTCATGGGGTCTATTTTATCGTGGTTGCTCCGGTATTGCTGGGGAACGGTTCGCTGATAGATAACGCCTGATGCTATGGCATACCAAAATACCCATCATCTGGTTTAGTACAGGGCGCGTAATGGAGAGTAGTCGCCTCTGACAAGGGACTTTCGCCAGCCCCAGCGCCAACCGTGACGTTCTGCGTGGAAGAGGAAAACGGTATCTTGTGTGAGAGCAGGGGTCCAGTACACGAGTGGGTCGGTACCGGAGCCTCGTTTCTCAGCGGCGAGCGCATCGCATTGGAATTGTTCAAGACAGTGTTGTGCTTGGGTTTGCAGTTCGGCTGAAGACCGGGTCAGAGCCTCCGTTACAGTCGAGAGAATTTCTTCATGCGTAAAAGCTGAGAATTTTTCGTGAGATTCAGTGCGGGCGCGATGGTGCAGCGCAGATGCGGATTTCATGAGGCGTTCGCACACGCGGACCATCTGGCTAAGCGACATCATCTCGTAGAGTTGGGGTACCTGAACATGTGCCTGAGAGAGGGCGGCGCGAAGCTCTGGGCTTACAGGCAGAAGGCGACCGAGCGTGTACACGTTGGTGCGGGCTAGATTAGCCGAGATAAGTGTTTCGGTAGTGGTGCTCAGGAGGGCTCGCGCATCGTTTTTAGTGTCTGCGGAAAATGCGTATCCGAGAGCTTTGACAATATCGAGAGTAAGCTGTGTTGCCTGTACCAGCGCGGTGATGGGGTCTTGTGATGGCACCGCCGATTGTAGCTCCGTGAGCCTTGCACGATATTCGGTAAGTGTCTGAAAATGCTCTGATGCGTGGTCATCAATCTGCTGAAGCAGATGCTCAAGGGTTTTCAGCGTTGGGTTCAGCTGTGATTGTGCGGAGTCGAATGCATCCATGAGCAGAGTGAGGTGTCGATAAATCGTCTGGGCACCTTGGAGATATCGTTCATGGTGTGTATTCTCGTGCAGCGTTTGGGCTAGGCGAAGGTGCCTATGTAGTACATCAAATGGGAATGAGGTGATGGCTGGATAGCGTGTCTCAAGATCGTGAATTTGGCGCGATAAAGCCTGTTGGTGCTCCCGAGCACGGTCGGCGATATGCGCGAGTTTTTCCTCGTTGAGATAACTCTCGGGAACGGGCAAATAGGCAATGCTCAAGAGCACCCCGAGAGAGCAGCTGAGAGACTGCGCTACAGCGGTTTTGAGGGCTTGATCGTCTCTGTGCACCGTGGTCGCGAAAGCATAATATGCAGCGTGCATATTCTGGATGAAACTATCGGTATCTTCCAGATAGTCACGACTGACGGCTTTGCTGACTCGAACTTGGGCTATCTGCGCCCGTTCTCGTAGCAGCTGAAAATATTGGTCGGCGTATACAGCTTCGCGGTACCAGGCGGTGCATCTGTGCATGAGTTCCGCCTGCGATAGCTCGAAAATTGAAGGGTGAGCGTTGACAGGGGCGAACCCTTGGGGAGAGAGTGCTACTGCCGAGAGCGCATACGGATCGGCCACGATAAACTCGGGCTCATAGACTCCATTGGGTAAAGGACAGGGCTCTTTGAAAGAAGAGATATAAGAAATAAGCCAGATGATACTGAGCATAACGAGCATGAAGGCGCCGCTGAAAATAAGATACTCCACAATCATTCCTTCCTGGTTTTACGAAGGGCAGCTCCGCCACTTTATACGACGTGATGAACCGAGTATCAGACTTTCAGATAGTCCGGTCGTGGGTAATCTGGCTCCTCCCACACCTTATGCCAGGGTACAAAAAAGTCATCCTTATACAGGGAATGATAAAACCAACTAGGGTTTTGCAGCATCCAGTAATGATATTCCTCTGAATCGGGCTGCAGTCTGCTGCGCTTATCGCGTTCGAGCATACGCTGGCATTCGTCATATGCCGCATACATTTCGGTGTCAGAGACAAGAAGCTCGTAGCTTAGCGCCGTCACAAACCGTTTTTGGCTTGGGGAATCTGGTGTCATATCGGGGAAGTAGCCGTCGTATGTTTGCAGCATTTCTTCTCGCGTATGCCGTAATTGTTTTACCAGGTTTACCAGGTACTCTAAAGAGCCCGATAGATCATCTTCATCCTCCAGAAGTATTTGGCAAGCATACTGATTCAGCATAGCCGTGCAGAGCTCATGTGTATTCAGCGGCGCGTATTCCCCAGCAAGAAGGAGCTTTGTGTAACCGTATTCGCGTCGTATCTGCGTTATGCATAGGCGTTGAATAAGGCGCTCGCAGCGTGTATAAGACTCCTCTGAAAGTACCGGCTTCACCTCCGTAAGCAAATCTATGCAAAAGCTCGTTATGCGGTCTCGAATCTCATGATTCTGCGGCAGGTCAGCGGGTGCTTTGCCAGTTGTTGCTAGGATTTCTTCGAGCTGTTCGGCACGGTGGCTAACAATCTGCCGATAAAAACGGTTGCGGCGTTCTTCGGCTCCGTACTGCGCCGCTTCAAGAAGTTCAACGGCAGTCTGCGCTTCGGGGGCAGTACAGCAGTACTCCTCGCATGCATCAAGGGCTTCTTGCAGCGCCGTCAATATAGTCCTAACGCCGCATATTGCACGCTGAATTTCGTGGTGCAGGTAAGTGCGTGCTGCATCCCCACGAATATGCGGATGTTCGGCGAGTTTATGCTGCGCTGCCTCTAGAACCTGTGTTGCGGCGGCAAGCACCGCACAAGCAATTTGTTGGGGAAAATCACTGTTCTTATGCTGCGATAGTGTGGTGGAAAGATGCTGTTCGGTTTCATCACGGATGCCGCAAAGTTCTTGTACCTTAGCTTCTTGCCCTTTAAAGATTTTTGCGGATATATTTCGCGGTTCTTTCCACTCTCCAAGTATCAAACCTGTCTGACGTATAACACCCCGAGAGTATCCGAGAGCGTCGGTACTCGCCTGACGGAGTTTCTGCGGTTGAGGGGATTTAGCCTCTAGTGCGCGTTCGTACCTGTTTAAGGCCGTGTAGGCTCGCAGAATGTCAACACGGACAGCTTCAGAATAGGCATCGTCCAACGCGGGTTTTTTGAGGGTATCAGGGTGGATAGCGATATTGAGGTAAATACGATGCGTCCACCGTACGTACAGTTCATGCCGGTCGCGCAGTTGGCGAGGCGATAGAGCCCAGGTAATTTCGTCGAGTTTAAACGGGTTTTTGGGAGTCTCTGGAACCGGGGTAGGATTTCGGTTCCGGAACTTGTCTATGACCCATAGGATTGGCGTGAGGGGTATAGCTAGAAGGGCGCATACGATAAATCCAGCGAAAATGAGAACAGGAATTCCTATAACGATAAAACATATGATGTACATGAACGCTATAGCTATCATTCTGCATATTTCTGCAATGCTCATATGTATTTCCTCTGGAACGTATTCAGTGATTTCGTGGTTGGGCTGTACACAAAATTTTGAAGTGATGGGAGTCACCCAGCAACTTCTATCTTAGGCGACTCGCCGGACAGATCAGCGCCCGTTAGCGTGAATTGAACGTGAATTTTGGGGGAATAAACTACTGTGTGCATATGAAGCGGGATTTTTGGTCGGGAACGAGAGAGGCCTACTTTCTCAGCCAAAAGCCCGCCTCTTGTGGTTCAGTTTTCAAAGGTGGGTAAAACGCGGAATATATAGCAACAGAACTAAGACGCCTACCTGACCCATAGAATTTACATAAACGAAACCTGAACATCAGGCTTTTGCGGGAAGAAACCGATAGTCTAGAAAGAGACATAAAACCGTGCCAGCGCACTCGCGTCTTGCGGCACCAACATATGCGTGAGCACGGCATCACTCACCGCCGAGTCAGCTACCGCCCGGAATACAGGGAGATATCTATGGACCGTCAACAGGAATTTGTACTGCGCACCATCGAAGAGCGCGACATTCGCTTTATTCGGCTGTGGTTTACCGACGTGGTGGGAACCCTCAAATCCGTGGCATTAGCCCCAGCTGAGGTTGAAAGCGCCTTCGAGGAAGGGCTCGGCTTTGACGGTTCCTCCATTGAGGGTCTTTCACGCGTGTACGAATCCGATATGCTGCTTCAACCTGATCCCTCCACATTCCAGATATTGCCTTGGCGCGGGATTGAAGACCATACCTCCCGCATGTTCTGCGATATTCTTACACCCGATGGTGAGGCGAGCGCATCCGACACTCGCGGTGTACTCAAGCGAACCCTCAACAAAGCTGCTGAAATGGGGTTCACATGCTACACATCGCCCGAAATTGAGTTTTATCTGCTCAAATCTGCTCAGCTGGGTGATGACGGTTTTCCGGTACCGGTAGACTATGAGTCTTATTTTGATCACACACCTGGCGGGATTGTGCAGGATTTCCGTCGCAAGGCAGTGACCATGCTTGAAGAGGTCGGTATCTCGGTGGAGTTCAGCCACCATGAAACTGGTCCCGGACAGAACGAGATCGACCTGCGCCATGCTGATGCCCTGCAGACCGCCGATAATGTGATGACGTTCCGTACCGTCATCAAAGAGGTTGCGTACACGCGGGATCTTTACGCAACGTTTATGCCTAAGCCTTTCACCAAATATGCCGGCAGCGGTATGCACACCCATTTCTCGCTTTTTGAGGGCGATACCAACGCGTTCTTTGAGGCCGGGGCTGAGTATCGTCTCTCAAAGACGGCACGGCACTTTATCGCCGGGGTACTCAAGCATGCCCCGGAGTTTACCTCGGTCACCAATCAGTTCATCAATTCATATAAGCGGCTGTGGGGCGGTGGGGAAGCACCCAGTTACGTTTCATGGGGGCACAATAACAGGTCGGCGCTGGTGCGTGTACCGCTCTATAAGCCAAATAAGATGCAGGCGGCGCGCATCGAATACCGCGGGCTTGATTCGGCCTCAAACCCTTACCTAGCATATGCGGTAATTCTCGCCGCAGGGCTCAAAGGTATTGAGCACGAGTATGAGCTTATGCCTGCCGTGACTGAAGACCTCGCCGCCATGACAACCGCAGAACGCCGCGCTATGGGCTACAACCCGTTGCCTGCTTCTCTGCGTGAGGCTATTAACCGTACCGAGGACTCCGAGTTTATGGCAGAGGCTCTAGGGGAGCAGGTTTTCGAACAATTCTTACGCAATAAGCGCGCCGACTGGGAACAATACCAGGCTCAGGTCACTCCGTATGAGCTCAAGCATAATCTGGGTATTCTCTAGCGGATAGGCGAGTTTCGGGAGGGGACCATGCCAGAGCAGCAACCTACTGAAGGCACAGCGGCGGCACCGGCGGATGCGGAACGTCAAGAACACGCACGCAGGCGCACGCGCATGGTCGCCGCCGGGTTCTACGATGCCGCAAAGAGCGAGCGCTGGCTTGATTCCCCCGAGCTCGCCCAGGTTAATACAGATGCTCTCTTCGCCGGGCTCCGCTGGGCACCCTCGCCGGATATCGCGTTACCTTCGCTGGTGAGGCTTATCGAAAAGCACCCCGCAACGGCGGAGCGCGCGAACCGCGGGGATGCCGAGTTTAGCATGTTCCGGCTTTTGGGTTCTTCGCAGGCGTTGGGCGATTTTCTGTACCGCAACCCGCATTTGATCGACCATGTTTTCGACAGTCACGGGCTAGACTCTGAACCTGAGCTCATCGCCACTCAAGAGCCCAGCACCGTTCAGGCGGAGGATATCGAGCCGCAGATAGATCCGCACGATGTTGAAGAAACCCCGCATATTCGCGGGTACAGCGGCGCTGCCGGGGGTAAAAAGCTCGACGATATTGATGAGCCTACGGCCCCGTTGGCAACCGCATACCGCACGGATCTGTTGGAAGCGGTGGGCGCGAATCCCGACGATGAGCGGCCGCGCGCATCACGTGAGATGACGGGTAAAGAGGGGTATACAGCGTTGCGTGTGGCGTACCGTGCCGCACTCACGAAAATTGCGCTTGTTGATGTGTGTTCGCCCGATCCTGTGGAACTTATGCCCACGGTTGGGCGGCATCTTGCTGATCTTGCCGCCGCTGCGCTGGAAGGAGCGCTCGCGATAGCCCGCACCGAGGTTGCCGAGGGGCTGGGCGGTGGACTGTGCGCGGCACCCGCGCGGGGTGCATCCGTAGATGCCCTGGATTTGGCGATTATCGGTATGGGCAAATGCGGGGCGCGCGAGCTGAACTATATTTCTGATGTAGATGTGGTGTATGTGATAGAACCCGTTCCCGCCAGTGAACTGCCCGAGGGAGTAGCATCCCTCACCGAGCAGGACTGCGCCCAGATCGGTACTGAGCTGGTGCATGCGCTAACGAAGGCGATCATGGCACCTGCCGTTGAGCCTCCACTGTGGGAGGTAGACGCGAACCTGCGCCCCGAAGGCAAAGACGGCCCGCTGGTGCGCACCGTCGAATCCTATGTGCGGTACTACAAGCGTTGGGCTGAGAACTGGGAGTTTCAGGCGCTTTTAAAGGCCCGACCGATTGCCGGTTCTGCGCATTTGGGTGAAAAATACGCACGCGCAATCGAGCCGTTCGTGTGGGAATCAGCCGCTCGGGATTCCTTCGTGGAATCTGTGCAGGCTATGCGCGCCCGCGTGACCGATAATATCCCTGCCGCCCAGCTGGAACGTCAAATAAAGCTCGGCCCCGGTGGGCTGCGCGATGTCGAGTTCACGGTTCAACTTCTGCAGCTGGTACACGGGCGCACCGACCCCGCCGTGCGTACCAAATCTACCCTGGATTCGCTCGCCGCGCTCACCCGTGCCAGCTACATTAGTCGCGCCGATACCGAGGCGTTCTCACGCGACTACAAGAAATTACGTCTGCTGGAGCACCGCATTCAGCTTATGCATCTGCGCCGAACCCACCTGATGCCCGATCGCGCCGGGGAACAGCGCGCCCTTGCCCGCTCCCTGGTGCCCGCAGAACGCATGGGAACACTCTCGGCTGAGCAGATGCTCAAAGCTTGGCAGAAACTCAAACGCAATGTGCGTTCCCTACACGAACGTATATTCTTCCGCCCGCTGCTGGCCGCAGTTTCAACCCTGAGCCGCGATGAAGTGGCGCTTTCTGATCAGGCAGCGCAAGACCGTCTGGCTGCGCTCGGCTACCGCGACCCGCGCGGAGCCATGCGGCATATCGAAGCGCTCACCAATGGGGTCAGCCGCCGCGCTGAGATTCAACGGCACCTGATGCCCGTACTCTTGGGCTGGTTTGCTGAGGGCGTGGATGCAGACGCCGGGCTGCTGGGGTTCCGCCTGGTCTCAGAGTCTTTGGGCACCACAAGCTGGTACCTGCGTATGCTTCGCGATTCGCCCGCCGCGGCGGAGCGGCTGTGCCAGATACTCTCAAGCTCGCGGTATATTACCGATCTGCTGGAAGACGCGCCCACCTCCATCACCTGGCTTGATAAGGTTGCCGACCTGCAGCCGCTGAGCGCGGGCGCGCTCAAGGCCGAAATTACCTCGCTCCTGTCACGTCACGAGGACTCTGCGGACGCTATGCGCGCGGTACGGTACCTGCGCCGCCGCGAGATTTTGCGCATCGCCATGGGAGATGCCCTGAACCTGCTGAGCGTGCAGCAGGTGTGCACCGGGCTGGCGACCGTGGACGAGTGCACCATCGGCGCGGCGCTCGCCCTGGCGGAACGCGAAGAGGCCAACGCAGGGGAGCGTGACGAGAAAACCACGCCCCAGAAGAGCGACGCACCGCAGAATGATTCTCAAGAGGCAACGGGGGAGAGCCTCGAAGATGAACAGAGGAATCCGCTACTAACCGAGATCACGGTAATTGCAATGGGTCGCCTGGGCGGCGCAGAGAACGGCTTCGGTTCGGATGCAGACGTGATGTTTGTGCACCGCCCCGTGGAGGGAGCCGATGAGAAAGAAGCCCAGGCGCAGGCAAACCACATTGTGAACCGGCTGATGCAGCTGATTAAACAGCCGGTACGTCCGGCAATCCGTGCCGAACGCCCGCTTGAGGTAGACGCGGATCTGCGCCCGGAAGGTAAGCAGGGGGCACTGGTTCGCTCGCTGGATTCGTACCGCGCTTACTATGAGCGCTGGGCTGAGACCTGGGAGTTTCAGGCGCTCTTGCGGGCGCGCCCGATTGCCGGGTCTGAAGACTTGGGGCGTGCGTTTGTTGAGCTGGTTAATCCTTACCGGTATCCGCGTGAGTTCACGGTGGAGCAGGTACAGCAGGTGCGGCGCATGAAGGCGCGTGTGGAGCATGAGCGGATGCCGCACGGGGCGGACCGTACCCGGCAGTTGAAGCTGGGGCGTGGCGGGCTCTCTGATGTGGAGTGGCTGGTTCAGCTGATTCAGCTTCAATATGCTCATAAGGTTGAGGGGCTTCGCACGACCTCGACTCTGGAAGCGTTGGATGCAGCCGTTCAGGCTAACCTGGTGGCTGCTGAGGAAGCCGAAGTTTTGCGGGATGCGTGGCTGCTGGCGACCAAGATTCGCGGCGGCAACGTGCTGCGCGGCGTACGCCAGTCCGATTTGCTGCCGACTCTGCGCGATGCTTTGGAAGCGGTTGCCCGCTGGAGCGGCTACACCCCAGGCAGCGCCCGCCAACTGGAAGAAGACTATCTACGCGTTACCCGAAATGCCAGGAAAGTTTACGAAAGGCTTTTCTTTGAGGGATAAGGGAATAAAAAGGAGTGTGTAACGTTGAAATATGAACAAAATATTCCAGGTTATATGAGGAATTATTTAAATAATAAATCTAAAAGAAAATATATGGAAGCTGCATTAGGTATCTTATGGAGAATACCAAAAACAGCTCCTTTATATATGAGTGTATTAGGTGTTTTTCATTTATATTTATGGGCATTTTTTATATCTTCAGGAAATCCAGTGGATATTTCCTTCATAATTCAGAAGGAGGGTATAACAGGTGGAATACCCCGGCTGCTGCCATTAATAGTATCGCATTTTATGATGCTAATAATAGTCTCAACGCCCGGTGTGGTAATAATAATTTTAACATATTTAGCAGTGAAGTTTAAAAGTTGGGTTTATAAGAAAAGTGGGAATACATGGAATAAGCGTAGTTACATTTGTGGTTTTTGTTTTTTGGTTTTGAGTTAACTTTAATTTATTTAGCTTATGTGTTTTTGATTAGTGATTTTATAAGAAATTTTCATCTCAATACATCTTTTGTTTATTGGATTGAGTCAGAAAATATTCTTCCTCAACTAATAATTATATTTATATTACTTATAATTCCTATACTATTCTTTGTAAAATACCAAGAGGATAGTCGTAAGTTATCAATTTATAGAATAGTTTTGTGGGTAGCTATTCTCTCTATCTCAGTAGTCCCGTTTTCTATGTTTGGAGGTGTATATTCTAAGGGGTATGGTACTGAGTGTGTTTCTCTTGAAACTGAAGATAATATGATTGTGGATTCAAGTGCAAAGATGGGTAATGGGGAAGAAGGGAAAAAGATATTAAAGATTTCGGAAGTTATTCAATCAGGTGGTGGATATGTCGCTGATATACTGAGTGAAGGTAAAGGGAATAAAAATTATATTTTATCTAGTTATGTCTATTCTGAGGATAAGGACTACTTGAATATTATGGTTTTTTCCATTCGAGAATGGTATAAGGACGATGGGGAATATGATCGAACAGGGAACGACCTGTTAATTGACAATAAGGGTGAAGGGAGGAATGGGGTGCTAGTATCCATCAAAAAATCTTCTATTAAAAATAGATTCATGTCTACTCCCTTGTGTTTTAACGGTAATTAGCGAGGGAACACCCTATGAAAACTTTTTCCTATAACGGTTCTGCCGGGCAATTGACCGAAGTTCTCGACTGCGTCGAAACGTATTGTGAAGAACTCGTGATTACCCATGTTGGGCATGAGTCCATTGTGGTTTTACCTCTTTCTGAATACGAATCACTCCGAGAAACTATGTACCTGATGAATTCTCTGGCGAACGCTCGTCGCCTCATGGATTTGATAGCCCATCTTGAGCAGCATATTCACAAAACAAGAGCGGTTTCTTTATCTGAGGGTATTTGAACCGCTCTTGGATAAAGAAACCGCTCCCGAAATGGGCGACGACTCTATGTATATGTCCCTGCTGAACGTTACACCTGTTGACCGCTTAGATTTTGACCGATGGGGTTTTCCGTAAGATATTGCGGAGCGGCTGCCAATGAGGCTTCCTGCATCAAAACCTGTTGATCCTCGGGGCTCGTTGGGGAAGGCCAGCGACCATTAACCTGACGAAATACCAGCGCACACATAACCCGTTCACCTCGCAGATACCGGGACGTAAATGCAATCTTACGCTTATCTGCTGTCTTGAGAACCAACCATCCACCGGGATGCCCCGAGCTATACGCGTACGAATCAATCTCGTGAAAGGGGATGCGGGTAACTTTGCCGTACCATGTGCACTGCTCTATGTAATCTACGCCGGTTTCAACATACTGACGTTGGCCCATGAGAATTGCCCAGACGCCAAACACTAAGCAGATTCCAATAACCCCAAACGCCATATATGGAGGCATCGGATTACTGCCCGAGATCAAGGCTGGGGTGATAAGGGCAAAGAGCACTCCCACAGCAACAAGGAAATAACCACAAAATCTATACCAACCGGGCAGCTTTGCCCTGATTGTCCCATCGGGTTGAGGCTTTACCTGCGCGGCATGTTTTCTATAGAAGTAGCCGCTAACCGCACCGATACACACCAGAAGAATCGCAGTAATAATAAAAGTCATATATCCATAATACGTGTTCAAAAACTGAGGAAGGGGAGACCAGATACTTGCGGGACCGATCTTAGAGCAAGGTTTTCTTGCCCACCTCCAAATCTTTGCTGTTGTAGGCACCGTATCCGTTACCGCCGCAAACCCCGAGCTTTCGGAGTCTTCGCAAGGTACTGCTGAGCGGCTCTCATGGATGATTCCTCTCCCAAGACTCGTTGTTCCTCCTGGTTGTATGGGGAGGGCCAGCGGCCATTAATCTGGCGAAACGCCAACGCAGCAATCACCCGTTCACCCCGTAGAAAACGAGAGTTAAACGCTATCCTGCGTCTATCCGTCGTCTTAAGAACCAGCCAACCGCCAAGGCCCGCTGGACTATACGAGTACGAGTCAATCTCATGGAAGGGAATTCGGGTCACTTTGCCGTACCAAGCGCGGCGTTCGATATAGTCCACGCCGGTTTCAATGTATTGGCGCTGACCCATAAGAATCGTCACGATACCAAGACCGAAGGTCATAGCAGGAAAGCCAATCGCCATGTTTAGGGGCATAGGATTGCTGCCTGAACTTAAAATAAGTGAAGCAAAGGCTAAGAAGACTCCTGCTGCAATGAGAAAATAACCAAACGCGATGTACCAGCCGGGCAGCTTCGCTCGGACGGTTCCATCAGGCTGAGGTTTTATCCGCGCGGCATGTTGTCTGTAAAAATAGTTGCTTCCCGCACTAATACCTATCAGAAGAACCAACGTAGCGATAAAACTCATACCATCATCATACGTGTTCAAAACCTGCGGATTGGTGCAGAAATAACTGGAGAAACCGACCCAAGTGCATGGATACCTGAGCTTTATTGCTTCCCTATCAAGCTTTCTGTACATTATACTGTACGGAGAAGGAAGGTGTTTATGAAAACCATGTCTTACACCGAGTCGCGGGCTCGGTATGCTGAAGTACTTGACCACGTTGAAGATCACCGTGAAGAGGTTATTATTACACGTGCCGGGCATGAACCGGCAGTCATTCTCTCATTGTCTGAGTACGAATCTCTTCAAGAGACTGCCTACCTCATGCGTTCCCCGGCTAATGCACGTCGTCTTATGGAATCCATCTCCCGTCTTGAAGCTGGTCTTGGGTCTGAGCATCAGCTGGTTGAGGAATAGTCGTGAGAATTATTTTTGACGATTCAGCATGGAGCGACTATCTCTGGTGGCAGGTGCAAGATCGGAAGGTTCTCAAGCGCATTAATCTACTGATCAAAGATGTTGAGCGAAATGGTAATGAAGGTATAGGGAAGCCTGAAGCTCTCAGACATCAATTTTCAGGCTGGTGGTCACGCAGAATTACTGATGAACACCGTCTCGTATACAAGCTTACTGATGACTCTATTGTCATAGCTTCATGCCGATATCACTATGGCGCGTAGAAGGGTTGGGTGTTGCCACAAGATTCAGAATCTTGTGGCAACACCCAACCCTTCGAGGAACGAAAACCTAGATAGAGCTCGCCGAAAACCTACCTTTTCACTTGCTCCAGCGCCTCGCGCTGAGCCTTGGCGATGCGCTTCTCAGAGACCGTGTACGCCGTGCCGAGTTCCTGGGCGAAGAAGCTCACGCGCAGTTCCTCAAGCATCCAGTTCACGCGGGCGAGCGCATCGGGAATAAGAGTCCCCTCGGGCAGCGACTTGATAGCAGAATCGTAGGAATCCTCTAAATCCTGCACCGTGAGCATGAGCTGATTATCTCGGTTCAGGTTCGGTCCCAGCTTCGTCAAGCGTATCTGCGCTGCCTTCAGATAGCGCGGCAGGTGAACCAGCTGATCGTACCCGGTGTTCGCCACGAATCCGGGGTACACCAGATTATCGAGCTGCCCCTTCACGTCTGAGACGGCGTGCATGGTGCTCAATGAGGTTGCTTTCTTAATGGCTTTGCGCAGCGCCGCCGCTTCTGAGAGGATTTCGGCAACCAGCTTGGTGACCTCAAAGACGGTATCGATTAGTTCGGCGCGCACCTGCTCGAACAGCTCGCGGTACTCGGCACGCGTGAACACGGGCGTATGCGGCACCAGCTTGTCGAGCGCGGCAACCGTGCAGTCCCGAATCAGCTCATCAATCGAACCATGCGGGTTCTGTGTGAACACAATCTTCTCTTTATTTGACAGGTGATCGCTTACGTACCGCTCAGGTGAGGGCACCTGCAGCTGCAGAAGACGAATAATACCGCGCCGCTGCGAATTCACCTGCTCGGCCTCGGTGGGGAAAATACGGATGCCCGCGCTCGTTTTTTCGTCCACCAGCGCCGGGTATCCACTGACCGCCTGGGTCGCAATAATGCGCTGTACCTTGCGCGGAATCTCCTCGCCGGGAAAGTCAGTCAAGCCCGTGGTCTCACGGATAGAATCTTGCGATCCTATACCTTGAGCGGCGGTTTTCTCGGGTTTTGCGCCCGGATCTGAGCTGTTTTCCTGCGCGCCCTGCTGCGCCGAACCGGTTTGCGATGAGGCCCCCTGCGCGGAGTTCCCACCTGCGAGCGCCGCCATCTTCGCCACCGTATCTTCAGAAGCACCCAGCGAATCTGCCAGGGCGGAGCGAATCTGCGCATGGAGTTTTTGCTGCAGTTCACGGATATCTTTGCTTTCGCCCAGAATCTTATTGCGGGCATCGCGCACCTGGAACGTGAACTTCAGATGATCCGGCACGGACTTCCAGTCGAATGCATCCGGCTCAACCACCACGCCGCGCAGACGACGCAGCACCAGTGCGAACGAGGGCAAAAGCTCGTCGGTCGCGGGGGAGTAGTCAGCCTCCAGAGACTCCAACGCCATGCGTGCAACATCCGGGGCGGGCACAAAATTACGGCGAATCGCCTTCGGAAGCGATTTAATGAGTGCCGTTAAAAGTTCATGGCGCATCCCCGGAATCTGCCAGCGGAACGGCTCGGGAGTCAGCTGGTTCAAGAACAGAATCGGTACCTGAACCGCCACGCCGTCGCGTTTTGCCGCATCCGTGCGGGCACCGCCCAAACCTGCCCCCGGGGCGTATTCGTACCGCAAATCCAGGGTGAGTTCGCCGCCGTCAGTACGCTGTACCCACTGGCGCGGGAACTGCGAATCGTCATAATCGGCGGCATCCTCATTAATAAGGTTTTCCGGGTTGAAATCGAGCAGGTTATCGTTTTCTAAACGCGCGTGCTTCCACCATTTATCGAAGGAACGAACGTCCGTCACATGCTCGGGGATGCGCGCATTATAGAACTCGAAAAGCACGGCGTCATCCACTCGCAGATCTCGGCGGCGCAGGCGGGCCTCAAGCTCCTCAACCTCAGCCAGGGCACGCAGGTTGCGCTTGTAGAACTTGTGCTGGGTGCGCCAGTCGCCCTCCACCAGGGCGGAACGAATAAAAATCTCACGTGCAGCGGCGGCATCTACCCGGGAATACTGCACTGGGCGGTCGGCATAAATCGTCAGCCCGTACAGTGTGCCCTTCGTATACGCCACGGCGGCGCCCCGGCTTGCCGACCAATGCGGCTCGGAATACTGCTTTTTCAGCAGGTGCCCGCCCACTTCTTCAACCCACTGCGGCTCAATCGCGGCGTTTGTGCGCGCCCACAGCCGGGAAGTCTCCACAAGCTCGGCAGAAAGCACCCAGTCAGGGTTCTGCTTGAAAAGCCCTGAACCTGGGAAGATAGCGAATTTTGTGCCGCGCGCCCCCAGATATTCACGCGGGCCACGCGGGGCTTTGCCGTAGGTTTTCTCACGCTCCTCCTTAGCGCCCACATGCGAGAGCAGGCCCGAAAGCAGGCTCTTATGAATCTCAACCTCACGCCCCGACGCGTCAATATCGCGCCCGTTCGACACGCGGATATTCGCGGTGCGCCCCATCTCGCGCAGCTGGGCGAAAAGATCCTGCCACTCACGAATACGCAGAAAGTTAATAAACTCGCGGTGGCACATCTTTCGCAGCTGTGAAGAGGAAAGCTCAGCCTGGCGCTCATTAATGTACTGCCACAGCAGCAGGAACGACGAAAAATCAGATTTATCGTCCGTGAAACGGGCATGCATCTCATCGGCGGTGCCACGCACCTCAGCCGGGCGTTCACGCGGATCCTGAATCGTCAAAGCAGCGGCAAGAACCATCATCTCTTTAGCACAGTCACGGCGCGAACCCTCAATAATCATGCGCGCCAAGCGCGGATCAACCGGGAACGCACTCATTGCACGCCCCGTAGCGGTCAGCGTCGAGGTAGCACGATGATGCTTCCCCCTCTTATCCGTGCGCGCCGGTTTTTCAGAAAGCGCCCCAAGCTCACGTAGCAGATTCACGCCGTCATTAATCGCGCGCGATGCGGGCGGCTGCACAAACGGGAAACGCGCAATATCGCCGGGCTCACGCACCACGCCGATCGCAATCATCTGCAAAATAACGGCCGCCAGGTTCGTGCGCAGAATCTCCGGGTCGGTAAACTCGCTGCGCGACGCGAAATCCTCCTCAGAATACAGCCGAATTGCAATACCATCGCTCACACGGCCGCACCGCCCCGAGCGCTGGTTCGCGCTTGCCTGCGAAATCCGTTCGATCGGCAGGCGCTGCACCTTCGTGCGCGCCGAATACCGCGAAATGCGGGCGGTACCGGTATCGATCACATACTTGATACCCGGCACCGTCAGCGAAGTTTCCGCAACGTTCGTCGCCAGCACGATGCGCGGCCGACTCCCCGGCGTAAACACACGATGCTGCTCCGCGAGAGACAGACGCGCATACAGCGGCAGAACCTCATAGTTCATACGTGGGGACTTGGCAACCAAAGACTCTAAAGCATCGTGAGCATCGCGAATTTCACGCTCGCCCGAGAAGAAAATCAGGATATCGCCGGGCGCCCCCTTCGACAACTCCTCAACGGCGGCAAGGATTCCATCGGTTGGGTCACGGTCTTCGTCGCCTTCATCTTCATCAGCGTAGTCGTCCCCATCGAGCGGGCGGTAGCGAATCTCCACCGGGTAGGTGCGCCCCGAAACTTCAATAATCGGGGGAGCATCATCGGGAAGAATCTGCTCGGCAAGCTCACGTTCCTCATCGCTGAGAGAATCGTCTACCACACCCTTACCTGGCACGAAACTCGGTGCGAAATGCCTCGCGAATCGTTCAGGATCAATGGTTGCGGAGGTAATAATGACCTTCAAATCGGGGCGCTTCGGCAGAATCCGCTTCAGATACCCCAGAATAAAATCAATATTTAGGCTGCGCTCATGTGCCTCGTCAATAATGAGCGTGGAATACTTGCGCAGCAGCTTATCGTGCTGAATTTCGGCGAGCAGAATACCGTCCGTCATGAGTTTGATAGCGCTGTTCTCGCCCACCTCAGAGGTGAAACGCACCTGGTAACCCACGGTCTCACCAATTTTCTGCCCCAGTTCTTCGGCGATGCGCTCCGCCACCGAACGTGCGGCAAGGCGGCGCGGCTGGGTGTGCCCAATCATGCCTTTTTCAGCAAGACCGAGTTCCAAGCACATCTTGGGCAACTGCGTGGTCTTACCCGAGCCGGTCTCGCCAGCGACAATGATGACCTGGTGATCACGAATAGCCGTCTTAATGTCTTCGCGGCGCTCGCTGACGGGCAGTTCTTCGGGATAGGTAATCTCAGCGGGAATCAGCGGGTTGTAGGGACGCTGTTCGGGCCGGTCCCGGTGGTTCTTGTGATGCGCGCGTTTTTGCGGGTTTTTGGAGCGTGAAGCGTTATTTTTACGCGAGGAATTCTTGTGGGAAGTATCCCGCTTTGCACCTGGCTCTGCTGTGGAAGCATCGCCGGGTTTCTCACCGGATATTTGGGATGTGCGCGCGGGCTTTTGAGGTGCGCGCACCGGCGCCGCATGAATGGCAGCCGCCATGCTCGCCATACTGGGCGCGGTTCGAGTGGTCTTAGGAGTATCTGTGTGTTCGGTGGGTTTCTGCTCAGACATATTGTTACTAGTTTACTCTTCTGTATTTGGTACCCAAGAGGGACGTGCTTTCGGCGGAGACTTGTGTAATCTTGGAGCAGATACTAATAATCTCAAACGCAAAGGCAGGTCATGAAAATAAAACTGCGGGCTTGGCGGGAAGATGATGCCGCAAGACTCTATGACATATACCGTGCAACGCCCGATCTTGTACATCAGATGCCAGCTCTCGGTGGTGTAGAAGATGCACGTATTCTCATCTGCGAAGAGCTTCTTCCGTCTTCTGAACACATCCCATGGTGTTTGGAAGTTGATAACCAAGCTGCCGGGTGCGTAGGTTTCAGATGTATGGGGCGCCAGCCTTCTGGAACCTGGGATAGAGCTTGGGTTTACTACTGGATCTCGGCAGAAACCCGAGGGCTCGGTATAACAAGTAGATGCGTGCGTGCGGCGTGCGACTGGGCACAGAATATAGACGCGTCGAATGATAGCGCTGTATCACCTGGAAAACCCGCAGAACAAGCCAAGATCAGCTACGATTTCTCAGCTCTTACATCCGCAAGGTCCCCACGTGTTCGCCGTTTAGAGCTTGGGTACCGCACCAATAACCCTGCATCAGCGGCAGTGGCACGCCATATAGGGTTCGTGGTTGAGGGCGTAGAACGTGAAAAGTTCTGCTACAACGGCGTGCTCTATGATGCCGCCATAGCCGCGCGCCTTCACAGAGACGTGGACCATATGCTGGCAGCCACCTCATCGTCTGGAGTGTCGGCAGCGCAGCCCTATAAAGATTCAGGTTCTTCTTCCAGAGAACACGTAGAATCCTAAGGAACAAGCACCACTTTGCCGCGCACATGCCGGGAGCCCACAAGCTCATGAGCTTTCGCTGCCTGCTCTAGCGGGAAAGTCTGATCCACGTGAATTTTCACGATCCCCAGCGACATGAGTCGAGCAATCTCACCCAGCTGATAACGGTCGGGATGCACCGTCAGCCACTCTGCCGTAAACCCGCGCTCGCGTGCAGTCTCTAAAGGATCGGGGCTTGTGAGGGTCACGATTCGACCGCCCGGAACCAGTACATCCAAAGAATCTACGAAGGTTTGTGCACCCGTAGAATTCAGTACCACATCAAGGGTAGGACCTAGAACCTGCCGGAAATCTTGGGTTGTGTAGTCGATAAATTCTGCGCCCAAAGACTGTATAAACTCACGGTTTTTCTCAGAAGCCGTAGCGTAAACTGTAGCGCCAGCGTCGAGGGCAAGCTGAATCGCGAGATGACCAACACCGCCTGCGCCCGCATGGATCAGCACGCGCTCCCCGGAAGAAAGTTTCGCAACCTCAAAAAGTGCCTGGTATGCCGTCAATGCTGCCAGGGGAGCGGCACCCAGCTGCTCATCGGGAATATCTGCAGGGGCGTGCACAAGCTGATGGGCAGGAGCCAAAACGTATTCGGCATATGTCTTACCCGGATGCGGAAACTGCACCAGCCCGAAAACCTTCTCGCCTGGCTGGAATCCCGTGTAATCGCCCGCCGTTTCACAAACCAAACCGGCAACATCCCATCCTAAAACGGCGGGTTCTTGGTCAAGATTAATCAATGATGCCGCAGGGCCCAATCCCTTGCGCGTTGTAAGGTCTATAGGATTAACACCAGCGGCGGTAACTTTGAGAAGAACATGCCCGCGAAGGGGCGAAGGCATAGGAGTCTCTGTAAAATGCAGATTCTCGGGCTCACCCCATACGGTGAGCTGTACCTGGTGCATGGTCATGATGAGCCCCTTCTGCCGTGACGATAACGATTGGAAACATTCTCTCAAGCGCAGGTCACGGGGCAAAATAGCATGTCATAAAAGGCAACTCTCACACATGCCGTTTTCGTGGCGAGTGTGTGTATATCCTAGCTAAATTGAAGCCCTATAAGTTCCTGTAGCAGAGAACTATCAGCGCCGTGGGGGCTTATTGCCTAACTATAGAAACCCGGGAACCCTAGTATTACGCGATCTTCTGAATGAACGTTTCAATCTTTCCCGATAGTCGGTAAAGCATCTGTAGGTTAATAAGAACCACAGCGCTCAAGACCACGGTCAAAATAACTAATTTGAGGTAATCGATATGCTGGGTAGCAAAGATAGCGTATAAGGTAATAGCGTTAAACGGCATCGTAAATACTGCGGTCCTGCTGCCCGGTGCCCATCCCGGAAAGATAAACGCCTCGCGGATATGAAGGATAAGATGCAGGATATAAGCGATAAAGATAGCTGTGACGGTCT
This sequence comes from Rothia dentocariosa ATCC 17931, assembly GCF_000164695.2. Lineage (NCBI taxonomy): Bacteria > Bacillati > Actinomycetota > Actinomycetes > Micrococcales > Micrococcaceae > Rothia > Rothia dentocariosa. Next base: position 1,889,664 of record NC_014643.1, read on the forward strand.
CAATGGAATCAAATATGACCCCGCTAAAAAGGATCAGACAAGCAACAATAAATTCTTCACCGATCATGGCGGCAATAGCTGCGGTTGAGGGGTAATGGTCTTGCCCCGCTATAAACATTTCGTCGTGGTACCGGTTATCGCTGGAGTACTTCTCGATATAGCGGCGCACGAAGATGATCTCCTCAAATTCGTGCACCATGAAGAGAGCGATCGTAATAAATGCAAAAGTGCCTATAGACATCCTAGCCTCCCAGGTTCCTGCATAGTTTCGTTTCTCCACGTTATTTCATGGTATGGCTCAGCGGGCTAATGTCAGTAGTTCAATAAAAATGGTCTACCCGCTGAAGCAGATAGGCCCGTAAAAAGTGCCCTTGAAAGGATTCGAACCTTCGACTTCTTGCTCCGGAGGCAAGCGCTCTATCCACTGAGCTACAAGGGCTGACATATGAAATTTTGGTGACCGCCTTGGCACCTCAACCGGAAACTAGGCGTTTCAGCCGCATACGGCGCACAAGCGAACCTCTATATCCTATCAGATGTTGCTAGAATATGTAGCTATGACTCCCGAAGAATTATCAGCAGCAATTGCTCAAGAACTCGATAAAACTATCGCATCCGGTCAGCTTACCCTCGCAGATAACGCAGAGCTTCCCCTCGCGCGCGTGGAACGCCCGAAATCTCGCGAACACGGTGACTGGGCGACTAATATTGCGCTGCAGCTCGCCAAGAAAGTTGGCAAGAATCCTCGCGAAGTAGCAGCTGTTCTTGCCGATAAAATTGCCTCAATTCCGGGAGTTTCAACGGTAGATATTGCCGGTCCAGGCTTCCTCAATATAACCCTGGATGCGGCTGCGGCAGGCACCCTCGCCGCCACTATCGTCGAAGCTGGAAATACATACGGAACCAGCGATAAATTCGCGGGAAAAACCATTAACCTTGAATTCGTCTCGGCTAACCCCACCGGCCCCATCCACTTGGGTGGAACCCGCTGGGCGGCCGTGGGCGATGCGCTCGCCAATATCCTCGAAGCCGAGGGCGCAAATGTGGTGCGCGAATACTACTTCAACGATCACGGCACCCAAATTGATCGGTTCGTAAACTCGCTTCTTGCCGCTGCCAAGGGAGAGCCTACCCCTGAAGACGGCTATGCGGGCGCCTATATTACCGATATCAAAGATCAGATTCTCGCCCAGCGCCCAGACGCGCTCGACGCTGAAAACCCTGCAGAAGTTTTCCGTGAAATCGGAACCGAGCTTATGTTCGCGCAGATTAAAGAGTCTCTGCACCGTTTCGGTACCGACTTTGATGTCTTCTTCCACGAAAACTCGGTATTTGAATCTGGCGAGGCCGACCGCATCATTGAGCAGATGAAACAGGATGGTCAGCTTTTTGAATCCGAGGGCGCGTGGTGGATGCGCACCACCGATTACGGCGATGATAAAGACCGGGTGGTCATTAAATCGGATGGTAATCACGCCTATGTTGCTGGAGATATTGCGTATTTCCGCAATAAAATGACCCGTCCTGAGAACCCTGCGGACATAGCCATCTATATGCTTGGTGCAGACCATAGCGGCTACGTAGGACGACTCAAGGCTATCGCTCAAATCTTGGGGTACCGGACCGAGCAGATTGAGGTCATGATTGGGCAGCTGGTGAACCTTGTCAAGGACGGCAAACACGTGCGTATGTCGAAGCGCGCCGGTAACGTCGTCACCCTTGAAGACCTTGTAGAGGCTGTGGGTGTGGATGCGGCACGTTACGAACTGATCCGCTACTCGGTAGACAGCACAATTGATATCGATCTTGATCTGCTTGTGCAGAAGAGCAGCGATAACCCTGTCTATTATGTGCAGTATGCGCACGCCCGCACTGCGGCTGTAGAACGTAATGCCATTGATGCTGGCGTGCATCTTGCCGATGGCGTGGACACAGGGCTTCTGAATACGCCCGCAGATACTGAGCTTCTTGCAGTGCTGGGGCAATACCCGGCAACCGTGCGTACTGCAGCGGAATTCTACGAGCCGCACCGCATGAGCCGTTATCTGGAAAACCTTGCGGCGGCCTACCACAGCTGGTACGGCCTCTCGCGCGTGGCTCCAAAGGGCGATGAGCCAGTGACTGATCTGCACCGTACCCGTTTGCTTCTCAACAATGCAACACGTCAGGTACTCGCCAACGGATTGGGTCTGCTGGGGGTCACCGCCCCCGAGCGTATGTAATGCCGAACCGACCGGAAGCTGCGTACCCCGCCAACACGATGACGGGGCACGCGGCTTTTGTATATTGGTTTATCCGCTATCTGAACACCACCTATGAGCAGCATCGTGGCAGCAAGGCGTTCCGATATAGTGGTGATGGCATCACGAATCTGTGACCGTGACACAAGACCCGAGGACTTCTGCATGAGCGACGCACAATCCCTGTACGCCCCCGACTGGCTTACCTGCCCCGAACATCCGGCTGAGCTGAACCGTACCATCTGGACGGACTCATTTCAGCGTAATCATGGGGGAGAGCTAACCATCGACGGCATTGCAGCGAGTGAGCTTGTCAAAGAGTTTGATACTCCGCAGTACGTATTTTCGGAAGATACATTCCGAGCTAGGGCACGCGGGTACCGCCAGGCATTCAAGGATGCTTTCGCCCGGTATGGCGCGCAGGTGAGTGTCTACTACGCAGGAAAGTCATTCTTGTGCACGTCCGTGGCGCGGTGGGCGCATGAAGAAGGTTTGTGTCTTGATACGGCATCGGGAGGGGAACTGGCGATTGCCCTGCGGGCTCAGGTTCCCGGGCAAAATATTGCGCTGCACGGTAATAACAAGTCGCACGGCGAGATTGTGCGCGCCATCAAACACGGAGTAGGGCGTGTGGTGGCAGATTCCGTTGACGAGCTTAAACTCATCGCGGATGTGCATGCCGAGCTGAACGCAGAACGCGCTGCAGCGGGGCAGGAGCCGTATCCGGCGGTTCCCGTGCTCATTCGGATTACGCCCGGTGTACATGCCTCCACCCACGAATCTATTGCTACGGCGCATGAAGATCAAAAATTTGGGATGTCGCTTCAGCCTGGAACCGCGCGTCTTGCCGGGTTAGAGGCAGATGAACTTGAGTATTGGTCAACCACTGAGGACGAATCCTACGCGATGCTTGCCGCCGGTATCCTCACCGCTACGGATTCCCTGGAATTTCGGGGTATTCACTGCCATATAGGCTCACAGATTTTTGAGGCGCAGGGCTTCGAGCAGGCGGCAGATACGGCTCTTACCTTTATGCACGCCGTGAACCAGAAATACGGTCTTAGCCTGCCTGAGCTTGACCTGGGCGGCGGCTACGGTATTGGCTATACCGAGGCCGATACCCCGCGCAGTATTGAGCAGATTACCGTCTCGATTGCGGATGCAGTCGCGGCAACCTGCGTGCGTCTTGGCCTGGCGATTCCGCATATGTCTTTTGAACCTGGCCGCTCGATTTCAGGCCCCTCAGGGGTGACGCTTTACACCGTCGGCACCATCAAAAACGTGAGTATTGAGGATGAGCACGGTCAGATTCGAGTGCGCCGGTACGTCTCTGTGGACGGCGGTATGAGTGATAATGCGCGCCCAGTGCTCTATGACGCCGACTATGCGGTAACCCTGGCAAACCGCGCCCCGGCGGGAGAGCACGTGCTTTCACGTGTGGTAGGTAAACACTGCGAATCGGGTGATATTGTGGTGCGGTATTGCTATCTTCCTGCTGACCTGCGTGCGGGGGATATTCTCGCGGTGCCAGCTACCGGTGCGTACTGTTATGTGCTGGGGTCGAACTATAACTACCTGAGCCGTCCGCCGGTTATTGCTACGTCGGCGGGGGAAGCGGCGCATCCTATTATTCGTCGCCAAAGCGAAGATGAGATGCTTGCTCTCGATACGGGCTTCTAGTACGGGCACCAAATCTTTTCCGCATGATGACCCGCATGGCGTATGTTTGGGTAAGAAACTGCTTGTAATATAACGACACCCCCGTAAATGGCGGTAATGTTGGCGTCTTGACCGCGTCCAGGCGCCGCTCTCTTGATACAGTTGATGATGACGTCGCCCGTTCGTACAGGCGCGTTCACCACTCGGTCAAAATGTAGGAGATAACGTGACTGACACCATTAAGGTTGCTCTGCTCGGCGCTGGGAACGTTGGTTCTCAGGTAGCGCGTATTTTTAGTGAGGATAGCGCGGTTCTCAAAGAACGGATAGGTGCGCCTGTTGAGCTGATCGGTATAGCCGTGCGTGATACTGCGGCTAAACGCCACTGGGATGCCGAACCAGGGCTGTATACCACCGATGCAGACGCCCTGATTGACGCTGCCGACGTGGTGATCGAGCTGACCGGCGGTATTGAACCTGCACGAACCCGCATTCTGCGCGCTCTAGAGGCAGGTAAATCGGTGGTTTCAGGGAATAAAGCGCTTCTGGCAAAACACGGTGTTGAGCTACAGGCTGCTGCCGATAAGTCCGGTGCACAGCTTTCCTATGAGGCGGCGGTCGCCGGTGCAATTCCGATTTTGCGCCCCCTGCGCGATTCTTTGGCAGGAGATACTGTCACACGTGTGCTGGGCATTATGAACGGCACCACCAACTACATTCTGGACCAGATGGATACCACCGGCGCAACCTTTGCCGATGCGCTCAAAGACGCCCAGGAACTCGGCTATGCCGAAGCAGACCCCACCGCTGACGTTGAAGGTCATGATGCTGCATCAAAGGCGGCTATTGTAGCCTCATTGGCGTTCCACTCTGATTTCACCATTGATGACGTTCACATAGAGGGTATTACCGCCGTAAACGCCGATGACGTTGCCGCCGCAGATGCCGACGGCTACGTGATTAAACTCCTGGCTATTTGTGAGCGCGACGGTGACGGAGTCAATATTCGCGTAGCTCCTACGCTCATTCCACGGCAGCATCCGCTAGCAGGTGTCCATGGCGCGTTTAATGCCGTGTTTGTACAGGCGCAGAACGCAGGCGAGCTGATGTTCTATGGCCCTGGTGCCGGTGGGGCACCGACCGCTTCTGCTGTTCTGGGTGATTTTGTGTCGTTGGCGCGCCGTCTGGTATTGGGCGGTCCGGGTGTGCCCGAGTCCTCTTACGCGCAGCTGCCTGCTACCGGATTGGGCGACATTATCTCCCGCTATTCGGTAGGCATGTTGGTTGATGACAAATTGGGCGTACTCGCAAATATTGCTCGTATTTTCGCCGAACACGGTATTTCGGTGGATTCTTTGCGTCAATCTACTCCGCGGGATGGCGCCGCACAGATTCGCCTGGTGACGCACTCTGCCAAAGACTCTGACCTGCGCCGCGCGATCGCGGTGATCGACGGTTTAGATACTGTGCGTGAGATTATTTCCGTGATTCGCGTCGAGTCCGGTAAATAGATCAGGAAGACTAGAATTTCAGCGCGGAAATTCTCAAGTCCGCGCGAGTAAAACCATCAGCAGAAAGTAGGAGAATCCCATGGCACATGTGTGGCAGGGCGTCATTAACGAATACCGCGATCGTCTTCCGTTCGGGGACGAGGTAAAACCGGTAACTCTAGGCGAAGGCGGAACCCCGCTGATTCACGCACCGGCGCTGTCAGCGCAGACTGGCAATACGGTATACCTCAAATTCGAGGGGATGAACCCCACCGGATCTTTCAAAGACCGCGGCATGACGAGCGCTATTACTGCCGCTAAACGCGAAGGTGCGAAGGCTGTTGTGTGCGCTTCGACCGGTAATACTTCAGCGTCGGCAGCGGCATATGCGCTTCAAGCGGGGATGCGCTGCGCGGTACTCGTGCCGGACGGCAAGATTTCGATGGGCAAACTCTCGCAGGCCATCGCCCACGGCGCTGATATTATTCAGATTGACGGAAACTTCGATAACTGCCTCGAAATTGCCCGTAAACTCAGCGAGAATTACCCAGTATTCTTGGTGAACTCGGTGAACCCCTACCGCATTGAGGGTCAGAAGACCGGTTCTTTTGAGGTCGTCGACACCCTGGGAGATGCCCCCGATTACCATCTGCTCCCGGTAGGTAACGCGGGCAATATTACCGCTTATTGGAAGGGGTACAAGGAGTATTCCGAGCCCTATACGAACCGTGACGGCAAGGTCCTAGAGCCGGTCGCCACCAAGCGACCCATCATGTGGGGTTTCCAAGCAGCTGGCGCGGCCCCGATTGTTGCAGGGCACCCGATTGACACTCCCGAAACGATTGCGACCGCAATTCGCATCGGTAACCCTGCCTCATGGGAGAAAGCTGAAGCGGCACGCGACGAATCCGGCGGCGTGATTGAAGCTGTCACCGATGAGGAGATTCTTGAGGCGCACCGCTGGCTCTCTTCCCGCGAGGGCGTTTTCGTTGAGCCCGCTTCAGCCGCTGGTGTTGCGGGTCTGCTCAAGAAACATCGCGCGGGTGAGGCTCCCGAGGGCAAGACCATTGTCATTACGGTGACGGGTCACGGTTTGAAGGATCCGCAGTGGGCGCTGGAACCGGTCAACGGTGCGAAAGTTGAACCGACTAAGGCAGCCTTCGATGTTGTGGCTGTGGCAGATATTCTTGACCTGAACTAACCACCCTATAGCCTGTTAACCGATAGGTCGATGCGCCCTTGTCCGAGAAAATTTTCTTGGGCAAGGGCGTCTTATTCTGTCCGTAACCCGCTCAATGCTAGGATAAATTCTCGTAAAGTAAGTGACATTAGTGTTGTTCCACCGCTTGAACAGCACAGTATGCGCTCCTAACATCCACATGCACCCGAGGTTTCCATGTCGAATTCTGATACCCCTATCACATGCGCAGATATTCCTGTCGGTAAAACCGTCACCGTCAAGGTTCCGGCATCAAGTGCTAACCTCGGGCCCGGCTACGATACCTTAGGGGTGGCTTTAGGGTTTTATGATGAACTTAGGGTTGAGCGTATTTCTGAAGGTTTAGAATTTGAGCTTTCCGGCGAGGGCAGTGAGGCCGTACCGCGCGATGAAACCCATCTGGTGATTCAGGCGATGCGTTCCACTTTTGAGAAGGTCGGACTTCATGATTTCCCAGCCCTCAGGCTGACGGCGCACAACCGTATTCCGCATTCACGTGGCATGGGCTCATCTGCCTCCGCTATTGTTGCGGGCGTTGCGGCGGCTTCCGGGTTGCTTCCCGAGCACGCTCAATTGAGCCGTGACCAGATTCTTCAAGTAGCTTCAGACCTTGAAGGACACCCCGATAATGTGGCGCCTTCGGTGTATGGTTCGCTATCAATATCCTGGGGCGAACTGGGGGACTGGCGCTCGTTGGTCGTACCGGTTCATTCTGCCGTTGTACCTATCGTAGCGGTACCCGATTATGAAGTTTCTACAAAACTTGCACGTTCGCTGATTCCTGCTGAGATTCCGCATGAGCAGGCTGCGGCAAACTCAGGTCGTGCTGCTTTATTGATTCAAGCCCTTTCGCAAGCACCGGAGTATCTTATGGATGCAACCGTGGACTATCTGCATCAGGGGTACCGTATTCCTGCGATGCGACCGAGTGCGGCGCTGGTTGCCTATCTGCGTGATCGGCAGCTTCCCGCCGTAATTTCGGGGGCCGGGCCTACCGTATTAACCTTCTCCCGTAGCTGTGAAGAAGTCGCTGCAGCACAGCGAGCGATCGCTGAGTTTGAGGTTACTCATGAGGGGAACGAATATGAGGGGCGTCGCCTGTCATGGCGCGTCATGCCCCTTGAAATCGATGCAGAAGGTGTTATAGTTACACAGTAAGGTGTTTTTCACCTGACATGGTTTATCGTGTTTGTTTTATCTCCCGGTCGCACGAAGAACCGCCACATCCGGGAATGGAAAGTATTTTCTTTGAACCACGTCTTTTTGTGTGTTCGCGTATGCTTCTTCTTCCGTGGGGAGCTCGCGAGGAAATATTTTTCTGTGGTCATGTATTTTTTGCCTCACTTCACAAGGACTTTGCCGTTTCTTGACCTCACGTAACGACGGTTCGAAAGTGAGTGCCTCGGATATACATGAGGCAGTATAGCGTAGCGCGATACCGCACAGTATGCGGTATGTAGTTTCTACACTGTATGCATGATGAGAAAAACCCGATCCTCAATTCTGAGAGGATTTTCTGGGTGTCCCTGACTAAAAGGATAAATCGTTTGGCAAAGAACATTGTCGTGATCGAGGATAATGGCACCGGTTCCGGTGACGCTTTCTCCGAATTCAGCGGCTTGAAGGTCGCACAGCTTCGTACTCTCGCTCAGCAGCTCGGTATTCGTGGATACCTGAAAATGAAGAAAGCTGAGCTTGTGGAAGCGTTAACCCTGCATCAGCGCGGCGGCACCACCGAAGGTGCCGAGGCTGCCTCGACTCAAGAAAGCACAAAAACTTCTAAAAACACCCGCTCAAAGTCGCAAGATTCTCAAGCGCAGGATGAGACTCCGGCACAGAAGCGCGCGCGTAGTCGCAAGGCCGCTAAGGCAGCTTCTGAAGAAGCCGCTAAACCTGATGAGGCTTCCTCAACAAAGAAATCTTCCGAAGGAGCAGCATCTGGCGAGAGTACCGAGACCCCCGAGCGCGAGGAACGTACTACTCGCCGCACTCGAAATTCACGATCTCGGAAAGACCGTGAAGCTAAGAACGGTCGCGGTCCCCAAGAGGGTAAGAATACGGATTTGCCTCCCTTAGATGTGAAAGCAGAACTGGCTTCTGAAAGCATCGGTTCGCGTTCTGCACAGCGTGATCTTCCCGAGAATTCCGCCGATTTGAAAGCCACAACTTCGGACGGCTCTACTACCCTGGACTCCATTACGGCGGCTCTGGATATGACTTTCGGCTCTGAACCTGAGAAGCCGACTAAACGTACCCGCACACGCGAGCGGAATAACCGTCGTAAGGGTGAAGAAGAGGCCGAAGAGCGCACTAGCCGCCGTAACAAGCGTGACCGTTCTGAGAAGAATGAGCGTTCCGAGAAAAACGATCAACGATTCGAAAAACAGAATCAAAATCGTGAGGAGCGCACTAGCCGCCGCAATAAGCGTGACCGCTATGAAAAGAACGATCGTCGTAACCGTCGTGGGGATTCCGATGAGCCTCAGGTGAATGAGGATGACGTACTGGCACCGATTTCAGGTGTTCTCGATATCCTCGATAATTACGCCTTTGTGCGCACCTCCGGCTATCTGCCCGGTCCGAACGATGTCTATGTATCCCTGGCTCAGGTTAAGCGTTACCACATGCGTAAGGGTGACCATATTCTGGGCGCTATTCGCGTGCCGCGCGAGGGAGAACAAAACTCGCGCCAGCGTTTCAACGCGCTTGTGAAAGTTGAAGCTATTAATGGGCAGCCTGTGGAAGAAGCTTCCAGCCGTCGTGAGTTCTCGAAACTTACCCCGCTGTATCCCAAGGAGCGACTGCGCCTAGAGACCACCCCGAAGAAACTGGGTACCCGTGTTGTTGATCTGGTATCTCCGATCGGTAAAGGTCAGCGCGGTCTGATCGTTTCGCCGCCAAAGGCCGGTAAAACCCTTATGCTGCAGTCGATCGCGAACGCTATTACTGCCAACAACCCTGAGGTTTACCTCATGATGGTTTTGGTGGATGAACGCCCTGAAGAAGTAACCGACATGCAGCGCACGGTCTCCGGCGAGGTTATAGCTTCAACCTTCGACCGTCCTGCTGAGGATCACACCACCGTCGCTGAGTTGGCTATCGAACGTGCTAAACGCATGGTTGAGCTGGGCTACGATGTGGTTGTGCTGCTGGACTCCATGACTCGCTTGGGGCGTGCCTACAACCTGGCGGCTCCTGCCTCCGGACGTATTCTCTCCGGCGGTGTTGATTCTGCCGCTCTGTACCCACCGAAGAAATTCTTCGGTGCCGCTCGTAACATCGAAGAAGGTGGCTCGCTTACTATTCTGGCGACGGCTCTGGTAGAGACCGGCTCGAAGATGGATGAAGTTATCTTCGAAGAGTTCAAGGGCACCGGTAATATGGAACTGCGTCTGTCACGTCAGCTCGCGGATAAGCGTATTTTCCCGGCGGTGGATATTAACGCCTCCGGCACACGCCGCGAAGAGAATCTGCTCTCTCCGGACGAAGTTAAGATTATGTGGGGTCTGCGCCGTGCTCTGGCCGGTATGGAACCCGAGCAGGCTCTAAATATTCTTACGAACCAGCTTCGGAAGACTGAGAGCAACGTTGAATTCTTGCTGACCGTTCAGAAGAATGGGCTGCGCCTTGTGGATTAGCATGGTAGCCGTCTCGTAGCGGTTATCGCACAGCATTGTTCGCCCCGTACCGCCCAAGAGATTGTGCGGTACGGGGTGTGCGGTGCCTAGACCCTGTAATAATGAAGTGAAGATATACGCGAGTTCCGAAAAAACGGCGCGTATACCAAGGTAAGAGAGCAAAAATGTTTGAGTCTATCCAGGTGCTCCTTGACGAGCACACTGAGCTTCAGGAGCAGCTGGCTGACCCCGCCGTTCAGGCAAATCAGGGGAAGGCTCGCCGCGTGGGACGGCGTTATGCGGAACTCACCGGTATCGTGACCGCATATAACAAATACAAGTCCTTGGCGGATGACTTAGAAGCGGCGCGTGAAATGGCCTCAGAAGACCCTGATTTTGCGGCTGAGATTCCTACTCTTGAGGCCGAGCTTGAAGAAGCCCAAGAGAGGCTACGCCGTCTTTTGATCCCTCGTGATCCTGATGATGGTCGCAACGTTATTCTTGAGGTCAAAGCGGGCGCGGGCGGCGACGAGGCGGCTCTCTTCGCGGGTGATCTTTTGCGTATGTATCTGCGTTATGCCGAGCATAAGGGCTGGAAGACCGAGGTTATTTCCTCCACCAGTACCGATGTGGGTGGGTACAAGGATGCCCAGATAGCAATCAAGGGAACCTCCAACGAACCTGCCGAAGGCGTATGGGCACACATGAAATATGAAGGCGGCGTGCACCGAGTTCAGCGTGTTCCCGCGACTGAATCGCAGGGGCGCATTCACACGTCGGCTGCGGGCGTGCTTGTATTTCCTGAGGTTGATGAACCCGAAGAGATCGAGATCAGTCAGAACGACCTGAAGATTGATGTTTACCGTTCTTCCGGTCCCGGCGGACAGTCTGTGAATACAACCGACTCTGCCGTGCGTATTACTCACCTTCCTACGGGCATTGTTGTGGCTATGCAGAATGAGAAATCACAGCTGCAGAACCGCGAAGCTGCAATGCGCGTGCTGCGCGCCCGTTTGCTGGCGCATCAGCAGGAGCAGATCGACGCTGAGAACGCCGCGCATCGTGCCTCTCAGGTGCGTACGATGGACCGTTCGGAACGCATACGTACCTACAACTTCCCCGAGAACCGTATTGCCGACCATCGTACCGGATACAAAGCATATAACTTAGACGCGGTTTTGGACGGCGACCTTGATCCAGTCGTGCAGTCTGCCATCGAAATGGATGAGGCTCACCGACTGGAACAGGTTGGCCAAGAGCAGGAATAATCCGAGGCAACGCAGAAGTGACAGGATTACGGGTCACCCCAACAGCACACCGCGGCGAAGGGCTTGATGAAGCCTTGCGCCGCGGTGCTGACGTACTGCGTCACGCCGGGATAGAACAATATCGGGCAGATGCCGAACTTCTTGCCGCATATCTGTTAGGTACTGGCTCTCAAGGCATTCAGCGCGGTAGCTATGGGGAATCTTCAGTAACTCGTGCGGACGTGCAGCGGTTCGCCCTGATGGGGCGTAGGATTACGCCACAGGATTCAGTACGCTATACGGAACTGCTAGAGTGCAGAGCTCAGCGCGTTCCGTTGCAGCATATTACGGGGGTCGCACCTTTTTATCACCTGGAGATAAAGGTAGGTCCGGGTGTTTTTATCCCTCGTCCTGAAACTGAGCTTCTAGTGGAGGAAGCTCTGCGGGTCTTGGCGACATACGAGTCTAACGCTCGCCCTCGCGTCGTGGATTTATGCACGGGATCCGGGGCAATCGCCGCAGCGGTTAAAGAAGAGAATCCTCAAGCAGAAGTTTTTGCGGTTGAACTTTCCGAGCAGGCTCTCCTCTGGGCACGCAAGAATCTTGATCCTCAGAACGTACACCTTATTCCGGGCGATATTCGTACCTCGCTTGAAGATCTGCCCGGATACTTTGACTTGGTGCTTTCAAACCCTCCATATATTCCTCCCCACCGCAAACCCCAGGCTCTTGAAGTCGCCGAGTATGACCCGCAAATGGCGCTTTATGGCGGGGGAGAAGACGGCATGGAAATTCCTCGGGAGGTGATCGCTCGGGCTCACTATCTTTTGCGTCCCGGCGGTTTCTTTATGATGGAGCACGATGATTCACAAGAGACCCGAGTGACTGAGACATTGGCGGCACAGGGGTTTGTGAGCATATACTCAATCCGAGATTTGAACGGCAAACCCAGACACACCGCGGGATATAAACCCCGGTAGAGAGCGGTATATTCGGGCGTGGCCACTCGCTTATTGCGTAACCTTGTCACACCATCCACCGCCTCGTACCAAAACATGAGAGAATAAGGCACGTGAACGCAAAGCTGTACCCAGTAACGACTGATACCGAGACCACGGAGGCCGTCGAAGCCGCTCGTGAGGCATTGAATGCCCACGAAACTATCGTGATTCCTACCGATACCGTCTACGGCATCGCCTGTGATGCTTTCTCGCATCAGGGCGTTTCGAAGCTTCTGGCTGATAAAGGCCGTTCCCGTACCATGCCTCCGCCTGTGCTGATATTCGACCTTGCAGCTCTTGCGGGCGTTGCTGACGAAATCCCAAACGATGTTTATGATTTGGGCAATAAGTTTTGGCCCGGAGCTCTAACGATTATTCTGTATTCCTATCCGTCGCTGACGTGGGATTTGGGCGAAACTCAAGGGACGGTTGCTGTACGTGTGCCCGACGATAAGTTTGCGCTCAAGCTTTTGACTGAGCACGGTCCATTGGCGGTGTCTTCGGCTAACAAGACAGGACAGCCTGCGGCAGCTAAGGCCGAAGAAGCGCTTAATCAGCTGGGTGAGGACGTCACGCTTGTTGTGGACGATGGTCCTCGTCCTGCACCGCAGGAAGACGGAAGCGTTGGCGATAGCAAACCGTCCACAATTCTGGACTGTACTTCGACTCCTTATGTCGTGGTCCGTGAAGGGGCTATTACCGTTGAAGAGCTTCGTGAGGTTGTGCCTTCAATCGTAACCCGTAGTGAGCTTAATGCTCGTAACGAGGAGAAGGACAAGCAAGAAACTTCCACTCAAGAAGATACTGAGCAGAAACCTACCGGTCAGGAAGACCTTGATGAAGCATATGACCAGTGGGACGCAGAACATGCCGGCAGCGGCAAAGAACCGGAGCGTGCAGCATCACCAGTAGCCGGTTCTATCGCAGACATGCTGTTGGGCGCCGTTAATACCGCCACCTCGCTTGCTGCCGATAAAAAGCCTGAGGTTGATCAAAAACGCTCGCGTGGTTACCGCAATAACACACCTCAGCCGGTCAAGACAGCGCAGGCTCCAGTTAAGCCGGTATCGACGGATGCCGCTCGCGCCCTTGTGCACGGCGAAGCGAAATCAGAATCTTAGAGGGCAGATAACTCTCACAAGAAAATACTGCTATTCAAAAACGGTGAGGGAATCGAGATACTAACTCTCGAATCCCTCACCGTTGCTTATTCTGTGTAGAAAAGTGTAAGGACCTGTAGCTAGGCGTTCTTAAATCGCTTATCTTTCTTTTTACCGAGTGCAGTATGGGCATTGCGCAGCACTTCACGCACTCGCGGCTCGGGTAGAAGACCGTTTTCACGAGCCCAGGAATCGTCGAGTTCTTGTCCAAACCACATGAGCTCGACTTTGCGAACGGAACCTTGGAACCTATCGTTCATCATTTCGGAGACCGTATACCCGGTCTTAACCGCCAGATTGCACAGCCATTCAGGCAGGTGCACGGGCTTGCGGCGACCGGCATCCGCCATGGTAGAGGCTACCGTCTCGCCTTCCCACGGCTGCAGCACAATAGAGGGCAGTTCACCCTTAAAGGAGCCGACTTTAACCACAAATTCAGCCAGCGCATATGAGCTCGATACGGGGGATTTGCGGGTTCCTGCACCTGCTACAGAAGCTAACGGGGAAGAGGCTATTTTGGCGAAGACCTCGGTAGTGCGGCGCCCGCGCCCCTGCACGCTGGTGGCACGCAGGATGCACAGCTCAACAGGTTCAGAGGTTTCGCCATGCGAGGCCTCGTGGAACGTATCCTGCAAGTCTAAAAGAGCTTCTTCACCCAAGGCTTTTGAAAAGGAGTATGCGCTAAAGGGAGCTGTGTATTCGCTCGCATCAAGAACAGATTTTGCGCCCTGAACTGCTGCCGAACTGAGGTGAATAACTCGGCGTACTCCGGTACGGTGTGCTGCTATAGCGATAACCGCCGGTAACAGAGCATTAGCACCCACTAGCGCAGGTACGTCTTGCATATTGGGGGCAGCAAGACCTGCTGCGTTAACAACAACCTGAGCCCCGGCAAACGCATCCGCTAGGGAGTCGATGATGCCTTCAAGGAGCTGAGCTTCTTCGATAATAGTTCTTGAGTCGAGTGCTCGGGTTGCTAAACGGGGTGCCTCAATGGGATCTACGCTGATTCCTTCGGCATTTAGTCGTGCCACGATGGACGACCCCACGAAGCCACTTGCACCGATAACTTTCCATTTAGACTCGGACACGTCTTTTCACCTTTCTCACCCCAAACTGTTACGGAGTGTGTATTTCAACTTTCGCATATTCGGTGGTGTTTAAGAAACAGAAATAACGTTTTAGAGTAGTACTTCAGGGCAGAAGAGAGCTAAAGCATAGTCGTGGCACAGGAGCACGTGGCGGAGCTAACTTTTTGGTCTCTAGTCGAAACTGAAGCTGGAACGTAATGTTTAGCTATAGAGCTTTCGACGGGTAGAATAGCTATCTTGGGATGTCTCATATATCCGTGTGTTTATAGGTCCGCCTGAAAAGTGCGTGCTGGGGGAGGAAGCGTCGATGCCTGATGAGAGCGAAAACTCGGTGAGTGCGCCTGTCTGCGGTGTGGCACAGCTCGGTAGGCCGCGTGTTGTAGCGGTTGTTGTGACCTATAATCGTCAAGATTTATTACCCATTACCCTTGCGGGTATCGCCGCAGGGCAGGTTGTGCCGGACGCTGTTGTCGTGGTTGATAACGCCTCTACCGACGGCACGGTCGAGTATCTAAAAAATCTAAGCTATTCGCTTCCGCTCGATATCATCACATTGTCTCAGAATATGGGAGGTGCGGGTGGATTCGCCGTTGGAATCGATCGAGCGTTAGCGCGCCACAATCCAGATCTTGTGTGGGTTATGGATGATGACACTGAACCAACCGAAAACACCCTGCATGAGTCTGTTCAAGCATGGGAATCATATTCGCCGGACCGCAGCCGTCGTCCCGCCTTGATAGCTTCACGGGTTGTGTGGACCAATGGGGAAGACCATCCCATGAATACGATGCGCACTATGTTCGGTGCTGGCTCTGGGCGGCATCGTCGTGCACAAGCGGTGGGGGGTCGGCCTATACGCAGCGCCTCCTTTGTATCTTTGGTGATGGACGCTCAAGTTATTCGTCAGAATGGCGGCCTACCGATTGCGGATTTTTTTATCTGGAATGATGATTTTGAATTTTCGACCCGTCTTGCACATCATCGAGATGCCATTGCTGTACCCGCCTCGGTGGCTCGTCACCACACGAAAACTTTTGGGACGACGAATGCGAAGCCGGGCCCACGATTTTATAACGATGTTCGCAATAAAATGTGGGTTTTCACGCGATCCCGTACTCTTAGCCCGCTTGAGAAGTTGTTATATGGCGGGTCGGTAGCAAGACTTTGGGCTTCGACGGTTCTGCGTACGGACGAAAAATCTATTTATTTGGGGTATTTCCTGAGGGGCATCAAGGATGCGCTGCATGCCCCTCGCCTTAATCGTGATGTGCTTCGCGAAGTGTACGACCTTGAATTTCCGGGGCATTATGGCGCTCAAAAAAATCGTGGTTCCTTCGGCGCACCACATTCTCAGGCAGAGTTCTCTGTTCTGATGAGTGTTTACGCTCGGGAATCTGCTGATCATGTGGAGGCGGCTATTGCCTCGAACGCTCAGCATCAGACCCTTCGGCCTGCTGAACTGGTTTTGGTTCAGGATGGCCCGTTGCCTTCTGAAGTACGCGCGGTCGTTGACCGTTGGGTCGAACGTAGCAGGGCGGGGGAATGCGCTCCTATCGTCACAGTCAAACTGCCTCAGAACGTGGGTCTTGCCGCTGCACTCAACGAGGGGCTGAATGCTTGTTCTTACGGCATCGTTGCCCGCGCGGACTCTGACGATATTTCGGAGCCAGACCGATTTGCAACCTTAATTCCGGCGCTTATCGAGAGCGACTGCGCGGTGATGGGCTCTGCCATGTACGAAGTTGATGCGCAGAATACCGCAGTAGAGGCTACCCGCCAGACGGTAACTGACGCATCTCGGTTGGCTGACATGATGCCTTCGCGCAATCCCCTGTACCACCCAACGGTGGCTTTCTACAAAGACGTTGTTCAGCGTTTAGGCGGGTATGAATATGTACCCGGGGCCGAAGACTGGTGGCTGTGGTCGCGGGTTATCTCCGCCGGTTATAAGATTGGTAATGTGCCTGAGCCATTAGTCCGTTATCGTGTGGGTGCAGGTGCCTACACACGGCGGGGCGGACTTAACGCCTGGAAACAGGATTGGGCGATTCAACGTCGACTATATACCGGGCACGCGATCTCAAAGCTCGGGTGGATTAAGAATATGAGCGTTCGAACGGCGTACCGGTTTATTCCGGAGAGTACACGCCGTAAGGCATTTCGAGCGCTCACCGATATACGGCCTAGTAGGAACGTAGAGAATAGTTTGCAGGGGAAGGACGCATAAGTGGAGAACTATCCCACGACTCAACCGATTGCGGTGGTGGATCGCCAACGCCCCTACACCCCTAAAAGCTGGTGGCTTCTCGTTCAGATTGCATTAGATTCCGTAGCCTGGATTATAGGGCTTGTCATCGCGTTTATGCTACGATACAGCCTGCTTCTGAACCAGAATTCTGTCTTTGATGTGATTGATCTTCAAAGCGTGGCGCTCAGTATGGGGTTTGCGATTATTCTGCAGATTCTTGTGGGCTACGGTATGAAGGTGTACCGCGGCCTGTATTCTTACGGTTCTTTCGAGGAAGTCTGGCGTACGGGCGCAACTGTAGGTATCGTCTCGGTGGCGCTTTTCCTCTTCAGCTACGTAGATGAAGCTCTCGGACTAGTACATGTGCCTCATGGTGTGCCGCCTATCTCGGTGGGTATTACATTGCTGTTCATGGCGGCGATGCGCATGGTTAAGCGTATTTATGTTGAGCATAAGACTTTGCGTAATCTTGATGGTGAGCCTGTTATTGTCTATGGTGCCGGGTTCACGGGTCGCACAGTTATCGAAGCTCTTATGCATGATGACTCTGCATATATGCGACCTGTTGCGGTGGTGGACGATAACCCTCAGCTACGCGGTATTAACATTCACAATGTGCCGGTTTATAACACCGGTAAAGAACTGGATGCGGTCATCAGGCGCTATGCCCCTAAAAAAATGATTGTCGCTATCACCAACATGCCGCATGATCGTTTCGACCGGGTCTGGGCACGCATGCAAAAACACGGAGTCGAAGTAACTCGTGTAGCGAGCGCCAGCGAAAAGCTCTTCGGCAACAACGTGGTAGAAACCGACGATAACGAGCTCATGAAGCTTATCCGCGGCGAAATTAACTACGATGTCGATACTGAAGTTTTGCGCAGCTACCTTCAAGGTAAGCGGGTCTTGGTGACCGGCGCAGGAGGATCTATTGGTTCTGAGCTATGCCGTCAGATCCACGAATACGACCCTGAGCTGCTCATGATGCTCGATCGTGACGAAACCCTGCTGATGGAAACAAAGCTCTCGATCACTGGCGAGTCCAGCCTGGATGATGAGCGTATTATTCTCGCGGATATTCGTGAGGGGGAAAACCTGCGTAATATCTTCCTTGAACGAAAACCGCAGGTGGTTTTCCACGCCGCAGCTTTGAAGCATGTTTCTGCACTGGAGGCATACCCTGAGGAAGCATGGAAAACAAATTCGCTGGGCACCCTTAACGTTCTATATGCTGCGCAAGCGGCGGATGTTGAAACATTTGTGAATGTTTCAACAGATAAAGCGGCAGATCCTAAGACCGCTTTGGGGCAGTCAAAACGAACCGCTGAATGCTTAACCTCGTGGTTTGGACAGCAGACGGGGAAGACTTATGTATCGGTTCGATTCGGTAACGTTTTTGGCTCGCGCGGCTCTATCAAACCTCTGTTTACGCAGCAGATTCTCAATGGCGGTCCCATTACACTTACTGATGAGAACGCTACCCGATACTTTATGCTCATCACGGATGCTTGCCTGCTGGTGATGCTGGCAGGGGCTATTGGTCATCCGGGTGAAGTTATGGTGCTTGATATGGGTGAGCCTGTATCTATCTACGATGTTGCACATGAGATGCGTAAAGCCTATGAGCGTTACGATGTTGATATTGTAGTGACCGGTCTGCGTCCTGGCGAAAAATTGGATGAAACCCTCTTTGGTGCTAATGAGCAACACACTCGAAGCACTCAAAACAAGTTTATTTCTCACTCGACGGCACCAGCTCTCAATCCTGAGGATTTGGATTATGAGCAGTGGATTCAGAATTATGAAGCGCATCGTTCTTATGAGCGTCATGGATTTACCCGCGTAGTAGATCCGCGTCAGGGTCGTCTTCTGGAAGAACACAGGAATTAGCCGTTTTTGAATATTGAACGATGAAATTTTGCCCCGTTAACGTCTACATAGGCGTGTACTACGTGATGAATTCGTCTTGTAGAACCAGCAGCGGGGAAGTAGAATCCCAAATTACACCCTGTTACGAGGTTTTACCGTCTAGAGGAGAGACATGAACCAGGCATCTCTGGTGCTTATACTAGCGTTTGTGTTAGGAGCGCTTCTGCCTTTTGCGGTACGCCCCCTGTTGCACGCGCTAAATATGGTTGATATACCCAATGAGCGTTCCTCGCATACGATTCCGACGTACCGGGGCATGGGGCTGGCAACCGCTAACGCTACCTGTTTGAGCTTCGCGGTCGCTACCCTCATGGAGTGGACTGTAAATCTCCCCATCTCGTTAACTTTTTTGGCAGGCGGCGGTCTTGCTTTGCTTTTGGGATGGACCGAAGATGTCTATGGGGTCAGCGTTGCCAAGCGTGCCGGGATGCAGCTTGTTATAGGACTCGGTATTGCACTTTCTCTCGCTATTATTCAAGAGGCATCATTGCTGTGGGTTCCTGTAGCAGGGATCTTTATTGCGGGGTATATAAACGTTACAAACTTTATGGACGGCATCAACGGTATCTCCGGATGCCATGGGCTGGTGGCTGGGCTTGCCTACGCCTATATGGGTGGCGTAAGTAGTTTGCCGTGGATGACGATAGGCGGTCTGGCAATTGCAGGTGCCTATACGGCTTTCCTACCTTGGAATTTACGCACGGGTCACAATGTTTTCTTAGGTGATGCTGGGTCTTATTTCCTGGGTGCCTCTCTTGGAACAATTGCTGTTGGTGCTTTCTATGCTGGAATTCCGTTCCTTGCGTCGATAGCCCCGCTTCTGGTTTATCTTGCAGATTCTGCGATGACTCTTATACGTCGTATGGCTGCTGGGGAGCAGTGGTACAAACCGCATCGAACCCATGTGTATCAGCGTCTGACTGACGTCGGATTGGGACATATCAGCGCAACAATTATGGTGAGTTCTGCGACTGCGATTGTATGGGCTTTTGTACTCTTTGCCTCAGATCTTTTCCTAACAGGTGCCTTTTTCGCTGGTGTTGGCGTTCTTGCCCTTGCTGTAGCTGTCATTGTTTTATACCTGCGGCTTCCCGAACTACTGGATACGCGTCTGCAGCCTGCCGAGCAGGGGCACGCTAATTCCAAGCAGAATATTGCAGATCTGAACACAGAGACGCATCCTGTGAGCGAGCGGAAGTCTGAGGGCTCACAGGAGTGAAACAACGGCGGCTAAATTCGATTCGGAGAGCTCTGTGGAACCCAAAATTTATCTATGGTATAGGTAAGAAAGACAATAAGCAAAATAGGGTGCAAGGCTTTTCCTGGGGGCTTTTAGCCTATCGCGAGACCGTAATGTTTGTACTGGTTTTAATTCTTTGTTTACCGATTCTGGGAATCATATTGGGCATTCGCGGGTCGGCGGGATTTATGGTTGGGTTTCTGGTAGTCTATATATGTTTCACCATGGGCGTAGCAACTGCTTTGGGGGCACACCGTATAAAGATTGGGATTCCTCAGGCTTTGCTTGTAAGTTATGTGGTGAAGGTGTTACTCATGGCGATGGTGCTTTTACTAGTACCTATGCCAGAGGCACTTAAACACGGTTGGACGCTTGGTGGTGCCGTCATAGGAGCGGTACTGTGGTTAAGTGTCGAGGCTGTAACCATTATGAATTCAAGGATTTTGTACTTCGATCCTGAGTCTTAGCACACACAAAGGCTTACTCAGAAGTAGATAGGGAAATTTTTGACCGATTCTGAGAAGAAATGGTGGGACGGAGATAAGAAACTCCGTACCACAGGAGAACTGGTATCCGGCGGTGGACTATCTGGCGGCGTGATGTCTGTTTTGTATCTTATTATCGGCATAGCTTTTTGGGGATTGGTCGGCTTTGGAGCTGACTGGCTCCTCAATACCCGGTGGTTTGTATGGGTTGGTGTTCTGATAGGTGCTTGCGGAGGCATCTACCTGGTATATCTGCATACGAGCCGCTCTAAATAAATAGCCTAAAAATTTTAGGTTTTGCACACATTCCATCCAGTTAGTTGAGCATAGTTTTGCACCAGCAAGTAGCCAGCTAACGGCAAGAAAGGACTTGCTTTGAACGAGAACGGGTCTGTACTCGCAGAAGGCTATACGCCGCCGACACCGGCCGATATGCATCTGCCTGACTTCTTCCAGGTTGATTCTCTTGGGTTCGGCTTTGGTAAACAGATGCTGCTCGTCATCCTGTCTGTCGTAGTCGTTTCCCTATTCTTTATGATGGCTGCACGCAAGCGTGCAATGGTTCCGGGTAAAGCCCAGTTCATTGCAGAATCAGGCTATCTCTTCACCCGTAATTCACTTGGCAAAGACCTGATTGGCGCACAGCATTTCAAGCCTTTCGTGCCCCTGCTCTTTACTTCTTTTTTCTTTATTCTGATTAATAACCTTTACGGTTCAATTCCCCTTATTCAACTTCCTTCTTTTTCTCACCCAGGCAGTGCCTATGCATTGGCTATCGTCGGCTACCTTACCTGGGTCGGTGTAGGTATCAAGCGCAAGGGACTGGTTGGATTTTTTAAAGATCTGACGATGCCCTCCGGAGTTCCGGGGTGGGTGTACGTTATTTTGGTACCGATTGAGTTCCTCTCGAACCTTATTATTCGTCCCGTGACTCACGCGCTTCGTCTTTTCGCTACGATGTTCGGCGGTCACATGGCAATGATGGTGGCAGCATCCCTAACTCAGTTCCTAGTGATGAGCGTCGGCGGGGCTGCAGCTTTGGGCGGTATCGCCTCTGGGGCGTTGGGTCTATTCCTCTACTTCCTGGAACTGATGATTCAGGTAATCCAGGCTTATGTCTTCACACTGCTCCTCGCGGTATACCTGCAAGGGTCAGTTTCCGAAGGACATTAAAAATAGGTTTTCGTAACTGGCTATCCAGTTGCGAAGAAAGCAACCCGTTTTACGGGTCGAATACACATAAGTAGCTCTGTAACTTCGGTATTTTCACTGAAGCACACACTGTTGAAAGGAATCAACATGAACGTTATTGGTTACGGCCTCGCAGCTATTGGTGGCGGCATCGGCGTGGGTCTAATTTTCGCTGCCTACATGACGAGCGTTGCACGTCAGCCCGAGTCCCAGCGTACCCTGCAGCCAATGCTGTTCATGGGTTTTGCGGTGGTTGAGGCTCTGGCGATTCTGGGCCTCGTTCTGGCATTCATCATCTAAGCTCAGATATAGCTGTTAACGAACCAACCTAAAGAACAGGAAATCCCTCAATGACTTATCTGGCAGAAGGAGGGGGCGCAGAGCACAGCTCTAACCCTCTAATTCCCAATCTCTGGGAATTGGGCATCACCGTCGTTGGGTTCGTGATTCTCTATTTCATCGTTCATAAATACGTTGTCCCGGCGTTCGAGAAGATCTACCAGGACCGTAAAGAAGCAATCGAGGGTGGTCTTGCCAAAGCTGAGAAAGCTCAGGCGGAGGCCGCAGCGGCTCGCGAAGAGTACAACCAGCAGCTTGAAAACGCTCGTTTGGAAGCTCAGAAAATTCGCGAGGAAGCGCGTACCGAAGGCGAATCAATTATCGCAGCGGCTCGTGAGCGTGCAACCGTTGAGGCTCAGCGTATTACTGATAATGCGCAGAAGACTATCGAGGCTGAGCGCCTAGCTGCTTCAGTATCTCTTCGTCATGAAGTTGGTACTTTGGCGACTACTCTTGCAGGAAAGATTGTGGGCGAAGCCCTTGACGATGATGAGCGATCGGCCCGCGTGGTAGATCGTTTTCTTGCTGACCTTGAAACCGAGCAACAGAATGCAGGTGCAACTCGGTAATGGCAGGAGTATCTACTGAATCACTGAGCAAGGTGGAAGCGGTTCTTGAAGCCAACGCTTCGTTGAACCCACTCAACCTAGCTAGCGAGCTTTTCGCCGTGGTCGATGTACTTGACCACGATGGCGGTTTACGCCGTGGTTTGACCGACTCTTCGCGTGAAGGGAAGGACCGAGAAAATATTGCACAGGCTATTTTTAGCGGCAAAATTTCTTCTCAAGCACTCAAGGTGCTGACTACGGCGGTAGCACTGCGTTGGTCTCAAGAGCGTGATCTTGCAGACGCGCTTGAGAAGGCTGCGGTACTCGCATCCATCGCATCCGCTCAGTCTCGTGGTGGTGCTGATGCCCTTGAAGAGGTTACCAACGAGTTGCTGACGTTTGTGCGCAACGTTGATGGTACCCCCGAAGCGCAAGCGGCGCTGTCCGACAACTTGGCAAGCAAAGAAGCAAAGAAGAAGCTCGCTGTAGCATTAGGCGGTCCAGCCGTCACTGCGGAAGGCGTACTTCTCTTGGAACGAATTGGTAGCGAATCCCGTGGTCACCATGCCGCTCGCCTCGCTGATGAATTCGTGGAAATCATCGTCACGCGACAGAACCGTTACATCGCAAAGGTAACTTCTGCAGTAGCGCTGTCGCAGGCACAGCTTGAACGCCTGAGCCGGACCTTGAACAAGATCTATAATCGTCAGCTTAAACTCGACGTATCTATAGATACAGCTGTTCTAGGCGGTATGCGCGTACAGATTGGAGATGAGGTTATCGACGGAACCGTTGGTACCCGTCTTGATGATCTTGAACGTGACCTTCAAGCATAGAGATTAGCTGAACATTTCTGCGATACGTCGCAACGGTGATTTAGAAGATACCTTGGGAAGCAGACAAATTTTTAGAATATTGTTCCTTCCCACGAAGCAAGTTTCGGTTGTTCCGAGAGGTGCAACCACAATTAGGAGAGCAGGGACATAAGATGGCCGATTTGACCATCAACGCCGATGATGTCCGTAACGCGCTGAACGAATTTGCAGCGTCTTACGAACCCGGCAACGTGGAACGTGTTGAAGTGGGGCGCGTTGTAGCAGCCTCCGATGGTATTGCGCGCGTCGAGGGTCTGCCCTCGGTGATGGCGAACGAACTACTTCGTTTTGAGGATGGCACCCTTGGCCTCGCGCAAAACCTTGATACCCGCGATATTGGCGTCATTATTCTGGGCGACTTTACCGGTATCGAAGAAGGACAGCCAGTTCACCGTACCGGTGAGGTGCTTTCGGTCCCGGTGGGCGAAGCTTACCTCGGTCGTGTAGTCGATCCGTTAGGTAACCCTATTGATGACCTGGGTCCTATTAAGGATGAAGGGCGTCGTGCTCTTGAGCTGCAGGCACCTGGTGTAACGCAGCGTAAGTCTGTGCATGAGCCCCTACAGACCGGTCTGAAAGCTATTGACGCTATGATCCCGATCGGTCGAGGGCAGCGTCAGCTTATTATTGGTGACCGTCAGACCGGTAAAACTGCGATTGCAGTCGATACGATTCTGAACCAGAAGGCTAATTGGGAAACCGGTGACCCCAGTAAGCAGGTTCGTTGTGTTTACGTGGCAGTTGGACAGAAGGCCTCCACCATTGCTGCTGTTCGACACACTCTTGAAACCAGGGGAGCGTTGGAATACACCACGATCGTTGCTGCCCCCGCATCTGACGCAGCAGGCTTTAAATACTTGGCTCCCTACACCGGTTCTGCCATTGGTCAGCACTGGATGTATGGCGGAAAGCACGTCCTGATTATCTTTGATGATCTTTCAAAACAGGCAGAAGCGTACCGCGCCGTGTCGCTATTGCTTCGTCGTCCGCCAGGGCGTGAAGCATACCCCGGTGACGTTTTCTACCTGCACTCTCGTCTATTGGAGCGTTGCGCTAAGCTCTCTGATGAGTTGGGCGCAGGGTCGATGACCGGTTTCCCCATTATCGAAACCAAGGCAAATGACGTTTCTGCCTTCATCCCGACCAACGTCATTTCTATCACTGACGGCCAGATCTTCCTACAGTCCGATCTGTTCAACGCTAACCAGCGCCCCGCCGTGGATGTTGGTATTTCCGTCTCTCGTGTGGGTGGTGCAGCGCAGACCAAGGCTATGAAGAAGGTCTCCGGTACTTTGAAACTGGACCTTGCTCAGTACCGTGCTATGGAAGCGTTCGCAATGTTCGCCTCCGATCTCGACGATGCTTCCAAGGCACAGCTGACTCGCGGCGCCCGTCTTACCGAGCTGCTTCGCCAGCCGCAGTACACTCCGTATGCGGTAGAAGAGCAGGTTGTCTCCATTTGGGCAGGTACCAACGGTTACCTTGATGATCTTGAGGTTTCTGACGTTCTTCGCTTCGAGGCAGAGTTCATTGACTATCTGCGTCACCGGACCTCGGTGTTGAGTGATATTGCCGCATCCGGCAAGCTTGAGGATGAAACCCTAGATGCCTTGAAAACTGCCGTTGCAGATTTCAAGAAGGGATTCCGCTCGGAGGGTACAAGTCACCTTGTTGACGCAGGTCATGAGGAGCATAAAGCGGCTCAGGATCGTGACATCACTCAGGAAACCATCGGTTAGCGATTAGTCCTAGGTGTTAGCCCCGCTCTGAACTTTCAGAGTTATGGGCGGGGCAGATGTCCAGGAGAAAGGAAGCTCTATGGGAGCCCAGATTAGGGTTTACCGACAGAAAATTGCTTCGACATCGTCTATGCAGAAGATCTTCAAGGCGATGGAGATGATCGCGACCTCCCGTATTAACAAGGCGCGTCGGAGCGCTCAAACCACGGGTCCTTACGCAAACGCATTGACCCGAGTTGTGACTGCTTTGGCAACGCAACAGTCCGTGCAGCATCCTCTGATCCATCGTCCCGATACATTCGGCAAGCATGAGCATAAGCGCTCTGCAGTCTTGGTGATGACGAGTGATCGCGGTCTTGCAGGCTCGTATTCGTCGTCTGTGCTGAAGAAAACAGAAGAGCTTATCGAGAGGCTACGCGGCGAGGGGCGCGAAATACAGCTGTACTTGGTGGGGCGTAAAGCGAAGTCTTATTTTGAATTCCGGGAACGTCCCTATGAACGTGCTTGGGAAGGACACACCGATAATCCGCATATTGATACCGCAGTTGAGATTCGCGATGTGTTCTTGGAGGAGTACGAAAAGGGACATGAAAACGGCGGGGTAGACGATCTGCATATCGTATACACCGAATTCAAGTCCATGGTGACTCAAGAGACCAAGATTCTTCGTTTGCTTCCCATCCACGTGGCAGAAGCAACTAAATTGGGCGAGGAAATCGTACCTGATGAAGAACTTTCTTCAGCCGATTATCAGCAACCCGCATCCTTTGAATTTGAGCCTTCTCCCCAGGAAGTATTGGATGCGCTGCTACCGCGTTATATCGCTTCTCGTATCTTCGCGTGCCTGCTCCAAGCCGCTGCAAGTGAACTTGCGTCGCGTCAGCGTGCGATGAAGACTGCGGGCGATAACGCTGAGACTCTAATCAAGAAGTACACTCGACTGATGAACAACGCTCGTCAGGCCGAGATTACTCAGGAGCTCTCTGAGATTGTGGGCGGCGCAGACGCTCTCGCCTCCTCTTAAGAACACTGCTAACTCGAAGCTATCTACTTTCAACTTTTCAAGGTAAGTGAGAAACATGACTACTACCACCACCCAGGGCGCAACGGGTCGTATTGCCCGCGTGATTGGCCCCGTGGTTGACGTTGAGTTCCCCGCTGGTCAGGTGCCGGATATTTACAATGCACTGACCACTGAACTCACCCTCGACGGGAAAACCTACACCATCACCTTTGAGACTGCTCAGCATTTGGGTGATTCGATTGTTCGTGCCATCTCTATGCAACAGACTGACGGTCTTGTGCGTGGGCAGGCTGTTCTAGATACCGGGGCTCCTATCGCTGTACCCGTGGGCGATGGCGTGAAGGGGCACCTCTTCAACGTTCTTGGTAACGCACTAGATGTGCCGAACTCCGATATCGATGCTGACGCATACTGGCCTATTCACCGCGCCGCTCCCGGCTTCGCAGAGCTAGAGGGATCGACCGAGATGCTAGAGACCGGTATTAAATCTATCGACCTGCTCACCCCTTACATTAAGGGTGGTAAGATCGGTCTGTTCGGTGGTGCTGGTGTTGGTAAGACAGTGCTGATTCAGGAAATGATTACCCGTGTGGCGCGCAACTTCGGTGGTACCTCGGTGTTCACCGGCGTTGGTGAGCGTACCCGTGAAGGTAACGACCTGTGGGTTGAGATGGAAGAAGCAGGGGTTTTGAAAGATACTGCCCTTGTCTTCGGACAGATGGATGAACCCCCGGGAACTCGTCTGCGTGTGGCACTCACCGGCTTGACTATGGCGGAATACTTCCGCGATGTGAAGAACCAGGATGTGCTGCTCTTTATCGATAACATCTTCCGCTTTACTCAGGCAGGTTCTGAAGTTTCGACTTTGCTCGGCCGTATGCCCTCTGCTGTTGGTTACCAGCCTAACCTGGCGGATGAAATGGGTCTGCTTCAGGAACGCATTACCTCGACTCGCGGTCACTCTATTACTTCGATGCAGGCAATCTACGTTCCTGCAGACGATTACACCGACCCTGCACCGGCGACAACCTTCGCACACTTGGACGCGACTACCGAGCTTTCGCGTGAGATCGCATCGCGCGGTCTGTACCCGGCAATTGACCCGTTGACCTCGACCTCTCGTATTCTTGATCCGCAGTACATTGGGCAGGAACACTATGACACGGCTATTCGAGTGAAGGCTATCCTGCAGGAAAACAAGGACCTTCAGGATATTATCGCGATTCTGGGTGTTGATGAGCTTTCTGAGGAGCAGAAGGTCGTTGTTTCACGTGCACGCCGCATTGAGCAGTTCCTTTCACAGAACACCTATACCGCAAAGCAGTTCACTGGCGTTGAAGGATCCACTGTTCCGTTGAAGGACACCATCGAATCATTCCAGATGATCTGCAATGGCGATGTAGACCATATTCCTGAGCAGGCGTTCTACAACATCGGTGGCATGGATGACGTGATGCGTCAGTACGAGGAAATCAAGGCACAGACCGGAGCCAAGTAATTATGGCACTAACAGTTGAAGTTGTTTCTCGCGAAAACGTTGTGTGGACTGGTGAAGCCTCCTACGTACGGGTACGTACTATGAACGGCGATTTGGGTATTTATCCCGGACTCATCCCCACCTGTGCGCTTCTTGCGGAGGACGGAGAACTTCTGATTCGACCCGTCAATGGTGGCGAACTCACCACGCGTTTGCATGATGGGTTCTTGACCGTCTCAAATGATAAGGTAACGATCGCGGCAAAGCATGCCGAGATCGCTACCCCTACGACGGGTAAGAAGTAAACCGTTAATAAGGTAAAAGCCGGTACAACCTATTGTTGGTTGTACCGGCTTTTACTTTCCCGAATACTTGAGTTTTAGAGTCGCGAAGATCTCTACAGTGCATAAATGTTGGCTTAGAAAAGCCGATCTGCTGCGTCGTCGATACCGCGCATCGCATCGTAATCGAGAGAGATGCAGCGGATACCGCGATCTTCGGCAAGAGTCCGTGCCTGGGGCTTGATCTTTTGTGCAGCAAAAACTCCCTTGACGGGTGCCAGCCGTGGGTCGCGGTTGAGCAGATCGAGGTACCGGGTAAGCTGTTCCACTCCGTCAATATCGCCCACGCGCTTGAGCTCTACCGCAATGCTGATACCATTGGAGTCTCTCGCCATAATATCTACAGGACCAATAGCTGTAGGGTATTCACGGCGTACCAAGGAGTAACCCTTGCCGAGTGTTTCGATCTGTTCAGCAAGAAGACGCTGCAGGTCGGCCTCTACGCCGTCTTTGATAAGTCCAGGATCGACTCCTAAATCATGGGCGTGCTCATGAATAACTTCGTACACGCGGATAAGGAGGCGGTCATCACTTTTAGCGGCTTGTACCGTCCACAGCTGCTGCACATCTGTATCAAGATCTTCCCGGGTGCTATCTGGAATCTCGTCATAGTCTGCGACAAGGAGAGAGCATGGTGGGCTCATCCAGTTTAGCGGCTTATAGGAACCGCCATCGGAATGGATAAGCACAGAACCGTCATTCTTCACCATAAGTAAGCGGGTAGCACGGGGGAGATGGGCACGCAAACGCCCTTCGTAATCAACGGAACAGTCAGCTATAACGATACGCACCCCATCTACTCTACCGAGGAAGAGTATGACATGCCAGCTGTAGAAACCGCTGCCTGGCGGCATCAAAGCAGCTAAAAGATGGCATGCCGTACTGAACGCTAGAATAGAAAGCATGGCACGCAAGAATCACCCCGGTAAACGTTCCTCGGGCACAACCTCCAACAAATGGACGCGGTCTGCACCCGGTGGACGTGATATATCTCGTATTCTTGACCCGGCGCCGCGCATTGAACGTGACCGTTTTGGTGATTGGCTGGTGCAGTACATTCCCGCCGTAAATGCTCTGAAAACCTATACGTGCCCAGAATGCAACCGTCCAATTCCGCCAAGAACAGCGCATCTTGTTGTATGGCAAGAAAGCCATACACTGGGGCGTTCTCGCGCCATTGATGAGCGCCGCCACTGGCACCAACATTGTTGGCGTACCAGACGCGCTTAGAACTATTACGAGATCGGAATACCTATCGTGGGCGCGAAGACCTGTTAGAACGAAGAAAGTGACACTATGGCGACTGAAGAGTCCTCTGGAAAACTCCGAGAGTTTGATCCCTCACGGTATGTTTTCACCCAATCTGATCAGCCTGTTCTCATTAAATCTCGCACGGTACTTCCCGCGCGCCGAGAGAATTTTGATGTTACAACCGCTGACGGGAAGCGCCTTGTGGGTGAACTGGCACTTCCCGAAGGGGAAATTAAAGCTACTCTCGTGACTTTTCACCCGCTTCCAACGCACGGCGGATATATGGATTCGCATGTGTACAAGAAGGCTTCATTCCGTCTGCCAGCGCTTGCAAATATTGCGGTTCTGCGGTTTAACACCCGCGGTACTTCTTCGATCCGCGGTACAAGCGAGGGAGTGTTCGACGGAGGATTTGCTGAGAAAAAAGATTTTGACGCGATCTTACAATATGCCGTAGAACGCCAGCTGCCGAATATCTGGTTAATCGGGTGGTCCTTCGGCACGGAGCTTGTGCTCAAGTACGCCCCAGAACATGCATCAGAATTTGTGGGGGCTATTCTGCTTTCTCCGCCGCTGCACCGAGTGCATCCCGCCGAACTGGACGAATGGAATAAAATCTCAAATCCGCTCTATGCCTTTATCCCGGAGTTTGACGACTATCTACGCCCCACCGAAGCGCGCGAGCGTTTTAAATCAATAGCCCGCACTCAGGTCGTGCCTTTTGAGAACTGTAAACACCTTTGGGTGGGCGAAAAGTCAGTAAACAGCGTGATCAACGCCCTTGTCTCAGTGGTGACGGGCCAGCAGACCACACTTCCTACCGAATACAACGGCCCGGTCGCAGAAGAGATTACTGAACCATAATCTGTCTACTCCGTCTATACGAAGGATGCGCCTGCCGCTTTTCTCAACGGCGGGCGCATCCTTATTTTGAAGAAAAGGGTTTTACCGATGGTCTTGGCGGGGAATAAAGACTTCCTTCACCAGAATCAGTAGCGATGCGGCAACAGGAATCGCGATAAGCGCGCCCAAGACGCCCCACAGCGCACCGCCTGCAGCGACAGCGATAATAGCGACACCGCCGGGAACCGAAACAGCCTTTGACATAATACGCGGCGAAATTACGTACGCCTCGATCTGCAGGTAAATGAAATAGGCGATCGCAAATGTGACAGACATTTGCCAGCCTTGCGTCAGAAGAATAAGAGACACCAGAACAAGCGCCGCTACGCCGCCAACCAATGGGATGAAGGCCAAAATCAAGACGAACACAGCCACAAGTTGAGGGAATGAGAACCCCAAGATAATCATGGTGATAAGCGCGAAGGTTGCGTTGAGAACAGCGACAACTCCCTGCCCCATCACATAGTTACCAACGGCACCCGTGATACGTTCGGTAAGTTCCTCAACACGTTCCCGCTTGGAAGCCGGAGCCAAACGCGACCCCCACGCCTTAATAGTGCGCATTGATGAGAGGAAATAGAGCGAGAGGAACAGCACAATAATAGTGCCGGTCAAAATCTGCGCAATTGTGGAACCCGCAGTAATTAGGTTGCTCATGAATCCGCCGACCGCAGAGCTTGATGTAAGAGACTCTAGGAACTTTGGAACGTTGTTATTAACCCAATCGTTAACATGCAGAACGTCATCAATGCGTTTGAAAGTATCAGAATCGATGAAATCCTGATAAATAGCGGGTGCCCGATAGACAAAGCTGCTGGCCTGTGCGCTGATAATAGGCACAATCCACACCACAAGTCCGCTAATGATGGCTGCGAAGGAAAGAACCACAATCACCACACCGGCACTGCGTTTAACGCCGAAACTCTCAAGTTTACGAACAATGGGATCAAGCCCAAGCGCGATGAAGATAGCGCCAGTGACCCAGCCGACAAGCGCGCCGACATTGGTAAAAGCGTAGTAAGCCAGCAGGGCCAGACCAACACCAACCGTCGTCAGGAAACCGAAAGATACAGGATTATGCAGCGGTGAGCTTTTCTCATAAATATGAAGTTCAGAAGCCTCATCGACTTTTGGAGAGATGCGGGGAGGAAGAGAAGCTTTGCGGCGTTGTGAACGTGCCTGACTGATGCTATCGGTCAAATCGCTGATGGTACCCGTAATATGTGAAGTCAGGGATTCGCGCTTTGTAGACGATACGGAACCGTCCTGTTCAAACATGGGTTCTTCCTGCTCCGGCTTTTTCCGCGGAACCCGGGGAACTGGGGGAGGAGTCTGCTGGGCTTGCGGATTCGAGCTATCGGACATAGTCTGCCTTTCATAAAGCTTACCTGGCTATTCTACCGGGCATCTCTGAAAACTGTATGCGCTCGCAACATTCTTGAGGCAGAAAGCTACCGAGTAAGCCTATCTGAAATTTCGCGCACCTCGAACGATTGCCGAGAATCCTGTAAAACAGCGGGTCGCGCGGGATAATTAGGGAGTACGTTAAATTTCTCTGAGGCTCGCAAAGGATTCTCGATGACAATTCCTCCCACCCCGAACCAACTGCCAACAAACCCCCAAGGCTCAGCAGAACAAATTCCCGCGTCGGTACGTAGCGCTCCAGTGCTTGGCGGTCACGATATCAGTACTTCTACACCCACTGCAGCACAAAGCAATTCGGCGAAAAGCTGGCGTTTCGATGTTGCAACACCTGAAGATTTTCAGAAGTACGTACAACTGTCTACTCAAGGCGCCGTGATCTTTGGGCTATATGCCCCGCATTCTCCAGCGTCGCTTGAAATGCTAGACGCCGTCGAAAACCTAGTCAATGCGGCGGAAGGTGCGATGCTGCTTGCCGCCGTCGATATTACGAAACTTCCGGAGGCTGCCCAAGCGTTTGGCATGGACGGCGTACCGGCAGGTGTGGCCGTTATCGCCGGTCGCCCGGCCCCTCTTTATAACGGTCAGATCAGTCCGCAGGATCTGTCAGAAATGCTGAAGCAGGTCTTGCAGGTTGCTGCGCAGTATCAGCTTCCCGGTGGATTTGAGCCTGCTCCTTCGGATGAGGAAGAGAAAACCCTGCCGCCGCTGCACGCTAAAGCACTGGAGGCCCTTGATGAACGCGACTATGAAGGAGCACGAGCCGCCTACCGCGAGGCTTTGACAGAGAACCCAGGCGATCATGATGCTAAAGTTGGGCTTGCTCAGGTTGATTTATTAGCTCGCGTGGCAGATTTGGATCTTGCCAAAGAGCGTGAAGCAGCTGCATCCGACGCTCTCAACATTGAGGCTGCCTTTAACGTTGCCGATCTTGACGTTATAGGCGGGCATGTTGAAGATGCCTACGCACGACTGCTGCGACTTTTTAAATCTGTTTCTCCGGAAGATAAGACCCGAGTACGTGAACGTCTTGTGCAGCTCTTTGACGTTGTGGGTGCTACAGACCCGCGAACGGTCAAAGCACGAGCTGAGCTGACGACGGCAATTTTCTAGACCCATAGAAGAGAAAATAAGGTGGGATGTATGTAGCTTGTGACGCATCCCGCCTTATTCGCACCTTCAACGTGAAGGTAATAAAAAATACTCTAGTAATCCTTATAGTTCATGCTTTAAAAAGTTTAGAGAATTATTGGTGATATAAGCCCCAAATATGGTTCTGAAGTATTCCCAAACTGGTACCGTTGTATGTATGAAAGAACACAATTCTGTGCCTGGGACGGTACCTGAAGACTACGGCTATTCACCAGAGAATACACAAGCTGGTGCACCAACGTATGATGCAGGCCAATCAATGACCGATCAGAGTTATGCAGACGCGCAGCCGGGGAGCTTGCCTCAAGTCACACGTGAGGCTCTTAGTCACCAACCTGGTGCGCACCTTGTTAATGCCATCGAAATTCATGGTTTGACGAAGGCGTTCGGCATGACTGTTGCCGTTAATCGCATTAATCTTTCCATTCCTACCGGCTCTTTTTACGGTTTGGTAGGGCGCAACGGTGCCGGTAAGACGACGACTATCTCAATGGTTTCTGGTATGCTGCAGCCCACCGAAGGCGTGGCGTTGATTAAGGGAACCGATATGTGGCAGAACCCTTTGGAAGCCAAAAAGCACTTGGGCGTTCTGCCGGATGGCGTACACCTTTTCGATAAACTCACAGGTGAACAGCTTATTACCTATTCGGGGTACCTGCACGGTCTCGAACGTGACACTGTCGCCGAACGTACCAAGGATCTTCTGCAGGCTATGGATTTAACCGATGCAGCAGGTCGCGCGGTCGCCGACTATTCAGCAGGTATGACTAAGAAGATCGCCCTCGCAGCAGCGCTGATTCACGCCCCTTCAGTCTTGATCTTGGATGAGCCCTTTGAAGCGGTTGATCCGGTTTCAGCGGCTAATATTCAGGATATCCTCAAAGGATTCGTCGCCTCAGGCGGAACAGTTATCCTCTCCTCGCATGTCATGGACTTGGTGCAGCGTTTATGCGATCACGTCGCCATTATGGATGAGGGACGGATTCTCGCTGCGGGTACGGTTGATGAAGTGCGTGGGGAATCTACTTTGGAAGAACGTTTCATACAGCTCGTGGGCGGACGCACCACCTCGGAAGGACTATCATGGTTGCGCACCTCGTCTCACTAAAATGGCGGTATGTGCTTGCTTCGCTCAAACGTAGTGTGTGGGCGATTATTGGTATTGCCTTTGGCGCCCTATATCTGCTTGGCACACTGACTGGTTTGGGATTCGCTTATGTTGGTTTAGGGATTGATGGTAGTTTAGATGGTCCTGCACTCGCCCTATTCCTCGGGTTTCTTGTATCTCTTGGCTGGGCTCTTATCCCCATTGTCTGGACTGGCCTAGACGGAACCCTTGATGAAAGCCGCTTCGTGTTATTCCCGCTAGAGGCTAAGACGCTGCAGAAGGGGCAATTCTTCGGTGGGTTTATAGGTCTTCCAGGTATAGCGACGATTATCCTAATCCTTCTGGGAACCCTCGGATTTATTGGTAATCCTGTGGGATTAGCAGCCTATCTGCTGAGCATAGTGTTGGGGCTGGCTTTGCTGATGACAGTGGCGCGCCTTGCCAATCAGCTTGGCGTTTATTTGAATGCTAACCCCCGTATTGATCTGATCTTCAAGATTATTCTGGGCGTGCTGTTGGTAAGCTCGGGCTTTATCTTCAGTGGAGCTATATTCTATGTGATAGATCATTTCCAGGAGATCGCTCAGAACGTTCAATGGTTGGGGTATACGCCTTTCGGGTCTGCTTTTGCGATTGCATACCATGTGGCGGCGGGTAACTGGGCTCTAGCAGGTCTAAGTCTGGTACTTTCCCTCATATACCTGGGTGGTGCTTGGGTATTGTGGGGTCGTAGCCTCGAACGCTCAATGCGTAATGTCAGCGGTGAACAAAAACGGGGCAAGGCTAAGAACCTGACGGCAGGAGATATTGGTATTTTTGCGAGGTTCCCAAACACTGGTTGGGGTGCTGTGGCTGCACGTACCATTCATAGCTACTTCAAAGATACGCGCATGACTTTGCTGATCGCCATGACTGCCATGCTCTATGTACTCTTTGCTCTCGTGATGCCGCTCTTCACGGGCAGCATGGGGTCTCGTGGCGTGACGACGGGAATCCAGCTCGCTAATTCCGGGGCTGGACCTGAAACGCTCTTCGGCTTCTGGGTTTATTTCTGCAATGTTTTCACAGGATTCTACATAGCATATATGGTCTCGTACGATAACACGGCTTTTAGTCTGCACGTGCTCTCGCCGCTGCGTGGGCGTGATGATAGGCTTGGGCGTGCACTCGGACACTCCATCGTAATGCTGCCGATCGTCGTGGTGATGTTCTTTATTATGTGCGCTGTCCACGGGCTTATAGCCTATTACCCGGTCGTGCTTTTGCATCAGCTGGGAGTCTACGCAGGAACCGTAGGGTTCGGATTGATGCTTGATACAGTGCTTTCGCCACCGGTCGCGCCTCCTGGAGCCAACCCCTTCAAAACGCCTAAGCAGCCAGACGGCTTTGCGAAGCAGCTTTTACTGATGGGCAGCATGATTATCTGCATGCTGATCGCTCTTCCTGGTGGGATTGGCTCGTTCATCTACATCGTCGGCGGCAAGGATGACATGGTGCTGATTATCTCCGGCGTTATCCAGCTGGTTATCGGCGCTGCACTGTTTATCATTGGAATTTCTGCAGGTGGTAAACTCTACGATCGCCATAGCTCGATGATGCTTCAGCGGGTTGCAAAGTTCAATACGAACTAGAGCCTATATAGAGAATATGGGGCGGCATTATGGGCAGTTACACGTATGTTTCCAAGCGTCGCCCTTATTCTCTATGGAATAACTATACTTCCCTTCCCGTTGTTACACTAGTTTCTACAATAGAACTAGTAGCACTAAGACGGCGAGAACATACTTGAAGGAGAGAACATGAGCTCCATTGAAGGCGTTGAAGATCCCTTCGGTCCCGAGACTGCGGGCGGTACCGCACTACTTGAGCGGGAAGAAGCCCAGCTTTCTGAGCCGGGCGACCATGAACGCTTCTCGCACTACGTGCGTAAGGAAAAAATCATGGAATCCGCCCTTACCGGTGAACCCGTTCGCGCGCTGTGCGGTAAGGTGTGGACTCCTGGACGCGATCCGCAGAAATTCCCAGTCTGCCCAACCTGCAAAGAAATCTACGAGGGTCTTAAGCCTGGTAAAGATAATTCGGATAACGGCGACAAATAACGGAAGTTTCGCTCCGGAATATGCAGAAGTATGTGCTTGTATCCCCAGCATGGGGTGCAGGCACATACTTTATTTTTGGACTCAAACAGACTTCGCACTGGGCAAAATAATTAAGCGAACCCTCGCGGACGTATCACGACACGGTGGTAGAATTTATAACCTGTGTTTCTGCAGGAGCCTTTGTACACAGGAAATACTGAAGCAGAGGTAAACCAGAGAAAATATGGGGGAGAAAAGCATGAGCGAGTACGAAGAGCCTACATTGTTTGACAGCATGGTTAAGCCAAAGCTCTCCCCGGCATACCCCGATCGTGCCCCGTGGGGTACTTCCGTCAGTTTGCGTGCCTGGCAGGCCGAGGCGATGAAAAAATATTTTGAGACGAACCCTCGGGACTTTATGGCTGTAGCAACCCCTGGTGCGGGCAAGACAACCTTTGCTCTCACCTTGGCACGCGAACTCTTCGATCGCGGGGTTGTGCGAAAACTTACCGTGGTAGCACCCACCGACCACCTCAAGAAACAGTGGGCGGATGCCGCTGCTAAGGTCGGTATTCCGATCGATCCTAATTTCAAAAACGCCGATGTTCACGTTGGACGCCAGTACAAGGGCGTAGCGCTCACATATTCGCAGGTTGCTAACAAACCGCAGCTGCATGCCCGAAATACCGAAAATGACAAGACTCTTGTTATCTTCGACGAAATCCACCATGCAGGTGATGCTTTATCATGGGGCGATGGTCTGCGTGAGGCTTTCGATGAGGCCACACGCCGCCTTGCGCTGACCGGTACACCATTCCGATCTGATGCCTCACCTATCCCATTTGTTACCTATGAGCAAGACCATGAAGGTATTCGTCGGTCGCGGGCCGATTACTCCTATGGTTATGGCCCCGCGCTGAAAGACCACGTGGTGCGGCCAGTTATTTTCATGGCATATTCCGGACAAATGCGCTGGCGGACCTCCGCCGGAGAAGAAATGGCGGCGAATCTAGGGGAAGGATTCACTAAAGATATTACCGCCCAGGCATGGCGCACCGCACTTGATCCTCAGGGTGAGTGGATTCCCACCGTGCTCTCTGCGGCCGATAAACGACTCACCGAAGTGCGCCGCACTGTTCCTGACGCGGGAGCGCTCGTCATCGCAACTGACCATGCCGACGCCAAAGCCTATGCCGAAAAACTGCACAAGATCACGGGTGAGAAGCCGACCGTAGTACTTTCTGACGATCGTGAAGCATCCGCTAAAATCGACGATTTTCGTGAAAGCAACAAGCGGTGGATGGTCGCGGTACGCATGGTGTCCGAAGGGGTGGACGTACCCCGCTTGGCGGTGGGCGTGTATGCTACCAGCACCAGCACACCTCTCTTCTTCGCACAGGCGATTGGTCGTTTTGTGCGAGCCCGTAAACGTGGGGAAACCGCATCTGTCTTTCTGCCGTCTGTGCCGCAGCTGATGATGCTTGCTAATGATATGGAAGTTGAGCGTGACCACGCCCTCGACCGCCATACCACCGACGACGATATCGATCCAATGGCTGAAGGGCTGGACGATGAAGCGCTCGAAGAAGCAAACCGCGAGGAACGCGCTTCCGAACAACTAGCGCGCGGTAAATTCGAGGCGATTGGTTCGCAAGCTTCCTTCCACGGCGTGCTCTTCGATGGCTCCGAATTTTCGTCAGGTGGTCTGGAGATCGGTTCGGAAGAGGAACAAGACTTCCTCGGTATTCCCGGTTTGCTGGACGCCGACCAGGTGGGTACTCTGCTTCGTGCACGCCAGCGTGAACACGCATCCCGCCGCCCAGCGACAGCAGCTCCCGCAATTGTGGACCACCGCCAGCTTAAAGAGATGCGCAATAAACTGGCGAAAAACGTGGCAGCTTGGTCTATCCGTTCAGGCAAACCACACGGTGTTATCCATAATGAGCTGCGTAAAATTTGCGGTGGTCCTGCGGTCGCGCAGGCGTCAGCGGAGCAAATTCAGGCTCGCCTGGATAAATTGGCGGACTGGTTCGTGGGCAGGAGCTCGTAGAATAATTTTTCGCCTGACTAAAGCACTTCCGCAACGATAATACCGTCATCCTCCATATTGGCGATAACATCATTCAGTTTGTCTTCATGAACCGGCGCCGTGAGGTCAATCAGAACGCGAGTTTCGTACCCGGCGTCTACTGCATCCTTTGCTGTCGCTAGTACACAGAAGTCGGTCGCGATCCCGACAATATCAACATCTTTAACATCATGTTCGTCGAGCCAATCGGCGAGCGGGGTGTTAGGTGCCTCATCTTCCAACGATGCTTCGGGATCGTGCTCACCGGTCATCACGGAATCTTCGGCAGCTTGAAGACCCTCGAAGCCCGAATATGCCGCCTCATACTTGCCTTTGCGGAAATATGCTTCGATATAGTCGGTATCAAGATTCGGGTGAATCTCTGCCCCCTCGGTGTTGGCGACGCAGTGTACAGGCCAGGAATTCACATAATCTGGATTTTCTGAGAAATGATCGCCCGGATCAATGTGCCAGTCTTGAGTTGCCACAATGGCATCGTACTGGTGATGGTGTTCCTCAACGTATTCGCTAATTAGCGACGCAACGTTGGCGCCTTGCTGTGTTGCAAGGGCTCCGCCAGGGCAGAAATCATTCTGAACGTCGACAATAATAAGCGCTTTTGCCATGTGTATAGTCCCTTTCTTGGCAATATCTGGATGGGCTGTGGCTAGATGAATTCAGTGGGAATAACGGGTTCGCCTTCTGAAAGGCGACGAGCGGATTCGGGAAGTTCCGCTAGGGATGCGCTATGTCGTTTGGTTGCGTTGCGTACCGCCTCTTCGCCGGTAAAACCGGGCAGGAGCTCGCCAGAAACCACAAAATCGCGAATAAGGTCGCGAGTATTTTCGAGGGCAGCGGGGTTGTTCCCCGTTCCGATAAGCTCGGCGGTGGCGATACCCAAGGAATTGTGGCGGCGCGCGGCTTGCTTTGCCCCACCTGGGGAACGTTTGCCAGCAGAGGTTTTAGCGACGGGTTCCAGTTCGCCAGCGGCATTTTCACGTTCCACCAGCTTGTACACCATTGCAGAGGTAGGGGCACCGGAACCGGTCACCAGCCTGGTGCCCACACCGTAGGAATCTACCGGCGCGGCGGCTAAGGAAGCGATAGCATATTCATCAAGATCACTCGTCACTGTAATCTTGGTGTTGTGGTTGCCCAGAGAATCGAGAAGTTCACGCACGCGCTGTGCCGATGCTACCAGATCACCTGAGTCTAGGCGGACTCCGCCGAGCTCTTCGCCCGCGAGTTCCACGCCAAGGCGTACCGCATTCTCGACATCATAGGTATCAGCAAGAAGAGTCGTGCGTGCCCCTAACGATTGCAGTTGCGCTTCAAAGGCTTCGCGCTCAGAGTCGTAAAGAAGGGTAAAGGCGTGGGCGCTGGTACCGAGAGTGTGAAGCCCATAGCGCCTGCCCGCTTCCAGGTTGGATGTTGCAGTGAAGCCTGCAATAGCAGCGGCACGTGCCGCCGATACAGCGGCACGTTCGTGCGCACGGCGCGAGCCCATCTCAATACAGGGACGGTGGCCCGCCGCCGCAGTCATACGTGACGCGGCAGATGCAACAGCTGAATCATAGTTCAAGATAGACAGCAGGTAGGTTTCTAAGACGCAGGCTTCTGCGAAAGTTGCTTCGACCTGTACAACGGGGGAGTGTGGAAAGAAAATCTCTCCCTCGACATAGCCTCGAATATTGCCGGTAAACCTAAAATTCTCAAGGTATTTTAGGGTTTGCGCATTCACAACATTGCGAGAGGCTAGAAAAGATAGATCTTCGTCATCGAAGCGGAAAGACTGAAGCCCTTCGAGAAAGCGTCCTGTACCCGCGAGCACGCCGTAGCGGCGACCCGCGGGCAAGCGACGTGTAAAGACTTCAAAGGTACAGCGGCGATGCGCAGTTCCAGAGGCGAGTGCTGCCTGGAGCATCGTAAGTTCGTAATGGTCGGTTAGAAGCGAGGTAGTTGCCATATGTCTCATTTTAGTTGTCTGTTAGGCAGGTTACTACCTTTACGGGATGTGTTGTCCGCGACATAATGTAAATTTGACTTTAAGATATTTATGATTATTTGAACGGAATCAATCCCGCAGGAACAAAGCCCCCACGAGTATAATCTTATGCATGACCAACAAGCTCACCCATCTTTCCAACCACACTGTGACGGCTGTTCTTGCGACCGATACTCTAGATGCCACTGAGCTTGATGCGACGATTGACGAAAATCTTGAAACGCAGACGCCGTGGCAGGTAATCGTCTGGAACGATCCCGTTAATCTTATGACCTATGTTTCCTATGTTTTTCGCGCTCATTTCGGGTTTAGCCGTCGTCGTGCCGAGAAACTGATGCTCCAGGTGCACAATAATGGCAAGGCTGTTGTGTTCACCGGTAGTCGTGAGGATGCGGAAAAGCATACCCAGGCCATGCACGCGTGGGGTTTGATGGCGAGCTTTGAAAAGGCGGAGAACTAATTTATGGCGCAGGGTTTTCGACATACACCGCATGGCTACGCCGCTCGATTTGAGAAGGCTGAATTTGATCTTATTCGAGATCTAGCCGAAGACGTGATTGCTCTTCTGGAATCTCCGGATTCGGAAAATCATGATCCTCTTGAAGCTCTCATCGGTATTGTCGAGAATCCCAGCATCCCAGACGATCCAGCGGTGGCACGAGTACTGCCTGCAGGAAGTAGCGATCCTGAGGCGGCGCTGGAATATCGCCGGTACACTGAACAGGATTTACGCGCCACGAAGGTGGCAAATCTGAGTCTCCTCGCTTTCGATATTGAAGCGGGAGACATCGTGCTTAGTGATGAGCACGCGCATGCGTGGGCGTCTGCACTTAACGATATCCGTTTAGTCTTGGGAAGCCGTTTAGACATTATCGATGAAGAACGTGCAGACCAGGTGCACCATCTCACGGACTGGTCAAAGGTTGAGAACGATGACGATTATTTGGCGGTCGTGTACAATTTCGTGACCTGGGTACAGGACTCGCTTATGGTTGCGATGCTTGATTCGATGGAAACCCCGCAGTCTTAGAAACGTGCTGGTCAGAGACAAAATAAGCGCATCGCACGATGCCCTCCAGATTAACGAGCTCAGTACCGCATGCGATAGAAACATCACTGCCCGAACCTTGATGTGGCTCATCCTATAGGGTGGTTTAGGACTCAGAGACGGCTATCTAGAACAGGACAGTATCTGTGACACCTTAGAATGAAAATAAAGTACATCATATGCTGAAGGAAAACAGGTAAAGTTCGTGAGCGATAACTTAGATACCTCAAATCCATATCGTACCCGCACCCCGTGGGGAACTCCCGCGCCACCGGCTGGTCCAACATCAAGCGCACCCATCGGAGTTTTTGACTCCGGGGTGGGTGGTCTGACCGTTGCACGCGCTATTATGGATCAGTTGCCACATGAGCGCATTATTTATGTAGGCGACACCGCTCATGGACCTTACGGCCCGCTCAAAATTGCCGAGGTTCGTGCCAACGCCCTGCGCATTATGGACGAGCTTGTTGATTCCGGCGTAAAAATGCTGGTTATTGCGTGCAATACTGCCTCTGCCGCTGTGCTCCGGGATGCGCGCGAACGCTACACCCGCCACTACGGTATTCCCGTGATTGAGGTAATTCAGCCTGCCGCGCGTCGAGCACTAGCCGCGACCCGCAACCGTAAGATTGGGGTTATCGCCACAGAGGCAACGGTGACCTCACGCGCTTACGAAGATACATTTGCGATCGCTCCGAACCTTATGGTGCAGTCTGTCGCATGTCCTCGATTCGTCGAGTTCGTGGAGAAGGGCGTGACATCCGGACCCGAACTTTTGCGTACTGCCGAAGAATATCTGCAGCCTCTTAAAGATTCGAGAGTAGACACGCTGGTACTTGGCTGCACTCACTACCCTTTGCTGACGGGCATTATTTCCTACATCATGGGGGAGGGCGTAACTCTTGTGTCTTCGGCAGATGAGACCGCCAAAGACGTTTATCGGGCACTTCTTACCGAGAATATTGAGAACCCTGACCTTGAAACGAATCCGCATCATGAATTCTTAGCGACCGGCGAATCTGAGACTTTCGAGAACCTAGCGCGCAGGTTCTTGGGCCCAGAAGTTCACAATGTGCGGCACACGGCATCTGTGGCAGAACGATTCCCCACAGGCTCTTTGGCGGCTCTTCCCGCACCAGCAGGCAGCGAAAAGGCCACTGCGAAAGACTCCAACTCCGAAGAAGCCTCAGGACTGCCTTCCGTCACGATTGACTCAAATCTTGCTGCTTTCACACACACCGAATAGGAAACACCCCGTATGCGCTTGACGATTATCGGCTGTACCGGCTCGTTTCCCGGACCAAATTCTCCGGCGAGCTGTTATCTGCTCTCAGCAACCGATTATGCTGGGCACACGTGGCGTGTGCTCATGGATATGGGCAACGGCTCACTAGGTGTA
Organism: Rothia dentocariosa ATCC 17931; assembly: GCF_000164695.2. Taxonomy (NCBI): domain Bacteria; kingdom Bacillati; phylum Actinomycetota; class Actinomycetes; order Micrococcales; family Micrococcaceae; genus Rothia; species Rothia dentocariosa. The sequence goes on from NC_014643.1 coordinate 1,932,257, forward strand.
CTTCAACGGTACATTGACCTGGCTGAGATTGACGCTATCCTGATATCGCATCTTCACCCTGACCATTGCATTGACCTCTCCGGTTTGCATGTCGCCGTGAAATGGGATCCCCGAGGCTGGCCCAAAGGCAGGATTCCTCTCTACGGGCCTGCTGCCATTAACGAATATCTTTCGGCAACGCACGGGCTTGACCCAGACCCGGGCATGAGTACCGAGTTTGAATATCATACTTGGGACGAAGGACATAAAGTCGAAATCGGTCCTTTCACAGTTGAACCCTTTAGGGTGCTCCACCCCGCTAAAGATCCTTACGCGCTACGTATTACCTGCAATAGCCGGGACGGCAGAACACTTTTTGCTTACTCCGGTGATACCGATACATGCGATGGGCTCATCAAAGCTGCCCGCGGTGCCGATCTTTTCCTATGCGAAGCGGCGTATCAAGAAGGACGTGACGATGCGTTGCGCGGTATTCACCTGACCGGTAAGCGCGCCGGTGAAGCAGCTCAAGAAGCCGGGGTACGCAACCTTTTGTTAACGCACCTGCCCGTGTGGAATGACCCCGATATCGCCCGTACCGAGGCACAAAGTGCATTCGACGGGCCGGTAGGCGTCGCCGAGGTTGCAGCAAGCTATCGCGTGCATCCTAGGCCAGCGCCTACGCATCCGCCAACCTCAACCCTGAACGTTATCGAACTGCTCGATCCGCCCATGTCAAACATATCTCTTCCACCGGAAGAAGAGTAGGAGAACTATGACTTCTGTAGCCCGTGCCGACGGTCGTGCCCTCAACGAACTGCGCCCCATCACTATCACTCGTGGGTGGTCAAACCAAGCCGAAGGGTCTGCGCTGGTAGAGTTTGGCGATACCCGGGTGCTGTGCACCGCATCCTTCACGGAAGGGGTACCACGCTGGCTCAAAGGTGAAGGAAAGGGGTGGGTAACCGCAGAGTACGCCATGCTTCCGCGCGCTACAGGCACCCGGTCTTCGCGTGAATCCGTCAAGGGAAAGATTGGCGGTCGTACACACGAAATTTCCCGTCTTATTGGACGATCCCTACGTGCCGTTATCGATATGAACGCGCTGGGGGAGAACACTATCGTTCTGGATTGCGATGTGCTTCAGGCAGATGGCGGAACACGTACCGCTTCGATCACGGGTGCCTATGTAGCGCTCGCCGATTCTATCGCGTGGGCACAGCGTAATGGTCTGCTTTCACCCAGTGCTAAGCCTTTGAAAGACTCTGTGTCAGCTATTTCCGTGGGTATTATCGACGGTACTCCCATGCTTGATTTGCCCTATACCGAGGATGTGCGCGCTGAAACTGATATGAATGTGGTCGTGACCGGCTCTGGGAAATTTGTGGAGGTTCAGGGTACGGCAGAAGGCGCACCGTTTGACCGTAATGAGCTGAATGCTTTGCTCGACCTTGCTTTAGAAGGCACCGCCGAACTTGCTCGGATACAGCGTGAATCTCTTGAAGAGGGGTAATACTTTTATGGTTAAGGTTGTCTTAGCGAGTCGCAATCAAGGTAAGCTGCGCGAACTTCGCGAAATTTTGCGTAACCGTATTGTTGGGCTGAACGTGGATACCGATGTGGTCGATGCCGCCAGCATCAATGCCCCCGATGTTCCAGAGACCGGGGTAACATTTGCCGAGAATTCATTGCTCAAGGCGCGTGCCGTGGCAGAATCTACAGGGTTTATCGCTATTGCCGATGATTCGGGTCTTTCCGTTGAGGTTCTTCACGGCGCTCCCGGCATTTTTTCGGCGCGCTGGGCGGGGGAGCATGGGGACGATACCGCGAATCTCACCCTGCTTTTAGGGCAACTTCGCGATATTAGCGATGAACATCGTGCCGCTAAATTCTGCTGTGCCGCCTCCCTCGCTGTTCCTTCAGCGCTCGGTGGGTATGAAGCAGTCGAGTACGGCGAGCTTCCTGGAACGCTTTTGCACGCACCGCAGGGGGATGGCGGGTTTGGGTATGATCCTATTATGATGCCGGTGGAGCTTAATGGTGATAACGCGCTTTATGACGGAGCCTATGCAGACCAGTCGTGTGCCCAGATCCCGGCAGAGATCAAAAATTCAATAAGTCACCGAGCTCGTGCCTTTGAAGCATTAGTTCCGCATCTGCAGCAAGCTCTTGAGCATAAATAATCATGCGTCCTATGAGATTCTTTCATAAAGACGCATGATCGGAGTGTTTTAGCACATCAATCGGGTATGTACGACATCTTCTAAAGAAAGAACGTTGCGGTTATCTCTTTCTCAGCTTCGACCGTGAAGATCATATAAAACGATTCTGGTACAAGGCACAATGGTAAGTAATATATACGGCAACAGATATGCTTTGAGGCCCTGATGATTGTTCTCTTTGCTGTAATGATTATTCTGTTGATTCCCGCGCTGTGGGCATACTCTTATATCTGGCGCGGGCTCAATCGGCGTGTTATCGCCGCTGTTAAAGTAGTTGATCCAGTGATAACTCTCGGGCCCTATGCCATGGGATGCTGGGGGCTCTTAACAGCATGGGTGGGCATCAATATCTGGGCGACAGGTACCGCAGCACTGGTTGGAAGCATCGTAACTCTGAGCGGCGCAACTTTATGTTTCCTCTGGGTAGGATTTTGGGTCTTGATGCACTGTTTGGGCGGGCAGACCCCCGGTAAACGGCCCCTTTGGTGGCGCGAAGCAGTTGCCGCAAAATACGCGTGGCGCAATCTGGAAAGGATGCCCGCCTACTTCGGCGCACGCACCAGCATTCTTCCGGTGCAGAAGCCGCGCATCGTCAAACCCTATTCAGGATCATGGACTCGACCAGTGGGAGCAACGCTGGAAGGTTATCTGCCGGATGGAAAATCCCGTGAGGGTTTTGACGAATATGGGCGGCCTATGCCCCGTATGTACCCTGTAGGACCAGAACCAACTATTTTTGAAGTTGCACGCTGGGGTAAATCGGTAAGCGCCGATAGGTTGCTTTACACTTTTCTGCCTACAGCACCCTTTGAACGGTTACGTTTGTCCGGTACTATTCGCGGTCCGTTCACCTTTGCGGGAGAAGTCCCTCATGGGGCCGTCACCAAATGGCCGCGTCGTTCCGGCGCAAACCGCGCTTTTGGGAACTACGCCAAGCTGGGAGACATCACGGAACGTCGGGTAGAGCTCTTGATTGACCACCGTCTTATCGCGGCTTTGCAGACAACCCGTGAATGCTATGAGCGCCGACATAGCTGGATGCTCGCGTTCACCGATATTATGCCCGATGATCTTCTTTATTCCACGACCGACGATGGGTTCTTGCAGATTACCTTCGGTACCGTCGCTGAAGGGTACGAGGAACCTTGGATTTTTACCTCGACGCAGAAAGATACACCACGACTTCGCCGTCAAGTAGCGCGCGCCATGCGTGTGCGTAAGATCCTGAAGCAGACAAGCGCCGAACTGATGGACTGGTATTTTGTGCCTAAGATCAGCGAATTTCCACACGGTCCTGTGACTAACGAACTGCCGGAAGAGTTCTATTTCTCGTCTAATATTATGGTGACAAATAGGCATGAAAGCTCAGCGCGGGCGACCGGCGAAACGCATTAGAAACTTCAAGGGTACGATTTCCTTCGTGAAGAGGAAACCGTACCCTTGGTAATTTACTGGCGGATGTCACACCCTCGGGAATCTCGCCCTAAAGTCGTGACGTCTGGTCGTCCCACAACAAGATGCCCGCAAGCCCTTTGAGTTTTTCTTCGTGGGCACGTCCGTGGTGACCGCAGAAGAACAGTTCGCCCCCGGAAGGCAAGACCGCACGAATATATGCCTGAGAACCACACACATCGCAACGGTCGTGGGAATTTAACGTACGCGAATCAACAGATTCGAGAGTTGCATGAGCGTTCACTGAAAATCTCCCTTACTGAAGTTCTCATAGGTTCCTAGAATTGTCGTAACTCTATCCAACCACATATACCCTCGGTGCCGTACTTTCGCCTCGAACCTTTCGCTCTCAGCGTCTAGGGTGGGCTACACATGAAATCGCTACATCGTTCGTAACGAGGGTAAACACAAGTTACCTACGGTGCACGATAGAATAGACTTACGAAGAAAACCATTTCGAAAGGGAACATCTTGGCTGCATCGAACTATACTGCCCGACACCTCTCGGTTCTCGAAGGTCTTGAAGCGGTGCGTAAGCGCCCGGGCATGTATATTGGTTCGACCGACTCCCGCGGTCTTATGCAGTGCCTTTGGGAGATTATTGATAACTCTGTTGATGAAGCTCTTGCCGGTTACGGACAGTCAATTCAGATCATTCTCTACCGAGACGGTTCTGTTGAAGTACAGGACGACGGTCGCGGTATCCCTACCGATGTTGAGCCTCGAACCGGGCTTTCCGGGCTAGAGGTGGTTTTCACGAAACTCCATGCCGGTGGCAAATTTGGCGGCGGATCGTACACAGCATCGGGCGGTCTGCACGGTGTGGGCGCCTCGGTGGTGAACGCGCTTTCATCGCGACTTGACGTTCAGGTAGATCGCGGGTCAAAAACCTATCAGATGTCCTTTCGACATGGGCTACCGGGCGTGTTCGATTCCGGGCGCACCCCTAAGCCTGAAGACTCTTTTACACCTGCAGATGAGAAACATCCTGCGCTTCAGATCGTAGGGCGCGCCAAGCGTGGTGTAACTGGAACCAGAGTACGGTATTGGGCTGATCCGCAGATTTTTACCCCGGATGCGCGTTTTAGCTACGAGGATTTGGTGGCACGTGCCCGCCAAACTTCATTCCTTATTCCCGGGCTGCGCATTGCTATTCGAGACGAGCGGCGCATCCCCGGAACTCCGGGGGAGTTCGGCCCTTACGAAGAGGTCTTTCAGCATGACGGCGGCATTAGCGAGTTTGTTGAATTCCTGGCCCATGACTCTGCCGTGACCGATATTTGGCGTTTTAGCGGCAGAGGCTCTTTTACGGAAACCGTACCCGTTCTAGGCTCGGATGGGCGCTCTAAGCTCACCGAAGTTGACCGTGAGTGCGAGGTTGATATTGCTCTGCGCTGGGGCATTGGCTACGAGACGACAATCCGCAGCTTCGTCAATATTATTGCCACACCCAAAGGCGGCACCCACTCCACGGGGTTTGAACAAGGACTTCTCAAAACATTCCGCAAGCACCTTGCCGACAACGCTCGAAAGTTTAAGGTTGGCAATGATAAGGTCGAGAAAGACGATGCCCTCGCCGGTCTTACCGCCGTGCTGACGGTGCGTCTTGCGGAGCCTCAATTCGAGGGGCAGACAAAGGAAATTCTGGGAACGCCGGCTGTGCGGCAGATCGTCTCTAAAGTAGTTGGTGATCAGCTCAAGGCTCGGCTGAACTCTACGGCACGCGCCGAGAAAGCGCAGGCTACAGCCCTGTGCGAGAAGGTCGTATCTGAGATGAAAACCCGCATCTCAGCGCGCATTCACAAGGAAACTCAGAGGCGCAAAACCGCCTTGGAGTCTTCCTCAATGCCAACAAAACTTGTAGACTGCCGCTCAACAAACGTAGAGCATTCTGAGCTGTTTATTGTGGAGGGCGATTCCGCACTGGGTACCGCCCGCTTGGCGCGTTCCTCGGCCTATCAGGCGCTTCTACCGATTCGCGGCAAAATTCTGAACACTCAGCGTGCCTCAGTAACAGATATGCTGGCGAACGCCGAATGCGCGGCCCTAATCCAGGTAATTGGTGCCGGTTCTGGGCGTACATTCGAGCTGGAGGCGGCACGCTACAGCAAAGTCATCATGATGACCGATGCCGATGTTGACGGTGCTCATATTCGTACCCTGCTTCTTACTCTCATGTACCGGTACATGCGCCCGCTCATCGAAGACGGTCGTGTATATGCGGCTGTACCACCGCTGCATCGTGTAGAGGTTATTAACCGAGGTAAACCGAACGAGATGGTGTATACCTATTCAGAACGTCAGCTGCATGAACTGCTGGGCCAGCTGCAGGCTGAGGGTAAGGGCTATAAAGAGCCCATTCAGCGCTATAAAGGTTTGGGTGAGATGGATGCCGACCAACTTGCCGAAACTACGATGGATCCCCGGCATCGTATGCTACGCCGCATCCGAATTGAAGATGCGGAGGCAGCTGAGCAGGCTTTCTCGCTCCTGATGGGGGCGGAAGTTGCTCCGCGTAAGGAATTTATTATTGCTGGTGCGCATCAGCTCGATCAGGACAATATTGATATTTAGCTTGCACCTGTGAACAATCTGACGCAGGGGAGTTGAAACCTCTTTCTGACAGATATTTGACGCTGCAAGTATTGGTGATTATACTCACTGTGTCCTTCTTCATAAATCATGCATGACTATAAGAAAAAGGTGTCTCTCCTCATAATTTGGGGGAGCCACCTTAGTACGTGTAAATTGCTGACCCTAGATTTCTTGGAAAGTTTTAGGAAAGGCATCACCAAGGCGTGATGCTTATCTTGAAGTTTCTCCCAATATCTACGGGTCAAAGCGCATAAAAATCAATAATTGTGTTAACTACCTTTATAGATTCGTCAAGCCACGCACACCTGAGTGTAAAACTTGCCTGGTTCATGCCGTTTTTAAAACGCGTTACCTTACCTATGTAAGACATCCTGAGATATGTGCACCTGACTTCCGGAGGTGTGCTACGCTCCCGGGCGTGTCTGCCAACAGTAGACTTTACACATTTTAGAAAAGGATCATGTACATGGATCCCCTTGACATTGGGCGGTGGCAGTTCGGTATCACGACCGTCTACCACTTCTTTATGGTGCCCCTAACCCTCGGCTTGGGTATGGTCGTCACCTTCCTGTACCTGCGCTATATCTTCACGAAAAAAGACGAATACAAACGTATGACGAAGTTCTGGGGAAAGCTCTACCTCATCAACTTCGCAATGGGTGTGGCAACCGGTTTAGTGCAGGAATTCCAGTTTGGTATGGCCTGGAGTGAATACTCGCGTTTTGTGGGTGACGTCTTTGGTGCGCCGCTAGCTATGGAAGGTCTTTTTGCCTTCTTTATCGAATCAACCTTCCTGGGGCTTTGGATCTTTGGGTGGGACAAACTCAAGCCCAAAGTTCACGCCCTATGCCTCTTCATGGCGGTTCTCGGTTCTTGGGTATCCGCATACTTTATTCTGGTGGCAAACTCCTGGATGCAGCATCCGGTAGGCGTTGAAATGGTCGATGGCCGTCCCCGCATGACTGATATTTGGGCTGTTCTCACAAATAACACCGCGCTTCTTACCTTCCCCCACGTGATCTTTGGCGCCATTCAGGTCGCCGGTGGATTCCTGGTCGGTATTTCTTGGTATAAGCTCTGGCGCCGACGCCGTGACGGCATTGACATCATAGAGGATGGCAAGGTTGTAGTTGGAGATGCCGAAGTTGGCGGTCGTGATAAGACCGACTACAAGGTTTGGTTCCGTTCCCTGCGCATCGGCGCGATTGTGGGTCTCATCGGGTTCTCTGGTGTGGCTCTTAGCGGTCACGCTCAAGCTCAGCTCATGATTCATCAGCAGCCCCTTAAAATGGCGGCTGCCGAGGCGGCATGCCATGACGGTACCGGTTTCTCGGTTCTTTCTATATCTTCTCTGGGGTCTCAAGACTGCGATAAGGTGCAGGCAGTGCTTGAGGTTCCCGGTGCACTCTCATTCCTGGCCCACGAAGATTTCACCACCGAGGTCAAGGGCGTGAAAACCCTTATGCCTGAATACGAAGCTAAATACGGTACGCATCTGGCGGATAACCCGCTTTACGGTGATCGCGCTGGGCAGAAGATCAACTATTTGCCCCTTATGGAAGTCACCTACTACGGATTCCGGGGCATGATCACGCTTGGTGGTATTGGTGCACTTTCGTACGTCTACGTACTGTGGGTTACCCGTAAAAAAGGAACTGGTACTGTTCCCGAAGCCAAGTGGCTGAAAACCCTGGCTTTGTGGGGAATTTGGGCTCCCTTCTTTGGCAACGCCCTCGGTTGGATCTTCACCGAAATGGGACGCCAGCCCTTCGTGGTGGCGCCCAACCCTGAGGGTGACCCATCCATCCTCATGTTCACGGCGGCAGCGGTTTCTCCGGGTGTGAGCGGCGAAGAGATACTATTCTCACTCATCGCCCTAGGAACGGTATACGGCATCCTGATGGTGGTCGAAATTTACCTGCTGACTAAATACATTAAGGCCGGCGTGGTAGCCGCTATGCCCGAACTCGTGCGTTCTGAACATGAGCAGGACGGCGAAAAGAGCGGTCACGATAAGCGCGATGTCTTGGAGTTCGCCTATTAGGCGGGTAAGGATTCTCAACGATGACCTTCGACTTTAATATCTTTGCCGGGCAGCCACTGCTGCCAACCATCTGGTTCGTCGCTATCGGTATTTTCTGGATTGGCTACCTTATCCTCGACAGTTTCGATTTGGGTGTGGGCATGCTCATGAGCATCTTCGCCAAAAACGAGAAAGAGCGACGCCTGCTTCTGAACACGATCGGTCCCGTATGGGATGGTAATGAAGTTTGGATCGTTACCGGTGGTGCTGCCACTTTCGCGGCGTTCCCGTTATGGTACGCATCCCTATTCTCAGCCCTATATATTCCACTAACTTTAGCGTTGCTTGCGCTGATCTTCCGCGTGGTTGCTATTGAGTATCGCGGTAAGAAAAACGATGAACGATGGATTCGCGGTTGGACTATCACTCTCTCGCTATCATCATTCTTCATCGCTTTACTGGTAGGTGCGCTTCTTGCGCTGACCTCCATTGGCTTACCAATTAATGCCAACGGTGACCGTGTAGGCGGTGCCTTCGCCTGGGCTTCCTGGCCCGTACTTCTAGGCGGTCTCTCTCTTGTAGGGTTTGCCCTCGTGCAGGGACTTGCTTTTGTTGCCTTGAAAACCGATGGAGATATACGCCACCGTGCACGCACCGCCCTGGTGCGTTGGCTTCCGCTTCTGCTTTTGCCTATCGTGCTCTGGGTACTGTACATGCAGGTTACAACCGGTAACGGTATTTCCTGGCTATGCACTATTCTTGCCGTATTTGCAGTGCTCTTCGCGTGGATAAGCGCCCGAAGCTCACGCGAAGGCCGTGCCTTCGCAGGTCTGAGCCTCTTCATGGCTTTTGGCGCGCTGGCGATTTTCACCGCTCTTTTCCCCAACGTACTACCTTCAACCTTGGACGCGGCTCATTCGCTCACCATTGCAAACGCTTCAAGCTCGGAGTACACACTCGGAGTCATGAGCGTTGTGAGCGGATTAGGACTGCCCGTTATTATCGTGTACCAAATCTGGACATACTGGGTGTTCCGCAAGCGTTTGCGCGTTGAAAACATCCCCGATGCCCACGATGCTAGCGAGCTGGTGACGCACCCGAACAGGGCGGCATAGCCAAGAACGTACCCGGTAATCGGGAGGGTACAGAAGTATTTCCGGTGCTTTCAGCAATATGTGAAGGCGCCGGAAATACTTTAAAACCGAAGGCAGACAAGCCCGCCACCAGTGTCTAAACTAGGAAACACACCGGAGAAAATATCCACACTCACTTTAGCGGTAGGGAAGGAACGAGACGTGAGCCCACGCGCCAATAAAACACAGCGCAACAACGATAAACGTCCTCCGCTAGGACCAGACGCCCGTAAAAACCTAGGGATTTTCGGGCTTATCACCGGGATACACACACTGGCAACCGTGATCTTTAGCGCGGCGCTCGCATCCCTCATTGCCCGGGCAGCCCACGCCGGATTTACTGCGCTCGCCGCCGAGCACGAGCATCTAAAGGCCGCCAGCGATCCAGAAACCTATCGCGCTCTCATCGAATTCTCGGGTAACTCACAAGCGAAACTCGACAGTACCAATGGATGGCTTCTAGGACTAGGCAATCTTCTTGGCACCGGAAACGCCATAACGTGGGGGCTAATCGTTACGGCGCTGATAGCGCTTGCTGTACGTGCAGGCGCCGATTACGCGCTGTCCGTAAGTGCTCAGCGTGCAGCCGTAGGAGCCAAAGCAAGTATCCGCCAAAAACTTGTGCATCGTGTCTTAGCCACAGGAGGGGCAGACACCCCTGAAGGTACAGGTGCAACCGCCGTTCTGCTGGCGCGGGGACTGAACGCGCTCGATGATTATTACACTAAAACCCTGACCGCCTTTGTCTCGGTCGCCGTAGTGCCCGTTCTACTATGGCTTATTGTGCTCTCACTGGATATCACAAGTGCCCTCGTTCTAGCGTGCACCCTGCCGCTTATTCCCATCTTCATGATACTTATCGGTAAAACCACACGTGAAGATACCGCCGCTGCTCAAGCCGAGCTGCACCGTCTATCAGACCATATTCTTGAACTCATCCGTGGGCTGCCCGTGCTGATTGGGCTGGGGCGTGAACGTGCACAAACTCGTGCCCTCAGGAAGCTGGGTGAACAATACCGCGAACGTACCATGCAGACGCTTCGCAGCGCATTTATGTCTTCGCTCGCTTTAGAACTTATCACGACCATCTCGGTGGCGCTGATCGCCGTGCTCATTGGCGTGCGTTTGGTACAGGGCACACTCGGACTCGATACCGCAATCCTTGTACTCCTGCTGGCTCCTGAATGTTACCAGCCTTTGCGTGATGTAGGTGCAGCCTACCACCAATCTGAAGACGGCATAGCCGCACTCCGGTCTGCACGTACAGTCCTTGATACTCCCGTACCAGAAGCCTCTGCGGATGCTTCCTGCGAAAAGGTATCGACGGCTCCCGAAACACCCGAGCACCTTGTGATTGAGAACCTCTCGGTCACATACCCCGGACGTACACAGATCTTAAACTCAGTAAACCTGAACATTCCACGTACTTCGAAGCGCCCAAGCGCGGCAGGAAAACAGCGCGGAGCGTTAGTAGGCATTCTGGGACCATCAGGATGTGGTAAATCAACGCTCCTCGGAGTACTTTCCGGGAGCGTCCGCGACGGATTGGTACCAACCGGAGCATCCGAACCGATTAAGGTAACCGGACGCATTATAGGTACCGGCAGCCCCCTGAGTATTCCGCAGAATCCTATTTTCGCCGCTCCCACAGTCCTGCACGAGATGGCGCTCTATGCCTTCAGCGCCGATCGCAGCGAAGAGGACTATGCGGCTAAACTTCTCACGGGGGAAACACAGATATGCCCCTCAGATCGTGAACGCCTAGAGAACTATTTGTGGAATCTCGGGCTCGAAAACCTGAGCGAGCTCAGCCCCGAATCGCTCAGCGCGGGTCAAGCGCGCAGGTTGGCGTGCGCCCGCATCTTAGCTCGCATTGATGCCCTCCACCGTGCAGCCGATCACCATCAAAATCTCCAGATTACCGTTCTAGTAGATGAACCTACCGCCCACCTGGACGCACACGCCGCCCACCTTGTAACTCAGTCTCTGGACGCACTCGCAGAACGCGGAGTAACCGTTCTAATCGTGACCCATGAAACGGAACTTACCGAGTACTGCGATAGTGTGGTGCAGGCATCGGCGGTAGTCGAGGGAGCGCATGCGAAACCATCGCATGAGCAAGCGTATCGGTGGAGCATCGTCCAGAATGAGACACCCAAGATTATCCCCGCTGCAGCCCCGCATAAGCAGGACTCAGCCGATACCTTTGCTGAGCATAGCCCAACGTTACACAACGCTCCTGAAAAGATGGTTCGAGAAAACACAGGACATGCTGTCGGAGTCGTGAAAACCCTCAAAACACTGCGGAATCTTACGGGACTAGGTATATTACAGGGACTGCCGCCGGTCATTCTTGCCGCCCTCACCTCCCTTGCCGCAATTTCTCTGACCGCGCTCTCAGGATGGCTTATCGTACGCGCAGCCGAAGGTCCAGCCATGATGTTCCTTATGGTAGCTATCGTGGGCGTGCGCTTCTTTGGGCTAGGGCGTGCCTGTGCTCGATATGCCGAGCGTTTGCTCACCCACGCTAAAGTCTTGACCGCAGCGAATAATCTGCGTGTGCGCGCCTGGACCGGGGCCTATCTTAATGTTGGCAGCGTGCGGGCCCTGCTTCGCGGAGACGCCCTGCTGGAAAGGCTTATTGGCGGCATAGATGAGCTGCGCGACAGGATTCCGCGTGTTCTCATTCCACCTGCCGCACATGTGCTTGTGATGTTAACAGCACTAATAACCACCATTGTTGTGCTACCTCAGGCTATTGTGCCCGTAGCGCTCGCAGCTTTGATAACAACAATTCTCGTGCCATGGGCTGTTACGCGCGCGGACGCTCACGCTGAGGAAACCACACGTGAAAGTACAGCTGAGCTTTTGCGTTTAGGCGCGGGTGTACTGAGTGCCGCAGAAGATATTCGCGCTAACGGGGTTGCGCCGAGCATCGAGATTGCTACAACACGTTTGAATGACCGCAATGTTGCCGCATTGACTCGCACCTCGTATGCCCAAGGTCTTGGTAGGGCGCTTGTGACCCTGAGCTGGTTCGGAGCAGCACTGTGGTGCGCAATTATCGCGTATCCGTTAGCGGTATCGGGAACGGTAGGTGCTCCGGAATCTGCCGCCGTAGTTCTTATGTGTACGGCAATGATAGAAAGTTCCGTGCAGCATATAGAAGCAGTGCGTTCGTGGCCTTCTTTTGCCACTCTGTTGGCGCAGATTGCTCCCGGTATTGCGGATGAAAATAGTATTTCAGACCTTGAGGACGATACACAGGATACATCTCATGCTGGGCGTGTTCGCGCCCCTCAGGGGCAGGAACCTGCTCTTGAACTTGTCGATGCTGCCGCTCGGTGGCCGAGCATGGACAAGCCCGTTTTTGAGCATCTTAACGCTACGGCGCATACCGGAAAGTGGACGGGAATTACCGGTCCCTCAGGTTCGGGCAAGAGCACCGTGCTGGCGACTCTTTTGGGCTTCCTGCCGTTGGAAGCTGGCGAAATTCGCTCCTACGGGAAAGCACTGGGGAACGATCAGCTCCGCGGGTATGCGGCATGGTGCCCACAGGCTGCGCATATTTTTGAATCTACTCTTGAAGGCAATTTACTCTTGGCGCGCGATCATGCTGATCGCCCGAGCGAAGAACAAATGATAGGGGCCCTGCAACGTGTAGGTTTGGGGGAGTGGTACAGCACCTTGCCGGAAGGTCTGCACACTCGTGTTGGTGCTGGTGGCGGGTTCCTTTCGGGAGGTCAACGGCAGCGTCTTGCGGTGGCTCGTGCTCTGCTCGTGGAATCTCCGGTGCTTCTGCTGGATGAGCCTACCGCGCATTTAGATTCTGAATCAGCTGCGGCGCTTATGACTGATCTGGACACTGCAACTCGCACCAGCGGAATGGCAACTGTTTTGGTCTCGCACCGCCCCGAAGATATTGCCCGCTGCGATGCGGTTGTTACATTGGAATAGGTCTATACATGACGTTGTGAGGGGTTCAAGAAATGTTAGAACCCGTTTTAGACGTCTTGAGAAGCGTAAGCTTTTGGAAGGATGAAGCCTACGCTCTATGTACGTCAAGCTAGTTAGATTGCTTTTACCATAATCAGACAGGGAGTATCTTCGCCCCACAGGTCTGTCTCTTCAAGAGGCAAAAACCCTACAGCTTTATAGAAATTTCGGGTGCGTTGGTACGGTTCGTTGAAAAAAGATTCTCCAAGCGTCTTTACCTGTATCAGCCTGATACCACGGTTACGTGCCTCTTCTTCGAATGCATTTATTAGGGAAGTACCAATTCCGTATCTGTGAAAGGCAGCATCTACTGCCAGCAAATGAATTTCTGCCTCAACCGGGTAGTGCTGGACGATAAGCATGATACCCACAATTTCGTGGGTTTCTGGATGAGTTACCGTCCACGTTTCCAGTCGTTCAGCATCATGTATGTATTCTGCATTGGACTCTTCACGTCCAAACCATTCAGGCAGGGTCTTGAGGATACGTGCCACCGCTTGAGGGTTATGAGCGGTTTGAGTTGCAGGGAGCCAGGGGATAGTCATGACTGTTTCCTTAAGAATTATGTTTTATGGGTGCTAAAGATAGCCGTGTTCACACTACGGGGTGTGACACGAATACATGGAACGGAATCGTCATAAGACAATAACTAAACAGTCATAAGACGAGCATACCTGATGAATATGAGGAATGAAACTTTCAGATGCTAGGCTGAGCTTGTACGTATTTCCACGTCAGAGAGCGAGGGCATCATGATTGACGAAACAATGAAAACACTTACCGAAGAATTAATTTCACGCGGTACCAGCTACGATATTGATTTTCTGAAGCGAGTGTATGCCGATAACCTAAAATTTGTGCGGATTCTACCGGATAATACCGTGCAGATTCTCTCGAAACAGGACAATATCGATTTCTTTCAAGCCCTCAAAGACAGCGGCGCCGCACCCCTGAACACAGCGCACACCATACTTTTTGCCGATTCTGACGGTGAAGCTGGAACTATTGTGCTCAAACGCAGGATGAGTCAGGGCTCGCAGGAGCAGGATTTTCTATTCACTATCACCTGGAAAAAGCGCAGCGAAAACTGGCAGATTGTTCAAGAAATTGTGGCGGTACTGAGCGAGTAAACAGTGTGCGCCTTAAAAGCAGGTTGCGGTGATAATACCTCACCGCAACCGTTGTTGAACTATTAGGAATCTTCGTCGTTCAGATACGACTGAGCCACCTCATAGAGCTCAGGAAAATCTGGGGAAACACGTTTCCAAGCCTCAAAAGCCTGGTCATTGTGCCCCATCTGCTGGTACAAAACGCCTAAATTCAGCTGTGCTCGTGCATACTGATCGGGAACACTGGCAGGTATTTTCTGATAGGTACTTAGAGCCGTGGTCAGGTTACCATGCAGGTGCAGGAGCACGGCGCTATTGAACTGTGCCATGGAATAGTGCAGAACATCTATTTTAGGAACTTTGCTGTATGCCGCTAAAGCAGACTCATCCTGCTCTAAAGCCTCGTGCACAGATCCGATATTGTACTGTGCTACGGCATAGGGCTGAGTCTCACTTTTGGGAACCTTCTGCCATGCCTTAATGGCCTGCTCATGCTGGCCTTGACCGTCGTAGACAATGCCTATATTTACATGCGCGATGGCGTATTGATCGGGAACACTTTCAGGTACTTTCTCCCATGCTTCACATGCCTGATCGAGCAGACCCTGTTCGTAGTATTGTGCGCCAAGATCTACCTGTTCCTGGGCGTAGCGTTGCATCTCTGCATGAGGCTGATCGACCATGATTTCCTTTCCTGCACCAGGTGTTGATAAGCACCTAATTTTGCCGGGGCTTACCCTCAAGCAAAAACTGTTTTCTCTAACTATACGGGAAGGAGCCTCAGCGTGAAGATAAGCGCATCCTTCATATCCTAACCGCCGAAGGGATTCAGGCTAGGCGCAGCGTTTAGGCGGCAACAGATTTCTTCATCAGGATATCCGTCTGCTGATCGTTACCCAGCTGAAAAATATGCGTACCGAAGGCGGTGAACCCGTTTTTCTCGTAGAAACGCAGGGCTCGATGATTATGCTCCCACACCCCTAGCCACACATAGCTTGCCTTTCGGTCTTCTGCCACGCTCATGGCGTGATGGTAGAGGGCCTGCCCAACACCGTTTCCGTGATAGTTGCTCAGCACGTAGATACGCTCAATTTCGAGCGCGTCCGCCGCCTGCGGTTCGGTTTGTGCGTGTGCAGTATTGAGCTTGAGGTAACCCACGACGTGCCCGTTTACCTCGGCAACGTAGAAGAATGAATTAGGGTTGCTGAGTTCCCGGGCGAGCTGATCTTCTGAGAAGTTCTCCGCAAGGTAGCGGTCCATATCTTCGGCTTTGTTTGCCTCTGAAAATGTTTCGGTAAACGTATCACGAGCAATGCCGCGCAAAATCGGAACATCGCTGATAGTGAGGGGAGTAATCCTCACGTTATCTTAGCCTTCCTACTTTTACCCGTTATTCTGCTTCTTCTGCTCAGAGGGTTTTTCTTGGTTCTTGGCGCTCCCGTCCTGCTGCTCGGTTTCGCCGCTATCCTTGGCTTTTTCCTGGTTCTCGGCGATGATACTCAGGTTGGTTTGTGCCATCTCGTACTGCTCCGAAGCAGACTCGGGAATATTCTTCCAGACAGCAACTGCCTCGTCCGTTTCACCCAGTTTGTAGTAGGCACCACCAATATTGAATTGGGCCTTGTAGAAGTGCTCAGAAGCATCCTTGGGAACACGTTCCCACGCCACTAGAGCATCGTCAATATTGCCCTGTTCTTCGTAGATAAGTCCGGTATTATATTGGGCTACCGCGTAGGGCTCAGAGGCGCTGGCAGGAATACGTTCCCAAGCCTCGACTGCTTTCGTCGGTTTGCCCTGCTCCACATAGGAAGTACCGATATTGTACTGTGCCGAAGCGTAGCGTTCCGGTAAGCTCTCGGGTACACGCTCCCACGCGGTAATAGCCTGTTCTAGCTTTCCTTGGCTGTCGTACACCATGCCCAGATTCATCTGCGCGGTCGCGTATTGTTCGGGAATATCGGCAGAAACGGTCTCCCAAAGTTCGAGAGCCTGCTCTGTCTTGCCTTGGTTGTAATAGGTTACGCCCAAGTTGTTGAGAGCCATCGCGTACTGGTCAGGAACGGTGCTGGGTACCTGCTGGTAGGCTTCAGATGCCTGTTCGGCTTTACCCTGCCCTTCGTAGAGCACGCCCAGGTTGTTGAGAGCTTTCGCGTATTTTGCGGGGGCTGCATCGGGAACGTTCTTGTAGGCTTCAGCGGCCTCGTCCATTTTACCCTGCTGTGTGTAGGTGGCACCCAGGTTGTATTGCGCGTGCGCATAAAGATTAGTGACATCCTTGGGAACACGCTGGTAAGCTTCAATAGCTTCATCAACGTTGTTTTGCTGTGCGTAGGTTACGCCCAGGTTGAACTGCGCCATCGCGTACTGCTTTGGGGCAGCAGAGGGAATATTCTTCCACGCTTCAAGAGCCTTATCAGTTTCGCCCTGTTTAATATAGGCAGAGGCAAGGTTGTTGTGCGCCTTGGCGTATAGTTCGGGAACATCTTTGGGAATGCGGTTCCAGGCTTCGACCGCCTGCTCTACTTTGCCCTGGTCTCGGTAAACGATACCGAGATTGTTTTGGGCTGTTGCGTAGGCTTGCGGGTTCTCGTCGGCAGAAATCGTGCTCAGCACGTCGATAGCTTTATCGAAAGCACCAGCTTTGTAGTGCTCCTTGCTCAGGTTAAGACGCTCCTGCACGGTCATCTGCTCTAACGGGTTCTCTGCTTCGGTCACGGTGATCTCCATAGGCGGTGTCTGTGGAATTTCGGGCAGGAAACAATCCTCTGCCTGAAACGCATATATATAAGAGTAACGGTGTGCAACCTCTGTGTGAAGTTTGACGCCCCCGTAGAAAGATGAAGATTAGAATAAGTTTTTGCGGGTAGACACCATGTTTTCACGCGGAGGAAGAACTCTCGTGCAGGCTCCGTGCTCCTTTACCCCTTGTTTCTAAATGGGTTTTGAGAGATGCGAACCTTGCTCTCCTTGACGTCTTCTTTTTGGTCAAGACCATCATCTTCTTTTTGATCTAGCAGGATGCGGAAGAAATCTTGGTACTTTGCCGAGCCGGGGGAGAGATAGATTTTATCGATACGTGGCAGTACAGGCTCCTCATACTCGACGTACATCCACTGTTTTTCCCAATCATGACGGATTTTCTCATCGTGAAGATGAGTAATGTACATTATCCGACATTCCTGTTCCTCTTGAAATGCAATATGTTTCACCAGGTACTGCAAGGGGAGAAGGATAAAACGGACGGCTTCAAGAATTTTCTGTTTTTCGTCTTTATTGCACTTATTGTATGAGTGATCTTCATCTGTAAATATTGATTTAAGTATGAGTGAGATAGATTTATTGCTATTATCTTCTTCGTTAAATAAGTTTTTTTCAACATTTTCCTCTTTTATTGAAATTGATTCATAATATTTTTCCCATTTTTCTTTCGAATTTGCGTCTTCATTGTGTTCGCGATAGAAAGTGGATTTGTCTCGTTGAGCCAGAGTCCAATACCCGGTCTCAGGGTCCAGGTAAATGCACCGGTAGAGTGTAGATTTGTCTATTAATAATCTCTTATTATCGTTCTCTGGTTTCCCTGCTTCGCCAGACTTATTAGATGGATCCGATGAGGCACCGGCTATATACTTTAGTGCGCCTGAGTGCTCGCTAAAAAACTCTTTGTTGAATACCAAGCTAACGCCTGTTGCTTCTCGACCATTCTCTTTTCCATAGAGGCGAAACTGGTTAAGACTGTCATGATTAAAAGTGAAACAACTAACGAAAGTTGCGGTATCGTTTGTATGTATGGTTTCTGGAATACCTTGCTGGTCCCAATAATCACTTAGAACTAGACCTTCCGTTGGGTCATTGACGCCACGAATAGTATTGAGTCGGAACTTTGATGGCTTCTGCTCATTTTTCTTACATTCAAATAGTTTAAAAGCTGTTAACGCTCGACTATAGTGTGCAACCTTCGACTCAAATTCTGGGATTATCTGAAGAGACTTTAGGATTTCATCAGTATTTTTAGCTAAACTATGAAGATCTTCCCTTAGTGCCAGAGGGCAATTAAGAATTTTGAATCCGCGTTCAGACTTATAGTAGGAGAAGCCACTCGCATTATCGTACGCTTCGTGTGCTTGTTCCTCTTTTTCTTTATCTAGTGAGTAAACCTCCCCAAGACCAAGTTGTGCTTCGACATAGGCTTCAAGGCTGTGGTTGGAGTCAACTTTTAACCAGGTATCAATGGCCTTTTCCGGTTTGTTCTGGTCTTTATAGACGAATCCGAGGCTGTACTGTGCCCATGCGTAGGCTTTGGGATCGTCGCTGTGGCGAACCTTTGACCAGGCTGCGATGGCCTGCTCCGGCTCGCCTTGGTCGTGATAGGCGACTCCGAGGCTGTACTGTGCCCATGCGTAGGCTTTGGGATCGTCGCTGTGGCGAACCTTTGACCAGGCTGCGATGGCCTGCTCCGGCTCGCCTTGGTCGTGATAGGCGACTCCGAGGCCTAGCTGTGCCCATGCGTAGGCTTGGGGATTATCGTTGTGGTGGATGTTTGACCAGGTGGTGATGGCTTCATCCAACTTGCCTTGGTCTTTATAGGCGTTCCCGAGGCCTAGCTGTGCGCTTGCGTAGGCTTGGGGATCGTCGCTGTGGCGAACCTTTGACCAGGCTGCGATGGCTTCATCCAACTTGCCTTGGTCGTGATAGGCGTTCCCGAGGTTGCGCTGTGCTCCTGCGTAGGCTTGGGGATTATCGTTGTGGTGGATGTTTGACCAGGTGGTGATGGCTTCATCCAACTTGCCTTGGTCGTGATAGGCGTTCCCGAGGCCTAGCTGTGCGCTTGCGTAGGCTTGGGGGTCGTCGTTGTGGTGGATGTTTGACCAGGTGGTGATGGCTTCATCCAACTTGCCTTGGTCTTTATAGGCGTTCCCGAGGCCTAGCTGTGCCCATGCGTAGGCTTGGGGGTCGTCGTTGTGGTGGATGTTTGACCAGGTGGTGATGGCTTCATCCAACTTGCCTTGGTCTTTATAGGCGTTCCCGAGGCCTAGCTGTGCCCATGCGTAGGCTTTGGGATCGTCGCTGTGGCGAACCTTTGACCAGGCTGCGATGACCTGATCCAACTCGCCTGGGCTTTCATAGGCAAGCCCAAGGTTGAGCTGTGCCCATGCGTAGGCTTTGGGGTTGTCATCACGGGTGATGTTTGACCATACTTCGATAGCCTCAGAAATTTTACCCTCATTGTAGCGGCTTCTTCCAAGTTCAAACCGTTCTTGTGCAGTCATCTGTTCTAGAGGCTTATCCGGTGTTGCCACGTTTTTCTCCTCGGGGTTAGTGAGATAAAACTTATGTGTTACCTAAAATCTCACTTTTAAAGGTAGCAGTGTTGCCTCTTATGCAGAGGTAACACTGCATTATTCCCCACAAAAGAATAAAAAATAACAATAGTGGCATGTCAGCACAAAGCTAGAACAACTTTTCCCCGTCAGACGCCATTTTTGCTTGCTCAGTGATAGCCGCATAGTTAGGGCCTACCGCGCCGATCGCCTGGGTAAGGGGCACACCTGAGCCGTCACGTGAACCGTGCTCGGTCGGCAGGGAACGCGCCACACCGCCCGGCGTGCCAGCCTTTGCGGGGCCAACGCCAACCCACGCCAGTGCCAGCTTCGACTCTCCCGTTAAGAAACGATGCGCCCGCACGCCACCAGTCGCGCGGCCTTTCTGCGGGTACTCCGCTAGGGGAGTGACCTTCGCACTCGCCATACCGTCCTGCCCGTTCGTAACGGTCACAACTTCGGCGGCAGAACCCGGGGCGGTCACGCCGAGTGCAATTACCGCATCCTGCGCGCCCAGCTTAATACCGGCGATACCGCCGCCCGCGCGGCCTTGTGGACGAACCTTAGCCGCATCGAAGGTCAGAAGTTTCGCCTCCTGGGTGACTAACGTTAGGGCATTATCGTCGGAAGAGCACACGGTTGCGGCAATGACCGTATCCTTCGGCTTGAGCTTGATAACGTCCCACTCCGTCTGGTTCAGCGGATACTCCGGGTTCACGCGCTTAATCACGCCGTTCGCCGTTGCCAGCGCAAGTACCTCATTCAACGGCACAAGCCCCACCAGCTTCTCACCCTTTGCCAAGGCAACAACCTCGGTAGCTTTGACGCCCGTAGTCAATACAGGAGTTCCCGAAGAATCATCGAACACCACCAAATCCATGACCGAAAGGCGCACCATGCGACCTGTAGAGGTCACCGCACCAATCTCGCCCCGCGCCGTCGTGGGAACAATAGAGGTGAAGACGTCATGTTTAATGCGTTTGCCCGGATCAACTAGAGCCTCACGCATTGGTTTACCCACCGTGCGCCCCAGTATGCCGGAAGCTGTCAGCAGCACCCAACAGGGCTCATCGGCAATTTCAAGCGCCAACCCGAGGCTCTTCTTCGCCTTTGAGGCCCCGTTTGAGACAGCCTCAATCGCAGACTGCATATCGTCTTTCGTCTTCAAAACGGTACGGCGATCGTTACCGTACTTCTCGGCAACCTCGGCAAGCTCGTCAGATACCAGCTCACGCAGCGCAGAATCGGAACCCAAAATACGTTCCAGCTCAGCGATCTCCTGGCGTAACTTATCACGCTCAGCCTCAAGCTCAATGCGGGAATACTTTGTAAGCTGGCGCAGACGCAACTCAAGAATATAGTTCGCCTGAACCTCCGTCAGATCGAAGACCGCCATCAACTTCTCACGAGCCTGCGCGGTTTCATCCGAAGACCGAATAATCTCAATAACTTCGTCAATATCGACAATGGCAATCAACAGACCATCCACCAAATGCAGACGGTCCTTATGCTTACCCAGACGGAATTCGGTGCGGCGGCGCACCACCGACAGACGATGATCAATATACACCCGCAGAAGATCAAGCAGTCCCAAGGTCTGCGGTTGACCATTCACCAGCGCCACATTATTAATGCCGAAAGAATCCTCCAACGGCGTGTGCTTATACAGCGAGGCCAGCACAGCCTGCGGATTAAAACCGTTCTTAATTTCAATAACAAGGCGCAGCCCGTGTTTGCGGTCGGTCAAATCGACCACATCAGAAATACCGGTCAGTTTCTTGGCGTTAACGCCGTCCTTGATCTTTTCAATAACCTTTTCGGGGCCCACCATATACGGCAGTTCAGTCACCACAATGCCCTGTTTACGGGGGGTCACCTGCTCAATAGAGACCTTGGCACGGGTCTTGAATGTGCCGCGCCCGCTTTCGTAGGCATCCTTAATGCCGCTCAATCCGACAATCGTGCCGCCGCTGGGCAGATCGGGGCCGGGAATGAACTTCATAATCTCTTTGAGCGTGGCATCAGGATGCGCAATCAAATGTCGCGTACCCGCAATAACCTCGCGCAGGTTATGCGGAGCCATGTTCGTTGCCATACCCACCGCGATGCCGGTTGTACCATTGACCAATAGGTTAGGGAACGCTGCTGGCAGCACGCCCGGCTGCATGAACTGGTTATCGTAGTTCGGCACAAAATCAACAACGTCTTCGTCAAGATCCGCAGTCAGCGCCGTCGCTGCGGGAGCCATGCGTGCCTCCGTATAGCGGGCAGCCGCCGGGCCGTCGTCTAGCGAACCAAAGTTACCGTGCCCATCCACCAATGGCAGGCGCATCGCAAAAGACTGCGCCAAACGCACCATCGCATCGTAAATAGCGGCATCACCGTGCGGGTGCAGCTTACCCATGACCTCGCCGGTCACGCGGGCGCTCTTCACATGCCCCTTATCCGGGCGCAGCCCCATCTGCTGCATCATGTAGAGGATGCGCCGCTGCACCGGTTTCAGCCCGTCACGCGCATCCGGCAGAGCACGCGAATAAATAACCGAGTAGGAGTACTCCAAAAAGCTGGATTCCATCTCGGCAGAGACATCAATATCGACAATATTTTCGACAATATCAACCGGGTAATCTTCAACGGCGGACTTGCTGCGGCGTGCCATTTCTCTCCTTGAGGCGCACAATAATGCACCCAATGTGGGGTGGGCGTATTCGTAATTCTATTCTACAGGTAGCGCAGAAAAATCCGCCCAAATGCCCGTCAAAGTAGCACAGGCGGCATGTAAAGCACTAAGGTATAAACTACGGTGTCTGACAACGGCACTACACATGCGCACACGAATCTGCCTTATTACCTATGACCCTAAGGAGTCTTCATGACAGCGACCGCATATGATCCGCGGGAAAAGCTCACGGCCGATATCGAGCGTGCAGGTTTCTACCCAGATCTAGTGCGTGACATTGTTGATGAAGCCCTTGCCGGTTTAGAACCAGAATCCCATTTTGTGCAGGTTGAAACGCATTTCAGCCATAATAATTTGCATCGCCATATCACGGTTTTAGTTGTTAGTGGATCTTTGTTGATTCTGGCCCATTTAGACGACCAACATCTTGAAGAAGAAGGGCAGCAGACCGTAGCGCATGTGGGCGTTGAAGCGGTTAAGCTGAGTTCTTTGCGCGCCGTCACTATTAGTTACGGGTACGATAATCCGCAGGCATATAAGCCCGGAACGGTCCCCACCGAACTTTCGATGCAGATAGCATGGACGGGTTCGCTGCACCTGGAACTGGCACCCGCTACCTGCCCCGATCCGCACTGCACCGCAGATCACGGGTATAGTGGTGACGCCAGCCGAGAAGATTTAGCATTGCGCGTCTCGGCAACAGCGGACGGTCCCGAAGCTATCCTTCAAGCGCAGCAGTTCGCCCGCGCCCTACACCGCGCACATATTCAGGTAAGCGAAAGCCGCTGATATGTCTGAATACCTCGATTACGCTGGAAACCCGGTGCCCCCGCCACCCGCCTATGGAAGTAACAGCGTGGCAGATGTTTTCGAATCGGCAGCATCATTGGTAGCGCAGAGAAGCTTACCGCGTGCTCAGCATCCGTTGGATGATGAACCAGGTTTCAGCCTGGACGCAGACCCGCTCAACCTGGCACAACGACTAACTGAAGTTGGGGCTGACCCAAACGGATTCCGTAATATCTGCCTGATCATGGTCGATGGTCTGGGAGAACAACTGCTGCAAAGCTACGGATCTTATGCGCCTTATCTAAAAAAAACAGTCTCTTTAGGGGCATTGGATGCTGCATTCCCCACCACGACTGCAGCTTCGCTAGGCTCGTTGGGCACCGCCTCCGCGCCGGGGGCTCATGGGATTGCTGGCTACGAGGTTCGCAACCCCACGACGAATACCGTGATGAACCATCTTTCGGGGTGGGATAAGAACGTTGATCCGCACGCCTGGCAACCCCTGCCCACCGTTTTCGAGCGGTACTGTACCGATAGGCGCGTGGTGACGATTTCACTGGAGAAATACCGGGGGAGCGGGCTCACCGAAGCAAACTTGCGCGGTGGCGAGTTTGTGGGCGCAGCCGACTATAACGCTCGTATCACTTATGCCTGCGAACTTCTGGCCTCGCGCACACCGACCTTGATATACCTTTACTGGGGAGAGCTTGACCAAGCGGGGCATCGCTACGGTGCGGGAAGTGACGAATGGCTTGAACAACTTGAAGAACTTAATCTGGCATTGCGTCGCCTTGCCGAACGTTCCCCGGCGTGGGCTGGTATTTTCCTCACGGCCGATCACGGCATGGTAAATGTTCCGCAGGAAAACCGCATCGACTATTCGGCGACCAAAGAACTTCTGGAAAATGTTGCTATGACGGCGGGGGAACCGCGAGTAGTACAGCTCTATCTGCACGATACTTCACCGGATGCCCGTCGCCAGAGCGCACAATGTTGGGTTCGGCACTGGGGCGAGCACGCTTGGGTGCTAGACTCGCATGACCTGTATGAGCGGGGCTACTACGGCACGGTAATTCGTGATGCAGCGCGAGAACGAATTGGCGATCTGATCGTTTGCGCTCGTGATAATTATGCGCTCTACGATATGCGCCGCCAGAAGGAACGCGCCCTTGCCATGGTGGGGCAGCATGGCTCGCTGACCGATGCGGAGCGTCTTATTCCTCTGCGGTATCTGCCGACCTCCTAACGTCAAGGACGACAGGCTAAATTGTCTGTATCTTCAGGAATCCTAGTAAGAAATTACTACTATTTACGCCCGCCGAAAAGGATATCATCCCATGCAGGAATGCTTCGGCGCTGCTTCTTCGAAGAACTGGTCTTGTTCCCATCACGATTGTTTTGGTGATGCTCGCCCTTGGGCTCCGGAGTGTGATGAGCATGCTCGGGCTTTGAAGCCACAGAGTCGTCGTTGTCATGCTCATCAACGGGTTCAACTGACTGCGGGGTATCCGGCTCAGGCTCATACACTTCCGGCTCTTCCACCACGGGAGTAACCGGGCGTACCGAGCGGGCGCGTTCGAGAAGCTCATTGAGTTTACGTTCGTCACGGCTTTCGCCCTTCAAAGAAGAGGTAGGCGCATTAACGTGTACCGGAGTCGTATGAGTAGTCACAAGCCGCTGCTGCACCGGGGCGGTTGCCTCAGGATGTTCTTCGTGCTCTTCATCTTCGCCATCCAAAGAAGTTTTCTTAGCCGCAGCTGCCACCGCAGCCGGGCTTCCCATCAGGAAGTATGCTGCCTCATTTGATGCGTACAGCCCTTGATTAGCCGGGTTGTAAGTCCAACGAGCGGGGAACCGTACCTTTTCAGGCAGGTGGGAGCGTGCCTCATCGGAGAGCGCAAAGTCGGCTTCGACTCGCCACTGCCCGTTTTCTTTCTGCCGAGTTTCCCAATCCTGGGTGGCATCCTCAAAACCGTGCTGGTGCGCAATCTCGGCGATACGAGCCGCAAGGGTGACAGGAATTTGCCCTATGCCAGAGGCTGAATCACGCCGTCCCACTTTCACGTTTTGAGCGGCGCGAATAATGTGCGAGCGCTCCGCCACGATAGGCCACTCGTACCTGCGCACGCGTTCCGGTTCCCAACCGGATTCTTCAGCAATTTCTTCTACGCTTGCACCCTGTCGGAAGCGAGTTTGAATATCACGCGGACCGAAAGACCCCTTAGTACCTCGCCCGCGAAGCGGCTGGATGCGTCGTGCCTTAGTGATGCTTGTGCGCAGATTCGCGTCAATTGGAAGGAGAAACCTAGTGCCGTCAGCAGACTCAAGCACCAGATTTTCACCGTCATCATGTACGCCAATCAGACGCAATTCAAGCATAAGAACCTCCAAATTCATGGGTGGGGCAACACCACAACCATGCCGTTATGCCGGTTTAAAAACATAAAGTTACCTACCAAGGGTACCGTGAGAGCCGTAAAAAACGGTAGTAAAACCCCCAAAACATCGTGAAAAAATCCTAAATTGATATCTTCCAAGAGGCCTTTATGACGGCTAAAAGTTCACTAACTGCGTCCCGATTAGACAAAATGGGTATCAATAGTGAACAATACCTGCATGCCGCCGTCGCATAACACGCCGATATGTGATGGGGTACTACCTATTTAGACCACCGTGGGCGGTAGGATTTCAGCCCACCAAAAACGACGGAGCGTGATAGTTTGGCAACTGATTACGATGCACCCCGCAAGCAGGATGACGAACAGAACGAAGAATCCTACGAAGAGCTGAACGCGCACCGTTCGGAGATGCAGTCCGGGGCGGTGGATGAGGATGAGAATACTGCGGCAGAAAGTTTTGAGCTGCCCGGTGCAGATCTCTCCAATGAAGAGCTCAACGTAGTGGTTCTGCCCGCACAGGAAGACGAATTCACCTGCGCATCCTGCTTCCTGGTTCGTCACCGCTCGCAGATTGCGCGTGAAGAAGACGGTCTGTTGTACTGCGTAGAATGCGAAGGATAAGAAGCTAAACCATACGACTCAAGGGCGGTTTCCTTAGGGAGACCGCCCTTTTAGCTGCAAAGAAAACTAGCCGTTTAGAATCTCGGCTATTTTTTCGGGATTACGAGTTGAGGCAATCCAGTAGGGGGTTGGATCGGCAGGGTCGGTAATATCGAGGCGGATTTTCGGTGTTATCCACCCGCGAAAACACATATATGCGCGCCCATCAAGGTCGGGACCAGCCGCAATACGGGCCTGTTCGCCACGAAATGCGTGTGTTTCACCCACATAAGCACGCTCAATACTTGCTCGCCCCACACGAACCCAATCCTGCGATATTTCGATAGTGGGCGCGGAGAAGTATAAAATCCACCCGAGAAGAAGCGTAACAACGACAGCAGCAATAATACCCACCGGAATACCAATAGGAGCGCCCACCAGATAAGATGCACCTCCGGCACACAGCGTGAGAAACCACATGCCAGGTCCAGGAGAAAGACGCTCATAATAGAGCGTATGAGGTGACGAAGAAGCCATCGTAATAGTCCTTCTAAGCTTGTTGGGTACCTGTTCAGATGGCGTCTAGAAAAAGAGTGTGTGCACCATCTGGGCAGAAAATCATATTCAACATTCTAACTGAGGTTATTTTCTGCGCACTCCAGCACCGTGCAGTACTTATGTGAAACTCCTGTACGCTAAAGGGACAGAGATGACGTAGCCCCTGTATGTTCGGTAGAGTGAAAGACATGATTAATCCCATTGATGTCCAGATTAAAATGCTTGATGCAGAGCTCCCAGCACCGTCTTACACCAATCCTGGTGATGCGGGCGCAGACCTGCGTTCACGAGTAGATTTTGCACTGGCGCCTGGAGAGAGAGCACTTGTACCTACCGGTATTGCTATTGCTCTTCCCGAAGGATATGTAGGGTTGGTGCATCCGCGTTCGGGGCTTGCTACTAAACACGGAATCACAATTGTTAACGCACCGGGAACTGTCGATTCTGGGTATCGCGGTGAACTTATGGTGACGTTATTGAATACGGATCGTGCAAAGTCTTTCCAAATCAAGCGTGGTGATCGTATTGCCCAGCTTGTCATTCAGCGTTATGAACACGCTAATTTTGTGGTGGTAGAGAACCTTGACGAAACCGAACGAGGATCTCAGGGATTTGGCTCAAGCGGCTTGAAATAATCTTTTACCGCGTAATTCGGCAGATAATAGACTTTAATCGCACAAAGAAATATACAATATCTGCATACAATATGAGACGCACTAACATCTACCAGTAAGGGATATTCAGTGTTTGGTTTTGGCAAGAAAAGCTCTGACGATGAGCGTAAGAAAGCAGAAGAGAAAACTACTAAGGTTACTTCTAAAGACTCCAAGAAAGAAGATGCTGAGCTAACCAAAGCTAAGTCTAAGTCCAGCCTTAACAAGGTCGATCGTGATGATGAAGAGCCCGAGGTAGTTATCTACGACCGTTCTGAAGGCCCCCACGATATTGGTGAGGTTGATGATACCGAAGAATACATCGACCTTGGTGCTCTATATATTAAGATGCTTGACGGCCTAAATCTGCGTCTTGAGATGGACGAAGGTACGGGAGCTGTAATTGCCGCAACCTGTATTCGTGCTGGTGGAACCCTCCAGATTCAGGCGTTCGCAGCGCCTCGTAGTACTGGTATATGGGATGATATTCGGCATGATCTTGCCGAGTCTGTGGCATCGCAGGGCGGAACCGCCGAAATGTATACGGGTGAGTTTGGCGCCGAGATGCTAACCCGCCTTCCCGCTACAACTGAGGACGGGAAACGAGGGGAGCGCATCGCACGATTCGTTGGCGTCGATGGCCCTCGATGGTTCTTACGCGGTGTTATTTCTGGCGAGGCCGTTCTAGGCAATGAAGAAGCTGCTGAAGCGATTGAAGAGGTCTTCCGTACCGCTATTGTCAATCGTGGCGACGACCCCCGCCCGCCACGTGAGCTATTACCCATGACGATGCCGGAACAGATATATACCTTAGACGACTCAGGTGATGAAGAGCAGGAACCTGAGGAGCAGGTGAGTAGTCGAGAGACTGAAACGAAGAAAAAGAAGAACGAGGATAAACGCGAACTACGCCCAATGCCTCGTCGCGGACCCGAGATTACAGAGATTGGGTAATGCCGCGCATAGATAACAGCCACGCTGCACCCGGTTCGGGGACTTCTTCTCAAATTGAGGCGGAGTACCCCGAACGTTTTCGTGTTCGCCTAGCTGGCCGTATCGATCAGGTGTGGATTCCTGCTGTTTACGATAAACCGCTCTACCAAGCAGAACTTATCGTGGCGAAATCAAAACCGCTTCAATGGGCCAGTCCTCTAGCCCTAATTGGTATGCCCATTGTTGAGCCTCCTGGCGAAGACTTTGACGATGAGCAGGAAGACTCGCAGAATGCTGAGACCATTATGCCTGATGGAGACCAGCAACAATCAGTTTTGGGGAAGAACCCCATGACGGAGAGCTTAGAAGTGCGGTTCCCCTCACGTCCGCCGTTTTCTGTGGGAGAAAGAGTAACCCTTATTTGGCATGGGCAGCGTGTGGTTCCTGGTTTACTGGCGGGGTGCCTGTTGCGGTGCTCTGGGGTTATTTCAACGCACACGTATCCGCCCGTGATGTACAACCCCCGATACGAGATTGTTCCCCAATACTTCTTAGAAAAGGATCCTCGACGTGGTTAATACTCCACATGACCCTCAGCATTCGAATAACCAGTATGCCTCTGACGGCGCCCAGAGTGCAGAGACAAACTCGATATCGGGGCAAGAATCATTAGGTAAGAGCCTAAGTACTTCTTTGGGAAGCAATATCCGCCGCACAGAGTCAGGTCATGTTGATGTGCTCCATGCAATTGGCGGGTGGCGTGGACTCGTAGAAACTTCTCTGCCTTCATTGCTCTTCCTTATCTTCTTTACGGTCACCAAAGATTTAAACTTGGCCTTAGTTATCGCGGTGGCAGCTGCAGGTATTTTTACCGTGCTGCGCCTTATACAGCGCAGTAAACTCATACCTGCGGTGTCGGGTATTGTGGGTGTTGCAATTTGTGCTTTCACTGCTTTTCGCACGGGGAACGCTGCCGATTACTATTTGCCGGGTTTTTGGACGAACGGCATTTACAGTGTTGCGTTCATAGCTTCGATTATTGTGGGTTGGCCTCTGGCGGGACTCATTTTCGGGTATATCAGAGGAGAGCAGCTTACCTGGCGACAGAAACCCGAACGTTTGAAAGCCTATAAGCTGGCAACGTGGATTATGGCGGCTGTCTTGCTGTTGCGACTTGCGATCCAAATACCGCTTTACTATATGAACGCTACCGAAGTCTTAGGTGCTATGCGCATCGTTATGGGGCTGCCTCTGTACGCGGCGGGTATCTGGCTGGCGTGGCGAGTATCTGATCCGGCAGAAACCTTATAAAACTCTTTACGTCACTAAGCATGCTTAAAGTATGCTTAGTGACGTCTTTGTAGCCTCTTGGTCTATCCAACCACCCAAGGAGTAAGTTATGATAAGTATTTTAAAATCATTATATGCTAAATCTATTTTAATTTTTGCATTTTTTATTAGCGCGTGTGCAGTAATTCTTATTACATTACGTGGAGATAATCCAGTAAACGTCGTATCTGGTGCTGTTATTTTTACAGCGTCTGTTATTCTTTCGCGATTTTTGTGGTATGTACTATGGGAGTTGATATTAGGTGCTTATAGGTATGAAGTTACAAAGACAAAATTTTTTGAGATTGTAGCCTGGGGGTATCTTCCCTTAATGTTTATGGGTTTAGCTATTTCATTCGATGATAAAAGTATCTGGGTATTTACAATATATACATTTTTCTCACTTTTAATATTAGATACCATGGTTATCCATACTCTTTATTTCCTTGTTAGCCAAGAATATAGTGCGGAAAATCTGTATACCCAGGTGGTGAAGCCTAGAGATTCTTTTGCTTTTATACGAACATTGGGGGAGGCTAAAAGTGAAAGCCAGAGGTATTTGAACTATAAAAAACCTATTTTACAGGAGTCTATAGAATATTTTAATCTAGAAATTGATGGGCGCAAAACTCGTGTTAGAGAATACGTATTCTGGGCAGGTTATGTCGATTATGTAAATTATATTATGCTGTTGCATAAAGATATTTTGAATCTTTCTGATGAGGACACCGTGGAAACATATAGCAATCATCGGCATTTGGCCCAGGCATACCGTTATTTACATGACGCTGAGAACCACTGGGAGTCTGGACATGAATCTATTAAAGCAGATGATGAAGCGATAAGGCATGCTTATGCCTTTATTCGGAGTAAAGCCCAACGTCTTGAAGATCCTATAAATAAGATTAAAATTCCCGTACTGCGCTCTCACATAAGCAAAGATTTAGAGCTGCGCCGAGAATGTTTTGAAAATGCTAAAACTAAAGTTGCTTCATTAGCTCCGCAGCTAAGTGATGTATTACTGCAGGGACGGCAACAGAAGAGTTCAATAGTTGAACCAATTATTATGTATTCTGCTGCACTTGATAATCTATTAAGCGATATTGATGATAATCTTACTGAAGCGGAAAAACAGCTGTTGTTAGTTTCTCGCAACGTATCGGACGAGCAACGCATCAAAATATTCAAGAGTGCATATATTGCGCAGGATGCAGAAGTTGCTCTTTGGATTCTATTTTTTAAACTTCAAGAATTTCTTAAGGAATGGGAAAAATCTGTTGATGCTCCCGCACATATTGAAGAAAGTTCTTCTCATCTTGCGCATTATCTTTTTGATTTTGCACAAGATCATGAAAATAGATTCTTCAAAAAATATTTTGATAGTCGCATACAAGAAATAAGTAGCTATGCGAAGTCTCTTGAGTCCGAAGAATTTTATGCTGTTGCAGACCATTTTTTGGAGTGGGTTATGAGGATATATCAAGGTTTTCCTATTCCTATGCCACAAGATATAAAAGATATTTTTGAACAGACTCTAATTTCTATAATTCAAAAAATTGCGGAACGTCTTCTCATTGAAACTAGAATGTATGCGCCTCTGGGTTATCTCTCTCTACAGCCAGAAGATATTAAGGAATATGCTCAGCTGCAACGCATCCAAGATCTTTTAGAGACTGAGCATGAGAGCACTACCCGAGTTCTTGAAGACCGCCAAGAAGCGCTCCGTTTGGTGCGGGCATCCCATGAATGGGCACAAGAAACCGGAAAATATTTATACCCAGAACTCTCAGGACGCCTCGACGCGCAAAATTTCGTGCTTGAAGCTCAACGTTATGCCGTTCCCACAACTGTTGGTGTTTTCAGTGTAAATGCTGTTTTGAAGAAGCTGCAGGAACTTGACCAAAAAGAAAGTGAGAAAACCGGGAGTGGCCGAACCTACTGGTTCCCGGTTCAGAACGTTCTTACACACGGAACCTATGCAAACAGTGCTACTCCCGAAACGAGCGGCTGGGATGTCGATCCTTGGCAATACTCGTGGGGATCCTGGTACGGCGACGGCTTTACTCCTGCCGACAACAGCTCCTCGGACTCTGGAATTAGCTTTAGCGGAGGTGACGGCGGAAGTTTTGACGGTGGTGGCGGAGGCTTTGGCGGTGGAGACGGCGGAAGCTTTTAGACCTCACACAATCCCTCAGCCATCATAGAGACGCTAAACGTGCGTCTATATTTCGCGCGTTTCAGCTGAGAAATAGCTCGTTTTCGCTGGTGCTCTAGGAGGGGAGAGATAATCTAGGCGAAGAGCGCCCGAATTTGGTCTTCTCCGTCAAGCGTTGTGATGAAGAAAAGTTCGTCGCCACCCTCAATAACAACATCGGCGGAAGGCGCAACCGGAACACCATCGCGCAAGATGGCGGTGAGTACCGTATCGGTTGGCCACTGCACATGGTCTATCCTGTAGCCAATCACAGGATGATCGAGCGGTACCGTATACGCCGCCAACGTCGCCCCGCCGGCCTGAAGCGTAAGCAGACGCACCACATCGCCCACCTCGACGGCTTCCTCCACGAGAGCCGTCATCAAACGCGGAGTGGAAACTGCCACATCCACGCCCCAGGCATCGTCGAAAAGCCACTCATTCCGGGGATTATTCACACGCGCTACAGTGCGTTGTACACCAAACTCGCTGCGGCACAGTAGAGATACCATCAGATTAACTTTGTCGTCACCGGTCGCGGCAACAATTACATCAGCGGTATTCGGGTGAACCTGGCGCAAAACAGATAGCTCACAGGCGTCACCAATATGCCAGCGCACCCCCGGCAGGTCGGTACGTTTTTTCATCTCAGGCTTGGAATCAATAATAGTGACCGTGTGCCCATTCGCCTTGAGCTCCTTAGCGATAGATGCCCCCACGGAACCGGCCCCAACAATAAGTACCTTCATGTTATAAGCTCCTTATGCTTTCGGGCGACGGCGGTCGCTGGGGTGCTGCGCCGGGTCTATCGGCTTCGCATGGAACCAATCCAGCCGCGGATCGGTACTGTACTCGACGTCTTCATCAGTACGAGGCGACCGCGAAAGAATCCGAGAGACTTCGTTAATATCGTCCGTGCGCATCATAATGTGTACGGTATCTCCCTGTTGATAGGCGGTATCTGGGCGCGGAAGCATGCCTTCACCGAATCGGGTAATGTAGGCGATGCGCACCCCGGCAGCACGCTCAATATCCACGAGTGCATGACCTGCCCATTGTTCATGCAGTGGAATCTCAGTAAGCATGAGCCTGCCCGATGGCTCTCGAAAATCACCCTTGAGTGCCTGCTCCGGTAACAGACGACGAAGCACCTGATCCGTTGACCACCGCACGGCGGCTACCGTGGGAATACCTAGACGCTGAAAGAATTCGGCACGATTTGGGTCGTAGACTCGGGCAACAACATTTTTTACTTTGAAAGTCTCACGCGCAACGCGGGCGGCAATAATATTTGAATTATCTCCCGAAGATACAGCAGCAAAAGCGTACGCGTCCGAAATACCCGCCTGTTTGAGCGTTTCTTGGTCAAAACCGACGCCGGTCACCAACTGCCCGCTGAACCCTTTACGCAAGGGCTGGAAAGCTCGCTCATCTTGATCGATAACGGCTACCGTATGCCCCGAAGCCTCTAGAGTACGGGCAAGCATAACTCCCACACGACCAGAACCCATAATGACGAAATGGGGCATGTGCTTTCCTCCTCAACAGACGACCGGTTTTCCTGTTAAGTGTACCGAGTAAGACCACTAAACGCCCGATGACCTGCGAAACACGCGGCAAATAAAATTGAGCTTTACCCCGCAGGCGGATAGCCTTAAACCTGTGAAATATCGTTGGGAAAAAATTCGCAGCGCCTTCACCGGTAAGCCGGTAGATTCGCGTCAAGTAGCGGCCATGTCGCTGCCTAAGCGTTTTGCCCTACCCCTTTTCGGCTCTGACGGTATTTCATCTGTCGCATACGCCGCCGACGAGATTATTCTGATGCTCGCCGTTGCTGGTAACGCAGCCATTGTCTATGCCCCTTGGGTTGGGTTAGCGGTCGCCGTCGTAGGTCTTATGATCGTAGGAACCTACCGATACAACATTAATCAGGTCGCTGCCGAAGGCGATTTTGAACTAGTACACCGGCGGTTGGGCAGTAAACCTGCCGTTATTTTGGGGGCCTCGGTACTTCTTGATTTCGTGCTTACGGTTGCCGTTTCCATGTCGTCGGCGGCAACATTCCTGGTGGCACTCTACCCAGAATTACAAGATCATCGTAGCGCCATCGCAATACTGCTCATCATTATTTTGACCGTAGTGTCTCTGCGCGGTCTACAACTCATGGGAAAGATAGCACACTGGCCGCTCTATATTTTCCTCGCGATCCTAGGCGTTACGCTGTGCATTGGAATTATAAAATCCTGGATGGGTGTGCTTGCTAAAGCAGAATCGGCAAACTACTCGGTACTCCCCGAAAACGTCGATTCACAGCTGATTGGCATAGCGTTCTTCTTCTTGATCTCACGGTCTTTTTCAGCGGGTGCCGTTGCGCTCTCCGGAGTTTCCACGATCTCAAACTCCGTGCGTTTCTTCCGGCGCCCCAAAAAACATAATGCCGCCCTCACCCTCATGATTATGGGTACCATAACGGGTGTGCTTCTCGTCAGCATACTTTACATAGCCCAAGTTACCGGCGTTACTATGGTGCATGACACCACACAATATTTGTTGATTGAGGGGCGCGCGCCAGGCGAATTCTTCCATCAGAAACCCGCGCTCTATCAGATAGCACTCGCTATCTATGATGGTGCCCCGCTCATACCTCAGCTGCTTGTTTTTGCCACAGTTGCAGTGCTGACCATAGCATCTTTTACAGCTTTTATCGGTTTTCCGTTGAGTTCATCTGCTCTCGCTGACCGCAGGTATCTGCCAGTTCAGCTACGGAGCATCAACTCTGTGGGCCTCTACCGTAACGGGGTTCTCCTGCTGGCTATTATGGCAACATGTCTAACGCTGCTTTTTGGCTCGGATATTTTCTCGCTCATTCAGCTCTATCTCGTGGGTATGTTCCTCTCGATGCTGCTCACTCAGGGATCGGTAGTGAGCTACCGCATCCGAAAACTGCGCATTACACTGGCATTTACTTCGCGCCGACACCTGATCCGTGACCTAGCCGTCAGTATCATCGGGGTTATCGTGACTGCCGCTGTACTCATTACTGTTGTTGTCACTAAGTTCATGGCAGGTGCCTGGCTTTCGCTTCTTATAATCGCTACCTTGTTCGGGGGTATGATGATAACCCGTAAACACTACGATGCCGTCATCAAAGCAGCAGAAATACCATATGAAGATCTAGAAACCGCCGATCTATCCTCGCTGCCTTCACGGGTGCACGCCATTGTTTACACGAAGGACCTCAACAAACCCGTGCTTCGTGCCCTAGCCTATGCGCGCGCATCCCACCCTTCAACACTGGAAGCTCTGACCGTTAATAACGACCAGACCACTCTTGACGATGTGAAGACTCGCTGGGATCGCATGCGGATTCCTGTGCGGCTCTCAGTGATTGATTCACCCTACCGAGATACCGTCCAAGCCGTACATAACTATGTGCGCCGCATTCAGAACAATACATCGCGGGATGTTATTGCTGTTTACATTCCAGAGTTTGTTCCGGAACATTGGTGGCAGCGCCTCATTCATCCACGAACTGTCAAACAGCTTAAGAAAGTTTTACAGCAAGAACCTAATGTTATTCTTGTGACTGTTCCGTGGAGCATTCATGAGAATGCAACGTCCATCGATACCGAGGACATTGATACCTCTGTTCATTCCCATAAAAACGATACGATGTATCGGGGCTCAACCCACACAAAAGAAACGTGATATTCCATGAGAACCCTTGAGATTTTCTCATGCTTATGGCAGGGGTGAACGGTTATTTAAAAATAAGCGGTGTAGAATGCTTCACATCAGAATTCTGTAAGGAGAAGACGCGTGAACACCCCTGAAATCAGCACAGTACGTGACTCCGGTGCGGATAACGCTACCTCGGAGCAGGGGTACACTATAGGCGAGCTAATCCAGGTAACCTGTGAGACCCCCGCTCACGGAGGTGCACTCGTTGCACGTACGCACGCCGGGGTCGTTTTCGTACGGCACGGTGTAGTGGGTGAAGAAGCCCAAGTTCGAATTACAGCAGTAGGCCCCAAAAACCGTTTCTACTTTGCAGATGTTGTAGCCGTCAAAGTGCCTGCACCAGTGCGCCGTAAGCATCCCTGGGCACAGGCAGATGCCCTCAAAACCCCCGAAGAACGTCAGAAACTCACCGGCATAGCAGAGCTTCTTGGCGGGATGGAGTATGGACACCTAGAACCCTCTGAACAACGGCGTTACAAAGCCGAGATCGTACGAACTCAGCTTCATCGCTTAGGCGGCATCCCTCTAGAATCACCACTCTTAACAAACCTTATCGTTGAGTCTATGCCTAATCGAGACCTCGTCGAAGGCGACCTCTCCTGGCGATCTCGTATACGGTACACCACCGCTAAAAGCATTGAAGACGGTACAACGTATTGGCGCATCGGCATGTACCCCTACCACAGCTCGCAGCCGGTACCCGTAGTTGATTTTCCCCTCGTGGCACGTGAACTGCGTGACCTAGAACTTCACAAGCTCAACCTGCGGGGGGTTCGCGAACTAGAAGCAACGCTGTCTTCACGTGGGCGTATTCTGCTCCAATTCATGGTTGATCCCCGGTTTGAGACAACCCACGTCGCCAAAGAGATTGAAAGGCAGTGCATCCAGCTTTGGGGCGAGCTTGCTAAACGTAAAATCTCACTTTTCTTCACCCCCTACAGCGGATCGAAAGCAAAACCGAGCAAGCGTTCGGGGCAGCCCAGCGTGCATAGCCCTTATCGGCGTGTGCGTCAGGGAGATATACTCCTTGGCGGTGGGTTACGTTCCGTAACCGAAGAAGTAAGTTTTGGTCCGCGAAGGTTCAGCTATCAGGTCTCCGCAGGTGGCTTCTGGCAGATTCACCGCTGTGCCCCCTCAACTCTCATGGGCACCATGTTAACCATGCTCCGCCCAACCTTAGGCGAATGCGCCCTCGACCTATACGCCGGTGCTGGACTATTTACAGCAGCGCTTGCGGATGCTGTCGGCTCAGAAGGAACGGTTATCAGCGTTGAAGGTTCCCCGGTAACGCACCGTGATGCGCGTTCCAACTTCGCTCCGGATGGTCCTTCCCGAAGCGATAACTCCAAGGAAACCCGTGTTGAGGTTATTCGTGGAGACGTTGCGCAAAGCCTTCAAGATCTTAAAGCAGCACATAGCCTTGGCCAGATACCTACCCCGGATGCCGTGGTACTTGACCCATCTCGCGAAGGGGCTAACCGCAAAGTTTTGGAACGCCTCAACGAACTCAAGCCCGGGCGCATTCTATATGTGGCATGTGATCCTGCAGCCTTGGGACGCGATACAGCTATTTTGCGTGAACTAGGCTGGGATCTCGTACAGGTCCGGGCATTTGATATGTACCCTAATACGCATCATGTTGAGACGCTCGCTCTTTTTCACCGTGCGCCTGCGCGTATTCGTCCAGCGCGTCTGTCAAAACGTCATAAGTAAATTCTCGTAGAGACAGCAAAACTGTATGTACCTAAGATGGCGAACACGGTAACCATGACTTTTTTCGGCAACCTTCAAATGGGTATATATAACCTAACCCGTTAGAATTTAACTGTTAGACCTAGAGGTACATTGTTGACCTCAACCGTGCAGAAGGAGAGTGTATGTCTGCTGAGAACGAGGCGAACAAGGAATCCTCAGGGCTCTTGTCCGATATTCGTGAACCTCGGGATTTGCGCCCCCTCAGCTACGAGCAGCTGCGTGAACTCGCTGAAGAGATCCGTCAGTTTATCGTAACGAATGTTTCTGCAACGGGTGGTCATTTAGGCCCCAATCTTGGTGTTGTTGAGCTGACTCTTGGTATCCACCGTATTTTTGATTCGCCCCACGATTCTATTCTCTTTGATACAGGGCATCAGTCCTATGTGCACAAGCTGGTGACCGGTCGTCACGCCTTTGACACCCTGCGCCAAAAGGGCGGGTTGTCGGGGTATCCGGATCGTGGCGAGTCTGAACACGATATTATTCAGTCCTCGCACGCTTCATCATCAATTTCCTGGGCTGATGGTATTTCACGCGCCTACGCTCTCAACGGAGAAAATGACCGCTATACGGTGGTTTTAATCGGTGATGGTGCGTTGACCGGAGGCATGGCCTGGGAAGCCGTGAATAATATCGCTGCCGACCGTAGTCGTAAAGTCGTTATTGTAGTCAATGACAATGGTCGATCGTATGCGCCTACTATTGGCGGTTTTGCTAACCAGCTGACGGCACTTAAGCACGAGGTGCAGCAGCAGGTTGACCGTATGCGTCTTGACCATCGATATGATCGGGCGCTTGATGCTATGCGCCGTGGTCTGCAGCGTGGCGGCCCGCTGGGGCAGATGATTTACCGGGGGCTGCACGGCATGAAGGTCGGTATTAAGGACGTTGTGGTCCCCAAGGGTATTTTTGAAGATCTCGGCATGAAATATGTTGGTCCAATTGATGGGCACGATCAAGAAGCTGTTGAGACCGCCTTGCGTGCCGCTAAGAACTACGGCGGCCCGGTGATTGTGCACGCTATTACAGAGAAAGGACACGGCTACGCTCCGGCACGTGCGAATGATGATGATCAATTCCATGCGGTAGGAAGGATTGATCCTCTTACCGGTAGGCCTGTCTCAACCAGCACCGAAGAGTCATGGACGAGTGTTTTCGGTCGTGAGATCAAACAGATCGCGGATGAACGCGAAGACATTGTAGGCATTACCGGTGCCATGCTCATTCCTGTTGGTCTACGTGAATTCGCGCAAGCGCATCCGAACAGAGTCATTGATGTTGGTATCGCAGAACAGCACGCCGTTGCGATGAGCGCAGGCTTGGCATACGGCGGTATGCACCCTGTGGTGGCACTCTATGCAACATTCTTAAACCGTGGCTTCGACCAGCTCTTGATGGATGTTGCCCTTCACAAGGCGGGCGTGACTCTGGTTCTTGACCGCTCCGGCATTACTGGACCTGACGGCGCAAGTCACCACGGCATGTGGGACTTATCGCTTCTGCAGTTTATTCCTGGGTTAAACTTGGCCGCTCCACGCGATGCTGCGACGCTTCGTGAAGCGCTTCGTGAAGCCGTCGCTATTGATGATGCACCGACCGTTGTCAGGTACCCAA
Source organism: Rothia dentocariosa ATCC 17931 (assembly GCF_000164695.2). Taxonomy (NCBI): domain Bacteria; kingdom Bacillati; phylum Actinomycetota; class Actinomycetes; order Micrococcales; family Micrococcaceae; genus Rothia; species Rothia dentocariosa. The sequence goes on from NC_014643.1 coordinate 1,971,329, forward strand.
AGGGGTCGGTGGGTGAAGATATCGCTGCCCTGGAACGCCGCTCTGACGGGGTGGATGTGCTGACCCGCACCGGGCGGCCGCATCCTGAAACTGGGCAGCGCGATGTGCTGTTTGTTGCCGTTGGCGCCATGGCACGGGTAGCGCTCGAAGTGTCTGAGCGCCTTGCCGAGCAGGGCATTCATTCGACGGTGATTGATCCGCGATGGGTTATGCCGGTTCCGCATTCGGTGGTGGATTTTGCACGAGACCACCGCATCGTTGTGACTCTCGAAGATGGTGTGCGTGCGGGCGGTGTGGGTTCACGCATTCGCCAAGAGATGCGTGCGGCTGGTGTGGACACGGCGTTGAGTGAGCTCGGCTTACCGGCAGAATTTATACCGCATGCGTCACGTGAGGAAATCCTGGAAGATGTTGGTTTGTGCGCGGAAACCATTACTGCCGATATTCTCGCGCAGCTTGCGGGTGATAAGGTTCCCTTCGCACGCGAAGAAGGGCAAAAGCCTCGGCATACTCAGTAATTTTTTTGTGGTGCTTTACCGAGTGCAAAAAATAAAACGTTGGGGTGTTTAGATTTTCACACACCCCAACGTTTTTATTGACATGAAATCTAGACGTTAAAAACTAACGTGCCGCCAATACTAATGTGTGAAAGATACCTAGCCCCCAACAATGATCCTGCCGTCTTTCGCCTCTGCTTTATAGGATTTCAACGGCGACTCGGCAGGACCGCCTTTGACTGCACCATCAGCGAGCGCAAACTGAGAACCATGGCATGGGCACACAATTTGGCTGTTGTTTTGTACGTTGAGTTGGCATCCTTGGTGGGTGCAGGTGGAGCTAAAAGCCTTGAAGACACCGTTTTCAGGCTGAGATACGATAACGGTAACGCCGCCTTTGGTAAGTTTCGCCGCTTTGCCGACGGGTACCTCCGAAGCAGCCGCAATATCGGTGGGGGACTCTGGCCCGGCAGCACCGTTACCGCCCCCTCCGCCACCACCGCTGGAACCTTCGGCACAGGCGCTTAAAGCAAGAGCTCCTGCGGTAGCTGTAGCCCCCGCTACGAGTGCATTTCGGCGCGAAAGTTTATGCTCCAGCTCCTGAATGCTCTGAGAGCTTGGCTCGTGCCCAGAAATTTCTGATTGTGCGCACGAACAGGTGCACGATGGTACTTCGTTCATCGTTCCTCCTTGAATTCCCCGGTGTGTGAAGCCGGGCTTGTGTGATGCTGAGGCGACCGTACCTGTGGGATAGCTGCGTGTCGCTCTTTTATAAATCTAGAAGATAAATCGTATGCACGCGAATAAGCCGTTTTGTTGTGTGGCGCGTGCCTCCATATTTTTCTTGGGTTGAGAGATCCATGTATTAAGGCATTAGCCAAGGTGTCGCTGGAAAACTTCATGAAGATCCGGGGCGAGGATTTCAATCTGCCACGGGCGCACATCATGCGAGCGAAGAGCCTCAAGAAGGGCCTCTTGAGAGTAAGGCTCGGGCGGATCCCAGCACAGACGCCGTATACAATCAGCGCTGATAATATTCTGTGCTGGAATATTGAGCCGCTCTGACTCCCGTTGTACTATCTTCCGCACTTCGCTAAGAATCTCTAGTGAAATAGGGCGTTTCGTTTCCCAAGCTTTAAGCGGGGGAGGCGCGGTTGCCGGAATGGTATAGGGCGCCGGGTCCTCACCCCGAGAAGCTGATACTATCGCACGCACCCAGCGGGGACCTTCACGTTTCAACAGTCGAGTACGGAACCCCGGAATCGCCATGATAGCTGGTACATTACGAGGCATTTTCTGCGCAGCCTCAACAAGTGCGGCATCTGAGAGTAAAGCCTTAGAATCTATATCTTTCTTCTGCGCTAATTTATCGCGCTCGAACCAAAGATTCCGCAGGGCTGTTAGTTGCGGTACGGACCGGAGCGTGTTCCGTCCCTTCGCTTTCCTCCACCGTTCGGCTTTCTTCGCAGCAGGGTCAGCGGGCGGCAGTGAACAGAGATAGGCAAATTCCTGGCGGGCATACTCAAGTTTTCCCTGGTCTTCTAAAACCTCTTCCAAGGCATCGCGTAAGTCTGCTAGTACATCAACATCAAGGCATGCGTAGTTCAGCCAAGACTCTGGCAAAGGACGCTGTGACCAGTCTTCTTGGGAATGCTTTTTCTCAAGTTTGTACCCTAGAAGCTCTTCGACAACAGCTCCCAGGTTCACCCGTTCCAGACCCGCTAAACGTGCACCGAGCTCGGTATCAAAGAGAAGACGCGGTCGCATTCCAAGAAGATCCAGACTCGGAAAATCCTGGGTTGCTGCGTGAATAATCCATTCGGCATCTGCTAGAGCATCGTTGATGATCCTAAGGTCAGAAAAAGCTTCGGGATCGATCAGGTAGAGCTTATCTTCGCGTTTCAGCTGTACCAAGAAAGCCCTGATCCCGTACTGTATACCCTGTGCGCGTTCCGTATCGACAGCAACCGGACCGGATGCAGCACGCAAAGATTCAGCAGCACGTTCAAGCGCCCTCTCCGTGTTAATAATAGAGGGGACCGGAACAGACGGGGTAGTTAGCGGAATAACATCAGGAACCGTGAAATCAGCAGGTAATCCGAGCATAGGTGGGAGTTTGATAGGCTCGGTACTCGGGCTGAGACTCATCTGAAAGTGGTTCCTTGAATATCCGTTTCTGGTAGCTCCCTCGACGGGGCTGAAAACAATGACTCCACCATTCTACCCGTTGCCGCTGTGCGTTACATGTTTCTTCAAATATACCGAAAACCCAAAGACCGGCACCGGGCTAACAGCAGTATTGTCTCGTAAATAGCTCTAGCTTACGACTTTTGCGGTTCCAATGTGAGACAGACAGAATTGATGCAATACCGCAGATCAGTCGGAGTATCGTATCCTTCGCCTTCAAACACGTGACCCAGATGCGAATCGCAGGCGGCACAACGTACCTCTACTCGGCGCATCCCTAACGTGGTGTCTTCCAGATACCGCACACGATCTTCGGCGAGTGGAGCGAAGAAAGAGGGCCAGCCGCAGTGCGACTCGAACTTCTCAGCAGAGCGGAAAAGCTCGGTCCCACAGGCTCGGCACGAATACACACCCTCGGTTTTCGTATCCCAGTATTCGCCGGTGAAAGCACGTTCGGTGCCGCCTTCACGCAGTACCGCGTATTCTTCGGGTTTGAGAACTTCACGCCAATTCTTCGCAATTTTACCGACACCTGGTAGTGAGTTTCCCACTGCTACTCCTTCAAATCTTCTCTTATGAGCTGTCGTCGTTATAACGGTGCTGGCTCGGGTTTTGTTCCCGATGGTACAGGGTACGCACCACCATATCCTCATAGTGAGCGAGTGAATCTGCGGGTCGCCCCAAATACTCCATGACGCGCGTATCCCTGAACAGCGCATACCATTCGGCAGCGTCCTCCGCTGCAGGGATCCGCAGCTCAAGACACGGCTGCTCAGGCGCGAAGAGGCGCATAGTTGCCGCCGGTGAGTTTAAGCAAGTCGGCGGGGGAGAGCTCAATATCAAGCCCGCGTTTACCGCCAGAGACCAAGATAGTTTGATACTGCTCAGCGCTGGCATCCAAAAGCGTGGGGGAAGGAGTTTTCTGCCCTAACGGCGAAATACCACCCACCACATATCCAGTGCGGCGCTCGGCAACCTTCGGATCGCACATGGAGGCGCTCTTCCAACCAAGGGCGTGTGCCGCCGCTTTCAGGTTTAGCTGCCCACTCACCGGCACTACCGCCACCGCAAAATCTTTGTCATGAACAATAAGAAGCGTTTTAAATACCTGCTCAGGATTGGCGCCAAGTTTCTGCGCGGCCTCCAACCCAAAGGAGGTTTCTCCCTCCACATGCTCGTACTCACGAATCTCAAAAGGAGTCTTAGTTTCCTTCAAGAGCGCGACCGCAGCGGTGGAGGCACCTTTCTTGCCGCCTTTATTCTTTTTAGCCATGAAGACTATTCTACGAAAACGTGAGGTGAACCCCTAAGGTATGTATCACCTTTACCTGCGTAGGGATGGCGTGCCTGCAAGCGTTAGGCTACACAACGTTTTCCAGCATAGCGGGTTTCTGACTAGGAGAATTAGCCGATTCATCTTCAATTGAGATACCAAAGTCGGTGACTGTACTCAGATCGTGCTCTGTCATGGTTGTGATCCCTGCACCGCGACCAGCAGAATTGAGGATTCCAGATCCCACAATATTGCCCTGAGCATCGTAAAACCAGAGTTTATAGACCTTTCCTTCGGGTAGCGCAGGCAGATTTGTCGTTGAAACACCCGCCATGTTGTGGGAAGGGGAGTACATGACCGATACTGGCATACCGTTGACTTTACCTTGGGCCATTGAAAGGTCAGGAGCCATGCTGATTTGCTCGACGATCGACTGGTCGCCAGGTCGTGCAGCTGCCGGATGTGCTGGAGCCGAAGAGGACACCCTCGCGGCTTGAAGCTCCTGGGAGGTACGTTCTAGTTGCTGATGCTGCGTGAAACCCCATATGCCCAGACCAGCAGCGATAATAATACTTGCCGCAGCCGTCATGCGCGATGGTGAGAATTTACCCTGGGTCCCGAACCAACGCCGTTTAGCTCGTGCATAAGCGGAATCCTCTGAGTCTGCGATAGCTTGAGCGTTGTCTGCATTATCTGATGCAAAGTAACCTTCGGAATCGGCATGATCACTCTTATGCTCGGCATTCACATCATCTGTACCTAGCTCATTAACTGGCTGGATTTGCTCGGTATGTGCAACCTGCGCCATCACACGCGCTTTAAGCTCAGCGGACGGTTCTTGCGGAGTGAGCGAAGTACCAAAAACCTCAGAGAGAACCGCAGCATCGGCCTTAGCATCTTCGCGTTCGTGTTTGGGGGCCCACGATTCAAACGCTATACGTTGCGTTGGTGAAAGCGTGTGAAGGGCGTAGTCGAGTTTATTGGGGAAATCTTCGGGATAGTCTTTAGTGCTCACGGGTGCCCTCCAATCGTTCACGTAGTTTCTGCATGCCAGCGCGCATGCGGGTTTTGACAGTTCCTAGAGGAATGCCCGTTTCATCGGAGATCTCGCGCTGTGATTTACCTCCGAAATATGCCATGGTGAGCAGCTGGGCTTGTTCGCGTGGAATACCCGATAGAGCATGATGAACCTCCTCCGTATCCATAAAAGCAGCTATTGCGTCATCAACATGATGATAAGATTCGCGATACTCCTCAAGACCGCGTGTGAAATCACGTTCTGTGGAGGCTGCAACGGAGCGCACCCTATCAACCGCACGGCGGTGAGCAATAGTTGCAGCCCACGACAACACGGTACCCCGTTCTGCACGGTATAAAGGCGCTTTTTGCCATATTTCTAGAAAAACTTCTTGAGTAACTTCTTCCGCATGCGTTCGGTTATGAAGAATGCGGTTAATAAGCGCGTACAGACGCGGAACAAGCGCATCGTATAGAGCTTCAAAACAGTGTTCGTTTCCTGCGGCAGCACACTCCATCAACGCAGTTAAGCGCTGATATTCCTGAGGAATTTGGGTGGCTTTTTGAGCTTCTTGATACGCCGAAGTCACCTGACGATCCAAAAAAGTCATGGTCATATCATCTCACGCCCTATGATGACATTTGATTATTGTGTCGGTGATAAGCGAAGTTTAGGTATGTTTTACACCCTAGAAAATATTCCAGGGTGTAAAGCAGCATACCGGCAAAATATTACTTCGACATGGCGGAAGCCGAAGGAGACATCATGGCGTCTTTGTTTTCCATCTTGCCCCCTTTGTCACCGTCCATCTTATTGTCATCATGCTTCATGCTGTCATGATCTCCCTGCATTTTATCGCCGTCCATCTTGCCGTGGTCGCCATCCATCTTGTCCCCAGACATGGCAGACTGACTCGGCATAGCTGAAGGCGACATCATAGCGTCTGAACTCATCATGGCAGAAGAAGAGGGGGTGGATGATGCAGAAGAGCTCGACGATGCGCTCGGCGATGAGTTCTGATCAGAAGCGTTAGAAGAACATGCAGAAACACCAGCAACGAGGGCTAGAGAAACAGCTGCAAAAGACGCAGTGCGAAGAATAACGGACATACGTAACTCCAATCTTATATCGGCACAGGTAACGCGGAGGAGCGCCCGTACCATTGCAAAATATTCAGAATCCTAAACTGGACTCATTAGGTATTCGGAACATTCAGCCCGCTCGGATTGCAAAACCTCAGAAAAATTTTTAAATGATGTATCCGACTACCTCTCGCAACACCTTGAGAAAAACTTCCATGAACTTGAATATTGCGGAGTAAAAGGCCTCATTAAGATGCTGTCAATTGTGCAGGCATCGCTATAAAAATAATTTCAACCAAACCGAAACCGCAGTTCGTTCCGAATATAACCATGACAACACGTGAGGCAGCATCGCCTCGCATTACCAATCCATGAGGAAGAATAACTATGCTGTTATCGCTCATCATCCTTGGCATACTCGGTGGTCTTATCACTGGGATCTCGCCCTGTATCCTGCCTATCTTGCCCGTTATTCTCGTCACTGGCGGTGCAGATTCAGCGCGCACTGCATCTACCGAATTTGGACAAACAGGCATAGCAAAAGATTCTGCGGACAATGTGCAAGCCTTATTCTCGCGCAGAAGCGCAGTTCTCGGAAACGCAGCTCCAGCACCCATGCAGCGTACTGCATCACGCTGGCGTCCCTATCAAGTTGTAGGCGGGCTCGTTCTGAGCTTCAGCCTCTTTACCCTGCTCGGTTCGGTTATTCTTGCTGCCCTGCACTTGCCGCAAGATACGCTGAGGATTTTAGGTATCACCTTCCTCATTATTGTTGGGCTGAGCATGCTTATACCCCCGTTGGAGCGCCTGCTTGAAAAACCTTTCGCGAAATTCTCAAAACTCGGAGCGAAACGCAGCACCACACGTGGCGGCTTCCTCATGGGGCTTGCTCTCGGTCTCGTCTATGTGCCCTGCGCAGGTCCGGTTCTTGCAGCTATTACCCTTGCTGGCGCAACCGGAAACATCGGTATCGAAACCGTAGCACTCACCCTATCCTTTGCTTTCGGAACAGCGATCCCGTTGTTGATCTTTGCTCTTGCGGGGCGGAGCATTGCAGAACGAGTTAAGACGTTCCGCACCCACCAGCGTGGAGTACGCACCGCCTCGGGTGTACTCTTGATCGCTCTTTCAATCGGACTAGTATTCAACGTTCCCGCCCAGCTACAGCGCGCAATTCCGAATTATACGGAAGGGATTGAGCAGACTATCAGTCAAGATACGCAGAATAATATTATTTCCTCCTCCACCGGTGGGTCGATAAGCTCGTGCCGACCCGATGAAGAAAAATTGCAGGACTGCGGCTCTGCCCCGGAATTAGCAGGTGGCACGGGTAACTTTAACACTGAGAATCAGCCAAGTCTCGCTCATATGCGTGGAAAGGTTACACTCGTTGATTTTTGGGCATACTCGTGCATTAACTGTCAGAGGACGGCACCGCACCTGAATGAACTCTACGCCAAATATCATGATTATGGTCTAGAAATAGTGGGAGTACACACGCCGGAATATGCGTTCGAACACGAAGGTAAGAATGTCCAGGCAGGCATTGAGAACCTAGGTATTAAATACCCGGTAGTTCAAGACAACGACTATGCTATTTGGCGTGCTTACAGCAACCGCTATTGGCCTGCACACTATCTCATTGATAGTGAAGGTAAACTTCGTGCTGTTCACTATGGTGAAGGTGGGCATAAGGTGACTGAGGCACAGGTACGCGAACTTCTCAAAGCTGCAAACCCACAAGTGCAGCTTCCAGACCCTATTCACAAGGATGATGTACAAGAGGAAACACAAAACGCGCATGATGCGCGAACCCCTGAAACGTATCTAGGCTCTAAACGCGCAATGTACTTTGCGGGGCAAGAAAGCTACGCTAACGGAACCCGAACCTTCAAACCAGCAGATCGTCTAGCTGTTGACCAATACGACCTCAACGGTACGTGGTCCATAACCCCCGAACGTATTGAGCCTCAAGGAAACGACGGCACTTTGCGGATTAACTATAGTGCCCACGGAGCGCAGGTTGTTGCCGGCGGCAGCGGTACCATCGAAGTGCGGCGCAATGGTACAACGGAAAAGATTCACGTAGACGGCGCTCCCAACGCCCACCACATTGTGCGCGGCGATGAGCAAAGTAGCGGAGTTATTGAGCTCAAGGTCTCGCCCGGAGTGCAGCTGTACTCGCTCACCTTCTCATAAGTCTCTGCCGAATCTCACACAGAATTCACCCCTAACGACTAAACCCGGGACTGTGTTTTCAAGGCTTTAGATCACACATGACTAAAACCACGTAAAACGCATAGTCCCGGGTTTTACTGCGTTTTCACCGCATCTGTACCCGAGGGAGAGAGCGCTCCGAGTACCGGGCTGCGGCAAGCTCAGCACATCCGTACTAAACTTAAGACAAGTAACATAGACGTCACTCAGAAAGTTATATCGTGCCCGTCACCTACGAACACCTTACCGAACGTATCCCAAACGTCTCAGCAGAAGAGCTTCTCGCTGGATTTCGTCCCTCAGAACGATTCGGTGAAGTGTCATTCGACAGCTATATTCCCGATCCAAACCAGCCCTCCCAAGCTGAAGCAGTACAAAAACTCAAAACCTTCGGCGATAAAATCAACAAAGGAGGAAGTTCTGGCGGGTTCTTCGGCAAACTTTTTGGCGGTAAAAAGAAAGACTCCGCAAAATCCGGGCTCTATTTAGACGGCGGCTTCGGTGTTGGGAAAACCCACCTTCTAGCCTCCCTATGGCACTATGTTGACGGGCCCAAAGCCTTCGGTACCTTCGTCGAATACACCAACCTGGTTGGTGCCCTCACCTTCCGCAAAACCGTAGAAGCGCTCAGTGGATACAAGCTCGTCTGCATTGACGAATTCGAGCTTGATGACCCCGGCGATACTGTCCTCATGTCCCGCCTGATGCGCGAACTCGCAGATGCGGGCGTCAAACTCGTAGCAACCTCCAACACTCTGCCCGGTGCCCTCGGCGAAGGACGCTTTGCCGCCGAAGACTTCAAACGTGAAATCCAAGTACTCGCCGAACAATTCGAAGTACACCGTGTGGATGGTGAAGACTTCCGTCATCGCGGTCTTCCAGCTGCACCGGAACCCGTAACTCCCGACGCGTTCGACGCTAAGGTTGAGGAAGTATTCGATGGAAAAACCGTGGGTATCGATACTTTCTCAGAGCTTGTCGAACACTTAGCGAAAGTGCACCCTTCCCGTTACCGCCAGTTTATCGACGGTCTGCAGGGTATCGCTTGGCGCGATGTACACCCGATTACCGAGCAAGCGGTAGCGCTGCGCTTTGTTGTGCTCGCTGACCGTCTTTACGACAAAGACCTGCCGATCGTCTCATCCGGTGTACCTTTCGACCAGGTCTTCACACCCGAAATGCTTGCTGGCGGTTACCAGAAGAAGTACTTCCGTGCCGTCTCGCGTCTGACGGCGCTCGCTCGTGAAGGCTTGCTAGGGGAATCAGAGGCTTAGACTTCATGGCATTGCGGTATAGCGTAGAATGCTGTGCTTGATATTTGCGACCTTATTTGTGTAGAAGGTTGTAAGGTTTTTGGTACTGACGCTCGGCCTAAAAAGTGCGGCAAAAGATTTGGCAAACGACGAAAAAACCCGTATAGTATTTATCTGTCAGTGTGACGGGTAAAGCCTGTTGTTGATGCTTGAAAAGCACCTGATAAGCGGTTGTAGCTCAGTTGGTAGAGCACCACCTTGCCAAGGTGGATGTCGCGAGTTCAAGTCTCGTCAACCGCTCGTAGGACTCCTAGAGTTCGAACTCATCTCGCGAGAGATGTATGCGGTGAGGTGGTCGAGTGGTTAGGCAGCGGCCTGCAAAGCCGTGTACGCGGGTTCGAATCCCGTCCTCACCTCGCAACAACACATTGATGTTGTAGGCGCGATTGGCGCAGCGGTAGCGCGCTTCCCTGACACGGAAGAGGTCACTGGTTCGAACCCAGTATCGCGCACAGATAACCCCAGCTCATGGTAAGCTGGGGTTTTTGTGTTTTTGGCTTATAGGAATTTTAGTCATCTGGAATATTTTCTCCACATTCGTAGAGATGAGCCGTCTAACAAGGGTAGTTAGTGAAGATTCAAATATGTTCGTTCCCCGCACCTGCGGGGATAACCTTTCAGCTCTATGAGGAATACTCCATTGAGTCTAGTGACGCATATCATGCTTACTAGAGTTGGTGGGGTATTCCCTTAACTGTATAGTTATATATGTTGTTCGGGCGGGTCCCGAAAAACAGTCCGGCCCCATCGTATAGCGGCCTAGTACTCCGCCCTCTCACGGCGGCAACACCGGTTCAAATCCGGTTGGGGTCACACTAGGAAAAGAGAATTCCCCGGTTCAGGCGAACCAGGGAATTCTCTATATTTTTATAAATGCCAAGCGGATCAGGATTTTCTAAAAGGCACTTATATAACCTTTTCAGCAAAACCTAACTCGCCCGCGTCATAATGTGAATAACCAGAAAACGGGGGAGCAGCCTACTTATTCTCCCCGCCCGCACTGGCAGAAGCACCCGCTGCGGCAGGAGCACGGCGCACCATACGCCACGTTCCCTCAAGATAATGAGCCGTCACCTGGCCCGAGACAACACCGCTCGGCACCTTAAAAACCTCAGGAAGCGGCTGCGAACGGTTCGTCGTCTTCGTATACACCGCAGACTCCCGATTAACCTTCATCGTTGTCTTCCAGGTATAAAATCCGTTCTTCTCATCCTTCGTTGGGTGATCTGTATCCAAAGACATCGTCAACGGGTTCTGCACGCCAGTCACCCAGCCAGTCTCTGAAGCGTACATATCCTGCATGAAATCGGCAATAGTTGTGTAATCGCCCGTATGATCAATATTCGTGAAATAGTTACCGTCACCCGTCAAAAGCATATAATTCAAAGTCGCGAGCCAGTAGGTTACAAAAGCGTGTAGGCCCTCAACCGAATCCTCACGTAATTTCACGGGTTCCACCGGAACAGGCACATGCTGCGCCGGATGCTCCTGCGTGCCAGGTTCAAATTCACCAGACGATCTGTAGTTCTCCAACTTCAACTCACCCTTAAAACTAGGGCCAGAAGGGGTAGCAGATGCAGAGGCAGCCGAATGCGATGGCGATGTAGCCTTGGCAGATGCGCTAGCACTTGGCGCCGCATCCTTATTCTGCGACGAGCACGCGGTAAGAATAGTTATAAAACCGGCACCTACAACAGTGAAAGCGCCACGACGCGACATTGAGCTCATGAGAAACCTTCCCATCAAAAAACGTTTTCCGCCTGCGCGAAAAACTTCACAAGAATAGAACGCAAAAATATATACGTTCTCTATAAAATCTACCGGTAAAACCCTAGCACACCTAAAATGTGTGGAGATTTCTAAGGTGCCTTAGTGCCACCGGGCGAAGCCTGCGAGCCGTCGTCCTTGAGCATGCGCCATGCCCCATTCTCATATTGAGTGATCACCGAGACCCTAGACCCAGACTGCATAAGGTCATTAAGGGGGTAAGTCTCCTGAGTCTGCGAATTATAGATTTCAGTACCTTCACCAAACTCAACGGTAGCAATCCACATATACGATGTTTCACTCCGTGGATTCTTCACCGGTTTTGCAGAGTTGAGTGAAATTTTCATAGGATGCTGTTCCCCAAGAACCCACACTACACCGCTGTCGTACAAGGCTTTATAAAGATCAATACTTTCGGTGTAATCATCAGCCGGATCAGCTTTACGCAACAGAGCACCGTCACCCGTTAAGTAAAGATAGTTTTGTGCCTCAACCCAGAATGCAATGAATGAGTACATGCCGTCCACAGACTCTTCATGCATATTTTCTGGTTCCACAGGAACCGGTACGTTCTCGGCCTTATGCTCGCGGGTGCCCGGTTTGAACTCACCTTTAGAATCGTATTTCTCTAGTTTTACAGATCCTTGATAGTTCTTCCCAGAACTTTGCAGACCCTCCGATGCTGATGGGGAAGCCCCCGCCGCCGAGGCTGCGCTCTCAGCAGATGCGGTACCACCGGGTGAGGGAGAAGCATCATTACCTACCGGCTGAACCTTTGGCGTACAGGCAGTAACCGTTGCCGCTGTGAGACCCGTACCGGTCAAATACACAGCTTGGCGACGTGAAACTAGAGTCATGATGCCCTTTCAAATCTGTACTAATTCCATCATAACGTCATCCTGCATGTGAAACATGGAAAATTTCTATTTCTCAAGGATAGATTTACGGGGCTCGAACTCCTTATAGGATTCTCAAGGGTCCGATCTGTATTTAGTCTTTCAAAAGATGAGCATATTGTTTGCGCACTTTCGCTACCTTAGGCCCAACTACTACGGAGCAGTACCCCTGATATGGGTTCTTCGCGTAGTAATCCTGGTGGTACCCTTCTGCTTCCCAAAACTCAGTCAGCGGTTTAATCTCGGTGACAACTGGGGAGTCGAAGAATGACTGAGCTCGCTCTTTCGCAGCCTCAAACACAGCCTTCTGTTCGTCAGAGGAATACAACAGTACGGAACGGTACTGCGAACCACGGTCGGCACCCTGCTGATCCCAACTTGTCGCATCGTGTGCGGCGAAGAAAATATCCAAAATCGCGTCTTCACCTATAACCGATTCATCAAAATCAACCCGAACAACCTCGTGATGCCCCGTCGTTCCCGAGCATACAGACCGATAATCGGGGTTTTGGGTGTGCCCGCCCGCATACCCGCATACGCTTGCTTTTACACCCTGGAACTGCCGAAAAACAGCGTCAATACACCAAAAACAACCGCCGCCAACAACCAAGCTTTTCATAAGACCTCTTCCACAGATAGATGTACATTCCTTTACAGCATAGCTGTATCAACTATTATTCCCCGTCCTACCCGAGGTCTGCTACGGGACGTGTAATAGCTCGTATTTCTGCTGCTAGATGCCACAATAGAATCATGACAACACCTACGCTATCCCACATTGTTGATACTTTTCATAGCCTGTATCCGCCGCACCTTGCCGCTAGCTGGGATTCTTCCGGGCTAGTCTGCGGACGTTTACAGACCCGCGTTAAACATGTGCATTTTGCAGTTGATGCCATATCAGCAACCGCCCAAGAAGCCGTAAATCTTGGGGTCGGTCTTCTTATCACTCACCACCCGCTTCTCTTGCGTGGTACCAGCTTCATACCCGACTCCGATTACAAAGGCAACGTGCTCCATACCCTCATTGAAGGCGGATGTGGCCTGCTCGGTGCGCACACCAATGCTGATGCCGCCGTCGCTGGTGTCAACGAGGCTCTCTGTGAAGCGCTTAATCTGCAAGGATGTGAACCGCTGACTGATCAGCAGCAGCAAGAACTTGCGGGCAAGGAATATAGCGTTGGAACAGGTCGTGTAGGTGTTCTTACCCGCCCTCTTACCTTGCAGGAACTCTCTGAAGAACTAGCTGCTGCTCTTCCTGCAACAGCGGGTGGGCTGCGCGTTGCGGGATCCCCACAAAAACTTATTCGCCGTGTTGCCCTCTGCGGAGGCGCCGGTGACTCGTTGTTTGATGCCGTGCGGGCATCTGAAGCCGATGTCTATATCACTGCAGATTTACGGCATCACCCTGCCAGTGAGTTCCGGGAGCAAGAACTTGTACGAGGTACTGATACTGCACTCATCGACTGTTCGCATGCTGCAAGTGAATCTTTATGGTTAAATCGTGCTGCGGAACGTCTGCAAGAAACCCTAGCGGGCCAGGGATACAGTATTGAAATTTCGGTATCCTCGCTAAATACCGACCCCTGGGATTTTCATGTAAGCACTGGACAAACCATTGGTTCGGCAAGCACACCTCGCTAAAAATATTCAGAACAGCCCGACGGGACTTCTAAAATAAATGTGAGAAAAACTAATATTTTGCAACATGCATTACTATTTTTCCTGAATAGTATTTTGGTGATAATATGACGGTTATAAATAAGATATAAGTATGGCGTGCCCCCTATTCTCTTAGGAGCACGCCATACTTATCTAGACTCTGATTATTAGCGCTTCATATGTGCATAACGGTAAATAAACGCCGCCATTGCTTCACGTGAAATAGGCTCATAGGGATGGAAGGAACCATCCGACCACCCGGTTGTAATACCTGTGCTGCGAAGCCAGACAATCTCTTTATAGAAAGGCTCGTCTGGACTCAAATCCCAAAAAGGAGAAACCTCAGGTGCCTCAAACTGAGGGTTGCCCGCAAAGCGGTAGAAGAACGCTGCCATAGCGTTACGATCTACCAGGTCATGCGGGCGGAAAGTTCCATCAGACCAGCCAGTGGTAAGACCCTGCTGATGGAACCACACCATTTCCTTATACCACATATCGTTAGGAGAAACGTCTGTGAAAGGCGACTTTTCGGGAAGGTCAACTTGCGGGGAGCCTGCCAGGCGATAGAAATAAACAGCTATACCCGAACGCTCAATATAATCTTTCGGGTGATATGTGCTATCGGGGTAACCGATCGTGATCTTACGGTTAAAAAGCCAAGTAATCTCATTATAAAAAGTAGAAGATTCAGGAACGTCAATAAAACGTTTCTGAGGCGAAACGGTCTGCGGAGTTGCGTTACCTTCCACCTGATTTAAGGTCGAGAGATCTTCCTGTGCAACAACGGCAGGCTGCCTCTGAGAATCGGTGGTTTGGGGCTGCTGAGTCTCTGCAAAGACGGGGGTGCTAGGTGCAAGAGTAGCGCCAACTAGGGTAAGTGAGCATATAGTCGTGGGAGCTTTACGAAGTTTAAAAGTGAAAGACATACAATAATCCATCATGGTTAGTGCGATATGACTCCCTATAATGTACCAGGGATGTCATATACGGTAAAGGATCTTCGAAGATATTTATAAAACTGTTATAAATCTTGTGGGAAAATTCTCTGGACACATTCTTAGAAAATGTGCCGAGTATACAGAACCTATTTCCTCTACACTTCGAAATTAGAATATAACAGTTCTTTCTTTAGGGTGTTGATAGCGGGAGAATTCTCGTAGATACCAGAAGGGTACACGCTATATTCATACCTGAAAACTCTATTCACGGATAATAAGGGTCAGTGTTCCTGCTTTCTTAGGTGTCGGTAATGTACATTCAAGCTCCCAATCGCGGTCAAGCGCCTCCAAGAATTCTGAAATGCCTGCTGTACCTTCAAAAGGTTGCTCAGCAAGGGCATGAGTGATCACGTAGCGAGCTAACTTTCCGCGATAATGCTTTGCCATGTGGGAGACAACCTTGCGTGAACCATCTGCTGCAACGCGTTCAACACGGACCGCTAATGTCTGGGCTGACGGCGATACCCACGATTTTGCGTAAGCGCTGGAGCGGCAGTCAAGAATGAGCTGCCCCTGCGCGTATGCGGTCAAAGCATTCCCCAAAACTCCGCGCCAATATGTAGCCAGAGTACCTATAGCGCCAAGCTTGGTTCCCATAGACAGCCGATACGCAGGAATATGATCCTCAAGTTGCACCACACCCCATAAAGCAGATGAAATAAGAACGGACTTCTGAGCCAACTCCCGTTCATCGGGGGAGAAACTGGCGTAATCCAGCGCCTCAAAGAGCACGCCCGTATAGACTTTAGCCGCCGGATGAGCAGGTTCCTCCACTAACCGCGTGTTTCGTTCAATCTCCGCCGTGAGTGAGGCACCCACCCCGAGGACATCTAGAGCGTCTTCCTGAGCGGAAACTCGCATGAGTTCTTCCAGCACATCTTCACGTTCGGTTGTGAGCTCTGGAAACGATAACTCGGCAAGATTAACTGGTGCGTGTGTGCGAGGCGCAGGGGTCTTACCCTCAGAAGGAGGCAGAAGAATCAGCATGCTTCTTATTCTACCGGGCAGAAATAGAGCAGCGATAATAACTCCGCTAGAATAGAAGGCTGAAGCAGGGTGCCTGGGCAATCGCGAGATACCTCTTCTGAGGGGTATGTCGAGGAAAGTCCGGGCTCCACAGCACAGCATGGTGGATAACATCCACTCGGGGTAACTCGCAGGCTAGTGCCACAGAAAGTAAACCGCCTCATCGAGGTAAGGGTGAAAGGGTGGTGTAAGAGACCACCAGTGGGCGCGGTGACGTGCCCAGCTAGGTAAACCCCATGCGGAGCAAGGCCAAACAGAACACGCCATGATAGGGTAGTGCGCCCGAGCCAGCGGCGCGTGTTCGGGTAGGCCGCTTGACGCTTATGGCAACATAAGCCCTAGATAGATGATTGCCTCAGGTACAGAGCTTTCATCGGTACCGATGACAGAACCCGGCTTATAGGGCACCCTGCTTCTCATGACGCTCGTATACAACACCGGTGCGCCTAATTCTGTGTATCAAGAATCAGGCGCACCGGTAGTGTAGATGATTTTATGTATTTAATGTCCAAACGGGTCAGGATCTACGCCGGGCATCCAACTATTGTCCTCAACAGTCCAGCCTTCGCGTTTAACAACTTTCTTCATGCGAGAAGTCCATTTTTTATTAAGACGATTCACATATAGTTTTCCATCAAGATGGTCGGTCTCGTGCTGCATACAGCGGGCAAACCAACCAGTTGCCTCAAACCTGAGCGGATTGCCTTCGACATCAAATCCATTGACAGTAACCCACTCAGCACGTTTGAGAGGAAAACCGTAGCCCGGGAACGAAAGACACCCTTCTTCTTCGTCATGAGGGTCGGGCTCTGCAGCGGACACCTTGCCGAGAGTTAGCCTGGGATTAACGATGCACCCGCGGGCAGGAACACCATCTTCATTTTCCATCTGGTAGGTAAAAACTCGTAAACCTACCCCGATTTGAGGAGCCGCGAGACCCACTCCGTGGGCTGCGTCCATGGTTTCATACATATCAGTGACAAGAGCCTTGAACTCATCGTCAAAAGCCGTGACCGGAGCAGCCGGGCGGTGTAAAACGGGATTGCCATAAATAACAACAGGGCGAATAGCCACAGATAAATCCTTCGTTCTCGAAATCACAAGGTAAAGAGCTATTGATAGAGTATATTGGCGTCTACTCAGCGAGTAGGTCAAATCCTATGCTATCGCGCAGAAGCTCGTTTGTACCCCCAAAAATAGGCAGTAGCCGTGCCGCGAGGAACGCTTGGGCTACAGGATGCTCATTAATATAGCCATAGCCGCCGAAAAGCTGCAGACACCGATCGGTAATTGTGCAGGCTTTTTCAGAGGCAAAGACCTTGGCTTTAGCGGCGTCCTCAGCGGTAAGCTCCCCAGCGTTAAAAGCCGCTATAGCGCGTGCCACGTAGAGTTCGGAAAGTTCTGTATTCATGAGAGCATTAGCTAGTTCAAAACGGGTATTCTGAAAATCTGCCACACGAGACCCAAAAACCTTACGTTCTTTTACATACTCTAGTGTGGCGTTGAGAGTAGTCCTGCTGATGACCGCGGATGCAGCGGCAATCGCTAAGCGCGCTTGGGGCAGATGTTGTTTAATATAGGTCAAGCCTTGACCAAGCTCACCGATAAGGTTCTCAGCGGGAACACGTACATTCTCGAAGAATAGCTCGGCAGTATCTGAGGCCCGAATACCCATCTTGTCGAGCTGCCGTCCCGGGGTGTAACCTTCAGATTTTTCGACAAAAAAGAGGGAGAATGAATCCTCAGAAGCACGTTCAGAGGAACCATCGGTGCGGGCCAACACGAGGGCTGCATCCCCCGAAATACCAGAGCCGATAAAAGTCTTCTGCCCGTTGAGAAGGTAAGAGTCCCCATCGCGCACTGCGGATGTGCGGCATGCCCGCAGATCGGAGCCTGCGCCTGGTTCTGTAAACGCGCATGAGGACACAAGGTCACCGCTTACCATTTGGGGCAGCCAACGTTCCTTTTGCTCATGTGTACCGTATGCGAGTAAATAGGGGAGCACCAGATCCTGTTGAAGATGCACTGCGAGCGCAAACCCATATCCTCCAACGGTTGCGAGTTCTTGGGTTAGAACTAATTGATACTCGTAATCGGACAGCTGAGCTCCGCCAAATTCTTCGGGGACAGCAAGTCCTAATACTCCTGCTTCTCCGGCGGCTTGCCATACTGAGCGAGGCATAATATGTGCTTGTTCCCATTCGGGGTAGTGAGGGGTTATTTCGTGTGCCACGAATTCACGGACTGCTTCTCGGAACAGCTCATGGTCTTCAGAAAATGTCAGAGTTGATTGCACAGAAAATCCTCTTTCCTCAGGGGAATAAAACATATAAAGTCTAGTAGGTAAAGCTATAGGGTCGCTATGGGGATTACCATAACGACCCTAGTGACGGGGTGATCGACGGGGGTTGAACCCGCGACCTCCTGGACCACAACCAGGCGCTCTGCCAACTGAGCTACGACCACCATGTGCATCATGCGGTTTCCCGCGCGATTGCAACGGATACTACTCTACATGAGTTCGATAACTTGTGACAAATCAATTCAAGGTGATACGCGGCACGCTATATGCGGTTTTTAGAAGTTGTGATGTTGAATTCTAGAAGGGTGCCATTTCAGATATTTGATCGCTTTGTTTCTCATACTCAAAACTATTTGTAGGTTCTGAAGATTGTTGAACAGTCTGGTGCGTATCTGTAGATGCTGGAACAGTGTTTTTGGGTTGTGAAAATTCCCGTTGAGGTGAAGATGCTGTTCCTCGTGGTCCAGTTTCTTGAAGGGCGCGGTTTGGGTATTGCTGTGTACTCGATGGTTGTTGGGGAGCGGCATGGCCGTCCTGCGATATATCCTTCTGAACCGGGTTTGTTGTGTCATCCTGAGTGTGGGATTGCGTGCCGCTGTGCTCTACAGCGCGTGAGAATGTGCTGGTGCCGAAGGTAAGGTCAAGACCGATACTGCTGGCATCAACTTCGACAGATGCACCTTGAGAACCGTCTTCGCGCTGCCACTGTTGTGTGCGAACGCGCCCGGTGAGGAGTACGGGACTTCCCACTGTGAGGGAGGCGGCAATATTTTGTGCCAGCTTGCGGTAGGCGCAGACAGTGTACCAGCTTGTTTGTCCCTCGCGCCAGGAGTTTGTTGCTGAGTCAAACCAGCGTGGCGTGCTTGCCAACCTAAAATTGACGACTGGAATTCCGGTCGGAAGTGTGCGTAGCTGTGGGGCGGTTGCGGTAAACCCGCGTAGGATAACGGTATCAGCCATGATAGAGCTCCCTGAAATGTTAGGTGGTGTGTTAATTAGATAATGTGCATCCCCTGTCAAAGTGGGGCACGGTTTTTCTAGTGTGCCTCAATGTAGTGTGATAAAGAGAGCGTTGTATGTGCACCTGTGGATAGCCTATCTGAACGGGACAAGAATTCTGATCCTGTGGATAGACAGGAGAGGCGGGGAACTTCTGATACGTGTCACAATATTGGTAAAGAAAACCCCTTACCTCTGGATTTCTTTCTAGCTCTATAAACCCCTATCCTTGTAGTGCAATACCGGTGAATTCGGTTTTAGCATGAGATTTTTTCTCATTCGTAAGCTTTATGAGCGCGCTAAATCTAACAGCATATCTATGCCGCAGACGTACTGGAGAACATCGTGACAAAGTCTAAAAGGCCTCCTACGCCGAATCTTCGCGATTTTAAGAAGATTGCCGATGTAGACCCGCGCAAGATTTTGCCTCCAGATATGGATCCTAAGAACAAGCGTTTTCTCTATACTGCTTTGGCTATTCTTGTGATCATCGTGCTGATTATTGCCGTTATCTATATTGGGCGGCATAGCCAAGGCGGGCTGTTGGGTAACCCTAGTGCCTCATCTTCTGCTACAGGGGACGGCGAAGAGCAAAACGTCAAAACTGAGTCTCTGGAAGAGGTCAGGAACCCGCATGATGCGGTTGATCCAGCCACAGCATATGCACCTAACTTATCGACGGCGAAGAAGGAGCTTGCTACCCTGCCTGTGAAAGAGCGGGCATCAAAAGCCGGATATACGCGTGAGCAATTTGGTGCTGCCTGGGACGATGTCGATCATAATGGATGTAATACTCGTGATGATATTTTGCGTCGTGATTTAACAAATATTCGTTTCAAAGCGGGAACTCGTGCTTGCACCGTACAAACCGGAACTCTTGACGATCCTTATACCGGCAGGACAATCGAATTTAAACGAGGTAAGAAGTCTTCAAGTGCCGTTCAGATCGACCATGTGGTGGCGCTTTCGAATGCGTGGCAGACCGGGGCTCAAGATATTGGCGAGGAAAAACGTCGTGAGCTCGCGAACGACCCCGAGAACCTGGTAGCAGCAGACGGGCCCGCAAATATGCAGAAATCTGATGCCGATGCTTCTGATTGGCTTCCTGGCAATACGGCCTACCGATGCACATATGTGGCGCGGCAGGTGCATGTAAAAGCAAAATATCAGCTATGGGTCACTGCCGATGAAAAACGCGCTATGGAGAACGTGCTGAATTCGTGTAAAGATACGAACCCTGTGAAGAAATAACGGTACACACCCGTTTGCAAGAATGCACAGGTGGTTACGGGGTTATCGGTACAAGCACGAGCGCCGCTCCCTCAATCTGAGGGAACGGCGCTCGTGTGTACGGGTACCCCAGGAGGGAATCGAACCCCCGACCAAGAGATTAGAAGGCTCCTGCTCTATCCTCTGAGCTACTGAGGCATGCATTTCACTGTCTTCGATATCGGTGTGAAATACATTTATAGAGTACACCGAAAAGTCACATTATGGTAAACGAACTCGAAAAATGACACAAATTTATGGAAAAAATCCTGAATCGCCATAGCATGGTTCCGCGCCATGACAGGGGTTTACGCTCAAGTGTCCGCCGAGCTTAATGTTTTTGCAATATTTGACGGGTGCGCCGCGCACGGAGCCTTTCACGTGTCTGAGGGAAGAGTTGCCACCACATCCGTGTGATAGTTCGCTTTACCTGATGTGGGTGGAAGCTCAAGTACACCATACGTCGCGTTGCCGGGTCTAACGCCATCAGATAGACGATATAGGCCAGACAGATCAAAATGGCGATAAGACGCGCCATTCCCTGGTTGAAATCGTTCAGATATGGTGAGATGTACAGCTGATCGCATACCGCATACGCCATAAAGAACAAGGTTGTCACAAAGTACCACATCAGCTGGAAGTGAGAGCGCAGACCTGTCGCAGCAATCATAGGAACAGCCCAGAGAATATACCACGACTGAATCATCGGGCTGAAAAAAAGCATGGCGAGAATCGCGAGGCCTGCGTACCGCACCACATTACGGTATCGACCGACAAATGCGAAGCTTAACGCGCTCAGGATGCCTAGAAGTTTGCCAATATTCTCAAGAATTTTCTTGACAGCATCGAAGGAATCACCGTGCGCGAAAAGCCCAATAAAACCGATCACCAAGCCGATGGGAGTGTACCAAATGTATTGACCGCCCGTAGTGGAGAGCGCGCTGACCCAACCGAAACCAAGGTCGCTTATATAACCTAAAATAGCGAGCTCGGCAAGAAGAATAATTCCTGAGATAAACCAGATAGTGAATTTGCGTACCCAGCTGGCGTTATTACCCGCCCACAGCAAGCCAACAAAGGGGAGTACCACAAGCGCTAGAGGCTTCACCCCGACGCCGAAAGTCACCATCGTAACGCCAAGAACGCCACCATAGACATTGGGGTATCGCTTCGCAAAGTAGAGACCTGCAAGCATAAACATGGTCATCAAGGAATCGTTGTGACCACTCGCTATGAAAGAAGCTATGAACAGGGGATTAGCGCCTACCTGCCAGAGCGCTCGCGTTTGATTATATTTGTAAAGCTGTGCGAGTTTTACGACAAAGAACAAGATGCCGATAACGGCGAGGACGCTGACAAGACGAAACAAGAAAATGGCGAGATCGATATTTCCATCGACGATGCGAGCGATGAATTCTTCGATTTTGAGTGAGATAGGCCCGTAGGGCGGAGGAGACTCAGCCCATTGCGGGTCCGCACCGTTCTGCATGAAGTTCGCTATCTCAGAAACCCCCTGTTTATAGGGGTTCAGTCCGTGAGCCATAACCATGCCCTGCCCATAGTAGGAGAACATATCGCGACTATAGATAGTAAGAGCAAAAACCTGGGGCAGTGACCAGCAGGTAACAATTGCGATCATCCACCGGAGCGATGAATTATTCCAGGTACCCATCTTCTGATAGATACGCAGCCACTCACGGCACATAATCATGGCGCCTAGCGAAAGTGCGATAATACAAACGATTACCCACGAAACTTCATAACGTATAGTGCGTATCAGGTTATTGCGCCAAAAACCTGAGCTATCTGCAATCCAGCCAACGCCGTATGAGCTAAGGGCGATAAGGACAGAGCCAAAAGCGCCCAGCAGCAGCGTGCGAAGACGGTTACTGTCAATGTACTTTTGCAGACGCGGCGACGTTGCGGTGGGCTTTGTAAAAAATCTTGACCGCCACTGCATATACCGCGTTTTCATGCGTTAGGAATCCCTTCACTAGGGGTTTTAGCTCTACATCCAATACGCTCTCCATAATACCCGAGCACCTTCATTGTCTCCTGTGTGAAACCCACAAGACTACCGTTCTTCGCACGTGTTTTAGGTCGCGTGTGGGGAAGGTTTGATTCTCATATAGGTCACAATCAAATTTTTTAGGGTGGTAGATACAGAAAAATGAGAATGCTGCGAACTGCCGTAGCTAGGAGAGCACGTAGAAAATCTGTAGAGTTAAAGCGTGAGTATTTCAAGTGAACGTATTGTATGGATTGACTGCGAAATGACCGGGCTTGATCTTACACAGGATGCACTGATTGAAATAGGCGTTCTTGTGACGGATTCCGATCTTAATATTTTGGGTGAAGGCGTAGAGCTCGTGATCAAACCCGGTTCTGAGGCACCCGCTGGAGCTCTTGAGAACATGAATAGCTATGTGCGAAAGATGCATGAGTCTTCGGGGCTGCTAGAAGACCTTGAACATGGCGTATCTATGCATGAAGCGCAGGAAGCAGTTCTTAAATACGTCAAGAAGTATGTTCCCGTAGCGGGCAAAGCGCAGTTGGGCGGAAATTCAGTCGGCATGGATAAACGCTTTTTGGAGCGCGATATGCCAGATCTTATGAAGCATTTGCACTACCGCGTAATTGATGTATCGACGATCAAAGAGCTCGCTGCGCGCTGGTACCCGGCTGCTCGTCATAATGCGCCAGTTAAGACCGGAAACCATCGTGCTCTTGGAGATATCAAAGACTCGATTGATGAACTCAAATACTACCGTCACGCAATTTTTGTTCCAGATGCACCGGATGCGATTACCGCAGCTCGTATAGCTCGCGACGTGGAAACAGAACGTCAGACTCTTGAAGAGGCGTAAGAGATACGCCGTAGTAGGCTCTGAAAACGTGCTTCGATAGAAGCTCGTAGTTGCTCACCACTGCGGTATCTGACATAATAAAAAACTGTGTTTGCGCTGGGCACGCCCCTGCCGTAGGGGGAAGAGCGACCATAACAGTGCGGACCTTAGAACATCAATCATGTTCTAAGTTATAGAACTTCTATCTACCACCTTGGACGATAGATTTAATCGAGTCTATTTGACCTGCGGCAGATGACTCAGGAGAGCAACACATGCAAACTCTTGATTTCCTCGACAAGAAGTCCCTTCGTGACGACATTCCCGAATTTGCACCCGGCGACACCCTGAATGTTCATGTGAACATCGTTGAGGGTAAGAACCGCCGTGTTCAGGTTTTCAAAGGTTTTGTTGTTGGACGCCAGGGTGCTGGTATTCGCGAAACCTTCACCGTGCGTAAGATTTCTTTCGGTGTTGGTGTTGAGCGTACTTTTCCGGTGCACTCCCCGGTAATTGAGAAGATTGAGCTTGTTAGCCGCGGCGATGTTCGCCGTGCCAAGCTGTACTATATGCGTGATCGCCACGGTAAGGCAGCTCGTATCCGCGAGAAGCGCGAGTTCTAAGACATATCAAGGTCTTATACATATGGAGTTAGCCGAATCTTCGGCAGAACCTCAGATGAGGCGTCATTCCGTTAGGGGATGGCGCCTTGTTCTTGTGGCTTGCGCTCTTGCACTATGCATTATGCTGGGTATCCGTACCTTTATAGCGGATGTTTACTATATTCCATCTGACTCTATGGAGCCTACCTATATGCCCGGGGATCGTGTTTTAGTCTCGAAGCTGTCTGATAGCTCCCACATACATCGAGGCGATATTGTCGTTTTTGATGGTACTGGGTCACTGTCGCCTTATAAATCAGGGGACGGGTTCTGGAACGACCCAGTAAAACACACCGGGCAGTGGTTGGGTCTAGCTCCTACAGAAACCGTTTACATCAAACGAGTGATTGCACTTGAGGGTGATACCGTATCCTGCTGTACCGACCAAGGCGAGATAACTCTCAACGGAGAGCCTCTAGACGAGCCTTATATCTACCCACAAGACTCACCTTCAACCACAAAATTTAACGTTGTAGTACCGCGCGGACGCATGTGGGTCATGGGCGATCACCGCTCGGTATCAGTTGACTCTAGGTCTTTACTAGGAGCACCTGGTGGAGGGCTAATCCGAACCGATAAGATTATTGGAACCGTGGATTTTCGTCTCCATTTTTGATATCTGTGTATGTCTACAGGCGTAAAACCCTCAAATAAACTGCATTTGAAGGGCAGACACCTATACAATAGCTAAGAACCATTCGCCCCTAGAAAGGTCTTCGATATGGCTAACCAGTACGGCTCATCACGCGATGAGAACTCCGTCCCAGCTAACTATCAGCCGCGGAGTCGCCGTGAGCGCCGGGAGCTTGAAGAGCGCCTGGTCTATGAAGAACAAGAACAGTCGTACATTGAGTCGCAAGAAGATCCAGAGGGCGAGTATACGGATTATGCTTATGAAGACGAGCAGGATGTGTATGAACCGGAAGAATACGATGCCTCAGAGTATGTGGAATACCCGGAAGATGAGGAAGAACCAGTAGATTCCGAGGAAGCCTCAGCTGAATATGACGATTATCCTTCCGAATATGATGGTAATGATGAGGCAGAATATACGGAAGAGATAGAAGCTGATGAGGAAGAACTGGAGACAGAGCCCGCTCCAGCTCTTAGCGCTAAAGAAGAAAAGAAGCGAAGGAAAAAAGAGAAACAGGCTTTGACCCTCAAACAGGCGCAAGCTGAGGGACGAGTAAGCGAATGGGCTTGGACTCAAGTTCGTGAAACAGGCACGATCATCCTTTATGCTCTGATTATCGCTTTCGTTATTAAAACATTCCTGATTCGCGGCTTTTACATTCCTTCAGGGTCTATGGAAAATACTCTGCAGGTTAACGATCGGGTCTTCATCAACGTTGCCGGGTCGTATTTCAATGACCCCAAACGTGGTGATGTTGTTGTCTTCAAAGACTCACAGGGCTGGATTCCCTCAGGGCAGAAGAGCTCCAACCCCATTTCCGATGGACTTACCTTTGTTGGTATCCTACCCGACACATCCTCAAACTACCTGGTGAAACGAGTTATCGGTCTGCCTGGTGATACGGTAGAAAGTGATGGCAGCGGAAAGATCAAGGTTAACGGTGTTGAGATCACGGAACCCTATCTACACCCCGGGTCAAACCCCTCAGACATTCCCTTTAAGGTGACGGTACCCGAAGGAAAGTATTTTATGATGGGTGACCACCGTGATAACTCTGCCGACTCCAGGTTTCACATTGCCGACGGGCACGCCTTCATCCCACGAGATGACATAGCGGGAACAGTTTTCGTGATTGCCTGGCCGCTGAACCACTTCGGAATGTTGGATGACGAAAAGAAGGTCTTCGACTCGGTCCCTAACCCGTAATTGACCAGTGCGAACATATTGCCCATCCACGAGGTGGAATAGGAAGAAAATCCTATTCCACCTCGTACCTATAAAACGGGTATACCTCATATACACGATGTTTATATAAGCGATACCATGCCCCTCGTCCGTTGGTATTTTCACGTGGAAAGATAAGACTACACATGCATAGCGCGAATCTTGAGCATGAACAAAAACTTTTTACCGCAGGGTATCGCTTGATCGCTGGTCTAGACGAAGTCGGGCGTGGAGCATTAGCAGGTCCCGTAAGCGTAGGTGTTGCCGTGTTAGACCAACAAAATCAGCAGATACTTGAAGGACTCACGGATTCAAAAGCCCTAACCCCAAAACGCCGTGAAGCCCTTATACCGCGTATCCAAAAATGGTGTTCCTACGCTATTGGGCACACTACACCCGCCGAAATAGACGTTTTAGGAATGACCTACGCACTACGACTGGCGGCGCAGCGAGCGCTCGCCGATCTTGCGCATCGAGGTTTATACCCTGAGGCCGTACTTTTGGATGGGAAACATGATTGGCTCAGCCCTCAGCCTGCGAACCTGCTCGATTCTATAGACCCTGTATACCGTCGGTATGAGGAATTGCTTCACCGCATATGGAACGGTGCTAACTCGGCCGCAGAAAAAGGTTGGAGTGGTCCAGTCACCACGATTATTAAGGGTGATTATCAGTGTGCTTCTATAGCTGCCGCCTCGGTGGTTGCCAAAGTCGATCGTGATGCCTTTATGGAATCCTTATCGGCAGAGAACCCACACTACGGCTGGGCGAAGAACAAGGGGTATGGGTCTGTGGCGCATCGTCAGGCTATTAGCGAGTATGGACCTAGTATTTATCATCGTCTTTCATGGTCGTTACCGGCTACAGAAGAGCAACTGACTAATACACGTATCGGTCGCAGCGAAGTATTGAAGGTTTCGGGGGAAGACGGGGAAAGTTAATGAGTGCAGAAGAACTGGAAAACTATGAGACCGATGCTCAACTGGCATTGTACCGGGAGTACCAAGATGTTATGTCGCTATTTAGCTATGCCGTTGAAACGGACCGCCGGTTTTATCTCGCAAATAAGGTTGATGTAACGCCTCAGATCCGGGAGGGAACCATATACTTTGAGGTCGTGATGAATGATGTGTGGGTGTGGGATGTTTTTCGCACTAATCGGTTCGTCAAGAATGTTCGAGCTTTTTCGACTCGTGACGTAAATGTTGAAGAACGGCTACCAAATCAGGACTTTACGGTGCCAGAAATTGCTGATCTTCCCGATGACTTAGGATAAAAGCAACCGTAGCGCGGCAAAAGACTGAGCTTAATATAGCGGTTTATAGCTGGCTCTCAGACTCAAATTTTTGGGGTTAATGGGAAGTTTTCGCATAAATCGCTGTGGATAACAAAGAAAAGTGTCCCTCTCCCTTAGGTTTTCCACAAGTCTCAGAGTAGAGCCCGCGTACTATGGATACAGCGGTCATAGTAGAGGCAAGAACATCTGCTATGCGCCAAGAATCTGGGGAGCTAGTGAGCTTCGCATGAGTTTTGGTGTTCTCATGAGGAGCCACTATGACAGCTATAACGTCGCGCACGCCATCGAGCCGCACACTGGGAAAGCCAAGCTGGATTCGTAGACCTGCGAAGGCACATCGGGTGGGGCGCTGGGGCGAAGACCTAGTTGCCCAGATTCTTAGTGTTAATGGGTACCGGATTCTGGAACGTAACTGGCGTCCGCCCGCAGGGCTAGATATTCCGTTGCGGGGAGAGCTAGATCTTATTGCTATTACTCCCCAGGACGAGCTGGCTTTTGTCGAAGTTAAAACTCGATCCTCAGAAGAGTACGGGCATCCTTTTGAAGCTATCAATGGTGATAAGGCTAAACGCACACGTGAACTCGCTATACTATGGTGTCGTCTACGCGAAAACCTTGATTTTGGGCATTTTCGTGTTGATGCTATTGCGGTGACAGGAACTCCTGAAAAGTTCACCTTCGAACACTTGATGGGGGTGGCGTAGTGGGGTTTGCACGTACGTACTCTGTAGCTTTGGTTGGGCTTCACGGTCATATCGTTGATGTTGAAGCGGATGTCTCTCAAGGGCTTCCTGGATTTGTGCTCTTGGGCCTTCCCGATACAGCTCTTAACGAATCTAAAGAGCGTGTTCGCTCTGCCGCTAAGAACTCGGGTATTTCGTTAACACAGCACAGGCTCACCATTAACTTGACACCCGCAACACTGCCTAAGCGTGGCTCTGGGTTTGATCTTGCGATGGTAATCGCGGCTCTGCAAGCTGAACGAAATTTACATCCTAGCGGCGATTGCGTTTTTCTTGGGGAGCTAGGGCTAGACGGCTCTTTACGGTCTGTTCCTGGCATACTGCCAGCTGTAAAAGCTGCCGCTGATGCGGGGCACTCGCGCGTAGTGGTGCCCCATGCCAACGTTGCAGAGGCATCGTTAATCCCGGGAATTCAGGTTGCCGGATTTCGGTGTTTGGCAGAAGTATTTTCTGCTTTCGGAGCGAGCATAGAGAACCTGAAATATCCACCAGCGCCGGTTGAGTCGATGACTCCGAATCCTTCTGCGCATACTGCGGTATTAGCTGATATGTCTGATGTTGCGGGGCAACAACAGGGAAGATTTGCCCTCGAAATTGCTGCCGCCGGGGGACATCATATTTTGCTGCAGGGTCCTCCCGGATCTGGGAAAACAATGCTGGCAGAGCGGCTTCCTACTATTCTGCCGCTTCTTGATGATGAAGCAGCTATGGAGGTAACAGCGATTCAATCGCTCTGCTCATCGGACGCATCTTTGAGCGAACTAGTGCGTATACCGCCTTTTGAAGCTCCGCACCATAGCGCATCTGCACCCGCTATTTTGGGAGGAGGTAGCGGAATCCCGCGACCGGGTTGCGTTTCAAAAGCCCATCGCGGAGTACTTTTTCTGGACGAAGCTCCAGAGTTTAAACGTACAGTGCTCGACTCGTTGCGCCAGCCTTTGGAGAGCGGAGAAATAGTTCTTGATCGAGCTGCGGCCTCAGCAATTTACCCGGCCCGGTTTCAATTAGTTCTTGCTGCCAACCCTTGTCCTTGTGGAATGAACGTAGGTACCGGTGCTGATTGCACCTGTACCCCTCGTGAGCGACGCTCATATTTCAGTCGTTTATCGGGACCACTTCTTGACCGTATAGACCTTAATCTGATGGTTCCTAAAGTATCCTCCGCCGAGCTTGCCAGCCAAGAACGCGGGGAAAGTTCTCGCAGTATTCGAGAAAGGATTATCACAGCTCGTGCTGCCCAGGTGGAAAGATTATCTCCCTATGGGTTACGGGTTAACGCTGAGACGAATGGAAAAATTCTACGCGGACCGCTTCGGCTGAACTCAACCTTGGTACAAGGTCTTAACCGAGCCGTAGACCGGGGCACTTTAACAGCGCGCGGATACGATCGCGTGTTACGCACCGCATGGACTCTGAGCGACCTAGACGGCACGACCTCACCCCAACAGGAACATCTTGATGTGGCTTTATTCCTGCGGCAGCAGGGTGGGCATCAAGGGCTATAAAAATTATCCACGTTGATGGAATAAACGAGCATAGTGAAGAGAGAACTATCATGCCAGACGTACTTTTAGACGTAGAAAACCATACATATTTTCAACAGTTAATGACGTATCGCCGGAAAGAGCTTGAAAGCCTAGACCAAGCGTACATCCCGGAACCTTTTGAAAGTTCGACACCGTTTCAGTGGCGAATAAATGCGAAGTTGCAGGATGAAGAAGCCGAGCTGCTATTTGAGGAAAACCTGGAACCGGAAGAACGGATACGCCAGGTGCGAGCCTATATTCGGTTATGTACCGCCCTTATTATGCGCTTTGCTGATCCTGCGGACCCTCTGATCGTTGAGGGACTAAAAACTTTGGGGGCTCCGCTTACTTTGTATTGCGTGACTAATCCGGAAGGAATGACGGAAACGTGGTGGAATGGGGGAGAACCCAGCGAAGAAATTGCCGATGTACTTCGTGCCGCAGGGGTCAGTTATACACCCGGTCAGCATTCCATGAGCTATGAGGACTTTACTCGTGGTATCGCAAAGAAGCGTAGGAGATGGCAGGGACGTCAGCGATTTGAACCTCGACGTGAATGCGCTATGGCGGTATCTTGCGGCATATGGCTTGTAACCCCTGTTGATGATTTTTGGCCTAACCACCTGCAAGATTTAGGGGATGAAACTCCGTATGGTCTGTGGGGCAAGGGTGATCCCGCAAAATTACGGATACTAACAGAGTATTTTCAGAAATGTGTTGCGGTCGTTGGTTCGCGCGATGCGAGTGTGTACGGGGCTGATGCAACATCATATTTAGTACATGAATTAGCGCAGAAGAGTCACATTATTATCTCCGGTGGGGCTTATGGCATTGATGTGGCTGCCCATCGTGCTGCGCTTGCCGCAGGAAATTCTGCGGTTCCTACGATTGCGCTCATGG
Organism: Rothia dentocariosa ATCC 17931; assembly: GCF_000164695.2. Taxonomy (NCBI): domain Bacteria; kingdom Bacillati; phylum Actinomycetota; class Actinomycetes; order Micrococcales; family Micrococcaceae; genus Rothia; species Rothia dentocariosa. The sequence continues at coordinate 2,001,667 of NC_014643.1, forward strand.
CTGGAGGCCTGGATCATTTCTATCCCGTGCAGAACAGTGAGATTTTGCACCGTATTGTGGAGGAAGGCCTTATTCTGAGCGAAGTATCTATTGGAAATACACCCACACGGTGGAGATTCCTAGAGCGTAACCGTCTTATTGCAGCCCTTTCACACGACATTGTGGTGGTAGAAGCACGTTGGAGGTCGGGCGCCCTCAACACCGCCCGGCACGGACTTGAAATCGGACGGGAACTTTGGGCTGTTCCAGGGAATATTAACTCTCCGAACTCTGTAGGTTGTCACAGGCTTATTCGGGATGGCTATGCTCGTATCCTGAGCGAGATACAAGATATTCTGGAAGCTCGTGAAGGGTTCGATGCTCTGCAGGAAGAAAAGCAAAGTCATGATCACGAGCAAAGCACAGTTCTCGATACCATGTCGGAGGCGCAGGGACGGCTTTGGGACATGATGTCCCCGCGGACCTATCGATCGGCGGAGGAGCTTGCGGGCCACATCGGCTTGCCTTTGCGCGGTACTATGGTAGAACTGAGCCAATTGGCGCAACAAGGTCTGGCAGAAACCGATGGGTTCGGGTGGCGTAAAATACGGCAGGCAGCTCGCTCAGCATCATAGCTTAGTACATGGACTTGCTAACCTCGTAGAAGAGATAGGGGCAGAAAGGAGGAAGGAGAAATGACAGCAGCATTTTGGGATGATAATAAAGAGCTTTCAAAGACTTTACCTATGCCCGATGCAGTTCTACCGGAAAGTTCATTAGCCCCTACCCTCCCCATATCAGCAGACCAGCAGGACTCCACCCCAGACCTTGCTCCCGCCTTATCTGGAGAAGTATTTTTACCTATTGTCGAGCATTTCGAACGTTATCTCAGGTACGAGAAGTATCGTTCCGAAGAGACTATCCGATCATACATATCTGATCTCTGCGGGTTTTTCGGCTTTATCGGACGACGGGGAATTAGCCGTGTTGAAGATGTAAACCTGCAGCTTATCCGTGAATGGCTGGGGTCTATGCACCTAAAACAAAATGCCAAGACAACTGTAGCTCGACGTGGTTCGACCCTGCGCACTTTTTTCAGCTGGGCTCATGAGGAAGAACTCATCACAGAAAATCCTACCCGGGGAATGAGTACACCTAAGCGTGACCGACATCTTCCTGCTGTCCTGAGCCAGGAACAGATGAGCTCCGTTTTGGACACTGTAGCATTGCGATGCCGCGAAAATCCGCAGGATATCCGGATGCTGAGGCTTTGGGCTGTTCTAGAGGTTCTGTACTCATCGGGTATGCGTATCTCAGAACTTACAGGCTTGAATCTATCGAGTGTAGACCGAGCTAATAAGACGGTTCGCGTTATCGGTAAAGGTAATAAAGAACGTGTTGTACCATTGGGAACCCCCGCGATGAAAGTTCTTTCACAGTGGGTCAAAATAGGGCGCCCGTATTGGATAGCCAAAGGTTCACGCGATGTAACTGCCCTGTTTATAGGGCCACGCGGCAAACGTGCAAACCCTCGACAAATTCGTGAAGATATTAGCCGAATCCTACGTACACTTGAGAATACCGAGGTTTCAGGGGCACATGTCCTTCGTCATTCTGCTGCAACTCATCTTGTTGACGGAGGGGCAGATATTCGTACCGTTCAAGAACTGTTAGGGCACGCATCGCTCTCAACGACACAGATCTATACCCATGTCTCCATGAAACGTTTAGCAGATACCTATATTCGTGCTCATCCGCGAGCTTGATTGTACGGAAGCGGAAAAGGCTATTGAAGTTTTTCGTGTGCTTGCCCTGCGCGGTAAGCGAAAAATGATGACGTTACAAGAAGCAACTGATACCTAGAAGGCATAAGATATCAAGACCAATATCCAGCGGAGCCTGTGGTGGGCGCTTATGGAATATACCGGCTAGGACAAAAGATGAGTAGAATATCTCTGGAGCGTTTATCATAATATGTGGCATTTTGAGCTACTCCGTACGATGATAAAGCGATAGAATACTATACGCGAGAGCGTCATGAGCTATTTGAAAGGTCAAGAATGTACGCTATTGTCTGCCCCGGTCAAGGATCTCAAAAAAAAGGCTTTCTCACTCCTTGGCTTGAGATGGTTGGAGTTCGGGAACACCTTGAGCGTCTCTCACAAGCAGCAGAGCTTGACCTTATCCATTACGGCACCGAAGCCGAGGAAGAAGCTATTAAAGACACCGCTATTGCACAGCCTTTGATTGTTGCTGCAGGTATTGTCACCGGGCGTCTAACGCTTGCTCGTCTAGGATCAGAGAATCTACTTTTCGCAGGGCACTCCGTAGGAGAAATTACAGCAGCTGCGCTTTCTGGAATTCTTAGCGATGAAGATGCTATGCGTTTTATTCGCGTTCGTGCTACCGGCATGGCCCAAGCCGCCGCTGCATCCCCAACCGGTATGGCAGCAGTCCTGGGCGGCGATGAAGAAGAGGTTCGTGAAGCAATTAAAGCGGCGCAGCTAGTTGCAGCCAACTCCAATGGCGGTGGACAAATCGTTGCAGCAGGCGCACTTGACGCTCTTGAAAAATTCACTGAGAATCCACCGGCGCGTACTCGTGTTATTCCGCTTAAAGTTGCTGGTGCCTTTCACACAGAAGCTATGGCCCCGGTCGTGGAACCACTCAAGAAATTTGCAGACACGATCACGGTTGAAGATCCAAAGCACAAAATTTTGAGTAATCGCGATGGCTCTGCGGTCGCTTCCGGACAGGAATTTCTCGATTCTCTCGTCAAGCAGGTTACAAACCCTGTTCGGTGGGATCTGTGTATGGCTCAGATGTTGCAAGACGAAGTCACCGATATTATTGAGGTGACACCTGCAGGAACCCTCGTCGGATTGGCAAAACGCGCAATGCGTGGTGTACCTTTCACCGCCGTTAATGCTCCTGAAGACCTCGAAAAATTTGGTGTATAGGTTTAAGGCGTATCAAATCAGACCCACGAAGAAACAGCTCAAGGAACAGTAAACACGTGACTACCCTCAAACAATATGAGAACAATCGTTACTCCCGCATTTTAGGCTATGGGGCTTCCCGTGGTGAGGTGATCGTTCATAATAACGATATCGTTGAAGCTATCAACTCGTCTGATGAGTGGATTAAGCAGCGTACCGGGATTTCAACCCGACATCGAGCTAGCGAAAACCAAACCGTTAATGACCTTGCAATCGCAGCAGCTCATGATGCGCTCGCCAACTCACACGTGACGGGTGAACAGATTGATGCCGTTATTATCTCAACAATTTCCCATCCGTATGCTACTCCGTCACTAGCTGTTCTGGTTGCGGATGCCATTGGGTCTCGGTGTCCTGCTTACGATATTTCTGCGGCCTGCGCTGGCTTCTGCTACGGTATAGCTCAGGCAGATGCTATGGTTCGTTCTGGTATGGCGCAGAATGTTCTCGTGATAGGCGTTGAAAAACTTTCAGATTTTATAGATAATACGGAACGTTCTATCTCATTCTTGTTGGGAGATGGAGCGGGTGCGGCTGTTGTCAGCGTATCGGACGAACCCGGCATCGCCCCGACTATTTGGGGATCAGACGGCTCTCGTTGGGGGACTGTCGGAATGACCCATTCCCTCCTCGATATCCGTAACCGTGACTTTGTCGTTAACCCTGTGCAGGAAGATGAAAAGATTTGGCCGACCCTGCGTCAAGATGGACCTTCAGTCTTCCGCTGGGCTGTGTGGGAAATGGCAAAAGTTGCACAGCAGGCTTTAGAATCGGCAGGTATTACTCCGGATGAGCTGGGTGCATTAATTCCGCATCAGGCTAATGCTCGCATTATCGATCAGATGGCAAAAACCCTGAAATTGCCTGAAAATGTCGCTATTGCGCGAGATATTGCTGATGCTGGTAACACGTCTGCCGCCTCCGTTCCTTTGGCAGCGCATCGTCTTTTGCAGGAACAGCCTGAACTTTCTGGAAAATTTGCACTACAGATTGGTTTTGGGGCCGGTCTTGCATATGCGGCACAGGTTGTTGTTCTTCCGTAAGTTATCGAGATCACTCTTAAGGTATCTGAATATACCTTTTATGAGATAGCTCAAATTCGTACCTGCAAACACTAGATTTTATAGTACGAATTTGAAAAACTCGGGGTTATTGTGTGAGATACTTACACAGACACGATAAACTCGATTATGCACATGCTCTTAACCAGGAGCGTGCTACCACTTCTATGACAAAGGAGCCCTTCATGGCTAACAAAGAAGAGATCCTCGCAGGTCTTGCTGAGATTGTAAACGAAGAGACCGGTGTTGAAGTTGAAGATGTTCAGCTGGATAAGTCCTTCACCGAAGACCTCGATATTGACTCTATCTCGATGATGACTATCGTAGTGAACGCTGAGGAAAAGTTCGAAGTTACTATTCCAGACGAAGAGGTCAAGAACCTCAAGACTGTTGGTGACGCAGTAGACTTTATCGCAAAAACAGCCTAAATTAGGCTGCCGACGGTGGGCGCGGGCAAGTAGCCGCGCCCACCTGTCTAGTTTCACCCTCCACCGATATAACCAAGAAAGTGTGAAGATGTCTCGAAAAGTGTTGGTGACCGGTCTCGGCGCAACCACTCCTATTGGCGGCGACGTCCCCACCACCTGGGCAAATGCGCTTACAGGCGTCTCGGGTATCACTAAAATTGATGAGCCCTGGGTAGAAGAATACAGCTTGCCTGTTTACATCGCTGGGCGCCTCGCAGAGCCTGCTCACGAGTCAGAACGACTCACCAAAGTTGAAGCAAAGCGCTTAGATCCTTCAGGACAGCTAGCACTTATCGCTGCTCGTGAAGCCTGGGAGGATGCTGGTTTTTCGGGTTCCGACGCTGAATCCGCAGAAGAAGTTGATCCCTTACGCACCGGTGTAGCATTTGGTACTGGTATCGGTGGTGTGTGGACCCTGCTTGATGCATGGGATACATTGCGTGAGAAAGGGCCTCGAAGGGTTCTTCCCATGACAGTTCCCATGTTAATGCCTAACGGCAACGCAGCCGCTGTGTCGATGAACCTGAAAGCGCGCGCCGCTGCTCAAACCGTCGTATCTGCCTGTGCTTCTTCAACGGAAGCTATGGAGCTGGGGGTCGATATGATTCGCACAGGTAAAGCAGATGTGGTTGTTGTCGGCGGTTCCGAAGCAGCAATTCATCCTCTTCCTTTAGCGGCCTTTGCGCGTATGCAGGCGTTGTCATCGCGTAACGATGACCCTGAAAAAGCCTCACGCCCTTATGATATGGATCGTGACGGATTTGTGATGGGCGAAGGTGCTGCGGCTATGATTCTTGAGTCAGAGGAGCATGCCCGAGCCCGTGGAGCGCGAGTCTATGCCGAGCTAGCAGGTACCGGTGTCTCTGCTGATGCCTTCCATATAACCGCTCCCGATCCTGATGCTCTAGGAGCCACACGAGCTCTGCGTGAAGCACTCAAAGATGGGGATATTGACCCTGCTACAGTTGTGCATATTAACGCACACGCAACCTCAACTCCTGCGGGGGATCTACCGGAAGCAACTGCTATGCATGCTACTTTCGGTGAGCATACAAAGAATATTGCTGTTTCTGCAACCAAGTCTATGACGGGGCATCTTTTGGGTGGTGCAGGAGCCCTTGAAGCAGTGCTTACCGTATTGGCGATTTACAACCGCAAAGCTCCGGCTACTATTAATCTGGAAAACCAAGATCCGCAGATTGATCTTGACATTGTGACACAGGCACGGGAGCTTCCTGAAGGAGAGATTGTTGGTATCTCGAATTCCTTCGGCTTTGGTGGACATAACGCAGTCGTCGCGTTCCGTTCTGTTGAGTAATTCTGCATAATACTGCATTGGGGTCTTCTCAGGAATTACCTGAGAAGACCCTTTTTGTATCTGTGTACAGCTGAAGCCACGAAAAACAGTGAGGTATGCATACTTAACGCAGCTGTCATATCTGAAAATACCGCGGGTAATAATAAAGGGAGGATTCCCCACAGTTTTGTGGGGAATATTAATGAGGAGCGATTATTTTACTTGTGCTTATAGCGGTAGATAAACGCTGCCATCGCGCCCCGTTCAACAGGTTGCCAAGGACGGAAGGTGCCATCAGCCCAACCGGTAGCGATACCAGTACCTTTGAGCCACATAATTTCTCGATAGAATTGATTGTTTGCTCCAACATCTGAGAAATTACGACCTGCGGGTACCGCTGGCTTCCCCGCGAAACGGTAGAAGAAAGCTGCCATCGCATCGCGGTTGACACTATCGTGCGGACGGAAGGTGCCATCAGCCCATCCGGTAGCGATACCTTGCTGATGCATCCAGACAATTTCGCGATAGAACTGGTCTTGAGGCGCTACATCGCGGAAAGGTGAACGTGCTGGAAGATTAACCGGGGGAGAGCCAGCCATACGGTAGAAATAAGCTGCCATCGCAGCGCGTTCTACACCTGCGTCCGGTCGGAAAGTGCCATCCGGCCAACCGGTAGTAATTTTCTCGTTGGCTAACCATTCAATTTCTTTATAGAAAGGCGAGCTCTGCGGGACATCCCGGAACCGGGTCTTAGGAGCCGTTTCTACTCGGGGCGCGGGTTGAGGATGCCATGAACGGTTCTTTGCCCCCGCATTGGTGGCTAGTGCACGTAAATCGTGAACCGTACCCGGGAAGAAATTCGAGTCTCCAACGAAAGGTCCTTCAGAAGAGAACTGCCAGATATCGTAATTACCCCACCCAGCTGGCATAGGACCGGGATAGTAGTTGTAATTTGCCAGATGCAGGAGGTGGTTACCGAACTCTGTTGAGCCTACGCATTGCCTCCACCAGTAATTAGCGGTATAAATCATAGGATATCGACCGGTGAGGCTGCGGTAGGTCTCCATGAAATCACGAATCCACCGAGTGAGATCGGCACTGCTCATGTTGTAGCAGGTGTTGCCAAGACTCGGATATGGGTTGTATTCAATATCGAGTAGGCCGGGCATTGTAATTCCGTCGTTACTCCATCCACCGCCATGTCTGACGAAATAGCGTGCCTGTTCAGCTCCAGAGGTGGAGCGTGGGTTGGCAAAATGATAGGCACCACGAATCATGCCCGACTGTGCGGAACCGTTGTATTGTTGAGCAAAGTAAGGGTTAGTGTAATAGTTACCCTCTGTTGCTTTTGTGTATGCAAAACGGGAGCCCATATTATATGCACGGTTCCAGTCTACATTTCCTTGGTATGAAGAAACGTCCATACCGAGGGTCCCACCTGTGGGAGTCCACATGGAAGTGGCATTAGGGGAGATCTTGCCAAGAGTTGAGGATTGCGACTCTGCAAGGCGAGCTCGCTCACCTGCACCCATTGGAGTATTCATTTCCTCGTGAGCGGGAATTTGAGCTGTAGCAGAAGCATCAGAAGTATTTTCATGAGCTACTGCCGGGCTTATAGTCCCTAAAGCCAGCACCATAGCGCCAACGGCTGCTAGGGTCTTTGAAACAGACTTTTGCCGGTTAAAAAGTTTCATGTTTACCTGCAATTTTATTTAGTTGTGTATGTGAGAGTGATATATGTTGTGCATGATTTAAAAATGCGAAGAATATTTTTCGATTCTTAAAAATGCACTGCAGATCATGCTTCTCAAAGGAAGCGTGAACGAAGAGTATTCTAAAGATAATTTCCTATAAATTTCAAGTATTCAACCCTTTGTAGTGCGTTTTTGCGGAAGTATGAGTATTTTTTAAGTGTCAAGTATTAAAATATCTGATACCCCAGGAGTAATATCGTTAAATTGTATGTTAAACCTCATATGTGGTGGAAAAGTTTATATTTTTCAATATAAACAGGCAAGGAGAAAATTACATTCTATTTGAGAGTGCATAATGTCTAAATCACAAAATTAAGGGTAAAGAAATTGACATATCTTTAGCCCATACTGTGATAGCGCTGGTGCCTTCCTCAAGACCTGCTTTTGGCGATCTTGCGTGGTGTGCCATAATTGACCCGTAATCGTGCTCCGGGGTCGGTGAAATTCCGAACCGGCGGTGACAGTCCGCGAACCGTGCGTATCAGTTATTGTGATGCTTACGGCCGAACCGGTGCAACTCCGGTACCGACAGTACAGTCTGGATGGTAGGCAGCACGAGCAGAAAGCACGGGATGCGGTCACGGTATATATTCGAAACCGTTATCTAATGTTCCAGCAATTACTGGAATCAATGCATTTTGTTCTCCCCGGAGTCGCCGCAATGACGATGAAAAGGAGTAACAGTGAACGTTCTGCGGTGGCTCTTCGACGCACAAATACAATTTGGAGACCAGATTCTTCTTGTGCGCGAAGTTTTAGGTAACCTTTTCGGTTTAGCCTCAGCTTTGGGCGGAATGCGCCGTAAAGTCTGGGCATGGCCGATCGGTATAGCCGGAAATCTGCTGCTTTTTACCGTTTTTATGGGTGCCTTCTTCGGCAGCCCCAACCCCATTAATATGCTTGGTCAGGCTGGGCGCCAGATTATGTTCATAACTGTTTCTGTATGGGGCTGGTATCGTTGGCGGCAGTCCTGCAGAGCTCAAGGAACGCGTGCCGAGGGGGCAGCTGTAATTCCACGATGGGCATCCAGGCTGGAACGTCTTAGCATTATCTCTATACTTATTCTTGGCACGATAGCTTTAACTCCAATATTTCGTTCTCTAGGGTCATACGAGCCCGTATGGTCAGATGCTTGGATATTTACCGGTTCGCTTATAGCGACCTATGGTATGGCACGAGGATGGGTAGAGTTCTGGCTAATTTGGGTTGCTGTTGATATTGTTGGTGTTCCGCTGCTTTGGAGCGCAGGCTACTATGCCACCTCTCTGATGTATGTTTTCTACGGATGCTTTACTCTTGTAGGCTTCTTCGTATGGTGGAGTACTCGGAATCGTGAAGAAAAAACCCGAGTCCAAACGCAATTTCCGGATATTACTGTTGACGTGGAATCGAGCAAATCATGACAACGTATCTAGGTCCTGAGATGTATACGCCCGTAAATGATCTTGACTATTCTGCTGCGGAGTACGGTCATCTTCAAGGAATACCCGCTTCGGTAACTGTAAAGGTCCCTGAAGGGGCATTGACCGATGATCGTGCTATGAGTTTGGCTATAGAAGCCGCTCGTCAGGGTATACGAGGGGCTAACCCACTTGTTGGAGCGGTTATTACAAACTCTGCCGGTCAAGTACTGCATATTGGATGGCATCGCGGGGCAGGAACACCTCATGCTGAAGCTGATGTCCTAGCTCAAGCCCGCGCGGCTGGCACGGATATGAGCGATGCAAAAATGTATGTGTCGCTAGAACCCTGCAATCATACAGGCAAAACTGGTCCGTGCTCGCATGCTATCAAAGAAGCTGGAATTTCTCAGGTCTTTTATGCATATCCAGATAGGAGCGCTCAGGCTTCTGGCGGAGCAGAATATTTACGCTCTCACGGAGTCGTAACAACGTATATGCGAGAATTTGCTGAGGACTCGTACGCGCTAAATGAACGATGGTTTATTTCGGTCGCAGAAAAACGACCATTTATTACCGTTAAATCTGCTTCAACTCTTGACGGTTTTATCGCGGCAGCAGACGGCACCAGTAAATGGATAACTGGTTCACAAGCACGTGCTGATGGGCATCTCATCCGAAAACGCGCAGACGCCGTGATGATCGGAACCCGCACTACACTCCTTGATAATCCCTCACTAGATGCCCGTGATATCTCAGGGCAACGCTACAAGAAACAGCCTTTACGGGTTGTCATGGGAGAAACAGATATACCAAGCACCTATAAAGTGTGTGGTCTAGGTACAAGAGACCCAGAAAATTACATGCAGGTTTACACTCACGAGCCCCGAGTCCTTCTTGACGAACTTTACAGTCGTGGGGTGCGACACCTCATGATTGAGGGAGGACCGGGAATGGTTGGCCTATTTACCGGGGAAGATCTTCTTGACGAACTTGTTTGGTACCGCGCTCCTATACTTATGGGGCACGGTAAAAGTGCAATGTACCGACTTATTACCAACACGTTGGAAAATGCCCCTCGTCTGCAGCTTGATGATCTTGGGATGTTTCCATCAGTTCGGGTCTTAGGCGAAGACACCGCAACGCACCTGATACCAAGCCCCCGTAGCACTGCAAAAAATACACCGGGTATTCGTCGCGTACTTCCACGTTTCACGCACAAATATTTTCCAGAACCACGAGAATAAAAACTACAAAAGTTATGCATAATTCCTGGAAACAAAGTGTAGGAAAGGGAACATCGTCTTTGAGATCGTTCCGGTATGCACCTGCACGATATTTCGGGGAATAAAAGACTCATCTTTATAGTTATAGTGCAAGTTATCGTAGCGGCATCTGAATTCCATCCCGTTGCAGCTGCCACAGAGGAGAAGACACACATGTTTACAGGAATTATCGGTGCGCTAGGTACCGTTGAGTCCGTTCAACCAGTCTATGACGCTCAAGGGACTTCGACCGGAGCTGCATATATCACTATTAACGCTGGTGATATTGTCTCTGACTTGGATCATGGAGGATCCCTAGCTGTCAACGGTGTATGTCTAACTGCCGTCGATGAGGATAGCATTGAACCGCAGCAATTTCGCGCTTATGCCATGGGGGAGACGCTCACTCGGACTAATTTAGGCACACTAACTCAAGGATCGATCGTTAACCTTGAACGGTGCATGCCTGCCAACGGAAGGTTTGATGGACACGTAGTCCAGGGACACGTAGATGGTATCGCGACGGTTACATCAATAACTGAACATGATGCGTGGTGCACTATTCGTTTTTCCATTCCTCAAGAACTTGCTCCGTATCTGGTTGAGAAAGGTTCTATCGCCGTCTCCGGCGTATCGCTGACAGTAACCGCGGTTTCTGCCTCTGCTGAGAGCGCTCCCTGGTTTGAAGTCGGTTTGATTCCTGAAACTCTTAGCACAACTAATCTAGGGCAGCTTACCGTAGGAGACACTGTCAATCTTGAAACAGACGCGCTCGCTAAATATGTAGCCCGGTTGATGGAAATGAGAAATGTAGATTTCCATGAAACTTCCGTAGTTGCACAAGAGCTGGATCCTATTCAGGAGGCCATTGAGGCTATCTCCGCCGGTCGAGCTGTCGTTGTAGTGGATGATGAAAACCGTGAAAATGAGGGAGATATAATTTTTGCGGCTGAATATGCTACAGAAGAACTCATGGGATTTACTATCCGCTATACCTCCGGAGTGATATGTGCTCCAATGAGTCACGAACGTGCAGACAGCATGAACTTGCCGCCAATGACCGCGCACAATGAAGATCCTAAAGGTACTGCATATACGGTTTCTTGCGATGCGCGTGTAGGAACCACAACAGGTATTAGCGCCGCCGATCGTGCCCGTACAGTCAGAGTTCTTGCAGACGCCTCAGCGGGCCCTGAAGATTTGAGCCGTCCGGGGCATATATTTCCCTTGCGCGCCGTAGCTGGTGGGGTTTTGGAACGTGCTGGGCATACAGAAGCGGCCGTAGAACTTACCCGTGCGGCAGGTCTTTCGGGCGTAGGCGTTATTGCCGAGCTTGTCCATGATGATGGAAGTATGATGCGCTTTGAGGCTTTGCGCTCTTTTGCAGCTGCACACAGCCTCCCCATGATTTCGATCGAAGACCTTATTCAGTATGTGAAGGAACGAGCATGAGTGATACCCCAGAAAAGCAGAGCACTCAGCACAAGCACATACCCTCAGAGCTCGAATTTGAGAAACGCGATCTTGCTGAGAGATTTGCCCACCAATACACAGCTTCTCCTTTAGACTTAGTGCCTCATCCCAGCCCGCAACTGGTGGAATCGACCGTTGAGGTTATTGTTCCTACACCCCATGGAAACTTTGGGGTACGTGCTTGGCGGTTTGCCGATGGTGCTGAGCATATGAGCATTCGTGCTTTAGACGACCAAGGGAACCCTATTGCATTTTCGGGAGAAGCTCAGATTCCCGCAGTGCGAATCCACTCCGAATGCGCTACTGGAGATATTCTGGGCTCCTTCCGATGCGACTGTGGTCAGCAGCTTGAGAATGGGTTAAAAATTCTCTCGCGTTATGGTGGTTGGATTCTCTATATTCGCAATCATGAAGGGCGGGGTATTGGGCTTGTAAATAAGTTGCGAGCCTATGCACTTCAAGATGTTGGCCTTGATACCCTAGACGCAAATTTAGCGCTTGGCTTAGACGAAGATATGCGTGATTACACGCAGGCGGCACTTATTCTGCAAGAACTCGGGGTTCATAATCTGCGACTTATCACAAATAATCCGGCAAAGGTTGACGCACTGACCGAGCTGGGGCTTGAAGTACATGAGGTAATTCCTGACGAAATTCCGGCGCGTGCTGAGAACGCCAAGTACCTTGAAACAAAACGTCGGCGTATGGGACATAGGCTCCATGGGCCTAGTATATAGTTCTTCTGGCTGATAACAGCTTGCTGTGTGGTCAGAGGACGACTTTGCGATATAAACCAACGACACCAAGGAGTTAAGAAATATGAGCGGCGCAGGAGCAGCAGATACCACTCTCAATCCTGAGGACTACACTGGATTCAAACTAGCTATTGTTGCGGCAAGCTGGCACACTCAGGTCATGGAAGGGTTACTCAATGGGGCGCAGCGCGCCGCCGCTGATGCGGGGCTGGAGCCGACTATTGTGCGTGTTCCGGGGACTTTTGAACTACCTGTTGCGGCAACCCGTCTTGCCGAAAAATACGATGCGATTGTTGCCCTCGGCGTTGTTATTCGCGGTGGAACTCCTCACTTTGACTACGTATGTCAGGGCGCTACGAGTGGTCTGACCGATGTTTCCGTGCTGACTGGTCGCCCGGTCGGTTTCGGGGTACTCACTTGCGATAATGAACAACAAGCTCTAGACCGTGCCGGACTTCCTGGTTCCTCTGAAGACAAAGGCTATGAGGCAACGGCGGCAGCTTTGCAAACCGCAGCGACTCTCAAACGACTGAGCTAATTAACAGCGCGAAGTGTCAATTTTGATACTTCGCGCTGTTTGTTCAAACCACTGTTAGATGTGGTGGAACTTGTACACTAATACGAGAGCCCCAGGCAACAGTTTGGGCATCAGCAATCGAGCACGAAGGATTAGTCCTATGCAGGATTTGGGCATTATCTCACCCTCTCTTGAAGAATTCCGGGAACGCGCGGTGACTCACCGAGTTATTCCGGTGTGCATCAAAATTCTTGCAGACTCGCTTACACCCATTGGTATTTATCGTTCGCTGGTTCTACACGATGGTGCCGCTGATTCTGGAACTTTTTTGCTTGAATCGGCTAAGATCGCGACCGAGGGGGAATCGGCAGCTTGGGACCGGTATTCTTTTATCGGCGCTTCTTCTCGTTCAACCCTGACCACACGAGACGGCAAGATATATTGGCAAGGGCAAACTCCGGCGGGAGCCCCAACAGAAGGCGACCCCGTTGAAGCTATCGATCAAACCCTTCGCATGCTTCATACTGAACCGGTTCCTGGCCTTCCACCGTTAACATCGGGGTTGGTAGGTTACTTGGGCTGGGACGTAGTACGCCGCTGGGAGAACCTGCCGTATCCGCCAGCTGATGACGTGAATCTCCCAGAATTTGCCTTGAACATGGTTTCTGACATGGCAATCCATGATAATACTGACGGCACAGTGCTCTTGATCGCAAATGCCATTAACTTCAACGGTACCGATGAAAATGTGGATGATGCATACGTCGATGCGGTCGAACGTCTGCACCGTATGCTGCAGCAACTAGAACAGGGCGCCTCTGAAACGGCATCGGTTTTAACCGGCGTTTCTGACATAGATGACCGAATTCGTCGTGAAGTTACTCAAACCTGGTCGGTGCAAGGCTATCAAGACGCAATTGATCGTTGTAAGAAAAATATTATTGACGGCGACGTCTTTCAGATCGTGATCTCACGTCGTTTTGAAGTTGAAACTGGCGCGGATGCGCTTGATGTCTATCGCGTCCTTCGTCAATCTAACCCTTCACCCTACATGTACCTCTTTAACTTTGAGGATGCTGAGGGTATTCCTTTCCAAATTGTTGGTTCTTCCCCAGAAGCCTTGGTGACCCTCAAGGAGGGTCGTGCGACTTCGCATCCTATCGCTGGTTCCCGGCCTCGCGGTGCAACTCGTGAACAGGATATAGCTCTTGCTGAAGAGCTTCTTGCCGATCAAAAAGAGCGCTCTGAGCATTTGATGCTGGTTGATTTGGCGCGTAATGATCTGTCTCGAATTGCAAAGCCTGGAACGGTCTCTGTTGATGAGTTCATGGTGATTGAGCGGTTTAGCCATATCATGCATATTTCTTCCTCAGTGAGTGCTGAACTTGACCCTCAATTCAGTGCTTACGATGTACTTCGCGTTGCTTTTCCGGCGGGGACTCTCTCGGGGGCTCCCAAACCGCGGGCTATGCAGCTTATCGACGAGTATGAGCCGACCCGTCGTGGGGTTTATGGGGGTGTCTGCGGATATTTTGATTTTGCTGGAAACATGGATATGGCTATTGCAATTCGTACTGCTGTTCTCAAGGGAACAAAAGCTTATGTACAGGCTGGAGCCGGTATTGTGATGGACTCCAACCCGGAGTGCGAGACTGAAGAGACCGTAAATAAGTCAGCTGCTCCGCTCCGTGCTGTATTGACAGCATCGGGTCTGAAACCTCTGCAGACAAAACGCGTTACCACAGCAGATTAAGAACCTGCGGGAGGGCATAATCCCATGAATACACAGCGGCATAAGTCTTCGTCTTTGAATCAATCAAATAACCATGAGACAACGAGTACTGCTACGGCGTTTAGTGCGGCGGATGAAAACTTACACTCGAAACCTGTGAGACTACAAGCACCTGGACTGGTGCTTTTAACAGGGCTTGCTGTGGCTGCCCTTGCCTTTAGCACGACGCTTTTTCCTTGGGTCCAAGCGCATGTGAACGGGGTCTTGGGGGAACAAAATCTTGACGTTACTGGGTCTCGAGCGGCGCCCGCAGTAAGCGCACTGGCGATGGTAGCTTTAGCAGCTCCTTTAGCGGCGCGCATAGCCCCTCAGCTTTTGCGGTATGTTATCGCATTGGTAAGTTTAGGATCCGGGGTGGGTATTATTTTTTCTGCGCTGTCGGTGGTGATGAATCCCGCAGGTGCGGTTGTAACTGAGACCAGCAAGGTAACGGGAACCGTGGCGTCTACAGGTACATATGCTGTGACTGTTTGGCCGTGGATTTCATGCATATCAGGTTTTCTTATTATGTGCGTGGGACTTTGGACTCTTGTAGCGGCTCGACACTGGCAAGGTGGGCGTAAATATGACCGCACAGTGCGTAACCTGCAAGAAGCTCCTGGTGAGGTCGACAATATGGATGCATGGGACCTGCTGAGCAGGGGAGAAGACCCTACCGCAGAGAAATAGTTTTAATGGTAAAAAGGTTTTCAGACGCTGCGAGTTGTACAACATTGCTCGTCTAAATATTTGTACGATTCTCACCAGCAAATTCACAGAAGACGAGGTCATGACCTAAAATCGAAGAAAGGACGTCTGTACGCATTATTCGCGTATCTGTGCACACACATGAGGAGTTTTCGTGACGGAAGAGAAAGTTGTTATTGTTCCTGAACGCCCGTATGCAAATCACGGTAGCACCGTAGCATCGTGGGTTATGATCGCCATCATGACGACCGGGGTACTTGTTGGTGCCGTTGCGTATGATCTGGCTCAGCCCGTTATCGTCTTTGTTGGTGCTGGCATTATCGCGCTGGGTCTAGTGGCTGGATTGCTTCTCAAGAGTGCTGGCTACGGTCAAGGTGGTTCTAAAACCAAAAATACTGAGCGTCACTAGTAAATACGCTACGAGCGCCTCGCCCATGACGAGGCGCTCTCTCTTGTGCTATCTCAAACTTTTGGATATTTGATGACTATGAGAAGGAACACTGTTGAGTACCGTACTAGATGAAATTATTGGTGGAGTACGTGAGGATTTAGAGGATCGTCGTGCAAAACATCCTCTGGAAAAGGTGCAGGAGCTAGCGCTCTCTACGGCACCAGCTCTTGACGCTGTATGTGCTTTACGTGGTGATGGCCAAACTGTGCGCATCATTTCAGAGGTGAAACGTTCGTCTCCTTCGAAAGGTGTCCTGGGGGAAATAGCGGATCCAGCGGAACTAGCAGTGAAGTATCAGCGTGGAGGAGCAGCAGCTATTTCGGTGCTTACTGAAGAACGCCGTTTCGGCGGAAGCCTGGAGGATCTGGACGCGGTGCGTGCTCACGTCAGTATTCCCATATTGCGTAAAGATTTTATTGTTGATGAGTACCAGATTTGGGAAGCACGTGCACACGGCGCAGATCTGGTGCTTCTTATTGTTGCTGCCTTGGAAGAAGATACCTTGAGCGCTTTCTTAGAGCTTGCCGAATCGCTTGGTATGAATGCTCTCGTAGAAGCACATACTTCAGAAGAAATATCTATCGCTCAGCGTGTCGGAGCCAAAATTATAGGTATTAACGTTCGCAACCTAAAAACTCTTGAAGTCAAGAACGCGCATTATGCAGAGCTTGCGGCCGATCTGCCGGAAAGCGTTATTAAAGTTGCAGAATCTGGTGTATCTGAGCTGAGCGATGTACAGAACTACGCGCAGGCTGGTGCTGATGTCGTGCTTATTGGTGAGACTCTGGTCAAATCTGGAGACCCGGAGAAAACTGTACGTGAATTTTCGGCTGTACCTCATCTCTAATGCAGATTAGAGCTATCTTACGTAGATGACAGTTTTTCACATGTGAATAATCATAGGGCTTTTCTTTATATACGCTGACGCTATGTCATTCCGCGTAGAATAGTAAGAATACGAACAAGCCGTACCATGAGTTAAGTGTACAAACCTAACTCATGGATGAAAATAAAAGTACCCGGGAAGGACAACAATGAGCGAAAACCTGGCAGACGCATTTCTTGAGGGGAAATCCCTCAAAAATGCACCCGGTCCCTACTTCGGGCAATACGGTGGGCGATGGATGCCTGAATCGTTAATTGCCGCCATGGATGAGCTTGAGTCTACCTTCCAGAATGCTAAGCAGGATCCAGAGTTTATTGCGGAATTTCAGCGACTCTCTGCTGAATACTCGAATCGTCCTTCATTGCTAACGGAAGTTCCGCGGTTCTCAGAGCACGCTGGGGCTCGGATCTTTCTGAAACGTGAAGATCTTAACCATACCGGTAGCCACAAGATTAACAATGTTTTAGGACAAGCACTTCTCGCAAAGCGCATGGGTAAGACACGTCTGATCGCGGAGACCGGTGCTGGTCAGCACGGCGTAGCAACGGCAACGGCTGCTGCGCTTTTCGGCATGGACTGTGTGATTTACATGGGTGAAGAAGATACTGAGCGGCAGGCTTTGAACGTGGCGCGTATGCAGCTTTTGGGCGCGAAAGTTATTGCCGTTCAGAATGGCTCCCGTACTCTGAAAGACGCTATTAATGAGGCTCTTCGAGACTGGGTCGCTAATGTCGAGAATACCCACTATCTGCTGGGTACAGCGGCGGGAGCACATCCTTTTCCTACAATGGTGCGTTTCTTTCATGATGCTATTGGTTCTGAAGCACGCGAACAAATTCAACAGATGACTGGGCGTCTTCCCCACGGAGTTTCTGCCTGTGTTGGTGGGGGTTCAAACGCCATTGGAATCTTCCATGCATTCCTTGATGACCACGATGTAAAACTTTACGGTTTTGAGGCGGGGGGAGACGGTGTAGAAACCGGACGTCACGCCGCAACTATTAATCTAGGCCGCCCAGGAATGCTTCACGGTGCCGTAACCTACCTGATGCAAGACGAAGATGGGCAAACTATAGAGTCGCATTCGATTTCTGCTGGCCTGGACTATCCCGGCGTTGGACCCGAACACTCATACCTTTCAGACTTAGGCCGTGTCAGCTACCAGCCGGTGACCGATACTGAAGCTATGGATGCTTTTCAACTGCTTTGCCGTACTGAAGGTATTATTCCTGCCATCGAATCGGCGCATGCACTTGCCGGTGCGTTACGGGTCTGTCAGGAGTGGGCGCATCAAGATTCTGAGTCTGCCCGTGAAAAAATAATGGTGGTGTGCCTATCTGGTCGTGGCGATAAAGACATGGAGACTGCCTTGAAATGGTTCGATCTAGGGAAAGCAACCCCGTCATCTTCTCTCATGACAGGCAATAAAGAGGCAGTTGCTGAGAAGGCAGTGCAGGCAGAAAGCGAGGCGCACGCATGAGCTATCAAGACGCACAGCGGCATGCGGCAAAGTACGAAGTCCTTGACGGTACCTTCCCGCCCCAAAACCCGAACTCGCTTCTCGTGCAGCGGTTACGCGAATGCAAAGAAGATGGGCGTGCAGCACTTATCGGGTACCTCCCCGCAGGTTTTCCCAACTTTGAAGATTCTGTGGCAGCAGCTATCGAATTAGGCAATAACGGTGCCGACATTATTGAGCTGGGCGTACCGTACTCGGATCCGGTCATGGACGGCCCCGTTATCCAGCACGCAACAGGTGCCGCGTTAGAAGGCGGCTTCAAACTTTCTCGGGTTTTTGATGCTGTACGGCGCATTACTGAGGCAACCCAAGCTGTCGTTGTCGTGATGACGTATTGGAACCCCGTACTTGCCTACGGTGTTGATAATTTTGCACGTGATCTTGCGGCTGCTGGAGGAGCTGGAATGATCACTCCAGATTTAGTACCCGATGAAGCATCGGCTTGGTTCGAAGCCTCTGAAAAATACGGGTTAGATCGTATTTTCTTGGCGGCGCTATCATCATCGCCTCAACGTTTAGGGACTATCGCTAAGGCTTCGAGCGGGTTCGTTTATGCCGTTTCTGTCATGGGCGTTACAGGGGCTCGCACCTCAGTCTCAGAAGCTGCCCAAGGACTTGTCGAAAACCTTCATGCTGCAGGCGCTGAATACGCGTGTGTTGGTTTAGGCGTTTCAACTCGTGCCCATGTTGAAGAGATCGGAACTTATGCAGATGGTGTGATTGTAGGAACGGCACTTGTAAAAGCTCTAGCTGATGGAGGTCCTATTGCGGTGGGAGCATTAACTCGTGAACTTGCAGGACGTGCATAGTATGAATGTTATATTATCGGAATCCTTTACCTCAGCAGTATCCCTTCCTCTGGCGTCAATCCCGTCGCCGAGTGTATCTTATCTTCAGCTTGGGCCGTTTCGTATCCATTTTTACGCACTTTGCATTTTAGCCGGAATAATCGTGTGTCTATGGCTTAGCGCTCGGCGCTGGGCACAAGTTGGCGGCACACGTGAGCGCGTATATGACGTGGCAATGTGGGCTATTCCCGCTGGAATTATTGGGGCGCGTGCTTACCATGTGCTCATTACAGACCCTGGCAGCTATTTTGGTCCCAATGTCTCTGACCCTTGGGCTTTCCTGAAGATTTGGGAAGGCGGCATCGGCATTATGGGAGCGGTGTCCGTAGGAGCCCTGGGGGCCTGGATTGCTTGTCGCCGATACCAGATTAACTATGCAGCATTTGCGGATGCAGTTGCACCAGGTATTATTTTGGCGCAGGCTTTTGGTCGTTGGGGCAACTGGTTTAATCAGGAGCTTTTCGGTAAGCCTACTACCCTTCCGTGGGGTTTGGAGATTAGTCAATCGAGTGGGAATTTTCCTGCTCAATATCCCGCAGGAACTCTCTTTCATCCCACGTTCCTTTACGAATCATTATGGAACCTTGTGGGCGCATTCCTTCTAATTTTCCTGGGGAATAGGTTCCTGAAGCGCGGACAAACTTTTTGGCTCTATGTGCTGTACTACGGTATTGGGCGGTTCTTCATTGAAGTGTTCCTGCGTATTGATACCTCTGAAACACTTCTAGGGCTGCGGGTTCACGTGTGGACATCGGGTGCCCTGGTTGTACTAGGGTTGATCGGCTTTGTTGCCGCTGGTATGCGCGCTAGGTCGAAAGCTGCGGCGGGCATTGCTGAAGCTCCAGTGCAGGGATCATCTGTTCAGCAGACCCCCAACTCAGAGAAAACTGCCGCCCAAGATCCGGATGAGGTTTCTAACCAGGGTAAAGAGACCTTGGAAGAATCTCGGATATCCGAGAAGAAGGTAACGGAAGAGAAGAAAGCTACAAAAGACAAAGAACCAGGCACCCAGGAAGAGCCTGCAGATAGGGTTCAAGCCGGTGATAAGCAGGATAAAACCCCTGAGATCCCGTGGAAAAAATCTAAATCGTAAATTCTTGGACAACTAATCTTGGGTCCTCTTCACTATTTCAATGGTGGAGAGGACCTGACTTTTTCCTTGATGAAAGATAAAAGGAGGGGGCGGGCCGCACACACAAGACCCACCCCCTGCAACCGAATACGTTATCGGCGCGGCCTCGCACCCGCATCCGGAATCAATAGACCGGAGGAGGAGAGAAAACCTCCGGCCAAGTTTATTTTGGTAACCTGCTATGCAATATCAGAGGAATTTGGATATTGCTTCAACAAGTGGTTTTAGAGACTCTCGGTTAGTGTAATCCGCATGACCGGTTTTATAGCACTCAAGCATTTGCTGAATACCTTCGTTGGGGTTTGGATTAGCCATCAACCAAGCGCGAACCGGACCTTTAAGAGCGGTCTTATGAGCAAGTGAAAGCTCTGAAAAGTCAATCCCACCACGTAAATGGAAAGTCGGGCGTCCATCGGTGAGTTCTGCAGTATAACTTTTAGCGACAGCCTTGTCGAGCAGTTTCTTGGAGTACTCGCCTGTGAAGGAAACCGTGAAGAATGCAGTACGTTCCTTTTTAGGGAGAATAAAGGGAACAATCTTCTTCTTGAGGCTGGGAGCGCCTGTAAGGAACCCGCCGTAATCGCTACCGCCAATAATAACGGAGTCCGCTGCTTCCACAAGTTCAGGGGTTACTTCTGTAGCCCGTAAAGTATCGACTTCAGGAGCCTGTGGTAATGCTCGCAGATCTTCTGCTATCCAGTTCGCATAACGCTCGGTGTACCCATAGGTTGAACCGAAGATAATCAGCACACGAATGGTCACTGAAGCCTCCCAAAGCAAATTTGCATACAAGATACTAATTATTGATTCCAGTCTATGGCAGGTGGTGATAAATGTGAAATTGCTTAGCCAATACTGGCGTGTCGTTTTTATCACATGGAAGAGGGGAGTGAGCGATGAACATCAAGGTGTGTCATACATGATGTGGGCATATTTGTTTCTCGGACAGGAGCGCTTGGCCATAGTTTCAAATGAGATGTCAGAAAACAACTAAAACCTAATTATTGTTCTGAGGGGCAGGTAGAGAGCACGTGAGTCTTGAGTGGGCAACATGGTTCGAGGTTAAAACAAGGATTTCCTGAAAATACCGAGAATTTTCCTCCCGAAAACGCTTGAGAAGGAATATACTAGAAGGGATGAATGCCGCACATGCCATGTTGTGTATACATGGTGTTGTGTGGGAATAATTGGGATTCCTGATGAGAAGGTTCCATCTATATTGTGGGTATCTTTCTTAGAAGGTTCCACCCCAACACACGAAGGTTAGGTACATGAGGCGCGCAAAAATCGTTGCAACCATTGGTCCGGCTATTTCTTCTCCCGAAAAAATTGCGGAAGCGATCAAGGCGGGTATGAACGTTTCCCGTCTGAATATGAGTCACGGTGACCATGACGTTCACACTAACTCTTACACAACTATCCGTGAACAATCCGCGGCGTTGGGGAAAGAAGTAGCTATTCTTGCTGATCTGCAAGGTCCTAAGATCCGTTTGGAGCGCTTTGTAAACGGGGAAGAATATCTAAAGCCTGGCGCTGATTTTACGATTACTTCTGAGGACGTTGAGGGTACCAAGGATATCTGTGGTACGACTTATAAAGGTCTTCCTGGCGATGTGAAGCCTGGCGATAAACTTTTGCTGGATGACGGTAAGATCCAACTGGAAGCCGTTGAAGTAACTCCAACTCGTGTTCGCACTCGTGTGATTGTAGGCGGACCTATTTCAAACAATAAAGGCATCAACCTTCCTGGGGCGGCCGTTTCTCTTCCCGCACTGACCGAGAAGGATGAGGCTGACCTTCGTTTTGCCCTGAATTTGGGCGTAGATATTATTGCTCTTTCCTTTGTACGTAGCGGGAAAGACGTAAACCGCGTTCATGAGATCATGGCCGAAGAGGGTATCCGTATTCCGGTGATTGCCAAGATCGAAAAGCCTCAAGCCGTTGATAATCTGCAAGATATTATCGACAAGTTTGATGGCATCATGGTCGCCCGTGGCGACCTTGGCGTGGAACTGCCGTTCTCTGAGGTGCCACTGGTTCAGAAGAAAGCTATTGAGATGGCTCGTCGCTGGGCTAAGCCCGTTATCGTGGCAACTCAGGTACTTGAGTCCATGATCTCTAGCCCGACTCCTACGCGCGCGGAAGTCTCTGACTGTGCAAACGCAATCTTGGATGGCGCCGATGCGGTGATGCTCTCCGGCGAGACTTCGGTAGGCAATTACCCCATTATTACCATTGCGGCAATGGCCTCCATTATTCGTGATACTGAGGAAAAAGGTCTATACCGCGTACCACAGCTGGACCGTAAGCCCCGTACCCGTGGTGGTGCCATCACGCGTGCAGCTGTAAACATTGCGGAACAATTGGATGTAGATTACATTAGTACTTTTACCCAGACGGGTGACTCAGCACGCCGTTTAGCACGTCTACGCCCTGCGCAGCCGGTACTTGCTTTCACCCCCAACCCAAAGGTGCGTGCTTTTATCTCACTGTTGTGGGGTGTTGAAGCTGCGCATGCGCCGGTGGCGACCAACATTGACGGTACGACCGACATCGTAAATGACTACCTGGTCGAGCATAAGCTCGCAGAACCGGGTGATCTTATTGTGATTGCTGCAGGTTCGCCTCCCGGGGTGGCGGGATCAACCAATATGGTTAAGGTACACCGTATTAAGGAACAGGGTTCCGGCGAACATGAACCGGAAGAGCGTGAGCACCTGCGCCCCTACGGGGAAGACGAACATAAGTAAGGTTCTTCTTTATCGTGTAAACATTTTTCGAACTGAATCTATGAGAAGTCCCGCCTCTTTGATGCAGGAGGCGGGACTTTTTATATGCGGAAAGACCCACCATATGAGTTGCGGGTACCCAATCTATTGAACTGGAGCTCCAAGAAAATAAAAACTCGTCTCAAAACCATAACTATGGTCAAGACGAGTTTAGTAAATGTGCCCGAGGTGGGACTCGAACCCACACTCCGAAGAACCTGATTTTGAGTCAGGCGCGTCTGCCAATTCCGCCACTCGGGCTTGCACTCAAAGGTACGCATAAGATTCTACCCTATCGATTGGCAGAAAATCGAATTACAAAGAGCAAGAAATATCCACAGTATTCTTTGAATCCTCGACGATAGTTTTGCACCTAGACGAGAAACATACAAATTTCAACCTTATACAGTAGATGAAGTTTTATTAACTACTGTAGAATAAAGGCGACTGAAAATAGACCAAGGAGAGAGTTATGTCAGAGAAGACCGCTCACGAACACGAGGGAGATCAGGTCTCGGCGCGCACCGTTGTGGTTGCCGAAGACGAAGCATTGATTCGCCTGGACATCGTCGAAATCCTGAAGGACCAAGGGTTCGAGGTCGTGGCAGAGACCGATAATGGTAAAACCGCTATCGAGCTTGCCAAAAAACACCATCCCGATTTGGTGCTCATGGATGTCAAAATGCCGATTATGGACGGTATTACAGCCGCCGAGGAAATCGGAAAGGAAAAAATAGCGCCTGTGGTGCTCCTGACCGCTTTCAGCCAGAAAGAGCTGGTGGATCGTGCTGTTGAAGCTGGGGCCATGGCATATGTGGTCAAGCCCTTTACTCCTAATGACCTTTTCCCCGCTATCGAGGTGGCGCTTTCTCGATATGAACAGCTGCGTACGCTAGAGAAAGAGGTTACAACTATTCGTGATCAGTTTGAGACTCGAAAGCTCGTAGATCGTGCCAAGTCATTGCTTATCACCAAAATGAACCTCACCGAGCCTGAGGCATTCCGGTGGATTCAGAAGACCTCAATGGACCGTCGCCTCTCTATGCGAGAGGTATCCGATACTATTATCAAGCAGCTGTCTGAGTAATATTCTTGGGACCTTAGTGTCAAGTCCCAAACGATGATTAGCTGCTGCTCTAGAATATAAAATTCAGGAGTGTGGATTTTCAGGACAACAAGACTCTTGTTGTCCTGAAAATCCACACTCCTGTTTTACGCTTTCATTTGCTCACGACAGCATTGAAATGAATGTATTAGCGTCGCATTATACGGGTTATGTCGTCATCGTCATCACTACCATGAGGACCTTTAATCGGGCGTGCTGTTGGGGATCCAGCCCAGAGTAAAACGCCGGCTGCTATGAAAAGTCCTAGCCACCAGAAACTTCCTGGATTTCCCATAGCGGCAACCCAACATACCAGTAGAGCAGCTATGGCTAAGGGCAATGTAATACGTTTTGCACGGACGATTTTTGGATAGCGTTTGGAATACGGTTGGCGCGCCATATCAATCCTCTATATGTCTGCTTTAGGGTCGTGGAATGATCATATTAGTTATACGAGCTGCACAAATAGTTCGATCGGACTCATCCATAATCTCTATAGTGTGTACACAAACGGTACGTCCCAGCTTAACTGCCGTACAGATTCCCGTAACGTGGCCACTAATGGCGGGGCGCACGTGAGTTGCATTGAGATCTACCCCAACGGCTATGGAGTCAACTCCTCCATGGATACCTGCTGCTAATGAACCAAGAGTTTCTGCAAGAACAGCCGAGGCCCCTCCGTGGAGCAAACCGACAGGCTGGGTATTCCCCTGCACAGGCATGGATGCCACAGCTCGCTCAGCAGTTAGCTCACTAAAGATAATTCCCATACGGGGGATTAGCTCTCCCAAGCCCTTCGGAAAGAATTTATGAGTCTCTGCGGGCACACCGTGCTCGTTGAGCTGCGCTACAAGGTCAGCAGATAGTTTAGGGGTAGATTCAGTCATGCCTTCAAGTGTACTCCCAGTGATAGGGTGGAGTAGAAAAAGAGCTCTTATCAAGTATGTGTTTGTCGGGATTGAGAAGAAACGAGATTCCTGCTTTGGAAGGTGTAAGAATATGGATGATCATGCACGTATCTATGAAGAATGGCATCGGTACGCTAAAAACCGTGATACTGAAGGACTGCTCAGCCTTTATGCTGAGGACGCAGTTTTTGAAAGCCCCCTCGTGCCAGCAATAATTCCCGGAGCTGGCGGCGGAGTTTTGCGGGGACGAGAAGCGATTAAGCATTTTCTGGAAGAGGGCACCCACCGTCGTCCGAATGAACTTGTACGTTGGTACCGCACGGGGGAGTATCTGACTAATGGGAAAACTTTGGTGTGGGAATATCCGCGAGAAACTCCTGAAGGAGAACAAATAGATATCTTAGAGCTCATGGAAATATCTGATGGGCTTATTGTGAACCATCGCATCTATTGGGGTTGGAAAGGATGTCAGCATATTAGCGAAGCCCTCGTACGGAATAAGTAAGGTGTAAGTAAAGCTCCATATGAATAACGGGGTGCGCATCCAAGGTTTCTGGACGCGCACCCCGTCGTTTAGATCAAGGCTATGCCGAAATTGCTTCTGCTTTTTCGATGTCTTCATCGCTAATCCCGGCAGTTGGATCAACTCCCAATATCTTAGAGATACGTTCGGTAAACGTTGCAATGGTGGCATCTCCGGTGACATTAGTTGCGGTACCGAAAGAGTCTTGCGCAAGGTACAGAGCAATCATGAGGGCGATCATGGAT
Source organism: Rothia dentocariosa ATCC 17931 (assembly GCF_000164695.2). Lineage (NCBI taxonomy): Bacteria > Bacillati > Actinomycetota > Actinomycetes > Micrococcales > Micrococcaceae > Rothia > Rothia dentocariosa. The sequence goes on from NC_014643.1 coordinate 2,027,498, forward strand.
TCATTGAAACCAAGCATCGACTCCAGCAGCCCAATGGCGGTCATCACGCCTCCGCCGGGTACGCCCGGGGCCGCGACCATCATAATGCCTAGCATAAGCACTACTGGAGTTACCGAGGCAAAATTGGGGTTTTGCCCAGTCATATACAGGACTGCGACTGCACATGAAGTAATCGTGATCATAGAACCCGAAAGGTGGATGGTAGCGCATAGCGGAATAGCGAAATCAACCACGCGAGGAGAAATACCAGCCTTCTTCGCGGATCGAACCGTTACCGGGATGGTAGCTGCTGAGGACTGGGTTCCGATGGCCGTGAAATAGGCGGGCATCATGGTCTTGAGCATCCTAAACGGGTTGCGCTTTGAAACGCTTCCGGCAACTGTGTACTGTAGCGTTAGCGTTACCCAGTGCAAGATAATGACCATAATGAATACCATGCCAAAGACCGAAAGAATCTTAGCAACCTGGCCCGCAAGGGTCATATTCGCAAAGACACCCACGATATGGATGGGTAGAAGCGGAATAATAACGTAGCTGAGAAGCTTCTCAATGATAACTTGAAAATCCTCGAAGAGATTGAGCATGCTACGAGTCTTGAGGGCTGTTATTCCCAGACCTAGGATAAAGGACAGAATAAGTGCGCTCATCACTCCCATAATGGGGTCAAGCTCAAACTTGATGTATCCTGTCGAGAGTGCATTTTCAGGGTTATCAAAAGATTCTAACCGTTGCCCCTTCAACAAAATAGGGTACAGGAATAGTGCCGCCGTTAAAGCTAAAAATCCAGCAACAATACTGGAAAGATATGATAGAGCTACGGTAATGCCCAGCATCTTACCTGCACCTTGGGCTAGCGAACCAATTCCTGGAACGATAAAACCGATAATAATAAGCGGGATAGAGAAGCTCAGGAACGCACTGAAAACAGTAGAGAACGAGACAAAGATCTGAACTACAACATCGGTAGGGATAGAGGTACCCAGCCCGCTATTTATGCCACCGATCATCCCAGGAGTTGTAGCACCGATAAGAACACCTGCAAGAATTGCAATCACAATCCAGGCAAGGAGAGGGATCTTTTTGAGTAGTTTCATAATTTCCTATGTGTGTTGGGACCGATAAGATCCATGCCGCTCATCCCCGGTATTCTCAGGGAACACTCAAGTATAGAGTTATATCCTAGCGTGAATGAATATGTTTATCCAGCGACAGGACAGACGTTCATGACATGAAAACGCCTAGCCGGTACTAGGCCTTTTAGAAGTTTTCAGGCGTGTTGCGTTCACTATCACTCACGCCGTCGAAAACCTCTAGAATGGGATTGTGAGTAACTCAGAAAATACCCTGCTCCTTATTGATGGACATTCACTGGCCCTTCGCTCTTTCTTTGGCATTTATACAATGGCAGAGAAAACGGGAAGCCATGTTTTTGTGCGAAGCGACGGGCAGCATACGGAAGCAGTTCATGCCTTCCTGTCTACCTTGCTGAACATTATTAAAGACCATAACCCTAGCCATATTGCGGTGGCATTCGATCTGCCCGGTGGTACTTTTCGCACGGAGGAATACAGCGAATATAAGAGCGGCCGTAACGTTATCCCTGAAGCCTTCGACGGGCAGCTTGATCTCATCAAGAAGATGCTCGGAGCTCTGAAAATCCCGGCGCTCACCCAGGAGAATTATGAGGCAGATGATATCGTCGCGACCCTGACACGGCAGGGATCAGAAGCTCAATACAAAGTGCTCATTCTTTCAGGAGACCGCGATATTTTCCAGCTTGTTACGGACGATGTTACATTGCTGTATCCCGTAACGACTGGTCCCTCCAAAGGTATTCAGCGTATGGATCCTGCAGCGGTTGAGAAAAAAACAAAAGTACCACCTCGGCTGTATCCGGATCTCGCTGCGCTCACCGGTGAGCAAGCCGATAATCTGCCTGGAGTCCCCGGAGTTGGACCAGGCTTTGCTGCTAAATGGCTTCACGAGTACGGTGATCTTGAAGGTGTACTTGCTAATAGCGAGAACATCAAAGGTAAAAAAGGTGAGGCTCTGCGCGAAAACATTGAGAATGTGCGCAGGAATCGTCGCCTCAACCAGCTTGTTGACACGCTCAATTTGGATGTTGAGTTCGATCAAATGCGGTTTATTCCGGACCTTCAAGAGCTTGAAGCGTTCTTCGATGAAGTGGAATTCCGCACTATTCGTAAGCGGGCCCAGGATATATTAGGGCCTGTCATACGTGCTTTGGGTGCGCAAGTTCGTACCGCAGGTGAAGAACCCATGACAGATAATGGTGTTCCGAGTGGTCCCACCTTTGAGCCGATTCGTACCGATGATGCGATCACCGTGAAATCGGCCGCAGATTTTCGTGTATGGTGCGAGCATGCAGCCCACGTTGGGTATGGGCGTGACGCATCGGGTAATGCCATTGAGGTTCCTGAAAGGCTTAAAGGTGCGGTTACGCTTTTCCCTGTGATTGATGTGCCTGTAGCCCGTGAAGGTGTGAAAGTTACCAAGACTAAGATTCGCGCTGCTGAAGAGAATCCGGTACTGCGAGGAATTATTCTGACCTCGAAAGAATCGTCGCTGTGGATCAACCTGACGAATATTTCCGAAGATCTCGCCTCAGCATTCGCGGAGTGGGTTTCTGACCCTCAAATGCGTAAGATCGTGATGGATCTCAAAAATCAGCGGAAACTCTTACGTGAGTACGGGTATAAACTCGATGGAGCCATCGAAGATCCGTCATTATCCTCATATATGTGCGGATACATAGCAGCTGCGAATCGTAGGCTCTTTGCTGAACGTATTGAGGATTTAGCCGAGAAATATCTTTGGATTCCCCAACAGGAATTCAGCGAACTTGTCTTCCCAGAGGAAGCACCCTCACTTTTTGAGATGCCCGGTGAAGAGAACCTACGTTACTTTACCCAGGTTTCACGGGTTATTCACGAACTGGCGCGTATTCTGCACTTCGAGATGCAGGAACAGGGTCAGCTTAAGATTTATGAAGATATTGAGCTTCCGCTTCTGTACGTTCTGGCCGATATGGAACAGGCGGGTATCGCTGTCTCAGATGCCTTACTAAACGAGCTTAATGATACGTTCAGCTCACGCGCATCCATGGCCGAGGAACAGGCGAAAGTACTTATTGGTGGTGACGTCAATGGTGAGCCCCTCAATTTGGCATCTGTGAAACAGCTCCAAACTGTACTCTTTGAGAGGCTCGGTCTTCCGAAGACCCGCAAAATTAAGTCCGGATATTCAACGGATTCAGAATCTGTGGCTGACTTGTTGACCAAAGTATCGCCGGAGTCAGATGGTGCTCAATTCTTGATTGCGCTCCAGGCATACCGAGATAACATCAAGCTCAAACAGACTGTCGAAGGTTTACAAAAAGCGGCAGTCGCAGATGGTCGTGTACACACTACTTTCCAGCAAAATGCCGCATCAACGGGGCGTCTGTCCTCAACGGCGCCGAACCTGCAGAATATTCCAATCCGCACTGATGAAGGGCGGCGTATCCGCGGCGCCTTTATCGTGGCTCCAAAAATTTTAGACGGCGTAGAGTATGAAGGCTTGCTCACCGCCGACTACTCGCAGATTGAGATGCGTATTATGGTGCATCTTGCCGCCGATGAGAAATTAATCCAGGCTTATGCGGATGGTGAAGACCTACATCGGTACGTTGGCTCTGAGGTGTTCGGGGTTGCCCCCGAAGAGGTGACACCCCAGATGCGTGCGAAAGTTAAAGCAATGTCTTATGGACTGGCATACGGTCTTTCTCGATTTGGTCTCGCGAAGCAGCTCAACATTAGCTCCGATGAGGCAGGGGAGTTACGCACCAACTACTTCAAACGATTTGGTCGTGTGGGGCGTTTCCTGCGCGGGGTCGTCAAACAGGCTCATAATGACGGTTATACCGAAACTATTTATGGGCGCCGCCGTTCACTGCCAGATCTTGACTCTCCAAACCGAACTCGACGTGAGGCAGCCGAACGAGCTGCCCTCAACGCTCCAATTCAGGGGACAGCTGCAGACATTATTAAAATCGCGATGATTAACATTCACCGCCGACTTCAAGAAGAGAACCTTAAGACCCGCATGCTCTTGCAGGTTCATGACGAGATTATCCTCGAAGTTGCCGCCGGTGAACGCGAAGCAGCGCAGCGCATCCTAGTAGAAGAAATGAGTGAAGCTATTGAGCTGAAGGTTCCTCTCGACGTGCAAGTTGGCTGGGGCAAGTCCTGGGAAGAAGCCGGCCACTAGTCAGAAGCCGTGAATAGAGATGAACGATGCCGTCGGACTTATTCGGAATATATTGCACACAGAATATAATGCAAAAAATACCCGCACCGATGCGCGTCATTCATTGACGACACGCCCGAAAAACACGTACACTAGTAATCGCGTGTATCAGCATCCCTATGCACCAGAGGTATGTACCTACGCATCTTCCGGATGATACGCGCGGTAAGTATCCGTCAGAATCGACGTCACCTCCCATGTTTTGAGTAGGAAACAGCAAGTGGGCGCTCGCAAACTTGCCGGAGACGTCGACCTATTATTAATCCAATTGGAGCCCTAACTACATGAGCACCAACATCCCTCAGGTCGCAATCAACGACATCGGCAACGAGGAAGAATTCCTCAAGGCAGTTGACGAGACCATCAAGTACTTCAACGATGGCGATCTCGTCTCCGGTCAGGTTGTTAAGGTTGATCACGACGAGGTTCTGCTCGACATCGGTTACAAGACCGAAGGCGTCATTCCCTCTCGCGAGCTTTCTATCAAGCACGATGTAGATCCCGGTGAAGTAGTCGCAGTTGGCGATGAAATCGAGGCTCTCGTCCTGACTAAGGAAGACAAGGAAGGTCGCCTGATCCTCTCCAAGAAGCGCGCACAATACGAGCGTGCATGGGGCGACATCGAAAAGATCAAGGAAAACGACGGCGTCGTCACCGGTACCGTTATTGAGGTTGTCAAGGGCGGTCTTATCCTTGACATTGGTCTGCGAGGCTTCCTGCCCGCATCCCTCGTTGAGATGCGTCGTGTTCGCGATCTTGCACCCTACATCGGTCAGCAGCTCGAAGCTAAGATCATCGAGCTTGACAAGAACCGCAACAATGTTGTTCTCTCTCGCCGTGCATGGCTTGAGCAGACTCAGTCCGAGGTTCGCTCCACTTTCCTCAACCAGCTCGAAAAGGGCCAGGTACGCGAAGGTGTTGTATCGTCTATCGTCAACTTCGGTGCCTTCGTCGATTTGGGTGGCGTGGACGGTCTGGTTCACGTTTCCGAACTCTCCTGGAAGCACATCGACCACCCCTCCGAGGTTGTCGAAGTTGGTCAGCCTGTAACCGTTGAAGTTCTTGAGGTTGATCTGGATCGTGAGCGTGTCTCACTGTCTTTGAAGGCCACCCAGGAAGATCCGTGGCAGGCATTTGCTCGCACCCACGCTCTGGGTCAGATCGTACCCGGTAAGGTTACTAAGCTCGTTCCCTTCGGTGCGTTTGTTCGTGTTGAAGACGGTATTGAGGGTCTGGTTCATATCTCTGAGCTTGCTGTGCGCCATGTTGATTTGGCAGAGCAGGTTGTTTCAGTGGGCGAAGAGCTCTTCGTCAAGATCATTGATATTGATATGGATCGTCGTCGTATCTCCCTGTCCCTCAAACAGGCTAACGAAGGCGTTGATCCCAACGCTACTGAGTTCGATCCCGCACTGTACGGTATGGCAGCTGAATACGATGAAGCTGGCAACTACAAGTACCCCGAAGGCTTCGATCCCGAAGCTAACGAATGGCTTGAAGGCTTTGACGCACAGCGCGAGGCTTGGGAAGCACAATATGCAGAAGCACAGGCTCGTTTCGAGGCACACAAGGTTCAGGTTGCTAAAGCACTTGAAGCTGACGCAGAGGCAGCCGCTGCTGCTCCCGTTGCCGCAGCTGAGCCAGCACCCGCATCATCTTACTCTTCCGATGAGAAGTCTTCCGCTGGTACTCTCGCATCTGACGAGGCTCTAGCAGAACTGCGTAAGAAGCTGACTGGTAACTAAGGTTTATTCGTTTATAGAGTAGCCTCTAGTTCTAGAGCATAAATATCACGCACGAGGGTTCCCCAAACCTGGGGAACCCTCGTGTAGTATTGTGCGTCTTTTCTCGCGTACAGTTTTAGACCTCAGCACGTAGTTCGTCCCAAACCTTTTGAACCTGTGCTTGAGTATCATCACGAGATCCACTATTGGTAATAACCCACCGAGCAATGGCGGAGCGCTGTTGATCGGTGGCTTGAGCAGAAATGCGTGCTTGGGCTTCTGCATAAGACATATTCCGATATTTGCTAAGTCGCTCTAGACGAATGGGGAGATCTGTCTGTACCGCAATGACAGCATCAAATTCTGCAGCGCGTTGAGTCTCAACCAGGAGCGGAATATCATCAATGATAATGCCCGAAAAGCTGGGGGAGTTTACCGCATCGTCAACAATCTCAGAGGCGCGAGCACGAACTTTGGGATGCACAATAGCATTGAGTTTCTTTCGCTCTGCGTCATGGGCAAAGATACGTTCCGCTAAACGAGCACGATTAAGGGTTCCGTCTGCATTGAGGACGGACTCTCCGAAGAGGTTGACTGTGCGAGCAAGGACTTCCTGCCCAGGCTCCATGAGTTCACGCGAGATCGCATCTGCATCAATAATAACGGCGCCTAGATCCCTGAACATCCGCGCGACTGTGCTTTTACCGCTTCCAATGCCGCCTGTCAGCGCGTAGCGACGGTACTGTGTAACGCCCATGAAACCCCTAGAATAGTAGTTGTGAGTACTCAAATGTTCCAAGAATCCCGTGCACAACGATACACAGTATTGCATGGAATAGAGCCCTATGAGAGTCTTCTTGAGATTAAGCGTAGCGAATTTATTGGTCATGTTAAACGCGTATACACAACAGATGAGGCACGCACTTACATAGATTCGCTTCGGAAGAGCTATCACGATGCCCGCCATGTGTGTTCGGCCTTTGTTCTTGGAGCGGACCGTGAAATTCAACGTTCATCGGACGATGGCGAACCTGCTGGTACTGCAGGAATTCCAATGCTTCAAGCTCTTTTAGCACGCCAGACACGCATTGATGAGGGCGGTACTGACCTTTCTGATCTTGTGGCCGTTGTTGTTCGTTATTTTGGGGGTATCAAACTGGGCGCTGGCGGATTGGTGCGCGCCTATACCGATGCGGTGGTGCAGACTCTCGATAACGCCCATTTTGATTCTCGGGAACGGATGCGGGTAGGCACCGTTTTAGTTTCTCTGGCTGAGGTTGGGCGAGTGGAGAATGAGATTCGGGCATCAGGAATTGAAGTATTAGGTACGGATTATCTTGTAGACGGCGCCCAGATCTCTCTAGGTGTTTTCGACCGGGAGCAGAAGAAGCGCGAGGCACAGGAACGTGTTATAGCAATAACTTCTGGTCGGAAAAATATCGTATGGGGCGATACCCGGTGGGTAGATATTCCCTGTTTTTAGCCTAGCCATATTAGATTTAGAGCATACCCTAAATTTTAAACTAGGATAGGCATAGTATCTTGGTGTTGATTGTGGTACGTTGAATACGGTGCAGCATTGTCTGCCACATACACCGCAAGTGAAAGCCGAGAATTTTCCCGTGCATTTTAACTCTGAACAGCATAGCTCCGTCACACATACGCCTAAACCCGATGTTGAACCTGCGACTGTTGAGCAGATTCTCAATGCTTATGCGCAGGGTAACCTAGATACGCTCCTGAACGTGTTGACGCAGCGGCCGCATGATTTTGCGCAACAGCTTAACCGTATTTGCCGTGCTTTTCCTTCTGAAATTGAACGTATTGCAGTCACTCTTCAAGAAGTAGGCGAAAATCTTCCTCAAGGAACCCTAGTTCGCCTCTATAATCAGTATTCCAACGCAGCTCGCGGCGTGGGGGAGAAAATCTCTCAAGATAATTCTCGTATGCTGCATATCATCCAGGCCCCTGTGATAACTCGTGCTCATGCTGCCCGTCTACTCCTAGCCCTAGAGCTCTGTTTGGCACCTAAGATGCGTGGACTAATTGTGACCATGCCGCCTCAAGATTTTTACCAGCCTATGGAAGCCGAACCCCAGCCGGTCTCATGTAATCCAGCGCTCGATGGTGCAGTTAACCCCTTTATACCCAGTCTGTGGGAAACTTTTCCGTTGGGAAACTCCAATGAAGCTGTGGCGCTGAGTGCTACAGGTATACGCGAAATTCCTGACGGGTATGAACTATCTGTTATGCTCCTCGACGATGACTACCAACGCGTGCATACCATAGAGCGGGGTGCACCAGATACATGTTTCTCATGTTTCTGGGATGAAGAAGTAGAAGATTCAGAGAACGATATTCGATGTGGGCTTGAGCTGGGATACCGTATTGAAGAATACGCTGAAATTAACGTGCACCGCGCCATGAAAATGGGAGCGCGGTATATTGTGGTGACGGCTCTTGTAGGTGAGTGCTTTCCTCAGAGCACTGATGAGGATGATACCTGTAATGCACCGTCGCAAAATGGCGCTCCACGGTTTGATTCTCGGGTTGCGCCAGATCTGCGATCTTTGATTATTACCCCGGATAAAAATATTCGCGCGGTTGCGCATCGCGGCAATTTTCACGTTCTGGATGTTCCAGGGCGCACGATCTGTGCTGTACTCGATCTTTATAAGCAACGGATTACTATGCCTGCGGTCGGCATTCCAATGAAAGCTGACGAAGACGATACGCTCGCCGCTCTCATGGGAGCGCTAAATGGCTACCTGCCCATGACAGTACGAGATTTCATGCAACTATCGGGAGCTATAGTTAAATAAGTATCAAGTTTGGATCGTGTGGGATATTGGACCCATCAATTTCTTAGATGGTGGCATGCATCTTCCTAGAGTGAAACCCTCTGATTTCTCGAATACATCAACTAGAATAGATGTATGAGTCTTGCTCCGGAGATTAAACGAGTCGTAGCCCCTTTTGAAGTTGTCAGTCCATATCAGCCAGCTGGTGATCAGCCTAAGGCTATTGTTGAGCTTACTGAGCGCGTGGAGAACGGTGAAAAAGACATCGTTCTGATGGGTGCCACCGGCACCGGTAAATCTGCTACGGCGGCATGGCTGGTCGAATCTGTGCAGCGTCCTACGCTTGTTATGGTGCAGAATAAGACTCTTGCTGCCCAGTTAGCCAATGAACTGCGTGAGCTCTTGCCCAATAACGCAGTCGAGTATTTCGTCTCATACTATGACTACTATCAGCCTGAGGCATATGTTCCGCAGACGGATACTTTTATTGAGAAAGACTCCTCGATCAATGAAGAAGTAGAACGCCTGCGGCACTCTGCTACGAATTCCCTTTTGACTCGCCGCGATGTTGTTGTGGTCTCGACTGTATCGTGTATTTACGGTTTGGGTACGCCCGAAGAATATGTGGAGCAGATGGTCACTCTTGAGCGCGGGGATGAGATAGATCGTGATGACCTGCTGCGCCAATTCGTGAATATGCAGTACGCCCGTAACGACATGGATTTTCACCGTGGAACCTTTCGGGTGAGGGGCGATACTGTCGAAATCATCCCTATGTACGAAGAGCATGCTATTCGTATTGAATTCTTCGGCGATGAGATTGAGGCTATTTATACTCTGCACCCGCTCACGGGTGAGGTTATTCGAGAGGAAGACGAGATGTATGTCTTCCCAGCGAGCCACTATGTTGCCGGTCCTGAGCGCATGGCTCGCGCTATTGCCTCTATCGAAGACGAACTCCAGGAACGTTTACAAACGCTAGAATCTCAGGGGAAGCTGCTGGAGGCACAGCGACTACGTATGCGTACCACCTATGACCTTGAGATGATGGAACAGATGGGGTTCACCAGCGGTATTGAGAACTATTCACGCCATATCGACGGTCGTTCAGCAGGTTCGGCTCCGCATTGTCTGTTAGACTATTTCCCCGATGATTTCCTGCTTATTATCGACGAGTCACACGTGACGGTACCTCAAATCGGTGCCATGTACGAGGGCGATATGTCTCGTAAACGTACGCTCGTGGAACATGGGTTCCGTCTGCCTTCTGCCATGGACAACCGCCCTCTAAAATGGGATGAATTCTTAGAGCGCATAGGGCAAACTATTTATCTTTCGGCTACTCCCGGCAAGTATGAGCTTTCGCAGGCTGATGGTTATGTTGAGCAGATTATTCGTCCAACAGGACTGGTGGACCCAGAGATTATTGTAAAGCCTACGAAGGGGCAGATTGACGACCTTCTTGAACAAATTCAAGAGCGTACTGAACGCGACGAGCGTGTTTTGGTGACGACTCTAACCAAACGTATGGCAGAAGACTTGACCGAGTATTTGGTGCAGCATGGAGTACGTGTGCAATATTTGCACTCCGATGTAGATACTCTCAAACGCGTAGAGCTGTTACGTGAGCTTCGCATGGGCACTTTTGATGTTCTGGTAGGTATTAATCTGCTTCGTGAGGGACTGGACCTTCCTGAGGTTTCACTGGTGGCTATTTTGGACGCTGATAAAGAAGGATTCTTACGTTCGACGACCTCGCTCATCCAGACGATTGGTCGTGCAGCGCGTAACGTCTCGGGGCAGGTACATATGTATGCAGATACTGTTACCGATTCAATGCGTACTGCTATTGACGAGACGAACCGTCGTCGAGAGATTCAGCAGGCGTATAACCGGGAGCACGGCATAGATCCGCAGCCTCTGAGGAAGAAAATTGCGGATATTACAGATGTTCTCGCTCGCGAAGAGGAAGACACACATGAGCTTTTGCAATTACGCAAGAGCGGTAAGAAAGGTTCTCGAACAGTTGAAGCCGGAGCGAAGACAGGGTCAAGTACTTCTTCGAAGATCGCAGCAAGTACCCCAGAGTCGGATGCTCTTCTTGCCAAAGCTCAAGACCGTGTTCGCGCCGATGGTCTCGCAGCTGAGCCTGCTGAGGATCTGTTGGAACTTATCGAACAATTGAGTGAGCAGATGCGTCTGGCTGCAGAAAACCTGCAGTTTGAGTTAGCGGCACGTTTACGTGATGAACTTACCGATCTCAAAAAAGAATTTCGGCAGATGCGAGAAGCTGGGCATGCGTAATGTCTTATTAAGAATGAAAATATAAAGGTTCAACCTTATACTTGTTGAGATATTGTGTTTTGTCCTAAAATTTAGAATATTGCTTCGATGAAGATATGCGTTATTTTCACTTCACAGATGTATAGGAATTTGCGCGTTATAATTACTTGTTAGCAGAGAAGCAATTACACTCACTCACAAGATATGCATAGGCATTCAAGGAGAAGCTTTTGCCCAGAAATAAGTCAATACCTATTAATCGACGTGCTGTGGCTAAGGGCGTCGCATGGGCTACCCCGATAGTGGTCGCTTCTACAGCGGTTCCAGCAGTTGCTGCATCCCGATGTGACCCTAAGAGCGCCCCTGGATTTCGCCAGGCGGGTTCGTGGGCCATTAAGAATCCAGACAGAGGAAAACTCAAGTCCGCTGGATCTAATCGTCCGAGCACGTTTCATGGAAAAGAATATTGGATTTCAAATACAACTGCTTTAGGTGAAGAACCCGCTACTATTAGGATTACTGCGGGGTTTGAATCAGGATCTGATGACAGCAGTATTTTAAATACTGAATGTGGTATGTATCGTGTACGTATCTATATGACGGCTATGGAAACACGAGCAGCTTCCGGAGAATACCGTGGTAATCCTAAAGTAACTATTACCCTGAGAGATCCTCGGGGAAAACTTATTAACGGAAAAACTCTTCGATATACCACTGACCCCGCTGGACAACCTGGGGGGTTTATTCCAGTTCCCTTAGGTGAAGATATACAGGCACAAGAATGGACTCTCAAAGCAATTCCTGGAGTCTATAGGTTTGAGGCTGTCTTTGACGTTCCTGCCGAGGGCCTGGAGTCTCGTCGAGTCCAGAATCGTGGTCTTGGCTTTACTGTGCCAATTTTTGAGCCAATGTAAAGTAGATTATTTTGCATAACCTTGTACATGCACAGAAAGATAATAATGTCGTAGCGCATATGCATAGATTTACACGTATACCTACACTCTGGATGTGTTCTTGTTCCATAAGGGTTTAGGTGGTCATCAAAACTTGAAAGAAGGAACAATACCTGTGCGAACCGGTGCGTCGCAGAGCTGCGATTACAGGGCAAATCGCCGCACTGTTACTAAAGGTATAGCCTGGGCTGTACCTGCAGTGCTGTCAGCAGTGACAGTACCAGCTTTTGCAGCTTCCGGCTGTGAAGATGTACCTGGACCCAGTTTTGCCCAGTTGGAGCGGTGGTCTATCTCCAATCCTGCATCCGGGGAGCTGATATCGCCTGCCTCGAATGGGATAAAAATTATTGGTGGGCAGGAATACTGGATGTCGGAAAGCACCGCAGTAGGCAATGAAAAAGCGAGTATTGTTTTGCGCACGGCGTACCGTGCTGGCTACGATTCAGAAGCTCAGCTACGACCAGGATGTCGGTATTCTTTTAAATACTCTGTAGCGGCACATGACGCAGACCATGGTAGGCGCAAAGGCAAAGGTGACGTCAAGTTGGATGTTTACCTCTATGACCCTGATGGGGTCCAGGTGCGTAATAGTGGGCATACCTATACGACAAAGCCGAGACAGAACACTAACAAACAAATCAACCTCTGTTCCTCTTGGCGGGCAGGTGTCTGCGCATGAGGTTTATGTAACTGCTCAGGAAGGGCTTTACCGTCTCGAAACTGTTATTACTGTTGCCGCAGAAGAAAAACGGCGCGATAAAGTCGTAGCCCGAGCAATCGGAATTACTTCACCCTGCTTTGAATTTGCGGGGTAGATGCTTCCTGCCTAGGAAAAACTATGAGGCAACAACGTTCCGATCGTAACGTTCGCGGGCGGCGAGAACTGCATCCATATTAGTTTCTGCCCACTGGCGTAAAGCATTCATCGGGGCAATAAGTGTATTACCAAGCGGAGTTAATGAATAATCTACACGTGGTGGCATGGAAGCCGTGACCGCGCGGGTGAGCAGGCCATCGCGCTCCATGGAGCGCAAAGTCTGGGTAAGAACTTTGGGGGATAACCCTTCGATATGATCCTTAATCTCCCCAAAACGAGCACTTGGCTGATCGGCAAGAACAGCAACAATCATAGGAGTCCAGCGGTCCGTAAGATGTCGCAATACAGTACGTGAAGGACACGCGCTAGCCAGAATATTGGCGGGGGCTCCATTATGTGATGTCAGAGTTGCAGCCATAACTACTTTCCAGTCCAAAAATTGAGAAAGTTTCTATAATTACCTTGAGGTATCTGGTTACTAAAGGATACTATTGTCTCGGAAGCCCGGCAAGCTGGGGGAGTACAAGACAAAAATCCGAGCTATTGGCGTGCTTGGAAACAGGAAAGGATATACAGATGAACATCGCGGTTATTGGGGCAACCGGCATGGTCGGGGAGCGCACTGTGGCAGAGGCAGTTGCGCGCGGGCATCAGGTCGATGCATACAGCCGTTCTGGCAATGCTGTACCCGGTGCAGAAAGCAAAACTGTTGATCTAGCTAACACCGACGAACTTGTCTCAATCGTTAACGGTCACGACGTTACCATTATTGCTGTTTCTGCCGGTCGCGGTACTTCTGCAGATCCGGTTATCAACGCCCATAAAGCGCTAATTGCAGCCAAGCCTGCTGGCCGTCTACTGATTGTAGGTGGTGCCGGTTCCCTCATGGACGAAAATGGTGTGCGTCTCGTTGATACCGCTGGGTTCCCCGAGGCGTACAAAAATGAAGCCAAAGCTTTCTGTCAGATCCTTGAAGAATACCGAGCATCCGACGGGCTAGCTTGGACGTTGCTTTCCCCCGCACCTCTTATCCGTCCCGGTGAGCGCACCGGAAAATACAATGTATCGCTTGATACTCCTGCTGGTACTGAGATTAGTGCTGAGGATTTTGCTGTTGCTCTGCTTGACGAAGCGGAAACCCCGAAACATCCTGGTGTTCGTTTTACCGTTGCTCACTAAAATGTAGGGTTGGAAATACTAAAATCCGGTACAGCTTCTTAAGAAGCTGTACCGGATTTTAGTATTCACAAAGAATTTACTGATTATGGACCTCGGCTAGCATATTCTTCAAATGGCCCAAAATAGTGAGTGGATCGGAACCAAAACCATCATGATGATGAGTTTTTGAGGTCCACACCTGAGTATTACCCACCCAGCGGGCTGTCTCCATTGAGTTCTCAAAATCCACATAAATATCTGGGTTGTAAGCTGCAGCAACTACCGGAACCTCATTCCGATGCAACTGTTCATGATCGTAGAGTCGGCCCCAGTCTTTCTTCTCCGCAAGAATCTGCGCAACATCTGCCAGAGGGCGCAGCGCAGGATCTTCTTCGTAGTACCACGGGAAAATATGCTCGCCCGTGAAGAATAGAGTATCGGCTTCAGGAGAAAACTCGGGGCGCTGTGCAGCTACCCGTGCCGCTGCCCAATTAGTGGGGGCGGGCGAAGGTGAGAGCTCATAACCCGCAATGCCCGGCAAGGTACCGTCAGCGGGACCATCTGCATAGATAGTCTCATGCATAAGGGCATAGAGAGGATTTGCCAGGAAAGAAACTTCGCTGCTCATAGATGAGAGGAACTGATCTGAGAGGCGATCGTCTCCTTCAGCGAAAGCAGTTTCTAAGAAGTAGTGCAGACCGCGCTCGCGCCAGCGCCCACCTAAATAGTGACCAGCCATCTGAAAACGGTGGTCGGTCAGGCGCTCACCCGTGGGAAGGTACTCTTCGTGGGTGCGCAGATGTTCTGCGATGCGAGTAGCGAGAGCTGCATCCTCGGGGAACCACTCATAGTATTCCTTGTTGCGCTCAGCCATACGATCGAAGGTATGCTGGTACACGTTGTCTACTGTGGTGCGAATTGGTGCCAAACCCGCAGTAATCCTCGAATCACGCAGTGATTGTGGGGCGAAGGACAGGTAAGACAGAGTCAAGAATCCGCCGAAGGACTGACCGATGGTTGACCACCGCTTGTCCTTACGGCTGGCGAGTAAGACCTCGCGTATAGCTTCCGCATCTGCGATGATAGAGTCTGCTCGGAAAAGCTCAACATATTCGGCCTGAATCTGGGGGTCACCTACCGCTGTAATGTTGCGTGCGGATAGGGGAGAAGACATACCGGTACCACGCTGATCCAGCAGGATAACGCGGTGAGTTTTAGCCAGCTCGGCTATCCACCCACCGATGGAACCGGTCTTAGGGGAACCAAACCCAGGACCGCCCTGTAGATAGACGATATAGGGACGCTTCTCGACGGGAAGAGTCAGAGTCTCGCTTGTATTGATGACTTCACGAGCAAAAATTTTGATGCTTTGATCTGCAAAACGTGAAGATAGCGCGGCATCACGCCCTTTGGAAAAAATCAGGCCGTGAGTGAGCGGAACCTGAAACCAATGGTCGATAATTTCGTATCCATCATGCTTGACGATAGCGCCTTGGCGGTATTCAACTTGAGGAAGTGCAGAAATGGTCAACAGTGAACCTTCTTTCATACCTATAAACTCATTTGTATATAGTCTATCGCGCCCCACCTCTCAAGGCAGAGCGCGATAATTTTATCGTAAAGCAAGAAGTCAGATTCGCTTACATGTGCGTACTTAATGCGTTAGGAAAGCTTGCACAGCGAAGACTCAGCGGTTCCATTAACACGACGACCTGGGGAACCCGGGGTCGTGCCTGAAGAAATATTAGAGTTATAGACTTGCGAGCTATCTACATATGAACCGCCTGCGCCGCCGCCTTGAGCAGAGACCTGATACGACCTTCTACAGCTACTGGTAATAGAAAATGTCATATCCTTCTTATCTACCGTCACTGTACATGTACGTGACGTACCATCGAATGAGGTATTTGCAAAGACTTGTTCTTAGCCGCCATATTCACATTCCACTGATGATGCGTGAGCTGGGAATGGTAGTGCTTGCTGTCACGAGGCGGACATGCCATGCCGACCCCTGTACAAGAAGTTCGACGAGATAAGAAGGGGATTTTGCTTTCATAGGATTAAGGTAAGGCATTAAGAAGCTGATATAAAGATTTGCAAAGTGCAGTAAGGAGGACGGAACAATCAACGTATAAGGTGTAGATTCCTAGTTACACGTATTATAGGGAAAGAAATACGGTGCGAAATACGTACAAGTATTTCGCACCGTACTTTATTTACTTGGTCTTCTTGTCTGCTGTGAAATTACGGCATACAACAGCGGTTGCCGCGCCATTCACACGCATACCGGGCTTACCAATGTTGCTACCAATAGTTATATTGGAGTCATAGACGCGAGAGGTATCGACGTAGGACCCTCCACCGCCACCTGCGCCGGAGAACGCCGCTGAGCCAACTGGTGACCAGTATCCCCCCTCGATGTAGTTCCCATCAACCCAACCTGTGACAGAGGCGTAGGATTGATCCGCGCCATAACCGGCAGCAGTAGTCACTGACGCGCTACCGCCGCCGCCGTATCCACCGCCGCCGGTTGAGCCGTGGAGAATGGAACACTGGTTCAGATCACTTGTGCGGTACCAGGTAATAGCCATACCGATACCAACCACGCCTGCACCGCCTTGACCTCCATTATTTCCTTGGGAATTTTTTGTGAGGGTAGCATCGGCACCTGCGTTACCGGCAACGTTTTGGCTGAATAAGTAGCGCTCTTGTGAACCCTCAAAGGAAATAGCGCTGTTGCTCTTCGGATCAGACAAAGAACCTGCAGGTGCACCTGCTCCGCCCTGCCCATTACCGCCGCCAAGACCACCGTTCATGTTGAGGGCAGGTCCTGGGAAGAACAAGTAGGTTTCTTGGTAGCTGCCGCCGCGTTCACCCACACGTCCGCCAGAACCGCCGCTTGCCATATCGCCTGTATTGAATTTGAGACCTTTAAAGCTTTCAGGCTGCGGACCGTAAAACTCCTTATTCCAAGAAGTACGCGAAATCTGGCGAGCCCCTGCACCGCCGCCGCCGCCAGCAATAGCAATAGGAGTACCATTCAAGAGAATTGCTGATGCACCGCCGCCAGTAGGACCATATAGCTCGTTTATTAGGCTCTTGCTAGAATGCTCCTTGTAGCGCTTTGTGTACTCATTTTCATCCATGATCGCTTCACTATGAGAGCCACCGTCAGCCCAGCCTTTACCCGGTGTAGACGGGGTATTATTATATGGGCCTCCGCCGCCAGCAATGATGAAGGTTACCTCATCGGTTGGGTTAAGATCGAGGGTTCCGGTAACAAGAGCACCAGAACCACCGTGGCCATCGCGGGCATTGCCTTGATAAGTACCACCAGCTCCACCCAAAAGGGTGAAGGTCATGACTTCAATATTGCCAGCGGTGAAGGTGTGGGTTACAGAATCACCGTTTGTCGTAGTGTTAGTGGGTACATCCAGAGTAATATCCGGGGTGCACAGTGATGATGCGAAAGCTGGTACTGAAGCGCTTGCTACGACTATAGGAGTAGCCCACGCAGCACCTTTCACAACATTGCGGCGAGATACGGAGTTCTTCATTGCATCCTTCCAATGTTTGATGTATGAGTGATATGAAAATCTTAGCGCTATTTTTGACGCACTATCGAATGATGGCATTATCGCCAATGTTATTAGTAGGCGATAGGTGTCATTTCCTTGGTATCTCTGTAGATTTATCAGTCAGAACGTTAAACCTCTGATATGAAGCGACTCTACGGAGACAAGAAAATTCTAAATCATTTTTATGTGACGGTGCCTTTCGGGGATGGATATAGTGCGATTACTTGAAGCGCATAGATTATTTAAGAATTATAGAGTATTTTCTCCGTGAAATGTATTTCCGAAGTTGGGAATATTATAAAATTCACTATTTTACGTCAATATTGATGTGATATTTATAAATCCCTCAACCTCTCACGGAGTGATTTCGAGTAAAAACATTAAAATGTGTCATGTAATGATTGAGGGAATATGATGAAATACATAAGAGGAGATTTTGGGTGTAGGGGTAGCTAGAAATAATTTATTGGTAAAGTTATTTTTGATAAAATTTAAGGGTTGCGATACACGTATGAAGTTGGATTCGAAATAGTATTGATGTCAACTTTTTACTTACTTGAGGTATATGGGATAAGGCTTTGCATGGTCGAATATCTACCCATGCAAAGCCTTATCTCTAGAGAGCACCGTAACGCGTAAGCATCATCATGTGCTACTCGGCGTTGTATTTACTTACTCACCTTTATTGTCTTTATTATCCGAGTTTTCTTTCTTGGGGTCCTCGTTGTTGGGGAGGCGGCACCAAGAAAGTTCTGCTACTGCGTTAATACGGCTCAAAGCAGTAGCCGGACGGGTGGCCAGATCCGGTAGGATCTGCCCTTCAAGGAGAGCATCGTCATGGGTTAGGTATGAACCGCCCGCACCCGCGCCGCCAGACACAGCGGCAGCACCAACAGGAGCCCAGCCGCCTCGGTCGTATTTAACCCAGCGCTGATCAGAAGCATAAGCACTTGCGGTTGTTACGGAGCCAGAACCGCCCCCGCCGTAACCCCCGCCACCGGTTGAGGAATGCACAATCGCGCCCTGGTGCAGATATTTGTGGGTAAACTGACGGTTATCGACAAAGGCTCGACCAACTACGCTGCCACCGCCTGTGCCGCCGTTATTGCCGAGGCTATTTCCGTCAAGGGTAGCGTCTTCACCCGATTTGCCAGCTACATCCTCATAAAATACGTCGTTTTCATCGTTAGTGGCAAAAATAATGGAAGCATTGGAATCCATATTGCGCAGACCACCTGTCGTTGCGCCAGCGCCGCCTTTGCCATTTTCTCCCGCAAAACCACCGTTTGCTCTTATGCTGGGACCGGGGAAGAACTTGTAGATCTCAGAGAATGAGCTGCCATTTGCGCCGTTTCCAGCACCGCCGCTGCCGCCTTGGGCAGCTTCGGTTGTTTCAAGAACGAGAGGGAGAAACTCTTTGGGTTGGGGGCCGGACTGCATATCGTTCCATACGGTGTAGGAGTAGAACCTAGTTCCCGCTCCGCCACCTCCACCGGCGACAGCAATGAGTTTGTCATTGAGGAATACCGCAGATGCGCCACCGCCTGTAGGGCCGTAGTATTCCTCGGCAGTGTTGGGGCCTTCAAAGAATTTGACGGTGCGTGCGTCGGTCGTTTTGTAGGATGGCCCGTGTGAACCGCCATTAGCCCAGCCTTTACCTGGTTCCGTTGGCTTATCGCGGTTATAGGCGCCGCCCCCAGCAAGAACAAACTTGAGAACGTCATTCTCCTTGACCGCAAGAGTCCCAGTAATGAGTGCGCCTCGGCCGCCGGAACCATGCATTGCAAGACCACGGTAAGAGCCGCCCACACCGCCAGTAATGCGGAAAGTAACGGTTTCAACACCAGCAGGAATGGTGAAAGCTTCTAGGGTAGATGACCCATCATTAGTGAGGTTCTGGTTAACCGGGACAGAAATGTCGGGAACGCATTTTTCGCGGGAGGATGCGTACACAGGGACAGCGGAGCTGGCGATAACAATGGGGGTTGCCCATGTGGTGCCCTGAATAACACGACGTCTAGAAATTGAGCTTGCCACGTATGATAATCCTAAATGTCTGAGATGTAGTGATAACTGTCTTTCCCTGTTTGCCTATCAGAGCAAATTCCGGGATGCGTTACTGAGCACAACAGACACAAAGAATTACATAGGCGAGCCTTAATATGTAATCAACAGTATATTTCAGGTACAAGTATATACTTGACAGAATATATGCTGATATTAAGGTTAGATTCTTGTTATCTGTGTGTTTTGAATCGTAACTGTATCTATAGTTTACGTGGTTGAAGGTTGTAGTGGTCGGAAGTGTAGAGAGATTTTGGTAGTGCACTTCCATAAAATTTGTTTCAGATCACAAAAAATTTAGGATTTATAGAAGTTTTTGTGATGTAAGATACTAAATATTCTAAAAATCTAGGAATTTTGGCGGAAGTTTGTGATTTGTAACATACTTATTCTAAATAAAGAAACTATTCTTAATATTTGGAAAATGAGCGTGTTCGATAAACGCGGTATGTGGACTATGAAATGTTTAAACAATGCATTGAAAGTACGCAGCTGATCGCACATATTTTAGAATTCACCCACACTTAGGATCTTCAGAACTGGGTAACCAGCATCATCGGAGGCAGCAAGATTTACCTCCGCCCGAATACCCCAGTCGAAGTTGTCCTCAGGATCAGCAAAGGTCTGCTGTACTTTCCATACGCCAGGATGTTCCCGCACATCATCGTCAATCTGAACGAGCTTAGGGGAGCGAGCCTCAGCATCCGTATAGATATCGTCGTAGGCATCAAAATAGTCATCCATCGCATCTGCCCAAGCGTCAGCATCCCATCCTGAAACCTCATCTAGTTCCCCAAGTATGTTCTCTCGCTCATCGGCGAAAAGCTCCACACGGCGGAAGAGAGCATTGCGTACCATCACCCGGAACGCGCGTACATTCTTCGTGACGGCTGGGGGAGTATCATCCTCAATCTCGGCGGCGGCACGATCAGCTGCCAAAGATGCAGCATCCTCGCCAGCAGCAAGTTTCTCCCACTCGTCCACCAGCGATGAGTCAGTTTGGCGCACTAGTTCACCCAGCCACTCGATAACCTCCGCAAGATCATCGTTGACGGCCGACTCGGGTACCGTTTGCCGCAGCGCCTTATACGCATCCGAAAGGTAACGCAACAGTACGCCCTCACCACGTTCTAACGCATAGTACTGCACAAAGTCATTGAAGCCCATAGCGCGCTCGTACATATCACGCACCACAGATTTTGGATGCGGCTCAAAGCGTGCCACCCAGGGTGCCGACTGCTGATACGTAGTGTATGCCTGCTCGATTAACTCAGTGAGAGGCTGAGGGTAGGTTACCTGATCGAGCTCATACATACGCTCGTTATACTCCACACCGTCTGCCTTCAGCTGCGCTGAAAGCTCGTTCTTAGCCTTACGCTCCTGTGCATATAGCACCAGGTGAGGCGGCTCCAAAGTTGCCTCAATCAGCGAAAGAACATCTAAAGCATAGTTGGGAGAATCAGGATCCAAGAGTTCAATGGCTGCCACCGCGAACGCCGAAAGCGGCTGATTTAAAGCAAAGTTATCCTGTAAATCCTCGGTAAGCCGCAGGTATGAGCCGTGCTCATCCGGGGTATCTGTGCGCTCAATAACCCCGCCGGTCAGTAGTTCCTTATAGATACTGACTGCTTTACGCAAAAGTTCCCGGCGACGTTGCGGCGGCTCATGATTCACCTGAAGAATGCGATAGGCTGCGACCACCGGGTTCTGCGGGCGTTGCATCAGGTTCAAAAGCATTGAGTGGGTAATATCGAACGAAGAGGTCAGCGGCTCAGGCTCTGCCGCGACCAGTTGATCGAAGGTCTTCTCTGACCAACCCACAAAACCTTCCGGCGCTTTCTTGCGTTTAGACGACAGTGACTGATTAATCTTCTTTGTATCGTCACCGAACTTCGCCTGTGCTTTGGCCAATAGGCGCGCATTTTCTATATCGTGTTCGGGCGCCTGCACCACTACGGTACCAGCGGTATCAAAACCAGCTCGACCGGCACGTCCCGCGATTTGGTGAAATTCACGTGCGCGCAGACGGCGATTCTTCGACCCATCAAACTTCGACAGGGCCGTGATAAGTACGGTGCGAATAGGCACGTTAATGCCTACGCCCAAGGTATCGGTACCGCAAATCACCTTTAACAACCCAGCCTGCGCAAGCCTCTCCACAAGGCGACGATATTTAGGGAGCATTCCCGCATGGTGAATACCGATACCAGCCCGCACCAGTTTATTCAGCGCCTTGCCGAAACCCGGACCGAACCTGAACTTCGCAATAAGCTGCGCGATCCGCTCTTTCTCTTCCTTCGAAGCAATAGCTACTGGCAGCAGCGCGTTTGCCTGTTCCAGGGCGGCCTTCTGTGAGAAATGAACAATATAGACAGGGGCTTGCTTAGTCTGCACAAGCTCCTGAACCGTTTCCTGAATGGGGTCGGTTGAGTAGTAGAAATGAAGCGGAATTGGACGTTCACTACTGGCAACCAGCACGCTTTCGCGGCCGGTGAGCGTCGTCATCTCTTCCTGGAAGCGCGTGGTGTCGCCTAGGGTCGCGCTCATGAGCAAGAATTGCGCCTGCGGAAGCTCTAAAAGCGGCAGCTGCCATGCCCAGCCGCGTTGCGGATCGGAGTAGAAATGGAACTCATCCATAATAACCTGGCAGACATCCGCAGTCTTACCCTCGCGCAGAGTAATATTCGCCAGGATTTCGGCGGTACAACAGATAATGGGGGCATCCGCGTTAATAGCCGAATCCCCGGTAATCATACCGACATTTTCGGCACCAAAAATCTCGATAAGATCAAAGAACTTCTCGGAAACAAGCGCTTTAATGGGTGCGGTGTAGTAGGAACGCTGCCCAGTTGCCAAACCGGTAAAATGCGCCGCCACCGCCACTGTAGATTTACCAGAACCGGTGGGGGTAGCCAGCACCACATTATGCCCCGCCGCAATTTCCAAGACAGCTTCATCTTGAGCCGGGTAAAGCGTCATGCCTCGGCTGGAGATCCACCCGGTGAACGCCTCATAGATTTCATCCGGGGTGAGTGGATTGCCGGTGTAGTCGCGCCGGTTGTAATCTCCGGGATTCTCCGCGAGTTTGGGGGAAAGGTATTCAAGAATGCTCATGGTGCTTCAATTTTACCGAGTCTAGAGGCAGAGAATTAGCAGAATCCGTCAAAATCAGCGATGCGCACAATATTGGGTGACTATTGCGTTGCGCAAGATATACACGCCGCAGGAAACTTAGGTTATGGTCATTTTTTACGCTAGCAGAAACCCCTCTGACTGTTAGACTTGCGTATAGCGAAGTGCGGTTAGTTTCCCTTCTGATAAGGAGTACGCAATATAGCATGAGAATATCCTTAAAGGACACACAAATAGCGGGATACTGGGCGACCGCAAGGAAAAATACTCTTGATGATTGTGTGTCAGAACTTCACCATTTTATGACCTCGTTTGAGTCATTGTACCCGGGTGGACACTAGCGTATCATGCGTGAAGCTCCTCAGCGGCTAGGGGCCAATGTTGAAAATTCTACTCCCGGACTGACTGATCTGCTATTGGGCCAGTTAGAGGGCGCAAAAACTCCAGATGCAGATGCCTCATTTGGGTACTACTTTAACCTTGAATATCTGGGGCCGCTCCCAATAATTGTCCAAGGATGCGTGGGAATACAAACCGACAATAAGAATTTTAAAAACTTTGTCCTGATCAAATTTTGGCGAGACCCCGAAGTGCCAGAATCTTCACAGGGAGAACTCACTCTTGAAGCCAGTCACCAACTGCTTGAAACAATTATTCGTTGTTGGTCACCGCACTTAGCGACATGGACAACAACCACTTGGTTACGTGCTGTACCGAAGAGAGAAGCGTATACACCATCTCTAGGATGGAAAACCTATTTCAGCGAACCAGCAGTATGCGAACTAATCAGCGACTTAGGAAAACCCCTGCATCAGGGAATACTTCTTGAAACCTCATCGGATATTCACGATGTCACCCCGGAGAAAATTGTGGCGCTCGCGCAAGAACTATCGAACCGTGGAGTAGAGAATGTACTCTACCGCGGCACATGAACGTATTGAATCAGCATCTTGAATCTTCGCACCAAAAATTACTGCGTGACATCCCCTGCTGAGTATGTTTCATCTAGATTGTCTACAAAACTATCGTAGCTAGTTTTCTTAGGCCCTCGTGAAAATAAGCGCTACAGCAGAAAACTATAAAATCTGCAATGCAACATGTCACATATATAAGGTAAATGTGTTAGCCTCAATATTTAATGAAATAGAGGGTATAAGCGAGGCACATATGGCGAATGCGGACGAGCAGTATCACCAAAGAAGTACAGAAGAAGCTCCCACTAGTACAAAGACGACGCAGAACCAGCAGAAAAATCATACACAGTCCTCACAAACCCCCAAGGTAGGTATTTCTGACGATGACCTGAAAAAT
This sequence comes from Rothia dentocariosa ATCC 17931, assembly GCF_000164695.2. Taxonomy (NCBI): domain Bacteria; kingdom Bacillati; phylum Actinomycetota; class Actinomycetes; order Micrococcales; family Micrococcaceae; genus Rothia; species Rothia dentocariosa. The sequence continues at coordinate 2,051,627 of NC_014643.1, forward strand.
CGGGTATCTTTACGCGTGAGTGCCCCCGGGTATAAATATCCCTGGTACCGTTGGGTTATCCCCATGCTTGGAGAAACTACTGCGGGTGTCGGCGCTATCGGCATTCCTGTTGTCGTGGGCACTTTTATCAATCACCAAATCGCAGGACACACGGCTGATGCTTGGCTGCTGTTTTGGGTCGTTGTCGTCTCCATCGGGTTTATCGCGCTCAACGAATATTTTGGGTGGGGCGCATCCATGAAATTTGGTGCCGAGCTAGACCGCGACTGGCGCACCTATATTAACGCCCTGCTCAACCGCGCAGCGCATAAGAACAATGCGGGTGAGATGGTTACCGTTATGAGCAAAGACGTGCGCCGTATCAGCGCAGTATTCTTCTCAATCCCTCTCTTCACTAACGCCATGATTATCGCAACTTTAGGCGCTATACAGTTGTGGCTCATTAGTCCGCTCACTGCGGCGGTGACTCTTACCGGAACAGCCTTAGTGATATGGGTTCTGGCGAAATACTCCACCTTCATGGAAAGTAAAGTGGGCGTCTACCGCGCGAAAGATGGTGAAAATTCTTCGCGTGCCTCAGATATAGCAACAGGACTACGCACCATCACAGGACTGGGCGCTGAACAGCAAATGCGCGAGCGCTATCACCAGGGAGCAGATGATGTTTTCGATGCTCTCATGGAGTATGAGAAAACTCATCGCTGGATGTTCCTTATCCGCGTATTCCTCAGCGGAACAGTCACCCTGCTTGGTATTGGTTTCGCGCTGACGGGACACGTTGAGAACGGACGCTGGGTACCTGATGTTCCAGCTGCTTCCCTAGTAACGGTTGCTTCTATTATCGCCATGATGGGTGGGCCCGTCTGGATTTCACAAAACTTTCTCACCGAATGGCGTTACGCCAAGGTGGGGCTGGCTAAAGTCGCTCGGCTTGAAGGGTACGCCGGGGTACGTAAAGGTGTGCTTAAAGAACCGCGAACAGATACCGAACTTGAAGCATATGTGAGCCATGAGAAAGAACACGATATGCCGGTCGTCGATATCCCGCAGGTTCCCGCAAAGGCACGCAACGCGCGCATTGTATACATCAATCCTCGACATTGGCAGCTGACTGCTCAAGAGTATGCAGAATCGCTTGTCGAACATGTGCGTGCGCTCGCTGCCGAAAAACTGCCGGATAAACAGCGAATCCTACTAAGTGAGCCTAACCCTATGATTTTCGCCGGAACTTTGCGGAATCACCTACGTCTGGGCACCGTACCGCCCGAAGATACTATAGCTGCGCAAGCGAAAGATGAAGCTCTCCTTCAGATAACCGACTCTAGCGAAATTGCTTACCGTTTGGGTGGGCGAAATCCAGATGAATATTTTGAAGCGCTGATCACTAGCGAAGGGGCTAACCTTTCGGGCGGACAACGCCAACGTTTAGCTCTTGCGCGTGCTCTCGCTCAGGACACCCAAATACTCATTTTGACTGAGCCCCTTAATTCTGTGGATGAGCCAAGCCAGAAATATATTTACGACAGACTTGAGGAATGTGTGGGCACGCCTGCAGCACCAGAGCTCTATCCTGGGCTGCTTGCGGGCTTTGAGACTATTTACATTATTTCGACAACTGCAGAAGTATCTCGGCGTATTGCGCGAGATAACAATATCGAAACCCAGAGGGTAAATCATGTCTAAGTTACCAACCGAACCGCCCCGTGTGGTTGTGCAGAAAATGGGTTCTTATATTGTGCGTTATAGAGGGCGTGCATTCTTCACTTTTATGGTTTATGTGTTGAGCAGCGTCATGGGCGCGGTAGTGCCTCTGCAGATTGGTGCAACTGTTGACGACGTTGTGGCTGGTAAGTATGCGCAATTTCCGTGGAAACCTGTATTGATCATTCTTGCCGCTACTGTTGCTCAAGCCATCGTGATGCTTTTGGCTATGTACAGCGCCGCCCGTCTTGGCGCCCTCGTAACACGCCAAGCAAGTATAGATACCATCGATGCAACTCTAAATCTTGATGCGCGAACCGTCGAGGAATCCGGCAGCGGCGACCTGCTCACACGAGTAACTGATGACCTGTCTTCAGCCTCGAACGCCGTCAGCTTTGACCTGCTCGAAATTCTTTTTGTGATTCTGTATTTCGTAGTTTCTATGGTTTCACTTGCCGCACTCAGCATACCTCTGAGCGTTATCTTCCTGCCTATGATTATCGGCTTGGGCTTGCTGATGGGATATTTTCTGCCGCGTCTTGCCCGTGAAAATCAGAGCGTGCAGGAGATTACGAGCGAGCTTAATAGCGTGCTGACCGAGAACGTCCGGGGCGCATCCACCATTCGTGAACTTGGGGTGCATGATGCCCGCAACGAAACATTCGAGGCTGATAACGATCGGCGTTATCGGGCTACACTCAAGATGGTGCGTATACGCCAGAATTATTACACGCTTGATGCTCTGAATGCGTGGTTCCCTACCGTTATCTGCTTGCTCTGGGGGTCCTTCTGCGTCATGCAAGGGTGGGCAACCTGGGGTGCCTTGGCGACTGCATCCATTATGGTTTTCAGCCTGAGAACTATGGCGGATATTTTGGGGCATCACGTGGGCAATATACGCATAATGCTGGTTAATATGGGGCGCGTGTTCGGGATTATTAATCTGGCGCAAGCGCAGCGTGCTCGGCGCAAAGATATTCGTAGAGCACAACATCATGAAACTTTGGGGAATACCACACATGTAATCGAATGCTCCCATGTGTCGTACGGTTATTCTTCAGATGCGCTTGTACTGACTGATATTAATCTAAAGATTGCGCCTGGGGAGTGCTTAGCGTTAGTTGGGCGTTCTGGCTCTGGAAAAACCACGCTTGCAAGGCTCATTGGTGGTTCCTTGAGCGCGCTTGACGGTACAATCCGTGTGCTGGGAAAACCAGTTGGCAATGGGGAATTTCCAACCGACAAGTACGAAGATGGTAGGCCGCGACTACTGGTTTGTACCCAAGAAGCGCATATTTTCTTTGGTACCGTTATTGATAATTTCACCGCTGTAGTACCAGAAGCCACCGAGAAACAGATCGGTGAAGCTCTGGATGCTGTTAGCGCTCGTTGGTGGCGTGAGCTTCCCCAAGGGTTGAAGACGCGCATCGGTACGGGAGAGCACGAACTCACCCGTGACCAGATTCAGCAGCTTGCTTTAGCGCGCATCGTCGCGGCAAACCCTCACGCGGTGATTCTTGATGAATCAACCACCCAGCTTGAGCTTGTGAACGCGACCGAATCATTACAGGCCGTGCTCGCGAATCGTGCTGTGTTGATTATTTCGCACGATGCGCGTATCGCCTCTCTGGCAGACCGCGCCGTTTTGCTTCAGGAAGGCATGATTACTGCTGAGGGCACGCCCGCTGAGATTTTCGCTCTGACCTAGAAGATGATAGTCAAAAGCCGTACACTCTCTGCCCCTCTCGTAGATGGGCACAACGGCACGATAGAGAAGAAAAGTGTACGACGCTCGGACAGGTTATAGAGTTAGTTGGGATTTATTTTTTCTTATGGAGCCGCCATTCGGTATCGCCTGCTCCCGAGTCATCGCGATGCCAATGCTGCCCTGTCACCGGGTCAGGCTGCGTTAACTTTGGATTCGGGTTATTACGATCGGGCTCATCCGGATGTGCTGGGCATCCTCGAGCACCAGGGTCTTCGTGGCAGGTTTTACCTACAGAATGCACCTCGGTATCCCACACGCGTACTAGAGTGGGATCACTGCGAACCGTAAGCGAGCCAACAATATTCCAATCTCCACCTTTGAGACGGTACCGACCCTGATAGGTGACAGTAACGTAAGCATGATAGTTGCCGGATTCTTTGAAAGCATAGCTGGTGTCGGTGGGTTTAAAGTTACGTTTGCTCTTGTCCCAGACAGAGCCTTGCGCGGTTCCTGAATCCCGCGTTGTGTACACAGGGTCGCCGGCACCGTACTCATAGGTATAGGCAACGGGAACAGCTTCTATCGTGACTTCTTCATCGAGGATAGTAGTATCACGTGCTTCGGTTTTAACACCGGTCACATAGAAGTTTGTGTTGATCCCGGTATTGACGTGGGGCTCATGCCCGTCGAAATGTAGTGCGGGTTTTGTGGTGGTAAGTTCGGCGAGTTGCTCCCGAACCTGGTGCTCTATCTTTTGGGTGCGAACTTGGGCGTTATCGGCAGTAGGTTCGTTTTCAGGTGTGTTTTGGTCTGCAGGATCGTTGGGAACGCACGTTATACCGCCGTTTCCTGACTGAACGACACCGTATTGTTTATAGTTGCCTGAATCGTCAATGGGTAGGGGAACACGGGCTACTTTACCGGGTTTCCCTTGGTAGAGACAGGGCGCATCTTTAGAAGCATTGCCATTGTAGACATCGAAGGTATTTCCTACACTACTCACGGTTGCGGGAGCGTTAGAGCCTGTATCGGCGATACCTTGCTTCGCGTCAGTATCTCGATATCCATTACTTTGTTGAGGTACCGTATGAGGTTCGTTAGGCTGTTGTGAATTGCTGGAAGACGAGGTTCCCTTAACCGTGAGTTTACCTCCGTGGATATTGCCTGAATAGTCGTTTGCAGCAGAAGAAGAGTATGACACTGTACAGAAGAAAATTACTGTTATAGCGCAAAAAACGCGTTTCTTATTTGAGCTCAACTTTTTCCATCCCAGCAAATGCCCAGTGACCAGTTGATTTGAAAACGATACCGAACTCGATAGTGTTCTTATTTTGTTCGGACAAGGGATAGGTATGGGTCTTATAGTCTTCGTTATCTAAGTAGACGACGTCGTTAGCGATAATATTTCCGATGATGAGGTAAACGTGATCGCTTGGCGATATCAGAGTGGACGGGTCAAAGGTGAGTTTTCTAGTACCACCAACTGCCCATCCTCCCTTTTGGTAGAGCCTATAGACATAGTTGGCAATCTCTTCCTCTTCTTTATAACCTTCAGACGTATAGTCAGCATATGGTTGTACGTCTCCAGTCTGTATAGCGTAATTCCGCAGGTCGTTCCAATACTGAATAAAGTGAAAAAGCGCCTCCGGTGTCTCAATCCCAATGTCTTCGGGCTTTTTGGGCTTGGGGACATTCTGCGCGGGTCCTTTTTCGTCTGCAGGACGGTACTCACCTTTGGGCGCTTCAGAGCCACCAGAATAACCCTTAGTGAAGGTCGGATGCGCCTGGGCCTCAGGTGAGGCAGATTCGGTACCATGTGGGCTGGAGCTACCGTCTGTGGTGTTGGATGTTTCGGCACGAGCAGGTGCCGTCTCATGTGCTTGCTCTCCGCAAGCGGTCAGGAACTCAGTAACGCAGATCCCCGATGCGAAGGCTATCAGGGCACGACGGTTGAGGACTTTTTGAGGCACACTGTTGTGCCTAAGGGCAGGAATGCTCATCAGTGAACTTTCGTGGTTGGGTGAATATACAGCAGGCCGCAGGGGAGCGCGACCCTTTTCAACAGTACTGTTACATGTAAAGAATAAGAAATATTACTTTATAAGAGTTTGAAAATTACCAAAACTTAGAGATATGTGCACGGCAATGACACATAAAGTCCGTGAACCTATTGGGCCCAACGGTATATGCTACAGTGAAAACGCGATATGGGGTGCTCCATTTTGTAACGGATACACAGCACGGCGCTGTGATCTGGAGCTGAGATATACCCATTGAACCTGCTCTAGTTAGAACTAGCGAAGGGATATCGAACCGTGGCAGAGCAGCCTTAACCTTCTTTCTGAAACACCCGATTCATCATTATCTAGATAGCGTGGTGCGTTTGCAGCGATGCCACGCCCATCCCAAGGAGACTTATAGCTATGACGCTATTAAACACATCTACGCCTCGTGTGCTTTCCATTGCCGGAACCGACCCTACAGGCGGTGCTGGAATCCAGGCCGATCTCAAGTCTATTGCCGCAAGCGGTGGTTACGGTATGTGCGCCACAACCGTGCTTGTCGCACAGAATACACAAGGGGTTCGCAGCATTTTTGCTCCACCCACCGAGTTTTTACAAGAACAGCTTGCGGCAGTTTTCGACGATGTGACTGTGGATGCCGTTAAAATTGGTATGCTCGGCGATGTTGAAACTATCACTACCGTCAAGACCTGGCTTGCAGAACATCCGGTACCAGTGGTGGTACTTGATCCGGTGATGGTTGCCTCCAGTGGCGATCGCCTGATTAGTCAAGACGCCGAGCAGGCACTGCGCGAATTGGTGGCGCAGGCAGATGTTATCACTCCGAATATCGCCGAACTCGCGGTGCTCTGTGAGAGCAACCCTGCCCAGACTTTGAAGGAGGCGCATAACCAGGCGGCTCAGCTCGCGGGGAGCACTGGCACGATCGTGATTGTTAAGGGCGGTCACCTGACGGGGGAGGACGCCGGAAACTCGGCTGTTTTTCCTGATGGAACTCATACACATGTGGCTACTGCTCGCGTCCAAACGAAGAATACCCACGGTACCGGGTGCTCACTCTCATCAAGTCTTGCTACCCGCCTTGGACTTGCTCTTGTGAATGGCAATAATGAGCTGAGTGTACGAGTACTCACGAACGCGCTGGCATGGAGCACCCGGTGGCTCAACGAAGCTATTATCGCTGGTGAGGAACTGCACGTGGGCAGCGGGCAGGGTCACGGACCGGTTGATCATCAGGCACGTGCTCGCCGTTTGGAGCATGCAGCCGATACGAAGCCGTGGGAGCACTTATACGCTGATAAAAATCTTACGGGCGAGAGTCCCAAGAATTTGGTGAAACCTGCGCAGCGGAAATCCCCAGAGCCGAAGGTAGCCCCGGCGGGTCCGTGGACTGCCGCCCTGTGGCAAGCTACCGGTGATATCTGGCGTGACATTCTCGATTTGCCCTTTATTCGCGGGCTGGGCGACGGCACGCTTGACGAAGATTTATTCGGCTTCTACCTTGACCAAGATGCGCAGTACCTTGCCCAGTATTCTCGCGCCTTAGCTACTCTTGCGGCACGTGCCACCTCATCGCAAGGTCAGGTGCATTGGGCTGCGGGTGCCCAGGCGGCAATTGTTGAGGAATCGCTTTTGCACGATGAATGGTTGGCGGCGCATCCCGCTATTCCTGCGGAGCAGGGTGGTATTCGGCGTGGTGCGCCTTCGGCAGTGACAATGGGGTACACGAACTTTTTACGTGCTACTGCTGCTGGTGAGGATTATGTGGTGGGCGCAGCTGCGGCGCTTCCATGCTACTGGCTGTACCTTGAGATCGGTTACCGGCTTTTGGAGAAAACCCACGAGGAACATCCGTATAATTCCTGGATTTCGGTGTATGGCGGCGAAGAGTTTGCTGCAGATGTGCGCCGCTGCGTGGCGGTTGTTGAGGAAGCATTTGAGCAGGCTTCCCCCAGTCAGCGTGTTGCCGCCGCTCAGGCATATATGAGCGCATGCCTATATGAACGTGACTTCTTCGACCAGGCTCATAGAGCGTTGCGGTAATCTCACACCATCCGGACCCCACGCGAAAAAGTAAAAAAGGCTCTTTATCCATATAAAGCGTATTTTTCACCGCTTGATTTGGATAAAGAGCCTTTTTTACATGGGCAGATAATAAGAATTAAGAACCCTGCACGCTCTGGGGTAGTCCATCATTAATATTCTTCACGGTTTGAGCAACTCGACTCGTCCATACGTAGTCGATTGTGTATTCATCAGAATATGGGATGCCGTAGAGGGCTTTCGGCTCTACCGTACCATCGTCAACAAGCGCATCAGTGAGCATCTTCAGAAGGTCAAGCTGAGCTTGCGTGGTGTCCTCTCGAATAAACTCTTTGAGATGTTTCTGCACAGCCTTACGATCCATGCCCACCATAGAACGCACATAAAGCCCTAGGTTCGGGTGGTCCTGCCGAACAGTCAGAATATCATCAACCGTGAATTCGCCGGATGCTACAAAAGCGGCATCGAGTTCCTGCATATCAGCGTCATTGAGCGCGTAGCCTTTACGAGCTTTCTGCACGGCAGGGTTATCCAGCAGCTCACGCATACGGTACTGGATTTTAGCCTCAAACTCCTGCGGACTCACGGTACCGGTTGTATTGAGCAGAATCTCTGTTTCAATGCTCTCGTGCGCATGATCGGCGAAATCGGTATAGAAAGGCTTGCGCTCGCTCTTTGAGAGCAAAGATAGAAGACCGCGCACATCTTGGCGAATAGACTCAAGGTATGCGAGGGAAACCTGCGGACCCCAAGCTTCCGAGAGTACATAATCAAAATGCGCTTTCTGCCGTTCGACGTCAGGGATAGTATCAACAAGTTTGCTAAGACCCAGAGCGATTTTCCGGAGGCGCTCCAACCGCGGTTTTGCCGCCGCAATATTGCCGTCCAACAGATCTAGTTGTAGCTTACGTATCGTGAGGTCGAAGGAAAGCGCAACGGGAGCGCCTTCACCAATATTGCCGCCTAGCTCAGCAAGTGAGAGTATTTGTTCTTGGGCTTCAGTATTGAGCGCGGAAGACCAGATACTTTCATCCTGCATGCGCTGTACCGCATGTAGGTGTTTACGCACGAATGGGCTGTCGGTATTGAGCGAGTTAATAAATGTACGCAGCTGCCCAACAAGCGCAGGGCGCAGAGACTCGTAGTCGGCAGAGCTAAGCTCACCAGCGTGAGAATCCAGTTCCACCAGCAGAGCTAAGGTGGTCTCGAAAGTGCGTGTTGCTTGCGGTTTCTGTGGGGTTCCGTTAGGTGCTTTGAAATCGCTCCTGAAGAACTCAAGATTTCTGCAGCAATCGAAAACTTTAAAATCGGTCTTTTTTGTGCCGGGACCAAAGACATCAGAGCATAGGCGAGTTCCACGCCCAAGCATCTGCCAGTATTTAGCGTAGGAACGCACGGGTTTGAAGAAAACCAAATTGAGAACTTCGGGTACGTCTATACCGGTATCGAGCATATCGACGCTGACCGCGATTTGTGGCATTTTTTCGGGGTCAGAAAAATCGTCGATTAACGATTGAGCTCGTTCAGTACTATGGGTAATCACGCGAGCAAATGTACCGCCATACTGAGGGTACAGGGCATCGAACCGCTGTCTTATGTAGTTGGCGTGGTTCTGGTTATGAGCGAAGATAATAGTTTTTCCCAGTTTGTTGCCGTTTTCCACACGATAACCCTGGGTCATTAGCTCGCTGAGTACATGGTCTACAGTTTGCTTGTTAAAAAGGTAATCGTTGAGTAGGTGTGAGGGAATGTGGTTGGGCTTCTCGTGAGTTTCTTCATCCCACTCAATTAAGTCCCATTTCGCCTTATCGTCGTCAGAGAGCTCGTCATAGTGAATGCCATCGCTCAGAAAATCAGTGCTCAGAGATATTCCCCGTGGTGGTACCAAGTATCCATCATCAACTGCCTGTTCAAGCGAATAGTAGTCGGTTGGCTCGCCTTGATTAAGCCCGAAGAGCTCATAAGTATCGTGGTCTACATCGTCTTTCGGGGTGGCGGTCAGCCCAACAAGAAGGGCATCGAAATACTCAAAAATCTGTTTATATTTGGAGTAAACAGATCGGTGTGCCTCATCAATAACGACTAGATCGAAGAACCCGGGTGAAAACTTGCGTTGTTCAATCAGGTTCATGATGGTGGGATAGGTACAGCCGTAAACACGACCGCTAGTGTCTTTATCGGTGAGCAAATTAACGATGCTCATTTCGGTTCTAAAGTGGGAGCGAAACGCATTCACCGCCTGATTAACCAAAGAGACACGATCAGCCAGAAAGAGCGTATTTTTTACCCAACCAGCGTCAGAAAGCATCTTGACGATTGCCATAGAGATACGTGTTTTACCGGCCCCGGTTGCCATGACGAGAAGAGCACGGCGACGGTTTTCAGCGTCGAAGGCAGTACCGACGGAACGCACAGCATTGATTTGATACTTGCGGTCGACTAGGTCGTGGCTAATGGGCGCATTATTGAGAGGCTGCGCACGTCTGCGGGCATGCAGACGTTCAAGGTCGTTACGGGTGGGGAACGCCAGAATACTACGTACCTGATAGCCAGGTTTACCTGTAGGGCTATCCTTCCACTGATCCCAGAGCTTATGTTGAGTTCCGTTGGTTGTGATAATTACCGGGTAAACCCCGTACATCCGGTAGAGTCCCTGCGCATAGAGCTCAGCCTGTCGTTCTCCTTCATGAGAGTCTCGACTGGCACGTTTTGCTTCGATAACGGCGAGCGGCTTGCCATCGGTACCCCAGAGAACATAATCGGCTTTTCCGGTACCAAGCGAACCGTCTTTACGAATAGGGATATTCGGTATGGAAACTTCGCGTAGGTTTTCAGCCGAAGTATCCCATCCTGCGAGTTCAAGCTCAACATCAATGAGAGCAGTACGAGTTTCTGCTTCGTTGTAGTCACGAATATCCTGGGGCGTAGTCTCGGTGAAGGTGGTCTTGAGTTGAGCTTCGAGATCGGCTAATCGTTCTTGAAGAGCTTTATTTTCTGCTTCTTTAGCGGCAAGTTGCGCTTGATGAGCTTCTCTAGCCTGTTCAAGTTCTTCGGCAAGCTTGATAAGTTCTTTTTGCGATACTTTTTGCTGTGGAGCCGATCCGGGTAATTGCGGTACCTTAGTCACCTCGAAGGCGGCACGTGGGTCTATTGCTGAGCCGTAGGGGGAGTGGTAGCGTGCTGCCCAGACGAGCAGATGGTGTAGGTCTCGCACGGTTTGCATAGCAACGTCACCACTAATACGGTTGCCGTGTGCGGCTTTGTTTCCGGCGAGCCTAATCAGGCGCATTTTGTCGTGGAGGGCAGGATGACGAACGAGGTTCTGAAACTCGGGATTGCGCAGACGGTCCACTAGGGTGGGCGTGCTCTTGCCATAAGGGTTCTGGAGGCTGCGCGCACGATAGAGATAATCGACAAGCTGTTCAAGCGTAATTCGAGCGTAGATAGCAACCATGGAAGCATCTATACGCAAGGCGCTCTCAGTTTTGAGAGCATTCGGGTGCACCTCTGGGATGCTCTGTTTCAGGAAGTCGAAGTTGCTCATCGGCGTGCGTACCTCGTGTGCGGTGAGTTGACGATATATTTCAAGTGTACCCCGCGATGACTGGGTATGCGCGTCTAACTGTTATACAGATCAGTAGAAGTGAAGATGTTTCTAGTACCTGACTTGAGACTAGGCTTCGAACCCGTAGGTCTGGAAGAACAGCACAATATAAGCACAGGCTTCAGCGTCAGAGTCGGCTTTGTGATGTTTCAGCTTGAATTTAGGCGCACAGGCTTTAATGACGGTCGGAAGCTTATGGTTTTCCAAGTGAGGAAGTGCTTTCTTCGCCATACGGTACGTACAGAAGAAATGCGTGGGCACGGTATGTACGTTGTAATAATCATCGAGTTCTTGCCATACCTTTGAGTCAAAGCTAGCGTTGTGGGCATATACGGGGAACGACCCTATAAACGCAGTGATAGCTGGCAGGACTTCGACCCATGTGGGTGCTACTCGCACAGTGCGAGCAGAAATTCCATGCAGGTGTGTGAATTCGAATCTTCGTAATTCGGCGGGTGGTTTAAGGTAGCTCACCAGACGGTCTACTACAAGACCATTCTGAACTTTGATAAGTGCAATCTGGCATGCCGAAGCGCCACTGACGCTATTAGCGGTTTCGAAATCTACTGCAACGTAGGTAGAAGCTGCTAATAATTCTGGCGTGGGAATGTACGAAGAGCTAGTACGTTTTCGAATCCTAGTGGGTTTCGTCCATTTGATTCCTGAAGAATGTGAAGATCCGCTGTTTAGTTTTAGCTCTGCGTGACGAGCTGTTGTGTAAGGGGAATAACCTGCCTTGATGCGTTCTTTGAGCTCTACTTCTTGCGCGCGCAGCTCTTTCCACTCTCTGTTGTACGGTGTGGGGTCTTGACTCTGTTGCTTGGCAAGAAGCTCTTGAGCTTTAGCGAGCCGTTTGAGCAGGTCGAGGCGATGGTCCTCCCGAGCGGGAGGGATACCTTCATCTAGCCAACCTTTGATGAGATCAACTTCATTGGCATATTGTTTCATTTTATGCTGCAGAATGGCAGCCTGCACAACGTAGTATTCCATAACATAGTCATGATTGGAAAGTGCGGCATCTCGCATAGAGTTTACACACTCTAGAGCTAGAGCCAGAGCTTCGTTGAGGTTACCTTCACGCTTGTAACGGGCTATATCTTCTGTGTAATCGCAAATAGCCCGTCCTTGATACGTGGGTATTACCCAGGTGTTTTCTATGATGGTTTCAGGCTCAGTCGCAAAACTAGTTGACTCGTGAGAAAGATTTAGCTGTGATACAGGGTGAGAGCCTGTCAAGGATCTCTGAATATTCTTGATGAGGTTGAAAAGAGCACGCAGAAAGTCCAAAGTGAACTCCAAAAGTTGAGCGAATGATCAACGGTAGTATACACCTGCTCTGAGTGAAGTATGAATTTAATATAGATATTTTTCTTATTTATTAAACTATCTGGTCAATAACTATACTTATTTCCATGAGAAATATATTTAAAAACTATTTCTCAACTGGATTAATTTTATAGATAACTCCATCGTGAAGCATCTGGCACAATGTTATTGCTAGGCTTACCATTGCTTTGGCTTCCAATATATCTGCTGGATCATGGTCGTTAAGATGTCTCTGCGGGCTGTAATAAATTAGATCTAAAAACTTTACGAATTGATTGGCTGCATATTCCTGAGATGAGTCTTCACGATGATCGGTTGGAAAGCCTGACTTCCACTTCCCAGTGGAAATCGCGTTTTTAAAATTACCCAGAGCTTTGCCCCATTGCCCGTTTTTGTCTTTTGAAACTGTTTTAACAAACATCCTCTCAATGGCTGCTTGAGCATCTCGCCATGCTAATTCTGGATTGGGGTTCCTGTTGTAGGTATATTTCCTTAATAGTTAAAGAACCTGGATTGGATAGATAAAAAGAGAGATTTATCATTTTCTAAAGATTTATGAATGAGAGTTTGTTGGGAAATTATTTTTGAAACCTTCCGAGAAAACCTGTTCTGTTTCCTGATTGGAGGGACGGGAACTTTTATGTTTTCAACACCCCTTTTGGATATCTCTTTGAAAGTTGCACCAACGCCTAAGCTTTGTATGTATTTCATGTGGGATTTGAGCCAGAAGAGAAGATAGAGGTTTGTTATTTCTTCTCCTGGAACAATACTCTTGAAACCCTGGTTAGTCGCCATGGGGACTGTATTTATTGCCAAATGGCCGATTGGCGCGCGAGAACTCATCATAACAGATCCGATCGGCAGAAGGACTGCCGAACTATTTTTTAACCCAGTATCAGTTATTTTACGTGACGAAGAGCTAAAATAAATACCTTCATGTTGACCGAGATCGGCGGGGGTTACCCATTCAATATTTCCGTTCCAATACTCTTGAACAGAGCTACGAGGAGTACCACCTGATAAAACTGTAGCTATTTCTTTTAACGGTTTATGTGGATAATCTTCTGCGTGGAAGCTATCTTTGAAAAATGATATTAGAAGCTCATCTAGGGTGGTAAGCTGGTGTTCGCGTGCCTCCTGAATTGATTTTGCTTTGTCTAGAATAGCAACAATACGCTTTTGCTCTTCTAGCGGGGGAAGAGGAACATCTAGTGACTCTAGAATTACACGGTCTAGGTGAGGAATTGTTGCCCCTTTAGTTTTAGCACGGAGATAACTTTGCTTGGAGGCTATAAAGTGACCTAGATATGCTGTATCAATGAGTTCTTCCTGCTGTATTCGTAACACCATAAGGGTACTACCAACAGAACCTTTTAAACCATGCGATGTAGTACCAGCATTTGCTCCGTCCCAGGCGATGATAACGTCATTAGGAACAGCTAATAATTCTTTTTTATCAGCTGGGCAATAACGAGGTTTGGCCCCAGGACGTAAATCACTAATCTGCAGAGAGCGACGGTAACCTTCGATTGGTTCATTAACAATTTCAAGAGGTTTACGCCCTTTGTAGAGCTTTACAAGATCCCCTAGACGCATTACTTAAGCAACTCCTTTAGCTCCGCCATAGAAACACGAATCTGCTCGTCCAGGTTCTCCAGTTCGGCAATGATTTCGGTGGGGGAGCGGTACTCCACCTCTTCGTACTGTATCTCCTTGTACCGGTTCAGCGACAGGTCATAACCTTGCTCCGCGATTTCACTCTTCGGCACGCAGAATGACTGCTCGGTGCGTGCACGCTCATGCTCAGCCTTAGCTGCCTGCTCATCGTCCCCACGTAGTGCAGTCCACCGCTTCAAGACATCAGGAAGGTCATTTGCTTTTACTGGTGCACGTTTATCATCCAGGCTAAACCCGTCAGCCTGCACATCATAAAACCACACATCATCCGTGCCGCCCGAATTCGTTTTTGTGAAAAACAAAATCGCCGTAGAGACACCCGCATACGGCTTAAATACGCCCGACGGAAGACTCACCACCGCATCCAGCTTCTGATCCTCAACCAGCATCTTCCGCAGCTTCTTATGCGCCGTTGATGAGCCAAACAGTACACCATCCGGCACAATCGCTGCCGCCCGGCCGCCTGGCTTAAGCAACCGCAAAAACAGCGCCAAGAATAGCAGCTCTGTTTTCTTTGTCTTTACCGTAGACTGTAAATCACGGGCCGTCTGCTCATAATCTATAGACCCCGTAAACGGAGGGTTTGCCAAAATCAACGAATACTTCTCAGATTCACCCGCCGCCCCTTCGGAGAGCGAATCTCGGTACTCCACCAGCGGGTTCTTCACCCCGTGCATCAGCAGATTCATACTCGCAATACGCAGCATCGTCGAATCGAAATCAAACCCGTGGAACATATCGTTGTGGTAATGGCGTAACGCTACCGTGTTCGTAAGCTCCTGTACCGAATGTTCACGCACATATTCGTTCGCAGCCACCAAGAACCCTGCCGTACCGCACGCTGGGTCACAGATCGTATCAGCTGCGGTAGGAGCCACCATATCTACCATCAGGTGAATAATATGGCGAGGTGTACGGAACTGCCCATTCGTTCCCGAAGCTGCAATCTTCGAAAGCATGTACTCGTAAATATCGCCATTCGTATCCCGATCATCCATCGGAATAGCAGATAGCGGATCAACTACTTTCGCCAACAGCGCCGGGGTAGGAATCGTAAAACGAGCCTCACGCATATGCTGGGTGTAGCTCGAAGACTCACCACCGAGCCGAGCACCTAACCCCTTAATAAACGGAAATACTCCATTCGCCACGGTCTCATACATGGCCGCAGGAGACTCGTTCTTGAAATTATGCCAGCGCAGATTCTCATCCTCTGGGCGGAACACAGGGTCTTCAAGAACGTAGTTAGGATCATGAACTCGAATAGAATTCGCCATCTCTTCTTGGCGTAACTGCTCATCATCGAGAAAACGCACAAAAAGAAGGTAGGTGATCTGCTCCATCACCTCAAGTGGATTAGAAATACCGCCTGACCAAAAAGAATCCCAAATGCGGTCAATCTTGCTCTTAATATCTCGGGTAATCACAAAAGATAATTGTACCGCTCAGAACACCTACGTGCTCTGCTGTCCGTCACCATAGTGGGCAAGGTATCCATTACGAAACCTGTAGCTGTCCTTCTTGCTCACGTAAAAAGGCTCTTTATCCAAATAAAGCGTATTTTTCACCGCTTGATTTGGATAAAGAGCCTTTTAGCAAGTAGGTAGAAGGGACTATGCCCCCAGAGCCTCCAGACGCTCAATCAGGCGCTTGCCGTGATCCTCACCGATGGCGCGAGCAACAGCGGGGTTATCGGGGTCGCCAGTGGTGCCGTAGCTGTATAGTGGCTCCTCAAGAGGCATACCGGTAAACGCTGCGGTGTTCTCAAACTCGGTCAACGTGGCAGATACGTCGCGTGGCAGCATGGTGCGGTAGACGTCTTCAATAGCGCCAGCGGTTGCAGAGATCAGAAGCTTCTTACCCTGCAAAGCGGTGCCGTTTTCTCCATACGCGAAGCCGTACTCGAAAACGTCGTCAATCCACTGCTTCAGCAGAGAAGAAATTGAATACCACATCACCGGGAACTGCAGAACGATGACGTCTGCTTCCACAAGTGCCTTCTGCTCAGCAGATACGTCAAACTTACCGTTTACACGCAGCTTGTCGAGCTCACGAATCTTGACGTTATCGCCGAACCGTGCCCGCACGGCATCAAGAATAGCCTTGTTAGCGTTAGAAGTCGTAAGGTCAGGGTGCCCCGAAATAATCAGGATATTAGACATAGTCATCCAATCTATTAAACATCAGAATCATGAGCTTGTGAGTGCTGATTCAAGTATAAGCTCAAGTTTGCCACCTTCGTATATTAGCACGCTATTCCCTATGTCTGCCTGTGAACATTATGCCGAATCTAATACATACTGCTAACAAGCTTTTAGTTTTCCAGAAGATGTACGATGCACAACATTACCCATAAAATGCATGACAAATACCTAATGCGATGGCGCCGAAAAAGAAAATAGCAACCGCAATATACTAAGCCCGCAAGGATTCTAACCTAGCGATGAGCTTGGTGCCATGATTCTCACCAATAGCCCGTACCGCTGCGGTATTCCCCGGATCACTTGATGCGCCGTAGCTGAAAATAGGTTCTTCCAACTCCATACCCGTGAAAGCGGCAGTATTCCCAAAATCGGCGTATGTGGTTGTGAGCTCATACGGCAAAGCATCACGGTACATATTCTCGGGAGCTCCCGCAGTCGCAGAAATCAAGAGCTTCTTACCGCGCAGCGCCGTGCCTTGCGGACCGTATGCAAAGCCATACTCGAAAACGTCATCAATCCACTGTTTCAACAAACCCGGCACCGAATACCAGTACACAGGGAACTGAAGCACTACGATATCTGCTTCCGCGAGTGCCTTCCGCTCGGCTGGAACATCGAATTTACCATTCACGTACAGCTTGTCGAGTTCACGCATGTTTATCGCATCGCCAAAATGGTTTTTTACGGCATCAAGAACCGTCTTATTTGCGGTGGAATCTGGCAGGTTCGGGTGACCTGAAATAACAAGAATCTTTGACATGATAAATCCAATCTGTGTGCGATAAACAGGAAAGTTAGGAATCCAATATATCGAGCCTCAAGTAGAGCTGCTAGGTTCCTTGCTTATTTTCACGATTTCTACGCCCTGAGGTGAATAGGTTAAAGAAATATCCGGAACAAGCTATATTCTCCGAGTCTGTGGGAAAGAACTGTTCCGGATATTTCTGTGATATTTATCGAAGGCTGCTGTTACTTTTCCTCGTGAGAAGCACCCTTCAAAGCCCCCATAAGCGGTCCCACAATATCCAGCGGAAGCGGGAAAACAACCGTCGAATTCTGATCAGCACCCAACTCCAAGAGAGTCTGCAAATACCGTAACTGTAACGAAGCCGGTGAATCACTGAGAATGTCAGAAGCCTCCTTAAGTTGAGATGAAGCCTCAAGCTCACCACGTGCCGAAATGATCTTGGCGCGGCGTTCA
Organism: Rothia dentocariosa ATCC 17931; assembly: GCF_000164695.2. NCBI lineage: Bacteria > Bacillati > Actinomycetota > Actinomycetes > Micrococcales > Micrococcaceae > Rothia > Rothia dentocariosa. The sequence continues at coordinate 2,069,115 of NC_014643.1, forward strand.
CGCTCAGCCTCAGCCTCACGAGCCATTGCGCGCTGCATAGCCTCAGGAATCTCAATATCCTTGATCTCAACCAGCTCGACTTTAATACCCCACGGGCGGGTGCGTGAATCAATAATGCTCTGCAAATCCGCATTCAAATCATCACGATGCGCCAGCAAAGTATCAAGATCCACACGCCCCAACAGCGAACGTAGCGTAGTCTGAGCGATCTGAGAAGTAGCGATCGGGTAGTTTTCGACCTCAAGTACGGCGTCTTTTGCACTAATCACACGGAAAAGTACTACCGCGTTCACGCGCGCAGGAACGTTATCTTTTGTGATAACTTCCTGCGGGGGAATGGTCAGCGTAATCACACGCATGTCCACGCGCTGCAGCGAATCGATGAGCGGAACCACCAGGTTAATGCCAGGTTTTAGCTCGGAACGCAGATGACCGAAGCGGAAAGAAATACCGCGCTGATATTCAGGGATAACCCGAAGGGTACGAATAATCAGAAAAGCGACGATTACAAGAATCGGAATAACAATCGAAAGAATGGTAAGAGAATCCATCATGTCCTCTAAAGATACGTTGGTAACGGTCAGTGGGAATGACCTGTGTAGATGCGTGATGAGAAAAAATCTAGATGCGGTGACAATACGCACCCCGATCTCTAGGTTACCGATTCATCAACGACGGTACCTTAGAAACCGGGGCGCGCATCCTCACACTAACGAGAGACTTCTTCGAGATTCTGCTCCTGAATAACCTCTGCGGTAGTTTTATGCAGACGTGGGGTAGAAGTCCCCTCGCCGCTCCACGCCGGACGATCAGGATCAATCTGCGAAGAACGCACAGGCAAAGTTGCAGCAGAGATTATCTGCTTACGAGCATCGTCGGTGCGGCGCTTACGCTCATTGCCAATACCGCCCCACTTAGCGGCAAACCTATCCATCTTAACCGCCACCGATTCATCCGCAGTAGACCCAGGAATATGTTTAGGATCTGCCACAAAGTTCTCAGGTGACTTAATGAGCTTGATAGCCAAGGGATAGGTGAGTGATAAGCAAGCCACAATAACGGCGGCTTCCACCAGTAGCTCCAGGGGAGCATGCCAGGCCAGAGCCGTAGCACCCATGATAATAGGACCGAAAAGCGCAACCGTCACGGCAAGACCGCGATGGAACTTACCCGACTCCGAGTAAGGCCACTCATCAACCTCACGCGTAAGTTCACGGCCATTAGACGAGACGGTGCAAGTGTCCTTAATAGGGCAGGTATTGCACACGCTCGGCTTGGCGCGGTAGCGCATCACACGATTATCCGTATCAAACGCTACCGGCCATAGCCACTGATCCTCGGGGCAGAGCCACGCATCGTTACTCTCGTGGTAGGTGAACCCGAAAGTCCGGGATGCCACGAAACGTTGGCTTGTGCGCTTAGCAAGAATATCGAAGCCCCACCCGACGGCGACTAGCCCCAGCGCATAAACGCTGGATAGCCACACCATCAGGGATACTCCGGCAATTTGCTCAGGCATGATAGTCAGCCTCGACGATCGCTACGGTACGGACTGGTCTGTTCGGGAAGCTCGTCAGCAGCCTTAGCACCCGCAAACTCGGCAATACGCTCGTCATCCACCAACTCGTATAGCGGCGGCTCGGGGAGCTCCAGAACGGTTTCCTTGTTCTTCTGTGAGAAGTACGAAGTTATACCCAACCATGCGAGTTTGAGCAGCGGCATGATACCAGCCAAGAAGATCACGTCGCCCGGTAAGCGTAGCCAGTCCATAATCACAGTTGAACCATCGTGAATAAACGCGAAGGAACGGGCCTCGTAGTAGCCTTCACCCACAGACTTATACAACTGAGCGACACCCAGCGGCAGAAGCGAAATGAAGACCATCCAGATCAGGCCGATGTTCAAGGCCCAGAATGAGAACTTCAGCCCCTTCTCAGGCCATTTATTCTCAGGAATCAGGTAACGCAACGCGAACACCGCGAAGGCCAGTGCCAACATACCGTACACGCCCATCATAGAGCCGTGCGCGTGGTTTGCGGTGAGTGCGGTGCCGATTTCGTAGTACGAAACAACCGGCAGGTTGATCAGGAAGCCGAAGACACCTGCGCCCAAGAAGTTCCAGAAGCCTACAGCAATAAGGAACATCACAGCCCAACGATGCGGGAACGGCTTGGTGCGGTTGGAGTACTGGCGAGCCCCCAACTGCATGAAGCCCCACGCCTCAACAGTCAGGAAGGTCAACGGAATAACCTCTGCTGCCGAGAAGAACGCACCGAATGCCATCTGTTCCGAAGGAGTACCAGCGAAGTAGGTGTGGTGCATAGTACCAACCACACCACCGGCGGAGTAGAGCACTGCATCCATCATGATGATGGAGATAGCGATGCGCTCGCGCACCACACCCAAGAGTACGAAGACGTAAGCAACCATCACAGTGGTGAAGAGTTCGAGGAAGTCTTCAACCCACAGGTGCACCACCCAGAAGCGCCAGAACTCGGCGACTGAGAAATGGGTGCGCTGACCAGCGAGCATACCCACGGCGTAGAACATCGGAATTGCCAGACCTGAGAAGAGGAACAACCAAGGCATGGAGGTTTTCTTCCCGCTCTTGAGGCGTGAGCTAAGGGTACGCCAAACAATGACAATCCAGATGAACATACCAGCGGTGAGCAGAATCTGGAAGAAACGCGGCAGATCAAGGTACTCCCACTGCTGCGCAAAGATAGTGTTCTCGGGTATCCAGCCCTTTTGCGAGAACCATTCGTTGAGGAGCGAACCGAGCACCACAATAACCACGGCCACGAAGAGGACGACGGTGAGTAGACCTTGCTTCTTCGGCTCTTTGCGGGTAATAAGCGGGGCAATGAAGATACCACCAGCTAGGAACGCCGCAGCCGTCCAGAAGAGGGAGAGCTGTACGTGCCACGTTCGAGACACGGTGTAGGGCAGTAGCTCACCCATATTGATACCGAAGAACCCGTCTATTTCAACGCGATAGTGCTCAGTGAGAGCGCCCACCAAGGCTTGCAGGAGGAATAGAACAATAATCGTGATGAAGAAGAGTCCAGCTGCTTTCTGGGAGGGGGTGAGCTTAACTTCATCCGGCTGCCGGAAGTCAAGGACTGGGGCTTCTTCGCCATGCCAACCGATGGTGCGCGACCAACGACCATATATGGCAAACAACAAGCCGGTACCGCCAATGAGGGCGATGAGCGATAGAGCCGACCAAACCATGAGGTCTGCAGTAGGTTTATTATCAACGTTTGGTTCTGCGGGCCAGTTATTGGTGTAGGTGTAATCCTGGTTAGGACGCTCGGCGGCCGACGCCCATGCCGTCCACCCAAAGAATGCCGTCAAATCGTGCAGTTCTTCGTCGCTCTTAATAGCGTTAGGGAAAAGACCTAAGGAAGTATCACCACGGGTAAGGGTGTCCTTGTAGTGGTCTGTCATCAAGCTGAAACCCTTGGTCTGTCCTTCGGTCCAGGTAAGGGTTTTGCTGGATTCGTCGTATTTATTCTCGTGACGCCACTCGTTTTTAACGATTTCGCGCGGTTCTTGCTTGCCTTCTGAGCGGTATTTATCAACGGCGGCATCGGTGGTCTTGCGCAGGTATTCTGCGGTGAAGTCCGGACCGATGTACGCACCGTGACCCAGAACGGAGCCGTACTGCTGCAAACCGCGGCTCTGATAGAGCTCCTGACCATGCTGAATCTGCTCAGCAGTTGCGATAACTTTACCGTCATTGCCGACGATCTTATCTGGGAGCGGCATAGAGAGCGCGTAGGTGCGCATCGCCAAGACGGCCATGATGGTAAAGCCCAAGAGCATCACAAACGCTACAGCCTGTACCCAGCCTTTTCCAGCGTAGGCACCGACTGCATCCGTGCGGCGGGTGATCTTGGCGATCTCCCCACGCGTTACGGTTTTCTTAGCCATTTTGATGTGTCTCCAGTGTGCGTGGATTGATTTTTGTTAGTGCTCGCGGTAAGCATCCCCATAATTAGGAAACCCACAGGGGCACTTAGTTTTATTCTTGCATTACGAATACGAATTTAGAAAGTTTACAGACATGGTGTCATTATTATGAAAGAAATTACACAGGTAAAGTAAGAATAGTTCTCATGTTGTGTATTATTTTGATATAATTTAGTGCCTCAGTTTTATGTTTAGGTGAGACTTACCTAAGAATTAAGCAAGGTTTTTGTACTCTAATTTCTGGTGGGGTTCCGTAAGAATATGCATCTGCTTGAAATAATAAGAAAGTAAAGAAAACACTCCATAGGTTTTCATAATATCTTTGCTGATCCCGAGAAAGTTACTACCAGCGTCAAGCCTATAAAATCCGTATGGAATAATAAAGAACGGAGAAAACCACCAGAACCATAAGGAGTTCGGACATGCTGGCGTACAAGGCAGGGCAAAAAGTAGTAACGGGGCTACTGCGCACTGTATTCAGGGCACGGGTGACCGGGCTTGAGCATTTCCCAAAGAAGGGGCCCGTAATTGTGGCATCTAACCATTTATCCTTCCTCGACTCCATTATTATCTCCGCTATGATGCCCCGCCGAGTAGCATTCCTCGCGAAGGCGGAGTACGTAAATACACCAGGTATTCGAGGCAAGGCCATGAAGGCCTTTTTTGAAGCCGTAGACATTATCCCCGTGAACCGCTCCGACCGTTCGGAATCCCTTAAAGCACTCGATCTAGCTCTTGAAAAACTTGAAGAGGGTAAAGTCTTCGGTATCTACCCTGAAGGTACACGATCTCGTGACGGGTTTTTATACCGCGGCAAAATTGGTGTAGCCTGGCTAGCCCATATGACTGGAGCACCAGTAGTTCCTGTGGGTCTTATCGGAACCGAACGTCTGCAGAAGCCCGGCTCAAATATGATTTACCCTCACCGGTTTACCATCCGCGTGGGGGAACCCATGCATTTTGAGAAGACCGGCGAGAAAATGACCGGTAAACAGCGCCGTCAGACCACCGACCACATCATGGATACTATCGCTCAGCTCTCGGGCCAAGCCCGGAAGGACAAATACAACGTTTCGCCCTCCGCCGAGCGTGACGCAGGGTAGCGCTTGCCAGTCTAAAAACGAGTACACTTAACCGCGCATCCTGATTATGGATGCGTGGTTATTTTTCAGTACTACACCGTGAGGAGCGTTCGTGGCAGATCCCCAGAGCTATCGCCCAGCCTCCGGCGATATCCCAACGCACCCCGGTGTATACCGTTTTCGTGATTCCCACGGCAGAGTTATATACGTGGGTAAAGCAAAAAACCTGCGCAACCGACTGAGCAGCTATTTCGTAGCCCCAGAACGGCTGAGCCCGAAAACCTACGCTATGGTGCATACTGCCGCCAGCGTGGAATGGACGGTGGTTGGCAGCGAGCTGGAATCTCTACAGCTTGAATACACCTGGATCAAAGAATACAAACCCCGCTTTAACATAGCGTTCCGCGACGATAAATCTTATCCCTACCTTGCAGTCACAATGCGTGATAAATTCCCGCGAGCGCAGGTCATGCGCGGTGATCGTAAAAAAGGTGTGCGGTACTTTGGTCCTTACTCGCAGGTATGGGCTATTCGCGAAACTTTGGATGCGCTTCTACGCGTATTCCCGGTGCGTACCTGCTCGGCGGGAGTCTTTAAACGTGCCGAAGCATCGGGACGTCCGTGTCTTTTAGGGTATATCGATAAATGCGCAGCCCCGTGTGTAGGGCGTGTGAGCCCCGAAGAACACCGTGAACTAGCAGATGGGCTATGCCGTTTCATGGCAGGGGGCGCCGAAAAATTTATTACCCAGCTTACCCGACGCATGAAAGAAGCTGCAGCCGATATGGACTTCGAACGTGCAGCTGTATTACGTGACGATATTACCGCGCTAACAAAGGCATTTGAACGTAACGCCGTGGTTTTATCGGACTCTGTTGATGCTGATCTTTTCGCCTTTGCTCAGGACGAGTTAGAGGCATCAGTGCAGGTGTTCTTCGTGCGCGGTGGGCGTATTCGAGGCCAACGTGGCTGGATCGTTGAGAAGGTTAATGACGGTGGCGAAACTGAGCTAATAGAGCAGCTTCTCGTTCAGGTTTATGGTGAAATGGCAGCAAATATTGCTAGCGCTGCAGCTTTTGACGAAGATTCCGGGTTAGACGCCACACAACATGAGATCCCCCGACAGATTTTAGTTCCTACTATGCCGGAGAATACCCAGCAGCTTCAGGAATGGCTCTCAGGTATGCGTGGTGCCAAAGTCGATATTGCAGTACCGCAGCGCGGCGATAAAGCGGCACTGATGAAAACGGTCGCCGAGAACGCCCAACATTCCCTGACCTTGCACAAGAGCCGTCGTGCTGGGGATATTACCACCCGTTCAGCGTCGCTCGTGGAGCTCCAAGAAGCCTTAGAGCTTCCGGACCCGCTCATGCGCATCGAATGCTACGATATCTCCCATGTGCAAGGTACTAACGTGGTAGCCTCTATGGTGGTCTTTGAAGACGGCATGCCCACCAAAAGTGCCTACCGTAAATTCTCGATCACAGGGGATGCTGCTCGCGACGACACCGCCAGCATGTATGACGTCATCACCAGGCGATTTAAACGTTATCTCACCGAGCAGCAGCAACGTGCGGAAACACCTTTGTCCTCGGGAGAAGTTACGGCTGATGAGTCGGTACAAGAACCAGCTAAATTTGCGTATCCGCCGAATCTGGTCTTAGTTGATGGCGGCCCACCTCAAGTTGCAGCCGCTCAGTCCGCCTTGAGTGACCTCGGTATTGAGGATATCTACGTGGTAGGTATCGCAAAGCGCCTCGAAGAGCTGTGGTTACCCGACGATGATTTCCCAGTGATTCTGCCCCGTACCTCTGAAGCGCTATACCTTGTGCAGCGTATTCGCGATGAGGCACACCGTTTTGCTATTAGCTTCCACCGCGCAAAACGAGGTAAAGCTATGGTGGCTTCTGCTTTGGACTCTGTGCCCGGCTTAGGCAGTGTCAAGCGTGCAGCGCTTATTAAACATTTTGGGTCGGTTGCTAAAGTACGGAATGCCTCGATTAAAGAACTCCAACAGGTTTCAGGCGTGGGGCCTGCGCTCGCGCAAAAAGTGCATGACCACCTCAACCAAAAGGAAACTGCCTGAGGCAGCACCCCGGGTATTTATGCACAGATAGCCGTCCGCCATAAGGGGTTGTCTAGTATGATGGAGAACTAAAGACAATTCGTATCAAAGGAGAAACTGCATAATGAGTGACGAATTGCTAAATAAATCGCAAAAACCCCAGATATTGGTAATTACCGGTATTTCAGGCGCAGGTCGTAGCACTGTTGCTAATGTCCTTGAGGATGAGGGCTGGTATGTGATTGATAATATTCCGCCACAAATGCTGGAATCGATCGCGGAACTCGTTACGCAGGACGGCGCCAAAGTTCCGAAGGTTGCACTGGGGATTGACGTACGAGCCCGCGCGGTTTTCGACGACTTACCAGCGGCTATTGAAACTCTTCGCAAATCTGACGTTGATTTCTCGATGCTCTTTCTAGACGCCAAAGATGAAACTATCGTGGCTCGCTATGAGGCACAGCGTCGCCCCCATCCGCTTCAAGGAGAAGGTCGCGTACTTGACGGTATACGTGCCGAACGTTCCCTCTTCGAGGGGCTTCGACTCGCCTCTGACCGCACGATTGATACCACGGGCATGAACGTGCACGAGCTTGCACGTACAGTACGCGAGATGTTTGCTGACGGACCGGATAAAAAACTTAACCTTACTGTCATGAGCTTTGGGTTCAAACATGGATCACCCACAGACGCAAATTTCATGGCAGATATGCGCTTTATTCCAAACCCGCACTGGATTCCTGAATTGCGTCCGCTCACCGGACAGGATGCCCCAGTACGTGACTACGTGCTCAGTAACTCTGGGACTGAGGAATTTATCAGCAACTACTTGGAAGCTCTGCGTCCGGTTCTGGAAGGGTACCGTCGCGAAGGAAAATACTACGCCACCATCGCTATAGGATGCACCGGCGGGAAACACCGCTCGGTCGCTGTCACGGAAGAAATCGCTCGGCGCTTGAGCGCGTTCCCTGAAGTTAATGTGCATGTGTTGCATCGTGATAAGGGGCGTGAGTAATGGTACGCATCGGTCATTCACCTGACCTGCCTGTCGGCTCTGACACCCAGGGAATCCCGAAACTACCCGCGTTACCAACTCAGGCTTTACGGCTTCTTAAAAGTACTCACCGCGTTACCAAAGTAACAGCTTTGGGGGGTGGGCATGGACTTTACGGTTCGCTGTCCGCGCTTCGGCATGTCACAACAGATCTAACGGCTATAGTAACGGTTGCCGATGACGGGGGCTCATCGGGCCGCTTGCGTAAAGAGATGGGCGTACTTCCTCCAGGAGATCTGCGTATGGCTCTCTCGGCCCTTTGCGATGATACCGATTGGGGGCGAACGTGGCGAGACGTTATGCAGCATCGTTTTAGCGCGCCCGAGGGGTATAATGATGAGTTTCCTCTTGAATATCACGCCCTTGGAAACCTGCTTATTACGACGCTCTGGCAGCTTCTTGAAGACCCCGTTGCCGGGCTTGACTGGGCGGGAGCTCTGCTCAATGCCCGTGGTCGGGTGCTTCCTATGGCATTGGATCCTATGGTGATTTATGGTACGGTGCTACGGGAACATGCTGGCGGTGGCATCGAACGGGTGCGTATTAGCGGGCAGGTTAACCTCTCAAAAGAAAAGCAAGTGCACGATATTGGGCTTACTCCCAAAGACGCGCGCCCATGTCCGGAAGCGCTAACCGCTATTGAGGAATCCGATTGGGTAATCTTAGGTCCCGGGTCGTGGCGCACCTCCGTTTTGCCGCACTTGCTGTTAGAAGCACAGCGCGATGCTATCTGCCGTACAGAAGCTATGCGCTGTGTGGTTATGAATCTTTCGGATGACGAAGAAACCGCTGGATTCACCCCAGCCGCACATTTAGCACTCTTGAAACGATACGCCCCGAGTCTTCGATTGGACGCGGTCATTGCTGATGACGAAACACCCAAGTCTGTACGTAGCGAACTGGAACGAGAATCAGAATCTATGGGAGCGCGTGTGATGTGGGCACCCGTACGAGCATCAGCTGAAAACAATGTACATAATCCTCTGAAACTTGCAGCGGCGTACCACGAACTATTTTCGTTCAAGTTTTAGAGGTAAGGAGCGTGGAATTTATTTTCTATTTATGCCACCTCAAGATACACCGTTTCTCTAAGTAGAGCGTGTAGCATAGCTGAGTGCATTATCAGCACATCACATCATACGAACCTCACGGTGGGAAGGAACAACAATGGCTCTTACCGCGCTCGTTAAGGATGAGCTGGCCAGATACGAAACGAGCAAAGCATCAGTACGTAAGGCGGAAATTTCGACTATTCTGCGCTTTACTGGTGGTTTGCACATCGTTTCTGGGCGGATTGTTGTTGAGGCAGAAGTTGATTCCGAACAGACCGCGTTACGCATGCAGCAAACCATTGCTGAAATATACGGGCATGAGGCTGAGATAACTAGCGTCAGCGGTGGCGGTTTACGCCGCGGCGGGCGTTATATAGTGCGTGTTGACGCCGGGGGAGAAGCACTTGCTCGACAAACCGGTCTTTTAGATTTGCGCGGCCGCCCGGTGCGGGGGCTGCCGCCTGCTGTTGTCAATGGCTCCGTTCAGGACGCCGAAGCGGTCATGCGTGGTGCTTTCTTGGCACATGGATCGCTCACAGAACCTGGTCGCTCATCAGCAATCGAATTTACATGCCCGGGGCCGGAAGCAGCGCTTGCTCTTGTGGGAGCGGCCCGGCGTTTGGAAATTATTGCTAAAGCGCGTGAGGTTCGTGGAGTGGATCGTGTTGTGGTTCGCGATGGCGAGACTATAGCCCGGCTTTTGGAGCGTATGGGGGCTCAGGACGCCCTTAAAGCGTGGCGCGAGCAGCGTACCCGTAAGGAAGTTCGGGCGACCGCGAACCGTCTGGCAAACTTTGATGATGCAAACCTGCGTCGTTCTGCTCAGGCAGCTGTGGCCGCGGGTGCCCGTGTAGAACGTGCTTTGGAGATCCTGGGAGACGATGTTCCAGATCATCTGCGCTATGCGGGCGAACTGCGTGCCATGAATAAGCAAGCCTCTTTGGACGAGCTGGGACGTATGGCAGATCCTCCTCTGACGAAGGATGCGATCGCTGGACGTATTCGTCGTTTGCTAGTCATGGCCGATAAACGTGCAAAAGAATTGGGGATTCCTGGAACTGAACTCCCGAAGTCTTCATAAGTAATTGTCGTGTCAAGGGCAGGTTATCTGGACTCTCTACAGATAACCTGCCCTTCTGTTGCGTAAAAAATCTTTTATAGATAAGGGCAAGCTAATCCTACTTTGATGTGGTGGCGCGTGGGGTCGTGCGCTCTTTTACAGAAGAGAAGGTTCTAAGTATAAAGTCTTTATATGTATTTTGTCTTAGTTTGACATCAGTTGCGTTTGAGTAGCTACAACCATATCCCAACATATAGAGCCACTGAACTCAACGTAAAACAACAGAAAACAAAGGGTTTTTGGTAAATTTTGTAAGGTAAATCACAAAAATACCCGATAAAAACACACCCAAACGCACATAAACTAAGGTACGATTATAACAACACCGGCGGACACGTAACCAGCGTGAGACGAAAAACTCTAGAGACTCTTGCATGAGACCCATGAACAATGGCTCTAGTCCGTCAAACTCAATGCACTGACAAGGAGATACTCCAGTGACTGTACGCGTAGCTATTAATGGTTTTGGTCGCATCGGCCGCACTTTCTTCCGCGCCGCACGCGCTGAGGCTGAGGGCTTTGAGATCGTAGCAATCAATGATCTTACCGACCCGAAGACTCTTGCCAACTTACTTAAGTATGATTCCATTATGGGTCGTCTGGGGGCCGACGTAGAGGTCAAGGACGATGCATTGGTTGTTGACGGTAAAGAGATCAAGATTCTTGCTGAGCGCAATCCTGCAGATCTTCCCTGGAAGGACCTCGGCGTAGATGTCGTGCTTGAGTCTACCGGTTTCTTCACCGAAGGTTCAAAAGCACAGGCGCACATTGATGCCGGCGCTAAGAAGGTTATTATTTCTGCACCCGGCAAGAACATTGACGGTACCTTCGTGATGGGCGTGAACGACGAGCAGTACGATCCGCAGAACCACCACATTGTCTCCAATGCATCCTGCACTACCAACTGCCTGGCTCCTTTGGCAAAGGTTCTCAACGATTCCTTTGGTATTGAAAAGGGTCTGATGACTACTATCCACGCATACACTGCTGACCAGCGTCTGCAGGATGCTCCCCACTCCGACCTACGCCGTGCACGTGCAGCAGCTGTCAACATGGTTCCCACCTCCACCGGTGCGGCAGCAGCAGTTGGCCTCGTGCTTCCCGAGCTCAAGGGTAAACTGGACGGTTTCGCAGTTCGCGTTCCTACCATTACCGGCTCCATTACCGACCTTACCTTCACCGCATCCCGCGAGGTTACTAAGGAAGAAGTTAATGCGGCTCTGAAGGCTGCAGCCGAGGGTCCGATGAAGGGCATCATCAAGTACAGCGAGGATCCCATCGTATCGAAGGACATTGAGGGCGAAGGAATCTCCACTATCTTCGATGCGCCGCTGACCAAGGTTATTGGCGACCAAGTGAAGGTTATCGCTTGGTACGACAACGAGTATGGTTATGTATCCCGCTTGGTAATGTTCACCAACAAGGTTGTGGCTTCTCTCTAAACCTATCTACGCAAGGATAGCTACTTTACGAGCTGACGAGGAGACCCCCAATTCTACAGCATGTTTTTACCGTAGAGTTGGGGGTTTTCTTGTACCACGAAGTAAAAAATGAGGCGTGTATGTATGGAATATCGGTAGAACTTGCCTAAACCACCATCCGCGCCGCACCAGGCTAAAACTTGGTCATTTCAGCAGACTTACGGCTGTGTGACCACCAGACTTCTGTATTATTGAAAATACACACATCCCCACTAATGTAGGAGGAATTTCCCATGGCTAAGGCACTTGCAGAGCTGCTTGATGAAGGCGTAACGGGGCGTTACGTGCTGGTTCGTTCCGATCTTAACGTTCCCCTAAAAGACGGCGTGGTAACCGATGACGGTCGTGTGCGCGCATCCCTGCCTGTTATTGAAAAATTGGCTAAAGCTGGTGCTCGCGTTATTGTAACCGCGCATCTTGGGCGCCCCAAGGGTCAGGTAGATCCCCAGTATTCGATTGCTCCCGCAGCTGCACGCCTTGCCGAGCTTGCATCCGTTCCTGTAAAGGTAGCGACAGATCTTGTGGGTGAGGACGCAAAGGCGAAGGCTGCGGATCTCAAAGACGGTGAAGTCCTTGTTCTTGAGAACGTGCGTTACGATGCGCGTGAAACTTCTAAGGACGATGCAGAGCGTGGTGCATTTGCAGATGAGCTCGTTGCTCTCACCGGTAAAAATGGCGCATATGTGGATGACGCATTCGGTGCTGTTCACCGCAAGCATGCGTCAGTCTACGATGTGGCAAAGCGTCTTCCCGCGTACCTTGGCGACCTTGTTAAGAAGGAAGTTGATGTTCTCTCAAAGGCTCTCAATAATCCTGAGCGCCCCTTTGTTGTCGTCATGGGCGGTGCGAAGGTCTCTGATAAGCTCGCCGTGATCGACAACCTGATTGGCAAGGCAGACTCCATTCTTATTGGTGGCGGCATGGGATATACTTTCGCCTATGCGCAGGGTTACGAGGTCGGTAATTCCCTGCTTGAAAAAGACCAGGTTGAGACTGTAAAGCGTTATCTAGAAGAAGCTCCCAAGAAGGGAACTGAAATCGTGACCGCTGTTGATGTCGTCTGGGCTGATGACTTCTCGGCAGAGGCTAACACTGAGATTCGACCCGTCGAAGATCTCACCGGCGGTAAACTCGGCGCCGAAGCAGAAGGTCTGGATATTGGGCCGAAGACTCGTGAGCTTTTCGCAGAAAAAATTAAGAATGCGAAGACTATTTTCTGGAACGGCCCGGTAGGCGTTTTTGAACTTGCTCCCTTTGCCGGTGGTACGAAGGCCGTTGCGGAGGCAATTGTTGAGTCTGATGCATTCTCCATCATTGGTGGTGGCGACTCTGCATCGGCTGTGCGCAACCTTGGCTTTGCTGACGAACAGTTCGGACACATCTCTACGGGTGGCGGTGCATCGCTCGAATACATTGAGGGTAAGACCCTGCCAGGTTTGGACGCTCTAGGCGCATAACTCTTATTGCGCTGCCGCTAGGAAAACGCACCCGGCTCTCAACCTCAAGGACGTGCCGGGTGCGTTCCTATATGCTCATAGATAGATAGCCATAACCCACATCGCAAGGATGCATTCCATGGGATTTTTCTCTAAATACTTTGGTTCCCGCGAAGCTACAACAGTCGCAGACTATGAACGTGAAGTGCGGCAAGAAAGACAGGCATCCGCTCAAAATCTGAAAGAGCCTCGGAAGATGGGCGAAGCTAAAGTCGCATCAGCTTCAGAACATCCGGATTATTTGTATGGTGCCTCTGCTGATAACCCGTCAGAATTTTGGGAGAACTCGGCAGCTGATCGGGACCACAAACTGACTATCACCATGCTGCAAGCACAAAAATCTAGAGATCTTATTCAGACACTAGCAACTGACCTTGAAGATCACCTGGACGAGCTCCCTAGTTATCTAGAGAAAACCGTGACGGAGCTTCATCAAAAAACTACTCAAGCGCTCCTGAGCTACTACACTTATAACGCTGCGTGGGAGATAAACCCACAAAACCCAGAATTTGCCGAATATTATTTTCCGAGTTATAACGCTGCATACGATATTGTAAAAGTTGCTTACCGGTGTCTGCAGAATAATATCTGGACTACAACTAATATCTCAGGGCAAAAACACGAGATGATACGTATCTTATCTGAACGTGCACAAGATACGGCGCAGATTATTCCAGAGATTATGCCAACAGTTATAGATTCCCCGGTAGTCATGGCTCCATCAGACGCATTTCTTATTTCTGTAGAAGAACGTCAGAGCATTCTGAAGACAGGACAGCGTGTTGCCCAAGAAGCGATAGTACGCGCCCAGCACCTTGCCCAAAAGGCTAAGTCACAACCTGAAACGGGACTCTATAATCTAGCACTCGCGTATGAATCGGGCGCCTCAGATCTTGTACTTGCCCTTGAAAACTATGCAGACTGTGCGCGGGAAAGTCAACTGCTGCATGTGGATTTTGTTACTGCTTTTCGTCAAGTAGTAAGAATTTTGCGGGAGACTTCTGGCGATGAACAGTACGTTCATATACTCGAATATCTCGCGAGATTAGAGTCTATATCGATAAGAGCATTGGAATATTACTCTCTTGCTGACGACGCTGATACTGTGCTCTACCTTCTGGATCTTGTGCATTCGGATGTTCCTGAACAGACCTTTACAGAGATTTTGGGCTGTTTGCTTGAACCGTACCGGCGCTACCTCACAATGCTGCTGACTCAGTGGGATATCTATGCTCTAGGAAATTTTGCTCCGCTTATGGTAGCGACCTATGCGATGTATACCCATGCGCGTATATGTTATGAGGAAGCATTGGCTGAGAATGGAAATACCCTACAGGCCTGGAGCCTCGCCCACAGCGCTCATGAGGCGATCGTGATGGCGCATCGTTATGCGTACACTGATTACTGTGAGATGTTTCAAGATTACGACGAAGAAGAACTTGATGCTCTAATACTGCAGAACATGTCGGAAAATACTCGGGAATTCTTCATACAGGAGACAGAACAAATGGCAAACGCCTGGAAACTTGATCTGTAGCTTTTCGGAGTAGGCCTGACTAGCCTAAAAATCCAGATAAAACCTAGAGCATTTAGTGTTTTTTGAGTGATCAAACCATTAAAATAGAAGATAGAAATTTCCGAATCTATACCCTGATTTTTTGGGGGATTGGAGCGAAAATATGTCGCGCAAACCGCTGATCGCCGGTAACTGGAAGATGAATCTTAACCATGCTGAAGCCGTTACGTTGGTTCAGAAGCTAGCATGGACTCTTGATGATTCGAATTTTGATTTTACAAAGACTGAAGTAGCGGTATTCCCTCCCTTTACCGATATTCGCTCCGTACAAACCCTCATTGAAGGTGACAAACTGAGTATTGAGTATGGCGGTCAGGATCTTTCTGTACATGAATCCGGTGCGTATACCGGAGAGATCTCTGGTGCTTTTTTGCAAAAACTTGGTGCGAAATACGTTCTCGTAGGACACTCTGAGCGTCGCACTTACCATCACGAAAGTGATGAACTATGCGCTGCTAAGGTACAGGCTGCTTACACCTATGATTTGACTCCGGTACTGTGCGTTGGTGAAGCTCTGGAAGTTCGTGAGGCTGGCACTCATGTGGACTTTACCCTTGAGCAGCTTCGCGGTTCTATTGCAGGCTTGAGCGCCAAGCAAGCAGAAACTCTCGTGGTTGCGTATGAACCTGTATGGGCAATTGGCACTGGTAAGGTCGCAACTGCTGATGATGCGCAGGAAATGTCTGCGGCTATACGTGCTGAATTTGAAAAGCTCTACTCCGCAGACGTTGCTCAGAAGGTTCGTATTCTCTACGGTGGATCGGTTAAGTCTTCTTCTGCACCCTCTATTATGGGGAAAGAAGACGTGGATGGTGTGCTGGTAGGCGGCGCATCCCTTCAGGCTGAAGAGTTTGCAGCAATTGCGCGTTTTGATGCATAGCTAAGCAGCAATTCGTACTTAAAGGCGTCTAGCATACGTGTATTCGTGCGCTAGGCGCCTACCATTTTGTGTAATGTTACGAACATGAACACAAATATTCTCATTCCATATTTAGAGAGGCTGATATTGATGCAGGTTGAGCTCACCAGATTTCGGGTGCGAAAAGGTCAAGAAGAGCGAGCTGTAGAATGGATGCATTTTCTTTGCCAGAATATGGATGCCGTTGAGCAGACTTTAGCGCCCGAGAAAATGTATGTCGAAACGATCTTTTCGGAGGTTCGTGATGGGCATATGTACTTGTACTGGTACAGCGTACAGGGGCAGGGAGCACAACCTGTAGAAGAATCAGAGCACTGGGTGGATAAGGAGCATTTAAGATTCTGGCGCGAGGTTATTGACCCTACTCCGGGAGAAAATCTAACGATGGAGGTTCTGATGATGCTACCAGATGTTCGTAAAGTTGCCTCAGGGTAAGAGAATGAAGCTTTGGAGCACAATAGGCGGTGCCTAAAATTTTTTCTGTAAAAATGTGGAAAGGTAGCGATTTTCGGTATAGATCTACGGCTAATATTATTATAATAATATCTAAAATATAACAAAATGATTAAGGGTTTTGAGTTATTTTGATGCAGTTAGCTGTGTTTTATTTAAATTTAATTTAATTAAATATAATTCAAATGGTTTTTGTGTGTTTAAAATGTGTGGTTTTGTGGAGTCTTCGAGATTTGTTACACTTGTGCCTAAGCGTTTTAGGAGGGTGAGATATGAAATCACGCAAGTATACGTCTGTTTTTATTGGTTCATTAATTATTTCATTAATATTAGTGGCTCTGGGTTTTGTTCCGGGTTACGGGGAAATTGCCGAAAATTGGAGGTCACTGATCGGGACTGACTTCGGTTGGTTCTACCTCTTGCTTGTAACTCTTATTGTATTTGTCTGCGGCTTCTTTGTTTTGAGTCCTATGGGACAGATTAAACTGGGGGAGCCGGACTCAAAACCTGAGTATTCAACCGGATCATGGATTGCTATGCTTTTCTCGGCGGGTATGGGTATTGGTCTGGTCTTCTATGGTTCAGCTGAACCGCTTTCGCACTTTGCTAGCAAAACCCCGCATGCTGAACCCGGGTCACAGCAAGCAATGGCGGACTCTTTTCAATTTACCTTCTTCCATTGGGGTATTCACGCTTGGGCTGTGTACGGTATTGTCGCTATGGCTCTGGCATATTTTGGATTCCGTAAAGAAGAAAAGTATCTTCTCTCGGTAACTCTTAAGCCCCTTTTTGGTAAAAAAACTGATGGTTGGCTTGGCTATATTATCGACATTATTACTGTGGTAGCTACGGTTATTGGTGTGGCGACTACACTTGGTTTCGGTGCTATCCAAATCAATGGTGGGTTGAGCTATTTAACTCATAATGCTATTCCCAATGAAATGTGGGTGCAGGTCATTATTATTGTTGTGACCACCGGACTTTTTGTGCTTTCAGCTCTTTCAGGTTTGGGCAAAGGTATCAAAATTCTCTCAAACGTGAATATGGTTTTGGCTATTGCGTTGCTGGCAATCGCTATTGTGGTAGGACCCACCGTCAAAATCTTTGATAACATGACGGAATCTATCGGCCTATACCTACATGAATTCTTTGGAATGAGCTTCCGAACTGCTGCATTCAATAGTGGTGAACGTTCTTGGATTGATACCTGGACCATCTTCTACTGGGCATGGTGGATTTCCTGGTCTCCCTTCGTTGGCATCTTTATTGCTCGTATCTCCAAAGGCCGTTCAATCCGTGAATTTATTACTGTAGTACTTCTGATACCTACCGTCTTGAGCTTTATCTGGTTCTCCGCATTCGGTACTATGGCGAATACGGTACAGCAAAATGGAACAGCAGATCTGACGAGTCTGAAAGTTGAAGAGACGCTCTTTGGTACGTTTAGTCATTACCCATTGGGCATACTTATGTCGATCATCGCAATTGTTCTGATCTTTACCTTCTTCATTACCTCAGCAGACTCAGCAACTTATGTGTTGTCGATGCTCTCTGAAGATGGGAAGCTTATACCTACAAACGGTAAAAAGGTTGTGTGGGGTGCTATTGTTGCTGGTATCGCTATGGCACTGCTCTTCGCCGGTGGTCTGAAGGCCTTGCAAAGTACCTTGATTATTATTGCATTGCCATTCGCAGTTGTTATTGCGCTTATTGTGGTTGCATTGATAGTTGAGGTATATCACGAGAAGGTTCAGATGGGTCTGTCGATCTCGCCTAAACGGTACCCCGAAAAGGGACAGCCCTTCAAGTCATATGAACCTTACGAGGATAAAGATTCTGAAGATGCTCAGGTATTAGAAAAGTCTGAGGCAAAGGCAGCCGGAAAAAAGGTATAAATCTTTAGCCTTGTAAAATAAAAGACCTTCCCAGGTGTCGGTTATCACTCTTGGGAAGGTCTTTTATTTATGGAGTAGCAAACTGTAGCTACCCTATAAGCTAAGTTCCTGCATCCCGGAAAATCGACCCGTTAGACTTTAACTATGTTTGCAATTGTATCCCTTGTTGTTGCAGGTCTTTTGGCGGTCATAGTGGTCCTCATTATTCGAGGCCGACGAGTCTCTGCGCCTACTGCTGAGACTCCGCAGATCGTGTATTTTGAAAATAAACGTGATAGTTTCCTGGACTGGCTGTACCACCGTACAAGTTCCCCAGAAGTGCCAGTTCAGGTAAAACTACGCGATTGGGTAGACTTGGGATTCTATGCCGAAGGCGGCAACTACTGGGGTGTAGCCCAACAATTTACGTACTATCTTGTTCAGGGCGGTTATGTTTACGCTTACGATACTGAGGGAAATCCACTTGATGCGGGGCGAGCACTGCGAGACCGTCCGGATGCATTTCAGCTTACCCCCAGCGAATATCAGCGGCGTGTCACTCAGCTTAGGCAGTAATTTAGCCCTTCGCTCTACGCGTTATTACGTGTTAGAGAATGACCACAGAGTCTCTATACCGTATAGTTATTAAGGTCTGCCATGGGACAGGCTTTATTATCGACCTATTAGGAAGGCCCGCTGTGGACATCATTATGAATGTGCTTTTGGTAGTCATCGTGATTACCAGCATTATCACCGTGCTTCTGGTGCTCTTGAACCGCGGTCAGGGTGGTGGCTTGTCCGATATGTTTGGTGGCGGTATGACCAGCTCACTGAATTCTTCAGGTATGGCTTCTAAGAACCTAATCCGTCTGACCATTACAGTTACCGTTATTTGGGTTATTGCCGTGGTGCTTTACGGCCTAGCACTACGTTTTAACGGACAATTCGTCATATAGACTTTATATATTCCAAGAAGCCCCGGCAGGTATACCTGCCGGGGCTTCTTACATGTCCTACTGTACTAATTATGGAGATTGTCGGTGCATAATATGACGGAGGAGTAAGTCATGACGAGTGTCTGATATAGAGACAAGTAGATAATATTTTCCCTAGGATGACGGAAAAGAGGCCAAAACTTTCGGGGTTCAGGCATAGTAGTGATAAGGCGAAAACCTAGCATATCCAACCACTGAAGGGATCGCCATGGCACAGACTCTAACCTATACATATCTAAACCCTTCTTTACTGCATGAACAAGACGGCAGTCTTGGACTTGCTTTAGCAACTAGCGGTGGCAGCACACCGGAAGGCGCGGCGGCACACCCTTACTTCTTCTCAGGATTCATGGAGCACCCTGATGTAATCGCGGCGTCGCTATTGGTGGTTGCGCGCGTGGCCCGCACCCGCTACTACACCCCACCCGGCATGGTCGCCGCCATTTTGCGGGCTGCCGACCCGGTAGTGACCAGCACCAGCGAGGGACTCCGGTTTGAATCCTTTAGCGCCTGCTGCGGTGTCTACGCCCGACTTGACGTAGACTCCTCCGCCCTAGATGCCACCCACAGTGCTGTGGGCGTGACAAATGTGGACGTAAATCCGCCGCTTCGCACTGCTTTAGCTTCTCTCCGGGCTGGCGAACCTCTCCACATGGATGTGGGGAATGAAGGGTTGCTGACCACCACCCTAGACGGTGAAGTGAAGGAAGATAAAGTGCCCCTGCCAGTACGCTGGCTCAAAGGGTTCGCCGAAACACAGATGCTCTCGTCCCTGATGAAGCCCACTCATTCTCTGGATGCGGCGGCAGCCCGCATGTTCATCCAGGGGCTGCCGCGCCGATCCGCCACGAAAAGCGTCATGTGGGCAACCCGTGCGGTGCGTTCACTGAGGCTGGCTACCCGAGCCACCGTTGGGTCGGTGTGTGTGGCCGGACCGGAGCGGCTGCGGGTGCTTGAACCGCTCATCCGATTCATGACCCGCCTAGAAGCATACAGCGAACCGGTCACCTCAGGTAACACCCCGGTGTCAAGCGTGTGGGTGGCCCACTTGCCAGGCGCGCGCCTGAGCATTGGGCTGAGTCCCGAAAAATCACGCGGATTCTCAGGAGAAGGTTCTGTGTTGCAGGCGCTCTCCGATTCGTCAGTTGCTGAAAATGCAGATATGCTCAGTGTGCTTCTCTCCTTTGAGCCGCGTATTGAGGTGCCCGTCATGTCTGCACGCAGCGGGCTGAACGAGACTCAAGTACGCGACGCCCTCGCATTACTGGCATCCTCCGGGCAGGTCGGTTTTGATGTGCAGGCGGGGGAGTACTTCCACCGGCCGCTGCCCGTGCAGGCGGATGCTCTGCAGGCTATGCATCCGCGGCTGGTGGGCGCGCAGAAACTGGTGGACTCCAGCGCGGTGCGGGATGATGAAAGCGGTACTTACCGTGTGCAGTCGCGGGACACGTTCTACACGGTAACCCCCGCCGAGAAAATCGAAGAATACCGGTGTACCTGCCCGTGGTGGGTGAAATACCGGGGCACCCGAGGCCCCTGCAAACATGTACTGGCTGTAAGTATTAAACGTCGCGGCGGGCTGAAGTAGCCCGATACCGGGGTGCATCCATAAAGAGGCATATTTTCCTTACACACCCAAATATACGAACAGGTAATGATGGACGAGAAGAACTATTCGCAGCACACGAGCCTTGGAGAGCGTCGCGCCCGCCTGCGGGAGCTCATGAAACGTAACGATGCTACCGTTGAGGACTATCACACAGTGATTAGCGGTGCGACAGAGAAAGAACGCGCGTCGTTGGCAAGGACGCTATCACCCACGAAACTTTCGAAAGCCCGAGGGGAGGAAGCAGCCCTGGCCGCATATGCAGTAGGGGCTTTAACCTCTTCGACTCCGCGTGCGGTAAGGATCATAAGTGAACTTTTTCATCCTCTTCGAGATGAGAATTTTAATATTATTCCTGAGCCGCCTATGCCTGCTACTGAGCAGCTCTGGGAATTCTTAACTCAAGGGGTAATAGAACGATCCGATGAGTGGGTTCTGCATTTTGTTAAAGAATGTTCAGACGATTGGTCCATACGTTCCTGGACACACCTTAATAAACTTATGCGTGAACATTCGCTGACGAGCTTATCGCCAGGGTATCTTTGCATGATGATGAATGCCGTCCCACACGTGAGAGAAAAGTCTGCGGAAGAGTATCAGAATATAGAGCAGTTCTTCCGTCACGATCCTGTGCTGCTGGAACGAGAATTTTGGGATGCTTTCACAGCTGAAGGGGTACTCGCACAGTCTAAGTGGGATCCCACCTTGCAGCCTGAATATCGAAGTTCGTCGTCATTTTCGGCTCTTGCTCAGGTCATGTGCGAGACTTTTCCAGAGATTCGCCCCAGGTTCTTGGATGAAACGCTCAAAGGTCTCCTGCGCGACTACTCGGCCCACCACGTGCGGCATTTTTATCGGTCCCATGCTGCTCTGCAGCCAACACCTCAAGAAATTAAGGAGCGTTTTGCGCTCTACCTTTCGGTGCTGGGGACGGCGTATAGCCCAGCTATTGCCATGGCGCAAGATCTGCTGGAGCATACAGTTTACGAGCTTTCCGATGCGCAAGCACGTGAGCTCATTGAGGTTTCAGCAACAGTGCTGACGCGTACCGAAAAGAAAATTCTGCGCGCTCAGATACGGCTTCTTTCTCTACTGCTTAAAGTTCACCCCGAATGTACTGAACAAGTAAGCCAGACAGTACAGGATGCTTTCAAGTCTATGCCATTGGACCTTCAAGACAAGGCCCAGAAGCTCATCAACGATTCGGTGCAGGAGCCACCCATACCTCAGAACGCAGCGGGGAGCATCACGGTACCGGATATCACCCCGAAGGATCGTGAACCGCAGGGGTGCTTGACGCCTCGACCGCCTATTACTACGGATCGGGAACTAATGGAATGCCTGGCAGCAACCTTCCAAGGAGGCGATGGCACCGATATTCCGCGTATCCTGGAGTACTTGGAACATGCCGAGAGTCTGGAAATAAACGGTGCAGAGCAGAAGCTTCTCTGGGAAGCTCGTGAACTTCTCATAGAAGAATCATTCGGTATTTATACCCTCTCCAGTCCCAATATCCCGTACCTTGCCATTGCGGCACTCATCAAAAACGGGCAGATACAACACGCTGATATTGCTGAGATACCGATCATCCCCACCTGGTATACAGAACGTCTCTACCTAAGCGATGAGCACGGGGACCCGGTGATAGTAGATGAACAGACGGCTAAGAAGTATCACCCTCGTCCTTTTAACGTAAAAGCTACAGGGACAGAACTTCGTCTCAATGAGCGCGGACCTCACATGCTGCTGATGGAGCAGTTGTTCGCCCTGATTTTTGCGGGTCAAGACGCAGAAACCAGCGTAGTGGCTGCGCCTTTTGCGCCCCAGCGAGTAGCCCTTGAACGCACTACGGGTACAGTCCTCACCCAGTATTGGGAATCGCTATATCTTGCTCGGGAGCACAGCTTCCCTCTGCAATTCCCGCTGTGGGTTGGAACGGATACGCCCGATGCTGCCGCGCTCTCCGTTGAAGCTGCTGCGTTTAACACCAATAGCACGCAAATCGAGTACGTGCACCGTATGGTGGAATCAAAATACTATCCTTCGTACCGCACGGTCATGGGGTGGTACGGCTGGCTGATGCAGAACAACCCAGATATTTTCAGCGCACAGACCATGCCTATTCTTGTGGCAGCTATCCATGCCCATAATGCTTATGGCGCCGATATCATCATGCGCATCCTAGGCGATATGCACCGAGTACTGGGCGCTGCCTCCTACAGCTCACTCGGGCTTGGTGCCAGCGCTAAAACTACCGAAGTGCGCGCCAATGCTGCGGAGGCGCTCGCCTCCCTGGTGGATCGGGGCATGTTCGATACTACTTTATTCGCCAAAGAACTGTATTGGTTGTTGGGCCAGCACCACGTGATGGCTCAACGAATTGAGCAGACATTTAGGGATGCTGCGTCGATTAGCCCCTTGGCGGGCTGGCGGATTATGCAGGTAC
This sequence comes from Rothia dentocariosa ATCC 17931, assembly GCF_000164695.2. NCBI lineage: Bacteria > Bacillati > Actinomycetota > Actinomycetes > Micrococcales > Micrococcaceae > Rothia > Rothia dentocariosa. The sequence continues at coordinate 2,092,309 of NC_014643.1, forward strand.
TAGAAGGCATACTGCCTGCCGTGGGCGAGGTGAACAGAGGCGGTACGCTGGTGCAGCTTTTAGCGCAATTAGCGGGGGAGTACGGTGTCAGTATCGAGATTCCTGAGGTTTTGCGGCCCAAAATGAAAGGATCGACCGTGCTGGCGAAAAGTCTGCGTGCGCTTGAAAAGCTGCAGCCTCATCCGACCGAGCTTGCGGAGCAGGCCCGAGACCAAGCCCAAGAACTGCTGGACCAACACCGCTGCGCACAACCCTAAACGCAGAAACTGAGAGCCCGTTATGACACCAAAAATACCGCAACCTAGTCTTACGGAACGTCGCGCCCGCCTGCGGGAGTTGCTGAAACGTGACGATGCCACCTTCTGGCAATACCATGAAGTTCTCACCGGTGCCACCGAGGATGAGCGCAAGAGCCTTGCACGCACACTTTCCATTAAAAAGCTCATAGACCGCTACAGCCGTGAAGGAACGACCGAGCAGCGGCTTGTGTGCGTCTACACGGCGGCCGCACTGGGTGGAACCTTCAAACATGTGGGTGTTGAGCTCTTAAACCTCATCGGCCGGGGATTACCCGGTGAGGCGAACTGGAAGTTTTCAACCGCTGAATCGGAACAATACCTTAGCCAACGCACAGAAGCCATGATGCTTGGACTCAGCGAACGTGATAACACCTGGATAACCGGGTTCGTTAACGAGCGTGGCTATGGCAGGTTTGGTTACGACTTGCCCACGCTCTGGGTGCAGATACATCAGCTTCTTCACGAACGCGGACTTACCAATACCACGCGCTCCTACCTCTGGGGGTTCGTGACGGCCGTTCCTGACATGTACATTGGCTCATCCGAGAACCGGGAAGAGGTTATCTCTTTCTTCAAGAACAACCCTCAGACGCTAGAACACGAAATGTGGGCGTGTTTCACAGATGAAGGGCTTCTGCGGAAAGAGTGGTCAGGGCGTGAAAACGCGGACACGCTCGCTCTCTTCCACATGCTGCAGGAGAATTTTGACGGATTCCGTGACCGCCTGCTTACTGAATGTCTGAAGGCGATGCTCCGCGACTTTTCTGCCAAGAACACCAGTATCTTTCACCACATCTATCGGGGGATGAACCCCACCCCAGACGAGAACCTTGGTAACACCAATCTGCTCACCTCAGTGCTCACTACCGTTCCCTCAACCTCCGTGGGATTGGCTCAAGAAATGTTGATGTCATGCGTCGAAAAGCTGACCGAACCCCAGATTCATGACTTACTTAATGTCTCTCGCACCGTGATGCTTCGCACCGAGAAGAAAATACTCCGGGCGCAGATCGCACTCCTTGGCGCTATTGCTAGAACGCACCCCGAGTATACTCAAGATGTGGACGGCTTGATGAGGGAAACCGCAGAATCTCTCCCGCCTGATCTGCAGCCCGCTGCGCAAACACTCATGTCTCCTGCTGAAGCCGCGGCGGATAAAACTAGCGCACCGTCTCACGCGGAGCAAGTAATGGGCAGCGTCATGATTCCCGAGAATCTGCCGCAACTTTTAGAGCAGCACGTTTCAACCCCACAGGTGCATATTTATAAGAGTGATGCTGAGTTTATGGATGGTCTTATTCCCTGTCTCCAAGGCACAGGTGACGGTTCGCAGCTCCCGCAACTCATTGATTATTTAGCGCATAATCCTCGCATTACTCTTGATACGGCCCAGCAGGACTTTCTGGCTGAACGATGCGTGAATTCCGGTATCCGCTCGGGTACTCATGCGTTAGGCAACTATCTGATGTACCGGGTGATTGCCCCGCACCGAAAACTTTTTAAAAAACTGCCGCAAGGTTTTACCGGGTACCGGCATGAATTCCATACCGACCCCCAGACTGGCGAAACCATCCAGCCCTACCAGGTTGAACACACTGGATCTCTGGGGCGTCAAAAACCCCGTATAGAGAAAACGACCACAAATTATCGTGGACCGGCGGGGCTCTGTCAAGAGCAGATTAACTGTTTAGAACATCCAGAAAACCTTGTATTTGCGCCTATACCTCACGCAGAAGAGAGCACCTGGACACGCCATGTTGAACCTCTCACTTACCGCCCGCGTCCTCACAATATGTACGACCAAGCCTATGCTGAGGCTCCTAACGGCAGCCTGATGATGTGGCTTATTGAAGATCACGAACTACCGACCGCACAGATGCCTTTCGCACAGGCGGCTCTGAACACGGCAGGCATTCCGGAAGAGTTTATGCACCGTGCTGTTCAGGCAATCGACGATTTTCACTGTACCCTTATACAATGGTATGCGTGGCTTCTGCAGAATAACCCCAATACATTGGCAGCGCAGAGCATGCCGTTCGTCACTACAACAGGATTCCAGAAACACGTCAAGGGGCTTGACGCCCTACTGGATACCATCACCCACACACATCAGGTTCTGCAAGACCCCGCCTATTCCGTGTTGGGCTGGCTAACTGGTGCAGCAGCAGCTGAGCACAGGGCTCTCACCGCCGAATCTATTGCCGCTCTTGCGGGTCGCGGAATGCTTGACACTTCTTTACTTGCGAATGAACTGGCCTACCTGCTCCGAGGGGGATGGGTTAAACCGATACGGGCAGCCAGCTGTTTACAGGACGCTGCATCCATTAGCCCGCTGGCGGGGTGGCGAATTGTGCAGGTGCTAGAGAACATGCTGCCTATGGTAGGTGAGATAAATCGGGGCAGTGCCCTGGTGCAGCTTTTATTGCAATTAGCGGGGGAGTACGGGGTGAGTATCAAGATTCCTGAGGTTTTGCAGCCGAAGATGAAAGGCTCGACCGTGCTGGTGAAGAATTTGCGGGCGCTCGAAAAGTTAGAACCGCATCCGACGGAGCTTGCAGAAAAGGCGCGGCAGCACGCTCAGAATCTTCTAGATAAGCGCCTCGGCAGGGATATTACCGTGAAAAAGGAGGAGAGGAATGCAAACTAACCCCGTTATTATGCTTAATAAGCGGCGAGAAGCACTTAAAAAGCTGGCTAAAAATCCGGAAGCACCTCTCAAAGAATTTCACGCTCTTTTAGGGGATGCTACGGAGGATGAACGCGCTATGCTGGCTAAAACCCTGCCTCCTGCCAGGGTTTTGGGGTGCGGCCACCAGGCTGTTTTGAGTCCTTCAGGCGCCTATGTTTTAGCAGCTTTGGGGACAAGCCCCCGCAGGACGCATGAGCGTTTTGTGGATTTATATACTGACAGTTCATGGGCGGCGCGCCGAAGCGACACTGACTCTTTCGAAAACCCTCATGACGCTATCATGCGCGGTTTATACTTGGGACTCTCCGGACGCAGCGATACGTGGATTCTGGATTATATAGCGGCGACCCCCGCTATGGAGGATAACGATGCCTACGGTATATGGCGCGTACTACACACGCTTGTACGGGAACGGGACCTCCACTGTGAAACCCCTTCTTATCTTTGGAGGGCCTTACGTACCATATTCCCAGAAGGAAACAGTGCTGAAGACCACCCGGAAATACCTGCCACCTACCAAGAGGCACTTGAGCATATCCGCCAGGATCCTCTCCTGATTGAACGAGAACTGTGGACCTGCTTCCGCGTCGGAACAGCACTAGGTGCGGCAGCAGATTTCAAGTTTTTAGATTATCTAGATTGTCACCTTGACGGGTTCCGCGGCCGTTTTCTCACCGAATGTTTGCGCTCAATACTCAGGGATTTTACGCCCAGGAAAACACGGGTCTTCCATATGCTTTACCGCGGCATGAAACCAACTACCGCGGAGAACCTGGCACGCACTCCACTACTGACCGCTATTTTACAGACGCAGCTATCCACGTCGGTAGGCCTAGCACAAGAGATGCTTACCCCCATTGTGGAGCAGCTTTCTACAGAACAGATCGACGCCCTGTTAGACGCATCAGCAGCAGTACTTCTCCGTACTGAGAAGAAGCTGGTGAAGGCTCAGCTAAATATCCTACAACAGCTGATTAAACATCACCCTGAATACACGAACCGGGTGCACAGCATGATAGCTGAGATTGAGCGAACTCTACCTTTGGAGCTTCAAGAGCTGGTGCAAAATGTAGGATCTAAAGATAGTACGAAACCTACCCGACGCGGTGTAAAGAAAATACTGGAGTCCCAGGAAAAGGCGGTAGAAGCACCACAAACGCAGGAACCCATTCTGATACCAGATGTCAACCCACGCCCACGGGCTCCGGGGGAACTTTTCATGGTGGATGCCCCTATTTCCAGCGACACGGAACTTTTTGATGTGCTGGTTGCCATGGTGACCGGTACAGCCCCCGAGACGGAACTGGTGCGTGCTCTCGCATATCTTAACCAGACAGAAAGTATCCGCTTTAACGAGGCACAGATAAAATACCTTGAGTCCGTCAACCTGAATTGGGGACGGCATATCCACGAGTTTGAGACCGCGGGAGAGGATATAGCTTTTCTGATCCTAGCGATATACGCACGATGTACAGGTACGCAGCCAAGAGAATTGCCACCGATTATAGTGGGTTACCGCGACTTTCTGTGGCTCGATAGGAACGGCCAGCCCATTATCACAAACAGTATGGAGTACCACCCCTTAGGGGCAAAAACCAAGCAGGATCTTGTGGTCAACACTCGCGGGTTGACAGGTCTTTTACAAGAGCAACTTCTTTCACTGATTCCCTCCAGCGGATATGCTGAAAAAATTTATATAGAACCTTTCGAGACACGAAATCATGCCATGCGACGTACCACATGGTCGACGGGATTAACACAGTACGCAAAACAAAGGATTATCAACAGCGATAGTGAGATACCCTATAACAGGAAACTCCTTCTGTGGGAAGACCCAAACGATACTTCTGCCCCCAGCGACCTAGGCTTTGAAGACGCCGCTTTTAATACTGGCGGTGTGCGAGAAGATTACGGTCACCGTATCCATACGTCAAAACGTTGTACCTATACTTCGCAGAAATACGCTGTTGGTTGGTATACCTGGCTCATGCAGAATAACCTGGATTATGCGGCAGCGCAGATGATGCCTGCCCTGATGACAGCCCTCTACGCGCGTACCGTTTTCGGGCTGAATGCGCTCCTCTATGCTCTTGGTAGTACCCCATGTCCTCTGGGCGCGCCTTCGTATAGCGCCTTGGGAATTGCGGCATCTGCGCTAGCACACGATATTCGGGCCTTAACAGCTGAGTCTCTTGCCCACCTGGCAGAGCGTGGAATGCTAGATCCTACACAATTCGCTGAAGAAGTAACGTGGCTTCTGCTACACCAGGATGTTCTGACTAACCGTGTGCTTGGGACCTTTCAAGATGCTGCATCCATTAGCCCGTTGGCGGGGTGGCGTATCGTGCAGGTGCTAGAGAACATGTTGCCAGCGGTGAGCGATATTAATCGTGGTGGTTCCTTCGTGCAGCTCTTGGTGCAATTAGCAGGGGAGTACGGGGCGAGTATCGAGATTCCTGAGGGTTTGCGTCCCAAAATGAAGGGTTCAACTGTGCTCGCGAAGAATCTGCGGGCGCTCGAAAGGTTAGAACCGCATCCGACCGAGCTCGCGGAGAAGGCACGGCAAGAAGCAAGTAACCTCAATACTTTCAATAGGGTGAATGAGACTAGGGACGCGAAATAAAAGTGGGAGTCATAATCCTAAGACCGTAACCCCCACTAGAAAAATTTGTGGATCCTAAGCTAGCGATTCTTCCGTCGCAAAAATCAGGGTCTGTTTCTGCCCACGAGCCCCGATAGCTGGAGTTTCTAGGAGCATATCGGCAGTAATGTCCTCAGCAGGAACCTGTGCACCCTTGAGAAGACGGGTTGTCGCATCCTGTTTATCACCGCCGGTAATCAAAAAGAATATATGGCGCGAATTATTGATAACCGGCAGCGTGACAGATACACGTTCGCTAGGTGGCTTAGGGGAATCCTTGACCATTACCGTCACAGCTTTAGCGCCGTCCACAGGATCCTCTGGTAAACCTGTGCCCAGAAGGACTTGCTGCCGATTGGGAAACAGCGAAGCGATGTGACCATCAGGCCCCATCCCTAGGAGCGTAACATCAAAAATGGGGACAGGCCATATATCCGAGCCGCCGCCGCATCCACAACCACCGCATCCGCAGCCGCCTCCAGATTGCTGAGAAGCAGATCCCCCGTGCCCTCCCGCTAATGGAAGCTCGGATGCCCCCTCAGGCATCTCAACACGCACGGGTTCGGCAGAACCCGCAAAATTACGCATTTCGTAGGCATAGTGCTCGGCAGCAGCTTCAACATCAATCATGACATCGGAAGGACCCATACGATGCGCGTTTTCAACCGGAAAACCAAGATCTACTAAATCTGCGAGAAGCACCTCGATTGCTTGTCCATCGTTCCGATCCGGATCACGCTCAGGAACAAAGCGTTCATCCGAGAACCAGAAATGAACGCGCGACCAGTCAATATCCTTAACACGTGGAGACTGAGCCCATGCACGAAGAGTAGCAATGCCCATCGTGCCACCTGTAAGAGAGACATGAGCCACGGTACGTTCCGTGAGTACATGCTCAATAATATCTAAGATACGCGTAGTGGCATCAGAGGCAAGCGCCTCCCGAGAAGGATGCGCTATTAAAGTTGGAGTACTCTCACCAATATTGTTGATCTTAGGCATCAAAAACCTCGGGAAATTCAGAAGTATCAAGGAAAGGTTCAGCATCGCACTGAGCAGGATGCATTTCCAGAGTAGGAAATGCCGACTTTAAAACTTCCCCATACATAGTGTCAGGGTCAAGTCGGCGTAATTCCTCAGAAATACAATCCGCTAGAGTACGAACTGGTAGTGGAATCTGCTGATCAGGTGTATAGGGAGTCTCAATAATAGCGATATTCTTGCCGGGGCGGAACATTATCGTTTGTCCATCTTCACGCTCAATAGCTACACGGTAAAGACCCCGTTCTGCTGCGCCGATAGTTGCAAGATGAACCTCAGCCTCGAGTTTCCAGCCAAGCCAAGCTCCAAGGAGCACAACCGAAGGAGACTTCTCAGACCCCCAAACCACTACACGCTTAACAGGGGAGTCAGGCATCTGCTCCAAAAGAGCTGCCAGTTGGGTACGCCACAGCGTCAAACGTGTCCAGGCAAGATCGCTATCCCCGGCCTGATAAACCTTAGAAAGATGCGTAAGAACAGCCATAGGATCATATGCGCGTGCCGAATCTGTGATACGGCGCTGTGCAATCCTACCAATTGAATCCTCACCCGGATTCTCAGGGACGGAATGCGGCCACCACACAACAATAGGAGAATCCGGCAAAAGCAGACCAGAAATCAACGATTCTGTCGGCGTTGATGCACTACCCCAACCGCGCAGAATAATAAGTTCAGAAGCGCCAGCTTCACCGCCCACATGAATCTCAGCATCCAGCTGATCGGGCGCATCACTATTATGCGCAATATGCACAATGATCCGGCTCGGATGCTCGTGCGAAGCGCGGATAGCCGCATTAATAGCCTCGCGAGAATGTCCTTTTTCTGCTAGTACCACCAAGGTAAGTACACGGCTGCTGCTAAGACTGCCGTTTGAAGCCAGAAGATCAGAAAGTTCCTTTGAAATAGCAGAAACATTCGTGTGTTGCAGATGCGAAATCACGGGCGCCTCCAGGCACGGTTATCACGCTCAAGCATCTTCTGAGCCGAACGTGGACCCCACGAACCGGATTCATAGGGTTCAGGCTTAATCTTGTTCTCTTCCCAATATTTCTCAAATGGATCCAAGATCTTCCACGAAAGTTCAACCTCTTCGTGGCGAGGGAACAGCGGCGGCTCACCTAAGAGCACATCCAGAATCAAACGTTCATATGCCTCAGGAGATGCTTCGGTGAAGGCGTGTCCATACCCAAAATCCATATTGACGTCGCGGATCTCCATCTGAGTACCGGGAACTTTAGCTGCAAGACGGATCGTCATACCTTCATCAGGTTGCACACGGATCACGATAGCATTCTGCCCTGCAGGAACCTCAGTCTCCTTACCAAAGAGACGGTCAGAAGATTTCTTGAAGAGAAGCGCAATCTCGGTTACTCGGCGACCCAGCCGTTTACCCGCACGCAGATAGAACGGAGTTCCTGCCCAGCGGCGGTTGTCAATATTGACTTTAAGAGCCGCAAAAGTTTCTGTGCGTGAGTCCGCAGGAATATCTTTCTCATCAAAGAACCCGTTGACATGTTCGCCGCCTTGATAACCGGGGGCATACTGGCCGAGCGCAAAAGAATTTTCCAGATCATCAATACGTACCGCTTCCAGTACCTTAGCCTTTTCAGCGCGAAGATGCTTAGAATCAAGACTAAGGGGTTCCTCCATGGCGGTTAGAGCCAACAGCTGAAGCAGATGGTTTTGAATCACATCGCGTGCGGCACCCACACCATCATAATAGCCCGCACGAGAACCAATGCCGATATCCTCAGCCATCGTAATCTGCACGTGGTCCACATAATTTGCGTTCCAAACCGGTTCAAACATCTGGTTTGAGAAACGCATCGCTAGAATATTCTGAACGGTCTCTTTACCCAGATAATGGTCAATGCGGAACACCGAATCCGGCGGAAAAACCCGCTCAACGATTGCGTTGAGTTCGCGCGCCGACTCCAAATCGTGGCCAAATGGTTTCTCGATCACCACACGACGCCACCCATTCATGAGACTGTCGTCAACAGCCACATCATCACGAGAAGCTAAACCGTGCTCGGCAAGTTTAGAAAGTACCTGCTCAAAAGCTTTTGGCGGAATAGAGAGATAGAACGCATGGTTGCCCTGAGCCCCACGTTTGTCGAGCTCTTCTAAGGTTTCCTTTAAACGCTTAAACGCTGCGTCATCATCAAAATTACCGCGAACAAACCGCATACCTTTCTGAAATTGGTTCCAGACATCCTCACGGAATGGGGTACGCGCATTTTCTTCCACAGACTTACGCACATAGTTACGAAAATCATCGTTATCCCACTCGCGGCGCCCATACCCAACAAGACCAAAACTTGGGGGCAACAAACCACGATTCATTAGGTCATAGACCGCAGGGAGCAGTTTCTTGCGGGCAAGATCGCCCGTGACGCCGAAGAACACAAGTGCGGAAGGACCCGCAATACGAGTGAGACGTCGATCGCGCGAATCTCGTAGCGGATTCGACTCATGACCGGTATGCAAGATAGATTCCTTTGATTGCTGATAATGTGCACATTCACCCTGCGATACTTTATGTACCTCTGGGGCACGTATCCCTGCATCTTACCGTCTTAATGGCAAACGAGAGATATCTGACAGCGAGCGCCGAAGCTAATTTTGTGCTATTTATAGCGACAGCGCTCGCCTTATGAACTTTAGAGAACGGGTATAACGAAAAATTATTCACTAGTCACTAACGTGACTCACTAAGTGCTTTCCTTACGGTCTCTAGAAGCTCTTCCCACGAAACGTCAAACTTTGCAAGACCTTCGGTTTCGAGCTTATCCACAACCTCTACATATGAGATACCCAGACGCTCGATATCGTCCAGAATCTTGTTGGAGTTCGTATACTCACCGGTTACAGTATCTCCCGTGATTTCACCATGATCAGCAACAGCGTTCAGAGTTGCTTCAGGCATGGTATTGACAGTGTGTTTAGCGACCAGACCGCTAACGTAGAGAGTATCTGGAAGTGCCGGATCTTTGACTCCAGTAGATGCCCAGAGCGGGCGCTGAACGTTGGCACCATGAGATGCCAAACGTGCCCAGCGTTCAGAAGAGAACATCTCTTCAAAAACTTCATATGCCAGACGAGCATTTGCCAGACCGGCCTTACCCTTAAGCGCTAAGGCCTCTTCAGTACCGATTTCATTCAGACGGGTATCTACCTCGCTATCTACGCGGGATACGAAGAATGATGCGACCGAATGGATCTTAGAGAGATCCTTACCGTTTTTGAGTGCTTCTTCAAGGCCGAGCATGTAAGCGTTAATGACTTCACGATAACGTGTTAGTGAGAAGATGAGAGTCACATTAACGCTGATTCCGGCTGCAAGAGTCTTGGCAATAGGCTCCAAACCTTCGACGGTTGCGGGAATCTTGATCATGACATTCTCACGGCCTACACGCTCGTAGAGTTCTCGTGCCATTTTCTGGGTTCCCTCGGCATCGCGGGCAAGGCGAGGATCAACCTCAATAGAAACCCTGCCGTCGTAACCTTTAGAAGCAGAATATATGGGTTCGAATACGACACAAGCAGCACGTACGTCGTCAGTAGTCGCTGCGAAGACAGCTTCTTCAACGTCTGCGCCGGATGCGGCAAGCTGACGCATCTGCTCAGCGTAAGCAGCACCTTTTGAAAGCGCACCGGCAAAGATAGTGGGGTTGGTAGTGACACCCACGACGTTCTTAGCGCTGATGAGCTCTGCAAGACTGCCACTGGTAAGACGGTCGCGGGAAAGATCATCAAGCCAAATGGAGACACCAGCTTCAGAGAGCTTTCGAGTCGAATCACTCATGCAATAAAACCTTCAATCTAAATTAGTCAATATGGACGGGTGAGCATTAATGAGCTATGCAAGATGCAAGTAGCATCAAAACTCACCGAAAAACTGTAACTTGCCAGCTAGCTATTTGGCTGCGGCGATAGATTCTTCAGCAGCAGTCACGACGGCTTCAGGGGTAATACCAAACTCACGGTACAAAGTCTTAGCATCGGCAGAAGCCCCAAAGTGTTCAATTGAGACAGCACGTCCTGCAGAGCCGAGCAAATCGTACCAGCTCATGCCCAAACCGGCTTCAACTGAGACGCGTGCTGCAACCGAGGAAGGCAGAACTGATTCTCGGTATTCGTTTGACTGCTCGTTGAACCATTCGCGGGAAGGCATTGAAACAACTCGGGCTGCAATGCCTTTTTCTGAGAGCTTGTGGCGGGCTTCGAGGGCAATTTCAACTTCAGACCCAGTTGCGATCAGGATGACATCTGGAGTTCCCTCGGTGTCAGCCATAACATAACCTCCGCGCGCAGTACCTTCTGCGGAAGCAAATTTTTCGCCTTCAGTGTCTGAATGAATATCCTCACGAGCCCAAACCGGTAGGTTCTGGCGAGAAAGTACTAGGCCGGCAGGGCGGTCTTTCTTCTCAAGAATAGTACGCCAAGCAACCGCAGTTTCGTTCGCATCCGCAGGGCGTACAACGTCGAATCCAGGAATTGCGCGCAGTGAGCTGAGATGTTCGATTGGTTGGTGGGTGGGCCCGTCTTCGCCAACACCAATGGAGTCGTGAGTCCAGATATACAGTGCAGGTACACCCATGAGAGCTGAAAGACGGACTGCAGGACGCTGGTAATCCGAGAATACGAAGAACGTCCCAGAGAAAGCACGGGTTGGCGAAGATAGCACGATACCGTTCACAATTGCGGCCGCCCCCTGCTCGCGAATACCGAAGTGCAACACACGACCGTAGGGGTTGCCGGTCCAATCCTCCGTACTGTGCGAAACCGGGTTGAATGATTCGGCGTTGTTGATGGTGGTGAGGTTAGAACCTGCTAGATCGGCAGATCCACCCCAAAGCTCAGGGAAAGTATCAGCAATAGCATTAATGACTTTGCCGGATGCTGCGCGGGTTGCTAGTGAAGTACCCGGCTCAAAGACAGGGAAAGCAGCCTTATAATCAACTGGCATTTCGCCTGACACCAGGCGGTTGTACAGCTTTGCCCGCTCAGGGTTAGCCTGAGCCCATGCCTCAAATTTTTCATTCCAGACCTTATGCGCAGCAGCCCCGCGTTCACGAAGTTCACGAGTATGCGCCAGAACCTCATCCTCAATGAAGAAGCTCTTTTCGGGGTCAAATCCTAGAACTTTCTTGGTTTCAACGATTTCTTCGGCCCCCAGCTTTGAGCCGTGAACGGACCCAGTATTTTGCTTGTTGGGTGCTGGGTAACCAATGATAGTACGCACCTCAATGAATGAAGGCTTATCCGTGACCGTTTTCGCGCGCTCAATAGCGTTGTAGAGTTCCTGCACATCTTCAACGTAGTTTCCGGTCTTGGTCCAGTCCACGTGCTGAACATCCCAGCCGTAGGCCCGGTAACGAGCTGGCACGTCTTCGGTGAATGCAACGTCAGTGTCTTCTTCAATAGAAATATGGTTGCGATCCCAGAGTACGATGAGATTGCCCAATTCTTGGTGCCCAGCAAGCGCACTGGCTTCTGCCGTTACGCCTTCCTGAACATCGCCTTCAGAGGCGATACAGTACACATAATGGTCAAAGGGAGAAGCACCAACCGGGGATTCGGGGTCGAAAAGACCACGCATATAACGTTGAGCATATGCAAAACCAACGGCAGAAGCGAGCCCCTGACCCAATGGACCAGTCGTAATTTCTACACCCTTGGTGTGCTTATATTCAGGATGTCCAGGAGTGAGCGCATCCCATGTGCGAAGAGATTCTAGATCCTCCATCTCAAGACCATACCCACCCATAAATAATTGGGTGTAAAGAGTCAGCGATGTGTGGCCGGGGGAGAGGATGAAACGGTCGCGACCTTCCCAACGGTCATCATTGGGGTCTTGGTTCATGACCTTTTGGAAGAGTAGATAGGCAACAGGAGCAAGGCTCATGGCGGTGCCGGGGTGACCTGACCCTACTTTCTCAACCGCATCGGCTGCCAATAAGCGAGCAGTATCAACCGCACGCTGGTCTACCTCAGTCCATTCGAACTTTTCGTTAGGGTTAGTCACGTATTGTCCCTTCGCTTGGTGGTACGTCATGCATGAAGTACACAAACAATAGTAGTCTGTGAACGCTGACTGCAGCAGATATAACTCAAAAGATAGGGTGCGTATTCCATGAGCACTCTCAACAAGTAATCATGTACATAGCATCTATAAATCTATCGTGAAATTCTACCTTCTTAAGGATAGTTCACCATCCTAGCGTTTATAGTATGTTCGCATGGTATTTAGACGACTTATGCCTCACGCTGAACTTACATACATAGGATGCTGTAGCCTAAGCTCCACGTAGATAAGTTTCAAAATAGACCACCCGTATCTTGAGATAGCTGCTTTACTCGCCTCAAGATACGGATGCTCTTAGAAAATAAAAGATTCTAATATAGGCTGCCCAACAAAAGGATCGATTGCCAATGCAATGAAAAGAATCGTTAGGTATGTGATGGACCCGAAAAATACCACCATAGCGGTACGGCTTGTCGCTACCTGCTGGAGAGCTAAATAATGGAGCTTGTGGCAGTGGTAGAGGAACCATGCACCAGCGGTAGCCGCGCTAACGCCGTACACCCAGCCCGCGCCTCCAATAGGGATCAGTAGAAGCGAACAGATAACCATAGCCCAGCCGTAGAGTACTACCTGTACAGACACTGTTTGAGCGGGAGCGATAGCACCCAGCATAGGAACACCGGCTGCTTTATAATCCTCCGCGTATTTCATAGAGAGTGGCCAATAGTGCGGAGGAGTCCAGAGGAAAATTACTGTAAAGAGAATTAAAGCTGGCCATTCAATGGTATTGCGAACAGCTGCCCATGCAATTAGGACAGGCATACACCCGGCAATCCCACCCCACACAATATTCTGAGTAGTGCGCTTCTTTAAATACATGGAGTAGAAGACTACATAGAGCAAAATAGCGGCAAGCCCTAAAAGCCCAGAGAGGGGATTTACCATAGTCCACAGATATACGACGGAGATAACAGCAAGTGCCCATGCGAAGACGAGTGCTTCTCGGTCTGTTAGCTCTCCGGTAACTAGGGGGCGTTTTTCGGTTCGCTTCATTTTTCGGTCAATATCACGATCGATATAACAGTTGAAAGCGCAGGAAGCGCCAGCCGCCATGGCTCCGCCAAGAAGCGTATTTATGACTAACCAGAAACTGGGCATGCCGTGTGCCGCAAACATCATTGTAGGGGCGGTTGTTACTAGAAGAAGCTCAATAATTTGGGGCTTTGTCAGGTGAATATACGCTTTTAATTTGCGTCCCAAGGTCATGTCCCTTGTTGCCCGCGGAGTAGGTACAGTCACCTCTGACGCCGCATGCGTGGAGGACGGAACCTCCTGAATTGTGTAACCCTTCATGATGGGCTCCTTGACGTGTGTGCGTGTGCCTAATCTGCGCGTATCAATCTGTGGGGTAAGGAGGTACTCACAGATAGGCATACCTTCGACTCAAAGACGTGCAGGCGCAGGAATGCTCCTTAATAGTGTACGCCTAACCTTAAATAGCTACCAAGGCATGCCAGCAATAAACCCATATATGACATTGTGCGCTTACCGTGTGAATAACTCAGCTCTAAGAAATTGCTAGCCGCTGTTGAGCTAGGGCACGGGTCTTCTGAGAAGATAGGGTCAGCTGCCTTTCGATCAGCGATAGTGATGCCCAGGTAAACATACCCGACCCCAGCATATGTGCCTCAACGAGTAGAGGGGGAAGTCCCGTGTTGTACTGGATATAGCCAATCGCGCCCTGATAGACCATGATTGCTGCCAGTACAAGTAAAGATGATAAGAAAGCACGTGGCATGTCGTACTTCCGCACTAGAACAAACATGATAACCAACAGAAAAAGAAACGCCCACACTGCCCATGCATGCGCACGGGATACTGCGATAGCGTCGAACTCGTGGCGATGCGTGCGTGGATCACCCGCATGCGGACCAGTCCCAGTGACTACGGTACCCATGAAAAGTAAGAACGAAACTAACGCCAAATCTATCCAACCAAGTAGGCGGATAACACCACTTTTTTGTGGGGGAAATTCCCTAGTAATATCTTCGCGCTCAGAGACACCTGCCCTAAAATAGCGACGCACACGGTTTACCAAGATTGCCGCTAGTCCAATCATGATGGCAGAGGCGAGGTAATGGGCTGTTACCATCCAGGGATTAAGCCGCTGCCATACAGTAATACCGCCAATAACGGCCTGTAGCGGAATACCCCACAGGAGCAGTAAAGTCAGATTGAAAAGATCACTGTACTTTGATTCGTGCGCTCGTAATCCCGTAAAAAGCTTTGCAAAGATTGCTTTGACGTGGTGCACATCAGGCAGCGCAATGCGGAGAATCGCTAAGAATGCAAGGATAG
Organism: Rothia dentocariosa ATCC 17931; assembly: GCF_000164695.2. Taxonomy (NCBI): domain Bacteria; kingdom Bacillati; phylum Actinomycetota; class Actinomycetes; order Micrococcales; family Micrococcaceae; genus Rothia; species Rothia dentocariosa. The sequence goes on from NC_014643.1 coordinate 2,107,368, forward strand.
TGATCACCATGAGCACAAAAGTAAGCATACGGTTACCGAATTCAACGAGCCCATGGATACCGTCGGCAGGGGTAGTTGTCCACTGTTCTGCAGTACACCGAGGCCAGGTATCGCATCCAAGGCCTGATCCCGTAAGGCGCACAACGGCGCCGGTTACGATGAGTAAGAGATTGCTCAGGGCCGTACCCACCGCTGTGTACAAAACCCAGGGGGTGTATTGGATGGGGGATAGTTTATTTTTGAGGGTAACTAGCATAAGAAAAGCCTTTTAAACCGTGTATGCGTTAGGGATAATCGTTGATGGTGCTGATTGATCCCAGAGCTCGTCCCGAAATCCTGAACCTAAGAGCGCTAATCGGACCATTTAAATTTACGTGAAGCAATAAAACCAATCACTAGTGTCCAGACAAGTAGCACAGCATGGGGAAGGGGTAAAAATATATCCTGTAGATAATCACCGCGAATCGCTTCACCTAAAGCGCCTGAAGGCAGGCACAGAATGATAATACGGTACAGCTCAGGGAAATTATCCATTGGAATAAGGATCCCACCAGCGCTGGCCAGAACAACCCAGGCGATATTCACGATAGCCAAAGTTGCCTCAGCCCTCACCGTCCCAGCAACGAGTAAGCCTAGCGCTGTAAATGCGGCAGCCCCAAGCAATAAAGTACTAAAAGAGCGATACATCGCAAAAATATCCGGACGCCATCCAAGACCGAACCCAACAATAGTGACCATAATAAACTGTATGGCGATAACGGTGATAACTGCCAGTACCTTGCCAATAATAAGCCCGTTGCGTCCTAGAGGAGTGGTAGACAGAAAACGAAGAACACCGTACCGGCGGTCAAAACCAGTGGCAATCCCTTGACCGGAAAGTGCAGTTGAGACAACACAGAGAGCCAGTACTCCCGGCACTGCAACATTTATGCGGGTCGTATTCAACGCGTCTGCGTAAGAATCCAGAAAGCTTGTATAGCGAAGTCCGAAAAGCGCCATCACGGGGAAGGCAATATTGAGCATTAGCTGTTCACCATTTTTAAGCATGGCAAGGGTCTCATATTTGCCTTGAGCTAGAATACGCTGAAAACTAGAAGCAGCGCGCGGCTGCGGATACTCGTTACCTTCTCCCATCTGCTGACTATCAGGGACAGTGGGCAGCTCTGCATTTGTGGGGTTCATCGAATATCACGTCCCGAAATATCCAAGAATACGTCTTCCAAAGTCTTCGGTTCCATCGTGAGAGAGTTAGGCATAAGGTAGTGATGTGCTAGGGCTGTCGTGAAAGCGGAAAGATGTTCGGGTGTAAGGGGACCACGGAGCTCATATTCGCCTAAGCCGCCTAGTGAGTATGGCATATGCTCGATAAGCTCTACATCCGTACGAAGATGTACAGGCAATAAGTCGTCACGCGTAGGTGAAGGGGCTTCTAACGTGAAATGAAGACGTACAATCCCGTCTCCTGATACAAGTTCAGGGACTGTGCCTTCACGCACCGTTTGACCATCATCAATAATATAGACATAATCCGCGAGCTTTTGCGCATCATCAATGAGATGGGTTGTTAAGATAATGGCGACTCCAGCCTCACGCTGCTCACGAATAATGTCAAAGACGACATTGCGAGACTGCGGATCAAGTCCTGCTGATGGTTCGTCTAAAAAGAGTACCGAAGGACGCCCAAGAAGGGCTGCTGCTAATGAGACACGTTGTTTTTGTCCCCCAGAAAGGCGCCGAATATTGGTGCCGTTAAAAGCATCTATTCCTAAACGATCAACAAGTTCACCGACAGGATAAGGATTGGCGTACATCTGAGCAACATGTTCAAGAAGTGGTACGGGACGTACGGCGTTAGGAAGCCCCCCATCCTGAAGCATGATACCGACGGAGGCCCGCATCTCTGGGGATGCCAGAAGAGGGTCTTCTGAAAGAAGCTGAATAGTGCCGGACGTAGGTTCAGTAAGCCCCTGGGCACATGCAAGAGTTGTAGTCTTACCTGCACCGTTAGCACCCAAGAGTACAACAACCTCGCCGGGATAGACTTGAAGACTTATGTCAGCAACTGCGCGATGCATACCCTGAGCGGTAAGACGTTCAGGGTGTTTCTCGCGGAAAGAACGAGAGGGCTTAAACTCTTTGACGAGATGAGAAATCTTGAGTGCAGGATCGCTGCTAGTACCGCGAGCTGCTGAAATGTCTAATGCGGTAGCTGCTTGGTGTTGATAAGCTTCAGTTTCTGCCACCTCTCTATCTTAAGCCCTCAGAGAGTAATCTCTATGTTTCCCTCTAGCGATAGCATCTTTATGACGCGAGTTAGATCACGTCAAAGTGAGGATATGAACCGCTTAGCCCCCTCATGGAAATGCCCGAAGAGCAAAAATACCTAGAGGCCTAAAGGCGGTATTATCTTTCACCGGTTCTTATGGCTTGCCGCAGCTAAGCAAGAGACTAAACGGTGTGGTGTGTGCAAGTAGGAAGACCTTACTAGCCAAGATTGAAGTAATTAGGACATACTTTAGTTGTGTATTCCGTGAACAAGACATCTCATCGAGGGCTTCAACAGCAGCCTTCCTCGCATAAGAAGTCAAGCTCTGGCGCACGTAAAGCGGAAGTTGAAGAACGCACCCGTGACCGGGTTCTTCGTGGTGTCCTGAACCATGGTCCCGTGTCTGCGGCAAGCTTGGGAGAACTTTTAAGCTTGACCCCCGCCGCTGTGCGTCGGCACCTTGATGCGCTTGAACAAGCAAACATGATTGAAGTTGCTTCTCTCAAACAATATGGGGCAGGTGCGGGGCGCCCAGCTCGACGGTACGTCATCGCACCTCAAGGTCACGAACGTCTAGGAAATGACTATTTGATGATTGCGCGCAACGCTCTTGAAATGTTGCGTGACACTGTTGGGGAGAGCGCACTTGAAACTTTCGCATCCGCACGGGCTGCCGAAATGGAGGCGCGATACCGCCCTGTTGTGGAAGCGGCAGGGGAGGATGTTGCGGCGCGAGCCCAAGCTCTCGCTGAAGCCATGAGCCGTGATGGGTTTGTGACAACAGCGCAGATTACAGAACCACCTGCCGGTCGGCTCGCGCCGGGGAAATTGCTAGCTAGCATACAGCTCTGCCAAGGGCACTGCCCAATACGCGATCTGGCTGAAGATTTTCAGGTTTTCTGCGAACAAGAGACTGGGATTATTTCTGATCTTCTGGGCGTTGACGTACGTAGGCTATCAACGATGGCTGGAGGGGCTCACGTATGCACAACTCACGTTCCACTCAATCACTTAACAGAACGTGTGAATTCTGAAAAACCGGAAACATCAGAAAGCATGCGGGGTAATTCGGCACGGTAGAAATTACCCCAACCTAGAGTGTGTTATTCCAAAGACTACCGAGCCCGCATCTGCGGAGCCGGATAAATTTCAATCCATCTAAGAAAGGCCGTAATGACTGAGCAAGTTGAGCAGAGTGCCAACGACACTGTCATTTCAGAGATTCTGGAGTTGAACCCTGAACTCGAGGGCATTGGCAATTACGAGTATGGTTGGGCAGACTCTGACGAGGCGGGCCAGTCCGCTAAGCGTGGTCTGGACGAAGCCGTAGTGCGTGACATCTCTGCGAAGAAGAATGAACCCCAGTGGATGCTGGATATGCGTCTGAAGGCATTGAAGTTTTTCGAGCGTAAGCCGATGCCAACCTGGGGGGCAGATCTTTCTGACATCGATTTCGATAACATCAAATACTTCGTGCGTTCTACCGAAGGTCAGGCTGAGTCTTGGGAAGAGCTTCCTGAAGATATCCGCGTGACATATGAACGTTTGGGTATTCCGGAAGCAGAACGTAACTCATTGGTCGCCGGTGTTGCTGCTCAGTATGAGTCTGAGGTCGTGTACCACCAGATCCGTGAAGACTTGGAGTCTCAAGGCGTTATCTTTGTTGATACCGATACCGGTTTGCGCGATTATCCTGAAATATTTAAGGAATACTTCGCCTCTATTATCCCTATCGGCGATAACAAGTTCTCCGCTCTTAATACTGCGGTGTGGTCTGGCGGATCATTTGTGTACGTTCCGCCGGGGGTGCATGTTGAGATCCCTCTGCAGGCGTATTTCCGCATCAACACTGAGAATATGGGCCAGTTTGAGCGTACCTTGATCATTGCAGATGAAGGTTCATATGTTCACTATATTGAGGGCTGCACCGCGCCTGTATACCGCTCTGACTCGCTGCACTCAGCAGTTGTCGAGATCGTTGTTAAGAAGAACGCCCGTGTTCGTTACACTACCATTCAGAACTGGTCGAACAACGTGTACAACCTGGTGACTAAACGAGCAGTCGCGCATGAGGGTGCCACCATGGAATGGGTTGATGGTAACATCGGCTCTAAGGTTACTCAGAAGTATCCTGCAGTATATATGGTCGGTGAACACGCCAAGGGCGAGACTCTGTCAATCGCGTTTGCTGGTGAAGGGCAGCATCAGGATACTGGTTCCAAGATGGTGCATATTGCCCCGAATACTTCTTCAACGATTGTTTCGAAGTCCGTGGCTCGTAACGGCGGACGTAGCGCATACCGCGGTCTAGTGCAGGTACGTGAAGGTGCGAAGCACTCGAAATCATCCGTGGTGTGTGATGCTCTCTTGGTTGATACTGTGTCGCGTTCAGATACCTACCCCTATGTCGACGTTCGTGAAGATGACGTTACGATGGGGCATGAAGCTACGGTTTCACGCGTTTCTGAAGAACAGCTCTTTTACCTCATGCAGCGTGGGCTGGCCGAGGATGAAGCAATGGCTATGATTGTGCGAGGCTTCGTTGAACCGATTGCTCGTGAGCTGCCCATGGAATACGCACTTGAACTTAACCGCCTCATCGAACTTCAGATGGAAGGATCTGTGGGCTAATGTCGACTAACGAAGAGACCCTGGGATATCACAGCCCAATTATTCCCGGTATGGATCAGGAAGGCGAGAAGCTCGCCTCTGAGCATGTCCATGATGATACTATTCTGCGTGCTACCGAGGAACACCATCAAGGCTCAAACCCTAATAACGTGCAGAAGGTTCTTGACGCTTCCCGCGCAGAACGGAAAACCTCATATAACGTTGAAGACTTTGAGCCACTTACTGGACGCGAGGAAGATTGGCGTTTTACCCCGCTGAAACGTTTGGGCGGTCTTCACCTTGACACTCTGCAGGCACAAGCCCCAGCTCCGAAGATCCAAGCACCTTCTGAAGTTATCCTTGAAGAAGTATCCCGTGAAGATGAGCGCATTGGTACAGCAGGTGTTCCTGAAGACCGTGTAGCTGCAAATGCATGGACTCATTTTAAGACAGCTACTGTGGTGACTATTCCCGCCGAAACCGAGCTTACTGAGCATATCGAAATAGATATTGACGGACAGCATCGTGATGCTGCTGCTCAACATATACTGGTCGAGGCTAAACCATTCTCGAAAGCGGTTGTTGTAATTCGGCATACCGGATCGGCTGTTCTGGCGCAGAACATAGAATTCCTGATACAAGATTCTGCACAGTTGAGCGTTATTACTCTTCAACAATGGAATGATGATGCGATTCATGCCTCAGCGCAGTATGCCAAGCTAGGGCGCGATGCTCGTTTCAAACATGTGTGCGTTTCATTGGGCGGTGATATGGTGCGTGTTACCCCTTCAACGAAATTCACGGAACCGGGCGCTGAGACAGAGATGTACGGTCTTTATTTTGTGGATGCTGGCCAGCACATCGAGTCACGTTTGTTTGTGGATCATTCTGTGCCCAACTGCAAGTCGCGAGTGACTTATAAAGGCGCATTGCAGGGCAAAGCAGCGCACTCCGTATGGGTTGGTGACGTCCTCATTGGTAAAGATGCGGAAGGTACGGACACCTATGAGCTGAACCGTAACCTCCTCTTGGAGATTGGTCCGCGCGCTGATTCCGTACCGAACTTGGAGATCGAGACTGGACGTATTGAAGGTGCCGGTCACGCATCAACAACCGGTCAGCTAGATGATGAGCATCTATGGTACCTACGGGCTCGTGGTATTCCGGAAGCTGAGGCACGTCGTCTAGTGGTCCGCGGATTCTTAAACGAGATTATCCAGCAGATTCGCGTACCAGAGCTTGAAACAGAACTTACTGATGCCCTTGAAGCAGAGCTTGCTCTCAGCAACAACTAAGCCTTATTAGGAGAAACAATGTCTACCCTTGAAATCAAGGATTTGCACGTCTCGGTCATTCTTGATGATGAAAAAACTAAGCCTATTCTCAAAGGCGTGAACTTAACCATTAACTCGGGTGAAATCCACGCTATTATGGGTCCAAATGGTTCCGGTAAATCTACTCTTGCCTCAACTATTGCCGGTCACCCCAAATACCAGATTGATTCCGGGCAGATACTGCTTGATGGTGACGATATTACCGAGATGAGTGTGGATGAGCGTGCTCGTGCTGGGCTGTTCCTCGCCATGCAGTACCCAGTCGAGATACCCGGTGTCACGATGTCTAACTTCCTGCGTGCTGCTAAAACTGCTGTGGACGGTAAGGCACCTAACTTACGAACCTGGACCAAAGACGTTAAAGAAGCTATGAACCATCTGGACATTGATCCTGCGTTCGTTGCTCGTAACGTCAATGAAGGTTTCTCCGGCGGTGAGAAGAAACGTCATGAGATTCTGCAGCTGGAGCTTTTGAAGCCCAAGTTCGGTATTCTTGATGAAACTGACTCCGGCCTTGACGTTGATGCTCTTAAAGTCGTGTCTTCCGGCGTGAACCGTGCTCACGAGGAAAATAATATGGGTGTTATGCTGATTACGCACTATACCCGCATCCTGCGTTATATTAAGCCCGAGTTTGTGCATGTTTTTGTAGACGGCAAAATGGTCGATCAGGGCGGTCCTGAACTTGCAGATCGTCTAGAAGAAGAAGGCTATGTAGCATACACTGGGAAGAAATAATCTTACTCAGTACGAACTACTTGTAAGAGGTGCATCATGACTGAGACAGTGCAAGCTCGTCCCTCGCAAGAGGAAATTGAGGAAGTCCTCAAGGAAGTCATTGACCCTGAACTTGGGGTAAATATCGTTGATTTGGGTCTGCTTTATGGCATGCGCTGGGATGATAATGGAGTCCTGATCCTAGATCTAACGCTTACTACAGCTGCATGTCCGCTACAGGACGTTATTGAGGAACAGGTGGAAGCAAATCTCGATAGTGTCGTTGCTGAATGGCGCGTGAACTGGGTATGGATGCCTCCGTGGGGGCCCGAACGCATTACTGAGGATGGTCGCGATATGATGCGTGCTCTCGGCTTCAACATTTAGCGTTGCCATACGTTTGTTTTGCTGTAAGGGGTGGGTACCTGGAACATTCTAGGTACCCACCCCTTGATTTATAATTCCACCTGATATTTGTAATACTACTCGTTCATATGTTTTCGGTTACACCTAAGAATCTGAGTGATTTACTGTATTTCTTCGCCAGACGTTTGCGAGTATCTTCGTCAAGGTGGGAAACACGTTCCGGGTCAGTGTTATCGGCAATGTCAGCACGTTTGACCCACAGTGCAATTTCATTAGCGCGAACTCTCGCCATAGATGACTCCAGAGGTTCATACGGACGTTTGGTGAGCGCATCAACGGCATCAATAATGCGGGCTGAAAAGTACCGAGCAAGGTAAGGGAGAGTGACTTCTGTATCCTCTACGGTATCGTGCAATAACGCCACGATCTGTGCTTCTGTGCGAAGCTCTTCAGGGGCAATTTCGCGCACTTTAAAAGCAACCCGTCGTGGATGAGATATATAAGGCCAACCGTTTTTATCGACCTGCCCAAGGTGGGCGTTGTCAGCGATACTATCTGCGAGACGAATCATTTCTTTGAAATATGAATTCATCGTTGTCTCCTTCATCAACGTGATACTTCTAATGTACTCTGTACGTCATTGTGCTGCGTTACTGCTTGTCATACATCGAGCTTCTTTGCTTCTAGCTGGATGCATGTGAGATCTTCACATGTTAAAAGACCGGTCTCCAACCCATATATAACTTCCTACTACTGTGCGCCCTACCCCTTGAGCATTGCGCAGGGACGGAACATTGTCGACATGGATTGTTCCCCATAGCATATCTTGAGGATTTACCTGAGATAATTTGAGGAGATTTTTAATACCGTGACGTAGAACTGCATTCCCTAGCCCTTGTCTGCGAAAAGGCGCATCTAGACATAACTCTTCGACGCTAAACCCTCTAAGTCCCTGTTCGCCTCTGCGATCTAGAGTCAAAAACCCTGCTAAGGTGTTATCCACTGTAATATGCCAGCCTGTTCCTTGACGTATAGCATCTTCAAATGATTCTTCTCCCTGAGGAGTGGCCCACTCAAAAAAATTAGGGTTCTTAACTGCAATAGATTCATATATGCGCTGCGTTTCGTAACTGGCAGCAGAAGCATCAGCAGGAGAAAGCGGGATGAGATCTACTCGATCATAATTCTTCGGCCACGGGCGTTTGTCTAACTCACCTAGAGTCCCGGCGACAATGTGCATGTCAATAGTTGTTGCACGAGCACCAGGGAGTGAACCAAGGCCACGTACAAGCTGATCTACCTTACCTGGCACAAAGAAACGTGTGCATATAGGACGGAAGCTTTCATAGTGGCGAAGCAAAGATTGGCTTAGAGCTGCGATATAGACTGTAGTACAAGGAATATTCGTAGCTATTACATCTATAAAAGGTCGATTCAGATCTTGCCCACGGTATCGAATTCCTGTAAGCGTTTGGTATGTGGCATGTGAATCTGTTATCGAAAAGAATCTATTGGCCCAGTCTTGTGTGTCTTGCGTAGGCATGTAGTTGAACTGGTTCTGTAGAAGAGGACTTATATGATCTCGATACCACGCACCAAACTCTAGGGAGGTACGTTCCGTAAAATCTGCTGCGAAGTATTCTGCGCACTGCTGTGAAAGTTCCTCAGCCGAGTAGTACATATGGAAATTCTGAGGGACCCAAGAACGAGGGAGAAAGTCGTGGGCTTGTTCTGCGGGAAGATTTCCTAGTATAAACATAGAGATACCCTAACATATGTGATGTGAAGCATGCTTATATTCAATTTATGAAACTTATTCTGTTTTAAAAGAGATAAAAATCACAGTATATGAATGTCAAATAACAGGTAGTTTTGAAATACTTTGAGGGTATATCATGTGAATTGCTTAAGATGCTTTGGACTCGCCCCAAATCTAGCGTAGAAATCTGTTGTACGAGGCAGAAACTAACCGAAAACTCAGGTAAACTGATGGGAATCAAAGCATCGGAGACACCATGGCGGAACTCTACAAGAAGTTCACCTCTTTATATCCTTATCCGCACCTGCGGATAGCCCCTGGCGCTCCCAGCAGTTACATTCACCATTTGTATCTTAACCGTTTGGCGGATGGGCGAACCTACGGGTTCACCCCGGTTCTGGTCGTACTTGACGATCTTCTTCTGTCTACTATTCAGAACAATATATCGGCACGCACGAAAAACCCGCCAGCGGATATTAACGCTGAGTACGTTAAATCCTATGCCCAAGATATATTGACAGAACACCAAAAACGCCTTGATAAGGGTTCATTAGAAATTCTTGTGCGTAAAATATTAGCTCGGGCTGACTCGACTTTATTCGAGAACTATTATGAAGGATTTTTAACGTCGCAGGTAACGGTTCCTCGCGGCATTGCACCTGCTCTACGTGCGCCTGCCCATCTGACATTCGTATCAAGCCTGATGAACGAAGATGAGACTCTGGATAATTCAGCTGAAATTATCTTGCTTGAAATCCCTACAGCGTACCCATCAGACATCTTTGCGTATCTGCCGTTTGGCGGATGGGAAGACGTCCCAAGTGCGGAAGACATGCTAGCACTTGCGCAGTATTGGTATGAGCGGGATAGTGCTATTCCGGCTGTTATTGCAGCGACCTACCTTGAGTTTTACACTGCAGAGCCAATCACAACATTGCGCGACGCAGAGGTGCTTGCTTTAGAACAGGGGATAATAAGTCGAGCGCTAAAGCCCACAAGTTATGAGGATCTCTCATGTGTCGTGAAGGGGCTTTATAACAAGCCTTCGTGGTTCGTATGGTGGGAATAGTTTTGCTTAGCCGGGAATGATGTTTCTGGTGCCGTAAAAGAAAATTCCTTTTAGAGTTCTACGCCTCGTGCAGTTAAAACGTCCCCGGTTATTTGAGCGTATCCTACTGCTTGTACCACAAGAGGTACAAGCAGTCGCCAAGTGGAACGTTTGGGCAAACCGCGTGCGTGAGCAGCTTGTTGTAAAGCTCCCCAGTTATCCATAATGGCGGGAATAGATCTTATAACCAGAGCGAGCATCAGTCCTATACGTTTGGGAGATAAGCCTAGAAGTTTAAGCGGTGTGAGTAACCAGATGATTCCATCAAGTAAAAGAGGTAGCGGAGTAGTCGTGAGAAGAATCCGTGAGATTAGGACGGCGCTTAGCATGGTGCACATGACGTCTACCGCATTTTGCCACGTGCCCCAAAAGAGATAATAAAGTCCTAAAAGAATTATGAGCCATCGCAGCGTATAGACAATTTCTAAGAGCGTGCGGATGCGCATCCCAGCTGACCAGGACAAGATAAAACAAAAGAACAGAACGTATAGTGCTACTTCCCAACCGGTTACCGCGAGCGCGAGCAGTAAACAAGCGCAGAGGAGGCTTTTGCCCCAAAGCGGTGTGCGATGCAACAGCGAATTCCCCGGAGCGTAGCTTCCAATAAGTAAGTTACCGAGGAAAGTCGCATGGTGCGACCTCTGCGCGGTCCGAATCACGTGGTTAAATCCTTCCGGGATTGCCTGGTTCGTATATCATACAGAGGGGTTTTCGTTGGGAAAGCCTTGTTCACAATATAAACGGTATTGTTGAACCGCTTCGTGCGCTTTGCCATGGTATATAAGCTCTCCATTATGGATAATGACTGCTTCATCGCATGTCTCCGCCAAGTCGAGGTCGTGGGTACTGATAATAAGCATCTGATCGAGACTATTCAGAAGGTTTATCAGCCGTGTTCGATTACGTAGATCAAGAAGAGTCGTAGGCTCATCAAGTAAGAGGATTCGTGGTTCTACCGCTAAAATCCCAGTGAGGGCTACAAGTTGTTTCTCTCCGCTGGAGAGAGAAAAAATGTTCTGATCAGCCTTGTCGTCGAGACATTGTTGAGCAAGGAGCTTATGTGCTTGCTCTAGGCGTTGAGCTCGGGTGAGAGAGCTATGCCGACGGAGGCTAAGCTCTAGATCTTCGAGGACTGTAGGCATGATAAGCTGCGCATCTGGATTAGCGAAGAGCATGCCTATAGACTGACGAGTTATCTGGGGATGTTCGGAGATATCTACTCCACATACCTTTATGATTCCCTGGGAGGGCCGAGTAATACCGTTAAAAAGCCCTAAAAAGGTTGACTTTCCCATGCCGTTAAGCCCAATAATCGCAGTTTTAGATGCGGTTAAAGAGACTGATACATGGTCGATAATATTTCGAGTTTGTCCGTGAGCGTCTTCAGCTGACACGGTAACTGCATCAAGTTCAAGGGACGGGGGAGCGGACGGCATCGTTGGTGCTTCGCGCTCAATTTTGGCGCTACTTTTCTTGGAAAAAAACATCCTCAATTACCTGCGAGCTTTTGAGCGCACTAACCCAGGAAATGCCCGATGCACAGCAGACGCCACGATAGACGCAACGATAGATTTAAGAAGGTCTGGAAGAGCAAATGAAGCCGCGATGACAAACGCATGGGTAAATTCCATATGTCCGTTGGTCATAAGCCCTAAGATACCTCCTGCAGAAATTACCACGAAGCCTACCATAGCGCAGAAGATGCACAGGATAGCGGTAAGCCAGGGATTGAGCTTTCTACGGATTACTGTATAAGCTAGCGTCCCAGCCAATAACGCGCCCAGAGGATAGGCTAGAAGATAGCCACCGGTTGGCGTCGCAAGCGTACCAAACCCTGAAGCACCTTTAGCAAAGATTGGTAGCCCTAGGCACCCTAACAGTACGTAGAGGAGAGTTGCTATAAAAGCTCGAAAACCACCGAGTACTAGAGCGGTGGTGTAGATAGCGAAAGGGCCAAGAGCTAAAGGAATCGGGACACCTGGGATTGGTAGCGCCAGAGGACTAAGAACCGCGATAAATGCTGCGAAGACTGCTATAAGAGCTATATTGCGCCCTGGTGATTGATCTGGGGCATAAGAGTTAGGCACGAGAGTTGATCCTTAAAAATATGAAGTCGTGTGTGGCTGATTATGACGTTCGGTGTCAAAATCGAGGGTAGTGCCGCCCTCGACGCCGCTGGGGTCTTATATATTCTTATATACCTTCCTACCATAGAAAACGCATTATGTAATATATGTGACGTTTTACGGAGACTATCGGGTGTCAGCGTCTTCTAGCGTAACTCACGTAGAATAGATGGGTTGTTAAACTCCTCATTCACTAACTGTTTTGTTGATTCTCGGAAGGGACATGTTGTGATTTCAGTACAGAATTTAGAGCTCCGCGCGGGTGCCCGTCTGTTAATGGAAGATGTAACCTTTCGGGTAGATAATGGCGACAAGATCGGTTTAGTGGGGCGTAATGGGGCCGGGAAAACCACTATGACAAAAGTCTTGGCGGGATTAGCTCTACCAGCAGAAGGTACAGTCACCCGGTCCGGCTCTATCGGATACCTCCCTCAAGACCCCAAAGTCGATGATATGACTCAACTGGCGCGTGACCGTATTCTTTCAGCCCGCGGACTTGACGGAGTAGCCAAGAAAATGCGCCAAGCTCAAGAAGATATGGCGAGTGAAGATGATAGCATACGTACAAAGGGTATGCGGCGCTATGATCGTCTTGAGGCTGAGTTTATTGCTGGCGGCGGCTATGCCGCAGAATCTGAAGCCGCAGTTATAACCTCCAACTTGGATCTGCCTGAACGAGTACTCGCGCAACCTCTTGAGACTCTATCTGGTGGGCAGCGTCGTCGTGTGGAGTTAGCACGTATCTTGTTTTCAGCTGCCGATACGATGCTACTTGATGAACCAACAAACCATTTGGATGCGGACTCCATTTTATGGTTGCGTGAGTTCCTGAAAAATTTTTCGGGTGGTTTGCTGGTTATTAGCCACGATGTTGAGCTTATGGAGTTGGTAGTTAACCGTGTGTTTTATCTTGATGCAAATCGTTGCGTGATTGACCAGTACAACATGAGGTGGAAGAACTATCTGAGCCAGCGTGAGCAAGATGAACATCGTCGTAAGCGTGAGCGTGCTAATGCTCAGAAGAAAGCTCAAGCACTCATGGAACAGGCTAATAAAATGCGGGCAAAGGCAACTAAAGCCGTGGCGGCTCAACAGATGATAAAGCGTGCTGAACGTATGATGCGGGGGCTGGAAGACGAACGCCAAACAGATAAAGTTGCTGCTATCCGCTTTCCTGAACCTGCCCCGTGCGGTAAGACCCCGCTGTCTGCACAGAGTCTTTCAAAATCCTACGGCTCACTTGAAATTTTTACCGATGTTGATCTGGCTATTGACCGTGGTTCTCGTGTTGTCGTATTGGGGCTGAATGGTGCTGGTAAAACTACTTTGCTACGTATTTTAGCTGGCAACACTGCTCCCGACACCGGCGAAGTTGTCTATGGGCATGGAGCTAAGATCGGGTATTTCGCGCAGGAACATGAGATTCTCGATGGTGAGCGAACTGTTTTAGAAAATATGAAATCCGCCGCGCCGGATCTTGACGATACGCGGGTACGCACTATCCTCGGTTCATTCCTTTTTTCTGGTGACGATGTGGAGAAACCAGCAGGTGTACTTTCCGGAGGAGAGAAAACTCGTCTTTCATTAGCAACTTTGGTCGCTTCGAGCGCCAATATACTTCTCTTGGATGAACCGACTAACAACCTTGATCCTGCATCTCGTAAAGAGATTCTGAACGCGCTCAAAGCCTATAAAGGCGCTATCGTTATGGTATCCCACGACGAAGGAGCTGTGGAGGCTCTAAACCCCGAACGTGTTCTTTTGCTTCCGGACGCAGTTGAAGACCTCTGGTCGAAGGAGTATCAGGATCTTATCTCACTTGCCTAGACGCAATCTGCTCTTAGGACAAGGAAAAGGTGTTTACCTAGCATCTGTATGTGATGTAACGCGTGGGAATGCTCCTAACCTTTGTGGGTATAGGTGTGTATGTAAACTGGCGCATAAGTGAAAGTGCTATGAAACTTTGAATATATCCTTAGAGCTTTCGCATATTATGTTGGCTATGTGGGATTTTCTGGCTAGAAGACACCCTCTTTACTTGATTTAATGATATATTGTGTGGGTTTTATAAAAATATAGTGTGTATCTGCCTACATTGTGGGTTTTTGGCTGGAAAACCAATACATGAGCGGGTTAGACTTGAGTTGTTCCCGCAAATGCGAGGATGCAAAAGCACAGATTTTCGACTCTGACGAGCCGGATTAGCGCAGGTAGAGAGATTCTATCTGATCGTAAAAGGAGAACAGCCTTATGCATAACACTGAGTACGAAAAGTACCCCACCTCCGGTGAAGAGAACGTCGAGGTTGACGTCTTCTGGCCCATCCAGGACGCTTAAGTCTTGGCAAGACTGAGGTAAAAAGGTTTTATCTCCCGCTCCTAACCATATGGTTAGGAGCGGGAGATTCTTTGTTTGATGCTCAAGAAATAATAAAGTTATGGAGTGGGTAAGGGCAGAAACCTAAAAGAGCTGCCGTGTACCAAACGATATAACAGGTTAGGCAGAGAATAAGGACCTTTTCCCGGATGCTTCCTGCATCACCTAAAAGTGGGAGTGCCATGTAGCCGCTTTTCTTCCAGAGGGAAGAGGCAACAAGTGGTTTAACCGTAATGGGGTATAGCGGGAGAATACCTCGGGTGGTCAGTGCGTCACCTATAACATGTAAGGTTGCGCCCACTGAAATGGCCCAGGGAAGAAGCTCTAAAGAATGAGTGGTATACGCAGCATAGCCTAGGGCGCAAGCCCCAATCCAACCTCCTGGAGCTCCTAAAATCCGCAAAGCCAGACCTCCTGAGAATGCGGCGAGAGCAAGGGACAACCACGGAATACTTTGGTAAGTGAGTGTACTGCCAAAGTATGCGATAGCCCAGAACGCGATGATCCCTAAAATTGAGTGCGTTCCCTTTCGGTGCCCTCCACTGATAAGGCCTACAATCCGGGCGATCCAACCTGATACAGGAGGTATAGAACGAGCGATAGAACCATTATGGTGATCAATATCTGGTAATACTCCTGCGCCAGCACAGGCAAGGGTTGTAACAATGAGGGTAGGAGTATTAGGGATTTGGATTACACCAAGTTCTGAGAGAACCAACCAGCCAGCGGCAGCGCTGACGGTATGAGAATAACCCATCATGTGTGACGAAACCCCTCGTATTATTTCGAAACTATATATGAGATCTTAGATCCAGTATACAGGGAAAATTCGAAAAAGGTTTCGATTTTTGTGGTGGGTTACTTCCATATTCCTGCAGGAAAGCCTGGCGGTTACGGCCGTTCTAACCTGTCCAGGAAAGCGTCTTCTTCCTCTTCATCGGTCAGACGCGAGTGTTTCTTGGCAGGGCGGGGGCGTACAATAGATTTCATATGAGAAGGCATATCGTCGATCATATCCATCTTGCGAAGCACAACGGTTTCATCCTCATGCCCAATATAACTGCCATCCTCGGCATAGAACTGCCTATAATAGCGTTCTAGCTCCTGGGCTACCTGAGCATCTAATTCATCATTACGAACTTTTTGCCGTGCACTCCAGGCATAAACAGCATAAATAAGAACTGCAAAAGCATACCATTGCATAGAATAGGACAGATTAGGTCCATTATCGAGTTCAGGTTCGGATTTCTGTACAGGCCGTTGCACAGGCGTAGGTTCTTCAGAGTCCAGCAGACCGTAAGCCCCAGCGGCGACAGGTAAATGCGTACGTTCGCCGATTTCCTGAAGGTTGATAGACGCGACTTGGCCTTCGGGAGCATCCTTACCTGTAGCGCTCTCTCCTTGGTGGACTCGCGCCACAACAATAACATCATTTGCTGGTGGCGCAGGGACTTCGGTGCTGGGGCGTGAAGCATCTGAAGAACTCGCCGACATCCAACCCCTATTGATAATGACTATTTCACCAGTATCTGCACGAAAAGGGACCAATACTTCGAACCCATTTTGTCCCTGATAAGGACGGTTGCGTACCAGTAGCTGTTGATCGGTGATATACCGACCACGAAGGGATACAGGGTGCCACTGCGCCCCCGAATCAAAGTCTTGAAAAATTGTAGGATGGTCTTGGAAGCTATAGGGAGTTGCGTGATAATTCTGCACGATTAGTGAGTTGCGCCAATCTAAAGCCTCTTTTCGGCTCATCTGCCAACCAGCTAGATAAACACAGATTATCGAGAAAATAATGCACAGCACGAAAGAGCCTATCCACTTACCCGTGAAGAGAAAACGGTATGCACCCATAGCGAATTCCTCATGCCTTTCGAAGCTGATATGAGCCTATAAAAATAGATGTATATATAGAGACGGTGGTGTACCTGTATTACTTATGGTAGGGGAGAACGCTCGGACAATACAGTGATATGGCGCTTACGTCCCTATCTAACTATGGCTGAAATAGAGTTTATGAAGCTAGGACTTTTGGGGAAACGGTAGGGTCTGTTTCCAAAGCTCCCTCTCCCGTAAATAATTCTCAAGCCATTGAACGTGCTCATGACAAGCCAACCAGATCTTGCGGCGCTCAGGAGTGTGAACCTTCGGGTTATTCCAGAGAATCTGGTACGTTGCCTCGTTGTGGCAGCCTTTACGTGAACAAATATCTAAGCTAGGGGAGGAGCTCCCCGCTAAAGAGCCCAAAAGATCCACTGACACCTCCATCTTTATATTGCGCGTAACGGTATTTATGCCTGTTGAAACTATATTTCAGAAATATCTATGACATCGGTTCGATTATAAGGCGATGAAGAATCCGCATATTGTGCGTAGCAATGAGAGTTCTCAGAGGCGTCGGACTCATTATCTGCAGTAGATGTATTCGACGCTGCTCCTGTTTCTAAAGCTCGCCGATGATGCTCAGGCAAATAGGCAGTAAATCCACTCGATTCCTGTTTTGACTCACCATTCGCAAGTACTACGGCCACCCAAGGCAACAGTACTGCACCTGCGACGCATATCCAGCGCAGGGTACCATCTGTAAATACAGCGCCTACAATACAAACTACACGAATCGCCATTTTGAGGATGTAGTCCCGAGCACGTTTATCTACACGCTCCGATAACGGAGCAGAAGCATTACTGATTTCGTATGTCACTAAAGAGTCTTCAAATCGTTCTGCGACATCAACTGTAGATAAGTAGTAACCATGGGCCGCGAGGTCTTCGGCTGTCCAGTGCTTTTCAGCAGTCATTGACACACCTCCCTCAGAATTACAGTAACGAACTCTCTATGATAGACGTTTTAGCTTCGATTCACATGGTGGTAATTACCTGTACTGATTAGTCTAAACCTTCTATTCCTTATGGTGTTAAGTGTTGCAAGAACAGATGCTCACCACATCATATAGATAACGGGCTAGAATAGGTATGACCAGTAACCCCAAATTTATAGGGAAAATAATGAGTGATAACACCCCCAAGACCGTTCTTGTTACCGGTGGTAATCGTGGTATCGGCTACAAGATCGCGCAGGAGTTTAAGGCATCAGGGCACAATGTTTGTGTGACCTACCGTAGCGGGGAAGCGCCCACAGAGTTCTTTGCTGTTAAAGCTGACGTCCGAGACGCAGACAGCATTAATGAAGCTTTTAAAACTATTGAAGCGGAATACGGTCCTGTAGAAATCCTTGTGGCGAATGCGGGTATTACTCGTGACATGCTGCTTATGCGCATGAAGGACACGGATTTCATGGATGTTATCGATACCAACCTCACTGGTTCTTTTCGTGTAGCACAGCGTGCGATCAAAGGTATGATCAAACTCAAACGAGGCCGTATTATCCTCGTCTCCTCTGTTGTAGGGCTATATGGTTCTCCAGGACAGGTTAACTACTCATCGTCTAAAGCTGCTCTTGTTGGTATGGCTCGTTCCATCACCCGTGAGCTCGGAAGTCGAAATATTACGGCAAATGTTGTAGCACCTGGATTTATTAACACCGATATGACCGATAGCTTGCCTGAGGAAACTAAAGAGAGTTACCTGAAAACTATCCCGGCAGGACGTTTCGCCGACCCTGCTGAGGTAGCACGGGTTATTCGCTGGTTAGCTTCGCCAGAGGCAGATTACATCTCAGGCGCCGTTATCCCTGTAGACGGCGGTCTAGGTATGGGACACTAGGTTCTTCCTATCACATGCCATAAACGTCTTACTTTCAGAAAGCACAGAACCAACAAAGGAAAATGTATGTCACAGCTCGCCGGTAAAACCGTTATTATCACAGGGTCTTCACGAGGTGTAGGTGCAGATACTGCCCAAATCCTAGCGGCTCAAGGGGCAAACATCATAGTTAACTATCGCTCCAAAGCCCCTCGAGCCAATAAGGTCGTCAAAGCTATCGAAGAAGCTGGCGGACACGCGACCGCCGTACAAGCAGACGTAACTAAGCCTGAAGACCTCACAAACCTTGTGAATGTTGCTATCGAAACCTACGGCTCCTTGGATTATCTCATCTTGAATGCATCGGGCGGTATGGAAGCTGGTATGGGTGAAGACTACGCAATGCGTCTCAACCGAGATGCACAGCTTAACCTTGCACGACTTGCAGCTGAAAAAATGCCCAACGGAGGACGCATCGTCTTCGTCACCAGTCACCAGGCACACTTTATCCGCGAAGTTGAAACCCTGGCAGAATACCAGTCGGTTGCAGAGTCCAAACGAGCAGGGGAAGATGCGCTCATCGCCGAAATACCTGCGCTCACTGAGAAAGGAATATCACTTGTCGTCGTATCAGCTGACATGATTGAAGGAACTGTGACTGCAACTTTGCTTAACCGCCTGCATCCTGGGGCTCTCGAATATCGTCGAGAGACAGCAGGTAGGCTCTACACTGTCAACGAGTTTGCCCATGAGGTAGCTGCCATGGTTACCGCAGATATTCAGACTGGACACGTTGAGCTGGTCGGTGGAGCCCGCGGGTTCATCGATTAGAAGTACGTATAGAGCGAAGAAGCAGGACCCCAAAGGGCTTGCGCCTTCCCACATAGGTAGAGATCATATCGTAGAAGAGAATAACCATGAGCACTGTACTTAATCTTCAAAACGTGAGCGTCATGCGCGGCGGTCGCAATATTCTCGATAACGTTTCCTGGACTGTCAATGAAGGCGAACGTTGGGTTGTCTTGGGTCCAAATGGTGCCGGAAAATCAACACTTTTATCGGTCGCAGCGGCGCGTTTGCACCCCACAGTCGGACAAGTAGAGATCTTAGACGAGACTCTCGGCTCCGTGGATGTTTTTGAGCTTCGCCCGCGTATCGGGCTGTCATCGGGAGCAACCGCCACACAGATCCCTGACCGAGAGAAAGTTTCTGATGCTGTCATGACGGCCGCGTATGCTGTTTCAGGACGTTGGAAAGAGGAATACGACGCCCTCGACAGCGATCGCGCCCATGAGCTTCTTCAAGACTGGGGCGTAGACGCTTTGGCAGAGCGTCAATTCGGTTCACTTTCCGATGGCGAGCGCAAACGTACTCTTATCGCACGCGCTCTCATGACCGACCCCGAACTCCTATTACTTGATGAACCTGGGGCCGGTATGGATATCGCTGGACGCGAAGATTTGGTAGAGAGGCTTACAACACTCGCCGTTGATCCTTACGCACCGGCTACTGTACTCATCACACACCATCTTGAAGAAATTCCTGCAGGCTTCACACACGCTCTCATGCTCCGCGACGGTCGTGTGGTAGCATCTGGACCTATCGCTCAGACCATCACAGAAAATAATCTTGCATTAACATACGCGATGGATCTAGCTTTAACGGCCACTTCTACAGGGCGCTACAGCGCTTTTAAACGCTAAGCTTTATCTTGCTCCCACCATACATACGTACGTGGTGGGAGTAAGTTTTGACCCAGTAGTGTCTTTATGAAGAAGAAACAATTATCACCCCAAGAACTGCAAGCACGGGCAGAACGAGTGTACGCAATATCGTCTGTGGTGCCATTAGCTCAAGCGCCTGAACAAACACTTCGTTATTATACCCACCTAACTGATGTGAGATTACGTTCTGCCCTCGAACCTGACTGGGGTATTTATATTGCGGAGTCATCAAAAGTGGTACGGCGTGCTTTACATGCAGGACACCGTCCCCTCTCATTCCTTATGAGCGAGAAATGGGCAGATGATCTTTCCGATGTACTGACGAAGTATAATAATATTCCTGCCTTTGTAGGATCGGAAGAAGAACTTGAACGAATAACTGGCTTTCATCTACATCGCGGAGCTTTAGCAGCAATGGCGCGCCCTGCTCCTCAAACTGTAGAAGATATTATTTACGGAGCTCACCGCGTCGCAATCTTAGAAGATATTGTTGACCACACGAATGTTGGGGCTATATTTCGTTCCGCAGCGGCGCTAGGCGTAGACGCAGTTTTAATTACTCCACGATGCGCTGACCCGCTGTATAGGCGCTCTATCCGCGTTTCTATGGGAACTGTATTTCAAGTACCTTGGGCCAGGATTACCCGCTGGCCAAAAGACCTGGAAATTCTACACGAGCACGGATTTGAAAGTGCCGCACTTGCACTAGATGAGGACTCTCTTACCTTGGGGCAACTTTCAGCACGTCAGGATAAGAAGTTAGCTTTAATCCTAGGAACAGAAGGACACGGACTCTCACCGCATACATTGGCGCAGACAAAACACACGGTTATGATTCCCATGACCCACGGCGTCGATTCTTTGAACGTGGCAGCTGCGTCAGCTGTTGCGTTTTGGGAAACGAGGCTGCGTTCGTAACAACAAGCCCTCTAAGAACCTAGCGTTACCTCTTTAAAGGTGGTATCCTTGGTGGTTGGCTGTGCATTTTAAGCCGGTCTATGGTGCGCTCTGCGTGCATCGTAAAACCTACTCCATCTATTTAGGGTTACTGGCAAAATCCAGTGACAGAAGAAGGTAATTAAGCATGAAGGCAGATATCCACCCGGAGTACCGTCCGGTACTATTCCGTGACCTTGCATCCGGTAAAGTTTTCTTGACTCGTTCCACGATGACTTCGGATAAAACCGAGAAGTGGGAAGACGGTAACGAATACCCCATCGTTGAGGTCGAGATCTCCTCTGAGTCGCATCCGTTCTACACCGGTAAGCAGCGTATCATGGACTCCGCAGGTCGCGTCGAACGCTTCAACGCACGTTTTGCAAACTTTGGTAAGAAAGCGTAAAACGTAGAATGCAATAAAGAACACACCCCGTAATATAGATTAAAAATCTGATACGGGGTGTGTTTTTATTTTCTACCGTTACAATGTGAAGGTAACTCACTTTGTAGCGGTATTCTTATGCGGGTTATGCCGTTATCACATCACTCGAAGGAAACAAACCCATGAGCGAAGCGCTCGCTGAAAAACCCCGTCGAAAGACTCTTAAACGGGTGCTAATTATTCTTGCTATCCTTATTCTTACTCTTATCATCGGAGTGGGGATTTACCTGTGGAGCATTGGGCATACCTGGGACTCCAAGACTCAAAAATTTGATTCCATTACGAATTCACAAGGAGATTTAGACTCTTTAAGAAAAAACCTGGGAGACCCGAATAATGATCCAAATATTGTGGGTCCCGATGGTAAAACGGCAGATTCTCTTGCTAATGACCTTGACAAGAATGGTAACGGAATTCTTGACTCCTTAGAGGGTGGTAAGACGCGTCAGGTCGTAAAAGGCGAAGGAACTAATATTCTTCTTCTTGGTAGCGATCAACGTTCAGGGCAAGAAGCTGCAACAGTTAGTGGGGCTCGGGCAGATACTATTATGCTGATGCACATTCCTAAAAACGGGGAAGGTGTTTATTTAGTTTCTATCATGCGTGATTCGTGGGTAAGCATCCCCGGATATGGAAATGCGAAGGTGAATGCAGCTCTCAACTATGGAGGCATTAGCTTACAAATTGAGACCATTGAACAACTAATTGGTGTCAAGATTGACCATGTAGCAGAAATAGACTTTGATGGGTTTAAAGGGCTTACTAACGCTCTAGGTGGCGTTGATGTTCAAGTTCCTTTTGCTTTCCAAACAGGCGTTTGGAACTTTACACCGGGTACCATGCATATGGATGGCAGCACTGCTTTAGCGTTTGTGCGTGAGCGGTATTCTTTTGCATCGGGTGATTATCAGCGTGTACGTAATCAACGTGCATATTTACGTGGACTCTATACGACCATCCAAAAACAGGGGTTTTTGGGTAACATCACTAATTTTAAGAATATGGTGGATGCCTTTAGCGGCTACGTCAAGGTTGATAGTGGTTTAGGCTCTGGTGAGATTCTTCGGATTGCGGCACCTGTCATTAATGGTGGTTCGGCTGCTTTACATATGACGACGCTTCCTAACGCAGGCCCTGGCTGGTCTTATGACGGTCAATCAATCATTATTATTAATCAGCCTGCTGTTGATTCGTTGACGGAGGCTTTGAAAGCTGATCGTATGCAGGATTTTATGAATACTTATGGGTCTGACTAGGTATGTCTATATACGGGTCTATAGATCCTGCAGATAAAATTTGGGGTAGTCAGCACAGTATCTGACGTGCTGACTACCCCAAATTTTATCCGTATAACGCTATTAATGTTGCACGTGTGTTCTAGCTGGTATAGGAGTTACGGTAACAGTCTGGGATGCATGTTCTTCAGCAGCCAGTCTGAGTAACCGACGACCAAAATACAGAGCGACCGAGTAGAGAGCTCCGCCCATAATTGCTATGAGGACTCCAAGAAGAACACGCCAAATTGCAATTGCTAAGCCAACTATAAGAAGGGTTATACCTATAATTTTGACGAGGGTAAGCAGACGCGTGTGTTCTTCAGGAAGATCATCGAAAGATACGGGTTTAGCTGCTTTCTCTGGGATAACTTCGTGTGCCGTGATCGCCTCGCTGACTCCGTTTTTTCCTGCAACAGAGGTGATAAATCCGCGAATCTTCTGAGGAAGAATATGCTTCCCTTGAGTGTTTTCCGCTTCAGCTGGGACAAAAGCATCAGGAACCTCATACTTCTTGGCCTCAGGTAGGAGCTCAGGTACATCGTTGGGTAAATCTTTGTACCACTGTTCTGGGATATTCTCTGACCGCACCGCCTGAATAGTTAATGAAAGCTCGAGCCTGTTACCACGTATCGTGCCCCAGACATTGGTGAGTTTGTCATGTTTCGCAGCATGTTCAATGACAGGAATAAACTGTTCTGATATTTGGGAGCTTAAACGCCCTACATGAGTATCCTCATGGAAAACTTCTACCGAATTGGCCATGTGCCCATCTGGGTTTTTAACCTGTTGTACTTCAAGTCTTAAAATTACCCGTCCTTCACCTGTTGGCGGCAAAATACTGTGAAGATATTCAGCATGTCCATTCTCGTCAAGCACCTTGATTGAAGGACCTTGAGGAAGAATAGCTGCTCGCGCTGAGGCATGGTTGAGAGGAAACAGCAAGGTTGGTGACGACAGAAAGAGTTTTCCTACACTTTTAATGTGCGGTCCGCTATCAGCCCGTAGAGCAATAGCATTGAGTTGCAGCTGTGCTGTAGGAGAGAAACCGGAAGCAACAACGCGGGTAATCGCGTTCCAATAGTTTGCAGAATCGTCACGATTTAAACGTCCCACTTTATGATCCCCAACGTATACAGCAATGCTGTTTGCCTCGTAGGGGTTATCAGGTTCTGGAACAAGGCGAGCCTTGCCTTGCCAGGACTGTTCACGGTTGACATGGAGCTCTTGAAAGACTTGTAGAGTCTCAGCCTCATAGTAGTTGTCGGTGACAATTGTGAGGGTTCCACGGTCGCCGAGAGCATAATCGACCAAAGCAAACTCCTTAGGTGGTGATGAATATGTTCTAATTCTCTCACGTTTTTGGGAATAACTAGTACCCTACACGTAAAGTAACTTTTGGGTGACGTTTAAGGAATTGATGAATGTGGTCAAAATCTGCTTCACGTTAATGAAACCTATAGATAGGCTACAGCCCAGTACAGCGGCGTGAAGAAGAGATACTGTACCAGGCTGTAATGCCTAGAAAGTGCTAGTCGGATAAAGAACTATTGAATTGCTGACCGATCATATTCCGATGCGCATTATCTTGTGCCTCCAAAATGAGCCGACGTAGTGCGGAGGGGGCTGATGGATTCTTGCGTAACCATTCTTGGGCTAGAGCAACTGAAGGATTATCGCTAACCCCGGTTCCTTCAGCGGATCCGTAATTGTAGAGCGAACGGGGGTATAAACCGCGAACTATACGAGTGGCCATACCAATGGAACGGGTGTCCCACATTGATAGGAGCGAATCGAAGAAAGGCTTATAGTAAGGAGTTCGCAGCCCAACATCCCCTCGCAAGAAACCATTTGCTGTTGAGGTCAAGGCGTCGTTGGATAATGAAGAATCTTCCATGATGCGTTTATAAGCGGCTGCTTTGTGGTCGGCATCAGGAATAGCCGCTATCGCATATGCGTAGCCATTCTTTGAGATTGATGACGGATTATACTGTGCAGCTCGGTCTAAATCAGCAACAGTAACAAGGTTACGCCCCGCCAGGGTACCCAAAGCACTCCACCCAAGATTCTGATCGTAGGGGATACCAGTCGCATCGGCAATATCTCCCACAGTATCTTCAAAAGCCCCTCGGGCGATATCGCGGCAGAGATCTTCACCTTGAGTTGAGTAGGAAGAAATAGAGATAAGCCCCCGAAGCAATATGAGCTGCGTATCGGAGCCAGGTTTGGCGGCAGCGAGCGCTTTCGAGAAAGACTCATAGAGAGCATCATACAAAGGCTGTCGAGACTTGGGGGCACCAAAATTAGTAATAGCGTTTTGGCTGTTTGACACCATACTTCCCAAAAGAGATGCACTGCTCTCACGGGATACGTTCCGTACTACCGCGTCTACGAAAGTGGCAACGGGAAGTCTGGCATCGCGCACGCTTTCCCAGAGAGACCCCCAGATAAGACCGCGAGAAAGAGATGATTCAAGAGTGGATACTCCTGCAATTGCCGCTTGAAGACCATCCTCATCGGTGAGCATGATTTTTGCGTAGGTGTGGTCTTCTGCATTGAGCATAAGTAAGTCAGCTTCACCTACAGTCTTCTTATGCTCTTGGGGCAAAGAGACACGATACTCTGCGATAGGATCGGCAGGGTATTCAAGGGAGAGAGTGCCTGTTGAGACAAGTTTTCCTTCTTGAAGGATAAAAGTTTCAAGCTTTACCACATGCGGGCGACCGATACCGGCTGGCTGAGTGTCGGGTAGCTGCTGAGTGAGGTACAAATCCTGGAGCTTACCATCTTCGCGGTAAACACGTCGAGTACCGAGGGTAGATAGACCAGAAGTCTGTAACCACGCTTGAGACCAGGTCTGCATATCGCGTCCTGAAACCTCATTAAGTACATCAAGGAAGTCCTGAAGCGAGGTGTTCCCCCAAGCAAAACGTTTGAAATAGACGCGTGCCGCTTCGATGAAGGTATCAAAGCCTACATAGGAAACAAGCTGCTTCAAGGTAGAGGCACCCTTGGCGTAAGTTATGCCATCGAAATTTTGGGCTGCGGCTTCCAAATGAGGTATATCCGCGACAATGGGATGCGTCGTAGGAAGCTGATCTTGCAGATATGCCCAAGATTTACGGTGATTCGCGAATGTTACCCAAGCATCGTTAAAACCATTAGCTTCGATAGCACCTAGAGCACCCATGAAATCAGCAAATGACTCTTTAAGCCAGAGATCATCCCACCATTTCATAGTGACAAGATCTCCAAACCACATATGTGCCATCTCATGACAGATAGTGTTTGCGCGACCTTCAAGATCATCTTCGGTAGCACCAGAGACAAAAATGAAATCCTCAGTGAATGTTACGAGACCGGGGTTCTCCATCGCGCCGATATTATATTCGGGGACGAACGCCTGTTCGTACTTCGGGTAAGGGTAGGGATAGTCAAAGAGATCCTGGAAGAAATCTAAGCCGTTCTTAGTGACTCGGAAGATATTATCGTAGTCAAAATGGGGCTTTAGAGAATGGCGGCAGTACGCCACTAAAGGAATATCGCCGCTGTTAGTAATACTCTGGGGTTTATAGGTATCGGTGACTGTGAAGTATTCACCTGCTAACACTGCGGTAATGTAGGTAGAAATTCGCTCGGTAGGAGCAAAAACGCGCTTAACGATATTTGAATCAGTCGGGTCGGACACCTCAGATTCTAGAACCCCGTTCGAGCTGACAACCCAGTCTCGTGGGGCTGTGATTCGGAAATTAAAAACAGCTTTCAGATCGGGTTGCTCAAAGTTGGGGAATACACGACGGCAATCGGCGGGCTCATATTGGGTGTAAAGATATATACGTCCATCCGAAGGATCAATATAGCGGTGCAGACCTTCTCCCGACCGTGAATAGTATGAACGCCCGTGAACAGTAAGTTCGTTTTCCTCGGCAAGCTCGGGCAGCATGATGCGTGAGCCATCAACAACCTTGTTGAGGTCAAGCTGCGCGCCATTAAGCCTAACAGAATCGATAGAGTGGTGAATATAATCAATGAAAGTCTGGGTACCAGGCTTATGGGATTTAAACTTAACGGTTGTAACTGTAGGGTATGTCTCGAAATTTTCATCCTTGGCATGGGTCAAATCAAGGTGAACATGATATGAGTCTACGGTAATGAGCGCTGACCGTTCTGCAGCTTCTTCGCGTGAGAGGTTCTCGTTATTCATAGTTTCTATTCTAAACTCTCACATGCAGTACTTCATGGACGTGACCCGAACACTGTACTGTATGTTACTAGAAAGGAACATGGGGAGTACTAAATGTTTAAAAGTGACGGATAACACGTTATATAGATTTGCCTGCTTGTACTTGCCAACCGTATAGTATTACTTGTTGCTTTGAGCAGGCAAAGCCCTCTCAAAGGTAACCTGCGCGGGTGGCGGAATAGGCAGACGCGCTAGCTTGAGGTGCTAGTCCTCGTATTAGAGGGTGGGGGTTCAAGTCCCCCCTCGCGCACATTATAAAGGGTCTCTGATAAACATCAGAGGCCCTTTTCTATTTCACTTTTCCGCAAATAATTGAGCGCCCTATACTCTGACAGACAGAATATAAGGCGCTCGCGACTTGCCTGTAAGGCTACAAGAAAGTTACCTAGGGCAAAAGCTGCGGATCGGTAGTGACGAGGATCTTTACGGCAGTCTCGTTGTGGTTAATCAATGTATCAAATCCCTTGTCAATGAGGTCTTCAAGAGGAATCCTGCCAGTAATGAACGGCTTGAGGTTAATCTTGCCTGACTCTACAAGCTTGATAGTTTCCGGGTGGCTGTTCACATATGCAATGGTTCCTCGAATATCAAGCTCCTTAAGCACGACCTTCTGAACATCCAACGATGCTGGTTTACCCCAGATTGATACGATCACGGCTTTACCGGTAGGCTTGAGTGCATCCAGAATGAGGTCTAGTGCAGGCTGTACAGAGGTGCATTCAAAGGCTACGTCTACACCCTTATCATCGGTCAGCTTATGAATTTCTGCTAGGACATCAACCTCAGCAGGGGAGAAGGCATAGTCTGCAACTCCAGAATCCAATGCTTTCTGACGGCGTAGCGAGGACAGCTCAGAGATAATGACCTTCGCCCCCTTAGCTTTAAGTACGGCGGAGGTAAGCAGGCCAATGGGGCCAGCACCAGTAACTAGCGCAAAGTCACCGTCTTTGATTTCTCCGGCGCGCTCAACTGCATGATAACCGACACTCAAAGGCTCAATCAGTGCAGCTTCATCTAACGGAAGGTCTTTAGAGATCTTGTGAACCCAACGGCGTTTTACAGATACCTTCTCTGATAGTCCGCCTCCACGGCCAGCAAGACCAATAAAGTTCATGTTCTTAGAAAGATGATAGGTCTTTGAATCTGGGCCGACATCTACAGAGTCTGCAATAATGTATGGCTCAACCACAACATGATCTCCGACTTCAAGATCGGAAATGCCTTCGCCTAAAGCTTCTACGATGCCTGAGAATTCGTGACCAAGGGTTACAGGAGAATCTTCTCCTGAGATTGGATGCGGATGCCCATGTTTAGGGCAGAAAATAGGCCCATCAAGATACTCGTGCAAATCAGTGCCACAGATACCACACCATGCTACTTTGACCAACACTTCACCGGGTTGTACTTCGGGGGCGGGTATGTCCTCAATGCGAATGTCATTACGGTCGTAAAAACGAGCTGCCTTCATGGGATAGACTCCTTTACCTTTGAGGCTCTATATGATGCGCCTAGTGCTGAATGCTCTGTTGTTATCACGCAAACCGACCTGTTACAGCACTAGATTAGTTAAGCGCAGGCTCAATAGCCTACATCTATAACGCTACTCTTCCATGCCAATGTTTACTAGGAAACATAGAAAAAATACTTTATATGACATAAACGTGTAGTTTCAGCCCAAATATCGTATAAACCCACCAAAATTACCAAACTGTAGCCCACTACCAGACAATGTACGAAAACTATTCATCGCAATAGTATTCTAGCTGTGAGTTCCTCTAGATGTGTTTGGGCTTGGGAGGCTCCCTGCCCCCCCCCCCAGAAATAAGGGTTAAATTATGTGATATTAATCAAAAAGTCATAAAGCCCTTATATGGCTTCTTGGGAGAAAAATATGGTCTTCTAGTAAAAACTCACATAAAAAATCGTGAAAAGAGCAACTAAACCAACATAAACCCCAAAGAACAAGGCATAATAGATAATGGGAACTTCAGAAGACACTCCGTGCTTCTGCCCACATATCAGACAAATCAACAACCCCAAGACAGGGCGGCGACCCAATGAACAACGTAAAATCTACCACTAAACTCGGCATCATCGGCGCAGGCGGTGTCGGATCTGCAACCGCATACGCAGCAACCCTACGTGGCTCTGCAAATGAAATCGTCCTTTACGACATTGACGGCAAACGAGCACACGCTGAAGCCCTCGATATCGCCCACGGTTCTATGTTCGCCCATGAAGCGCAGCTCACCGGCGGAGACGACCTCGAAATCCTGCGTGACTGCGACATGATCATCATTACCGCAGGTGCCCGCCAAGAGCCCGGGCAGCCCCGCCTCGAACTCGCAGGAGCAAACGTACGCATCCTCGAAAAATTACTGCCAAACCTCATGGAAATGTCACCCAACGCAATTTACATGCTGGTTACCAATCCCTGCGACGTACTCACTGTTGTCGCCCAGAAGATCACCGGGCTACCCTCACACCGAGTACTATCCTCCGGTACCGTACTCGATTCTTCTCGACTGCGCTGGCTCGTCGCCAGCAAAGCTGGAGTCTCCATCAAGAGCGTTCACGCAAATATTATTGGCGAACACGGGGACTCGGAGTTCCCTGTCTGGTCGGCAGCTAACATCGGCATGGTACCCCTCATTGACTGGGAATACAACGGCACCAAAGTATTTACTGAAGAAGTACGTGCAGAACTAGCGCACGAAGCGATGCGCGCAGCCTATAAAGTCATTGAAGGTAAAGGATCCACCAACTACGCCATCGGTGTTTCCGCGGCACGAATTGCAGAAGGCTTCCTCCGAGATCAGAATGCCGTACTGCCAATCTCCACCATTGCAGCAGGCGAACTCTACGGCTTCAAAGACGTAGCACTGTCCCTACCCTCCGTCGTAAACTACGAAGGCGTACAGCGAGTCCTCAGCGTTCCCATGAACGACGAAGAACACAATAAGCTACGCACCTCCGCAGAAGCAATCCGCGCATCCCTGGAAACCCTAGGATTCTAAAGAACATTCCTAAAACACCCTTCTAAACGCGTGCCCAAACACACTGGGTACGCGTTTGTCATACCTTCACAATATGACACTCTCCAACCACAATAGCCATAAAAGATAGTAGACTAGACACATGAGCACTGACCCCCGCACCGAACTCACTCGTCTACTGGACGCCCTCGAAACACACCTTGACGCCGTCGCCCGCCGCACCCGCGAACACGACCCCGTAATCGACGAAGCCTATGTCGAAATTGCAAACGCTTTCGAAGCCTACGAAAACGCCCTCTTCGAAGTACATAACGAAGTAACACCCCTTAGCGTCTACGGAGATGACGACGAAAACTTCGACGAATTCCTCACCGACACCGACGACGAAGACGACGATATCGAATACGAAAAAAACTAACCACACAACCAAACCCTCAGGCCCCGCATCCTAGCCACCCGCCAGAATGCGGGGTTTCTCTTCACACACCACAAACATAAAACCATGAGCACCCCAAAACACCTCCGAGACCACGCCCTCATCCTCCGCACCCAAAACCTAGGCGAAGCAGACCGCATCATCATCATGCTCACCCAAAACAACGGAGTCATCCACGCCGTTGCCAAATCAATCCGCAAACCAAACTCAAAATTCGGTGCTCGGCTAGAACCCTATATGCACACCGACATATCCCTCACCCGAGGCAAAACAAACCTCCACACCATATCCCAAACCGCAACCATACATGCCTATACAGTGACTCTCATGGGTAACTACAACGCCTACACCGCCGCAAACACCATCGCTGAAATCGCAGAGACACTCAACACCAACAGTACCCCCCACGACACCAACCCACACTACCACCTCACTCACGGGGCAATCGCCACACTAGCTCATAACAAACACACACCACAGCGCATCCTCACAAGCTATATCTTACGTGCCATGAAACTCGCAGGCTGGCTCATCTTCACTGACACCTGCACATACTGCAATCAACCCATCACCACTGGGTACCACCCAGCAGGTACACATGGCATAACAGGAACCCTCTGCAAAACTTGCGCCCACCAAAATGACACCCCTACAACACCCATAACACCCACCGAATATAACTATATACAAGCCCTCTATAAAGGGAACTGGGACACCATAGACAACGCCTCACCTCTCGCGGCACGCAAAATACTCAACCTCACCCTACACACCACCCAAAACTACCTCGAAACCCCCCTCAAGACCCTCACCTACCTCGAACTAGAAACCTAAAAACACCATCAAACACGGTAAAATACTGTAGTAACACACCATCAACCCGGAAAGAATCCCATGCCACAAAAACCACCGGCACACCCCTCCGGAACAACCCCACCCCCCATACCCAAAAAATTCATCCCTCAACACGTTGCCGTTGTCATGGATGGCAATGGACGCTGGGCCAACGAACGCGGACTCCCACGCAACGAAGGACATCGAGCAGGCGAAGCAGCCCTCCTCGACATCGTTGCAGGAGCCATAGAAATGGGCATACCCTATATCAGCGCCTATGCCTTCTCCACAGAAAACTGGAAACGCTCACCCAGCGAAGTATCCTTCATCATGCGTTTCTCCACCGAAGTCCTCAACCGGCAACTCGAAACCCTCAAATCCTGGGGAGTACGTATCCGCTGGGCAGGACGCCGCCCCAAACTCTGGAAAAACGTCATCTCACAACTCGAACAATGCGAACGCGAAACTATCAATAACACCACCTGCACCCTCACTATGTGCGTCAACTATGGAGGACGCGCAGAAATCGCAGACGCAGCCGCAACTATTGCACAAGACGTACAAGCAGGCATCCTCAACCCCTCCTCTATCACAGAAAAAACTTTCCAAAAATACCTCGACGAACCAGACCTACCAGACGTCGACCTCTTCCTCCGATCATCAGGCGAACAACGAATATCCAACTTCCTCCTCTGGCAAAGCGCCTACGCCGAATTCGTCTTCATGAACGTACTCTGGCCAGATGTAGACCGCCTAACCCTCTATAAAGCTGTCGAAGAATACGCCAGCCGCGACCGCCGCTACGGAGGCGCCACCGACAAAATCCCCAGCCCCAAAAACTAACACCACACCACAAGGAGCAAACGATGCGACTATACCCAACCTTCTTCAAAATCTTCTTCGCAGGCATGGATCCCGAAAAAGCACACCACATCGGCTTCTGGGGAGTACAAACCCTTAAAAACCTAGGCATTACTCGCATCCTCAAAAGCTACCTTCAACCCAATCCCAGCCTCCGCACCACAGCCATGGGACTCACCTTCCCTTCACCCTTCGGACTAGCCGCAGGCTTCGACAAAGGCGGGAAAGGTATCGCAGCCCTTGCAGGACTAGGATTCGGACACGTCGAAATCGGCACCATCACCGGACAAGCACAACCTGGTAACCCACAACCACGTTTATTCCGCCTCATCGAAGATAAAGCAGTCATTAATCGTATGGGATTCAACAACGACGGTGCCGCAGCCGCAGGACCCCGAGTCGCATCAGCTCGTGCCGATCTAGAAACCGAATACCGTCCCGAGAAGCGCCCCATTATCGGCGTCAACATCGGAAAAACAAAGATTGTAGAACTAGAAAACGCCATAGAAGACTACCTAATCTCAACACGTACCCTAGCCCCACAAGCAGACTACCTCGTCGTCAACGTAAGCTCACCCAACACCCCAGGACTACGTACACTGCAATCCATCGCAACACTCCGCCCACTCCTACAAGCCGTACGAGAAGAAGCAAACCGAGTCTCACCCCACCGCCATGTGCCTCTCACCGTTAAAATTGCTCCAGACCTTGTAGACGAAGACATAACAGCTGTCGCTCGCCTAGCCCAAGAACTAAAGCTTGACGGGATCATCGCAACTAACACCACAATCGCACGCGAAGGCTTAGGACTCCACACCACCAAAGAAAAAATTAACGCTATAGGCGCAGGAGGACTCTCAGGAGAACCACTTAAAACCCGATCACTCGAAGTCCTACACCTCCTCAAGAAAGAAATAGGCAACAAACTAGCCCTCATCTCCGTCGGAGGAGTAACCAACGCCCAAGACGTACAAGAACGACTAGACGCAGGCGCAGACCTCGTCCAAGGATATACCGCCTTCCTCTACGAAGGCCCCTTATGGGCCGCCCACATCAACCGAGGACTCTACAAAATCCGTCGCTCGCGCCAAAAATAAACCTCACAAAAAGGGTGAGAAACCAAACACGGTTTCCCACCCCCAGAAATCATTAAAGACACAGTATCTATTTTGGATACTCCCCATACTTAACAAGAGGATAAGGTCGCCGCATCCGGCGAATCATCATCACACGGTTGAATGCATACATACCACTACCACGCTGTACCTCGCCAAACTTAGCAATAACCATCTGTTTAAGCTTGCGCCACATCAACCAGTAATCAATAACCCACAACAGCATCAGAGCATACATGCCATACATAGTCCCGTAGTAGACAGGAGCAGCAGCTACGCCAAAACCGCTCACGACCCACGACGCAACAAGAAAAACAATGAGCAAAATAAGCATTATATCGCCCAGATTCCGGCGAGCATCAATATAGTCGCGAATGTACCGCCGCTGAGGCCCCTTATCCACTATCGGCAGATACTTCTCATCGCCAGTACGCATAGCCTCCCGCTGCCGTGCCCTAAGCTCAGCAGCAGCCTCACGATCAGCAGTCTTCGCCGCGCCACGATCAGCACCGACTATAGGCCTCCTTCGCGCCGCAACCTGCTCTTTACGAGACGGTGTAGGACGCCCTTTCTTCGGCGTGAACTTAGAGTTCTCAGGAACCTCATGCTGTTTCTCTTCTTCAGGCTCGACAGCAGCCTCCTGCGGAGCCTTACCTTTTTTACGACCAAACACCCTACTAGAATAACCAAAAATAATTGCCTACGCCGAATACCAAGACCAAAAATAAAAAGTATGCGCCACCCCTGTATAAAGCGTATTGTTAGACGCATGGCCAATTTTCCTCATAAATTCCCAGAACATGATGCGCTCACAGAGGCGCTTGAAGCCCATTTTGATGAATATCTTACTGAGCTGAAGGATCTAGTCTCTATCCCATCTATCGCGTGGGAAGCTTTTGATCTAGCTCAGGTCCAACGAAGCGCTGAAGCTGTGTACGAGCTTGCGAAACGGTCAGGCTTTCAAGAGATAAAAATCCTTTCTGCGTCGTACCACGATGAAACGGGGGAGACACATCAAGGTATGCCAGCGGTAATTGCCACTAAACCAGCTGCTTCAGGGTATCCCACAATCCTGTTATACGCTCACCATGATGTACAGCCTCCTGGCGATAACACGCAGTGGGAAACTGACCCGTTTACCGCAGTTCAGAAAGGCGCTCGCCTCTATGGCCGCGGTGCTGCAGACGATAAAGCAGGGGTTATCATCCATATGGCGGCTTTCCGTTTAGTATCGGAAGTATTAGGCAATGATTTCAATGTTGGCGTAAAGATCTTTATCGAAGGGGAAGAAGAAGCAGGGTCACCCTCTTTCCGCGAATTCCTAGCTGCCTACCAGAAGGACCTAGCCGCTGATTATATTGTGGTAGCAGATTCTGCCAACTGGCGAGCTGGAGTTCCGGCATTAACTACCTCATTACGTGGCGTAGCTAGCGGGGATATTGAAGTTCGAACTGGTAATCACGCAGTGCACTCTGGTATCTTTGGAGGTCCTTTTCTGGACGCACATACGGTATTAGCCCGTTTGCTGGGTACTCTTCATGATGACGAAGGTGCAGTTGTTGTAGAAGGTCTGTACCGTGGTGAAGACCCTAAAGTCGAATACCCTGAACATGAATTCCGCGCAGATTCTGGAATCTTAGACCAGATGTCTCTAGCAGGATATGGATCAATTACATCTCGGCTCTGGCAGCAACCTGCACTTTCCGTTATAGGTATGGATATTCCGTCAATTGCCCATTCTTCAAATACCCTTGCTGTTACTTCGCGGGCACGTATTAGTGTCCGTTTGGCTCCTGGTGATTCTCCCGAGAATGCGCACAAAGTTCTGGCAGACCATATAAAGAAGCATGCACCTTATAACGCGCAAGTTAGCTATACTCCTGTCGACTCAGGGTTACCCTTTGCCACAGATGTTGAGCAGGATGGAGCTCAAATCACCTTGTCAGCAATGGCTCAAGCTTGGGGCATATCTCCTGTGCAGACAGGCATGGGAGGCTCAATACCTTTTATAGCGGATTTGAAGGAGAACTTCCCCGATGCCCAGATTCTAGTAACTGGTGTTGAAGACCCAGATACCCGGGCACATAGCGCCAACGAATCGCTGTATGTACCTGATTTTAAACGAGGAATTTTAGCGGAGGCACTGATATTGAGTGCTCTCAGCAGGAGTAAGTAGATTAGGAAAGGAAAGCAACTCAAGGAATATACCTCACACACTAAGTACAGAATTCTACAAAGTTGGTATTCTGGACGTAAGAGACCTTGATGCCCCTAGTGAACTTGTGAGTCCGCTGTTGTCGTGAAGAAGTAGGACAGCGTAATCTGACTTCACGAAGGGGAATATTGTCAGGAAAGGACAAACATGACTGAGACTGTAACTGAGCTACCAACACACGGGGTTAACCTTACTGAAGTTGCTCAGAATAAGGTACGTACTTTGCTCGAACAAGAAGGACGTACCGATTTGCGCCTCCGGATTGCTGTACAGCCCGGTGGCTGTTCCGGGCTAATCTATCAGCTCTACTTCGATGAGCGAGTACTTGATGGTGACGCAGTACGTGATTATGACGGTGTGCAGGTTATCGTAGATAAAATGAGTGTCCCTTATCTAGACGGCTCAACTATTGATTTTGAAGACACGATTGAGAAACAAGGATTCTCAATTGATAATCCGAACGCGGCAGGGTCATGTGCCTGTGGCGACTCCTTCCACTAGGAGCATCGATATAACAGAACCCCTAAAAAACCAACTTTAGGGGTTCTGTTACGTTAAAATTCAGTAATTTTCCAGGAAACTCACAATTTCAGTGACAGAGTGTCACCGTAAGAGCAGAATTCGCGGTAAGCTCTAAGGGATAAGTTTTTTATAATTGCCTCAGGTTTACCTGTAGACCTGAGCACTAGCACACACTGCAAGAACAGGAAGGGCCGTCTGTGAGTTCGCAATATCGAACCGGCAGTCGTCGTAAGCGTGCAAGTCTTGTTGGCCTCGGGACTACAGCGACGCTGCTGATGACTGGTTGTTCAATGGATAGGGCAGCTGTAGGCTGGTTACCCACAAAAGCTGGGCATCCGGCTACTGATAATGCCGAGAACCTCATGCATCTCTGGGTAGGTACTTGGAGTGCAGCTCTTGTTGTCGGTCTTATTACTTGGGGTTTGATGCTATGGTGCATCATTGCTTACCGTAGGCGTAAGAACGAAAGTGGCTATCCTCGTCAGCTCAGCTATCACCTGCCTCTGGAAATTTTTTATACTTTCGTTCCAGTTGTCTTGATCGTCAGTATGTTTACGTTTTCAGACCGAGTCGAGCGTCAAGTAACTGGTCCTAAAACTGGTGCCGATCGACAGGTCACTGTTGAAGTATATGGCAAACAATGGGCCTGGGATTTCAACTACACAGATGAAAATGTGCATGTAACTGGTGTACAAGCTCACCTTGATGGCTCACCAGGTAAAGAAGCAGAACTTCCAACGCTTTATTTGCCCGTTAACTCAAATGTTGATGTAGTCCTCAAATCGCGTGATGTGATCCATTCGTTCTGGGTTCCGGCTTTCCTGGAGAAACGGGATACGATCCCTGGTATGACGAACCATATTCATATCACTACCAAAGAAATTGGTGATTATAAGGGTAAATGCGCTGAACTTTGCGGTGAGTACCACTCTGAGATGTTGTTTAATGTCAAGGTGGTCTCACAGGAAGACTACGACAACTACATCAATTCCCTTAAGCAAAATCCCGAGAATCAGGGTATCGCTGGGGACGAATACAACCGTAATCCCAACCAGAACGCGACTCCGCGTCCCGCTAACCAATAAAGGGGTGAAATAGACGTGACTACCCTCGAATATTCAACTGAGAGTGCAACGGCTGTTGCGCCGCGCGTGGTTCCTAAGTCCAAGGGACGCATCTTTGTCAATTGGATTACTTCCACGGACCACAAAACCATTGGGTACATGTACCTGATCTCTGCCTTCATCTTCTTCTGTATGGGCGGAACTATGGCTCTGCTGATGCGTATCGAGCTTTTTGAGCCCGGTATGCAGATCCTGCAGACGAAGGAGCAATTTAACCAGCTTTTTACGATGCACGGTACCCTTATGCTCCTCATGTTCGGCACCCCTTTGTTCACCGGTTTGGCGAACGTGCTTATCCCGCTCCAAATTGGTGCTCCCGATGTGGCATTCCCGCGCTTAAACGCATTGGCTTTTTGGTTCTTCCTTTTTGGGTCGCTAGTAGCGATTGCAGGTTTTATTACCCCGCAAGGTGCAGCCTCTTTCGGCTGGTTTGCATACGTCCCACTAAATAGCACTACTTATAGTCCGTCTGTCGGTGGTGATTTATGGGTCTTTGGTCTTGCTTTGCAGGGATTCGGCACAATTATGGGTGCGGTTAACTTCATTACTACAATTGTGGCAATGCGCGCCCCTGGCATGACTATGTGGCGTATGTCTGTGTTTACGTGGGCAACTCTGATTACTTCAATCTTGATTATTATGATCTTCCCGCCTCTGGCATCCGCTTTGTTTGCTCTAGGTATGGATCGCCGATTCGGAGGACATATTTTTGATCCGGAAAATGGGGGAGCGGTACTCTGGCAGCACTTGTTCTGGTTCTTCGGGCACCCTGAGGTGTATGTGCTTGCGCTACCTTTCTTCGGCGTGACTTCGGAGATTATCCCTGTATTCTCACGTAAACCCATTTTTGGTTACAAAGGTCTTGTTACAGCGACTATTGCTATTGCGGGCCTGTCTGTAACTGTGTGGGCGCACCATATGTACGTAACTGGAGCGATTATGCTTCCGTTCTTTTCGTTCATGACCATGATGATTGGTGTTCCAACCGGCGTGAAGTTTTTCAACTGGATTGGGACTATGTGGCAGGGGTCCATTACGTTTGAAACTCCGTTACTGTGGATCTATGGATTCTTAGTGACCTTCCTCTTTGGAGGTCTGACGGGTATTATCTTGGCTACTCCGCCTCTAGACTTCCATATCTCGGATACTTACTTCGTGGTTGCACACTTCCACTACGTGATTTTTGGAACCATTGTGTTTGGTATGTTTGGTGCATTCTACTTCTGGTGGCCAAAATTCACTGGCAAGATGCTCAACGAACGGATCGGTAAGATTCACTTCTGGCTGGTATTCTTCGGGTTCCACGCGACCTTCTTGATTCAGCACTGGGTTGGCGTTGATGGGATGCCTCGTCGATACGCTGACTATCTGCCCGAGGACGGTTTCACCTGGATGAACCAGTTCTCAACTGTTGGATCCATGATTCTTGCCGTTTCAATGATTCCCTGGTTCTGGAATGTTTACATTACTGCTCGGTATGCTCCGAAAGTCGAGGTAGACGATCCCTGGGGATTCGGTGGATCTCTCGAGTGGGCAACTTCTTGTCCTCCGCCCCGCCACAACTTTACTGCATTGCCTCGTATCCGTTCCGAACGCCCGGCTCTAGACCTACATCATCCCGAGCTTTCAACGAATCATGATGTTGCCGCTGCAGCTCTTGCAGCACAGAAGGGAGAGTAAACCGTGAAAGTTCTCGGGAAGGTCTTCCTGTACCTTGGTATATTCTTTATTCCTGTTGGAATTATTTATGGGTTTATGACCAATTTTGATGAGTGGGCCGGGTTTCCCGCGCTCCTCGTGACGGCGCTTATGTGCTTCTTCTTGGCTTTCTTCCTCATGTTTACTGATAAGAAGCTAGGAAGCCAGCCCATGGATAACTACACGGGTGAAATCGCTGAGAGTGCTGGTGAGTATGGGTTCTACTCACCATGGTCTTGGTGGCCGTTTATGATCGGTTTAACGTGCATGATTGTTGTTCTTGGGGCAGCGATTGCCTGGTGGGTACTAATTCTTGCGTTGCCTATCGTAGCAGTCGCCGTTATCGGGTGGGTATATGAATACAACCGCGGTGATCACGCGCACTAATCATATACAGTAAAGGTGGGGTTACATCATCCATATGGATGATGTAACCCCACCTTTTCTATATTCCAGAGATTCTCGAATAAAGTTCTATCTGCCCCAGATATGTACTAAAAAGGGGAGGTAAGAAAAAGCTAGTTGGATTAATTGTCTGTATTGGCAGCTTATCTGGGGATCATCAAAGCAGCAGAGACGCACCAATATTGATCGGATGAATCTTGGGAGAGTAACCGCCCATATAATCGTGCCCATCGCACGATAATAGTTTTTGCAGAGGCAGCTTCGCTTATCAGTACGCTCGGCTCGAAAGAAAAGACGGCATTAATATGCTCGCAGAAGTGCTCTCTCTGCAAGAATTCTGGAGTCTCAACCTCAAACCTAGGTTGTTGCTACTTTTATCTGTTAATCCGCGAGGCTCCTTCCTGCCTCTAAGAGCCAGCGGCATGATAGTTTGTGACGGGGTGTGTGCTTAGTACGCATGAAGTTATTCCATTATGGCATCAGGTATATAGCGATCGCTGATAAGTAAGCAAAGATTTATAATTCTTAGTTTCAGGAATAGGGCCATGCTGCTTATGAGAATTTTTCATGAGAAAGTCTGGACTCCTGGCCTTAGAAGATGGATATGATATTGGGTCAGCAGCAACATTGCTGGAAGAGATACATACGATACAAACGTTGAGGGTTGGTCCCACAGTTTTGTGGAACCAACCCTCAAGTAAACTTATGAAGTTGTAACTTTAGCCCTTAATCTCGGGGCTATTAGAGGAAGCGCCCTCAATCCTTTGAGCTTCATTATGTTCATGATGAGCTTCTTCTAGCTCAGTAGGAGTTACAGGAAGAACACGATCAGTAAAGAACAACTTCGATAAGGTGCCTCGTGCTTTCTCAAGCATTGTAACCTTCCCCTTAGCATTGGGGCGTGCAGGTATTACATCTGGTGAATCGAAACTAACTAGCTTGTACCGACGATACTCGTCAAGAGGCTTGTGCACCTCAATAAACTCACCATGGGGGAGTTGCACCACTTGACCAGTTTCGATGCCATGAAGCACTAGCTCACGATCTTTACGCTGCAAGGAGAGGCAAATCCTTCGGGTAATCTCGAAACCAAGGATGGGTCCAAGGAAGAAGAGCGCACGCAATACATAAGCTACATCATTTAGCGAGACGTGGAAATGTGTTGCGATCAAATCAGAAGATGCCGCGATCATCAAAACTGAGTAGTAGATGATACCGGCAACACCGGCGCCTGTACGGAATGGAGCGTTACGCGGGCGATCAAGAATATTATGAACCCGATTATCTTTGGTGACCCAACGTTCGATCCAAGGCCACGTGAATAAGAATCCCATCAAGACGCCTGCGAGTGCAAAAGGCAGTAGGACATTTAGAACCCATGTTCCACCGAATTGCCATTCCCATGACCATGGCCAAACACCAGGCCATAGACGTAATGCACCGTCACCAAAGCCTACGTACCAGTCAGGCTGAGTACCTGCTTGAACTGGAGATGGATCGTAGGGACCATAGTTCCATATTGCGTTAATAGTGAAGGTGGAAGCTAAGAAAGCGATGATACCGAAAACTATGAAGAAGAAACCGCCTGCTTTTGCAGCATAAACCGGACCTACAGGAAAACCAACAACGTTATTGTTGGTACGACCTGGCCCTGGATATTGGGTGTGTTTATGCAGGACAACCATGAACATATGCAGTCCAACGCACAACAACAGAACTGCCGGAATGATCATAATATGCAGGCTGTATAGGCGGCTAATAATGTGTTCACCTGGGAACTCGCCTCCGAAGAAGAAAAGCGAGAGGTATGTACCTACGAGCGGAACTGCGACCATAATGCCATCGACAATTCGCAAACCGTTACCAGAGAGCACATCATCGGGGAGGGAATACCCAGTAAAGCCCGCCATAATACCCGTGACAAAGAGGACGCAACCTACAACCCAATTCAGCTCACGTGGACGACGGAAAGCCCCTGTAAAGAAGACACGAAGCATGTGGATACAGATGGCCAACATAAACATGAGAGCCGCCCAGTGGTGAATCTGACGGATCAACAGGCCTCCGCGAATATCAAAAGAGATATCTAAAGTAGACGCAAACGCAACAGACATTTCTGTACCCTTCATGGGTACATATGAACCGTCATAGGTAACTGCAGCGGTTGATGGGTTAAACCAGAATGTTAAAAAAGTTCCTGAAATAAGGAGCACTACAAAGCTGTATAGAGCCACCTCACCGAACATAAAGGACCAGTGATCTGGAAAGATTTTTCGGCCAAATTCTTTAACAACCCCAGACATGCCAACACGCGTATCAACAAAATTCGCGATACGCCCAGCGTTGCTTTTAGGTTTGTACTCGTAGCCAGTTGTTGTAGACATTACTTATTTCGCCTCCTTCTCACGCTCTGCACGCATTTCTTCGACGTGCTGACCGCGTTCCCAATACGCGGGACCAACTGGCTCATGGAAGTCACTCTGAGCCACAAGATAACCATTATCATCGACTGTAATCGGCAACTGTGGGAGTGCGTGACCTGCAGGACCGAATACAACCTTGCATTCATCTGCCGCATCAAAAGTAGACTGATGGCACGGGCACAGCAGATGGTGCGTTCGCTGCTCGTACAGCGCGATGGGACATCCAACGTGTGTACAGACCTTCGAATAAGCGACTATACCGTCAACGTGCCAGTTTTTACGTTCTTCCGAAATCTTCATCTCATTGGGGTCAAGACGCATCAACAAGACAACTGCTTTAGCTTTTTCCTCTAGATAGCCATTTTCATGGCTGAGGGACGTGATGGTCTCCGGCAGAACGTGATAAGCGGATCCGATCGTAACGTCAGAAGCTTTAATCGGAGTCCCAGAAGGGTCGCGTACAAGACGGACACCCTGATCCCACATCGTGTGTTTAAGAACGGCAGGATCATTCGGCCCCAGATCGCGCAGGAACGTAATAAAAGTTAACGGAGCCAGAATAACTGAGCCAATGAGAGTATTGCGCAGGAGAGGACGGCGTTTAATACCTGACTCATCAATAATAGTTTCGATGATTTCTTCTGCCTCGGCGCGATCCTCTTCAGGACGCAAATCGTGCCGCTCCTCAACGAGTTCATGGTCAGGCATAAGCGTACGTGCCCAATGAACAACTCCAATACCAATGCCGAACATAGCGAATGCTATACCTAAACCAAGCAAGAGGTTCTGCAGCTGCAGTTTACTGGTAGGCTCCGTATTGTTTACATCAAAGAAGTTACCTTCAACTGATATACCGAAATACGCGACCCAGAATAACAAAGAGCCGAGCATTGATAGTACAAAGAGTAGAATAACTTGGCGCTCAGCACCTTTAGCACGCTTCGAATCCACATCTGTCAGACGTGGACGATGTGGGGGCAGCCCAGGATTCTGAAACTGCTCCTTTGAATCCTCTGAAGAGGTAACTACGGTAACGCTCTGAGCGTCTTGACCGTCACGATGGTTTCCCATGTGTTGCCTCAAATCTTTTCCGATACGAATAGTATGTGCGTATTTATGCTGAGCGAGAGGTCAGCCAAATAACAAAGATAAGCACGATCCCTAGACCGACGCTCCAAATCAACAGACCTTCAGCGACAGGACCTAGAGAGCCTAGCTTAAGACCACCAGGGGAAACATTTTTTCCTGTGCTTTCAAATAGGTGATAACATCACGCTTCTCTTGCGGGGTAAGGTTTGCGTCGTTGAAAACAGGCATATTTTGAGGTCCAGTTTCCATGGCTTCATAGATATGTTGTTCGCTAACACCCATGAGAGAAGGAGCAAACTTCCCTCGGGTAAGAGCACCACCTGCACCAGCCGCGTTATGACACATTGCGCAGTTGGCTAGGAAGACACGGGCACCATTTGCGGCATCGCCTTTGGTGGTATCTAGATTCTCTGCTTCAGGTATTGCAGGACCGGCGCCCAACGAAGCAACATATGCAGAGAGCTGCTTCGTCTGTTCCTCGTTGAACTGACCAGGTTTGACTTGAGCCTGTGTACCTTGCATCTGCATAGGCATGCGGCCGGTACCAACCTGAAAATCAACTGCGGCTGCACCAACACCGATGAGCGAAGGACCATCAGCGGTGCCTTCAGCGTTCATTCCATGGCAGGTTGCACAGTTGGCTTGGAAGAGTTTTTGACCAGCGTTTACATCATCTTGAGTGTATGCATGGCTTGACTCGGCCTTGGCCTGATTGGTGGCAGTGGCAACTGTGTAGAGACCACCAGTAAGGATGAGAGCCAACGCAAGCAACACAATAGCTGCAAGCGGGTGACGCCGCTTCTGTGAAAGTGCCTTCACGTCTTTTGTTCCTTGTGTGTGCTAGTAAAAATGGATACGGACGGGGCGAGAGTGTTGGACTGTTATTTGACGAAGTACACTACGGCAAATAGAGCGAGCCACACGACATCTACAAAGTGCCAGTAGTACGAGACAACGATTGCACTAGTTGCTTCGTAATGACCAAATCGCTTAGCGACAAATGCGCGACCAATGATCAGGAGGAAAGCTACTAGACCAGCTGTCACGTGTAACGCATGGAACCCTGTTGTGATGTAGAAAGCGGATCCGTAAGCGC
Organism: Rothia dentocariosa ATCC 17931; assembly: GCF_000164695.2. NCBI lineage: Bacteria > Bacillati > Actinomycetota > Actinomycetes > Micrococcales > Micrococcaceae > Rothia > Rothia dentocariosa. The sequence continues at coordinate 2,151,174 of NC_014643.1, forward strand.
TAGATGCAATGGTTACGCCTTCTGAAACCAAGGTTGCGTACTCATAAGCCTGACCGCAGACGAAGATTGCGCCCATGATGAAAGTCAACACAAACCATTCAGCCATGCCCCATGCCTTAATATTCAGCAAAGAACCGGAGCGGCGTGGTTTGAGCTGTTCTGCGGCAAATACGCCCATCTGGCATGTCACAGAACTCAGCACAAGAACGATTGTGTTGATAAAAGCGAAGGGAACGTTAAGGATATGTACATTATCAGCCCAAATGTCAGGACGTGATGCCTTAAGGGTGAAGTACATAGCAAAAAGCCCGGCAAAGAACATCAGCTCTGATGCCAACCACACGACGGTACCAATGGCGACCGTGTTGGGTCGGTTAAGAGCCGGATGTGCCGGCCTGCTGGGGTTATTGGTTACAGTTGTCACATAGACATTATGTCGCTAAAACTTGCGAAGAGCGAATACATAACCTCTTAAATCTTGCGGTGTGTTGGGAAAATCCTTAGAGTTCCCTGTAAACTAGCGGTTTTCACGAGATTTGTGCGACACGCTCTATGTGTAATGTTTTGGTAAGTTCGTGGGGGAGAGAAGCCTCAAAGCTGTGGCACCCTATGCGCTGGCAGCAGATGAATCCTGCAGGAAGGTTAAAATCGGGAGTATGGATATAACTGCACATGAGTCATTAACCTGGAAATACATTTTGAATCAGCTCATCTCTGGGCAGGATCTCGGTTCTCGTCATGTGGACTGGGCTATGGATGAAATTATGACTGGTTCAACGCCTGAACCTATACTTGCTTCCTTCCTGACATCGCTCCACATGAAGGGGGAGACCTCTGAAGAGTTAGGCGCCCTTGCGCGAGGAATGCTTGCAAAAGCTGAAACTATTGATCTTGACGTACACGCGGTTGATATTGTAGGCACTGGCGGAGATCAGCAGAATACCGTCAATATATCCACCATGGCAGCCTTGGTTATTGCTGGTACAGGTGCGACAGTTGTTAAACATGGTAACCGAGCGTCAACCTCTAAATCAGGGTCGGCAGATGTCTTGGAGGCGCTAGGTATTCAGCTAGATATGCCGATTAAGTCTGTTGCCGCGTGCGCTCGGCAGGTAGGGATCACCTTTCTATTTGCAATGACTTTTCATCCCTCCATGCGGTTCGTAGGGCCGACTCGAAAAATGTTAGGTATACCAACGGCTTTTAACTACCTAGGACCCATGACAAACCCTGCGCGAGTGTCATCATCTGCAATTGGGGTAGCTAATCCGCAGATGGTAGAAAAGATGGCTTGGGTTTTCGCGAATCGAGGTGACCATGCCCTTATATTCCGGGGGGATGATGGGCTTGATGAATTGACAATTGCTACAACTTCCCAGATCTGGGAAGCAAGTGGGGGTATTCTTCAGAAATATGTCTTTAATCCCGAAGGCTATGGGATTGAGCGTTCTTCATTAGATAACCTGCGAGGAGGAGACGCTGAGTATAACGCCAGTGTGTTTCGCGCAGTATTAGCTGGGGAGGGCGAGTCGGCAAAAGACTCGTTGCATGCAATTCGCAATGCAGTTCTTATTAATGCGGCGGCCGGTCTGATAGCTTACCGAAAAAACGACGGCAGGAGTTTTGAGGAACGGTACACAGAAGCCTTGGCGGATGCACGCCAATCTATTGATACTGGGGCAGCAGCTCAAGTTTTGAACGCCTGGGTGGAGTTTAGCCACCTGGTGGTAGAAACGCCGAGTCCGTAAAGCGCCTATTCATGTAAATAGAAGAGTTTGGTGTATCTGTAGCTTTACTGGACATTGAGGAGAAAGAAGCTGCTGGGGTGAAACCGTCTTTACGAGGGCGCACTGGCAGCTAATCCGGTTCAATTACACGGAAGGTTGAGTGGCTGGGGTGTGGTTTTCTGACTCTACTTTACATAATGTATATTATCGGCCATTTGTGGTGTTGTGAGTTTGTGTGAGTAAACTCTTTGATTGGTGATGCACCTCATGGAATAATGTTTGTATGGCTTGGGCGCTCTATACGGTGGATTATTGTGCCTACGATGAGGAGGAAAAAATATGGATTGGCTCTTTGACAGCCCATGGACATTTTGGCTGATACTAGCTTTGCTCTTTGCGATAATTGAGATGCTGTCTCTCGATCTCTTTTTCTTGATGCTTTCCCTATCTGCCCTCATCACATCGGCTATTTCACCATTTATCGAACATTTCTTCGCTCGAGGAATAGTTTTCGCGGTTTTGTGCATCCTGTTTGTGCTTATTCTACGTCCGCCTCTTCTGAAACGCCTCAACCGCTCTGCCGGAAATACTGTTACAAATGCCAAAGCTCTTCGGGGTAAAACTGTTCTTGTGACAGAGGATGTCACTGCTGAGTCTGGTTTAGTGCGTCTTGAAGGCGAAATTTGGACAGCACGTACTTCAGGAGCTCCTATCCCTTCCGGCTCCTACGCCCAGGTTGAAACTATTAACGGTGCTACAGCGTTTGTGTACCCGCATGTATCAACTTTGCCAGAAGGATCAGCTGTTACCCCTGAAGCTGAATAAAATGTTCCATCTACGCCCCTAAATTTTGTTATTAATCACCGAAAAGAAAGTAGGTAATGAAGATATGGTCCCAGTTATTCTTCTTGTGATTCTCTTCATTTTTGTTCTTATCTTGTTGGCTAAAACCATCCGGGTGATTCCTCAAGGTCGAGCAGGAATCGTTGAGCGTCTTGGTAAGTTCCGAACCGTGCTAGAACCCGGTTTGCATATGGTGGTACCGATTATTGACCGCGTGTTGCCTCTAATTGATGTCCGTGAGCAGGTTGTCTCGTTCCCCTCGCAGTCTGTGATTACCGAAGATAACCTTGTGGTTGGGATCGATACCGTTGTTTACTTTCAGGTAACAAGCCCCAAGGACGCAACCTATGAAATTACGAACTATATTCGTGCTGTTGACGAGCTTACTAGCGCGACCCTCCGTAACGTAGTTGGTGGTCTAAATCTTGAACAGACCTTGACCTCCCGCGATCAGATCAACGCGGAATTGCGTGGAGTTCTTGATGCTACAACCGGTCGTTGGGGACTACGAGTATCTCGTGTTGATATTAAAGAAATTCAGCCTCCACACTCTATCCAGGACTCAATGGAGAAGCAGATGCGTGCAGAGCGTGATCGTCGTGCTGCCATTCTGACGGCCGAAGGTCAGAAGCAGTCAGATATTCTGACGGCTGAAGGTGAATCTAGGGCTGCTATCCTTCGCGCGGAAGCTGAAAAACAGGCTCAGATTCTTCGAGCTGAAGGTGACGCTCAATCTGCAATCCTTCGAGCTGACGGTGAAGCTGAAGCTGTTCATAAGGTATTCGAAGCCATCCATCAATCTAACCCGAGCCAACAGCTACTCACCTATCAGTATCTGCAAACCTTGCCCAAACTTGCTGACGGCCAAGCTAATAAACTCTGGTTTATCCCCACAGAACTTGGCGATGCTCTACGAGGTCTTGGTAACGCATTCGGCAATTTGCCGGTATCGGACATAAACGATGGATCGACAAAAGCAGCGTATACAAAGCCTGATACTTTTGAGAACCCATCTCAAGGATATGGCTTCAATAGTTAAGATAGTTTAGCTTGACTTCGCGAATAGCTGTCTCTAATAGTTGGGCGGCGGAGAATATTCTCGATATAATGGATGTTTTAGACGTTCGAGGGAATAGCTCTCCCCCGCCCAACGTTATGCAGCCGCTGAGTATCTGCGGAAACCCTTTCTGGAGTCTGGAGGAATTGTGAGCGATCGTAGCCTGCGTGGTATGCGTCTTGGAACTCAATCTATGGAAACCGAGTCCAATGTACAGCCTGCACCCCGTCAACGTGTAGAGTACCGAACCACTGATGGTGACCGCGTATTTGTGACCTTTGCTGCTGAAGCTGAAATTCCACAGGTCTGGGTTGCTAAAACTGGCAAAGAAGCATATCTTGTCAACGGCGAGAGTGACGCCCAGAATGACGATGATAAGCCAGCTCGTACACACTGGGACATGCTAATGGAACGACGTAGCGTTGAAGAGTTAGAGAAGACTCTAGAAGATCGGTTGGAATACTACCGTTCTCATTATGCACTGTAGGATACATTCATAATGCATAAGGGAGAGGAACCCCTTTTAGAGGCTCCTCTCCCCTTCTTGTGCACATGAGAAATAACTAGTCAATCATATGCTCTACCTCCATCGGGACCTCGCCTTTGAAGAAGGCAGGACGGAGGCAACGTTGATACACCATAACGCAAATTCCTAAGAGAAGAATCGCGACACTTAAGCAGAAAACTAGCCCGACTCCCCCAATTTCAGACCCCGAGCCATGATGGGGATCCATGGAATCATAGGTCGTCTGGATGAAGAAAACAAGAAGCATAATGCCTCCCAAAAGGGGAAACAAAAACTTGTTCACAAATGATTTAAAGCCTGATGAGAAGGCCACCTTCCGAAAATACCATACACAGGCAAATGCCGTCACGCCGTAGTATAAACAGACCATCAAGCTCAAAGCGGAGATAGTATCCCAAAGCACAGAGGTTGAAATAAAACGCATAAGAACGTAGAACAAGGTAGCAATCAGACAGGAAGCGATGGTCGCATAACTAGGTGATTGGTACTTTGGGCTAATACTCGCAAACTTAGGCCCGAGTGCCTTGTAATATCCCATGGCTAGCAATGTTCGAGCTGGTGAAACTGCCGTGGATTGTAAAGAGGCTAAGGCCGAAATAAGAACTGCGAAAGACATAATAATTCCGAGAGAACCTAGTACAGGCCCCGAAAGAACAGCAAAAATATTCTCCTGGTTATCAGAGTTTCCTAGACCCAGACCTTCTGAGGACGTACCCGCAAATGCCAAAGTGCCCACAGAGATTAACAGGTACAGTAGAACTACTGTGAGGATAGTGCCAACAGCTGCATGACCGCTAGTTGTATGCTCGCCTTCTGTTTCTTCATTCATGGTGAGGACAGCGTCCCAACCCCAATATATGAAGAAGACAAGAGATATGCCGGAAGAGAAAGCTGAGAATGACTCGATTCCGAAGGGGTTAAACCATTCAAGAGTCGGAGCAAGGTTAGCAAACCCAGTATTTGTGACCGCTTTATAGAGGGCGACACCCGCAAAAATAGCGAGTACGACAAGCTGGAAAATAATGAAAACAGTTTGGATTTTCTGAGTCGCATCCAGCCCGCGGTATGTGATGTAACACCCGAAACCCATCAAGGCTAAGAATGTGCCGATATTGATAAAGGTATTACTTGAAAGAGTCGCTAGATCCGGGTTAGAAAAAACCTGAGACAAAGCCAGGTAAAAGAAATCTACAGCTATACCTGCAAGGTTTGAGAGAACCAAGATGGTAGCTGCTAATAATGCCCAGCCTCCGAGCCAACCAACCCACGGACCAAATGCTTTGGTTGTCCAAGTGAATGTTGTTCCCGCATCCGGCATAGCAGCGTTAAGCTCTCGGTAGCCAATAGCCACCAATAGCATAGGGATAAACCCAACGAGAAAGATCGCGGGCATGTGCTCCCCTGCTACAGCTCCTACAGGACCCAGGGCTCCCGATAATGAGTATGCTGGTGCTACCACAGAGATACCAATAATAATGGAGCCAAAAAGAGATACAGATCCGGAAGATAATCCCTTTTTGTTAGCGGCGCTTGTATCAATAGCACCGTGGGGGTTATTTGATGCAGAATCTTTGGCTAGACTCTGACCTTTATGTAACTTGTGGGATTGATTATTCTGAGACAAGGTGCTCTCCCTCTATCGGAGTGTCGTCGCCAGACGGTGTGTGCTTATAGCGACCTGCTCAATATGCGATTTAGTCTAATTGATCCAGAACAGTAGTAAAATCACCTGAATTTTTGTCTACAAGGTGTGCGCATAATAGCTATAGGTAAATAACTGGCGCATGTGTGGAATAGGATTAGCTGTGACAAGAGCCCCGATCGTTATATGAGGTATGACCGGGGCCCTGTAAGCCTCCAAAAAAAATTATGAAACGCTTCGAATACCTTCGATAAGAATATTCATTGACTGTTTTAGGAGCTCGTCACTGATAGTAAGCGGAGGAAGCAGACGAATAATGTTGCCGTAAGTACCACAAGTAAGAATAAGTACTCCTCGTTGCTGACAGTAAGCAGCGATATCCTTGGCCGCCGTGGGATGCGGGGCTTTAGAGATAGAGTCTGCTACGAACTCCAGTGCGAGCATAGCACCGCGTCCGCGGAAATCCCCTACGATGTCTAGCTCATCAACAAGCGGGGCTAACGCTGCTGTCACCAGTTTCTCAATATGCAGGGCTCGTGCGTTCAAATCAAGATCCTGCATAGTTTCAATAGCCGCAAGAGCAGCCGCACAAGATACAGGATTACCACCGTATGTTCCGCCTAATCCTCCTGGTTGAACTTTATCAAAAAGCTCTGCCCGACCAGTGACGGCTGAAAGCGGCATACCACCAGCAATGCCCTTAGCAGTGGTGACCAAATCGGGTTCAATGCCCTCGTACTCACTCGCAAACCATTTGCCAGTGCGGCAGAAACCAGTTTGTACTTCATCAGCAATAAAGACGATACCTTTTTCGCGTGCCCATGCAACCAGCGTTGGTAAGAAACCATCGGCGGGAACAATGAACCCTCCTTCACCCTGGATAGGCTCGATGAGAATTGCGGCTACATATTCTGAACCAATTTGCTTCTCGATCATGTTGATGGTGCGTTGAGCTGCCTCTTTACCATCCATGCTCTGATCGTCCCGGTAAGGGTAGCTCATAGGAGCACGATAGATTTCAGGAGCAAAAGGACCGAAGCCTTTCTTATATGGTGCTACTTTTGCAGTCAACGCCATTGTTAAATTGGTTCGCCCATGGTAGGCATGATCAAAAACAACTACGGCATTGCGACCGGTAGCTGCACGAGCAATTTTTACAGCATTTTCAACTGCCTCCGCACCAGAGTTGAAAAGTACTGAGCGTTTCTCAAAGCGTCCGGGTATTAGCTCGTTTAGTTTTTCAGAAACTGCGATATACCCCTCATAAGGAGTAACCATAAAACAGGTGTGGGTGAAGTGTGTGACCGATTCTTGAACTGCTTGTACCACCTTGGGAGCTGATGCACCAACAGTTGTGACTGCGATACCCGCTCCCAAATCAGCCAACGAGTTACCATCAACATCAATAATGACGCCACCGTCTGCATCAGCCGCGTAAACTGGGAGCCCCGAAGCGACAGATGCAGGAACAGCTTGTGAGCGACGATGTGCAAGAGCACGTGATGAGGGGCCGGGAAACTCTCCAGTAAGTTTTATCTCTTGAGGAAGACGATACATCTCTACCATGAGACTACCTTTCAAAGGAAAACGTAGCATAAGCTACATGGATAATATGTGAATTGTGAAGAGACGGTACAGCACCTAGACAACAGAGCTGTACCGCTCCACAAGCTCTTCTCTAATGTGTGATGATGCAGGACTCTTTTTTTTGCCGAATTGCCGAATGAGCCTGGAGAAGCTGTTCTTTATGCGCTCAAATCACTCATGACGTGTTTAACACGTGTGTATTCTTCAACGGAATACAGGGAAAGATCCTTACCGTAACCCGAGTATTTGAATCCGCCATGAGGCATTTCAGCAGTCAGAAGTACGTGTGTATTAATCCAAACTGCTCCGAAATCAAGATCGCGAGAAACTCGCATAGCAGTACCATGATTTGACGTCCAAACTGATGACGCCAACGCATAATTTACATCGTTAGCAAGCTCAACTGCTTCCGCCTCTGTAGTAAATTTTTGGAGCGTAAGAACTGGTCCGAAGGTCTCTTCCTGGACAACGGCATCGTCTTGATTGACTCCGCTCAGCACCGTAGGTTCCACAAAAAAGCCACGGGTGCCGCACTGTTTGCCACCGGTTTCAACTGTGACATGTTCAGGGAGGCTGTTGAGCTTATTCATGACGGTCTTAAAGTGATTGATGTTGTTCAACGGACCGTAGAAGTTCTTTGAATCGTCTTCGTGCCCAGTAGCTGTATCTTTTGCGGCAGCTACCAGCAGATCTCGGAACTTGTCGTAAATGCTGTCTTGAACGAGTACGCGAGTGACTGCTGTACAGTCCTGGCCAGCATTGAAATAACCGAAGTCTGCGAGCATGCGCGCAGTACGAGGCAAATCCGCGTCTGCAAAAACAACTGCTGGCGCTTTACCGCCAAGCTCCAAATGAGAACGTTTCAGACCAGCTGCAGCGCCGGTAGCAACTGCCTGACCTGCGCGTACTGATCCGGTAATAGAAACCATGGCAGGGGCCGGGTGCCCTACCATAGCTTCACCAGTTTCACCGGTCCCCAGCACAACGTTGACAACACCGGCAGGGTATATTTCCCCTATAAGCCTTGCCAACTCGAGGGTGGATTCTGGTGTGGTGTCAGATGGCTTGAGAACTACAGTATTCCCGGCAGCGAGCGCGGGACCCAACTTCCATAATGCCATCATGAGGGGATAGTTCCAGGGGGTTACTTGGGCGACGACGCCGATGGGCTCGCGCCGTACGTATGAGGTATGTCCTTCCATGTATTCGGTTGCTGCTTTTCCTTCTAGGGTGCGTGCTGCCCCTGCGAAGAAACGTAGCTGGTTGGCGCCGACGAGGACTTCTTCGTCACGGATGAGTTCTCGGGGCTGTCCGGTGTTGCGGTGTTGGGCTTCAACGAGTACGTCGACGTTTTCTTCGAGCGCGTCTGCGAGTTTGAGGAGAAGTAGCTGGCGATCTGAAGGGGTCGTATGCTTCCACGTTTTGAATGCGTCTTGAGCCGCATGCATGGCGGTGTTGACGTCGTCGTCAGTGGATATTGGTGCTTGTGCTATGACTTCGCCGGTTACGGGGTATACGATGTCGAGTACCTCATCAGAGGTGGAATCGACGAACTTGCCGTTGATGAAATTCTTCAAGCGCTTCATAACGTTCTCCTTTGGGGTTGGACTTACGTAGGTTTGTAAGTTTGTGTGTGCTCGTTTTTCCTTGTGGAAAGGTAAAACGAACCCTTCGAGAAATTGTTGTATTGTGCGTATCTTGGATGGTTTTTGGGTGGTTTAGCTGGCGTAGGGGTCTTTGATGCCGATGTATTGTGTGTAGGTGTATTCGGCGATGCCTTCGGCGGCTCCTTCCCGTCCTAGTCCGGAGTGTTTAACGCCTCCGAATGGGGCTGCGGCGTTTGACATGATGCCGATGTTGAGGCCTGTCATGCCGACTTCTAGGCGGTCTAGTGTTCGCAGGGCGCGGGATGTATCTGTTGTGTAGACGTAGGATGCTAGCCCGTATTCTGTGTTGTTGGCAAGTTGGATTGCTTCTTCTTCGGTAGAAAAGGTGATGATGGGTGCTACAGGGCCAAAGATTTCTTCTTGGATGACGCGTGCATCGTGAGGAACGTTGATGAGGACTGTGGGTTGGTAGAAGTATCCGGGACCGTTTTGGGGATAACCGCCGACCAGAGCTTGGGCACCTCGGTCGAGAGCATCTTGTACAAGTTCGTGGATGGAATCTACTGCTTTTTGTTCTATGAGGGGGCCACAGGTGGTGTCTGGGTTTAGACCGTTGCCGGTTTTGAGATTTGCGATTTTTGTCGCTAGTTTGGTGGAAAATTCTTCGGCACGGGATTCGTGGACTAGGAATCGGTTTGCGGCGGTGCAGGCTTCGCCCATGTTGCGCATTTTTGCTCCCATGGCGCCTTCAACGGCTTCGTCGATATTTGCGTCTTCGAAGACGATGAAGGGGGCGTTTCCGCCGAGCTCCATGGAGGTGCGTAGGACATTTTGCGCGGCTGATTTTAGAAGGGCTTTGCCAACGGGGGTGGAGCCGGTGAATGAGAGTTTGCGCAGGCGTGAGTCTGCAAGGAGAGAATCTGAGACGGCTGATGCAGTTGCTGATGCAACTACGTTGAGTACTCCTGCTGGTAGCCCTGCGTCGAGCATGGTTTGTGCGAAGTATTGCGCGGTTAGGGGTGTGAGCCGTGCAGGTTTGAGGATCATTGTACATCCTGCTGCTATTGCAGCTCCGGCTTTGCGTGTTGCCATGGCTAGTGGGAAGTTCCATGGGGTGATGAGTAGGCATGGTCCTACAGGTTTATGCTTTACCAGTATTTGGTTTTTACCTTCGGGCGTGGGCTGGTAGCGTCCGTAGTCGCGTACGGTTTCTTCGGAGAACCATCGTAAGAATTCGGCTCCGTAGACTACTTCTCCTCGTGATTCTGCGAGGGGTTTTCCCATTTCGAGGGTCATGAGGGTGGCGAATTCTTCGGAGCGATCGGTGATGAGGTCGTATGCCCGTCGTAGTATTTCTGCACGTTCACGCGGCGGCGTGTGTGCCCATTGGTCTTGAACCTGGCATGCTGCGTCTAGGGCTGCTATTGCGTCTTCAGGTGTTGCTGAGGCTAAGGCCGTGAGCTTTTCTTCGGTCGCTGGGTTGAGGACATCGAACGTCTCCCCTGCGGATCCTTCACGCCAAGTGTCGCCGATGAGTAGCCCAGTGGGTATTTTGTTAATGAGTTCTTGAAGATGTTGTTCCATTGTTTTCCTTTCCTTGGGATGATAGTACGGCGGTGTATATCACGTGAGGAGCCGGGCTATTGCTTGATGATGGGGATTGAGCCTGTCCACGGCTGTTGCTGGGAGCCCTTGCGTCCAGGGTGGTAATCGCGTGGTACTACGACGAGGGGAATAGGAAGTTTGGTCATGATTTTTGCGGTTGTTGAGCTTAGGAAGAGTTCTCCGCGTTGGGCTAGTTTGGAGGATCCGGCCATTAGCACGGAGTCTTCGTTCCAGTGCACAGAATCGACCGCTTCTACGATGGTAGTTCCTGCGCCTACTGCGATGCTTAGCTGTTGTGGGTTTATCGGTTTGACTGCGGATTGGTCTACGAGGTCTTGGATGATGCTGCGATAGGTTGTATCGTCTAGGTCTTTTCCTTCTTCGTAGAGTGAGACTAGGCGTACTGGTATGCCTGTTCGGTTTTGGGTTGCTATGGCTTCTTCGACAAGGTTTATGGAGTCGATGTCTGGGGATACGGCGCAGTCGAACTGTTTGATCGTGTGTGAAGCGCTGTATTTACGTGGTGCTAGAGCGACGGGAATACGTGAACGGTGTAGAAGAGCGTTCCCAACCGCGCCTAGTGAGTGCCAAAGCCAATTTCCGGTGTTACCGCCGCCCACTATAATGAGTCCGGCGTCTATGGCGTCAGCTAGTTCTAGTAGGCCGCTGACTGCGGAATCGGCGCGGCGTAGGTGGAAGCGGGCGATTACTTGGGCGGGCACGTAATGTTGTGCTTCTTCAAGCCATTGAACGGCTTGCTTTTGGAGTAAGTCTTCGAAGTTGGATCGTGGCGCTGCAAGGCGAGGACTTTGCGGTTTAATGACATATACTACATCAAGTTCTGCACCCAGGGAGCGAGCTAGTACGACTCCTAGTTGGAGAGCTGAACGGCCCCGTGCATCAGGCGAATATCCTACGACGTATTTCATGTTTCCCATCCGTATTTTGGGGAGCTTTACTGGGTGTGTCATTCTTTGGTTCACCCAGTAAAGCTGCCCGTGTGTGCGTTACGATGCGAATGATCTTATTTGAGTTTTGCGGCTAGCAGTTTTGCTGTTTTTTCTCCCATGCGTATAGCACCATCGACATGCTGGTAGCCTTCGGCAGCAATGTCTGAGCATGACCAGTAGATTGGTCCTACTGGGGTTTCTTGGTCTGCGCCGTAGCGATGCAGTCCGCCAAGATCATAGCTGGCTGCGTATGCGCCACGAGTCCATTCTTCGGCACCCCAATCTGATTCGTAGTACACCACGGGATTTTTTGTTTCTTCTCCGAGCATTTGCGCCATGGAGTCTAGGATGCGTTCTTTGCGTTCCTCGGCGCTGATGGTGAACATTTCATCCGCTGCTTCGTCGGAGACGAACCCTACTAGAGTGCCGCGAGCTTCTTCTTCTCCAGTTGCTGGGTCGTAGTTAGTGTTGTCGTAAATCTCTTGTACCAGGTTGTTAGCGGCAAAACAGGTTCCTGAGAGACCTTTGTCCCGCCAGAACGGTGTGGGGTAAACAGCATGTACTTTGATAACCAAGCCAAGGGACTGGTGCTGATGCATTTGATGCTGTCGGCGGTCTAGCGGCGGCACAAAATGGATACGTGAATATAGGTTCGGAGGAACCGCAACAACAGCGTACTTTGCTCGAACAATGATGTTTTTTTCAGGTGAGGCCTCTCCATCTTCGGAGAAGGCTTCAGCTTCAGCAAGTACGGGGTATTCTCCGTCTTCTTGCCAACGTAGAACGCGGACCGGGTGTTCGAGAATTATATTCTCTTGTCCCACTTTTTCTGCGAGGGCTAAGGAGACGGACTGCATGCCACCCAGAACACGTTTGTCGAGAATAAAATCTTCATCGACAAGGTTAGAGAACGATCCTGCAGATGCAGCCATAAGTACTGCCTGTAAAGCTGAGAATGCGTGAGCCGGCTTAGTGAGCATGCCACCAGCAATGAAGAGCCCAATATTGTTGCATGCTTCTTCATCGTTGGATTGTTCGCGGAGCCAATGGTGAAAGCTAATTGTATCGAGTTCGCGTGCCTTGGGGTGCGCCCAAGGTTTCTCGGCCCCGATCTCTGCCGCAAGCTCATCTAAAATTCCGATGAGTCGTTCCATTTCTCGTTGAGTGTGCTCGTTGGCAGGAAACATGTCTCCGTTGTACCGGTGCATGGTACCGTCAGGATCGCGATAGAGATTCTCACCTTCGCGGTAACGAGAGAAGGTCTTAAGTCCGAGCTCTTCAACGAGTTCGGTGAGAACAGTCTGATCGGGGGAAATCCATTGTCCGCCGATTTCAAGGAATGCGCCGTCAATATGGTTGTTCCATGTGCGCCCGCCAACACGTTCACGTGCTTCAAGGACTGCAACGGTATGTCCTGCTTGCTGCAGTCGGTATGCTGCAGTGAGTCCGGAAGGACCTGCGCCGATAATTACGACATCGCGGGTCAATTCATTCGTAGTTTCGTTCTTGGCCGTCATGGTTAAACCCTTTCGCTCAAAGAATCACAAAACGAATTGTGTTCGTTTTAGTGTATCCCAGAACACAGAAATTACAAATCTAGGGGTATTTATGAAGCGTAAAATTTCTGGTGGTATGTTTTATAACTGCTCACAGACGGGACGGCAGTAAACGCCGAAAGCGAAGAAATAGTAAAGGATTTATCGTGATCTCTTCCCCCATGCGACGCGCTGGACGCCCCTCTTCGACAGTGTTAAGCGCGTCCAAAATTGTGCGGTCAGCACGTAGACTTTTGGCCGATCAAGGAAATTTCACTATGAGCGTACTTGCTCAGAAACTAGGCGTCGCCCCCTCTTCCTTATACAATCACTTTCAGTCTCGTGCCGAAGTACTGGGAGCTATAAGCGATGCGGTCATCAATGACATTACGCTGGAGCCCCTGATACGAGCGACTAAAATTCTTAACGAGCAGCACCTATCCCACGCCGAAAAGCTAGAACTCTGGACTGAATCTTTGAGTCTGTGGGGGAAGTCTTATCGAGACGCGTTCAGTGAGAGCACCGATCTGGTAACAGCGCTCGCATTGACCCCGATCGATCGGGCCCCTCAAACGTTACATATGTATGACGTCCTCGTTCAGACGTTAAGAGCTTTTGGGTGTCCAGAATATAAAACTTTAAATGTTATTGAATCTTTAGAGGCATTCCTGCTGGGATCCGCAGTAGATGCCCACGCCCCCGAATCTATCTTTAACCCTGCGGCTTCAGCAGATGAGTATCCATATTTACAAGACGCATATACAGCGCTGCAGCGTAGCTCGCAGACTCCAGCAGAGAACGCATTTAGCTTAGGACTCGAAGCGATTCTTCATGGTCTGGCGCGTACAGCGATACAGGAATACAACACGAATACAGAGTGACACTATACAAAAGTGCCCGAACTATCAAAGGGTAGTTCGGGCACTTATTTTATGTGAAGTTTAGTTATTTGCCTAGCTTCTTTTTGAGCTTATTGACGCGGTTAGAAACGCCCCAAGTCGTCACTTTACGCATAGAATCAAAAATTATATTTCCGGTCATCTTTGATGCTCCGACCTCACGCTCAACAAAGGTAATAGGAACCTCAACAATTTTGAGCCCTGCTTGCTCAGAACGCCAAGCGAGGTCTACCTGAAAGACATAGCCCTTAGATTCAATGCCTTCAAGATTCAAACGTTGTAGTGCTTCACGCCTATATGCGCGGAAACCTGCTGTGATGTCTTTGATTGCAGTCCCTAGAACAACCCGCGTATAAATATTTGCTCCGCGAGAAAGAATTTGGCGTTGAATGGGCCAGTTTTCTGTTTTTCCGCCGGGTACATAACGGGAGCCAATAGCTAAATCTGCCCCAGCCTCAACAGCATGTACTAGCGATGGCAACTGCTCGGGCTGGTGAGAACAATCAGCGTCCATCTCGATAAGGACTTCATATCCCTCATTGAGACCCCAATCAAACCCCGCAAGATAAGCTCCACCAAGACCGTCTTTCACAGTGCGGTGAAGAACGTGAATCTGTGAATCTTGCTCAGCCATAGCATCCGCAATCTGACCTGTACCGTCAGGGCTATTGTCGTCAACTACTAGAATATCGACGTCGGGTGCTGCCTTACGAAGACGTTCAACAACAACGGGTAAGTTTTCCTTCTCGTTATACGTCGGAATAACGGTCAGTACACGCATAATAATTCCCTTGTTTTCCTTTGTTAGAGTGAAGGTAGGGTCTAAGTTTACTAGTATAACCGGCGAAATACGGCGTAAGGGCGTATTCTGCAGATGCACGGCATATTTTCAGGTAACTTTTACGAGCTAGGAAACGTACTATTCCCCTCCCCTAGTGTACATGCGATCTAATACGGGCAACGGCACATCTGAAGCAAGAACCGGTAAAAGTGGAATACGAGCACGGGGATCAGTACTCCACGAGACTACGCGAGAATCCGGGGTTTGCACCATAAGCTCAGTGACGTTCCAGAGTGCTATATTCGCTGGTGTATCAGGGAGTATTTGACCCGCAAAGGGGTTCTCGTCGTGGGCTAGCCGGTAGACTCCTCGCGTAAGTGCGGCGAAACCACTGCGTGCTGAAATACCATCTGCCGATTTTATAAGGGCTGAGATGAGCTCCCATCCAAGAGGCGCTTCAACAAGAGATGGGTCTGACCCTAGCGCGAACGCGGTACCAGCTGCATTCGCCCGGTGGGCTAACTTTGCAGTCTCAGTATCAAAGGTTGCTTGGATACCTAAGTTGATCCGTGCATCTGCGAGATCCTGAAGACGTTGATCATCAATGACTCCATGAACCATATCAAGCCGGATGTTAAGCCAAGGATGCTGTTCCCTAACGGCTAGCGCATAGCTAAAGGCATTAGTGAAACTATCTTGAGTGTTGATGGAGAGTACAAGACCATGTTCTGCTGCTTCGGATGCCAGAGTAGGTAGGTGGTCTAGATTTGTGGCGTGAAACCCAGTGAGTGCTATAGATGATTTATTGAGCAGGTCTTGGGCTGTGGTGACGAGCTCAGCGTACGATGCGGAGGTCGCTTGTGGCTCTGGGATTATGAAGAATCGTACGTCTGGGGCTGTTGCGTGTGTTGTATAAAACGTGTCGAGTGATGCGCGTAGGGTCAGGATGTCTCGTATTGTTCCTGCGAGTATGTGGGTATGGTATCCCTGGGTATGTGTTCTGAGGAAGTACTCGTAGAGTGTTTTTTCGCTGTGGTTGTTTATGGGGGCGAAGGCACGTGCGAAGGTGGGCGTGATGAGTTTGCCGTTTAGATCGATAGCTCGCATGCGTTCGTCCGTGATGGAGCGAGCTCCCGCATCTGAGCCTATCCAGGTTACGGTACCGTTTTCGGTGAGGAGCGCTGTGGCGTAGGGGTCGGCGGGGCTGTAGATGCTCCCGTTGGTATAGATATAGATGCTCATGTTCTTTCCAGCGGTTTTAGGAGTCTAGTGCGACGACTCCGCGGCGGATGAGGGCTATAGCTTTTTCGCAGCTTGCTCGTAGGTTTGGGCTTATGGTGGGGATATGGGCGATCTGGTCGAGTGCGTCGATAACTTGTTTTGCCCAGCGTACGAAGTCGCCGGCGGCGAGGCCGGTATCTTCGAGTGCTTTTGCGAGGTGCATACCGCGAGCCCAGCGGTAGATAGGGGTGACGAGGCCTAGGTCGCAGGGTGGGGTTTGATCTAGTTCGTGACGTTCTTCGTGAACGTTGAGATGGTCTAGTTCGCGGTTGATGGTCGCGATAGACACTTGTAATGAAGGGTGCGGGTAGCGTGGGAGAATTTCGATGGTTTCCTTTTTGCCCTGGTATGTGAGCGCGGCTATGGTTGCTGCTATAGCCGCAGGATCCAGATCAGTGAGGAAGCCTTTTTCGAGACAAATAGAGGTGAGAAGGTCTTTTTCCCCGTAGAGTTTGCGCAGGGCTTCCCCCTTCGTCGTTAGCTTGAGCCCGTTATGGGAGTCAGCAGTAACGTAGCCGTATTCAGTGAGGAGCTTTGCGATGCGGTTGAAGACCTGGGCAATAGTGTTGGTGCGTCGGGTAATTTGGCGGCGTAGTCCTTCTGTTTCTGCGTTGAGTTTGCGCCATCGTTCTGCCCAGCGTGCATGGGTTTCCCGGTCAGAGCACCCGTGGCAGGGGTGGTTACGTAGTTGGGCACGTAGTATGTCGAGTTTTTCTTGGGCATCGTTATGACGTGTGGCGATGGGGGTATTTCCGAGTTTGCGGGGTGGTCGTTCATCGATGAGCGCTTGACGCATCCGTGAGGTGGTGTCGCGGCGTTCTTTGGATGTTTTAAGGGTTATTTTCTTGGGGAGCTTGATGTAGGAGACGGGTTCAATGAGCCCCGTGAAATCACGTGCGCTTGCGGTGCGCTGCTGATTGTCTTCGGTAAGGATACCAATGCGTGGGTCTGTATTGGATTCGGCACGGGTGATGACGATAGCGTAGCCGCGGGAGCGACCATGAGGTATGTGAATGATGTCTCCGGGCATAAGTTCTTGGATGCTTTGGTGAGCTTGGGCGCGTGCATGTTGTTGGTTGGCTTTGCGGGTTTTTTTCTCTAGATCTTTGATGTTTTGCCGCAGGCGCATGTATTCTGTGAAGTCTCCAAGGTGGCACTGCATGGAGTCTCGGTATCCTTCGAGCGCGTTTTCGTTTTTACGTACTCGTGCAGCTGTTCCTACAACTGATTTATCTGCTTGGAACTGGGCAAAGGATGATTCGAGGATTTTGCGGGTTCGTTCGGCGCCATAGGCTGCGATGAGGTTCGCAGCCATGTTGTAGGTGGGGCGGAATGATGAGTTAAGGGGGTATGTGCGAGTGGATGCGAGGGTGGCAACCTGTTCTGGTACAAGACCTGGACGCCAGAGGACTACGGCGTGTCCTTCAAGATCGATTCCGCGGCGCCCTGCCCGCCCGGTAAGTTGGGTGTATTCTCCGGGGGTGATATCGACGTGGGTTTCACCGTTGAACTTGGTGAGTTTTTCGAGCATGACGGTGCGGGCTGGCATGTTGATGCCGAGCGCGAGGGTTTCGGTGGCAAAGACTAGTTTGATGAGCCCCTGTGCAAAAAGTGTCTCAACAACTTCTTTGAAGAGCGGTAGCAGACCTGCATGGTGGGCTGCCACCCCGCGGATGAGTCCGTCTCGCCATTCGTAATATCCAAGGGCATGAAGGTCTCGGTTATCAAGGTGTGCAGTGGTTTCTGCAATATAGGCACGGATGGTTTGCTGCTGTTCCTCGGTGGTGAGGACGATATTCGCGTTGACGCATTGGGTAACGGCGTCATCACATGCTGCCCGTGAAAAGATGAAGCATATGGCAGGCAATAGCCCTTGCTTGTCTAGGATACGGGCCATTTCGGGGCGAGGTATGCGGTGCGGACTCAGAACGTTGGCGTCTTGGGTGAAGGTTTTATGACGGGATCGTTCGAGTGCATGTGTGTGTTTGTCATGCCGGTTGCGGCCGCGTCGGAAGCGCTCGCGTTTGGGTGCATTGTGCCGGGGGGTGTGTCGGCGAAAGCCTGGCCGCAGTTGTTTGAGGAGCGGGTTAATGCGTAGCCCCGTGGGAGCGTTTTGGAGTGATTTTGTGTGGTTTTTACGACGTTTTGTAGGTGAAGCCTCTTGCTGAGAAGTTTCATCAGGTACAAAGAGGTCAATAATACGGTTTCCTACCATGAGGTGTTGCCAGAGCGGGACGGGGCGGTGTTCAGATACGATGACATCGGTATCACCTCGTACGGTATCTAGCCATGCTCCGAATTCTTCGACGTTGGATACAGTTGCAGAGAGCGAGATGACGGTGACGTGTTCGGGAAGGTGAATAATCGCTTCTTCCCAAACTGCTCCACGGAACCGGTCGGCGAGATAGTGTACTTCGTCCATGATGACGTATCCCAGACCGATGAGGGTCGTAGATTCGGCGTAGAGCATGTTGCGAAGGACTTCAGTAGTCATGACGACGATGGGGGCTTCGGTATTGATGCTGGTGTCGCCGGTGAGCAGACCTACGTTTTCTTCGCCGTATTCACGCACAAAGTCATGGTATTTCTGGTTGCTGAGTGCTTTGATAGGGGTTGTATAGAACGCTTTTGTTCCTGTTTGGAGGGCAAGGTAGATGCCGAATTCTCCGACAACTGTTTTACCAGAACCAGTAGGCGCAGCGACAAGGACTGAATGTCCAGTTTCGACGGATTGGCATGCCTGACGTTGGAAACTGTCAAGAGGAAACCCGAGATTCTTTTCGAACTTACTAAGCGCTGTTTTTGCGTGAGCGTTACGTTCTTGCGCGGCCTGATACTGCGCAAAGTAGCTCGGGCGGTCGTTCGAGTCGTGAGTGGTTTCTTGGGGGTTTTCAGCCATAGTTCTAGTGTACCTGCGCCTAAAAATCCTCCGTCTTGAGTAAGACGGAGGATTCTGGAGTTTTACTTTTGGGAGGGTTCCTCTTCAAGCTGTCCTAGCTTTTCAAGGTCTTCAGCGCTGGTGGCCGTCTTGAGCTCGGTCTCTGTAAGACCCTTTGCTAGTTTAGCTTCGCGGCGGTCACGCCGTTTATCGTTGAGCAAGCATATTGCTATGGCGAGGAAGAAGAAAGTTAGGAGCGGAATCATCAGGTAGAACATCATCATGATATCCGTCCCGGGGGCTGTCATAGCTGCGATAAGCGCTACAAGAACCACGATCCAGCGCCAAGATTTGAGGATAGTTTTACCCCGAATAACCCCCAGCATGTTCAATCCCACGAGGATGACGGGGATAATAAATGCTAGTGAGAAGAAGAAAATAAACTTAACGATGAAGGAAATATAGGTTGGAGCGTCAATGACGTTCGAGCCGCCGGGCGGGGTGAACATTGTGAGTGCACGAACAACGCCGGGCAGACTATACCAAGATATGAAGACACCGCAGGCAAAAGCAAAGATTGAGCCGCTGAGGAAACCAAAGAGGTATTTTTTCTCTTTGGTATGCAGCGCCGGAAGTAAGAAGCGCAGTCCTTGATAGAGCCAAACGGGTGCAGCAAGTCCAAGACCGATGTACGTACCCACGCGAATGAGCTGGTCAAAGGGTGAAGAAATTGAGCCGTAGTTTAAGGTTGCAAAGCGGTTATCTGCTGCGTTGATTTGCTTAAGAGGTTCAGAGATTGCATCAATAAAGGGCTGGTACAAGAAAATAACGGAAAGTACGGCGGCGATAGCAGTTGCAATAGCCGCTTTGATGAAGCGGTCACGAAACTCACGCAGATGTTCCTTCAGCTCCATACGGGCTTCAGGATTTAGTTTGCGGTTGCGTACATCCTGATCCGGTTTTGCCATCGTTTTCCTCGTTTTATTCTAAGCTCCGCCTCATACCTGTTATTCAAAAATTATCGATATGGGTAGATAAACTACTGGACAACCCGTGCCACCAGAGAGGTGGTTGCACGGGTTGTGTTGTTGTACTGAAAATTAGTTTTCAGACTTTTCGGACTTAGCTTTGTTGTCGACAACCTCAGCGGTGACAACATCGTCCTTATCGTCTTCCTTCTTACTATCGCTCTTCATACCCTCGACTTCGGACTTGAAGATACGCATCGACTGACCAAGACTACGTGCCATACCTGGGAGCTTGGGAGCACCGAAGAGCAGAACGATGAGGAGGATGACTACGATAATAGTTGCCGGGTGACTGAACAACTGACCCATAAGGTATGAACCTTTCTGTGCTTAGAGCAGGTCTCCGATATTTTGAGGTTGGCCGAGTCGATCTCGTCGGGAGACCCGTCGCTTGATTCGCTCAGACCTGCGTGTCTGTTTTCCTTGTTCGTATTCATTGTACGCCGTGGTTACCGGGGTAAAAATCCCTAGGCTTTGCTCGTCAGGCAATTTTCGGCGGGTATTCGCTTGCGCTTCATCGAAACGAGTTTCGACGGATTCCATCCATGTTGCTACAAGATCGAGTAGCATGAAGCCCCTTGTGAGTGCACGATATACGAACCACGCTAAAAACGCTAGAGAACCTATCGTTAAGGTGCCCCATAGTAATACCCAAAACCACCACGGCATAGGAATTATTATACAAGGTTGTTATTCTACTTATAGATGTCTGGGCGTGTCTTTCGCAGATATCTACGCTAGAAGCGACATCAGACGATCTATAAGTAGAGACCGTACAGGTTCTGGCTCAAGAATCTCTAGAGCACCTCCATACGCTACAACGAAATGCAATATTTGCTCAAGGCCTGCCTCGCTTTCACCAGGATAGTAGTGCAGCTCATGGTAAATCAAGGGCGTTTCAGGTTTAGAAGGCTGGGATCGTGAAACGTGAGTACTCCGCCGTTTCAAAGTACGGATAGTATTCTCTCGCCGCTCTGTTCTGAGACTTTCAACGTGGATTTTGACTCGAACATAAGGGTGTTCTGTATTTGTCTGTTGCTGCCGAGACCAAAGATGCGGGGTGTTGGGAATCTTAGCGGCGACGGCCTGATGGCTTTTACCGCCAAGCCGCGCATTTCTAATACGGTCAAGAGCAAAATTTCGCCAGGCATTAGAATCGGCAGCTTCACGCCACAGCCCATGCAGATAAAAACGATTATTTTCAAAGATCAGTGAGCAAGTATCAACGGTGCGCTGCACCCCTGCATAGTCAAAAATAAGGGTTCGTTTCTGAGAGACTGCCCGATGTATTAAAGGAATAAGATGGTGTTCAGGAGCGAAAATTAGGCTTCCGCGCAAGCGCTCAGCATCCTTTGGGTAGCTCACCAACAGCAGCTCACGAATTTTGGAAACGCGTGCATCGTCTGGGTAGAGAACCTCAGCAGCCGACACTGAAAAGAAAAGCATGGCACGCTCTAAAGCTGACAGAGGAACGCCCTGATAAATCGGATCGTCACATGAATAGGTTAGCTCGGCATATAGTTCACGACCCTGACGAAGCGGAAAGACTATAGGGACTGCAAGATCCAACTCTGCAGCTCCGTAATCCTCGCAGACATTGGTAAAATCACTGACAAGGTTACTTTTAGGTTTGCCGTTATCCACTTGCAGAAGTGAAGCTGCAGGTTTAAAAGGAGCGCCCCCTTCAAACCAAGCCGCATCATCTTGGCTTAGACGATGTAGTACCAAGAGCATGTCAATCAAACGGTCTGTATCATCGTCACGTTTGCGGCGAGAATTCTTACGCCATGCTTCGGGCAAATCAGCCCTGCGCTGATGGGTAGAAAGCAAACGTTCCACCAGGTTGTGCTGAGCTCGATATGCCTCCTGGGCCCGTTGAAGGTCTTTGCTCGAAAAATCTGCGGACGATTTTGGGACCGTTATTTTCAATCCGCGTGCGGTGGCTTTCACCGCAGTTTCTCGAACACCATATGAGTCAAGAAGCAGCTGCTCATGTGAATCTAAAGATAAGGCGGGCACAGTACGGGCATAGCCCTGAAGGTTTTCAGAAAGCATGGTTTGAAAATCAAATGTTTCACCAGGCCGAACAAAATTCTCTTGCTGCTGTTGACTACCGTTGATGCGCATACTCTGAATGCGCTCAAAACGGTGAATATACGCACGATTCGGTTCTTCCTTCGGAGCCTCAGAACCCTCGCGAGAGGGATAGTGCGCCGCAAAATACCAATTGCCGTAACGGTACCCTATCCCCCACACGGACAGATTCTCGCTATGGCGAGTATTGAGGTCCCCATAGTCCATGTCAATGGTTTTATGCTCGCTAAAGGCACTAAAAATCTCTTCTAGATGGGAATCATCACTCAGACGTATACGCTGGAGCGGTTCCTCTAGCTCCTCTAAACGTGTAGAAGCTGATAGCGTGGGAACGCTAAGAATGATCTTACGCATCATACGATGTGCAGAGCTTTCAAGCTCGGTACCTTCCCAGGCACGGCACAGGCTCATGAGAAATTGTGCGTCCTCTAGCTTAAGTTCCCAATCAAGAAGCGGATTAGGGACCGGAGTGTACACATAGTAGCTTTTGCCATCACGTTCAACATGCTTAAACGTGATACCAGCATCACGCAAACAGTCCTTTGCACGCTCAAACTTTTTAGCGATGGTCTCAGCTTTTCGTTTATTCCCCGAGCCAAAGATGGTGTATTCGTCTAAACCGTATACTTCTAAAAACTCTGCGCGAGAAATACCGCGCCGCGAGCTATTGCATAGCCGATGATAAATCCTGATCAACGATGAACTAGACGAAACATCTCGCGCTTTTGTTACCATATAACCATCATACGGGGATATATAAAACCTTAAACAACTCAGGGGCTGCTGTATTCGTACCCGTAAATTACGGCAGCAGCCCCGAAGTTTTAGATTTTCTAGCTAACGTCTACCAAATCCACTACAAAGATCAGGGATTCACCAGGTTTAATGACCGATCCTGCGCCGCGGTCACCGTAGGCCATGCTTGCAGGAATTTCGAGGCGACGCCGACCGCCAACCTTCATGCCTAACAGCCCTTCATCCCAACCGCGGATAACCTGCCCCACGCCAACCTGGAACGGAAGCGGCTCGCCGCGGTTCCATGAAGCATCGAATTCCTCACCAGTGGAAAAAGCAACACCTACATAGTGTGCCAAGACACGAGAACCGGGAACAACCTCAGCCCCCTTACCTTCGATAAGATCTTGGATAACAAGTTCGGTCGGGGCGTCGCCCTCGGGAAAATCAATTTCCGGCTTTTCTCGATCAAGCTTACGCTGGCCAAAAGACATAATATGTTTCCTTTACTCTCAAGTGCCCTACCGAAGATGGGTACAGCGCTTATCGGCAGAGCTCGAATAGAATTTACTGTTTGGTGGGATCAGCCGTAGGCGCCAAGCTAGACGGGATAGCTGTGGGGGAAGCTGAAGAAGACTCCTTAGCCTGCTGAGAAGGCTGCGCTGAAGCGTGGGCTGGGCTCATGGGAACAGTCGCTAAAATATCGACAACAAATACTAGGGTTCCCTTGGGTCCACCATTCTGTCCCTCTTCCCCATAGGCAAGTTCAGCAGGAACAACAAGCTCAACTCGAGAACCTACTTTCTTACCCTTTAAGCCCTGTTTCCAACCCTTAATAACTCCGTTAAGCTGGAAATTTGCGACCTGTTTATCGTAGTTCCCATCAAAGACCTTACCATCAGACCACTGAGCGCCAATATAACGCACATATACTGCATCGTTCTCATTGACTTCGGCACCGGTACCAGTAATCAAATCTTGAGCAACAAGCTCATGCGGAGCCTCTCCCCTATCATCTGCGAACTTCAGCTCTGCCTTACCCGTAGTCTCATTCAGAGAGAAGGCAGGAAGCTTCGGATTGGGAGCTTGCTCAGTACCCTGAGCATATTTAGGAAGATCCTTTTCTGTGGGAAGCTTCCGAGCTACGGTATAAACCTCAAGATTGGTTGGTGAACCAGCTTCGACAGTTGGTCGTACTGAGGAAGCAGACTGCTGTTGCTGCTGCTCGTGGGACACGTTCGTACTATATACAAAAGAACCACCAACCTTCATCTTCTTCATAACTTCGTAAATAGTGGGTTCTATCGTTTTTAATCGACCAACTTGAATGGGTATAGATTGCTCATTTTCGTTATAAGAACTGCCTACCAACGAACCATTTTCACCATTAAAAATTGAAGCATTGACGAGAACAGTATCGCTATCCTGAAGGGAGTCACCTGTACCTTCATCCAGTACCCTGGCAACCTCCCGATCTGTAGAAAAAGGTGTAGAAAAAGATACAGCGGGAACCTGAGTTCCGCCCCTAAGATCTACCTGTACTTTGTCAAGTGCTTCTGAGCTACTCACAGTGTTTTCACTAGTAGAAGCGGACGGCGAAGATTCGTTTTGACCCGAGTCACCAGCGCCGCAAGCGCTTAGCAACATCGAAAGAGTGAGTACTGAAGCAGCCAAGGCTTTTTTCGACACAAAGGTTCCTTCCCTAGGTTTTCTTTATTTCGGAGTTAAACGTTTAAGATACACCGAAATTATGTGATGCTCTATAACTTAATATTAAACGGGCGAAAACCCGACAAATACAACGGTGTAGAGCAAATCAATAAGAACATAAAACATACGTAAAGTATCAAACCCTAGAATAAAAAGCTAGTTGTAGAACCATATTGTGGAACATTACACCAAAGGCGGAACAGACTGAGGAGGGTTCTTATGGCGAAGCATCTCAAGAACCTTTGTGAGTTCGGAGCTCTCTGTTTGAAAGGGATCTTTAAATACTAGGGTGTGCTGTGGGTATGCATTGAGTTTAAGGTGTACCCAATCTACAGTAGACTGCTCCCCCGCATTTTTAGCCGCCTCCACAAACTGTGAACGTAGGCGTGCGCGGGTTGCCGGAGGTTCTTGCATCGCGTTCCGTGCGGCATCAGACGGGAGGATAGTTGTGATGGCTCCACGCCGGACTAGAGCATGGTAAACCCCGCGGTGGGGGTCAATATCATGGTAAGCAAGATCAAGCTGTTGGATGCGAGCGCTCGCATAGTCTGTCGGCGCTCCAGCCGTGTTGCTACGGGCGATGTATGCGTCTAGGAGTTTCTTTTTGATAGCCCAGTCGATTTCGGTGTCAATACTGCTGTAGTCACCGGTTTCGATGGCGTCGAGGGTGCGCTGCCAGAGGTCTAGTGCGTAATCGACGCGATGGTGGTGGGCCCCGTATTGCGTGATGTATTGGCGGGCGGCGTCGAGGTAGTGCTTTTGAACG
Organism: Rothia dentocariosa ATCC 17931; assembly: GCF_000164695.2. NCBI lineage: Bacteria > Bacillati > Actinomycetota > Actinomycetes > Micrococcales > Micrococcaceae > Rothia > Rothia dentocariosa. The sequence continues at coordinate 2,176,425 of NC_014643.1, forward strand.
CTTAGAGCTGTGTAGCGTTGTCCGTCTGTGGTTTCAAAAGCTGCGGTTCCGGTGAGGTCGTGGCTGATGGTGCGTAGAGCTTGCGGAACCGATGCGAGTTCTAAGCTGGTAACAGGAAATCGGTCTTCGAGCATGCGTAGCACAAGGTCGGTGCTGATTATTTTGAGCAGTACCGTGGGTTCCGCCATATTGGAGTCGCCGTTGATGACATGCATACGGCGGTATCGTGAGGCATCGGCGTGGGGTTCATCGCGGGTGTTAATGAGGGGTCGTGTGCGGGAGGTTGAGGTGCTTGCTGCTTCCCAGATATGGTCTGCTCGCTGTGAGAACGAGTATGAAGGTATGCCTGTAGTGGCTTGTGGATCTGTTGAACCTTGTAGGGGCCCTCCGTTGGGGTGGGTTTTCCCTGCGCCTACAAGGATTTGGCGGGTGACGAGGAATGGTACGAGTTGTTTAACGAGGGTGGGAAATTCGAGTTTGCGGCTAATGAGGTAGTTTTCGTGGCTGCCGTATGAATTGCCGGCGGAGTCTACATTGTTTTTGAAAAGGTAGATCGTGCCGTTGAGAGGACGATCGTGGTGTGTGCTCAATTGCTCTTGGGCTTGTTGCGCTAGTTGAGCGAAGAGGAGCTCGCCCGCGCGTTCTTGGGCGAGGAGTTCGTCGATGGTGGCGCATTCGGCGGTGGCATATTCAGGGTGTGAACCTACATCGAGGTAGAGCCGTCCACCGTTGGGCAGGAAAACGTTAGTAGAGCGCCATTCATCAAGGACGGGCTTGAAGAGCGCTGCAGCTGTTTCTTCGACGCTGAGCCGTCCTAGCCCCTGGGGTACGTAGCTAAGTCCGAATTCGCTTTCTATGCCAAATATGCGTTGTTCCATGGTGTGTTTCTAGTAAGGGGACGAAAGTGCTTTGAGTAAGTCTTTGAGTTACTGACCGCCCTTTTGGACGAATCCGGTGACGAATTCTTCGGCGTTTTCGGCGAGCAGCCCGTCGATTTCGTCGAGGATATCGTCGACTTCGCTTACGTCATGTACAACGGTCGTGTCTTGTTGGGTGAGGGATTCCTCCTGTTCAGTGAGTTCTTCGTGGTACTGGGGCTTTGAAGCGTGGATGCGTTCACGTGACATGTTTTCTCCTAAAGGTCTTTATGGGGTGTCGTGTTCTGTTGGAGGAGTTGAAGCAGTTCGTCGGAGTGGGTAACTCGTGGTAAGAGCGGGTCTACTTCAGATTGAGTGTAGCGTGTGGGCTCAGGCATGACGAGTCGGGTAAGTTCGTGGGAGTAACGCCCTCGGCAAGATACGGTATCCCAGTTGATACCAATGATTTCATCGGGCCATCGGCTCATGAGGGTTCCTCGGAGATAAGCACGGGTGTCTGATGGTGGGGTGTGGGCGGCGTCTTCAATGTCTTGAGGTGTGAAGAGGGTGCACATCCGACCACGCGCTACGAGGCGGTGGTAAAGACCCCGTGTAGGATCTATATCTGCATAGTGTATGTCAAGGGCTTTGAGCTTTGCATCGGTATAGGGAACACCTTTGGCCACATAGCTGCTGACGAGCGCATATTTAGCGACCCAGTCGAGACGATCTGCAAGTGCGAGAGGATTTGTTTCTAGGGCATCGAGTGTTTCTTCCCAGAGGGCGAGTATTTGTTGGGTGTCGTTATCGGCTCCGGTGGGGTTCTCTTGTTCGTGGCTTTTGCAGGCGTTGAGGTATGCGCGTTGAATTTCTAGAGCTGTGGCGAATTTGGTGGTGCTGTCAGAATCTTCTGTGAGCGGGAGCTGAGCACTGAGTGATAGGTCGTGGCTGGTGGTGTGTAACGCTGTTACTGGGTCGGCGAGGTGTAGGTTTGGGGCGCGTCCGGATTCTATGAGGTTTAGTACTAGAGTGGCTGTGCCGAATTTAAGGAGGTTTGAATAGTGGGAAAGATTGGCGTCTGCAGGGATGACGTGCAGGCGACGGTAGCGTTCGGAGTTGGCGTGGGGTTCATCGCGGGTGTTAACGATGGGCCGTCGAATAGTTGTTTCGAGCCCGACAGGGCGTTCAAAGAAGTCGGCTCGGGAGCTGATTTGGAACCCTGGAATTTCGCCGTTGACGCCTATGCCTACTCGGCCTGCTCCGGTATAGATGATGCGTGTTGCAAAGAAGGTTAGGAGCGTGCTAGCAACGTCTTCGAAAGGGATATTGCGGCTGATGAGGTAGTTTTCGTGTGCACCGTAGGATTGTCCCTTGGAATCGGTATTGTTTTTGTAGAGCTTGATGGCGGGTAGGTTGTCGTTGCTATGCTGCGCTACTTCTGTGATGGAATCGTAGGCTATTTTGTCACCTGCAGCGTCGTAGAGTACTGCTTGGAGCGGAGTGAGTACTTCGGGAGATGAGTATTCGGGATGGGCATGGTCGACGTAGAGTCGGGCGCCGTTGGCGAGCATGGCGTTCATGGTGACTCGGTCCCAGTCGAGGCGTTCCGGATAGCCTCCTCGTCCGTGGATAAGTTCTTGGGATCCGTCAATTCCTGCTTCTCGTAGGGCTTCAAGCGCTATGTCTTCGCTTGTGAGTTCTCGACGGGTGTGTGTGAGTTGTGAGGAGTATGCCTCTTGTTCTTTGACGGTGTGTCCGAAGGCGTCAGTGAGCGGAGACTCGGATTCTGTAGACCAGCGCGTGCGCTGTGCTTCTTGCGCGTTATTCTCGATGGTCCGGCGCAGAGATTCTGTGCGCTTCGCTTCCAGTTTTTCGTACGTATTGACCACGATAGCGGAGAGTATCGTGGGGTTTGCGCCGAGGGCATCCGGGGATATGACACCGTATTCGGTTTCTGCTCCCATGATGCGGTGAATACCGTAGACGGGCTGGAACATGAGGTTACTTTCTTGGAACGATTAAGGTGTAGTGGCGGTATGTGGCGGCATGATGGAAAGAAGCCTTCCTCGTACTCCGCGTATGGTGAGCGCATCTTCAACATCGGGTAGCGGCGGCAGCTCAACTTGATCTTCAAATTCTGCGCGAACCGCTTCGAGAAGATGCCGTGTGGTAATACCTTCTGACAGGATTTCAGGACTAGTACCAGTGAGCGGTGAACTTGCGTGGCTGAGATATTCCTTGATGGCGTACTTTTTAGCGCGATCCACAATGTTGCGGATAACGGCGCCAGAGACAAAGTCACCGCGATATAGGGTCTCTTCGTGCAGGCGGGGATTATCTGCTGTGTTAATACCCTGGTCCAAAGTTGCTGCTACATAGGCGTTAGCGGAAGTACGAGCATAAAGCTGCGCGACGGCGGCAGAGATCATGGCTGCTAGCGTCGCCTCTGCCGAACCGTGCTTGGCGACTTCGTGGGGATCTAGAGGCAGATCGTCCGTGAGATATAGCCCGAAAATCTCGGTAGCTCCAGAGGCATCTGGACGGTTAATACGGATTTTCAGGTCGAGGCGCCCTGGGCGCATAACTGCAGCGTCAATGAGGTCTTCACGGTTTGTGGCGCCGATGACGATAACGTTCTGTAAGGATTCAACGCCGTCGATTTCAGCAAGAAGCTGTGGAACGATGGTGGTTTCTATATCTGAAGAACGCCCCGTGCCACGGGTACGGAATAGTGACTCCATTTCGTCGAAGAACACAACGACTGGGTGACCAGCTTGGGCTTTTTCCCGCGCCGCCACGAAAATATCACGGATCTGCCGTTCGGTCTCTCCCACGAATTTGTCGAGGAGCTCTGGGCCTTTGATATTAAGGAAATAACCGCGAGTATTTGTACCTGGGTTTAACGCGGCAGCACGCGCCGCTAGTGAGTTTGCCACAGCTTTGGCAATCATGGTCTTACCGTTTCCGGGCGGTCCGTAGAGCAATATACCTTTGGGCGGTGCCAAATGGTAACGCTCGAAAATCTCTGGGTGCAGATAAGGCAGCTCAACGGCATCACGAATCTGCTCAATTTGCGCTCCGAGGCCACCAATATCTTCGTAAGAAATATCCGGAATTTCTTCGAGGACGAGTTCTTGAGAGCGGCTTGCCGGAACTATCCCGGTAACCATCCGGATGCGGCTATCTAGGGTAACTGCATCACCTGTGCGCAGGGAATCGACATCAAGCTCCCCTGAGACACGGGCAACTTGCTGAGCACCAGACGCAGTATCGATGAGCACTTTCTGGGGGCTCAGAACCTCACGAATCGTCACAACGTCCCCATAGGATTCATATCCGAGGGATAGAACAGCTTCGGACTGCTCGTTTAGAAGCACCGTCATACCCGGTGCTAAGTTTTTACGATCCAAAAGCGGGGAGAGCGGAATACGCATAAAACGTCCTCCGACTTGGACATCAAGGTAGTCTTCGGTTTCAGCAGGGCTCTTATCGTCAGCAGCCTGCGCATAGGTCATACGCTGTCCCGTACTGACCGCAAGAATAATTCCTGAATTCAACGGGGGCATGATCTCTTGCGCTAGTGAAGCCCGTAGCCGCTCAATCTCATATTTGAAGTGAGTAAGTGCCTCAACCAATTTACGATTTTTCTCAGAAGCGGCTCGTAACTGCCGGGTCATATTAGTGCGAGTCGACTCAGCAGCACTTACACGCCTCAGTAAAGCCTCATACTCTTGGGGGCTTACAGCGCGAGAAGAAGGAATCGGATTCTGGCTCTGAGCTGCAGAATAATGCGGCGCGGGGCTTGGCTGACGAGCCGACGACTTGGGATCTGAAGACGATTCCCGAGACGGATTTATATGTTCAGGCGTCAAATCCTTTTCCTCTCATCAGCAAACTTGTCATGGACGGTGTTTTTGCCCACCGCTGCGGGCCAGAAATATTGGTCAAGCCTACTCGGGTTTGTCTAAACCATTGGGTATAGAAGTTTCTTCCTGAGATTCAGCTACAGCCACCCGATGGGCATGCACTGCATGCTCCGCAAGATTTTTAGCGTCCCGTAGGGCACGGCGCACCTTCTTATCAGTAACCTCTCGCTCCCCCACATTCATCGGAATCCAGGCATTCATATCATCATCGGTGAAGTCGTTTTTAGAAGCCCGACGCTTCGGAGAAAGACGAACAGCCCCATCAGCAAGGCGCCGGGCTACGATCAGAAAAGCTGTATGCGCAACCATCCGGTGATCTGGACGAACCGCTAACCCCTCAACATGCCAGCCGCGTACCATAGTTTCATCGCACTCAGGCTCTGTAAAACGACCATCCGCACGCAGCCCTTCCACCAGCCGAGACATTTGGGTTACCGTTGCCACATAACAAATTAACACCCCACCCGGTGCAAGAGCCTGCGCAACAGCATCCAAACATTCCCAAGGCGCAAGCATATCAAGTACCACACGATCGACACTGCCGGGCTGCTCAACTTCGGGAAGTCTCTCTTGGAGATCGCCAATGCTCAGCTTCCACGCGGGATGCGCTCCCCCGAACATAGTCTCAATATTTGCACGCGCGACCTCAGCGAATTCTTCGCGACGTTCAAAAGAATGCACATAGCCATCATCGCCTACAGCTCGCAACAAAGCGATAGAAAGAGCACCGGACCCAACACCGGCTTCGACAACACGAGCCCCCGGAAAAATATCGGCCTTCACAATAATCTGAGCGGCATCTTTGGGGTACACCACGGCAGCACCACGCGGCATAGACAACACAAAATCTTTGTACAGGGGGCGCAGCGCCTGATAAAGAAAACCGTGAGTGTTCTCAATAACAGTTCCTTCAGGCGCACCGATGAGTTCATCGTGTTTGAGGAACCCTCGATGTGAATGGTACTCCCCACCTTGCTGCAGAGTGATGGTGGTGATGCGACCACGCTCGTCGGTTAATTGCACGCGCTCGCCGGGGCGGAATGAACCACGGCGGTTAATGGCACCGGTGGGAGTGGTCATATGCTGTGTGTCTCCTTGTCACGTAGTTTATTTCTATTCTACCGGTTCTATGGATAAACAAAGGTTCCCATATCAAGACTCAAAGCTTAGTACGGGAACCAGTCGTTCATAGTAGAACCTGTTTTAGAGCACAACTCCTAGGCGTGCTGAGAGCGTGTCTCGAATAAGTTCTCCGCCGCCACAAGGCTCAGCGTTACCATCGCGCACCTGCTCAAGAGCCGAAATAGCCCAAGCGTCAAGTGCCATGAGCGCACCTGATGTTTTCAGATCATCCGCCAGATACTCCCGTACCTTCTCTAGCGCCTGTTCAGCCGCAGATGAATCAGTACCGTTAGCGCTTTCAACCGCCTGACGGTAAAGATCTAGGCGAGCCTGAGCCTTCTTAAGATCCTCATCAGTCCAGAACCAATCTTCACGGTAGTGGTGATCCATAATAGCGAGTCGAATCGTATTGGGGTCAACACCCGCTGCACGAAGTTTAGAAACCAGCACAAGGTTACCGCGGGATTTACTCATCTTATGACCATCAAGTCCCACCATCCCAGTGTGCGCATAGTGCAAAGCATGTGGGCGGTTCGAGACGGCCCATGAATGTCCGGCGCCCAAATCATGGTGCGGGAATTTTAGATCGGAACCACCTGCTTGAACCGTCAGCGGACCATCTATAAATTTACGAGCAATCATCGTGCATTCAATATGCCAGCCGGGACGTCCCTCCCCTAGAGAGCCTGCATCCCACGAAGGCTCACCTTCACGCTTAATACGCCACAAAAGCGGGTCTAAAGGGTCACGCTTGCCCGAACGCTCAGGGTCTCCCCCACGTTCAGAGAAAATATCGAGCATCTCATCGCGGCTCATGTGGCTGACTTCGCCAGGAGTCCAGGAATATCCGTCCTCATTCTGTGGAAGTGCCTGTACCGCCTTTAGATCAAGATAGATATCACCGCCGGGGTGCTGCACACCCTTTTCATCGACATACCCCGCCACACGATACGCCAGGGAACGTTCAACAAGATCCTCAATCACCGGGAAAAGCCATTGAATGGATTCAACGACGCCCACATAATGATCAGGCGGAAGCACATGAAGCGCCTCCATATCGGTCCTGAAAAGTTCAGTCTGCTCTTCGGCAAGTTCTTGCCAATCAACGCCAGTAGCAGTGGCACGCTCTAATAGTGGGTCGTCCACATCAGTCACATTTTGTACATAAGTGACAGTTACCCCGGCATCACGCCAGGCACGATTGAGCACATCAAAAGCAACATAGGTTGAAGCATGGCCCATATGCGTTGCATCGTACGGGGTTATCCCGCAGACATACAACCCTGCGTGTTGGGGCTCTTGAAGCTGAACCACAGTGCCCGTCGAAGTATCAAAGATCTGCGGTAGTGGTGCCGACCCCGGCAGAGACGGAACTGTGGGCGTATCCCAAGCTCGCATAGGGCTTCCTTTCAACGACCAAAAATCTACCTACAAGCATACCCGCCCAGCTCAACCTAGCGGACGGGCATAACATGGTGAACGCTCAAAGCGTACTACGACGTAATAAAGCCTGTACCCAGGCCTACGAAAATTAGCGTGCCCAGAATAATGCGGTACCACACGAAAATACTGTATGACCGAGTCGATACGTACTTGAGGAACCAACCGATGATCAAATAACCAACAACAAAAGCAATCACAGTTGCGATGAGCGTGGAGAGCAAACCGTAATACTCTAGGTGTTCTTGACCGATAACCACTTTACTGGCCTTATAAAGCCCAGACATATACACAGCAGGCATCGCCAGCAGGAATGAGTAGCGGGCTGCAGCCTCACGAGTGTATCCCATGAACAAGCCAGCCATAATGGTGCCGCCCGAGCGAGAAACACCTGGGATAAGAGCTAAGGATTGTGCCAAACCATAGACTAAACCATGATGCATATTGAGGTCTTTAAGCTCTCGTTGTTCCTTACCGAAACGATCGGCTACCGCAAGGAAGACAGCAAAAACGATCAGAAGCGCCCCGACAATCCACAAAGACCTGAACGAGGTGTCGATGTAGTCTTCCAAGAGGAAACCCAGAACACCAATGGGGATTGAACCAATAATAATGAGCCATCCCATACGTGCATCAGGATCATCTCGCTTGACTTTACCGGTGAGCGAACCGAACCAGGCACGAATAATACGCACAATATCACGCCAGAAAAAGACTAGGACCGCCGTCTCAGTCCCCAACTGGGTAATAGCGGTAAAAGCGGCACCAGGATCAACATTTTCGGGCAACAGTTGACCGACAATGCGCAAATGGGCAGACGACGAGATCGGAAGGAACTCGGTAAGGCCCTGTACGAAACCTAGAATAATTGCTTGAATATACTCCACGATAATCAAGAATACCGTACCTGATAACGCATGTCTGGGTTTGTGAACCGTCGTCCTCACGCGTTCCCTAATAAACAGCAGGGTTCTAGCAGCACATGTACCGCTAGAACCCCGTGTTTACAGGCAGGATTTACCTTTATATGGATGATGAATGTGCTTCATCACGCAACGCACGGTTCACAGCTGAAACCATAGCCTTCAGCGCTGCACGAGTGGTCGAGTCATCCACCCCGATGCCCCAAAGCACACGCGCATCAATAGCAACCTCAATATAGCAGGCAGCGTTTGCGGTTGAACTGGAGGACATGGTGTGTTCGGAATAATCGAGCACACGCAGATCTACGCCTTCGTCACGAAGAATACTCTGAAGCGCATCCACGGGACCAGTTCCTGTACCGGTACGGGTAAAGAGATGACCATCAATATTCAGCCCTACGCGAAGGGATGTCGAGCCCGTGTCAGCAGACTCAATATTGATCGACTCAATACGATACTTACCCCAACGAGGCTGATCATCAGGAGCAGGCAAGTATTCATCCGTGAAAATATTCCACAGATTTTGTGAGGTCATCTCGCCGCCGTCGGCATCAGTGCGAGCCTGCACAATCTGTGAGAACTCAACCTGGGCACGCTTGGGTAAATCCAGGCCGTAATCCTTCTTCAGCAGATATGCAACACCGCCCTTACCAGACTGCGAATTCACGCGGATAATGGCTTCATAGGTGCGTCCCAAATCTCGTGGATCGATAGGAAGGTACGGAACTTCCCAGAAAACCTCGTCCACAGTCTTACCCTGCTCGGCCGCACTAGTTTCAAGAGCTTCAAAACCCTTCTTGATAGCGTCTTGATGCGAGCCAGAGAAAGCGGTAAACACCAGATCGCCGCCATAGGGGGAACGCTCATGAACCGGCATCTGGTTACAATATTCAACGGTTTTGCGGATTTCATCAATATTAGAGAAATCAATCTGAGGATCGATCCCCTGGGTATAGAGATTCAAGCCCAGAGTAACCAGGTCGACGTTACCGGTGCGCTCCCCATTGCCGAAAAGACACCCCTCAATGCGGTCAGCACCCGCCAAATATCCTAATTCGGCGGCGGCAACACCCGTACCACGGTCGTTATGGGGGTGTAGGGACAAAACGATGTGGTCACGGTGATTGAGATGACGGTTCATCCATTCCACAGAGTCTGCGTAAACATTAGGCGTTGCCATCTCAACGGTAGCAGGCAGGTTTACGATGAGCTCGCGACCATTGACGCCGACCTCAAGCTCATCTGCGACGGCATTACATACGCGCGCCGCATACTCAAGCTCGGTCCCCGTAAAAGATTCCGGCGAGTACTCATACAGAACCTTGGTATCCGTAATCATTTGCTCTTCGTATTTCTTACACAGGCGTGCACCCTGCAGAGCAATATCCAAGATACCGTCTTCATCTTGACGGAATACTACGCGGCGCTGCAGCACAGAAGTTGAATTATAAAAATGAACAATGGCTTGAGGAGCGCCTTCGATGGCTTCAAAGGTGCGAGCAATCAGATGCTCTCGCGCCTGTACCAAAACCTGAATGGTGACATCTTCCGGAATATGTCCGTCTTCTACCAGAGTGCGCACAAAATCAAAATCAGTTTGTGAAGCTGAGGGAAAACCAACCTCAATTTCTTTGTACCCCATACGAACGAGTAAATCGAACATCGCCAGTTTGCGTTTTGTGTCCATGGGATCGACCAATGCTTGGTTGCCGTCACGCAAATCAACTGCACACCAACGTGGTGCTTGAGTAGCTACATGTGAAGGCCAAGTACGATCCGGCAGATCAACTTTAATCTGCTCGTGAAAAGGACGATACTTATGTACTGGCATGGACGAAGGCTGCTGGAAGTTTTGCATACTAAATTCCTTGAGAATCGTGCCTTGAAATTAGGCTCATAAACGGGTGTGATAAATCGCGAAAATGCGCCGCACAAAATACCCGGAACGGGTGCGGAAATAACTAAGCCCCGTTCCGGCGAATAAGGAGAAGCAGATGCGAAACTGCACAGTCGCCGAGAGTCTTCATACCTCAACGCTACCACGAGACAGAAGAGGAGCTATTTCCCAACACTCCTCTCGTCCATCATATGGAATAGAAATTTTCCAAGACGTACCTGCTGAAGCAGAAGCGGGGGGTGCAGCCTAAGGTTTAAAACCTTAGGCTGCACCCCCCGTAAGGTAGGCGTCAAAGCCTTACTACATTAGTAAGCAAATGCATGCTGGCAGGTGGCCTGATCAGCAGTCTGACCGGCAGCTCCACCCGCGATCTGCGAATCTTGTTTCTCCATCGCATCACCACTGGGGAAATCGGTGCCGATGGTAAGCGTTACGCCGGTAACCTGAGCGTTCGGCTCTACCCGCGTGATATTCATCTTTGCAGCAATTTCGCGCGCCTCAGCTTCGTAACCCTCGCCATAAGAAATTGTGGTGGTAGAAACAGATTCGGCAGTACTTGCCGGGGTTACACTTGTGTATCCAAGATTACCGATGATACGAGCAAGGGCTGCAGCACGACCGTCAATGCCCGTAGCGTTATACACGGTGATAGGTATCGACTTATCAAGCTGTGCAGGTGCATTATCGCCTTGCTTAGCTTCTTCAACCTTCAACGACTTATCATCACGAAGGCGCTGGAACACCGACTGCGCCTCAGAGGTAAGCTGCAGGCGGTTGGGATCTTGGTTCCACGGCTCGGTTGGGATAGTTGCAAAAACCACCTCGGACAGGTCGATGCCGCCAATGGTCGCACCGATACCGGCAATCTCGTTGGGATTGCCCAGATCATCATCAACCGTGACGTTCTGGGTGATAGCCTCCGCAATATTCAAAAGTTTATTTGGATTATCGAGTGTTCCCTCTGCCTTGACCTTACGAAGCAGAGCTGACAAGAACCCCTGTTGAGCTTGAATACGACCAATATCAGAGCCATCACCAAAGCCGTGGCGTGAACGTAGGAATGCAAGCGCCTGCTCTCCCTCGACCTTCGAGTTGCCAGCGGGTAGATTCAATCCGCTGTACTCGTCGTTGACGGGGTTATCTACACAGACTTCGACGCCGCCTACTACGCGAGAGAGTTCTTTAACAGCATTGAAATCTACCAGCATGAAGTGGTCAATGTGTACGCCCGTGAGTTTGCTGATAGTAGCTGCCGTACATCCCGGACCGCCGCGTGCCAATGATTCATTGATTTGTATATCATCCTCAGCTTCATAGGCTTTATTAGTCTTGGGGTCGGTGCATTTTGGGATCGAAACCACCAAGTCACGAGGAAAGGACAGCACATTTACGTTCTTACGATCTGCGCTGATCTGCAGGAGCATCATCACATCGGAACGAGCTTCTGAGTTGCGGTCATCATCGTTCCCGTAGGCGCCATTATTACCTTTACGGGTATCCGATCCGATAATCAGAATGTCGAGTGCACCATTCTCAACTGCACCCGTAAAGTCACTAATATTCAGCGGCTCAGTATGCAAGTTTGCGCGCAGACGTAGCAGAATAGCTCCGCCGAAGCCCATGAGGACAACCAACATGCAGACGCTCAAGAGCGCAATCCACTTGTTACGCGCCGACTTCATGATGCCGTGGCGCATATGGCGACCACTACTCTTCATAGAAGGTGCCTGAGGCATACCAACTCTCTTTCTATGTATCAGGACCGCTTAAAAACCTAGACGATTCAGCGCTCGGGGATCAGATTGCCACTCTTTAGCTACCTTGACATGAATATTGAGGTATACACGAGTGCCTAGCATAGCCTCAATCTGCTCACGCGCTTGTGTACCAATCTTCCGAAGATGAGAACCACCCTTGCCGATAATAATGTACTTTTGCGATTCGCGTTCCACAAACAGGTTAACATGTACATCCAGCAAGGGGTTATCTTTTGAACGGCCTTCTCGAAAGTTCATTTCCTCAACGGTAACGGCAATAGAATGAGGCAGTTCTTCACGCGCGCCTTCTAAGGCGGCCTCACGCACAAATTCTGCGATCATGGTAGCTTCAGGTTCGTCTGTAAGTTCACCCTCAGGATAGAGTGGAGGTGAAACCGGCATGTAACTTGCTAAAACGTCAGCAACGGCATCGACTTGAAAGTGCTGTACCGCTGAAACCGGGATAATATCAGCCCAACCACCCTGACCGTCATGGACTGTGGGCTCATAATTTTTACCAGTTCGTCGTTGAGCTGCGGGACCTGAACCTTTGGCAAAAGGTATATTTTTATTGTCTTTCTTGCTACGCGATACACGATTCTCACGATGCGTAGCCCGGCGGGCTCGATCGGCGCGTTCTGCGCTCATTACCTCTTCGCCAAGAGCCTGCACCGCTATAAGCTGTTCAGAAAGCTGATCGTTACCGACAGTATCAGATTTTGTGACTATTGCCACGACAGGTTTATTACTTGAAGCCACCAACTGAGAAGCAATATAACGGTCACCGGGACCAATTTTCTCGTTTGCCGGGATGCAAAACCCCAGGACATCCACTTGAGAAAGAGTGCCCGCAACAAGATCATTAAGTCGCTCCCCCAAAAGGGTACGAGGGCGGTGAATACCTGGAGTATCAACAAGGATCAGCTGATAATCGTCTCGATGCACAATACCGCGAATCGTGTGGCGTGTTGTTTGGGGGCGACTTGATGTAATCGCCACCTTCTGCCCTACCAAAGCATTCGTAAGGGTCGATTTTCCAGCGTTGGGACGCCCCACTAAAGATACAAACCCTGCACGATAATGCTCAGGGAAAGCAGGCTGAGCAGAGCCGCCACGTTCGATATCCATGATTCCTCGTTTCTGATGAAATGCTAAGCGTATAAAAATTAGTTGAATGTTTGCTGAGAAGAAGATGAATCTAGCGGCGTATTGAAGCCTGTGCCCTCCGGTGAGTTTGATTCTTCTCCTAAGTGAGGCTGCGATTCTTGACGGTACACTCGTAACATATCAACTTGATGGCGCCGCCCGCTGCTACCAATGGCACGAATGGTAATACCCTCAACCGTGACTTCAGACCCCACGATAGGTACTTTTCCTAGGTGCTTCGCTAACAAACCACCTACGGTATCTACATCTTCATCGTCAAGGTCAATCCCAAAAATTTCTCCAAGATCTTCAATGCTTAGGCGCGCCGAAACTTTGAAGCTTCCATCTTCCTGAAGGGAATACTCAGGTTTCTCGTTGTCATATTCGTCCGAAATATCGCCAACGAGCTCTTCGATAAGGTCCTCAAGCGTGACCATACCGGCGGTACCGCCATACTCATCAACAACGACGGCAACGTGCGTTGATTCCCGTTGCATTTGTCGCAAAAGATCCATAACTTTTTTCGATTCAGGCTCAAAACGCGCCTCACGCATAAGAGAGATAATGCTAGGCTCTGGAGCATCACCGCGGCTATAGGCAAGATGAGCCTGCATGCAGTCCTTGAGATATAGGATGCCAAGCACATCGTCGTTTGATTCTCCAATCACCGGCATACGCGAATATCCCGAACGCAGAAAAAGGCTAAGCGCGTTCTCAATACTCTCATTAGCCTCAACAGTCAACATATCTGTGCGCGGCACCATAATAGAGCGGATGCGCGTATCATCAAGCTCGAAAACCGACTGAACAATCTGTGCCTCATCATCTTCAATAGTCTCAGCATCAGAGGCACGATCCAGGAACTCGCGAAGCTCATCTTCGGCAAAAACACCGGCAGGACCATCTAAAACACGCTGTGGTGCTGCCTTATGTACAAGTGCATCAAGAAAAGACGACAACCACCCGAGAGTAATCGCGGTGAAATGCACAGGAGCAGCAAGACCTTTTAACATCACAACCGCGCGGTTTCGGCCTAAAGCCCGGGCCAACACCGTAAGCAGCGGATATCCCACTAACGCGACACATGCCAGAGTAATAAGCCCAGCCAGCCAGTGATGCTCGACTATGCTAAGGATAGCGACCATAAAGGCAAGAGTAGCCACCCCGGTCGTAAGAACCCGCGCCAGCCGCAAGGGATGCGTATACCGCTCGTCATTTCCGGTACTTGCTTCGGTCAAAACCCGCGCAAAAACACTATGTGGGTGTTCTTGCGCGACTTCCTCTGCCTCAGTGCGCGGTAAATAGACAAAGGCGGTTTCCGCAACAGTGATTGTAAACGCTAAAACCGTTGCGATTAGAGCAAGGATAAAGAGTAATAGCCCGGCCATAAATACCCCTAATGTCGGGTCTCGACGGGGGCAGCACGTCCCAAGAAGCCTTCAAGCAAAGAGCGTTGAAGCCCAAACATTTCAGCTTCTTCCTGTGCAGTCCCATGATCATACCCCAAACAATGGAGAATCCCATGCGTTGTCAGCAGACATAGCTCATCAAGCGTGGAATGCCCGGCGTCAGCACCCTGACGAGCCGCAACGGGCGGGCAGAGCACAATATCGCCCAGCATACCCTGGGCAAGCTCATCTTCAGTGCCGGGAACAAGCTCATCCATTGGAAAGCTCATGACATCGGTTGCCCCAGGTAAGTCCATCCATTCCAGATGAATCTTCTCCATCTGCTTCTCCCCAACAACGGCGATAGAGAGATAAGTATCTTTGCTTATGAAAAGCTTCGCGAAGATGTAATCCACCAGATTGCTGAGAACTTCGGTATCTACTGACGCAAAAGCATCATGAATAAGCTGAGTCGTGACGTTACCAGGCTTCTCATTAGGGTCCTCAACATGAAAATCAAGTACAGCCACTAGCGTTGTCCACCCTTCTGCTGTGACTGGTTCTCCCCAGACTCACCACCGTTAATTCCGGCTCGATCCAAAAGTTTCTCAGCCGCAGCTTCAATCGTGGCGCGCTTAACTTTACGATTACGTTTACGTTCCATAGCCTTTTGATCTTCGCCCCACTGATCGTACGCGGAGACAATGTTAGACACTAGACTATGGCGCACAACATCAGAGGAATCCAGGGTGCTAAAAACAATGTCATCAACCCCGGTCAAAATATTACGCACCTGTTTAAGCCCCGAAGCTTGGCCACCCGGCAAATCAACCTGTGTAATATCGCCGGTGATTACCATCTTGGAGCCAAAACCTAAACGAGTCAGGAACATCTTCATCTGTTCAGCCGTCGTGTTCTGTGCTTCATCAAGGATGACGAAAGCGTCATTCAATGTACGCCCGCGCATATATGCGAGGGGGGCAACCTCAATTGTTCCTGCCTCCATAAGCTTAGGGATAGCCTCCGGTTCAAGCATGTCGTGTAGAGCATCATAGAGAGGACGCAAGTAAGGGTCAATCTTATCGTTGAGAGTTCCCGGTAAAAAGCCTAGACGCTCGCCTGCTTCTACTGCGGGGCGAGTTAAGACAATTCGGTTAACCTCGCGGCTTTGTAGGGCTTGCACTGCTTTTGCCATAGCTAAATATGTTTTACCGGTACCAGCGGGACCAATGCCGAAGACAACAGTATTTGCGTCAATAGCATCCACATATTTTTTCTGGTTTACCGTCTTCGGGCGAATCGTCGTACCGCGTGTTGAAAGAATACTCGCTGAGAGCGTATGTGCCGGATTTGAAAGTTCATCACCGAGCATACCCATCAGACGATGGATAACTTGTACTGTAATCTGTGTACCGTGACTAGCGAGTACACGAAGTTCATTGAGAAGCTTCGCAACCGTGGTAACAGACACGGACGGACCGGAAATAAGAAGATCAAGATCCTTGGGACGAATTGAAATATTGTCAAAATAGTCCTCAACAATAGTGAGATGCGCGTCTTGAGGGCCAAGAACCGCTATCATCTCTGCGGCGCTTTTGAAAGATACGGTACGTGCCGTTGAGAGGGGTCGTGAGGTAGTCGTCAAAAGTAAGCTCCTTGGCTTGTTGGTTCTTAAATAAGTGTAACGTTACTTACCAGCGTCCCAACACTACGTTGATAGTGCACAGTGCTGCGGCACCAGCGGTGGAGGCTCGCAGAATTTCAGTTCCTAACAGTGCCTTGTGCGCACCCGCCCGCGTGAAAAGTTCGATTTCCCGCTCGGTGATGCCTCCTTCAGGTCCTACAAGAATATAAATTCTGGTGGGATTATCAGGGCTGTACCCAATCTTTCGCAGATATTCGCTTAAGGGTTCAGTGGCCTGTTCATGCAGAATGTAGACATACGCTCCCTGATCCGTGAGCTCGCGTATGTGTTCTGCGAGTTCCTGCGAAGAATACAGCTCTTCCACGGTAGGAATGAGCGCTCGACGCGATTGCTTAGCGGCGGCAGAGACAGTATTTTGCCACTTTTGGTGAGCTTTAGTAGCGCGTTCCCCTTTCCACCGCACGATAGAGCGATCGGCACTCCACGGGATAACGCTCCGAATTCCAAGTTCGGTGCCGGTCTCAATTGCCAATATGTCTCGGTTATCTTTGGCGAGTGCCTGCACAAGGGAAACTGAGAGGCTGTTATCGTCCTTATCTAGGTTTTGGACTGTAACTTCAAGTCCTTTAGAGGAAATCGCTGAAACAATACCGTGGATACGATGCCCTTGGCCGTCTGCAAGGTCAAGGTTCTCCCCTATAGCTAAGCGTTTCACCTTGGCGTGATGCGCTTCCGGGCCAGTTAGAGTAAATGTACTCCCTGCCGTGCAGCTGGCTAGCTCTTTGGCGGTAATGTAGAAAATGGGGGCGCTCATAAGATCCTTGATAAAGCTGTATCCGAAGTGTTTCATCTTACCGTACTAGGATTTTCAGAACACTTCGGATACAAAGAATGTTGTCTATTTAAATTGGTCTTTGAGTCGCGAAAAAAGACCATGTTTTTGTTTGACGTGGGTGCCTTCGTGCAAGTCTTCTCCACGAAGTTCAGCGAATTTTTGGAGCAACTCACGTTGTTCGGAGTTTACATTGGTCGGTGTTGTGACCTGAATACGTACCTGTAGGTCTCCGCGTTTATCGGAGTGAAGGCGGGTAACACCTAAGCCGTTCAAAGTTACGATGTCGCCGCTTTGTGCGCCTTCAGGGATGGTGATCTCTTGAACCCCATCGAAGGTTTCTAAGGGTACGGTGGTTCCTAAAACGGCTGCGACCATAGGAATATTCACCGTTGTAGTGAGATTATCACCATCGCGAACAAAGTATTTATCGCGCTTAACGTTGAGATCAATATAAAGATCGCCATTGGGACCACCATTGAGTCCAGCTTCGCCTTTACCTCGCAGACGTATGCGGGCTCCGTCATTAACACCGGCGGGAACGGTGAAGGTCAGCGGGAGTTTTTCGCCCACACGGCCCTGTCCGTGGCATTCTGGGCAGCGGTGTTTGATGACGGTGCCATATCCCTGACAGCTGGGGCACTCTACCTGCTGCATGACGGTTCCTAGGATGGATTGAACACGGCGCTGCATGAATCCCTGGCCATGACAGGTCTCACAGGTTTCGGGGTGGGTTCCGGGAGCTGTTCCTTCACCTTCACAGGATTTACAAGTGACGGCCGTGTTAAGCTCTACAGTCTTTTCGACGCCAAAAACTGCGTCTTTGAGGGATATTGAGACGTTGATAAGTGCGTCTTGTCCCTGGCGTACGCGGGACGCGGGACCGCTTTGTCCACCGCCTCCGGTAAACATATCGAAAAGATCTTGGAACCCGAAACTTCCTGAGCCGAAGCCGCCAAATCCTCCTGCGCCTCCGGGGAATCCTGCACGACCCTGTTCGTCGCCGGTAGCGTCGTAATTACGGCGTTTCTCGTTATCTGAGAGTACTTCATAGGCGAGGGTTACACGTTTGAACTCCTCGGCTGCCTCTTCGGATGGGTTAACATCGGGGTGCAGTTGACGCGCCTTTTTACGGTACGCTTTTTTAATCTCTTCGGGGCTTGCGTCCTTTGAGACTCCAAGAGTTGAGTAGTGATCGCTCACGTGTTTCTTCTATCCTTTTCGTACCGGAGTGCTCCGGGTATGGTGTCAATATAAAATCTGTAAATTTGTTGGGCTCTGAGGAGTTACCCGCTTGATGTCATGATGCTCGTGTGCCTAAGACATGACCTAGATAGCGAGCTACCGCGTTCACCGCCGCAATGTTACCACGGTAATCCATGCGGACTGGACCCACCACGCCAAGTTTTGCCGTATGCTTCCCCAAGGCGCCTTCATTGTCTGGTAAATGTTGTTTGCCGTATGAAACTACAACGGGTGAATCGTATTCACCAGTGACAATAGAAGCTCCTTGAAGCGCTTGCTCCGTATTCTCGTGACCGATCCTTACACTGTACCCGGCTTCTTGAACCGATGCGTGAGACAGCACGCGAAGCAGCGTAACCTGTTCCTCGAGCGCATCCAAAATGGGAGCTATGCTCGCCGAGAAGTCGTCGTGACTTCGTGCTAGGTTTGAGGTACCAGAGATCGCGAAGCGAATATCTCGTTCAAAATAAGGCTGTGCTCGCAGATGATCCACGATAGCTTCGGCGAGCTCCGGAGAGCGGCCTCGCAACGCTGGATGATGCGCTTCTGGCAGCAATGCACTTATGTTTTCGAAAGGTAAACCCTGAAGCATTTTAAGCAGGTTCTCTTTAATCGCTGCAAGAGCTGACACAGTTTCATCATGCGCTAAGGCTGTAGTCTCTGGCAGTATCACGGTAACCCGGTGGATTGTGCCAAGATCACTGATAAGCAATGCTAAGAGCGTGCGTGAATCTAGGGGTACGAACTCAAGATGCAAGAGAGTTCCAGCGTTACGTGTTGGGTACTGGATAAGCGCCACCTGATGCGTGAGATGGGCAAGTGTTCGGGTGGCGGCTTCAATCATGTCTTCTACGCTGTGTGCGCTTTCAAGAATTTGCCGTAACGCCGAAACTTGGGTTGCAGAGAGAGCACGCGGCGCGGCTAGAGCATCGACGAAGAACCTGTATCCCTGTTCTGTAGGAATACGCCCAGCGCTGGCGTGCGGTGCGCTCAAAAGTCCCTGTTCTTCTAAAGCTGCCATATCATTGCGTATCGTGGCACTGGATACTTGAAGATGGTGGCGCTGTGCCAGCGTCTTTGAACCTATGGGTTCGCCTGTGCGCACGTAGTCTTCAACGATTGCCTGCAATATGCGCATACGGCGTTCGTGTGACATGGTACTCCTTGCGACCCTATCGGTGGTTAATAATCTGGAAAAGCATAATCTGGCACTCTTGTTGAGAGAGTGCTAAAAACTACTTTTATCATAGCCGGGTAACCCCTAGCGGTACTAGTCTTTCGCCAGAAGCGAGTTATCAATACTTTAGAATTGGATGGGTTCTGCCAAAAGCTAACCTGCGGAAACCAGGCAATATCCGTGGTGCCGTTGTACGAAGGATGCAAGATATGAGTGAACGATACGCTTGGGGTGCACAAGATCTATCGCGTGCCTCAATGAATAACAGGCCTGCGCCTCCTCGTCGGGTCGAACTAAAACGCGGGATGGTCCTTGAGGATCTTAACGGGTGGGTTGGCGAAGTAGTGCGTGCCGAACGTATCGGTGGAGAAATATTTTTCGGGCTTGAAGACGCTCACGGACGGGTCAAAAATTTTCCTTTAGGAATCGGGTACTTTCTTGAGGGCGAACCGGTTGAGATTGTTGCCCCAACACCACGAAAGACCTCAGGGCGCAAAATTTCTCGTTCTGGTTCGGTAGCAGTTGAAAACGTTCCAGCACGGGTAGCGCGCGCATCCAGAATCTGGGTTGAGGGGCTTCATGATGCGGAACTCGTCGAGAAAGTGTGGGGCCATGATCTGCGGGTTGAAGGTATTGTGGTCGAGCCCCTTCATGGTGTTGATGATTTAGCAACTGCCGTTAAAGAGTTCTCCCCCGGTCCAGAGCGACGACTTGGAATTCTTGTGGATCATCTTCTGAAAGGCACCAAGGAAGAACGTGTTGTGGCGGAGGCTTTAGCTGTTCCCGGCGCTGCTGGAAATATTAAGATTGTGGGGCACCCTTTCATTGATATTTGGCAGGCCGTCAAGCCGCAGGTTTTCGGAATTCCGGCATGGCCGCAGGTGCCTCGAGGTGAGGACTGGAAGAAAGGAATTCTACGTCGGTTGGGACAGCCACATCAAAACCAGGAAGACGTGGCAAACGCCTGGAAACGTATTCTTTCCCGAGTTGACTCTTATTCCGATCTTGATCCTACGCTGCTAGGACCTGTTGAGTCGCTCATTGATTTTCTGACTGAATAAGGTAATGTGAGTAGCTCAGGTTGTCTATGCCGCGCCTCTGGCGAGGCGTTCGGCAAAACACGTTACAATAAATAAGGATTTTAGGTTGTACAGGTGCACCAACTGAGGCATGTGTACGGCAGAGCAAAATAGACGAGTAATAATCAGGATTTCTGTGGTTCAAGATACTCGCCCGGAGGGGCATAAACGAAACATTACACCTTTGCCTGTGTTGCAGGACCGGAGCATGGCGACTTTTGCTCACTTTAGCGGCATCATTGGGTTTTTGCCTGCCGCTGCTATCTACTATTTGTATCGTGACCGCGCCCCCTTCACTGAGCAAGAGTCACGTGAAGCCATGAACTTTACGCTTCTGCCTTCAATCATAATTCTTGTTCTTCTCATTTTGAGCTTTGTGCCCGGCATGGCAAGCCTCATGATGTTCTTTACTGCTATTCTGTGGCTTTATATGGCGATCAGTTCCGTAATTGCGGGCATCTACGCCGCTCAAGGAGAACCTCATAGGTACAAGCTCAACCTGCGTATCCTTGACCTTTTCCTCAAGCCTGCTGAAGACTTCAAAGAAAAGAAGAAGCAGCACCGAGAAGAAATGGAAGGGCAACAGCAACAACAGGCAGCCGAGCGCCGCGTATAAACAGCCTTATACACCGTATAAGGCACCCCGGGTCACTATTTCGATATGGAATATGTGGCCCTTTATTTTTACGCGCATATTACATACCACATAAAACACCTGTTAACGATTGAAGGCCCCTGATACACAAGGGACCTTCAACCGTATTCACTCAACTTCAGCAAAGACGACAACACGCTGTAACATATACCGTCCTGCCGATATAAACTCTACCTTAGTTTCAACCTAATGTCTAGTAATTCAATTATTTTATCCTGAAAGTTAAGGCAATTATATTTTTGGGGTAAGTATTCTCGCATATTTTACGAGACATTTATTTTATATCTGGAAGTAATTCTCGAGTAACAGCATCACCTAAAAGTCGCCCCTGCAGCGTGAGTTTTACCGAAGCATCAGGATTGGGCATACCGGTATCCGTAAAAATATCGGATTCAATGAGACCTTGCGAGAGCAACCATCGTAAAGAAGACCCCAGGTCAGCGGCAGGATGCACGGCTAGAAGCTCGTGCATAGGCAGCCCCTCACGTACTCGAATCAACAGCATAATCGTCTCAAAAGAACGAGAATCTGAGTCTAAAATCTCTCGCGCTGCGGCCGGCGACTGCCCAGCTCGAACGCGATGCGCATAGGGAACGGGATGTTTAATATTCCACCACCGGGTACCGTTTATATGTGAATGTGCTCCCGGTCCTATTCCCCACCAGTCTTGATTACGCCAATACGCCATATTATGGTCACTTCGAGTATGCTCAGACCGAGAATAATTCGAGACCTCATACCACCGATATCCGGCTTGCATGAGAAGATCTTCTGCACGCAAATACATATCTGCCATGAGGTCATCATCAGGCATTGTATATTCACCGCGCCGAATTTGTGCAGCAAGTTTAGTACCGTCTTCAACAATCAAAGAATATGCAGAAATGTGGTCTGGCTGATAAGAAATCGCCGCTTGCACACTTTGCTCCCACTGCTCCAGCGTTTCTGACGGAGAGCCATAAATTAAATCTATCGATACTTGAAGACCAATATCTCGCGCCCACGCCACAACTTTAGGAACATTTTCGGGTGTATGGGTACGGTCAAGAACTTTCAAAACCTCGGGCACAACAGATTGCATACCAAAAGAAACACGCGTAAATCCGCCGTCTTTTAACGTCTGCAGATCCTCATAGGTGACAGAGTCAGGATTAGCCTCGGTGGTGACCTCAGCACCATCTTCGATACCGAAAATATCAATTGCAGTTCTCAGGATGCGCACCAAATCATACGCAGGGAGTTTCGTGGGCGTACCCCCGCCGAAGAATACCGTATGCAACGGCCGCTTTACCACCCCGGATGCTTCAAGAGCGCGAGCGGCAAAGAAAATCTCAGCTATAGCATCGTCCGCATACGTACCCAGCCCTATCCCGTCACCAAAATCTTCGGTGGCATAAGTATTGAAATCACAATACCCACATCGCACCGAGCAGAACGGAATATGTACGTAGAGGCTAAAATCACGGTTTTGGCACCCGTGCGCACACGAGGCTGGGATGCGTCCATCACGCGGCGCGGGCGCGCCAGCCGGTTGCGCGGGTGCCATACAATGCCTCCTTCATGGGAATCTAGCCGAGTGCGTGTGCGTAAAAATGACGGGTAGAGACGCTCTTTTCTTGGAGTCAGGTCTCTACCCGCAAGAAAGACGGTAAATATTTACTTCTTTTTGTCTTTCTTCTCTTTCTCTTCGCCCGAAGATAGGGCGGCGATGAATGCCTCTTGCGGTACCTCGACGCGGCCGACCATCTTCATGCGCTTCTTGCCTTCCTTCTGCTTTTCCAGCAGCTTGCGCTTACGCGAAATATCGCCACCGTAGCATTTTGATAGCACGTCCTTGCGCATAGCGCGGATATTTTCGCGGGCAATGATGCGAGAACCAATAGCAGCCTGAATAGGAACCTCAAATTGCTGACGAGGTATTAGCTCACGAAGCTTACTCGTCATCATCAAACCGTACGAATAGGCCTTGTCGCGATGGGTAATAGCCGAGAAAGCATCCACTTTCTCACCCTGAAGCAGGATATCGACCTTCACCAGGTCCGCCTCTTCCTCACCATCGAACTTCCAGTCCAAGGATGCATATCCACGAGTACGGGACTTGAGCTGATCGAAGAAATCAAAGACAATCTCGGCCAGCGGCAGGCGGTACCGCATCTCAACGCGATCCTCAGATAGGTAGTCCATGCCGCCCATTTGCCCGCGGCGCGACTGGCACAACTCCATGATCGCCCCAATATAGTCGCTGGGGGCAATAATCGTACATGCCACCATCGGTTCACGAATGGTTGCGACTTTACCCTCGGGGAACTCGCTTGGATTAGTCACGCGCTTTGCATTACCCGATTCGTCCACAACATCGTAGATAACGTTGGGGGCGGTCGAAATAAGGTCGAGATTGAACTCGCGTTCCAAGCGTTCGCGCACGATTTCAAGGTGCAGCAGGCCTAAGAAGCCACACCGGAAACCGAACCCAAGTGCTGCAGAAGTTTCGGGTTCGTAGACAAGCGCAGCATCGTTGAGCTTGAGCTTGTCTAGGGCATCTCGCAACGCCGGATAATCTGAACCATCAATAGGAAATAGCCCAGAGAACACCATAGGTTTCGGGTCTTCATAGCCGCCTAGGGATTCTGCGGCAGGCTTTACAGCAGAGGTTACGGTATCGCCTACGCGGGACTGCCGAACATCCTTCACACCAGTGATCAAATAACCCACTTCACCCACGCTCAGCCCTTTGGAGGGAATGGGGTCGGGTGAAATTACCCCAATCTCAAGCAGATCGTGTTCTGCGCCGGTAGACATCATCTTGATTTTCTGGCGCGGTTCAAGTTTTCCGTCTACGACACGCACATAGGTGACCACTCCACGATAGGAATCATAAACCGAGTCAAAAATCATGGCGCGGGCCGGCGTGTCCGCCTGCCCCACAGGCGCGGGTATGCCTTCGACGATACGGTCCAGCAGAGCTTCTACACCCTCACCAGTTTTGCCTGAAACCCGCAGAACCTCGTCAGGTTCGCAGCCAATGAGGTTCGCCAGCTCTTCAGCATATTTATCGGGCATAGCGGCGGGCAAGTCGATCTTATTCAAGACAGGAATAATCGTAAGATCGTTCTCCATTGCCAAGTAGAGATTGGCGAGAGTTTGGGCTTCAATCCCCTGTGCCGCATCAACAAGAAGCAGAGCACCTTCGCATGCGGCAAGTGAGCGAGAGACTTCATAGGTGAAGTCAACGTGTCCCGGAGTGTCGATCATGTTGAGCGCATAGGAAGTACCGTCGATCTCCCATGGCATACGTACTGCCTGGGATTTAATGGTGATGCCTCGTTCACGCTCAATATCCATGCGGTCAAGGTATTGTGCCTTCATATCGCGCGGCGCGACAACGCCAGTTGCCTGAAGCATACGATCAGCGAGCGTGGATTTTCCATGATCAATATGTGCAATAATGCAGAAGTTGCGAATAATCGCGGGGTCGGTAGCCGCCGGTATTGGCGGATTTTTCGACAGAGGAGCCACTCGCATATTCCTTTCATGGAGGTTCATCAGGCAGCTGGCACAATTATCTTTTATTTTCCCATAATGCACGCTGGAAGCGCGAACCGGCACGGCTGGCGAGCACAAAGAATTCCCCGCCGGGAGAGAACCGACGGGGAAACCTTATCACTTCGCAATGCGCCTCGTACAGAGGCTGACATTAGGAAAGTTTGTTAACCAGATGCGCTAGACCGGACTTCTTGTTAGCAGCGTTCTTCTTGTGCAGAACACCCTTAGAAACAGCCTTATCCAGCTTGCGGCTCACAAAACGCAGTGCCTCTTCGGCAGCTTCCTTGTTCTGTGCCTCAACAGCTTCCTTAACCCGGCGGGTTGCGGTCTTCAGCTCAGATTTAATAGCGTTGTTACGCAGACGAGCCTTCTCGTTGGTGAGGATGCGCTTTTTCTGGGACTTGATATTAGCCACGATTAAACTTTCTGTTTGTCTTATTGGTCGGTGAGGGCTATGCTGACCGATCATCGACTGAGCGGCGTGGGGATGCCTATGGCAACCGGTCAGCAGTGCCTGATGACCACCAGACACTCAACCACAAATCATAGCAGATAAGTGCCTGTAAGAATACCTTTTATTTCAAGGATGATATATAATTTTCGCGCTTTTGAGATAGGTACAATCTCGGACTAACGGCGGTTGTAGGCTTGTTCGATAAGGCGGAAAGTCTCTTGAGGCATAATTGCCCCTTCACGGCGCATGTTCTCAGGACGCACCCGTAAGACGCGATTGAGTTTGACCTCGGAGGCCCGACCCTGGGAATCCCAAGAGCCTGAACCAATATCTAGATAATTAGAATCTGCATGATCGCGGTTGTTGTGGTCTTTGCTGGTCATCATGAAGGCAAGCAGGTATTCCCCGTCACGCCCTACAAGTATGACCGGGCGGTCTTTCCCCTGAGTATGGTCTTCTTCGTAAGGAACCCAAGTCCACACGATCTCACCAGGATCTGGATCGCCGTCCAATGCGGGAGAATACTCAAAGTCAATAGACCCGCGATAGTCTCCTGGATAGTCTGAGCCCTGTCCCTGCGAACTCTGCTGTTGAGAGGCCGCAGACTTAGAAGCACCGGGGCCTGGTTTCGGCGCATTTGACGTCTGAGGTTGTTCAGAATCGTGGTTGGTCTGTGCTTGCGACTGTTGTGCATTATCGCGCAGAGCATCTTCTGCTGCTTTCCGAAGCGAAGGCAAAACGGCGAAGAATGCTTTTTTCAGTGTTTGTAGCATGGAGTCCATTATGCCTTATGACGCAAATCTTTCCCTAGCTCATATATGAGCAAAATAAAAATGCATTTATGAGCGGTTATGAGGCAACGCAATGGCAAGTACCGCACGTTCAACCGCATATACCGGGTCTAGGCCCTCCCCCTTGAGCTGTGCGTCGGCATCAGCAAGTAGCTGCACGATACGGGCGATCTGTTCACCGGTGAAACGCCTTCCATCACGTTGTGCCTGTTCAACCTGCCATGGAGCCATACCTACCTCACGGGCAAGTTCCTGGGCACTGGCACGCACATGATGCAGGCGGGCAATATTGCGAATACGCATGGCAAGTGCCCCCAACAGAGGGATAGGTTCTGTTCCCGTTGCTAAAGCATGTCGCAAAAGCCTAAGCGCTTCTGCTGCGTTTCCCGTAACAGCGGCGTCTCCCACCCGAAAAGCGGTAACTTCGGTTCGCCCGCCATAGTAACGGTTCACGATCTCTTCGGTAATATTTCCCGCAACATCTGCTTGAAGTTGAGCACAGGCGGAAGCGAGTTCAGCGGTGTCATTGGTGGCGGCTACGAGTAGGCGTAGGGCGCCGGGATCGATAGTGCGTTTAGCCGCTCGGAATTCACTGGTGACAAATTCCGTTTTTTCGCGCTCGGCTTTGAGCGGTTTACAGGGAATAAGAACGTGGTTTTTACGTATGGCATCAATGAGTTTTTTGCCGCGGTTACCGCCGGAATGCTGCATGATGAGCATAATGTCGGATTCTGGGGCAGCAATGTAGCTGAGAACATCGTTAAGGAAATCTTCACTCATGGTGGCGACGTTGTCAGCATCTATTATTTTGGCAGTCCCAAAGAGCGACGGGCTCGCGAGGAGGGTGAGTTCCCCCGCAGTGTAGGTTGAAGCGTTGATGGTGACTAGGTCTGCATTTGGATAGGTGCTATAAAAAGCGGTGCGCAGACGTTCACGTGCTCGTGAGGCGAAATACTCTTCGGAACCGTGGAGCATGATGACCGGTGCGGGATCTACGGTGCGCCATGCGTTATCAAGCGCTTTATTAGCGCGTTGGCCGCGGTAGTTGCCGCGTGATGAGCTTCCCCTGGGAGTCACGGTACCTCATTGCTCGTTCGGTGTGTTGCCGTTTCTATCATACCGAAGTGTCTTTGACCGATTTGGTGCGTTGGTTATTGACGGTGCGTACTAGTTACATGCCGAGTACCGGGCATACGTACATAATCGAGGTGAAGTTCGCGCTTGTAAATACGGTAATCCCAGAGCCATATCAGCAGGCTACCTGCAAAGACAGTAACTCCAGCAAAAGCTACAGATGCCAGAGTAACATCTACATCGAGTGGATTTGCGGGTGCTTGTGCAAAATATTTCGCTATGTATTCGATGCCCTGTGCCGGTATTCTACCGAGAATAAGAGCAATATCCGTGATGGCCGTGAAGTTGATGCTGTAGCTCAGGAACGCGGCAAGACCAGCAAACATGGTGATCGCGGTTAGTGGAGCGGCAAGCATATTTGCGGGAATGGTATAGAGCGGTATTTTGCCGCTGATACCTAAAATCACAGGGGTACACCAGAGCGAGGCGCTGGCGGAAGCTGCTATAAGTTCGGCGAGGGTGTGCGGTAGGACGCGCATCAAGAGGCGCGTGAGTGAGGGTCCGAGCGCTATCAGCGATGCCGTAGCCACGGTGGAGAGCACGAAGCCGAGGTCACCGGCGAGTTTCGGCGCAGCGACGAGGCAGAACACGATAGTGGTGGCGAGCGCGCTAAGAGTATTTCTCCCGGTGCCGCGGAGCATCGCCAAAGCTCCTAGTGACCCCATGAGAATAGAGCGGATTACGGATCCCTCAAAGGTGAGAATCGTGGAGTAGAGAACGACGGCGGTAATACCCATTCCGATCATGAGGCGGCGTGGAACGCGCACGAGAATTCCAAAACGGTAGCCAGCCATGAAAATGATGGCAATATTTGCTCCAGAGACTGCGGTAAGGTGACTGAGCCCGCTAAGCTTATAGTTTTCCTTACTGGTGTTGGGCATTGCGGAGTCATCGCCATAGGCGGTACCTAGAAGTAATGCCGTGGTTTCGGCATCGAGGTGTCGGCGGGCGTAATCGCGCATCCTAGTGTTTAGGGCGCGCGTGTGCTCAAGATTTTGGTTCGGTTGAGGGAATATGCTTGCACCTTTGAGGAATGCGGTGGTGCCTTTATTTTCAAGGGTTCCGAGCGCGTTAACCCGGGTTCCGGGGTTAAGCTGCTGTTTTCGTGTGTTGTTGTAAATACGAATATCTTCATGAATTGGTGCTCGAAGATTACGGTATTGAGCCGTTTCGGTGCTGAGAATGATCATATTCGTATGCGAGTCAAGAGGGCGTATTTCCCTGATGACTCCGGTTATACGTAACGAGGCTCCTTCGGCATCTCTTAGGGTCGTGCGGCTGGAGTCCGTTCCGGTCAGCATGAGCAGGACAGCTTGCAGAGTCACCAAGAGCATAATGAACATGAACTGCCCGAGGATAGGACAAAGAATATGGGCGATTTTGCGTCCATAGAGGGTATTAAGCGTTATGGTGATTATTCCGAGCAGACTAATAGCCACTAAAACGCAGTATTTATAGGGCTGAAAAGTGCCGTGATACATGGCGGCCAGCGTGAAAATCCAGAGTACGACCGCCGAGACTATAAGCCGTATATCAAGGTGAATAATGGCACTAACAGCGCGAAACCATTCGCGGTTATGGTCGCGGCGATAGCGCATCCACTCGGTACGGGCGAAATTTCGGGTGAGATATGGTTTGAGCTTAGGCGGGATGTGCAGAAAACTCATGATGCGGCTCATTACCTATATGTTTGACGCTAACGGATTTAGACTGTGACGAGCGGGCGCAACGAACTCATGAGAGAGGGACCGATGCCAGGTACTGCATCCAGCTCATCAACACTTTTGAAACCTCCGTGAGCATCACGCCAAGAAATAATGCGGGCGGCTAGAGAAGGACCAATGCGCGGCAAAGTCTGCAGCTGCTCAGCAGTCGCAGTATTCAGGTTGATAGGAGAACCCGGTGCGCCCTGCTGCCCAGTGCCCGCAGAAGATTTCGGTGCCGCAGGATTTTGCGCGGTTCCCGGAGAACCGTTGGGTGAAGCACTGTTTCCTCCGGCTGGTGCGGCAAGTGCCGGTGCAGCGGTCTCCCCTGTCTTGGGGATGTAAAGCTGTGTGCCGTCGCTAAGGCTGCCCGCGAGGTTCACCCGGTTGAGGTCGGCATCCGGGGTTGCGCCTCCTGCGGCTTCAAGGGCATCAATGGCGCGGGCATCAGCAGGGAGCGTTTGCACGCCAGGAGTTTTGACTGCTCCAGCTATATGCACTCGAATAGTGCCATTCTTATTCGGAA
The DNA here is from genome assembly GCF_000164695.2 of Rothia dentocariosa ATCC 17931. Taxonomy (NCBI): domain Bacteria; kingdom Bacillati; phylum Actinomycetota; class Actinomycetes; order Micrococcales; family Micrococcaceae; genus Rothia; species Rothia dentocariosa. The sequence goes on from NC_014643.1 coordinate 2,205,665, forward strand.
CCTTATTCTGCGCAGATGAATCCGAAGGGGTGGCGCTCGGAATTACGGATGAGCTAGCCCCTGGCGCCGCCACCTGGGCGCTACTGGTAGACTCTTCGTTTGCTTGCGGAGTGGGTGTAAATCCTAGCAACCCCCAGAGAATAATTCCTAGAACGCCCAAGGCTAAAACGAAGACGGCATAGGGCGGAACCTTCCACCGAAAAGCACGGGTTTTCGCTGGTGTTTCCCATTCGTCCCATTCATCCTGAATGAGCTCTTCGGGCATATTCTCACGCTGTGCAATAACGTGAGTAGTGCGCTCGCCGCGCTGTTCATTGGCAGGGTTGTGCGCAGGTTTTACCGCGGAGATCTGCTGCTGTGTGCCCTCGTAGTAGCTTTCCGCCAAATCGTCTGGTTCGGTGCTATGAGTGGCGCGTTGTCTAGCTCGTCTTAAAAGCTGTTCAGATGCCGACTCATGCTGCTCATACACGGTTTGTTCGTAAGAATCTGAGTAGAGTCTTCGAGGGCTCTTCCCCACCGAGGCAGAAGAAGCAGACCCTTCCGCAAAATCATCATGCGGCATAAGGCGTTCTGTGGGCTCGTCATCCCAGATCCCATAGGGGCTTTGCTTCTCTGTCTGAGCTTCCTGTGCTGGTACCGACGTCTCAGCTCTTTCGGGTAGCGTCTGCATAGAAGAGCTTAGTGGGTGAAATGCTTGGTGGGCGTTATCGCGGGTCATAGTGCAAGCCTAGCCGCGTGCTTATGCCCCCGCCGGGCGGTTCCTATATTCTGTGGATAACTATCCGAGCGGGACACAAAAACCGGCTATCCACAGGGATTGCGCCAATTTTTGCGGGTGAATCGGGTAATTTTAGCGGCTACACAAAGAAATATGACATTCTCACATCGCATGGCTAATAGATGACAGCGGCAAGTGCACCCAGTCCGGAATGTGCCGCTAATACGGGCGGGAGAGAGCTAAGAACCGCATCCGAAGCGAAGGCACCCAACGAATCTTGCAAGACTTTAGCTTCCGCAAGATTACCCATATGGTGAAGCGCTACCACGTGACCGGTTGGTCGTACGTCGTGCTGCGCAGCCGCAGCTGCAGGATGCTTTTTTACCGATTGGTGCTTGGTACAAACGTCACGAATAATCTGCGTGAGGCGTTCTTTCGCGCGCGTTGCGGTACGGGGGCGCTCAACATAGGTCAGTTTTCCATCCGCGACCGTGCCGATAGGCTTGATCTGGAACATCTGCCCGACCATCGCCAACGCGGGCGAGACACGGCCTCCGCGACGAAGCGCATCGAGAGTAGGAATGTAGAAATAAATGTCGGTCTCGGCGCATATACCGGTAACTACCTCGGCAAGCTCCTCAGGACTATCGCAAATATCGGCTACATCATGGGCATGCAGCGCCGCGTGCCCATAGGCTCCGGCGACGGTGCGGGAATCAAGTACGGTCACTCGCGCTTTAGAAAGCTGCGCACCCACTCGCGCTGACTCAACGGTTCCAGAGAGTTCTCCCGAGAGATGTATCGACAGAATATGCTCGTACCCTTCATCAACAAGAGTATCGTAGGTATCGGCAAAGACACCAGGGGCAGGACCGGAGGTATGGATCGTATTTCCGAGGACATGCGCCATCAAAATGGCTTCGTCAATTTCCTCAGGGCTAAGACCGGTTAAATCGCGGGTATTCGTCTCGGGTCGGGTGCCCCTGATTCCTGCACGTGAGGGCGTCTCTTGAACGGATACCGGCATGGGTACCACTGCAAAACCACCGCGTTCTTGCCGCTCCTTAAGAATTTCAGGGGTAATGGCAGCGGCTGAGTCTGTCACGACAGCGATGCGTCCCATAAGGCACCCTCCTGAATCTTAAAAATATGGCGATTTGCTATACCCGACTTTCTCATCATAGCTAAAAAGAATGGTGCCGCCGGAAGAAAAACCCGAAAAGTTTTCTTCCGACGGCACCGCATCGATGTTCTGAAAACGCTAGATGACGATATTCACCAGTTTGGGGGCTCGCACAATCACCCTACGGATTTCGGAGCCTTCCACCAGCTTCGCGATAGTCTCATCCTCCAGGGCTTGTTTTTCAAGCTCAGCTTCAGAAATATCCTTTGATACCTCAAGGCGCGCCTTCACTTTGCCCTTGATCTGCACGATTGCGGTGACGGTATCATCCACGAGCAGGGATTCATCTACCTGCGGGAAACCTGCGGTCAGCACCGGGTTATCGTGTCCCAGCGCGTGCCACATGTCTTCGGCGGTGTACGGCGCGTAGAGTGACAACAAGATCGCAATAGTTTCGGTGGCTTCACGCACCGCAGGGTCCGCTCCCCCAGAGCCCGAATCGACAGCCTTACGGGTAGCGTTCACCAGCTCCATAGTCTTGGCGACCACCACGTTGAACTTACCCGAGTCAAGAAGCTGCTTCACATCGTGTACGGTACGCGCCACCAGCTTGTGCAGGTTCGCATCGCCGGATGCCGCATCCACGCCAGGTTCGGAGGTAACGTCCTGAGCAACACGCCATGCGCGCGCCAAGAACTTCTGCGAACCGGCGGGTGAAACGTCCGCCCAGTCCACATCATCTTCGGGCGGCGAAGCGAAGATCATGGTGGTGCGCACCGCATCCACACCGAACGTATCAAGTTGCTCACCCAGGTTTACGCCGTTGCCGAGCGACTTCGACATAGCCTTACCGCCGTTGAGAACCTGCCCCTGATTCATGAGAGCTTTGAACGGCTCGCCGTGCTCAATCAGTCCCAAATCACGAATAACTTTCGTGAAGAAACGCGCATACAGCAGGTGCAGAATCGCATGTTCCACACCGCCCACGTACATATCGACCGCGCCCCATTCCCTGATCGCCTGCGGGTCGAAGGGGCCTTCGGCATAACGGGGTGAAACATAGCGCAGGAAGTACCAGGAAGAATCCACGAAGGTATCCATAGTGTCGGAATCGCGGCGAGCGCTCTTACCGCATTGCGGGCAGGGAACTATGGCCCAGTCATCGGCGGCAGCAAGGGGCGATTGTCCCTTGGGAGCTAACTGTTCACCGCGCAGATTATCTGGGAGCAGAACCGGCAGCTGTTCTTCAGGAACCAGTACCTCGCCGCAGTCCTCACAGTGAATCACGGGAATAGGCGTGCCCCAGAAACGCTGGCGCGAGAGCAACCAGTCGCGCAGGCGGTAAATAACCTTACCTTCGCCGGTGCCGGCAGCCTCAACCAGCTCGGTAGCCTTCGCAATAGCCTCTGCCTTAGGAAGTCCGGTTAGCTCACCGGAGTTAATGAGTACCCCATCGCCCGCAGTGGCGATACCCGACTCGGCAGGGTCTTCCTCGCCCTCAACATCGAGCACCGTCACGATCGGCAGGTCGAATTTCTTGGCGAAGTCAAGGTCACGCTGATCGTGCGCGGGCACCGCCATAATAGCGCCGGTACCATAATCGGCAAGCACATAATCTGAAGCCCACACCGGCAACTTTGCGCCGTTCAGCGGGTTGATTGCGTAACGCCCAGTAAACATACCGGTCTTTTCACGCTCGGAAGACTGGCGGTCAATATCGCTGAGGGCCTTAATCTGCTCGCGGTAGTCCTCTAGCGCCTGTGCCTGATCGGGTGCCACAATCTGCTCGGCAAAGGTCGAGTCAGCGGCAACAACAATAAAGGTTGAACCGTAGAGGGTATCTGGGCGGGTGGTGAAGACTGTGAAGGATTCGGCAGGCTGCGCCTCGGTAGCCTCAATCTCGAAGCGAACCTCAGCACCTTCGGAACGCCCAATCCAGTTCCGCTGCATCAGCAGAACACGTTCGGGCCATTTGCCCTCAAGCTGCTCCATATCGTCAAGAAGCTGCTGGGCGTAGTCAGTAATCTTGAAGTACCACTGATTCAGCGACTTCTTAGTAACCGTGGTGCCGCATCGTTCGCAAGCGCCATTAACCACCTGTTCGTTCGCGAGCACGGTCTGATCTTTGGGGCACCAGTTCACCATTGAGTCTTTGCGGTAGGCCAGGCCCTGCTTATAGAACTGCTCGAAAAGCCACTGGGTCCACTTATAGTATTCGGGGTCTGAGGTGTGCAGACGTCGATCCCAATCCACGGCGATAGCGTAACGTTTGAAAGATTCTGCCTGCGTGTCAATATTCTTGTAGGTCCACTCTTTTGGGTGGGTACCGTTCTTGATAGCAGCGTTTTCTGCGGGCAAACCGAAGGAATCCCAGCCGATGGGGTGCAGAACATCGTAGCCGCACTGCTTGTAGTAGCGGGCATTCATGTCTCCAATAGCAAACGCTTCTGCGTGGCCCATATGCAGGTCACCTGAGGGGTACGGAAACATGTCTAGCACATAGCGGCGACCTTTCGCGGCGTTGCCGGTTGGCTTGAAGACACCCGTTTCTTCCCAGTAGGGGCGCCATTTCGCTTCCTGTGCACGGAAGTCATACGCATTCTCAGTGCGTTCGGTCTCTACCTCAGCAGACACTACGATTCCTTTGACGTTTGATTTTCGCTAACCAACCTATTCTAGCGTGTACCCACAAAGGTTTCTTGATGTATTCATAAACTCACGAGTTCCCGTTTCATATCGTGGATGCCCCACCGCCCCGCCAGCCTCGCCTTCGTTTCCCCCAGAGTAACCCTGCGCGTATAAACCATTTTCAGCCGTATACGATGAAAAACTCTGAATATTGTTTGACTTTTCATCTAAATCTCCAGCACCTACACAGAAATTCCACGTACACTGAGAGAACTCATTGCGTGCGTAAGCCGGTTTATGCACGCCCTCCGTGAATCTCCCGCAGGGATTTACAGTGACCGAGCCCGCAACACACGAAAGGCACCCGCCGTGACATCACCTAGTACCGTTCTTGAAGGTGTGCCAGGGGCACTCATCCCGGGCACCAGATTTGAAATAGAGCTGTTTGGGGCAACTACACGGTATTGGCAGTACGGTGCGGGCATGAACACCGGCGTTTTTCCTGTCGAAAGCTCTCCGAAAATCCTGCTGATTCACGGGTTCCGCGGCGATCATCACGGGCTTGAGATTATTGCGAACAGGCTTCTGAAACTCTTACCCGAAGCTAGTATTATCAGCCCCGACCTGCCAGGTTTCGGGCGTTCAGAAGACCTGCCCATGACTGTTTCTTTACAGGGCTATACCGCATGGTTGCACGCGCTTATTGGGCAGATAAACCCTGCATGCCCTGATGGCTCTGATATTCACGTGGTAGGACACTCGTTTGGATCTATCGTAACCGCCGCTTATGCCACCGAATATCCGCATGGACTTGACCGCCTAACGCTCATTAACCCCATTAGCGAGCCCGCACTTGAAGGGTCACAGAAGATTGCCTCGCGGGCGGCATCGTTTTACTATCGCGTGGGTGCGGCACTTCCCGAACGGTTGGGGTACTCGCTGCTGCGTTCGCAGCTGATTACTCGCGTAACGAGCGAACTAATGATGCGCACTCGCGAACCCGCCATGCGCCGCTTTATCAATAACCAGCACGCCGCATATTTTGGGTCTTTCGGCTCGCGTAAGGGTGTTTTGCAGGCTTACGAGGTTTCGATTTCGGCAACCGCCGCCGAATTTGCCCCGCAGATTCAGGTTCCCGTGCAAATGCTTGTGGCTGAAGACGATGATTTGGGTACCCCGCAGACAGCGCGCGCCATGTTTGCCACGCTTGAGGAGCGCCCGCACTCCCCTGGTGAACGTTTTGAGATGATTCCTGAGGTTGGGCATTTGATTCATTATGAGACGCCTACAGTGGCGGCAGGTTTGATTGCAGAGTTCACGCACGAAGATTTTACGGTGTAATCCCGAGGAGAATCCTATGAAACTTATGGTTGACGCCCGTTATACACGTATTGGCTTTCACGACGGCATTAGCCGGTATACCGCTTCGCTTTTGGGCGCGTTGAAGGATTTGATGGATTCCAGTGCTCCCGAGGTCGCCGATCTGCAGTTGGTGATGGTGATTAGTGATGAACGCCAGCTGCAGATGCTCCCGGATTTGCCGCATGTGAAGATTTGTTCGCCGACCGGCCCCTTAGAGCCGACTGCGGCTCTTCAGCTCAACAAGTACAAGCCTGATGTGGTGTTTTCACCTATGCAGACGATCGGTTCGGTGGGGCGTAAGTTCAAGCTGGTGCTGACTTTGCACGATCTGATTTATTATGCGCACCCAACCCCTCCGGGGTTTTTGCCTGCACCGGTGCGTGCTGGGTGGCGGCTGTTCCATAAGAGCTATACGCCGCAGCGCATGCTGCTGAACCGGGCAGATGCCGTGGTGACGGTTTCGGAGTCTACGGCGCGGCTGATTCGTGAGCACCGATTGACGGAGAAGCCGCTGCACGTGGTGCCGAATGCCCCGCAGCCGGGGTCTGTGGTGAGTGAGGATGAGGCTCTGTGCCGTGCGAAATCGCGGGCTGAGGGCGTGAGCAGGCACCTGGTGTATATGGGTTCGTTCATGCCGTATAAGAATGTGGAGACTCTGCTGTATGCCATGCGTGAGCTGCCGGGGTATACACTGCATTTATTGTCGAAGATGCCGGATACGCGCCGCGCTGAGCTTGAGGAGCAGGGGCTGCTCTCCCCCCTGGCAGCAGGCTCGAACGTGGTGGTGCACAACGGGGTTTCCGATGACGAGTATGCGGAGCTGCTGGAGTTCGCCCATGCATTGGTGACGGCCTCTCGGGCTGAGGGGTACGGCCTGCCCGTGGTAGAGGCGCAGGCTGCAGGCTGCCCCGCCGTGATTAGCGATATCGATATTTTCCGAGAGATCGCCCCGCACGCCGTTTTCGCTCCTGTCACCGAGGATCCACAGGCGGATGCGCCCGCCTGGGTTGAGGCAGTCCGCTCTCTCGAAGACGAAACGGTACGTGACCGTGTGATCCTCGAAGGCTTGCAGGACGCTTCGCACTATTCCTGGCGGGACTCGGCGTTGAAGCTGGTGAGGGTTGTGAAAGGTATGTGAACAAATAACCGTATTAAAAATTTAAAATATGCTTAAGGATATCATCTATACACGTCCCTTTATCAGGACCTTCCCCTACGTTACAGTTATTATAGACACTCTCATAATATTCAACTGAGTTTTTCGTTATATTATTATTTTTACGGGGTAGTGAATCGTATAGCTTTGGCCAATATTTTTTAATAGTTTCTTCCAAATTATCATCAAGAATGGCAAAGTTATGATTATAATAAAGTCCACTGTTAGGATAGTCAACAATATTTCCGTACCCAAAATAATTTAACAATTTTTTATTATTATTTGCTGTATTAATATAATTATCTATATCTTTCTTTATGCGCTCTTTCTGCTTATCTGAGAGAGAACCATTCTCTTGCATCTTATCCTTAATATCATCAAGTGAAGTATCATCTAGTTTTAAACCTAAATTTAATTTATCGATAGAATTTTCGAGGTTATATTTCCTTTTAATGTCATTATCAAATATAGTAAATACTTTAATTCCCAGACTAGTTAATATTGCGTGGCGAATAGGGATCTGTGTTTTCCCATGAGATTCAACAACTTGAACACCTTTATACTCGGGAGAATTGCATGTTCCATTTGCAGAAAAATAACCACTAATTAATGCAACTTCTGTGCTGCCTTCAACAATAATAACTCGATCGGCGAAAAAGGCTTTTGCTAACCCTTTTTCTATAGCAGGAATAATTGTATTATAAGCATCATTATTTATTTCAGACTTTTGATACTTTTCCACATTAGCATCAATTTGTTTTGATACTAATGATATAATATTATCCTTTGTGGAGGAAATTATAATGGATGCATTTTCTTCGGGACATCTTATAACTCGCCTAATATCCTCAAACTTTCTTGGATTTACAAAAGTAGGGCTGTGTGTAACATATGCAACTTGCATGTCTGGTTTTTCAGATAAATTGCGTAATACATGTTCAAAAACCAGCTCTTGTTGCGGATGCTGATAAAGCTCAGGTTCTTCGACAGCAATAAAAATTGTTCTTTCCTGATTTGAGTTAGAAGACTCTGCCAGGTACCGAAGCAAAGCCAATAATAAGGAACGCTGTACCCCATGTCCTTGACGATCAACATTAGTAAGAAGCGATTCCGACTCCGCGATAAAAACTTCAAAAGGAGTCTTAGGCTTTCTAAATTCAATTTCCGCTACTTGGAGTTTAACAGATTTCTCTCCACAGAATTCTTGAAGGATTTTACTTATTCCGCTAGAAACTTCAATGAAATCTTCCTCACCAATAGATTTTTTTATTTTTTCCTGCGCTTCACTAATAATATCATCTACTTTTTCTGATAATTCTTTCCTTTTCTTATATTCAATTATTTTGTCTATAATTCTTCCTAGAACCGTTTTTTGAGATGATTCAAGCGACTCTTCCGATGCTCGCATATCAGCGCTAATAAAAACATAGTCAAAGATCTTTGAGAGAACTTTTTCTTTACGATATCCAAAGAAGCTAGTTGCCTCTGGTGACAGTATCTCCTCAATATCTAAACCACTTATATCATAATTCTTAATATTTTCTTCTGCCTTACTGCCAGATGTAACCTTTGAAAGGTTGTACCTCGGATTTTCATCCACAAATCTGTTATAGCTATCCTTTATCTCAGACTTACTTTTTAAATCTCCGTCTTCATCATAAAGAATTTCGTAGAAAGGTTTATGTACGTATAGGTTAGCAGAGAATTTTTCTGGATTATTATTATCTAAAGGGTTGAAAATTTTCCATACAGATAATTCATCTGATGCGGGTTTTGCATATCCCTCTAATACATCTCTATCGTACTCTGTAATATTATTAAACGTTACTTTAATTTTTATTTCTTTATCTGGTTCATTGCAATCTTCGATAGATAGGTTGCTAGCATTTGCATTAAAAAACCAATCCAAAGCATACAGTATAGAAGATTTTCCTGAACCATTTGGTCCTATAAAGCTGGTTAAATTATTAAAGTCTATAGATACATCTTTGAGAAGTCGAAAATTTTTAATTTCAACGGTTTTAATCCGCATATTTTCCTCCATTAGGATTGATTGTGAGTTCCTCTATCTATACTCTCCAACACCGTAGTCAGAGAATAAATTACAATTACATAGGTAGACTATCGAAATTTCATTTAAAATCAAGAAAACACTCATATGTACATGAAATATTTCTATAACTTTTAGAGTAAAGTAAATGCTATCTTGTATAAAGCTTAGTGATTAGACAACATCCAGCCCATCGCATCGAACCTGCACCGCTCCGACACGCTTGAGCGCCGAGAGCGCCGCACGCACGGAGCGTAACTCGTGGGTGACCTGCGGTGCTTGAGCGTAGGAGAAGAAGAGAATAGCGCGCCAGTCCCCGGGAATCGCATCCTCGGTCCCTGAGGGTGAAGGCTCAGATATATCGCCCTCTCCCCCACCCTCGACTCCGGCATGCACAGATTGGTGCGCAAAGAAATTTTCATCCAGCGGCACAGGCCCGGTTACCCGAACGTCTTCCGGCAGGTTCAGCTCCGTCAGGAACACCTGAACGTCATCCTCGGTACCCGTAATAGCCGCCGTGCGTACTGCCGGGGGCAAACCGATCTGCGAACGCTCATCCAGCTCGTACAGCGCAAACCATGTGGGATCCCACCGGACCAACGCCTGCTCCACCGGGGATGGAGACGCGGTCGTCACTACAACCCCACCCTGAGCCGCAGAACGCACGAGCGCCGCAGCATTGAACCAGCGCCTTAACGCGGCCTCCGGGGCACGCAAAGAATCAAAACGCAGCATAGAATCGGCGTCCAGAAGCAATGCCGCCGCATAACCGCCGAATGCCACAGGCTCAGCTCCGGGGGTCGCCACCACCAGTGCAGGTTCGGCCCCCACCGAAGCACGCACATGGTCTCCCGCCGAAGAAATTACCGGGACACCCCGGAAGGCGCGCCCCAGCTCCTCCGCAGTACGCAATGCCCCCACGGTGCCCGAACGCCACTGATCATACCCGCACTCCGCACACCGCCACTGCTGTGCCAAACGCCCGCACCATGAACAGCTCGGCACCGAAGCACCCGCCGCTAACGAGAGCGGCCCCCGGCACGTATTACAGCGCGCGGGCATGCGGCACCGCTGGCACGAAAACGACGGAACATAGCCGCTGCGCGCAACCTGCACCAACACCGGGCCATGCTGCAGAGCCTCACGCGCACGCTCAAACGCCAACCGAGGAATACGTGCCACAGCCGCCAACGGGTCACGCGCCAACTGATAGTCATTACCCGTCGAAAAAATGCGCGGCGAAAACTCGTGCACCGTCGCCCGAGGTGCCCGCACATGCGAAGCCCACCGGGTGCGTACCAATCGTGCCGACTCACTGCTCATCGCGTACCCGGCGAACAGCGCCGCCGCATCCGTTGCCTGAGCGCGCAATAACAGCACATCGCGCGCGTGACAATAGGGCGAACGGCGCTCCACAAGCGAAGAATCGCCGTCATCCCAGCACACCACCAGCCCCAAATTGGCAACAGGCGCGTATGCTGCCGCACGAGTGCCAATCACAATAGGCACCAGCCCCAAACGCGCCTTCAAATAGGCGTGATACCGGCTATGCGGTTTATCGCTTGAACTCAACCGAACATAAGCACCCGCTGGCACCCGACGTTTCAGCGCGGACTCAAGCCTGTCGAGAGTCTTCTGATCGGGAGCAACCGCCAAGGCACCACGGCCATTCGCAGCCGCCGTCACCACGGCAATAGCCAGTAGCTCAGCCCAATCAAACTCAGGATGCGCGGGCAGCACATTCATGACCGCACGCGCAGGAGACCCAGCCGCCAGATCCTCTAAAAATTCGGCGCCATTCTCATAATCGCTAAAGGCACGGGAATCTTCCGTCGAAACCTGGACGGCAGGCGGATGAAGCTGGTAGGGCGCGAAACCGCCCAAGAGGAAACCGCGAATATCATCGGTCAAAGAGGGCGAACCACTGGTCGGTAATTCTTCAGGAGCTTCTTCCTGCGGCTCGTGGTCGGTATCTGAGTCATCTTCGGCGACCGATTCAGAAACGTTATTTTCCGCCCTATCGGCGGTTTCATCAGATCCTTGCGGCAGACCCATGAGCTCGGAAAACGTGGGCAAAAACTGGGCATACTGTTTATCAAGAGATGCCACGCGCGGCGTCACCGCAAGCCGCAAAACATTTGCCACGGTTGAGGCGTACCGATCGGCAAGCGCCTCTGCAAGGTCAAAAATCTCGGCAGAAACCGCAGGAATCCGCGACAGAACCGATAAAAGCGGCTGCAGACCCTTAGCAACATCGGTTGTTTCGGCGCGCTCCGCAATAAAACCCGTAACCCGCTGCGAGCCGAACCGCACACGCACACGAGCGCCGGGAACCGCCTCTTCGCTCAGCTCAGCAGGAACCTGGTAGTCAAAGGTACGGTCAAGATGCGGCAGGGTATTATCCAACCGAACCCGCGCCACCGGATACGGCACCCCGCTCTGAGCAAGCTGCCGGTGCACATCAACAGGTTCAGGCTCGGGAGGAATCAGGGCATCGCGAAGAGCAGGAAATCCCTGCAACAGATCAGGCTGTTGCAGGGATTCCTGCTGAGCGGGTTCAGAAGCCGAAACGTCCATCGACGAAGTATCGGTAGGGTTCTGAGCATCCGCGTCATTGGGCTGCATACCCGCAGGTCCACGCATTAGGATGCTGAAACCGCCGAACGCAGAGCCTCAACACGGTCCAAACGCTCCCACGTGAACTCGGGTTCATTGCGACCAAAATGACCGTGGGCCGCAGTCTTTTTATAGATGGGTCGCCGCAAATCAAGGTCATTGATAATAGCCAACGGGCGCAGGTCAAAGACCTCACGCACAGCCTTCTCAATCTTGAGGGGATCAACCTTTTCGGTTCCGAAAGTCTCGACGTACAGACCCACAGGGGCCGCCTGCCCAATAGCGTAAGCGACCTGAACCTCGGCACGGTCGGCAAGACCAGCGCCCACAATATTCTTGGCAACCCAACGCATGGCGTATGCTGCAGAACGATCAACCTTCGAGGGATCCTTGCCCGAGAACGCACCCCCGCCGTGACGAGCCGAACCGCCATAGGTATCAACAATAATCTTGCGACCGGTCAAACCGGCATCGCCCACGGGGCCGCCCTGCACAAAACGACCGGCAGGGTTCACAATAAACTTCGTGTTCGAGCTGTCAAAATCGGCAGCATCCAGCACCGGAGTAATCACATGTTTAATAATGTCAGCACGCAAATCTGCTAGATCGTAATCGGCGGTGTGCTGGCTGGAAACCACTACGGTATCAACCGAAACAGGCTTATTATCGGCGTCATACCCCAAAGTGACCTGAGTTTTGCCGTCCGGGCGCAGGTTCACCAGCGTACCGTTTTTACGAACATTCGTCAGACGCTCTGAGAGACGATGCGCCAGCCAAATTGGTGCGGGCATCAATACGTTCGTCTCGTTCGAAGCGTACCCGAACATAATGCCCTGATCGCCCGCGCCCTGGCGGTCATAATCATCAACTGCGATACCGCTGCGAGCTTCTAAAGACTCATATACGCCAGCGTTAATATCGGGTGACTGCTCGCCAATTGATACCGATACGCCGCAGAATTCACCATCGAAACCGCGGGTCGATGAATCGTAGCCAATACCTAAAATAGTTTCACGAACGATCGATGGAATCTCAACATAGCTTGAGGTTGTCACCTCGCCAGCAACATGAACCTGGCCGGTTGTCACCATTGTTTCGACAGCAACATTCGCGGTGGAGTCCTGCGCGATAATGCCGTCAAGAATCGCATCAGAAATCTGGTCACAAATTTTATCGGGATGCCCTTCAGTCACCGACTCGCTGGTGAAAAGGCGTAGATGGTTATTACTCACGGTTTCTACTCTACTAGGTTTGGGGCACGCGGGATACAGTACCCAAGGATGTGAACTCGTGTATCAATTATGACAGAACGTTACACAGGCTCGGAGGGAGGAAGTCACAAACTTAATCGGCTGCACATTAGGCGTATTTGTGCTTTTCTCAGGGCTTTACATACTGTGCAAGAGTGCGCAATATCTGATCGGAAACGACCTGTTTAGAGCCTGAAAAAACAGGTTCTCGATCTGTGCGCGAAGAGAGCAACGTAATCGTATTATCATCGGTTCCGAAACCCTGATTTACGCTCACCGTGTTGAGCGCCAGAAAATCACAACCCTTACGCGCCAACTTCTCGCGCCCAAGCTCAAGCGGGGTTCGCTCAGCTGACCCAGTCTCTGCGGCAAAACCCACAATCAAGCGCGCACCGGCACCTGTCTTCTGTCGAAGCTCCACGACTTCACGCAGAATATCCGGGTTGCGTACCAGCTGAATTGTGGGAGCGTCCGAAGAATCTGCGGTCTTCTTAATCTTGTACTCGGCGTATTCGGCAGGCCGAAAATCTGCAACCGCTGCAGACATAATAAGCATATCGGCGTTGTTCTGAGCTTCCAGCACGGCATCGCGTAGTTCACGGGCGCTCACCACTCGGGTTACCTGTACGCCCTCAGGCGCGGGGACTTCAAGGTTAGCGCCGATTAGATGTACCGATGCCCCTAGATCACGCGCAGCCTGTGCCAAAGCTACACCCTGTTTACCTGTTGAGCGGTTACCCAAAAAACGCACCGGATCCAAGGCCTCACGGGTGCCTCCCGCCGTAATCACAATGCGTTTCCCCGCCAAAATTCCAGGTCCGGGCTCAACACCTAATGCAAATGAGCTGCTAGACTCTTTCGCTGAGCCAGTGTGAACCGGGCGTGTGGGCGTATATCCTGGAATCTGCGAAGGATGCTGCTCCCCTTTCGGGAACTCGGCAATTACGCGCTGCGCCGCCTCAAAAATATCTTCCGGCTCCGGCATGCGGCCCACACCCGAATCGGGACCCGTTAGACGCCCAACCGCCGGTTCAATCACGTGATACCCAAGTTCGCGTAAAGTCTGCACATTCGTTTGCGTTGCCGGATGTTCCCACATCTGAGTGTGCATCGCGGGAGCCATAATCACCGGCGCGTGAGTAGTCAGTACCGTAGCAGAGAGCAAATCATCGCAACGCCCAGCCGCCAACCGAGACATCAAATCGGCGGTCGCCGGTGCTATAACAATCGCATCCGCAAGTTCCGCCTGGCGAACATGGTTAACCTCAGGAACACGCTCAAAAACACTCGTGGAAACCGGATTGCCGCTCAGGGCCTCGAAGGTAGCTTTACCCACAAACTCCAAGGCAGCTTCGGTGGGCATGGCAATAACCTCATGCCCATCTTTTGCGAAAAGACGAAGGAGCACTACCGCTTTATATGCGGCAATGCCCCCTCCAATACCAACGATAATGCGCATGGTATTTACAAACGTTCCTTACTCAGCGGAGTCGTCAATAACAACCTCTTCAAGAGCAATAACCTCTTCGGTACCGGCAGGAATGTATTCCTCCTCGATAGCACCGAAATCAGCGTCGCCCAGACCCAAGGATGCGAATTCCTCAGGAACCAGGTAACCATCTTCGTTGAAGTGCCCATCCGGCACGTGATCGGCAACAATCTGATCTGCCATAATTTCACGCATTGCAACCGAAAGAGCCTTGTCATTAGCCTCAGACTCAACCAGAGGACCAACGTGGTCGCCCGCGCTCTCCTGCAGATTCGCGTAATAAGCGTTAATCTGGCGAGCACGACGAGCACCGAAAATCACCAGCCCGTACTTAGACTCAGCCTTCTGAATCAGCGCATCCGCGCTGGGGTTCACAATCCCCTCGGGAGCTACGCCATCAACGAAGTTGTAGTCTTCGTGCTCTTTGATTTCGTTTACCACAGAAACTCCAATATGTTGTCTTTGTACACTGCTGACATTCATGTACACGAACTCAGCCAAAACTAAAGCAATATTCTACCGCTAAACTCGGTAAAAATCACGTACCCTAATGAGAAAGCACAGTAATACCCAGCACGCCGCCAAAATACGTACCTATGCTTCAGCAGATTCAGCACCCACGATGTGCGCAATCTCCTGCGCCGCGCGCTCTACTGAATCATTGACCACGGTTACGTCGAACTCGCTTTCAGCCTCAAGCTCGATTTTGGCGGTCTCAAGACGCCGCTGCTGTTCCTGCTCCGATTCAGTACCGCGCCCCACCAGTCGAGACACGAGTTCATCCCAGCTGGGCGGTGCCAAGAAAATCAGCTGTGCCTCCGGCATAGACTCCCGAATCTGCCGAGCCCCTTGAAGATCAATCTCAAGGATTACCGGGCGACCAGCATTTAGAGCTTCCTGAACCTTAGCACGCGGAGTACCGTATTTATTCTTACCGTGCACTACCGCATACTCAAGCATCTGCCCGTCGGCGATCATACGATCAAATTCCTCATGCGAGACAAAATAGTAGTGCACACCCTCTTCTTCGCCGGGGCGAGGGTCACGAGTAGTTGCCGAAACGGAAAACCAGACGTTCGGATAGTGCTCACGAATATACTGGCAAACGGTTCCCTTACCCACGGCGGTGGGACCAGCCAGAACGGTAAGTCTAGGTTGAGCAGTCATCGGGTTCTCCCTGCGGTGTGATGTAATAATGCGTATTTTATCCGGCGGCGAGAACTACCGACCGTTGCGGCGGCGTGTATGCCGAACATTGCGGTTAAAATACTCCACCATTTTACGGCGTTGATGCACGCCAAGACCGCCCAAACGACGGGTCGGCGCAATCTGCAGCTCTTCCATAATTTTTTCGGCACGCACAGCACCAATTCCCGGAAGGGCACGGAGCATTTGATCGACAGGCATCTTTGCAAGAGCTTGGTCGTCATCGACCAGATCGAGTACCTGACGTACCGACAGCTCACGGGTAGAAAGTGCCTGCTTAACTTCCTGGCGGCGAGTACGGGCAAGCAACGCCTTTTCACGTGCTGATGCACGCACCTCATCGGTTAGCGGCGTAATCGGCATGGGGTCTCCCATCAAGCGATATATGTATATAAATCAGCGTTCTTACGTTTTCTAACTTAGCATGTTGCGCTGTAAAACGATGAACTGAGGTTCGTAACGTAAAGCCTTTCAGACTCAACACAGCGCAATGGCGCACAGAGCAGATAAACTCTATACGCCACCACACGATCACAACGAGTTACGATGTGCCACGTGCACGCACTAAATCGTCACGTGCACTCCGCGCCGCCCGCGCCAGGTCAGTCAGCTGCGGACCTGCAGAGAGCACGCCACGGCTGGAATTCACCAAAACCTGAGATTCAACACCTGCAAAAATTCGGTATAGGTCCTCAGCGCTAGCCCCCTGGGCACCATATCCCGGCGAAAGAATGGGACCGTTGAAAGTGCTCAGGTCTATCGCCAATTCTTTGAGGGCCTCCCCTACAGTGGCGCCCACAACTAGACCGCATGAACCCATGCGTTCCCAGGTCTGTGCAGTGTTCTCTGCGGTAGCTGCGGCAATAACCTGCTTCGCTACCGCGCCGGTATCTTCTGCTTTGCCCACATGCTGCACACTCTTACCCTCAGGGTTTGAGGTCAGCGCCAGCACGAAAGTTCCACGCTGGTTCGCAGTTGCCGCATCCAGTGCTGGGCGAAGCGACTCGAAGCCCAAATATGGGCTTAGCGTGACCGAATCCGTGCCGAGTGGTGAAGAGGTACCGAGCCAAGCATCCGCATAGGCTTTCATAGTCGAGCCAATATCACCGCGTTTTGCATCCGCCACGATTAGAACCCGGTCTTCATCGGCGCGAGCAAAGAGCTCTTCCAACACGGCAAGACCTGCGGAACCGTGGCGCTCAAACAGGGCAACCTGGGGTTTAAGCGCTGCGGCATAGGGGGCGCATCCTTCGTAGACAGCTGTGGTGAAGGTACGCAGAGATTCGGCAGAATCTTCCAGTCCCCACGCCTGCAGCAGGTTCGGATGCGGGTCAATACCCACACACAACGGACCGTATTCGTCCATCGCAGCCGCAAGACGATCACCGAAGGGGATCACGAAAGTTCCCCCTCACGCACCTGTTCGCCCTTGTCCTGCCCCTGCTCGCCGGTACAGGCGGTCCGCAAGAACTCACCATGTTCTTGCAGATTTATAATCTCCCAGCTACGCTCGCGCAGCGCGGTAATAGCCTGAACAGCAGCCGCAAACTCCGAAATCGTGGTCATCACAGGGCAACCAACGCTGACCGCAGCCGCACGGATCTCGTAACCATCGCTACGAGCAGCACCACCGGCAGGCGTATTCAAAATCAGATCGATTTCACCATTGCGCACCATATCAACGATCGAATGCTGACCGTTTGCTTCCGCAAACTTGGAGGCAACCGTGGAATTCACACCATTGCGACGAAGTACATCTGCAGTGCCGCCGGTAGAGACAATCTCGAAGCCCAGCTGTTCAAGCATCTTGGCATAGATAATCACATTGCGCTTATCATGGTTAGCCACCGAAACGAAGACTTTGCCCTCGGTCGGTAGCGGTGACCCCGCACCTGCCTGGGCTTTCGCAAAGGCAGTATCGTAAAGGGCGTCAAGACCCATGACTTCGCCGGTCGAGCGCATTTCGGGACTAAGTAGGGAATCAACCACCACACCCTCAGGAGTGCGGAAGCGGCTAAACGGAAGAACCGCTGCCTTAACTGCAATTGCAGTATTCTGCGGCAGGGATGCACCATCCATGTTCTTAGGCAAGTATCCCTCTGCCTTCAGCTCAGCAATGCTCTTCCCCAAACCGATCATCACGGCCGCCTTAGCCAGCTGCACTCCGGTTGCCTTCGAGACAAACGGAACGGTGCGAGACGCGCGTGGGTTCGCTTCAATCACGAACAGATTCTCGGAGACGTAAGCAAACTGAATATTAATCAGGCCCCGCACTCCGGTACCACGCGCAATAGCCTCGGTTGCTTCTTTAACCTTGGCGATCACATCGGGACCCAAGGTAATTGGCGGCAAGGTGCAGGAGGAATCACCTGAGTGAATGCCAGCCTCTTCAATATGTTCCATAACGCCGCCCAGGTAGAGCTCGGTGCCGTCAAAGAGCGCATCCACATCAATCTCAATAGCGTCTTCCAGGAACTTATCGATGAGCGCTGGCTGAGAGGGAGAAACCTCGGTCGCATTTTCAAGGTAGCGTGCGAGATTTGCCTCGTCATAGACGATCTCCATACCGCGCCCGCCCAGCACATAGGAAGGACGGACCAACACCGGGTATCCAATCTCATCGGCAACGCGTTTGGCACCCTCGAAGGTATATGCGGTACCATTCTTCGGCGAGATCAGGCCACCTTCTTCCAGCACACGCGCAAATTCGCCGCGGTCTTCGGCGAGGTCAATAGCCTCGGGAGTAGTGCCCAAAATCGGCACACCGGCATCTTTGAGGGCTTTCGCAAGCTTCAGCGGAGTCTGTCCGCCCAACTGCACGAAAACGCCCAACAAGCCGCCCGTGCGGCGCTCAGATTCAACAATTTCAAGCACATCTTCCAAAGTCAGCGGCTCAAAATACAGACGAGTCGAAACATCGTAATCGGTCGAGACAGTCTCCGGGTTACAGTTCACCATAACCGTCTCGTACCCCAGCGAACGCAACACTAGCGAAGCGTGTACACAGGAATAATCGAATTCGATACCCTGGCCGATGCGGTTCGGCCCCGACCCCAAAATCATGATGGAGGGAGTCTCATGGTGAGCGACCTCATCCTCAGAATCATAACTAGAGTAGTGATAGGGGGTAAACGCCTCGAACTCAGCGGCACAAGTATCAACAGTCTTGAATACGGGGCGAATACCTAGGGCATGGCGCACGCCGCGCACAACGTCCTCAGAAGAACCGATAATCTCTGCGATTTGCGGGTCAGAGAAACCGTGGCGCTTTGCCAGCTGCAGGATTTCAGGGGTCAAGTTATCGCGATTTTCCCGCAGAATCCCGGCGACTTCATTCAGCAGCACCAGCTGATCTAAGAACCATGGATCAATCTTGGTGGCTTCAAAAACCTGCGCGATAGATGCACCCGCCAAAAGCGCCTGCTGCACCTGGTAGATACGCTGCGTGGTGGGTACTTTGGTCTTCTCGATAAGCGCGTCAAGTTCTTCGGCGTTTAGTTGCTGCTTCGTGAACGAGAAAGAAGCACCTTTCTGCTCTAGAGAGCGCATAGCCTTCTGGAGTGCTTCGGTGAAATTACGGCCCAGCGCCATTGCTTCACCCACCGATTTCATGGTGGTTGTGAGAGTCGGATCAGCGGCCGGGAACTTCTCAAATGCAAAACGCGGCACCTTGACGACCACATAGTCGAGGGTCGGTTCAAAGGATGCGGGCGTTTTCTGGGTGATGTCGTTCGGAATCTCATCCAGGGTGTAACCCAGCGAAAGTTTGGTCGCAATTTTAGCGATCGGGAACCCGGTTGCTTTAGACGCAAGCGCTGAAGAGCGTGAAACGCGTGGGTTCATTTCGATAACGATGATGCGCCCGGTCTTAGGGTCTACGGCAAACTGAATATTGCATCCGCCGGTATCAACCCCAACTTCGCGGATCACGTTGATAGCGATATCGCGAAGTTTTTGGTACTCACGGTCGGTGAGGGTGAGGGCAGGCGCCACCGTGATGGAGTCGCCGGTGTGCACGCCGACCGGGTCGAAGTTTTCAATCGAGCAGACGACCACGACGTTGTCATTTTTGTCGCGCATCATTTCAAGTTCGTATTCTTTCCAACCAAGAATAGATTCTTCGAGCAGAACCTCGGAGGTAGGCGAATACTGGATACCTGCGCCAGCAATGCGGTAAAGATCTTCTTCGTTGTAGGCCATGCCGGAGCCAAGTCCGCCCATGGTGAAGGAAGGACGCACGACCATGGGATAACCGAGCTCTTTGGCTGCTTCAAGAGCTTCCGGCATGGAGTGCACAATGATCGAACGTGCCGATTCGCCGCCCGCGCGCTCTACCACGCCTTTGAACGCTTCGCGATCTTCGCCCAGGTTTATGGCTTCGATATTTGCGCCAATGAGTTCAACATCGTATTCGCGCAGAGTTCCCTGCTTATCAAGAGCAATAGCAGCGTTGAGTGCAGTCTGCCCGCCCAAGGTAGGAAGAATGGCGTCTGGGCGTTCTTTTTCGATAATCTTAGCGATGACTTCGGGGGTAATCGGCTCAATATAGGTGGCATCCGCAAACTCCGGGTCGGTCATAATGGTTGCCGGATTGGAGTTTACGAGGACAACGCGCACGCCTTCTTCTTTGAGCACGCGTAGAGCCTGAGTGCCGGAGTAATCGAATTCGGCTGCCTGACCGATGACGATCGGACCTGAGCCGATGACAAGGACGCTGTTAAGGTCGGTACGACGTGGCATTTAGGCTTCCTTTGCAGTCTTCTTGGTAGAGGTCATGAGGTCGATAAAACGGTCGAAAAGGTATGCGGAGTCGTGCGGACCTGCGGCTGCCTCCGGATGGTATTGAACCGAGAACGCGGGAATATCTTTGCAGGTTAGCCCCTCGACCACGTTATCATTCAGCCCCACATGGGAAACCACGACCTCGCCGAATTCGGAGTTGGGGGCGGTTACGTATTCACCGATAGGCGCATCGACGGCAAACCCGTGATTTTGGGCGGTTATTTCAACTTTGCCGGTGGTTTTATCCATGACGGGCTGGTTGATACCGCGGTGTCCAAAGGGCAGCTTGTAGGTCCCGAACCCGAGCGCACGACCGAGAAGCTGATTGCCAAAGCAGATACCGAAGAACGGGGTGCCCTGGCGCAGTACACCCTGCAGGAGTTCAACCTGTTCGTCAGCAGTCGCCGGGTCGCCGGGACCATTGGAGAAAAATACGCCGTCTGGGCGAAGCGCATTTACGGTCTCAAGGGTTGTGTTTGCGGGCAGTATATGTACACGCACGCCGCGTTCCGCGAAACGCTGCGGGGTCATAGATTTGATGCCAAGATCGAGTGCGGCAATGGTGGCAACCGGCGGAGCGAACCAGCCGTATTGGTGAGGTTCAACTGTGTAGGCTTCCGTCACGGAAACGGAATCGGCAAGTTTACGGCCCGCCATCGGCTCGGAGGCGCGCACCGCTTCCAAAAGTTCGGCTTCGGGGCGATTGGCGTGACGCCCCGAAAAAATGCCTGCACGCATTGAACCGCTGGAGCGTAGGCGGCGAGTCAGCGCACGAGTATCAATGCCTTGAATGCCCACGATACTTTGGGTCCTGAGTTCGTCATCCAGGGTACGTTCTGCACGCCAGTTGGAGGCAACACGTGCGGCATCTCGTACCACGTACCCGGCAACCCAAATTTTGCGGGATTCTGCATCTACCTTGTTCACACCGGTGTTACCGATATGAGGCGCGGTCTGTATCACGATTTGCCCTGCGTAGGAGGGGTCGGTCAGTGTTTCTTGGTAGCCGGTCATGCCGGTGGAAAATACTGCTTCGCCTAAGGATGCGCCAATTGCTCCATACCCGTAGCCTCGGTAGATGGTGCCGTCCTCAAGAACGAGTAACGCGCGGTCCGTGCCCAAAGCACCGGAACGTGTCATCTCAGTCATGCTCTTACTTTCCTTTTCTCGGTGGTCTGTTCCCCTGCTTGTGCCCGTTATAAGTGGAACACTGTGTGCAGGAAATTCTTGGTATGCCGTTCGTAATTAGCGGGCATTTTGTGGGTGAGTTGTATGTGTATTAGTGATGTGCCGTCTCTTCCCGCACCCATTTTTCGGGGCTATCGACCGCATCCGGCGAGATCTCGCGAAGCTTCTCAAGCGTAATTTTCTTCTGATCAGCATAGCGAGTGCGAAATCCGGTCTGCACACGGTGGCCGTCAAGAGTCCAACCGATCACTATAAGTCCGTCACGTTCTACAACCTTGCCGATCATTCCCCGCCCGGTGGTAATGACCGCAAGTTTCTTCGCGGGAATCCACAGGTCTTTAGCCCCGTTGCGGGTGAAGATAATGCCGTCCGAGTAGATCAGGAGCGTGGATTTTGTTTTGAACCCTAGCTGGTCGAACCCCACACGGTTCAGTTCATCACCGAACATCGTAGTGCTCACATACTCCCCCTCAAACGCCGCCTCGGCTTTAAGCCCGTCGTAGCGTTCGGGAACGTCTTTGAGCGAACCGAACATCGTGGACTGCCGCTTGAGACGGGATTTCCAGCCGCGCCAAATACCGAAGAAGCACAGCGCCACCACGGCAACGCAGATAAGGGTGGGAATTAGTTTTTCCACGGTTCTTCTTTCTCCTCGGTTTATTGCAGAGGTTTTACTCCTGTATTAGGAACGATCAAGCCTGCCGGTGAGGGCTCGCGAGCTCGCCATTCAAAACGGTCGGATGCCCCGCGTAAAAAGTTGCGCGCACAGCACCGGGAACCTCCATCCCACGATACGGGTTGTTCTTGCCCTTCGTGGCCTGCTCCTCAGGCTTAATCACACGGGTAGCCTTCGGATCAACCAACACTATATTTGCTGGTTCACCTTCGGCAAGCGGACGGCCCTGCTCAGCATCCAGGCTGCCAATTTTCGCCGGAGTTTCGCTCATAATCCGTGCGACATCAGCCCAGGTAATATGCCCTGGCTCCACAAGGGTCATCTGAATAATCGAGAGAGCCTGCTCAAGACCGGTCATGCCGTTTGCAGCACACGCCCACTCGCATTCTTTGCTTTCTGCCGGATGCGGTGCATGGTCGGTACCAATAACATCAATAATGCCGTCGGCAACAGCTTGGCGCAGAGCAAGCACATCCTCTTCGGTGCGTAAAGGCGGGTTCACCTTAAAAATCGGGTCGTAAGTGCGCGCCTTTTCATCGGTCAGAATCAGGTGATGCGGGGTGACTTCGGCGGTTACCTGCACACCGCGAGACTTAGCCCAGCGCACAACCTCTACCGAGCCTTTAGTCGAGAGGTGGCAAATATGCAGACGCGAATTCAAATGCTCAGCCAGCAGAACATCGCGGGCGATAATAGCTTCTTCCGCGACAGCAGGCCAGCCGGTAAGCCCCAGATCGGCGGAAACCTTGCCTTCATTCATCTGAGCACCCTCAGTTAGACGGGGCTCCTGCGCATGCTGCGCGACCACGCCGTCAAAAGTCTTTACGTATTCAAGAGCACGGCGCATAATCGCCGGATCGTAGACGCACATGCCATCATCCGAGAACACTCGAACCTTGGCATCAGAGGTCGCCATAGAACCAATGTCTGAGAGGAATTCGCCTTTCAACCCAACCGTCACCGAGCCGATGGGCTGCACTCGGCACCAACCAGACTCTTTACCCAGACGGTTAACCTGCTCAACTACGGCTGCAGTATCTGCAACGGGAAGCGAGTTCGCCATCGCAAAAACAGCCGTGTAGCCACCTAAAGCCGCCGCGCGAGTACCGGTCTCTACGGTTTCAGAAGCCTCATATCCGGGCTGGCGCAGGTGAGTATGAATATCGACCAGGCCCGGAAGAGCAATCTGACCAGAGGCATCAACGATCTGAGCGTCTGCAGTCTCTATATCGTGACCGATACTCGCAATTTTGCCATCCTCAATCAGGATATCGGCAACGCGCTCACCCAGCAGGGAGGCGCCTTTAATAAGGTACGTGCTCATGTATATTCCTTCTTTCGGATAGCATTAGGATTCGTCGCCGGAGTATAGTTTCTCGCTTGACCCGTCAGTCAAGAGCAGGTACAGCACCGCCATGCGGACCGCCACGCCGTTACTAACTTGGCGCAGCACCCAGGCGTTCTGAGAATCGGCGGCTTCGGCGCACAGCTCCAGCCCTCGGTTCATGGGACCGGGATGCAGAATTGCGATTTCTTGAGGCTGCGCCAGCAGATTCTCGAAACGTTCTTTGGTGAGTCCCCACAGGGTGGTATATTCCTCTGCTGAGGGAAAGTAAGCGGCGTTCATACGCTCTTTTTGGATGCGCAGCATCATAACCGCGTCAGGTTTTGTAGCGACTGCGTCATCGAAATCGTGGAAAACCTCAAGTCCCCAATCCTGCTTCCAACGCTCAGTATGCACAGGCAAAAGCGTAGGCGGAGCCACAAAAGCGACATCGGCCCCCAGATTTTTTAGCAACCACAGATTCGACCGCGCCACGCGAGAGTGCAGAATATCCCCCACGATCAGCACACGCATACCGTTTAAATCGGTTCCTCGCGGTGATTCCAGACCATCACGCTGAGCCTTAAACTGGCGCAGCGAAACCGCATCTAAAAGAGCCTGCGTTGGATGCGCATGCGTGCCGTCCCCCGCATTTAGCACAGGAATATCGGTCCACCCGGCCTCGGCAAGACGCTGCGGAGCACCCGAAGCCGAATGACGAATCACGAAGGCATCCGCACTAATCGCTTTGAGAGTCTGAGCAGTGTCTTTGAGGGATTCTCCCTTAGAAACCGATGAACCACGCGCAGCAAAATTGGTGATATCGGCGCCCAGACGTTTCTCTGCGGATTCAAAGGACAGTCTGGTACGCGTTGAGTCTTCAAAGAAAAGGTTGACTACAGTCTTACCGGCAAGCACATTGAGCTTCCGGTTTTCTGCCTTAACCTGTGCCATATAATCAGCAACGTCGAGTATTTCAATGGCCTGAGTTCGTGTGAGATCGCGAGTGTCAAGCAGATGTTTCATGAAAGCTGTCCTTCCAGCTGAATGATATCAACGCGGTCTGTGGCGTTATCCGTTTCTTCGAGTACCACACGAACCTTCTCTAAGGCACTGGTCGGAAGGTTTTTTCCCACGTGGTCGGCGCGAATTGGGAGTTGCCGGTGCCCGCGATCAACTAACACGGCAAGACGCACCAGAGCCGGACGTCCGTATTCGTTAAGGGCGTCCAATGCGGCCCGAACAGTGCGGCCGGAGTACAGAACATCATCGACGAGAACCACATTTTTGCCGTCGAGACCGCCCACCGGGATCAAGGACTCCCCCGCGCTGCGGTTTTCATATTCCTCATCGGTGAGGTCATCGCGATACGATGTAATATCGAGAGCGCCCAGGCCATTTTTGAGATCAAAATTTGAGTCATTTGTCTGGATGCGCTGTGCCAGACGCTGTGCCAACGGGTATCCCCGAGACCGAATACCTAAAAGCACCAGGTTATCGGTTCCCTTATTAGACTCAAGAATTTCAAAAGCAATACGTGTAAGAGCGCGACGGATCTCATCGTCGCTAAGGATAGTGTGCCCTTCATTGGGCGTTTTTATTGGCGCGCCTATGGGATGCGCACCAGGCTCATAGGGTACAGATGTCCCCGACACAGCCGACTCCTTCCCCGCCTCACGGGACGGATTTAAAGGTTTCTTGCTTTTACCAAGACTACCATACGTACCACGCAGTTCAGGGGTATGTGTTTCTGAAGTTTTAATTTTTTTGGAGTCAAAAATCCTCTACATATCATGCAATAAACGCTCATGTTCCCTGAACAAAGACTCATAAAACGTCGAGAGTCCATTATGCTAGTAAAAGCATCACCGATAGTACAACCACACCGAGGACTGCATCATGGAAGATCTCTTTGAGGGCCTGGTAAGAATTATCTTTGGGATTCTTGCAGCCCCTATCGTTTTCGTGGCGCACCGCTACTTTAAGCGCCGCAACCGAATGCGCACCCGGCAGCTTACGGAGCTTGGCTTTGCTTCTTCTACTCAGGTGATTCGGCATACTCTTGGAGAGACTCAACGCAACTCATACTTCTCGGTTATCGGTGCAGTCCTCTTCGGACTATGTACTCTCATCATGGCATGGATTTGGGTATCTTCCTCTTTTGACACTATCGCTGCTATCCTACTGAGCGTCGTTGCTCTATGCACTCTTGTCTTCATCTGGTACTACCGCCGGTCCTACGTTGAGTTCAGGCTATACGAGTTTATGAGATCCCGGCTTGGCGAGGGCGTTATCACTCTTGACTACGCTGATATTGATGCCTATACATTTACCTACAATAAGTTTGAAACCGCTCTTAAAATCACCACGGTATCCGGCATATCATTTGAGCTCGATCCCGCCATTCAAGACTGCCGTTACCTCTGTGCCATGATTGCTATGCGTATGCGTTCTAATCGTTGGCCTGATCCGTCCTCAGACCGTGATATGAGCGTTGTGCTTCATATGATGCGCACACAACACTGGCTCAAGTTCCTACTGCACGTACGTGAAGGGTCTAACCTTGCTGTTAATAATCTCGCTTCTACCCAGCATCGCAATACTCGGTACACCCATGAGGGCAGCGAACTTTTTGAAGAGGCTAAACGCCAGCTCGGGTTCTATGCATAACCCGGCTTGATCCGTATGAATGTATACTAAAAGCCGCCTCAAACCCCTAAAAAGCAGGGGTTTGAGGCGGCTTTATAACTGAGCCGTTTAAGCAAGCAGAGTCGGTTTTACCTGGCGCAGCTTATCCAAAAGACCGTTAACAAATTTCGGTGAATCGTTTGTAGAGAGCACACGCGCCAAACCGGTTGCCTCCGAGATAGCAACCGCATCTGGAACATCATCATTATAGAGAAGTTCCCACGCGCCGATCCGCAAAATTACGCGGTCGACAGCTGGCATACGCTCAAACGACCAGTCACGCGCATAGGTCTCAAGGTATTCTCGAATCTCGTCATCATGTTCACGTACGCCGCGCACGATCTCTTCAGCATAAGCCGAGATCTGAGCGGCAGTATGCAGACGGCGTCGCTTCAGCACATCAATAATGTCTTCTTGACGCTGATCGGCTTCAAAAAGTACCTCGACGGCACGTAAGCGGGCTTTGGTACGAGAGTTCATTAGTCGTTAACACGGCCCAGGTAATCGCCGGTACGGGTATCAACCTTCACCTTGGTTCCTGTCTCCAGGAATAGTGGAACCTGAATTTCATAGCCGGTCTCAAGAGTTGCAGGCTTATTGCCACCAGTGGAACGGTCACCCTGCAGGCCAGGCTCGGTGTAGGTAATTTCAAGAACAACAGAGGCAGGAAGCTCAACATATAGCGGAGTACCCTCATAGAGGGCTACAGTCGCGGTCTGCGACTCCAGCATGTAGTTAGCAGCATCGCCCACCACAGCTGCAGGAACATTAATCTGATCATAGGTCTTCAGATCCATGAAGACGTAGTCTTCGCCGTCCTGGTAGAGATACTGATAGTCGGAACGATCAACAGTAGCAGTCTCAATCTTAGCGCCAGCATTGAAAGTGCGGTCGACAACCTTACCGGAGGTTACGTTACGCAACTTGGTACGCACAAACGCACCACCCTTACCGGGCTTTACATGCTGGAACTCAACAACGGACCACAGACCGCCATCAATCTTGAGGATTGCACCGTTTTTAATATCAGTGGTAGATGCCATACGGCTCTCCTTCGTATTGTCGACGCTTACACACAACACGATGCGTGTTGCCGCAGGCGCTAAGTTATCAATGAGCAAATAATGTCGCCCTTTAGTTTACACTATGGCACCGCTACTATGACATATCTAAGTAAAATTCCCATCACGTTCTGCATGTTTGACTGCCTAGACATGGGTACCCCCCTGTAAAAGCACCTAAATTGCAGTTAGTTATTCGGCGATTTCTTGGTATGTCATATACAGGATGGAGTCATCGGGAACCTCATAAACACGCGGTTTACCCAGTTCTTCCAAAACGATAAAACGCAAAAGCGAGCCGCGCGCTTTTTTATCCCGACGCATAGTTTCGAGAAGCTCTTTCCAGCGATCCCCCCGGTATCCCACTGGAAGATTCAAAGATTTGAGAATGGCACGGGTGCGATCAACAATTGTTTCATTAAGATACCCAGCGGCAAGCGCGAGCTCGGCCGCATACACCATCCCCACCGCAACGGCTGCGCCGTGGCGCCACTGGTATCGCTCGGCACGTTCAATAGCGTGCCCTAAGGTATGCCCGTAATTGAGAATTTCGCGGCGACCGGATTCGCGCAGGTCTTCAGAAACAACCTCCGCTTTCACCCGAACGGCACGCTCAACCAGGTCACGCACTATTGACGACTGAGAATCCCGAATCTTTTCTGGGTTAGCCTCAATACTGTCAAGAATCTGTGGGTCAGCAATGAACCCACACTTTACGACCTCCGCCATACCTGTTAAAAGCTCATGCTCCGGCAAGGTACGCAGCGTACCAATCTCGCAGAGCACTGCAGAAGGTGGCCAAAATGCCCCCACAAGATTCTTTCCCTCGGCGGTGTTAATACCTGTTTTTCCTCCCACAGCGGCATCGACCATGCCAAGAAGAGTGGTCGGAATGTGAATCACACGTACCCCGCGCAGCCAGGTTGCCGCCACAAAACCGGCAACATCAGTAATGGCTCCGCCGCCCACTGAAATAATTGCATCCGTGCGTGTAAAGTCGTTCTGACCTAAAACCTGCCAGCAAAATGCGGCCACTTGATGGTGCTTAGCTTCTTCAGCATCAGGGATTTCAGCGCTAAAAGACTCGTAGCCAACTTTACGCAGATCTTCCATAACAAGCTCGCCGGTAGCCCGTAGGGCGCGCGGGTGGATCACCAAGATTTTATGCGCTGTGTTACCTAGAATATCGGGGATTTTCTTAAGCAAATTATGCCCCACCAGAACATCGTAGTTCTCGCGTGGTGAGCTGCCTGTGACGGGTATATAGGTAATGTCTTCCTCACCGGAAGCTCCGAAAGTTGGAGCCACAGAGGTTTCGGACTCAGCGGCGTGATGTGACTGTTCAATCATGAGAGTGTTCCTTTCGGAAGGCAAGAACGAAGTTCTGAATTTCGGCGGTCATAACGCTAATATTTTTTTCTCCACGCGCATCCAAAGTATGCTGTGCAAGTTCCTCGTACCGATGCTGCCTATGCTCAAAAATCTCAGACCAGCGCTCTACCGGGTTAGGCTCTAGAAGCGGGCGGGTTTTATTGCCTGTAATGCGCGGCTCAACCGTATCTACATCGACCAGAATGTAAACCACGCATTCGTCACGCAAAAGGTCAGCAACCGCATCAGTCATAGGGGCACCGCCACCCAGCGAAAAAACTGTGTTGCGATAGGTTGGCGAGGTCAGCACCTCTTCAATAGTCTTGCGTTCAAGTTCCCGAAAATAGGCTTCACCAAAGATTTCAAAAATCTCGGATACCTCACCATAACGTTCCACAATCAGCTGGTCGGCGTCAAGAAACTCATAGCCGTAAAACCGTGCAAAATGGGTGCCAATATAGGTTTTTCCCGCCGCCATAGGACCGATGAGAACTACCGGACGGGCACGTTCGGCAAATTCTTCCTGAAGCTCACGTACCTGCTGCGGATGTATGCGAAGGGTATTTTCCTCGCTTTTCTCCTTGGAGACGCCTTCGCGCTCTGATTCTAAACTAGCAACGCTGTGCCTCAGGTGTGCAGCCCGTGCCATACGCGCTGTAATCGCGGCAAAACTTGCGGATTCATGCTGCTGTTCAGACACAGGCGCCCGTTCCAAGTCCTCATTTTTACGTGATGCCTGTTCCGCAACGATGCGCGGGTGTGCGAAAATTGCGGGCGTCGGTATAGTGTCTGATTGCTGACCGCGTGCAGCCTTGCTCATCTCCGATACTTCAGACTCTTCAGGAACTTGAGGACTCCCCTGTTCGTCCTGCGGTTTATGAGGTTCTACAGTAAAGCCCGCCAATTTTTCACGAAAAACGTTTGAAGCGAGAGGAGCGGGTGTGTCCGAATCGGATGAAGCATATACCCGTACCTTCGATGCAGCACGCGGGGCAGCTTTCCCAAATTTCCCAAAAACCGTGAGTGGGCTGGGAACAGCCGCTTTGCGAGCAGAATGAAGTTCTTGAGTGTGTGGGCCTACCTCATGTTGTTCAGCCGTGTTCTCCTCAGGTTCCGAAAGCTTTGACTGCGGGCGCGATGCATTCCCCTCTCGGGCACGGCGCGCTGCTTCCGCTATGCGAGAGAAAGGGTTCGCCCCCGACGATGGGCGGCCGGAAGGCGCTGGATCCTCAGCAGCCACAGTCTAGGAATCCCATCCCGCAACATTAGATTCCCAAGCCAACGATTCGGGAATCTCTGCCAGATAAGAGTCCATATTTCGACGTGTCTCGCTGATGGAATCGCCACCGAATTTCTCCAGTGCTGCCTGTGCGAGTACAAGGGCGACCATAGCCTCCGCCACCACACCGGCGGCTGGTACAGCACACACATCAGATCGCTGATGATGCGCCTTCGCGGGTTCCCCGGTTGAAGTATCAATAGTTTTGAGTGCCTTGGGAACGGTAGCGATAGGCTTCATAGCGGCACGAACACGCACAAGATCGCCTATACTCATACCGCCTTCAATGCCGCCGGCTCGGTTCGTATCACGAGTTACGCCATGTTCACCGACCGAAATCTCATCGTGTGCGGCGGTACCAGGACGGTCGGCAGTCGCAAAGCCATCGCCAACTTCGACACCCTTAATAGCTTGAATCCCCATCAGGGCCGCGGCAAGGCGGGCATCCAGACGACGGTCCCAATGCACATATGACCCGAGTCCTGGGGGCATACCATAAGCCAAAACCTCGACGACACCGCCAAGTGTTTCTCCATCTTTGTGCGCCTCATCAACCCGGGCGACCATAGCATCTGAAGTAGCTTTATCGAAGCACCGAAGAGGATCAGCATCAAGAGCAGCAACATCACAGGGAGCAGGCACCGATGCTCCATCGGGCGCATGTACGCCGCCCACTGCAACAGTATGCGATACAAGCTCAACACCGAGTGCTTTTAAAACCTGAGCGGCGACCACGCCTAGAGCTACCCGAGTCGCGGTTTCACGTGCCGATGCGCGCTCAAGAACAGGACGAGCCTCCGAAAAGTTGTATTTCTGCATACCCGTAAAATCCGCGTGACCGGGGCGCGGGCGTGTCAGGGCAGCATTGCGGGCACGCCCTTCAATAAGTGCGGGATCTACCGGATCTGAGCTCATCACATCAACCCATTTAGGCCATTCAGTATTCGCGATTTCAAGTGCTACGGGGCCACCCTGCGTCAGGCCGTGCCGTACCCCGCCCAGAATACGCACTTTATCTTCTTCAAACTTCATACGAGCGCCGCGGCCGTACCCTAGACGGCGGCGAGCCAGCGCATCACGCACCATCTTGCTGGTAAGCTCCACGCCGGCGGGGACTCCTTCGATAATACCGACCAACGCTTCACCGTGAGACTCCCCCGCGGTCAGCCAACGTAGCTCCATGTATTTCCTCATCTCCGTTTTGCCGTCCTGAGAGTTCCGGCACCGTCAAAGTTTGAATCTGTATATAAATTCTAACGTCTCTTTTAGCGCACAATGTCAGGAAGCTGTTCACGCGGAGCAAGATTGACAGCGGCACACATCGCATTGAGCACATCAAGCTCGTGCGGGAGACGCTGATCTGTAGCATGCCCGGTAAAAACGCGCACCTGGTCGAGAGCCTGATAGAGAAGCATTTCAAGGCCTGATACGACGCACCCGCCGCGCCGCTCCCAAATCTGCGCTAGCTGAGACGGCCACGGATCATAAGCTACATCCAGTAGAACAGCGTACGGGTAGACCTTGTGTATGTTTTCAGTAAAATCATCTGCAGCATGAGCGGGGAGAGTCGAGATCACCGGGTAATACGCGGCGCAGTCTTCCGGAAACCGGGTAAGAGGCTCTGCCTGGACCTCAAGACTCAGACGTTTTGCTGCGTCATATATGGCAGAGAGCTTATGCAGTGAACGCGCGTACACCGTCACACGAGTGTACCCCAAACGATGTAAGGCGGCTAGAGCAGAAATAGCGGTTGCCCCGCCGCCCAGGATAGCCGGTTGTGTTGTTGCTTGGTGAGTTTCAAGCCCAGCATGTAGAAGTGCATTGACGATGCCGCCGACATCTGTATTATGGCCATGCGGCAACGGCGCTTCGGTATCTTCTGTCTTTCTCCAGAAAACGGTGTTAACCGCCCCAGTCACCCGAGCCAATGCGGTTGTTGAGTGCAGATACCGAATAATATCGGTCTTAAGCGGCATCGTGACCGAAAACCCGCAGATTGCTTCTCCAGCCTCTGCCTCGTCCATGAGAGCCGGAAGATCCGCGGAGAGTGTGTCACGACGGGCATACGTAATGTTCTCTTTGAGTACCTGGTACGCAGCGGTATGTAAAACTGGCGAGAGCGAATGCGCTATAGGATGGCCCAGCACATAGGCTCGTCGTGCTGCCGCTGCTTTAGTCATGGTATTCCCTTCCCACGCGATGCCATTTAGGTTGTCCGTCAGTTTACACACATAAACGAAACGGATGCTCCTTCCAGTTTAGTGGAAGGAACATCCATTCCGTCTTACGAAGAACCGTACAGAACCTACAAATACGGTGCCTCAGTACTGACCACGCAGTATCTTACTTACAGCGACCTGAGTGTTCCTCACACCACTGGTTGTACTCGTCAACGTACTTCTGGTGTTCCTTGTAGGTGCGCGAGTACTTCGTCTCACCCGTATCAAGGTCAACCGTTACCCAGTAGTAGTACGGGTTGTTCTCGGGATTTGCTACCGCTTTGATTGAGGACAACCCTGGCGATGCAATCGGGCCTGCAGGCAGCCCCGTATTCGCATAGGTGTTGTACTTATTATTCTTATCAGCCTTTTGCTCTTCCGTGAGGTGATATGAACGTACACCCAAGCCATAGGTCACGGTAGCATCGGACTGAATCAAACCGTTAGTCTCACCCTTGGGGTTATTAAGGCGGTTATTGATAATGCCCGCAACGGCCACATAGTCCTTAGGCTGTGCTTCAAGCTCCACGATAGAAGCCTTAGTCAGGACCTCAAAGGTTCGTTGGTCTCCGCTAACTCCTGCTTCCTGCAGATCAGCCTTTGTTCGCGAAACCATAGCCTCAATGATTTTCTTGGCGTCGGTTCCTTCCTTCGGAATTCGGTATTCGCCCGGGTGCAGCCAGCCTTCCATTGAGGGGAAGTTCTTCGGGATACCGTATTCTTCAGGGTGAGACATAGCAGCCTCAATATCACGACGGCTTATCTTGCCTTCGGTAGCTTTAGCGATAATATCGACCGTCTCGTTCATGCGCTTACCCTGCTGAACCGCGATATAGAAAATATTATTATCGCTATCTACCAGGTTCTTCACGACCGAAGAGCTGCTCATTTGCTTCTGCAACTCATAGGTACCAGCTTTAAGAGTTTTACCGTTAGCCTCTTTCTGGTACACGTCAATGAACTTGCCAGGATCGGCAATAATGTCTTTTTCTTTGAGCGCCTGCGCAATCTGCGCGGTACTCTCACCCTGCTCAATCGTGAAGCTTACCGGCTCGCCATTTCCCGATCCCGAGTAGTCACGATTTTTGAAGGGGTTAATGTCGTAACGCTGCACGAAGACCACCCCAAGCACAATAAGTACCACGGCAAAGACGCTCAAAGCTGTTGCCATGATGGTGTGGCGGCGACGCTTACGCGCGCGTAGCTCCCTAGCGGTTACCACCTCATCCTCAAGGGTGATACCGCGAATGCCAGCCTGGCTTTCGGCGAGTGTCGGACTGAGAAGCTCGCTTAAGCTACTCTCTCGCGTCCGCTGTTTTGTAGGTTCTTCGGTCACTGAAGGTTCTCCGTTTCGTTGACGGGGCCGTCTATAGTCTCTTGCAGATGGGAATCTTCGCGAGGTGATTCATGCACCAGATATCCAGCGACAGCTTGCCCAGCTTTAAGAGCATCCAGACTGTACTGCAATATGTTAACAGCAGCAACCTGGTCAACCATAGTCTTGAAATTTCGGCTGGATACACCAGCCTCGTGGAGGGAACGATGCGCACTCACCGTGGTGAGACGCTCATCGACCAGCCAAATGTTGATGTGTGTATTTCCTTCTGCATCCAATTCGGAGCGCAAAGCGTGGGCGTAATCCCGTGCCATGCGGGTGGAGTCCGACTCTCCTCCCCGCATGGTTTTGGGAAGCCCCACAAAGATCTCTTTCACGTCGTTAACCTCCACAAGTTTGCGGAGAACTCGACGGTCCGAGTTCTTCTTGCTGTCACGACGGAGTGTCTTGAGCGGAGTCGCCAGAATGCCGTCTGGGTCGCTCAATGACGTGCCAACGCGGGCATTACCCACGTCAACACCCATCCGTACTCCTCGTTGAAATTCAGTCAAGTTATGCCTGCGCTATCGCGTTGCGGATAGCATCCAGTGCTTCTGAAACCTTCGAAGCATCCTGTCCGCCGCCCTGTGCAACATCGTCCTTGCCGCCGCCACCGCCGCCGAGTATACCTGCTGCGAGTCGCACCAAGGCACCGGCTTTAATGCCAGCTTCACGGGCACCTTCATTTGTGGCGACAAGAATAACCGGGCGACCATTGGCCACGCCAGTCACCGCCACAACGGCAGCTTCAGAGCCGAAGCGTGAACGTAAATCTAACGCTAGCGAACGAACACCGTTGGCGTCCAGCTCTCCCGCATGATGTGTAAGAACTCGTACGCTGCCGATGGTTTGCGCGTTTTCTAAAAGCTTACCAGCCTCAGCCTGAAGCTTCTCGCGGCGCAGCTTTTCAAGTTCTTTCTCAGCTGACTTTAGTTTCGCCAACGTCTGGTTTATTTTCTCGGGTAGTTCAGCCGAGGACTGCACTTTCATCATGCCGGTCAGCTGATTGACTAGGGTACGCTCAGCGGCAAGATGCTCGAAAGAATTCATACCGACCAGTGCCTCAACGCGGCGGTTACCCGAGCCCACAGACTGTTCAGTGAGCAGAGTCAGAGAACCAATTTCAGATGAAGTTCCTACGTGGGTGCCGCCACAAAGCTCACGCGAGAACTCTCCACCGATTTCGACCATACGCACGATGTTGCCATACTTCTCGCCGAAGAGGCTCATAGCGCCTAGGGCTTTAGCCTCGGCAAGAGGCATCTCACGCGCAATAACTTCGTGATTATCCCGGATAGCGAGGTTTGCTACCTCTTCGACTTCACGCTTAGCGGAGTCAGATAGGCTCTCACCCCATGCGAAGTCAAAACGCAGGTAGCCTTCCTTATTGAAGGAACCACGCTGAGTTGCTTCATTACCCAATACCTGGTGCAAAGCCGCATGAACAATATGGGTACCCGAATGGGCTTTTTCACCATCTCGACGTCGCTGCACATCAACCTGCGCCACAACTTCAGCGCCCGGATGCGCTTCACCTTCACGAACAACGGCGCGGTGAACACTCAAACCCTTGACAGGCTGCTGCACGTCCTGAACATCAATCACGAAACCGTTTCCAGTAATCACGCCGGTATCAGCTGCCTGTCCGCCGCCCTCCGCATAGAACGGGGTTTCATCCAAAACAACCTCAATCTTATCGCCCGCTTTAGCTACGGGAACGGAAACCCCATCCTTCAGCAAAGCACGAAGATGAGTCTCAGTGCGAAGTTCGGTGTACCCGGTAAAGATAGAACCACGTTCATCCACGAGCTTACGAAGCTCAGAGAGATCTGCGAAAGAACCTTTTTTAGCCTTAGCATCAGCCTGAGCACGGTGACGCTGCTCAGCCATCAGTTCGCGGAACGCCTTCTCATCAACCTTTACGCCTGCTTCAGCGGCCATTTCAAGGGTCAGGTCGATTGGGAATCCGTAGGTATCGTGCAGCGCAAATGCTTCTGCCCCAGAAACAGAGTTTGACCCGTCTTTCTTAGCCGTAGCAACGGCTTCTTCCAAACGCTCGGTGCCGGTTTCAATCGTATGCAAAAATGCCTTTTCCTCGGCATAAGCGATGCGGGAAATACGCTCGAAATCATCCGCCACGTAGGGGAAAGCACCAGCCATCGCATCGCGAGAAGCGGGGAATAGGATAGGCAGGCACGGTTCAGTAACGCCCAGCAGACGCATCGCACGAATAGCGCGGCGCATCAGGCGGCGTAGAATATAGCCGCGTCCTTCGTTGGAGGGAGTCACACCATCGGCAATCAGCATGAGAGAAGAGCGAATATGGTCCGCGACCACACGCATGCGCACATCGTCTTCATACCCCGGATCTTCGGGAGATTCAGAGCCGTGGTATTTTTTCCCGGAGAGCTTCGAAGCGGCGTCAAGTACCGGGCGCACCTGATCGGTTTCGTAGAAGTTTTCAACACCCTGCAGAAGCATCGCCAAACGCTCAACGCCTAAACCGGTATCGATATTCTTCTTGGGCAATTCACCCAGAATCTCGAAGTCTTCCTTACCGATCCCTTCACCACGCTGATACTGCATGAACACAAGGTTCCAGATCTCAATATAGCGATCGTCATCTACCGCCGGACCGCCTTCTTTGCCGTATGCGGGTCCGCGGTCGTAGAAAATTTCGGAATCGGGGCCTGCAGGACCAGGCTGACCTGTAGACCAGTAGTTTTCCTTCATGCCCATGCGTTGAATACGTTCTTCTGGGAATCCTACGGTTTTAGTCCATACGTCGAAGGCTTCATTGTCTCCTTCGTAAATGGTCACCCACAGACGTTCCGGATCTAACCCGTAACCGCCTTTATCCTGGCTAGCGGTGAGTAGTTCGTAGGCGAAAGGAATAGCTTGCTCTTTGAAATAGTCACCGAATGAAAAGTTACCCGCCATCTGGAAGAAGGTGCCATGACGGGCGGTCTTACCTACTTCTTCAATGTCGAGGGTACGAATACACTTCTGAACGCTTGTTGCACGCGAGAACGGAGGGGTCTCTCGTCCAAGAAAATAAGGGATAAAGGGCACCATACCGGCAATGGTAAACATGGCACCGGGTTCGTTTGAGATGAGTGATGCAGAAGGCACCACGGTATGTCCGCGCTTCTCGAAAAATTCGATCCAACGCTTAGAAATTTCCTGTGAGAGCATCGCTTTCCTTAGACAATTCTGTGTGAAATTCTACGAAATCTATCAAGTTCGTCATGCCGTCATTACGGCTACGTTACAGTACCGGCTAGTTAAAGAAATCTTCACCCAGCTCTCGGTCACGTTGGATGCGGGCGGAGCGAAGTTCCTCCTCTGTAGCGGCAATCCGCGATTCCACGTCGAGCAGTTCCCGCTCGGCAGCAGCCCGATTTGTGGAAGCAATTTCTTGCTCACTCATCTGACGGTCCCAGGTATCTATAGAACCAGGACGTATATCCTGTTTCTGTCGCTCAACTTTAGCATGAAGTTCAGCTTCTTTTTCCTGCATGCCTTCACGAACACGCGCAGCAAATTCGACAGCTTTAAGCGCATAGGGTTGAAGAGGCTTACCAACGGGTGAATCGAAAAACTTTCCCACCTGTGACTCCGGGTTAAGAGCGAGTGTACCCTGTTGGTACTGAACAAGAGCGCCTGTTTTCTTTTCGGGCGATGCGCTGGCACGTTTTGACGCGAAATAGCCTACCGCTGCGCCCGCTCCCACAAGAAGAACTGACCGAAATAAACCCAATTACTGTTCACCTCCCTGTGAAGTACCAGCTGCACGATCGTCGTCACCAGGCTTCTTACCGCGGAATGCCTGACGGACACCGTATGAGAACGAAGCAACTTTAATAAGGGGCTGCCCCACAGTTGAGGTCACCAAAGAAGACAGGGCAGAAACGTTCGCGGAAGCATCGGATACGTTAGAGGTGATACCGTCTACCTTCTCAAGCTGCTCATTCGTGGTAACGACTGTTTTAGTAACTTCGTCGATCAAAGGCGATGTGCTCTGGTTGAGTGAACGAATGGTCACGATAAGTTCATCGAAAACTTTAGTCAGGCGAATAATAGGTAAAGCAAGTAACGCCACAAGAATTGCGAAAACACCGGCAGCTATCAGACCTGCAATGTCTCCACCACTCATCACGACCTCTTTCCTATATCAACCAGTAAAACACAGTGGGCGCCCGCGAGAAACGAGCTTTGAAGCGAGCACACAGAAAAACCGTACCCACGGCTTACTCCATCATAAATGAAAAACCTTGTGCATGCCCATTTTGAACGCCGCTTGTCGTCAAAATATACAGCTCTACCAGGGGTTTTATAAAAAATTTACACTTACTGCGGCATCTCGTTACAGTTCAGATTCCACGTTTATTACCCTCATCAAACTCTATAAGACATGCATAAGATGCAACAACATTGAGGAATAATCCTCAGGTTTAGTCATACACCACCGACCTGGATTTTGGGTTCCGAAGCAAGTAAACACCTTCAATAAATGTTGTACCGTCTATTAAACCGGTAATAGCTCACAAGACATCATGCAATAAAAATAACCCCTCCTACAGCCGAACCGTAGGTAGGGGTTACCTTCTCGAAAATTCGAGATTATGCTAGGCGTGAGTAGTACTCAACAACCAGCTGCTCATCGCAGACCACAGGGATCTCTTCGCGCTTGGGGGCGCGTTCGAGCTTAGCGTGCAGCTTCTCGATTTCGACGTTCAGGTATGCCGGAACCTCAGGCAGAACTGCCTGGTTCTCGCCCGCAGCTGCGACCTGGAAAGGAGTGGTCTTCTCAGACTTCGGGTGAACGTGAATCAGCTGGCCGGGCTTAACACGGAACGAAGGACGATCCACGCGCACACCGTCAACCATAATGTGACGGTGTACAACCATCTGACGAGCCTGTGCAATGGTGCGAGCAAAGCCCGAACGCAGAACCAGAGCGTCAAGACGGGTCTCAAGGTGCTCAACCAGGTTCTTACCGGTCTGACCCTCGACACGCTTTGCTTCAAGGTATGCGCGGCGCATCTGTGCCTCACGAATGTTGTACTGAGCGCGCAAACGCTGCTTTTCCTTCAGCTGGGTAGCATAGTTAGAATCAGCCTTCTTGCGGGCACGACCATGCTGACCGGGGCCGTAAGGACGGCGCTCAAGGTACTTTTCTGCCTTCGGGGTCAGTGCGATGCCCAAAGCACGGGACTGACGCACGGTACGGCGGGTGCGGTTATTTTTAGCCACAATTACCTTTCATAGTGCAGAACCCTCATGTATTCACGCTAAGGGCTCTTATCTTTTTGGAGCTGGCCTCCTCGGTTTACCCGCACCGGGTGGTGGGGCGGAGAGTTTGGGGCAGAGTACCCCAGCACTACGTCAGCGTTATTCCTAAACCAAAACACAATATACTGCGCTATATAGTGGGTATAACGAGACTGCCAGACCCATCAAGTCTACCGTGGTTCGCATTCAGAATCTAGCTGAGTACCGCACAAATTTTGTGTTCTCAACCATGCGCAAGAACACATTATGACACTCCCTCAAAACTTTATGACAGAAGTTCCTTTACCGAATCTTTACCATGTCATAGAATAAAGGCAGTACACCGGATGTGCGACCGACTTCCGGGCTCATAAGAGTCTGGTGCGCATTCGGAGTTTATCTATCACATCTCACTCTAGCGGTATACACCACGGCCGAGGTGGTGCATACCGCTTTTCTGTTCGGTTAGCTATCGGCTCGATTCAGAATTTCTCGGATACGTTCGCGCCGTTCAGCCAGGGTTCGTTCAAATCCATACTGAGTCGGCTCGTAGTAGACCTTATCCCGCAAGGTATCCGGCAAATACTGTTGAGCCGCCACATGCCCCGGCTCATCGTGCGCATAAATATATCCGTCGCCGTGTCCCAAATTGGCGGCGGCCGCATAGTGGGCGTCTCGAAGATGAGCTGGAACCTGCCCCGAAAGCCCAGATCGTACATCCGCTATTGCCTTATTAATAGCCACATATGCCGCATTTGATTTGGGCGCTAAGGCACAGTAGATCACCGCCTGCGACAGAATAATACGTGCCTCTGGCATGCCGACCAACGCCACCGACTGGGCGGCGGCGGTCGCTACTTGAAGCGCCTGCGGATCGGCAAGACCGATATCTTCACTCGCCGCAATCATAATGCGCCGCGCCACAAAGCGTGGGTCTTCGCCGCCTTCGAGCATGCGCGCTAGATAGTGGACGGCGGCATCAGCATCGGAACCGCGTATAGATTTAATGAAGGCGCTAATCACGTCGTAGTGCTGATCGCCGCCTTT
Source organism: Rothia dentocariosa ATCC 17931 (assembly GCF_000164695.2). NCBI lineage: Bacteria > Bacillati > Actinomycetota > Actinomycetes > Micrococcales > Micrococcaceae > Rothia > Rothia dentocariosa. The sequence continues at coordinate 2,245,547 of NC_014643.1, forward strand.
ATCGTAGCGAACGGCAGCACGGTCAACAGCTTCCTGGGCATGTGCCAGAGTAATGCGCACGGGTTCTCTAGGGTTTACCTCTCCCCCAGATTCCGCGTTCTCATCCGGGGATTCGACCTGTTCATGCTCGCTGAAGGCTATGGCGGCGGCCGCTTCTAAAGAAGTCAGCGAGCGGCGTGCATCGCCACCGGAGACTGCGGCAAGGTGGGCACGAGCATCTTCATCAATCACAGCAGCACCGTTGAACCCGCGAGGGTCTTCGAGCGCTCGGTTAATTAAAGACTCAATATCGGCTGGCTCCAAAGAATGCACCCGGAGCAAAAGTGAACGTGAAAGAAGAGGCGAAATCACGCTGAACGAGGGATTTTCCGTCGTTGCCGCCACAAGAATAACCCAGCGGTTTTCGACTCCGGGCAACAGCGCATCTTGTTGAGCCTTCGTAAACCGGTGAATCTCGTCAAGAAAAAGCACTGTTGTGGTGCCGTACATGTCACGGTCTAAAAGTGCTTGGTCCATAACAGCGCGAACGTCTTTAACTCCGGCGGTAATAGCGGAAAGTTCGACGAATTTACGCCCCGGCGCACGTGCGATGACATGCGCCAATGTGGTTTTCCCGGTGCCGGGAGGGCCGTATAAAATAACAGATGAAGGTCCTGCTGGTCCAGACTTATCGGCACCAGCAAGCACACGAAGCGGAGACCCTGGGGTCAGCAGATGGGCTTGTCCAAAAACTTCATCGACGTGACGCGGGCGCATACGTACTGCCAAGGGTGCTTGGGATGCGGTACGTGAAGACGGTGTGGACGCAAATTTTACGCGATCTTCGTCGTCTGGAAGGTCAAGGTCAAAAAGCGAATCTGCCATATTTCAACTCTACCGTGCGTACACGCGGTATCTAGAGGGTTTCGCTATCGAGAATGAGGGTTACCGGTCCGTCATTAACGAGTTCAACCTGCATATCGGCGCCGAAAACTCCTGTTTCAACACGGAGCCCGATAGCGCGAAGCTTCTGGACAAAAGCCTCAAAAATCGGCTCGCTGACAGCGCCCGGAGCCGCTTTCGACCACGACGGGCGCCTGCCTTTTTTCGCATCTCCGTAGAGCGTGAATTGACTAACGGCGAGAACGGGCGCATCAACCTCAAGCGCGGATTTTTCGCCATCAAAAAGGCGCAGGTTAGCGGTCTTATCCGCCATTTTCGCCAGTTGGGCCTCGCCGTCCTCATGGGTAATACCGACGAGTGCAAGATACCCGGTTTCTTCAATCACCCCAACGATTTTATTCTCTACACGCACGGATGCGCGGCTTACACGCTGCAAAATAACTCGCATGGGTATGCTCTGCCTTTCAATGTTTATAAGACGTTCAGATACTTCCGCGAAGCTGTACCGCTTGCAGAAATTTCTCTGCTTCACGGGGTGTTCGGAATTCGATATATCGTTTGTCAGGGTGATTTCTGCGTGCTTCGGCCATCAGAGGCGCATATTTAGGGTAGCTGCTCCAGGTGTAGCGAATCATATTTTCGGGGTCGGTAAAAACGCTCCACAGGGGCGGCTCAGTATTTCCCGCCCAGAGTTTTTCACGAGTCACTGCCCGGTGTAGGGTTCTTCGAATAACCCGCTGCTCAACAAACCATCTCGGATAATGCAGGTAAATGACGGTATCAGCACGCTCTAGAAGACGCTCACGTACCTGCGAATACTGCCATTCTGTAATCCACGAATCCTGCGCCGCGAGCTCATCCACATCTGCTTCAAAACTGGGGCGGGGCGTCCAGTTCTCGCCCCAGTGCAAAGAATCCATTTCGGTATGCGGTATGCCTAAAATCGCGCCAAGTCTTCCGGCAAATGTGGTTTTACCGCTGCCACTGGCGCCTGTCATGAGGATGCGCATAGCTCCTCCCTTTCGTACGAGGACTCTTTCCAGAATAGCTAACCCATACACGAATACGCACCGAAACGACGAAAGCGGGCTGCATATACACCGTGGTGTATCTACAGCCCGCTTTCCTCTCAGCGATCACGCACCGAGGCTTTCAAGCAAGAACTACTTCTCGTCGTCCTTCTTCGGCTTGAAATCAACGCCTGCTTCCTTGCGCTGCTGCGGCGTAATCGGCGCGGGTGCGGCAGTCAGCGGGTCATAGCCGTTACCGGTCTTCGGGAAGGCAATAACCTCGCGAATTGAATCTACCCCCGCAAGAAGCGAGATAATGCGATCCCATCCAAATGCGATACCGCCCATCGGAGGTGCGCCGTACTTGAAGGCGTCCAGCAAGAAGCCGAACTTCTCCTGTGCTTCTTCCTCGCCAATTCCCATGACCGCAAAAACACGTTCCTGCACGTCACGGCGGTGGATACGGATAGAACCGCCACCGATCTCGTTACCATTGCAGACAATATCATAGGCGTATGCCAGCGCCGAACCGGGGTCCTTGTCGAAGGTATCCAAGAACTCGGGTTTTGGCGCCGTGAAGGCGTGGTGCACGGCAGTCCATGCTGAGTGCCCCAGCGCGACATCTCCTGACTCGGTGGCCTCTGCGGCAGACTCGAAGAGAGGCGCATCCACAACCCACAGGAACGACCACTCGCCGTCCTTGATAAGGCCGGTACGGTGACCGATCTCAACACGGGCAGCGCCCAGCAGAGCACGCGCCTGTTTAGCTTCACCGGCGGCGAAGAAGATGCAGTCCCCGGGGTTGGCGCCGGTTGCTGCAGCAAGACCTGCACGTTCCTCATCAGTGATATTCTTCGCAACAGGACCAGTCAGTTCGCCGTCTTCCTGCACGAGTACATAGGCCAGGCCCTTCGCACCGCGCTGCTTTGCCCATTCCTGCCATGCATCCAGGGTGCGGCGCGGCTGAGAAGCACCGCCGGGCATCACCACGGCACCCACGTAGGGAGCCTTAAACACCCGGAAAGTGGTGTTGGCAAAATAATCGGTAAGTTCGGTCAGCTCAAGACCAAAACGCAGATCTGGCTTGTCGGTACCGTATTTCTCCATCGCTTCGGTATAGGTCATACGGCGAATAGGACGGGGAATCTGCACATCAATCAGGTTCCAGACAGCCTCGACAATGCGTTCGCCCAAGTCAATAATGTCGTCCTGATCTACGAAGGATGCCTCAATATCGAGCTGAGTGAACTCAGGCTGACGGTCCGCACGGAAGTCCTCATCGCGGTAGCATCGAGCAATCTGGTAGTACTTTTCAATGCCGCCCACCTGCAGGAGCTGTTTAAATAGCTGGGGTGACTGCGGCAACGCATACCAAGAACCAGGTGCCAAACGCGCAGGAACCAGGAAGTCACGGGCACCTTCGGGTGTTGATCGGGTAAGAGTGGGGGTTTCAACCTCTAGATAACCGTCATCAGCAAGCAGGTTGCGTGCCGCGCGGTTAGCGTCGGAACGCAGGCGCATGATGCGAGCGGGTTCGGGGCGGCGAAGATCGAGATAACGGTAGCGCAGACGCGCCTCTTCACCAACTTCAACATGCTCGTCAATCTGGAATGGAAGCGGTGCCGCAGTATTAAGAACCTCGACCGCAGAAACTTCAACCTCAATTTCGCCGGTTGCAAGATTCGGGTTTTCATTTCCCTCAGGGCGCTTGGTCACCTGACCGGTTACACGCAGAACGTACTCATTGCGTAGGTGCTCAAAATCATCTTCGTTATGGAACACGCATTGGGTAACGCCCGCGCGATCACGCAAATCGACGAAAGCTACGCCGCCGTGGTCACGACGACGAGCTACCCAGCCGGTGAGGGTTACGGTTTCTCCGATGTTGGCGGCGGTGAGCTCGCCATTGGTATGGGTGCGAAGCACTGCATTCCTTTCATTGCAGGCACCTCACGACTATAGACAGTAGCCGGGTGCATGCGCTTGATTTTTAAGATACGCACACTGCGTGCGCATTTTCCCATTGTAATGCCGCCACTCACTATAGTGTGGCGACACCCGCAATATTTTATGAGCCGATGCTCTCGGCAGGCACTACACGCACGTTCAGGTCTTCTTCTGGCGGCATCCAGATCGCGGGGTCCGCAGCAACTTGTTCCCCCGAACGAATATCCTTGACCTCGTGCGCCAGCTCGCCGTCATCCTCCGTCGAAATAAACCAGACGAAGGGAATACCGCGTTTTTCAGCATATTTGATTTGCTTACCAAATTTTGCTGCGTTCGCCGAAACTTCACAAGCGATACCGCGCGACCGGAGTGCATCGGCGACATCATTAGCGGCAGACCAGCCTTCATCATTAGTGAGGGCGATAAATACCGCAGAGGGAACCTTACGGGTAGCCTGCGCAAACCCCTGCGAGAGGATGCGCGCCACCAGGCGGGTTACCCCAATTGACAGCCCAACTCCGGGATAGGTTTTCTTCCCGTTCGAGGCTAGTGACTCGTACCGACCGCCCGAACAAATCGACCCTAACGATTCATGCCCCACAAGCACAGTCTCGTATACGGTACCGGTGTAATAATCCAGCCCGCGCGCGATAGAGAGATCAGCAAGAACTTTTCCGGGGGCACGGCGGGCAGCCTCATCAATAACTTCGGCAAGCTCGATAACACCCCGATCAAGAAGTTCATGCTCAACCTTGTACTGCTCAGCGAGTTCACGGACCTGAGCCGCAAAAGATGAATCCTCAGTACGAATCTGCGCAAGCTCTAGGGCTGCTTGAGCCTGCTCTTCAGAGGCACCAGCTTCACGCTGAAGTTCCTGCGCCACCGCATCCGCACCAATTTTTTCAAGTTTGTCAATGGAACGCAGCACCGCGGCTGTATCGGTAAGTCCTAGCCCACGATAAAAACCCTCCGCAAGTTTGCGATTGTTCACCCGAAGTTTGAAATCGGGAATAGGAAGTTTTGAGAGTGCATCCACGACAACGAGAGCGAGGGTCACGTCATAGCGGAAAGGCAGTTCACCATCACCCACAACATCAATATCAGCCTGGGTAAACTCGCGTGCACGCCCCTCCTGCGGGCGCTCGCCGCGCCAAACTTTCTGAATCTGGTAGCGAGAGAACGGGAAATTCAGGTACCCAGCGTTCTCAACCACGTACCGCGCGAAAGGCACGGTCAGATCGAAATGCAGAGCAAGTTTTTCTTTAGCTTTAGTGGCGTTATCATCCAGCAGGCGAGAGATCGAGTAAACTTCCTTATCAATATCACCCTTGCGAAGAAGCTGCTCAATAGTCTCAACCGAACGGGTCTCAATCGAAGAAAAACCGTGAAGCTCGAAGGTCTTACGCAGAGTGTCAAGAACATGGTTCTCAACAAGTCGTTCAGCCGGTAAATACTCCGGAAAACCAGACAGCGATGCCTTGCGAGCCATATGCTTCTCTCCTTGAAATCGTGGTATCAGATGTGCGCCATATTGTGTGACGCGCACAGCCTTTTAATCATAACAAGGATGCGCCCACAGCGAACCGCAAAACTTCGCGCCTATTCTGGCGCGTCACATGCCGCTATAGGATGTATAAACCGTATACACCCGCTATGCTGTATAGATGCGCTATATGTTTCGGACTATAGCCATGAGACGTTTCCCCGGCATGACATAGAGCCTATTCTTCCGATGGGTTTTTCATGCCCCTAGTGAATGAGAGTTATAGCGGTGACTATTAAATCCGACGACACCCAGGTAAACCTTGAGCAGGCACGTAAGTTTGGTCGTGTATCCGATGACGGTCATGTTTTTGTGATTGTTGAGGGTGAAGAGTACGCCGTAGGGCAGTTGCCCGGTGCATCCGAAGAAGAAGCCCTGGCATATTTCGCCCGCAAGTTCGAGAACGTTGAGGCACAGGTCTCTCTGCTCGAATCGCGTGTTGAGAATAATTCCCCGGCGGCAGATCTGCAAAAGGGTATCACCTCCATCGGTGCGCAAATTGGTGTGCGCAATATGGTGGGCGATTACGCAAGCTTGCAGGAGCGCCTGTCCGCATTGAACGAACGCATTATTAAGCTGGGCGAGGCTCAGCAGCAGGAACGTGCCGAGAACCGTGAACGTGCTCTGGCGGCGCGCGAAGAGATCGTTGCTGAGGCTGAGCAGATTGCGGCTCAGGATGTTGAGAAAATCCATTGGAAGAATTCTCATGCCCGTATGAACGAGCTCTTCGATGCGTGGAAACAAGCACAGCGTGAAATTCATTTGGCAAAATCAGTTGAAGACGAGCTGTGGAAACGATTCCGCGCCGCCCGCACCACCTTCGACCGCAACCGTCGGGCGCATTTCTCGCAGCTTGACGACCGTAACGCCCGCATCAAACGCGCGAAGGAAGAGTTGATCGCTCGCGCTGAACAGCTGTCTTCTTCAACCGATTGGTCTGAGACCTCACGTGAATACGGCAAGTTGATGCGTGCTTGGAAGGAAGTTCCGCGCGGTTCTCGCCGTGAGGACGATAAACTGTGGGCGCGTTTCCGTGCCGCTCAGGATGTCTTCTTTGATGCCCGCAACGCCGCCGAAGCACAACAGGACGAAGCATATGCCGAGAATCTCAAGGTTAAAGAGGCTCTCCTAGTTGAAGCTCGCGCCCTGTTGCCGGTAACCGACATTTCTGCCGCTAAAAAGGCTTTTGAGAAGATCCTTGATCGTTGGGATGCAGCCGGTCGAGTTCCGCGCGCAGATTTGCGCCGTATAGATTCTGAACTTCGTAAGATTCAGGATGAAATCAACGGTGCAGAAGCCGCTAAATGGAAGAAGAACGATCCCGCTAAGGCAGCCCGCGCAAACTCGCTGCTCACCCAGATCCAGGATTCGCTCGCCGAGCTTGAGTCTGAGCTACAGGCAGCACAGGCCTCCGGCGATGCTAAGAAGATCGCCAAGGCGCAGGAGGCTTTGGAGGCGCGCCGCGCCTGGGCAGCGACCCTTGAAGGTTTCAACGCCTAAAGCTTGTTCCTTCCTTTCTTACGAAGGTACAAAAATTCCGGGTGGTTCCCAATCGGGAGACCCCGGAATTTTTGTGTTTATCTGCCAAGCTATGCCCTGCTTACACGCTTTACACCCTGCGCAGATTTTCACGCACCTACTGTAAGACTATGCAGCCGCTGGCTTGGCACCGGTGAGACGATACGCCTTATAGACGCCCGCAACGTTGCGCACAACGTTCAAGACATGCTCCAGCATAAACCTGTCCCCTAGCTCAACCGCAAACCGGTCGATGACGGTACGATCCTCAGAGGTGTGCACGCGCGCATCCAGAATGCTTACTCCGGCCTCTGAAATAGCTCGGATGAGGTCGCTGAGCAGACCCTTACGGTCCAGGCCCTCCACCTGAATCTGCACGCGGTACATGGCGTCCGGGGATGAAGCCCACTCCACCGTGGTAATACGGGGCTCCTCATCGGCATTACGCATATTGGGGCAGTCGCGCCTATGTACTGAAATACCGTTATACCGAGTCACCATGCCAATGATGTCATCGGGCGGAACCGGTGTGCAGCATCGTGCAATCTTCGTCAGCACGCCCTCGGCACCTGGAACGACCACGCCGTTATCGCTGACGGCACGGTGAGTCTGCTTAAGCAGGGTCTCATCAAAGTCGCTAACCTCAACCTCAGATTCTTCAATCTGGTCGCCATTATAGAGCTCGACAAGAGAGTCAATCACCTGCTTTGGCGATATTTCGTTCTCACCAATTGCTCGGTACAGCGTTGCAACGTCATTCTTGTGCAGCTGTTGAGCTACCTGCGTCATGAGCTCTGGGCTCATCATCTTCTGCAGCGGCAGCTCATTATTGCGCATGCTCTTAGTGAGAGCTTCACGCCCGCGATCCAGAGCCTCAAGACGGCGTTCTTTTGCGAAATGCTGACGAATCTTTGTTCGCGCTCGCGATGAACGCACGAATTTGAGCCAGTCCTCGCTAGGGCCAGCGTCCTCATTTTTGGTGGTCGTAATTTCGACTGTTGAACCCGTGGGCAGCACTGTATGAAGTGGCACTAGGCGCCCATTCACCTTAGCGCCAACGGTACGATCCCCCACTTCAGAGTGAATAGCGTAAGCAAAATCTACGGGGGTTGACCCGGCGGGAAGAGCGATTGCTTCACCGTCGGGGGTGAGCACCACGATCTCATCGGTATCGAGAGTTTCCGCCAGAGACTCGTAGAATTTATCTGACTCAGGGTTGGAATTAGAGATTTCGGCAATAGACTGCAAAATCCCCACATTCATGGCAGAGGTATGCGCTCCCGGCTCGTGTTTCTGCTGGGTTATTTTCTCACCCCGCGAAGCCGCTTTATATCGCCAGTGCGCGGCAACACCGTATTCCGCTTCCTCATGCATCTTATAGGTGCGGATTTGAATTTCCAACGGTAAATTACCCGGCCCATAAACCGTCAAATGTAATGATTGATAATTGTTATTTTTAGGATTCTTAATATAATCTTTGAAACGCCCCGGCATAGCAGGCCAGAGTGAAAGTATATGCCCTAAAACGGTGTAACATTGTTCATCCGTTTCGACCATAATGCGCACCGCGAGAATATCGTTAATCTCGTCAAAACTACGCCCTTTGGTTTTCATTTTTTGATGAATGGAATAGTAATGCTTCGGGCGGCCCGTCACCGTAGCCTCAAGCCCCACCGAGTCTAAACGCTCTGTAATCTTGCTACGTGATTCATCAAGAAATTTTTCAAGTTTAGGAGTACGCTCCCCCACCATACGCACAATTTCGGCATATATTTCGGGGCTCATCGCGGCAAATGACAGGTCCTCAAGCTCCCACTTGATGGTGTTGAGTCCCAAGCGATGGGCCAGCGGAGCATAAATTTTAAGAGTTTCTTCAGCTTTCCGCGCCGCCGACCCTGCAGCCACAAAACGCCAAGTACGTGCATTGTGCAGACGATCGGCAAGTTTGATAAGAAGCACGCGAATATCTTTACTCATCGATAGCACGAGTTTGCGAATAGTCTCGATGGATGCGTGCTCGCCATAAGTCATTTTGTCGAGCTTTGTCACACCATCAACAAGGTAAGCAACCTCTTCGCCGAACTCCTCTGTGAGCTCTTCCATGGTGTATTCGGTGTCTTCGACTGTGTCATGCAGAAGCCCCGCTGCCAAGACAGGACCGGTCGCGCCCATTTCAGCAAGAATCGCGGTCACGGCAACGGGGTGGGTAATATACGGATCGCCACTTTTACGCTTTTGACCTTCGTGATATTTATTCGCTATTTCAAAGGCACGCTGCAGAACTTGAATATCTTCATCGGGGTGATATTTCCGCACGGCGCGTACAACAGGCGCTAAAAGCGGTGAGAAACGTACGGACGCGCTTTCGTTGGCTCCCCCAGATGTTGAAAGCATGCGGCGACCAAAAACCAAACGGTTAGGCACACGTCCGGATGCCGCCATCACACGGTGAGAGCCACGCACAATTTTCTTAGGCGGCTGCGTCTGCATGCCGCCTTCGTTATCGGGGATTACGGGAGATCCTGCTGCGCTCATCTTTCTGCCTTCTTCCTCGTGCCCTCCACGTATTGAGAATCATCGTCGACCCACGCATCACCATAAAACCTGCGATATCACGATATCTTGAGTGAGACTCTCATGTGTTTATTTATCCTACTCACTGTTGTGCAAGTGCGGCAAACTCATGTAGTGAAACTTTCAAGATTTATTGTAGGTGTTACATAAACCATAAGGGGCGCTCTTGTGAGAACGCCCCCTATGATTATTCACTTATATGCCCCAGTCAAGTTATTGGTCTGCGTTTATAACGTTGACTTCAAAACTCGGTTTACGGCGTTTACGCGGTTTATCATCGTCATCCTCAGATGCGGCATCCGCCTCTGCCTGACCACTCGCGCGGTATTCCTCAACCTTACGTGTGTGGGCGAGAATCTTCCGCTCGCCCAAACGTAGGGTTCCATAAAGCGGCGCCGATACGAAGAGTGTACCGACCATGCCGACCAGAATACCGACGAACAATGACAGCGAGAGATCTTGCAGAGTACCGGCGCCCAGCATAAACGCGCCGATAAAGAGGATCGAACCCACCGGAAGAACACCAACAATAGCGGTGTTAATTGAACGTACCAACGTCTGGTTCACCGCAAGGTTAATGTCTTCCGCAAATGTCCTGTCTTTACGGGAGAAAGCATCCTCGGTGTTCTCACGGATCTTATCGAAAACCACCACCGAGTCGTACAGTGAGTAGCTCAAAATCGTCAAGAAACCGATGATCGCACTCGGGGTAATCTCGAATCCGAGAGCCGCGTAAATTCCTACCGTAACAACCACGGTAAAAAGCAACCCAGCTATAGAGGCCAGCGACATCTTCCACGTGCGGAAATAGAACGCCATGCCGATCAGGGCAAGGATCACGAACACGATCAACCCGAAGAACGCCTGGCGAGTTACATCTTCGCCCCAGGTAGGACCAACATAAGAAGAGGTTACGTCATTCTCGCTCACGCCATAAGCATCTTGCAGAGCTTTCTTAACACTGAGGGTTTCGTTATCAGAGAGCTTGCTCATTTGAGCGCGGATAGTTCCAGGGGCGATATTTGTAACACGCACATCCGATGCCGAGGGCGCATGCTCTTTCACGGCGTTTTCGCCCTCAGATACCTCAGTATGAGTGGTTCGAGATACCACAAATTCCGAGCCACCACGGAAATCAATACCCAGGTTAAATCCACCGCTTACAAGCGGTATGGCAACAGATACCGCCATCAGTAGAACCGCAAGTAAGAGCCAAAGGCGGCGCTTGCCGATGAAAGGATAAGACCGGGCACCCGAGTGCAGGTCATTACCGAAGCGCGCAAAAACATTAGGCTTAACTTCAGCAGCCATAATTACGCCTCCTTCTCATCATTTGTTGCTTCTTCAGCAGTGGCGGCGCGCTCAGCACGTCGACGCTCCGCAATACTGAGTGTAGATTCCTTTGACGAGCGGAAACGACCGGCGCCTCGGTATAGGGGTGCTGCCCCCAAGGATTCCGGTGAAAGCCCGGAATGGCGGTGCCCCTCGCCAAAGTATCGTGTATTTGCAAGCAGAGTAAGCGCGGGGTGGGTGAAGAGATACACCACAACCAAGTCGGCGATCGCGGTAAGACCCAAGGTAAATGCGAAGCCCTTCACCGAACCGACTGAGACAACGTACAGCACTACTGCCGCCAGAAGGTTCACAGCCTTAGAAGCCAGGATAGTTCGGGACGCGCGCTTCCACCCGTGACTGACAGCCGCCGGTATTGTACGTCCGGCCCGAATCTCATCACGAATACGCTCGAAGTACACAATGAAGGAGTCTGCCGTCGCACCAATTGCCACAATCAAACCGGCAACACCCGCCAGGGAGAGGCGATAGTTTAGGGCCCATCCCAAAAGCACAATGGCTTCATACGAGATAATGCCCGCGACCACCAGAGAAGCCATGGTCACAAACCCGAGCAGACGGTACTGGAACAGTGAGTACACGAAGACCAAAAGCAGACCAATCAGACCGGTCAGAATACCCACTTTAAGCTGTTCTGCACCCAAAGTTGCAGAGATCTGCTGCTCTGATTGAATAGAGAAGCTAATCGGGAGAGCACCGTACTTCAGCTGATCGGCAAGATTCTTAGCTTCCTGCTCTGAGAAGTTACCGGTAATCTGCGGCTTGCCGTCTGCAATAACCGCCTGCGAGACTGGCGATGACAAAACCTTACCGTCGAGCATAATAGCAAAGCGGCTGCGGGGATCGTTCGGGCTCTGACCGCGAATAGCGTTCAGACGAGTCGTCACTTTCTTAAAAGTTTCACGGGCCGAGTCGTTGAACTCAATATTCACGGTCCAGCGACCGGTGTTAATGCCCTGCCCGCTAGTTTCTTGCGAGTGACTTGCCGTCGAAATATCGTTACCGTTGAGTTCTACCGGGCCCAAAATGAATTTCTCGTTGCCATCGGTAGAGCACGCCACGATAGCTTTCTTGGGGTCTGCCGCTTCCGCATCTTCATTATTGCCCGCGGAGCAATCTTTAGCCTCAAACTCTTTATAAAGCTCGGGAGTAATCCAGTTGGTATCTGAACCGTTATCCTCCTGTGGCTCTGCGGTAGGCTTTGGGAGTTTATCGTCAGGAGTGCGTGATTCCTCAGGTACTGCTGTACCGGGCGATGAGGATTGCAGCACCGCGCGGAAGGTCATGTTGGCGGATGCCTGAATAAGCTCACGGGTTTCTGGGCTGATATTTCCAGGAACCGAAACCACAACGTTGTTTCCGGAGCCGAAAGACGTTGTAACTTCTGCTTCCGAAACGCCCGCACCGTCAACGCGCTGACGAATAATTTCAACGGCCTGTTTCAGCTGCTCCTGGCTAACGTTGGTGTCGTTCGACCCGTTCACTTTGGGTGAGAGGATCATCTGGGTACCACCAGATAAATCAAGTGCTAGTTTTGCTCCCCACGACCCACCGGCTTGCGTGGTACCGAAAATACCAGCGGCCATAAGGATCATGAGCAAAACCATCGAGACGAGGGCGCCTCGCGCGGCTGCAAGCGGTGAACGCCTAGCCATATGTGCCCCTTACTAGTTCTATGTTCTAGATATTCTTATGTGCATGAGATAAGGAGCTCCCCCTTTTAGCGGCGAAACTCCTTGACCAGTTATTCTTTGGTCTCTGAAACGTCAGAGCTTGTTTCTTCGGATGCGCCAGCACCTTCGACAGAATCTTCAGCAGCCGTAATAACCTGCGCAATCGAGTGTGGGTTAATGGTGATGACGGTGCCTTGAGCAATCTCAAGTTTGGCTTTCTGCGCCTCAGCATCAACGGAGACAATTTTGCCGTACAGACCCCCACGTGTCATGACTTCGTCCCCGGGTTTAAGCGAAGCGATCATATCCCGCAGCGCTTGGAACTGACGCTTCTGCCGCCTAAAACTGCTGTAAATCAAAAACCCAGCAAAGACGACGACAAGAATCATCATAAGCGAATTGACGTCCATGTGTTTCCTCTCCGTAGGCGCAAGCCCACCGCCGCAGGTTGGTAATTCCTACGGATATTTTGACGTTTTATCTGTGCACTACCTATCCATCCTACGCGAGAGGGCTGTGTTTCCCTACTCGTTTCATGATCTGCGTGTAGGTTTTCTCAAGCATTATTCGCCGCTTTGGCGATACTCAGGCATCTTTTATGCGGATAGCTAACGCACCATTTTTAGCTCATAACCCACACAAAGGTATATCCCGACAAAGACAGTGCCTGTACCTAGTCTCCGATCTCGCTGAGCAACAGCGAGTACTAGAGGTTAATTTCAGGTGCCTCAAGCCCCAAGTGTTCCCAAGCCGCAGGCAGTGCTACGCGCCCGCGCGGAGTGCGACCGATCAAACCCTCACGCACCAGATAAGGTTCAGCGACAGTTTCTACAGTCTCGGTTTCTTCCCCCACCGCAATAGCAAGAGTTGAAAGACCCACTGGTCCCCCACCAAATTTGTGGATAAGAGACTCTAAAACAGCGCGATCTAGACGGTCGAGGCCGCGCGCATCCACCTCATACATATCAAGGGCGGTCGCGGCGTCATGAGAGTTGATATCGTGAACATCATTGACGAGCGCCCAGTCTCGCACACGGCGCAGCAAGCGGTTTGCGATACGCGGGGTTCCGCGCGAACGACCGGCGATCTCGGCATATCCTTCACTTGTGATACGCATATCCATCAAACCGGCGCTTCGGCGAAGTACAAGTTCTAACTCAGGCACAGAATAGAACTCAAGGTGCCCGGTAAAACCAAAACGGTCACGCAGCGGACCGGGAAGCAGACCTGCCCGGGTTGTGGCACCTACCAACGTAAATTGAGGAAGCTCAAGCGGAATCGAAGTTGCTCCGGCACCTTTGCCAACCACAATATCCACACGGAAATCTTCCATCGCCATATAGAGCATTTCTTCTGCTGGGCGGCTCATACGGTGTATTTCGTCAAGAAAAAGTACCTCGCCCGGTGTGAGCGAAGACAGAATCGCAGCCAAATCTCCCGAATGTTGAATTGCTGGCCCGGAGGTAATACGAAGCGGTGCCTCCATCTCAGCGGCAATAATCATTGCTAGGGTGGTTTTGCCCAGCCCGGGAGGGCCGGAAAGCAATACATGGTCGGCACTGCGCCCACGCATTTTTGAGGCTTCGAGCACGAGAGAAAGCTGTTGACGCACACGCTTTTGCCCTACAAAGTCGTCAAGCGACTTAGGGCGCAGTGCCGCCTCAATCATTTTCTCCTCAGGTTCTTCTTCCATTGCAACCAGACGTTGCCCAGGAACCTGCCCTGGCGCGTATCCGCCGGATGTAGCGTTATCGTATGGATTCTGAGTCACAATATCGTCCTTTATGGAAGAGAACACCAAGTCTTCTTAGCCTACGGTACTGGCGTACCGCTAATGCCGCCCCACCGTATTCTGTGCCCCCAGAGAGGCAAGTACCCCTCGCAGGGCAGCACTAACGGCTTCCTTTTCTGCATCTGGGTTATGCTGCACGTAAGCGTCGATTGCGGCATCTGCGTCTTTTTCGCTCCACCCTAAAGAGGTGAGCGCATCCATAACCTGGGGCTTCCATGCGATGCCTTGGGCGGGAGCGTTTTCTTCGGCCTGATCTTTACTCAAAATGAGTTTACCAGCCAGTTCTAGCACAATGCGCCGCGCACTTTTCGGCCCGATCCCCGGAACTTTGGTAAAGGCTTTATCATCGCCGGTTGCAACGGCTCGCTCAACCTCGGTGGCAGTATGCACGCTCAAGACGGCAAGGGCGATACGCGGGCCAATCCCCGAAACCGAGAGCATCATTTCAAAGACCTCTCGCTCTGCAGGTTCTGCAAACCCATAGAGAGTCATGGAGTCTTCGCGCACGATCATAGAGGTCAACAAGGTTGCAGTGGATCCCGTGCGCAGATTTGAGAGGGTGCGTGCTGTGGCCCGAACGAGCATACCAAACCCATTGACATCAAGAATTGCGCTCTCTAGCCCTACATGGGTTACATGCCCCGTTAACGACGCAATCATCTTTTCCCTCTCTTGTTACCTTGCGGACCCTGCCAACGTGGGTGCCATCATCCAGTATATTAGAATATTTTTCTGAATGTACAGTTTATAGCAATCTTTATCGAAAATATTTCCGATATAAGTTTAGCGTCGTGTCTTTGCCTCAGCTTCAAGCCAGATTCGCTGTGCCGGCGTCAGCTTTGCATGCTGTGCGCGCACGGGGCGTGATCCCTGGTGAGTCTGCGTATTCGCTGACATATTAATGCCAGAACCAATGCCGCCACCGCGCCAACCATGACAGATTGCGATCGCTAAGGCGTCTGCTGCATCAGCGGGTTTAGGAATTTTTTCCAGCCCCAAAATCTTGGTAACCATACGACCGACTGAGGCTTTATCTGCACGCCCCGAGCCGGTAACGGCGGCTTTCACTTCAGAAGGTGTATGAAAGAAGACCGGAATGCCGCGTACTGCTGCGGCAGAAATAACCGCCCCAGAGGCATGGGCCGTACCAATCACCGTATTGACCTGCTCCTGCGCAAAAATGCGTTCAATAGCAAGAGCATCAGGTTGATAGGTATCAAGCCAGGTTTGCGTCACGGTAAAAATCCGCAGAATGCGCTCGTCAAGAGGCTCAGCGGCGGCGGTTCCCGCGATCCCCACGTTGATGAAGCTGGCTTTGCGGTTGGCGGTCATGTCAATCATGCTAAGCCCGCAGCGGGTAAGCCCCGGATCTACACCCATAATGCGGGTGGCGCCAGCAGAGCGCGGCTCATTACGAAGAGGATGGTTTTCTTGCGTAGATGCGTTCATTGTCCTCTTTCGTTGTTGCGCTGGTGGGGCTGTATATAGTTCATGCCCGAGTGGCTGCGATGCCGGTGTTTGGTACCGTATCGTAACCGTGCTCGGGCATGAGATTAAAAGGCTTTTACTCTGCCTCTAGCTGTTCCATGACGTCAGCAGAGACGTTGGCGTTGGAGTATACGTTCTGCACGTCGTCGAGTTCTTCGATGGCGTCTGCAAGTTTGAGGAATTTCTTGGCGCCTTCGAGGTCGAGGTCTACCTGCATGGTAGGGCGGAATACGGGGTCGTCGTTGTTGTAATCAAGTTCCGCTTCATCCAGCGCTTTGCGGATTTCGGGCAGATCAGTGGGGGCGGATACAACCGTGAAGACATCGCCTTCATCGAGTACTTCTTCGGCGCCTGCGTCAAGCACAGCCATAAGAACATCGTCTTCGGTCAGACCGTCGGTCTTGGTAACTTCGGCAACACCCTTGCGTTCAAAGAGGAAGGCGACCGAACCCTGATCTGCCATGGTGCCGCCGTTACGGGTGACTGCCAGGCGAACATCTGACGCCGCGCGGTTACGGTTGTCGGTAAGGCACTCTATGTAGAGTGCGGTGCCCTGAGGCCCGCGAGCTTCGTACAGGATCTCGGTGTAATCGATGGTTTCACCAGTGAGCCCAGCGCCACGCTTAATAGCACGGTCAATGTTGTCGTTGGGTACAGAGTTTTTCTTTGCCTTGGAGACGGCTAGGTCGAGTGCGGGGTTACCAGAAATATCTGCGCCGCCCATACGAGCCGCAACTTCAATAGCTTTAATGAATTTTGCGAAAGCCTTCGCGCGCTTAGCGTCAATTGCGGCTTTCTTATGCTTTGTAGTGGCCCATTTAGAGTGACCCGACATTCGTATCTCCCTTGTCTCTTCTTCGCCCGTGGCGGCGTACTTGCCCTGTTGCCACGTCACAATACTTTTACACTATACCGGTTTCGCGCGGTTCTCGGATAGTTTCATACCTGCGTTTCGCGGGGTGCATACCGTCAAAGTTTTGGTGTGCACCCCGCGGTTTGTTTGGATGTTGTGGCGAGTATCTGTTCTAGCGGGGGCGTTTCATAGCGGATGCGCGCGCTTTTTCGACCATCGAGTCATCAATTTTTTCAGGGGTGAACTCCCCATATTTGCGTTGTGCTGCCGCCTCAATCAGATAGTCCGAAATCTTCGGGTTCTTCGGCAGAAGCGAACCGTGCAGGTAAGTACCTACCACGTTGTGCACGCGAGCGCCTTCATGATGATCTGTCGAGTTGTTCCCTACGCCTTTGGTCACGGTTGCCAGGGGCTCGCATCCTGCGCCGAGGTAGGTTAGTCCCGAGTGGTTTTCAAATCCCACGATGGTGCCGAATTCTTGTGAATCTTCAACGATGTTGCCAATCAGACGTTCGTTGCCGCCGACCGTGTAGGCATCAAAGATGTTGATACCTTTGAGGGTTTCGCCTTCGTGGGTGCGGAATTCTTTGCCGAAAAGCTGGTAGAGCCCGCAGATCACGAGCATGGGCATGCCGTCTTCTGCGTTTTTTTTGAGTTTTGCCCCTATGGCGTGCAGGTCTTCTTGAATTACGGTTTGTCCGGAGTCTTGGCCGCCGCCTCCGATAATAATATCGACATCGTCGGGGAAGGTATCTCCGGGGTTGTAGTCGAGAATTTCAACGTCGAACCCGTGGGCGTGTGCGCGGCGTGCCAGGGCTAGGGTGTTTCCCCAGTCCCCGTAGATGTTCATGTCTTTGGGGTATAGCTGAAGGATGCGCAGGGTTTTGCCGTTATTGGGGCTTGAAACCGGTTCTCCTGCAATGGTGTGGGTCATTACGAAACCCTTTCGACGTCGGTGAATTTGGTGAGCTCTTCGCGTAGGGCGAGCATTGCGGTGTAGGTGCAGAAGATTCGCATGGGTGCGTCGCCGCTGGTGGTGATGAATTTCCTGAGGGCTTCGCTGAGGTTTTCGTTGACGTCATCCACTCGTACACCGTCGTGTTCAAGGCGCAGCGCCATATCCCAGGCGCGTACCCCTGAGACCATGTCTACACCGGTGTCGCTCAGCGAGTCGAAGTCTACGTCCCATAGCCAGGAGACATCACGGCCGTCTGCGTATTGGTCATTGATGGTGATCATGGTGGCGTAGTCGTCTGCGCTGGCGCTGGCGAGTGAGAGGCGGAATCCGCTGGGATTCTTAACAAGCAGAAGCTGCAGCGGGCGGCCATTGATGTTGAGGGTTTCGCCGCGACCGAATGCCGGGGTGATTTTAGCGAGTTCGTCAATAAGGGCTTGTTTGTTGAGTTTTTCACCCAGAACCGCACGGGTGAGGGCAATGGCACCGGCGGCATTGTAGATATTGTAAATACCGTAGAGGTTGATGTTTCCTTTGCAGGTTTCACCGGCGAGATCGAAGGTTGCGCTGGTACCTGAGAACGCGGTGAGGGTAACGTCTGCGGAGGGAAGTTCACCGCGGTTGTTATTGATTCCGGCGCGCATTTCGTCGTCCGAGGGGAAGAAGGAACGCAGCGTTTCGTTGAGCCCAAAGTAGCTGATGTTTGTTCCGGTTTTTACTGATTGCGCAAGCGAGAGGATGCGCGGGTCTTCCCGGTTAAGCACCACAGTATCAGTGGTGGCTTCAGCTACAGTGGAGAGCATGCGGCGGGTTGTGTCAATTTCGCCGAATCGGTCGAGCTGGTCTCGCAGTACGTTCAGCAACAATGCGTAGTTTGGTTTGACGGCTTTGACGAAGTGCACAGCATGGGCTTCGTCAAGTTCCAGTACGGCAATGTCTGCGTCGAGTTTGCCGCTAAGGTCCATGGCTCCGAGCAGTGCCGCCGCCACACCGCGCACGAAGTTTGATCCAGTGCGGTTGGTGAAGACTTTGAGTCCCTGTGCTTCGAGGAGCTGCACAGCCATTTTGGTGGTGGTTGTTTTGCCGTTGGTTCCCGAAACGACGACGACGCCATAGGGCAGTTTGGCGAGTTCTTCGGCAACAAATCGTGGGTGTAGTTTTTCCATCACGAGACCGGGGAATGCTGATCCGCCGCCGCGCAGCGTGCTGGCGTAGCGAATGCCCTGTCCGAGAAGGCGAATTAGGGGTTTTGACATGTTCACCATTCTATACCGTTTGTGGTGTATTCCTGTGCGAGGGTTCTTCGCAACGCAGCACCGGCTATACACCGGGCTGGATACCGCCTCCCTACTATAAGGGCTAAGTACGCTACGATATTCCCCTGTGTGAGATCCCCTCAGAGAGCTTTGAACACGACGACCTAGAAACTAGAAAAGCGAGGTCTGTACCGTGACGGCGCTGAGAGTATCCGTCGGTTCCACCACATAGTTAGCGAGTTCTGCGGTGTTGATCAGCACGGCGGCATCCGGGTCTCCAACGTGAGCAGTCACGAATTTTCCTGCGGCTCCGGTGCAGAAGAAACCTGCTTCGCGAGTTTTGAGGATGCTGGGGAATGCGTCGAGTGGTTCCGGGTTTTGCGCACGCAACGCCGCGTAAGGGCGGTTCATTGCCACGGAGGGAACCCAGGATTCATCTAGGGCGGTAAGCTGCGTTAATAGCCCGGATTCGGTAAGTGCTTTATGTGCGCGCTCCACTGTGTTTTGATGCGCCGCCCGCAGTTGAGCCCCGGGCAGCGGCTCAGTCCAGGCTCGGTATTTACTCGCTACCTGTTTGACCTGCGGAATATTGGCGATGCGAGTTACCGCATCCTCAGCTTCACGAATCAGCAACCCATCGGGCGCCTGGGCTATATAGGTTGCGGTGGCGACGGCCTGCTCATCCAGACGACGCGGTGTTGAGTGTTGCGAGCTGGTGCCGACTTTAGAGCTTCCGTCAGGAAAAGTGGCGATATAAAGCCTGTGGGGTTGCTGTGCGTAGGCGCGCATTCCGGGTGTCAGCGTTCCCGTGTAAAGATGCGCGGTATGCAGAGCCGTGAACTCGTCATGCGCAGCGCAATATTCGCATTGTTTCCCGCTCTCTAGGTGGTTTCCCTGTGGGCACGCTACACGCTGTATCTGTCCGGTTTCTGTATTGCCGCGTGTGTATCCGGCGCAGAACTTTTGGAGGTTCCCAGCGCCGTCCAGCGCGAGCCGCAACCCAAGAAACGCACCCGGAGTCACGGGAACGCTCATAACATCGCCGCTGGGTTTTATGCTTGTGCCGCCTGAGGCATCCGCCAACACCACGGGTTCAAGGCGCAGAAAAGGCTGCCTTTCACGCCACTGCACATCACGCCAGATAAGGGCATGTTCGTGTTCGACTGCTGTGGAAACATCAAAAATTGAGTCCAGCAGGTTGGGGTACCTCATACGTTCAGTGTAACCCTGCCTTTCAGACGCGAATAGAGCTGCCGTTTTCCTCTGAGGCTAATACTCCTCATTCTTGAAGAATTCGTCGCTGCTGAGCGAGACGGAGAGCTTTTTCAAAACTTCGAGTTCTTTAATTTTCCAGCCTTCGCCCTTCACATAGACAAATGTGGCTTTCATTTCTCGGTTCATACCGCGGTTGCGATAGATTTTGTTGTTTTGCAGGCTTTCCTCGTTATACCAGGCGTAGCGGTTGCGTTTGTAGGAATACGTCACCACCCATTCGGCAGAGTCCCCGGAACCGACTTTTTCCGAGCTTAGAATCTCTACCTTATAGAGCGGGTTCACAGGCCAATATCCCGCCAAGGTCATATCGTCAAACTTCATGGACTCTTCGGGCGTATCCCCGCGGTCTTCGGGGGTGCGGGTGTCAAACGTCGAAGGACGCTCAGTAAATTTATAGTCTTTGGTGAAGAATTGCAGCGACTCTTCATCAGTCATTTCGTGATTCGTAAGAATCTCATATTCATGGAATTTTGCAAGACGTTTAAGCAACGTTTCTGGTCCTTCAATACCCTGCTCTTTGACTTTAGGGTCGAATTCAGGCTCGTGAACGTTATACGCGGGGTGCTCTTCGGTAGCGGCGACAAATTCTCCATTGTCATAACGGTTCTGTTCACTGGGTGTCAGAGGTGCTTGTGCGCCGCTGGGCAAGAGTGCAGGCCCGCTGGGTTTGATCTTAGCGGGGGAAGGTTCTGCTGTTGGCGTCGGGTTGCCGCTGGCGTCGTCATAGGAGTTTCGGTTGTCCTCAGAGGCCGTGGAATTTCCGCCGCTGTGGCTCATAGGGGAAGATGCCACGCATCCAGGCGTAGCTAGAATGCAGCCCGTGAGAGCGAGAGATAAAAGGGTACGCTTGTACCCAGCGGCGGATGTTGTCATCAACAAACCAGCTTTCGAGAGTGGTTGGTATGCGGTTAATGTTGAAGCCGGAAGAGCGCTTCAAGCGGTGATGTTGCTATCTCTATCCTGCCACATGCACACGCTAAAAGCATTAATGTACCAGATCATGGTTTAGTGTGGAGGATTTCAAGAGCAATTTTGCGATTAAAGATCAGGTCACGAGCGTATTTTTACGTCGCATTAAGACTTCGGAACACTCATGAAGTATACCTGCATACGCGGTTTAACGTGAATGTTTCATGACCCCTCAAAGTAACATAACTGTCGGAAACGTTCAGGCGGGGCTATGAGGGCATGCGAGCGAACCCGTCAGCGATAATCTGGCGCATGTCATCAAGGGTTCGAGACATGGTTTTCGTGTGGGCAATAATGGGCAGAAAATTGGTGTCACCGCTCCAGCGAGGAAGAATATGCTGATGTAGGTGATCAGCTATACCCGCGCCCCCAACTTTGCCCTGATTCATGCCGATATTGAACCCGTCATTATGGGAAACTTCGCGCAAAACCCGCATCGCACGCTGAGTCAGGCGTGCCATTTCGAGAGTTTCTTCCTCATTCGCCTGATCGTATAGAGGAATATGGCGGTACGGGCAGATGAGCAGATGCCCCGGGTTATAGGGGTACAGGTTGAGCAGAGCGAAGGCGTGCTCTCCACGATAAACAATGAGCGATTCTTCATCGCTGCGCGAAGGAGCCGTGCAGAATGGGCAGGTTTTCTCAGTATGGTCCTGCTGCCCACCGCTCACATAAGCGGTACGATGCGGTGTCCAGAGCCGCTGGAACGCATCGGGCACACCGGGCAGCTCGAAGTCATCGGTGACGTTCGTATTCTGGGCATTCTGGTTTTCGCTCATACCCCTATTAAACCGTATATTTAACTCCGCGAGCGGCTCACGTGCGCTCTAATCTGAATCACGCCCCAGGCGCACCGCGATCTTCTGACGAATCACCGTGAGCGTCTGCTTAGTCTCTTCCAGCAGTTCCATTGGTTGTTCGGGCTCGTGGTTGTCTTCTTCGTTATCAGCATCATGATTGCGGTGGGAGGCGAGAAATTCCTGGGTGAGTTCTTCGGGTGGATGGTGTACCGTGCCGTCTCCCATGCGGATGGCGAGCATCGCCTTCAGCTCGGCGATTTCGGCGTGAAGTGTCTCAATATCGGCCTTCGTTGCGGCGTGGTCTTCTTCGGTGACTCCGCTAATTTTTTCGATCACCCAGGTAGCAAGCGCACCGGTAATCACGCCGAACAGGCCAACCCCGTAAATCATGACAACCACGGCAATAACCCTGCCGGGTACGGTCACGGGGTATACGTCGCCATAGCCCACGGTCGCCAGTGTTGCGAGAGTCCACCAATACGCCGTCCAGATATCTTTGATGAGGGCACCTGGGGCGCCTTGCTCAATGGAAAAGATAGCGAGAGCCGCCATGATCACGAAGATCAGTGTGTATCCAAAGAGTTTAACGGCCAGTTCTGAGAGCAGTTTGTACTGGCGGTTGGCGGTCATGTGGAGCATCGCCAAGAAACTCACAATACGCCAGGCTGGCAGAAGCACAATGGCGAGGTTCATCAGGTTGTGCGTGAAGAAGTAGATGCGCCGGGGCGCCAGATAGAGACGCACACAATAATCGACCGCGAAAAGCGCCCACAGTATCATCTGAAAAATATTGAGGATGCCGTCAAGTGGTGCGCTAATGCGTGTGCTCACAATGGGTGCGGCGTAAGCGACAAGGTATAGGAGCGAGGCAATAAAAAGCGGTTTATCGGTGCGGCGCTCCCATTCGGTGAGTCCTTCTTCGCCGCGGGTAATCTTAGTGCGGCGCTCATTGTGTGGGCGGTCAACTGCGGTATCGGTGAAAACGGTGTTTTCAGGCTCGGGTACAGTACGGGTGTGTGGTGTTTCTGTACCGTTTGCCTCTGCCATACTGCCCAGTCCTTACATGCTCTTCGTTGAAGCAGGTCTGCCGTGAATTGTCGGTTCACGTGCAAACCTTTCTACAGCCATCATATCGGTTTTCTGCAGGTATCTGTGGATGCTCCTTACCTCACGTGGGGACACTCGCCGCTCGGGAACGTTGGTTTGTTTCGGGTGTTTGGCCCAGACCAATACGTTATAGAGAATAGCCGCATCTGAGAGACTAGAATCATGAGTTCTTCAATCTCACAGGCAATCCGTGAGCTTGCCGAACCAAAGCTGGCGGAGTTCACGGAGAAGCTGATTCCTACGGTTGATCCCGAGCGGATTTTAGGCGTGCGTATGCCCGCACTGCGCAAGCTCGCTAAGAAGCTGCTGCGTGAACATCCGCAGGAAGTCACGGAGTTTAAGGCGGCGGTTCCGCATGATTTTCAGGAAGAAGACCTGCTGCATGTGCTGCTTCTGAACGAGGAGCGCGACTTCGCGGCCTGGCATGCGGAAGTTACCGATTTCTTGCCATATATGACGAACTGGACTCTTACGGATGCCGTCTCCCCAGCCTGTGTGAAGGGCCGCAATGCAGCCAACCTGCCGAAGCTGGAGCGGGCCTGCCTCAACTGGATGCTTGATGATCGCGTGTATGTGCAACGTCTAGGCGTGGTAGTGCTCATGTCTCTGTTGGGCACCGAGTATTTCTCACCGGAGCATCTGCGCAAGGAGTACGAATACAACGGCATTGAGACCTGCGCCGTGGACGGCATGTGCCAGACCCGCTGCCCCGTGAACATTAACACTGGTGACCTGATTCGCCGCCTGCGTTCTGAGAACCAGGACAAGCTGGCTGCTACCGGCTGGAAGGTTGCCGCACAGCAGTGGGGCATCATGGATAAGGTCGCCGGCAAGGCCCTCACCGTGGCGCAGAAGCTGCCGTTCCCCGTGGTTCACGGCACCACCAACATTGCCCGTAAGGTCATGGGTGATGACATGGTGCCTTCCTACAAGAAGGGCCTGCCGGTCGGTGGCCCGGCACGTAAGCCGCACAAGGACGCAACCGCTGAGATTGTGTTCTTCCCCCGCCTGCGTGAACTCCATGTTCGGCGGCGTGGACGGCGACGGTAAGCATGACCCGGTCAACGCAACTCAGGCGTTCATCCGCCTGTGTGAGCGTGCCGGCGTGAAGTACCGCATCCCGGACAATATTGGCGAGATGTGCTGTGCTACCCCGTGGAAGTCGAAGGGCTTCACCAACGGCTACTCGATCATGAGCGACCGTGTACTGAAGTCCCTGTGGGAGGCTACTGACGGTGGCCGCCTGCCGGTCGTGTGCGACGCTTCGTCCTGTACTGAGGGTCTTGAGGTGATGCGCAAGAAGGTTATTGAGGCGCTTGAGCACAAGATTGTGAACGGTCTGAAGCCGGGCGAGCCGGACTTCTCGCGTCTGCGCATGTACGACGCGGTTCAGTTCGCCGCGCACAACATGCTGGATAAGCTGACCGTATCTGCTCCCCTGCCGTCGATTGCACTGCACCCGACCTGCTCCATGACTCACCTGGGTACTCAGCCTGCGTTTGAGAAGATTGCGAACGCGATGAGTGCCGACGTGTACGTACCGAAGCACTGGGGTTGCTGTGGTTACGCGGGTGACCGCGGTATGCTGCACCCCGAGCTGACGGCGAGCGCTACGGAGGCGGAGGCTGCGGAGCTGAGCGAGCAGAAGCAGTTCGCCGCATACATTTCGGCGAACCGCACCTGCGAGCAGGGTATGACGGAGGCGACCGGCCACACCTACCAGAACGTGCTGCAACTACTGGAACGCACCACCCGCTAAAGGGGCTGAGCGCGTAGCAACGGTATAAAGAAGGGACCCGGCGGGCTATCTGATGGATAGTCCGCCGGGTCCCTTGCTAATCATTTATTTTTGAACGACCACATTCCGCTAAATATCGCAATAAATACAAGTGGTATATACACTACATAAACCCCTATATAGAATATCAGCACAATCATGCTCTCCAATACTTCAGAACGCGACTTCTTATCCCGTAAACATATCGGATTCTGCTCTGAAAAAGATAAAGCCGCCAGAAAAATTAAAGAAAAAAATCCCCAAAAAATTAAAAGCATGAAAATCCCACAGTACAAACACCCATAGCGTAAAGGCTACAATCTGCAGCCCTCCGCTCCTAATCTGCTTCATGAAAATAGCACTAACAAGCATGCATATCCATCCCACAATACAAATTATATTCTGCGACCCGGACAAGGGTTCTTGCTGAAGGAAAGTAGCAACATCGGCAAATGGCTTGGCTAGAGCATCAAAATGAACCCATTCAAGAAAATTTGAAATACCCATGAGGCCGCTCAGTTCTGTATGGTTCCATAGAGAGTAAATTACCGACATAGAGTACGCAGATACGAAAACACAGAAAGCTTTCGAGAAAAGATCTTTGTCTACGATATATTTTACTGTGGATTCCATATTGATAGCCAACCAAATTCTCCTCAATATACAGAATAATAGAAATTCTTGAACTATAGCGCAGATATTTATATATCTACATTGAAGAGGCGGGCGTAAAGCTCCCGTTAGCCTCAGTCACGATAATGACCGGACTGCCGCCCGCAATCTTGTATGCGCGGTGGAGCACTTCAGCATCATCTTCGCCGGGAGCAACCGGGATAACATGACACTCCCCTCCCGCCTGCTGCGCAGCGAGCGCAACAAGCGCCCTGTGTTCCGGGTTTCGGCGAGCAGACAGGTTGAAACAACCCGCAATACGAGCCCGCTCCTTCATCACCTCGACGCTTGCCATATCTCAACCCTTTCAAATGCGCCTTCTTACGATAAAGGCTATTGCTTCTTCGTAAGTGGCGTTGCTTTCCATAATACTATTCAGGGATCGATTCTCTTCGACTACGGAACAGTCACTGCGGTACTTGTAGCGGTGGTAGTGGAAGTTCCGATGGGAGGAACAGCCACGAATTACCTACCAGTATTTATCCTGCTCCTTTTTCGTCACTGCTGGATAGGGCAATGTTGAAGTTGTACGCCATGTCTCGAGCCGGATCGAGATACATATAGGAAAGGTCCTGGTAGAGGCTATCCAGTTGGATAGCCTCTACCAGGACCTTTCCTATAAATTAATAACTTATCATGCCTATAATCAAGGATGGGGATAACAATTTTCCAGTTTTATCCATAAAGAAAATTTATAAACAAGAAACATCTAACTAAATTTTCTTACGGTCATTACGCGCATACTTGAGCACAAGATCAATATCATCATTTTGATTCATAAAAAATATTTTACGATGATACAATATTTCAGCTTTAATTATCTCGTCAGCAAAACTTGATGATATAACATCAATTGACTCAAAGTCTAAAACGACATATTCTGCACCATCATTTACTAAATTTCCAATAATATTAGAAATTTTGGTTCCGCCATTTCTGGTCGCCACATTAGCTGCATATTGATGCATATGAATAACATGCCCCTGAAGATCTTCATCATAATATTCATCTGTCTCATCCGAAATATAGTCAATATTTAGAATACTGCTCATGCGCACAGGTTTAGAGACATCCAGACTCCAATTGACACATGTTAAATACTTAACATCATCATTATCTCTATTCTTAAATTCAATCGGTGATTTTCCAAAATTATAAGTATCGATGGGCTCATCTTTTGCCTTATTATTCTCATAGGCACCTTTACCGGAGTCAATCATGAACGTACCACCATTTCGCCTAACAGATTCAGTTAGGCCATAAAGACCCATGCCTTTATTTCTGTTGCCTTTAGAAGTAACTCCCTTATTCACTGCATATTTAATGATTTTCCCATACTCACCCTTGCTGAAATAATCCATAAAAATACCGGAATCAACCTTGGAATCAGCTACCCCAACCCCCTCACTCATACTCCTAATAATTCCTTTTCCAATATCCGTAACTGCTATATTCAACCTCTTTGAGCTAACATGATACTGCATAGAAACATATCCATAGTCAGCCCCGCTGTGCTGAAAAACATTATCCATGACCTCGTATAGACTCCACGCAAATGTCTGTAGCAACCCCTCTTCCAGAACAATATTGGACATTATCCAATTTTTATACTTATCAACAATAAGGCTAATGTTTTCCTCTGTATATTTAAATACAGTATAAAGAGAACTGTGCATTTTTATAGATATATCATTAACTACCACAGGATTATTGATTGAAGCCCCCATCTTCACAGCCTCAGGATTGGCGAGTATAACATCCAGACCAAATTCACTCTTATAATAATCAGAAATGGCTGCCAGCCAAGTTGCCCTGTCTTGAAATACAGGAGCTCCTTTTGCAATAGTTATCTCAACACTAGAATCATCAGAAGATTCGATTCTTTTGACAATTCTTCCAAATTCTTTCATTCTCTTTGATTCCATATATATTTCCATAAGAACCTCCAAAGTTGTAAAATTTTTTGGTCAAATTCGAAAAATAAGAATTATTTATATGCAACACAATCTTATGTAAGTTTGTTAATCACCTCCACATTAGAAACCGTGGGCCAGCACATCCCGCAGGGACAGCAAATACAGTGCTTACCTGCCGCTCAGACGTCCTTATCCGAATCGTACAATTACCGGCACCTCCGAACGGCAACGAACGTAAGTACCATCATTCACATTAGCACGAAGACACCCGCCCGGACTAGGAAAAACTCCCGCGCAACACAACTTTCTGCACCCCACCGTACTCCCCCACCCGCGCCTCCTCAAGGCATATAAAAACCACCCCCTCCGCAGCTTGTCACCGCAAAGGGGGTGGTTTTCTATATAGCTAGGTTAGAAGCCTAAACCCTTATTACTCAGCAGCCTCGGTGCTGGGCTTGGGGTCTTCGTTCACGCGGTTGCGGATATGCTCCACAATACGTGCCACAGCCTCATCAACGGGCACACCGTTTTCCTGTTTGTTGCCGCGGAAGCGGAATGAGACTGCGCCAGCCTCCGCATCCTCGCCGCCAGCAATCAGAATAAACGGCACCTTCTCGGTAGAAGCGGTACGAATCTTCTTCGTAAACCGGTCCGAACCGTAATCAACCTCAACGCGCACGCCCTGCTCACGCAGCTTATCCGCAATCTCGGTCATATAGTCGTTAAAAGCCTCCGCCACAGGCACACAAATCACCTGCACTGGCGAGAGCCACGCCGGGAACGCGCCCGCGTAGTGCTCAGTCAGCACGCCCAGGAAACGCTCAATCGAACCGAACTTGGCCGAGTGAATCATCACCGGCTCCTGAATTGAACCGTCCGCAGCCTGGTACTCCAAACCAAACCTGCTGGGCTGGTTGAAGTCATACTGCACGGTGGACATCTGCCAGGTGCGGCCAATCGCGTCCTTCGCCTGCACCGAAATCTTCGGGCCATAGAACGCGGCCCCACCCGGGTCAGGCACCAGTTCAAGGCCGGTCTCTTGCGCCACCTGCTCCAGCACGGCGGTAGCCTGCTCCCACTGCTCATCGGTGCCGATAAACTTATCCTTCTTATCGCCCTCAGTGTCGCGGGTTGAAAGCTCAAGGTAGAAGTCCGTCATACCGAAATCTTCCAGCAGGCTCAGCATGAAATTCAGCAGGTGCCGCACCTCATCGGGTGCCTGCTCCTTCGTTACATACGAGTGGGAATCGTCCTGCGTAATCATGCGCACACGGGTCAAACCCTGCAGCACGCCCGACTTCTCGTCACGGTACACGGTGCCGAACTCGAAGAAACGCAGCGGCAGCTCACGGTACGAACGCCCACGCGAACGGTAAATCTCGTTATGCATGGGGCAGTTCATGGCCTTCAAACGGTAGTTGCCATTATCGAGCACCATCGCAGGGAACATGCCGTCCGCGTAATACGGCAGGTGCCCGGACGTGTAGAACAGGTCTTCCTTTGAGATGTGCGGGGTGCTCACGTACTGGAAGCCCTCAGCAATATGGCGGGCGCGCACATAATCTTCCATCTCACGCTTAATCACGCCGCCCTTAGGATGAATCACCGGCAGGCCGGGGCCAATATTCTTGGGGAACGAGAACAGGTCAAGCTCCTTGCCCAGGCGGCGGTGATCGCGGCGCTCAGCTTCGGCAATACGGTGCTTATACTCCACCAGCTCATCCTTCGTGGGCCAAGCGGTACCGTAAATACGCTGAAGCATGGGGTTCTTCTCAGAACCGCGCCAATACGCGCCACCGGCACGCATGAGCGCGTAACCGTTAGCAATCAGCTTGGTATTCGGCAGGTGCGGACCGCGGCACAGGTCATTCCACAACACCTCACCGGTTTTCGGGTGCACATTGTCATAAATTGTAATCTCGCCCGCGCCAACCTCAACCGAGGCACCCTCTGCGGCATCAGCACCCGAACCGGGGCCTTGGCTAAGCGAAAGCAGTTCGAGCTTATATGGCTCGTTCTTCATCTCTTCAACCGCTTCATCGTGGGTGACCACGCGGCGGCGGAACAGCTGTCCCGACTTGATGATCTTAATCATCGACTTCTCGATCTTCTTCAGATCCTCGGGGGTGAAGGGCTCAGCCACATCAAAATCAAAATAGAAGCCATCCGTAATATAGGGGCCAATGCCCAGCTTGGCATCTTTGCGGTACTCCTGCACCGCCTGCGCCATCACGTGCGCCGCAGAATGGCGCAGCACATTCAAGCCATCAGGTTCGTCAATGAAAACGGGCTCAACGGTATCGCCCTCAGACAGCTTGTGAGAAAGGTCGACCAGCGTGCCATTCACGCGGGCAACCACAATCTTCGCGTTATCCGCAAAGAGTTCAGCGGCGGTGGCGGCAGTAACCTCGCGCTCCTCACCGGATACGCTGATCTTAATAGGTGCTGACAGTTCAGCGGCAGACATGTGTCTCCTTTAGGTTAGGCACGGGGCCTACTCCCCCAGAGTACGGGGCCAGGATAGGCGCAGCCGTGCAGACTAATCCGCACTGTACAGGTGCACGGACATCACTATTCTACGGCGTTCACAGCAAATTTTCAGGTAATGGCTCAGGGTGGACACAATATCAACGATAGTTTCCCTTCATAATGCCTCAGTAAAACGTGTATTTCGGCGTGTAAGCCTAGCCAAAGCTAAGCAGACATAACGTGTGCAAAAGCACATACTGGAAGGATAGGAAGAGAACTATGCCTACACCGGTAAGGAGATTAAGGCCCATGACAGTTGTATCCAATACATCCGAAGCTCTGAACTCCCCCTACGCCAAAGCCCTTGAGCATATGCTCGCCGAAACCCGCGCGCACGCCCTCGATTCCAGTGTTAAAGAAATTGACAGGCTCGCTATCTCGCACGATGCTTCGCATTACCTGCTGGTACCCGCTGGAATCGTACGCCCCGATTCAGCGGAGGCGGTTGCCGATATTTTCCGTGCTGCCAGCGCCTTCAACCTGCCGCTCACCTTCAGGTCGGGCGGCACCTCTCTATCAGGGCAGGCAAGCGGCGATGGGCTGATGGTCGATACCCGCCGTAACTTCAAGAAAATTGAGGTGCTTGACGGCGGCAAGAGGGCGCGCGTTCAGCCCGGCGCCACGGTGATGGCGGTCAATAATATGCTGGCGCCCTACGGGTACAAGCTCGGGCCTGACCCGGCCTCATGGTCGGCATGCACTATCGGCGGGGTGGTTGCCAATAACTCCTCGGGCATGTCTTCCGGCACCGAATTCAACACCTACAACACGCTGGAATCTATGGTATTCGTGCTCCCTAGCGGAACCGTTATTGATACTTCTGCGCCCGATGCCGATGACCGCCTGCGCGCTCTCGAACCCGAAATTCACGAAGGGCTGCTGCGTCTGCGCAAGCGCGTGGTCGAAAACCCGGAATCGGTAGCGCGCATTCGCCAACAGTACTCCATGAAGAACACCATGGGCTACGGCGTAAACTCCCTGCTGGATTACAGCACGCCGATTGATATTCTGCAGCACCTTCTGATCGGTTCCGAAGGAACACTCGGGTTCGTGGCGTCTGCAACCTACCGCACCTTGCCCATTCATAAATTCGTTTCAACCGGTCTGCTCGTGTTCGATAACCTCTTAGACGCAACCCGTTCCGTGCCCGAGCTTGTGGCTAACCACCTGGCGACGGTTGAGCTCATGGATGCCACCAGTATTCGTGTGGCGCAGCGCACCGGGCAGGCAGCGGAGGCTCTTGCTGCTATTGATGTGCGCGAGCATGCGGCTCTGCTTGTGGAATTTCAGGGAAACTCTGAGCAGGAGCTCACCGATCTTGCCGCTTCCGCCGCACCTATGTTTGATGCTCTCCCGGTGGTGTCGCCGGTCGAAATGACCAGCAAACTTTCTGAGCGTAATGCGCTCTGGGCTGCGCGGCGCGGGCTGTACACCACGGTCGCGGGCAACCGCCCCACCGGCACGAATGCGCTGCTTGAGGATGTGGTGGTCCCGGTGGACGTGCTCGGTACTACCTGTCGCGATCTGACCGCGCTCTTTGACGCCCACGGCTACCAGGACTCGGTCATTTTCGGGCACGCAAAAGACGGCAATATTCACTTCATGCTCAACGAGCAGTTCCGCGACGCCAAACAGCTTGTGCGGTACCGCGACTTCACCGAAGAAATGGTGCAGCTCATTCTGGAGGCTGACGGCTCGCTCAAGGCAGAGCACGGAACCGGGCGTATTATGGCACCGTTTGTGCGCCGTCAATTCGGTGACGAGCTCTTCGAGGTCATGCGCGAGATTAAACGCCTGATCGACCCGAAGGGTTTCTTGAACCCGGGTGTGGTTCTTGCCGAGGAAGACACCGATTACGCCACCGACCTGAAAGTTGCCGAAACCGTTGAAGAAGAAGTCGATCGGTGTGTGGAATGCGGGTACTGCGAACCGGTGTGCCCGTCTAAAGATTTGACGTTGACCCCGCGCCAGCGCATTGTGCTGCGCCGCGAAATTGCTGCGGCAGAAGCTAATGGTGATACTAAACTTGCCGAACGCCTACGCCAAGAATACGAATACTACGGTGTGGATACCTGCGCGGTAGATGGCATGTGCGTTACGCGCTGCCCGGTGCAGATCAACACGGGTGATTTGGTGCGCCGTCTGCGTGCCGAGAACCAGGATGCCCTCGGTGCCGCCGGGTGGAAATTCGCCTCGAAACACTGGGGTGCGGTCGATAAAGTGGCGGGTAAGGCTCTCACGGTCGCAAAAATGCTGCCGTTCCCGGTGGTACGCGGAGCCACCGATATTGGTCGTAAACTCTTCGGTGACGATATGGTGCCCGCCTATAAGAAGGGGCTGTCTGCCGGTGGGGCGCCGCGCGTTCCTCATGCGGAAGCGAATCCCGATATCGTGTTCTTCCCTGCCTGTGTGAATGCCATGTTCGGCGGTGTTGATGGTGAAGGTAAGCACGACCCGGTGAATGCGACTCAGGCGTTTATTCGCCTCTGTGAACGTGCGGGCGTGAAATACCGGGTTCCCGAAGGTATCGACCAAATGTGCTGTGGCACGCCGTGGAAGTCCAAGGGGTATACAGACGGCTACTCGATTATGAGCGACCGCGTGCTCAAAGCGCTGTGGCAGGCGACCGACGGCGGGCGCATCCCGATTGTGTGCGATGCTTCCTCGTGCACTGAGGGCCTTGAGGTGATGCGTGCGAA
Organism: Rothia dentocariosa ATCC 17931; assembly: GCF_000164695.2. Classification (NCBI taxonomy): domain Bacteria; kingdom Bacillati; phylum Actinomycetota; class Actinomycetes; order Micrococcales; family Micrococcaceae; genus Rothia; species Rothia dentocariosa. The sequence continues at coordinate 2,278,135 of NC_014643.1, forward strand.
AGTTGCAGCTGCCGTAGAGCATAAAATCACGCAGGGTCTGGGGGCAGGCGAAGCCGATTACGCTCAGTTGAAACTTATTGACTCGGTGCAGTTCGCCGCCGATACGCTGCTGCCTAAGCTCACGGTATCGGCTCCCCTACCATCGCTGGCGCTGCACCCTACCTGCTCGATGACTCACTTGGGCGTGCAGCCAGCGTTCGAGAAGATTGCAAACGCCATGAGTGAGCAGGTATACGTTCCCAAGAATTGGGGATGCTGTGGTTACGCGGGTGACCGCGGTATGCTGCATCCTGAGCTTACGCAGAGCGCTACCCGTGCCGAGACCGCTGAGCTAAACGAGCACGAGTTCGCCGCATATGCGTCCTCAAACCGAACCTGTGAGCAGGGTATGACCGAAGCAACCGGACATACCTTCCAGAACGTACTGCAGCTTCTAGAGCGGGCCACTCGGTAAAGCTTTGCTCCGTTAAAACTGTAGGGCTGTGGGTGCAGCATCTTGCGATGCTGTACCCACAGCCCTATGTTTGTAATGCTTCTTATTTCGACAGCTCAGAAGGCCAGTTTATATTCTGCCTCCCCCCGGATATACAAAAACGCTATGTCCTGTTTCTAGCGTCAGAGCTAAATCTTCAGGACATAGCGTTTTTAGCGAAATCGCTAATAATCGTGTTGTGCGGTGCGATATAAGAGCAACCCGGAAGTCTTGTTGCCCAAGGTAACCCTTCAGAACTACCTCACTTCTAACATTAGCCTTATCTGTAAGCGAACTTCAAAGATATTCGGAAATTGTAACCAAATCTTTATGTTTAGCGAAAAGTTCAACCTTTTATCAACATTTTGGTAGTGTCATACTAATTTTCACGACAGGGGTATGTGAGACTTTCTCCTGTACAATAAAACAGTTTTTATATGTGAGGTATTACTCTTTATATACTGACAATCTGTTTACATGTTGGGCCAGGTCGGGTGCAACCGACCCTCACTATCCCCCACCCCCACATCATCCAAATGCCACCGCTGACCCGTATACACATCCACCTTACGCAACTGCGGATTCGGATTCCCAACATCAGGCTCATCCGCATGCCCTGGACACCCCTTCGCCCCCGGATCCTCAGTACAAGTCTTACCCACCGAATGCACCTCAGACTCCCACACCCGCACCAGCACCGGCTCACTAACACGAGACACCTCGGTTCCGAAAAACTGCCACGGCCCACCATCAATACTGTACTGACCCGCATACGTCACCGTGACATAGGCATGAAAATTCCCCACCTGCGGATACGCATAACTCGTCGACGTCTCCTTCACCCCCGAAGAGGAGGAAGTGGTGGTACTACTGCTGCTGCTTCGGGGTGTACCAGCTTGATGAGTTCTCAGCTCCTGCCCGTCTCCGTACTCATACCGGTACGCCACCGGTACCGCCCGAATCCTGGTACGTCCAATCGGTAAGTCCCCTTCAAATAAGTTGGAACTGCCTTCTAGAGTGGTGTAGAAATTCGTTTCCTCACCCTTGCTCGTGTGTGGCGGATGCGCACTATCCAGGGTCAGGTGCGGATGTGCCGGGATCAGCTCCAGCAAATGGGTGCGCATCTCGGTGATAATCCGCTCATACTCACCCTGGGCTTGCTGTGCTGCTTCCGGGTCGTTCAGGGTGCAGGTATCACCGAACAGATGATTCGTAATCGTCTCCCCGACAGGTTTAGCCTGACCATCATCAGTAAATTCTTTATACTGGCCCACACGCCCATCCCGACTAACACAGTACGAACCATCATTTGCAACATCAAATCTAAATGACTTATGAGCACCACTTTTATCTTGAGCGAACCCAAGATTCCCATGATGATGCTCCCGATACCATCTCGTCCACTCATCTTGCCGACGTTCATTATTTTCCTGAGACGTGTGCAGATCGGCATTTGGATACTGTCCTATATTTTGCTCTGGCGCTTGTCCCCCGCCGCGCCACTGTTGACTTTGAGATATCTCCTGCTCTGAACACCATAGTGAAGCATCCGAATTACCGCAGAGAGGATCACCCATAACCGGAACACTTTGAAAAAGTGAGGCACATACCAATGATGCAATCATTAGGCATGGAAGAGCTCTATTCTTCATTCTTCTCACCCTTCATATCCAAGAACTCAACGCTATCGATAAGCCACCGATTCCCATCATGGTGAAGAGTCATCATATACCAGTTATTCTCGTAATCTTTATTAACAACTTCCTTATAGTGCTCTCCATCAGCCTCAATATAGATGAGATGTGGCCAAGCCATGAAGAACTTCCACTTATATTTACCACCACCGTGGTTAATAGGCTCACCATGGAACTCGTAGCCATGCACATCTCCGCCTACAATCCACCCACCCTTTTTATAAAGACGAGTATCAAAATCATAGGTCTTCTGTTCATCTGTGAAGTTCTTACTGATAAATTTATAGGCCTCTTTGAAGTCCCCAGTCTGAAGCCCGTAGTTACGCCATTCCGTCCAGGCTTTTACCGACTTAGTCATCCCTTCTAAGGAAGCGTTCGTATACCCCTCCTCCGTCTTCGGTTTCGGGACATTCTGCGCAGGACCATACACATCAGCGGCGCGGAATTCTCCATCTGGTGCTTTCGAGTTCCCCGAATAATGCTGTGGCGCACTCGACGACGGCGACGGATTCTCACTTGAGGAAACAGAAGCAGAACTGGAAGCATCAGCACTTTCCGCACTAGAAGAACTCGGGCTCTCAACAGACGTTCCAGCTGGTTTTGCATCTTCCCCACACGCAGATAACAACACAGCAAACCCAGAAACGCCCAAAGCACTCATAAGGGCACGACGAGACAAAACAGGGATACGAGTATTCATCGATGAACAACACATCCTCAAAATAATTGTGGCTGGGTGAATAAGATAAGACCAATTCTGAAAACCACACGTTCCATGCGCCATTCCTCCAATGGAACAGCTTATTCGCACGTACTAAATGGAATCAGAAGAAGTCATATCTATTACTCTACGATGATTCAAAATATTTAGCGATTTACCCTCGACATATATAACCATTTATTAATAAACAACTCTGTGGATTTTATTCAAAACATTAAAGATATTAGACTTTCGAGTTTACATTTAAAAACTCAACTTCCACACAGAACTACCCCTAAGAATTGCACCTATACATTTTGAATAGAACAGAGACCCTTATACAAAACCCGCCCGGCGTCTCCTCATAGAGTACGCCGGGCGGGTTTATAGTCTAAAAATTGCTTATGCTGCGTGCTGGCATGTGGGGCATGCGCAGTCATCACATGCGCAGTTGGCGCAAGAATCATTGCAGTGTGCGCATTCGCAAACCGCATGGTTACAGGTCGGGCAGGTGCAGTTATCACAGGTGCAGTTTACGCACAGGTCAGAGCAGTTGCCGCAGGAGCATGCGTTGCACTCATCGTAGTGTCCTTCGTGCTCGCGGTGTGCGTGCCCGTCATGCAGGTAGTCTACGTGATCTAAGTGAATGACTGCCTGGTGACCACATGTAGGTCCGTGGGTATGTGCATGGCTTTCGGAATGACGGTGGGGTGCAACGGTGGTCATGATCTCTCCTCAGATAAACCGAGCTAATCGCCGGTGTGTTTCGTGTGTTCGTGCACATCCTTCACAATGTGACTGATGTGGTGGTCTAACAATTTGTAGATAGTGGTTCTGCCGTGCTGCTCCCCTTCAACAACATGCGCCTCTCGAAGGATGCGCAAATGATGCGAGGCGAGCGGCTGCGAAATACCCAAGCAGGTATGCAGTTCGCTCACACTATGTGGACGCTCCACCAAATGGTGTGCAATCGCAAGTCTTAACGGATTGGCGAGTGCTGAGAAAATTGCTACGGATGCACCGAATTCTTGTTCCCAGTCTCGTGGTTCCGTCTGACCTGAACCCTTATCCATAAACATAATTTTATATAAACGCCTTTTTATAGGTCAATACGCTACAAACTTCTCACCAAATTGTGACATTAACGTACTGACTAGGCGTTTTCCTCCTTTACATGAAATATGGACTGCCCAAAACCTCACAGTCCTCTTAGACTATGCGAGCCCCATCGTTTCCGTTTATTCTCACTCTAGCAGGCTCCCTTCTCCGTCAAACCTTAGGTTACGTTTCCTAACACCCCCTTATCGCGCACAAAGGTTCAGGTCAACAAAAGTACCTGCATCCTCTCCTTTACATGGGTGAGGATGCAGGTACTTTAAATACAAAGCGGGGAACGAACGCGCAGACCATACGGTACTGCACTTTTTTGCAGCGTTTACCCAACCATCTGAATAAACCTTGTCTTATCCGCTATAAGGCCGCGAGCACCTGTTACTGATAGCGCCAATTCCTTCAATGCGGGTTACTAGAGTCTGCCCAGGCTTAAGCCAGTTCCGTGGGTGCAGTGAAAGCCCTACTCCGGCGGGAGTTCCGGTAGCGATGAGGTCGCCGGGTTCTAGGGTCATGAACTGCGAGATATATGAGATAAGCTGTGCAGAAGTAAAAATCATGTCAGAGGTATTACCGTGCTGACGTATCTCGCCGTCAACTTCGCAGGTAAGATCAAGTCCGCAGGTAGGGTCAAGCTCGTCCGTCGCCACAATATAGGGACCAAACGGTGTCATGCTATCCCAGTTTTTACCCTGGAACCATTCGCTGGTACGTCCCTGCCAGTCGCGCACCGAAACATCGTTGAAAATGGTGTACCCCAGCAGTCCAGCGAGCGCTTCTTCTTCGTCTACCCGGCGCATCTTTTGCCCAATAACAAGGCAAAGTTCGACCTCCCAGTCTATTTTTGTGCTTCCGGTTTCGTTTGCAGAAGGCATCTGAATTTCTTCGTTGGGGCCGATGAGTGCGTTTGGATATTTCGTGAAGATGGTGGGATACTTCGGGATTTCGAGTCCCATTTCTTCGGCGTGATCGCGGTAGTTGAGCCCGGCACAAAGGACTTTTCCAGGGCGATCCAGCGGTCGTACGAAGCGTAGGGTATTCCAGAGTTCTTCGCCGTGTCCTAGTGTTGTAGCACCGTTTTCACGGAGGATACTCGCCGCGTTGGCAGGGTCGCCGAAGTTGGTGCGGTAACGGCTGTAGAACTGGAGTAGGGGTGAGAGTTTTGCGGGGAGTTCATAGATGGTTTTTTCGTGCATGCAGACGGCGCGGCGGCCTTTGTCGTCTTGAATTTGTCCCCAGCGCATATGCTCTCCTTGAGGTGTGAGGGCGGTCGTATTACCAGTCTACGGTGAACTTATCTTTATTGTCTTGCTAGGGGTGCCGTGCAGCTGCATGGATTATGTGGGAACCGCCGATAGTTTTAGCGGACATAAGGCGGGAACGCTGCCTTGGCGCATAATGGCTATTTGAAGCCGTTCTGTGCATAAATCTCTAAAATCGCGTCTTCGAGGTCTTCCATGAGCAAAGCGGGGTTTGCGTCTTCGGCGGCACCTACAGTTGCAGGGTTCAGGGGCATGCCTAGAGCATCGTATACCCGCGAAATAACCTCGCGTAGAGATACCGAATTGTATACAACGATTCCCGTGCTGAACCACCAGCCGCCCTGAATAACGCGCTGTGCGGTCCCCACGAGTTTGATGCGCTCCCCAGCATGTTCGCCGCCTAGTCGGGCGTATACGGAGTATTCTCCGGGGCAGTATTCTTGGGGGATTTCGCCGACCGCCGCATCCACCCCGACGAGTTGCAGGGCTTGGGCGTACATTTCTCCGAAAAGTTTGTAACGCAGGTTGTTTCCGGTTTTTGCGTCTTCGGCGGGCTGAAAATGATCGATGACGAGGCAGCCGGTGTGGTAGGCGGCCGCGTGACCGCCTACTTTACGCACGAGTATGTCGTATCCGAGATCACGGCACGCCTGGGCGGCGGCGGTAAATCCTGGATTGAGCTCATCGCGACGGCCGAAGGCGACGGTAGGGTTCGGCTGATAGATGCGCAGGGTTGCGGGGCGTTTTCCCGCTGCGACCTCGCGCAGCATTGCCACGGTATCGTCGTGGTGCATTAGGAGTTCACCGGATTTTGGGCCTTGTTCACGAAGGATTTCCACGGATTTTATTCTACCGGGTTGGCGCATCATTCCCGACTGTTCAGCGAAAGTAAGGGAAACCAAGGAAGCCCTGTGTTTTTGCGGGCAAACCCTTTTCTGAAAGGTGATTCTAGACGTAAACTTAAAACGTCTGAAGGGTATTCCCACATAAACCATCAGATACCAACACATTCACAGCATAAGAACGCTGACGAAACCGTATGCACACTGCACGTGTGCGCCTATCAAGTTTCGTTTCAAAGGAGTACGGACATGAGCCAATCGTCCTCGACATCCGAACCCGATGCCACCGCTCGCAATGAGCAATCGCAACCTCCCGAAAAACCCAAGCAGGCTAATACTGCTCTCATCGTCAAAGTTGCGGTGATTCTCGCGGTTACTGTAGCCATCTGGTTTATTCCCGTACCCCCGGGGGTGGAACCACGTGGAATGCATATGCTCGCTATCTTTGCCGGTACTATCCTAGGTCTTATCTTCCAGCCGCTGCCGACCCCATCAGTGGCGCTTATTGGTCTCGGCGCTGCAATGATCACCGGTACCATGAACGCTAAAGAAGAAGCGCTTAAAGGCTTCGGCAACGACTCAATCTGGATTATTGTTGCCGCGTTCTTTATCGCCGATGGGTTCCTCATTACCGGGTTAGGAAAACGCATCGCCCTATTGTTTGTGCGCATGCTCGGTAAGTCTTCCCTCGGGCTTTCTTACGGCATGGCGATCACAGACCTCGTGCTTGCACCGGCGACTCCTTCAAATACGGCTCGCGCGGGTGGCGTGATTTACCCAATTATTCGCTCTCTTGCTGAGGTGAATGGCTCTACCAACGAGACCCCCGAGAAACGCCGCAAGCTGGGCTCTTATCTGCTCATGACTGAGGCGCAGGTCAATACCATCACTGCCGCAATGTTCGTGACAGCAATGGCTGGTAACCCGCTGGCTCAAAAATTTGCTCAAGAAAAAGGACTGCATCTGGACTGGGGCACCTGGGCGCTTGCCGCGTTAGCTCCCGGCCTGATTGCCCTTGCTGTTATGCCTTGGTTTATCTCGAAGGTATACCCGCCGACTATCAAGCACACCCCTGATGCTCCCGACCATGCACGCAAAGAGCTTGCCGAGATGGGCCCCTTAAGCGTGTCGGAATGGATTATGCTCGGTACCTTCGTACTGCTGTTAGCCCTATGGATTGGCGGCACATCCTGGGGTATTAGCGCGACCAGTGCAGCCTTCTTCGGCATCGCAATTCTTCTTGTGACTAAAGTGCTCACCTGGAAAGATATGGCGAATAACTCCAGCGCTTGGTCCACCCTCATTTTTTTCGCGGTGCTTGTGGGCATGGCGGATCAGCTCAAGAAGCTCAAGGTTGTTGATTGGGTAGGTGACCGCGCTGCACACAGCGTTGCGGGTATGTCCTGGCCGCTCGCCTTTGGCATTCTGATTCTGGTGTACTTCTACATTCACTACATGTTTGCTTCTAACACCGCGCAGATTGTCGCCCTCTATGCTGTGTTCCTGGGGGCAGCAATTTCGGCGGGTACTCCCCCAATGTTCGCCGCACTTTTCCTCGGCTTTACCGGCAACCTTATCGGCGGTATCACTCACTATGCCTCTGGACCGGCAGGGGTGTACTACGGATCGGGGTATTTCAGTGTGGGCGAATGGTTCAAGCTGGGCTTCCTGTCTTCGCTCGTAAATATTATTATTTGGGGTGCTGTGGGCACCGCGTGGCTATTCGCTCTCGGATACGCTACTCCCTAGTGAGCGCTCGCTAAGCTCTTCCGATTCTATTCAGCCCAATAATCTCCGGGCGCTGAATCTTTTTCTAAGATACAGTGCCCGGAGCTTTTTATTTCTGCCGACATTCTGCATGCTGCCCACACCCATAAGCACTCGATACAGCGTGGCGCAGCAAAGCGATGCACCAAGGTTCTAGCGCTGAAACTTAAGCCATCTTCCGTAATCTTACTGCGCATCCCTGCAAGAATATGCGCTAAAACTGTTAGGGTTGTTGTAAAACAACGGCGATGTGTTCTATCCGCCATATACGTATTCCCCATCTAAGCATTAACTGTCCGCCATCTACGGGAGAGTCCCATGCATCAAGACCAGCATTTCACGCATGACACCCAATCGCTGCCCATCATCAAACCCCACCTGCACGGCGCGTTTCCCCCAAATTTTCTATGGGGCGGCGCTTCCGCAGCCAACCAATGTGAAGGTGCCTGGGATGAAGACGGTAAGGGTCCTAGTATTCAGGATGTGCTTCCTCACGGAGGGCTGAACCCACGAAGTGCCGCGCCCACGCCCGATAACCTCAAACTTGAGGGCACCGATTTCTACCACCGCTACCCCGAAGACATCGCTCTCCTTGCGGAAATGGGGTTCAAAGTATTCCGGTTCTCCATCGCTTGGTCACGTGTCTTCCCAAACGGTGATGAAACAGAACCGAATGAGGAAGGTCTCGCCTTCTACGACCGTGTGCTTGATGAACTTGAAAAATACGGCATCGAACCGCTTATCGCTATCAGCCACTACGAAACACCGCTCTACCTTGCAGAACAATACAACGGCTGGGTAAGCCGCGATCTTATCGACTTCTACGAACGATACTGCCGGGTACTCTTTGAACGCTACGGCCACCGGGTAAAATACTGGCTCACTTTCAATGAAATCAATTCGGTACTGCATCTACCGTTTATGTCTGGCGGTATTAACACCCCCAAAGAACAGCTGAGTGAGCAAGACCTCTACCAAGCAATTCATCATGAGCTTGTCGCCTCAGCGCGCGCTACCCGTGCTGCCCGCGAGCTCGCACCTCAAGCCCAGATTGGCTGCATGATTTTAGCAATGCCAACCTATCCGCTCACACCATCACCCCAGGATGCGCTCGCCGCCCTACACGCCGAACACGCTAACTTTGCCTTTGGCGACGTGCACGTTCGTGGAACCTATCCCGGATATTTCCTACGCATACTCCACGAAAAAGGTATCGAGCTCAACATTACCGAACGAGATCGGGAAGACCTCAAAAATACAGTCGATTTTGTCTCGTTCAGCTACTACATGTCCACCTGTGCCAGCAGCGACCCAAGCCGCAGCGAAAGCAACGAAGGGAATATTCTCGGTGGAGTATCTAACCCAACATTGACCGCTTCCGAATGGGGATGGCAGATCGATCCTGTTGGGCTGCGTATTGTACTCAACCAGTACTGGGACCGCTGGCAGAAACCGCTCTTCATCGTCGAGAACGGCTTAGGCGCACGCGACGAACTTGTTGAGGTCGATGGTGAAATGACCGTGATCGACGATTACCGTATCGATTATCTGCGGGCACACCTGGAACAGGTGCGCGAAGCTATTGCCGATGGCGTGCAGCTACTCGGTTACACTACGTGGGGCTGTATCGACATGGTTTCGGCGTCTACAGCGCAGATGTCGAAACGCTACGGTTTCGTCTATGTAGATCGTCATGACGACGGCTCGGGGTCACTCTCCCGTTACCGTAAGAAGTCTTTTGATTGGTACCGTCGAGTGATCACATCTAACGGTGCGGAGCTTGAGAACTCCTAGTAAATCTTGTGAGAAATGCGAGGTTGGTCTTCGGGTAAGTTTTCGAAAGACCAATCCTGTGTTGTGCGCGCTCACTGAAATTCTCTGACTCTCACCAAAAATTTACGAACCTTACGATACTTCATCGAGCGGCATATCGTGCATGCTCGTTGAGACAAACTCCCACCATGTAGGGATGAATCCGGCTGCCAAAGCCACACGCTGTGAGAGCACATGTGAAGGACTGGTTCCATAAAATGGAACACGCCCATCGGCAAGAACCATTCGGGAAAGTTCATATACAAGACGCGCAGCAAGCCCGCGTTGTCGCACCTGTGGCAGCACATCAATACCAATTTGACGCATCAGTGGCGAATCGTCACTTGCACCCGCCATTGCTAAAGGATCTGCCAAAGCAGTGGCGGCGTCAGGGTCAAATGCTGCAAGGACCGTAATATCGGGGCGACGTTTGCTAAACCCTAAAGCGTTCGAATACCGTGGATCGCCACGAAAACGCTCGTACTGCTCGGGGTGAAGGAGCTCTATTCGCACCGAGAATTCCGAAACCGCCGTATCATCTTCATCTGCCTCTAAAGCATCTGCCGAAGCGTTCGGTACTTTCGTCACCGTGCGAAGACCGCAAATATGTTGCCGTAAGGATTCTCGAAGAACGCCGCTGTCTACCCGGCGCATCATACCGATTCCGGGTACCGCACATTTAACCTCTTGCGCCGGAGCATCCGGCGGAACCACAGATTCAAGCAGGTTGCGTGAAGGCGTGTAATATACGCTTGTTCCGCTCACCTGCTGGCTGTAAGGGGTCAAGAGTTCATTCAGCTGGCGTAACGGTGCATAATCGCCCAGCCAATTTGAGAGATCCCCACGCATATACTCAGTGGCCGTTTTCAAAACCCGGGGATACTTTGCGCAAAGCAACCCCACGCCCAGATAGTTACCTACCCGAAGTTCCCAGGTATCAGCGTTGCGGCGGCGGGATGCGCTCATCTCTTCCGTTGGAAGCTGCAGTGCGCTCAGGACCTCAGCACCCAGATTCTGTGCTTGAGAGATAGCTCCCGCAGGTAAACAGAAATCTGCCTCTAACTGAGCAGCAAGAATATGGCGTACTCTGTCGAGAGTTGTTACAGCACCGCGTATTTGCGCTCGCGGATGATTACCTGAAATATGACTCACACCAAAAGTTCCTTGATGAAACGTCCGGTATGAGACTCCTCAACCTGTGCGACGTCTTCAGGCGTTCCTTCGGCGATTACGGTGCCTCCGCCGTCGCCACCTTCCGGACCCATATCAATAATCCAGTCGGCACATTTAATGACATCAAGGTTGTGTTCAATCGTGATAACGGTATTGCCCTTATCAACGAGAGACTGAAGCACAGTTAAGAGCTTACGGATATCCTCAAAATGCAGACCCGTTGTAGGCTCATCAAGCACATAGATCGAACGACCGTTAGAACGCTTCTGCAGCTCTGCGGCAAGTTTCACGCGCTGCGCCTCACCACCTGAAAGCGTGGTTGCGGGCTGCCCTAGACGAATGTAGCCAAGCCCCACATCAACCAGCGTGTTTAAGTGCCGAGCGATCGGGGTGAAGGCCGCAAAAAATTCTGCAGCTTCTTCAACCGGCATTTCAAGCACATCAGAAATAGTCTTACCTTTGTAATGCACTTCGAGGGTTTCGCGATTATAGCGTTTTCCCTGGCAGGTTTCGCAAGGCACGTAAACATCCGGCAAAAAGTTCATCTCAATCTTGAGGGTGCCGTCACCCGAGCATGCTTCGCATCGACCGCCTTTAACGTTGAACGAGAACCGCCCGGGCGTATATCCGCGCACTTTAGCCTCATTCGTCTCGGCAAAGAGCTTACGAATATGGTCGAATACACCGGTGTACGTCGCGGGATTTGACCGCGGGGTACGCCCAATAGGCGATTGGTCAACGTGAATAACCTTATCCAGATGTTCCAGACCGTCTACCTTCTTGTGCCGTCCTGGAACCTGTTTTGCACCGTTGAGTTTATTCGCCAGTGAGGTATAGAGAATATCGTTCACGAGGGTTGATTTACCCGATCCCGATACGCCTGTGATCGCGGTAAAAACACCTAGGGGGAAGGTAACATCAACATTTTTGAGGTTGTTCTCGCGAGCTCCATAGACCTTTAACACACGTTTACGGTCATGTGGGCGGCGTTTCTTTGGAACTTCAATAGAGCGCCGACCCGCCATATAATCACCGGTTATCGACTTTTTATTGGACAAAAGTTCCTTGTAAGTGCCCGAATGGACGATTTCACCGCCGTGTTCGCCCGCACCTGGACCAACATCGACAATCCAGTCGGCTTCCCGCATCGTGTCTTCGTCATGTTCCACTACGATGAGGGTATTTCCCATATCACGTAGCTTTGTCAAGGTATCGATTAGACGTCGGTTGTCGCGCTGGTGCAAACCTATAGAGGGCTCATCCAACACATAAAGCACACCAACGAGCCCGGAACCAATCTGGGTTGCCAGTCGTATGCGCTGGGCCTCCCCGCCCGAAAGCGTGCCAGCAGAGCGTGATAACGTCAGGTAATCGAGTCCTACGTCCAAGAGGAATTGCAGGCGTGCATCTAGTTCCTTGAGAACCTGGTCGGCGATCTTAGCCTCGCGAGGGGTCAGCTTTAGGGCGCGCATAAAATCTAAGGCGGCACGAAGCGGCATAGCGGTTACATCCGCAATGGATTTACCCTCAATTTTGACGCTGAGAATAGTAGGGTTAAGCCGCGCACCGTGACATACCGGGCATGCAACTTGACGCATATATTGTTCGTAGCGATCACGCGCAAAATCAGATTCAGTTTCTTGATGTTTACGCATGATATTGGCTTTAACACCCTCAAACCCGGAGGTATAGCGGCGTTCGCGTCCAAAACGGTTGCGGTACGAGACCTCAACTTTAAAATCTTTGCCCTCCAGAATTGCTTTGCGAACCTTGGCAGGAAGATCTTTCCACGGAGTGTTAAGGTCAAATCCGAGTTCTTCGCCGAGACCTGCAAGAAGACGCAGCCAATACTCGGTGGTAGATTTTCCCTGCGACCACGGAGCAATAGCGCCTTCACCCAGAGTCATATCTGGGTTGGGTACTAAAAGATCCTCATCAACTTCAAGCCTGGAACCAATACCATCGCAAGCCTGGCATGCGCCAAAGGGCGAGTTGAAGGAGAAGGCACGTGGCTCAATAGTGTCCACCTGCAGGGGGTGATTGTTGGGGCAGGCAAGGTTTTCACTAAATGTTCGAGTACGTTCGGGTGAATCTGCCTGTACATCTACGAATTCGATGAGCAAGCGGCCGTCGGCTAGTCTGAGTGCGGTCTCCACGGAATCGGTCAGTCGCTGGTGGATGCTCTCCTTGATTACGATGCGATCTACCACAACGTCAATGGTGTGTTTGTATTGTTTCGCTAGTTTAGGAGGATCCGAAAGTTGAACTGTTTTTCCGTCCACCCGGGCACGCGAATAGCCCTGTGTCACCAGGTCTTTGAACAGATCAACAAACTCACCTTTGCGAGCTGATACCACGGGGGCAAGAACCTGCAAACGCGTACGCTCGGGGTATTCCAGCAGTGCATCGACAATCTGCTGCGGGGTTTGCTTGGTAATTTCTTCACCGCACACTGGGCAGTGCGCACGTCCTACACGGGCCCACAGCAGGCGCATATAATCGTAAATCTCGGTGATGGTGCCTACCGTCGACCGCGGGTTTTTTGAAGTAGATTTCTGGTCGATAGAGACCGCTGGCGATAGCCCCTCAATAAAATCAACATCAGGCTTATCTACCTGCCCAAGGAACATACGCGCGTAGGAAGATAGTGATTCAACGTACCTGCGCTGTCCCTCTGCGAAGATAGTGTCGAAAGCAAGTGAAGATTTACCCGATCCCGATAGACCCGTAAAAACCACCATTGCGTCACGTGGAATCGTAAGATCAACGTTCTTGAGGTTGTTTTCGCGAGCACCCTGCACACGAATGCTGCTCAAGTCGTTTGACTGCAAAGGGGCGGTTGCTGATCCAGCGCGGGGAGGCATCGAAAATCCTTTCGTCTATCTTCGAATCTACATTCTACGCTCTTTCGGCGGGGATAGCATGCTTTATGATGCAGGTTTGACTCGTGGCGAACTTTTTCCTGGCAACTTTCGTTCCCGTTACCCCTTTATATCTTGCCGCTAGAAACGGGATATACACCGCATCAGTACACTGGATATATGGCTACTTATCCCGAATCAACTCTTATCTTCGAAAATCCGGAATTTACGGTACGTGCCCTAAGCGTCTCAGACATGGATAACAGCGTCTACCTGATCACGATTCGCCATACTGGTGAGCAAATGCTGATCGATCCCGCTTATGATGCGGAAGCACTGTATACCTTCACGCTTGAGGCAATCATGCAGGACTGCCCAAACCTAGCCCTTACAGAAGAAAACGACCGCCGAGTGCGCATTCTCGAATCTGAAGAAGATTTCGAGCCTATCCCCCGCCGTGCTCTTGGCGTGACGGGCATCATGGTCACCCATGGGCATTGGGATCACATTCGTGCTCTGCGCGAGCTTGAATCTCTCACCGGTGCCATTACTTATGCAGGATCCGCGGACGCCGAGGCCATTCGTGCGCAAGAAAATTTCACGATTGAAAACGAGTTAAACGGCGGCGAAGTTTTTGATTTTTACGATACAGAGCTGCAGGTGCGCGCTATTTCCGTTCCCGGGCATACTCCCGGATCCATCGTATATTCTGTACAGACCACATGGGAAGATGGCTCCCCCGCTACCCTGCTTTTCACCGGCGATGCGCTCTTCCCCGGCGGCGTAGGCAAGACCGATTCATCCGCGCAGTTTGGCGAACTTTTCTCAAACGTTCTTGAAAAACTCTTTGGAAACTTTGATGATGAAGCGATTGTGCTTCCGGGCCACGGGCGTTCCACAACATTAGGCACCGAGCGTCCATACCTTGAAGAGTGGGGTTCACGGGGCTGGTAGTCCAGTACATCTTGTAGGCTTTCTAGCAGCACAAGTCTGGTTAAACAAAACGACCGCGCTACCATAGCGCGGTCGTTTTATGACACCCGGGGGTATCTATCACTCACTCAAACACAAGCAACTCGAGGACAATTCATGAAACCTTCGATCACTTGATAACTCAAGTTTAGCCTACTTTTGGGTCGGTTTTCTACATGGTTTTTGCTCCCCAAACACCTTAGATAAGCTGAGCGCATATTTGTAACCATTCTGTTATTTTTACCCCGCATGAAAGCAGGGCATTTAAATACCAATTGAGATTTTATTGATTTTTATATGGCATAAATCACTAAAACTTTTTTCTGGAAGTTCCGCGTCATACAGCCATTTTTCAAGGTACACCTCTAAATAACAGTATTGTTAAACCCGCGTAATCATGCGGATTCTATACACCAATTGGTCTGTTTGAATGGTTTTTCGCAACACACGCGAAATCGGTGAAAACTACCCCTCGGTACAGCCCACGAAGACACAGAAAAGGTGCCGTGCGCATCCCAACATAACGAGGATGCCCACGGCACCTTATCAAGCTTGCCTTCGCCTTTTATGGGCGAAATATGGCACAGAAAGCACTACGAAAGACCGATCATCGTACCGTTTTCATCAAAACCAATACGCTCTGCAGCAGGGCTCTTGCTCAGACCGGGCATGGTGCGCATCGTGCCGCAAATAGCGTAAACATAACCGGCACCTGCGGCAAGACGAACCTCGCGCACAGGCAAAGTCCAACCGGTAGGTGCACCCTTGAGGGAAGCATCAGAAGAGATCGACAGGTGGGTCTTTGCAATCACCACAGGTAGATGCGAATATCCCAGATCAGCAAAACGCTTAAGCTGCTTTGCCGCTGCGGGAGCAATCGAGATGCCGTCTGCCCCGTAAACCTTAGTAGCAACCTTCTCAAGCTTAGTTTCGAGAGAATCCTCAAGATCATAGGTGTACTCCAGGTTCGAAACGTCGTCGCAAGCCTCAGCAACCACATTTGCCAGGTCAATCGTACCCTTGCCACCCTCAGCAACACCATGATGGATAGCTACACGAGCGCCAGCCTCTTCGGCAATACGGCGAATAGCTTCATGCTCAGAATCGAAATCGGTGGGGAACGCGTTAATAGCTACCACCGGCTGCACACCGAAGTCACGCACAATCTCAATGTGCTTCTTCAGGTTAGTAGCCCCTGCTTCAACGTCGGCAGGGTTCTCTTCAAGCATGCCTTCAGGCAGCGGCTTGCCCGGCACGATCTTGTACAACCCCGAGTGCGACTTGAGAGAACGTACGGTGACAACCAGCACAGCAGCATCAGGCTTCAGCCCTGAGATGCGGCATTTGACGTTGAAGAAACGCTCAGCACCCATATCTGCCCCGAAGCCTGCCTCAGTAATCACGTAGTCGGAGTATTCCAAGCCAACGTAGTCAGCGACAACTGAGGAGTTACCGGTAGCGATGTTTCCGAAGGGGCCCGCGTGAATAAGTGCCGGGGTGTGTTCGAGAGTCTGAAGCAGGTTGGGGTTAATGGCATCCGCCAGAATAACAGCCATTGCGCCGTCAGCCTTCAAATCGGCGGCGGTGACTGCCTCACCATCGTAGTTCAGACCGATAACAATCTTTGCCAAACGTTTGCGCAGGTCCTCAAAGGAGGTTGCCAGCGAAAGAATCACCATGATTTCAGAGGCACTGGTAATATCAAACCCGGTCTGTCGGGGCACGCCATCAATACGCTCACCCAGACCGACTACGATGTTGCGCAGGGAGCGGTCGTTCATGTCGATAACGCGGCGCCACTCGATGGCACGGGGGTCGAGGCGCAGGTCATTACCCTGGTGCAGGTGGTTATCGATCATGGCGGCCAGTAGGTTGTGGGCTGCGGTAACGGCGTGGAAATCACCGGTCAGATGCAGATTTAGCTTCTCCATGGGAACGATCTGCGAGTAACCGCCGCCAGCGGCACCGCCCTTAATACCGAAGGTTGGTCCCATGGCAGGCTGGCGAAGCGCCAGCGCAGCTTTACGGCCGGTCTGGGCGAATCCCTGTGCTAGCGAGACAGAGGTTGCGGTCTTACCTTCGCCGAGCGGTGTGGGAGTTACAGCGGTAACGACAATGTACTTGGAACCGCGCTTTTGGGCGGTTTCTGCGTTGGTGCTTTCGTCGAGCAGGACCTTGGCAACATATTTACCGTAGGGCTCCAAACGATCTTCGCTGATGCCGTTCTCGGCGGCTATTTCGGTGATGGGCTTAAGCTCAGCAGCGAGAGCAATTTCGAGGTCGGAAGGGAAAGGCTTGTTCGTCATCATTGTCCTTAACAAGTAGAAACCAACAGTTCCATATCCCATTCTATGCTCTAGCTCACGGATTGTCGCCTAAATTTATATGTGAGATATACGGCGAGGAAAATATGCCATCTTGCGGAAGGTCTCTTGACACAATGTTCCCAGGTCAAAGACGAAGCAACTCCCACGCTCATGATTCAGTAGTTCATGCTCGCAGGAGTTTCTTCGCTCTAAAGTAAATATAGTTACTACATAGTCAGCAGCACCTTGGTCGCGGTACGCTGATCCATTACCTCATAGCCCTTGGGAGCTTCGTCGATGGGCAATACTAGGTCGAAGACCTTACCGGGTTCAATCTCACCCTTGTAAATCAGGTCAATCAGGGTCGGCAGGTATTTACGGACCGGCGCGGGGCCTCCTTCAAGATGAACTTGCTTGCCGAAGAGCACATCGGTACCGATCGAGCTGTCGTGGGGCACGCCTACGAAACCGATGTAGCCGCCGTGGCGTACGCATCCGAGGGCTTGGTCAAAGGCCTGCTGAGTACCCACAGCCTCCACAACACCGTGCGCTCCCACCCCGTCAGTAAGCTCTAGAACCTTGGCGATGCCTTCTTCACCGCGTTCTTCCACTACATGGGTTGCTCCGAACTGCTTAGCTAACGCCTGACGCTCGGGGTTGCGAGACATTATGATGATCTTTTCAGCACCCAGCTGCTTAGCCCCAATAACTGCGCCCAGACCAACAGCGCCATCGCCTACCACAGCAATGGTCTTACCTGGGCCAGCCTTGGCGGCGTCGGCTGCATACCAGCCAGTACCCAGCACATCGGATGCCGCCATCAGATGCGGAATCTGCTCTGCGGTAGGGTATGCGGGAGTCTTAACCAAAGTGCCGTCTGCGAAAGGAATACGGGCGTATTCCGCCTGGGTACCGTTCGAGCGCATACCAATGAAACCATCGCCCGCAGCAATGGCATTAAGGCACCGTGACGGGTAACCATCCTGGCAGGTTGCGCACTCACCGCATGAGATGCAGAAAGAACCAACGACAAAGTCACCAGGCTTGACGGTCTTAACATCGTCGCCAACTTCGATAACCTCACCGATATATTCATGACCCATCTGCTGATGGTCTACAGGCTGCGCGCCACGGTAGGGCCACAGATCAGAACCGCAGATGCAGGATGCGGCAAGTTTAATAACGGCATCCGTGGGTTCCAGGAGGGTGGGCATGGGGCGGTCTTCTACGACGACCTTACCGGGTTCTTCCATAATGACTGAACGCATTAGCTGTACTCACTTTCATGTAGATGCTTTAAGTTTTAACCAGTCGTTGTATTAGAGTACGCCCTTCGAGTTACTCGAAAGCAAGCGCTATGGAAGATAAAAGGTATGTTATTCCACGTGTATTTTTGAGAATAAAACTTAGTATCTTATACCTTTGGAGTGCCGTGAGATACTGGAATTATGAGTTACAGCGTCAAAGAAATCTCAGAAAAGCTTGACATAAGCCCGCATACGGTACGGTATTACAGCGACAAAGGCCTTATTCCCACTGTGCAACGAGATGAACATGGACGGCGTGTTTTCACCGAAGAATGCGTGGGGTGGTTTGAAACGATTCACTGCTTACGTGCATGCGGTATGAGCATTAACGATGTCAAAGCCTATGTAGACCTCTGCCGTCGTGGCGTGTCTACAGCATCGGAGCGTTTACACATTATCGAACATTACGCACACGTTGCCCGTCAGCAGCTACTTGATGCCCAGCGAAGGATTGATTTTGTGGACCGAAAAATTGCGTACTACCAAGATTTAATGGCGCAAGAGAATAAGAAGCATGCATAACCTAGCGCTCAATTTATTAGTGAATATCGAATATAAATCGGGGTACCCCACACCATATAGGTGAGGTACCCCGATCATTATCCCTCTCAGAGAGTATGTGTGAAAGACCCGTCTACCCAAGCTATCTTTTGATACTCTCTAGCATTGGATCTCGCCACCTTACACAGGCTGGATCTTCTTCTTATTCATGAAGGGTTACCTGCGATGCAGGAAGCTGCTGCACCTTCAAGGACGATGCAGGAGCATTGGTGTAAACCCTTACCTTAACGGTGCGCCCTTCCATGGTGCACTTATCGGGCGCTCCAAGCACGGAGCCCTCAACAGTGGCCACGTGGAGAGTACCGTTACTTTCAGCAGCTTCGGCACGTACATCAAAACAAGTTGCGGTACCGGTCGGTACGCTAAAGGTAATCTCGTGATCACCCGTCACCTCATAATCCGACCAGTTAACAACATGTTCATGTTCCAAGGGGACGGAGTTCGAATCATGTACTGCCGGAGCTGAGATACCTGCATCCGAGCTAGTTGCCGGAGGAATGACCGGAACGAACGCCTGCACATATGCAGAAGCTGCGGGGGCGGACAGCATCGAAGCGCCCAACGCGAGAGAGACGGCGCCGACCCCGACCAGGGTGGCACGCCGAACGGCTGACAGCGTAGTCTTAAACATGAGCATCGCTCCTTTGCTCGACAATTGCTTGCACCTCCACCCTATAAGTTTTTAAATCTCAAGTGAAGAGTTACATAAAGATGACACACCCAAGATTTAAAAAATTTTTACGAGTCTCCTAGACTCCCCTGAATTTGACGCACAAAACCCGTATATTCCCTACGTTTTCAAGGAAATATACGGGTTTCTTAAAGTTATATCTTCCTGATCTCAGAATCAGTTTTTGAGACTAAAAATCCCAGTCCTCATCCTCAGTGTTCACGGCTTTACCGATCACATAAGATGAGCCAGATCCCGAGAAGAAGTCGTGGTTCTCGTCGGCGTTGGGCGAAAGAGCCGATAAAATAGCAGGCGAAACATTGGTCACGCTCGCCGGGAACATCGCTTCATACCCCAGGTTCATGAGAGCCTTATTCGCGTTGTAGTGCAGGAACTTCTTGACGTCTTCGCTCCAGCCCACACCGTCATAGAGTGAATGCGTGTAGGATACCTCATTCTCATACAATTCGTACAGCAGGTTGAAGGTGTACTCCTTAAGTTCTGCCTGCCGTTCCGGGCTCTCTTTTGCTAAACCACGTTGGAATTTATAGCCAATGTAGTAGCCGTGAACAGCCTCGTCACGAATAATCAGACGAATCAGATCGGCGGTATTCGTCAGTTTAGCGTGCGCCGACCAGTACATGGGCAGGTAAAACCCTGAGTAGAACAGGAAGGACTCCAGCAGCGTAGAGGCAACCTTCTTCTTGAGCGGATCATCCCCCGTGTAGTATGCGAGAATAATCTTCGCCTTCTTCTGCAGGTGCTCATTTTCGGAGGCCCAACGGAAGGCATCATCAATCTCTTTAGTCGAACTCAGAGTCGAGAAAATCGAAGAATACGACTTAGCGTGCACCGACTCCATGAAGGCAATATTGGTGTATACAGCTTCTTCGTGCGCAGTGACTGCATCCGGCAAAAGAGACACAGCACCAACGGTGCCCTGAATAGTATCCAGCAGAGTCAGCCCCGTAAAAACACGCATGGTCAACTCTTTTTCTTCCGCCGTCAAGGTCTTCCATGAGGGAACATCATTGCTCAGCGGAACCTTTTCAGGCAACCAAAAGTTACCGGTCAAACGGTCCCATACCTCAAGGTCTTTATCATCTTCAAGGCGGTTCCAGTTAATAGCCTCAATCGGGTGGTCGACGAGGTGCACTTTTTCACTCATGTGTATCTCCCAGATTGGATGTCACGCCCACACAGGCATGTAATGTTTTCTAAGTTACTAATCGAGTCTGTTTCGGGGTGCAAGAAGAACCTCTTGCACCCCGAAACCCGTAAGATGCTGATTCATTTACAGCATGCAGGATACGCAGCCCTCAACTTCGGTGCCTTCAAGAGCCATCTGACGCAGACGAATGTAGTAAATAGTCTTGATACCCTTACGCCATGCGTAAATCTGGGCACGGTTAATATCGCGAGTGGTCGCAGTATCCCGGAAGAAGAGAGTCAAAGACAGACCTTGATCCACGTGCTGAGTTGCCACGGCATAGGTATCTATGATTTTCTCGTACCCAATTTCGTAGGAGTCTTGGAAGTATTCCAGGTTATCGTTCGTCATGAACGGTGCCGGGTAGTAGACTCGCCCCAGCTTGCCTTCCTTACGAATCTCAATCTTAGAAGCAATCGGGTGGATCGAAGAAGTCGAACCGTTGATGTACGAGATAGATCCGGTGGGCGGAACGGCCTGCAAGTTCTGGTTGTACATGCCGTATTGGGCTACATCGGCGGCAAGCTGAATCCAGTCTTCGCGGGTCGGAATATGATGCTTAGCAAACAGCTCACGTACCCGTTCGGTCTGCGGTTCCCATTCCTTCTCAATGTACTTGGCGAAGAACTCACCGTTAGCGTACTTTGAACTCTCAAACCCTTCAAAGGTCACGCCGCGCTCCTTGGCGATCTCCATGGAAGCGCGAATAGCATGGTACGTCACCGTGTAGAAGTAAATATTGGTGAAGTCCAGACCTTCTTCGGAACCGTAGTAAACGTGCTCACGCGCCAGGTACCCGTGCAGGTTCATCTGCCCCAGACCGACCGCGTGGCTCATATCGTTACCGCGTTCGATAGACGGCACGGAACGAATATCGGATTGGTCGGAAACTGCGGTAAGCGAACGAATAGCGGTTTCAACGGTTTTCCCTAGGTCGTCACCGTCCATGGTCATTGCGATGTTGAGAGACCCAAGGTTGCACGAAATATCTTTCCCAATTTCGGCGTAGCTCAAATCGTCGTGGTAAATCGACGGCTTTGAAACCTGCAGAATCTCCGAGCAAAGGTTAGACATGATGATCTTGCCTTCAATCGGGTTAGACCGGTTAACCGTATCCTCAAACATCACGTAGGGATACCCGGACTCGAACTGCACCTCAGCAATGGTCTGGAAGAACTCGCGCGCGTTGATCTTGGTCTTGCGAATCCGCGAGTCATCCACCATTTCGTAGTACTTCTCAGAAACGTTGATATCTGAGAAAGCTACTCCGTAGATACGTTCTACATCGTAGGGCGAGAACAGATACATATCTTCGTTACGCTTTGCCAGCTCGAAGGTAATATCAGGAATCACAACGCCCAAAGACAGGGTCTTAATGCGCACCTTCTCGTCTGCGTTTTCACGCTTAGTATCTAAGAAAGCATAAATATCGGGGTGATGCGCGTGCAGGTAAACCGCGCCTGCACCCTGACGAGCCCCCAACTGATTTGCATATGAGAATGCATCCTCAAGGAGCTTCATCACAGGGATAACACCGGATGATTGGTTCTCAATCTTCTTGATGGGAGCCCCAGACTCACGTAGGTTCGTGAGGGCGAACGCGACACCGCCTCCACGTTTTGAAAGCTGCAGGGCAGAGTTGATGGAACGGCCAATCGACTCCATATTGTCCTCAATACGCAGCAGGAAGCAGGAAACGAGCTCACC
Organism: Rothia dentocariosa ATCC 17931; assembly: GCF_000164695.2. Lineage (NCBI taxonomy): Bacteria > Bacillati > Actinomycetota > Actinomycetes > Micrococcales > Micrococcaceae > Rothia > Rothia dentocariosa. The sequence goes on from NC_014643.1 coordinate 2,300,561, forward strand.
GCGCTGCCTCTTACCAGCGTTCAGGAAGGTCGGGGTTGCGGGCTGAAAACGACCGGAAATGATCTCATCTACGATCTCTTCTGCAAGTTTTCCATTGCCTTCAGCAAGAAGCAGAGCCACCATGCATACACGATCCTCGAAACGCTCCAGGTAACGCTGACCGTCGAAGGTCTTGAGCGCGTAGGAAGTGTAGAACTTGAAGGCGCCTAGGAAGGTGGGAAAACGGAACTTGGCCGCATAGGCACGTTTGAAAAGAGACTTCACAAAGTCAAAACTGTACCGGTCGAAGAGTTCCGGCTCGTAGTACTGATTCTCAATCAGGTACTCGATTTTTTCTTCGAGATCGTGGAAGAAAACCGTGTTGTTATTAACATGCTGAAGAAAATACTGACGTGCGGCTTGACGGTCGGCGTCAAATTGGATCATGCCGTTTTCATCGTAGAGATTCAGCAAAGCGTTCAGCTCGTGGTAACTCATACCTTTGAATTTGTCAGGTACCGCTTTGGAGCTGTGTCCGGCACCGAGAGTCTCTAGCGCTGAAGGCAGTTTTGCGTCCAAAATTCTTCCAATCCTTTGTTTACTTTTTCGACATCTGAGGGGGTTCCCATAAGCTCGAACTTGAAGAGCAAGGGAACATCGCATTTCTTCGCCACAATATCTGCTGCGATTCCGAAGAGAGATCCGAAGTTTGTATTTCCCGATCCGATAACACCGCGAAGCTGGCGACGGTTCTCTTCGTCATTCAGGAATTTGACGACCTGCGGGGGAACATTGCCTGCCCCTTCTGGTTTCCCGTATGTGGGTACGCACAGCACATAGGGTTCGTGCATAACGGGAGTCTCATCCTTAGTTCGCAGAGGAAGGCGCACGTTTCGTGCCTGTAGTTTCTCAACGAACTTGTGTGTGTTGCCTGAAATTGAGGAGAAGTAGACAACGAGCGGCAAATCCTTACCCAACGAGCTTTGAGTCGCTCGGCCCTCAGCAGCATCACGTGCCTGAAGAATAATCTTCTGAATCTCAGCGTTCTCATGCGTAGGATTTTGTGCGAGGGGGGTGCTCATATTTCTCCTTACTCCACGATCAAATACCCACGGAAATTCTGTGGGTTGAGTCGTGCTTGACGCTGCCGCCTATGCTAATGCAAGCGCGTTAATCTTGTCAGGCTGGAATCCTGACCAATGCTCTTCACCGGCGATGACGACCGGTGCCTGCATGTATCCGAGGGACTTAACCATCTCTAGCGCCCGGGAATCTTCCGTAATGTCTACTTTGTCGTAGTTGATGCCCTTGGCGTCTAGCGCCCGGTAGGTCATGTTGCACTGAACGCACTGCGGTTTGGTGTACACGGTCACTACCATCGGTTTTCTCCTTGTCAGCCCCAAGGCGGAGCGTAATTGCGTGAATACTTTGTGTGCAAGGCAGAGGATTCTTGTGCTTGATGAGACTTCCTTTAGCTCTAGAAGACTGGAAGCATTTCGTCATCGACCGCGCAAAGAATCGAGCCGGGTATTAATACTACATGTTGTGTCTGAAAATTTCTCTGGCACAAGATGCTGTGGTGAAGTGTGGATGTTTTGTTCGAGAAACCCACACGCGAGCACAAGGACATTCAGTTTATCCACACCTCAGGAGAGTGTAATTCCGCTAATTATTGCGGACAATACAGAGTTATCCACATATCGGCTCTGTGAGCGGAACGCGCATCGCTCTTTTAAACTGAAAATCTGTTCTGTTTTTTCAGGGCGAACAGGTCTTTATGTGAGATTTCTGGCATTGTTTCCCTCTTGATTTTTAAGCTTTTATACCCATTCCTTGATTCTCTGCGGAACGAGACTGAAAAACTCGACTGGATTCCACCTACATGCGTCGTGTTGGAAGGTTTTTATGGCTTTTGAGAGTATGGCAAAGATGTGATTAAGAAATTTTTGAAACATTCAGATGATCGGCGTGTTGTTGGGTTTTTGTGAGAGAAATCGTCAAACCCATTAAAACCCACATCTCGTATGAGGTCGGTACAGTTCGCCTGTGGATAAGCGTAATGATCTACTGTCTCAATAGTTGATCTTCCCCTGCCAGCCCTCAAGATGAGGTCATCTCTTCCCCACACCACAGAGAACAGCCATACAGATGTACAACCTAATACGTGCTAATACGTGTTTAGAGAAGTCCTCGCTCACGAAGCAGTCGGCTCAACGTATGCCCATCATTCGCCTCCATCCACAATGGAGAATTTGTCATTTTTTGCGCTCTCTGATCGCTCCAGACCCGCCCAGAGGCGAGAACGCTCTCCCCCACCGTGAGGTTACGAATCATAATAGCGGCGACGTTCTGCGGGTAGCGCACCGCAAATCCGTTGTATATATCCGGGTCACGCTGTCCGTCGTCGCCGATAAGAATCCACTGCATCTGGGGAAATTCTTGGGCAAGTCGTTTTAGAGAGTTCACTTTGTGTTGGGACCCCGACCTAAACCAGCGGTCAGGAGTTGGCCCCCAGTCTGTTAATAGGAAGGTTCCACGCGGGTAGCCATTGCGGGTCAGAAAGCGACGCAGTGTCGGTGTGATATTCCAAGCGCCAGTGGAAAGATACATAAAAGGTGCCTGAGGATGTGCTCGATGAATGCGGTCCATGAGCACCGCCATGCCCGGGGTCGGAATGCGCGCGTGCTCATCCAGTACAAAGGAGTTCCACGCAGCGACAAGAGGACGCGGCAACATAGTCACCATAACGGTATCATCGACGTCTACGATAACCCCGATTTTCTGGGATTCCGGGACGATATAAACATTAGTTTCAACGGCGCGGGAACCCGGTACATACATGATGACCTTATGCATTCCGGCCGGTAAGTCTAGGTCAAGGCGCACATCCAGCACTCCACCACGGTCGGTTTGTACCTCAAACGTATGGCCCGCAATAAGAATAGTCACGTACACATCCGACATGGCAACGGTGGTAAAAGCCCGCCACCCGCGCGTCGGGTTATCGGTATCTTCGGTGCCTTCCACCACGTGTAGGAGTTTTTCAAAGGCAGCCGTTTTATAGAGGGCACGCCCAAGAATACGCACCCACCCGGATTCAGTATCTGTGGCTACCCGTCCATATCCTTCAGATGGCACCACAATAGGCTCACGCCCGTGAGCCACAGCTCGCTGTTCACGCCAACGATGCACGGCATCGCCCATACGATACCCTAGGTTAACGGCTTCACCGGCAACTTCGGTGACCACGCTGCGCAATTCTTGTGGGCCTAGATTCTCCATGCTTTCTAGTTTTCCATATCTTGCAATAAAACACCCTATTTTCAAGTTCGACCTCTAAAGCGTCCTCATCAATTAGTTTCTTAGCCGCTTAATCTTCTTCTCAGGGGGGGTATTCAAACGGGTTTAAAGAGAAAAGGATCTCGGTTCCCCTCTACTGTGGAGACCGAGTCCTTCTCTTTCGTCGTTAGGGCTGCTACGGATTTAGTGTGTGCGATAGATCAGATACTCTCAGCCGATGAAGGAACAAGTATCAGTTCAGTGCTCACCACTTTCTAGTGATGCTCAGACTGCCCGGATTCTTCAGTATGCAGCTGGAATGGGCCTGAGCTGAGTTTTACCTGGCAGTACGCCGCGCCTTTACCTTCTGCCTGTTCTACGTGGTGCACAGGCTCTTCTTCGCCGGTAACTTTGATACCGCATTTCACTACGTCATTAGGGTTATCCGCATAAACAGCCACCTGAATAACCTTGCCAGCCAACTCATGGTTATCAGCCGAAGTCAGCCGATAGTAGTTAGTTTTCGCTTCTAGACTCTGCTCGGCAGAATTGATTTCTTGACCGTCTTGAAAGATCCGAAGCTTTCCAGTTTGAGCCTTATAACCATTATGTTCACTGCCGTTTAGGACCTCGGCGGAGACGGTAATATCGCCGCGATTTCCATAGTCTGGAGCGGAATTCAGAGACAAACCGGGCACAACTTCTGCGGAGCACCCGGTGAGTAACGCAACCGAAGCGGCCGCAACGAGAGTAATTTTCTTGACCATATGTCCATGGTAACAGTAGGCTACAGGCGAAAACGCTAGATGATGCAAGGTTTCAGCGTTGTACCCGTACTAGTTAAAATCTGACACTTTCGCAAAAGCGTCGATTGTCATCTCTTGAGCTAACCGCACGTTATCCTTAAGAGTATGCCGCACTCTCCTTCACGCCGTCTGCTTCTCGCTGGTTCTCTCGGTGCATTAGCACCGATTATTTTTGCCTCCACGCCCAAGACTATTAATGCGACTACTAGCGATTTTTCCTCTACCGCTCATGAAACACAGGATAATGTTCCTGAGTCGCTCACGTTCTCTCCCGCAGCGCCGCCAAAGCCGAATGCAGGTTTCAACGTAGCAACTATTGCGAAACAGCCATGGTCTGCCCCTATGACCCGCCTGCCGGGTGAAGGACGTTATATCGCGTGGACCGTTGACGATGGAGTCAGCCCAGAAACAATTCGAGCCTACGCAGAATTTGCTGCGCGTACCGGTGTGCGCCTAACCTTCTTTGTCAATATGACCTATGTGGGGTTCACTCAAAATGTTGATGTGCTTAAGCCGCTAGTGCAAACCGGACAGCTTCAAATTGCAAACCACACCTTTAGTCACCCCGATTTAAAAACTCTCAAAGATGATCAGATTAAGCACGAACTAGAGAAGAACGAGGCTGAGATTCAAAGAGTTTTTGGGGTCTCGGCAAAGCCCTATTTTCGTCCCCCCTACGGCAGCTATGATGCGCGAGTGCTCAAAGTAGCCGCTAGCGTAGGATACACGCGCCCGGTGCTGTGGGAAGGAACTCTCGGAGATGAGGCCAAAACCTCAGCGCGTGTTATCTATATGCGATCGCTCAAATACGTTCTGCCGCAACGAATCCTGTTAGGGCATCTGAATTTCACGACCATTATTCCGCTTCTTGATCGTCTTGCTGGGCTAGTCGCCGAGCGTAAGCTCATCACGGTCACACTCAACGACTATTTTGAGGGGCTAACCGAGGAAGAACGTAAGGCCTCCGAACCAAAACCCGAAGATAAGAAGGACGAAAAGAAAGAAGAACCAGCTTCCCCAGCTCCGGCCGCGGGATCTGGTCTTGGCACCACCGGAAATTAGAAACATACAGGATTTTAAGAAATATGTGCATCTTTGACCGTAGGTACAGCAAACAGTTAAAGAGGCACATGTTTTGATCTAGCATCATTTGCTTTGGTTGCCATAGGAACAGCCATGCCCACCGAATCCGCAGGTTGTTCCTTCCGCTCTCCCCTTGGAGGCATTAGAGCTTTGAAGCCGTGTTCGGTCTTACAGGGCTCATAATTTAGGGCTAGTGAGTTTCAGTCCAAACCCGGTTGAGCCCTTCCAAAATTGCCGCGGACGGTTGAGCTCCGTTAATAACCCACTGCGCTTCAATCAAAAAGAAAGGAACGCTCGTGATGCCCAATTCCTGTGCCACGCGTTCGTCAGCGCGCACATCCTCAGCATAGTGGTCGCCAGCGAGTATTTCATCAACCTGACGTGAATCGAGACCGATTTCAGCGGCAATCTTCCGAATGGACTCGTGTTTTTCAATGGAGCGTCCCTGCGTAAAATATGCTTTTTTGAAAGCCTCTTGAGCCTCTGCTGCTTTCCCCTGTGCAGTTGCGTGATGAATAATACGGTGAGCATCAAAACTATTGCCGTACTTTGCGATGCGCCAGTTAAAATCCAAGCCCACTTCTTGGGCACGTTCTGCTATTCCTTCTTGGGTAGCAATAGATTCCTCTAGGTTGAGAGAATATTTCGCGGCAATACGTTCAGCAAGCGGCAAAGCATTATCTTCCCGGGCATTTTGGTCGAGCTCAAAGCTATGCCAACGAACCTCTACCTCATCACGGTGCTCAAATTGGGCGAGAGCTATTTCAAAATTCCTCTTACCTAAATAGCAGAAAGGGCAAACAATATCTGACCAAATATCTACGCGCATCATGTACCTTTCAAGAGACTAACGATTACGCCGGTAAAACTCGCACAGCACTAATTTATTCCAGCGTACGTTCTACCCGTAATAGTCACGCAAGGTTACGGGGGTAAGATTCCGTTCGTCCAAAAGCATTTTGATCTTATCGAGCACTTCAATAACTCCGGGGTAGTTCAAATGGCCAATGAGAATAGTCTGCGAGTTCGCATATTTTTTGGAATATGCGTATATTTCTTCGGCAGGTATGGGTGAAGAATCAGCTAAAGACCCGTACCAGAGAACCGCCCTGTCGAATCCTGCACCTGCTGCAGCCTCAAGCACACGAGAATCATAGTATCCGTATGGTGGGCGGTAATATGGTTTAGAAGACACGCCGAAAAGTCGCTGTATCTCTTCGTCATTTTTCGTTAATTCTTCGGCAATTCCTGCATCATCTAGCGTAGTCAGCGCCGCATGCGACCACGTATGATTGCCGATTTGAATCTGCCCTGATTCTACCAACGGTTTAAGAACGTCTAGGTTCGGTTCAAAAGCGTTATATGACCCGTTGATAAAGAAGGTAAGCCGGGTTCCCGTTCGGGCGGCAAAATCTGCGTAGGCGCGCACAACATCAGGGCTTTTCCCGTCATCAACGGTCCAAGCAATATAGTTCCCTGTACCTTCCAAAGCGGTTTGCGGTTCATCCCACGGGTGCGCCACCTCTATGGGATTTATCGACTCCGGCAAGGCCACTTTCTGCTGGTCATCCTCTTCTGAGGAATCTAACGCTGGCGCCGAAGATGCAGAGGACGAATCTACCCATGATGCTGATTCCTCAATGCCCGCGACCTTTTCATCTCGTGTTACGGCGTAAGGCACGCCTGCACCCAAAAGCGGGGTGAGCATACCTAAAACAGCCGCTCGGCGTGGTATACGGGTGAAACGATCCGCCGATTTACGATGTGGGGTTTCGTTGCTTGGACTCTGGTGTTTATATGGGTACATATACTTCTACCCTATCGTGCTCTCGTGTAGAGGCATAGTGCTTTTACATAACTTATAAAGTTGGGCGGGAACGTTCCCACCCAACTTTATATAACGTAACTATTAGGATTTATTTCTTTTTAGGTTCGCAAGCGATACCATCACCATCTGAATCAAGATGAGTTCCATACCCCGGCTGTCCGCGGTATAAAGGCGCAGCCCCTGCCGCCCGTGCAGCAGCACAATTTTTGTAATAGACACCACCACCGTTATTTACAGGCGCAGGCTGTTCTGGAACCGGGGCAATATGCCGCTGCTGCGCCGAAGTCTGCGCAGGCACGGGTGCAACAGGTTGCTGCTGCACGGGATCCTGTTGCTGTTGAACCGGAGAAGGTTGTTGAGCTGCCTCGGGCTGAGGGGCAGAAGTAGAGGCGTCATCAAGAGGTACCTCGACAACATCCTCATGCTGTTCAGCGTCAGCAGTGGCAGCTGGTTCTGGCGTTACTTCAGAAATAGTGGGAGAGGTAGTTGGAGTAGGGGTTGGTGACGGAGTTATGGAAGCCGTAGGGCTTGCAAAGGTGCTCGTAGAGGCCGTCGCAGAGATTGATGGGGATGAAGAAGGGGTTTGTTCTTTGCGGGCATTATTGCCGGAGCATCCGGTAAACAACACAGCACCAATAAGCGCCACCGCGACAATGTGGTTTCTCATATACAATTATTCCTCATGAATGAGTGGTGAATAAATCCTCATGGAGAGCTACCGTAGCTCTCTGTACTAGTTTAGCCTAAACTTATGGTCTCTAATACTCCGTGTTTTTATATTTGAGAAATTCCCAATGGAGTCGTATCTTGACATATGTTTCTTAGAACAGGTTCATCATTATGAAGTTTTTATCTCTGATGTTATAACGAATGTCTTCTCCAGAAGATCATCAGATTTTCCCTAGAAGCCTCACAAAATTCAGCATAATATTCTTGCTATCGAAGGTTTTCGAGAAAATTATCGAGCTCGGCAGGAGCACAGAACCGGTATATATGTGCTTGTACTTCTGGATGCGCGCATGCCGCCATAATACGCGGCAAGCTGTCGCGCCTATAGCGCAGAATCCATTTCCAAAATTCTAGGTTCTCCGGGGAGCGCCGTAACGCACGCATACCGCATACGCGAGCGCTAAAGTCTAAGAGAATAACCGTATCTGCCGCCTTGAGCCGTTCTAGTAGTTTGGTATCATATACGCCTAAATCACCGTCTATAATCCATTCAGGCTCAGAGATGATCTGCTGATGAATAACATTCCACTGATCTACTGGAGTAGGTGTAAGGTCTTCATCCCAGAAATACTGGTCTAGCTCGAAAATAGGTAGTTTATAGCGGGTAGCAAGATAGGAAGCCAGGGTACTTTTACCGGCACCGCCGCGGCCTAAAATAGCAATACGTTTCATCATGACACCTTATAAATTCTCAAAGACTAGTAGTATTCGAGTTCGTCAATGCTGCCCAATACGGCAACATCCATAGTTCTCAGGGCCTCAAGATTTGTAATAGTGTCATCTTGATCAATCAGATATACAGTGTATCCCTCGTGTCTCATTCTTCTCATAATTTCTAGAAGCATATGCTGGGCAACCTCGTCCACAGAATAAACTCGGGTAACATCGAGCGCTATTCGTGTTCCCATGTAGTGTGTATCAACAATTTCACGGATAACTCGCTCTGCACCGGCAAATCTAATTCTGCCCTGCAGTTGAATTACCTGGGTTATTTTCTCACCGGAGCCTATTCGGTAGTTAGCTCGTATTGCGGACCGAGCAACAGTGGGTATGTTCATAACGTGCATGCCCATATCTGAGGAGAATCGTTCGAAGAGAGATACACCGCGCACGCTGTTGCCGTGTACATCTAGGCGTGGTGAAAATGTTGCTAGTCCCAGCTGGCCCGGTACGGCGCCAATAATTCCCCCGCCTACCCCACTTTTAGCGGGAATTCCGACCTGCGTTGCCCAGTCCCCTGCAGCGTTGTACATACCGCAGGTGAACATAACACTCAGTACCTGACGCACCACTGTCTTAGGTACTACCTGTTCCCCGGTAACGGGTTGAATTCCGTAGTTTGCCAGAGTTGCCGCCATCATCGCCAAATCCTGCACGGTTACCAGCAAAGAGCATTGACGGGTGTAGCCTTCGACCACGCCGGCGGGGTTCTCCGTGAGAATGTCGTGACTGCGAAGCATATGAGCGATCGCTAGATTACGATGCGCGTGCTCGATTTCAGATGAGTACACCGCTTCATCAACGTCAAGGGAACGACCAGCGAAGGCAGAGAGCCCAGAAATCACACGTTCCATACGCTCTGCCGGATTCATTGTTTCTGTACCGACTAAAGAATGCGTGGTAATTGCGCCAGCGTTAATCATGGGGTTTAGCGGACGACCAGAGCTGTCTTCAAGGGAGATCTCGTTGAAGGGTTCCCCGGACGGTTCAACTCCCACTTTGTCTAAGACTTTCTCAAACCCGCGATCAGCAAGGGCTAAAGCATACACGAAAGGCTTTGAGATGGATTGAATGGTAAATAGCGAATCAGTATCGCCGGAAGCATAGAGTTCCCCATCGACCATAGCTATAGAGGCGCCAAGACGTTCAGGATCAACCTCGGCAAGTTCAGGAATATAATTCGCAAGTACACCCGTTCTATCGGCCGCAACGCTTTGGAGGACTTCGTCAAGGTAGCTCGGTATCGGTGAATGCATGAGTTCCCTCCTGACGGACGATATTTTCCTAGTACACGGCGTGAGGTTCTTGGGCGTAGAAACTTCATGCGTCTTCGCTGTGGCAAGATTCCGCCTATGTCCCAGCTTCTTGAAGTTTAGCTTTTAAGCCTTAAATACTCCAAATATGGCTTAACTATTCCATCTGTTCGTAGGTGTATTCCCCTTTCCTCTTCCCAGTGGCTAGGGCAAATTCTGCTTTCAGGTAGTTTTTCGTGTCCTGCAGGTCTTTAGCACGACCGTATATTGTAGCTTTGACATTGATACGAAAATTACGAAAGGAGAATCATGTCCACGTTAATTACTGGTGCGTCTTCGGGGATCGGCGAGGAGTTCGCACACCGTTATGCCGCTCAGAAACACGACCTCGTCTTAGTAGCGCGAACCGAAAGTAAACTCCAGGATCTAGCCGAAAAGCTGCGCGCCGAGCACGGTATTACAGTAACGGTAATTCCTTGTGACCTATCCGAACCCGATGCGGCTGAGCGGCTCTGGGAAGAAACGAACCGTGCTGAGCTAGAGATTGATGTACTTGTCAATAATGCAGGGTTTGGAACCTCCGGTGACGTCGCTGATGAGAGCCCTGAGCGTCTGGAACAAGAAGTACGCCTTAACTGCCTCACATTAACAGGTCTGACGGCTCGGTATCTGCCCGCCATGCGTGAACGCAAAAACGGAACCATCATCAACGTTGCTTCGACTGCTGCCTTTCAGCCACTGCCCCATATGGCGGTGTACGGCGCAACCAAAGCATTCGTACTTTCCTTTACTGAAGCGCTCTGGTCCGAAACCCGAAAAGACGGCATCCGCGTACTTGCGGTCTGTCCCGGCCCCACCGATACCTCATTCTTTGAAATCGCCGGTGAATCTGCAACAGTCGGAAAAATGCGCTCTGTCCATCAGCTGCTAGACAACACGTTGCGTACTCTAAAAACCACGAAACCCAGTTTTGTGGATGGAGTGGGGAACGCCATTGTGGCGCGATTTGTAACCCGTGTGGTGCCTAAGCGCTTCGTCATGACAATAGTCGATCGTGCGCTCCAACATAGGAGCTCTCAATAGGATGCATACCCTTCTCTTCCCTGGATGAAGGAGCATATTCTTTAAACTCTTTTTAGAATCTTAGCTAGGTTTTTAAATGTATTGTTCGGGGTAATCGCCATACCCCTCTTATCTCTTCGCACTATTATTTCGTGTAAGGGACAAATACTATTACGCGCCAAAGGTACATTCATGTGAAAGCACCATGTACTGTTAGAAAAATAATAAAATACCGCCCAGTCCTTTCGGACCAGACGGTAAATAGTGGAGATAAGGGGACTCGAACCCCTGACCCCCTGCATGCCATGCAGGTGCGCTACCAGCTGCGCCATATCCCCTCATATAGTTTTGCGTTGCCTTAGCAACAGAAAACATAATACACATCTTTCTGCCACGCATGCAAGTTCTCGCACTGGTACAGACATAAAATACGGGGCACCGCCGAAGATACCAAATTCTGGTATGCCTCAGCGGTGCCCCACATGATGCAACAAAATTTTTACTCGTCAGCAGGAACGGCCCGAGATGCTTCCTCTTCGCTTTCGCCTTCTAGATCAAACGGAACTTCATGGGTAACACCTAGTTCAATACGCGGAGCCTGCGCCCACAAACGATCCAGAGCATAGAACTCGCGATCTTCTTCATGCTGAACATGCACTACGATGTCCCCAAAATCTAGGAGAATCCAACGACCAGATGCACGTCCTTCTCGGCGTACCGGCTTCAAATCAGCCTGTTCTCGAAGCGCATCCTCAATTTCATCAGCAACCGCATTGACGAGGCGCTCATTATGTGCCGAAACTACCAAGAAACCGTCAATCAGCCCCATAGCGTCAGAAGCATCTACCGCAAACAGCTGGGTTCCTTGTTTTTCTTCCGCCGCTCGGGCGGCAATGCGCAGAGCCTCACAAGAGGACTGTGCAGCAGTCATTTTTTCCTTTCTTGCCGCCAGGTTTCTCTGACAGACAGGCGCCAAAGCAAGCAAACGTTTAATGCCAATCGTTACCTTTGATTGGAAATAAACATGTACACACCCAGAATAGCTAGGATAATGCACCCGATAATTACGATCCAGGACAGCAGGGACAAGGACTTATTTTCGCTTGTCTCAATGGATTCGTACTTTGACACTGTTTCATCCGTATTCGTTGCAGGAACCTGTTTCATACTTGCAGTATTTCCAAGCCTACGAGGAGACTTAGCAGCGTTAACCTTCGCAATTGAGGAGGTCATCGCCTTTTCTGTACGTGCAGACACACGCTGTGCGAGTTCAGTTGCTTGGTCTGACGTCAGGTTCTTGCCATCGTTTAGAGCTTTATCAAAGCCTGGCTTATTCTTCGAAGGTGCAACAGGCTTTGCATCCTTATTCTGAGGCGATGGCTTAACAGCAGAGGTAGAACCCGTTGCCGGAGATTTAGCGGGTGTAGAATCAGACTTCTTCACCTGCGAGAGCGAACCAGTACGCGCGTTTACCTTCGGGGTGGCGCCTGTACGCTCGGAAACCTTCGGGGTCGAACCGGTACGATCCGAGACCTTCGACATCGAACCGGTGCGAGTAGGTACCTTAGGCACAGACCCAGTACGCGAAGAAGACACCTGCGAGACGGAACCTGTACGGGTGTTCACCTTCGGTGTGGCGCCTGTACGCTCGGAAACCTTCGGGGTCGAACCAGTACGATCCGAAACCTTCGACATCGAACCGGTACGAGTAGGTACCTTAGGCACAGACCCAGTACGCGAAGAAGACACCCGCGATACAGACCCGGTACGCGGTGAGACCTTGGGGGTTGATCCGGTACGATCGGACGCCTGCGATGGTGAATCTGCGCCCATCGGATTCTGTAAACGGACAGTATTCCAGGGGTTTACAACCTTCGGAGCTGCGTCTTTCTGCTCAGAAACCTTGGGGGTTGATCCGGTACGATCCGAGACCTTCGGCATAGATCCAGTACGGGCAGGAATCTTAGGAACGGTACCGGTTGCCGACGGTTTCCGTTTAGCAGAACCGTTCTTTGCCGCTTTCTGCGCAGGAAGAGCACCAGTCTGAGCACGCTGTACTGGGCTCTTTACAGGGGCATCGCTTTGCGCCTTAGATGCCGAATCAGCTTGAGCAGATGCGCTATCTTGCTGAGATTTCTCGTCCAGAACCGACAGGTCAAGTCCCTGAGCATCCATCGCGCGGATGGGTGAAGGAAGATTCAACGGCACAGGAGCAACATTAATGCGGTTCTCATCGGCTTCACTCTGCGCATCAGCTGTATGACGGCTTTGCTGAGCTTTAGAGTCACTGGGCTTTACTGTAGGCTGCGGTGCAGTTGCCGGGCGAGCCTGCGAGGAAACAGTTTGCTCCTCGGTCTCAACGATCTCAGTATCTTCACCCTCGACAACAGGCTCATCGCGCACCATGTACTGGTGCATCTTCGGGGAATTATCAGGAGAAATAATCGGAATTGACGAGGTGAACGTCAAATCGTCTGCCTCCACATGGAGGGAATCCTGAAGCAGGGAATCTTCCGGCTGTGGCTGAGGAGCAGGCGCCGGAGGCGCGGCAGGTGCAGCAGCTGGCGCAGGCTTATTAGCTTTAACCTCTTCCGGGCGAAGAGCACGCATAGTGCTGGTTAGCGGCTCAGGTTCATGCAGTTTCTCTTCATCATTCGCATTCAGCTTAATAGACCCCTGAGTAGCGAGTGCAGCAAAACGACGCTGTACTGCAAGAACGCGCGGATCTATATCGTGGGTATTTGCCAAAGACCCCATATTCTCAACAGGGTTAGGACGCTCGCCACGACCCATAGCGCGCAGATAGTTCGCCACGTCTTCGCGATAACGTGCTAGACGGCGCGGACCCATCACACGGGTGGGAGGCGGCACCTCAATGCCGTCCTCAGTCACGTATGTTTCGTAGAGGTACGCGTCTCCCTCGCTGTAGGGCTTCTCTTCTTTGCCCTTAGCTTCAGCCATGTAAAACCTCTTGTTCCATTACTTTGTCTTCACTAGTTGGTTGAATATCTGTTGAGTCTTTCTGGCGAGGCAGCCCGCCGCCGTAGTGCGTGGCAGCATCCTCAGGAGAATACAACCGATACTTATTGATGTACTGCACCACGCCATCAGGAACCAAATACCAGATAGGGGCACCCTTAGAGGCGCGTTGGCGAATATCGGTTGACGATATTGCCATCGCGGGAATTTCAAGTGTGGTAATCTGCCGTCCTTCGCCTAACGGAGGATCAAGCTCGTGTCCCGGACGGGTCACTCCCACAAAGTTAGCCAACTCCCACAGCTTATGAGCATTACGCCACGTCATGATCTGGCTAATCGCGTCTGCACCGGTGATGAAGAAAAGATCTGCATCGGGTCGCAGAGCACGTAGTTCATTAAGGGTATCAAAGGTATACGTTGCGCCGCCACGATCTATATCTATCCGGCTTACCGTAAATCGTGGATTAGATGCAGTCGCAATCACCGTCATAAGATAACGATGCTCAGGATCACTCACGTGCCTCTCCCCCGTCTTTTGCCACGGCTGACCAGTCGGTACGAATACTACTTCGTCAAGATCAAACACCGCCGCAACCTCGCTGGCGGCTACTAAATGCCCGTGGTGAATAGGGTCAAAGGTGCCGCCCATAACTCCTAGACGTACACGCCCAGGAGTTCGCGACGGAATCGACTCAAGGCTGAGCCGCAGAGCTTGAAAAGTCACGATACTTTCCTTAGCGACTAGCGGTTATGCTTCTCGCTATAGCTACGCAATGCCTGTGCTTCGTCACCCTCCATGAGCTCCGGTGTGTGATCGGGCCGTACAATACCGCGTCCGCTGTACGAGAGAGTAACAAGCAGCAGAACGGTAAATACGACGGCAGCAACGATGCCGTAAACATAGGTCGGGATGCCGTTAAGCATTCCCGCAGTGTGCTCAGCACCGTGAGCTGCTAGGACAACCGAGTTCATGTGTGTGCTTCCTTTCGATGGTTAAGCTACTCTCTATGCTACCGGTTAGGGGCGAAAATACGCGAAACGACGGGCCTATATATGCGTGATAGTTGAGACATCTTCCACGTCGTCAGGCTGCCTAATTCCCCGACTTACCGGGCTACTGCTTGGCCTCAGGCATATCAATACCTTCAGCTTTACCTTTTTCCTTGAGCTTACGGCGATATTCCACCGATTCAGTCCACACACCCGCAACGCGCTCTTGCTCAAGCTCAGCGCGAGCCTCTGCTTTTGCATCCATGCGTTCCTTATATTCCTCACGTTTTTGGGCTCGGGTGGGGCGAATAATCTCTTCGAGGCGAGAGTCAGTACCACGAGGGGAAGACAGAAGTTCAGCGCCGCCTACCATAGTGGGTTCCCAGTCAAAGACCACGGAGTTATCATTTTCACCGATAACCACGGCATCTCCGGCACGGGCACCGGATTTAAAGAGTTCGTCCTCAACCCCCAGTTTTGCCAGGCGATCCGCCAGGTAACCAACAGCTTCATCATTATTGAAATCGGTCTGCTGAATCCAACGCTCCGGTTTCTCCCCAATAACCCGAAAGAGCGGCTCCAAATTACGTTCTTCGCGGCGAATAATAAATTCTTGTTTTTTCTTGGAGCGGAAGCCCTGGGGGCGAATAACTGGGGCTTCAATCGTAGAATTATCTTCTTGAGTAACACGCTTCTGACGGTCTTCTTCCACAAGGTTTGCCATTGCAAAGATGAGCGGTTTAAGCCCTTCATGGGACGCCGTCGAAATTTCAAAAACTTTGTACCCCATGTTCTCAAATTCAGGTCGCACGAAATCGGCAAGTTCACGCGCTTCAGGCACATCAATTTTATTGAGAACAATAATCTGGGGACGATCATTGAGCGGCACAGTTACCCCAGCAGTGGGGTCTACCGCATAGTTTTCAAGCTCACCACGAATAACTTCAAAGTCGCTGATAGGGTCACGCCCGGGTTCTAAAGTGGCACAGTCAATCACATGCACTAGTGCGGAGGAACGTTCAACGTGACGTAAGAAGCGGTGGCCAAGCCCTTTACCCTCGGAAGCTCCCTCAATCAGACCGGGAACATCCGCAACAGTGTACCGAACATCACCTGCCTGCACAACACCCAAGTTTGGGATAAGAGTGGTAAAAGGATAGTCAGCGATTTTAGGCCGAGCCGCAGAGATAGCAGCAATCAGTGAAGATTTACCAGCTGATGGGTATCCAACAAGCGCAATATCGGCAATAGATTTGAGTTCTAGGACAATATCGGTTTCTTCCCCCGGAATACCGAGGAGTGCGAAGCCAGGTGCTTTACGTTTGGTGGATGCCAACGCAGCGTTTCCGAGACCGCCCTGGCCCCCTCGTGCAGCAGTATATTTGTCACCCACATGCAGCAGGTCAGCAAGCACGTTGCCGTCACGATCTTTGACGACGGTTCCCTGAGGTACGGTAAGCACTAGGTCTTCGCCGTTGTAGCCGTGGTGCATATCACCGCGGCCGATATCTCCATTGGGAGCGTGTTGGTGCGGGCTGTGATGATACTCCAATAGTGTGGTGGTTTGGTTATCAACACGCAAAATCACGTCCCCGCCGTTACCGCCGTTACCGCCATTGGGGCCGCCGAGAGGCTTGAATTTTTCTCGACGTACAGAGACACATCCGTTGCCTCCGTGACCACCGGATATATGCAGGACCACGCGGTCCACGAATTCTGCCACGGGTGTTCTCCTTCTGGTAAATTCCTGGTTCGCACAAGCCTGAAATACACGAGGTTGCTTGAGCTTGGCGAGGGGCGCATCCTCAAGTAGATGCGGAAAATCTTATGGTAAGAGGGGGTAGACTTTCGCCTACCCCCTCTTCCTAGCGTGAGCGAGTTTTACTCAGCTGCTGCCAGGATGTTAACGACCTTGCGGCCCTTGCGGGTACCGAATTCGACGGTGCCTGCTGCCAAAGCAAACAGAGTATCGTCGCCACCGCGACCAACATTCAGGCCGGGGTGGAAATGGGTGCCGCGCTGACGAACAAGGATCTCGCCTGCATTGACGGTCTGACCGCCGAAGCGCTTAACACCGAGGTACTGGGGGTTCGAGTCACGACCGTTGCGGGTGGAGCTTGCGCCCTTCTTATGTGCCATTCTGTTTTCCTACCTTAAGGTTTGTATCCGGTGGTTAAGATTACGCGTTGATTGCGGTGATCTTAACGGTGGTCAGCTCAGCGCGGAAGCCCTGACGCTTCTTGTAACCGGTCTTGTTCTTGTACTTCTGAATAACGATCTTCGGACCGCGCAGGTCTTCAATCTTTTCAGCAGTTACCTTGGCGGAAGCCAGGGACTTTGCGTCAGCGGTGATCTTGTCACCGTCAACGAGCAGCAGTACGGGCAGCTCGATGGTGCTACCGGGCTCACCTGCAACACGGTCAAGGGTAATTTTGTCTCCGACAGAGACTTTTTCCTGGCGGCCGCCAGCGCGTACAATCGCGTATGCCACTTTGGGACTCACTTTTCTCGACATCTTGCTTCTTCGTATCTCACACGTGCAGACAGCCTGCGCTTTCATTGCTGTGCGCTCCACGGGTATCTTATCTCTCTTGGTGAGTAATAAGGAGTGGATGCGACCCGCGCTCCTTGTGGGATTGCCCAGTTGGATGCGCGCTCGGTCTGCCGGTGGTGTCTTCCGGAAGTCCTCACTATGGGAAAAACCAGAAGCGGTATCTCCCGCTGACCCTGCGTCGATAGGGCTTCACTGAGATAAATACCAATCGTTAAGGATACTGTATGCGCGGGGTCATGCGCAATTGTATCCCTAAAACTATAAAATAACGTTGGCAATACAGCCTCTAGTCCTGCATTGCCAACGTTATATTCATCATCTGCGGCAAGGAATCATATGCGGTTAGTCTTCCTTACCAACCCGCTTAATATCTGCAGCAGAAACACCGATACCGAAAAGAGTCGGAGCCTCAGATTCGACGGGTGCTTTCGCATCTGCCACAGAAGCCGAAGCCACGACCGAACCGTGAGCCGACTCGGTGGCGTCCACTGTCACGACCTTCGACTGTACGCCCGCCGACGAAGCGGCTCGACGGGAGCGACGTTTACGCGGTGCAGATGAAGCAGCTGGCGCAGCTATCTTCTGCTGAGAACCATCTTTATCATTCTGAGTATCAACCGAGTTAGAGGCAGACCCGCCGGGGGTAATCACACCGGACACACGCGGCGCACCGCCAATAACACCGCTTACACGGGGGGTCGAAGCTGACTCTTCCGCACGTTGCTCCTGCCCTCGACCTGAACGCTCCTTCTCAGAGGAACGGCGCGAACGGCGGCGCTTACGTGGGCTCTCGTGCACATCTTCAACCTGCAGATTCTCACGCTCGGCGCGAGGCGACTTCTGCTCTGCTGAAGACTGGTCACCTTGATTTGACTTAAATCCACCGCTCTCGCTGCGGGTAATGCGGCCAGCCTTCTGTGAGGCACGAGCCTTCGCCTCTCCAGCGCGGATAGCCTCCGAACGGGAAGACTCGCGGGTAAACCGAGCATCATGTTCTGGGTTCAAATCACGATCGAATGCCCCAGCAAGCTGTTCCAATGTGAAGTCACCCTGCTCACCAATCCAATCGGTCTCGGTTACCTCAGCAACCTTGTCCTCACGGGATGAGACTTCGCGGTGTGCCTTCGCTCCCGCTTTGATGCCTTGAATCTCCTGCTCCAGCGAAAGCTCGGCAGTTTCGGTACGACGAGAGCGCTTACGACGTTTACGCTTCTTACGGTTTGCTTGGTCCTCAGCTTCAAGCTCGTCAGCCGAGTGCGAGGCTGCAGCAATAGAGGCCATAGCGTTGCGGCGCTCTGCCTTCTTCTCGTCCTTCTCTGAGTCCACGCCATCAGCGGCATCACGGGTATTATTGCGCGAAGCCGCTCGTGAACGCTTACGTTCGGTGCGCTCTTGACGGTGAATGAAATCGGAGGCACCGCCGGAACGTCCGCTTAACGGCTGATCGTGCACCAGCAAACCGCGGCCACCGCATGAGTCACATTGCTCAGAGAAGACCTCAAGAAGACCTGTTCCCAAACGTTTACGGGTCATCTGCACAAGACCCAGCGAGGTTACTTCAGCAACCTGGTGCTTAGTGCGGTCACGCCCCAGGCACTCGATCAGACGACGCAGCACAAGATCACGGTTTGATTCAAGCACCATATCAATAAAGTCGATAACAATAATGCCGCCAATATCACGCAGACGCAGCTGACGCACGATCTCCTCTGCCGCCTCCAAGTTATTCTTGGTGACGGTCTCTTCAAGGTTACCGCCGCTACCGGTAAATTTACCGGTGTTAACATCTACCACGGTCATAGCTTCGGTACGGTCGATTACCAGGGAACCCCCCGAAGGAAGATATACCTTGCGGTCTAGTGCTTTCGCCAGCTGCTCATTAATGCGGTAATGGTCGAAAAGATCATCTTCGTCTTCCCACTTCTGCAGGCGTGAGAGCAGATCAGGGGCAACATAGGTCACGTAGGCCTCAATAGAGTCCCATGCGCTCTGGCCTTGCACGATCATAGAGGTGAAATCCTCGTTGAAGACATCGCGCACGGTCTTAATCATCAGGTCGGGTTCCTGATAAAGCATTTCAGGGGCAAGCACCTTGCGGGAATTCGCTTTTTCCTGAATCTCTTCCCACTGCGCGCGCAAGCGATTAATATCGTGGGTCAGCTCTTCTTCGGATGCGCCTTCCGCTGCAGTACGCACAATCACGCCTGCGCCATCGGGCAGCTTATCCTTCAAAATCTTTTTGAGACGTGCACGCTCAGTATCGGGGAGCTTACGTGAAATACCGGTCATTGAGCCACCGGGCACATACACCAAGAAGCGACCGGGAAGCGAAACCTGACTCGTCAAACGCGCGCCCTTATGACCGATTGGGTCTTTGGTCACCTGCACCAGCACGGAATCGCCCGGTTTAAGTGCATTCTCGATCTTGCGGGGTGCACCGTCAAGACCGGTAACATCCCAGTTCACTTCACCCGCATAGAGAACAGCGTTACGACCACGCCCAATATCGACGAATGCTGCCTCCATGGACGGAAGAACATTCTGCACTTTGCCAAGGTAAACGTTCCCAATCAAGGAATCCTGCTGGGTTTTAGAGACAAAGTGCTCTGCCAGCACGCCGTCTTCGAGAACTCCAATCTGAATGCGCCCCTCTTTTTGGCGCACAAGCATCTGACGATCTACTGACTCGCGACGCGCCAAAAACTCTGCCTCGGTCACGATGTGACGACGGCGACCCAGCGACCGGGACTCGCGGCGGCGCGCACGTTTAGCTTCAAGACGGGTAGAACCACGCACGCCAGTCACGGTGTCAGAAGCATGAGAATCTGCAAGGCGAGGAGTGCGGACCTTGGTAACGGTCTCAACCTCATCGTCGGCGTTACCTTCAATTTCTATATCTTCGGTTCCACGACGGCGACGGCGACGGCGGTGACTCGTCACCTCAGCTTCAGCTGCTGCCTCTTCACGACGGCGCTCCATACGGTCGCGGCGCTCTTGTTCCAAACGCTCGGCACGCAAACGCTCACGCTCCACAGCAACCGCAGAAGCAAGCTCAGAAAGCTCAGTAGGTTCGGGCGAATAGAATAGAGGCATAGCGCCCGGGCGCACCGATTCGCGCAACTGCGCAATCTTCTCATTCTGTACGTCACGCAAAGTTTTTGCTGGCTCCGCCGTTTCCTCTTCGTCTGACTCTTCATCTTCGAATGTGCTGGCAGCGCTCTCTTCGTCTGTCGGCTCAGAAGTCTCAGCTTCATCCTCTTCAACGTCGTAGGTCGCTTGAGGCTCAGAGTCTTCATCGTTCTCTGCCACTAATTCCTCTGACTGGATGGTATGAGGTTCGTCAGCATCTTCGGTGTTTTCTTCCGAAGATATCATGGCTGTCTTATCTTCTTGAGCAGCTTCTTCAGTCTGGGCTTCTTCACGGTTATCAGAGACAGGCTCTGCTACCTCAGCCTGTTCGGCAAGTTCGGACACCTCAGTGTCCACCTCGGGAGAAGCAAGGTTTTCGGCAGAAGAATCGCGGATTTCAGTTTTCTGAGATTCGGGTTGGGGCATAGTTTCATCAGCTGATGCTGCAGGCTCGGCGGCTTGGGTAAAAAGAGTATCAAGAGTGTTCGCTACTTCTTCGGCAGAGGCCGCAGCCACAGTCTTCCTTGGTGCAGGGGCATGCTTAGCCTTCTGATTGCGTAAATCCGTTAATCCAGCCGCAACAGCGTCTTCGGGCGTGGGTTCAGCAACTTTCTTAGCGCGCGATGAGTTTTTACGACGCGGTGCTGCTAATACTGCAGATTCACTATCCTTCAGGGAATCTGTCTGCTTTTCAACCCGGGTATTATTTTTTTCCTGATGAGTTCTCATCGTCTCGCCGGAGACATCCTGTTTATCAGCGAGAGAGATCATGTCAGCAAGAACATCCATATTCATGCTAGATTGATGGGCGTTCTTTTCGTCAGCCATTCTTTTCTTTCTTCTTCCTTCAAGAATTTTACGCCGCATCGTAAAACTCTCTGCATCAACGCGTTAGCGTGTCATAAGCCTAATTACCAAGAAATACGTGGCTCAAGCCTGCTCTTTGTGTCTGCCTTCGTTTGCTTCCGGGCGTACAAGACGGCGAGCACGAAGTCGGCTTACTCCGCAAATACGGCGGATGCGTTTCTTCATGATGTTCTCGGCCAGTATGTTTAACCGAGATGTCACTAAGATGCCAATGCCTGGGGTCATCATCCGATAACGTCTTATCTGAACTTTTGCTATGACGGATGCGCGTGCACGTTCTCTCGGCCAATATACTGGGTATCTTTTATGCGTGCGGGGCATAAAAACGTACCGCTCATCATTATACCGTGTGCAATCCAGAACACCCTATACATGCATAAAAAGCGCAACGTTGGTGTGACCAACATTGCGCTTATCACGAGAGTAAAAACCTAGCCGAGACCTAGTTCAGCATCACGTTTTTCGCGTGCTTTCTGCGCCAGTTTTGGGTTACTAGGCAGATACTCTGGCCCGGAACCTGTGGCAAAGGGAATACCAAGGATGAAAGCGAAAGGAGCTGCGATCAGTAAAATAACCCACACCATCGAGAACTTTCCTGCGGTCAGAAAGAGTAGCGCCGCCAAAAAAATTACTGCTGACGCCAGCATCAATGTTGTGCCAAAGCCTTTCACGGATTCTCCTCGGTGATTGAACAATAACGCTACGATTATACGCCTCTTCTTAAAAATTTCGATGGCGTAGCTTGACAGAAGCACACATGTCGGCGCCTCTTTCCCCTATGATATTGAACAACCGCCACAGAATGAACGCAAACAAGATAGAGGAAAATTATGACCGAAAAGACCCTAATTCTGGTAAAGCCTGACGGTGTTGAACGCGGGCTTATTGGCGAGATTTTGAGCCGCTTTGAGACTAAGGGTTACGTGATTGAAGGACTGAAAATGCTTCAGCCCACCGAAGAACTTCTCGCCCAGCACTATGCTGAGCACGCAGGCAAGCCTTTCTATCGTTCCCTCGTGGATTTCATGGTTTCTGGTCCCGTAGTCGCCGCTGTTCTCAGCGGAGATCGTGTAATCGAGGGTGTACGTACAATGCTGGGAACCTCAGACCCGACAAAGGCAGCACCGGGAACAATTCGTGGAGATTACGGACGTGATTGGGGCGAAGGTGTGCAAAAGAACCTGGTGCATGCCTCAGACTCCCCCGAATCTGCAGCCCGTGAGATTGCTCTTTGGATGTCTTAGAGTTGAAACCATATAACAGTGAGGGTGGGTCTTCCCTAATCTTCTGGAAAACCCACCCTCACTGTGTTTACATAGTTTACATAAAAATTAGCGCATCATATTCATGATTACGTCGAAGAAGCGGATCACAATAATCCCAAAGATGAGAATGAGCACCAAGGTGATAGTAAACCAGCTCCACGTACCGATACTCTCACGAATATTTTCAGGGGCAGGAATAACGCTATGAGAAATATTGCGTACCGTCACCTTTACAAACATAGTAATCGTCATAACCCACACAATCATGCAGAAAAGACATAGTGCGTTAATGTGGAAGGTAGTCTCAAACCAGAGCCAGAAGACAAACGCTGTCGCGAGCGCTAAGCCGATGTTGGTGGCTACCCAGAACCAATTTTTGAAGGTAGCTCCTGCAAGCATGGCGGCGGCTATCGTCATAACGATGGAGAACCCTATGAGTCCGATGAAGGGGTTGGGGAATCCAAAGGCTTCAGCTTGCGGGGTACGCATCACGGTGCCGCAGTTAAGAAGGGCGTTGATGTCGCAGACTGAGGTATGCCCCGCATCCACGAAAATCTGAAGACGCTCAAAAACAAGGGTTGCCGATGAAGCTAGGGCTATAGCTCCCGTCATAAAGAGCCAGATCGCTAAGGAACGCTCCGATCCTTCTGCCGTATCTCGCTCACGAGAGGAAACCTGGGAGTCTATAACATCTTCAGATAGTAGATCGTCGGTTTCCGATGTTTGCTCAACGGCACCCATGTGCTGCTCCTTTACATATACCTGTTTATCGGTGATAAGTGACGCATCATACCGCAGCCGCAGTATGATGCGTTAAACCCTTTGTAGCTATCCTAACGTGTTCGGCGCCTAGGGTTAAGTTTCTCGTCATAAAGACAGGGATTTTTATACCTATATCTTGGTGTTGCCAGCGATCATGGCATAATCGCCTGTATCGTTGCTTACTCACTCTCATGTAAGTTTTTACGCTCCCATTCTTCTTGTTCGGCGGCGCGTATTTCGTTTTCGGCATCGATGCGGGTACCGGCGTGTAGCGCATACCACCAGCAGGCAACAAACGGGATTGTTACCACGAGCGAGAAGGGTAACGCAATGACTGAGGCAAGAAGCATGGTGCCTTGAAGCACCCAACCAGCCGAGTATCCCCACGGTTTCATCAGCTTAGCGGGTAGGAATATACACGCACCGGCAAGAACCAAACCTGCAACCCAGATTATGATTTTTACAGTGCTCGGATCGTTGAAATGTAGTCCGAAAACGGCTAGTGTGCCGAAGAAAATCGTGAATGCTTCGAGTACCAAAATGGTGGAAGCAAACATGACTTTCGTAGAACGTGGTTTCTTAACCGTCCCGGGCTTCCATTCCCGTTGAGCACGTGTCATAAACTGCTTTTTTGCCATATGGTCTTAGCTTTCCTCAGAATTATCGGTGCCGTCTGCCAGAGGCAGTCCCAATGAATCTTCTAACGGGATTTCACGAGGCTCCTCCCCCGCCACTTCAGCCATAATCTCGTCAAATAGTTCATCGGAATCGGTCTCTGCGGCCTCAGCGAGTTCTTCGGGCTCGGCGCCGTGCTGCACAGTGGATTCTTGGGCGGGTTGGGCCAGCAGGGTACGCGCCTCCCCAATGACCGTGACCGATCCTGTGACCAACACACCAGCAGACTCCTGCTCAAAGAGGGCGTTCTCCATGGCGGTGGCAAGCGCCTCATCCAAGTGGTCACATACCGTAATAATGTTTTCATCGAACCCGGCGTCGAGGGCAATCTCTTGAAGTTCTTCCGGGGCAATGGCTCGGGAAGAATCTGAGGCAGAAAGATACAACCGGAATGTGGCATCGGTTGAGTCTACGTATTCTTTACGAAGCACTTCAAAAATACCGAGAGCGTCTTTTTCGCCTAGAATACCGACGACTGCATGCACATGGGACAGTTCAAATGCCTCTTTAAAAGCCGTAGATGCGGCGCGCACCCCATGCGGGTTATGAGCGGCATCAAGCACCACCAAAGGCTCGCTACGAATCATCTCAAGTCGCCCTGGCGAACGTACCTGAGCAAATCCGGCGAGTACTACATCTCGCGCAAGGGCACGATCCCCACCGAAAAATACCTCGACTGCGGCAAGAGCTAATGATGCGTTCTGCCCCTGGTGCTCACCGTGTAGGGGGAGCTCAATATCAGGGTATTCTCCTGCTAAACCTCGGAGAGTCAAAAGCTGCCCGCCGACCGCGCGGTCACGCTCAACCACACCAAATTCAACACCTTCGAAGGCGTACTTGGCGTTTTGCTTACGAGCAGTATCAAGAAGTATGGTCGCTACTTCAGGGTCTTGCGCCGCAGAAATAAGGTATCCGTCGGGTTTAATAATCCCGGCTTTTTCCGTTGCAATCTCAGCCAGGGTATCCCCCAGCATATCGGTATGATCAAGGCCAACGGGTGCCACGACAGAGACAATACCGTCGGCTACATTCGTAGAATCCCATGAACCGCCGATCCCGACTTCTAGAATCACCACGTCCACGGGCTCATCGGCAAAAATAGCGAAAGCAAGCACAGTGATGGACTCAAAGAACGTAAGTTTTGGTTCTCCGCGTGCAGCAAATTCTTCGTCCACAAGAGTGAGGTATGGCAAAATTTCATCCCAAACGCGCACGAACGTGGCATCAGGCACCGGTTCACCGTTAATGCTGATGCGCTCGGTAACGCTTTCGAGATGCGGGCTCGTAAAACGCCCGGTGCGCAGATCATGAGCCAACAAAAGCGATTCAATCATGCGGGCGGTACTGGTTTTACCGTTAGTTCCGGTGATGTGGATGACCGGGGCGGCGCGGTGCACATCCCCGAGGATTTCAACGGCTCGGCGAACCGCATCCAGCCGGGGAGCCATCTTATTTTCGGGGGCGCGTGCCAGCAATTCACCGTAGACGCGTTCAACCCCTTCGGGGTCTGGGATTGCCGGGTAGCTCATCTCGCTCATAGTGTTCTTTCTTTGGATGGTATCAAGCTGTGCGGCACAGCGTCTTTACCAGGATTCTGCCTTATGTACAGATATATGTTTGGGTGTATAGCCGCCCCAGCATGGTACATACCGCGGTGTGTTATATGTGCTGGGGCGGCTTAGCGGCTATATTGTCCCTACTCTATGCTGTCGTCACAGGAGAACAGGTATTATGCCGCCTTCGCGACCGTAATGTTCAGGCTCTCGCCCTCCGTGAGGTCCAGGGAAACCGCCAGGGTCTCGCCAGTGACCAGTTCCTCGTGGGTGCGCAGAGCCTCCAGGGTGTCCTGCGGGGCACTCACCGTTAGGTCAATGCGGTCAGAGACATTCAGCCCGGCATCCTTACGGGCTTGCTGAATAGCGCGAATAGTATCGCGGGCAATACCTTCCGCCACAAGTTCATCGGTTAATTCGATGTTCAGCACTAGGAAACCGCCGGGCAGCACAGCTGCCGCTTCACGCTCGGTACCGTCATCCGAAGAAGCTACCACGGTTACCAGCTCATATTCGCCGTCAACTAGTGCAAGTCCGCCGTCGATGGTGTTGAAAGCAACGGTCACGGTACCGTCTTCGGCGATTGTCCAATCGCCAGATTTCGATGCCTTAATGGCTGTCTGAACCTGTTTACCAAGGCGAGGACCTGCAGCACGGGCATTCACCTTCAGCTGTTGCGAGATACCGTAGTCGGCAGGGTTAGCGTCTTGTGCATTCACGAGGATAACCTCACGCAGGTTCAGCTCGTCCTTCACAATCTTGGCGAAGTAATCGGCACCCTTAGCACCGAATGCGGTTTCCAGCTGTGCGAACTGCTCGTTGGCAATGGCCGCCGTGAGCGATTGCAGAGGCTGACGCACACGGATCTTCTTCTCTTTACGCAGAGAAGACCCTACAGAGCATACCGCCCGCACGGTTTCCATGAGCAAGAGCAGCTCAGATTCATCAGCAAAGTCTTCAGCGGCAGGCCAGTCGGCAAGATGTACCGAACGCTCGCCGGTCAGACCACGGTAGATTTCTTCGGTCGTGAGCGGCAGAAGTGACGCCGCTACCTTTGATACCGTCACCAAAGCGGTGTACAGGGTATCGAAGGCATCGGGGTCTTCGTCAAAGAAACGTTCACGTGAGCGGCGCACATACCAGTTGGTAAGAGCATCAGCGTAAAGACGCAGATGCTCGCAGGCGCTCCAGATATCGTAAGAGTCCATGTCCGCGGTAACCTGCTGTATCAGCTCCCGGGTTTTACCCAAAATAAAGCGATCCATCACATGCTGCGAATCGTACTTCACCTGTGCCGTATATCCCGCGCCTTTGTTGGCGGCATTCGCATAGAGAGCGAAGAAGTGATAGACGTTCCACAGCGGAAGCATCACCTGTCGTACCCCTTCACGAATCCCCTGCTCGGTCACAATCAGGTTGCCACCGCGCAGAATCGGAGATGACATGAGGAACCAGCGCATAGCGTCCGAGCCGTCGCGGTCAAGAACTTCAGAGACATCCGGGTAGTTGCGCAACGACTTTGACATTTTCTGCCCGTCAGAACCAAGCACGATGCCGTGGCTGACAACATTCTTGAAGGCAGGGCGGTCAAATAATGCGGTCGCCAAAATATGCAAAGTGTAGAACCAGCCGCGGGTCTGACCAATATACTCAACGATGAAGTCCGCCGGATAGTGGTTCTCGAACCAGTCCTTATTCTCGAAGGGATAGTGAACCTGCGCATAGGGCATCGACCCGGAGTCAAACCATACGTCCAGCACGTCTTCGACGCGGCGCATCGTAGACTTACCCGTTGGATCATCAGGGTTTGGACGCGTCAGCTCATCAATATAGGGACGGTGCAGATCTGGCTTCCCCTCCTTGTTCAGCGGCAGACGACCGAAGTCAGCTTTGAGTTCTTCGAGCGATCCGTAAACATCAACACGAGGATAATTTGGATCGTCCGAAACCCAAACGGGAATAGGAGAACCCCAGAAACGGTTGCGCGAAATCGACCAGTCGCGAGCGTTCTCAACCCACTTACCAAACTGCCCGTACTTGACATTTTCGGGAATCCAGTTGATCTGCTCGTTCAGCTCAGACATGCGGTCTTTGAACTCGGTCACCTTCACATACCAAGAGGTAATGGCGCGGTAGATAAGAGGATTACGGCAGCGCCAGCAGTGTGGGTAGGAGTGCACATAGGATTTCTCCACGATGAGCGCACCATCTGCCTTGAGAGCATTAATAATGGTGCGGTTTGCCTCGAAAACCTGAACTCCGGCGATACCCGCAAGCGCGGTAGACCCCGAAGGGCTAGGCTGTCCGAATAGGGGAAGGAACTTGGCGCCTTCATCTACCGAAAGCACCACGGGAATATCGTAGGATTCACAAACTTTCTGGTCGTCTTCACCATAGGCGGGTGCCTGATGAACGATACCGGTACCATCGGTGGTACTTACGTAATCGGCAACGAGAATCTGCCATGAGGTTCCTGTGCCCCATTTCTCGGCATCGGCAAAGTAATCCCATAGTGGAGTGTAACGCACACCTTCGAGCTGGGAGCCGGTGTAGCGCGCTGTGATGGCGGCTGCCGCATCCTCGGCAGAGTTCTCCCCTGCATACCCAAGATCTTTTGCGTAGGCTCCCAGCAGATCAGCAGCGATCAGGAAGCGTCGTCCATTGAAATCCCCGGCACCGGGAACTACGACGTATTCAATGTCGGGTCCGACGGCGAGCGCCTGGTTGGTGGGTAAGGTCCAGGGGGTGGTGGTCCAGGCAAGCGCCTCAACGCCTGCCAGTTCAGCGACAACGTTTTTATTGGCAGCGAGCGAGTCGTCCGCGGTGAGAGCGAAAGCTACCGTGACGGTCTGATCTTGACGATCCTGATAGACGTCGTCATCCATGCGCAGCTCGTGGTTCGATAACGGGGTTTCGTCTTTCCAGCAGTACGGCAGAACACGGAACCCTTGGTACGTGAGTCCTTTATCGTAGAGACGCTTGAACGCCCAGATCACAGATTCCATGTACTCAACGTTGAGGGTCTTATAGTCGTTCTCGAAGTCCACCCAACGCGCCTGCCTGGTAACGTATTGTTCCCATTCGTTGGTGTATTTGAGCACGGAGGCGCGTGCGGCATCGTTGAAATTATCGATGCCCATCTCTAGGATTTCTTGTTTATCGGTCATGCCGAGCTGTTTCATAGCTTCAAGCTCGGCAGGCAGACCATGAGTATCCCAGCCGAAGCGGCGTTCTACTTTATGCCCGCGCTGAGTTTGGTAACGTGCTACAAGGTCTTTCGCGTAACCTGTGAGCAGGTGCCCGTAGTGCGGCAGACCATTTGCAAATGGAGGGCCATCGTAGAAGACGAATTCGTTATCGCCGTGGGGCCCGGCTTCGCGGTTATCGATAGATGCTTGGAAGGTTCCGTCTTTCTTCCAATAGTCGAGTACAGCTTCTTCGAGCTTAGGGAATTTAGGTGATGCGCTTACACCGTAGCCTGAGGCTTCAAACGCGCTCACCTTGGGGTAGATATTTTCTGACATGCAGTGCGCCCTATTTCTGTTCAGATTCCCGCCATTGGGTACGTGAACCGCACCCTTTGCCGAGGATGGACAAACGGGTGCAAGGACGCCTTCATCGTGCGCCCCTCATGGAGCGTATATGCTGGCGCGGTACCACCTTGCTTACTGATACAGACAAACGCACCGACCTCCCCCGGGGCTATGAACTGTTCATCAGGAACGTTCTTATGCCCCCGGAGAGCGGCGCGTTGAGCGAGTATCAGTCGCTTATTAACAGCTGTATCGGGCTTAACCGTCCGGGTCTACTAAGACTGCATCTGTTCCGCTAAGGCGCCCCTCGCCGCAGCGAAAAGGTGGGGTCCCGCAGGTGCGGTCTGTTCTTCCGAATTGCTCGCCGGTGATCGCCGGGTCTTTGCAAACATCTACATTCTATGGGGTTTGCAGCTACGGGTGCAAGCTACAAAAAACCCAATTTTTACCCGCCTTCAGAACCTCTGTGACGCATCTCGGGCGTGTCGTAAATGCATGTTTTTACAGATATACTCAATGTTTTCATGCACTTTCAATTGAATATTAACCCTCGACACTAGATATTGGGGTCATTCTTGCCAGCATCCACTAAATATGCATTTTTACGTGCTCTGTCAACGAAAAAATTTTCGTTTATCTAGCGTTTATACAGCACATGGGACGTCCTGTTTCTCTGAAGAACACGCCCAGAATGCTGTGGGAAAGTTCACGGGTCTCCCCACATCGACTTCCTTCCTCAATGATGCACTTCTGACCTTCCGCACCAGTTCGGCGCCCCCTCTGAAATAAGGGGTTATTGAGTCTGAATAACATAATTTTTTTAACAGAAGTCCCTAGCCCCTGAATGCTCTGCTCGGGTAAGTGTAGCTCGCGTTCTTCATGTGCACGGCAAGCAGAATCGTCTCGGTTGCTAATTCGGGAAGCCCCAGAATCTCGGAATTCTCCATAGAAAGCAATCCGTTATGTTCTATTAGTAATACTTTTGGGGCTATAGAACAAAAATCATTTTTGTGACAATATTTACGCTTCCTGCTAGCAGGAACAAGTGACGACTTCTAAACTGGAGGGCATGAAGAAAACCCGCACGCAACCTCCCGGCACACCACTATTTATTGGAGCCGCCATCGCAGGTTTATTGCACGCCGCTCCCAGCTTTTACTGGATGTGCGGCGGGATGTGGCTGTTAGATACCGTGGGGCCGATGGCTGTCGAACTACAGCAAGAGGGTAACGTTCCGGTGCGGTTTTTACTGGCTGCCGTGTTTATCGCCAAAGTTACGGGCGCACTTGTGCCGCTTATAGACCATCTACGACCACCTGCGCACGCATGGGTTCGCATTATTTCTTGGGTTGGCGTTTTAGTGCTTATAGGCTGGGGCGGCCGTGGGACTTTTGCGGGGTGGCAGCGTGTAGTAACTGGTCAAGCTTCCCTAAGCAACCCGCTCATAGCCGGGCATACCTACCTATGGAGTCCCCTTTTCCTCATTTGGGGACTGCTGCTGTGTGGGGCGTTATTCGTCTCGCGCGCTCGCCGCCAGAAAGTGCCGTCAACAGGCTAAAGACCACTCGGCATATGACGTTAAGAGATGTTGAAGGCATCTGCCACATCGCTACTACATATAACGTTTTGGGTAGAAATGGAGGATTAAATTCCCTCGGCAGAAAGCTTCTTAATGTATCCGGTTAGTTCAAGGAATGTACAGTCGAGGATTTTTACATAATTATTATCTTCTGGCTCCCCGAAAGTATTCGGGGAGCCAGAAGAATTTTTGAAAATTACTTTAGAGAGTTCTGCGGCTAAAACCGTAAGAGTAATGTAGCTAGGTAGCGGAGGAAGAACTGTTGCCACTTTCAACAAGCTGAGGATATTTTTGCTTCAGATAGGTATTGGTGACGTACTTCCAGGACCCACCATCGTAGATGGTCACCATGTAGATGTTATCCGCTGTATCTGCTGGCTGGTCTGCCACTTCTTCCTTACTAAGGTGTGCTTTATAGGCTTCAAATTTTTCACCATAATTCCAAGCAACAGCCACGATATCGGATTCGAACACTACCGTAGGCCTTTTATCAAGAATCCAACACTTGAGGTCGTACCCTTCCATCCAGCCACCACCGTTATAAATGTCGCGATACAAGTCAAATTGTGGTCGAAGATTCGGATCATCTTCATGGCTAAGTTTCTTCGCATATTCAGAATTTCCGGTAAGAACCGCGTACAGGAATGATGCCTCATAGGCGGCAAGAGCCTTATATGAGCCTTCCAGGGTCTTCTGGCGTATGGCATTCTCGTCAATATCAGGTTCGGGAACGTTCTTTGCAGGCTCGGTGTTGGTTGCGGGAGTATAACCGCCTTTATCTTTAGTCGGAAGTTTTATGTCTCCCACATATTTATTCCAGTCAGCAACGAACTTTGCGTACTCTTCCGGTGAGGTCGAGTCGCTGGGTGAACTTGTTGACGAAGCGCTAGAGCTTGAAGAGGATGAGCTGTTGCTCGGCGAGTTTTGAACACTCTTGACGGAGGGAGCGCATCCGGCGAGGGTTGCAATCCCAAAAGCCCCAAAACCAATAAGAGTAGCGCGACGTGAAGGAGTAGAGGTGAAAGTGGTGTATGGCGAATTCATTGGTTTTCTCTTTTCAGTATGCGTATGTTTTTGAGTGATTACTCTGCACCGTAACAACCGCGTCTGAAAAGACCCTGAACTTTCGTACCCACAACCTGAGAGTAGCCTAAAAGTTACAGAACAAAACTCTAAGAATTAGACCTGTAGGTAAATATCGCCGTCTCGCACTTCTAGAGGGTACACACCAATCGTATAGTCAGCCCCTGAGACACACTCACCCGTAGTGAGATCGTATACCTCTTTATAAAGAGGCGAGGCGATAGTTGAGTGCCCGTCTTTCTCTCCAACAATGCCGCGAGCAATCACAAGAGACTGACTATTAGGGTCACGATGATCGCATGCATAGTACCCATGCTTAGTTTTAAAGATTGCATACTGCTGACCTTTGACGAGGGCAACCTCGCCCCAATTTTCTTCGAGTTCACTTTCGGGACAGATGCGAACCCAGGAAGATGCTACGGCGGCATTTTCAGTCATACGGCTCTACCTTTCGACAGGTGCTATCTATGCAACCGGTCACAGTCAAGAGCTACATATCAAATCAGCATAGACAGAAGGCGGCATACGAGAGCACAAGTATTTCTTGTGTGTTCTATTTGGAGTCTACCCTATAAAAACCACAGATAAAAATATGACATACCTAAGCTACTAAAGGTCTGAAAAACCCTTAAAAACACAGCACTTTAGGGAGTTTAGGCTTACCTAAAACAACAATCCTTAGGGTCAAAAACACCCATTAATCCCTAGATATTTCAAGGAATTTCCTTAAAATTTTTCTCAAAAATACCGATTTTGGCACTTTCGTCGTATAGCCTCTGTGTAAGATAAAAACAGCGACTTTTTACAAGCAAGAATCTGCGTATAAAACAACATAATCCCACACTCTTGTTGTTCTGGCTCAAGGTTTGTTCCCGGTTTTCCTGCATTGCCGGTTCCTAGAGACAGGTCATTCTTTGCTGAAGTCGGTATACACATAACTAGGAAGGACAAATATGTCTCAGAACGGCCCTGGGAACACCGCCCGTAATATTCTGGTCGTCGGTGCAGGACCCGCAGCATGGCGTTTTGTACGCGCTTATCATGAAGGTGCCCAAGACGCTGGACGCGCCTCTGACACCATTACCGTTCTCAATGATGAACCGTATATTCCGTACGACCGCGTTGCTATCGAACAGCTTTTCAAAGATACCGACAAAGACCTTACCCTTGGCGACCCAGCGCTCTGGGACGAGTCCACGATCAACCTGGTTAACAATACCCGTGGCGAATCACTCAACCGTGACTCGCGCGTTGTTAAAGGTTCAGACGGCGTAGATTACCCCTACGATGTGCTTGTATTCGCTACCGGTTCAAGTGCGGTGCGCATTCCGATTCCTAACGCAGATTGCGCCCATGTATTCCGCACCGCAGATGATGTTAAAAACATGGTCTCCGAAGTTGAACGGTTGCAGACTAAACTTGGGCGCGCACCGCGCGGTATTGTTGTCGGCGGAGGCCTTCTCGGGCTGGAAGCCGCAGAAGGTCTCAAAGACCTTGGTGCCGAACCCACCATCCTTGATGTTGCCCCGTGGCTTCTCTCCGTGGAGGTCGATCAGGGTGGCGGTTATGCGGTCAACGCCCAGATCAAAGCAACCGGGATCGACATCGAAACCGGTGCGTTCATATCCGCTATCAACAAAGATGCCTCAGGCGAGGTTATTTCGGTCTCCGTAGCAGATTCCACCTCGGACGAAGCCGTTATTCACCAGATTGATGCAGACCTCGTGGTCTTCGCTGCAGGTATTCGCCCCAACGATGAGCTGGCACGCGCCGCTGGACTAGAGACTGGCGAACGCGGTGGTATTCTCGTCAATAATGCATGCCACACAAGCGACGAGTATATCTGGGCTATCGGCGAAGTAGCCTGCGTACTTGGACGAACCTGGGGTCTGGTTGCCCCCGCCAACGCAATGGCGGATGCGGTCGCCAAGAATCTGCTCAACGGCAACGAAGATGCTCAGGTCGAAGAATTCGATATCGCCACGAAACTCAAATTCTCAGGCGTACAGGTTGCAGGCTTCGGTGACCGCCGCGGCACCACGGAAGGCTGCCTCGAAATTCTCTTCGCAGACCCCGCGCGCGGCATGTACCAGAAGATCGTGACTAGCGGCGACGCCAAGACTCTCCTCGGCGGCGTTTTCGTGGGAGACACCGCTCCTTTCGATTCCCTCAAGCCGCTGCTGGGACGAGAACTCCCGGCAGAGCCCAATGTGTATCTCACGGCGGCAGGTGGCGGCGACGGTATTCCCGATACAGAGCTGCCCGACGATGCCATTCTCTGCTCGTGCAACAACATTAGCTTCGGCGAAGTCCGTCAGGCAGTGGTTGACGGCAACCACGACGTACCCGCCCTAAAGGCATGTACCACGGCTGGCACCCAGTGCGGCTCCTGTGTGCCCATGCTACAGAAAACCCTCGAACAGCAGATGAAAAAGATGGGTATGACCGTCTCTAAGGCGCTGTGCGAACACTTCGATTTCTCCCGCGCAGAGCTTGCAGAAGCGGTACGCCTTACTAACCTCGACGACTTCGATTCGGTCAT
This sequence comes from Rothia dentocariosa ATCC 17931, assembly GCF_000164695.2. NCBI lineage: Bacteria > Bacillati > Actinomycetota > Actinomycetes > Micrococcales > Micrococcaceae > Rothia > Rothia dentocariosa. The sequence continues at coordinate 2,334,811 of NC_014643.1, forward strand.
TGCACGCTTTGGGCACGGCGACGACGGCTGTGCCATCTGCAAACCAACGGTCGCATCCATTCTTTCATCTTTCCGCAACTCCTACGTGCTCGATGCCGGTCGCGGCGGCCTACAGGAAACCAACGATCGTGCTCTGGCAAACATGCAGAAGAATGGCACCTATTCGGTTGTGCCGCGCATCCCTGCAGGCGAAATTCCCGCTAAGAAACTGGCCGTCATTGCTGCCGTTGCGGATGAGTTCAACCTCTACGTCAAGATCACCGGTGCGCAACGTATCGGTATGTTTGGCGCCCGACTGGAGCAGCTGCCCTACATTTGGGAGCGGCTGGTTGATGCTGGATTCGAATCCGGTCAGGCATACGGCAAGTCACTGCGTAACGTTAAATCCTGCCTTGGCTCAACCTGGTGCCGCTACGGTGTTCAAGACTCGGTGGGTATGGCCGTCGAGTTGGAGAATCGCTACCGCGGTCTGCGTTCACCCCACAAGTTCAAGTTTGGTGTCTCCGGCTGTAACCGTGAATGTGCTGAAGCACAGGGCAAAGACGTGGGCCTGATCGCCACCACCAACGGCTGGAACCTATACCTTGGTGGTAACGGCGGCGCGAACCCGGCGCATGGGCGCTTGTTCGTCAAGGATGCCTCCAGTGAAGAAGTTGTTCGTTACATCGACCGCTACCTCATGTACTACATCCGCACAGCGGATAAGCTACAACGCACTGCCCGATGGCTTGAAGACCTTGACGAAGAGCACGGTGATGGTTTGGCCCATCTGCAATCCGTACTCATCGAAGATTCTTTGGGAGTCTGCGAGGATCTGGAACAAGATATGCAGCGTCACGTGGATTCTTACCAGGACGAATGGGCTGCCACCCTCAAAGACGAACGCCGTCTGCGCCGCTTCCGCGCCTTCATCAACGAGTCCGATGGCAGCGATGAAGCAGCGCATCTGTTTGTTCTTGAACGTGAGCAGATTCGCCCAGCAACGCCCGAGGAAATTGCTGCCGCAGAGAAGGGTGAAGGCAATACCGTGCTGGTGACGGGAGCGAAAATCCCAGTCGGCCCACCCAGCGCGCATAATCCTGTTCCAGCGAACGCATAAGGACCCGCCCATGTCACCTAAAATTCCGCCGTTTCCACCGCGCGAATTTGCGACGATAGATGAGGTTCTAGCCAATATTCCGGCGGGTGTTGCTCAAGACGCGCCTTTAGTTCCAAGCTCCCGGGCAGATGTACCCGGTAAGGTGTACATCGCCGGGGGCGGTCCCGGTGCTCTCGATTTGCTGACTCTACGTGCTGTTCGAGCGCTCGGTGAAGCCGATGTCGTGCTGCTAGATCATTTAGCTCCACAAGAGCTTGCCGAATACGCTCCAAACGCCCTGATCATTGACGTAGGCAAAGTACCCGGTAAGCATGCGGTGCCGCAGTCACGCATCCAGCAACTCATGATTGACTATGCACTCGCAGGCAAAACCGTGGTGCGGCTCAAAGGCGGCGATCCATATGTATACGGTCGCGGTGCTGAGGAGCTAGATGCTTGTTTTGCAGCCGGACTGGATGCTGAGGTTATTCCGGGCATTACTAGCGCTATTGCGGTGCCCGCCCAAGCTTCTATCCCCGTGACTCTGCGTAAAGTATCGTCGATCTTTACTGTCGTTTCGGGCCATTCTGGGCTTGATGAAACCGATATACAAGCTGTTGTTTCAACGTTGCGCGCTCATGGTACCGTGGTGCTTCTGATGGGCGTGCGTACTCTGCCGGATACTATCGAGCAGATAATGTTGCGCGGTGTTGAAAGCGATATGCCGTTGGCCACTATTGAGAGGGGGTTCACGGACCAAGAGCGCGTTATCGTCACGACCTTGCAGCAAGCTCTTCAGGACTGCCGAGACGTTAAATCACCTGCTATTACAGTCATTGGTGAGGTCGTCTATTATGCACGCGACGATCGGCATCAGTTCATCAGTCATGTACATGAACGGCTGCGTGAGCAATCCACGTCTTGAGTTCTCTGCCGCTCAGAAACTTGCTCCATAGCGGATTGATTATCCGCTAATTCTGGCGCATACAACGTGGCTTCCGTCTTCGTTTTCCTAGTTGTCGAAGGCGGAAGCCATTTTATATGCTTTACCGTATTTGAGTATTACTCGGTAGCGGCGACCAACGCCTCGTCAAGACGAGATAGAGCGCACTGAGCAATAATGCGTGCGGAGGCAATATCGTGAGAGGATACCAACGGTGCAGCCACTATAGTTGAAGCGCTAACCGCCTCGATATCACGTCTCATCTTTTTGGCAAAAAATCCATCTGCAAGCAGGTACGGGGACGCGAACCTTGGTTGCTCTTGACGAGCTATATCAATTATTGTCGGCTCAATTGCTGCGATAAAAGCATTTCTGGTAGGTGTGTGAAGAACTTCTGCGAGCAAATCGGCGGCGCGCTGCATATCTGCTCGCCCATCTTGGCGGGATGAGCCCGCAGCCCCTTGAACAATCGGTGGTGCGGCAGAACCGGCAGCTATTTTTTCATGCCATCCAACTTCCTCAAGCCGAGTTCGCTGAAGATGGGCAAGTCGCGCATCCGGCCCCAGAGAGGCAGCAATATGAATATCTTTAACTCCGCTGGTACGGGCAGCGCGCCTTAGATCAACCTGGGTGTGAAATCCTGTGGACAGTAGAACCGGCACAATAACACAAGGCTCGCCATCTGGTAAGGCTTGAGCGGCTTCATCTACACTCGGTGTCTGCACGTCTACATAAGCTTCGTGAACTTTATATTCTCGCCCATCAGACGTGCTTCGTTCATGAAGTAGCTTTTGAAGCTCGGCGCGCACGAGGGCAATCGCTTGGTGCCCTTCTGAAGAGTCAGTACCGTGAGAGGTCGCAAGAATATTGAGAACAGACATAGCTCAAGTGTACGCGTCTGAAGAACCCGACTCACCTATAAAGGTAATTACCACCTTATAGAAGGGCATAAAGGATGGGTACCCGTACGATGCGGGTACCCATCCTTGTACCTATTCACAACACACGGAATTCGTGTGCTTCCCTATGTGATAACCTGCGGACTACCGCAGAGGTTCTTATGCGTTGTCTTTCTTACGACGACGAGCCGCAACGAGAGCGGTACCTGCCACCAGCGTTGAGCCGCCAAGCGTCGTGAAGAGTACAACGCCGTCAGCACCGGTACGAGCCAGGTTACGCTTATTAGCTGAGGTCGTAGCTGCAGAGCTCAAGTTACTGTGCGCATTACCAGTATTGGCGTCCGGTTCAGCTTGTACTGCATCGCCTTCTGCGGATCCGTTCAGAGCAGCTGCACCGCCTTGTCCGCCGTTGTTGTGTCCAGCCTTCTTAGCGCCGGGGCGGGTTGCGGCGACGTTGGCATTGTTATCCTCACCACCGGGTGCCGGGTGCGAGTCATCAGAAACCATCGCTACTGTGTATGCCTGTACATGTTCTTCACCCTTGGGATTGCTAATCGCAACGATACCGTATGAGTACCCTGGACGCAGCTTTGCAGCTTCGACTTCCAGCTGTGCAGTGAACGAACCATCAACAATTTCTGAGGGTTTCACAAAGACGCTCTTGATGGCTTCGCCTTGTGCTTTACCTTCGCTGTCCAATTCGAAGATAGTAACTTCAACGCCTTCTGAGACGTGTTCGCCGGTAAAACCAGTACCCCGGACTACAACGACGTTAGTTGCTGCATCTCCAGAGAAGTGTGCGCTATCGACACGCAGCGAAGCCTTATTCGCTACATCCATTGTGGTGTCTTCTGCAGGCGATGCAGGGGCAGGAGCTGAAGGAGTTGCGGAGGGGTTAGCAGATGCGGTCTCTGAAGCTTCAGCAGATGCACTGGAGGGGGCTGCACTAGCTGATTCAGAGGCGCTGGGAGCCTCGCTCTTCGCTGTATCAGTGGATGCGCTCGGTGTGGGAGCCGCGGACTCTTGGGGTTTGGGAGTTACTGTCTCTGTAGGCTTAGGCGCCTGGGTATTCTCGGTTTGCGCCGGTGCGGCAGTCGAGGCGTCCTTCTTACTAGATTCCTGAGGAGCCGGGGCCTCACTCGTTACAGTATGAGCAACGCGGCGCTGCTTGAGCTCAACGATGGTACCTGCTACAAGGTGATCTTTACCGCCGGGGTTACTGACAGCAACAATTGCATAGCTCTTATTGCCTTTCAGTCTGCTTGAGCTGACGTTCACAGTGGCGGTAGCAGTACCATCAATGAGTTCTTGGGCAGAGACACGACCGGTTGCAAGAGGGGCGCCTACAGGGCGGCCTTGGGCATTTACTTCCTGAATGCGAACCTCTATAGAGCTACCAACGCGCGGACCGTAGAAACCACTGACACGCACGGTGAAAGGGCTAAATTCGTTATCGGTGTAGATAGTGGCGGAATCAACAGAAACCTTAGGAGCGTTCTGGCGCCCCTCTGAGGTTTCATCACCCTCATTCTCAACCCCGATCACCTTTGCGCCGGGAGTAGCCTTTGAGGTTTTCTCGGTCTGTTCTGGGACGGCAGGGGTTTCAGACGGCTTAGCTTCAGGGGTTGAGGCTGAAGCAGTCTCAGAGGCGTTCGGAGATTCGGATTTTACCGGTTTTTCCTGTTCAGGCACCTGTGTAGAGGCCGCAGAAGCGGTTTCCTGAGTACCTGCCGGTTGAGCAGATGCGTTGGATTTTGCCCAAGGGATAGTCTGAAGCGGCAATGAGGAATTCTCATGTGTTGATTCAGTAGCGGAGGTATCTGAACCGGTCGAGTTGCCTGCTTCAGATGCAAAAGTAGCAGGAACATAGCTTAACGTTCCTGCTGTAATAACGGTCGCGGCGGCGAGTGCGTAGACACGGGTTGACTTCTTTGGAGCCATGTTTCCCTCTTTGAAGTTATGTGAGTTGAGCTACTGCATATTTCTGTGATGTGAGTGCCAGATTCAGTTACTCATTGACCCATCTCAATTTATCGGTGACGCCCTAACACTAGCATTCGTGAGGGGCTTGCAATGAGAAACTGTACCACCACCCCAAAAGTGTTACCAAATATTTATTTTTACCATTACTTAATCCACGTTAAAATCAGACCAATAGCGCATATATTACGAATATTGGGAGTAAACCTCAGGTTTCTCTTGAAGGAGTAATAAGAACGCCAGATACCGCGTGCGAAACCTTAGTTTTGCACGCGGTATCTGTAATACCTCTTTAAATATCTACGAAGACCGGATGACCTTGAACTGGCTTGCCTGAGCAAGCGGGCGCAAAGTCACATGATCAAGATTGATATGGTGAGGGATATTCAATGCGAAAACTACTGTCTGAGCAACGTCCTCTGCCACCAGAGGGTTCCGTACCCCGGCATATACCTTTTCGGCAGCTTCCACAGACCCCAAGCGGTTCAATGAAAATTCTTCTGTATGCACCATACCCGGGCGAATCTCAATGACGCGCACATTGTGATCAGCTTCCTCAAGGCGCAGAGCCTCGGTAAGTCCCCGAGCACCGAATTTCGCGGCGTTATACCCTGCACCTCCTTCATAACCGCCTTCGGCTGCTGTGGAGGTCAGGTTCAGAATGCTCCCCTGACCGTGAGCCCTCAGTGCGGGAGCAAAGGCACGCACCGTATGTAGAATTCCGAGCACATTCAGGCGGTACATCGCAAGGTAGTCTTCCGGATCTCCATCAGCAACACGATCAAGACCAATCGCTCCCCCAGCGATATTAACCAGCGCCTCAAGCTGTGAGTGCTCCGTCATGATCTGCTTTGCAGCTGCGTTTACTGCCGATTCATCAGTAACGTCACAGGTTATAGGATGCGCTCCGGTCTCTGCTTCAAGTGTGCGAAGACGTTCGGTACGGCGAGCAAGCGCATAAACCGTCCATCCGGTAGCCGTTAGCTGTTCAACTGTTGCACGACCGATGCCGCTGGAGGCACCTGTTACAACGGCAACTTTGCCTTCACAAGCGTTGGGGGCAAACGGGTTGGCAGGAATACGAGTATTGTTTAGCATCATGAACTTACCTTTCCGCGTCGGTGGTGAAAGTCTTGTTCATCTATGATGCCATACACAAAATTATCGTATAGGAAGATAGGCAATACGCGCTGACAGAGTCACACGCGCATCGCACATCTGCGGGATAGTAGATAGCATTATCGATTCTTCCCGCTCTCATGAACCCTTGCCTTTAAAGGTGCACAACGCAGTATTTTTAGCGTTTCCGCTGGGGAAACCCCCATTTAGAACGTTTACCGTCGCGAAAACCCAGACGATGCTCAAAATGGCGAGAGCTGCTGCCCGTCTTCGTAGTATCGGGAGGAACGGTTCCTGCTTTTGCTGACATGAGGTATAAAATCCCCGCTCCCGGCAAGAAAAGCACAAGCGGAAGTATCATATGCAGACGCTCTTCGTTGTATCCGGTTCGCGTTGTTAAATGCCAAACGCAAACCGCAACGATCGCGAGATGAAGAGCAAGTACCGTCATAACAGGAGCTGATATCTCAAACATGGAAGTCCCTTAAAAAGTTTTCCTGTGTGATATTCACCAGTCTACTCTTATGCGGTATCTTGTGATAGGGAATCGAGAGGTAACACACGATGAATAGATAAATACCTCACATAAGGCACGAAAACTACAGATATACCTATGGATTTTTTAGCATTTCGCTCTCGCAGCGCACAATGCGATGCTCTCTATACCCGCCGCGAGCAGCTTCGTGCTCGGGCCGAGCAAATCCGTGCAAGAACGCATCGCCCTTGGAGCTCCGACCTACATTTCTCTTCGGGCAAACCTACCGGGACCCAAAGTTCTATCATCATTTTTCGCATCTTCCACGCCGGGAACAGCGCCGTTTTCTCTCCTCGCAACGCGAGCTTATTGCACGAGTTGAGCGTGCATTAGCAGAATACGAAACACAGGCATATGGTGCGTGATAACCGATATTTCTGCGCTACACAGGAATCTATACACTTACTCAACGTAAAGGCGCCAACCTACGCTATGCGATACACCGCCACAGCCCATAAAGTATGAGAAAATAGCCCCTATGGCTGAAAATACTCAGGGCTCAGACTCGCCCGCACAGATTAACGTTCCTGATCGTCCCGCGCTCGAAGGCCTCGAAGACAAACTCTCCGAGCGCTGGGCACAGCAGAAAACCTACGCCTTCGACGAGAACACGACGCGCGAACATGTCTATTCGATTGATACCCCACCGCCGACCGCATCCGGCTCGCTCCATGTGGGGCACATGTTCTCCTACACTCAAACCGACGTCATCGCCCGCTACCAGCGTATGAGCGGCAAGAACGTCTTCTATCCTTTGGGCTGGGATGATAACGGTCTGCCCACCGAACGTCGCGTACAAAACTACTACGGTGTACTGTGCGACCCTTCCGTTCCCGATAACCCAGATTTTCGCCAGCTGATTCCGCTCAAGGCCGATGGCTCACCCAAACCCGACCGCAGCCAAGCAAAGTGGCCACGTATTTCACGCAATAACTTCATTGAGCTATGTGAAGAACTCGCTGTTGAAGACGAGAAAGTTTTCGAGCATCTTTTCACAACCCTGGGGCTTTCCGTCGACTGGTCCCATACCTACCGCACCATAGATGCGCATTCACGCAAAGTCTCACAGCTTGCATTCCTCAAAGACCTTGAGGCTGGTAATGCTTATATGGCGGAGGCACCGACCATGTGGGATGTTACCTTCCGAACTGCCGTAGCGCAGGCCGAGCTTGAAGATAAGGAACGCGACGGAGCCTACCACCGTATCAGCTTCCACCGCGAAAATGGCGAAAAAGTCTGGATTGAGACTACCCGCCCCGAGCTGTTGCCCTCCTGCGTGGCATTGGTGGCGCATCCCGATGATGAACGGTATCAGCCGCTCTTCGGAACGAAAGTGACTTCTCCTCTATTCGGCGTTGAGGTCGAGGTGATGGCGCATCCGCTGGCTCAGCCTGATAAGGGAGCCGGCATCGCTATGATCTGTACCTTTGGTGATACCACCGACGTTACCTGGTGGCGCGAATTGCAGCTTCCGACCCGAGCCCTCATCGGGCGTGACGGCCGTTTCTCCCGCGAGACTCCCGAATGGATTACCTCTGCCGAAGGCCGCGAACGCTACGAGCGCATGGCGGGCACCACCGTCTTTACCGGTCAGAAGACCGTAGTTGAAATGCTTGTTGAAACTGGCGAGATGGAGGGTGAGCCGAAAAAGATTAAACACCCCGTCAAGTTCTATGAGAAGGGCGATAAGCCTCTTGAGATCGTGGCTTCACGCCAGTGGTATATTCGCAACGGTGGTCGCGACGCCGAGCGCCGCGAAAAGCTTATTGAGCGCGGACGCGAAATCAACTGGGTTCCCTCCTTTATGCGCAGCCGCTACGAAAACTGGGTGGAAGGCCTTAACGGCGACTGGCTGATTTCCCGTCAGCGTTTCTTCGGCGTTCCGTTCCCGCTCTGGTACCCGCTTGATGCCGAGGGTGATCCGGATTATGAAAACCCGATTCTGCCGGCTGAGGATATGCTTCCGGTGGATCCGGCCTCGCAGGCTGCCCCCGGATATTCGGAAGACCAGCGTGGTGTACCTGGCGGATTTATTGCCGATCCAGATGTTCTCGATACCTGGGCTACTTCTTCACTCACCCCGCAAATTGCAACCGGCTGGGCTACAGATCCTGAGCTGCATGCGAAGACCTTCCCGATGGATCTTCGCCCGCAGGGACACGATATTATTCGTACCTGGCTCTTCTCCACCGCTGTGCGCGCCGAGACCCTTGCGTCCTCTGTACCTTGGTATAACACTGCGCTGTCGGGATGGATTCTTGACCCCGACCGCAAGAAAATGTCGAAGTCTAAGGGCAATGTTGTTGTCCCGCACGATGTACTCGATAAATACGGTTCGGATGCGGTACGCTACTGGGCGGCCTCGGCCCGATTAGGTGCCGATACCGCCTATGACGAAGGTCAGATGAAGATCGGCCGCCGCCTGGCAATTAAACTTCTCAACGCCTCAAAGTTCGTGCTGAATTTGGGTGCTACCGAGAAATCGGTGATTACCTCGCAGTCTCAGGGGCAGGTGCTTACCAACGCGCTGGATCGCTCCTTGCTTGTGCGTTTGGCGTACCTCATTGAGGAAGCAACTGCAGCTTTCGAGAAATACGAATACGCTCGTGCCCTCCAGATTGCAGAGAGTTTCTTCTGGTCTTTCACTGACGATTTCGTGGAACTCATTAAAGACCGCGCCTACGGCGCTCGTGGCGAGACCGAGCAGGCTTCTGTGCTGGCGGCTCTCGCCACCACTCTGGATGCGCTTCTGCGGCTCTTCGCGCCTTTCCTGCCGTTTGTGACCGAAGAGATTTGGTCGTGGTGGCGTGAGGGCAGCGTGCACCGCGCATCCTGGCCACAGGCTCTGCCGGTTCTTGAAGGTGCATTATTGGCGGAGTATGCAGCAAACAACCCAACTGCCGGTATTTCGGCACAGTGGGTACTTGCTGATGTGAATCCCGCCCAGATTGAGAACCTCAAGCAGGTTCTTCCCGATGTCGCAGAAGCACTTGGCGGTCTGCGTAAGGCGAAGAGCGATGCAAAGGTTAAGCAGCGTACCGAGGTCGAGTCTGCTACGATTGCCGCCTCTCAGGAGCAGCTGGAGCGCATCCAGTCTGGTCTTGAGGATTTACGGGCGGCAGGCAACGCTCGCGAGGTTTCTCTGGTGCCTTCGGAAGGCGAACTTGAAGTTCGTGATGTAGTGCTTGTTGTAGAAGAAGCTACCGAGTAGTCTCTCTAGAACAGCCACGTTCTCACGTTGTTTCTGGATATGCCGCATGGCATAGACTCCGTGCTGGAGCGAAGAATTAGGTTCTTCGCTCCAGCATTTTTTATATGGTGGGGAACGGTTCAGCGAAACGACGCCCTATTGCGCACCGCCCTATGGTAGCCTGTAGAATTCACATAAGCGCCGAACGCGCAAACGCACAGATTATGCAGGCAGAAGGAATCCCCATGTCACATAAACCTTCTGACATTATTGATGAGGGTGTAGCAGAAGAACATGTTATGGCGAGCAAACCTGTGACGGTCGCGCCTCCAACATCTCCTCCAGTGTATCGGGGCGACTTTGAGTCGCGCGGCGAGCATAAGGATATTATTCCGAGGACCTTCTGGGTTGGTATTTGGGATACGGCTTTTTTCACGCTAGCAGGTATAGCCTCTGTGGTGCTTACCGTTCTGATCCTGCTTAATACCGTGGGACATTCTTGGTGGGGCATTCCGATTGCACTTTCGTTCTGGGCAGTCACCGCTTATTTGACGCTCCCCCGATTTCACGCGATCATGACGCGCATCTATGTTCCCGACTATTTTATTGGGCGCACCCGCACCCCGGATGGATTATTAGGCGACCCCGTCAATATCGGTATTATCGGCTCAGAAGAGCAAATTCACCAGGTGATGCAGGATGCTGGCTGGACTCGCGCGGATGAAGTCACTTTGGGTTCCAGCTGGAAGATTATTGTTTCGACAATTACCCGAAAATCCTATAGTGAAGCACCGGTATCTCCTCTCAAGATTTTTGGGCGAGTACAGTCTTTTGCGTATCAGCAGGAGGTTGACGGGAACCCGGAGAAACGCCATCATGTGCGGTTTTGGCGAACTCCGGATGGCTGGCTGCTTCCCGGTGGCCATCGTGTCGATTGGCTGGCGGCAGGAACCTATGATTCAGGGGTCGGCTTTAGCTTTTTCACCCTGCAGGTGACGCATCGGATCGATGCCGATACGGATTTTGAGCGTGATTATATTGTCGAGTCTATTCAGTATGCGCATCCGAGCACACGGGTAGATATTATCGAAGATTTTTCGACCGGTTACCACTCTCGAAACGGTGGTGGAGATACAATTCGTACGGACGGCGCGCTGCCTATTATCACGCTGAGCAATGAGGGCGTTAAAGACCCGCGCCAGGTTAAAGACCTAAACTTGGCGAGCGCTCATGACCTAGCTTATGAGATGCCTGCGGGTCTGCTGATAGCCTCTGTGATGATGATTATTTCAACTCTCTTAGAGCTTGCTAACGCGGTTCTGACTGTAATTAATCATCAGGAATTACGCAGCACGGTACTCAGAAGCGATGCGAGTGAAGAAGTTACGGCCTTGCTTGCCGGGGAGCAGGGGCAAACATTTTTGACGGTGCTGAGCGGTGTGCTTCTTGCGGTAACTCTTGTCTTCTCTCTCGTACACCTATTTCTGCTCTGGAGTACGCTCCGGGGCTCGTCGAAGGCTCGTCGTCTGGTTCTCTTGCTCCTTGCGGTGAGTTTTACAGTAACCGCTGGCGGTGTTATCTGGGGGCACCAGCATATGCCATTGAGCGCGCTTTTCTTCCAGCTTGGAGTCAGTGTTTTTGCCATGCTGGGTTTCACCTCGGATGCGGCGGTCAGCTATACGGCTGCACGCACATTCCATATGCGCGATATTCGTTTGCGGCATCGGGGTTCTCGGCGAAAGCAAACGAGTAGCTAATTCAAATACGCATAGCTGAGCCGTTACGCCCCTCCAGAGAAAGCGTAACGGCTCAGCTATAGTACATAGTAAATCTACTACCCGTCTTCGCCGTGGAAGATAGGTCCCACGGTACGACTGCGCTTGAGCTCAAAGAACCCGGGATACGATGCCATTGCTACGGCACCGTCAAAGACCTTACCGGCTTCTTCACCATGCGGTGCGGGCGAGAGCACGGGACCGAAGAAAGCTACATCGTTAATCGCAAGAAGCGGCACGCCAACATCATCGCCGACCTTATCAAGCGCATCTGCTGTCGAGGCGCGTAACTGCGTATCGTATTCGTCGGTGGTAGCGTACTGAATCAGGTCCGCAGGCAAATTCGCTTCTTTGAGAGCTTCCTCAATAGCAGGCAAAAATTTGTCTCCTTCAGAGATGTTCTTCTGATGGTGGATCTGCTCGCCCAGAGCATCGTAGAGAGCCTTCAAAACGTCGTCACCGTGGAGTTCGCGGGCGGCAGCCACTACACGGGCGGGGCCCCAGGTGTTGTCGATCATAGCGCGGTATCCAGGATCAAGTTCGCGTCCTTCGTTCAGAACAGCGAGTGAGAATGGGCGCCAATGCACCTGAATATCACGCACCTTCTGCACCTCGCCAATCCAGCGCGAGGTAATCCAACACCACGGGCAGGTAGGGTCGAACCAAAAATCAACGGTTGTTGTCACGAGGGTATTTCCTTTCATCATTGTATAAGCTCAAACCTCATCGAGACCTCCAATATTCCGCCAGGTTCTCACCTTTCACCTTGCACGAATAACCTACGCGGCCTTCTTCTTGGCGCGAGTACGAGCACTCTTAGAGGACTTTTCATCAGCCTCAAGAACGTATACGGGTTCAGCACCAGTGCGCACGGTATCTTCTGTGATTACCACGGAGGTAACGTCCTGACGGTCAGGAACCTCAAACATAATCGGTTGCAGAATACCCTCCATCATGGAGCGCAGCCCGCGTGCCCCGGTCTTACGGGTTTCTGCAAGCTCGGCGACCGCGTGCAAAGCATCATCTTCAAAGATAAGCTCAACGCCATCAAGCGCAAAGAGATGCTTATACTGCTTCAGCAAAGCATTTTTAGGCTTCGTAAGAATCTGTTCAAGCTCTTCGGTGGTGAGTTCTTTCAACGTAGAGATCACAGGCAAACGACCGATTAGCTCAGGGATGATACCGTAGTGGGTCAGATCTTCGGGCATGATCTGCGAAAGCGTCTGATCAGTATCCGGTGCGGCGGTCAGCTCGGCCCCAAAGCCTATACTGGTTCGATCGGTGCGGGCTAGGATCCTGTCTTCCAGCCCATCGAAAGCACCAGCGACAATAAAGAGAATATTTGAGGTTTCAATCTCAAGATTGGTATGTGCCGGATGTTTACGTCCGCCCTCTGGAGGAACCGTTGCCAGAGTACCTTCAATAATCTTCAAAAGCGCCTGCTGCACGCCTTCCCCCGAGACATCGCGGGTAATAGATAGGTTTTCTCCGCCTTTGCGGGCAATCTTATCGATTTCGTCAATATAGATAATGCCGTGCTGCGCCTTCTCGACATCACCGTCGGCGGCATTAATGAGTCGAAGCAGAATATTCTCGACATCGTCGCCAACGTACCCAGCTTCGGTGAGCGTAGTAGCGTCGACAATGGCGAAAGGAACATCAAGCTTCTTTGCAAGAGACTGCGCAAGATAAGTTTTTCCGCTGCCGGTGGGACCAATCATCAGAATATTAGATTTTCCCAGGTCTACGGATTCACCCGCAGTTGCCGAAAGGGTTCGGGAGTGAAGTACCGGATTGTTTAAGTCATGGATGCGCTTGTAGTGGTTATAGACCGCCACCGCCAAGGTGCGTTTTGCAGAATCTTGACCGATCACATAATCATGCAGATAGCTGTAAATCTCGCGAGGAGTGGAGAGTTTCTTGATCTTTTTGGTCTGCGGCTTCTTTGTTTTTTGCCGTTCCTCATGCAAAATCTCGTTGCATAGTGCAATACATTCATCGCAAATGGAGACATGCGGACCGATCACAATCTTGAAAACCTGGGTACGCGTCTTAGAACAGAATGAGCAACGCATACCCGGAGCAACAGTCTTCTTGTTTTCTTCCGTACCACCGGTGTTGTCGGTGTTAGCCACGCGCCCTCTCCTTTCTACGAGTGTTTGCAAGCTATCACAAGGTGCTTGTTACCAGGCTACCCTAGTTTTTCGCTGAGGTGTGAAGACAGGCTGTCACTGTGATGCGGCGTGTCGTATTCTATGTAATTTGACAATTATGACGCTGTGTAACTTGAGGTTTTATGTACTTTTTGGGGTATAACGTATAGGTGCCGCATCCTCAATTTTGAGGATGCGGCACCTAATAGTAATCGTATATACGTTTAGACAACAGAAAGGACTACACTCATATTTCTAATCGTGCGACGTAGCAGTATTGGTAGCAGGCTTGTTAAGTTTACGCGAATCCAGTACCTTATCCACTAAACCGTATTCTTGAGCGGCAGCAGCAGTTAGAATATTATCGCGCTCGATCGAACGGTCAACTTCCTCATAGGTCTTGCCGGAGTGCAGAGCCAGGGTTTGTGCAGTCCACTCACGCATACGCATAACTTCGTTCGCGTGAATCTCAAGGTCAGATGCCTGTCCGCCTTGCTGTCCGCTTAGGGCGGGCTGGTGAATAAGCACGCGAGCATTCGGAAGAGCCAAACGCTTACCCGGGGTTCCAGCAGCCAAAAGCACTGCCGCAGCCGATGCAGCCTGACCCAAGCATACGGTCTGAATCTCGGGGCGAATAAACTGCATGGTGTCATAGATGGCGGTCATTGCCGTAAAAGAACCACCGGGAGAGTTGATGTACAGGGTAATATCGCGGTCGGGGTCTTGGGCCTCAAGCACGAGAAGCTGAGCCATAATATCATCTGCCGAAGCGTCATCAACCTGGGTACCCAAGAAAATAATGCGATCCTCAAATAGCTTGGCGTACGGATCTTGACGCTTATAACCGTAGGGGGTACGTTCCTCAAAGCTGGGGAGCACGTAACGGTTCGAGGGCATCTGCGGTGCAGAATCTTGAGGTAGGTAGTTCATATGTGTATTTCCCCTCTTTACTTACCCTCGGCGGTCAGATTACCGCCAGTGGATAGTGCGATGTGATCGAAGAAGCCGTATTCCAAGCCCTCTTCAGCGGTAAACCAGTTATCACGGTCATTGTCTTTCAGAATGGTCTCAAGGCTTTTACCGGTACGTTCAGCCGTGATCTCTGCCAGACGTTTTTTCATATCTAAGATGAGTTCTGCTTGAGTACGGATGTCAGATGCGGTACCACCAATACCACCAAGCGGCTGGTGCATCAGGATTCGGGCATTGGGGGTCGCATAACGTTTGCCCATGGCACCTGCTGTCAGAAGGAACTGTCCCATAGATGCAGCCATACCGGTTACTACGGTCACCACGTCATTCGGAATGAGCTGCATTGTGTCGTAAATAGCCATGCCAGCGGTCACCGAGCCACCGGGAGAGTTAATGTACAGGTAAATATCTGCCTCGGGATCTTCAGCCGATAGCAACAACATCTGTGAACAAATTAAGTTTGCGTTTGAGTCCCTTACTTCAGACCCCAGCCAAATAATACGTTCCTTAAGCAGGCGATTATAGACGTAATCTTCCTGCCCTGTGACGGGGTTAGCAGCCATAGTCGGGGTGTTATTCCCAGATCCAACAGGCAGAGGCATGTAGCTAGACATCTTCCCTCTTCTTCTCGATGGGTTTCACGCGCTCCCTACCATACGGGCCCGTGAAAATATTCATTGCTACTACAATACCGGGTCATGGCTGTATTCGGGCGGAGTTTCGCCGTAGTTCGCCAAAGGGCGAACGTCACTCAGCCCTCAGCACATCATATCCATTTCCGCTGTTGGAGCGTGTGCCAAAACTTAACACAACAATGCGGGCGTGCACCGCAGGATTCTTTCCTGCGCATGCACGCCCGCATCCGTTATAGGTATCTGCGGAGAGAAGGACTACTTCTCGTCTTCTTCACCTTCAGAGAGGAACTTGGAAAGGTCTACAGCCTTACCCTTAGTGTCTTTGACGACAGCCTTCTTAAGAACTTCGCCTAGAGCCTTGGAGCGGCGTACCTCGCCCACAAGCATTCCGGCCTGGCCGGAACCGTCAAGCATCTGTGCGAACTGGTTCGGATCCATGCCGTACTGCGAGCTCATGGTGATGATGTAGTTGATCATCTCATTCTGGTTTACTTCAACTTCTTCAGCATCAGCAATAGCATCAAGCACCATCTCATTCTTAAAGGCGGTCTCGGTGTTCTCACGAACTTCCTGACGGTGCTCTTCGGTATCGTGGTCTTCACCGGCTTCGGGGTTGTTGAAGTGCTGCTCCAGCTGTTCTTCAATAACCTTTTCAGGTACGGGAACCTCAATCATCTCAATGAGCTTAGCCAGCACCTTATCGCGTGCCTGTGCGCCCTGCTCGGAGACCTTGGCCTCGGCAACCTGGTTCTTCATGTCTGCTTTAAGCTCATCAACAGTATCGAACTCAGAAGCAAGCTGCGCGAACTCATCGTCAACCTCAGGAAGCTCACGCTCCTTAACGGCGGAGAGTTTCACCTTAATGGTTGCGTCCTCCCCCGCGTGATCGCCGCCGGAAAGCGTGGTCTCGAAAGTTGCATCTTCGCCTGCAGACAGACCGATCAGGGCCTCATCAATACCGTCCACCATGGTGCCGGAACCGATCTGGTAAGACAGGTCGTTTGCTGCGTCAATTTCCTGACCATCGATTTCAGCGGTGATGTCAATGGTGACAAAATCATTCTTGGCTGCGGGACGCTCAACGTTCTTCAAGGTACCAAAACGCTCACGCAGAGCTTCGAGAGCCTGCTCTTCGTCTTCTGCAGTAACCTTGATTTCGTCAACCTCAACCTCGATACCCTCATAGTTGGGAAGCTCGATTTCAGGACGAACAGTCACGGTGATGTTCAGCTTCACGTCTGCTTCACGGTCGTTCACCGTGGGCTGGCTCTGCACATCAAGTTCGGGCTGCGCCAGCGGGGAGAGCTCATTCTCACCCAATGCCTGTGAGTAGAAGTCGTTCAAGGCGTCGTTCAGAGATGCTTCGACAATGTAGTCGTAACCTGTGCGCTGCTCAATGAGCTGCTTAGGCAGCTTGCCCTTACGGAACCCAGGAACGTTAATCTGCTGAGCCAGGTTCTTGTAGGTGCGGTCCAGGTAGGACTTGAACTCTGCGAAGGGAACCTCGACCTCGATCTTCGCGAGGGTCGGGTTGAGCTTCTCGACGGCGGTCTTCACGTCCGTGTTCTCCTCATATAGTCGAATGCGGCACAAGCCTGTGAACCGCAGTTGGTTACTGGAAAAGGGCGCCGCATATGCGACGCCCGCTTCACGTCGGGGCGACAGGATTCGAACCTGCGATCTCCTGCTCCCAAAGCAGGCGCGTTAGCCAAGCTACGCCACGCCCCGTGAAACGCGAATGCTTTTAGGCATTCGGTTTTTAAGTTTACCGTGTACAAGGATAAATGCCTAACATTCGAATGTCTAATTTAGAACACGAAAACCTTAAGTCTTTCTGAGGAATGATCTGAGTACGCCCATCTATCATGCATGCTGGCTTATTCAGATGCTTCTGCACGTCCCAGTCTCATCGGATTGCCGCGTTAAATAGGCTCCTTGTATTCAGGAATTTTTCTAATTCAATACCAGGATGGATACAATCGGCTCTTTGGTGAGAGATTAAAAACCTGTAAGAGATCCCCGTTTTGGCCTCTCAGGAAAAACACCCCAGCGCGAAAACACTAAGAGTTTTTATTCCCGAGAGGGGATGACGAGCTGAAGGGTACAAATTCCGAGCAAACGAGGCACCAAATCCGTGCCCGTCAGCGATTCCCGTCTCAGATCCTCGGAATAAGGAAAACGCCCCAGTGCGAAGCACCAAGGCGTTTTATATATACCGAGGGGATGACGGGAATCGAACCCGCGTCATCAGTTTGGAAGACTGAGGCTTTACCATTAAGCTACATCCCCGCAAGAACTAGATAAGATTACCTGCCTGTGCTGGAGACTGTCAAGTTCGGCGCGCATCGTTTGCGGGGATAGCAGCTAACGCTATTTCTGGCATCCAGGGCACCAATAGAGTTTACGGCCCGCTATTTCCTCCATACGAATGGTGGTGCCGCATCGGGGGCAGGGTTCTCCGTGGTGCTGATAAACGTAGTTAGCATGCTCAGGCCAAGCTTCGGTTTCATGGATTCCCGGGCGGTCTTTCTGCTCGGTGGTAATGATGCGACCGACGCGCACACCGATGGTGAGCAGATGTCTGTTATCTTCCCAGAGTCTACTCAGCTCATCATCGGTGAGAGTTTTACCGGGGCGAAGAGGATCTATTTCTTGGCGGTAAAGCGATTCAGCGCGAAAAATATTGCCAACGCCTGAGATAGCGGCCTGATCCATGAGGATCACACCGATAGGCCTTGAGCTTTTGCGGGCTGCGGCATAAAAACGTTCGGGATTTGCATCGGTGTTGAGCGGATCCGGTCCAAGTTTGGCGCGTACTTGGGCAACTTCGTCTGGGTTTAAGGTTCGGCAGATAGTGGGACCAACGAGGTCAGCCCAACCGTGTTCTGAAACGATGCGGCACCGGGTAGTGCCTTTCGGCGCGGGCGGTCCGGTATATCCTTCGGCTTCCCCCGCCGTATATTCTTTTTCGCCGATCTTCCGGGGTGCGCCTATGCTGGATGCACCCGTAAAGGTTTCGTCCCCTCCAAAGCTCCAGTTTCCATAAATGCCAAGGTGCACGTTGAGGGTCAGCTCATTGTTGAAAGGCACGAAGAGGTGCTTACCGTGCGCATATGCGTTGAGAATGCTGGCTCCGTCAAGAAGGGCTGCACCATCCGTATAACGCCCCTGTGGACTTGAGACTCGCACGCTCTCCCCCGTGAAAACATCGTTGAGTTGACGGGCGATACGATGTATTGAGTGTCCTTCGGGCATGGGGATTCTCCTGCGAGTGCGTTTCTGTGGTTGTATTTTGGTGCATGCGTCTGGAGCCTAAACTTTAGAAGCCGCACCTTTAATACGGTACACCGCATATCATTCGGATGGCGCGTTGGGGTGTTTCATATACCTATAAACTAAACGGCGAATGCAGCGGCATTTATTATTCCCCGATGTTTCGGGGTACGCTGCTGCCGCAAATTGTGGTTTACTAACCTACGCTGCTATACGTCGATATGCTTGCCTTCAATCCGACCGGTTCGCTCGTATTCGGCAACCTGACCGATGCGGCGGGCGTGACGTTCTTCGTTCGTCCACGGGGTAGAGAGGAAAACCTTGATAATCTCTAGCGCCTCTTCGTTGCTGTGCTGACGACCACCGACCGCAATGACCTGGGCATTATTGTGTTGGCGGGCAAGGGCGGCGGTATCGTGATTCCAGGCAAGGGCGGCGCGAATTCCTTCTACTTTATTAGCGGCAATCTGCTCACCATTGCCAGAACCGCCTAGGACGATGCCCAGCGAGTCAAACCCCTGCTCACGGTCTCGTTTAACGGCAAGAGCAGCGTTAACGCAGAAACTTGGGTAGTCGTCCAGCGGGTCGTACTCTTGGGGCCCGTGATCAATCATGTCGTATCCTGCGGCGGTGAGCTGTTCGATCAGGTATTGACTCGTCTCAAGACCTGCATGGTCGGTGGCGATATGTACGCGCAAGGGGTTCTCCTGGTGATATTCCGTGGCGCTCACAGCATGGATATTTACCTGTGCAGTGAGTGGTGGACTGGCTTCCCGAAATGTGCACGGCGATAGTCGTCTCTATTCTGGGTGCCCTCAGCTGTTGTGTCTCTATAACTGTAGCGAATTTAAACTTATTCCTGTAACCGGTATCGGGGCAATGGCAGGTACTATTTCGGCACATATTTTCTGCCCACACCTACCCTTACCATCGGCACGTATTTTGCGCATGTGATGAGTAATAATGTGCTCTCAGACGGGATGCGTTAGACTGTGGTACTAGGCACTTTTTGTCGGGGCACATACACATATCTGAGTTTGTTTGATGCCCATATTCTTGAACTTAGTTTTGCGCTGTTTCTCCTGGTAGGTCCGCTGCAAAACACTACAGGAAGATTTATAAACACATATCGAGAAAGGGAATCATGCCCGGTCTAAATTTAACCCGCGATGAGGCGATTGAGCGTGCGGGAATTATTAAGCGGGTTCACACCTACCGTGTTGATCTCGACCTTCGCACAGACAAAGATGTTTTCTCGTCGATTGTTGAGATTCGGTTCGATGCTGAGCCTGGCGCATCCACGTTTATTGACGCTATTACCTCTCAGGTAAATTCGATTGAATTAAACGGCGAGCGGCTTGATCCTGCTCTTGCCGATGGGGAGCGCATTACTCTGCCGAATCTTGCAGCGCAGAATGTTCTGAAGATCGATGCAGAGATGTTCTATACAAATACCGGTGAAGGTTTGCATCGTTTTGTGGACCCGGCAGACGGTGAAATTTATCTGTACTCACAGTTCGAGGTTCCGGATTCTCGCCGTGTTTTCCCTGTATTTGAGCAGCCAGATTTGAAGGCCGAGTTTGAGTTCAGCGTGCGTGTTCCTTCGCACTGGGTTGTGGTTTCTAACCAGCCCGAGGTGAAGATTGAGCCCAAGGACTGCGGCTGCGGTCGGGCACAAACGTGGTATTTCAAGCCTACCCCGCGTATGTCTTCGTACATTACAGCCATCGTGACGGGCCCATACGAGAAGGTTACGAGCGAACTGACGAATTCTGAGGGGCGTGTTATTCCGCTGGGTGTTTACGCGCGTAAATCGCTGATGCCTTATGTAGATGCGGACGATATTTTTGAGCTGACTCGCCAGGGTTTCGAGTTTTATGAGGAGCAGTTCAAGACACCGTATCCTTTCGAGAAGTACGATCAGCTCTTTGTCCCCGAATTCAATGCGGGTGCTATGGAAAACGCAGGGTGCGTAACCTATCTTGAAACCTATGTGTTCCGTTCCAAGGTTGCAGAGGCGCTGCGTGAGCGCCGCGCCATTACGATACTTCACGAGCTTGCGCATATGTGGTTTGGTGATTTGGTCACCATGAAGTGGTGGAATGACCTGTGGCTGAATGAGTCATTTGCTGAGTTTATGTCTACACTGGCTGCGGCTGAGAATACCCGCTACGCTCAAGAGGCTTGGGCTACGTTCTCTGCTTCGGAGAAGACCTGGGCGTATAGGCAGGATCAGCTCTCCTCAACCCATCCAATTGTGGCTGAGATTCGTGACCTTCATGATGTTCAGGTGAACTTTGACGGCATTACCTACGCGAAGGGCGCATCGGTGCTGCGGCAGATGGTGGCGTGGGTTGGCCAGGAAAACTTCATGGCGGCTTTGAAGAAGTATTTTGACAAGCACGCTTGGGGTAACACGGTTCTTGACGACCTGCTGGTCGAGCTGGAAGAGACTTCCGGCCGTGATGTACGCGCGTGGAGCGCCAAGTGGCTTGAAACCGCAGGGGTAAACACGCTTACGGTCGAGGTCGCCGATGATGCCGAGGGCAATATTACTTCTCTGGGTATCCGCCAATCCTATGCTGCCGGTTATGAGACGCTGCGCCCGCATCGCGCAGTTATCGGTTTCTACGATCTGACAGACGGAAAGCTGACTCGCACCGACCGCATTGAGCTGGATATTGACGGCGAACTGACCGAGATTGCCGAGGCTGTCGGCAAGAAACGCCCCGACCTGATTCTGCTCAATGATGAAGATTTGGCGTTTGCCAAGGTTCGCCTGGATGAGCGTTCTATTGATACTGCGGTGAAGCATCTGGGCGACATCGACTCGTCGGTAGCTCGCGGCGTGGTCTGGGGTTCCCTCTGGGATACCGTGCGTGACGCCCAGATGCCCGCACGGCAGTATGTGGAATTTGTGCTCAATAACATCGGCAAAGAGACCAATTCAACTGCACTGCGAACCCAGCTGGGTAACCTCTCCATCGCTCTGCGTTCCTTTGTTAACCCTGAGTTTAGGGATGAAACTCGTGAACGCGCCGCCGATCGCCTGTGGTCGTTGGCTTGCGCCGCTCAGCCGGATTCAGACTCACAGCTGCAGCTGGTTCAGGCGTTTGTGAATCAGACCCGAACCGAGGCGCAGTATGAGAATGTGCAGAGGCTTTTTGAAGGCGATATTGTGCTGGACGGCTTGGAGATTGACACCGATTTGCGGTGGACCCTGATCTGCCGCCTGGCGACGGGTGGTCGTGTGAGCGCCGCGCAGATCGATGCTGAGGCGGCGAACGATAACACGGCAACCGGTCAACAGTATGCGGCTCAGGCATATGCGTCTCAGCCGAGTGAACAGGTGAAAGCCGAGTACTGGAACAAGATTATGGTAACCGGCGAGCTGTCTAATATGATTCAGCGCTACGCCATTTTCGGTTTCAAATCGGGCGAGCCCGAGCTCATTGCGCCGTACATTGAACCGTATTTTGAGCTAATTGAGGGCATTTGGCGTTCGCGGTCACACGAGATTTCGATGCAGATTATTGGCGGCATGTACCCTTCGGAACCGACCGCCGAACTGTTGGAACGCACCGAAGCCTATTTAGCGTCTTTGCCTGAGGATGCGGCGGCGCTGCGACGGCAGATTGCGGAGGCGCGCGACGGCGTGGCTCGTGCCTTGAAGGTTCAGGCGGCTGATATTTAGGGTAATAATCCCCTAGCCTGCCCCCAACCTATATAAAAAGGTTCTTGATGTGAAACAAACCGCGAAAATTACGCTTATTTCACATCAAGAACCTTTTTTAGCGCCCATGGGTTACATTGAGCCAGGTGGGTCTTGAGAATTATTGTTTTTGAGCAACAGTTCTATCCGCTAAGATCCTTGAAATACCGAGCAACGGGCCAGCGAACAAATCCTTCGGACTCATAGAGCGCTCGGGCCGGTGCGTGCCCCGAATCGCCGCCGGTTTCGACCATCACCATGCGCATCCCAGCGTCTTTAACCTGCGCAGAGGCATGATCCATAAGCCGCTGCCCCACGCCGCGCCGCTGGTACTCGGGATCGACAGCAATCACATAAATCTCACCCATCTGATCCTCAGGATGGATACGCGTGCAAACCCAAGCGACCGGGCACTCACCCTCAAGCGCAATAGACACATTCTGAGGCTCCTGATCGATCACTTCCTCTAAATCGCTGAGCTGCCGCTGCCGCCACCCTTGAGGGTAGAACGCATCATAAACGAACTCGGGGACGTCGTTGTGCATCCGCGGAAAAACAGGGCCCCAAGCGCGAAGTGAAATATCCAGAAGAGCTTCCCGATATATAGGGCTATAAGAAACAATACGCATTGTTACAACCTATAAAAGCAACGTCTGAAATGCAATGCTGTCTTGAACTATGCCCGGTTCTGCATGGCGCGTGCGGCACGCTCGAAATAGTCCCACATGGTCGCATCAATCATCATCGGAAGATCGAGGGTGTCCATCGCCTGCCGCATATACTTCAGCCAGGTATCGCGTTCCTTCGCACCGATCGGGTACGGGTTATGCCGGATGCGCAAACGCGGGTGACCTCGCTGCTCCTGGTAGGTGCTAGGCCCACCAAAGTACTGAATCAGGAACATTTTCAGCCGCCGCGCCGATGCATCGAAATGGTCAGTATCGTTCGCTTCAATCTCGGCGGTCTGTTCCTCTGTGAGGTGCTCAGGCGGAAACGGGTCAAAATCCGGGTACATGGCGGAAAACTCGGGGTCGGCCTTCACGAGCGCATAGAACCTGCGGGTGAGCTTATCGAAGGTTTCCTCGCCACCCACCTGGTCGTAAATGCTGACCTGCTCACCCGGCTGGTTCGCAGAATAACTCATGCGAGCGCTCCCGAGCCCGAACGCACTAGCACATGCCCGCCGGGGGCAGCGATGCGCACCCAGCCGTCGGAACCAGTAGGGGCGGCATATATGGCGAGCTCACCGGTGAAGGTTTCGGGAAGGAATCCGAAGACTTGCAGGGCGAAGGCTGCGCCTGTAGGTATAGGGGTTCGGTCAAACTCCGGTAGGTGCTCAAGCACCATGGGAGATGACCAGATGCGGGTTCGCACGGTGGTGAGCACTGCGGCACCGGGGTTTTCGGGGAGTGCTTTTTCGACGGCGGCAAGTCCTTCACGGCTGGCGCGGCGGAACTCGTCGGCGTCAATAGTTCCTAGTTTTTCCCATCCTTGCAGGGGTGCGGCTTTCCCAGCCCATTCAGTGTGTACGGTGACGGGCGGCAGATACAGCACCATCTCGGATTCTTTAATACGCGCCAGGCGTTCGAGCAGGGCGGCTGAATCTACCACAATATCAAGGGTTGATGGCTTTGCGAGGTTGAGGGCTCGCATCCCCAGAATGGTGGGGGTGTTATCCAGCATGGTTTCGGGGGCAAGGGAACATGCGAAAACGGCGAGCACGCTCCCGCGGGCGGTAAGTCGTATTGCCGCTTGGGTATCGAGGGAACGTGCGCGTGAAATATAGGTGCTGAGGTCGGCAGCGGCGGCTATACCTTGCTGGTTGTTGGGGAAGATAAGGTAGGGTTCGTCGATGCCTTCGTGCGGATTGTATTTGAGGTCTATACGCCGGGTGTTGGTTGTGGCTGAGCGTGGAGGTTCTTGCGGTTCCGGTTCTGGCAGAGATGCCGCGTCGGGTGTGTGCAGGTCATCGGTCATGTTTTGCCTCTCGCTCGCATATTTTCTTCGATAAATCATCCTCAACTTTACCCCTTCGTGTCAGAATTAAAGAATGACGAAGCCCACCCCCACCCAGAACTTGATGACCATGCTGAACCTGGCCCCCGCTGAGTCGGTGGGCGGTGACGACGCTTTTACCGCTGTGACGCTAACACGCGAGACCCCGCGCACTTATGGCGGGCAGGTGCTCGCTCAGGCCATTATGGCGGCTGATAATACTGTTAGCGATAAGGTGTTGCATTCGATTCATGCATATTTTTTGCATCCCGGTGATATTACGAAAGAGCTTATTTTTACCTCACAACGGCTCAATAATGGGCGTTCTTTTGCGACTCGCCGGGTTCAGGCGCTTCAGGACGATATTCCCATTTTCTCTGCGATTGCATCATTCCAGAAGCCCGGTCGCGGCCCCGAGCATACGGCTGTTGAGATGCCGCAGGTTCCCGATCCTGAGGGGCTGCCGAGCGTGAGCGACTACATTGGCGAGGTGGCGCATCCGGTAGCGCAGGCTGTTGCATGGGAACGCCCAATTGATATTCGGTATGTGAGCCCGCACCTGTATACGGCCCCGGATTCAAGCTCGCAGGAACCGGTTGCCACGGTGTGGTTTAAGACTTTTGATTCCCTAGTTGATGCTTCGGGCGCCCCGGTTTCGGATGCGGTACATCGGGCAGCGATTGCGTATGCTTCGGATTATCTTCCCCTAGAACCAGCGCTGCGCAGGCACGGCAAGTTTTGGCTTGAGCAGGGCATGAAGTCGGCCTCTTTGGACCATGCGATGTGGTTTCATCGTGAGGCACGTGCGGATGAGTGGCTGCTGTATGTGATGGACTCCCCCACAGCGCAGGGTGGTCGGATGCTCGCTCGGGGATCGATTTTTACGCGCGAAGGTAAGTTGGTGGCGACTGTCGCGCAGGAGATGATGTTCCGTTTGCCGGAGTATAGGTAATTGAGACGTATCGGCCGTAGTCAATATAGGGCGCGGATCACTGTTTGGCAGCACTTGCGATACTGCGAGACAGGCAAAATAACGTCATAAATAGTGCGCATCTATTATCGAGACGCGGTGTGCCCTATGCTAAAACTAAAGCATTCATCAGGCATCCCTAACTATAAGCCATAAAACCAACGGAGGATTAGCGTGGCAGTTGTCAAGATTAATAAGCTCAGCGTGCAGGAAGGCATGGGCGAGGAGCTGGAGCGCCGGTTCAAGAACAATAACGAAAAGCTCAATGAAGTTCCTGGGTTCCTGAGCTTTGAACTGCTGCGCCCCACCAGTGGCGGTACCGAATATTTTGCGATGACTCATTGGCAGGATGAAGAGTCGTTCCGCAATTGGATTGCAAACCGGCATGTGGTGCGCGATAAGCCGGTGGTGAGCGCATCCGAAGGAATTCTCGGGTTTGATGTAGTCGATTTCGACGCTATCGATTAGTATCTACCTTTACTGCAAAGATGCCCCGTCTCATGGGTGATGAGACGGGGCATCTTCTCTCTTTAGCGAAAGTCACCTGTTCTCACAGGTGAGACCTTTTCTTTGTGATGCCCATGAATTTCGGGTAGTCCCCTCAATGAAAGTCACCTGTTCTCACAGGTGAGACTGCCGGGCTGATCGCGGTTATAGTAATCCGGCCAATACCCTCAATGAAAGTCACCTGTTCTCACAGGTGAGACAACACCCGCATCCGAAAGGGCATCCGCAACTTTGGTCCCTCAATGAAAGTCACCTGTTCTCACAGGTGAGACATTTTTACCGCGTGCACGGAGTTTTGTTCGCGCTTTGCCCTCAATGAAAGTCACCTGTTCTCACAGGTGAGAGTTACGCCACATGAGTTCCCGTAATAGCGCAGATGAAATATCGATATTTCCATGAACTACTACACTGTGGATTCTCTCTAGGGGGATATCGCCAAGCTGTTCACCTTTTGACTGAACAATCAGTCTACCCTGTTTTATTGTGGCACGTGAACCTTGAACAGTTAGGTGAGCAACCTGACTGTCTGGTTTTGAAGGCACAATTTTCTGAGTCGATGCACGCCCAAAATGTTCATCCGGCAAACAAACACTGACATGCGAACACCAGCTACACTTTGGAGAATCCTCTAACGGTTTTGGCGCATGTTCAGATTCAACGATCTTATGCGTCTGTTCTACATAGTCTCGTGCTAGGGCAAAATCGTCTTCAGAGAGCTCAACCGCAATAGTTTTGTTATGATCGGTAAAATGTACCGAAAATTCGCTAACACTTTCCCCTGACTCTTCCAAGCAGATCCCTTGGAGGGCAAGCTGAACGCGATTCGCTTCAGTGATTTGAGGGTTCTTTCGCACAGGAGTTGATTTATATTCAACTACCCGAAGCGTTCCATCTTCCTCAAGCTCTATAGCGTCGCATTTACCACTCAGTCCTAAAGAATCCGAACGAATAAGAACAGAACGACGTTGTCTGCTTCGTGATGTTTTGGGGTCATCCACATTTTTATGTGCCAAATACCCATGCTGCATCTGAGAGGTATCTGTTTTCTCACCATTTGCTTCTAGCCATGCCCGGCGAGGACAGTACACTGTTTGAGCTACTAGGGAGATAGGTAAATAGCTCTCGTTTGTGGAGATCACAGTGGCACCAGTTTCCCT
This sequence comes from Rothia dentocariosa ATCC 17931, assembly GCF_000164695.2. NCBI lineage: Bacteria > Bacillati > Actinomycetota > Actinomycetes > Micrococcales > Micrococcaceae > Rothia > Rothia dentocariosa. The sequence goes on from NC_014643.1 coordinate 2,361,704, forward strand.
TCTTGGATATACCTATAAGCGTTTGATGCAGTTTTCACAGTTTTAACTGGGAACCTTACAACTGCATCCATGCCATGAGCTTTAAGCTGCTCCCTAGATCCATATGCTTTAAGGATTTCCCTAGTATCAGATACGCCTGTTTCAGATTCCTCATGGCATACGTAATTTACAATATCTGCGAATGTGTGACTGCGAAGAACAGTCCGCAGTCTAGCTGGTTTTATATTTTCGATACTTAAGGGAAGCACTAGATTCTCTGGAGCAACATCGTTAGAAGGCCATGCCCCAGGAGTAATACTTAAATGGTTTGCCATATGTATAACTGGAAACCATGACATCCCAGTCATGGCTAAGAGAGCCAGGCTGACATCAGTCTTTCGTGGAGTGGTAAATCCAGTTGCGGTTAATAGTTTCTCACCTCCTATAGGATCGTTTATCTCAGTTCCAATAATCCCATTAGTGATTTTTTCAGTGGACCATGTGACTACTTCTTCGCACATACGACGAAGACGATATCGTACAAATTCCCTGCCGCCTCCGCGATCCGCCATTTCCCAGCGAGATGCACCTAAACGCTGGTATTCTTTTGGTATTTTTTTATTTTTTTCAGGAAACCAATAAGAGGCTTCTCCTAATGATGAGATCCAACAAAGAGAAAGATAATCTTTTTCCTGAGTGAGTTTATCAATCATATCTTGCCGGATTTTTTGATGTCTCTTCCAATCTAAAGGAGATGAAATTTCGCCGACTCGTGGAGAAAATGGAGATACATTCATAGTTCCATAAGTATTGTTTATCTGACCCCAGCTCTCCGGTTCGCATAACTGTTTTGCCAACTCATGAATATAGCCAGCGAGCGTATATGCGTCTGCACCTTCTACGGTTAGCTGCGCTTTGGGTACCGCTTCGCGAGTCCATCCAAGAGTTACCCCTTGAGGATGGTGCTGTTCAGCCAATGAGGCTAAACCGTATTGGGCAAAATGGGTGAGCGCTGACGTGTAGTCACCCGCGAGTGTAATCGTAGACATCAGTGTCCTTCCCGTGAAATTTGAGCATCAGCGGCACGTTCTAGCGCCTCTAGATAAGCGGTAGCATAGGGGCCGTATTCCCTATCAGTGGTTTCCATAATTTCGTCCCAACGCCCAGTTAGAAAAAGCTCATGCGCCTGCTGCTGAAGCGTGTCTTGGTAGGAATGAACCGCACACTCCCCTAAGAGCGTTTGGTCGGTGTGCTGGAACGAGTTTCTACCGTGCCCGTGGCTGCACCCGATAATCCTCAACGCAAGATCTGAACATTCCAGTTCCCCTGCAGCTCGGCTGGTCGCTACCAGAGCAACAGACATCTGTTCGTGCCGCCATCCAGCGGGCATACCGCTGCGTTGGCGGGATACCCAGATCTCTTGGCGGGTTCGAACCGCACTTTTTGCAAGTGGCTTATCAGATTGTGCCCCACCCAGCATAGTTTGGAACCTGGAATCTGCTTTACCATCATCATGGTGCTCAGCTGCAAAGATAATATCCTGGGTGAATTCTTCCCGAAGTTCCACAGATTCGGCGATCTTTTTCGTTCGTTCAGCGACATCATGTTGATGATCTTCCAGATAGACCGCTCCTTGTGAGGGAGTCCATTCTTGTCGAACGTCAGAGTCATCATCTGTAGTATCTGTTTGCACCACGGCGTACCATGCGATTACGTCACTAGTACGGGGGTCAGTGTGAATAGAGCTAGACAGTACAACTTCTCCTGTTTCTCCTATTTCAGACTGCCAAAGTTCTGTAGCTTCGTCTGGAGTTAAACCGCAGAACTTTTTGAAGAATCCATGTTCATCATGCTCTATGTCATTATCAAAAATAAAGAACTTAATTCCCTCTGGAACAACAGCAGATGGCGCTTCAGAATCTTGAGCTTTGCCTAACTCCATGGCTACATCCTGGGTAGTGAAGACAAGGCCCTTGTCTATCACGAGCACATCGCCCGGTCGAAGGCGCATATCAGGAGAACAAATTTCGAGTTCACCTGCTCTGTACACGAAAGCTCTCCGTCGGATATTTGGGTTTTCCTTCTCTTGTTTTCTCCGTTCTTCATTCCCCAAGACGAGTTCTTTATACATATTCGTGAGAATCTTAATATTGGCAGGAAAGACTTCTTCGTTTACCGGTGGAAATGCTTTTAGAAGCTCCAGCGCTTCGGAATCATTTAATGGTAAATGTTCACGGACAACTACACCGCCCAACTCGATTTGCTCTTCTAAAGAATCGTGCAGCCACAGGTCGAAATCGGGTTCAGCATATGGTGTTTCAGAACTACGGGCAAACTCAAGAATATCTGCTAGTTCCGGGCGCTGGTACAGCAGTCTCTGAGGTGCCGTTGCTGGCGGAGTACAAGTCAGCATGGTTCCAGGGTTTACATCTTCAAACGCTGATAGATCATTCAGCCAGTTATAAGCATTACGCAAATCTTCGGCCTTATAAGGTAACACAACAGGATCTTTAATCTTGTCAGGACTTTCAGGCTCTAAAACAATTATCTGGGATTCACTTCGTTTACCCAGTCGATTAACGCGCCCAAAACGCTGCGCCAAAGATGAAGCGGGAGCAAGTTCCGTGACAAGCGAGGAGAAATCTAAGTCAATACCGACTTCAAGAGTCTGTGTAGCCACCACGACATCAATAGTAGAGTCACCTTTGCACGTAAACAGATTAGGATGGTCATCCCGCAGTTTTTTCATATCAAACGGTCGCATGCGCCCCACAATAAGTTTGACGCTAAGATTCTCTTTCTTCAGCGTATCCGCAACCTTAACGGCAGTCCCAACATGGTTAACAATGCACCCTACAGTCTTGCTTTGTCCCGCGTTATTAGGCTCCAGCTTCTTACAAAGACCTAGTACCTCGTCAACAGCACTATTAATGACAGCGGTGTTTTCAGCTTTACCATTCCATTTATCAAGAGGTATACGAGTCAGCCGTTTGATTGAGTTTATACGTCGTAAAAGTTCAGCATCATGAGGAGAATCCAGCTGTGAAACGTCAACGCCGATTTGGTTTTGGTTTTCTTCAAGTTCAGACGGTGTTGCGGTTGTTTCAACAACTTGAAGCGTGGGTACTCCTACATCAGCCCCATATTTTTGTAGCTGCGCAATTCGACGTGCCGTTACTAGAAGCTGCTGGTTCAGATGAGCCTCATCAAGAACCATGACTGAATCCATAGATACAACAGCGGTTTCCCGTGGACGTGCGCCCTTACTGCTGCCGTACCCACGGAATAACAAACGAGAACCCCACATATCCGGAGTAGCCGCGATAATAGCGCACGCCGATATCTCATTAACGGGAAGCGAACGGTTACTCAGCTCACCACGAATATGCCCGATTTCAAAGGGACGTACATCGTCATGAACTTGGAACGATAACAAGGCTTGAGCAACACGATAAATAATTTCCTCACGAGACGTTAGAGGCTCCTCTTTGTCAAGGATCACCGTCATCTGACGCAGTATCTCCCGTGCCCGGTCAGCTTGGCTATCTACCAACGCGCGACGACCCACCACCACGTTTAAGCGTCGAGGCACACGAGGACCTGTACCACAAGCAAATAAAGCATTCACGAAAAGATGAACGTCTACAACAGATGATTTACCTGCACCTGTGGGGGCCACAATCCTATCGGGCCATGAACCGGTTTCAACAATATGGGCTACAAGCTCTTGTTGCCAGGTGAAGGGCGCATAGCCTCCATTAAGGGCCGCAAAGAATTCAGAAAAATCTCTGCGCTGAATCCCTAAATTACTGGTCATTTTTGCGTTCCTTATATGCTTGTTGTAAATAGATAAATTCTTCTTCCGGCACGTCATAGGGAACTAAAAGCCCTGCACCAAGATGCCTTGATTGCCCAAGCGCAATAATGGTGCGATCATTAGTCAAATTCCCTAGAGACAACACGCCGCGCCAAGGCTGAGGCATAACGTTCTGCGGTACTTTATGCACATATGCTGTAGGGCGTGTATGTATAGTTCGAGCATGATAAACCTGTGCGTCGCTTTGCTCCTCCACCTGGTTACGAAGTTCAAGGTAGCGCTGTTCACCCCTGGCAGCTGTGTTAAATTTATCCCGCCAAACATATGCGATTGATAGCAAACCAGAATCTGCCAAAGTCCAACGAGCGCCGCCATCTTTCTTTTTAACGGGACGGGTTTCTGGCACAATTGCGGTGAGAGGCTTCCAAAGACGCCTATAACCAGGCTGAACAGCAGGCCAGAATTCATGCGCATTAACTACTTGCCCACCAAAATATAATTTACGCTTACCAAAAGTACGGCCCCACAAATACGGAACAGCATTTAAACTACGACCAAGCTGTATGAGGTCTTCCGGTGAGGTATTTTCCGGAACCATAATAGCTATCACAGAATTTTTAATACCTAAATGCTGAATATAGTGCGCAGGGATATAGTGGAAAGCAAGCCTATTAGCAGGTACCTCCGCTCCCCTAGGATATTTTCCGGTGAAGAAGCTAGAGGCCCCATACCCTATACCGGCAATAATCGCGCGATGAAGAGCAACACAAAGAGCAACATGTTCTTCTGGGGAAAGTTCTTCACCTTCTATTTCAAGGAGGACAACTCGGCTCCAAGGAACCTCAGGGTATTCAGGCTCGGGAGTTGAATACATAACTTGAGTCAAGCACTCGTACGTTACAAGTTTATTCTCGCGATAGGTCTCTATCAAGGCATCAGTTCGCCCTGGTGCAGGAATACGCAGCATCGTCCCAACTGCTTCTAAAGGATTACCTTGGAGATCAAGAATCAGGTTTGGGCTAACGTCACCTGATCCAAGAACTGTAACACTTGTGGATTCACCTAAGTAGGGTACGTCATCGCATAATTGCTCTAACGTATTGGCAATATCATCAGGTACTTGTTTCCAATACCAACCTATATTTCCTCCTAGTGCAGTACCATCAGAAATTTGCCCTTCCTTAGGACGAGAACTTACAGTTATATTAGTTGTATTTCTATACGTAAAACGAATAGAACCTTTATGAACTGGATGGCTCTCTGGTATCTCAATTCCATCTGGCGGGTTCTCCTCTAACCATTTGAGGGCTTTAAGAGAAGCGTTACTAGGTTCTAGTTCTCCTTTTTCATTAGTAACAGCAAGGCTGCCCTGTGCTGCTGAACTTACTAAAGCAGCATGTAGACGGACCGGTTCAGGAAAAGTATCTGCGTTACCATCTTGTTTATGTCCTGTATATACTCCAAGAGGAAATCGAGCAATAATTCCAAGTTCCTGCATTCTATTTCTTCTTTACTTCTTCGTATGCAGCAGCTTTAAGGTCATCATTGCCAGATACCTTAAGAATTTGACCGTTCCAATCAACTACTCCCAGCTTTTTTGCCTCGGTTATTGCTTCCGTAAGTATGTCGTCAGCGACACCAGTCGTAATAGGGTTGAGATCACGCTTATGCCCATACCGTGCATCTAATGTAACAAGTGGATAATTTGCTTCCACGAGATCACAGTTAGCACGAAGGTATAGTTCATTCTCAGCTCGCGATATGGATACGAGGCCAAGTGCAGCAAGAAGCGCCCGTCCAACGATATTTTTCTCGTTATCGCTGCCAAAACGAAGCTGACGTAGAGTAGCAAAGCTTAATACCCATGAGCGAATTATTTTGCTACAAGAAACCCCGCCCAAGTTATCATTATCAAGCGTAGGCGGGAGCCCTCCAAGACCATCTGTGGATGGTTTCCTTTCAACTTTGCCCACTTTAATTCCCATAGCTATGGGATCTATACGGGCACCACCACGATGAGATATTTGTTCTTTACCATCATGCTCTTGATCTGCGAGAACGCCAATAATCTCACCCACGAGCGCACTCCGAAGACGTAGCTGACGAACCTTACGGTGAGCATCCCAAGCACCGAAAAGAGCTGACGCGGGTGTGGTACTAAGTATCGCGCTTAGGTCAGCAGGAGTAGCATTACGAAGAGCACGGTAGGATTCGTGTTCTGTCGCTAAAACACCTTCAATAGTTCCAAAGCGTATGTGCCCGTCAGCAAAACGGTGAGGAAGTTCTAAGTCTGTAAAAGAAAGTGTGCCTTCTTCATCTCCCCCATACACGTTCCCTGCATCATAACTAACCTCAATGCGCGGAATGTTTGCTAATGGTTGGGCGTTTGCACGGATATCTTGCATAATAGCAGCTTCAGCACGGTTCAGCTGTGATTGCTTACTATCAATGAGTACCACCCGGGCAGCTTTACCATCAATAAATCGGGTCTCGAAGGCGAATACTGGCTTTGAGTCCTCAATAAATTTAGCTGGAGCGATCGATGCATGTTCTCCTGCAGCAGGTTTAAGCTCTGTTACCGAAACCAAGGTTGAGGCACCACCAGCGGCACATGCTTCCTTCAAATCTTCGAAGCTGATATTAGCTTTATCCGAAATTGACACGGAATTCTCCTAACCTAATGTAGAACGCTATTGTTCTACTTATATTGCTTGTGTTTACGATAAAGTCTGAAAGGCTTTATACGCAGCGCACGAAATGCTTTTGAGAGAAGTGGGTTTTGAGGTGAGTTTCAAATGTAAACCAACAACTCTGTACTTTTTATAGTATCAGTATTTATGAAGCTATGCTTTATGTTTCGTCATATCTCTCTTCCTACATATTTCTCGTGTTAAGCCTGGGTTCTGAGCACCTCGGAACCATCTTAGGTATCAACAATGAAAGTCACCTGTTCTCACAGGTGAGACACGGGCCCGCCATGACGTGAAGACCCGCATGCTCAACGTCCCTCAATGAAAGTCACCTACTTTCATGGGTGAGACGTAAACCCTGCGGCAGTTACGCCGTTAAAGGAACTGTGCCCTCAATGAAAGTCACCCATTCTCATGGGTGAGACAATCGTAATCGTGGTATCACGACGTTGTCGAATACGCACCCTCAATGAAAGTCACCCATTCTCATGGGTGAGACCCTTACGACATTAGTAGCATCTGCCCGTCTGAATTCGCCCCTCAATGAAAGTCACCCATTCTCATGGGTGAGACGCCGCGAACTTAGTGTTCAGCCCGTAAGGTTCCTGCTCTCCCTCAATGAAAGTCACCCATTCTCATGGGTGAGACGCAAGACCTCCTTGATACATCTCTATTGGCTACTGCCCCTCAATGAAAGTCACCCATTCTCATGGGTGAGACTAACAAGAAACTGGATTCCATCGCCCAAGGTATCCACCCTCAATGAAAGTCACCCATTCTCATGGGTGAGACTGACGTATCAGGCGCTATACAGTCTATTGCGGATTCTCCCTCAATGAAAGTCACCCATTCTCATGGGTGAGACTGACGTATCAGGCGCTATACAGTCTATTGCGGATTCTCCCTCAATGAAAGTCACCCATTCTCATGGGTGAGACGAAGGAAAAGATAATGCAGCAGACTGCTCAACCGAGTCCCTCAATGAAAGTCACCCATTCTCATGGGTGAGACCTGCTGCGCTAATTTAATGAGCTGTTTTTCGGATGGCTCCCCTCAATGAAAGTCACCCATTCTCATGGGTGAGACATACGTGTCAGCTAACTCTGCTGCCTCCGTCACCGCTCCCTCAATGAAAGTCACCCATTCTCATGGGTGAGACCGCGAATTGCGTCCCGTAAGCCTTTCTGACCCTCAATCCCTCAATGAAAGTCACCCATTCTCATGGGTGAGACGCGCGGGCATCATTCGCGCGGGCAAAAAAGTTGTTCCCCCTCAATGAAAGTCACCCATTCTCATGGGTGAGACCTGCCCATTTAGCCGCTAAGACCTGTGTTTTGTGCTGCCCTCAATGAAAGTCACCCATTCTCATGGGTGAGACCTTTTTCCCACAGCACGGTCATTGCTTCTAGGCTCCCTCAATGAAAGTCACCCATTCTCATGGGTGAGACAGCACCTAAAAAATATCCAGTAAATTCCTGGTCTCTCAGGCGCTTTCGCGAGCGTAGGGACAAGCGCTCATATTATTCAGTCTATCGGAGGCAATCGTTCAGACACAAAACGACTCTGACAAGGTGTTTCATTCACGCGAGCGAAACCCAGGATTTTCGGTAAGTACTAGGTGCTCGCGTTCCTCGAAACAATCCAAAGTAAAATACCCCGCACATCCGGCAGAAATAGCGGACAAGCGGGGCATTTATCTTTCTTAACCTAGCGAGTAAGCTTGCGGTGCACCACGCGGTGCGGCTTCGCAGCTTCCGGTCCCAGACGTTCGATCTTGTTCTTCTCGTAAGACTCGAAGTTACCCTCGAACCAGTACCACTGATCCGGATTTTCTTCGGTGCCTTCCCATGCGAGGATGTGGGTTGCCACGCGGTCGAGGAACCAACGGTCGTGGGAGACGACGACGGCGCATCCGGGGAATTCCAGCAGAGCGTTCTCAAGCGACGCCAGGGTTTCCACATCAAGGTCGTTGGTGGGCTCGTCCAGCAGCAGCAGGTTTCCGCCCTGTTTGAGGGTCAACGCCAGATTCAGGCGGTTACGCTCACCACCAGAGAGTACACCCGCTTTCTTCTGCTGGTCAGGTCCCTTGAACCCGAACGCCGAAACATAGGCGCGCGAAGGCATCTCAACATTGCCAACCTGAATATAGTCCAGACCGTCCGAGACAACCTCCCAGAGGCTCTTTTCGGGATCAATGTTGGAGCGGTTCTGGTCAACATAGGAAATCTTCACGGTTTCGCCGACCTTGAGCGATCCGCCGTCAAGCTCTTCCAAACCGACGATGGTCTTGAACAGGGTCGATTTACCCACACCGTTCGGGCCAATCACACCCACAATGCCGTTCCGCGGCAGCGAGAACGACAGACCGTTAATGAGCGAGCGCCCGTCAAAACCCTTCTGCAGGTTCTCGGCCTCAATCACCAGGTTGCCCAGGCGCGGTCCCGGCGGAATCTGAATCTCTTCAAAATCGAGTTTGCGGGTCTTCTCAGCCTCGGCCGCCATCTCTTCATAACGTGCCAAACGTGCTTTCGACTTCGCCTGACGGCCCTTCGAGTTTGAGCGCACCCACTCTAGTTCTTCGTTCAGGCGTTTAGCGAGTTTCGCGTCCTTCTTGCCCTGAACTTCAAGGCGGGCACGCTTCTTCTCAAGGTAGGTGGAGTAGTTGCCTTCATAAGGGTAGAGGTTGCCACGGTCAACCTCGGCGATCCATTCGGCAACGTGGTCTAGGAAGTAGCGGTCGTGAGTAATCGCGATGACCGCGCCTTCGTAGGACTGCAGATGCTGCTCAAGCCACAGCACCGACTCAGCATCTAGGTGGTTGGTGGGCTCGTCGAGCAGAAGCAGGTCTGGTTTCTGCAGCAAGAGCTTGCACAGTGCCACGCGGCGGCGCTCACCGCCGGAGAGGTGGGTGACGGGGGCGTCGGCGGGTGGGCAGCGCAGCGCCTCCATAGCTTGTTCCAGCTGGGAGTCTAGATCCCAGGCGTTTGCGGCATCGATAGCTTCCTGCAGCTTACCCATTTCTTCCATGAGGGCATCAAAATCGGCGTCAGGTTCAGCCATGAGCGCGGAAATTTCGTTGAAACGGTCCAGCTTCGCCTTGATCTCGCCCACGCCTTCTTCGACGTTGCCGAGCACGGTTTTCTCTTCGTTCAGCGGCGGTTCCTGAAGCAGAATACCTACGCTGTATTCGGGCGAGAGGCGTGCCTCGCCGTTCGAGGGCTGATCCAAGCCAGCCATGATTTTCAGGATGGTCGACTTACCGGCGCCGTTGGGACCAACCATACCAATCTTGGCGCCCGGGAAGAACGACATGGAAACGTCGTTAAGAATGACCTTATCGCCCACGGTTTTGCGGGCTTTGGTCATCGTGTAAATAAATTCAGCCATAGTGTTCTATTCTACCGTGATTCTTTGGATGCGCACGCGGTTTTCGCCGCAGATTTTACGGGTATATTCCTTCTGGGTTTTCGACGTTCTACAGATGTAAACCGCCCCGGCGGTTTGGTTTTGGTTTTCCCAAACTTTGAATCCTTTCACTACGGTGTAACAGCCGTTAGACTCGAAGGTATGGGTACACCGAATTCTCATGAGATAACCGCCGAAGACCTCTATAAAGTTGTCGATCAGATTGCGCTTACTATGCCGTTGGCCACCTCCGATCAGCCTTTCGGACCACGTAATACGGTGTACCGCATTAGCGGCAAAATTTTTGCGATGTACACGGACGGTATCGGCTACCCGATCGTGAATCTGAAGACCGACCCCGAAGAATCCGAGGTTCTGCAGCGCATGTACCCAAGCATTATTCCAGGGTGGCATATGAATAAACGGCATTGGATTTCGGTCGGCGCAGGCAAGGGTGTTACACGCCAGCTTCTTGAAGAGCTCATCGAAGATGCCTACCTGCGTATTATGTACGCCCTGCCCAAGGCAAAACGCCCCATCGAATTCCGCGAGCGCCCGGTTCCCGAAAAACATTAGATACTGCAGGCTCACATGTATATTCCTGCCAGCGATCCCGTTCTTTTTCTGAAGCTTTCTGCTGATTACAACTATGCATACATGGCGCATGGACGTACCGGCGGGGTGGTCTTGCGCGCCTATGATAGGTTTCAGAAGGCGCATGCTCTCGGTATTCCTGCGGTTCCGTGGGGCTTTTCATGCCCTGAGAAAACGGTTCGGCACATTCGCCAGGAAATTCTGCGTGCCCGTAAGCTAGGCGGTGAGCTGGAAATTTTGATGATCTATCGTGAGCCTGATCTGCCGGTTATTCCGGCGCCCGAATCGCACGGTTTTGAGAAGCGTGATGATGTTCCTCAGCTGATGCCTTCCAAGTTGCGTGATAGTTGGTTGGATGCCGGTTTTTCGGCGGAACGTCACGGTAGTTTAGAAGATCGGATGCTTGCTCTCGCTCAGGTAGAGGAATTTACTGACCCTGAACCTCTAGATCTTGCCCGCTACGAGCATACGAGTACTCACCGCCCGTTATCATTGTCGATGCGCGGCTCGCTCTCCCGTGCTCTGGGCAGTAGGTATAAGCCTGCGGAAGATCCGGGTGCTCCGAGTAAGATTTATTGGATCCAGGGGCACGCCGTTGTTTACGATATTCTCGACTTTGAACGTTTTAACCCCTAACTGTAAGGGGTTTCAACGAATGCAACGGTGCTGCGTGTTAGAGCTCTTCCGGTTTAGTCTGCTTGGCGAGATTTGGGGAAATGCACACCGCGCTCGGCAAGAAAACGCCGGTCTTTCTTATCCCAATTTTCTTCAGGATACGCCTCAAAAAGATCGGGGCGGCGACTCATGGTACGTTCAATCTGCTGCTCGCGCCGCCACCTGGCAATAGCACCGTGATTGCCCGACAGCAGGATAGGCGGAACCTCGTAGTCGCGCCACTGCGCCGGTTTTGTATACACCGGGTACTCCAAAAGCCCGCCGGTGTGCGACTCTTCTGCAAGAGATTCTGGGTTTCCCAATGCCCCAGGAATTAGTCGAGTAATAGCCTCGATCATCGCCATGACCGCTACCTCTCCGCCATAGAGCACATAGTCCCCCATCGAGACGAGAAGCACGCGGAAGCGGGTTTGTGCCCAGTCGAGCACACGCTCGTCAATACCTTCATAGCGCGCGGGAGCAAACGCAATATGCTGTTCTTCAGCGAGTTCATAAGCCATTTGCTGGTTAAAAACCGCGCCTGCTGGGGAAGGAACAATCAGGAGAGGACGATTATCCTGCGCAGGCACGAGTTTCTGAGGACTCGAATTTTCCTCTGCTCTTTCTCGCTGTTCTTCCGGCTCATCGCGATTATTTTCGTGGTGCTCTTCCCCTGCCTGCAGCGGTGAATTCGTGAGCACTTCATCAAGCGCAAGCCCCCAAGGTTCCGGTTTCATGACCATGCCGGCACCACCGCCATAGGGGGTATCATCAACCGTGTGGTGGCGGTCGAAGGTATAGTCACGCAGATTATGCACGCGCAGATCGACCAAACCGTTTTCGCGGGCTTTCCCTACCAGCGAGAGGTCTAACGGAGTCAAGTACTCGGGAAAAATAGTGATAACGTCGTAGCGCACAGGCTACTCCCCCGTATTTTCTGAGTTCGATGCGGCAGATTCTGCTTCAGCCACGTTGATAAGACCGGGTGGCGGGGTCAGAAGCACGAAGCCGGGTTCGTCCTCAGCGGTGGTCACAACTTCTGGAACGATTTCTTCGACGAAGGGAATCATAATCTCGTCACCGCCGTGCTCGGCAGCAAGTTTAACGAGCAGTATATCCTGCGCGGGCATGGTCTGCAGACCGGTAACCTTCCCCAGAGGCTTCCCCGCTTTAGGATTATTGACGGGGTTCTCCCCCTCAGGAACCTTCATCAGAAGATATACGGGCAGGTTCACGAGTTCCTGTTCGTAGAAGCCTTCATCATCTTCGTCCTCGGGAACTTCAAACATCAGGCGGCTGCCCCGCAGCTCTTCCGCTTGGTTGCGGGTAGTGACTTCCTCAAAACGCACCACCAGAATCTTTTTATTCCAACGATGCCCCGCTACTTTAAGCCTGCCCGTTGGTGCAACAGTAGCCACAGGGCTTTTCGGGGTGAAGTTTTCCAAGTCGAGAACTTCTCCGGGGGCAAAGCGCTCCTCGGGGATATCTGTGAAGAGTTGAACCGTAACTTCACCGCGAATACCGTGCGGTTTGCCGATGCGCGCAACCAAAACCTGCATGTTGTAAACCTCTGGGAAAACTGGGGCTTGTAGACACCTAATATTCTACCGGCAGGTCCGAAAAAGCGCAGACTCTCACAAGCTTTGGAGGTACCTGTCTGCTGTGCAATTACCTGATGAAAATTCTCACGGTTAAAGCAGAACGTTCCAACACCTTTTCGGTGGTGGAACGCTCTTGATGCTATATCAGCTAACGTTTTCTGTCGGTGTCGATAATATCGATCCGAACCTGATCGCCCTCAGAAATCGCATCCATCACGGTGCGAATGCTCTTAGCGGTTCGGCCCGAACGACCAATCACTCGACCCAAATCATCGGGATGTACCCGAACCTCCAGCGTCTCGCGATGGCGCTGCTGGCGCAAACGCACTTTCACATCGTCCGGATGCTCGACAATCCCTCGAACCAAGTGTTCGAGTGCATCAGCCAACATAATTACTCAGCTGCTTCCTCGGCAGCCTCTGCTTCAGCTTCAGCAGGAGCCTCCTCGGTTGCTTCCTCAGCCTTATCGGCCTTGGGGGTGATAGCCTCAGGAAGAATAACGGAACCCTTCTGGGGGACAACGAACTCAGCCTTAGGCTCAACGGGCTTGATGCTGTTCTCAGCCTTCTCGCCCTTGAAAGTTGCCCAGTCACCTGAGAGCTTCAGCAGAGCCAAGACCTGTTCGGTCGGCTGTGCGCCAACAGACAGCCAGTACTGAGCACGCTCAGAGTTAATCTCGATACGCGAGGGCTGCTCGGTCGGGTGGTAGATACCGATCTCTTCGATAGTCTTACCATCACGCTTCACGCGAGAATCCGCAATCACAATACGGTAGCGAGGATCGCGGATCTTACCCATACGCTTGAGACGAATTTTAACAGCCACTGTAGTGGTTACTCCTGTTTCAATACTTGGTGCGAAACCGCGCTTCAGCGCCCGTGGGGCGGGCCGTTCACGAAGTCTCTATGGACACAACAAAGCGCGAAGAGAGGGGTCACGCAATGTCGGGTACTCAGATAGGGTAACAAATAGGGCGATTTAAATCTAGCGGATCCTCGCGTTTTCGGGCATATGTCGCTGTTATAGCGTTAATCGTCGGAGCTTATCTCAAGAACTTCGCCGGTTTCGAGGGCTTTCAAGGCTTCTTGCAGCCGCCTCACCATCGCCGGGCGCGCATAATCGCCCAAGTTTTCACCGACCACCCACTCATAGGTCACCAGTTCATCATTCTGCAAAGTAATGGGGGTGTCACGCGGAATAACGCCCGCATCGTACATGTAATATGTGGAATCACCCCAGACACCTAATGCGAGTCCATGGAAAATAGCCACCAAACGACCCGGAGTCAGGGTAAGCCCCAGCTCCTCCTGAACCTCACGGAAACATCCTGTTTTCGGTGCCTCGCCGGATTCGACGGTTCCGCCCGGAAGAATCCAGCCGTCCTTGTAGTTCGGCTTCACCACAAGTAGTTCGCCTTCTTCATTGCGAATAAGCGCTCCGGCGGCAAGTCGACGTGTTGGAAGTGTTGCAATAAAAGCTACCAGTTCCTCATGGCTTAAATATGTATCTTTCATAGATTCCGCTTTCGTCTGTACTTAAGCATGGTTCTTGCAAGCGTTGAAGGTTTTAAGAGAAGAACTTACGGACGGTACGACGTACCCTCTCCCCCAGCTCTGTGGCGGACGAAGTATCTGACGTGGAACTCGCGGCCTGCGAGCAGGCTTTGCGGGACTTACGCGGAGCTTCCACGTAGATGCCGTCACGCAGGTCATCAACCAAGGTTCGCCGGTGCAGCCCCTCCGACGATGCGCCCTGCGGGTTATCGCCCCGGCGCACGAGCTCCGCGTTTACGGGAGCGTCTGAAGCTTCTTTACTGCGATGCTCATCAAGTTTCTCGCCAGCAAGCCGAGCGAGACGAGGCGCTAAGAGAATCTCACTCGTGCCGCCAGCTGCGAGAACAGTGCTCAGAGCTGTCAAAATTGGGGCGCTCTTACCCTGCGCTTTTTTGCGGCGCGCAACAGTCCAAAACACGGTTGCCAGCCCCAACTGCGCGGTACCGTCCACCCGAAAAACACGGGTAAGCAAACGATTTTTGGGATCTTTTCCAGCAGAAGTCTCACCAGGCGATTCCGAGTGTGCGGGCTGAACTGTATGCGTTGAAGAGTTCGTCTCAACGACCGCTTTGCCTGATGCACCGCTAGGACTATACGCATCCACACGCGGACTTGAGGAAGGCTTTTTCACCAAAGACTCTTTCTGCTGATTATCACGTTGTTTGGTGGTACCCACATGAGTATATTCGTAAGGAATCTCGCCGCTTTGAGACGCAGCAAGCCACTCCGCAAGAGTCACACGGCGGTTTGTAGCTACCAGACGATAGCTACGTTTTAAAGCCTCTATATCGGGAAGTTTATCGGACTGGTAATGCGCAGACAGTGAGTTATCGTCACTCTGTGCCGGATCCATGTCTGCTTGAGACGAACTTTCGTCATGAGGTGCCGCCAGCAATTCAGCAGGGTCTTCGCCAAATACACGAGCGGTTCCAATAGCACCGATCTCAAGCCCTTCCGTCGGTACCGCTGCCAGCTCAACGGGAACGTGCAATAGCTGAAGCACCGATTCGAGAGCAAGAGTGTTCTTCGTATCTCGCAGATAGCTTTCAAGGCGCCTTCCCGCAGAAGTTCCAGAAGGAACGCCGAAAAGCAGGGAAAGCTCAACAATAGAGCGAGTAAGCTCGTCTTGGTCCAGACCAAAAGGCTCGGGCGGCAAACCTGGCAGACTCGTCAGAATATCTTCTAAAGATCCCTCATAAGAATCGCAATGTTCACGAGTCATAGTTCGTGTGAGGGTCTTCGGAACAGACTGCCAGAAGAACTCCAGAATGGTCGAGTCCTTCTCCTCCGGCTCGCCCAACATCCAGGCAGGTGCGTTCTCGTTCTGCTCTAGCTCTTGAGGGGCCTCCATAAAGATGAGATGCTGTTGATGCGCATTCCCCTCCGCAATCAAGGCATGACACTTTGCTTCGGCGATAACAGCCAAAATGTCATGCGGATCGCCGCTAATAATCGTCCATGTTCCTGCCGGGGCTGCGACAATCTGGCGTTCCGGCTGGGTGAGGAGCATGCTGGTGAGTGCATCCAGGTTAATATCTAGAAGCGCCGCAGCATCGCCATCAACTAAAAATTCGATCTGGTAAACATCATGCGGTACCGGTACCCACATCCCTGGTTCTTCTTCAAGAGCAATACCGGTTACTGGCATTCGTTCAAGAAGCCACTCAACGTATTCTTCCAAGGGTTCACCCTTGCGAATCTGTCCGTGTGCCACATGCAAAACGTTCAGGTAACCTGCGGGATTAAGCGAACACAAAACATATATCTGAACTTCACGCTCGCCCATCTCATAGGCGATAAGTTCGGGTCGTTCCCGAGTCAGCTCTATAAGAGCCTGAATCACATCATGATCGCTGGCGGCGCGCGCCAACATGCGGCGACGGTGCAGGTTCTCATCCTCAACGTCAGAAAAAGTCACATCAAAGATTTCTTCGGGAGAACCCGCATGGTCATGCTGAGGAGCCGAATAATGTTCGCCGTTTTCCTCGGAGCTATCCGGATCTTGGGGAGCCGGAGTATCCTGCCACATCTGGTTAAGTTCTTCGACCGTCAGATCATCATGGGCTAGTGAGGCGGCAACATCATCTACTTCACGCGGATCAATACGGTGTTCTTTATCCTCATGAAGTTGTTTCGCCCGCCGGATCAGGTCAATAATAGCGCTCGCAACATCCGCAGTTTCAGGATCAGCATCATCACTAGAGTCACTGGAATAGACCACTTTAGAACCGGCGATGTCGGGGGTGTTTTCACCATACTCTAAAGACAGGCGAACCCATAAATAGTCCGGGATGGGGCCATTTTGACTGGCAGATGCCTCCGGCTTGGTGTAAGTCCAAGGGTTGGCAGTTTCATGGCGCTCACGACCGTTCTGTTCAGCGCCGCCCTGCGCTGATTCTCGGTGATGTTGCTCGTTGTTCTGCATTCTTCCCCTTAATAGCGTTCTGCCGTTTGCCTCATCTGCCCCGCTACTAACACCGTAAAGCCTTCTGCTAATTTGTAGGCGCAGTTCGCTTTTAGGGCATCGCCGGTGAGAAACGGCGTTACGAATCATCGGATGCACACTGTAGAGATCTGCATTCCACGCCTATCAATCGGATCCGTTTTCTCATGCAGGTTTTCAGCCTGCAGCACGTGACCTGATGGTGTGTGTCATAGGCGCGGTATTATCGAATCCTCTATACCAGAGTAACGCGTATGTCTTCATGATGTGTGAATACGGAGTGAGTCGTCTTCATACACCGGTAAATTCTTGTCAAACAACGTTCACGATGTTTGACGGCTCTTTCATAAAGCCGCCAGAACACCGCGAACACCATTTCACAGTCTCTCTACTGTAGGAACTTCTCAAAGCCCTTCGGCAGATTCATCTTCGAAAGATCAAGATCTTCTTGCTGCTGCGCCTGCTGCCCGAAAGCCGCGCCCTGGCGTGCCTTCTGAGCGGCAAGTGCCTCTGCCTCTTGTTGCTTACGCTTCATGGGGTTGCCTGAGCGACCCGCCTTCTTCTTGTTATTATTTTTCTTATTCTTTTTACGGTTACTTCCGCCAGCCGCGGCCATACCGGGCATCTGCATGCCGCCGGGCATACCAGACATCTTGCCGGTGGCAAGCTTCTTCATCATCTTCTGTGCCTGAGCAAAACGCTCCATGAGCTGATTCACCTCAGAAACAGTCACGCCCGAACCTTTCGCGATACGCGCACGGCGTGAGCCGTTAATGATCTTCGGTGCCACACGTTCATGCGGGGTCATCGAACGTACAATAGCTTCAACGCGGTCAATTTCGCGTTCATCAAAAGACTCTAGCTGCTGGCGCATCTGGGCGGCACCGGGCATCATCATGAGAAGTTTCTTCATGGAACCCAGCTTGCGAATCTGCTGCATCTGCGCCAAGAAATCATCAAAGGTGAAGTCTTCCTGATCGATGAATTTCTTGGCCATGCGGTCGGCTTCTGCCTTATCCCACGTGGCCTCTGCCTGCTCGATCAGGGTGAGCACATCGCCCATATCCAGAATGCGGCTGGCCATACGGTCGGGGTGGAATTGCTCGAAATCATCCACGTTCTCACCCGTGGATGCGAACATAATCGGTTTGCCGGTAACCGAAGCAACGGAAAGAGCCGCACCACCACGGGCGTCACCATCAAGTTTAGAGAGCACTACGCCGGTAAAGTCCACACCCTCGTTGAAGGCATTTGCGGTATTCACGGCGTCCTGACCAATCATCGCGTCGATTACGAACAGGACTTCTTGAGGCTCAATAGCATCGCGGATATTACGCGCCTGCTGCATGAGTTCAGCATCCACACCCAAACGGCCTGCAGTATCAACGATCACCACGTCATGGAGCTTCGCACGCGCTTCAGCAACGCCATCTCGTGCAACCTGCACAGGATCGCCAGTAGGGGTATCAAATTCACTGGTCACGCCCGGGTGGGGCGCGAAAACGGGTACGCCCGCGCGCTCGCCCACAACCTTCAGCTGGGTTACCGCGTTTGGGCGCTGCAAGTCAGATGCCACCAGGATGGGGGTATGCCCCTGCCCCTTGAGCCACTTCGCGAGTTTACCCGCCAGCGTAGTTTTACCAGCCCCCTGCAGACCAGCCAGCATAATAATGGTGGGACCGGTCTTCGCCATGTTAATGCGGCGAGTCTGCCCACCCAAAATGGTAATAAGCTCTTCGTTTACAATCTTGACGATCTGCTGTGAAGGGTTGAGTGCCTCTGAGACCTCAGCACCGAGGGCGCGCTCCTTAATATGTGCAGCGAATTCACGGACAACAGGCACGGCGACATCCGCATCCAGCAGGGCGCGGCGAATTTCGCGGACGGTTGCGTCAATGTCTGCCTCAGAGAGGCGGCCCTTGCCACGCAGGTTTTTAAAGGTTGCCGTCAAACGGTCAGAGAGAGAATTGAACACGAGCCGTGATCACTTTCTTATCGTCGAGGAAACGGACTGCACCCAGCTTGAACCCAAGATGGTCGCCCATTTTTAAGATGCTTACTCAATCTTCAAGGATACAGGATGTGCCAAGATCTACTGTCGATGACACCCTCCAATGAGCGTTTGGCGAAACTGTATACAATACGCAGTTAGATAATAAAGGTATGGATTTTCGAACGACAGCTGCAGAATATCAGTACGGTGTGCGAGCTTCGGCACTGATCATACACGCCGGTAAGCTCTTGACCTACAGTCACGACGGCAAATATTTTGTGCCCGGCGGCGCTGTACAAGTTGGTGAGCACAGCGCGGATGCGGTGCGTCGCGAAGTACGCGAAGAACTAGGCATCGGCTGCACGGTTCGGAAGCTTGCGTTCGTAGGAGAGCACCTTTTCACAGTGCACGATATACCAAACCACCGCATTGAATTTCACTACCTCGTGGAGATTGATTCTGAAGCGGTTCCGATAACCACCTGCGAAGAGGAGCATCGCTACCCCTGTGCCTGGCTGCCGCTCGATTCCCTGGCGGATTATCCGCTCAAACCAGAGTTTCTTACACATGAGCTGCCGCAGTGGAACGGAAAACTCAAGCACCTGGCAACCCATGAATAGGGTGTTCTGGCAAGCGAATACACAAATCGGGAGCGTTTTCTTCATCTGGTAACAATTTAAGATGAAGAAAACGCTCCCGGAAATATCGCCTCATTGATATGCTCCGCTAAAATGCACGACGCACAAGAGCAGGGTTCAGCCGCTAATCGAGAAGCGCATCCACGAAGCCTTCGGGGTCGAAGGGGGCCAGATCGTCCGGGCCTTCGCCGAGTCCCACGAGCTTGACGGGAACACCCAATTCTTCCTGAATAGCCACCACGATGCCGCCCTTTGCGGTGCCGTCGAGCTTGGTGAGCACAATACCGGTCACGTCCACGATTTCGCCGAAAACCTTCGCCTGCACCATACCGTTTTGCCCGGTGGTTGCGTCAATCACCAGAAGCACCTCGGTCACGGGGGCTTCCTTCTCAATCACGCGCTTGATCTTGCCGAGCTGATCCATCAACCCAGCCTTATTCTGTAGGCGACCCGCGGTATCGACCAGCACCGTGCCGATACCCTCAGCCTTAGCGGTCTTCACCGCGTCGAAAGCAACAGAGGCAGGATCAGCACCTTCCTTTTCGCTGCGCACGGTCTTCACGCCCACGCGGTCACCCCAAGTCGTCAGCTGTTCGGAAGCCGCAGCACGGAAGGTATCAGCCGCGCCCAGCAGAAGCGAATTTCCGTCCGCAACCATCACACGGGCGATCTTACCGACCGTCGTGGTCTTCCCTACGCCGTTCACGCCGACCACAAGCACCACGCCGGGATTACCGTCGGTGCCCTCGGTCTTTAACTCACGATCCATTGTGGGACCGATAATCTCAAGAAGCTCTTCATGAAGCATCTTCTTCACGGCGGCAGGGTTATCGGTTCCCTCCACACGCACCCGCTTCTGAAGCGCCTCCACCAAACGGGTTGTCGGCTCAGCACCCAAATCAGCCATGAGCAGAGTCTCTTCGACCTCATCCCAGACATCCTGATCGATGCGATCTCGTGAGAGCAGAGCCAAAAGCCCCTTGCCCAGCATGTTGTTCGACCGCGCCAAACGGGCACGCAGCCGCACCAGACGCCCCGCCGAAGGATCAGGAATATCGTAACGGGAGGCTGGTTGCTCGGTCTCTTCCGATGTGTCTTCCGCCTGCGTATCATCAGCATCACGTGTGCTCGGATACCCGCCGCGCGGCGCTTTAGCACCGCGTGTAAAGGCGAAAATGACGCCAGCAATCACTAATACACCCAGCACAACTGCCAGGATTATCCACATTGATTCATTCACACTACTAGCTTACCGGCTGGTATGAAGATGAAAAGGGGACTGCGCAGGAAAAACAATTCCATAGCGTGCGCTTCCGCATAAAATAATTCTTCACTCAGGCGTTTCGCGGTAGGCGAGGAACATACAAAATTCTCCTGCCTGACGATTCTTATGAAGAGTAGACTAGTGAGAGCGAGCGGTATCAGGCAAGATTCTGATGCGCTCCCCCTAACCAACACGCACGGCAGCTTCGCTGCCAGGGTGGTTCTACCGCCAAATACTCAGAAAGAGTTATGACCCCGCACGAACACAACGCACAGTCCCAAGGCTCCTCCCCCGCAGAAACTCAGCAGGATACCGGGAAGAAAGAACCTTCCAATACCGGCAGCACGCAGCAATGCACACCGGACTACATGAGTGCAGCAACCGGTGCGATCCCTATCGTCAGCCCCGGAGCGGATGCCATCGCATCCGCAACTATTGAGGATGAGAGCGGCAGGCGCATCCAGCTCACGAAGGCTGACGAAGCTGAAGGTGCACCGCCTGAAACCCCCGCAAAAACTCGTATTCCTACCGGGTTGAAGGTACTCATTGCCGCATCTTTTATGATCGCGCTCGGGTACGGACTCGTAGCACCTGTACTCCCTAGTTTTGCGCGTAGCTTTAACGTGGGAGTAGCGGCAACAACGATTGTGGTCTCGGCATTGGCAGCCATGCGGTTAGTCTTCGCACCGGGTGCGGGCAAGCTCATCTCACGGTTTGGTGAGCGCCCTATCTACACCTGCGGCATGGTTATTGTGGCGGTTTCGTCCTTCGTAAATGCCGCTGCCTGGGATTACTGGGTGCTGCTGGCTTCGCGCGCATTCGCAGGTATTGGTTCGGTCATGTTCACGGTTTCTGCGATGGGTCTTCTGGTGCGTTTAGCACCTTCGCATATGCGCGGGCGGGTTTCGGGATACTACGCTACCGCATTCCTGCTCGGGAACATTATGGGGCCGGTCGTCGGCGGTGCGCTCAGCGGCTTGGGGATGCGCCTGCCATTTGCCCTCTACGGCTGCTCTCTGCTGGTAGCTGGGGCTATCGTCTGGTTCATGATGCCTCCTGCTGATCAGATCGATGCCGAACGTGAGGCATATAGTCTTCCCACCCAGCATGATACTGGCTCCAAAGCTTCCCCCGATACTAACGATGCTCCTGCAACCGATGTACCGGCTTCGGGCAAGGAATCACCCCGGCAGAAACCCCCTATGCCAGCCACGATGACCGTTCGGCAAGCACTCAAATTTACGAACTATCGATCGGCGCTTTTCACGAACTTTACGATCGGCTGGGCTGTTTTAGGCATACAGTCTTCTCTGATTCCTCTGCTCGCGGCGTATTTGGCGACGGGCGGCGATGCGTCTAGGGCACCGGAGGGAACCGTCCTTGCCTCTACGGTGATGGCGGTTGGTTCGTTAGCAAATGCTCTTACCCAAACCGTTTCGGGGCGTCTATCAGACAACTTGGGGCGGCGCATCATGATTTTTATCGGTTTGCTTATCGCCGGAACCGCCATTTCGACTATTGGTATTTCTTCGGCGCCTTGGATGCTTGTGGCTCTCATCGTGGGTATGGGTGCTGGTGCCGCACTGATCACGCCCTCGCTGCAAGCCTCTGTTGCCGATGTGATCGGTAGCAAACGCGATGGAGCACCCGTGCTTGCAACTTTCCAAATGCATAGTGATTTCGGCATGATTCTGGGCCCGCTTCTCGCCGGTGCTGTTGCCGATACGTGGGGCTTCACACCTGCATTCATGCTCTGCGGAGGTTTACTCCTGGCAGCTTCACTCACCTGGCTACCGTTCCGTACTCCACACTGGCCCCGCGAACTGGCGGATGAGAACTATACCGGAAGGTAGGGGAACATTCACAAAATACTGTGGGCTAAGAACATCTTCGAGCATTCTTAGCCCACAGTATTTTATTTTGCGCCTAGAAAACGTTAGAGCAGCTCGCGCAGCTCATCCATATTTTGTGAGATTACAGTCGAAACACCGTTGCGCATCGAAACGCCATAAAGGGTTTGTGCAATCTGCATCGTACGTTTTTGGTGGGTTACCACGATGAGCTGCGAGCGCTCCCCTAGTTCTTGCAGTACTGTGAGGACTCGCCCTAGGTTGCGGTCGTCAAGGGCTGCTTCTACCTCATCAAGGGCATAAAACGGTGAGGGGCTTGCCATAAAGATGGCGATTAACAACGCCAGGGATGCGAGCGATCGTTCCCCTCCGGAAAGAAGCGAGAGACGTTTGACTTTTTTGCCAGCCGGACGGGCATAAATATCTACGCCTGAGTTAAGAATATCGTCAGGGTCGGAGAGTTCCAGGCGTCCCTCGCCTCCGGGGAAAAGTATGCCGAAGATACGTTCATAATGCTCGTTTACGGTGTTGAATGCCTGCGTGAAAACTTCGGCTATGTGGGTGGTGACTTCGTCCATGACGGTCATGACATCGCCGCGAGATTTTTTGAGGTCAGCGATTTGTTCTCGCAGGTAGGTGTGTCGTTCGCTAAGCGCTTCGTATTCTTCGAGGGCGAGGGGGTTGATTTTGCCGAGCTTTTCGAGTTCGCGTTCGGTGGCAGCAAGCCGTGTTTGAATGGTCTCGGTGGGTACATAATCTTCGGCGTTTTCGTCTGGGTTGGGGTGTGTCTGCAGAATTTCGTCGAGAGGCAGCTGGGTCAGAAGCCGTGAGCGTTCTGCCAGAGTTTCACGACGGATTTCGAGGCGTGCGAGTTCGGTTTCGGCGCGCGAGATGAGGGCGAGGGCTGCTTGATGGGCCGTCGCAAGGTCTTGTTCTTCGGTGTAGGTTTCGGCACGTTGTTCGGCGGTTTCGCCCATGCTGTGAGCGATTTCGTCAAGACGTTTTTTCCAGGTTTCTGCTTCAGCAGCTAGAGCATCAGCTAGCGCGTGAGCTTGACGCTGTTGTGAACGTGCTGCGGTAGCTAGGCGATGCGCTTGCTCGCACGCTGCCTGCGCTGCGGTGAGAGCCTGCTCGGCACGAGCATGGATCTCTCGGGCGCGTTCCGCCGAAACTTGTGCGGCGCGCATCTCGGCAGCCCGTTGTGCAACCGTGGCTTGGATGCGGGCATGATGCTGTTCTGCCTCATGCAGTGTTTTGCGTGCCTGCGCGAGAGAGCCTTCGAGATCGACGGGGTTATCCGGGGTACTGTCGGCTTCGGCCTCTGCACTCCCCATGATGCTATGCGTTATACGAGCTTCTTCATGGGCGGTCAGCTCGTCGCGTGTCTGTTGGTATGCGCTCTGAAGTTCCTGTGCTTCATCTGCGGCATGGTGCAGTTTTTCGGCAGCACGCGCGATCTCGGCATGCAGACTTTCGGATCGACTTAGGATGCGTGCATGCTCCGCCTCGGCGCGGGCGCGGGCGGCACGGGATTCGCCTAGAAGTTTGGCGGTGCCGCGTTCCGCATCGAGTGCATCGGTGAGAGCGCGTTCGGCAGTCGTAAGCTTTTTCTTGGCACGGTTGAGTTTTGCTAGAGCTTTTTCGGCGTCGTCACGGGAGGTCTGCGCGGCGGCGGCAAGTTCGAGGGCACTCTGTTCGTGTGCCGGGTGCAGAACACTGTAGGCGGTGTATTCGATTCCCTGCCTGTCGTAAACACGGTAAGCGCCGGCGGTAAGTGCTAAGGCAGCTGCGGGCGCATCCTGCACAAAGTAAACTCCGTGCAGGCGGGCGTAGAGTGCCGCGTTAAGAGCTGTGCGGGCAGATTTATCGAGTAAATTCTCTGCCGAGTCTGTGACAGGAGTAATGACTGTAAGCGCCGCTACGGCATCTGGCACATCTGAAAGATCCAGAGTTTTTTCCGCTAATTCTTCTGTCTTTCGAGATGTCTTCTTAGTCTTCGCTGTCTTCTTCCCAACATCAGAGATAAGACGAGAAATATGGGTGTCTTGCGGGGCGTTAATTGCCGCCAATGCAAAGGCAGCCAGTGCGGCAGAGGCGGCGCGCTCCCAGCCTTTCTCGATGGTAAGAACCTCAAAAACACGCACGAGCTGATCGAGATGTACTTCCGAGAGATTGTCGCCTATCTCTAGGCTTTGCCCAAGGGCTTCTCGCAGAGTTGCGGCGCGTTCATGGGCGCCAGCGTATGTTTGGGAGGCCTCTAATACCTGGGCACTGGCCTTTTCACGGGTTTCTTCGGCTTTAGTTCGTGCACTAGCGGCAGCGGTGAGATCCCGCTGGTGAGTTTCTTCTTCCGCTGCAGCTGTCTGCAGGGCAACCTCCGAGTGTGCCACGGTCTCGACCAAACGAGTAGATTCAGCATTCAAGTCTTCGTGTTCAGCACGGCGGGTCTCTTCCATGGCACAAGCGCGTTCATAGGTGGCGCGTGCCACGGCGGTAGCTTCAGCAAGTTCGGCACGGCGTTTTCTAGCGCGGTCACGCTCAGCCTCGTGTTGAGCACGGGTGTTTTCCAATGTGGCGAGAGCACTTGTAAGTTCCTGTACTCGACGTTCAGATTCCTGAGCCTCCGTCTGCGCTTTTTCGTGCTCAACAGCCGCGCTGTCACGATTTTTTTCATCCTCTGCAAGGCGTTGTGCACAGCGCTCAACTTCCTGCCGATAGTCTTCAAGAGCAGGAGCGTTTTCTTCCGCTTGGGCACGCTCAGCCGCTACCGCAATTACCGCGTTAACCCGTGCCACAAGCTCGCGGATGCGCGCAAGGTGAGCGTTCGCCTCCGTTTGCTCGCGGCGTGCTGCCTCAAGGTTCTCGTCGAGGGTTTTTCGCCGCGTCCGTATTTTTTCGCGGCTTTCATCGAGTTCATGCGCCTGCTCACTCGTATCGCTAAGTCGCCGGGTCTGTTCCTGTACTTGGGCGTTGAGCGCATGGGTTTCTCGGGTGATTAGTATGCCGTGCAGTTCGCGGATACGCGCCTGCAGTTCACGCGCGGTTGCTGCAGATTCTGCTTGATCCCCGAGCGGTTCCAACTGGTTGCTGAGCTCGGCAGCCAAGTCGTTCAGGCGGGTCAGATTAGCACTCATGGCCTCAAGTTTGCGGGCGGTTTTATCCTGGCGGCGGCGGTATTTTAGGATTCCGGCGGCCTCTTCCATAATTTCGCGGCGTTCGGCAGCAGAAGCGTGCAAAATTTTATCGAGCTGACCCTGCCCGATAAGCACATGCATTTCACGCCCCATTCCAGCTTCCGCGAGAATATCATGCACATCGGACAGACGAGCAGGCGACCCATTAATCTCATATTCGCTGCCACCGGCACGGAACATAGTACGTGAGATTTCGACAGTGTCGGCGGGTATCGACAGCGCACCATCTGTATTATCTAGGCGCAAAACAACTTGGGCACGCCCTAATTGGGATTTTCCGCCGTTTTCGGCTCCACTCGTACCAGAACCCGCAAAAATAACATCCTGCATGGAACCACCGCGCAGAGTTTTTGCCCCCTGCTCCCCCATAACCCAGGCGAGCGCATCCATAATATTGGATTTTCCCGAGCCGTTAGGTCCTACCACAGCGTTAATGCCGGGTGCGAATTCAAATGTGGTGGACGATGCGAAAGACTTGAAGCCGCGTAGGGTGAGCGAAGTCAGGTGCACGGATTGCCTTTCATCGGGTGGAAACCGCGCCGGGGTTTTAGCAGGCGCAGAGTAGTTCTATTGTACTCAGATGCATCATCAGCGTTCCGGGCATGAAACGAGCTTATCCAGATTTTAAGGACGCACAACGGACGTTGCCCGGCTTTAGGAAAGTTTGCATCCTGAACTGCCGGGAAGCGTCGGCTTCCAGTTGAAGGTCTTAAGCGATAGGTGAACGAATATTCCGTATCTCGAAGCCGCCAAGGGCTGCACAATAACTTTACGCCTTGATATTCTAGGGGTGTCTGCCATGCGGCGCACGGAGTCATGAATGCGGAATTTCGGACTTTAGGGCGCGGGTACGGTAGATTTAACTAAGTCGACGATGCGGGGAGCGTACCAGCGCCTCCGCTATTTCTTCGTTGTACCCATCATAGACGTACCTCCCTGTAAAGGTCATACAGATTGTCCGAACACACTGCAGCCGCGACTTCTGACGCAGATAAGCCCGGCGTAAATTCTGATATCCGGCATCGTAACGCTGCTTTACTTTCTATCGCGCATGAACTTCCTCCCCGTGTAGTTACAAGCTCATATTTTGACGAACAATTGTCCAACACCTATAAGCGTCTGAAGATGCCTAAGGGGTTACTGGAGCGTCTGGCGGGTATTAGCGAACGTCGTGGCTGGGCTGAGGGCCAAACTTTTGAAGATGGTGCCGTTGCTGCAGCAGAGAAAGCGCTTCAAGCTGCGAAGGTTGACCGGGACCAAGTGGGGCTGCTTATTAATGCTTCTGTAACCCGCGATAATTTTGAACCCGCAGTATCTGTGGGTATTCATGACCGCCTTAATCTGCCTCGTCACGCCCTAAACTTCGATATTACGAATGCCTGCCTAGGGTTTGTAAACGCTATGACTGTGGCGTCTACGATGATCGATTCCGGTGCCATTGACTATGCTCTCGTTGTTGCCGGTGAAGATCCTTCCCCGTGGCATCGTACCGCCCTGCGGATTTTGAGCCAGCCTCATACATCTCGTGAGGATGTGCTCGCCCAGTTTGCTACCCTCACCCTCGGCTCGGGCGCGGCGGCGGCGGTACTCGGTAAGGCAGATGCGCATCCCGAAGGGCACCGCATCATCGGTTCGGTATCGCGTGCAGGAACTGAGCATCGTAATCTGTGCATTGGCGGTGAAGCTGATCAGGGCATGAATACTGATGCCGCTGGTCTTCTTGAGCATGGTCTGCAGCTGGTAGCTCAGGCTTGGGAACAAGCTCATGAGGACGGCTGGGAGTGGACCGATATGGATTCCTATGTGACTCACCAGATTTCTAATGCCCACACCAACGCTATTATCGAAGCCGTAGGAATTAAACGCGACCGTATTCCGCTGACTTTCCCCGTTTGGGGTAACGTAGCGGCAGCGGCACTGCCTATGACTCTTGCGGAATGCGCCCCCACCTATAAAAAAGGTGACCGTATTCTATGCATGGGTGTGGGTTCCGGTTTGAATACTGCGCTCATGGAAATCGACTGGTAATGTGAATTAGTATCGTCTCATCGCGTGGGAGCCTCGGCAGGTGCGGGGCTCCTCACTGTATCGGTACATAGCCCCACACCAAGGTACTCTGAATATCACCGGCGACGAGCCGTCGCAACAGCAAGGACAGTATATGCGCCACCTTAACTTCCCGAAGACCCAACCACCATATAACCCACACGAGTGGACGGGCGTTGATCCTCGCTACTCGCACATGCTTGAGGTACCTACCACCGCCCCGATTGAGGTGCGGGCCGCCCAGGCGCAGGCACGACGGTGGCATTACCTCGACAATACGCCAGCGCTTCAGGAACATGGGCTTGACCCTATCGGCACGATCCTGTGCGTACACGGCAACCCCACCTGGTCGTATCTGTGGCGTACCGTACTCGATGCCGGCGTGAACAGTACAGCGCCGTGGCGTGTTATCGCTGTCGACCAGCTCGATATGGGGTACTCCGAACGCACTCACCTCGATCTGGAGGACGAACGGCGCTCGCTTGAAGACCGCATAGCAGACTTGAGCGATTTTACCCGCGAACTCGGGCTGGATAAAACCGATAAACCGGTGGTGACCCTCGCCCATGACTGGGGCGGTTTAATCTCGCTGGGCTGGGCGATTGAACACCAAAATATTCTTTCGGGCGTCATGCTCACGAACACAGCCGTACATCACGATGGTGTTGAGCGCATCCCGGCGGCGCTGCGCCTAGCTTTGGGGGTTCACGAGCTGGGTACACGAGACTCTACAGCTTTTCTAGACGTTACTCTGGGGCTGGCACAGAACCAGGGCCGGGCGCCCTCCGAAGGTGAGCCAGGCTCTTCGGAACGGGCTCTAGCCGGGCCACAGGAATCCCAACCGCGTGCGCTTTACCCCAGCAAACTTCACGAGGGAATTCGCCGCACCTACCGGGCGCCTTATGTGCATCCGGCGTGGCGCGAAGGTATCCGCAATTTTGTGGGCGATATTCCCACGGGAACCGATATACCCTCATACGCTCATATGGTGCGCATTGCGGAAGGTGTTCGGGATTTGAAGGTTCCCGCGTTCTTCCAGTGGGGTACTAAAGACCCGGTTTTTCAGCGGCGCTACCTCTTCGATCTGATGGATCGTTTTCCCCAGGCCAAGGTGCACCGCTACGAAAAGGCATCGCACCTAGTTGCCGAAGATGAAGATATCGCCGCCCCTATCTTTGCTTGGCTGGGGCAGAACTTCGGCGCACTCGTTGAGGGTTATCTAGAGAAGCCGGTCAACGCAGAGGCACAGCATCGTGAGGCGCGGCGAGCTTTGGACGAACGTATTCGGAATCTGAAAACTTCCGAAGAAGAAGCACACGAAGAATTCCGCCCGATGATAGCGGCGTTGAACGAACGCGCGCAGGACACCTCACTCGCAATTGTAGATATGGACTCCGCAGGCGATGGCACCCAGGTTGCAGCACAGCTTACGTGGCAGCAGCTCGCAACGCATGTGGATGCGGCGGTGGCGCGCCTGCACGCCCTAGGGGTACGTCCCGGTGACCGTGTGAATCTGATGGTGCCACCTGGGTCACGCCTGACAACGCTTATTTATGCGTGCCTTAAACTGGGCGCAGTCATTGTGGTGGCGGATACCGGTTTGGGGCTTACCGGCCTCACACGCGCGCTCAAGGGAGCCAACCCGCAATTTATTGTGGGCATTCCCGCCGCTCTCGCCGCCGCACGATCCCTGTTGTGGCCCGGGCACCGCATTTCCGTAGAACCGCTCGGTAAGTTCCAGGATCGGGTGCTTGGTGTAGAAGGTTCTGTCTTTGAGCCCGCTCATAAACGTTCGGCGCGTTCTAAAACATCCGAAAACACACTCAGCGCCCCTATTGCCACTCCTGCGGTTATCGAGTTCCCCGACCCCGATCCGGATGCGGATGCCGCTGTCCTGTACACTTCCGGCTCAACCGGCCCCGCAAAGGGTGTTGTGTACACCCAGCGCCAGCTGGCGGGTATGCGCGATGCCATCGTCAACACCTACGGATTCAAGTCCGGGTCAGGTCTGGTAGCTGGATTCGCACCCTTCGCACTCCTAGGCCCGGCACTGGGCGCTACGAGTGTTACCCCAAAGATGGACGTGACCAAGCCCAAGACGCTCACCGCAACCGCGTTAGCCTCCGCGACCGAGGCGATTGGCGCATCCACCGTCTTCGCCTCCCCTGCGGCACTCGTGAACGTGGTGGCAAGCGCCTCCGAACTCACCGATTCGCAGCGCGCAGCCCTAGCGGAGGTCACCACCGTGCTGTCGGCTGGGGCGCCTATTCCTGTTCCCCTGCTTGACGAACTCTCGAAGCTGGTGCCTCATGCCTCACTGCACACCCCTTATGGCATGACCGAGGGGTTGCCGGTTACCGATGTATCTTTGGATATGATTCGCCAGGCACTAGCTGAGGGAACCCCGAATGCCGAGGGCGATATTCTTGATCCTTTTGCACGAGACGGGGTATGTGTAGGGTACGCGGTATATGGTGCGGCGGTGGCGATCGCTCCTTTGCAGGAGGATGGAACCGTGGCTTCGGAGATGACTCACGAACCGGGTGTGACCGGTGAGATTTTGGTATCGGCTCCCCATGTAAAAGACCGTTACGATACCCTCTGGGTGACCGAAGAACAATCGATTTCAACCCCTGGTTGGCATCACACCGGCGATGTGGGGCATCTGGATGCTGCCGGTCGTCTCTGGGTTGAGGGGCGCTTAGCGCATGTCCTTTTGACTGCCCAAGGTGTACTGACCCCGGTTGCCGCTGAGCAGTCCGCTGAGACCTTGGATGCAGTTCGCCGTGCCGCACTGGTCTCGGTCGGTCCTGCAGGCACAGCCGCACCCGTGCTCGTCATTGAGACCGCCAACCGTAAACTCAAGCAGGGTCAGGCACCATTCGATCTGAGTCGACAGATCCGCGAGCGCGTTCAGGAGGATACTGGTATCGAGCTGGCGTCTGTGTTGGTTATTAAGGAGCATCCGACCGATATTCGCCATAACTCGAAGATTGATAGGCCTGCCCTTGGCGAGTGGGCTTCAAAGGTACTTGCGGGTGCTTAGTTCTTAAGATAGCGGTGAGAGGATACGCAGGAAATCCGCCTGACATTGTTCTCCCGTTGTGTTTTCGCATATAGATTCTTGAAGATCAGGAGAAACCTGAATTTTGGAGGCTTTTATGGCTACCCCGGCTCCTTTAGCGGCTCGGTATACCGACCCTGCGCCGCGGTCTTTGCGTCCCGTCGATGAATCGTATTTTGCTGCCCGTAGCGGCGAACGTGTGCTTATTACCGGCGCAAGCGGCATGCTTGGTCGTGAAACCGCCATCGCGCTATTGCGTGCCGGGTATGATGTGCGCGTATTCCAGCGCAGTGATGCGGGTATTGCAGCGCTGCTGCCAGATACGATACGCCCTCGTTTCGAGCAGATTCGCGGTTCTCTTAATAATGCTGAGGTTATTGAGCAGGCTCTTGTGGGAGTGGACGGTATTGTGCATGCCGCTGCGAAAGTATCTGTTTCGGGCGATTGGGAGGATTACGAGCGTACCAATATTGTGGGCACGCAGGCTCTTCTGGATGCCGCTATAGAGCGTTCGATTTCTAAGTTTTTGTATGTATCTTCTCCTTCGGTTGCTCATGCCGGAACGGCTCTCATCGGCGAGGGGAACGGGGCGGCGTCCCCCGAGCATGCTCGTGGAAACTATGCTCGTTCCAAGGCTACGGCAGAGCTTACTGTTTTGGCCGCGAACGGTACAAAACTCGCCTCGGGCTCTACCATGCGCGTGGGGGCGTTACGCCCGCACCTGATTTGGGGACCGGGCGATACTCAGTTGGTGGAGCGCGTCCTAGATAGGGCTCGGTCCGGGCGGCTGCCCCTACTTTCCGGGGGCACAGGTCTGATCGATACACTCTATATCGATAATGCTGCGGATGCGCTGGTACGCGGTTATGAGCGTCTAGAGTCGATAGCTGGGCGCGCGCTGGTGGTCACAAATGGCCAGCCCCGCACGATTGCTGAGTTACTGAGTGGTTTCTGCACGGCGGTTGGGGTCCCCGCGCCGCGTTTTTCGGTTCCCGCGCCAGCGGCGGCTTTTGCGGGGCGTTTAATCGAAAAGGTGTGGGGTCGTCTGCCGAAGTCGGTAACAGCCGGGGATGAGCCTCCCATGACCGAGTTTTTGGCGGAGCAGCTTTCAACGGCGCACTGGTTCGATCAGAGGCTCACCCGCGAACTTTTACAGTGGGAGCCCGCCGTTACGATCGACGAGGGGTACCGTCGTCTGGGTCTTTTTTACGGGGATAAATATTCGCGTTCCTCTTCAGCAGTGTAGGAAAAACATTAGCTGATCTTTAGCCCGCGCGGGGTGCGTTGGCAGTGCGGACACCGGTATGAGGAACGGTTCATAAATGGTTCACGCACAATAATGCTGGTGCGCCCGGCCTCTAAGCACCGTCGACAGGGTTCTCCGGCGCGACCGTAAGCGTTCAAGGACCTGTCAAAATAACCGGATTGTCCGTTGACGTTCACATAGAGCGCATCGAAACTGGTCCCGCCCGCATGGAGCGCTTCGGTCAGTACCTGGTGTACGGCGGCGAATAGCTCCCGGGTTTG
Source organism: Rothia dentocariosa ATCC 17931 (assembly GCF_000164695.2). Taxonomy (NCBI): domain Bacteria; kingdom Bacillati; phylum Actinomycetota; class Actinomycetes; order Micrococcales; family Micrococcaceae; genus Rothia; species Rothia dentocariosa. The sequence continues at coordinate 2,394,016 of NC_014643.1, forward strand.
GGCGGCGCTGAGAGATTTTGCAGGTTTTGCGTAGTGTATTCTGGCACGCCAGAGCGCCTCATCCGCATAAATATTCCCGATCCCAGAAACCACGGACTGGTCCAGAAGCAGGCGTTTAATGCCGCTGGAAGTGCGTAGCATGATGCGGCGAATCTTTGCCACATCAAAGGATGGATCTACCGGGTCACGCCCAATATGCTCAACAGCTTCAGGAACCAAGAACTCTTCCGATATTTCTTCCGCACCAGCGGACGAAGTACCCGCAGGAATGTCGGGAACTAGATTCGAAAGGAACATTCCACCAAAGATACGCTGGTCGACAAACCGTAATTCAGTGGCTTTATTGGTACTCTCACCATCGGCGGGTTCGAGTTCAAGTACGATTTTGAGGTGCTTCTCAGCGGGGAATTCTGGAGTCTTCACGAGTAGCTGCCCGCTCATCCCCAGATGAATAACAAGCGCATACGGCAGTAACGTGTCATCGCTGTCGCCACGCTTCGGGAAAGGTTCGTCTTCGGGTGCAGAGAGTGTCAGCCACATATACTTGCCGCGCCTATATGCCCCGCGAATACGGGTTCTTTCTAAACACGTCGTAAAATCCGCAGAACCCCCGATATGGCGGCGAATAGAACGTTCATCGAGAATGCGTACCCGCTCGATTACACAACCGACAGCATGATGATGCACACCCTCACGCACAGTCTCAACCTCGGGTAGCTCCGGCATCTCTCCCCTTCACAGCGTCATGAACTCGCCACTCGGCGCATGAGCTAGTTTCTCCCACCGGGCGGCGCAAACTTATTTTTAGACTAGTATGCGATACGCAGCTTCTGCTGCGAGACGCTCTGCTTCCTTCTTGCTAGGTCCGCTTCCGGTACCCGCGGTCTGCTTTGCCACGATAGCGCGGGCAGTATACACGCGAGCATGGTCGGGGCCTTCTGCTTCGATCTCGTAGGTTACATCTCCCCAAGACCGCGAGGTTACCAGCGTCTGCAGATCGGTTTTCCAGTCGCGTCCGGAATTGAGAATTTGCTCGTCTTCTAGCATGGGCGCAATCAACCGCAGGACGAGCTCACGGGCGGCTTCCCGTCCCAAGCTGATGTACGTGGCTCCAAAGATAGCTTCCATAGTGTCGGCAAGAATCGAATCTTTATCGGCACCTCCCGTAAGCCTTTCCCCCTTACCTAGACGGATATGCTTACCCAGCTCTAGTTTACGGGCGGCTATTGCCAAAGCGGGAGCCGAAACCACCACATGGTGCAGTTTCACGAGCTCACCTTCGGGAAGTTCGGGGTGGCGGCGGTACACCTCCTCAGCAATGGCGAGAGAAAGTACAGAATCCCCCAGGAACTCTAGGCGTTCATTATGCTCTACCCCGGGGTTTTCAAAGGCGTAGGAACGGTGCGTGAGAGACAGCAAAAACGTCTCGGCGTCAATATCGACACCGAGACGTTCAAGCAACTCCCCAGCTTCGCTAGGAATGTTAGTCATCAGGAATACTCGCGTGATTAAGCGTCGGCGACCTTACGGCCCTTGTATTCCAGGAACAGGGCGTTGCCTGCAGCGTCGGTTACAACCTTTGCCTGGTGAGGCAGGCTGTAAGTCACGCGACCGTTTTCAACAGTCTTAACCAGCGGCGGCACAGATGCCTTCCACTGGGAACGACGCGCGCGGGTGTTAGCGCGGGACATCTTGCGCTTGGGAACAGCCACAGCTATCTCTCATTCTCTCGTAACAACAATTTAGTTTTCGGTATCCTCGCTCAGCAAGCCCTGTAAGGCTGACCAGCGCGGATCCAACACCTCGTGATGATGCCCGGGGTCTTCCTCCAGGCGCGCTCCGCATTCAGAGCACAGTCCCTGGCAGGTTTCCCGGCAGACGGGCTGGAACGGCAGTTGAAGGATTACTGCATCCCGCAGAGCCGGCTCAAGGTCAATAGATTCACCTTCAACGGCATACTGCTCATCGTCTTCGTCTTCGGAGCCGCCAGAGGGGGCCTTCTCGAAAACAAAAAGCTCTTGTATGTTGGTCGACATTTCGTAATCAATCGGATCCAAACATAGGCTACACTCGCCGTGTACATCCACTACGGTTGTGCCGCTTACCAGGATACCATCTACTACCGACTCCAGCCGAATGTCCAGGTCCATGTCGGTGCCTTCTTGTACACCAATCAGGGCATTACCCATCTCAGCGGGTGCCTGTACAACCTCGTCGAGGGTTTCCATAGATCCGGGACGGTGCATCAGATTTTTGACTGACACCACCAAATCAGAGGAGTTTTGAGGTGAAATGGCATATCTCCTTATACAAAATGCTTAAACCAAAGAGATATTCTATCCCCTCAACCGCCGTTAATCAAGGTTCGGGCGGCAAACTATGACATTCGATGCATCAAAATTCACATAAAATACGCGCAAGCCCAGGAAAAAAGCCTTCAATCATGGGAGAATCGCGCATAAAACTACGCAATCGTGTTATCGGTCGAGACCTGTGAGTGCATAGCGACGAGCGCATCCGAGACCACACGCGGCACATAAACCGAAACGTCGCCGCCTAAGGATGCAACCTCACGGATAATCGTCGAAGACACCCCGCCGAAACGGTCCTCCCCCGCCAAGAACACCGTCTCCAAGTTTGCCAAATGGCGGTTCATACTCGCCATCGGAGCCTCATACTCGTAATCCGTGCCCGAGCGGAGGCCCTTAACAAGTACCTGCGCCCCGTGTTCCTGAGCCCACTGCGCCAAAAGCACCCCCGGTGGAATAACCTCAACCTTCACGGTGGTAATACCGCGCTCCGCAAGGGAACGCTCCACCAAGTTCACTCGCTCCTGCAGAGAAAAAAGGTATTTTTTAGAGGAGTTATGCGCTACCCCCACGATCACATCATCAAAGAGCGCAGAGGCACGAGCAATAATCTCCAGGTGTCCATGGTGAATCGGGTCAAACGATCCGGGGCAGATAGCTAACATGAAGCACTCTCGCTTTCGGCGGGGTCAGAACCAGCACCCGCATATGATTCATCTGGTTCAAGATAGTACAGCACTGTCTCGCCATATTTCTTCATTGCAAACCGGCGCAGCTGAGAGTTCCACGCGGGTTCCGCGTCGCGCGAAGAACGCTCCACTACCACGATGGCGCCCTCCGCTAGATTCGGGGCGATGACACGCAAAATATCGAGAACCTGATCTTGCGTAAATGCATATGGAGGGTCAAGAAATACAAGATCCCAGGGGCCGCTATGGACCGCTACATAGCTTTGCGCGCTCCCCTGAGTCACTCGGGTAACGCCGGTTGCAGCTTTCGACGTTGCCGCAACATTTCTGCGGGTAACCTCACATGCCTTTGGATGCTTCTCCACGAACTCGACGGATGCGGCGCCCCGCGAGAGCGCTTCACACCCGAGGGCGCCCGACCCAGCGTAAGCATCAAGAACACGAGCTCCCTGCACAACACCATAGCTCTCCAGCTTCGAGAAAAGTGATTCCTTCACTCGGTCGGTTGTGGGACGAGTGTTCTCCCCCGGCACCGAGGCAAGGCGTAGACCACCAGCAGTTCCGGCAATAATACGGCTCATACGTTCCTCACGTCTGTTCGTCGATAGTTTCTAGTGGCGGAGGCCCAAGGTGACAAAACCGCCAAACCCGTGTGTTAGCCACGCCCCAAAAATGCCTCACGGTCGGCATCAAGAGCCCGGTCAATCGTACGTGCCAAGTTCGGATGCTTCGCCAGCGTGGGATCCGCCGCGATCAGCGCCCGCGCATCCTCGCGAGCACGCTCAATAATGGTTGCGTCAGCGAGTGCCCGCAGGAACTTAAGGGTACTCTTCTTCCCGGACTGCGCGGCACCTAGGATATCACCCTCACGGCGCTGCTGCAGGTCTATCTGCGAAAGTTTAAACCCGTCGGTGGTGGCCGCTACCGCGTCTAGACGCTCGCGGGATACTCCCCCGGCCTGTTGCCGGGTAACAAGCAGGCAGGTTCCGGCAAAACCGCCACGCCCCACGCGGCCGCGAAGCTGGTGCAACCCGGAAATACCGAAGCGATCGGCGTCCATAATCATCATGAGGGTTGCATTCGGTACGTTCACACCCACTTCAATAACAGTGGTGCTCACCAGAATATCTATTTCTCCGCGTTCAAACGCGGTCATTACAGCAGTTTTTTCCTCGGGGTCCATGCGCCCATGCAGGCTTGCAATCCGGGTTCCAGTCAGCGCCGGATTCTGTTTTAGATAGGCGGTCATCGCAGTCACGGAGGTCAGGCGTGTTTTGCCGTCAGAACTCTGAGAACCTTCACGCCCGGCATCGCCGAAGAGCTGCTGGCCTTCTTCAAGTTCTTCATCGTCATCGCCAATTTTGGGAACTACCACGTAGACCTGGTGCCCTGCATCGATCTCTTCACGAGCGCGTGTCCACAGGCGATCTGCCCAGGTCGGTTTTTCGGCAAGCGGTACCACATGGGTTGCGGTCTGTTGCCGTCCGGCGGGTAGCTGATCGAGTACGGAAACATCAAGGTCGCCAAACACGGTCATGGCGACGGTACGCGGAATGGGGGTTGCCGTCATCACCAGACGATGGGGCAGCTCGCCGTTGTTCCCACGCAGAGAGTCACGCTGTTCCACACCGAAACGGTGCTGTTCATCGACCACAACCATGCCAAGGTCGCGGAAGGTGACCGTGTCCGAAAGCAGGGCGTGGGTTCCGATCACCACGTCGGCGGTGCCGTCGGCGATCTCGGCGAGTACGGCACGCTTGTGTGCACTAGGCATTGAGGCGCTGAGTAGCCTAACCCGCACGCGATGCGCGGGTTTTTTGCTTTCTTTTTGGTTTTGGGGGCGAAAAAGCGTAGTCTCATATCCCGGTATTCCCTCGGTATCCGCTAAATCCCCGAGAATATCGAGGATCGAACGGAAATGCTGTTCGGCGAGCACTTCGGTGGGTGCGAGCATCGCGGATTGCCCACCAGAGTCGGCTACTTGAAGCATAGCGCGAAGGGCTACCACCGTTTTGCCCGAGCCGACATCGCCTTGCAGAAGCCGATTCATGGGTGACGGTGAGGCTAGATCACGGGAAATTTCCTTGCCCACTCGTTGCTGCCCCTCGGTGAGCTCATAGGGAAGCACGTTCAGCAGAGCATCTGCTGCCCCATCCGGCAGGGCGGGCCGGGCCACGGTGGCGTGGGCGGCACGTGCGGCGTGTAACCGGGCCAAGGCGCTCTGCAGAACAAAGGCTTCCCGGTAGCGCATCTGAGCTTGAGCGGCACGCCAGGTGTCCTCACTATCGGGAGTGTGCAGGGCGCGATAGGTCCACTCCAGCGAAGGGACTTTTCGGGCGCGGCGTATTTTATACGGTATTGGGTCTTCAAGCTCTTTTAGGGGCACAGATTCGATGAGCTGAGCAATAGCGGTCGCGATGCGATCCGTTGGCAGTTTTACCGGAGCACGATAAACGGGAATGGGCGCTTCGGCCCGTTCGGGGGTGTTCGCATTTCCGTCGTCCGAAAGCAGGGCGTAATGCGGGTTTGTCAGTGTATACTCCCCGCGATAAATCCCTACCTTCCCGGAGAACATCATGGTTTCACCAGCGTGGATCTCGCGTGCCGCGGTCCATGCGTTGAAGAAGGAAAGCTTCATGGTGGAGCCCACCCGCCCGGTTCCTGATATATCCGAACCGCCGAATATATGTTGCGGCACGCCGAAGAGATTATTCCCGCCGCTCTGTTGTCCGTAGGAATCCGCATAGCCCGAGTAACCGGCGGAAGGCGCGGCTAATCCGCTCACACGCGGGTTGGTTTTACCCGCAGGCATTCGTTGCGGTGTATTGGCCCTGCCCTCGCGTACGGCGAAGGTACCTGATGAAGAACTATCGACCGAATTCTGGTCGGATTCTGCAAGGGTATCGGTAATCGTGACTTCGGTGATTTTTCCTCTGCGTGCCGCCATAGTTCGGGTCGAAACGTTCGTGACCCTGGCGATAATTGTCACGTCCTGTCCCTCAACAAGGTCGGCAAACCGGCTAAGTTCTCCGCGAGGCAAATACTTCCGTGGAAAATATTCCAGCAGCTCCCCCACCGTGCTTATGCTCAGGTGAGTTTTGAGGGCGCGTGCCGTTGCCACTGACAGGTAGCGTGTTAAGGGTGCGTTTTCCAGGCGTTTCTCATCGTTATAGTGTGCTAAAGCCCGCGACCGTGCGGCACGTTGCTGTTGCTTTTCTTGCTCTTGAGAAGAGTCCGAACTAGACTTTGTATTCCGCGCTCCCGCGGCTAACTTATCTGTTTTCTTAGGGGTATTTGGGTCAGCGGCTTTCTTGCGCGAAGGTTTCTTTCCCGGTGTCTTTACGGCGTTCTTCGGTTCGGCCTTTTCATGATGCGGCTCTTCTACAAGAGAAGCAAGATTATTGTTTTTCTCCGGAGAGATATCCGTGCTTAATTGCTTATGCGTAGAATTTTTTGGATTGGTTCGTGGGGGTTTCGCTTTCTTTGCTGCCGGTTTTTGCGGCTTGGTTTGTGTGCTTTTCTTGGTTTTTCCTCGGATAGACGTTCCACGCTGGGACGGTGCTTCGGTACGCGCCGTATACGCAATATCGGCAAGGTCGTACAATTCCGCTGTGTCCATGCTTTGAGCTGCCGCACCCAAAGAAGCACTCAGAGCATCCACAATACGCTGATACTCCGGACTTTCACGCTGATGCGCAAGGGTGGAGAGCTCCGCTAACGTTTTAGTGCCGCGTGCATACTCGGCAAGGTCGCGAACCGTTACATATTCATGGGCTACAAGTTCGTCCTCAGAGAGAATGGCAGATGGTTTAGGGGCAGAATGCTCGGTATCGGTTGTTTGCTGTTTGGCAGCTTTTTTGGCCTGTCCAAGACCGCTTTCTAAAAATTCATCAGCAAAAAGGCTGGGAGTCGAGCCCTCATCATGCGCTTCTTTCGAGTTTTGAGGTGACACGTTTTCCCTCCTTTCTGCTCGCGGCACTCCGTCAACCCGAATACCTTCGGCTCGAACGGTCATATAAGACGTAGCGTAAGTTTAATACTACCGTTGCACATTTGGGGCACGCTACGAACCCCGTCAGCTCATGTCACCATGCAACGCATGTCCTGATCGCCCGCCCTCCCCGTGAACACAGGCTCTAGACATCAATCTTGAGAACACGATGGGGCGGCGCTCTCGTCCTCGTGAACAGTCAACGAGCTCACTCGTTCGTCCGCTAATACACCGTAATGAGCGATAACTTTGCGGGCTTCTTCCAAAGACGGCACGTGTACGTGTAAGGTCCACATATTGTTCTTGAAATCGAGCGGGGTGAGCAACAGCGAGTCGCCAAGCTCTTCTAATTCTGCTCGAAGCTGCACGAGAGTAAGGGGGTCTATAGTTAGCGTCCCCATGATTTCCCAGGTTGTCCCTGGGTTTTCCCGAGTACCGGTCGCATCAGTATGATGCTCTGCCTGGTCCTGCGTTCCTTCGGTCTTTCGCGCTTTCCGAGCAGAAGTACTGTTCGGCTTTGTAACATCTGTAGGAGGCTCCGCCAAGGCATAAACCTCCTGCGCAGGCATACGCGAGCTCATCCAGCGCGGATTTGATTGTACCGCTGCCAAATAAAAGCCCAGGGCACCTGCATCTACGTATCCCTTGAGTTCTGGCAGCGGCGGATTCTGCGCTGTGCCCTCAAGCGCTCGGCGCATCGTGGCGCGACGAAACTCTGCACGTGCCGTCACATCGGTAAGCTCCGATCCTGCACGATAGTGAAAACGGTAATCTGCGAGCGCAACCATAATCGCTACCATAGTGCCCTGCTCTAGGCTTTCATCCGCAATAATACGGCGTACTCGTTCGGCGGCAAGCGCTAACGCATAGCTCTCACGGTACGCGCTCTCGCGTGTACCGGTTTCCGTAACAGGTGTTTCACGGTACATCGCCTCAAGATCCTGAAGAAGTGGCAGATTATGTACCTCTTCGCCCAGCTCTTCTGCTAGACGGCCGGAAAAATTCCAGTAGGTACGCACTGCCTCCAACGCCCAGGCGCACAGGAGTGTCCCAGAATTGCCGCGAGCCATCCGACTGGCTTGCACGAGAGCATTCTCATAGATTTCACCCAGACGTTGGTTAACGCTCTGTATATCCGTCGTGAGAGCGTGAAGATCGTGCAGAAGGGTATCAAGCCCTTCACTAAAGGCCTTATTGAGGGCGTCTAAGGTATACACCAAATTCGACCCCGTGTCCTGATCGGGAACAGGGAAAGCGTTTAGAGAGTTAAGTGTGTTGCAATATGCCCGCACCGTTGAGAGCGCCTCGCCAATCCACGTGACCCCGAAGTTAAGCGGGGTTTGTGCGGCAAAGTGCTCGCTCGTCATAACGTATCCTTCCCATCCGGGGTTGGGTAACCGTGCTCTTTCTAGCATACGACGGTTATGCTCGGTAATGTTCCCAACCATAGTTTTGGAGCTCATATCCATCGCACAGAATTCGTGATGCACTTCGTTCTTGAGCACTGCAAGAGCCTAAAGCGACAAATCCCTCAGGAATCGTGGCACCCGCCGGAAAACATGCTAAAAGCCCGTGGTCCTCGCCACCGCCCAGAACGCATTCACGGGCCAGGCTGACCGCAGAATCACCATGATCGTTATGGGGCTGATGCTCAAGAATAAGACTTGCCACTGGTACCAGCTCACGTGCCAGCTCGGTAATCGCAGAATCATTGAACACGATATCGACGCCGGATGCTTCGGCAATTCGACGCGCGTCTTTAACGAGTCCGTCTGAAAGGTCCAGCATCGCGTTGGCACCGTATGCTGCAGCGCGTCGCCCTGTGGGTATGGGCGATACGGGCCTTAGCTGATGGGTAACAGCGCGTTCGATACGTTCTTTCTGCGTGGAAGGCAGCTGCTCTATCGAGTCGAGAGAGCCTGTGGTTGTCAGTAGCCGCAGCCCGGCATCAGCCCACCCGGTACAGCCCGCCAAAGCTACGGTATCTCCCGGTTGCGCCCCAGACCTCAACACAGGGTTTTCGCATCGTCCAACAGCCGTTATGGTAACGCTGGCATCACGTGCGCTGCCTAGATCACCGCCGCCTACCGTACAGACTGTAGCGCCGCATGCATGCAGCGAGTCGAGGATACCGCAGGCAAAGTCTTCAACCCAACCATAGGGGGTTTCGGGTGGCAGACTTAGAGATACAAAAAGGCTAACGGGTTCAGCACCCATAGCCGCAATATCGGCAAGGTTCTGGGTGGTGGCTTTCCACCCTACCTCGTAACCACCGCTACACGGACCGGCAGGCCAGATATCGAGAAAATCTTGCCCATGTACCAGAGTATCTGTGGTGATAACCGTGCGTCGATTATCGCCCGTGAGCACTGCGCAGTCGTCACCGGGACCTACTTCAAGCACCGGTTCCTGCCCATGTGCGGAGACAACCTGGATTACGGAGCGGTTATGCTCATCCAGCATGGGCATAAACAATTGCAAAACACGAGACTCCCCCAGCTGAGCCAATGTGCTCTTCCGGAGTGAACTTTCCCGTGCTTTATGCTTTTTGGTCCGAGGGTTCATTCCCCAATAATCGCCCATACCCTGTTACCTGGCACGGATAAAGTACCGAATCGCCACAATGGTAATCGCAAGAATTAGCAGGGAGAAGAACGCCAACGGCACGAAACCTGAGAGTCCAGGGCCACGAGAATCCGTTGAACGTTCCTGAACACTCTTAGGGCTATCGCCGTTCCGTTGAGCTTGCGAACCAGCGGACGTTGCGGGCGGACGAGCAACCGGGTTCACAGCAGATGGAACAGAATAAGAACCGTTTCTAGACTCCTGTGGGTTCGCCATTCTCAAAGTTGGCGAGCCATTCCGGGCGTTCTCTCCACGAGACAAATATCCCTGTACCCAGTCCGCGGCGCCGGGGAACGCATTGGGGAACCCTGAATTTGTTGCAAAACGCCCCAACGTCGCGATGCTATTGGGGAAGGGTTCAGCGGATGTAGACGGCGCGGGTGCTGGAGAGACATTGCTCGACGGCGTTGCCGAAGGGCTGGCATCTGGAGCTGGCGAATCGTCAGACCCCGGGTTTCCATGCCCCGAAGGGCTCGGGCTAGGAGTTGGAGCTGCCGATTCGGAAGCACTTGGGCTCGGGAACGGAACAGGCTGGCTAGTAGGCTGCTCCGAAGGCGCAGGGGTCCACCCAGGATCCTGAGACGGTGCGGGTGCGGGGTCTGCAGGAGTAGGTGTTACGGGCGACGGGGTCGGAGAGACCGGAACCGGTGTGGGAGTCACGGGTGTTGGCTTAGCCGGAGCCGGTGTTACGGGAGTGGGGGTAGGATACACCGGTGTTGGGTTGGCCTGTGTAGGCGTAGGGTTCACCGGGACCGGTGTGGGATTCACCGGAGCAGGGTTAACCGGAGTCAGATCCGGACTAGGCACAATGGTCGGTACCGGATCAGGCGCAGGGTTAACTGGTGTTGGGTTGGCCTGTGTAGGCGTAGGGTTCACCGGGACCGGTGTGGGGTTGACCGGAGTAGGGGTTACCGGTGTGGGATTCACCGGAGTCTGATCTGTAGGAGCCGGAGTAGGCGTTACAGGAGTAGGGTTGGCAGGCACAGGCTCCGGGTTCACCGGGGTCGGATTAACCGGTGTGGGCGTAGGGGTTACTGGTGCGGGATTCACCGGAGTCTGATCTGTAGGAGCCGGAGTAGGCGTCACAGGAGTAGCCGCTGGTTCTTCTCCGAGATCCGGGGAAGCTTCCTCAGCGTCCTCAGCAGGAAGGTTCTGAACGGGAGCAGCAGGAGTTGGAGTTACAGCTTCTGTTTCAGAATCCTCAGTAGGAACTTCGGCATCATAAGGCTGCGCCTGTGGACTCTCATATTCGGGGGTAACAGGCTGAACTTCCGCTTCATCTTCATCAGTTTTCTGAGCCGGGGTAGCTCGTTGCGCAGGGGTCTCGGTAGCCTCAGGAATCTCGTCGTCCTGCTGGTCATAGTCAAGCGGAGGTGCAGCGGCAAACTCGGCACCTGCAATGGGAGATTCCGATTGCAGGGCAACGGCGGGTTGAGCAGCATAGGTCACGTTGCCCGAGGCCATGCCGTACATAGTCAAGGTAGCGGTTGCAGACGGCATGGGCATAGGAGTCACGGCATTTTTCTGACCTAAAGCTGCAAAGGTAGCTGGTACGGCAGGCTGCGTGGTAGCTTGACCGGGCGCGGCAGACTCAGAGGTCGCAGGATGGTTTGCGACCTTCCCGGAAGCGCCACGTGCCTCCTGTGTCAGCGTTGCGGCGATCGGCACACTACCGAATGCAATCAATGCAGTCGCTAGGCTAGCCGACGCTACTTTGCATTGTCTGTTTCCCAAAAAGTGTCCTTATACCGAATAGCTACCGAACAATATGCGTGCTTGGGTGAGTCTACACCCTAAATAACAAGGATGTGCTTCTCTCAAAAGTTTATCGAATTTTAAGAATCTTTTCACGATCAACTATTAACTGTTACTTTCATGGTACCTGGACTATGGGCAAATTGTCGTGACTTTGAGCTTTAAATTGGTATTCAAATTTTTGCTTTCTTCTGATCTGCCGCGCTATGTTTCTGCGACACGCCGGTGAATATACCGTACGTTAGAATGAGAGAGTGACTTTTATGTCTTTTAGCTTTTTCGTCATGTCCCCAGCGAAGCGAGCAGGCTTGGGTCTTGCGCTCACCGGGGTGCTGTCGCTCAGCGCATGTGGAGCGGGCAATGTCAATCTTGATCCGGCTCCAGATGCCGCCAACCCTGTATGCGCTTATGCGATGGTTGCTATGCCAGAAAAACTCGTTGGCCTACAGCAGCGTGAAACTACGGCGCAAGGAACGACCGCTTGGGGCGAACCAGCTTCCGTGATTCTCAAATGCGGTGTTACCGTTCAGGAACCCGTATCGGATCCATGCGCTGAGGTCAATGGGATTGATTGGGTGCTGCGTCCCAAGGATGCGCCAGAGAACTCAGCACCGCCAGTCTCAGCGTCTTCCTCCGCCGCTGCAGGCCCTGAAAACCGTGCGACGGGAACGTGGACGGCAACCACGTACGGACGAACGCCCGCCATTGAAGTAACCTTCGACGCAGATAAGGTTTCATCATCAACTCTTCTTACTGAGCTCAACTCGGCGGTCAAACAAATTCCGTCTCAGAAGAAATGCACGAACATCAACGATACTCTCAACGGTGTCAAAACCGGAAAATAGAGGATTCAATACCTCTGGATCCTTACCTTCAGTTCACTTCACGCAAACGCAAATTTTAGAGCCCTCAAGACCTAAGGTCTTGAGGGCTCTAACACTGGAATTTCCTTCTATTAGCGCAGCCCTAAAGGACGCTCCAGTGCAAGAGTCAGCAGTTCATCAATCAGTTCGGTATAGGAAATTCCGGTGTTTTCCCACATGGTTTTGTACATTGAAATCGGGGTAAATCCTGGCATAGTGTTCACCTCGTTGATCACCAAACGACCATCCGGGGTGTAGAAGAAATCTGCGCGGGATAGTCCTTCGCCGTCAAGGGCCAAAAACGCCTTAACCGCCAGAGCACGCAAACGCTCCTGCATATCCTTCGGTAAATCGGCGGGGCACCGGGTAACTGCCGAAGACTTTGAGATATATTTAGCATCAAAATCATAGAAACCGTGGTCCTCATCAACAACCTCGATTTCGCCAGGGTATGATGCACGCGGCATATTACCGTGGTGACCGTCTAAGACGCCACACTCGATTTCACGCCCCACAATGCCAGCTTCCACAATAATCTTTGCGTCATGGCGGCGTGCTTCTTCGATAGCCGGAACAAGTTCCTCAAATTTATCCACTTTGGTAATGCCAAAAGAAGAACCCGCACGCGTGGGTTTAACGAACATGGGGTAACCAAGGGCGGTTATACGTTTAAGCGATTCCTCGCGCTCATGAGTCCATTGGCGATCGGTCACCACCTCATAAGACCCAACCTCCAGCCCAGCCGACTCAAATGCAACCTTCATAAAGTGCTTATCCATACCTACGGCTGATGCCGTCACGCCGCATCCTACATAGGGCAACTCAGCAAGTTCCAGAAGACCCTGAATTGTTCCGTCTTCGCCGAAAGGACCGTGTATGAGGGGGAATACCACGTCAAGGGCAGGACCATACTCAAGATTTCCGTCAGCATCTACTAGGTGCACTCGCGAATCCCCGGCTCCAAGAGGCAGGAAAACCTGGTGCGAACCACCCGTAAACTCTGCATGTGCAGGGGCAGCGTCGAGAAGTGCGCTCAGCTCTTCCAGATTCGTCAAATACCAACGACCGTCTTTTGTAATGCCAATAGTCACCACGTCGTAGACGCTGCTGTCAATGGCGCCTAGCACGCCTACGGCAGTAATCAGAGAAATAGGGTGTTCCGAAGAACGTCCGCCACACAGTAGAGCAACAGTTTTCTTCTGTGCGTTTTCGGTCATTGCATCTCCTTCGTAAGAGGGCGCCCCTCAAGCGCCCATGTCTGCGCACACGTGCTGTATTAGTTGTTTTATCTGCCGCAAAAATTTTCTTGCGGAAGATCTTGATGTTAATGGCCTTCGTGTTTCAGGCGTCGTCCCAGTAGCAGCGGTGCCAGCTGTCCGATCTCGATGTGTCCAGTCAGGACAGCAACGACCGCTTCCACGATAGGCATTTCGACTCCGTGACGGCGTGCTAATTGCGCTACGACGGGGGCTGATTTGATGGATTCCGCTGTCTGGCTCATATGTTCACTGAGTTTATCCGGGCTTACCCCTTCGGCAAGTAGACGCCCGGCAGTATGATTTCGTGAAAGCGGCGATGAACAGGTAGCAATCAAATCTCCCATCCCCGCAAGTCCGCTCATTGTTGCTGCTTCACCACCCAGTGCGACCGCAAGACGAGTAATTTCGGCAAGTCCGCGCGTCATGATTGAGGCTTTGGAGTTATCACCGTAATTGCGGCCTTCACAGATGCCGACGCACAAGGCGATCACGTTCTTCACCAAACCACCGATTTCCGTACCCACCACATCGGTATTCGTGTAGGGGCGGAAATAGCTGCAGGCACAAGCCTGCGCGACAATTTCTGCGATGGGCAGTGTGCGTGCTGCGACTACAGAAGCGGTGGGCTCCTCCCCCATAATCTCAGTAGCAAGATTCGGCCCTGAAAGCACGCATACCCGATGCGGTATGTGCCCGATAGTGCGGATGTCTGCGCCGCGCATCGCCAAGGCTTCCTCAAGTTCCTCGGTAATCACCTGGGACATGCGCAAACCGGTGCCGGTTTCTAATCCCTTTGCAAGTGAAACCAGCAGGGCATGCGGCTCAATATAGCGGGCATAAAGTTGAAGCTGCGAACGTAGCACCTGTGAGGGTAAAGCCAGTACCACCAAATCGGCATCAGTGAGCCCGGTAGGAGCATCCGCCGTGAATTCCAGGTTCTCGGGTAGCTTCATCCCCGGAAAATATTTATTATTTTCCCTAGTCTGAGAGCACTCTGCCATAGCTTGTTCGCTGCGGCCAATAAGGACTACCTGAACGCCCGTTTTATTTTCTCGCGCCGAATCAGCCACAATTTTGGCGAATGCGGTCCCCCAGCTTCCCGCACCCAAGATCGCAATTTTTACTACCTTACGTGGAGCCGGTTCGCTGTTGTCAGCGGAATTCGTGAAAAGAGCCATAACCTCGCCTCCTATTTAGGATCCGGTTCGCCCAGGTTACCAGCTATCCCCGTCATTTCACCGGGAGCTTCACGACGTTTGGTTCGGGGATTCCAACGACCGATTGGCGCCTTTTCGCCACGTATGTCTTCCAGCAGTTCGGTCACGGCGTCAAGCATAGCGTCGGTCACGACCCCAAGCTCAGTACGCGTATGCTTTGCCTCCGGCGAAGGATCATCGATTAAAGAGGCGATATCGAGAGGCTTACCCACCTTCACTTTGACCGTTTTACGGGGAAATAGGGAAACCTTACGATGCTCTTTGACGCGGCCACCATCCACGGTTTCGTAGTCATACCCAAGAATCTGCTCATCGCCCCAGTGCGCCACCGGTACTACGGGAGCACCAGTTGCGAGGGCAAGACGGGCAGCACCCGTACGGGCCTGCATGGGCCAACCCTCAGGATCACCGGTAGTTGTTCCCTCAGGGTAAATCACTACAGCGCCGCCAGCCTCTACAACTTTACGGGCAGTAATAAGCGCCTTGCGAGCGTCTACAGAGCCGCGTATCACGGGAATATGCGCCATTTTACGCATAATATATCCCAGAACGGGCGCTCGGAACAAAGAGTCCTTCGCTAAAAACCGCGGGAAGACTCCGTTATTGAAGATAGGGAGTGCAACGGTTACAGGGTCTATCTCGGTGGAATGGTTAGCAACCACGATATAGCCTCGGTCGGTCGGGAAGTTCTCGCTCCCGATAATTTCGATGCGGGCTATGCCTTTATACACCACGCGCGCAGCGTTACCAAGAACCTTAAAGAGCTTATCTCCTTGAGGGGTAGGCTCAAGTGTGGGTAGTGCTTTTTTCCCCTGTTGACCGCTCATACTAGCCCTGTACCTCAACCTCTTCTGGCACAACAATCTCAATTTCTGCATCGGGCTTAGGAGTCTTGCTCTGTTTGCGGGCAAGTACCTCAAACTTTGCGCCCAGAGCTTCGAGTTTCTTTTCAAAGTTCTCGTAACCGCGCGCGATAATTTCAACACCCGTAACGTGGGATGTACCTTCTGCTGTTAGAGCGGCGATAATATGCGAGAATCCACCGCGCAGATCGGGAACCTCAATGTCAGCGGCCTTAAGCGGGGTAGAGCCGCTAATAATAGCGGAGTGCCCGAAGCTCTTACCGTGGAAACGACAAAACTCGCTGCCGATGCAATCGCGCATAACCACAATATCGGCGCCCATCTGTTTGAGGGCATTAGTAAACCCAAAACGCTCTTCGTACACGGTCTCGTGCACAATAGAAGTTCCTTTTGCCTGCGTGAGCGCAACGACAAGCGGCTGCTGCCAGTCGGTCATAAAACCGGGGTGCACGTTGGTCTCAAACACGATAGGGTTCAGCTCTGCGCCGGGGGTAATCACGCCGGGGTGAGTAAAGCGGATTCCTTCCGGGGTAACCTCGAATTCACCGCCCATCTTCCGGAACTGGTTGAGGAAAGCAGTCATATCCTTCTGTGAAGCGCCGCGCACAAAAATATCTCCGCCGGTTGCCAACGCGGCGGATGCCCAGGAAGCGGACTCATTGCGGTCTGCCAAGGCGGTGTGGTCGTACCCGGTTAGGGCGTCAACCCCCTCAATAATAATGGTGCGGTTTTCGTTAATGAAGATGATTGCACCCATCTTCTGCAAAACCGCAATAAGATCAATAATCTCGGGCTCAATAGCGGCGTTCTTCAAAACCGTGGTGCCGCGGGCGCGCACACCAGTCAGAAGAACCTGTTCGGTAGCCCCTACGGAGGGGTAATTGAGTTCGATTTCAGCACCGTGCAGGCCTTCATCGGGAGCGTTCAGAGTAGTGCCGCTTTCATCGTCTTTCTCGACGACGGCACCAAATTTACGGAGCGCATCCATATGGTAATCGATAGGACGATCACCAATTTTGCATCCACCTAGATTAGGGATACGCGCGGTACCGAGCGTGTGCAGAAGCGGACCTACCATCAGGATCGGAATACGTGAGTTACCGCCGAAGAGTTGAATCTCTTCAGCGTTATCGGCCGCAGTCTTCGCGTCTTGGGCGGGATCTAATGTGAGAATACCGGCTTCAGGATCATAGTTAACTTTCGCACCGTGAAGTTCAACAAGGGTAGTTACAATCTCAACATCGCTTAGGTCTGGTACGTTACGCAAGGTTGAACGGGTGGATCCGTGCAACGCTGCTACCATCGCTTTAGGTACGAGGTTTTTGGCGCCTCGAACGTGGACTTCGCCTTTAAGAGGGGTACCACCCTCAATGCGAAGTTCGCTGATGTTAAGGGACATAACTAATCCTTCGAACGGTCGGCTCGGTGGGGCCGACAAGAACTGCTGTTAGTGCTGAGGTCCGGCGCCATTAACGAATTATTAATAGGTCTGCACAGACTTTCAAGCTATCATTTTACGTTCTCGAACGGGCTGCTACAAACGGAAGAGCTGTGTAGAACCTGTGCTTCGCGATGTTTATCGAGATAGTTCAAAGATGCCGCTCATAAACTTCCTCGAAGAACCACCTCATATAACCATCAAACCCCAGCAACATACCGATAAATGTGTATCTGATACACCCCGTAATACTCGGTGAGGTGCGTACCCTGATGTCACAGGGTACGCACCTCACCGAGTATCCAGACTAGACTTCCTGAGTCCGAGGCATCCATGCGGGGCGGCGCGCCTCGTAGTCTTTAATGGCCTCAATGTTCTGAAGGGTAAGCCCGATATCGTCAAGCCCTTCCATCAAACGCCAGCGTACATAATTATCAATCTGGAAAGGCACCACGAGGGCACCCACAGTTACCGTCTTATTTTCTAAATCAACGGTAATTTCGGTACCGGGTTCCCGTTCAAGAGCCTTCCAAATCAACTCGACATCATCCTGAGCCACCTGAGCGGCAACGAGTCCTTGTTTACCCGAGTTACCACGAAAAATATCGGCGAATCGTGACGATATAACGACTCGAAACCCGTAATCCTTAAGCGCCCAGACCGCGTGCTCACGCGACGACCCTGTACCAAAATCGGGGCCCGCCACCAGCACTGACCCATTTTTATAAGGTTCTTGGTTCAGAACAAATTCGGGGTTCTTACGCCAATTCACAAAGAGGGCATCGTCAAAGCCTGTTTTCGTTACGCGTTTGAGGTAAACCGCCGGGATAATTTGGTCGGTATCCACGTTCGAGACGCGCAGAGGAACACCAATTCCGGTGTGTTTAATAATTGGTTCCACAATGTTCTCCTTTACGCCGCCGCAGGGGCATTGTCTGCGTGTGGTTCTAAGTCAGAAGGTGATGAGAGGGTTCCGCGAACCGCCGTTGCGGCAGCGACTAGCGGCGAGACAAGATGGGTTCGTCCGCCTTTACCCTGGCGTCCCTCAAAGTTGCGGTTCGAGGTGGATGCGCATCGCTCCCCCGGCGCCAGTTGATCGGGGTTCATGCCCAAGCACATAGAGCATCCGGCAAAGCGCCAATCTGCCCCAAAGTCCTTGAAGATTTTATCTAGGCCTTCTTCTTCGGCCTGTGCGCGAACTTTCTGTGAGCCGGGAACGACCATCATACGCACGCCTGAGGCAAGGGTACGCCCACGAATGATTTCGGCGGCAGCACGCAAATCCTCAATGCGTGAGTTAGTGCACGAACCTAAGAATACGACGTCCACCGGAATATCTTTCATGGGAGTTCCAGCTTTAAGGTTCATGTACTCCAGGGCACGGGATGCGGCTGCCTGGTCGTTTTCATCCTCAAAGTCTTCAGGTGCGGGAACCGCTTGGCTCAGCGGCACACCCTGACCCGGGTTTGTTCCCCAGGTAACGAAGGGCTCAAGCTCGTCTGCATTAATAAAGATTTCTTTGTCGAAAACAGCCCCTTCGTCGGTGGGAAGGGTCTTCCAGTAGGCGAGCGCGTCCTCCCAATCTTGGCCCTTGGGTGCGTGAGGACGCCCCTTAACATACTCGAAAGTGGTCTCGTCGGGAGCTACCATACCCGCACGAGCACCTGCCTCAATCGACATATTGCAGATGGTCATACGCCCTTCCATAGACAAGGAGCGTATCGCGGAACCGCGGTATTCGAGTACGTATCCCTGCCCGCCTCCGGTACCGATCTGAGCGATAACGGCAAGAATAATATCTTTGGCGGTTACTCCAGGTTTTAGAGTCCCTTCGACATTGATTGCCATTGTTTTAAAGCGCGCCAGCGGCAGGGTTTGGGTTGCCATCACGTGCTCAACCTCAGAGGTGCCGATGCCGAAGGCAAGTGCACCGAAAGCACCGTGGGTTGAGGTGTGCGAGTCACCACAGACGACGGTTATTCCGGGCATGGTCAATCCCAGCTGCGGGCCGACTACGTGTACGATACCTTGTTCGATATCGCCGAGCGGATGGATGCGCACGCCAAATTCCGCGGTGTTACGACGCAGGGTTTCGATCTGGGTTCGCGAAGTAATATCCGCAATGGTCGAAAAAATATTTTCGGTAGGAGTATTGTGATCTTCAGTTGCGATCGTCAAGTCGAGACGGCGCAGGGGCCTGTTTTCGAGGCGTAGCCCTTCAAAAGCCTGGGGCGAGGTCACCTCATGCAGAAGATGCAGGTCAATATAGAGAAGGTCGGGCTTGCCATCTTGCCCGGGCACCACGACGTGGTTCTCCCAGACTTTTTCGGCGAGAGTACGCGGGCGCTTCACAGATGTGGGTATAGCGCTTGTCGCAGCAGTATTGTCCCCTGCCATTTTTCCTCCTGCTTTGATATGGCGGGCTTTCCGCCAATCATAGATATATAGTGCCTTATAACACATATATTCTTGCCCCTGGAATATATTTCAAAAATTTGGTATTCAGGGTTCCTCCATCATGGGCAGGTTCAGAGGAAGAGTCTATGAAGTGCGCCCTATCTTCCACATTTTGAGATGCACTGAGCTAAACTAGAGTTATGACATCTGCACCATCGTCTACACCGTTGCCTGGAGCACGTCACCCTCGCGATACGTCGGGGCTTTCGACTCCTTTGAAGACTCCCCATACTCTCACGGATGACCAACAGGTTGTTGAGGTCGAACCAAACATCTCCTCTGGCGTGGGGGTACTTGATAAAGCCGCGCTTATTCTTTCATGCCTAGAGGCTGGTCCGGTCACGCTGGGGCAGCTTGTTAAAGCCACCGGATTAGCTCGCCCAACGGCGCATCGTTTGGCGGTGGCGCTCTCTCACCACCGTATGGTGGCACGCGATGTTCAGGGGCGCTTTATGTTGGGTCCTCGCCTGATGGAACTGGCAAATGCGGCTGGTGCCGATCACCTCCTGGCGGCTTCAGGAGCGGTTTTAAATCAGCTTCGCCATGTAACCGGCGAGTCGGCACAGGTTTACCGGCGTCAAGGAAACTGGCGCGTATGCGTAGCATCCGCAGAACGTCCCGTTGGACTGCATGATTCAATTCCTATAGGAACCCAGCTCTCCATGAAGGCTGGTTCCGCCGCCCAGGTTCTCTTGGCGTGGGAAGACCAGAACCGCCTTGTTGAGGGTCTGCAAGATGCGTATTTCAGCGCTGCCATGCTTGCTTCCGTGCGCAGATTAGGGTGGGCACAGTCGGCAGGTGAACGCGAGCGCGGCACGGCTTCCGTGTCTGCCCCTGTGCGTTCACCGTCGGGCAAAGTTATTGCAGCCGTTTCTATTTCCGGTCCTATCGAAAGACTCGGTATGCAGCCCGGTCGCAAATACGCCGAGGTTGTTGTTGATGCGGCTCATAAGATTTCACAAGCGCTTCGGAACGTATAGTAGCTTAGGTCAAACCATAGAATAGAGGGGTGTGGAACCGGCTAGTTGGTTCCACACCCCTCATGCTGTTTAGATGTTCATTCTTATGTCAGAGCCTGCCTATAGCGCCTGAGCTTCTCGCATTCTGCCAATACTGGCGCCACGATAACCTGCTGTGCCGCGTTTTCGCACTGTTGGATCATGCGCGTTCGCAAGGAACGCCGGTATACACGGGCGCTCACATTTACCAGTGCCCTACCCAATACGGCACCCAGGATCCCTAAAAGCGCCCCCAAGATAAGTAGAAGTGTGGGTACAGGTACGGGGGATCCTTCGGGTACGGGCGCAGGCGGCAGAGGTATCTGCAGGTAGCTTGCAAATGCCATTGCAGTCAGCCAGGCTACGCCTCCCAAAAGGCTTAGAAATGCAATCCATTGCACCGCGTTAAGTAGCTTCCACCAGAAACGTGACTGGGTAGTGTTGTAGTCTACACGCGCGATCGCCCTCTCAAAGGCCTCCGGAAAATCCTGTTCTCGGGTCAAGGCGGCGTTCTGGATACGTTGCTTCCAGGGAGCTTCAATATTTTGGGCTACAGACTCACCATAACCGCGCGCTGCCTGAGCTAATGCTGCCTGCTGAGCTGCAGTAAGCGGCGGTAACGAACTAGCCGTTAGATGCATCGGAGATTTCTGTGGTGCAGATTCACTCGCGCTATGAGTACCCGCAGTATCGTCTCCAAGATGCAGACGCTTAAGCGGGTCGGCACGGAACTTAGCAACCCACCGCGTAGCTATCCATCCTGTGTTGGCAACGGCACGACGACGATACGAGGCTTCTGCAGCATCAAGAACTTCAACAGCCCCGCAGGCTTGAAAGCAGCCTTCCGTCAGCTCATCAACGGCGTAGTCAGGCTCATGAAGAGGTGCTTCACCACCCTGATAGTCTGCAAGATCACGGCGAATCGCATATAGCTGCGCCTCAGTACGCTCATACGCCGCATTTTTCTCAGCCGCCACACGTCCTAACAACGACCGCAGGGCAGAAACGCCTTCGCCGGTATGCGCCGAGAGTGCAAATGGGGCTGTAATGAGCAGAGGCGTAATACCGTCCGCTTCTAAAAGCTCCGTGAGCGCATCAAGTACTTGTGGAACCTCATGGGAATCTAGGGTATCTGCTTGGTTCAGAACGCATACCATGCGATGTCCACGAGTGGAGAGAGGAGCCAGAAAATCGTGGTGCACCGCCGCATCCGCATACTTTTGGGGGTCGAGGACCCACACCAACACATCCACATAGGAGAGCATGCGCTCTACCTGCTCCCGGTGGTGATGCGCTACCGAGTCAAGGTCGGGCAGATCCAGCAGGATCAGCCCGCCAGATCGTGTGCGGGTCTGCCCGCGCCCAACCGCCGTTTTGAGCTTATTCCACATGCCAGGAACGGGCTCTACGATTTCGTGGGGTGCTGCAAAATCTGCCGCCGAATTTTGTGTTTGGGTACGAATCTGGCGTATCGATTCGTTCTCCTCGGGATAGACCCTATGTTCGATCTTAAGCCAGTCCAGAAGCTCTTCGCTTCCGTCCCGTCCCCAAATCGCCGCCTGAATTTCTGAGGTAGTCGGTCGTGTAACGGCGGTACGTGCCAGGGGCATCCCAGCAATGGTATTGAAAAGGGTGGATTTTCCACTTCCGGTGGCCCCGAAAAAACCAATTACAGTGTGTTCTGCCGAAAGCTGCCGACGTTCCATGACACGGCTCAGCGTTGCGGATGCATTCTCCTGCACGGTATCAGGAATAACGTCAAGACCCAGGCCGAGCGCATCGTGAAGGCGAAGCGCACGTTCTTCAAAAGACCCGCGCGGCGTAGCGGATGCTAAAGATGAGTTCATCGTGTGTGCTCCTGGCGAGATTTCTTAACAGGTAATGGCTGTGTTGTATCGTCATGCATGTGCTGAACAAGCCCCGAGTTCTGAAGCGAGTCTTCACGTCGAGCCAAGGGATCATGATCTAGTTCTTGACCTAATTCATGAAGCTGTTCGGCAGCGACACGAATTTCGTCCGGCTGTATGCGCGGTTCACGGGAAGAAAGCACCTGCCGGTAATCTTCGGATTGCCGTTTGAGCAGGGTTTCTAGGCGTGCCACTAGATCACTGCGAGCGCGAGTCGCCATGCGGCGCACAGCATCCTCACCGAAGACCGATTCAAGAAGCTTAGATCCAACGACCCCAGATCCTCCCGCAATACCAATTTCGATGCCGGTGAGTCCGCCAGTCGCCGAAAAAGCCACCATCATGAGCAGCACCGCCGTCGCGTTAACACCGAGGGAGAGCACGCGCGCTCGCTGGCGTTTGCTGCTGCCTTCAGCACGGATCATATCAAGTACAGAACTTTGCCAGGCTCGTATTTCTGCGGCGATAGTCTCATCAAGCTCCGCACGAGCCTGGGTGCTGTGCGGAGGGTACGGGCTCTCGTCAATATTCTGTAAGAGTACGCGCCCTGCTCGTTCCGCTCCCCAGCTTCGACGGATAGTTTCATGCGCACGTTGAGCGGCATCAAGAACAACGGCGTGCAGACCCGTTTCGAGAGCCTGCTCAACCCGCGTGGTCGCTGCCGGTTTACCGGTCAACATTCCGGCAAACCTGTCCCGCAGCCGTCCGATGCGGTTCTCCAAAGAGCGGAAGAAGTCGCCCGTTCCCACAAAATCGTGCCACCGGGCCAGAACCTCGCCACGAAGCAATGAGCCGTCAGTGAGAGAATCTTCCACACGGGCGAGCGCATCCTCATAGGCTAAGGTCACCGCAGTTTCTAATCCGGTGTAGGTTTCCACCTGACGGGTTTGTGCATCAGCAAGTTCTTGTAGAGAGTTACCGGCACCGGTGATAGCGCCCGCCAGGGTGCGACGCGCGATCGCTGCACGGGCTGGCGCATCCGCACCAAGCTGTTCAAGCCAGGATGTTAGAGGCGCTACCGCTTCTGCGGGCAGCATCCCCTGTTCGTCCCGCGGCTGTTCATGGATACTATGCAGAATAACCGGTGTTATACCGGCTTCGGTGAGCATCCGCATAAGGTCGGACTCGATCTCATCCGCAGCCCCTTCGGGAACTCGGTTAAGAACGACTGCTACAGCAATATTCCGCTGGGCAGCACGATGCAGCAGATCCCAGGGTACGGCATCTGCATAACGGTTAGCAGTTGTGACGAAGAGCCACAAATCGGCAGCAGATAAGAGCTCGTTGGCAAGTCTGCGGTTCTCGTCAGAGACCGAATCAATATCGGGCGCATCGATCAGGGCGATACCACGCGGCAGAGCGCTAGTTTGCACGCTGATAAGCGTATCTTGCAGATGATGTTCGGCACCTGGCAGCTCCCAAATGTCACTCCGGCGTGGTGAAGTTTCAGAGATAGATGCCATCTCCTGCCGTTCTAGGGTAGGCAGAAAACGTTCGGGGGTCAGGTATTCGGAGTCTTCAGCACGATAAAGCAAGATTGGCTGCCGAGTGGTGGGGCGAAGCGCACTGGAACGGGATACGGGGGTTCCCATCAAGGTATTCACCAAAGTCGATTTACCGGCACCCGTAGAACCACCAACTACCACGGTAAGGGGTGCCTCCAAAGCGGTAAGCCGCGGCAGAATGTAATCGTCGTACTGTTTACTCAGAGAACGCACTTGTTCCCTCGCCCGGGTAACATCAGCGGTATCGAGGGGTAGAGTGAGCTCATCTAGAAGTTTGCGTGCAGAATATACACGCTCATCGTTTGTGTGTTGCACGTGCGCTATTGTTTCACACTTTATTGCATGCTTGCTGAGGAAACTTAGAGTGTTTCCTGTGAGTTTAAGTTGCTTACCTCACGAATTTTAGGTGCCGTAAACAGAGTCGAAGCGCTGTATTTTGCGTAACTCTAGCCTAATATCACGGTTTAGGTCGCTGTACGTTTGTGCTTTCACCCACCACGCCCTAGTCTGGTTTTACACACTAAACCCGGGTTTCAGATTTTCTGGAAATAACGATATTTTGGGAGTTGCTATGCGCCCTTCACGTCGCCAGTTCTTCGTCTTTACTGGCAGCACCGTTGCCGCCGCGCCATTATTAGTTTCATGTGCCTCTAGCGATTCCTCTGATTCTGCCGCTGGTTTAGCAACCGCTGAGGGAGCATCCCCCTCAGAGACAGGTGCGCACTATGGAAATCTTTCGGGAGAGCTACTCTGGCAACGTTACGATTCCGCCACCCCGGTCACTGCCAGTATGAACCCCGAAACCGGGGAAAAGGTCGTTCCGGTTCCCCAGGCAGACCCGGCAACTGCCGATCACAAGGCTCAGAACGTTCCCATCCCCCAAGAAGACGACCTGATGTTCAAAGAGGATTTTCAGGGGCTGCGAAACACCTTCGCCTATTATGTGGCGTGTATTAACTATGCACGCATGACTGGAGATCTCACCCCTGCTCTCAAAGTGGTACACAGCGAAAACACCGTCGATCTTGAGCGGCTTAAGGCCTGGGAAACTCTGTACGCCGAACCTAATAATAGTTGGATCGTTGGAGGTACCTGGAAAATCTCCGTCTCGGAGAAACCGACAGAGCATAACGGCAAATTCTCGTGGGAATGCACCGCTACCCAGGAAAACGGAACGCTCATCAATAAAACGACAAACGTGACGAAACCGCTGTCGCATGATGAAATACGCGATTTTACGGCTCTCTACGCGCAATGGGTGAAGGACAGGTGGCTCATCATCTCCCCACAGCAGTTCGACCCAGCGGCAAAGCCCACACGAGCCTATACACCCGCTCCACAACCGACTTCTACCTACACTCCAAAGGTGAGTACTATACCCGCCGACTACTAAACCCCTAATCCTTTATTTCTCAACGTGAAAGGTTCCACGTGGTAACTTCATTTCCCTATTCCCGACGCCGTGTATTACGTACCGTTGGGGCAGGGTTATTCGGCACCGCCGCCTCTACTTTGATAGCCGCATGCTCTCGACATCAGCAAACTCATGCTACAAGCGACCCTTCGGTAAGTCAGTATGTACGCAGCGATTTTAGCGGTGAGGTGGCTTTCGAGAGCTTCAACACCTCAGCAGGTACTTATGTGCCCGCAAACGCAGAGCATCCGGCGCAAAACGTTCCGGTCCCCATAAAAACAGAGAATATGGGCAAAAACTCCATTGCAGGTTTTTACGATACTATCGGTTACCTCAATGCGGCACTCAATTATCTCTTGGCTACCGGTGACACCAATCCTCTGGAAGTCATCACTATCAACCCCGAGTTCACAAAAGCTCTCCTGCTTTTCACTGACGAGACTGGTGAGAGTCAGGCTGCCAAAAGCTGGTATGTTTCTCCTCAAGCCACGCTCTCCCTCACCTCACGCATGCCAACAGCCGTGAACGATTATCGAAAAGATTGGCGATACACCCTCGATATCAGTTTGGGAGAACAGCAGGTCGTCAACTCTCAGGCTAGTGCAATACCTGCCGAGCAGCAGAAATTCCACTATGCGGGTACTATCCAAGGCACCTTCGAGAAAGAAGCCTGGTCACTCACACTCACAGTTCGTGACCAGCAGTCCACGGCAGGCGCGAGTCCGTCCTAGAACTAAGAAGGCTCAGCGGCACCTCCGCATGAGAATATAGAGACATAATATTTTCTTCTCCAACCGCATCCGGGTGAAGGCGCCTATGCGCTTTAACCCTCATAATCATCGAAAGGCTTCCATGTCACAGCACTTAACTCGCAGGCAAGCTGTTACAGCCGTTTTAGCAGGTGCCGGACTCACTATGCTCGCCGCTTGTTCCTCGAACAGCTCCACCAACACATCAAACGGCAATAACGCTAACGGCTCTGCACCAAGCCCAAAATCCTCAAACCCACACGGGTATAGCGACGACGGCAATAACTATTCCGGGCGTATTACATTTGACAATTTTGAACCGGGTAGCACTTATGAACCAGGCAACACCGAACATCCCCCACAAAACGCACCTATGCCTAAGCTGCCGGATAACGCCAACGAAAATAGCGTGACAGGCTTCCACGCGACCGTCGCTTACTATGCTGCAGCCATGGATTACCTAGTGAAAACCGGCAGCCTTGACGCCGTAAAAAAGGTCAAACTTGCAGGTAACGATGCCCAAGAAAATGAGGCGCTTGCTAAATCCATCGCTCAAGGGATCGAGCAGAAAACCTGGTATGTAGATCCATCTGCCTGGTACGAGCTCAAGGAATCACAGCCCGCTATTATGAGCGATGGAAATCTGCTCTTCAAAAGCGTCTACACGTTCGATTACGGTGCTGAAAGCGTGGCAAACGGCGAAATAAAACCGGTTAAGGAGGAAGAGCGAGTCTCTACCCAGGACTGTGATTTCCGTGGGCGTTACAATCCCACCACGAAATCCTGGGAACTCAATCTATCCTATGGCACGAAGAGCTCGGGAAATGCGGCAGCAAGTCCTGCTGCATCGGCAACGGGTGGAGCCTCAGATCCTGCGGCAACCGAAGAACAGGCAGCTAATCCCAAGAAATAATAGCTGTTCGTTACCCTTGCCCAGCCTTCGGGGTTCTGTTGATAAGGAACCCGGAGGCTGGGTATTTTGAATTCCTGCTCTTCACCTTGCGTTCTTCAAAGTCAAACTAAGGGTTTTATGTCTCGACATATACCTCTAGATATGTATTTTCTCTCACATGTCGGAGAGCCCTGCATATACGGTATTATCTGCGCAGCAGTGTTACTTTCCCTGTGAACTATTGGGGTTCCTGCACAGCAACGTATAACTATTTCGCGGGTCCCCTATATCTATCTTGCTAGGGCGTCTTCTATGTAGAGCTACACTTGAGAAGCTAGTGCTATTTCAACGTTGAAGGGGCATTTTATGTCTTTCACTTTTTCGCGCCGAATCCTCCTGCGCACCACCGCCCTCGGTACTGTTGGACTGGGCGGAATCACCGTACTCTCTGCGTGTGGCAATACGTCGCAAAACAGCGCCGAAAGATCGAGCTATAAGGGCAAGGCTAAGCTTGATAGCTACGATACATCTGCCGGAACTTATGAATTAGCGTCACGCGAGCATCCGGCACGGAACGTACCCAAACCTGTCAAGCCTAATAATATGAATGACAACTCAGTAGCGGGCCTTTACTCGACTATCGCGTTCTTTGCGGCTGCACTGCAATACCGGCTTATTACGGGCGATGCCCAGTACCTCAAAGAGGTCAAGCTAGAACATACTGTAGATTCCATCGAAGAGATCACCAATGGTTCTACCTGGCTCTCCAATCCCACGGTTACGATTGAGCTCACTACCGATCAACCGGAGCAAAAGGACAACGAATACTTTTGGCCTGCAAAGCTCACACTCACCAAGGGCGACTGGGCGGTCGCTCAACACAGAGCAATCAACGTTCCAGAAAATGAGCAAAAAGTTACAAGTGAAGGAAAAATCAAGGCAAAATACACCGATGGCGCATGGGCTATTCGGGACATTGCTGACTAGTCTTCACCGGATTCCCCAGAGAAAAATACGGGACTTCTAAGTCTGCGCTGGGCATGGCAATAAGCCTTTGCCCGGGCATTTTAAGTGCGTATGAGACCCATGCCCTCTCCATGCCAGGTATTACCTTATACGGTAACGTTACTCACCTTCGGTTAGGGTTAGGTCACATTCCTCGGTACAATCAAGTATCTCGTTTTGTTTTACGTTTAGACTTATACGGGATTAATGCATTCACACGAAAGGTATAACGATGTCTTCGGCTCTGAATCGTCGTGCAGCATTGGGGATTCTCAGTATGGGAAGTGTCGCGTTCTTAGCGGCGTGCGGCAGCGATAAGAAAGAAGAATCTAATTCTTCAGCCTCCGCAAGCGCTTCTCAGACGAAGAGCTCCAGCGCTTCCTCTTCAGCTTCTGCTACTCCCTCAGCTTCCGAATCACCTACCCCCACCCCGACTCCTACGGAACTCGTCAACGACGGTAAAGACTACTCCGGGGTCGCTAAGCTAGAGCAGTACGAAACCCCCGGAGAGTACCAGCCCGCTACGGCAGAATCTCCCGCGCAGAACGTACCCACCCCCGTTATTCCCGAAGCAATGCACCAAAACACAGTTGCAGGATTCGCCTCTGCGCTTGCATATTTTGGTGCTGCTGTCGATTACCTCCTGCAGACCGGCGATATGAAGTATGTTCGGGAGGTCAGCACCGATGCTGATACCCTGAATGCACTCCAGAAATACGCCGATCGTACGATGAAGGGTATCGAAGAAAAGACATGGTACGAAAAGCCTTCGGCCACAATGGTTATTAGCAGCAAGCAGCCTACTATCGCGCAGGGTGCCTATAACTGGACCGTCGATTTCACTATTGATTTGGGCGAAAAACTCTTCAATAAGGGTAAAGAGCAAGACACCCCTTCTGATAAACGCTACGTACGTATGCAGGGCGAGGCTGTAGGCCGCTACATCAATAACGTGTGGGATCTACACATGGATATCGACTAATAGGTATCGTTCCGCAGCACAACACCGTATGCTCACAAACGTTGAGTATACGGTGTTTTTATATCTTCTCGATTATTTTTCAAATCTCTTTTCTGTACCGCATACCAAAATACGTGCAGCAGAAAAATTCTTCATATGCCCCCCCCCCGCCAAAGCAGCAGTCTTCGTACCGAGAAAGACACCAATTAACAAGAGTCCAGCAGACGACACAACGCGGGTATCAGGATGTGTGCGACGACTCTCTCGACTCTTGTGCTTAGCTCTAGCTCCACGGGCAGATGCAGCCGGTCACCTGCTCGTCAAAATGCTGTCTTTTCACGCTTGTATAAATGCGACTCGAACAAAAGCGTTTAGAGTGCGTGTTAACTTTGTGCGAAATACATTAAAAGCTTGTACCAAATAATAAAGTTTAGGTAAGCTAAAACCATCACCAACCCATCCCATGAGAGAGGACTACTTCATCATGCCTACTTCCGGGGTATTTTCCCGCCGTAACACGCTCAGATTTACCACTTTAGGAATACTGAGTCTCGCGGTTATTCCAATGCTCACCGCATGCGGCAAAGATTACCAAGGCGAAGTCAAACTTGATTCCTATGACGAATCTGCAGGTTCTTATGAGCCCGCAACAAAGGAGCATCCAGCGCAGAATGTTCCAAAACCCAAGAAGCCTCAAGACATCAACGATGATTCAACCGGCGGGCTATACTCAACCCTCGCTTTTGCCGCCGCTGCCATGCAATATGCACTGCGTACTGGAGATACGAGCTATCTTCAAGAGGTCAATATTCCTGAGAGAACCAAAGTATTCTTTATGTCTAACTCCCCTTTCCTCGGGGGTACTACGTGGACCGATAACCCCGTTGTAACCATCGCCCTCAAAGCTGGTTCTCCCACCAAAGATGGTGATACATATACCTGGCCGGGTCATTTCAAAGTCGATTTTGGCGCATGGACTGTTAAAGACGGTACGGCAACCGACACTCAAAACAACAGATTAAATCTAGATCAAGATATCGATATCAAAGCAAAGTACCAGAATAACGCTTGGACTATTCTTTCACTCGACCATTAGTACCGCTTAGAACCTCGAGAAGGAACGCCGTGCCGTATAATTTTCCAATGGGAAATATATACGGCACGCGGACTATTAAGGGTGAAAAATTATTGCCTGCTACACCGCCGCCAGCGTTTTTATTCCCAACTCAGTAGCATATTACGAACTGTGACGGGTAAACTTACACCGCTACCCGCAGCGTAGTAAAGTTTCTCACGTACCCAAGGTTCCCCGGAAAATCAATCGGATTTTTCACCACACACTAAAGGATTAAATACTGTGGCAGAGATCGTAAACAGCATTGTTGATGCTATTGGTCAGACTCCCCTTGTTCGACTCAACCGCCTCGATGCTGGTTTGCCCGGCAACGTAGCCGTCAAGCTCGAATTCTACAACCCCGCAGGCTCTGTGAAAGACCGCATCGGCCGCGCCATCATTGATGCCGCTGAAGAAGCCGGAGCTCTCAAGCCCGGCGGTACCATTGTCGAAGGGACTTCTGGAAACACCGGTATTGCCCTTGCAATGGTTGGTGCAGCACGTGGATACAACGTTATTTTGACAATGCCCGAGACCATGTCGGCTGAACGTCGAGTACTGCTTCGCGCTTACGGTGCGAAAATTGTTCTCACTCCCGGCACCGACGGCATGCGCGGCGCTGTTGAGAAGGCACAGGAAATCGTTGCCACCACGGACAACGCAATTCTCGCATCGCAGTTCTCCAATGAGGCAAACCCTGCTATTCACTACAAGACCACCGGCCCTGAAATTTGGGATGCGACTGACGGCAAGATTGATATTTTCGTATCGGGTATCGGTACCGGGGGTACTATCTCTGGTGCAGGCAAGTACCTGAAGGAGAAGAACCCTAACCTGCAGATTGTTGCCGTTGAACCTCAGGATTCACCGCTCCTGTCTGAAGGACGCGTTGGTCCGCATAAGATTCAAGGCTTGGGCGCTAACTTCGTGCCGGATACTCTCGACCGCGAAATCTACGATTCGGTCATCGCAGTATCTGGTGAGGAAGCAATCCGCACTTCCCGCGCATTAGCAACCCAGGAGGGTATCCTGGGTGGTATTTCTTCCGGCGCAGCCGTCTATGCAGCATTGGAAGAAGCTAAGAAGTCCGAAAATAAGGATAAGCTGATCGTTGCAGTTGTTCCCGACTTCGGTGAACGCTATATCTCTACGGTACTCTACGAAGATATCCGTGGCTAACCTTCCTCAAGAAACAAACGCCCCACGCTTCCGTTCGTTACGGTGCTGTGGGGCGTTTCCTCTGCTCAGAGAAGAATAGGGAATTTCAGCATTCTTTTCTAGTTGTACGCAATAGAGGGTCAACATCAATATTGTGCGGCGCAGGCGCGCCTAATATGAAAACTGGCTTCGATGTTGGTACCTTGGGGAAGTATTTACGGTAACAGAAAGAAGATTATGGGATTTTTTGCCCGTCTGCGCGAAGACATTGAAAATGTTCGAGAGCATGATCCAGCGGCGCGTGGGGCTGGCGAAATCATGCTTAACTATTCGGGCATGCATGCGATATGGGCTCACCGGCTTACACACAAACTTTGGCAAAAGGACGGCACGAAATCTCTAGCTCGTACCCTCTCGCAGCTCACCCGTTTTTTGACCGGTGTCGAGATCCATCCGGGGGCCGTCATTGGGCGGCGTTTTTTTATCGATCATGGCATGGGTATCGTTATTGGTGAGACCACCGAAATAGGTGATGATGTGATGCTCTATCATGGCGTTACTCTCGGCGGTCGCTCGCTTGAAAAGATTAAGCGCCACCCCACAATCGAAGACAGAGTAACAATCGGTGCTGGTGCTAAGGTGCTGGGTCCAGTAGTCATTGGGGCAGATAGCGCTATCGGAGCAAATGCCGTGGTGGTGAACGATCATCCGCGCGATTCCATAATTACGGGTATCCCTGCGAAACATCGTCTGCGTACACCCGAGAAGAAGAAGCCTCTGGTCGATGCTGTGGAATATATCGACCCGGCAATGTGGATCTAATCTTGAGTGGTGCTCTCTATGAGGTTTGTGGTGTTGTTTTATCTATAACGGCATCTCGCCGCAAACCTCAATAGTGCAACTACTACGATATAAGGTTTCTGTACCCTGAATAAGGTCTTAAATCCATCTTTTAGGGAAGACAATCCAGCGTCACCTTCCATGTGTTGCTTTAAATTTTCTTAGACAGACGGAGGAGCATCGCTGATTGCCAACATGTTTGTGAGGCTATCACTCTGACCAGTCGCTGAACCACCTGCATTGATAAAAAACAAAAAAGGGGTGTGGCTGCTTTCTCACGAAGCGACCACACCCCTTTTATTGACGCTGTTCTTAAGATCCAGGTTCTAGTGAACGTGAATATCTGCAGCGTTTACTTCTGAACGGTCACCGCTCCACATAGTGTGAAATGCGCCTTCTGCGTCCACACGTCCATAGGTGTGCGCTCCAAAGAAGTCACGCTGTCCCTGAATAAGGGCTGCGGGCAGACGGTCGCGGCGCAGTCCGTCATAGTAAGAGAGCGCCGAGGAGAAGACCGGAACCGGCACACCCAACGCGGTAGCCTTTGCAACCACACGGCGCCAAGAAGGAACAAGCTCTTCCATCAGATTCTTGAAGGCGGGTGCGAGAAGCATATTGGCCGGTACCTCGCCCGCATAAGCCGCCATAATATCGCCCAGAAGCTCCGCGCGAATAATGCATCCGGCACGCCAAAGCGATGCGATAGTGTCAAGGTGCAGTTCCCAGCCGTATTCCTGCCCGGCACGAGCGATCATATCCATACCCTGTGCATACGCCACCAGTTTGGAGGCAAAGAGCGCACGGCGCACGTCTTCGACAAATTCGGGATCGCCTGCACCGACTCCGGTGGTCGCAATGAGACCAGCAGGAAGTTCCTGCTGAGCCTGTGCACGCGCCTTAACATCTGAAGAAGACAGGGCACGAGCGAAGACAGATTCAGCGATAGCGGATACTGGAGCTCCCAAGTCAAGAGCGGCCTGAACGGTCCAACGACCGGTACCCTTCTGACCGGCCTGGTCAAGAATAACGTCTACCAACGGTTTACCGGTTTTCGCATCAACCTGTGCCAAGACTTCCGAGGTAATCTCAATCAGATACGAGTTAAGGTCAGTCTCGTTCCATTTCTTGAAGATTTCAGCCTGTTCGGCGGGTTCAATGCCTGCAACAGAACGCAGAATGTCGTAGGCTTCACCGATAACCTGCATATCGGCGTATTCAATTCCGTTATGCACCATTTTGACGAAATGACCGGAACCATCGGTAGAGATCCAGGCGCAGCACGGAGAACCATCTTGCGGCGCTTTTGCGGAGATTTTCTCTAACATAGGACCTACATGTTTGTAGGATTCAGCCGAGCCTCCCGGCATAATCGAAGGTCCCCAGAGTGCACCTTCTTCACCGCCAGAAACGCCGACACCAACAAAGTGCAGACCTTTTTCTGCAAGAGCTCGTTCACGGCGGATAGTATCGGGGAAATGAGAGTTACCACCGTCAATAATAATGTCCCCTTCGTCAAGAAGAGGAGTTAACTGCTCAATAACAGCGTCTACGGGAGCACCCGCCTTCACCATAATCAGGATACGGCGGGGAGATTCGAGCGAGTCCACCAAGTCTTGGAGCGACTCGGTGCGGATGAAGTCACCGTCTGCGCCGTGCTCAGAGAGCAAGGCATCGGTCTTCTCAACAGAACGGTTATGCAGTGCTACGGTGTACCCGTTACGTGCCAGGTTGCGTGCTAGGTTAGCGCCCATGACGGCAAGCCCGGTAACACCAATCTGTGCCTTTTTGTTTTCAGTCATGTATACAAGAATACGCTGTTTTACGTTTTATCCGCGTGTATCCAAGGAATTAAGCGTTTGGATTAGATAGGAATAACATTCGGCAGTCTTTGAATGATTATTGTGAGCATTCCACGATATACCCATAATGCGCGGAAAGAGTGGATATAAAGGAAAATCCCGTACCGCCTGTTACGGTACGGGATTTATGTGTGGGTCCTACCGGGATCGAACCGATGACATCCACGGTGTAAACGTGGCGCTCTACCAGCTGAGCTAAAGACCCAATTTTCGCTGTAAAAACCTTTGTTTTCCTGCGAACAAGGTAATACTATACGGGGTTTCTCATGTACTCGCAACTGAGATGTGCATGTTATATGTCACATCAGAATTAGATAGTGGTTACTACGCCCTCAAAGTCTTCACCCCATGACTATACCCCTCATAAAACCACATAAACACAAATAACAACATGCCTCAAGGTGTCAAATTTTAAGGGGGAAAGCCCCTATATCGGGAAATTTGCACATTTTAGGCAAAAATTCTTACCGCGGAATATCGCACCAACCTGCCCACTTTCATTCATAACCCAAAGCCTCCAACGAAAAAACCTCAAAAACAGTCATCGGAGATCAAAATAAGGTCTAAGATAGTAGAGAAAGAAGTATGCTCCTAGAACACTGTGCGCATGCTTACCGAAGGGTGCCTCGCACCAGCGCCACAAGCGCCTTCACAATTGGATAAGAAGAGAGGTTGGATTAGTTTGGCTAACGTACCGAACGAACACTCCCTGAGTACTCTACTTGACGGCCTCAAGGACGTCGACGTTGAGGAGACCCAGGAGTGGACCGAGTCCCTTGAGGACCTCATCAAAACTCACGGCACCGAACGTGCCGAGTACATCCTGCGATCCCTAATTCAGGAAGCAGGCAAGAAAGGCGTTGAGGTACCGGTTCTAACCAAGACCGACTACATTAACACCATTGCAGTCGACCAGCAGCCTGAATACCCCGGCGATGCTGATCTTGAAGAACAATACCGTAACTGGATTCGCTGGAACGCTGCCATTATGGTGCAGCGCGCACAGAAACAGGGCATCGGTGTTGGTGGACACATCTCCACCTATGCAGGTATCGCTGATCTTTATGAAGTTGGGTTCAACAACTTCTTCCGCGGGCGCAATCACCCCGGCGGCGGTGACCAGGTATTCTTCCAGGGCCACGCCTCTCCCGGTAACTATGCGCGTGCTTTCGTTGAGGGCCGCCTCAATGAAGAAGATATGGATGGCTTCCGTCAGGAGAAGACCAAGGGCGAGCACGGCATTCCCTCTTACCCGCACCCCCGGTGCATGCCTGAGTTCTGGCAGTTCCCCACAGTATCGATGGGTCTAGGTCCCCTCAATGCTATTCACCAGGCTTCCTTTAACCGCTACTTGCAGAACCGCGGTATCAAGGACACCTCACAGCAACACGTCTGGGCATTCCTCGGCGATGGCGAGATGGATGAGCCCGAGTCACGCGGTGCACTGCAGCTCGCGGCTAACGAAAAACTCGACAACCTGACCTTTGTAGTGAACTGCAACCTGCAGCGTCTCGACGGTCCCGTGCGTGGTAATGGCAAGATCATCCAGGAGCTCGAAGGATTCTTCCGCGGCGCTGGTTGGCATGTCATCAAGGTTGTCTGGGGCTCCGAGATGGACGAGCTTCTCGCTAAGGACAAGAGCGGTAAGCTCATCCAACTGCTGAACGAAACCTTGGACGGCGACTACCAGAACTTCCGCGGTGAAGACGGCGGTTACATCCGTGAGCACTTCTACGGCAAGTACCCCGAGACCAAGGAACTTGTTGCAGACCTGACCGATGACGAAATCTGGGCTATTCGCCGCGGCGGTCACGACTACAAGAAGATCTACGCTGCATACAAAGAAGCGCTGGAGACTAAGGGGCGTCCGACCGTTATTCTGGCACAGTCCATTAAGGGTTACGCTCTTGGCCCCTACTTCGAGTCCCGTAACTCGACCCACCAGATCAAGAAGTTCACCATGGAAGCGCTCAAGGGCTTCCGTGACCATCTGAACATCCCGATCTCTGATGAAGAGCTGGAGAAGGATCTCTACAATCCACCGTACTACCGTCCCGGTCAGGACAACCCGGCAATTCAGTACATGCTCAAGCGTCGCGAAGAGCTCGGTGGTTTCCTCCCCGGTCGCCCCAATACTCAGCCTGAGATTCAGCTGCCGGACGACAAAGTCTACGCGGGTACCAAGAAGGGTTCAGGCAAGCAGCTTGCCGCATCCACGATGGCATTCGTGCGCCTTATGAAAGACCTGATGCGTGTCAAGGGCTTTGGCCACCGTATTGTGCCTATTACTCCCGATGAGGCACGTACCTTCGGTATGGACGCATTCTTCCCCTCAGCTAAGCTGTACAACCCGAACGGACAGAACTACGTTCCTGTTGACCACGAGCTTATGCTCTCCTACACGGAGTCGCCGCTGGGTCAGATTCTGCATGTAGGTATTAACGAGGCTGGTGCAACCGCTGCATTTATTGCGACCGGTACCTCCTTCGATACACACGGTGAGCCGATGATCCCGATTTACATCTTCTACTCGATGTTCGGCTTCCAGCGCACCGGCGACGCTTTCTGGGCTGCTGCCGATCAGTTGGCACGAGGCTTTATTATCGGCGCTACTGCGGGTCGTACCACGCTTTCCGGCGAGGGTCTGCAGCATATGGATGGTCACTCCCCCATCCTGGCAAGCACCAACCCTGCAGTGAAGCACTACGACCCTGCATACGGCTACGAGATCGGGCACATCGTCAAGCGTGGTCTTGAGCAGATGTACGGCAATCTCGATGAAGATCACGATGTCATGTACTACCTGACCGTGTACAACGAGCCGATCCACCAGCCTGCAGAACCCGAGAACCTGGATGTTGATGGTCTACTCAAGGGTATCTACAAGCTCAAGGATTCTGAGCTTACCTCCGGACCCAAGACTCAGCTGCTCGCCTCCGGTGTTGCTGTACCGTGGGCTTTGGAAGCTCAGAAGCTCTTGGCTGAGGACTGGGGCGTTTCGGCTGATGTATGGTCGGTAACCTCGTGGAACGAGCTGCGCCGCGAAGGTCTTGCTGCTGAGGAAGAAACCTTGCTCAACCCCGATAAGCCTGCACGTGTACCCTACGTGACTCAGAAGCTTGCCGGTGCTGAAGGTCCTATTGTGGCGACCTCCGATTACACATCGGATATGCCTGACCAGATTCGCCAGTTCCTCCCGAACGATTTTGCAACTTTGGGTGCCGATGGCTTCGGTTTCGCGGATACCCGCCCCGGTGCACGTCGCTTTTTCCACATTGATGCTCAGTCAATGGTAGTTCGTGCCCTGCAGCTGTTGGCAAAGGACGGTAAGGTGCCCGCCGATGCGGCTGCCAAGGCGTTTGCCAAGTACGATCTGAATAACGTTAACGCAATTCAGGCAACACATATCGATGACTAGTTCCATTGTGTTCTAGCCAGGCTTTCAGCGGAAAGCCAAATTAACTGGTTCCCTCGCTCTTGTACGGTGCAAGAGCGAGGGAACTTTTTACCCTTGAAAACCGTCCAGTACAACTTCCGAGGGGCTTCTATCACAGGTGGAGCTTTATCAAATAAATATGTTTTGATGATATTTTTTACTCCATGTCTCGGTATATAATTGGAAGGTCAGAATCACCACAATCACCAAGGGACTTCAGTGTCTAACAACCTCCAGGCAAACTTTAAAAGTATAGACGCGGAGATTACATCGTCGTGGGCTTTTGGAGAAAGTATCCACGATTCCGAATTTGTATCTTTTTATACTTTTGTCGAGAAAATTAAATCCGCACAACAAAAGAATACTCAAATACTACCGAGTAAATCTTTTAATGGTAGCGTGCAGGTATATTATTCCTTTAAATACAACGACACTATCGTTCAAACAGAACATGCTTTCTACGAGAATATTTGGCAAGGTTTTCGGGAAACTCTGCGTATGATCCTTGACGGCCATGACAACCTGCTTCCGGGTGGCATGAACCGTATTATCGATCGTCAAATTAAAGCTGCTGAGAATCAAAATCCTAATATTTCTGCACTCCAGCTTGTGGAGTGCATTCCTCTTTTTAATACCGCAGTACAGGAAGCCCATAAACGTTCACAAGATACCGTAAAAAAGTTTTCCATATACCGCGATATTCGTATTTGCATCTATTTTGGAAATTCTGCCGGAATGCCATATTCCCGAGTTCCTGTACAACTTCAGGATCTCATTTCGCAGCATATTAAACCTTTAATCGAAAAACCGCCTACTCAACGGAAAAAACCCACGCCTAAAGATTTTGAGAATACCCTCAATGCTGTTGAAGAAGAAAGCAGCAGGTTTTATCCCACCGGGCCTGTTGCAAAATCTCTTTTTAAAAATAAATGTGTTGTTCTTGAGGGGGTCGCGGGCTGTGGAAAGTCTTACCAGATCAATACTCTCTCACGTGAGGATACTGGGTACGGCAAGGCCAACATTACAACGGTAGTCTTCCACCCGTCCACGAGTTACGAAGAGTTCGTGAGCGGTCTGCGTCCAAACTTTTCACGCCAAGAAGATGAGCCTGAATTTGTGTCTCACGAAGGTGTATTTCTTCAAGCCTGCCGAAAAGCTGTTGAGAACTCCACGACACCACATCTGCTTTTCATTGACGAGATTAACCGTGCCAATACCTCTCGTGTTTTCGGCGACCTTATGCTCGTTCTTGAAACGTCAAAGCGTGTTTCCGTAAAAAAACTTCAGGATCATCGTGAAAAACTTTACGGTTCAGTATTTGCGGCTGATGCGGATATTCCCCAGGGTTTCACCTATGCGACTTTGCAAACTCCGCTTTATTATCAGGGTAAAATATATAACCGTTTAGTAGTTCCAGATAACCTGCATATTCTGGGAACTATGAATTCTACCGACCGCTCTGTGGGTACCATTGATTTGGCTTTGCGCCGTCGCTTTATCTGGATGGAAATGAATCCTCACAATGAAACAGATTTGCGTACAGAGCTTGAAGCTGAACGAGGTGCTATTTCTGAAGAATTAGACATCGTTATAGAACGGTATGCGGATATTAACGCCATTCTTGAATCCGAGGTTGGCCCGGATGCACGTCTAGGACATTCCTATTTCTTCTCTCGAAATTCCACCCCCGAAGACATTGCACGGGCTTTGTTAACCCAGCTTGCGGAAATTGCAGCGACTTTCAATATCAGTTCCGGCATTCTCGAAAAGATCGGTTCTATCAATGGGCTATCCGTCAAGATGGTGGGCCAGCGACTCGGCAGCCGCCCACGCGTGGTTGGTTCATGGAGCGGTCCCGGTCTGCCTTCTGCTCCTAAGCCCGCAGGTCAAATTCCCTGGTTGGAAGTAACGGGTGGTGAGTGAAGTTCGCTACTTTCAAGCGAGCGCGCGCGGTAACGGTGTCGGCGTTACGATCCTAAAACACACGCATCCTCAGCCGGGTGCCGTGCATACTCTGGTTATCCATGTGTTGCCCAAGCTCTGGTGCAAACAATGGGTATCGGCTGAGCAGCCGGAAGTTATTGCGCCTTTTAATGTGAAAATCGCCCCTGAGGCAGGCGGACAGTTCTCCTCTGTGCAGGATCCTGAGTCTTCGCTTTACGAGCATAGCGATGACGGTACGTTATCTCTCTATGTCTATGAGACTGAGATTCTGGTGCTTCCGAAGCCTTGGGCTGGGTATTTAGAGACGGTTTCGGGCTCTGCCCTGCCGCCGCATGATGATGATAATGAGGGCGGTGCCTCAGATCCACTGTGGACAGCGCTGGAGTACCCTGAAAAGCCTGTCTATGCAGTGGCTGCTACGGTTTGTGGACGGGTTTTAGGACCGGCTACGGCCCGTGAGAATATGGACTTTTCGGCAGGTGGTCAAGGTACTGGCTGGCAGAAGGTTTCTTTGTTATGGCGTATGCTGGCAGAGCATCATGAGGAACAGGCAATTATTCAGGGACATCGTGACATTACCCCGCAGGGTTCCGAACTTTTTCCGCATATTCCTTCGCTCAAAGAGGCTATGTACCGCGTTTTTGTTGATTCAAGCGGGCAGGCTTTGGCGCATCGTCGTCCGGTTTTTGAGCCTGAGGTGGATGAATTACTTTTTGTGCGTGGTCGTATGCTTCCACGCGAGCTTGTAAACCGGCGGATTAACCGACGTATTGGGGTTGTTTGCGAGTTCGATTCTCTGACGACGGATACGCATTTATGGCAAATGATCCGCGCCGGATTACAGCAGGTGGCAACTCATGCCGCCGATAATGAGGTCGTCGACGATGCTTTAGGGTACGAGTCTGTGTTGCGTGATGTGAGCACGCAGAATATTCGTAGTCTGCTGACCGAAACGCTCTCCCCTGCTTTTGCTATGCGATTGTCGGCACAAACTTTGCGCGCTTACCACTATGCGCAATCTATTTTGTCGCAACAATATGGCTTTGGTTTAAGCGATAGTCCGTATGAAGCGGGTGTGCTGGCAAATATTAAATTTGATACTTCGTCATTATGGCGAAAAATGTTGGTGCGGGCCCTCACGGATACCGGTTTAGAAGTGCGTGTGGAAAGCCCCGTTGGTATGCTTTATCACCGCAATGCTGAGGGTCGCCAGCAGGGTGTGGCCTTTGCGAAACCAGATATGATGCTGTATTCCCGAGGCATTCTGGTCGCAACCCTTGATGGCAGGTACACCACGTATTGTGAAGATTTAATGCAGCGATCCGAGCATGAACGGTACCGAATGCTGGCGGTCGCGTACCGCACGGGTGCGGACGGTTATACAGCATATCCGGTAGCCGGTAACGGAACTCTAGGCAGGATCCTGACGGTAGGCGAACCCGGGACGTATCCTCAGGCACCTATGTCTGCGGAACATCATGTGACGACCTGCGGGGTGCGTTTCCCTCAACCCGAGGATGGACGCACTACCGCTGATGCCTCGCATTTGGCGAAGGTGCTTAGGAAGGTTCCTGCTGAGCCTTCATAGAGTGCAAAAGGCCCGCAGGCGTGACCTATGCCGAACTCCTAGCGTGGTGCTGTTGATGTCTCTGTTCTTCCCCCAATACCCATAGGGCGCTTTTAGAAGGCTTCTGCAATAATTTCAGGAATGCGCTCCGGGTTCACCAGATCGGGATGGGTACCGTTCTTCAACGTGACGGTACGGAACGAGCCCACATGAAGCTCCCAGCCGTGCGCATCCAGATAGGGTTGATCGTCATGGCTCACTCCAATCAATACGACTTTTCCGCCAAAGTTAAGGTGGTTCGAGCCGCGCATAAGGGCGGCAGAGGCACGCATAGATTCCAAACATACTTCTAGCTTGTCTTCGGGTAGATATCCCATAGCCGACCCGGCATCTCGCAGTCGTTCGAGCGTCTGTGGCAAGTCAAGAACGGTCTGCGCCGATACTTCGGGAAGACCGCCCATACGTAAGAGGGCACGAAAGCTCTCTTGCTCGTCCGGTTCAGGAATCCCCTGCCACTGTTCGACGGGGTATGCATCCAGAAGCGTAACCTGTTGTACATCGTAACCGGCAGTCTCGGCAAGCGCGGCTACCTCGA
Organism: Rothia dentocariosa ATCC 17931; assembly: GCF_000164695.2. Classification (NCBI taxonomy): domain Bacteria; kingdom Bacillati; phylum Actinomycetota; class Actinomycetes; order Micrococcales; family Micrococcaceae; genus Rothia; species Rothia dentocariosa. Next base: position 2,435,426 of record NC_014643.1, read on the forward strand.
CGGCGGCAGTACCGCCAACGGACCAGCCCATCAGGGAAAATTGTGATGGAAGCTGACGTTCCTCAAGGGTCTCACGAATACGCGCAAGATACCCCTCGGCGAGTTCACGAAGGCTCTGGGCGTAGCCAGCATTTGGGTTCGTGAATGCCTCATGTTGCAGTGCGTAAACCGACGGATGCCCGGGTATGTGGGGCAGGTAGGCGGCATAGCACCATCCCAGACCGCCGGCGGGCGGCAGGATAAAGAGCGGTACGGTATTTTTCGATGTTGCGGAGTCCGTCGAGTCCGCCTCACGCAGAGGCAGAACCGGGGCGAACTCGATATCAGGAGAATCCTCGTTCAAGGCCGCAGCGATCCCCTTGACCGTGGGATTAGCGAAGAGGGCACCAATACTGAGCATCTTTCCAAGGTTTTCTTCAATCTTGGCAATGACGGAAAGTGCCGCGAGGGAGTTACCACCTGCTGCTAAGAAGTCTTCGGTTACGCCGAATTGTGAGCGTCCCAGCACACCCGCGATAATCTCGCTAATTTGCTGTTCTAAAAGTCCATGGGGGCCGTCTGCGGTGTTGGTATCAAAGGTAAACTCGATCTGTGCCAGGTTTTTGCGATCTGTCTTGCCTGAGGGGCTAACCGGGAACTGAGCCGTGGTGTGCCATAGGCGCGGTACCATATAGTCCGGCAAGGTGTTCTCACAATGTTGGCGAGCCTGAGCAACGATACGGTTGCGTTCTGTTTCAGAAACGTCACCTATCTCTAGGAACGCCGTGAGAGCAGGTTCGGGCGTCTTCGTGTAGAGCAAAACGACGGCGCTATGGACTCCCTCAACGTGGGAGAGCGTAGTTTCGATATCGCCAAGCTCTAGACGTTGCCCATGTAATTTTACTTGGTGATCGGTACGACCACGGTAGAGGATGACTCCGCGAGGGTTTTTGGCCAAGGTGCCGGGTTCCTGGTTTGTGGCGGTGAGGTTCCACTCGGCAAGATCGCCAGTGCGGTAAAGTCGCTCCCCTGTGGCGTTGTCCAGGATAAAGGCTTGTGCAGTTGCCTCGGGATTGTTCTGATACCCCGCAGCAAGCTGTGCACCCGAAAGGTAGAGTTCCCCTACGAATCCGGGCGGTATCGGCTGTAAAGCCTGGTCGAGAATACGGGTTTGGGTGTTCCAAACGGGCTGCCCGATAGGAACAGTACTGCACTCTGGGTTTTGGGAGCTATCCCAGAAGGTAACATCGACGGCGGCTTCCGTAGGCCCATAAAGATTTAAAGGGTAAACACCCATAATATTATGCGCGCTGAGAATCTGATCCTTCTGAAGTGCCTCGCCCGAGCAGATAAGATAGCGCACATGGCGTTGCTGCTCCCCCGATCCAAAACCTGCTTCGGCTAAGGTACGTTTTGCGGAAGGGGCCTCCAAGAAGGCGGTAAGCATCGTGGGTACGAAATGCAGACAGGTAACGTTCTGTTCGGCGATAACACGCGCCAGGTAGGCCGGATCCCGGTGCCCATCAGGAGCGGCAATAACGACGGCTGCCCCTTCCTGAAGCGGCCAATAAAGCTCCCACACATGAACATCAAACGAGATAGGTGTTTTATGTAAGATGCGGTCCCCCGCGCGGTCTTGTGTGGATGCGCCGACCGGAATCTGTGACTGCTGCCAACGTAACCGGTTATCAATGGAACGATGACTAATCGCAACACCTTTGGGTCGCCCTGTCGAACCCGAGGTAAACAAGATATACGCGGTATCATCCAGTGCTGTGCCGATACCCGGGAATGTTTTTGCCTCGGGAACATCTACAAGGTTTAGAGGTTCTCCGACAGGATCAGTCAAGGAAGTAAATTCAAGTTGCTGCAGCCCGCACAAACTCTGCGTATTCGCCGGTTTTAACTCGGCCTCTGCAATAGGACTCAGCCCGGAACCATACACAAGCGCCGAACACTGCGCATCTTCCATCATGGAGCTCACACGTTCGGCCGGCAGATCCGGCAAAATCGGCACATAGACAAACCCTGCATAGAGCGCCGCATATAAGGCGATATATTGTTCAAGTCCTCGATGAAAACGTAGGCCTACAGCAGTTCCAGGGCACACGCCAGCTTCCAGCATCGCCTTTGCTAGGGCGCGGGCTCGCGCATCCAGCTCGTGATACGTGAGTACCTGCGAAAACTCATAGGCCTGCGGAGATTGCGGGGACAACGTACCGTCCTCGTCCGGCGCGCAGGCGTAGAGTGCGGGTTCGTTCGGGTAGCGTGTGAGCGCATCCTGAAAACGCTGAAGCAAAGTTTTATACTCTATCGGATGTGCGGTAGCGTTAAACGATTCCAGCAGCTCTACTTCATGCGGTAACGCAGTCGTCAGGGTATCCATCGACCGCTCCTCAAGGGCAGCCTGAGCCCAAGATTCCAACCAATTTTGCAGGTGCCGGGCGTGAAATTCTACGTGTTCGCGGGTATACAGGTTCGGGTTGGCATCAAGCTCCACAGAAATTGTGTGACCGCGCCCGGGTATGCCTCGCAGGGTAATGGTCATATCCGCAACTGGCCCCGCAGATATGTTATGAATATATCCCACAGAAGCAGGCGCGTTTTCGGTAGGTGCGCCTAGCGGTAAAGCGGCATCAAACGGTATAACATTGATCTGGGCGCCAAAGAGGCGGCTGTCATTGGACTGCGCTAAACGTTCTAGGTCTTCTTGTCGAGCAAGCGGATGTGAGGCGTTTCGTGCATACTGGTTCTTTACGCTATCGAGTGCCTGTGCAATACTTCCCATACCTGAAACCTGTACAGGAAGCACGTTCACGGCGGTGGTTCCAGTCTGAGCGCTGGTCTTGCCGAGAGCACGGGTTTCTGCGGGAACCTGAGCCCCAAATATACGGTTCATCTGGGGTACACCAAAAGCAGCGCTTCTATGCACACCAATACGGGCCAGATAAGACCCTACGGCACCGGTTACAGTAACGGGCCAGGAGGTTCCGTACATTTTGCCAATTTCCAGCATATCTCGCTGTAATTTATCAGGCAGGGTCAGTACCTCACGCAAGGCCTGTGGTGCCGGTGATGCACTTCGTGCTGCCAGCGATGTATCGGGTTGGCTAAGTACTTCCACTTGCTCAGAAGTCCACAAGGCCAGGTCCTCTTCTCGGGCATGTTCGGCAGCGTGATCAGCCCGAAGAAGCTCCATTAGAGAGGCGCGTTTAACAGTAGGCAGAGGTTTTCCAGCGCTCAATGCACGATAGATAGCTGCTACGCGAGATAGACCGTTAAACGCCGCAAAACCGTCTGCCACCACATGGCTAAAGCTGTGGTAAACCCAGAGTTTACCCCCGTAGTATGTGACAGCGGAGCGTACCGTAACACCCGCATCGGTCCTCAATGGTTCGCTGATCAGCTCGGATGCCCAGCCACGCACCGCTGCCGGAACAGGATTCTGTTCTTCCGTTTCTTCCTGAATCTGGAGGGAAATTACCGGAAGTACCTCAAGATTAGTCAAAAACTCATCAAGTGGTATGACTCGTTGCTCAGGGCGTCCAGTCTGCACGCGCGTCTGCACCCGGAAACCTTCATTTTCACGATAGAGCTGAATAAATGCCTCACGCAGGTAATCAAGATTCGTCTCGGGCGGGCACTCCATGATCTCTGCCGTGTTATAGCAGGGATTTTTGGGATCGATAATAGCGGCAAGATAAATACCTTGAGCGCTTTTGGTCAGGGGAATCCAGTCATGTTTGGACCCACTATGCTCGGTGATGCTCATAGTCCGGTCTATTCTTTCAGGCGGTGTCGTGTGTTGGTTGGGTGAGTATCGGCCTTATACAGGTACCGATTTCGTCAAAGTTAGCTGATGCGAGTGAGCAAAAATTCGACGGTCGGGTTTTCTACCAGTTCAGTGAATTCGATAGTAATCCCCTTGCCCGCGAGGTCATCGAGCAGGGCAAAAGCGCCCATTGAGTCCATCCCCAGAGAAAAAAGGTCGGTCGTAGACTCGGAAAATGCGGTATCCAGCGAATCTGCCTCGTGGATGTACTGAGCAAGCAGGGGGCGAAGAGTAGTCTCTGCGGACATTATGTTCCTCTCTGGCATCATGTCTTATGTATGCCAAAATTTATATACACATAAATTGTAGATGAGGTTCCCCTACATGAAAACTATGTAAACCTTTACATCACCGTCATATAGCGGGTGTTGACCACCTATACGTGACTATTATTCTCTGCGCATGCCTCACAGAGCACCTGCTTTTGAGTTAAACTTCCGGGGTAAGAACCTCAAGATTCTTACCCCGGTATTATGGTATCCGCACGCTTATTTAGCCCGCGCTAATGCTTAGCTTAGTTGCTCTTACTCCTGAGCCAGCATCTCAACTAGTTTAATGCGAAGTTCACGGCGTGAGATCTTACCCACGTTTGTGGTTGGCAGAGAGCTCAATACCTGTACACGTTCGGGGATCTTAAAATCAGCCAGCTTCTTTTCAGTGAAATACTCGTACATGGTACGGCGCGGATTCTCACCGAGCGATTTCCCAGCCTGAAGTACGACTATCAAGCAGACGCGCTCACCCACAGTTTCATCGGGCAGACCAAGGGCTACTGCATCCAAAATATCCGGATGCTCTAACGCCAACTCCTCAATTTCATCCACCGAGATCTTCTCACCGTTACGGTTAATCTGATCTTTAGCGCGTCCAGTAACTTCAAGATACTTTCCCGCGACTATACGCACGATATCGCCCGTGCGGTAGAAACCGTCTTCAGTAAAGCTGAGCTGATTAGCGTTTTCTTCGCGATAATACCCGCGAATCGTGTAGGGTCCGCGCGTGAGGAGGTGACCGCTCTGCCCTGGCTCGACCGGGTTATCCTGTTCATCCACCACGCGGATTTCATCAGCCGAGCTGATAGGGTATCCCTGAGTATTCATGCGTATATAGGGTTCATCACGCAGACGAGTGTAATTCACCAACCCTTCCGCCATACCGAAGACCTGTTGTATGCTCACACCCAGGGTTGTTTCGAGCTCCCCCGCCACCGTCGGAGCAAGTTTCGATCCGCCCACCTGAAGCACGCGGAGCGAAGGCAGCTGCACGTCACGTTTCTTTACAGACGCCAGCCAGGCCTGCGCCAAGGGCGGTACGAGTGAGGTGAAGGTAACGCCTTCCATCTGAATCAGGTTAAGCGCCGTCTGAGGGCTAGGATCAGCAGCAAATACGAGCTTACCTTGCACACACATTACGCCCAGGATTCCGGGCGAACTCATCGTGAAATTATGTGCCGCAGGAAGCACCACCAACATGGTTGTGTTGTTATTCAGGTTGCAGATATCGGCGGAACCACGCACCGAGTACAAGTAGGCTGCGTGGGTGCGCGGAATTAGCTTTGACATACCGGTTGTACCGCCGGAAAGCTGCAAAAATGCGATCTGCTCGCTTGCCAGAGTATTTTGGGTATTCTGCACAACACCGGGATGGAACGGTTCAGCCAGCTCAGCCTCGCTCAACGGGGTTACCGGGAGCGCAGCATCAAGGGCAATAGGCGGTTCTAGACCATCAGCACGCATCGTCTGTGCCACATCGTCGGCGAGCGCTGCAAAATCTGCCCCCGGAGTTTTCGAGGAAAATATATGCGCAGCGGCATCAGTGCGGGTTGCAAAATGGACAAGCTCACTCGTGCGGTGCTGTGGCAGACAAAAGACCGGTAAGGCTCCTGCCCAAAAAATACCCATAAGATATATCAGGTATTCGGCGATATTTCCTAACTGTAAAAGCACACGATCGCCGGGTTGCACCCCGGCATTCTCTAGGCGACGTGCTGCGGCACGAGCAGCCGCCTCCAGCTCTCCATAGCTCAGTCGAATCTGCTGCGGTTTGCCCTCTGCGTCGCTCTGTGCATGCGAAAATGCCACTAACGCCGGAAAATGTGGTTTAGCACGGCAGGCATCAAGCAGAAACTCGGGTATGGTCTGATCGATCCAGTACCCTTCTTCACGGTAACGCCGTGCGAAATCCTCAGGAATCAGTGGGGTTTCGAGCAGTTCGGAGCGTTCCACAATCTGTTCGGTCATATTTATGTCTTTCTCGGCTATAAGATTTTAGGGGTTGGGCATAAGAATGCGATTCAGCGCGGGTATGATAGCTCCACGCCAGCAGGCGTAGTCGTGGCCGCCGTTGAATACAGTGTAGTTCAGGTGTGTGTCCACGGATTCGAGTTCCTGAATAAAACGCTGATGTGGCGGCAGCAGAATCCATTCCTGCTCACCTACCTCGATCTCAAGGTGAAGGTGGGACAGACGGTGCAGTTCATTGGCTTTACGCAGCTGTGAGAGTTTATCGAAAACCTGAGGCTGCCACAGCGAAGACGATTGAGCGATTGCCGCTCCGAAAGACTCTGGGCGCGAGAAAACCGCCAGCAGAGAAGACAGCCCGCCTAAGGATTGTCCGTTGATGATGATATCCTGTGGCTCTGGCCGCAGCCCGTGATGACGCTTCAAATGAGGGAGCGCTTCTTCCACAATATAGTCGGCTATAGGGCTGTCTCCGTTAAGCTCTTGCCAGCGGCGTTCTCGGCCGCCCGAGTGCAGAAAGAAGACATTCATATCTGGAATACGCCCGGCGGCACAGGCTCGGTTGAGCATATGCTCCATACCGTGCCCGTACCAGACTTCACCGTCGAAGAGGATAAAGAGCGGAGAATCAGGATGTGGGTTTCCTACTCGTCCCAACAAATATTCATGCCCGTCCGCAGTAGTCATCCAGTGCGGTTCAGGAAGGCTGTCGAGTTCCTGCTGGGTGAGCAGAAACTCATGAACCGGCGCATCGGCAAGCTCAACCACGCCCATACAACGGCCAATACGGTTGCAGACGGTCTTCGGGTTAAGCGGGTCGCCTTCACCAGAATCGAGAGCGGTGCGCAGTGTCACCTGATCGTCCTCCCCCAGCCAGATCGGGCGTTCCCCTGGCGGTGTGGGAATAAAGTTATAGGAAGCCCGCCAGTCGGTGCGCATCTGGAAGCTCAGCTCCCACCAATCGGTGCCTGGAATACGTTCCATCAGAGACAACGGCAGGTTTTTCTCATCTGTCAGTCTATTGACAAAAATGAGAACCTGCTCTGCCGTGGCATGCCGATACAGGAATGTGACAATGCGTTCGTTCTCATTCGCTGTTCCGTCGTCATAGTAAGCCTGCTCTATAAGTGGAGTCCCATCCGCTACGATCTCTGTGATGCGGGCGTTAAGTTCTTGCGCGTCCACGGCTTCGTTTACTATGCGCGTCATCAGCGGGCTGGGTACGCGCGGGGCAGGTGTTGGGCGCGGGGTTTTAGGCGGCATAGGACGCGCCATGATCTTTGACTTGAGATTCTGTGTGGTTTTATGTGGAAGGGTCTCAAAATCACCCATAAAAGGCTCCTTAGTGACCTTCGCGGGCGGCGGCAATTGCGTCCGCGGCAGTAGTAATCTCTTGGTGAGCTGCCGGAACTACCAGTGGTGTTCCGGTACAGGGGTCATCGCATATAACAGATTCTAGGTCGAAAACTTCCTGAATTAGCTCGGCAGTGACAATTTCCTGAGGATCACCCTGAGCGATAATCCTACCTTCCTTCATGAGCACCGCATGAGTGGCGTATCGGAAAGCTAGGTTCAGATCGTGTAGCACAACCGCAACGGTATGCCCCTCAGAGTGGAGCTTCTTGGTAAGGTTTAGCACCTCAATCTGGTGGGTAATATCCAGGTAGGTGGTTGGCTCGTCCAACAGAATCAAAGGCGTCTGCTGGGCAAGGGTCATGGCAATCCACACGCGCTGACGCTGACCGCCGGAAAGCGCCTCAATAGGACGTTCGGCCAGTTCCAACACGTTCGCGGCTTCCATAGCCTCAACGCAGGCCGCCTCATCTTTCTCAGACCAGGAACGCAGAAGGGATTGATGCGGGTACCGGCCGCGTGCCACAACATCCGCCACGGTCAACCCGGTGGGTGCCTCCGGCGTTTGAGGAAGCATGGCGAGAATCTGCGCGATGGAGCGGGATTTCATCTTTGAAAGCGGCAGACCATCAAGAAAGACCTTTCCGCCTTTGAGAGGATTCACACGCGCCAGAGCTTTGAGTAAGGTAGATTTACCGCAGGCGTTAGGACCCAAAATAACGGTAAGCTCACCCTCAAGCACCTTGAAGTCTATACCGCTGAGCACTGTGTGGTCGCCATAGGCTACGACCATGTCTTCGCCTGCGAGTCGGCTTTCGCTAATCTCTGCACAAGCCTTCACTAGCTCTTCTTCCTTTCAAGGTAAATCAGGTAAATCAGATATAAACCGCCCAGGGCGCCGGTAACCACACCGACCTGTAGGGTACGGCCGGGAATTGCAAACCTTCCAATAAGGTCTGAAGCCAGCACCATCAACGCACCCATGAGGGCAGATCCGAAAAGGGTAACGCCGCCGCTTCGCCCCAGAGTTTTCACGATATGCGGGGCAGCAAGTGCCACGAATGCTATGGGACCGGTAGTCGCGGTGGCTAGGGATACGAGAAGCACGCCGAGGAAGAGCGCACACACCCGATAAGCGTTGACATTCACGCCTAGTCCTGACGCCACGCTATCGCCAAACCGAATGGCCCCGAGAGGGCGTACCAGGGCGAGAAGCGCGGGAACTGTGACGATCAGAAAAATCATCAGTGTAATCGTACGCGGCCACGACATATCATCGAGAGAACCAGCGAGCCAGGATGCCGCCGTCTGCGCCTGAGTCAGTGATGCCCGAACTACTAACAGTGAGTTGAACGCCGCAAGAGTCGATCCTACACCAATACCCACAAGCACTAGGCGGAATCCGCGTAAACCTGTATGTCGAGTCAGTAACCACACCGTAATGGATGTTGCGATACCGCCAATGAGGGCACCGATAGCAACTTCTACTGGACCAGAGTCGAAGACGATAATCTGCAGGAGTGCACCAGTTGCAGCACCGTGTGTAAAGCCGATAATATCCGGTGAGCCCAGCGGGTTACCCGAGATTACCTGGAACAGCGCCCCTGAAAGCCCTAAAGCTGCGCCCACAAGCAGAGCTGCCACGATGCGCGCTTCACGCTTCTGTACTAAGACCACTGTGATGCGTTTACCCCGCCCAACGAGGGCATTAATGACGTCCATCGTCGTCACTTTGTATTCGCCCTGTTGCAGCCCCCACAGGCTAAGTGCCACGATGAGAGCGATCAGCACAATGTACAGCGTCAAAACCCGCCAGGGAACCTGCGCCTGAATGAGTCCGCGTGAGTTAAGAACAAGCCTGCCAGCCAAGTCGTGACCGCGCCGTGCACCTCGAGGGCGCGAAGATTCCTGTTTCTGAGTCTTGAGGTTCGTCGCCTTAGTCTGTGTATCTGTCATCAGAGAGCCTCCACCTTACGACGAGTCATCAGGAATAGGAAGAGGGGTGCCCCTGCAAGGGTAGCGATAATTCCTACCTGAGTTTCCTGCGGGTGCTCCGGGGTCGCCATAATAACACGGGCTAAGACATCGGACATGAGCAGCCAGACAGGACCTAGAAGCGCAGAGCCGTAGTTAACCCAGCGTACGTCATTACCCATAATGGCACGCACGACGAAGGGAACCGCTAAACCGACAAATGAGATCGGCCCGATAGCAGCGGTTGCCGCACCTGCAAGAAGCGTTACGGCAAGAAGTGTGAGGTTTTGGGTCCGATATACCCGTACGCCTAGGGATATAGCGGCTTCTTCACCCATACTTAGCGCGTTGATCGAGGGTGCTACAAAAAACGCTAAAAGGAGACCCACGAAGATCACGGGGGCAATAGCCTGTGCGACTGATATATCACGCCCTTCTAAAGACCCGGTAACCCACACACGAAATTCGTCAAAAGCATCTTGGTTCGAGAGCATAAGTCCCTGTGCTACAGCAGCAAGGGCGGCAGAGATAGCCACACCGGCGAGAGCTAATTTAACAATTGAGCCGTCTCGACCACGCCCGAGGGTATAGACGACAGTAGCGGCTATAGCGCCCCCAACAGCAGCGGCAATCATATACTGCCAGATGCCGAGAACACCAAAAAGTACAACAGTGAGGATGACTGCAACGGCGGCACCGGCGTTGACACCCATCAGACCAGGTTCGGCGAGTGGGTTACGGGTGAGTGACTGCATGAGTGATCCGGCAACTGCGAGGGCCGCCCCGCAGGCTATCCCGATGAGTGTCCGCGGAATGCGCTGCTCAAAGATAATGGCATGACTTTCGGGGGTTGATTGCCCCGCTAAGGTTTCTACGATGCTGTCGGGGGAGAGTGATTTTAGCCCAATAGTTAGCGAGGCAAGAATACTCACGCCGAGCAGAACCGCGAAAATAATAAGCCAGGTTATTCGTCGGCCGTTTTTTTCGTTGCGCCCACTTTTCATGGTTCGTGAGGCTCCTGTGCGTTCCAAGGTTACGCTCAACGAGACTCCTTTATTATGTGTGGTCTAAGATACAGTGCTATCAACAACGCTACCGTAAAGGTAGCTAAGACCGCCTTATCTCGATACCGTGTCTTGATCCCTATGGCGTTAGGGTACCTTTGGTTCTTCTCCTGAGCAAGAGTGCCAAACGCGCGTCGCAAAGGAGCGTTATCTCCCCTGCGGCGCGCGCTTATCACCATTGTCTATGGACGCTTCCGAATAATCAGTACAGCAATAGCACCGATAATAGCAACGCCAAGCACAGATACGCCCAACCATGGGAATTCCTGCCCGTACGTTACCGTTGTGTTGCTGGTTTTATGGCTATCTGCCTGTGTCTTTGCGGAGCTAGAGGCCGACGCGCTGCTCTTCGCACTGCTGGATGCAGAGGGGCTGGCGGTCTTCTTCTGTTCGCCCTTGTTAGTGTTCTGGTCGTTTTTCTGATCGGAGGAATCTTTATTCCCGCCCTCGTCAGCCTCAGCGTTCAAACGATCATACTCTTCTTTAGAGATAGGGTTGCCATCAGCATCAAGATAGACGGTCTCTTGCTCAGATGAACTACCGTCCTGTGCCGAGTTACCGCCGTTATCTTCGGAACCATTATTACCCGAACCTTCAGATCCGGCGTTATTGTTGGACGAAGAATCGGAGCCGCCCTTAGAGGACCCTCCGTTATTTGACGAGCCGCCATTATTGCCGCCCCCGTTATCGGATTCTCCAACGGTAAATACAGGGCTCTTATTGGTGGTACCTGGTTCCTGTCCCATCTTTTTTCCGTTGGCATCGTATTTAGCTGCACCGGGCGCCAAAAAACGCAAAGTATGTTCTCCAGAGCCAACGGATTCTGGTAAAACAAAGGATCCGTTCAGATTACCCTTGCTATCAGCCTGTTGCTGATGTACACGACCTTCATCGTCGATCTTGACCGTCACGGTAGAGTTGGGTGGAAAACCGGATAGCGTAAAGTTCACTACTCCGCCGGGAGTCACATGAGGACTTACAGTTGAGCTAGTTCCTGGAGAGTTGTTAGATGCACCTCCGGGTGGGATCGCATTCGCAGCTCCCATCCCCAGGCCAAGACTAAGGGATATTGCCGCGCAGGCAGTGAGCGCCTTTGATACTGTCTTTGTGGTTCGCATGAGTTTCCTCTTCTGTGCGACTAGTGGTAATTTATACCGGTTCCCTCCCCCACCGACGGTGTGGGAGGGAACCCTGATGTTTGAGATATTGTGTATATTTCCTCAGGTGTGAGAGGTGATTACGCCCTCTTGCGGAAGGTTAGTGCAAGCACCAAGATAATCAGACCCGCTATAGAGAGCAACACGTTATTTGCATTGTTCGCGAACCAGCGCGAGAAGCCGCTAAGCTCAGCGCCAATGATATTGGGGGCGCTATTGCTGTCGGACTGTGTTGCCGCGGTAGTTGCATTGCCTTGGGTACCGTTTTTACCGGGCGCGGCCTTGGCCGTGTGAGTTTTCTTGGGTGCGCTCTTGGCGTGGGCACCGCTGTTACTACCGTTCTTTGCGGCAGCTTTAGCGCGTGCCTGCACACGGTTGATGAGCGTATCGTTTTCCAGTTCAGCAGCAGCCCCAAGAGAAGCCTGCTTCGTAATGGTGCCTTGACGGGCTGTAAAGTTGATTCCGGAGCTCTGGGTGGGAATAGGTGCCACAGAGCCATATCCTGATCCGTTGTTACCCGACCCGGCATCATAGCCGCCTGCGATTGAACCATTGTTAGAGGCGTGATTACTACTTACAGGGGCTAACGTGGAGCCGTCAGCGCCAGCAATCGTAACGGACAACGTCACCGAATGCTGCTCGTCGCCCTTCTGTAAACTACCGGTCAGGAACGTGATATCGTGAACGGTGCCCACGCCCCATTTATCGCTATTTGGGAACGGCAAAGTATAGGTAAAATTGCCATCAGCATCAGCCTGAATAATGGCCACAACACCACGAGACGCATAGTCTTTACCGTTATAAACCACGGCACGGTCAAGTTTGATGTCACCGCTATCGTATTTAACGGCGATAACGCTATAGGGGCTCCATCCAGAACCGTTAACGACGATTCCCTGACCGTGGGTCACAGTCTTAGGACCGGTTACGGTAGCATTACCGTCGGACGCCGTCTGAGTCTCAACGACAGGGGCGGGATTAGGTGCAGGTGCGTTATTTTGTACACCCTGGTTCGCAGCCCCACCCTGATTATCTGCTGGGCTAGGCTGAGCGCCGGCGTTACCGTCTTTCTGATGATCCTGTGCAGAAGGTTCAGTAGGTTGAGGCTCTAGTTTCTTGGTGTCATTAGCTGAAGGGTTACCTGGCTGCTGACCATTATCCTTTGGATCCTCGGCAGTGGCAGGAGCATCACCTATGGTCACCTTGAGAGTTGCCGAATGCTTCGCAGCGTTGCCCTTTTGCAAACTGCCACTCAGGAAATTAATCTCGTGCTGTGAACCATCCGTCCACTTCTCAAACCCGGTTGAATTCTCAGCGTTCGGGAACGGCAGCTTTGCGGTGAATGTACCATCAGGATTAGCCGTAACGACGGCTACAACACCGCGTCCAGCCCAATCATTACCGTCATATGTTACGGGATTCGTAGACTTGACTTCACCGCCGTCGTACTTCACGGCGATCACAGAACCGGTACCGTCGGCATTCTTCCAGCCGGTACCGCTAACCTCGATTTCCTGACCATTTTTCGCGTATTTCACACCGGTCACGGTAACGCCGTCGGACTCAACAGTCTGCGAGTTCTCAGAAGCGGCAGGAGCAGGATTATTTTCTGCCGGTTGAGGAGCTGGTTTCTCATCTGCTTTAGGCTGCTTCTCTGCTTCGTTCTTAGCAGCGTCGTTAGCCTTGGGCTGTACCGGAGTTTCCTCAGCTTTAGGAGTTTCTTCTGCCTTCGGAGTATCAGCAGGAGTCTCATCCTTAGCTACCTCATCAGTCTGAGGCTGCTGTGCAGGCGTTTCTTCAGCCTTTGGAGCTTCTGCAGGGGCCTCATTCTTGGGGGTTTCTTTCACCTGAGGCTGTTCAGGAGTCTCCTCCTTTGGAGTTTCTTCTACCTTCGGAGTTTCGGCTGCCGGAGCTTCCTCGCTCACGGTCACCTTGTGAGTTGCTGAGTGCTGCTCATCCCCTTTCTGCAGACTGCCGCTCAGGAAATTAATCTCGTGTTCTGAGCCGACGGCCCAGTTAGCATTGGTGGGGAAAGGGATGGTTGTGGTGAAGTTACCGTTCGCGTCTGCCTTAATAACCGCTATAACACCGCGTGCTGACAGATCCTTACCGTCGTGCGTCACCGGTTCTGTGGGTTTAACATTACCGCCATCATATTTCACAGCGATAAAGGTATTAGCTCCCCACCCCGAGCCACTAATCTCAAGACCCTGACCGTTCTTAATAATCGCGGATCCGGTAACAGTAGCAGTATCGTTTGCTTTCGCGGCGGGTTGTTCTACCTTACCTTGAGGCATTCTCTCGTTGCCTTCACCCGGAACCTTCACAGCAGGATCCTGTGCCTGCACATTATTACCGGCTTGGGCGGGGGTAGCATCCGGAGTTTGGCCCGGATCCTCAAGAGCGGTTGCGGGAGTTGTTACGCCGGGTGCAAGCAAAGCACCCGCAAGCGCTACCACGGCACTGTAGCGGGCGGCATGATGTGCGTGCTGTGTCATCGTTATGTTCCGTTTCGTGTATAAGGTTTTCAAGCTCTTTCAAGACAGCCCCAGGGGCATGTTGCTGTCTTTCAAAAGCATTTTGTGTATCTTCAGCGTATTCGTCGTTGAGTATTCAAGAGCCTAGATGCGGCACCTCCTCAAGCGAGGTGCCGCGTCTAAAATCTAATCCTACTGTCCCTGATTATTGTTTTGATTTTCGAGTAGTTTGCTGCGAACATCCGCAACAATACCGTTCATCAACAGGGGACCACCGGTTGAGGTCCATTTAGAACCCTCAACCGTAATAATATGTTCGTTCTGGTAGGCTTTCAAATTCGTGAAGCCAGATGTGGCCTCTGCCTTCTTCAAAACTTCTGATGCACCATTGGCGCTAGCATCACCTTGAACATTCGGGTTCTTCTGGCTTGCGCCACCCAAAGTACCGATAAACATGTAGTCTGCGTCAATATCCGAGAGGTTCTCCAAAGAGACCGGCTCTGAGTGACCCTGCCCTTCACGATCCTGTGCCGGGGGACGCTGCAGCCCCAAATCTGAAAGCACCTGACCGGCAGGGAGTTCCTTCAAGATCAGTGCGGGGCCGTTACCTGCCCAACGCACGATCGAGAAGGTCTTATCACCGTACAGAGGTTCTAGCTCCTTCTTGAGCTGCTCAGTAAGTTTTTCGTAGTCTTCCTCAACCTTCTTACCCTGGTCTACCAGGTTAAGAGCATCCGCTACCCTCTCAAAGTTGATGGTCCAATCACCGCCAGCGTATCCGGTATACACCACGGGAGCAATATCCTGCAGAGTCTTGTATGCCTCTGAACGTTTATCCACGCCTGTGGAATCAGCCAGAATAAGGTCGGGCGTGAGGGAGGCAACCTTATCGTAGTTAACCTCAGACACAGAACCGACAAGTGTAACGTCGTCTCCTACCTTATCTTTGAGGTAGTTAGGCACAGTCTGCTGACCGCGACCAGAAATAGCGCCTACAGGCTTAACACCAAGTGCGAGTACCGCGTCCAAAGTAGGTTCTGAGAGAACTACAACGCGCTGCGGTTTAGTAGGTACCGTAATTTCTTCCTCATCTACATTCTTAACGACGCGAGTCTCACTTTCGGGAGATTCCGAAGAGTCAGAAGTCGTAGATTCCTGGCTGCATGCTGCAAGTGTAAATGCAGTGCCCGAGGCAAGCGCCATACCTAGAAAGTTACGGCGATTTACCATGAATTGAGCTAGTGACGCTGGGTGTTCAAAAGACATATTTCTCCTAAGACAAATAAACTCTACCTAACCTTACCGTCATATATGCCCTACTTCAAGGAAAAACTCTCATGGTTAACGTTAAGAATCGTCAATCTTTTTACCGATATGTGGTTTTTTCATTGGAAATACAGGTTTTTTATAGTCATTGCATAAAGCTATAAAGACATTATGTCATCAAAAATATTTCACGCTTTAACCGTTTACAGCGTCACAATACGCGCACAATGCACTCAAATTTTTAAGAACAACTGCATCCATCAGAGAGATTTATCCCGGTGTGAGGATGTGACCTCCACTTCTTTCGTACACTCTCTCCTAGAGAACGCAAAGCAGCAATCGCGGTCTGCGGATCTTCTGCCCCATACACCGAGCTGCCTGCAACGAAACAGTCCGCTCCGGCTTCCGCAGCTCGCACAATCGTTTCCTCCGTAATCCCGCCATCAACCTGAAGTCGCACCGGGATACCGGACCCTTCAAGCGCTGATGCGGCGCGACGGATTTTAGGCAAAGTGACATCAAGAAATTTCTGCCCGCCGAAGCCTGGTTCCACTGTCATAATCAGGAGCATATCTATTTCTGTAAGCAGATCGAGATATGGTTCTACGGCAGTTGCCGGGCGTAATGCCAACCCAGCTTTTGCCCCGGATTCTCGCAGAGTACGTGCCAGTTTAATAGGTGCGGTAGCCGCCTCCGCGTGGAAGGTTACCGATTCGCTGCCTACGTCGGCATACTGGGGAGCCCAACGATCAGGATCATCAATCATCAAGTGCACGTCAAAAGGCACGGGCGAAACTTCGCGCAGACGCTTAACAACCGGAGGCCCCCACGTCAGATTTGGTACAAAGTGGTTATCCATCACGTCAATATGTGCCGCATCCGCAGTCGAAATGCGTTCTAACTCGTGCTGTAAATTTGCAAAGTCGGCAGAGAGTATAGACGGATTAATAGCAACAGACATGAGAAAACCTCCTCAACATGACATACGGATATTCGGATAACAATAATCGCCGCACTAAAAATACGGTTGCATTGCGCGATTCTAATTCTTACGGAAAAGTGCGAGGAACATAGCATCAGTACCATGAATATGCGGCCACAGCTGTGCAGTCGTTGATGCTTCATCAAGAATATCTTCCTGACGAACCGAGGAGGATTTTTTAAGGCGCACCTGTGGACGATACCCGGGAGCCTTATCGCCCGCAAGAGCGCTTCGTCCTTCATCGCTCGGCAAGGCAACGCGTTGAAGTATCGACTGTGTATCCAGCAGACGCACTTTTCCAGTCTCCAGTATCTCCGCAACAATATTTTGAGTCTCAGCAGCATGCGGTGAGCAGGTTACATAAGCGATCACACCGCCAGGTCGCGTAACTTCACACGCAGCTTCCAGAAGCTGACGCTGCAGAGGCAGCAAATCGGCAATATCACGCGGGGATTTACGCCAGCGTGCCTCCGGACGCCTGCGAAGGGCGCCTAGCCCCGAGCAGGGAACATCAACCAGAACACGGTCAAATTTCTGTTCCGGCTCGATGCCCGCGGGTAACCGCTCAGCATTTTGTGCAAGCGTTTGGGATATCTCACGCCCGTCCCCGGTAAGAACAACGTACTCGTCGGGAGAAAGCGGACGTAAAGATTGTGAAACCAGTTTTGCACGATGCGCTGCCGACTCATTCGCCACCACCCGAGCACCACGCTGCGCGCCCAAAGCCGCCAACAGTGCAGCCTTACCGCCCGGACCGGCACACAAATCAAGCCACGCAGAGTCTTGCCCTTCAAGAGGAGCTGCAGCAAGCGCGCGAGTAACCAGCTGCGAACCTACATCCTGTGCGCGCACAGTACCCTCACGAACACTTTTCAACCTGCCTAAATCGCCAGCAGAATATAAAGCGGAGTCCTCCACCAGTTCGCCCTCTACCGCGCCTTTCTCGAAGGCTTCCTGCAGGTCGCCTATTCCGGGAAGTGCTATAAGGTTTACCACAGGTGCCTGGTTATCGGCCTCAAGAAGCTCCTGGATTTCGGCCGGAGACCTGCCATGAGCCGCAAGCGCTTGGCGCATGGAACGCACAATCCAGGTTGGATGCGATTTTGCGAGCGCAAATTTTTCGGTGTCGTCCTTGGCATCAGCTTCCAGACGGGCGTACCACTCCTCACGGCTACGCTCACTGACGCGTCGCAGCACCGCATTCACAAAGTTCGCGGGACCACCGCCGATCTGAGCACGGGCTAATGCGACGCTTTGGTTAAGGGCTGCATGGGCAGGCACGCGCATACTCAAGAGCTGGTGAACGCCCATACGCAGTACAATCAACGTGGTTGTACCGATTTTCTCTAACGGACGATCCGCACAATGCGCTAAAATGGCGTCGTAGGTGCCTTGGCTACGCAGGGTTCCGTAGGTGAGTTCGGTGGCAAAGCCCGCATCCCGATGGTCAAGATGATGGGCACGAATCGTGCCGGGCAACACGAGATTTGCGTAGGAGTCGTTTTGCGCTACCGCGTTGAGAACCTCAAATGCGACGAGGCGCGCGGGGTCTGCAGAGCGTGAGCGCTGTGAGGGCGCAGTCGCAGAGAACTCACGGGACGAAAGCTGCTTACGGTTGCGCTCATGCCCACTCTTATTGCGTTTGGAAGCACCACCTCCGCCGCGTTTCATGCCATCGTGGGAGCGCTGGGCACGTTCGTTTCGGCGTTGTTCACTAGTCTTACCGTCAAATCGTTTCGATGATGTACCGCGATTTCGCGGATTCCGTGAGCCATTCTTATCGTTATAACGTCGCTCCGTCATGAGAGCATTACCTTTCCTTCGGCGAGGTTGCTACCGAGACCGCGTGCCCAGGCGAGCGCGTCCATCATTTTTTTACCAGCAGGTTGTACACGTACCAGTTCTAAAGCGCCGTCCGCCGTACCCACATAGAGTTTTTTACCACGAAGTTCAAGCTGTCCAGGAGCCAAGGTACCGGCCTGATCGCTCAGACGCACACCGCCGATCTTAAGTCGGTTCCCCGAAAATTCACACCAGGCGCCAGGTTCCGGGGTTACTGCGCGAACTTGAGCAAGAATTTTGTGGGCGCTTTGGGTGAAATCTATGCGCGCATCGGCGTTGGTCACCTTTGCCGCGTAACTGACGGATTTGTCCTCGCGCTGCGCGGTTCCGGGCTCACCTGCCTCAAGCCGTACAAAGGTATTCGCCAACAGCTCTCCCCCGCTTTGCGCTAGACGTGTGAGAATGCTCCCGGCAGTATCGTCTTCCGTCACCAGCGTGGATTCTTCTTCGAAGACCGCGCCAGTATCCAACCCGGCTTCTAGAAGGAAGGTATTCGAGAAAATCTCGTTTTCTCCCGCCATGAGAGCACGCTGTACGGGTGCGGCCCCTCGCCACGCGGGCAGCTTCGAAAAGTGCAGATTAACCCAGCCGTAAGGAAGCATATCGAGCGCATGTTGCGGCAGAATTGTGCCATATGCGACCACGGCAGCAGCTTCGGCTCCCAGAGGGGCTATCTGCTGTTGGGTCTCCGGCAACCACCGGTTCGCTTTAACGATAGGCAGCCCGAGCTCTTCAGCGCGTTGTGCTACGGGCGAGGGGGTCAGGATGCGTTTTCGACCTACCGGCGCGTCCTCACGCGTGAGCACTCCAACCACCTGAACCCGCGGGGACTGGACAAGCGCATCGAGAGGGTGCACAGCGATCTCGGGGGTTCCCGCGTAGAGAATTTTGAGGGTCATGGGTGCCTCCTTAAACCTGGTGGAATACGGTAGGTATGTCTATGCTCTGAAGCTGCCTAGGGAGGCGCCGAAGCTTCCTCCAACCCGCATTGCTCGTTCGGCAGAGGTCTGCGCTGCCACCTTGTTGTAGTCTGCAGCTCGGATGGTGCGCATAACCCGTTTACGATCTTCGCCGACAAGGCGATCGATAAAGAGTTTGCCGTGAAGATGGTCGGTTTCGTGTTGGAGCATACGCGCAAATAGTCCTTCCCCTTCAAGCACTAGGGGCTTTCCCGTCTTGTCTACGCCTCTCACCCGTGCCCAGTTCATGCGCGGAGTATCTGATTTTATACCGGGTACCGACAGGCATCCTTCCCCTCCCTCTTGAGGCTCCGTTCCGGTCTCAAGTACGGGATTGATAATATATCCTTCGCGGCCGTCAATGCCGCCAAAGGTAAAAATTTGTTTGGAGATACCAATCTGAGGCCCAGCCAGCCCGACTCCCTCAACGTCGTACATGGTGTCAAGCATATCGTCGATCAGTTTGGCAAGCTCCCGATCAAAAACGGTGATAGGCTCACATTCGCTGCGAAGAACGGGGTCGCCTACGGTACGGATACTCAGAATTGTCATATGTCTCCCTGATGCGCTTGTTATGGTACGCAGATATGCTCCAAATAGGGTGAAGGGCTGTCAAATACCAGCATTCTATTGTACCGGCTGAGGTATTCGTCCAAATAGAACACTCGTGATTATTTTGTTGTTCTTCTACCGGGTTTACTAGGCTACCTGTGTGTGATCTCCCGAAGACGGTTGACCTGCCACAGGAGGCGGAACTACCGGCATGAGCGCGTCGTCCGGGAATTCGTGAACTGTACGGTTATACTCCCAGACCCTCCGCAATGCACAGAATTTATACCAGTTCTGTTCAAGAATCTTTGGATTTGCCTGATGCGGCACCACCTGTGTTTCGCCCAGCGCCACACCCATCAGGATGGGGGCATCACCGTATTTCCAGGGTTCCCAGGTTCCCGCGACGGGATCTACCAGCGATTCTTCGGCTTTGAGCCCGGCAACCAGTTGCATAACCACCTTGTCGTCAAGGGGTTTAACACGCCCTCGCCGGTCGGTGCCTTTAGTTTTATAGTCAATAATGCAGATTCGTCCGGCGATCTGGGCGACAAGGTCCAGCGTTCCGGCGTAACCTACGGACTTATTCCAGATAGTAATTTCTGCGGCGAGTGGTTGAGGGCGAAAAGCGTCCCACCATTCATCGAACCTATCCGCATAGGCTTGTTCGCCGTTGCGGATAAGCTGTTCTCGACATCCTTCGACGTTGTGTTCCGCTCCCATGGCGCGTAACGCAATATTCTCGGCGTAATTATGTACCCTGTCACCACGCTCAGCCGCAGCATCTCGGTACCGTTCGGATGCGGCCGCCGCGTCACGAATAATAGCGTACTTGAGCCCCGAGGATCCGGCAGCACGATAAGCTCTCTGGTCTTCGAGAGCAGCTTTTGCAGCCATATAGCCGTGCCACCCGCTCATATCGGTAGCGTGCTGACCGATAACGGTTGTGATGGAAGGAACTAGCAGCTCTCCGCCGCGTTTACGGGAGTACATGCGGCCGTAATCGGTTGGATTTGCTAGTTCTGGTGCTGTCACCGAGTACCTTCTTGATCTGCGGATAGTGATTGGGGCTGTATACAAAAACCCCCGTTGCGGATGTACAAACGGGGGACTCGTGCGTGATACTGGGTTCGAACCAGTGACCTCTTCGGTGTGAACGAAGCGCGCTACCACTGCGCCAATCACGCCTACAGATAAACACTATACCGAGTGGGGAGATAGCGCGTCAAATATGGGTTGTTGCCCTTGTTTGAGGCGTCAGAAGGGCATTTGGCGTCCCGTTAAAAGGCAACAAAAATCCCCAGATCTCCGTGATCTGAGGATTATTCCTAGTGTGACCCCAACCGGATTTGAACCGGTGTTGCCGCCGTGAGAGGGCGGAGTACTAGGCCGCTATACGATGGGGCCATAGCATCGAGTGATGCTCGCTGGGGTACCAGGACTCGAACCTAGAATGACGGTACCAGAAACCGTTGTGTTGCCAATTACACCATACCCCACTATTTCATTATGTTGTTCCGGTAAAACCTCAACGATTTTCGCCGCAACGAGTAATAACTATACCGGTGCTTTGTTGCATCATGCAACTTCGTACCTTGAGATGGTCGTCACAAAAGTCTGCCCAAAATTTATACCCAGCCTCTAGAACCTCCGAATGCACGCCATTCGGTGAAGGCATCCAAGAGATGCCTTCACCCGACGCATACATGTTATTCAAGCGGCAATATAAACTTACCGGCTAAGCAACGATAGTCATCTCACCTGCTATGCGCTATTTTGCGGGTTCGGGCGCTGAAACCTTCACGGAATCAAAATTACCCATGTAACGCATCATATAGGCTGCCATAGCATCGCGCTTGACCGAGTCATGCGGACGGAACGTACTGTCAGGCCAACCGGTGGAGAGCTTCGAGAACTGGAACCACGAAATTTCCTTGACAAAGGGGCTTCCCGAAACATCCGTAAAGGTTGCTTTCTGCTGAACTTCCGGGGATCCTGCGGCACGATAGAAGAAGGCCGCCATAGCCTCGCGGTTTATTGAGTCTTCAGGACGGAAGGTACCGTCTTCCCAACCTGTCGTAATACCGGTTGCCTTCAGCCACGCAATTTCCTTATAGAAGGGGTGGGTTGTAGGAACATCACTGAAAGGAGATTCCGCGGGTGCCTCAAATTCAGGAGAACCCGCCAGGCGATATAGGTACGCTGCCATTGCTCCACGTTCGATGCTCTCCAAGGGATGGAATCCGCCATCGGGGTAACCGGTTGTGATGCTCTTCTCCCCCAGCTTGATGATGTCGTTCTCAAAGAGGTTGCCAGCAATATCGTTATACGACACGTTGGTCAGGGTCCTGTTATCGCCGCCCGTCAGAGGGGCAGGGTAACCCGCAAAGGTTTCCTGCTGCGGGGTGATCTGCTTGACCTCTACCTCTGGATTTTCCACTGTCATATTCTCCGGGGTAACCTTCACCTTGGTAATAGAATCAGCAGTTTCTTCTTTGGAAGTTAGCGTTCCCTGGGCGTAATCCATACCGAAGGGAATGGTCGTATCGGGGGCAAAACCATCCTTATTAGCGATATAAACCTCACCATCAGCACCCAAGGTAATATCGTTGGCACCCTTAGATGCTGACTGCACTTCTCCAATAAGACGATCAGCGCGACCATCAATCACGCCAACCTTACCGGTAGCAAAATCCGTAACGTATACGAGGTCACGATCTTCATCATTGACAAGCGAAAGTGCCTGCTTACCGAAAGGAATAGACTTCTTATATTCTCCAGTCTTGAGGTCATACACAGTCACCCCGGAATTACCCTTAGACTCGCCGCTCTGACGGTCATAACTGCCTTGTGCAGAGACGTAGATCTCCTGTTCAGAAATATCAATGGCAATATCGGAAGGAAGAACATCAACGCCTTCGACATCGGCGTGGGTCTGAATTTCCTGCAAAACCTTAAAAGTGCTCGTGTCAATCACATAGATTTTGCCGGTGGTGCGCTCGGGAACGTAAAGTTTACCATCATGAATAGTGGTATTCATACTGATATAGCGCTTACCTTCTTCGTCTCCACCCACTTTGATCTTCTCGACCTTATGGGTCTTCAGATCAATGGCAGATACGAAGTAACGACCCGTCACAAATGCTTTGCCGGAGGCAGCATCCACCTTTACCTCGCGCGGATGCTCGATCCAACTTTCATCTCCCTCTTGAGCTCCGTAGTTGGTCCACAAGAGATTGAGATTATTCTGATCGTACACAGACACAGCGTTATCACGAGTATTCGTAACCCAAATGGTGCCATTCTCATCGTCAACATCAATACCAAAGGCACCCAAATTCTTATACCCAGCGTTGTATCCGGTACCGGCTCGGGTGATAGGTAAGGTGGCTATTGCTTCTATCTGGAGAGTCTTCTCATCCAGACGCGCAATAGTCGATACGGACATATCGCGGTTAGAGCCAGCAATGAAGATTTTGCCGTTCTTTGAATGGCGAATCTGATACTGCCCTGGAATCCCCTGCACCTGTTGAGCCTGAGCAGCAGTAATCTGCTGCGGGGCAGGAGACTCTACCGCAAAGGACGCGGGCACTGCAAAAGGTGCCCCCATGAGCGACATCGAAAGTGCCCCAACGGTAGCTGCTTTGAAAGGCTTACGCTGAGCTTTAGTGAGCAAAAGAACCATATAAACTCCCTAAGAGAATGACGGACACTAAAAATTAGTTACCCTATAGTTAAAACTTAGGGTAGGAGTACCTAAGAAGGTGTACCCCCTATATTCACGTCTTTCCTCCCAAAAAGCAATAGAAATATCATCTATGACGTTTATTTTCTTAGAGACTTATCGTCATCAAAATCTTGGAGCACGGCAGAATCTCCGAATTTTCACGGAAGATAAACCAACATTTACGATTCCTTACGACATACACAAAAAGCCCTGAAGATTACTTCAGGGCTTTCGCAGAGCGGTTGACGAGACTTGAACTCGCGACATCCACCTTGGCAAGGTGGTGCTCTACCAACTGAGCTACAACCGCAATATTCTGTTTTCACAAAATAACGAGCCGGAATCTTTCATTCCGACGCGCTCACAAGTAAATACTATACTGTACCGTTTGATGGCCCGCAACTCTTACACGCATAAATCTTTTCTTGACATTCTCCAGCTCACTATTTTCCCCATGTCTACAGCACGCTGACTAGGGCTTATAGGCATGATAGCAAGCACGTATATTTTCTACATGATGCCCTTTACAGAAGCTTAGAGCACGCCAATACGCTACAGGATGTTCACGAGTTTGAGGATTCCTGCCGACGATGATGCTGATGTCCCAGGTGATGCGCGTGCTCAGCAGAAGACTCAACGGCTGCATCCGCGATGGATTCCGCATGCGAATTACGTTCGGATCCCGTACCAATCCCAGTGCGGCGTTCCCCTTCGCTGGGCGTTACGCCATCCTCAGTCATCTCATCTACCATGCGGATCAAGAACGACTTCGCATAAATAATGCCAAACCCAAAGAGAAGCGCGGCCAGAACCCAAATGACGAAGGTTACCCAGTCCCAGTGACCGCCCAACCAAACCTTTACGCCCATGTAAACTGCCAATGCTACGGCAGACATGATGGCGGCGAATGTTACATCGCGTCGAGTCATGCTTTATCCTCCTCACCAATTTCCAGCCGCTCTTGGGCGTTTTCTATGGGTTTGTCCCCCACCAGGGCTTCGCCTCCCGGCTGGTGGCCGCCTACTTCGCGTTCACGTGCAATCTGTTCATCATCAAACTTAGCTTCATGATACGCCGCGAAATACGCTAAGGCGCTGGCTAACACAATTATCACAATGGTCCAGATAGATCTCACTGCATCCGCAATAGTGGCAATAAGCAATACAATTGATGCATTCGCAAATGCCATCACGGTTCCTTTGCGCAAAGCACGCACGATGTATTTGTTATGGTTCACCTTCACCTCCCACGATGCACAACCATATAACCAGCATAAGCCGAGAGCCATACATTCCTCTAGCGCACAATGTGTAAGGCTTATATCTGCATCCGACTCTTGCGCGCAGAAAAACCCGGTGGCTCGCGCAAACTCGTGAACCACCGGGTTACCCTCAGAAAAGATGCAGCTATGCGTTCGGGCTACCCCCCGAGCTCAGCAGCCAAAGCCCGCACACGGTTGAGAGAAGATTCCTTCCCCAGAATCTCCATGGATTCAAAGAGCGGGGGCGAAATACGCTCACCTGAAACGGCGATACGTACCGGTCCGAATGCCAAACGCGGTTTGATCTCAAGCCCCTCCACGATAGCGGAGCGCAGGGCAGATTCGATACTTGCCGCATCCCAGACTTCGAGGGCTTCAAGTGCCTCTAAAGCGGCAGCAAGAACCTGAGGTGCAGATTCTTTAAGCTGTTTACGGGCGTCATCGGCAATCGTGATCTCTTCATCAGCTTTGAAGAGGAATGCAAGAAGCTTCGGGGCTTCACCCAAGAGCTGCATACGTTCCTGCACCAAGGGAGCAGCCTCTGTCAGAATCTGCTCTTCATGTGCTGAAAGTTCCTCACCAACAACGCCAGCGGCCTGCAGATAGGGCACCAGGCGGTTTCGGAAATCGTCCGCCTCCAAACGACGAATATGATCGCCGTTAATAGCCTCTGCCTTCTTGACGTCAAAACGTGCCGGATTGCCTACCACATCGTGAATGTCGAAGTGCGCCACTAGGTCATCGACTGAGAAAACGTCCTGATCTGCGGATAGTGACCAGCCTAGCAGAGACAGGTAATTCAGCAGACCTTCTTTAATAAATCCGGCATCGCGCAGCAGGAAGAGATTCGATTCGGGATCGCGCTTCGACAGTTTCTTATTACCCTGCCCCATCACATAGGGAAGATGCCCAAACTCGGGGATAAATGTGGTAACGCCCGTATCAATCAGTGCCCGGTACAGTGCAATTTGGCGCGGAGTTGAAGACAATAGATCTTCGCCGCGAAGCACGTGGGTTACGCCCATCAAAGCATCGTCCACAGGGTTCACGAAAGTATACAGGGGGTCACCGCTAGAACGCACCACAACGTAGTCCGGGACAGACCCGGCTTTGAAGGTAATCTCACCACGTACAAGGTCGTTGAACGTAATATCCTCATCGGGCATACGCAAACGCCATACGGGTTTACGGCCTTCGGCGCGGAAAGCCTCTTTCTGCTCGTCACTCAGGTGACGATCATAGTTATCGTAGCCGAGCTGAGGATCCTGCCCCGCTGCTTTACGGCGTTCCCGCACCTCATCGGGGGTCGAGAAATCCTCATAGACATACCCGCCCTCAATGAGCTTCTCGAAAACCTTCTGGTAAATGTCCTCACGTTTGCGTTCAGACTGACGATACGGTTCATGGGGGCCGCCTACGCCCACACCTTCGTCCCAGTTAATGCCCAGCCAGTGCAGACTGTCGAGCACTTGGTTGAACGATTCTTCCGAATCGCGTGCCGCATCGGTATCCTCAATACGGAAAATGAGCTTACCGCCGGTATGGCGCGCATAAGCCCAGTTAAACAGGGCTGTACGTACCATGCCCACATGCGGAGTTCCGGTCGGTGAAGGGCAAAAACGTACGCGAGTTTCGCGTGAATCGTGCAGATCGGGACCGGGATATTCGGTCATAGTAGGTTTTCTCCTGAACTTATGTATCTCAAAATCATGCTGCTGTGCGGCCTATAGCGCTGAGGAATCTATGTTTAGCACTCTCAGCCTAAACTAGGCTCTAACTGCGGATGCGGGTTACCAGGGCCCCAATGCCTTCGACCTCAACCTCGACCTCATGACCATCACGAAGGACGCTGATACCCGCCGGGGTTCCGGTCAAGATAATATCTCCGGGAAGAAGGGTAAAGATCTCGGATGCTGCGGACACGAGCTCCGCCACCGAGTAGTGCATATCAGAGGTGTTGCCTTCCTGCACCACGTCACCATCAACCCAGCTCGTGATATTCAGCGAGTCGGTATCAAGCTCCGTTTCGATCCAGGGCCCCAGTGGGGTTGAGCCGTCAAAGCTTTTCGCACGAGTCCACTGTGTGTCCGTCTCCATCACGTCACGTGCCGTCAGATCGTTGGCTACAGTGTATCCAAAAACAACCTCATGCACACGTTCCAGCGGAACCGACTTTGCAATACGACCGATGATAACCGCCAGTTCGCCTTCAACGCTGACCGCTTCGGAATACTCGGGGAGAGTCACTGGATCACCAGGGCCGACCACCGTCGTATTTGGCTTGATGAAGAACTGCGGGGCGGCAGGAGCCGGAGTACCCGCCCAATTAGCAAGAGCACCAATCACCTTGGAGCGTGGAATGATGGGGGCAAGCAAGCGAACATCCTCAAGCTGATAAGTCTTCGAGGTGGTTTCAACACCGGAGTAAAACGGATCGCCCGCGAGAACATGCAAAACTTCGCTGCCGTCCCCTCCTTCAACCACACCATAATGAAGATCGTTATCTACGGTAAATCGTGCAATACGCATACCTTCTAGAGTACCAGTCATTCACACCCCTCTCGATACGCAAAAAGTGACTTTCCGATTGAAAAGTAGAGCTTATCGTCGGAAAGTCACTCTCTGCACGTTTCACGGATGCGCCCGGCGCAGTAACCGGGGGTTATTAGACGAGGCGGGTCATCCAGCCATGACGGTCCTCTACTGTACCGGTCTGAATACCCACGAGCTCTTCACGCAGGCTCTTGGAAATCTCGCCAAATCCTTCGGAAGCCGCAGGAATCTCAAAATCAGTAGCCTTGAGCTTTCCAATAGGGGCAATAACCGCTGCGGTACCGCAGGCACACACCTCTGTAATATCGCCAGAAGCCACACCGTCACGCCACTCGCTGAGGGTGATGGGGCGTTCCTCAACGGTCATTCCGCGATCCTTCGCCAGCTGCAAAATCGAGGAACGGGTAACGCCCTCTAGAATAGTTCCGGTAAGTTCGGGGGTTACCAACTTATTCTCTTTACCGTAGATGAAGAATACGTTCATGCCGCCCAGCTCTTCAAGAGCATCGTTACGGTGCGGGTCTTTGAAGATCACCTGTTTACAGCCGTTTTCTTCACCTTCAAGTTGGGCGATCATGGCGGCAGCATAGTTACCGCCGCATTTTGCGGTGCCAGTACCGCCTTCACCAGCGCGAGCATACTTCGTGGACAGCCAGATGTCCACCGGCTCGGGGGTACCGAAGTAGTTGCCAGCAGGCGACCCAATCACGTGATACTCCACGTGACGAGCAGGGCGAACCCCCAGATATGCCTCGGTCGCAATCATAAACGGACGGAAGTAAAACGCCTCTCCCTCACCGCTGGGAACCCATTTTTCGTCTGCCTGTACCAGCTGCTTCAGGGACTCGATAAAGGTCTCTTCGGGCAGCTGAGGCAGTGCCATACGATGCGCCGAGCGGTTCAGGCGCGCCGCGTTCTTCTCAGGTCGGAATGTCCACACTGACCCATCCGAATGACGGTAGCCTTTAATACCCTCGAAGATTTCCTGGCCATAGTGAAAAACCGCAGCGGCGGGATCTAAACTGAGCGGACCGTAGGCGTGCACCCGCGCATTCGACCATTCACCGCCGGTTTTATAATCACCGTTCCAGTCGATGCTGACCATATGATCCGTAAAATAGTCGCCAAATCCGGGGTCGGCAAGAATCTCGGCTCGGCGTTCGTCACTCGCGGGGGCGGGGTTCTTTTCACGGCTAAATTCAAGTGCCATGGTGTAATCCTATTCTGTCAATTCTCTCTGCCAATAGCATCGGCGGCGCGAACCTCAAGGTGGGAGGCAGAAGCGGCATCGCTTACGAAGCTCATCAGTGCGGCTTGTGACCACGCCAGCGGACGACGGGGCGGATGTGCCCGTTGCACATGTTTTAGAGTACCTGATGAATAGGCACAACGCACACGCAACCCACCGCCGCCCATATCGTGAAAATCGAAGGCGGGGCGTAAGCTGCCTCAGCCTTAACTAGCTTAGGAACCCTAAGACATCGTTACCAACTTCGTCGGTGCCTCGGGTGCGGGCGCCGTTGGCACGCATATCAGCCTCGACCGCATCCTCAATACGGACCGCCGTCAACTCATAGCCTAGGTGCCGCAGAAGCATTGCTCCCGCGAGGATTGCGGCGGTCGGGTTTGCTTTGTTCTGCCCCGCGATGTCGGGGGCTGAACCATGCACGGGCTCAAACATTGAGGGGAACTCCCCTACCGCGTTAATATTGCCTGAGGCTGCGTAGCCAATACCTCCGGTCACTGCACCCGCCTGATCGGTCAGGATGTCGCCAAACAGGTTATCGGTTACGATCACGTCGAAACGCGAGGGATCGGTGGTCATGAAAATTGTTGCCGCATCAACATGCAGGTAATCGGTTTGCACTTCGGGGAATTCGCGCCCGATCTCTTCAAAAAGACGGGTGTACAAACGACCAGCGTGTACGAGTACATTTGTTTTGTGGATGAGGGTCAGCTTCTTACGGCGGGACTGTGCCAGTTCGAAGGCGTACCGGATCAGCCGACGAACACCGTGGGCTGTATTGATGGATACTTCGGTTGCGATTTCGGCATCGGTACCGCCGCGAATAGTTCCTCCATTACCCACGTAGGGCCCTTCGGTACCTTCGCGCACCACCACGAAGTCGATCTCTCCAGGGTTGCTCAGCGGCGACACTGCCCCCGGGTACAGCCGTGCGGGACGCAGGTTAATGTAATGGTCGAAAGAGAAGCGCAGCTTCAAAAGCATTTCACGTTCGATCAGCCCTGAGGGAATCTTACCGCTGCGCGGATCGGCGCCAATAGCGCCGAAAAGAATCGCATCGTGCTGTTTGAGAGACTCCATCGTACTCTCGGGCAGGGTTTCGCCGGTTTTAAGCCAGTGCTCGGCGCCAAGTTTATAGTCGGTGGAATCTACGCGAATAGAATCAAGCTCGCAGGCGCGTTGAAGCACACGCTGCGCCTCGGTAATAATTTCAGGTCCGATGCCGTCGCCAGCGATCACGGCAAGGTTGATGGAACGTTCAGTAGTCATACCTCTACCCTACTGCTGGCACGAACAATTGCGCAGATTTTAGGCCATGATTCTCAGAGTATGGGCATATATATTCCCGCATAATCTCGCAGTTTTGAGAGGTCTTATTCCAGATTTTGCAGCCTCATGACCTACACGAGTACATACAAAATTCATCCTTCCGAGTGATTACCTGTTTTGAGGGCGAACGTTACACTTAACCCATGGATCTAACGAGCCGAATTAACAACTACATAGATAGGAACTACCGCTGGTTTAATATCACGGTAGTTGCTTTCATGCAGATGTTTGTTCTGCTCATAGCTCTTGCAATGTCCTATAGGGATAGCGGCATTACTTTTTTCATTGCATGCATCAATACGACCGCCCTTTATTTTCGGTACCGGCATCCTTATGGGTCAATCTGGTTTGTTCTCGTCTCCACCGCTCTCACTCTATTTATTCCGGATGTTTTGCCCGTTCATCTGTATTTTCCGGTAGGCGTAGCGGCTTATCATATCGGCAGGCACTGGAAGAAGAAGCTGCGGGTTCGCATGTTTATTGCGGGCTGGGTTGGTGCCTTTGCGGTAGGGGCTCAGCTTTTTATCATGCTGCTTCCGCGGGGCGAACAATTTGCCGCTGTTATAAGCTCGATTATCATTACAACCTTATGCGGTGCGATTTATTCCGTGCTCTGGTTTATCGGTGATTCAAGGCGTACTCGCATTATTCGCCAGGATGAGCTTCGAGAGCGAGCGATGCGCCTCGAATTTGAGCAGGAACAGGAACGGCGTCTTGCGGCGCAGGACGAGCGCACCCGCATCGCCCGCGAAATGCACGATATTGTGGCGCATTCACTTTCCAGCATCATTACGCAGGCTGACGGCGCCAGGTATGCCGCAGCCGCGATACGGACCACGACGACTCAGCCCGCCGAAACGACTAACCTTCAAGAGCATGACGCCTCTATCGCGGAACAGACGCTTGAAACTATTGCAGTCACCGCACGCGATTCTCTCACGCAGATGCGTTCCCTTCTGGGGGTTCTTCGTACCGGTGAAGACACCATGTACGCTCCAGCGCCTACAATTCACGAAATTCCCGCTCTGGTTGCGCAGGCTCGCAGGTCAGGAGTTAATATCGACTTCGCTGGTATTACCGGTACCATAAGTGGCGCCCTCCCTCAGGGAGCTGATCTAGCGGCATATCGTGTAATCCAGGAAGCGCTCACCAATATCGTTAAACACGCCCGCGATGCTGAGATCGTTACCCTCTCGGCTGTGTGGAAACGAGATGGCCTGTATTTGGACGTGTACAACAGCGCTCCAGCGCATCACAATAGCTCGGATGCTCCATATTCCTTCGTGCCGGGCAGCGGTAACGGTCTCTTGGGTATGCGCGAGCGCATCACAATGTATGACGGAACCCTGCATTACGGCCCGGATCTGCAGGGTGGTTTTAGCGTGAAGGCCTGGCTGCCGTACCGCGAAACGTAATGGGAACCCAGTATTGTAAAAGTGACAGAACATATTAAAGGAAATCCTATGAACGAACAGATTACCGTGATGCTGGTTGATGACCAGCAGCTTGTACGCGGCGGTTTGAAGATGCTTATCAATTCGCAACCTGATCTGCAGGTTGTTCTCGAAGCTGATGACGGCGCAGCGGCGGTTGATAGCTATGCCCGTATGGCTGAAGAAGGTACCGCCCCTCAGGTGGTTCTTATGGATGTTCGTATGCCTATTATGGATGGGCTGGAGGCTGCAAAAAGTATTCTAGAGCTCAACGTTCCTGATTCCAGGGTTATTATGCTGACTACCTTCGACGTCGACGAATATGTCTATGCGGCGGTACGTGCCGGGGCAAGCGGTTTTTTGCTGAAAGATGCGCCTCCCGAAGAACTTCTGGGGGCGATTCGGACAATACACCGCGGTGATGCGGTGATCGCCCCTTCCGCTACACGCCGCCTGCTGGAACATATGATTCCGGTGTTGGAGGTTCATTCGGAACAGGATTCTGCCAGTGTTGCCCCCACTCCTCAGGAGGAGCCGCAGCTTCTGCATCAGGAACTCATGCAGACTCTTTCGCCGCGTGAGCATGAGGTACTTCGTCTGATTGCGCAGGGTCTTTCCAATGTGGAGATCAGCCGCGCGCTCGTGCTGTCAGAGGCCACGATTAAGACCCACGTCTCGCATGTTCTGTCAAAACTTGATGCCCGCGATAGGGTTCAGGCCGTGATTATGGCCTATGAGGCTGGGATCGTTTCGTAGGCTCCTTGTGTCTACATCTACCGTTGAAGACAGAACCTGTGAAAAGGCTGAAAAATCATTCTTGGGAATGATGAATATCCGTCGAGCCAACATTTACGGTTATATAGTAGACCGATATTTATGATGTAATACGCCACAGGATTTTTTACATGATCTCCTCTCTGCTCTCGCTGATATATGCAAATCTGCGCGCATCTTGGCGTAAATATATTTTGACGGGACTGGGCATTGCGGTTGCAGCTTTTTTCCTGAGTGCCGTGCTTCTTCTCAATACAATCATTTCCGCCACATATGTGGCGCACTACGGCAATCAGGTACGTAACAGCGATGCGGTTGTTGCTACCAACATCTCGGGGCAAGCCAAGGAGAACTCGTCAGGCGCTCTTTCGGTTGAGGAAGTTGAAGATATCCGTAATAGCCCCCAGGTGGCTGGTATCCGGGAAGACTCGGTAGTTTCAGCCATGTATCATGACGCGCCGGGCGACCCTGTGCCCTATGCGATTTCTCAAGCTCCCACTGACCCGGATTTGTTTCCTTATCAGATACAGGGGCGAATGCCACAGAATGATCATGAAATTCTGCTCCCAGAGTCGCTTCGTGAGTCTTTGCATCTCAACATAGGCGATAAATTTCACGGCATTGACCCGGTCGCAACAATAAAGCTGCCCACTCCCACGTCCATTACAAATTTTGAGGGCGGCACACTATCTTTAGAAGATTCTTTGCCCACCAAGGAATATACGATCACTGGTACTTTCCGCTCTCCGGACCTGGGGTCTGAAGATTCAATAACAATTTTTGCCGGTGGCACTATGCTGACAACGGTATCGAAAATTGCTCATCGCGAGCATAAAACAAATATTGTTCATGATGCGCATATAGTTGCGGTCAAGCTCCGTGAGGGTGTTTCGGTTGAAGATTTTAAGCGGGAATTTACCGCGCACCACGACGATCATGGGTATGTAGTGCCAGCGCATGAATATGCCCACAAATTAGAACCGGACATAGGTTTTGCCAATGATCTGCTCACCGCAGCCCTTTTAGGTCTGGCAGCATTAGCCCTCATGGTCTCTGCTTTTGTTATCACCAATACATTTAGCGTGTTGCTTTCTCAGCGCACCCGCGAGCTCGCTCTGCTGCGTACTTTAGGAGCCAGCCGCCCCAATCTTCTCACTATAGTGCTGGCAGAATCTACGGTTTTGGGAGTTCTCGCAGCTTCTTTAGGTATTACACTTGCCTACGCTCTTTGGGCGGTTATCACGTCGTGGGCCGCTCATACATTGGTTTTCACTTTTTCCCTGGTCCCTTTGGGAGTTACTCTGCCAGTGTGTGTTGCCGTCACCTGGATCGCCGCTCTTAAACCCGCCTATGCAGCATCAAAAGTATCGCCTGTGCAAGGGCTTCGTGATGGCGTAGTACAGCAGGTTTCTACCTACGGTAAGCGTCAGGGGGTTATCGCTCTGTTATTGCTTGTGGCGGGTATTGTGGCGTATGCAGTCTTCATAAGTAAATCCTCTGAGCACGTGCCTGATGGCATGGAGGGCACCCATAGCGTTCAAGTGCTTATTGTGGGTATTATTGCTGATGCTCTCTTATGCTTTGCTATTTTGACGGCAGCCCATAAAATACTTTCACCGCTCGTGAAGTTCTGGTCCTCTCTGATAGCGCGTACCCTAACGGGGTCTATCGCGTGTAAAAATGCGCTGCGTTCTCCGGCACGTATGGTGTCGACCGGGCGAGCCCTCCTCGTAGGAATGATGCTTATAGCTATGGTGCTTACAGGTTATGTGACCCTTAAGGCATCTGTCACAAGCTTTATACAGCAGACAGACCATCCGGCAGCGGTTCTAACGTTTAATGGCTCCAAGGATACGGAGGGTAACTCCTCTACTGCACGCAATTCTCAGAATTCTGAATCCACTGCAGAACGGTATATGCACCAGGCACAGGATGCGCAGCGCAGGGTCCAAGAACTGCCGTCCGTACAGTCTGAAGCGTTTGTACAATATGCGGGAAACCTCACCTGCGATGATGATTCTCATACTCTCACAACTTCAGATGGGCCGGTGAATGAAGCAGGCAGTAATCCCAGCGCTGCAGCTGGCACTCCTGACCATACTGATCTTCCCGCTGCCTATGCGGTTTCACCCCAGGATATTGACATAGTATTGCCTGGTACCTCCGAAACGATATTGCAGGGTGATGTGGTGGTTCTGCCTCGCTCAGAACAACATGCCTTGCAAGGGCATAAGCCACCTAGTTTTACACTTCATGGACCGCGTGGAGACCTACGACTTACTGCGGTGTACTCACAAACTGATGACCATACCCCCTATATCTCACGTGAGACCGCCGCCAATGTACAGGATCTTGATCATCCCCAGCTTCTTGAAGGTTCTTCTTCCACTGGAGAGTCCTATGTGGTAGTGCGCGCCAAACAGGGATTGAGTTCTGATGAAAGTACAGAATTACGGAATGATCTAACGGATATTTCCCGTACAACACACGGGTTATATCTCGCGGGCATTCTAGAGATGCGCGCTGCTGTCGAAATTTCCCTTATCGTTATCATGTATACCATTCTGGCTATTATCGCTCTTATGGTACTGATTTCGGTGTTAGGGGTAAGTAATACTTTGGTGCTCTCAGCCCATGAACGAAGCCGCGAAAACGCACTCCTCCGCACTCTGGGGCTTTCGCGTCAGCAGTTACGTTCAGTCATTATGATTGAAGCTATTCTTATCACGCTCTCAGCGCTGCTGGTTGCTCTCATCGGCGGCACGCTTGCCGGGTTTATCCTGACACGCGCTATCACGCCACATAGCATTGAGATCATCTACCGAATTCCCCTGACGGAATACTGTATAGCCTTCTTCGGCGCTTTAGGGATTGCTGTCTTAGCTTCGTGGGTTCCCTCCGTACGCGCTTCAAAAATCTCACCGGTTCAGGCGCTTCGAGACGATTAAGTCTGTGCAGATGCTATGCAGCATATAAAAATTACTACCTGTACCAAGTATTTAATAGAACACATTCCTACTTATATATTATTCTCGCATACATTCCTGAGAAAGTACTCTACTTATAATATTGCCTGTATTTTCACTAACTTTACCTTGAAAATAGTTACGGTTATTTTAGAGACAGAACTCCAGAAATCACCCAAAAGTATGATAAAACCTCCCACAGGTTTTCATTCTAGTTTGGGATAATTGGTGTTATGACTACTACATTAGATACTTCTGTTAAACCAGCTGTTACCGCCCAAAACCTGAGCAAGACTTACGGCACAGGTGAGGCGACGGTACATGCCCTCAATAACGTAACAGTTTCTTTCGAACAGGGTAAATTTACCGCTATTATGGGGCCTTCCGGCTCCGGTAAATCTACCCTTATGCAGACTTTGGCAACCCTAGATACTCCGGATGTTAACCCCAAAACCAGCATCAAAATTGCCGATACCGAGCTATACGGTCGGCGGGATAAAGAGTTAACCGAGTTTCGTCGCGAACATATCGGCTTTATTTTCCAGGCCTTCAACCTGGTACCCACCCTCACCGCCGGGCAGAATATCGACTTACCGCTTGGCCTGGCAGGCAAAAAGCCTGATCCTATTTGGCGCGATTATCTTGTGGAGACTTTGGGTCTAACAAAACGGCTCAGCCACCGTCCCGAACAGCTCTCCGGTGGTCAGCAACAACGCGTCGCCATCGTACGCGCACTACTCTCCCGCCCGGACGTCGTCTTCGCCGACGAGCCCACCGGTAACCTCGATTCAAACTCTGGTACCGAAGTACTCAAGCTCCTGCGAACCGCGGCAAACGAACATCAGCAAACCATCCTCATGGTGACCCACGATGCACACGCAGCATCCTACGCAGACCGCGTGGTCTTCCTCAAAGACGGTGCCATAGCTGGCGAAATGCTCAAACCCACCCACGATGCTGTTCTAAACGCCATGGGACAGTTGGAAGGTGAATAACATTGGCTACAACGCTTAATACGGTGGGGCGCGCTAATTTACGCGCGTCTAAAGGAAAATATATTCTTACTGGAATCGGTATCGCAATTTCTTCATTTTTTATTGCTGCCGTTATTGTATTAGTCAGCTCTTTGCAGGGAACTCTAAATGCATCGGTAAATGGCATTCTTTCCAAAGCAGATAACGTTGTTGTCTCTTCCTATGCGCGCGATAACTCTAACACTGAAGCAAATATCTATCTGGATGAAGAGAGCATCAAAAATATTCAGAATGATGATTCAGTCGATCAGTCGTGGATTGTCTACCAGGGCCGGGGTAAGTTTGGTCCCGATAAAACTCAAGTTTCTTATACCCAAGCGCCTAACAGTGCAGATCTTTTTCCCTTCGACTTTGAAGGTAAATTGCCGACCTCAGACACCGAGCTGATGATCTCGAAAGATTTTGCACAAAAGCATAATCTTCAACTTAATTCTAAGGTCAGTTCCCCCGATATAGTCGCGTCGATCTCTGACCCAAATACAGGAACTACGCGCGAGTACACCATCACCGGTATTTTTGATGTCGGATTCTCAGGCTCCGATACGAATAACGCTATGTTTATTGGCGGAACTTCCTATGGGGAGGCAGCTAACAAGGTACTCAAAAATGCTGGGGGTGCTTCTTCTGCAAACTACGCCGTTCCCGGTGCCAGCATGGCATACGTCAAGTTCAAAGGAACGGACGACGCTGCTGCTCGCGCAGAGCTGCAGAAGAAACTCAACACGGGTGACAAAAAAACTGAGCCTTCTGTTATGTCCGGTCCTGAGTACATGGAGGTTGTGAAGAAACAGCTCTCCACGATGTTCACATTCCTCGGTGTCATCTTAGGCGCCTTTGCCGCACTAGCGCTGCTGGTTTCTTCGTTCGTCATTTCGAACACCTTCGCGGTGCTGGTGGGACAGCGCATCCGCGAGCTGGCGTTGTTACGTACTCTAGGGGCACAGGGCTCGTCCTTGGTACGTATGCTTGTGGTTGAATCGCTTGTTGTGGGCGTCATCTTCTCCACTATCGGCGCGGTTCTCGTGTATCCGATCGCGGCATTGCTGAGTGCGCTATCCAATAATAGTTTCATGGTTTCTTACGATCCGATGGCTTTTGTTGTCGGTGTTGTACTGTGCACCTTGGTCACGGTTATTGCCTCGCTCGCTCCAGCACGTACCGCTTTGAAGATTTCTCCCATCAGCGCGATGGGCGAAACTACGGCTCAGGCGGTCAAGAAGCCGAACATCGCAGGCCTTATTGCGGGTCTTATTATCGGTGCTGGCGGCGGTGCACTCATGATCCTTGCGTTCAATACCATCACGCAGAATAACGATAGCTCAAATGCAGGGACCTCTGTTCTTCTCGTTATGATTGCCGCGCTTCTGCTGGGCATTGCGGTCTTTATGCTGACCCCGTGGCTTCTTCTGCCCCTTGTCCGTGTCCTGGGCT
This sequence comes from Rothia dentocariosa ATCC 17931, assembly GCF_000164695.2. Lineage (NCBI taxonomy): Bacteria > Bacillati > Actinomycetota > Actinomycetes > Micrococcales > Micrococcaceae > Rothia > Rothia dentocariosa. The sequence goes on from NC_014643.1 coordinate 2,472,854, forward strand.
CAGTCTTCCGCAACCAGACCGGAAAATTGGCGGTAGCAAATGCATTGCGTTCCCCGAAACGTACCGTTTCGACCGGGCGCGCGGTCTTGGTAGGCGCGCTTGTCGTCACCGCAGTACTGACCGGATATTCCATCATGACGTCCACCGTGGCGAACGCGATGGATAAGCTATACCCGATCTCTGCGGCAGCCACCTACGGTACCGGACCTACAGCAGGATCTGAGAGCGTCAATAAGGCGCGCTCTGTCGCTGATAAAGTTCGCGGTTTGGAAAACGTCGATAGTGTTGCTGTGGCTTCTGCAGCGGGTACCGTTGATTTCACGGTCCCTCCGAAAGACGGTGGTGAAGCACAGAATCGCACCGAGAATCTGGTAGCACTCAGCCACGACGATCTCACAAAGGTCATTCCGACTGAAGGGTCACATCAGCTTGAAGATGATACCGTGCTTGTCTCGGCTGCCCTTTATGATAATGCCCACTTCAATGACTCCACTCGCCTTAAAGCACGTGGTCCCTTGGGGACGGTAGAGTTAAAACCTATCAAGTCCACCAGCAGCAATATGTCGCTATATATTGTGAATCCCACGACCGGTACCAAGCTGCAGAACGCCTCAGATCCAACGCCTCTGCTAGATTCATCACAGGCTCCTGAAAACGCTCAGGTTCCTGCAGAAGCTACCCCAGATGCTGGGGAGCAGAGCTCTGCTGCATCATCGACAAGTGGTGCTACCGGTGCCCAGACTATGGTGCTCGTTCACGCCAAGTCACCGCTTTCCTCAAGTGCAAACTCGACTCTTCAGGAACAGCTCACCAAGGCTAATGACGGTAACGAATTCACCGGTGGTTTGCAGGGACGCCAGCAATTTGATCAGATTATGATGATCATGCTGATCTTCACCTTAGTTCTTCTTGCCCTGGCCGTAGTCATCTCGATTATCGGTGTAGCCAATACGATGACTTTGTCGGTGAACGAGCGTCGCCGCGAGAATGCGATGCTTCGCTCACTGGGTCTCTCCCGCAAACAGCTGCGTCGCATGATTTCAGCCGAGGCAATTCTGATTACCTTAGGAGCCGTGATCCTAGGCATCCTCGCGGGTGTTGGAATTGGTATTGCCGCCGCTAAAGTTGTGATTGCAGGTACCAGTTCTTCTACTGAAGTCGTCATTGATCTTCCTTACCTTGGATTGTTCTTTGTTCTGCTGGTAGGTCTGGTATCGGCGTTCGTTGCCTCGATATTACCAGCGGCCCGATCGGCCCGTCTCTCCCCTGTGGAGGGCATGCGAGGCTAGTCGATTGGCAAAATGACCTGCATCGAAAAGGGCGAACTCCCCACATTAGGGAGTTTGCCCTTTTTATGTGGTTCGTGCTCCCGAATTATTTTTACGTGTAGAAGTCCCAGATATAAAACTTAGAAAACCCACTTTTATAGATCTAAATAGTCTATATATTCTTACTTTCTAGGGATCAAAATACCGTCCATAATTATTGCATAGACTCTAAATTTTTTATTTTAATTATTTTTCTTCTTCGTGGGTATTTTCATCCTTACGGAGGCTTGCTTTTTTCGATCCCTAGTATTTCTCATCCAAAAGTATGAGTGCCATTTATTTTGCCTTCAAGAATTTCAGCTCAAAGGATGACAAATGTCAGGGGATATATTTTTGCAATCTTGAAACAATTAACTCATGAGCACATCAACAATTCCCGCATACGAACCTGCGGTAGCAACACGTAATCTGTCCAAGACCTACGGCACGGGCGAAGCCATCGTTCATGCCCTTAACAATGTGAACATCGACTTCGAGTACGGCAAGTTCACCGCCATCATGGGGCCTTCCGGCTCTGGTAAATCAACCCTGATGCAAACTCTCGCCACGCTCGATACTCCTGATCGTAATCCAGAGACGATTATTCGCATCGGCGATACCGACCTCTACGGCCAAAAAGATAATCAGCTTACCGAATTCCGCCGTGAGCATGTCGGGTTCATTTTCCAGGCCTTCAACCTAGTTCCAACCCTTACCGCCGGGCAGAATATCGATTTGCCGCTCGGCTTGGCCGGTAAAAAGCCCGATTCGGTGTGGCGCGACTACCTTGTTCAAACCCTAGGGCTGCAAAAACGTCTGGATCACCGTCCCGAACAGCTCTCCGGTGGTCAACAGCAACGCGTCGCTATTGTGCGTGCGTTGCTCTCCCGCCCGGACGTCGTCTTCGCCGACGAGCCCACCGGCAACCTCGATTCAAACTCCGGAGCTGAGGTTCTACGGCTTCTCCGGGATGCAGCAACCGAGCACCAGCAGACCATCCTCATGGTAACGCACGATGCACACGCAGCATCCTACGCAGACCGCGTGGTCTTCCTCAAAGACGGCATGATTGCTGGCGAAATGCTTAATCCCACCCACGACGCGGTGCTTCAGGCTATGGGCCAGTTGGAAGGTGAATAACATTGGCTGCAACGCTTAATACGGTGGCGCGGGCAAATATCCGCTCCTCCAAGAAGAAATACATTCTCACGGGTATTGGTATCGCCATTTCATCGTTCTTCATCTCGGCGGTGCTGATGCTTACCGCATCGCTTCAGGCCACGATGGATGCGACTATCGGTGATGTCTACGCTAACTCCGAGAACATGGTGGTCTCTGCGGGTGTCATGGACCAGGATAATCAGAACTCAACCGCTAAGTTCCCGATGTCCAATGACACGGTTAAGAAGATTCAGGAATCTCCTGAGGTTAGCTCATCCTGGATTCTATACACTTTTTCCGGCACCTACGGAGCCGATAAGGAGAAGGTAGCATACGGTTCTGCGCCACCGTCAAAGGACCTTTCACCCTTTGATATTGAGGGGAATCTCCCGTCCACAGACACCGAACTCCTGGTCGCTAAGAGTTTCGCCGAGAAACACAACCTGAAAATTGGCGATAAGGTAACCATGCCCAATATCGTCACCTCAGCCACCGATAAGGATAGCGCGAAAGACACCGAGTACACCCTCACAGCTACCTTTAACACCGGTATCTCAGATTCACAGATGAGCGACAACGTTTTTATTGGTGGCACCGGTCTTGCGGATACCGCGCGTCAGCTTGCAGAGGAAGAGGGCGGGATCGTCTCAGACCCCGCTAAACCCATGGCGCCTCAGGCGTTCATTAAGCTCAAGAACAATACTCAGGACTCGCGTGACGCGCTGCAGAAAGAACTGAACACCGGTGATAAAAACACCACCCCCAAGGTGCTCTCTAACACGCAGATGATAGATCACCTTAAGAAACAGTTCTCAACGCTCTTCAACTCGCTGAATACCATTCTTATCGCCTTCGCAATTCTGGCTCTGTTGGTTTCTTCGTTCGTCATTTCGAACACCTTCGCGGTGCTGGTGGGGCAGCGTGTACGCGAACTCGCCCTGCTGCGTACTCTCGGTGCCCGCGGTGGTTCGCTGGTGCGGATGCTCCTCATAGAATCACTAATAATTGGGGTCTTCTTCTCAGTCATCGGTTCAGGACTGGTATACGCGGTCGGTGGCATTCTAAACGCGATGTTCAGCTCGTTCATCGTCAATTTCTCCCCCACGGCGTTTATTGCAGGCGTACTCATGTGCACCGCTGTGACCGTACTCGCTTCACTTATACCGGCGCGCACCGCACTGAGTATTTCCCCTATTAGTGCCATGAGCGCAAGCACAAGCCAGGCGGTCAAGAAACCTAGCGTTTTAGGAGGAATCTTCGGTGTTCTCTCCGCTCTTGCAGGCGTTATTATCGCTATCGCGGCTATAGGGAATAAAGACGGCGGATCCGCTATCTCTTCCGTACTGCTGGCATGCCTCTTCCTCGGCATAGCAGTCTTTCTTCTCACCCCGTGGGTTCTCATCCCTCTGGTTCGTTTTTTCGGCGTAGCTCTGCGCGGGCAAACGGGTAAACTGGCGTTAGCAAATTCCTTGCGCTCACCCAAACGCACGGTTTCCACTGGGCGAGCCGTGCTGGTAGGAACCTTGGTTATTTCCGCTGTTCTCACCAGCCACTCAGTGATGAGCGCCTCCATTGCCCAAGAGATTGATAGGATATCGCCGATTTCGGCATACGCTCCTTTCGGTGAATCTACCACAACTAACGGCAGCGCAAGCGTGACAAAGGCTCACGAAGTTGCTGATAAGATCAGGGGCACGAAGAATGTTGAGGCTGTCAGCGTCGGTTCGGCTGCGGGCGTTATCGAATACACAGCAAAACCCGATAACGCAGACTCCGCCAATCTCAAAGACAATGTAATCGCGCTTAGCAACGATGATCTGCACAAGGTAGCAACCGGAGAATCAGGTACCAATTTAAAGAATGATGAGGTACTCGTCCCCCAGGATATTTGGGATCTGGGTAAGTTCGATAACAACACTCGTCTTAAGGTCAGCGGCCCTCTTGGCGAGATTGAGCTCAAACCCGTCAAGGCAAACACTAAGGAACCATTCTTCGTGGTATCACCGGAAACCGGTGCCCAGGTACAGAATGCATCTGATCCGCAGGCCGCTAGTAATCAGGCATTGCCAGACGATCCCGCCGCCCAAGAAGCGCTCATGAAAGCGGCTCAGGAAAACCCCGCCTTGGCGCGTAGTTTCGCAGCACGCGGTACAGCAACCATGGTTCTGGTGCGGGCAAGCACTCCACTGTCATCAAGCGATAATACCGAGCTTCAAGGGGAGCTTGCCAAGGCAAACAACGGAACCGATTTTCAAGGTGGTCTTCAGATTCGCAAGAATAATGACCAAATGCTGACTATTATGCTCAGTGGTGCCTTGATCCTGCTGGCACTGGCTATTGTGATCGCCATTATCGGTGTGGCGAATACTATGACCCTATCGGTGAACGAACGTCGCAGGGAGAATGCGATGCTCCGCTCGCTGGGCCTGTCCCGCAAGCAGCTGCGGCGTATGGTTTCGACCGAGGCTGTCATGATTACTCTCGGCGCGTTGGCGATGGGTATCGTTTCGGGTGTGGGTATAGGCCTTGTACTTTCTCAAGTACTGGTACACGCTACTCGCGAGTCCATGGCGATGGCAGTAGTTCTACCTGTCAGCGGTCTGGTTCTCGTGCTCATCGTGGGTATCATCGCTGCGTTCGCGGCATCAGCTATCCCAGCCTTCCGGTCGGCGCGACAATCCCCGGTAGAGGGGCTGAGTTCCCACTAATCAGGTAGGCTAGATCCTGCAACGGGTGAGGGCTCCCGGTGTTTTAGACAATACCGGGAGCCCTCACTATCAAAAATATCCCGGAACCTCTTTGGAGGTTCCGGGATATTCTGTACTTTATAGTGTGATTCTATGCCTCTTTTGGCGCTTCGTATCGCGGGAAAACCGGTGTCGGTGCAGGAAGCTCCTTCCCAGCTGTCAGGTTCTTAGGGAGCGCAGCGAAAAGGCGTTCCTCCCCTTCTGCTACCCCCAGCAAGTCAAGAAGTTTCTCCATCGAACCGGGCATCACCGGCTGCATCAGAATGGCAACCTGACGGACCACCTCAAGAGTCACATAGAGTACGGTATTCATGCGCTCAAACTCGCCGTTTTTGCGCAGAGTCCACGGTTCCTGTTCCGCAAAGTAAGCATTCGTATCGGCAAGCACAGTCCAGATGCGCTCTAGGGCACGGTGGAACGCCTGCTCATCATAGTCTGCCCGCACCGGTTCATAAAGTGCGGAAGCACCGGCCAGAATCTTGCGGTCAGCCTCAGTAAATTCTCCAGGGGTCGGTACCCTACCGTCGCAGTTCTTGGCAACCATTGAGAGCGAACGCTGCGCCAGATTACCCAGGTTATTCGCAAGATCAGAATTGATGCGGTTGATAATGGATTCTTCGGAATACGAGCCGTCTTGTCCGAAAGAGACCTCGCGCATCAGGAAGAATCGGACCTGATCCAGCCCGAACGCTGCCACAAGATCCGCGGGATCCACCACGTTACCCACCGACTTCGACATTTTCTCGCCATTGACCAGAAGGAACCCATGCCCAAAAACACGTTTGGGCAGCTCAAGACCGGCAGACCAGAGGAAGGCAGGCCAATAGATAGAGTGGAATCGAGTAATATCCTTACCGATCAGGTGCAGATCAGCGGGCCAATATTTCGTGAACAGTTCCCCGTCCGTATTGGGGTAGCCAAGCCCGGTTAGGTAGTTAGTCAGCGCATCCACCCACACGTACATGACATGTTTATCGTTGCCGGGCACGGGGACACCCCAGTCGAAGGTGGTGCGTGAAATCGAAAGGTCATTCAAACCGCCCTTGACGAATGAGATCAGCTCATTGCGACGCGATTCAGGGAAAACATACCCTTCATTTTTATAGAGTTCTAGAAGTTTATCGGCGTACTTTGAGAGGCGGAAGAAATAAGATTCTTCCTCAGTCCATTCGACTTCCGTTCCGGTAGAAATGGCGTAGCGCTGCCCGTCGCGTTCTTCGGTCTCGTCCTCGGCGTAATAGGCTTCATCCCGCACAGAGTACCATCCGGCATATTTATCGAGGTAGATATCCCCGTTCTCTTCCATACGCTTCCAGATTGCTTGGGATGCCTCATAATGGTCCGGATCCGTAGTGCGAATAAAGCGATCGTAGCTAATACCGAGAGCATCGTTCATAGCTTTAAAACGGGCGGAGTTCTCATCGGCGAGTTCTTTGGCGGTTTTCCCCTGTTTCTCAGCGGTGGTCTGCATCTTCTGCCCGTGTTCGTCGGTGCCCGTCATAAAGCGCACGTCAAAACCGTCGAGTCGCTTGAAACGTGCCAGCACATCGGCGGCAATGGTCTCATAGGCATGACCGATGTGGGGGTTTCCGTTGGGGTAAGAAATCGCAGTCGTGATGTAGAAGGGGGTAACACTCATAATTATTAATCTTACCGCAGTTTTTCAGCATAGATGCGGCGAAACAGTAATGCGACAAGCCGCCGTCATGTACCCACACACAACCACAGCTGCAGTAGCAGGCCCCCTCCGCAGGCAGAATGTGCGAAGGGGCTGCCTGCGTTTACAACAGTACGCTGTACGCCGGGCCCGCTAGCTGCATGACCACTCATAGAAGACCTGTGAGAAGTCACGTGCTGCCAACCGGTCCGGGGCGATCACCCAGTTCGCTGTACCACAATCACCCCAGAGCACGCCTATGTTCGAGTTTATCGTTAACAGGTTCACGGTACGCCTGCGGATATCAGAGTTTTCAGGCTCTTCTCGGCGTGGATCACCCTGTATAAAGTCCGGTAACCCACCAAGCCTTGAGTAGTTCCCTGAACCAGTAAAATCCTCAATTTCTTCCACATATACATCAAAGTCATCAAGACTCGTAATAGCCTGTTCCGGGTATGCCTGGTTCCACTTCTCAAGCAGCGGGTGATTTATCGAATCGTTCGGGGCAAATATTTCCCGCCCAGGCGTCGTAAATTCGAGTGCACACTCACTTTTGATAGGCCACCAGAAGTCTCGCTCATGATCCTCCCAAGTCGCTACCGCATCCGGATTCGCTTCACCCAGCTGAGGATAGTAGATCACACGGTGATTCTCTTCCTTATCTATCCCCCAACATACGTTTGTGCTCACCCAGAACTGCACCATGCCGGTAGGCGGATAAATGGGATTCTCAGGTAGTTCAGTACAGTTGATTTGCGCAACCATGCCCATCGGCACCCCGTCCGAGTCGGTGGGCGCCTCCACCCCAGCGGGCAGATACGGCACTCCCCCGAACTTCGAGACGGTCACCGGCAGCGGCTCAGCAGCCTCAGAGGGCTTAATCCTAATAGTGGGTAATGGGTTTTCAGCATAGAGCTCTTCAACAAGGGCAGTAGCTTTCTCAACAATATCGCTCACAGGAAGCTCTCCTTCAACGTTTCTATCTATGGTCATTGCTGGGTTGTGCAGGTGTTTCCACCTGCGCCCTGGTTTAATGAGAGCACCTTCCCGAGCCAGCACACAACCGATTTCGTCATTACCTGTTTTGTCCAGTAACAGGAACAGCACCATATAGCTCCAGCCGCTCAGGTAGGTGGTATATACGATAGGAAAGAAATTCCAGAGCATTGCTATTAGTAGCCGTAAATATCTCAAAGGCCAAGCACACACGAAGGGGTGCCTACCATCATGATAGACACCCCCAGAAACGCTAGTAGCTTAGTGCTTAGCGAGCCACCGAACCTTCGGTATAGTCATCGTCAACAGTGTTCCACGAGAACAGCTCGCGCAGTTTGCGACCGGTAGCTTCAATCGGGTGAGACTCGCCCTTAGCACGCAGTTCCTTGAACTCGGGTGCGCCTGCGGCCTGATCGTCCATGAAGCGCTTTGCGAAGGCGCCATTCTGGATATCGGCGAGAACCTCCTTCATGTTCTCCTTGACCTGAGGAGAAATCACGCGAGGACCGGAGACGTAGTCGCCGTACTCGGCGGTGTCGGAAATGGACCAACGCTGCTTAGCAATACCGCCCTCAATCATCAGATCCACGATGAGCTTGAGTTCGTGCAGAACCTCGAAGTATGCAATTTCAGGCTGGTATCCTGCCTCGGTAAGAACCTCGAAACCGTACTGAACCAGCTGCGAAAGCGAACCACACAGCACTGCCTGCTCACCAAAGAGGTCAGACTCGGTTTCTTCGGTGAAAGTGGTCTTGATAACACCTGCACGGGTTGCACCGAGTGCCTTAGCGTAAGACAGAGCAAGCTCCAGAGCCTTACCGGACGGGTCCTTCTCGACAGCAACGAGAGCGGGCACACCACGACCTGCTTCATATTCACGACGCACGGTATGACCGGGGCCCTTCGGAGCGACCATAGCCACGTCCACGCCTTCGGGAACGGTGATGTACCCGAAGTGAATGTTGAAGCCATGTGCGAAGAACAGAGCATCGCCGGGCTTCAGGTTAGGTTCAATGCTCTCTTTGTAGACCTGAGCCTGTACCTGGTCCGGGGTCAGAATCATGATGAGGTCCGCTTCAGCTGCAGCTTCAGCAACGGTAGCTACACGCAGACCTTCTGCTTCAGCCTTAGCGCGGGATTTGGAGCCCTCAGCCAGACCAACAATAACCTTGACTCCAGAATCACGCAGGTTCAGAGCGTGTGCATGTCCCTGAGAACCATAACCGATAATCGCAACGGTACGTCCCTGGACTGGGGCGAGGTCTGCATCGTCGTTGTAGAAAATGGTTGCTGCCATTTTGTCTCCTCAAAATAATAGGTTTAGCCCGAACTCAGGCTCAGGCGTTAAGTTTACTAGACGTGGCGCCGCTCATGGGCGTTCTGTGATAAATCTCAGGATGCGGGAAGTATCGAACCGTGGGCGGCGCCTCCCACATCCTGACAGGGTTTTAGCGTTAGATACGTTCACTCATGGAACGTGGACCACGAGAGAGTGCAATGGTCCCAGCACGCACGATCTCTCGCACTCCGTAAGGTTCAAGAACATCAAGCAAGGCGTTAAGCTTTTCGGGAGAACCGGTTGCCTCAATCACTACGGACTCGGTAGAGACATCAATAACCGAAGCACGGAAAAGGTCAGCGGCCTGCACAACCTGCAGGCGAGCGGCGGCATCCGCCTTGACCTTAACCATGATGTGATCACGCTGTGTTGAAGTCTCTGGGGCTAACTCCACCACCTTAAGCACATGGATCAGCTTGTTGAGCTGCTTAGTAAGCTGTTCCAAAGTCTCAGGCTCACCATCAGCAACAATTGTGATGCGCGAAACGTCGGGAACCTCAGTGGGACCCACCGCCAAAGACTGAATATTGAACATGCGGCGAGAGAACAAACCGGTCACGCGTGAGAGCACACCGGGTTTGTCTTCAACTAAAACGGATAGGGTGTGCAGGCTCATTAGTTTTCTCCCTCTTCTCGACCGAAATCGGGTGACGTGTTTTTAGCGATTTGGATGAGGTCGTTCGATACACCGGCGGGCACCATCGGCCATACCATGGCATCGGGGCTCACGGTAAAGTCAATCACCACGGGACGGTCGTTGATAGCGAGCGCTTGTTTGATAACCTCGTCCACGTCTTCGTCCCTCTCGCAGCGGAAAGTGGCGCATCCATAGGCGTCGCCAAGCTTCACAAAGTCAGGGATGCGGTCGGTTCCGTGCCCGGTGCGCAGATGGGTGTTGGAGTATCGACCATCGTAGAAGAGTGCCTGCCACTGACGCACCATACCCAGCGAGGAGTTATTGACCACGGCAACCTTGATGGGAATGTTGTTCTGTGCGCAGGTGGCAAGTTCCTGGTTGGTCATCTGAAAACAACCGTCACCATCAATAGCCCACACAACGGAGTCTGGGTTGGCAACTTTCACGCCCATAGCGGCGGGAACGCAGTATCCCATAGTGCCGAGTCCTGCTGAGCTGAGGAAATGCCGCGGTTTCTCTTGGCCGATGAAATGTGCGCCCCACATTTGATGCTGTCCCACGCCGGTCACGTAGAAAGCATCGGGACCGGTGAGGGCGCTCAGGCGCTCCAATACGTGCTGGGGGGATCCCAAGCCGTCGTCGGTCTTGGTGTACCCAAGGGGGTAGTCGTTCTTGATGGTATCAAGTTCAACCCACCACTCGCCTAAGTTCGGCAACTTATTGGCGAACTCGGTGGAGAGCAGTTCGTTGAGTTCGGGGAGCACATAGCGCAAATCACCCACGATCGGCACGTCTGCGAAGCGAATCTTGGAGATTTCTGCCGGGTCTACGTCAATGTGGATGACCTTGGCTTCGGGGGCGAAAGAGTCGAGTTTACCGGTCACGCGGTCGTCAAAACGAGCCCCTAGAGTAATCAGCAGATCGGATTTCTGCATAGCGAACACGGCGGGAACGGTGCCGTGCATACCAGGCATGCCCAGGTTTTGCGGGTTGGAGTCTGGGAAAGCACCACGGGCGTTCAACGTGGTCACCACGGGAGCCCCGGTAATTTCGGCGAGCTTTGCCAGCTCCTCGGATGCACCGGAGCGGATAATACCGCCGCCAACGTACAGTACGGGACGTTTGGATTCACTGATGAGCTTGGCCGCTTCACGAATCTGCTTGGAGTGACCACGGGTTACGGGAGTGTACCCGCGTACCTCAACCTTGGGGGGCCAGTTGAACTCCATCATACCGACCTGCGCGTCCTTGGTGATGTCCACGAGCACGGGGCCGGGGCGTCCGGTGGAGGCGATATGGAACGCGGCAGAGAGCGCACGCGGAATATCCTGCGGATCAGAAATCATGAAGGAGTGCTTGGTAATCGGCATAGTCATGCCCACCACATCCGCTTCTTGGAAGGCGTCGGTGCCCAGAAGTTTGGTGGAAACCTGACCGGTGATAGCTACCAGCGGAACGGAGTCCATATTGGCGTCCGCGATCGCGGTGATCAGGTTTGTGGCGCCCGGCCCTGATGTTGCAATACACACGCCGACTTTGCCGGTGGAAGTTGCATACCCTTGAGCCGCATGCCCTGCCCCCTGCTCATGACGAACGAGGATGTGGTTAATTTTGGAAGAATCCATCAAGGGGTCGTAGGTGGGCAGAATTGCGCCACCTGGCAGACCGAAGACATCGGTAACACCCAAAAGTTCGAGTGTACGAATAATCGCTTGCGAGCCGGTCATGCGTTCGGCAGCAGGGGCTTTTTCTTCAGCCTGCCCACTACCCGCGGAGTTAATCGAAAATCCCGTGGTCATAATAATGATGCCTCGTTTGTATTGTTTTCTAGTTCTCGACAGATGCGCGTGAAGCCCGTCTGTTCGGGTATCTTACGCACTGTTTCGCTCGCTGTAGGCTCCGGTCGGGCGCCTTTAGCTATAAAAATACCCTCCGCTATGGTGTTGCGAAGGGCGCACATTCTATTCACAGAAAATCTACCTTGTGAAGCGCCCTAGGCGACGACGACAAGGCCAAGAATTCGCTGCGTCTTGCGTGTTTGCACCTTTATATAGTCTCGCTCTTGATGTCATGAGTCAAATTTCCACGCCGTTTTTATGAGAGTTTCTCTAATTTCTTCGCATTGCGTGTACTTTCGATATATTTTCGAGCTCTTACCCAGCTCTGTAGGATATCCTGTTGTATGCCCAGCGCCCAAGAGAGCCTGACTCAGGTCAGCACCGGCACAGACAATAATTGATTCTTGCGGTAATCTGCGAGCTCCAGTAATCCCCCAGGTAAATATGTGACGTGATACAGTGACGTAGAACGCCTTCGCCGGTAAGATGAGTACATGACCGACTCGCAAAACCTGGCTGCTTCACCCTCCCCTACACCAGAGCAGTCTAACCAACCACAGAGCGCCGAGGCTCTTACGGGAGAACAGCTCATCAAGGTGCTCCACCCTGCATTCGATGAGCAGATTATTAACTATGGGGCCTACGACTTGGTCTACGCTACCGGAAGCGCCATCTACCGTAACCCTGATATCGACCAACACCAAGAACCTATGCAGGAGCATTTTTTGGTGGGCTACCAAGAGGTTCCTGACGAGGTTATTATCGCCCCTATCCGCATGCCAGATGTTACGCCTGCTGGCACCGCATCCACCATTGATAACACAAATGCGCTGCACGCATACCGGGTAGGTGAACATTCGGTGGCTATTGAATCGGTGAACGGCAGCTCTTTCCTGCTTATTTTTGAGGATGCGCCTGAGATTACCACCATTCACGGGACCGGTGTTCTCAACCAGAGTCGCGACGTCTCTGCTTTCCGCGAGTTTGTAACCTCACGCTGGCCTGTTCTCTAGGCTCTTAAACGGCCTGTACCATACAGGGCTGTCACGGATAATGCATATACACTAATCCAGCCGGACTGTATAAAAAGCAAACCCCGTCACAGATAGTGACGGGGTTTATTCTGTGCGCCCTCTGGGACTCGAACCCAGAACCCATTGATTAAGAGTCAATTGCTCTGCCAATTGAGCTAAAGGCGCTTAGGTAACAAATATTGCAGCTTCGCAACGGCAACAGATAAATACTATACGAGCATCAAGCGCGTTTTGCAACTTATGAACACGGCTGTAGTCAGCGATTTTGGCGAACATCGACGTCCAGCATCACGATTGCAAATCACTATGGTATACAACAAAACCCCGCCATAACCGACGGGGTTTATTTTGTGCGCCCCCTGGGACTCGAACCCAGAACCCATTGATTAAGAGTCAATTGCTCTGCCAATTGAGCTAGAGGCGCTTACTTGGGGTGATGTATCGCATTCGTACGACAACAGATAAATACTATACGGATAATTAATATTTCACGCAAGTTACATATAAGTGACGCTTCACACAAACTCTTATTTCTTGCTGTCGCTCATGCTCTCGATGGCACCGCAGCGCCTCATCTCATGGCGCACCCTCACAAAAAAATATCCCAGAGATCCTATAAACCCCGTACACTAAAGAGAACGTTTACGGCAACACATGCAATACCGAGAACCTCTACTTTTAAGGAGAAACCATGAGCACCCGACTAGAACCAGGCACAAAAGCCCCAAGTTTTACCCTGGAAGATTATACCGGTCAGCAATATTCCCTAGCGGATTACGCAGGGCATAAGGTCATTCTCTACTTCTATCCCAAGGCATCAACACCCGGATGCACCAAAGAAGCTTGCGATTTTCGAGATAACCTTGCCTCTTTGAAATCGCTCGGATACGTTGTCTTAGGCGTTTCTCCCGACAAACCCGCAGCCCTAGAGAAGTTCACCACCAAAGAGTCTCTCACTTTCCCCCTTCTCTCCGATGCCGATCACGCTGTTGCGCTTGTCTATGGCGCATGGGGCGAGAAGAAAAACTATGGCAAAGTCTACGAAGGACTTATCCGATCTACATTCGTCATCAATGAGCAGGGCATCATAGAGCTGGCGCAATATAATGTACGCGCCACCGGCCATGTTGCTAAGCTACGCCGTGACCTTGGCATTGACCCCAAATAGTCGGATTTTTCCGTTTGTATAGTCTTACGTCCTCGTGTAGACTTTCCTAGGTAGCTTTGCTCCCCGCGCGAGTGGTGAAATTGGCAGACACGCAGGATTTAGGTTCCTGTGCCTTACGGCGTGGGGGTTCAAGTCCCCCCTCGCGCACCAATCTTGGGTCCGCAACGTCTTCTTATCGAAGAAGTTGCGGGCTTTTTGTTATATACCGCACAGCAGAGTACCCTGGCGCTATATCCCTAAGCCTATAATTCGCTGTGAGTCGTGCCTAAAACCCTCTTTGAGTATCGCGACATTAAATCGTGACGTTGTATTCTAAAAGAATAGTGTTTTCGCCCAGACATAAACGCCTTATCAACCACGCATTACCTATCACGGTTCAGTAATCACCATGGAAGGGTTTGTCCGTGAATCATCTCTCCCCAACCGATGCCTCCGGTATCAGCTATAGCGGTATCAGCCGCCGCACTGCGCTGCGGTTAGGGTCTCTTCTGGCAGCGGGTTATACTTTGACGGCCTGCGGTGATTCGGCACCCGACAACGGTTCAGGAGAGACCCGCAGGATCTTTAGATTTGCTCAAGGCGCGGCACCTTACTCTCTTGATCCCGCCTTTGACCCGGTCTCTCCGACGTACCGTGTAACAGCACAGATTCTTGAAACTCTCGTGAGTGCCGACCATTACACGGGCGTTCCGCAGGAGGCGCTTGCCTCCTCGTGGACGATTAGCCCAGATGGTCTGACCTATACGTTTACGCTCCGGGAAGGGGTCTCATTTAGCGATGGCACTCCCCTTACGGCAGAAGCCGTACTGCGTAATGTACAGCGGTGGCAGGCGTTAGCAACATCCCCAGAAACGGCGGCTCGCTGCGTTCCCTTTCAGCCACTCTACGGCTGGGGTTTTGGTAATATTGTGCACTCCAACTCGCCACACGCAGGTAAAGCATCACAGGAGACAAGCTCTTCACCGTCTGCCGCCGCAACGCAAACCCCTGCGGCTCAGGAAGACACAGATACACCCAAGGCCGATACACCAAAGACTGATGAACGCACCGAGCAGATACCTTTACGTTATGCTCCCCTAGTTTCCGATGTGCGCGTCACCGACTCCAAACTTGTGTTTACGCTTGTACGTCCTTCACAAGCGTTCTTGCGGATTCTGACCCAACCAGCTTTCGGCATCGTTTCACCCGAGGCACTTACCGAGAACCACCGTATCAAAGAGATGCCCATCGGTACTGGGCCCTTTAAAATCTCAACGCCCGCTTCGCAAAATACCGATATCGTTCTCATACGCAACGATAAATTTGTGAGTATCAAGCAGGAAAAGATTGAACTCGACGAAATACATTTCTCGACTCTCAATTCTTCCGACAAGCGTTACTATGCTCTCGTAGACAATAAAGTTGATGCCTGCGATCAAGTAAGCGGCAATGACTTAGGGCCGCTGGGGCGTGAAGGGTTCCTGTACCCGCTGCGTGATCCCTTCTCGCTTCTTTATCTGGGGTTCAACCTTGCGCATCCGGTTCTTAAAGATATTTCGGTGCGCCGAGCTATCGCGCGAGCTGTCGATCGCGGTGCCCTCATCCGATATTACCTTTCTGGAACTTCTGAAGCACTGCACCTTATGCCTAGGCTTTTTCGTACCTCGGACGACTCTCTGGAACGTCTCTATAAGCGAGACGTTGACCAAGCAAAATCGTTGCTCGCGGCCTCAGGATATACAGGCGAAACCATCGAATGCTACTACCCTATTGATGTTTCGCTTCCGTGGATTATGTCGCCCCAAAAAGTCTACTCTGAGATGATCGGAGCTCTTCTCGATATTGGGCTCAATATTAAACCTATTCCGCTGAACTGGTCCGATTATCATACCCGCGCTACGGAAATAAATACTACTCGCGGCATTCTCCTCGGTGGTTTCTACGGAACCTATCGTGATCCTTACGCTTTTCTTGGGCCGGTTCTTGCGCCTCTTCTGGTGGCGCAGTGGATCGATGCTATGGGATTAAACCCCGTATCGCACGATACCCCCGAGTCGAAGGCGCATCCCACCGATTCTCCGATTCCATCACCGTCAGCAAGCGCTGCCCCGAAGGACAGTTCCGAAGCCGAGACATCACCTACCCCGTCTCCCAGCATTACTCCTGCAAAGGTAGAACCTGCGCCTACGCTGGAACAGATTATGAGTAAGATTCGCGAAGCCGATAGCGCCACTTCTTTAGACGAACAGCGTGAAAAATATCGTTCCATCAACCATGATTTAGCGGCATTTATGCCTGCGGTCCCACTTTTGAACGTTACGTCTAACATAGGTATTAATCGACGCATTATTGGCTACGAAACCGAACAAAGCGCTATCGAGCTCTTTGCTAAAGTGCGAATTTCCTAAGGCTTCTGTTGTGGAATTTAATGTATTTTGCAGAATTTCCTCACTCTTTTGTGAACTACATTACTGATTCTGGATTTTTCTCAGTGGAATGTGTACCTACAGACCCTCAGGGAGTACGCTAGAGTCATACAACTGTCATATGACCGTGCCCAAAGCCGGGCACCAAACCCCTGGGAGTATCAGTGGTAGCACGTACTGAACAGACCGATGTCGTCCTTGTGGGCGGCGGTATTATGAGCGCAACGCTTGGTGTCTTTTTGAAGGAATTGGAGCCCACCTGGAATATTACTCTTCTGGAACGCCTCGATAAACCTGCGCAGGAATCCTCGAACCCGTGGAATAACGCTGGCACCGGTCATTCTGCACTGTGCGAGTTGAATTACGCCCCCGCTGGTCCCGACGGAAAAGTAAGCACCGATAAAGCCTTGGGTATTAATGAGCAGTTCCAGATTTCACGTCAGTTATGGGCTTCCCTTGTGAATGAAGGTATTCTGCCCAATAACGATTTCATCCACCCTGTACCCCATATGTCCCTTGTATTCGGCGAAGATCATTCCAAGTACCTTGCGGCACGTTACGATTCTTTCCGTCAGCAGAAGCTCTTCGAGCGAATGCAGTTCTCCACGGAACGCGACCAAATTGCTCAATGGGCGCCCTTGACGGTCAAGGGCCGCTCCGAAGGAGAACCGGTCGCAGCTACCTGGGCTCCGGAAGGTACCGACGTTGATTTTGGTGCGCTTACCTCCGGCATGATCGACTATCTGCAATCTCAGGGAGTCGAAGTACGCTACGGCTACGAGGTTAAGAACCTTGATCGTGAATCTGACGGTACGTGGACTGTCTCTGCCATTAACCGCATTAATACCGAAGAGCCCCTGAAAATCCACGCTAAATTTGTTTTTCTCGGCGCTGGAGGCGGTGCTTTGCATCTGCTCCAAAAGTCTGGGATTGAGGAAGGTAAGGGATACGGCGGCTTCCCGGTTTCGGGTCTGTTCCTGCGCAACACCAATGAAATTACCGCCGCTAAGCACAATGCAAAGGTGTATGGTCAGGCGTCCGTAGGCGCTCCTCCCATGTCTGTTCCACATTTGGATACTCGGTATGTTAACGGCAAGCGCTCTCTGCTTTTCGGGCCTTATGCTGGGTTCAAGACTAATTTCCTGAAGCAAGGGTCTCTCCTTGACCTGCCTCTCTCACTTCGTCTGCACAATATTTATCCCATGACTCGTGCGGGTCTCGATAACCTGTCGCTCGTCAAATATCTGCTCACCGAGTTGGTTAAAGATAAGAATGCGCGTCTGGAGTCCCTGCACCGCTACTACCCTGAGGCTAACGGCGACGAGTGGGAACTCATTGAAGCGGGTCAACGTGTGCAAATTATGAAGAAGGACGCGAAGAAGGGCGGAATTCTGCAATTTGGCACCGAGGTTGTTTCTTCGGCCGATGGTTCTATCGCCGCTCTGCTTGGCGCATCACCGGGGGCTTCAACCGCAGCACCCATTATGCTGAACCTGCTCAAGAGGTGCTTTCCCTCTCAGTTTGCAGGTTGGGAGTCGCGCATCCGTGCTCTGGTTCCGGGGTATGGGGTTAAACTCAACGATAATCCGGATCTCGCTGACGAAATTATGGCTCACACTGCACATACATTAGATATCGCCAACTAAGATACACTTGAGGTGCTGACTCGAAAACCTTCGTCCTGTTCCCTGCCATACACAGGTTTTTGGATGGAGGTTTTCGCTGTTAAGTAATAGTAAAACTCTTCAGTGGAGAGAACTCATACGTGCCGCGCTCTATCGTTCCTCCTCATGAGAAAAACTATTTCCTGTATTATTGCCACAAGTACTTGGTACTCCTAAGCGCCGCAAGCAAACACCAAGACAAGGAACGCTCCTATGGCACGACGCCGCAAAAAATCACTTCCTCATTCAGAATATGTAAAAATACGCGAATTTCCTCAGGGCAGTATCGCCTATATCTTTCGACGCGCGGGTTTTTCCTTTGGAGCGCACGGGGGAACAGATCTAGCCGCAGCACTCACCTATTTCACGGTGCTCTCTGCATTTCCTGCTCTGCTCGCGATCCTATCACTCCTGGGAATTTTTGGGCAGGGAGAAGACAGCGCCAAGGTAATCTTAGAGTTCCTCCAAGAGCGTGCCCCTCAGCAAATGTACTCGATTCTGGAAGGACCTATTCATCAGCTAACCAATGGACAAGGCGCCGGGTTTGCATTAATCATTGGTATTCTCAGTGCGCTCTGGTCTGCCTCCGGATATGTAGGGTCTTTCGGGCGTGCGCTCAATAACGTATACGGAGTACGCGAAGGACGACCCGGGTGGTTCCTCAAACCCTATAACGTACTCATCACTACCGGGGTGATAGTGCTTGTGGTTCTCATGATGCTGATGTTCCTCTTGGGAGCCTCAGTTCTCGACTGGGCTGCGCCCTATATGCCTGGAGTAGATATAGAACTCATCAAGGTTCTGTGGCTCAATGGACGTTGGGTTTTAATTCTCATTCTTGCGGTATTTCTCATTGCGATGCTCTACACTGCAACGCCCAATGTGCGGCGTCTTAAAATTCGGTGGACCTCGCCGGGAGCCGTTATCGCCTTGTTTGGCATGGGATTAGGCGGACTAGGCTTTACCATCTACACCAATAATTTCAGCAAATATAACGCTACCTACGGACTTATCGGTGGTGTCATCGTCATGCTGGTGTTCCTCTGGATCATGAACAATATGCTGGTCTTTGGCGCTCATGTCGATGCTGAATTTGAACGGATGCGCCAAATTGTGGCGGGTGAGGATATCGACGGAAAACTGCGTGTAGAGCCCCGCGACACCCGAGCCATTACCAAGTACCAGGAAAAATTAGAGGCCCTAAGCTCAAGTGCCCAAGAGATCCAAGACCTTGCAAGCGGTCAGCAGACGCTTCCCAAACCGCCCGAGCCCTCAATCCTCGAACGGGTGCAGACTGCTGTTTCTACCAACACTGAGATGCTTCGACAGGCTGTTTCCGATACCCGTGCAGGGGCGACGGAGACACAATCCTCTGAGGATTCTGGGGACGTGAAGGAGAAGGCTTCGGAGTCCTCTCAAAAACATACCCGCGATTCCACTCCACACAGCGATAATCCTCAAAACGGCAGCTCCAAGCGTCAAGACTCTTCGCGAGACACGCTTTTTTAAGTGCAGCATGAGCGGCACATGCACTACCGGATAGACCCGTGGTAGTTGGCGGAAATATACCGCACCCACCACGATTGTGTTTGTCATAAACGTGATTTTTCGCCCCACACGTCATATATATTTTCCTCTACACAATCAGCACGCGCAGGTGCAAAAATATACATATGTGTGAGACTCCCATACCGCCTTTTGAATACACCCGCTACACACCTGCAAACGCGGAAAAAGGTACAACTCCCGTTCTGTTTCTGCACGGCTTTGCAACCCGTAGCGACCAGCTCTGGGGCGGTACCGGCTGGATTCGTCAGTACATTCGGGCGGGTATACCCGTGCTAACCGTCGATTTACCTTTTCACGGGCGAAAATACCTCAAAGACTCCAACTTTACGGTACATGCCAAACTCCCGGTGGGAACAATCGAAGAACACGGTATTTTTCCGGTCGTCCAGACCACAGTGTCAGAAGATGGTTCACCGCAGAACGGCATGGTTCTCTTTGCTGATACGCTTTCTGCTCTCCTTGACGAACTTGCTATCCAGCAAGTACATGGTGTGGGTTTTTCCTTCGGATCTAGGGTAGGGTGGGAGCTCGCTCTGAGGCACCCATCTCGCGTTGCATCGCTTATTCTGGGCGGTATGCCCCTGCACAATCACCTCGAAGCCTTGCGCTCTATGCTTTCTGCCTCGTGTGCTGATGATGCCATTGCCCAAGATCCTGCGACAGCAGAAGCCTTTACCAGCATTATTGAATCCTCACCTTTGCGCACCGATGCTCTTCTTGATTTTGTGCATATACCCTTCGGCGAGTTCTTCTCACTGCCGTCTGCGCTTGCAGACTCTACGCGCATTCCCGTTATTCACGCTGCGAACCCGCCTTTCCCGTACCCTCATGTTCCTCTGCTGATCGCAATCGGTTCCGAAGACTCCATCGCTGCCGACGGGCGTAGGCTATATCCCCTGCTCCAGAGGGTACATCCGTATCTAAAATTTCTTGATATTCCGGGGCGGGATCATGTGAGCGCCTTAACCTCAGGCGTTTTTAGGCGCAACGCTTTAGCCTTTGCGCACGATTCTCAGGGAAGTAACCGGCAAGCAGTATAAGCATCTTTCATGCGCACCAACACGCTTAGCTTATAGCTATTCATATGTACAGACCCTAGTGATAGCCCTAGAATGGAAAGACGTATCAAGAAATCTTGATGCGTCAGAACATGTGGTCATACATGCTCTATGCGACGGGTAAAGCCGCACGAGGTCCCGAAACTTCTTCAACGATCCCGAAGGGAATAAGCCAAAGCATGCACAAGGTTAAAGCTGTTGTAGCGCTCGCTAAGAACGAGCCCGTTACTGTAACGACTATTAATGTACCCGATCCCGGTCCGGGCGAGGCTCTCGTGAAGGTTCTTACCTGCGGTGTTTGCCAGACAGATCACCACTATGTTGCAGGCGGTGTGGGCGATGATTTCCCCTACCTGCTGGGGCACGAATCAGCAGCCGTAGTGGAGGCAATTGGCGATAACGTAACCGATATTGCCCCCGGAGATCTTGTGATCCTCAACTGGCGTGCGGTCTGCGGTGAATGCCGTGCATGCCGTAAGGGCGAGCCGCAGTACTGTTTCGCGACCCATAACGCAACCCAGAAAATGACTCTGGAGGATGGCACCGAACTCACTGCTGCCCTAGGCATTGGCTCTTTTGCCGAGAAAACCCTTGTCGCAGCGGGTCAGTGCACGAAGATTACCGCCGATATTTCCCCCGAGCAGTACGCCGCTATTGGACTGCTCGGGTGCGGTGTGACCGCAGGCCTGGGTGCTGTTCTCAACACGGGTGCGCTCAAACGCGGAGAATCTGTGGCCGTTATTGGATGCGGCGGCGTGGGCACCGCTGCAATTGCCGGAGCGCAGCTGGGCGGGGCAACTACCATTATCGCCGTTGATATTGATGACGATAAGCTCGAACGCGCACGCCAGCAGGGTGCAACCCACACCGTAAACTCAGCCAAGGTAGACCCGGTCGAGGCTATTCGGGAGCTGACCGGCGGGTTTGGTGCGGATCTGGTAATAGATGCCGTAGGTATCGCACCCACCTTCAAGCAGGCTTTCGAGGCACGCGATCTTGCCGGGCGCGTGGTACTTGTGGGAGTTCCTGAACCTGGCACTACCTGGGATATTCCTCTGGATGAGGTTTTTGGACGCGGCGGATCCATTAAGAGTGCCTGGTACGGTGACACCCTGCCTTCGCGCGACTTCCCCGAGTTCGTAAACCAGTACCTGCTCGGTCGCCTCGATCTAGACGGTTTTATCTCCGAGCGTATTAAACTGGAAGACGTCAATGATGCCTTTGAAACCATGAAGACCGGGCGCGTGTTGCGCTCCGTTGTAGAACTCTAAAAACCGGGGAAGGAACTTTTTCATGGCTGAGACTATCGAACGGGTCGTCACGCACGGAACTTTTTCGCTTGACGGCGGTACCTGGGAAGTCGATAACAACGTCTGGATTATCGGCGATAATAAACACGTAACCATTATCGACCCCGCGCATAATATAGATAAGATTGCGAAAAAAGTGGGTGAGCGTACGGTCGAAAAAATTCTGCTGACCCATGCCCATGACGATCATATTCGTTCCGCGAAGGAAGCCGCCGAGCGCTTCAAAGCACCCGTCTACCTGAACCCTGAGGATCGGGTGCTCTGGGAGATGGTGTACCCCTCCTGGGACTTCGACGAGTCCCTGCATGACGGGCAGAAAATCCGTGTTGGCGCTACGGAGCTTCATGTGATCGCAACCCCCGGGCACTCCCCCGGCTCAGTCTGCTTCTACGCCCCTGAACTGAGCTGGGAGAACAGCGAAGGCGTACTCTTTTCGGGCGATACTCTCTTCAAGGGCGGTCCCGGAGCGACTGGGCGCTCATACAGTAACTTCGACACTATTATCGATTCCATCGAGTCGAAGTTACTCACTCTCCCTGCTTCTACGGCGGTTCTCACGGGTCACGGAGACTCCACAGGCATCGGTGTAGAGGCACCCGATCTAGACGCTTGGAAAAAACGCGGGCACTAAGAATCTCACGGCTCTTTTGCTCATATATGAGGTGGTACAGGTTTTCCTCTCGAAAACTTGTACCACCTCATTATATTATTCACGAGGGTAAGCCCTACTGGCTGATCAGTCATCTAATGGCGCCAGTTGTTCCTCGTAGCGGCGGCGCCAGAGATACCCGTAAAGATGCCCCATGCAGAAGTACAGGCAAGCGGCAACGATCGGAACGATAAAGGCGTTACGGTAGTAGGGGCCGCTTCCCAGGTACCCTCCCCAGGTAGCGCCAAAAGTAAGCCCTAGCGCCATAGCACCACTAATATAGAAGCTCATCTGGGTGTCGGGAGTGCGTACCAGCACATGCGCCAAAGCTAATTTATGGCCGCCAACAACAATTCCTAACGCCACGCCGTAGATTGCTAGGCCTACCATCATCATTGATATTCGATCGACAGTAGGCAGTAAAAGTGCAGCCAGTGTGAGCACAACGCCGCTCGAAAGCCAACCGTGCCAAGGAACAATTTTATCTGCGCCTAAAAGCACCGGAAGCATAGTGATAACAGCTGTCCCCAAGCATATTGTAATCATCAAAGGGTAGAGCGATAATGCATTGTGATTGAGAGCGAATCCCAGCAGAGCTGAACCGATAGATCCGATGCATCCGCTGATAACCATGAGTCCCAAGATCAGAACCATACTTATAGAATCTGAGGGTGTCTCCTGTACATGCAGTTGTGCGGTTCCATCTGCTCGCGCCACGTCTGAATCTGAGGGGAGCGACTTTGGAGTTCTAGGAAGTACGTTGGGGATAAGAACGACAACAAATATTAACAAACCAGCCAATAAAATAGCCGCCCAGAACCCAGCGTTAATACCCATAAGGCTGTTCAGAAGCACCAAGACAAATGCAGCCAGAGGATATAGCGCCAGCTTTTCGACGTTCGTCCATGCAACCATGGCAAAAAGCCACTCAGGATCAGAAGTTTTTGTGGGATTATACCGAGCTTCATGCACAATCACAGGCCATGGCGGAAGGGTGTAGCCCGCCAGCATACATGCCGCCGCATACTCAAAAGTCGTGACTGAGACTGCGGCCTCCGTAGCCAGCATATTTGACAGATGCATGAGGTACAGTACCGCAGGAATATGCAGAACCGCACTGCCTCCTAATACGAGTCTAAGACCGCAATAACGCTCCAAAATCGGGGTTGTCGATATCTTGAGGGTATAGGCAAAGGCAAGAGCCCCTACAGCATAGCCGCCATCATGCACTGTATGCAGATTTCGTGCAATTACTAGAAAAAGGGTCATACCGATCAGGGCAACAGGCATGTGCATCATAACGTCAAATGCGCTGTAAAGAAATCCTTCTTCGCGCCGTGTGCGGATAAGGTATCTTAGGCGAATCCTCAACATTCCCAGAAAGCTGCGACCGTGAGCACGGGTCGCTTCTCGCAGATCGTATTCTTCGTGAGGAACCACAATATTTGTCTGAAGCCCAGAGCTCCAGCGGGGTACCCCGGTCCCTAAAGAGCTATGCCGCTGTTGCGAGGGCTTGTTAGTAATGCGCGTACCAGACGCACCAGAACCTAACGGTGTAGGTGAGGTTCTCTCACCGCCGTCTCTTCCGGATGTGGTGGGGCGCATCCTGTTCTCCTTGGGGGTGTTTGAGGCCGGTCTTCTCAACCGTCTAAGTGATATCTCTTTGGATAGTTTACCCCCGCATTCGTCCAAACCTAAACGTTAACTCGAAGAGTCGAGCCATTTTGTCGCTTTTCTATACTGACTTGGGCAGAAATACGCTCTTTCATATCTTCAACGTGTGATATAAGTCCAATAACACGACCGTTCTCTCGAATATTCTCCAGTGTTTCCATTACAAGCTCCAGAGTCTGCGCATCGAGAGTTCCAAAACCTTCATCAATGAAAAGTGTTTCAATCTCTATACCGCCGTTACGTGCTTGAACAACTTCGGCAAGACCCAAGGCTAATGAAAGCGATGCGAGGAAAGACTCGCCGCCGGAAAGAGAATTCACCTCACGCTGGTCGTTATTCCAGTTATCCTCAACGCTAATACTCAGACCGCCGCCAATACGCGCTCGTTTCTCTCGTTTGTCGCTGAGTACCAAACGGTAACGATTATCGCTCATACGCTGCAGATGCTCAGAAGCCACTTGCAAGACTTGCTCAAATTCACCGCCGAGCACATAGCTCACAAGATCTATCTGATGGTTTTTATCAGGATTGTCACCCCGAGCGATGCTCGCTAGCCCGGCGTAAAGATTGGCCTGTTCCACGGCATGGGCTGATTCCCCTTGCTGTTCTTGGTAGTCCTGAAGCAGAGATTCTAAAGTTTCAATACCATTTGTACGAATACCCTCGCGTGTCATCAAAGTTTCATACTGTTGCTCAACATTATCGCGTTCTTGACGTATGCGGGTAAGTTCTTCTTGGGAAGGAGCCTTCTGTCCATGCTCAATAAGCGTGGCAACGGTACGCATGGCTGGTCGGTCAAGAGAGGCTTGAAGAGTGGCATGTTCTTCTCGATAAGCCGAAATAGCCTGCTCAAGATGCTGTTGCTGTACCTCTGTGAGAACCGCCTGCTGAACCGCCTCGAAAGTCTCGAAAACCGACCGTTCCAGACTTTGCTGTGCCTGATGTGCGCTCTCTGCTGCGCTAATTGTGGCATCGTCAAGACGACGGCTTGCATCAACAGCACGATGCGCCTGCTCCACGTAGCTTTCAAGCATGCGTACCCGGTCGGCAAAACTTATGGTAGCCACCACCTGACAAAGTTTTTTCTCAAGCTTTTTCAGGGTTTGCTGCTCACTCGCCTGCTGAGTCTGCAGTTGGGTTAAAGATGTACGCGCCTGGGTCTGCTCTTCCGAAATTTTCTGAAGTTCAAGCGTCTCTTTTTCCTGTTGATGCTGCGCTTCACGCTTGTGTTTTAAGGCTTCTTGAGCCTGGTTATAGATATTTTGTACTTCTGTCACCTGACGCTGTGCTTCTTGAGAATCAGGTATGTGAAACTCCTTGAGCTGATCCATAACGGCCTGGGTTTGCGCCACGGAAGTAGCTGCTACCGATGCTTTCTGCTGCTCCCGGTGGGCACGTTCCTCGGCGGCATCAATCTCAGATTGTTCCACTAAGGTAATGCCGTTGACGCTGGGCTGGGCCGGTTGCGGATGCTCCCGAGAGCCGCACACCATGCAGGGCTGTCCTTCGTCCAGCTCCTCTGCAAGTGTGAAGGCGACCTGTTCTAAGCGCCGTTTTTGAAGCCTCGTGTACTCTTCCGATGCGGTGATAGATACCCGCTGAATTAGCTCATACGCCTGCACGGCCTGGTCGTGAGCAGCTTGCGCCTGCTCTAATTTTTCTGCTTGGGCAGCGACTTCTTGCTGGGTCTTTTTCGCAGTTTCTAGGGCAAGTTGGGCCCGAGCGTAGTTCTGTTCAACATCGTGCAGGGAGCTTAGCCGCTTGCTAATATCACTGAGTTTTTGCTGGCTCTGGAGCTCGCGTTTCGCAATTCCATCCACCGTCCGTTGCGCTTTCTCGGAGTCCCGCTTGAGCGCTGTAAGGGCTGCTTTTGTCTCTTCTAAAGCTTGTTCATCGTGCTGGTATACCCGAAGCTGCGCCATCACGCTTGGAGCTTGATTGAGAACCCGTTGAAGATCCTGCGCCGTGTCTATCCGGTACAGTGAAGCCTCAAGGTGCTCGGTGCAGTCCCCTAGGGCTTCTAGAGCTTGTGAGGCGCTGCTCCGAGCCATGTTCAGCGTATCCTGTGCGTGCTCGGCGGCGTGCATCCGGCGTTCCTCATCACGACGAGAACGTTCCAGTTCAGCCTCCACAGGGGCTGCTGCCCGAGAGTTACTGAGCGTTCGGCACTGTTTCTTATGTTCCTCTTCCTGGGATTCGTGTCGCGCCCATGCCGACTGCAGTTTCTCATATTCCGCCCAATCCTGTATTCGCTGGGCTATGTCCTGCTGTTGCGCGGCAAGTTTTTCACGTTTATGTTTGAGGTCGGTCAGGGCGTGCTCATCCTGCTGTTCTTGCTGGCGTACAGCGTGAAGATGCTCCGTGAACCACCCCTCGAAATCATGCCGTGCAGTCTCAAGATCGGTCGCTAGGCCAAGTTTGGTATGTGCTTCAGAAACTTCACGCTCCTGCGCATCAACGATATTTTTGTTGTCGTCAAGGTCTGTGCCGCTGCGCGAAAGTCGTTCACATAGTTTTGTGTACGTCGTGACGGTCTGCTCAAGAGTCCTGTCTAAAGCATGTTTAATATCCTGTACAGCACGCTCACTAATCTGTTCTTTCTCTCGAAGCCTATTCATTACCTGTTCATAGGTATCAACCGGAAAAAGCTGTTTAAGCAACGGAATTCGGTCTTTACTGCGAGCCTTAAGAAAATCTGCGAACTGCCCCTGCGGTAAGAGCATAACCTTCAAGAATTGTTCTCGGTTGAGTCCTATAAGTTTTGTCAGGTAGTCCGCCGAGTCTGCCATGCCCTCCGCTGCTTTACGCCAGGATTGTTCATCCTGCGGGTCTCTGCCCGGGATAAGTTCAGAAACTAATGCCTGCGGATTTTCGAGGGTGGGTGTTCCTTTATTTTTCCCGCGTGTGATGAGCCGACGGTACGCTGGGGTTCGGTCGATCCTTAGACGACGATTCTGTATGCTCAACTCCAGAAAAATATGGGGTTTTATTTTTCCAGGGGGCACATGGGTAGAGCACAAAGAACCTGTATCTCGCCCTGAAGAGGGCATTCCGTACAGTGCATAACAGATAGCGTCGAGTACGGTCGTTTTTCCCGACCCGGTGGGACCATTAAGAAGAAAAATACCGGCTTCGTTGAGGGCATCAAAGTCTATGACCTCTCGCTTGGGGTAGGCCATGAATGCTTCAAATTCTAGGCGATGAAAAATCATGCTGACCTCCCGCTGCTGATAACCTCATCAACAATATGTTCAAGGGCTCGGGTTTCTGCCGCCTCCATCGGATGCGCCCGCACAGTAGCGTAGAATTCCTCGCACACATGCGCCGGGTTAGTGGTTTCGGTGATGCGCGGGCGAGTGTTTGCGCGCGGTTGTTGATGCAGAGGCTCAAAAACGAACGAGGCAATATTCTCATATCGTTTACGGAGCTCGTCGAGAGTACCTACCGGCTGCTTATCATCGCGCAGGATAATACGGCAAAAATACTCGGTTTCGTAGGGCGAGAATTCGTCGCTTTCCATCAGTTCATCGAAAGTTCCCGTCAGGGTCTTGAGGGGCAGCCGAGTGCGCCATTCATGGGATTCGACCTGCAGTTCCATGCCCCCGTCGCGTGCTGTGAGGTTCAGTAAATAGGCTCCGTTCTTATTAGCTTCTTCGCTGAAGGAAAAAGGTAGCGGCGAGCCGCTGTATCGTACACGATCCGTCACCGGGTAGCGGCGGTGAATATGTCCTAATGCCATGTAATCGAATCCCTCGAAGAGCGCAGCTGGCACCCAGTCCACGCCGCCTACGCTGATATTTCGTTCCGAAGAAGAACGCACAGATTCATTGAAGTCACCGTGCTCACTCACGGTGGCATGGGCCATGACAATGGTGAAATCTGCGGGGTTCTCCCCTGCGTTCCGTTTCTCATTGTCTTCTCGAATTCGTGTGCAGACCTCTCCCAGCACGGCTGCATGGGTGGGCTCAACATCAAGCTGACGCCCATAATAACGTGGGTTTAGGTAAGGCACGGCATAAATACGCACTCGTATATCGTCCCGGGTGAGCTCTACCGGTTCAAATGTTTCCTTCAAAGTCGTCACAGGGTATATACCCTGCCGCGCTAAAGTACCTGCCCCATACCCTAACCTACGAGCGGAATCATGATTTCCCGCGCTCAGAACTACCTGAATTCCCGCGAGCGCCAGACGGTCTAAAGTCTTGCCAAGAAGCTCGGTGGTTTCGGCACTGGGGTGGGCGCTATCGTACACGTCTCCGCTAATAAGGAGCACATCAATCTTTTCGGCAGTCGCATAGTCGATAAGTTCATCGATGAACCGTTGATGCCATTCGTGCAGGCTGTGCCGGTGGAAGGTACGCCCTAAATGCCAGTCGGAGGTGTGCAGAATCTTCATAGTTTTTAGTATTACATTGGGTGCTGGAACATGCACCCTGATTTCATCATGTACGTAACTTACGCCCGTGCTTTGGCGTTATGGGGTATGGGATAATGTGCGTTATGGGTGATTTTACTCGGGTGCCTCATATTTCTTCTCCAATGTATGCCGAACGCCTTCGGTCTGCCCTGATTGCGGGTACACTAGGCGATGCGCTCGGGTATCCTTTAGAGCTTCTGAGCGCCGCCGAGATCGCGGAACGCCCGCAGAACATCGTAACGGAAAATGCCCCATTGGTCTTTAGCGATGACACCCAGCTGACCTGCTATACCGTTGATGCCCTGACCGAGGTTTTGGAGTGGAACAATCAAGGGGCAGCTGCCGATGAAGCGGCATGTCTGTGGCTCGCCTATCTGCGCTGGTACCGAGGTATGGGTTTCGTTTTACCCGAGAACGCTCCTTATGCTCTGCCTCGTACCATCGATCATGGTACGTATATGACCCGAAAGGAAGGTCCAGGGAAAGCAACTCTGCGTGCTTTAGCAAGCGGAGAGATGCAGACCGCTACGCAGAACATTAATCCTGAGGGGCTAGGTTCTGGTGCTCTTGTACGGTCGGTTGCCTTCGGGTTTTTACCGGTGGAGCAGGAACGTACAGTTGTATCGTTGGCGGTACGTGGCGCGGCGCTCACACATGGGCATCCGGAGGCGCTAGTTTCTGCAGCAGCATATGCTCTGCTGGTTCGTGATGTTCTGGGTCGGGTAACTTCGGACCAACCTTCACGATCTTCAGACATACTCGCCGCATCAGTAAAGACAATTATCGAGTGGTGCGGCACGGTAAATGCGGATAGTGTGTTTCCCGGTGACGGTTCGCAGACCCGCTATGTTCTAGAGCAGGCGCTTCGTCTCGGGAGCGGAGAACATCCTGTAGAGCCCTCTGCGGAGACAGTAGCACAAGAGTTCGGTACCGATTGGATGGCTACGACGGTGTTGGGGATCGCCGTGTGGGTGGCGCTCTACGCGGAATCGCGCGCCCGCGTCTCCTCCGGTCTAGCCCGTCATATTTTGCTCGATGCTTACACGCAGGCCATATCGGTAGATTCCGATTCGGATTCCATCGGGTCTATGATGGGTTCTCTCATGGCGCTTTGTTTTCAGCTTGGCAACTTGGTGGAGCCGCAGATAAAACGTGTTCGGGGTCTTGATGAAGTGCAGGCCGTTGCTGAGCGGTTTCTTGCTCAACTTGGACTATAGACTATATTTCACGCAAACAATCGGTGCGAAGCAGCTAGCCACAGGACCATTCAAAAAGGACTTTCGAGAAGTCTCGGTTATTCAGCTGTTCCGGAGTTATCAGCCAGTTTGCTGTGCCCTGATCTCCCCAAACAGTAACAAATTTTTCAGCATCCTCAGAGAACATGGTGAGCAGGTTGATTGTGTAGTTATCGAACCCATCATGCTCTTGACGCGGGTCTTGCTGGGTAAACTCTGGGTGTCCGCCAAGTTTGTGGTAACTTCCCTGATCTATGTCGCGGTAAAACGTCACGCTCGTGCGTTCCTCATCTGTGGGCGCGTATGCATCAATACCCGCGAAATCGCCGATAGGCTGCTGGGGGTATAGTTCATTCCACAACTCTACAAACCGGCTCTGGTAGACCCACCAATTCTGTGGAGTTATTCCTTCTGAGGCTTCTTCAAAGCTGAGTCCGATTTCCCATCCCTGATCCATGTGTACTGGCCAGGCCATAAATTCCACCTCGGTTTGTTTCTCTTGATCTGGCATAACAAGAGTGTGGGTACATGGGTTTGTTTCCTCAAGATTAGGATAATAGATCACGCGAGTATTGACCTGCGACACCGGGTTCTTCAGATCGACGCCCAGTCCCAAATCATCATACGGATCCAGCCAGAACTGAAGCATCCCAGTCTGCGGATAGACCGTGTTCTGCAGCAGGTCGGCACAGTTAATCTGCGCGACCATACCCAGCGGCCTACCGTTCTGGTTAGTGGGGGCCTGAGCCCCGGCGGGCAGGTACGGCACTCCCCCAAATTTAGAGGCGGTCACCGGCACAGTTCCCTGAGCTGCGCGAGGAATGACGCGCACAGTGGGTTTGCAATCCTGCTGGCTCAGCAGATAATTAAGGTGTTTGACCCGCTCAAAAATAGTGCTCATGGTGTATTTTCTTTAGCAGCTATCCCACGAATAAAAGACCTTAGAGAAATCTAAATTCCTCAGCTGCTCTGGGGTAATCAGCCAGTTTGCCGCTCCGGCATCGCCCCACATGATGGTTATGGTGTCACCTTCATACGCAGAGACAAGAGTGAGCAGATTAATCGTGTAGTCTTTCCATTCTTCCTTGTCATCTCGGGGGTCCCAGTCGATATACTCGGGAACACCGCCCAGCTGGTGGTGGTCAAGATCTTCGTAAAAGGTGCTCGCAAGGCCATCGCCTTCAAGCCCTGCAAGCTCATCAAGATCCCAAGGACTTTCAATCTGCTCCTGCGGGTAACGTTCATTCCACAACCGCGTAAATAACTGCCCGGTACTGTATTGTTTAAGTTTTAGCCCGGGCTCTAGATTTTCAGGCTCAAAACTCAGGGCGTATTCTCCGCCCAAAAGAGGCCATATAAAGCCATTATCCTCGGTAATGACTAGTTTATGAGCCTTCCTGTTCGCTTTTCCTAGCTCAGGATAGTAAATCACGCGATCATATCGTGATGAGGTGTAATCTTCCGTATCGGTCTCGGTCGGGCTAATCCAGAACTGCAGCAGCCCCTCCGCCGGGTAAATACTATTCGGTGGCAGATCGGCGCAGTTAATCTGCGCAATCATGTGCAAAGGTTCACCGTTAACGTCTACGGGACCGTCCTGGCCCTTGGGCAGGTACGGCACTCCCCCGATTTTGGAGGCGGTGACCGGCAATGTCTTGTACTTAGCGAATTGTGTATTGATACGCATTGCAGGAACTTGATGTCCCACATTCATCTCAGCCAGTAAAGCGCGAGCCCGTTCTAGTATCTCTGCCTGTTTATTCGTCACGCGTTCTCCTCGTTGGGTTGGGTGCCCAGTATTATATAAAGATGACTCACACCTTAGCATGAAGCATTATCTTTACACCCGGTCGGAGAAGATACACGCCGGAGAATTTTGTGTGTACAGCCAGCTGGTCCTAAGTATTGGACCTTATGACCATTCGAAGAGAACCTTCGAGAAGTCTCGGTTCTTAAGCTGGTGCGAGGTCACCATCCAGTTTGCGGTTCCCATATCGCCCCACATAATGCCCTCATGGCTACCTGACTCCACCCGTGATATAAGCGTCAGCAGATTCACGGTGTACTGAGTAAGAGCCGCATCACCATCACGCGGATCGCGTTGCTCGAAGAGGGGGTAACCACCAATTTTGTGATGGGTATAGCTTTCGGGGGTGCCCGTCATATCGCGTAAAGTCTTGAGAGTGTCAGCACCGCCGTCGAACTTTCGAAGGTCCCAAATGCTCGCTATAAGCTGCTCGGGGTACATATCGTTCCAGATTCGAGTAAATTCCGAATGTGGGCGTCCGTCAAAAATCCATTCTTCATTACTCTGGGATTTGGCGATAAGACCATACCCATGACGTCCGCTGACCGGCCAATATAAGTCATCTTGAGGATTATTAACTATAAGTTCCGTTACGGCGGTACCGACCCCGGAGTCTGGCGCATCCAGAGTCGGATAATAGACAACTCGAGTTTTTTGTTGGCTGGTGGGATCGTCTAAGTTTAGCCCCCACAAGTCTTCGTGCGGATCAAGCCAGAACTGTAGGATTCCGGTTTCGGGGTAAATGTCGTTTGTGGGAAGCTCAGAACAATTAATCTGGGCAATAAGCCCCAAATTCTGTCCACTGCCGTTGGTCGGCGCCGCGGTACCAACCGGAACGTAGGGAACACCTCCAACCTTAGAAGCGGTCACTGGTAGAGGTTCTGATGTCTGCTGAGTGTCAAAGAAAATAACAGGCGATATCTGCTGTGCATTGATGCGGTCAATAACGTTCAGAGCTTGTTGTTCAAGAGCGGTCTTTTCAAGAATACTCACAGTATCGTCCCCTATCGGTGATGTGGATGTGGGATGCGGTTGTTGGTTGCATTTCCGGAAAAAATGCGGGTTCGTTATCTTGTGGTAACCACTACTTCTAGGTAATCACAGATAAACACGCTATGCCATACCTTGCGTTCCGTGTCGTGTATCTGCAGGGTCGACTTTATACGCACGAACATGCCTCAGATTTGCGTTGTTTACCACCGCCTTGTTAGCGGGCCCTTCTAAGCCGCAACAGCGCGGTATTCAAGGCTGCGAGTTACGCTCTTTCACCCTCAAGATAGATTTCAGCAGGGGTGTTTTCTATTCGCATACTGCTTAATTGTATTAAGTGTTATACGTAAGTGCGCCCATCAGAAAGGTCTGATGGGCGCACTCAACACGTTACGACTAGGGGGTATTGTCTCTAGTCTAGATAGTCACGTAAAACCTGCGAACGCGAGGGGTGACGCAGTTTCGACATGGTCTTTGATTCGATCTGACGAATACGCTCACGCGTCACGC